>NZ_VAHD01000001.1:0-1337500 GCF_005876985.1 Rhodoferax bucti
AGCGAAGCACCGAGTGGCTTGGCCAGTGGGTTTGATATGCGAGACGCTCGGTGTCTCACGCAGCGGCTTTTACGCATGGTTGAGCAGACCCAAGAGCCTACGCAGCCAAACCGATGAGGTCATGGGCACGCTGGTGCGTCAAAGCTTCCTTGGCAGCGACAGGACCTATGGAGCACGACGTGTGTGGCATGACGTCCTGGCCTTGGGTCACAACTGTGGCCTGCATCGGATTGAACGTCTCATGCGTGAGCAGGCTTTGCGGGCACGCCCCAGGCGCCGTGGACTTCCACAAGACCGAGGCCAGCGCATTTTGTCGAAATATCTGACTCGGCTGCTCACGTTAACCCATGTGAAAGCCAGGCTGCCTATTCCCCACTGATTAAAAGCGGCAGTGTCCGGGCCTGTGTTGAAAGAAAGTCACCGCACACTCCCTCTAATTTTTTTGACATTATTGGCCCCAGCCCTCAAAAAAATATGCGTAAGGAGCTATCGAATAGATAGCAAAAAAATCAACTAACGGACTCACCAACAGTGGATAAACCATGCCCAGTGCATTCACCTTGACCAACTGCCCCCCATGTCGGCCCATTCGAAGCCGGCAGGGCCTCCGAGATACCTATCGAGTTCATCTCGTTAAACTTGGTCTTCCGCTCAGGAGCTCTCCGTGACCCTCGATTTCCAACCGCTTGCAAACGCCATCGCTCAACTCGAAAAAAGCTTGGCGTATGCCCACTCGCCCGCCGCGCTGGCAGATCCGGGCTTGCGTGAGCAGCTGCGCAATTCAGTCATCCAGTGCTTTGAGTTCACCTACGAATTGAGCTGGAAAATGCTCAAGCGCTACTTGGAAGCGACCGAAGCCAGCCCCGCAGAGTTGGACTTGGCAACGTTTCAAAGCCTGATTCGCCTCGGCAATGAGCGCGGGCTTTTGAAGTCAGACTGGAATGCGTGGAAGACTTACCGGCAAGCGCGCACTGACAGCAGCCATACCTACGATGCGGCCAAGGCAGAGGCGGTGTTCGGTGTTGCGCCTCAGTTTCTGGACGAAGCCAAAGTGCTGCTAACTAACCTGCAACGCCGAAGCGCCTGACTATGTCTATGCTGCTGGAGCCTCCGATACAGCTATCCGCCTCGGATTGGCAAGAAGTGCAGCGCGTCTTGTGCCAGGAATTGCCTCATACCGAAATCTGGGCGTTCGGCTCCCGTGCGCGGCGAACTGCCAAGCTTTATTCGGATTTGGACTTGGTCGTCGTTCAAGAGCAACCCCTATCTCTCGAAACCTTGGCAAACCTGCGTCACGCCTTAGACGCTTCCGATCTGAGCATACGGGTGGACGTGGTGGACTGGGCTGCAATCAGCGAGAGCTTTCGTAACATCATTGCGCAAGACAAAGTGCTAGTGCAACCAGCACACCCCGCCCATCACAAGCAGGGATAAACCGTCCCCAGCGCATTCACCACCACCAGCTGCACCGGCATGTCGGCCTCGTAGAGATCGGCATTGCGTTTGAGTTCGGTGGTGTACAGGTTCTTGGCCATGCTGGGCTCCAGGCGGCGGCCGTTGAGGCAGATGCTGGCGCTGGCACCGGCACGCACCGCTTGGCTGTGCGCCTCCAGCGCGCCTTCCATGACGCCGACCAGGTAGTAATCGGTGTAGGTGCTGCCTTGCTTTTCCGTCTTTTCCAGCGTCCGCATTTCGCGGATCGTCATGGCTTGGGCAGTCGAAGCAACGACGAGGCACAGGGCGAGCAGAGCAGCCGAGTACCGCAGGGTAGAGAAGATGTTGGAGGTAGGTGTGGTGCGCATGGGGATTGGTCGTCCTGATGCGCCCATTCTTACTTCAATCGCATTTCCGCCGCACGTGCATGGGCTTGCAGGCCCTCGCCATGGGCCAGTACCGAGGCGATCTGGCCCAGGCCTTGGGCGCCCTGCTCGCTCACCTCGATGAGGCTGCTGCGCTTCTGAAAGTCATACACGCCCAGCGGGCTGCTGAAACGTGCAGTGCCACTGGTGGGCAGCACGTGGTTGGGTCCGGCGCAGTAGTCGCCCAAGCTCTCAGACGTATAAGCGCCCAGGAAGATGGCGCCGGCGTGCTTGAGCAATGGCTCCCAGCGGTGCGGGTCGTTGCTGGAGACTTCCAAGTGCTCCGGCGCAATGCGGTTGCTGATGTCGCAGGCCTCTTCCATGCTGCGGGTCTGGATCAGTGCGCCACGGCCGGTGAGGCTTTTGGCAATGATCTCGGCACGCGGCATCTCATTCAGCAGGCGGTTGATGCTCTGTTGCACTTGCTCGATGTAGGCCGCGTCCGGGCACAGCAAGATGCTTTGCGCCAGCTCGTCGTGCTCGGCTTGGCTGAACAAATCCATCGCCACCCAGTCCGGCGGAGTGGTGCCGTCGGCCAAGACCAGAATCTCGCTAGGGCCGGCAATCATATCGATGCCCACGGTGCCGAACACGCGGCGCTTGGCAGCGGCCACATAGGCGTTGCCGGGGCCGGTGATTTTGTGCACCGCAGGGATGGTGGCAGTGCCATAAGCCAAAGCAGCCACGGCTTGTGCGCCACCGATGGTGAAGGCGCGGGTCACGCCGGCCACGTAGGCGGCGGCCAGCACCAGCGCATTCTTCTCGCCCTTCGGCGTAGGTACCACCATGATGATTTCGCCAACCCCTGCGACGTGGGCAGGGATGGCGTTCATCAACACGCTGCTGGGATAAGCCGCCTTACCGCCGGGCACATAGATGCCCACGCGGTCCAACGGCGTGACCTTTTGGCCCAAGAGCGTGCCGTCTTCGTCGCGATAGGTCCAGCTCTCACCGGAAGCCTTCTTTTGTGCTTCGTGGTAGCTGCGCACGCGCTTGGCGGCGGCCTCCAGCGCAACGCGCTGGTCTGCGGGAATGCTGTCGAACGCAGCCTTGAGCTCAGCTTGGGTCAGCTCCAGCGCCCTCATGTCCGTAGCGCTCAGGCCATCGAAACGGGCGGTGTACTCCAGCACGGCGGCATCACCACGCTGCTGCACGTCAGCCAGGATGTCGGCCACACGCTGCTCAATAGCGGCGTCGGTGTCCGCAGACCAATGCAGGCGAGCCTTGAATTCAGCCTCAAAAGTGCCGCTAGCGGTGGATAGACGTGCGGGAGCAGCTACAAAAGTCATAGCAAACGGATTTCCGGAGTTATTGGCCTACGGCGCCGGCAAAGGCGTCGATGATCTTGCGGATAGGTTCTTGTTTGAGCTTGAGAGCAGCTTGGTTCACCACCAGGCGGGAACTGATGTCCATGATGCGCTCCACTTCGACAAGGTGGTTGGCCTTGAGCGTGTTGCCGGTGGAGACCAGATCCACAATCGCATCGGCCAGGCCGACCAAGGGTGCAAGCTCCATGCTGCCGTAGAGCTTGATCAGATCCACGTGCACGCCCTTGCTGGCAAAGAAGTCACGGGCAATGGCCACGTATTTCGTTGCCACTTTCAGGCGGGAGCCCTGCTTGACGGCGGATGCATAGTCAAAGTCGGCACGCACGGCCACGCTGATGCGGCACTTGGCAATTTGCAAGTCCAGCGGCTGGTACAAGCCTTGGCTGCCATGCTCCAAGAGCGTATCTTTACCGGTGATACCCAAATCAGCACCGCCGTATTCCACGTACGTGGGCACGTCAGTGGCACGCACCACCAGCACGCGCACGTTGGGCTGGTTGGTTTCCAGAATCAGCTTGCGGGACTTTTCGGGATCGTCCAGCACCTCAATGCCCGCGGCTTTGAGCAGCGGCACGGTTTCTTCAAAAATGCGGCCTTTGGACAGGGCCAGGGTGATCATGTCTGCGCTCATGGCGGGCTCTCGGGGTTGCGTGCGCCTCAGGCGGACTGGGCTGCCCATTCAGCGGGCGAGAAAGTTTTCATGGACAAGGCATGCACCTCATCGGTTTGCATGCGGTTGCCCAAGGTGGCGTACACCAAGCGCTGACGCTGCACGAGGCGCTTGCCTTCGAATTCAGGCGACACGATAGTGGCGTACCAGTGGCGGCCATCGCCTTCGAGCGCGCAATGGTCGCAGGCGAGGCCGGCGGTGATGATGGCTTGGAGTTGGTCTGCGGTCATAGGAATCTCAGCTGCGGATTTTGTAGCCGCTGCGCAGCAATTGAAGGGCAATCAGGCTCACCACCACTGTGGCTCCGCCGACCACAGAAACGCTCATCCACGGGGACACGTCGCTGATGCCGAAGAAGCCGAAGCGGAAGCCGTCGATCATGTAGAAAAACGGGTTGAAGTGGCTCACACCCTGCCAGAACACCGGCAAGGAATGAATGGAATAAAACACTCCGCTCAAGAACGTCATGGGCATGACCACGAAGTTCTGGAAGGCGGCGAGCTGGTCGAACTTCTCCGCCCACAGGCCTGCAATCAGGCCCAGTGCGCCCATCAAGGTAGCGCCCAGCACCGCGAACACCAGAATCCACAGAGGCGCCGCATAGCTCATGGGCGCAAAAAATGCGGCCACCACAAACACACCGAGCGCCACCACCAAGCCGCGAATCACGGCGGCACCCACATAAGCCACAAACCAGTTGAAATACGACAGCGGTGTCAGCAGCAGGAACACCAAGTTGCCCATGACCTTGCTCATGATGAGCGAGGACGAGCTGTTGGCAAATGCGTTTTGCAACAAGCTCATCATGGCCAAGCCAGGTACCAAAAAGGCGGTATAGCTGACTTGGTCGTACACCTTCACATGGCTTTCCAGCGCGTGACCGAAGATCAGCAGGTACAGCATGGCGGTAAGCACCGGCCCGGCAATGGTTTGGGCCGCCACCTTCCAGAAGCGCAGGGTCTCTTTGTAGAGCAGGGTTTGCCAGCCGTTCATGCCTGTGCTCCTTGCTGGTTCATCACGTCGAGGAACACATCCTCCAGATCGGCTTTGCGAATTTCGATGTCTTCCACCGTCACCCCGGCTTCGCGCACGGCAGCGAGGTAGTTTTCGATTTCCAGCGCGTTGTTGGCCGGCAGTTGGACGATACGACCGGTAATGCGCGCACGCGCAGCCAAATCCGCAGGCAATGTGTCCGCCGTTTTGAAGCGCAGCACGTTGCTGCTGGCGGCCTTGAGCAAATCGCTGGTTTTGTCCAGCGCCACAATACGGCCGGTCTTAAGCATGGCAATGCGCCCGCACAAGGCTTCGGCCTCTTCCAGGTAATGGGTGGTCAGCAACACGGTGCTGCCTTGCTTATTGAGGTTGGCCACAAACTGCCACAAGGTCTGGCGCAGCTCCACATCCACGCCGGCGGTGGGCTCGTCCAGCACGATGACGGGCGGTTTGTGCACCAAGGCCTGCGCCACCAGCACGCGACGCTTCATGCCGCCTGAGAGTTGACGCATATTGGCGTTGGCTTTGTCGGCCAGCCCCAGACCTTCGAGCAACTCATCGACCCAAGCGTCGTTATTCGTCAGGCCAAAGTAACCGGACTGGATGCGCAACATTTCGCGCACATTGAAAAATGGATCGAACACCAGCTCCTGCGGCACCACGCCCAGCTTGCGGCGGGCGTCGGCGTAATCGGCTTCCACATCGCTGCCCAGCACATGCACCGAGCCGCTGCTGGGGCGAGACAAGCCCGCCAACATGCTGATCAGGGTGGTTTTACCCGCTCCATTCGGGCCGAGGAGACCGAAAAATTCGCCCTCTTCAATGTTAAGACTGACGTTGTCGACGGCCTTGAAGGTCGTGCCTTTCGGCCCCTTGGGCGAGGGATACGTCTTGGAGATGGATTGGAAGGAGATGGCGGGCATAAAGAACCCGCGATTTTACGCTGCCGCCCTCAGGCGGGCTTGAGGAGAGCGTCAATCCCGTACAAGGCGGCCAGGTCACGCAGCCGGGCGGGGAGTTTTTGTACCGCAAACATTTTGCCGGCCTTGGCGCATTCGCGTCGCAGCTCCAGCAACACAGCCAGTGCCGAAGAATCAAAACGCTGCAAGCGCTCACCATCCACCACCACCGTGGCCGCTTCATGTTGCAAGCCCGCACGCAGTTCGGACAGACAGGCCGGAGCCACTTCGTGGGTCATGGTGGTGGGCAGGTTCAGCACATCAGCCTTTCTTGGCGTTGGCCTTGTTTTGTTCCGCCAAAGCGTCAATCAAACCATCGACGCCCTTGGCATTGATCTGCTGGGCGAACTGGCTGCGGTAGGTTTCCACCAGCCACACGCCCAGCACGTTCAGGTTGTAAATCTTCCAACCGGCACCCACGCCCGGTGTTTTTTCCAGGCGGTAGTCCAACTGGATCGGGTCACCCTTGCCTTTGATTTCGGTACGAACGATGACTTCTTTATCCTCAGGCGCGGCGCGCAGGGGCTTCATGGCAATCGTTTGGTCGCTCACCTGGGCCAAAGCACCTGCATAGGTGCGCACCAGCAGAATCTTGAATTCGTCCTGCAAGCGCTTTTGCTGCTCAGGCGTCGCTTGGCGCCAGCCCGGGCCCACGGCAGACGCGGTCATGCGCTGGAAGTTCACGTTGGGCATGATGCGGGTGTCCACCAGTGCAACCACTTTGGCAAGGTCCCCAGAGCGGTAGCTCTTGTCCGCTTTGATGGTGTCCAGCACATCCACCGACAGGCGCTTGATGAGCCCATCAGGAGCCTCATCCTCGGCATGTGCCATAGGAGCAAATACAACACCCGCCGCCAACAGCAGCGAACCGGCACATCCCAAAAACCCGCGTTTACTAAACATTGTTATTCCCATCAAACGAGTGCAAATTATGCACACCGTGCGGCAAGTCTGCATCCGCAGGCCACAACCTTACGGCTCTAGGGGCTCCTCGTCCGGCGGATTGCCGTCATAGACCTGATTGCGCTGGCGTTGCAGATAGCTGTCACGTATAAAAGAATACCGGTCCAGCGCAGCGCCATTGATCACGCCCTCAGAATCCAAAAACGTGGAGCGGGTATCCACCACATCCACCACGGTGAGCCCGGTGCGGGTACCTTCATCCGCCACTTGATTCACCAGATTGCCTTGGCGGTCTACGGGAAATGCCGCCACTTCACGCAAGGTGTACGGCCCGAGCAGTGGCAGCACCACATAAGGCCCGGCCCCTACTCCCCAGCGGCCCAAGGTGGTGTTGAAGGTGGCGGGGTGCTTGTCGATACTCAAGTCACTGGCCACATCAACCAAGCCGCCCAGACCGATAGTGGTGTTCACCATCACACGCCCCACGCTGTCACCAAAGGCCTGACCCCTCAGAGCCAAGGCATGGTTGACCACCGACCACATGTCGTCGAGATTGGCGAAAAAATTGTTGATTCCGGTACGCGCCCACGAGGGCAAGGTTTGTTTGTAGGCCGTGGCCACCGGTTTCAATACCGCACGGTCCACCGCATCGTTGAACCCAAAAACGGTACGATTCATGGACTCCAACGGATCGCGCGGATCAGGGTTCGACACCGTCGCACACCCTTGCAAAGTAGCAGCCAATGCCAGCAAAACCAGCCAACGCATAGGGAGACGCATCATTTCTCAGACTTGTCAGAAGGGCCGTCTGCAGCCTTGCTGTAGAGGAACTGGCTGATCAGGTTCTCGAGCACCACCGCGCTTTGGGTGGTGCTGATCACATCGCCAGCCGCCAAATTGGCCGAGTCGGCACCGGCTTCAATACCGATGTACTGCTCGCCCAACAAACCGCTGGTCAAAATTTTGAGCGAACTGTCTTTGGGAAACACGAAGCGCTTGTCCATGGACAGCTGCACCTTGGCCTGAAAGCTCTTGTCATCGAAGCCGATGGACTCCACCCGGCCCACCACCACACCGGCACTCTTGACCGCCGCCTTGGGCTTGAGGCCGCCGATGTTGTCGAATTTGGCACTCACCGGGTAGCCCTTGTCCACGCTGAAGGTCAACAGATTGGCCGATTGCAGGGCCAAAAACACCAACGCCGCTGCGCCCAGCAACACAAACAACCCGACCCACACATCGTTTTTGGAACGTTGCATTCTTCTTCCCCTAAATACTGAACATCATGGCCGTGAGGACAAAGTCCAAGGCCAGCACGGTAAGCGATGCCACCACCACGGTGCGGGTCGTGGCACGGGCCACGCCCTCGGGCGTGGGCTGCGCCTCAAACCCCTGCAGCAGCGCAATAAAGCTCACCGCAAAACCAAAGACCACGCTCTTGATGACACCGTTACCCACATCCACCCACGCATCCACCCCACTCTGCATCTGGCTCCAGAAGGCACCGGAGTCGATACCGATCATGGGCACGCTGACCACCCAACCGCCCAACACGCCCACGGCGCTGAACACCGCTGCCAAGATGGGCATGGCGATCACCGCACCCCAGAAGCGCGGCGCCAGGATGCGCGACACAGGGTCCACCGCCATCATCTCCATGGCGCTGAGTTGTTCACCGGCCTTCATGAGGCCGATTTCTGCGGTCAAGGAAGTACCCGCACGCCCTGCGAACAAAAGCGCTGTCAGCACCGGCCCGAACTCCCGCACCAGGCTCAGGCTGATCAGCATGCCCACAGAGTCCGCCGCGCCGAAGCGCTGCAAACCGTAGTAATACTGCAAGCCCATCACAAAGCCGACAAACACACCAGACACCGCAATGATGGCCAGCGAATAGTTGCCCATGAAATGGATCTGGTCACGCAGCAACGCAGGACGGCGCAACACGGCGCCCAAAGACCACACCAGACGCCCCAGCAAACGGGCGCCGGCCCCCAAGTCTGCGAGCTTGCTGCGCACGGCGAACCCCAGCTCGGCAGGATGCAAAAACCTCATCGCGCAGCCTCCGCAGAAAAATCCGCATCCACCGGCACGGCCGGATAGTGAAAGCGCACCGGGCCTTCCGGCAAGGCATTCACAAACTGGTGCACCAGCGGGTCGGTGCTGTCGCGCACCTCTTGCGGCGTTCCTTGCGCTGCGATCTTGCCGTTGGCCAACACAATCACCTGGTCGGCGATATGGAAGGTTTCTTCCAGGTCATGCGACACCACGATGCTGGTCAGCCCCATGGCGTCATTGAGTTGGCGGATGAGCCGCGCTGCGGTTCCAAGGGAAATCGGATCCAGGCCGGCAAACGGCTCGTCGTACATCACCAACTCGGGGTCCAGCGCAATCGCACGCGCCAAGGCCACGCGGCGCGCCATGCCACCGGAGACTTCGGAGGGCATCAAATCCCGCGCACCCCGCAAGCCCACGGCGTTGAGTTTCATGAGCACGATGTCCCGGATCAGCGCTTCCGACAAACCGGTGTGCTCCCGCAGGGGAAAGGCCACGTTGTCAAACACGCTCAAATCGGTGAACAAAGCCCCGAACTGGAACAACATACCCATGCGACGGCGGGCTGCGTAGAGCTCTGCGGCGCCCATGCGAGACACGTCCTGGGGCACATCGCCCGCACTCGGGCCGTGCAGCAGAACCTGGCCGGCCTGCACCCGGTTTTGGCCACCGATCAGGCGCAGCACCGTGGTTTTTCCACCGCCGGATGCGCCCATTAAGGCGGTGACTTTGCCGCGTGGCACGGTCAACGACACGCCATCCAGAATGCGGCGCTCGCCGTATCCGAACGACACGTTTTTCAGTTCAACCAGAGCAGAGGAAGGAGTGGAGGCCATAAAAGCAAGAAGGCCGGGATGTGCCCGGCCTTGGAATGATAAAGGGGAAAACCCTTATCAGCGTGGCAGTTCGGTAAAGCCCATCAAGAACTCGTCGACTGCGCGCGCTGCTTGACGGCCTTCGCGGATCGCCCACACCACCAAGGATTGGCCGCGGCGGATATCGCCAGCCGCAAACACCTTGGGCACGTTGGTGGCGTAGCCGCCTGTGAAGTCAGTCGTCGCCTTGGCGTTGCCACGGGCGTCTTTGTCGATGCCAAAAGACTCCAACACGGTTGCGACCGGGTTCACAAAGCCCATGGCCAGCAGCACGAGATCGGCCTTCAGCACTTTCTCCGTACCGGGCACATCCACCAACTTGCCATCCTTGAACTCGACTTGCACGGTCTTGAGACCCGTGACCTTGCCTTTTTCGCCAATGAATTCCTTGGTGGAAATGGCGAACACGCGCTCACAACCTTCTTCATGGCTGGAGCTGGTGCGCAGCTTCAGCGGCCAATAAGGCCAGGTGAGCGGACGGTTTTCTTCAGCTGGAGGCTGGGGCATCACCTCAAACTGGGTCACGCTGACCGCGCCGTGGCGGTTGGAGGTACCCACACAGTCAGAGCCGGTATCGCCACCGCCAATAACGATGACGTGCTTGCCATCTGCGCGCAACTGGTTCTTCAGCTTGTCGCCAGCGTTCACCTTGTTCTGCTGGGGCAGGAACTCCATGGCGAAGTGGATACCGTCCAGATCGCGGCCGGGCACTGGCAGGTCGCGGGACTGCTCGGAACCGCCGGTCAGCAGCACCGCGTCGAAATCTTTCTTGAGCTGCTCGGGAGAAATGGTTTCCTTGGCCCAGTTGGTGACCTTGGAGCCCTTGGGCATGTCACCTACCAGCACGCCAGTGCGGATGGTCACACCTTCGGCGGCCAGCTGCTCAGCGCGGCGGTCGATGTGGGACTTTTCCATCTTGAAGTCGGGAATACCGTAGCGCAGCAGGCCACCGATGCGGTCGTTCTTTTCGAACAAGGTGACGTCGTGGCCGACGCGCGCCAATTGCTGGGCCGCCGCCATGCCAGCGGGGCCGGAGCCCACCACGGCAACCTTCTTGCCGGTCTTGACCTTGGCGGGCTGGGGGGTGACCCACCCTTCGGCCCAGGCGCGGTCGATGATGGCGTGCTCAATCGACTTGATGCCCACCGCTTCTTCGTTGACGTTCAGGGTGCAGGCTGCCTCGCAAGGTGCGGGGCAGATGCGGCCGGTGAACTCGGGGAAGTTGTTGGTGCTGTGCAGCGTGTCGATCGCGGCCTTCCAGTCCTTGCGGAAGACGAGGTCGTTGAAGTCCGGAATGATGTTGTTGACCGGGCAGCCGTTGTTGCAGAACGGCGTGCCGCAGTCCATGCAGCGCGCAGCCTGCTTGTTGGCCTGCGCGTCGTCCAGACCGATAACGAACTCTTTGTAGTTCTTCAAGCGCTCGGTAACAGGCTTGTAGCCCTCTTCGATGCGCTCAAACTCCATGAAGCCAGTGACTTTTCCCATGATGTACGTCCTTGTGCGTTAGATCAGACGGGCCTTACTTGGCAGCCGCTGCTTCTTTTTTAGTAGCTGCTGGCGCAGATTTGGCGGGCGCTACAGCCGATTTACGTGCATGAATCTCACCCAGAGCACGCTTGTACTCGTTGGGGAATACCTTCACGAACTTGGCGCGGGAGACATCCCAGTTGTCCAGCAGCTCGCGGGCGCGCTTGCTGCCAGTCCAGCGGTTGTGGTCTTCCAGCAGCTTCTTGAGCTGGGCCTCATCGGATTCACCACGGTGCCAGATACCCTTGTCCAAAGTGGCTTCCTGCTCAGCGGCAGTCAACACCTTCTCCAGGCTCACCATCGCGGTGTTGCAACGCTTGGCAAACTGACCGTCTTCGTCGTAGACGTAGGCAATACCGCCGCTCATGCCCGCTGCAAAGTTGCGGCCGGTCTTGCCCAGCACCGCCACGGTGCCACCAGTCATGTATTCGCAACCGTGGTCGCCAGTGCCTTCCACCACCGCAGTGGCGCCAGACAAACGAACCGCAAAGCGCTCGCCGGCCACGCCGCTCAAGAAGGCTTCGCCGGTGGTCGCGCCGTACATCACGGTGTTACCCACGATGGTGTTGCGGATGGCTTCACCACGGAAATCGATGCTCGGACGCACCACCACGCGGCCGCCGGAGAGGCCCTTGCCGGTGTAGTCGTTGGCATCACCAATCAGGTACAGCGTGATGCCCTTGGCCAGGAAGGCGCCGAAAGACTGGCCGCCTGTGCCTTCCAGCTGGATGCGGATGGTGTCATCCGGCAAACCTTCTGGGTGTACCTTGGTGACAGCGCCGGAGAGCATGGCACCCACCGAACGGTTCACGTTGCGGGCACGCTCCATGAACTGCACTTTTTCACCCTTGTCGATGGCCGCACGGCTCTTCGCGATGAGCACGTTGTCCAGCGCCTTTTCCAGACCGTGGTCTTGGGTAAGGGTCTGGAAGCGTGGCACGTCGGCAGGCACTTGCGGCTGGGCAAACAAACGGGCGAAATCCAGGCCTTGGGCTTTCCAGTGCTCGATGCTCTTGCGGGTGTCGAGCAGGTCGGAACGACCGATCATGTCGTCAAACTTGCGGATACCCAGCTGGGCCATGATCTGGCGCACTTCTTCAGCGATGAAGAAGAAGTAGTTCACCACGTGCTCAGGCTTGCCTGAGAATTTGGCGCGCAGCACAGGGTCTTGGGTCGCCACGCCCACGGGGCAGGTGTTCAGGTGGCACTTGCGCATCATGATGCAGCCTTCCACCACCAGGGGGGCGGTAGCAAAGCCGAACTCATCCGCACCCAACAGGGCACCGATGGCGACGTCGCGGCCGGTCTTCATCTGACCGTCAGCCTGCACGCGGATACGGCTGCGCAAGCGGTTCAGCACCAGGGTCTGCTGGGTTTCGGCCAAGCCGATTTCCCATGGGGAACCTGCGTGCTTGATGGAGGACCAAGGAGATGCACCGGTACCACCGTCGTGCCCGGCGATCACCACGTGGTCCGCCTTGCACTTGGCAACGCCGGCAGCGATGGTGCCCACGCCGATTTCAGACACCAGCTTGACGCTAATGCCGGAGTGTGGAGCCACGTTCTTCAGGTCGTGGATCAGCTGGGCCAGGTCCTCGATGGAGTAGATGTCGTGGTGCGGAGGGGGCGAAATCAGACCCACGCCGGGTACGGAGTGACGCAGCTTGCCGATGTAGTCAGACACTTTGCCGCCGGGCAGCTGGCCGCCCTCACCGGGCTTGGCGCCTTGGGCCATCTTGATCTGGATTTGGTCTGCGCTGGACAGGTACTCGGCGGTTACACCGAAGCGGCCAGACGCCACTTGCTTGATGCGGCTGCGCAGAGAGTCGCCGGCCTGCAAGGGCAGGTCGACTTCCACGTTCTCGGCACCGATCACGCTCTTGAGGCTGTCGCCTTGCTTGATCGGGATGCCTTTGAGTTCATTGCGGTAACGCGCAGCGTCTTCACCGCCCTCACCGGTGTTGCTCTTGCCGCCAATGCGGTTCATCGCCACAGCCAGCGTGGCGTGCGCTTCGGTGGAGATGGAGCCCAAAGACATGGCGCCGGTGGCGAAACGCTTGACGATTTCTTTGGCAGGCTCGACTTCTTCCAGCGGAATCGCCTTGGTGGGGTCTACCTTGAACTCAAACAGGCCGCGCAGCGTCAAGTGGCGCTTGCTTTGGTCGTTGATGATCTGGGCGTACTCTTTGTAGGTGTTCCAGTTGTTGGCACGGGTGGAATGCTGCAGCTTGGCAATCGCATCCGGGGTCCACATGTGCTCTTCACCACGGGTACGCCAGGCGTATTCACCGCCGGCATCCAGCGCATTGGCCAGCACGGGGCTGTCGCCAAACGCCAGCTTGTGCATGCGGATGGCTTCTTCGGCGATCTCGAACACGCCGATACCTTCCACCTTGCTGGGGGTGCGGGTGAAGTACTTGTCGATGGTTTCAGTGTTGAGGCCGATGGCTTCGAACAACTGGGCACCGCAGTAGGACATGTAGGTCGACACGCCCATCTTGGACATGATCTTGGACAGGCCCTTGCCGATCGCCTTGATGTAGTTGTAGATGGCTTTTTCAGCGCTCAGGTCACCCGGCAGGTCCTTGTGGATGCTTTCCAGGGTTTCCATGGCGAGGTAGGGGTGCACGGCTTCGGCACCGTAGCCGGCCAGCACGGCGAAGTGGTGCACTTCGCGGGCGGTGCCGGTTTCCACCACCAAACCGGCGGTGGTGCGCAGACCTTCGCGCACCAGATGCTGGTGAATCGCGGACAAGGCCAGCAGCGCAGGAATGGCCACCTGGGTGGCGCTGATGCTGCGGTCGCTGATGATCAGGATGTTTTTGCCACCCTTGATCGCGTCCACAGCTTCTGCGCACAAGGATGCCAACTTGGCTTCCACGCCCTCATGGCCCCAGGCCAGGGGGTAGGTGATGTCCAGCGTCGCGCTGCGGAACTTGCCTTGGGTGTGCTGCTCGATATCGCGGACCTTGGCCATGTCGGCGAAGTCCAGAATCGGCTGGCTCACCTCGAGGCGCATGGGCGGGTTGACCTGGTTGATGTCCAGCAGGTTGGGCTTGGGACCGATGAAGGACACCAAAGACATCACGATCGCTTCGCGGATCGGGTCGATCGGCGGGTTGGTCACCTGCGCAAACAACTGCTTGAAGTAGCTGTACAGCGGCTTGTTTTTGTCGGACAGCACCGCCAAGGGGCTGTCGTTGCCCATGGAGCCGATGGCTTCTTCGCCGGCAGTAGCCATGGGGGCAATCAAGAACTTCAGGTCTTCCTGGGTGAAGCCAAAGGCTTGCTGGCGGTCCAGCAGGCTCACCTGGTCGGTGACACGCTTGGGCTCCACACCGGCCACCACATCGGACAAGGCCTTGTCGATGCGGCGCTCGTCGAAGGACACGTCGTCCAGCTTGATGCGCAGGTTCTCGATCCACTGCTTGTAAGGCTTGCTGTTGGCGAGGCTGGCTTTGAGCTCCTCGTCGTCAATCATGCGGCCTTGTTCCAGATCGATCAGGAACATCTTGCCGGGCTGCAGGCGCCATTTGCGCACGATCTTGTTCTCGGGCACAGGCAGCACGCCGGACTCAGAACCCATGATCACCAGGTCGTCATCGGTGATGCAGTAGCGGGAAGGACGCAGGCCGTTGCGGTCCAGGGTGGCGCCAATCTGGCGGCCATCGGTGAACACGATGGAGGCCGGGCCGTCCCAGGGTTCCATCATGGCGGCGTGGTATTCGTAGAAGGCCTTGCGGCGCTCGTCCATGGTGGTGTGCTGTTCCCAGGGTTCGGGAATCATCATCATCACGGCCTGGCTGATGGGGTAGCCGGCCATGGTCAACAGCTCAAGGCAGTTGTCGAAGGTGGCGGTGTCGGACTGGTCCGCAAAGCTGATGGGGTAAAGCTTTTGCAGGTCGGCGGCCAGCACGGGGGACGACATCACGCCTTCGCGGGCCTTCATCCAGTTGTAGTTGCCTTTGACAGTGTTGATTTCACCGTTGTGCGCCACATAGCGGTAGGGGTGAGCCAACGGCCATTCAGGGAAGGTGTTGGTGGAGAAGCGCTGGTGCACCAAGCCCAGAGCCGACACGCAGCGTGCGTCTTCCAGGTCCTTGAAGTACACACCCACCTGGTCGGCCAGCAACAGGCCCTTGTAGACCACGGTGCGGCTGGACATGCTGGGCACGTAATACTCTTTGGAGTGCTTCAGGCCCAGCGCCTGGATGTTGGCGCTGGCGGTCTTGCGGATCACGTACAGCTTGCGCTCCAGCGCGTCCTGCACGATCACGTCATTGCCACGGCCGATGAACACCTGGCGCAGGATAGGCTCCTTCTCGCGCACGGTGGGCGACATGGGCATGTCGCGGTTCACTGGCACATCGCGCCAGCCCAAAAGCACCTGGCCTTCGGCCTTGATGGCGCGCTCCATCTCCTGCTCGCAAGCGAGGCGGGAAGCGTGTTCCTTGGGCAGGAAGATCATGCCGACGCCGTACTCACCCTGTGGGGGCAAGGCCACGCCTTGCTTGGCCATTTCTTCGCGGTACAACGCATCGGGCAACTGAATCAGGATGCCGGCGCCGTCACCCATCAGGGGGTCTGCACCCACCGCACCCCGGTGGTCGAGGTTTTCGAGGATCTTGAGTGCGTTTTTGACGATGTCGTGGCTCTTTTCGCCGCGAATGTGCGCCACAAAACCGACGCCGCAGGCATCGTGCTCATTGGCGTTGGAATACAAACCGTGGTCTTTGATGTGTTGGATT
This sequence comes from Rhodoferax bucti, assembly GCF_005876985.1. GTDB lineage: Bacteria > Pseudomonadota > Gammaproteobacteria > Burkholderiales > Burkholderiaceae_C > Allorhodoferax > Allorhodoferax bucti. Next base: position 15,915 of record NZ_VAHD01000001.1, read on the forward strand.
TCGGCTGCCGTGGTCATGGCGCACTCCTGAAAATTACAGTGGACGTGAAGAATACTGCAATGCAACAAAAGTGCCAAGCAAAATTAAACGGGGTCAGACACCAATTTAAAAACCAGATTTTGATTCAATTTAATATAAGGGACACATTAAATTGATAGCAATTTGCGCAATATCCACGAGCGCTAGCGCTATATTTATTTCTTTTTTTCGGTAGAAATTGGGCGTCCTGCAGCCTTGCGCGCCAAACGACGTGGCGTGTTTTTTTGCAACTCGGCCACAAACTCGGCACTCCCCAATGCCCAGCCGTGGGTCACGGCGTCGGTCAACTCCCCGTTTTGGGCCGGATTCAAGCCCTCCTGCACTGCGGCTTGGTACGCGGCTTCGCGCGCAAAGGGCGTATTGCCCAATGCCCAATATGCGGGATGGGGCGTGATCAGTCGATCGGCCTTGGCCCCCGTGTAGTGGCCGTGGCTGGACCACGGATACTCCGGCGCAAGCGGTCCACCGTGGGTGCGCAGGGGGTGAGAGTCCAGAAAGGTGGCCGCAGCCAACCAATGGGTGTCTTGCAGCACGGTGGATTTGAAGCGCCCTTCCCACAAGGTGCCGCGGCGGTCATAGCGCTGGTTGAAGTGCCGCACGTACTGCCGGCCCAAGGCCTGCATCATCAGTGGCAATGCGGTATCGGTCTCGGGTGTGAGCAGCAGGTGGAAATGGTCTGCCAACAACACATAGCCATGGACGGCCACCTTGTGCTGCCGGGAGGCTGTCAGCAACGCCTCCAACAAGGCCTGGTAATCCTCGGCATCCCGACAAATCGGCTGCCCATGCCCTCCCCGCTGCAACACGTGGTGCAAATGCCCTGCTATTGCCAATCGCGGAAGTCGTGCCATGGGGCGCGATGGTAGCGGATGACAACGGCCGCAGTCCGGCACGCTCCTTACAAATCGATTTGCGGCAGCTGGTATTGCGGCGTGCCCATCAGGTCGATGCCGCAGGAGAGGTTGTCCAGCCAATCCAGCAGCTGCCCGATGGCAGCACCCTGCAGCGGCGCACCGTGCTGGGGCACGATCATGGAAATCTCCAGCCCCCGCACCATACGCACCCAGAGCTTGAGAATTTTGTTGCTCACCATGTAGCGGCGGTGAAACGCTTCCATGCCATGGGGCATGGGGGTGAGGCTGGTGATGGGCTGGCGCGCCTCCTGGCCACTGAGCATGGACACGCCCAAATCCCCAGAGAACAGGATCTTGCTCACCGGGTCGTAAAACTGGAAATTGCCCTCGGCATGGAGAAAGTGGGCAGGCAGGAGCCACAAATCCGTTTTGCCGAAACGCAATTTTCCGCCCTCGTCCGGAATGGGGATGATGCGGTCTTCCGTTTTGCCGATCTTGCAAAAATGGGGCGCAAACCGGGCCCAGAGCTTGGAAATGAGCAGCTTGGCCTGGGTGGAGGTCATCCAGCGGTCCAGCGAGGCAATGATGTCGGGGTCGGCGTGCGAGGCCAGGATGTAATCGAGGTGCTGGGGCGCAATGTACTTGCGCATGGTCAGGTTCAACTCGTTGTAGGTCATGTTGCCACCGGGGTCGAGAATCACCCCCTCGCCGTGGTCCACGATCAAAAACTGGTTGGCTTGCACGGCCTCGGTTTCGTCCGACACCAGGTCGGTGAACATCACACAGCAGTGATGGGCATCTTTGTAGAGTTCAACAGCCATGGCAGGCCCCTTATGCAAAGTGGGCGCCTATGCGCCCACATGAACCCCGATTGTGAAATCAGCCCCGCCCCGGGACTTTGATGCACGTCAATTATTTTGGTGCTTTGGTCACACGCACCTTGCCACCGGTGGTGACGATGATGACTTCGTCGCCCGCGGCCAGTTGCTCTCCGCCCTTGGCCTGCACGATGGCCCGACGGTCGCCACCTTTGAGTTGCACCAGAATTTCCACGGCCTCTTCTTTGGTAGCAAACCGCTCCAGCGCGTTACCTGCGGCCGCACCAGCCACGCCGGCTAGCACCCCTAGCACCTGGGCTTCGCGCTGCACGCCACTGCCTCCGTACCCGCCGATGGCGCCCACCACGCCGCCCACGGCGGCACCTACGCCGGACTGGTTACCGTCCACCACCACATTGCGCACCGACAGGATCACCCCGTCCTGCACCTGGGCCATGCGCTGGGCGTCACCACGCTGGATCACATCGGGGCTGCTGCTCGCGCAAGCGCCCAAGGCAGTCAAAACCACGGCCACAGCGGCCCATTTCATTGTTTGTTGCATGTCATTCTCCGGATGCGCGAAGCGCTTTGCTATCCCGACCTAACGTGTCAGGCAGGGGTTTCGTTGTCAACGCTATTGTCTGCGGGCAATGTAAACCGTGTGTCAAGCAAGGCCTGCAGGCCGAACTCGGTCAACAAGGCACGCAGGCGCTGGGCGGCCGCACGTTTCTTCTGGCCGGTGTAACGAGCCAGAATCAGCTCATTCTTCATGCTGTGCTCCCAGCCCACCAGCTCGGTCACGGTCACCTGGTAGCCATGCGCCTCCAAGTACAAGCAACGCAGCACATTGGTGAGCTGGCTGCCGATTTCCCGGGTGTGTAGGGGGTGGCGCCAGAGTTCGGCCAAAGGGGTGCGCGTCAAGTTCAGCGCCTTGTTCTGGTTCAAGTGCCGGGCCAATTCTGCCTGGCAGCATGGCACCAGCACAAAGGCACGCACCTTTTTCTCCAAACCGAAGGCAATGGCGTCGTCCGTGGCGGTATCGCAGGCGTGCAACGCGGTCACCACATCAAAGGTGTCCGGCAATTCCTGCAGGCTGGTGGACTCGGCCACACTCACATTCAGGAAATGCATGCGCTCGAAGTGCAGCTTGTGGGCCAGTGCCAATGACTTGTCCACCAACTCCGCCCGGGTCTCGATGCCGTACAACTGGCTCTGGGGCAGGTGCTTGAAGTACAGGTCGTACAGGATGAAACCCAGATACGACTTACCCGCACCGTGGTCGGCCAGCGTGAACGCCTTGCCCTCGCGCACCGGCAGCTCGTTCATCAACTTCTCAATGAACTGGTACAGGTGATACACCTGCTTGAGCTTGCGGCGGGAGTCCTGGTTGAGCTTGCCGTCCCGGGTCAGGATATGCAGCTCTTTGAGCAGCTCCACCGATTGGCCGGGGCGGATTTCGGGTGCCAAGGCATTCGCATCGGCGGCGGGCGGCGTGGCACCTTTTGCAGGCTTGCTGTGGGGTTTGCTTGGGGATTTCATGCGTGTGTACTCATGTCGGATGGCGCGCGGGCGGGCCTACGTCCAGCGCACTCCAGCCCTCCAAGCCCAGTCGCTCCAGGGTTTCGATGTTTTTCTCAAAAATGGCTTCTGCTTCGGGGAAAGCCTCTACCGCCCTGTCGATGCTCGCCTCCCGCAGCAGGTGCAGGATGGGATAGGGCGCGCGATTGGTGTAGTTGCTGATGGCCTCGGGCTCTGCATCTGCAAATTCAAATAGCGGGTGAAAGCTGGCAATCTGCAGCTCGCCGCTGAGTTTGAGTTTGCGCAGGCACTTGTCGGCGGCGTACAAAAAATCGTTGAAGTCCACGAACTCCAGAAAGGCCACCGGCAGCACCAGCAACGTGGTGTCGCGCGCCTGGGGGTCAGCACTTGCCAAAGCTTGCAGCTCCTCCTGCAAGACCTCCAGCACATCGGCAGGCTCGGTCGCAGCGCTCACCGCGTAGTGAATCTGTTGCTTCACATGCACCGATTTGGCAAACGGGCACAGATTCAAACCGATCACCGCGCGCTCCAGCCAGCGGCGGGTCCGCGCAAGCACAGCACCTTCTGTCTCGCCCGCAAATAGTCGGGAAGTTTTGGAAGTGTCAGACATGGAACAGCCTCGCTCCGGTCAAACGCTCATGCTCGCGCAGGGCAAAGCGGTCCGTCATGCCGGCAATATGGTCGCTCACGCGGCGATGGAGTGGTGTGGCGTCGGACTCGACGTCGTCCTGCCCCATTTCGACTGGGTCCGCCACATAGATGGCAAACAGGTCGCGAACCACCTGCTTGGCCCGGTCCATGGTGTCCATCACCTGCGGATGGCGGTACAACTGGTGAAACAGAAAGTGTTTGAGCTCGCGCGAGCGGGCTCGCATGTCCGCACTGAAGACCATGAGAGGCGGTGCGCGCCGGATGTCCTCCAGACTTGCGGGCGCTTGCACTGCAATTTGCGCTGCGCTGGCGCGCATCACGTCGTACACCATGTCGCTCAGCATCAGGCGTATGGTTTCGTAGAGCCAGCGGCGTTGCTGGTGGGGCTGCGCCAGCGCGGGGTGCGCCTGCTGGGCGCGGCGGGCGTAGTCGGCAAACAAGGGCACGGACAGCATCTGCTCCCAACCCAACAAGCCGGAGCGCACGCCGTCATCAATATCGTGGCAGTTGTAGGCAATTTCGTCTGCCAGATTGCACAACTGTGCCTCCAGGCTGGGTTGCCCCCCTTCCAAAAACCGGCGCGCCACGCCGCCAGAGGCGCCCGCGTAGCCAGACTCAGCTTGCTCCAGCAAGGCGGCATTGGTTTTGGAACAGTGTTTGAGAATGCCCTCGCGGGACTCAAAGCACAGGTTCAAGCCATCAAAGGCCGGGTAACGTGCCTCCAAGTGGTCCACCACCCGCAGGCTCTGCAGGTTGTGCTCAAAACCACCGTGGTCGGTCATGCACTCATGCAAGGCGTCCTGCCCGGCATGGCCGAAGGGCGTGTGGCCCAAGTCGTGCGCAAGAGCAATGGTCTCGACCACATCTTCATTCAACCCCAGGGTGCGCGCCATCGAGCGCCCCAGTTGCGCAACCTCCAGCGAGTGCGTCAACCGGGTGCGAAACAGGTCGCCTTCGTGGTTGATGAACACCTGCGTTTTGTAGACCAAGCGCCGGAAGGCGGTGGAGTGGACAATGCGGTCCCGGTCCCGCTGAAACGGCGTGCGGGTCGGCGCCTCCGGCTCCGGGTAGCGGCGACCGCGGCTGTGCCCGGGCTGGCAGGCATAGGGTTGGAGTTCATGCATAAAAAGTGTTGCTAGCGCAGACGGGATATGCGCCAGCAGCTATGAATTTAATAGCAATCAACTGCAGCATGCGTCAATGACTTCACGCACCACCGCATCCGGCGCCGCCCGCACCACGGCACGACCAGGGCCATCGATCAACACGAAACGGATTTCTCCGGCGTCCGACTTTTTGTCCAGACGCATCAACTCCAAATAGCGCCCTGGGTTGTCACCGGCATCCAGCGTGGGACCTTTCACCGGCAAGCCCGCTGCCACAATCAGGCGCTTCAGGCGGTTTACGAATGCCTCGTCCACCAAGCCCAGGCGTCGGGACAGCTCAGCGGCCATCACCATGCCGCAGCCCACAGCCTCCCCGTGCAACCACTCGCCGTAGCCCAGCCCGGCCTCAATGGCATGGCCAAAGGTATGACCAAAATTCAAAATGGCACGCAGACCGGACTCTCGCTCGTCCTGCCCCACCACCCACGCCTTCAACTCGCAACTGCGCTTGACTGCATGGGCCAACGCGTCGGTATCCAAGGCGACCAAGCGCTGGATGTTGGACTCGATCCAGCTCAAAAACTCCATGTCCGCGATGGGGCCGTACTTGATCACCTCAGCCAAGCCGGCACTAACCTCGCGCGCAGGCAAGGACTTCAAGACACCCAAATCACACACCACCAATTGGGGTTGGTAAAACGCACCTACCATGTTTTTACCCAAGGGGTGGTTGATGCCGGTTTTGCCACCCACCGAGGAGTCCACTTGCGCCAGCAAGGTGGTAGGAACTTGCACAAATGGCACGCCCCGCATGTAGCTCGCAGCGGCAAAGCCCGTCATGTCGCCGACCACGCCGCCGCCCAAGGCGAATAACACTGTCTTGCGGTCGCAGTGGTTGGCAAGGAGTGCATCAAAAATAAGATTCAGCGTCTGCCAGTGCTTGAAGGACTCACCATCCGGCAACTCCAGAGAAAGCACGGCACGGTAGTGACCGCGCAATGCCGCTTGCAAGCGCTGCGCGTACATCGGGGCGACGGTGGTGTTGCTCACCACCAGCGCCGTGGAGCCTTTAGGCAAACCAGCATAGGTCGCAGCGGAGTCAAACAATGCATCGCCGACAAGAATTGAATAGCTGCGATCTTCCAACGAGATGTGAACGGTTTGGTGTGCCTGTGTACTCATAGCCCCCGAGTTTAGGGCCTCGCAGCGTGCCGCCCCCAACGTGCTGTGCTGTAACGGGTTAGTTTTGCGCAGGCACAGCGCCCGCCAACTCCAACTGCATGACGATCATGTTGACCAAGGTCGCCACCGAGGGGCGGCCGGTCTCCAGCACAAAGTGCGCTGTTTCCCGGTACAGAGGGTCTCGCACGGCAAACAATTCGCGCATCCGGCTCAAAGGGTCCGCCACCTGCAGCAAGGGGCGACTCACATCATGGCGGAGTCGCCGGAACAACTCCTCCGGCGTGGACTTCAAGTACACGACCTGCCCCCGCGAATGCAAATTCGCTCGGTTGTTCGGGCGTAATACCGCACCACCGCCTGTCGACAACACGCAATGCGGGTCGAGGGAGAGGGTGTCCAGCACCACCTCCTCCATGTCACGGAAACGCGCCTCCCCCTCGCGATCAAAAAACTCGCGGATCGAGCAGCCGATCCGGGTTTCAATCGCGTGGTCAGAGTCCACAAAAGGGAGACGTAAACGGCGAGCCAGCTGGCGCCCCACCGTCGTCTTCCCGGAGCCGGGAAGACCTACTAGGCTGATACTCAATTGCAGTCCATCAGAAATCCGGCGAATTTACCGGCCAACCACCTTGTCGGCGATGACCTTGGGGGTAATAAACACCAGCATCTCGCGCTTGGTGATTTCTTTGGCCCGGCTGCGGAACAGCACACCCAACCCAGGCAAATCACCAAAGAAAGGCACCTTGGTTTCGCTGTCCGTAGAGCTTTCAGTGAAGATGCCACCGATCACCACGGTGCCGCCATTCTCTACCAACACCTGCGTTTGTACATGCTTGGTATCGATTGCGAAGCCGGCTGGCGTTGACTGGCCCACGGTGTCTTTAGTGACATCCAAGGTCAGAATAATGTTGCCCTCGGGCGTGATCTGAGGCAACACCTCCAGCTTCAAGTTTGCTTTACGGAACGCAATGGATGTGGCGCCACTGGACGACGCGACTTGATAAGGCAATTCCGTGCCCTGCTCAATCAACGCTTTGATTTGGTCGGCCGTCACCACGCGTGGGCTGGACACCACCTTGCCCTTGCCCTCGGCCTCCAAGGCGGAAATTTCCAGATTCAAGAAACGGTCAGCACCCGCTCCAAAAATCGACACCGCAAACTGGCCGGGGGTGCTGGACCCCAAGGCACCGGTGGAGGGAAGATTCACGAAGTTGCCAGACGTCGTCGCCGCAGACCCGACCACATAACTGGACCCCAAGGCCAAACCGGGCCGGTCACCACTGGCAGCGGCAGTACCACCACCACCCAACTTAACGCCCAGTGATTTACCGAAACTGTCTGACGCCTCGACGATGCGTGCTTCGATCAGCACCTGGCGCACGGCAATGTCAATCTTGGCAATCAACTGCTGCACCTGCTCCAGCTTGCTGGGAATATCTGTCACAAACAATTGGTTCGTGCGGTTTTCAAAAATCACACTGCCACGGGAGCTCAATATACGGCTGGCGGTAACGCCTTGCCCCGCCCCGGAGCTTGCAGCAATCAGGCCCGCTGCAATATCAGACGCTTTTCCGTAGTTGATCTGGAAAGCTTGTGTTCGCAGTGGCTCCAAACTCTGCACGGCAACTACGGTTTCCAAATCCAGTTTTTCCTTTGCCGCGATTTCGTCTTTGGGCGCAACCCACAGCACATTGCCGGTCTTGCGCATACCCAAACCCTTGGCCTGCAAAATAATGTCCAAGGCCTGATCCCAGGGCACATCCTGCAGACGCAGGGTGACTGAGCCTGACACTGAGTCGGAAGTCACGATGTTGAAATTGGTGAAATCTGCAATCACCTGCAACAGGGAACGGACTTCAATATTCTGGAAATTCAACGACAGTTTTTGTCCGTTGTAGCCCGCGCCTTGCGTCAGCTTTTTGGGATCTACTTTCACTTCTTTGATTTCTACGACGAACTGCTCGTCGCTTTGGTAAGCGCTGTGCTCCCACTGGCCTTGGGGCTCGATCACCATGCGCACACGGTCACCTGATTGGGTAGTCGTGACGGTTTTCACCGGGGTACCAAAATCCGCCACATCCAATTTGCGACGTAGCCCCTCAGGCAAACTTGACTTCATGAATTCCACCAGCAGCCCCTGGCCTTGCTGGCGAATATCTACGCCGACTTGGTTGTTGGGCAGTGTCACCACAACGCGGCCAGAACCATCGGCAGAGCGACGGAAATCAATGTCCTTCAAGGGTGCAGAAACACGGGCAGTCGCCTCGGCAAATGCGTTTGACGGCTTGGAGTTTGCTGCTTGGGCAGCGTCCAAAGACACCAGCAACGATTTGCCTTGGATTTCAGCCTTGTACGAGGCTGCTTGCTTCAAATTCAGCACCACGCGGGTGCGCTCACCCGCTTGCACCACACTCACCGACTTCAAATTGCCTTGGTTGATCTCAATCGTAGACCGCCCCATGGCATTGGCAACCCCAGGAAAATCCAAGGCAATGCGCGCAGGTGACTGAATGGCAAACCCGGTGGGCAATGCGTTAATGGCTTGCGACAAATCGATGCGCACCACCTCTGTGCCACCTTGCACCGAGCCAGTCACCGACTCGATCGACGTCTGAGCAAACACGGACTGACCCGCGAGAAGGCAAAGCGCCAGCCCGATACTTTTTAACATGCGCATTCCAATAAACGGTGTGATAGTTGTCATTTCGCCCTCTCTTGCAACTCCAGAGTTGCGGAACGCTCGATCCATTCGCCTACGGCGTCTTGCACGATTTCGCGCAGGGTAACTTGGGTCTCGGTGATTTGCGTCACCTTGCCGTAGTTCTGACCCAGATAGTTACCAGGCTTGACTTGGTACAGAAGGTTATCCACCTTAACCAGAGCAACCGGCTGGCCTGATTTGGTCAAATGCCCCACCAAAGACATAGAGTCCAGCGGGAAAGCCTCCAAGGGCTCTTTGCGCCGCGCCAACTCCGGTGCGACCAGCGCACCGTTTGTCACAGCCTGTGACGACTCCCGCTTGAGTGCCTGCGTCAATTTCACGTTGCTAAAAGGCTCCACCGCAGCGGTAATGGCGTACGCCTCGGGGACAAACTGCTTGGGCGCAGGGATAGGGGCCACTTTGGGTCGGGTCTGGTTGCGTTCCTCAACTATCCATTGCCGCAGATCATCCTCGGTGTTTGAACCACACGCCGACAGCAATGTCACGCAGGCCAGCAAGGCGAAGCTGTAAGAAGTCTTCACTTTTTAGCTCCCGTCGCTTTGCGCTGCGCTTGCACTTCATCCGAATCCAGATAGCGGAAGGTTTTGGCCGTTGCATCCAAAGTCAGATTGCCATCTCCTCTAGGACTTAAAGACAAATTATTCAATGTCACGATCCGTGACAGATTCGCAATGTCAGATGCAAAACTGCCCACATCGTGGTAACGGCCAGAGATCCGCAGGGTAATCGGCAACTCGGCGTAATATTCTTTCACCGCAATTTGACCGGGGCGAAACAACTCAAATTGCAAACTGCGCCCCAAGCCAGCTTGGTTAATATCGGACAAAAGCGCATCCATTTCAGCTTTGCTAGGCAACTGCTTCTCCAGTTGTGTCACGTACTGCTGCACTTGTTCGCGTTGTTTCTTCAAAACATCCAAATTCACCGCTTTGGTGAGTTTGGTTTTGTAGTCTTCGCGCAGTTTGACTTCTTTCTCCTGCTCAGCCTGCAAGGCCTCCTGTGAGCTCGTCAGCCAAAAAAACCACAACAACACAACAACCAAGACCGCCGCAAACACAAACAATGCGTAACGGGGTGCAGCAGGCCAGAGCGAGGGATCTTTGGGATCCAAGTCGCGGAACTGCGCAGCGATTTGCTCTTGCAACGCCGCAAAATCTATTGATTTATTGATACCAGTCGCCATAACGTGCGCCCTATGTTTTGGCCGGAGACATCGCGCCTCCGGAGGCCGCGCTTGCGGGAGCGACCGCCGCTTTGGCGGTTTGCGCTTGTTTTTCAGCCTCACTGGCGCGCATTAGCTTTACCCGGATCGTAAAGTTGTACACCCGCTTCTGCTCTTTGGGAGAGACAGGGGCAGTGCCTGCGGTAATTTCAATCAACTCGGGCTTTGAAAACCAGGGTGTATTACCGGCGAGATTACGTAGTAACTCAGAAACTCGCTCATTGGATTGCGCCACTCCGGTGAGATTCACTAGTTGATCTTGCTGCGTCATCTTATTGATATAGACGCCATCAGGAAGCTGGTTCGTCAACTCGGTGAGCAAATGCACGGGCAAATTACGGTCCGACTGCAAATCCTCCACCGCTTGCTGACGCGCGCGCAGAGCAGCGATTTCCGCTTCGAGACCGGCAATATCTTTAATTTGGCCTTCCAGCTTTTTAATTTCAACTTCCAAAACCTGGTTGTTCGATTGCTGGTGCGATATGGCAGCTTCAAACCACAAGTAAACCGTGCCGGCCAATATCCCCCCAAGCAACACCGACGCACCGAGGGTAATGTTGAAAATATCCTTGCGTCGCTTACGCGCTGCCTCGCGGTGAGGCAAGAGGTTGATCAAAATCATTGCGAAAACCTCCGCAATGCCAAACCACAAGAGGTCAGATAAGAGGGTGCTTCACGGGTCATGCGCTTGAGTCGCACACCATCACCAATTTCCATGCCGTCAAAGGGATTCAGCAAACTGCAGGGGAATGTGGACTGCTGCGTAACCGCATTAGTCAAGCCAGGCAATGCCGCAGAGCCCCCCGCCAGCATGATGTAGTCCACCTTGTTGTGCGGTGTACTGGTAAAGAAGAACTGCAGCGCGCGCCCCAACTCTTGCACCATCGTATCGATAAAAGGCTTCAAGACGGTGGAATCGTAGTCCTCAGGCAATTCGCCATTGCGCTTTTTGGTCTCCGCCTCTTCTTGCGAAAAACCATATTGCCGAACGATTTGCTGGGTCAGTTGTGCGCCACCAAAGGCCTGATCCCGGTCATACAACACTTCCTCGTCGCGCAGCACTTGCATGCTGGTCGTCATCGCACCGATCTCAAACAGTGCCACGATCAGCCCTGCACCCTTGCTGGGCAGATTTTCAATCAAACGGCCTGCGGCCAAGCGGGATGCGTAGGACTCCACATCGACAATCACCGGCGTCAGGCCAGCCGCCTCTGCCAAGCCCTGAATATCTTGCACTTTTTCGCGGCGGGATGCGGCAATCAGCACCTCAATATCGCCAGCAGAAGCGGCACTGGGACCAACGACACAAAAATCCAGACTCACTTCATCCAGAGGAAACGGAATGTACTGGTTGGCTTCTGACTCGACCTGCTGCTCCAGCTCTTGGTCTGACATACCGCCGGGCAAAATAATCTTTTTGGTGATCACTGCCGATGGCGGCAGCGCCATGGCGACGTTTTTGGTTTTGGAGCCACTCTTCTTCACCAGGCGGCGAACTGCATCCGCGACTTCGTCAAACTTCTCGACGTTGCCATCCGATATCCACCCACGCTCTAGGGGCTCAATGGCACAGCGCTCCAAGACGAGATTTCCAGCCTTGTCGCGCCCCAGCTCTACCAGTTTGACACTGGACGAGCTGATGTCCAACCCGATCATGGGAGCGGGCTGCCGGCTGAATAGAGACCCCAATGAGATCAAATTAGTCCCCTGAAACGAGCCGGGAAAGCACCGGCCAAACTTAAGAATTCACTTGAATGCTATCAGCAAGAGTATTGAGCGGCAAAGGTTTTTTCACTTTCTGACAATTTCTTACGTTGCCAAAAGCCGACGAAACACAACCGTATTCCGCTACGATTTGCACGCCCGAGCCTAACAAGATCGTCCGAATGATCCATTTTTATAATCGGGCTCTAACTGAAAAGTAATTCATGCCTGACACCCCACGCCAACAGCCTGCCACCCAAAGTCCCCAAAGACATTGGGCCCTTGTGACTCTTTTCTGGCTGATAGGGCTTGCAGTCGCCGGACTGATCTCCGTAGCGGCGCTCGTGGCGATTGCGCTGGCCATGGCTTTTCCCAACCTGCCCGATATCAGCGATTTATCGGATTACCGGCCTAAGCTGCCTTTAAGAATTTACTCGGCAGAAGGTGACCTGATCGGAGAGTTTGGCGAAGAGCGGCGCAATTTGACGCCCATCAAAGAAATTCCCAAGGTCATGACGGACGCCATTCTGGCGGTCGAAGACGCGCGCTTTTACCAGCACGGCGGCGTGGACTATATCGGCGTGATTCGGGCGGGCTTGGCCAACGTGGGCCGGGTCAAAAGCCAAGGCGCCTCCACCATCACTATGCAGGTGGCCCGCAATGTGTACCTGACCTCAGAAAAAACCTTCACCCGGAAAATTTATGAAATTTTGCTGACCTTCAAGCTGGAGCACTTGCTCAGCAAAGACCAGATTCTTGAGATTTACATGAATCAGATTTTTCTGGGGAACCGGGCATACGGCTTCGCCGCAGCGTCAGAAACGTATTTCGGAAAGCCACTGAAAGACATATCCATCGCAGAGGCGGCCATGCTGGCCGGCCTGCCCAAGGCGCCCTCGGCCTACAACCCCATCAGCAACCCCAAACGCGCCAAAGCACGGCAGCAATACATCATTGACCGGATGCTGGAGAACGGGTTTATCACCGAACAAGAAGCCGAAACGGCCCGCGCCGAAGAGCTGAAGATTAAAACCGGCCCCGGCACCAACACCATCCATGCCGAATATGTGGCGGAGATGGTCCGCCAGTTGATGTTTGCCCAGTACGGTGAAGAAACCTACACCCGCGGCCTCAGTGTGCAAACCACCTTGAAGTCGGAACAGCAAGTTGCCGCCTACCGGGCTTTGCGCCGCGGCATCATGGATTTTGAACGCCGCCAAGTCTACCGAGGGCCGGAAAAATTCTTGAATCTGCCGGAAAAAGGCCAAGACCTGGAAGACGCTATCGACGAGGCACTGGATGAGCACCCGGACAACGGTGATGTGATGGCCGCCATCGTGCTAGAGGCGGACAGCAAGCACATCAAAGCCCAGCGCCAAGGCGGCGAGGTGGTAGACATTGCCGGAGACGGCCTCAAACCCGCCCAATCAGGCCTGTCTGACAAAGCCCCCCCGAACATCAAACTGCGCAAAGGCGCTGTCATCCGGGTCGCGAAAACCGCCAAAGGCACTTGGGAAATTACGCAACTCCCCGAAGTGGAGGCCGCTTTTGTCGCGCTAGACCCCCGCGACGGCTCCATCAAAGCACTGGTCGGTGGATTCGACTTTGCCAAAAACAAGTTCAATCACGTCACCCAAGCTTGGCGCCAGCCGGGCTCCAGCTTCAAACCCTTTATTTACTCGGCGGCACTGGAAAAAGGCTTCACCCCCGCCACGGTGGTGAACGATGCACCTTTGTTTTTTGACGCGGGCGTCACCGGCGGGCAACCGTGGGAGCCCAAAAATTACGATGGTACTTTTGAAGGCCCGATGACCTTGCGGCGCGGCTTGGCCAAGTCCAAAAACATGATTTCTATCCGGGTGCTCAACTCCATCGGCACCCAGTACGCGCAAGACTGGATCACCCGCTTCGGCTTTGAAGCAGACAAACACCCGCCTTACTTGACCATGGCCCTCGGCGCCGGCACCGTGACCCCGCTGCAAATGGCCACGGCCTACTCGGTATTTGCCAACGGCGGCTACCGCATCAATCCTTGGCTGATTTCCAAGGTCAGCGAACAGCGTGGGAAAGTGCTGATTGAAACCAAGGCGCCAGACTTGGCAGAGAGCGAGCGGGCCATTGACGAACGGAACGCCTTCATGATGAGCAGCTTGCTGCAAGAAGTCACGCGCTCGGGCACGGCGGCGCGGGCACAGGCAACCTTGAAGCGCCCGGACGTATATGGCAAAACCGGTACGACCAACGACTCGATGGACGCATGGTTTGCAGGCTACCAACCCACCCTGACCGCCATCACCTGGATTGGCTACGACACACCACGCAAATTGGGCGACCGGGAAACCGGCGGCGGTCTGAGCCTGCCCGTGTGGATTAGCTTCATGGAAACCGCGCTCAAGGGCGTCCCGGTAGCAGAGCCTTCTGCGCCCGAGGGCGTTGTCAAACTCGGCAACGAGTGGTTTTACGAAGAGTTCACCCACGGAGCCGGTGTGAGCAATCTCGGACTGAGCGAAAAACCAGAAACACCTGCAGACGCGCCAGCGGCTGCAGATGAAAAGAAAAAAATTATCGATCTCTTTAAAAACTAAGCCGCGGCGAACACCAGTGCCATGCCGGCTTGCTGGCTGGCATTGGCGCTCAAGGCTGCAAAAAACTCGCCCTGCCCTTTGGTGTCTTGCCACGCGGTGCCTGACCACTTGTAGTGGTAGCCACCGGATTTGGCCGCCATCCAGATTTCATGCAGGGGTTTCTGCAGATTCACAATGATTTGAGACCGGTTGGCAAACGTCAGTGTCACCATGCCGCCTACGCGCTGGTTGTCGATATCGGCATCCGATTCGTCATTGATCCTGTCACACGCCAGCTCGATGGCGCCCAACAAAGATTCGGCCAGGCTCATGAATTCGGGGTCGGTCATTACAATTTCACTATGTTGAATCGATCGCGAATTTTAGTCAGTGGCCTGATTCCACTGATGTGTGTGCTGTCTCTGGGCGCCTGCGGCCAGACCGGGCCGCTTTACCTCCCCAAGGTTCCCGCCAAAGTAGCGCCTTCCAGCAGCCCGTCCTCCCCACCCCTTGTCAAAGACACAGCCCCTACGACCCCATGAGCGCACCTCTTCTCCCCGGCCAACCCCATATCCATTACGCCAACGCGCAACTCCAAGTGGAAGGCTGCGCGCTCGACGCACTGGCATCTGCCCATGGCACCCCGCTTTTTGTGTACTCCAAGGCCTCCATGCTGGACGCGCTGGCCGCCTACCAACGCGGTTTCGCCGGACGCAACGCCCGCATCTGCTATGCCATGAAGGCCAACTCCTCGCTGGCTATCCTGCAACTGTTTGCGCAAGCCGGCTGCGGCTTCGACATCGTGTCCGAGGGCGAACTGGCCCGGGTGCTGGCTGCCGGAGCGCAAGCGGACAAGGTCATCTTCTCCGGCGTGGGCAAAACGCGGGCGGAAATGACCCGCGCACTGGAAGTGGGCATTGGCTGCTTCAACGTGGAGAGCGAGGCAGAAATCGACGTGCTGAACGAGGTCGCACTAGGCTTGGGCAAGCGCGCGCCCATCAGCATCCGTGTCAATCCGAACGTGGACCCCAAAACCCACCCTTACATCTCCACGGGTCTCAAAGGCAACAAGTTCGGGATTGCGCATGAACGCACCCTCATGACATACCAACGCGCAGCCGCCCTGCCCGGCCTGCAAGTGGTGGGCATTGACTGCCACATTGGCTCCCAAATCACCGAAGAAACACCCTACCTGGATGCCATGGACCGCATGCTGGACTTGGTCGAGTCCATCGAGGCAGCGGGCATCCCCATCCACCACATCGACTTCGGCGGCGGACTGGGCATCAACTACAACGGCGATACGCCCCCTGCAGCTGATGCCTTGTGGCACAAACTGCTCGCCAAGCTGGATGCCCGTGGCTTCGGCCAGCGCCAGCTGATGATCGAACCAGGCCGCTCCCTGGTGGGCAACGCGGGCGTGTGTGTGACCGAGGTGCTCTACATGAAGCCCGGTGAGCAAAAAAACTTCTGCATCGTGGATGCCGCGATGAACGACCTGCCCCGCCCTGCGATGTACCAGGCCTTTCACAGCATCGTCCCTCTGCAGCAAGCGGCGGTGGCTACGGCAGGCTCGGACGTGTTCGACGTGGTGGGCCCGGTGTGCGAAAGCGGAGACTGGATTGGCCACGACCGCGCACTGCAGGTGAAAGCGGGCGACAAACTGGCCGTGCTGTCTGCCGGTGCGTATTGCATGAGCATGTCCAGCAACTACAACTCACGGCCCAAAGCCGCAGAGATATTGGTAGACGGCACAGTAAGCCACCTGATCCGCCAGCGCGACAGCTTCGCAGACCAGATTCGTGGCGAAAAGCTGCTTTAATTGCTACTAAAAACATAGCTGCTTGCGCATATTTCACGTGCGCTAGCGGCTATTTTTACCTATAAACCGGCGAATGCGCCAGCCCAGCAATAGGCTGAGAATGGCGGCGTAGACCGCCACCTCGGCAAAGTTGTTTTTGCCGGCGCGCATCCAGAAAAAATGCAGGATGGCAAGCACCGCCACCGCATACACACTGCGGTGCAGGGCCTGCCAGCGCTTGGCGCCTATCGCTTTGATGGCCCGGTTGAAGGAAGTAGCGGCCAGCGCGCTCAGCAGCACCATGGCAGCAAAGCCCACCAGAATGAACGGGCGCTTGAGAATGTCGGCGGCAATATCCGCCAGCTCCAGCCCCATGTCCAGCCAGCTATAGGCCGCCACATGCAACATGCCATAGCAAAAGGTGGATACGCCCACCATGCGCCTGAAGCGCGCCAGCCCGGTCCAGCCCGTCTGCACCCGCAGCGGCGTCATCAGCAGCGTCAGGCACAGCAAACGCAGCGTCCAGTCCCCGGTGGAGCGGATCAACGCTTCTGCGGGGTTAGCGCCAAACTGATCGGCAAACGCCGCCCACACGAGGTACGCCAAGGGGCCACAGAGGATGAGCAACAGGCACGGCTTCGCAGCGCGGTGTAACAACCACGTGTTCATTGCAAACAATCAGGTTTAGAAAAACTTCTTCAGGTCCATACCGGCGTACAACTGACCCACTTGGGCCTCGTAGCCGTTGAACATGAGGGTTTTGCGCTTTTTGGCAAACAGCCCGTCTTCGCCAATACGGCGCTCGGTCGCCTGGCTCCAGCGGGGGTGGTCGACATTCGGATTGACGTTGGAATAGAAACCGTACTCGTTGGCCGCTGCTTTGTTCCACGCGGTTGCAGGTGGCTTCTCGGTGAAGCGGATTTTCACGATGCTCTTGCCGCTCTTGAAGCCATACTTCCACGGAACGACCAAGCGCACCGGCGCACCGCTCTGGTTGGGCAGCACCTCGCCATACATGCCGAAAGTCAATAAGGTCAGCGGGTGCTGCGCCTCGTCCAGACGCAGGCCTTCCACATAGGGCCAGTCCAGCACGCGGGAGCCCACGAATGGCATAGTTTTCGGATCTGCCAGCGTCACAAACTCGACATATTTGGCGCTGCCTAACGGCTCCACTTTTTTGATCAGCTCTGCCAGCGAATAGCCCACCCACGGAATCACCATGGACCAACCCTCTACGCAGCGCAAACGGTAAATGCGCTCCTCCAGAGGGCTGAGCTTGAGCAAGTCTTCCAAGGCGAATTTGCCCGGCTTTTTGACCAGCCCCTCAATCTCGACCGTCCACGGCGCCGTTTTCAGGGTGTGGGCGTTGACGGCGGGGTCGGCCTTGTCCGTGCCGAACTCATAGAAATTGTTGTAGGTGCTGGCGTCTTTGTAAGGCGTCACTTTTTCGGAAGTAACCGCACCGTCCACCGCAGTAGGTTTGGTATTCAAGGCAGCTAGCTTGCCGGGCTTGGCGCCCCAGCCCGCGCCCTGGGCCATGGCTTTGCGCGAGGCCCATGTAGCCAGGCCGGCACCCGCCACCCCGGTTGCCATCTGCTTGAGCAAACGGCGGCGGTCTTGGTAGACCACCTGCGGGGTGATTTCGCTGGAAACCGGGTGCTCGAATCCGTTGGAGGATGACTTGAGGTGCATAGAGACTTCCTTGTTTCCAGTTTGGTCGTGGGAGACCGGGTTTTCTTACAAAGTTCCGTAGCTGTGCAATCCGCTCAGGAACATGTTGACGCCAATGAAGGCAAATGTGGTCACCGCCAAGCCCGCCAGTGCCCACCAGGCCGCCACGGTGCCCCGCAGGCCCTTCATCAGGCGCATGTGCAACCAGGCCGCATAGTTCAACCACACGATGAGGGCCCAGGTTTCCTTGGGGTCCCAGCTCCAGTAACCACCCCACGCCTCTGCCGCCCACAAGGCACCCAGCACGGTAGCAATGGTGAAAAACGCAAAGCCGACTGCGATGGACTTGTACATCACGTCGTCCAGCACCTCCAGCTCGGGCAACTTGGCGGCGATCGCGCGGCGGCCCAACAAAATGCCCGCCACGATCAAGGCGGAGATGCCGAAGTACATGGCCCAGTAGTCACTCAAGCCGCTCGCAGAAGACTTGCGGAACACAATCGGCTCAAAACACAGCACCACGCCCAGCAACCACAAGGGCGCCATGCGGTACCACTTGGTCTCGGTTGCCTGCTGTTTGATCAGGTAGGCAAAGGCCACCATGGCGGCCAAAGCAAACGTGCCATAGCCAATGAAATTGGCTGGCACATGAAGCTTCATCCACCAGCTTTTGAGGGCCGGCACCAAAGGCTGAATTTCTTGCGCCTGGCGCTCCACCGTGTACCAGAGCAAAAAGCCCACGGCCGCACTCACCACCAGCATGACAAACGCCCCCAAGGCACGGGTGTTGTACTGTGCCTCGAAGTACAGGTAAAACACCGCCGTCATCCAGCAAAACATGACGAACACTTCATACAGATTGCTCACCGGGATGTGACCGATATCCGCCCCCAGCAGATAGCTCTCAAACCAGCGCACCATGGTGCCTGTCAGCGCCATCGTGACCGCAGCCCACACCAGACGCGACGCCACCAGCTCCAGCCCCTCTGCGCGGCCTTTGGCAAACACGCCAATCCAGTAAAACAACGTGGCCATGAAGAAGAGCATGCTCATCCACAAAATGGCCGATTGGCTGGACAAAAAGTACTTCAGCCAGAACACCGACTCAGCACGGGCCAAGTCGCCCTGGTAGGCATTGACACCCAGCAAGGACAGCGCTGCCACGCCCAACATCAGGCGTTGTAAAGGCGTCCACAGCCACCCCAGCCACACCGCGGCCGGAATGGCCGCCAACAGGATGCCTTTTTCATAAACATCCATAGCGTCCTGGTAACGGAAAAAGGCAAACAGCCCGCCCGCGACCACCAATGCGGCAAAGAGCCAAGCCCACACCGAGCGTTGGAAATAGCCTTGGTTCAACGTGAGGGTGACAGTCTGCGACGCGGGCGCAGGGGTGTTGGCAGATACAGCACTCATCTTGTTCATTCCTTCCAAGCTAAAAGCCGGCGTTTCAGGTGATCGAATTCTTTGTCGCCGTCCATGGTCTTGCGGTTAGTGGACAGGGCCATGGTCGCTTTGGTAGTTTGCGGATCCCCCTCGGCGGGCTCCAACCATATCCACAATCGGCGCTCCCGCACATAGAGCATCGCAAATACCCCGAGTATCAGCAGCGCACACCCGAGGTACACCACCGTTTTGCCGGGGGCACGGGCCACCTGGAACACACTGGCCTGCACCTGCGTGAAGTCGGTGAGCGAGAGCACAAAGGGCGCGGGGTACAGAGGCACGTCACTCAGCGCGAGTACCGCCTGGGTCATGAACATCTGGGTCGCAGCATCGGCGGGCATCGGCTTGAGGCCCGCTTTCTCGCGGCTGAGCTGCGCCAGTTCATAGAGCACACCATTCAGGATGCGGACCAAGACCTCACCCGCCCGGCTGCGCTCGGCCTCCGGCACATTGGCCTCAATAAAGTCAGACACCGCCTGCAAGCCCGCCGTCTGGTTGGGGCCCGCGGTTTCACCCGCACCGGCAAACAACTGCAGCGCACGGTTGGCAGAGCCCGCCAGTTGCTGGGCCAGGTCTTGCCGCTTAGGGTCCATGGCTTTGCTGGCATAGCGCTTAACTGCCTGCTCACGCAAAGCCGGGTCTGCCAGCGCACGGCTGAGGCGCAAAAACCCGTCCATGGAGCCATCTGCATCCGCCGGAATCCGCAAATACCGGAACGGGTTGGCCGGGCTGTCCCGCATACCCAGCAGGAACACCGGAACGCCATCCCCCAGATCCACCGGCAGCATGTAATTGTTGAACTCCCGAGCCTGCCCCGCCTTGTCCCGCAACTTGTAGCTGAAGCTGGGGCCCACGTTGCGCAAGGCTTTGGAGTCTTTGTGCTTGTTGGCCGCACCCATTTGCGAATCCAGCGCAGCGGCGAGGTCCACGCCACGTACATCGGTCTTGCCGCCCGCTTCTTTGCCCAGGTTTTCGACGTTGATCACCCGCAAGCCGGTGTACTCCACCGTCAAATCGTCTCCCGCCGTACCGCCTTGGTTGGACAGCCCCGCAGAGCCGCCCACCAGGCCCTTGAGTTCAAATGCAGGGCCTGCATGACGCAAGGGCAACCCCTTGAAGGTCAGGTTCGACCCGCCATCGTCAAAGCTGGATTGGTAGATTTCGATGCCTTTGTAGCTCGCCGGGTGGTTCACCTCCACACGTGCAGGCGTTTGCTCACCCGTGGCTTTATCGTGGATCACGATATCGCTGGCAAACAATTTGGGCATGCCAGTGGAGTAATACTCCACTACAAATTTTTTCAACTCCACCGCAAATGGCAGCTCTTGCAAAAGGATGCCATCCGATTGGCTCAAAATCGCAGTGCTGGACTGGGTCCCCTCCGCCACCATCAGGTTGCCACGGAAGGTGGGGTTGCGCTCTCCCAAGCGGTGTTGCTGCGGCACATCGGCAATCAGTCCGCCGCCTTTGTACGCCGACTTGCCGTTGAACAACATTTGCGCCCGCACCACCAGATCACCATCCAGCAAACCACCCAGACACACCAGCACAATCGCGCTGTGTGCCGCGATGTAACCCAGCTTGTTGCTGGCACCCGCCTTGGCCGCCAGCATCCAGCCAGTGCCGCGTGGCGTTTCCCGCGACTGCAGCTTCACCTTCCAGCCACCACCCGCCAACAAGGCACCCAAACGCTTGGCAGATGCTTCTGCCGGTTCAGTCCACTTCGCCTGGGCCTTGTGCCCGAAGGCTTGCAGGCTCTGTGCCCGGATGTTTTCTTTGTAAGAACGCAGGTCCGCCAGGATTTTGGGGGTGTTACGCAGCACGCAGAGCGACGTGCTTGTCACCAGAAACGCCAAGATCAACAAGAACCACCAGGCGCTGTACACGTTGTACAGACTGGCCCGCTCAAACACCTCGGCCCAGAAAGGACCGAACTGGTTGACATAGTTTCCCAGTGGCTCGTGCTGCTTGAGCACAGTGCCGATAACGGAGGCAATGCAGATGACCGTCAGCAAGGAAATGGCAAACCGCATGGACGACAGCAACTCCACGGTTGCCCGCCATACGCGGGAGCCGGCGGCAATCTCAAGGCCTTGGGTGGAAACGGTCATGAAGAGAACAATCAAAAAAAAAAGGCAGGCCATCCTGTGGATGGTCCCGCCTATTGGGTTGCTAGCGCCCGCTTTGGTTCCGCAGAACCTTCAAAGTCAGCGAATCAGCGGAGTCCGGCGATGTAGTCAGCCACCGCCTTGATTTCGCGGTCGTTCAGCTTGGCTGCCACTTGTGTCATTTGCAGACTGTTTTTGCGACCACCGTCACGGAACGCGGTCAACTGGGCAATCGAATAATCCGCATGCTGACCACTCAAACGAGGGTATTGGGAGGGGATGCCTGCGCCATTGGGGCTATGGCAACCTGCACAAGCGGGAACCTGACGATCTGCGATACCACCACGGTAGATGCGCTCGCCCAAGGTCACCAGTTCCTTGTCTTTGGCAAAGCCGGGCTTGGCCTTCTTGCTGGTCACCCAGTAAGCAATGTTCTTCATGTCCTCATCGCTCAAGGCAGAGGCAAAGCCCTTCATGACAGCGTTGTTGCGCTTGTCAGACTTGAATTCCTGCAGCTGCTTCACCAGGTATTCGGGATGCTGTTGCGCCAGCTTGGGGTAGGCGGGCGTGCCGGAGTTGCCGTCTGCCCCGTGGCAGGCAGCGCACACCGCGCCAAAGCTGGCTTCGCCCTTGGCCAAATCCGGCTTGGCCACCTTGGGGGCCTCATGTTTGGGCTCTTCAGCATAAGAAGAGACAGCAAGCGTGGCCACCGAAGCGGCAATGATCAATTGGGCAATCAACTTCATAGGAATGTTATGTCTGGTGAGCAAAACTGCACCATTCTACAATGCAGCTCTGGGTTTACCTTCTAATTCAATGACCACCACACAAAACCCAAAGGGCAGCACGCCCTACGCCAAGTCTTCTACCGCCTCCGAAAAAAGCGCCGCCACGGTTGCCTTGGGCTGGCTGCACACCGCACGCTTTCTGACCACAGCGCCCCAGTTGCACTTCTTGCCGGAGCTGGATGTGCCAGAAATCGCCTTCGTGGGGCGCTCCAACGCAGGCAAATCGACCTGCATCAACACCCTCACCCAGCAAAAACAGCTGGCGTTTGCCTCCAAAAAACCCGGACGCACCCAGCACATCAACCTGTTTGCCTTGGGCAAACAAGGCGCCACCGACGCAGTGCTGACCGACTTGCCAGGCTACGGCTACGCAGCGGTGCCCAAGCAGGACAAAATTCGCTGGCAGCAGGTAATGGCGAATTACCTCGTCACCCGTAAAAATCTCAAGGCCATCGTGCTGATGTGCGATCCACGTCATGGCATGACAGAACTTGATGAAATCCTGCTGGATGTGATCCGCCCCCGGGTCGCGGAAGGTTTGAAGTTTCTGGTGATTCTGACCAAGGCCGACAAGCTCACCCGCACCGAAGGTGCGAAGGTGTTGTCCATTACCAAGCTACAAGCCGGCGGTGGTGAAGTTCGCCTGTTTTCAGCCACCAAGCGCACTGGCATTGATGAAGTGGCGACGCTGCTGTGGGACTGGGCACACCCCAATGCCCCTGCAGCCGAAGAGCCCGCCACAGCGCCTGCGACACCTCAGTAAGGAGGCGTTACGCCTGCAGGCTGGTCTTTGAAGCGCTTGTGCACCCAGTAGTACTGCTCCGGCATGGCGTTGATATAGGTCTCCAACGTACGGTTCATGCTGGCGGTATCCGCTTCCAGATCCCCACTGGGAAAGTCCGCCCAGGCTGGCAATACGTCGATGTGGTAGCCATGCGGCGCCAAACGGCAGATCACCGGCACGACCTTGGCGCGTGACAAGCGCGCAAAGCGCGACAAAGAAGGCACCGTCGCCGCGGGGCGACCGTAAAAAGGGACGAATACCGATTCTTCGGGCCCGAAATTCATATCGGGCAGCAGGTACAAGGGCTCCCCGGCCTTCAGCCCGGCAATGATGGGTTTCACCCCCTCAATCCGGCCAAACAGGCGCCCACCCAAGCGCTGTCGTCCGGCCAGGATCCAGGCATCCGCAACCTTGTTGGCTTGGTCGGTATAAATCGTAGTGAAGCTGCGGTCGACCTGCTGTGTCAACGCAGTCCAGCCGGCATCTAACCCCACAAAATGCGGCGCGAACAATACGGTAGGGGTATGCCCCTCCAATTCATGCAGTGCCCCGGACAAGCGCAAGCGCTGGCGCAATACGGCGGGTTCGGCATGCCACAGCCAACCCCGATCCAGCCACGCCTGGGCAAAGGCAACAAAAGTACGCAGCGCCAGACGCCGACGCTGCGCGGGCGGCAGGTCCGGAAAACAAATCCTCAAATTGGTGTGGACCACGTGGCGGCGTGAGCGCACGACGGCATACAACCCCCACCCCAACACCACACCCAGCGCCCGTAGCACTGGGAGCGGCAAACGCCCCAACACTTCGATGCCCCGCAATATCCAACGACTCATGCTTTGACTAACCCTCTTGCGTAGAGCCGGTGTCCGGCTGACGGGGCTGTTTATAACGCGCATACCCCCACAAGTATTGCGAGGGCAACTGCCGGATCACCTGCTCCATGGCGGCATTGATTTGGGCTGTCGCCTCGCTCAAATCCCGGGACAAGGCCACTTCGTAGGGTTGCACACATACCTTGTACCCCGCACCCGCCGGCAATCGCTCGCCCCATGCCAACACCACACGCGCCCCGGTTTGCTGCGCCAAACGGGCCGCCAATGTCATGGTGTAGGCCGGTTGCCCGAAAAACGGCACCCAAGCCCCTTGCCCCTCGGGCGGAACCTGATCAGGTAACAACCCTACACACGCGCCGGCCCTCAGCGCCTTGATGAGCTGCTTGACACCCGCCAGGTTGGCCGGTGCCGTGTGCAGCCCGGGCCGGGAACGACTGGCTTCCACAATGCGGCGCAACCACGGCTGACGTGCGGGCCGATACAGCACCGTCATGGCAGAACCCGAGGCGCCGAAGCGTTGGGCATAGGCTTGCGCAGTGACTTCAAAACTACCCAAGTGGGGCGTTAAAAAAATGATGCCACGCCGCTCTGCCAACGCCTGCTCGATGTGGTGTGCACCATCCCACTGCACTGCCACCGGCGCACCCAGCCACAACTTGGGTAGCTCCAGCACCATGTGGCCTGCCGCAGCAACAGCCGCGCGCGCGTCTGCAACGGACACGCCTGCCAAACGGATATGTGCCTGAAAACGATGACGGTATTCCGCAGACAAGGCGTACACCACCCACCCGCACAACGCACCCAACGCGTGCAACAGACGCAGGGGCCAGCGGGAAAGGAATTGAAATACAAAGGCCATGGGTGGGCTAAAATCTGTGCTGTCACCGAGTTACAGAACTACTTGCAGGGTGACACCACAGGGGCAACTGATCAAAAAGAAGCCATTGTGCCTCGCTGATTCCGGCGAATCTGCTAAAGCGTTCGCTGAAAGCTCCGAAGCTCAAGCAACGCGTCTTGATGTTTACTTTGGAGAAACTGAATGGCGAACGATTTCCTCTTTACCTCTGAATCCGTATCCGAAGGTCACCCCGACAAGGTGGCAGACCAGATTTCCGACGCGATTCTGGATGCGATTTTCAAGCAAGACCCCCGCTCCCGCGTGGCCGCTGAGACCCTGACCAACACCGGTCTGGTGGTGCTCGCAGGTGAAATCACCACCAACGCGCACGTGGACTACATCCAGGTGGCGCGCGACACCATCAAACGCATCGGTTACGACAACACCGAGTACGGTATCGACTACAAAGGTTGCGCCGTGCTGGTGGCCTACGACAAGCAGTCCAACGACATCGCCCAAGGCGTGGACCACGCATCTGACGACCACCTCAACATTGGTGCCGGTGACCAGGGCCTGATGTTCGGTTATGCCTGCGACGAAACGCCCGAGCTGATGCCCGCGCCCATCTACTACGCCCACCGCCTGGTGGAGCGCCAAGCGCAGCTGCGCAAAGACGGACGCCTGCCCTTCCTGCGCCCGGATGCCAAGAGCCAGGTGACCATGCGCTATGTGGATGGCAAGCCCCACAGCATCGACACCGTGGTGCTGTCTACCCAGCACAGCCCTGACCAGTCCGAAACCCAGCACAAGATGAAGGCCTCGTTCACCGAAGCCATCATTGAAGAAATCATCAAGCCTGTTCTGCCCAAAGAGTGGCTGCAGAACACCCGCTACCTGATCAACCCCACCGGCCGCTTTGTGATCGGCGGACCCCAGGGCGATTGCGGCTTGACCGGACGCAAAATCATTGTGGACACCTACGGCGGCGCTTGCCCCCACGGTGGTGGCGCCTTCTCCGGCAAAGACCCGTCCAAAGTGGACCGTTCTGCCGCCTATGCAGCCCGCTATGTCGCCAAGAACGTGGTGGCCGCTGGGTTGGCGCGCCAGTGCCAGGTGCAAGTGGCCTACGCCATTGGCGTGGCCAAGCCCATGAACGTGACTGTCTACACCGAAGGCACCGGCGTCATCCCTGACGACCAGATCGCCGCCCTGGTGAACGAGCACTTCGACCTACGCCCCAAGGGCATCATCCAGATGCTGGACCTGCTGCGCCCGATCTACGAGAAGACTGCGGCTTACGGCCACTTCGGTCGCGAAGAGCCCGAGTTCACCTGGGAGCGCACCGACAAAGCAGCCGCCCTGCGTGCCGCTGCCGGCCTGAAGTAAGCACCGCCTATGAACATCCAGACACAACGCTTCATTGACCGCTGGGTTGGCCAGCTACTCTGCGGCGGTGTGTCTGCATGGGTGCGTTTGACGGGGCTTTTCACGGCACCCGCGCGCATGCCGGCGGCGCCGAAAAACATCCTGGTCATCCTGCTGTCCGAGATGGGCAGCATCGTGCTGGCGGGGCCCATGTTTGCGGAGTTGCGCCGCAAGTACCCGGGTGCGGCGATTCACGTGCTGCAGCTCAAAAAGAACCAGGAAGTCTCCAAACTGCTCTCGCTCACGGACGTAGAGCACATGCACACACTGGACGACAGCTCCGGTGCGTCACTGATGGCCGACATCCTCAAGGTGAGCCTGAAGATGCGCAGCATCGGCTTGGATGCGGTGATCGACTGCGAGCTGTTCTCCCGCGTGAGCGCCCTGCTGTCTTTCAGCACTGGTGCCCCCGTGCGTGTAGGCTTTACGCCGCACACCCAGGAAGGCCTGTACCGCGGCAGCTTCATCAACCACAGCATTCCGTACAACCCCTACCAGCACATCAGCAAGCAGTTCTTGTCGCTGGTGGATGCGCTGGATGCGCCTGAGGGCATGCCGCGCAACCGGGCGGGGGCCATTCGCGCGACGCCGGAAGACACCGAGCTGTCCGTCAAGTTCACCGACACCGAGCTGGGCCACTACCGGGGCAAGCTGGAGAGCGATCACCCCGTCACCCGCGACCGCCGGCTGGTACTGGTGTACGCCGGGGGCGGCATCCTGCAGGAGCGCGCCTGGCCTGCAGCGCATTACGCACGCGTGGTGCAAGGCCTATGTGCTGCCGGGTATGCGGTCGGCCTCATCGGCCTGAAAGACGATGCTGTATTGGCCCGCGACCTGAAAACCCAAGTGGGCCACGACGCGTGCATTGACCTCACTGGCTACACCAAGAGCATCCGCGAACTGCTCATGCTGATGCATGCGAGCAGCCTGCTGATCACCAACGACGGCGGCCCCAGCCACTTTGCCACCGTCACGCCCATCCAGACCATGGTGTTCTTCGGGCCGGAAACCGGCAAGCTCTATGGCCCCTTGGGCCACCGCACCATCATTCTGGAAAGCGGCATTGCCTGCTCACCCTGCCTGACGGCCTACAACCACCGCCTGACCTTCTGCGATGGTGACAACCAGTGCCTCAAGCGCATCGCCCCCGATCCGGTGCTCGACCAAGCGCTGGCCTATTTGAGCCAGTCTGCGGACACCACGGCAGGTGCCACCGCATGACGGGCCTGCAACGCGCAGTGCTCTGGGCACTCGGGCTGCTGGAACGCTACCGCTACATCAAGTTCGGCATCGTGGGCGCCAGTGGCACGGTGGTCAACCTCGTGGTGCTGCACTTCGGCCATGAGTATGTGTTCAACAACCTGGAAGCCGGCTACAACAAGCCTTACTTCTCGCTGGTCCTCGCCATCGCACTGGCGACCCTGAACAACTTCACTTGGAACCGCCTGTGGACCTGGTCGGACCGGGTCAAGACCCTGGAAGCGGGCGAAATACAACCGGTGAGCCTTCGCTTGCTGGGCATGGAATTCGGCCAGTACGTGACCGCTTCGGCCTTCGGTAGCGGCATGCAATATGTGCTGACCCTGCTGCTATCGGGCAGCATGGACTACCGCCTGGCCAACATCATCGCTATCGTGGCCGCCAGCGTGAGCAACTTCCTGGCCAACGACCGCTGGACCTTCAAACGCCACCGCGACTGAGCACGCCATGGGGCCCAATCACAAGCGTTTTGAGCCTCTAGCGCTCGCCAATAGGGCGTGGCTAGCTCTTGTTTTTGTAGCGGCTGCACTCTACCTCTTCGGCTTGGGCAGCAGCTATGCACCCACCAATGGCGACGAAATGGTGTACATCCACATCGCCCGGATGACCGCAGAAAGCGGCCACTGGCTGCCCCTGCAGTCGGAGCTGGTGGGAACCCGCAACACGAAGCCGCCCTTGCTGATCTGGCAGGCCATGGTGGCCGGTGGCTGGGGCCAGACCTGGAGCCTGTTCGCACTGCGCTTGCCCAGCATTGCCTACACCTTTGCCACCACTGCGTTGCTCGTATTTTTTGCTTACCGGATGAGCGATGCGACGAGCCGGCTGCGCACCGCTTGCATCGCGGCCGTCCTGTACCTGCTGTTTTTCTCCACCTTCCGCTACGGGCGGGTGTACCTAACGTCGGCCCCCGAAACTTTCTGGCTGGCCTTGCCCATGTGGTGGGTACTGTGGCTGCGCTTGCGCAACCCGGCCCAACAGGACGCCAACACGCCGGCAACGCCCGGCGCGCTGGCCTACACACTGTTCGGCATTGCGATGGGCTTGGGTGCGGCCTACAAATCCTTTGCCCTGGTGGCGCCTGCTGCTGCGGCGCTGTGGTGCGCCGTGTTGTTGAGCACCCCTTGGAGTTGGCGCACGACCCTTTGCACCACCATGGGCACGGGCTGGAGCACGCTCATTGGGGTGGGGATTTTTGCCCTGTGGTTCGTGCTGGACCCGGACCCGGCGAGCGTCTGGCAAGAGTTTGTGGTGGCCGAGAACGCCGGCAAGATGTCCAGCGCCATGGGCTACTGGCAAGCCGCGCTCTCCGGCCCTTACCCCATGTGGACGCAGCTGTTGGCCTACCCGGCCAATGGCGGCCTGCTGGCGCTACCAGTGCTGGGCTTTTGCTTGCTCGCCCTGCGCCACACCGGCCAACTGCGCCGGCGCGCCAACCTGAGCCCTGCGTTGTGGATCGTGCTGGCCTGGGTACTGGTGTGGCTGGTGGTGTTCACCATTCCCAACCAGCGCTCCGAGCGCTATGTGATTCCGGCCATGCCTGCCGTGGCCATTGCCATGGCACTGGTGTGGGACCGGCTGCCCCGCATCTGGTTCTGGCTGACGCTGCTCATCACCTTGCCCGCGCTGGTGATGCTGGGCCGCATCGGCTGGGTGATGGGGACTCTGGAGATGGCGACCCGCACCGAAGTTGCTATGACTTTGATAGCTGCTTGCGCAGGTATTGCGGGCGCCACGGCCGGCTTTTATCGTAAATCGTGGGCCGGCAATGCCAGCCTGGTCGCGGTGCTGGCGGTGTATGGCTGCTTCACGCTGATGGTGCAGCCCATCTCCAAGGACGCAGCGGGTTACAGCCCGGCTATCGAGGCTCAAATGAAAGGCCAGCGCGTAGCGGTGCCCAACGGGTTCACCGGTCAGTACGAGCGCTTTCACTTCCTGCTGCACGGTGCGCACATCACCCCCTATGACGCCGAAGGCCGCAACACCGGGGCGCTGTACCCGGAGATGCTGCCCAAGGAGCGGCTGGCGCGGCTGCTGAATGAATTTGATGCCGTGATCTGGCTGCAGGAGGACTTGAACGAGCCCCCGGCCTGCCTGCCCGGCTGCACCCTGCTGGCGCAACGTTGGCATGTAAAAAGCCGCCACAAGGACAGCGAAGTCACGCTGGACAACCTCTGGCAGGTACAGGACTGGCTCTTCCGCCGCGAGTGGTTGCTCACCGCCCGGCGGTGAACCGTGCCCCTGAGAGGCGGGCGGTAAACTCCGAAAAACTTACTTCGCTGCCTTGGCCGCTGACACACCGGCGCGCAGGGCCAGCAGGTAGCTGTCCACACCGAAGCCAGCGATCTGGCCTTTGACGATTTCCGCAAACACCGACTTGTGGCGGAACTCCTCGCGGGCATGGATGTTGGACATGTGCAACTCTACGATGGGGCAGGTCAGAATGGCCAGCGCGTCGCGGATGCCATAGCTGTAGTGCGTCCACGCACCGGCGTTGATCAGCACAGCATCCACCCCGTCGGTAAACCCTTGGTGAATGCGCTCGCACATGGCGCCTTCGCAATTCGTCTGGAATGCCTCCACCTCCACGCCCAACTCTTTGCCCAGCGCGGTGAGGCTGGCATTGATTTCGTCCAGGGTGATGGTGCCGTACTGCACCGGATCGCGCTTGCCGAACATGTTGTGGTTAATGCCGTGGAGCATCAGAACTTTCATACACACCTCTAGAAAAAATGAAAAATACAAAAGCAAAACGGCCCCGAAGGGCCGTTTTGCGCTGCGCTATTACTTGCGCAGTTTGGCCAATTCAGCCTGCACATCGGCCACGACGGTGCCCAGGGCAGCGCTGTGTTTGTCGATCACGGGCTTCATCTTCTCACGCAGCTTGGCAATTTCAGCAGCCGGCAGGGTGCTGATGGTCATGCCGTTCTTCTTGAGCAACTCCAGGTTGGCGTTCAAGGCAGCGCGGTTGGCTTCGCGCTGGGCTTTCACGGCCTCGTCAGCCGCGTCGTCGATGATCTTCTTTTCAGCGGCGGACATGCTGTCCCACACCTTCTTGCTGAAGATCACGGATTGCGGGTTGTACTGGTGGTTGGTCAGGGCCACGTTCTTTTGCACTTCCCAGAACTTGTTCGCGGCGATCACGGCAATCGGGTTTTCCTGGCCGTCAATCGCGCCCTGCTCCAAGGCGGCGTACACCTCGGGGAATGGCAGTGGCGTGGGGTTGGCGCCCAGAGCTTTCACCCAGTCCACGTTGATCGCGTTGGGGATCACGCGCAGCTTCAGGCCGGCAATGTCTTCCACCTTGGTGATGGCTTTCTTGCCGGTGGTGATGTTGCGAAAGCCCAGCTCCCAATACGACAAGCCGATGATGCCGCGGTCTGCCAAGGCAGCGTGCATCTTCTGGCCGATGGGGCCGTCCACAATCGCGTCAGCTTCTTTTTCGTTGGCGAACAGGAAGGGGAAGTCAAACACTTCCAGCGCTTTCACTTCGCTGGCCAGAATGCCGGAGTTCATCACGGCCATTTCCACCGTGCCGCCCTTCAAGGCGGACAAGGTGGCCTGGTCGCTGCCCAAGGCACCGTTCAGGAACAGTTGCACCTTCATCTTGCCGCCCGACTTGGCTTCCACCGCAGAGGCGAACTTGCGCATGCCGGCCACAGCGGGGTGACCTTCGGGGCTGTTCAGGCCGAACTTGATGGTGCGTTCTTTGATGTCTTGGGCGGATGCCAGTCCACAAGCGGCCAAGGCCACGGTTGCCAGGACGGATTTGATAAACAGTCGCTTCATGAGTTGTCTCCTCAGGGGTTAAAAATCAGGGGGAATCAATAAAACCAGCGGGCCGGCACCATCACCAGCTGCGGGAACAGCACCATCAGGAACATGATGGCGAACTGGGCAATCATGAATGGCACCACGCCTTTGGTCACCTCGTCCATGCTCACCTTGCCCACACCGGCCACCGCGTTGAGCACGGTGCCCACCGGTGGCGTGATCAAGCCGATGGCGTTGTTGATGATGAACAGCACACCGAAGTACACCGGGTCAATACCAGCGGCCTTCACCACCGGCATCAGCACGGGGGTCAGCAAGAGGATGGTGGGCGTCATGTCCAGGGCCGTGCCCACCACAATCACCAGCACCATGATGGCAAACATCAGGAGCTTGGGGCTGTCGAGCAAGGGCTCCAGCAAGGCCACCACTTGCGCAGGCAGGTTGGCCACTGTAATCAACCAGGCCGACACCATGGCCGCAGCCACCAGGAACATCACCACCGCACTGGTTTTGGCGGCAGTCACGAACAGGGGCACCAGCTTTTTAAAGTTCAACTCACGGTAAATCACCGTAGACACAAACAGCGAGTACACCGCCGCCACCACCGCCGCTTCGGTCGGGGTGAACACACCAAACTTCAGGCCGAATACGATGATGAAAGGCAGCACCAGCGCCCAGGTCGCCAGGCGCAAGGCCTCAACCACCTCAGCAGCGCTCTTGCGGGGTGGCGGCACAACCACCTCTTTGCGCACCAGCCACCACCAGGTCACCACCAGCGAGAGCGCCAACCACACGCCCGGGAAGATGCCGGCCATGAACAGCTTGGAAATCGACACGTTGGCCGCCACACCGAACACCACAAAGCCGATGCTGGGGGGAATGATGGGCGCGATGATGCCGGCCGAGGCAATCAGGCCTGCAGAGCGTGCTTTGTCATGCCCGGCCGCCACCATCATGGGCAGCAGCAAAGCGGTCAGCGCAGCCGCGTCCGCCACGGCAGAACCGGACAGAGAAGCCATGATCACCGCGGCCACGATGGTCACATAACCCAGGCCACCCTTGACGTGGCCCACCAGCGCCATGGCGAAGTTCACAATGCGGCGGGACAGGCCGCCCGCATTCATGATTTCACCGGCCAACATGAAAAAGGGCACGGCCAGCAAGGGGAAGCTGTTGGAGCCTTCGAGCAGGTTTTGCGCGAGGATTTGGGCGTCAAACATATTGAGGTGCCACATCAGCGCGGCACCGCACAACAACAAAGAGAAAGCGATAGGCACGCCAATGGCCATCGCCGCCATCAGGGAACCCAGAAAAATAATGATCGTCATGACAAGTGGCTCCAGGACTTAGTGGGCGGCTTCTTCAGATTCCTGAATCAGCATCAGGTCTTCGTCGGCAATCTGGCCGGTCACCAGGCGGAACAGGTCCAGCGCCAGGATCGGAAAGCTCAAGGCCGAGAACACCATGCCCCCCGCGTAAAACCAGCCCATGGACACTTCCATGACCGCGCTGTCGGAGTCTTTGTTGACCATGAACTGGTCATACGTGCCCTTGAAGATCAGCCACAGGCAGTAAATCATCAGTACCAGCGAAATGCCCATGAAGATGCGCTTGCCGGTGGGGCCAAACTTGCTCACCAGCATGTCGGTGCCCAAGTGCGCGTTGTCGCGCAGCGCAATCACGGCACCCAAAAAGGTCACCCACACAAACAGCCAGCGGGACAGCTCTTCCGACACGGTCAGCCCGGAGTTGAACGCGTAGCGCATGAACACATTGCCGAACACCAGCACCACCATCAGCGCCAGCGCTGCGGCGATGGCGTAGCCGATGAGTCGGCAATAGGCATCAATCAATTTTTTAAGCACAGAAAGCTCCTCAGGGTCGTACTCTTAATAATGTACGAACTAGTTAGTTTTTGAGATTGCGGGTTTTCCCTAAACATCCTCGGCATAACCACTAAAGCTGTTATGCCGGAAGTGAATCACTCGCGCTCCTGCTTGCACACAAAACGCACCACCATGTCGGTAATGCTGGCGCGCCGCGCCGCCGACTGGGCCGAACGGGCCTTGTCCTTGAAGATCAGCCCGAAGGTATGGCGGTTGGACACGTTGAAAAACGTCAGCGCGGAGATGGAAGCGTGGATGTCCACCGGGTCCAGCCCTTCGCGAAACACGCCCTGCACCACACCCCGCTCGTAAATCCGGCGGATCGCATCGATGGCAGGCACATTGAGCTGCTGGATCGACTTGCTTTGGGCCAAATAGCTGCCCTGCTCGATGTTTTCGTTCATCACCAGGCGGATGAAATCTTCGTTGTCCGCATGCCGGTCGAAGGTGAACTCCACCAGCCTGCGCAGCGCAGCCACCGGCTCCAGGTCGTCCAGGTGCAGCTCGGCCTCGATGGCCCGCATGCGCCGGTACGACTCCTCCAGCACCGCCACATACAGCCCCTCTTTGCTGCCGTAGTAGTAATAAATCATGCGCTTGCTGGTGTGCGTGGCTTCGGCAATCGCATCGATGCGCGCACCGCTCAGGCCCTTGGCCGCGAACTCCTGTGTCGCCACCTCCAAAATGCCGGCCATGGTGCGCGCCGGGTCGTTGGTGCGCGTGGTCGCCTTGCGCGGGGCGGGGGTGTCTGCCTCGCCACCAGAATGTACTAACTCGTTCATTCATTCAGTATAGAAGCGCGCCACGCGGGAGGGAGTGCAGGTTTACCCTGCCAAGGCATCAGACGGCTTGGGGTATCCGATGAGGCATTAAATCGGCACCTAGTGCTCACTGCATCTGCGCAAGCAGCTATCAAAACAGGAGCAAACTCACACGCTCCGTGCCCCACTCACCCCCACATCACCGAGCGCATGGAGATGGAGGCGGACTGAAAACCGGTGTTGAAAAAGCGCGGCATCTCATCCGGGCGCGCAGCACCGGCAGCGTAGAGCAGGGGCAGGTAGTGGTCGTGCGACGGGTGGGCCTGCTGCGCCACTGCCCCCATGGCTTGAAACTGGGGCAACTGGTCCAGGCGGCCTTGCTTGATTTGGTCTTGCACGCGGGTGTCGAACTCGCGGGCCCAGTCGTAGGTTTCGTTCGGGCCAGTGCCCTCGCGGGTCGCGCGCAGGTTGTGCACGATGTTGCCGCTGCCCACCACCAGCACGCCCCGGCTGCGCAGCGCTTGCAACTGGCGGCCCAGCGCAAAGTGCTCGGCGGGCGGGCGGCTGTAGTCCATGCTGAGCTGCAGCACAGGAATATCCGCCTTGGGAAACATAGGCTTGAGCACCGACCAGGTGCCATGGTCCAAGCCCCAGCGCTCAGGGTCCAGCGCCAGCTTGTCGCCGATGGGGGCTTTGAGCTCCTGCGCCAGGCTGCGAGCCACGGCAGGTGCACCGGGTGCGGGGTATTGCACATCGTGCAGTGCCTGCGGAAAGCCACCGAAGTCGTGGATGGTGGGCGGCTGCGCCATGCCGGTGACCTGCCAGCCCTGCGTCAGCCAGTGGGCCGACACGCACAGAATCAGCTGCGGCCGCTCCTTGCGGGCCAGCAGCTCGGCACCCACGGCCTGCCAGCCCCGGCGCCAGGCGTTGTCTTCAATCGCATTCATCGGGCTGCCGTGCCCCACAAACAGCACCGGCATGCGGGCCGAGGGCTTCAAGGCCTGCAGCAAGGGCTGCGAGGCGGCGCCGGCCAAGGTGCTGTTGAACAGGGTGGAGAGTGTGGCGAGGGACGCCAGGGCAGTTCTGCGGTGCATGCAATTTTCCAAACAGTGACAGGGAGTGGACCCCCCCCCGGCCCCAAGAGTTCCGCAGCGCGATACAGCCGCTACCGCCCCCCAAAAACAAAAGGGCCCGAAGGCCCTTGTGTATTGAACGTATCCAGCTCTCTCCGCATCAGCGCGCGTCGGCTGGCACCGCCATGGTGGCCACTTGCTGGTCCAGCAGCACCTCGGGCTCCTGGGCTTCGATCTCCGTGGGGTTGGCCAGGCCTTGTTGCAGGCGCTGCATGTCCAGGTCCCCTGTCCACTTGGCGACCACCAAGGTCGCCACGCCATTGCCAACGAGGTTGGTCAGGGCGCGGGCTTCCGACATGAAGCGGTCAATACCCAAGATCAGCGCCAAGCCTGCGACCGGCACATGGCCCACGGCCGACAAAGTTGCCGCCAGCACAATAAAGCCGCTGCCGGTGATGCCCGCTGCGCCCTTGGAGGTGAGCAGCAACACGGCCAGCAAGGTGAGCTGCTGGGTCAGGTCCATGGGGGTGTCGGTGGCTTGCGCAATGAACACCGCCGCCATGGTCAGGTAGATAGAGGTGCCATCGAGGTTGAAGGAGTAGCCAGTCGGAATCACCAGGCCCACCACCGATTTGCGAGCGCCCAGGTTTTCCAGCTTTTCCATCATGCGGGGCAGCACCGACTCCGAGGACGAAGTGCCCAGCACGATCAGCAGCTCTTCCTTGATGTAGCGCACAAACTTCACGATGCTGAAACCGTGCAAGCGGCTGATGATGCCCAGCACGCCGAACACAAAAATCAGGCAGGTCACGTAGAACGCGCCCATCAACTTGCCCAGCGAGAACAACGAGTCCACGCCGTATTTGCCGATGGTGAAGGCCATGGCACCGAACGCACCAATGGGGGCCACCTTCATGATGATGCCGACGATGTCGAACAGCACGTGGGAGGTCTTTTCGATCAAATCAAACACCATGGTGCCGCGGCCGCCGAACTTGTGCAGCGCAAAGCCAAACAGCACCGAGAACAGCAGCACCTGCAGAATCTCGCCCTTGGCAAACGCATCAATCACCGAGGTAGGAATCACGTTGAGCAAAAAGTCCACGGTGCCCTGCATCTTGCCGGGCGCGGTGTAGGCCGCAATGCCCTTGGTGTCCAGCGACGCGGCATCCACATGCATGCCCGCGCCGGGTTGCAACACGTTCACCACGATCAAACCGATCACCAGTGCCAGCGTGGACACGATCTCAAAGTACAGCAGCGCCAGGCCGCCGGTCTTGCCGACCTTTTTCATGTCTTCCATGCCGGCAATGCCCACCACCACCGTGCAAAAGATGATGGGGGCAATGATCATCTTGATGAGCTTGATGAAGGCATCACCCAGCGGCTTCATGTCAGCGCCGGTCTGGGGGTAAAAATGCCCCAGCAGCACCCCGATGACCACCGCAGTGATCACCTGAACGTAAAGGGATTGGTAGAGCGGTTTGCGCCCGGAAGTCGAAGCCATAGCGTAGTTCTGCAGTCGAGGAATGAAAGGGCGCAACGATACGGCTCCACCCTTTGTGCGCCTACTGTGGCGTTCAACAGTAGGGTTAACCCTAGGACTTCCAGCGCCGGTAGGCGCCCCGCAACACCACCCCATGCAGGCCCAGCCACAGCCAGGGGTCCAGCACCGCATCGAACACATTGCCCGTGGGCAAGCGCAGCGCCACAAACAGCAGCACCGCCGCAGGTGCCAGCCATGCGGTCACTCGCAGGCAGGCCCCCGGTTGCAGCAAGGGCAGCAGCGCAAGCAACAGCACCCCGGCCACAGCGGCAGGGCCGAAGCCCAGGCCGTACACCGCCCACGGCAGTTGCGCAAATGTATCCAGCAGCAGCACCCAGCCCAGCAGCACCCCAGCCACGGCCAAGCCGGCCTCCGCTGGCAGGGTCGCCGGTGTAGCCCCAAGCAATGCCCGGCCGGGGCTCCGCAACGCGGGCCATGCCAACGCGCCACACGCCAATGCCAGCACCCCGCTAGGCGCCTGAAACGCTAGCCCCAACCAATACGCGCAGGAATACGGGCCGGGCAACAAGGCCCACAGCGCCAGCGCCGCAGCCACGGCACGCAGCACAGCCACCCGCGCGGTGAACCGCGTGGTCAACCGAGCGAGTACCGCCGTCACGCCTCCGGCAATCACCAGCGCCCAGCCGATCTGCAGCCACAGCTGCATCACGCCCAATGCAGGCAAGGCCGGCGCGCTCATGGCGTGCCTCCGGGGGCAAAGCGCTGCCAGGACAAGGTGGCCCGGTCCACGGTGTAAGCGAGCCACAAAGCGTCATCGGCCCACGCCATGGCGGGGTAGGAAAACTCGGCCTCCTCGGTGCCTTGGCGCAGGGTTTGCTGCCAGGTCCATTGCAGGCCATCGTGGCTGCGGCTCAGGTCCAGCTTGGCGCGGCCTTCCGGCGTGGGGTTGTGGGCCAGCAGCATTTGCTGCGGCCCCAGGCCAAAAGCGGCCACCGCCGAGTCGGGGTTGCCCAGGGGCAAATCGGGCAGGTCTTCCCAGCTCGCGCCGCCATCGCGGGTGCGGGCCGCGGTGACTTTGCCGTTGTGGCGCTCATCGCGCATCAGGGCCACCCACTCGGCTGGACTTTGGGCCACCACGGTGGGCTGGAGCTTGTAGGCCTGGGCAGAAATGCGCGTCATACCGGCAAACTCCCCCTGCGCATCCAGGCGCACTGCCACCGGGTACTTGAGGCCCAGCTCAAAGTGCACCGGCAGCACCATGCCCCCGTCTTGCAAAGGAAACGCGGCATTGCGCACCAGAAAGCTGGTGTTCCACAACCACGACAAAGGCAGCACCCGCACCGGCTCAAACGCCAGGTCTTGCAGCGCTTGCGACGCACTGCTTTGCCGCAGGTGCAGCACCCGGCTGGCCGCCCACCCGCCCCAACCGGTGGCCACCACAAACAGGTGCATGCGGCCCTGCCCGTCCATCCACGCTACCGGGTTGCCCAAGCGGCGCAGGCCGTGGCCCAGCACCTCGCCCATGGTTTCGCGGTTCACCACAAAGCGGGGCTCCAGCCAGCGGCCACTGGCGCGGTCCCACTGGGTGGCGGCAATTTGCACCAAGGGGCCGCTCTCGCGCTCCCCCGAAAACCAAAACAGGCTCAAGGCCGTGGCGCTGCTGGCCGGCATGGGCAGCAGGCTGCTGGCATGTGCCGCCTGGGTGCCGGGGGGCATGGGCACATCGCCCATGGCTACACGCTGCAACGAGGCCGCCTGCACCGGCTGGCCATGCACCGCAATAGCCGGCATCTGCGCCAAGGCCGGGCCGGGCGCGGCCGGGCGCACCCACGCATCCACAGCGAGCACCGCCGCTGCCAGGCCCAACACCAGTCCCGCACGTGCGGGAAAAGAAGAAAACAACATAGGGGGATCTTAGTGGCCGCTGGCACAGCCCCGGAAGCCGGACGACAATCTAGCGCTATGAAAACCCTGCTCTCCATCGCCCCCCTCGGGTTCCCCTGGCAAACCATGGACCCGTTTTTATTTTGCGTACACCACAACGACGCCTACCCCGCCGGCAATGCGCAGATGGCGCCGGACCCGGCCCTGCTGGCCGGCCGCAACATCGGCCAGGACTTTGCGGGCCAAGACGGCTGGAGCATGTACCACGGCGATACGGTGCCGGGCTTTCCTTCCCACCCACACCGGGGCTTTGAGACGGTGACCATCGTGCGCAATGGCCGCATCGACCACTCGGACTCGCTGGGCGCCACTGCCCGCTTTGGCGGCGGCGATGTGCAGTGGCTCACAGCGGGCAAAGGCATCGTGCACTGCGAGATGTTTCCACTGCTGCACACCGATGCGCCCAACTCCACCGAGCTGTTCCAGATCTGGGTGAACCTGCCGGCCAAAAACAAAATGGCCGAGCCGCACTTCACCATGTTTTGGCATGAAGACATTCCACGCATCACCGCCACCGACGCGCAAGGCAACACCACCCAAGTGGTCTGCATTGCCGGCAAGCTCCACGACAAGCAAGGCCTGCCACCGCCGCCTGATTCGTGGGCGAGCGAGCCGGATAGCGACCTCGGCATTTACACCATCCAACTCAGCCCCGGTGCGCAGTGGACACTGCCTGCGGCCCAGAGCGCCGATACCCGCCGCGTACTGTACTTTTTCAAAGGTGGCGCCTTGCAAGTAGCGGGTGAAGACGTGCCGGTGAAATCGGTGATGGTGGTACAAGCCGACCACGACTGCACTTTGGTGAATGGCGATGCCGAGAGCGAGCTGTTGGTGCTGCAGGCCCGCCCCATCGGCGAGCCGGTGGCGCAGTACGGCCCGTTTGTGATGAACACCCAGGCCGAAATTCACCAGGCTTTTGCCGACTACCGTCGCACCGAATTCGGCGGCTGGCCCTGGGGCGCCAACGACCCCGTGCACCCGCGCGACAAAGGCCGCTTTGCCAAGCACGCGGATGGGAAAGTAGAGGAACGAGGCTAGCCTAGCGGCAAATCAAGCCCCACGCTCCGCCGCTGCACGGAGCACGGTTTTCAGGGGCGAGGCACCAAGCCCGCCATGGTGTGGGCGGCGTCAGTACCCTGGCGTTCCAAGCCTTCGCGCACGGTGGTCTGGTTGGCGGGCGGCTGGTTCTGGCTGATCTTCCATTTGCCCACCCACTCGTCCACCACGATCTCGATGCCGACCACGGCCGCAATCATTTTTTCGGTGTAGTCGCGTGGCGCATCGTCCACGGCCCATGGCTGGGCCATGGGCGCTTCTTGCTGGGCGGTGATCTGCTGCATCTGGCTGCGGATCCAGGCCGCATCGTCATGCACCGTCAGCAGGCCTTTGGCATGGACCACTGCGTAGTTCCAAGTGGGCACCACCTTGCCATGCTCTGCCTTGGTGGCATACCAACCGGGGCTGATGTAGTGCTGCGGCCCCTGAAAAATCGCCAGCACCGGCATGCTCAGGTCGGTGTCTTTCCAAACCGGATTGGCGCGGGCCACGTGCCCCACCAGCGAGGTGCGGCCATCCGCGCCCGCCCGCAACACCAGTGGAATATGGTTCGCGTCCAAGCCTTTGGCGGAAAGGGTGACCAGCGTGGCCAAAGGGTGGCTCTGCACCAGCGCATGCAGCACCTCGGGGCGGGTTTCAACAAAGTGGGCGGGTTGGTACATGGCTCAGTTTCCGCCGATTTCCAACTCGGCCTGCGGCTTGGCATAGGCCGCCGGGCCGCCGGTTTTCACCGCGCCGAGGAACAGGCGCTCGGTCGGCAGCTTTTTGCCTGCCAAGTACTCTTTCACCGCCACCGCCCGCTGCAAAGCCAGGTCGCGGATGTCGTCTTCATTGGCGCTCAGGTTAGCCAGCAACAAGGCCTCCATGTCCGCCACCGGAATGTCCTTGGTGAGCCCCACCAGGTTGCGGGGCTTGGTGATATCAGCACGGCGGTAGACCGCGCGCAGCAAGGCCGGCATTTCCTCCGTCGTATAGCTGCTCACCGTGGCGGCGTCTTTGCCTTGGGCACTGGCAACTCGGCGCTTTTCGGCCACCAGCAGGGCCTTGAGTTTTTCACGCTTGGCGGCTTCGCGCTCGGCTTCCAGGTTGGCCGAGCCCACCACGGTGAGCTTGAGGGCGCTGCGGTCTTGTAGCGCCTGGGCCACCTTGTCGAGGCCGGCGCGGGCGCCATCGCTCAGAGCGGCGCTACCGGGCGCAAAGGTCACACTGCTCAACTCTGCCCCGCCACTGCCGCCAAAGGCATTGGCCAACAAGCTGAACGGCGCAGTGATGGCCTTGGTGACCAGGTTGGTGATCA
Source organism: Rhodoferax bucti (assembly GCF_005876985.1). Taxonomy (GTDB): domain Bacteria; phylum Pseudomonadota; class Gammaproteobacteria; order Burkholderiales; family Burkholderiaceae_C; genus Allorhodoferax; species Allorhodoferax bucti. The sequence continues at coordinate 56,565 of NZ_VAHD01000001.1, forward strand.
CCTTCCAGATGACCGGGCCAATGCGGAACTGCGGGTCGTTGAGCGAGCCGCTGATGGGCAGGTCCAGGTCAATCACGCCATTGCGGTCGGCCAGCAAAGCCACTGCCAGTTTGACCGGCAGGCTGGCGGGCGCGCCCTCCACCTTGTCGCCAAAAGTAAGCTGGTTGAGCACGAGCTTGTTGCTGGCGGTGAGTTGTCCGTCGGGTTGCACGGTGTAGCGCACATCCACACTGAGCTTGCCGCGCTCGATGCCATAGCCCGCGTACTTGACGGCGTAGGGCGACAGGGGCGAGAGCTCCAAGTCGCGCACCAGGCCGGTGATGTCCAGCGCCAGCGGCTGGGCCAGCGGGTTGAGCTTGCCCAAAATTTCGAGCGACGCGGTGCCCTCTGCCCGGCCACGCAGCTCCAAGTCGGCCAGTTGCACCACACCACTCGTGGGCTGGTTGGAGAAGCGGCTGAGCTTGCCGGTGAGGTCGGTGAGGTTGGCGGTGTAGTTGGGCTTGATGAAGCGGTCGGAAAACAGCACCCTGCCATTCACTAGGCTGATCGGGCCCATCTGGATCACGGGTGCCGGCCCCGCCGCCGCCTGCACTGGGGCAGGGCTGCTTGCCGTCGCAGTCACCGGCTTGGCGGTATCGCCTGCATTTGTCGGTGTGGCATTGGCCGGCTTGCTCACATCCTGCAGGTTCAGGCGCCCGTCCGGGCTCACGATCAAGCGGGCATAAAAATCGGACAAGGCCGCCTCGCGCACTTGCACTTTGGTGGCGGTGCCGGGGGACATGCTGAAGTCGATACCGGGCACGTTCAGCGCCTTCCAGCTCAGCAGCTCTTCGCCCAAGCTCTCAGCGCCCTTGCCGGTGGTGTTGGCCTTGAAGTCATCCAGCGCGGCATCGCCCCGGACGCTGACGTCCGGCCCGGCCGCCAGAGCGGCGTAGCGGATCTGGCCTTTGAAACTGGTGTCGGCGCGCAGCACGTCCAGGTTGAGCGCGCCACCGGCGTAGGCGGCAAAGGCGTGCGCGGGCAGGTCCACCACCTCCACATCGCCCTGGGCGACCACCGGGTCCCACATCACGCTGCCCGTGTAGCGCAGGCTGCCCGCGGCGGCCTGGCCGGATTTGAGCTTGCCCGCCACTTGCAAAGGCATGGGCTTTTTGCCTTCGGGCTGGATGTTTTTGGCCTGCACCTGCAAGTTGCTCAACTCCACCCGCACCGGGCGCGCAGGCACGCGGTCAGAGAACACCACATGGCCCTCGTCGAGCTTGAACTCCCCCACATTCAGCTTCCACGGGGGCGGCGATTTGGGTGCACCCGCTACCGGCGTGGCGGCGGTAGCCTCGGTGGGCTTGAGCCAACTCTCAAACATCCAATGCCCGTCCGCATCCCGGCGCACGCCGCTGCTGGGCTTTTGCAGCAGCACTTTGCCCACGGTGGCCGTGCGGGCCAAGGTGTCCAGCCGCACATCGCTCACCTCCAGCAGCTTGAATTGGGGCCTGTCGCCCGAGCTGGCGTTACCGGCAGCGCTCGCGGTTGCCGCTGCCGTCGCGGCGGTGCCCGGCGCGGCAAGTGCGCCCACCAAGGCCACATCCCGCAAGGCCAACTTTTGCACCACGGCGGTTTGGCGCTCGCCGTCCCAAGCCACGCTGAGCTGGGTGTCAGCCTGGCCACGCAAGGTAGGCACCAGGTACGGGGCCACATAGCCGGAGACCAACCCCAGCCCGAAGTCCGACACGCTCAGCGCCGCTTTGCCGCTGGCCACCGTGCCCTCACCTTGCAGGCTGAGGGTGGCGGACGGCACCTTGGCGGCACCAGACGCCAAAGATTGCAGGCGCGCCTTGAAGTCCAGGCTGGCAGCCTCCGTCATGGGCCACTGCACATGGGACACCGTGGCATTCGCCTCGCGCAAGCCCAAGCGGGTGGCGGGGGCGGTGGTCTGGTCGGTCCAATCCACCGCGGCATCGCGCAGCGCCAGGGTGTCGAGCTGCACACTCCAGGCGGCGGGGGCTGCCGTTTGAGTGTCTTTTGTGCCGCTAGCGCTCGCTACATTTGCGGGAGTAGCTATCTTTTTAGGAGCATTTTTCTGGGCAACGGGTGCAGACAGCAGGTTCAGCTTGCCATCGGCGGACTGCACTACGTTGAGCTGCGGGGCCTTGAACTCCACGGTGGAGAGCTTCACGCTGCGCTCCAGCGGGCGCACATCGGCCAAGCCCACTTGCAGGCTGTCGGCAGAGAGCAGGGGCTTGCCCGCCGCGTCCTGCACCGAAATGCGGCTGACAGTGACCGAGCCGGACAGCGTGACCGCCGTTTGCGGGTTTTGCACAAAGCCGATTTTCAAGGCCGCGTCCACCACCGCACTCTGCGGCTTCACCGGCAAGCCGGCGGGCAGGTAGGGCAAATAGGGCGCGAGGTCGAGCTGCTGGATGGTGATTTCCGCCTCGCCCTTGCGGGTTTGGGCAAACGGGGTGCCTTGCGCGGCGGTATCAAATTTGCTGCCGTTGAGCACCAAAGCCAGGCGGGGAGACACCAGCACATCGCGCTTGGAGTCGAAGCTGCTCAAAAACGGCAGGCTGATCTGCAGGTCGTGCACCGTGTGGCGGCGCTCGCCACCGCCGGCCTGGTCCAGGTAATCCACGCCGCCACCGGTCAGCGTCACGTTGTAGACGGCAAAGCGGGGTGTGGGGCCGGCGGGGGTGTCATCCGGCGTGTTGAGGCGCTGCACGATGTCGTCGATGTCGTACTGCCCGGACCCCAGGTGGGTCAGGTGCACCTTGGGGCCGTCAATCGCCACCGCATCCACCACCGGCGCCAGGCGCAGCAAGGATTGCAGCTCAGCATCCACGTACACCCGGTCTACCGAGAATTGGGGGCTCTTGCCATCGGCCGTTGCCACTGCCAGATCACGCACCGTGAGCTCGAGCGACCAGGGCGAGAACCCCACCCCGCCCACCGTGACCTGCCGCCCCAGCAGCGTGCTCAAGCGGCTCTGTGCCTGACTTTTGAGCAAGGGGGGCACGGCCGCCCAGGCCAGCACCCACAGCACGAGCAAGCCGGCCAGGCCCCACGCCAAACGGCGAAGCCACAGGGAAACAGCGGGAGAAAGTGAAGTCATGGCAGCGGGCTCATTGATAAGGTGCACCCAGATGGTACCCAAGCGCCATGGCAGACGCACCGCAGCTTAAGCGCCAGAGTTTTGACGTGCATCAATCCGCCCAGCAACACAACGTGGGAAGCTCGCGCCCAGCCCGAGGAAACACCCCATGAAACACAGCAGCCTGGACATCATCAAAGACGAGCACGCCGCGCTCAAAGCCATGTTGCAGTCGCTCACCATGATGCTGGACCGGGGACCGGGCGATGAGCCGGAGAACTTTTTTGACGTGGTGCGGGCCATGCTCTTCTACATTGACGAGTTTCCCGAAAAGCTGCACCACCCCAAGGAGTCCAACCTGCTCTTCCCCCGCGTGGCCCGGCTGGCACCCGAGGCCATGGAAGCCATCATCCAGCTCGAAGAAGACCACGCCCATAGCGAAAACGCGGTGCGCGACCTGCAGCACCTGCTGCTGGGTTGGGAGCTTATCGGCGAGAGCCGCCGCGCAGCCTTTGACACCGCCGTGCGCCGCTATGTGCAGGCCTACCTGGCCCATATGCAACTGGAAGAAACCGCCATCCTGCCCATCGCCCAGAGCGTGTTGGGCGATGCCGACTGGGCGGAGCTGGACGCCGCCTTCGAGGCCAACCGCGACCCCTTGGCCACCAAAGGCCAGCGCGACCCGGTGTATGACCGCCTGTTCACCCGCATCGTCATGCGGGCGCCCGCCCCCATTGGCGTGGGCGAGGCCTGACTGAGAAGGTTCGCGCTAGCGCCTGAAACGCAGCGCCAAGGCCTGCTGCGCCACGCAGCGCCCCTGCACCTTGCCGCCCTCGATACCGCTGCGGAAGTGGATACCAGCGTACATGCGAGAGATGGCCGCCTCGTCTGCCGCAACCTTGAAGCTGGCAAAGGTGCGCGGGCCCCAGCCCCGGTCGTTGTGGGTGTTGTCGGTAAACGGCTTGTTGGCACCAAACACCTGCTCCAGCACCCCGGCCGCCGCGCTGGACTGCACCGAGTGGCCTGAGGGGTATTCCGGGAAGGGTGGTGTGTGCATCAGCGTGGGCACCCAGTTGCTGTCGATCACGAGCTGCACATAGGTCACCGGCCGCAGCAGATTCACGGTGTATTTGATTTTCCAGCCGGCAATAAACGCATCAGCCATTGCGATATTGAGTTGCGCATAGGTTTGCGCGGCCATGGCCAGTGAGGCCTTGTTGTGCTTGAGCAGGTCACCAGCGATGAACGCCCAATGGCCGGCCGGTGTGGGGGTTTTGAGCGGGTCATCCGCCCAATAAAGCGCCACCTGCCGCTGCTCTTGCGTGGCCTGGTTGCTCACCCGGTAGACCTCTTGTGCCTCTCGGTAAAACGCGGAGCCCGGCGCCTCGGAGTAAGCCGGCAGAGGCGGAGCCGCGCACGCGCTGCCGCTTTTGAGGACAAAGGGGCGCACATCGCCCCACCAGGGCAACAACGCAGGTGCAAACGCCGGTGGAGTGGCCGACCACTGGCCCTCGCCACTGGGTGGCACATAGTTTTGCTGGTTGCGCCGCAGCGGGCCCCAGGCCTCGTGGCCGCCATCGGTGCGCGCCCAAGTCATGACCGCCATGGCCATGAGCTTGCCAAAGGTTTCAGACCGGTTGGTGATCTCGGGGGTAACCGTGTTGGGGTCAAAGTCCTGGCTGTACTTGAGCGGCAGGCTGCGCTCCAGCAAATCGATGCGCGCCTTGTTTTCGGCACTGGCGGTGGGAAACATCATGCGCGTCATGGTGGCCATGGCGGCGTTGGCCACCGTGGGCCAGTGCAAGGCCTCATCGGGCTGGGCCCAGGGCAAAGACTGCAGTTCGTTCAACTGCCCCGCCAGACTCTGGTGCTGCGGCATGCCGGGCACCACCGACTCATACAGCGTGAGCCCCAAATACGCCAAGGCACGTGACGCCACCGGCGGGCTGAAGCCCGGGGTTTGCTGGGTCAACAGCAGCGCCAGGCTGAACCACTCGGTGGCCACGCTGGCGCTGTAGTCCTGCGCCGGGCGGGCCGCGGGGCTCACGCTTTGTGCCGGAGCCAGCGCCGCAGTGCAGGCCAACCAGGCACCCAGGGCCAGGGTGAGGAGTGTTTTTTTCATGGTGCTTTCCAAGCCTGCAAGCCTGCATCAGAGAGTTGGTAAAAAGCGTCTGCCGCTGCGAGCACCCAAGGGCTCCAGGCACCGCCTGGCCACTGCACCCGCAGTTGCACGCGGGTGGCTTCGCCCAGGCCAAAGTGCATCCACCCCACGTGGCCACTGGCATGCCCACCGCCCACGGTGAGCTCCTGGCGGATGACGGGTGCGTTCTCGCCCTCGCCCAGCCGCAGCTCCACCCATGCGCCCACGGCATCGCGGTTGCCAGTGGCTTGCTGCAAACGCAGTTGCAGCCAGTGCCCGCCGCCTGCCGCCGCACCGCTGTGGGTTTGGCGCCAGACCTGCGCTTTGTCCCAGCGGTTCACCACCAGCACATCCAGCAAGCCATCGCCATTCAAGTCCACCACCATGCCACCACGCCCGCGCTTGAAGCTGGCCAAGCCCGCTTGGCTACCCGCCTCCACGAAATTGCCATCGAGCTTTTGCAGCAGCAGGTTGTTGGGGTCCAGCGTCGCAAAGTCGGGCATGGTGGACACATTGCCTTTGACGATGAACAGGTCGACCAGGCCATCGTTGTTCATATCGGCAAACTGCGCGTGCCAGGCGGTGCTGGGGTGCACGTCGCCCCCCACATAAGGTCGGTGGGCGGTGACGCCACGCTTGAAGGCCACATCGATGTAGCGCGGCTGGGCCGCACCGGCTTCCAGGGTTTGCAGCTTGTTGTCAGACATGCTGGTCAAAAACACCTCGGGGTAACCATCGCCATTGAGATCGTGGCTGGCAATGCCCATGCCCCAGATTTGCAGCGGCTTCCAACCTTCATTCGCGGTGTAAAGGACAGGGGGCTCACCGGGTGGCAGCCGCCACAGTTGCTCCTCACCGCCTTTGTAGTACTCGCGGTCGTTGCTCACGCGCAAGGCGGCCTGGCCCGAGCGGTTCCAGTCCGAAAACAGCATGGACAGCGCGCAGTGGCCCGGCACCAGCGGCGTGGCGCTGCGGTAGCCGCCGCCCTCCTTGGGGCGCAACAGCAGGCCAGGCGTGCAACTGCCCCAGGGGAACTCGGGTTTGCTGCGGTCGGCGTAAGTGCCAAAGGCCAGCGTGGGCCACGTTTGCCCGCGCTCCCAGGTGGCCGAGAAAGCGGTGTGCCAGCCGTTGCCGGTGTGGATGTTCCAGGCGTCGTTGGCTTTTTCAAACTTGCACTGGCCCAGCCCTTTGAACACCTGCACTTCGCCCACGCGCAGTACCACCAGGTCGGTCTGGCCATCGCCATCGATGTCCAGCGGGTAGGCGCCGATGGCGTTGGTCAGCTCCAGGCCGGAGCGCTCTTCCTGCAGTTTGAGCGCGCTGCCCCGCGCACTGCGGTTGCGGTAGAACTTGGCTTTGTTGACCCCGGCGGTCACGTACACCTCGGGCAGGCCATCCGCATCGCAATCGAAGGTGGCCACGCCGCCGCCCACCATGTATTCGCCCTCGCCTTCAAAGCGGCTTTGCAGGCCGGCAGTGTCCGTCTCTTCCACAAAGCGCGGGGTCGCGGGCAGCGGTGCGGGGTCTGCCGCATGGGCCCCTTGGGCCGCACACAGCAGCAGGGCCAGCAAACGGCCTGCGGGCAGAGAAAACAGAGGGTTGGCGCGCACGCTGCAAACCTTTATGAAATATGAAAGAAGGGGCCGATCTTATTAAGTTCGATGAATAAACTATGTCGGGTTTATCCCTATTCGCGTCTTTTGTGAAGGCGCCAACAATTAGTTCATCGCAAAAACTAAGTGCGCAAATCTGCTGCAAGTTGTGCGATGGCTCTCAAGAGTCTTTCCAAAACCACAGGCCCGGGACGGGCCGATCCACTGGAGACAACGATGAAATTGAAAACAAGCCTGACCGCATTGGCCCTGAGCATGGCCGCTGCCGGAGCGTTTGCCCAAGTTGTGGGCGTGAGCTGGTCCAACTTCCAGGAAGAACGCTGGAAGACCGACGAAGCCGCCATCAAAGCCCAACTCGCCAAAGACGGCGCCAGCTACATCAGCGCAGACGCCGGCGGCTCGCCCGAGAAGCAGTTGGCCGACATCGACAGCCTGATCGCCAAAGGCGCCAAGGCCCTGATCATTCTGGCCATGGACAAGGACGCCATCCTGCCCGCCATCAACAAGGCCGCGCAGCAAAAGATCCCGGTGGTGGCGTATGACCGCCTGATTGAAGCGCCCGGCGTGTTCTACATCACCTTCGACAACGTGGAAGTGGGCCGCATGCAGGCACGCGCCATTCTGGAAGCCAAGCCCAAGGGCAACTACGTGATGATCAAGGGCTCGCCTACCGACCCCAATGCCAACTTCCTGCGCGGTGGCCAGCAAGAAATCATTGACGCTGCGGTGAAGAAGGGCGACATCAAGATCGTGGGCGAGGAGTACACCGACGGCTGGAAGCCCGAAGTCGCCCAAAAGAACATGGAGCAAATCATCACCAAGACGGGCGGCAAGATTGACGCCGTGGTGGCCTCCAACGACGGCACCGCCGGTGGCGTGGTGGCTGCTTTGACTGCCAAGGGCATCAAGGGCATTCCGGTGTCCGGCCAGGACGGTGACCATGCTGCGCTGAACCGCGTGGCTTTGGGCAGCCAGACCGTGTCGGTGTGGAAAGACGCGCGCGACCTAGGCCGTGACGCTGCCGCCGCAGCGGTAGTGCTGGCCAAGGGCCAAAAAGTAGCCTCCGCCCAGACCTGGAGCGGTGGTGAGAAGAAAGTGGCTCTGCAAGCCCAGTTCTTGAAGCCCGTGCCCATTACCGCCAAGAACCTCGATGTGGTCGTAAAAGCCGGCTGGATCAAAAAAGATGACCTGTGCAAGGGAGTGGATACCGCCAAGGGCCCAGCAGCTTGCAAGTAATTTGCGTCTCTCTCTGAGTTAGTTGAAGCCCTCGAACCGCGGGCTGGGGTCAGCCCGCGGTTTTTTTATGTCTTGCGGAGAACGCATGTGAATCCCGTTTTGAACTCCTTGAAACAGGCGACCATTGATTGGCGTCTGGTGATGATGGGCACTGTGCTGGCAGCCATTGCCATCGTGTTCAACATCCTGTCCGGCGGACTGTTTATGTCCCCTGAGAACCTCTACAACATTGCCCAGCAAACCGCTGTGGTCGGCGTCGTGGCTACCGTGGTGGTGCTGATCATCGTGGCCCGCCATATCGACCTGTCGGTAGGCTCGGTCATGGGCTTCGTGGGGGTGCTGATTGCCACCCTCATGTACACCGGCGGCTGGCACTGGGCGACGGCCTCGCTGGCGGGCTTGGCGGTGGCGATCGCCGTGTCGCTCTACCAGGGCGCACTCACCGCCAAGCTGGGCGTGCCGTCTTTCGTGGTCACGCTGGGCGGGCTGATGTCGTTTCGCGGCGCGGCCTTTCTGGTGGCCGATGGCAAAACCCAGCCTGTCAACGACCTGTTTTTTCAGCGCTTGGGTGGCGGCTTTGATGGCGCCATCGGCGTGACCCCGAGCTGGGTGCTTGCCGCTGTGATTGTTGCAGCGCTGGTGATGCAAATGTGGAGCAAGCGCCGCGCCAAAGCCTCGTACGACGTGCCCAACAACCCGCTGTGGCTGGATGCGGCCATCGTGCTGGTGCCCGTGGTCATCGTGCTGGGGTTTGTGGCCGCCATGAACGCCTACCAAATCCCCAGCAAGGATGCGCCGCAGGGCGTTCCGATTCCGGTGCTGATTTGGGGGGTAGTGGCCTTGCTGCTGTCCTTCATCGTGCACCGCACCCGCTTTGGCCGCTATGTGTTTGCCATGGGCGGCAACCCCGAAGCAGCTGCGCTTGTGGGCATACCGGTGCGCAAAGTGACCCTCATGCTGTTTGCGCTGATGGGGGTGCTCATTACCGTGGCGGCCATCGTGTCCATCGCCCGGCTCAACGCCGGCACCAACTCGCTGGGCACCAGCATGGAGCTGTATGTGATTGCGGCGGCCGTCATCGGCGGCACCGCGCTGGCCGGCGGCAGCGGCTCCATCATGGGCTCCGTGCTGGGAGCGCTCATCATGCAAAGCATTGACAGCGGCATGCTGCTGCTGGACGTATCCATTGGGGTGCGCTACGTGATCATCGGGCAGGTTTTGATTGCAGCGGTGGTGTTTGATGTGATTTATCGCCGTGTGACAGGAGACACCGTATGAGCCAACACCCGCAACCTCTGGTGGAGATGCGCAACATCCGCAAGGCCTTTGGTGGCGTGCATGCGGTGGAAGACGTCAGCATCAACCTCTACCCCGGCGAAGTCGTGGCGCTGCTGGGCCACAACGGGGCCGGCAAATCCACTCTCATGAAAATGCTGGCAGGCGCTTACCCGATCGATAGCGGCGAAGTCCGCATTCAGGGCGAAATCGCTGCCATCCGCACCCCGGTTGATGCCCAGCGCTGCGGCATTGAGTCCATCTACCAGACCTTGGCGCTCGCCGACAACCTGGACTCGGTGGCCAACCTGTTTTTGGGCCGCGAACTGCTGACCCGCTGGAACACGCTGGACGACCACCGCATGGACGCCGAAGCGAGAAAAGTGTTTCACCGCCTCAACAAAAATTTTAAAAACGTGCGCACTCCGGTGCACCGCCTATCGGGCGGGCAGCGCCAGGTGGTGGCGATTTCGCGGGCGATTTACTTCAATGCCAAGATCCTCATCATGGACGAACCCACCGCCGCCCTGGGCCCGGAAGAAACCGCGATGGTGGGCAACCTGGTCAAGCAACTCAAGGCCGAAGGGGTGGGCATTTTTCTCATCACCCACGACATGCCGGACGTGTTTGGCCTCAGTGACCGGCTGGCGGTGATGAAAAATGGAAAATTAGTAGGCACTTATCGCACGACAGACGTGGCGGAAGACGAAGTTCTTGGCATGATCATCGCGGGGAAACAACCCGAAGGGAAAGTGCAAACCCACACTCTGTAACACTGCACAGCCCCACCCCTACTGCGACACCATGAAAACCACCGGCGACCAACAATTAGTCAAACGCATCAACCGCAGTGTGCTGCTGCGGCTGCTGCGGGCGCGCCCGGGCCTGTCCCGGGCCCAGTTGGCGGCGGAAAGCGGGCTGACCAAGTCCACCGTCAGCCTGCTGGTGCGCGAGCTCATGGACGAAGGCTGGGTCACCGAAACCGAGGTGCCCGCCGCCCAGGGCTTGGGGCGCCCCTCCACCCCCCTGCACATTGACGCCCGCTACCGGGGGCTGATCGGTGTGGAAGTGGCGGTAGAAGCGCTGCGCGTGGTGGGCGTATCGCTCAGCGGCCAAGTGCTGTGCGCCACCGAAGAAGGGCTCATTGGCACCCAACCCGAAGAGGTTTGCCGCCAGGCCGCGCGCCTGATTGCGCGCACCTACACCCAGCTGCAGCAACGCAACATGGAGCTCACCGGTGTGGGCGTGGGCCTGCCCGGTGCGTTTGACGAAGCCACGGGCATGCTGCGCTTTGCCCCCAACCTGGGCTGGCGCAATGTGGACTTTTTGCCCCAGATCACCCAGGCATTGGCCCAAGCCAAACTGCCCGAAGTGCAAGTGCATGTGCAAAACGAGGCCGACACCGCCGCCCTGAGCGAATACGAGTTTTCCGACGGCGATGCCAAAGACTCGTTGATCTTCGTGACTTGCGGCGCCGGTGTGGGCGCCGGCATTGTGCTCAACGACCGGCTGTTTACCGGCATACAAGGCATGGCCGGCGAAATCGGCCACAGCATTCTGCAAATAGACGGGCCCCTGTGCTCCTGCGGACGCAAGGGCTGTGCCGAAACCTTTTTTGGCGCCCGCACCCTGAGCAAGCTGCCCGACCCTTCGCAAGGCGGCCACTACCTGGGCGTGGTGTTGCAAAACCTGTGGACCACCTTCAACCCCAGCACCTTGGTGGTGGGCGGCCCATCGTGTGACACCTACCCCGGCATCGTCAAAACTGCGCAAGAAACCCTGCAACGCTACGCCGCAGCGGCCGGCATGGTGGCGCCCCCGCTGCGCGCCGCACGCTACGGGCTGCTGGCCTCGGCCGTAGGCGCCGCTGCCTTGGTGCTGCACCACGAGCTGCGCCCCATGCACACCCGTACCCCCTCGGTGCAGGCCCGCCTGCCCGAGGACGACCCCCTTTCTCTCTCCACGACAACTACGACGGTTTAACTATGTTTTTAGGTATCGATATCGGCACTTCCGAAGTGAAGGCCCTGCTGCTGGCGGACGACCACAGCATCATCGGCTCGGCCGGCACGGCGCTCACGGTGTCGCGCCCCCACCCCGGCCACAGCGAGCAAGCCCCTGCCGACTGGTGGGCCGCCACCCAAAGCGCACTGGCCAAGCTCAAAGAGGCGCACCCGGCCGACTACGCCCAAGTGCAAGCCATCGGCCTTTCGGGCCAGATGCACGGCGCGGTGCTGCTGGACGCGCAAGACCGCGTGCTGCGCCCCGCCATTTTGTGGAACGACACGCGCTGCGCCGCCGAGTGCACCGAGATGATGGCCGAGCTCCCCGGCCTCACCGATCTGGCCGGCAGCCTGGCCATGCCCGGCTTCACCGCGCCCAAGCTGCGCTGGGTGGCCAAGCATGAGCCCGACATATTCAAGCAAGTGGCCAAAGTGTTGCTGCCCAAAGACTATGTGCGCCTCATGCTCACCGGCGAATACGCCTGCGATATGTCAGACGCCAGCGGCACCCTCTGGCTGGACGTGCAAAAACGCGACTGGTCTGACGCCCTGCTCGCCTTGACCAACCTCACACGCAGCCACATGCCCCGCCTGGTGGAAGGCAGCGCGCCCGGTGGCCAACTCAGCGCACAAGCCGCCAGCACCCTGGGGCTGAACCCCGGCATCGTGGTGGCCGGTGGCGCGGGCGACAACGCATCCAGCGCTGTAGGCATGGGCGCCGTGGACAGCGGCCAGGGCTTTTTGTCGCTGGGCACCAGCGGCGTGCTGTTTGTGGTGACACCCAGCTACCAACCCAATGCGGCCAGCGCCACCCACGCGTTTTGCCACGCCGTGCCCGGCCGCTGGCACCAGATGAGCGTGATGCTGTCTGCCGCCAGCAGCCTGCAATGGGTCACCGACCTGCTGGGCGCGCCCAACGCCGGTGTGGTGGCCGAAAAGGCCGGCGCCTTGAGCGCTGCACAGCGCGCCGCATCGCCTTTGTTTTTACCCTACTTAGGCGGCGAGCGCACTCCGCACAACGATGCCAATGTGCGCGGCAGCTTCCACGGCCTGAGCTTTGACACCGACGCCGCCCGCCTGGGCTATGCCGTCATTGAAGGCGTGACCTTCGGCCTGAAAGACGGCCTGGCTGCGCTGAACGCTGCAGGCAGCAGCGTGCAACGTCTGTCGCTCGTAGGCGGTGGTGCCCGCAGCACCTTCTGGGCGCAGCAACTGGCCAGCGCGCTGGATGTAGAAATCGTCACCCACGGCAGCTCTGCCGTGGGCGGCGCTTTGGGCGCAGCGCGCCTGGGCTGGCTGGCCACTGGCGCGCCGCTGGCGCAGGTGTGCCTGAGCCCCGAGGTGCACGCCAGCTACCAGCCAAACGCGGCCGAACAAGCCCTGCTGCTTGAGCGCTACGCCACCTTCCGCAGCCTGTACCGCAACACCTAAAACCCAGTGCCCAACCACGTGTTGGGTCGCCTATTTAATTCGACCAAACAACTAAACCACCCAGGAGACCACCATGAGCCACTACTTCTCTACCGTTACCCCCATCGCTTACGAGGGCCCGCAATCCACCAACCCGCTGGCCTTCAAGTGGTACGACAAAGACCGGCTGGTGCTGGGCAAGCGCATGGAAGACCACCTGCGGTTTGCCAGCTGCTACTGGCACACCTTCTGCTGGAACGGGCTGGACCCGTTTGGTGGCGACACCTTCCAACGCCCCTGGCACAGCATCAGCGACCCCATGGCCGCCGCCAAGGCCAAGGCCGAAGTGGCTTTTGAGTTTTTTACCAAGTTGGGCGCGCCCTACTACTGCTTCCACGACCGCGACGTGGCCCCCGAAGGCGCCACCCCGCGTGACAGCGTCAACAACCTGCGCGAGATGGTCGACATCCTGGGCGCCAAGCAGCAAGCCACCGGCATGAAGCTGCTGTGGGGTACGGCCAATCTGTTCAGCCACCGCCGCTTCATGTCGGGCGCGGCCACCAACCCCAACCCAGAAATCTTTGCCATGGGCGCCCTGCAGGTGAAAGAAGCCATGGACGCCACCCTGAAACTGGGCGGTGAAAACTACGTGCTGTGGGGCGGCCGCGAAGGCTACGAGACCCTGCTCAACACCCGCATGGGCCACGAGCTGGACCAAATGGGCCGCTTCCTGAACATGGTAGTGGAGTACAAGCACAAGATCGGCTTCCAAGGCACCATCCTGCTCGAACCCAAGCCCCGCGAACCCTCCAAGCACCAGTACGACTTTGACACCGCCACCGTCTACGGCTTTTTGTGCCGCTACGGCCTGGAGAAGGAAATCAAGGTCAACATCGAAGCCAACCACGCCACCCTGTCGGGCCACAGCTTTGAGCATGAAATTGCCACGGCCATTGACTTGGGGCTGTTCGGTTCGATCGACATGAACCGCGGCGACATGCAGTGCGGCTGGGACACCGACCAGTTCCCCAACAACATCCCCGAGACCGCACTGGCGATGTACCTGATCTTGAAGGGCGGCGGCTTCACCACCGGTGGCCTGAACTTTGACTCCAAAGTGCGCCGCCAGAGCATTGACCCCGAAGACATCTTCCACGGCCACATCGGCGGCATGGACGTGTCAGCCCGCGCCCTGCTGATCGCAGAAAAGATGATTACCGACGGCCAATTCGCCCAAGTCACCGAAGACCGCTACGCCGGCTGGAAAGGCAGCTTCGGCCAGGACGTATTGACCGGCAAACTCGGCCTAGACGCCGTGGCCCAACGCGTGCTGGACCAGAACGTGGACGTGCAACCGGTGTCCGGCCGACAGGAGCGGATTGAGAACTTGTTGAATAGCTATATCTGAGTTGAGCAACTAGAGAACGGAAAAACGAAGGCCCCGCAGGTGAATGCCTGCGGGGCCTTTTTTGTTTGCGACAGTCGTGATCTTGATGCGGGTCTGTATTTGGCCAAGAACAGCTGTCTAATTAAAGCGGGCGTTAAATTGCTGGTTTGAGGGATCGGAAATTACCTACGAGTTCAGCAGAATTGATCGTAATTGAACATATATATAGAAAGTCCTGATAACCCTACGCGATTCACCTAGGTCAATTACAGCCAGACTTCTGTAACGCTACTCGTGGCAGTAAGCCTCAATTGATGTCACCAACATATATGAGCTCTCCAAGCGGCAGACCTGCGTCCGGACTTTGACGTCCCGTCGTGTGATGACGTGCATAGAATTGGTGAAAGGAGACATTTCAATGAATATAAAGCACAGCGAACCAAACGATGAGACAGATGGTTACGAGAGCGGTGACCAATGCCCCAAATGTGGGGGTTTGATCGAGATTCGTCGGATTCACTCGCCTGAAAAAAACGCACTGGGCCTGTACGACATAGTTGCAGAGTACGCCCAGTGTGGAAAGTGCAATTGGAACTCTCGGCACAACAGCTAAGGAGCCGATGCAATCGAATAATTCATTCGCACTCACGTTGCTTTGTGGTGTAGCCTGATTCACGTTAGGGACGGCATTTCATGACAACACCACCCTCGATCGCCAGCCAAGTCCGCGAAGTCTTCCTTGTTCCTCCCGATCTTGGACCTGCGCGGGCCGCAATCATCGCTACCGCGGCTTCGGGGCCTGAGGATCTGCATCTAGTGGCTGTCGCATTTGCTGAGAACCTAGTCGGCGTCATTAGGACGCTCAGTATTCCTTTTCAATACACACAATCTGAAGTCATCAACCTTCACTGGCAACGGATACACATGGCTGAGCGCATTCGTGCACTCAAATCAGATAGCGAATCTACCGATGACGTTGGCGCGCTAGAAAAGGCTCAATTCAAGTTTGAGGCATATCAGAGGCAGGATGGAAAAGACCAAATCATCAATGACATCTTGGCTCGCCTTCTCCGGTTAAAAGAAGATCCTGAGTCGCTTGCCGCAGCGCGCGAACTCACTAGACAGGGAATTGTCCTTGTTTGGTCTGCCATGGAGGTGCTTGCCCGTGACGCGTTCGTCTACCTACTTGATCGACAACCAAGCCTCTCTGATCTGCTGCTGTCCGATGGTACGAACCGGAAGAGATTTTCAGTGGAGCGCATAGATTGGCAGACTCTCGCAAGTTACGGTTTTGATATGTCGAAAAATCTCGGCCAGTTCCTTATTTCTCGTGCCGACTTGAAAAACGTTCCGGCGATCCGTGCAACCTATCAAGCGCTCTTCCCTTTAGCCTCAAGTCTCCATCAAACACTCAGTGACAAGCGCTTATGGGACCTCAGCCAGAAAAGGCACCTTATCGTTCACCGACGAGGTTTAGTGGATCGTGAATACCTTGAGGCAACTGGGCATGCTGTCGCCATGGGAGACGATCTTTGGGTTACTCCCGCTGAAGTTGAGTCATATATTGAGGCCACGCAAGCCGCAGGCATGGCGTTGCTACAAGAAGTCGCGAATGCAGTCTAAGTCCTACAATGAAAAAGAAACGCCTCTGATTTGCGTTCGAGACAAGCGACGAGCGTCCATTTGCAGAAATCTTGGCTATCCGCAATTGGTAGGCAGCAAGCATCAAATTCGACTCTTGCGCCCACCGAGCCTGCGCTACCAGCTATCTTTTCAATAGCAACCCCACCATCACACCACCCACCCCCGCCACACACCACATCAGCGCCACGCTGCTGGTGGCGGTCATGGCGCCGCCGGCCACCACCGGGCCGACGACGGCACTGAGCGAATAGGCCATGGAGAGGCTACTGACGTTCCAGGCCATGTCGGGCGTGGGGGTCTTGGTGGAAGCAATCAGGGCCAAGGTGAGGAAGGCGGTGATCAGCCCGCCCAGCACAAATAGGGTGGCAAACGCCACCGGCACACCGGGTACGCATGCCAACAGCGCAGCCGCCAAAGCGGAGCCCAGCGCGGCCAATGCGCCGGCGGCGCGCAGGCCCCAGTGGTCGGCCATCCAACCCACGGGGTATTGCAGCAGCAAGCCGCCCAGCCCAAAGGCGGTGAGCAGGCGGGCGATGCTCTCAGCATCAAAACCCCTGTCCCCCGCGAACACCGCAAACAAGCCGGCCAGCGCCGACTCCAGCATGCCGCCACACAGCGCAATCAGCAGCCCTTGTTGGAAGATGCGGTGCGGCCACGCCGCGCGGGCAGACTGCGCCCAGCTGCGGGCGTGGTGTGCGTCATCCACCGGCGGGGTGCGCGCCAGGCCAAGAGGCACCAGTGCCGACACGGTAAAGCCAACACCCACCCACAGAATGGTGTGGCCCTGCACACCCACCCAGGCGGCAATGGCCGGGGCCACCACAGGCGCAGCGGCAATCAGCGTTTCATGAAAACCCACCAGGCGCCCGCGCGCGTGGGCGGGGGCTATGTTGTAGAGCCACGGCTCCAGCCCCACCCAGCGCAGGCCCATGCCCAGCCCGGCCAGCAGACCGCACAGCAAGTACACCGGCCATGCTGCCACGGCCAGCCCCAACAAAGCCACTACCGAGCAAGCCAGGCCCACCACCACCACGCGGCGTGCGCCCCAGTGGCGGCTCAACCACGGTGCCAGGCCCAGGCCGGGCATTTGCCCCAGCCACAGCGAGGCGGCAAAAAACCCGAGCTGCGCCGCGCTCAAGCCCTGCAGGGCCAGCCACACCGGCACCATCACGTACACGATGCCGAACTGCCCGATTTGCCCCAGCGTGGACACCGTGTTAAGCGCGGTGATGGTGCGCCAGTCGTACACGGGCGATGCGGGGGCGGGGGTCGAGGTCGTCATGCGGGGTTGCGTTGCCAAAAACAGCGCGCAGTCTAAATGCCGGGCCGGGCCACATCTGCGGGCAGGTTAAACGGGGTGATGACCTCCACATTGGACGGCCGCACCGCCTGCGCCCCTTTACGTGCTTCTTCTCGTGCTTCTTCTCGTGCCTCTTGCGGTACGCCTCGCGCGGCCCCTTGTGCCTGCATGAAGTGCCAGCACGCCCTTTGCAGGTCGTGCTGCAAGTCGTGGTGCAGCACAGCGCTCAGGCGACCGGCGCGCAGGAGGGCAAGGTTGTCGTCATCCAGATCGTGGCCGATGAAGGGGTGGCAGGCCCGCTGTGCCTGGTCAAACGCCGCAAGAATGGCCGCATTCGCCCCTCCTACCGAATACACCGCCGCCACTTCGGGCTGCTCACGCAGCAAACGCCCCACGGCGGCTACCGTGGGTGCGTACAGGCCCAGCCCGGTGTCCAGCACGTGTACCGTGCAGGCCGGTAGGTGCTGTGCCATGGCCTGCACAAAGGCGTGGATGCGCTCGTCCTCCCCCTGAAAGCGCTGGCCGCTGCTGGACACCAGTACATCCACCGCCTGCCCCGGCGCCTGCGGGCCCAGCCACTGCGCCATGAGGTAGGCGGCGGTTTGGCCCGCGCAGCGGTTGTCCAAGCCTACATAGGGATGGAGGTGGGCCGTTTTGACATCGGTAGCCAGGGTCACCACCGGAATGCCGCGCGCCTGCAGCCGGTCTACCGCCTCGGCCACGGCGGGCACATCGGGCGCCTTGAGCAGCACGCCATGGCTACCCCGGCGGGCAATGGCATCCAGCACGGCCACCAGCTCGGGCACGGGCAGGGTCTCGGCCAAGTGGTCCCGCGCGCGGAACACGGCCGGTTGGCTGCGCTGCATGGCCACGCCCAGCGCGTCGCGCACGATGCGGGTGAAGCGGGTGGGTGCCTCCATGACCAAGTCGATCAACAAGCGCCGCCCGCGCAAGCCCACTTGCTGCTGCTGGCGCCGCAGCTCGGCCTGCGCCTGCTCCACCCGGCGGCGGGTGCTGGCCCGCACGCCGGGGCGCTGGTGCACCACGCGATCCACCGTGGCCAGGCTCAGGCCGGCTTGCAGGGCGACTTCTTTGATGGGGAATTCATGGGCCATGGGTGTCCTTGGGGCGAGCCCTGCATTGTGCTGGCAGTGCTGGAAACTGCGCGGAATTTTTGAGGTGTTTTTGAGGTGTTTGGCCACACGCCGGAGCGCCTCGCTTTTCTACACTGCCCCACAGAAATCACTCGGAGACACCATGCACACCCCCACCTCACCGACCTCCCCCCACACCGCGCCTGCCGACCGCTGGCTGCACGCGCAAGACGCTCACCTGCCCGAGCTGCAGGCCCTGCTGCAAACCCCCACCACGGTGGCCGACTGCCCGCTGGCTGCCAGCGTGGTGCAAGGCGTGCCGCTGTACGACTGCGCGGCCCTGCGCACCGCCCTGCAGCAAGACCCGGCACAGCGCGCTGCGGTAATGGCCGAGTGGGCAGCGGTGTGGGAGCACGGGCCGGGCATTGTGGTGCTGCAAGGCGCTGTGGCCGACCACGCGGTGCTCGACGCCGTCACAGCGCGCTTTTTCGACCTGATTGCGCAGGAGCGCATCAGTGGCAGCGGGGGCGACCACTTTGCCAAACCCGGCGCGAACGACCGCATCTGGAACGCACTCGAAAAGCTGTGCCTGCTGGACCCTGCCCTCTTCGCCCGCTACTACGCCAATGACATGATCGCCCTGGCCAGCGAAGCCTGGCTGGGCCCGGCCTACCAGGTCACCTCACAAGTGAACAACGTGCGCCCCGGCGGCGGCGCGCAAACGCCCCACCGCGACTACCACCTGGGCTTTTGCACCGCCGCGCAGGCCGAGCGCTACCCGGCGCATGTGCACCGCCTCTCGCCCATGCTGACCCTGCAGGGTGCCATAGCGCATGTGGACATGCCGCTGGAGAGCGGGCCCACGCTCTACCTGCCGCACTCGCAAAAGTACCGCCACGGCTACCTGGTGGCCGACAACGCAGCGTTCAAAGACTACTTTGCCGCACACCGGGTGCAGTTGCCACTGCGCAAGGGGGATGCCGTGTTCTTCAACCCCGCGCTGCTGCACGCGGCGGGGGACAACCGCTCGGCCGGCATCCAGCGCATGGCCAATTTGCTGCAGGTGTCGTCAGCCTTCGGGCGGGCTATGGAGTCGGTGGATCGCGACCGCATGACGCGCGCCCTTTATCCCCACCTGCAAAACCTGCTGCGCAGCGGCGCGCTGGACACAGCGGGCGCCCACCACGCCATTGCAGCCAGCAGCGAGGGCTACGCCTTCCCCACCAACCTGGACCGCGACCCGCCCCTGGGCGGCCTGGCCCCCGAGAGCCCACAAGCCTGGGTGCGCTGCGCGCTGCAAGAAGGCTGGAGCCCCGAGCAACTGGGCGCACAGCTGGACGGGCTCGCCCTCAAGCGCCTGACCTGAGCGCTCCCCGCCTGCACCGGCGGGAGCCACCAACAAAAAGACCGGCTTGAAGCCGGTATTTTGCTATGGTTTTAGTAGCTGCTAGCGCACATTCCGTGTGCGCTAGAGGCCACTTTGATTCTTCAATTACTTGGCAGTGGGCATCACAAACTCGGCGCCCTTGCCAATGCTCTCGGGCCAGCGCTGCATGATGGATTTTTGCTTGGTGTAGAAGCGCAAGCCCTCTTCGCCGTAGGCGTGCATGTCGCCAAACAGGCTCTTCTTCCAGCCACCAAAGCCGTGCCAGGCCATGGGCACCGGAATCGGCACGTTGATGCCCACCATGCCCACTTGCACGCGGCGGCTGAATTCGCGCGCCACGTTACCGTCGCGGGTGAAGCAGGCCACGCCATTGCCGAACTCGTGGTCGTTGATCAGCTGCAGCGCCTTGGCAAAGTCGGGCACGCGCACGCAGGCGAGCACGGGGCCGAAGATTTCTTCCTTGTAGATGCGCATCTCGGGGGTCACGTGGTCAAACAGCGTGCCGCCCAGCCAGAAGCCGCCAGACGTGTCAGTTCCGCAGCCTTCGCCCGCCTGCTTGCCATCAAAGCCACGGCCATCGGCCAGCAACTTGGCGCCTTCTTGCACACCCAGGTCGATGTAGCCGCTGATGCGCTTGTGCGCGGCCTGGGTGACGATGGGGCCCATCTCAGCCGCGAGGTTGGTGCCGTTGAGCACCTTGAGCGTTTTGGTGCGCTCCAGCAATTTGGGGATGACCTTGTCGGCCACATCACCCACCAGCACCGCCACACTAATGGCCATGCAACGCTCGCCAGCAGAGCCGTAGCCCGCGCCGATAAGGGCGTCCACCACTTGGTCTACGTCCGCGTCGGGCATGACCACCATGTGGTTCTTGGCGCCGCCCAGGGCCTGCACGCGCTTGCCGTGGTGGGCACCGGTTTCATAGATGTAGTTGGCAATGGGCGTGGAGCCCACAAAGCTCACGGCCTTCACATCGGGATGCACCAGCAGTGCGTCCACCGCTTCCTTGTCGCCCTGCACCACGTTGAACACGCCATCGGGCAAGCCGGCTTTTTTCAGCAGGTCGGCAATGAACAGGCTGGGGGACGGGTCGATCGGGCTGGGCTTGAGCACGAAGGTGTTGCCTGCAGCAATGGCCACGGGGAACATCCAAGCGGGCACCATCACGGGGAAGTTGAAAGGCGTAATGCCGGCCACCACACCCAAAGGCTGGCGCAGGGTCCAGTTGTCGATACCGGTGGACACCTGGTCGGTGAAGTCGCCCTTGAGCAGCTGCGGAATGCCGCAGGCGAACTCGACGATGTCGATGCCGCGGGACACCTCGCCCTGCGCATCGGTGAACACCTTGCCGTGCTCGGCGGTGATCATGCGGGCCAACTCGTCCTTGTGCTCGTTGAGCAGCTGCAAGAAGTTGAACATGATGCGCGCACGGCGGATGGGGGGCGTGTCAGCCCACTTGGGGAACGCCGCTTGCGCAGCGGCCACCGCCGCATCCACCTCGGCCACGTTGGCCAAAGCCACGGAGCCGGTAACTTGACCGGTGGCGGGGTTGGTCACCGGCTGGCTGCGGCCGGAAGTACCGGCCGTGTGGGCACCGGCGATGTAGTGGGCGATATTGGTAACTTGGGACATGGAATGTGTTTCTTAAAAAAGAGATTCAGGTGCTGGCAGCGGGCGCCAGCATCCACTCGTGGGCCGGGTCGTTTTTGAAGACCCAGAAGCGGTTGGGGCCCGCCATCACGTTGAGGTAGTAAGAGTCGTAGCCATGCGGCGCCACCACCGGGTGGTAGCCCTTGGGCACCATGACCACGTCGTGGTTTTCTACCGCGCAGGCTTCGTCGATGCTGCGGTCGTCGGTGTAGATGCGCTGGAAGGCAAAGCCCTGCGGCGGGTTGAGGCGGTGGTAGTAGGTTTCTTCCAGCAGCGTCTCGACCGGTGGCTGCTCCACATCGTGTTTGTGGGGCGGGTAGCTGCTGCTGTGGCTGGCCGGCGTCATCACTTCCACCACCAGCAAGTGGGCGGCGGTGGGGTCGTCGTGCGGCAGGATGTCGCACACATAGCGGGTGTTGGTGCCCTTGCCACGCACGCTGCGGCGCATGCTGGCGGGGTCGATCACGCGCACGGCGCGCACTTTGTCGTCGCACGGTGCGGTGCACAAAGCCACTTCGGCATTGCGCACGGCACGCACGGTGACCTCTTTGCCGGAGGGCACGTACACGGCAGCGGGCGACTTGTCGTCAAACACATTGTCGCGGGTGCCCAGGTTGGCAAAAGTGGTGCCGTCGATGGTGATGTCTACCGAGCCCACCAGCACCACCACGCACAATTCACGTGCGCCGGTAGCTATGGTTTCTGTAGCACCAGCCTCCAGGCGCACCGCCCGGAAGCCCACATGCGTCCACCCGGCACGCTCGGGGGTGACGTTGACAATTTCGCGGCCCGCGGGGGCAGCTTTGGCGAGTAAGGGGCTGACCATGGCGGTGTCCTCGGACGATCAGGCCAGGCTCTTGACCAGGCCGCTCAGGGTCTCAAAACCCTTCTTGGCGTACTGGTAGCTCGGGGCCACGGCGGGGTCTTGCTCGGCCTCGACCACCAACCAGCCTTCGTAACCAGCTTCGCGCAGCACCTTGAGGGCGGCCGCGTAGTTGATGCTGCCGTCACCGGGCACGGTGAAAGTGCCGTTGATCACGCCATTCAAAAAGCTCCAGCCGTCGTTGCGCGCCTGGGCAATCACCGGGGTGCGCACATCCTTGCAGTGCACGTGCACCACGCGCTTGACGTGTTTCTTGAGCAACTCCACCGGGTCGGCAGCGCCACCAAAGTAAGCGTGGCCGGTGTCAAACAGCAGGAACACCTTGGCGGGGTCGGTCAAGGCCATGAGCTTGTCCACATCGGCGGGGGACTCTACATATGCACCCATGTGGTGGTGGTAGGCCAGCTTGATGCCGTAGGTCTTGAGCAGGTGCTCGCCAAAGGCGTTCAGGCGCTCGGCGTAGCCGTGCCACAGCGCTTCGCTGGCGAACTTGGGGCGCTTGCTCACGGGGGTGTCGATCTGGCCTTGCACGGTGCCTGCGCACTCGCCATAGACCACCACCTTCACGCCGTTGTACTGCAGCTTGCTCATGTGGGCTTTGCAGCTTTCAATTTCGGCAGCTACCGCGTCGGCATTGCTTTGGCCGGGCTTCACTTCGGCCAAAAAGCCGGAGTACCAACCGGACACGCAGGCCAGGCCGAACTCGTCCAACTTGGCCTTGAGGCCGGGGCCGTCTTTGGGGAATTTGTTGCCCAGCTCAAAGCCTTCGTAGCCGATTTCTTTGCCTTCTTTCAGCGCGGTTTCCAGCGGTGTTTCGCCGCCCAGGGAAGGCAGGTCGTCGTTCATCCAGGACAGGGGGTTGATACCAATACGGACATTCCAGGTCATGTGAGTGCTCTCAGAAAAATAGGGGGGAATACAAAGAAAACAGGTTCAAACACGTTGCAGGGTCTGGGCCTTGACGTAGTTGGCGTGGGCCTCATTCACCTCGGTGCGGGTGGACACCTCGGGAATGGCCACCTCCCACCAGCAACCACCATCGGTGATGCGGTGGTGGGTGGTGTCGATCACGATCACCTGGGTGCGCTTGGCCTTGCGGGCTTTGACCATGGCCGTTTTCAGCTCAGCCACGTCTTTGACGTGCACCGCATCGGCACCCATGGCGCGGGCGTGCATCGCAAAATCGATGGTGCTGCGCTCGCCGCCTTCAGGCACGCAGTCGTCCAGCATGTTGTTGAAGCCGGGGCTGCCAGTTTTGATCTGCAGGCGCTCGATGCAGCCGTAGCCGCGGTTGTCCAGAATCACCACAATGATCTTCTGGCCCAGCAGCACAGAGGTCGCCAGCTCGGAGTTGGCCATCATGTACGAGCCATCGCCCACCAGCACGATGGACTCCTGCTCGGGGCGGGCCATCTTGACGCCGAGGCCACCGGCCACTTCGTAGCCCATGCAGGAGTAGCCGTACTCCATGTGGTAGTTGCCCGGCAGGCTGGCGCGCCAGAGCTTGTGCAGCTCGGCGGGCAAGGTGCCGGCGGCGCACAGGGCCACGTCGCGGGTGCCGCTGTCCAAGCCCAGCTCAATGGCTGAGTCGCGCACCGCGCCGATCACTTCGGCGTCGTAAGGCAGCATGTCTTTGGGTACGTTGGTGGTCAGCTCGCCAATGCGGACATTCGCCGCAGCGGCTTGCTGCTTGGCGCGTGCCGTCCAGGCGGCATCGGCCGCCCAGCCGCCCAGGCCGGTTTCCAGCTGGCCCAGGCCGACGCGGGCATCGGCCACCAAGGCGGTACCGCTCCACTTGCCGGCGTCGTAAGGCTGCACGTTCAGGCTCAGCAACTTAGCTTGCGGGAACAGCGCGTGCGAACCGGTGGTGAAGTCTTGCAGGCGGGTGCCCACGGCGAACACCACATCGGCCTCGCGGGCCATGTCATTGGCCCATGACACGCCGTCCACACCAATGGCGCCGAGGTTCAGCGGGTGGTCCCAGGGCAGGCTGCTCTTGCCGCCATGCGACTCGACCACCGGCACGCCGTGTGCATCGGCAAAGGCGCGCAGCTCGGCCCAGGCTTGGCTGTAAAGCACGCCACCACCGGCCACGATGAGCGGGCGCTTGGCGGTACGCAGCAGGGCCACGGCATTCGCTAGCTCGCGCGCGTCTGCAGGCGGGCGGCGGAAGCGCAGCACTTCGGGGTTCAAAAAGTCCTCCGGGCAGTCGAAGGCCATGGCCTGCACGTCTTGCGGCAGCGAGAGGCAGGCGGGGCCGCAGTTGGCCGGGTCCGTCATCATCTGGATGGCGCGGGGCAGCGCGGTCAAGATGTGCTCGGGGCGGGTCAGGCGGTCGAAGTAACGGGTCACGGGGCGGAAGCAGTCGCTCGCGCTCACATCGCCCTGGCCGAAACTCTCGATTTGCTGCAGCACCGGATCGGGGCGGCGGGTGGCGAACACGTCACCCGGCAGCAGCAGCACCGGCAGGCGGTTCACATGGGCGACGGCTGCAGCGGTCACCATGTTGGTAGCGCCGGGGCCGATGCTGGTGCTCACCGCCATGATGCGCTGGCGGAACTGGGCCTTGGCAAACGCAATGGCAGCGTGCGCCATGGTTTGCTCGTTGTGGGCGCGGTAGGTGGTGAGCTTGTCACGCTCGGCCACCAGGGCTTCGCCCATGCCGGCCACGTTGCCATGCCCGAAGATGGTGAACACGCCGCCGCAATAGGGCTGGATGCTGCCGTCATGCATTTCCACCCGCAAAGCCGCCAGGTGCTTCACGAGGGCTTGCGAAAGAGTGAGTCGTTGGGTTGTCGTCATGGTCAGTGTTCTACCGGAGTTTTAAGCCGCAGCGCGCACTTGGGCGTGGCGGTTGCGCCAGCCGTCCACCAAAATGGTGAAGTTGCGGGCCACTTCGTCCACAAAGGCGGCATCGGACAAGTCGCCGCGCAACCAGCGCAACGAGGCATCGGCCCACAAGCTGCGCCCCACCATAAAGCCTTTAACGACGGGGTTGGTGGCGTTGCGGAAGCTGTCTACCAAGTGCGGAATGGGTTGGTTCAGGCCCAGAATCACAGCGCCACGGCAATGCGGGTCGCGTTCGGCCAGCAAGGCTTCCAGCGCCACCCAGCCTTGGGGTTGCATGGGGGCCAGCTTCCACCACTCGGGCTTCACGCCCAGGTTGTAGAAGCGCTTCACGGCGCGGAGCACCACGTCATCTTCGGTGCCAGCCAGGGTCAGGGCCTTGGGGGAGATGATTTCCAGCAGCAACTCGTTGCCGCTTTCGCGGGTGGCTTCCCACAGCTCCAGCACTTTTTGCTCTTGCTCGATGCGGAGCTCGTAGGCGTCGTCGGGGTGGTAGTGCACCAGGCACTTCACCACTTGCTCGGTAGGCCAATGAATCAGCGCGCTGCCGATGGAGCGGGTGCCATCAAAACGCAGGGGGCGGGAGCCGGGCAGCTCCACCGGGCGGCCTACCCACCAGCCGCGGCCGGTGGCTGCGGCCAATGCGTCGGTGCCGTAGGCGCCACCGTCAATCAGCACGCCGGTGTGGTTTTGCAACTGGCGGTCGGCTTCGACTTGCTCGGCCACCCGCACCAGCAGGTTTTTGAGCGCAGGAATGCGCGCTTCGTCGGCTCCGGCTTCGCGGGCGAGGTCAAGGAATTGGCTGCGGTGGTCAAACGCGATCACGCACAACTCGTTCCACTCTTTGCGATTGGGGGTTACACGGTGCAGGTGGGCCAATTGGGCATCCGCATCTACCTTGGGGTTGCGACTGCCGCTGAACCAGTGCGCCAACTCTTCAGGCGTAGGCATGGCCGCAGAGCAGGCGTGGCGAGACACCACAATGGCGCCGCAAGCATTGGCCATTTGGGTGGCGCCCGTCCAGTCTTTGCCTTGCAGCAAGCCGGTCATCAGGCCCGACAAGAAAGCATCGCCCGCGCCCAACACGTTGAGCACCTCGACACGCTCGCCCTTGTAAGTGGGGGCATCGTCAATATTGGCAGGCACTGCACCTTCAATCACGCAGCACCCCAAGGCGCCGCGCTTGACCACCAGCGTCGCGGGCGTCAAAGCGCGCACCGCACGCAGGCTGGCCACGATGTCGTTGGCGAAGCCACCGGCAATGAAAAACTCTTCTTCGGTGCCCACCAACAAATCGAACTCGGGCAGCACCTCTTGCAACTGGCGGGTAACGTTGGCATCGGCCACGTAGCGGTTTTCACCGGCGCCGCGGCTGGTCAGGCCCCACAGCACGGGGCGGTAGTCGATATCCAGCACGCGGATGGCACCGTGCTTGCGGGCATAACCCAGCGCGGTCAAGGCAGCCGCGCGGGTGCCGGGGGTGGACAAATGGGTGCCGGTGATGGCCAGTGCACGGCACTGGGCCAGGTAGGACTCCTGGATTTGTGCAGCGTCAATCGCCATGTCCGCGCAGTTTTCGCGCATGAACAGCAGAGGGAAGGTGTCGCGGTCTTTGAGGCCCAGCAGCACCTGCCCGGTCAAACGCTCGGGGTCGATCTGGATCTGGCTGACATCGCAGCCTTCGTTTTCCAGGGTCTCAATCAGAAAGCGGCCCATTTGCTCATTGCCCACGCGGGACAACATGCCGCTGCGCAAGCCCAAACGCGCCACGCCGAAGGCCAGGTTGGCAGAACTGCCACCCAGGTACATCGCCATGCTGCGCGCATCTTCAAGACGGCTACCAAATTGCTGTGCGTACAGGTCGACGGCCAAGCGGCCCAGGCAAGCCAGATCGATGGGGCGACCAGAAGGAAATTTGAGGGTACTCATCGGGTACGGGGTCCAAAGGACATGTTAATGACTCGCGGAAGCTGCGCGAAACAGCAACGTCAATAGCGCAGGCGCTTTTATCGTTCCGGTGACTGTAAAGTATAAAGAAATAAATTTCGCCGGGTTTAATCACTTAGAAAAATTTTTCGTTTTCTGATTACAGTTCGTTCCGTGGCAAGGAAATGTCTTGTGTACGACCAAGCCCGACAGCGGTTGACATTCCGTCAGCCGTGAATAAAACCTAGTTAGGAGATAGATCAACACGGCTGGTTGTGCACCGCGTGACCACGCCGGAAGAAGACGAAGCCGCGCTGGTACGCGCCATCGGCCCGCGCCGCTACAAGCGGCAGGCCTTGATCGTGTCGGCCCCGGACACTCCGGCCGTGCGCCAGGCGCTGCAACAGGCCCGCGCCAACGGGGAGCATGTCGCCATGGTGGTGACCCGGGTGAACCACGTGCCCCAAGCCGACTACGTGGGCATCGACAACCATGCCGCCGGCCGCACGGCGGGCTATCTGCTCGGGCGCCTGTGCCACCGCGAGGGGCGCATCCTCACGCTCTCCAGCCGCCTGGACTACCTGGGGCACATCGAGCGCAGCAGCGGTTGCCGCGACGTGCTGAGCGCACAGTTTCCGCACCTGCGCTGTGACCCGGACGTGGCCGAAACGCATGACGACCCGGACCGCTGCTACCTCGCCCTGAAAAAAGCCCTGCAAGGCAAGCGCGATGTGGTCGGCCTCTACAACACCGGTGCCGGCTCACCCGGTATCCACGCCGCACTGCAACGCTTTGCCAAAGAAAAAGTGTGCTGGATCACCCACGAAATCTCGGACGACCACCGGCAGTACTTGCAACAAGGCGTGCTGGACGTGGTGATCGACCAGGACCCAGACACCCAGGCGATCCGCGCATTGCAACAGGTGCTGATGGCGGTGGGCATGGCCCCGTCCAGCCCGGCAGAAAAGTCGGGCGACTTCCGCCTCTACTTTGCAGAAAACATGGGCAAACAACCCTATCTCGCAGGGTAGAAGGGTTGTCGCCTGCGGGAACTCCCCATCCTCCGAGAACGCAGTTTTCAATCAGAATACGAAAAGAAATTCAGTTCCACCGCCGACTCCGGCTGACACCACCCACGAAAGACTCTGCACATGGCATCCAAGGGCAATGACAAGACCCCCGTCGACCAGTTGATCGCACGCATTACCGCGGAGTACGACACGCTAAGCAAGCAGCTCAAGGTGATTGCCAAGTACGTGGAGCAGCACCGCGACCACATCGGCATTGAAGGCATCCAGCAGCTTGCCGCGAGCTGCCAGGTGCAGCCCTCGGCGGTGGTGCGCTTTGCCAAACATTTCGGGTTTTCGGGCTTTTCGGAAATGCAGCTCGTGTTCCGCGAAGGCCTCACGCGCCAGCTGGCCCCCAGCCGCAACTACCGCTCGCGCATCCGCGACATCATCGACTCCGGCGCGGGCAGCCTCTCCAGCGTGGAAATCGCGCGTGAATTTCTGGCCGGTAGCCAAGCTGCGATGCATGAGCTGGAGGCCAACCTGGACGAAGCCACCTTCACCAAAG
Source organism: Rhodoferax bucti (assembly GCF_005876985.1). Classification (GTDB taxonomy): domain Bacteria; phylum Pseudomonadota; class Gammaproteobacteria; order Burkholderiales; family Burkholderiaceae_C; genus Allorhodoferax; species Allorhodoferax bucti. Next base: position 85,020 of record NZ_VAHD01000001.1, read on the forward strand.
CCGTAAACATGCTGCGGGAAACGGATTGCATCTGGATTGCAGCCTCGCGCCGCTCCTTTCCCATCGCGGTGTACCTCGATTACGCGCTGCAACACACCGACAAACGCGTGTGCCTGATGTCCGCCTTGGGCAATATGCACCTGGGTCAAATGCGCTCGGTCCGCCCGGGCGATGTAATGCTGGCAATCTCGTTCGCCCCCTACGCCGAAGAAACCCTCGCTGCCGTGGCCGTGGCGCAAGAGCGCGGTGCCCGCGTGATCGCCATCACCGACAGCCGCATGAGCCCTTTGGCCAAAGAGGCTGAGGCCATCCTCATCGTGCAGGACAACTCCACCTTCGGCTTCCGGGCGCTCACCAGCACCATGGGCCTGGCGCAAAGCCTGTTCATCTCGCTGGCCTATGCGCTGGAACTGCCTTACCGCCCCACCTCGGCGCCGGCCCAGTCGTGAGCACTTGAAAATTTATATTTCATTTGAAATTTAAATTAGAAAAATATTTCCATATGTGAAAATTTTTCGTATAGTCCTGTCATCACGTCACGCGCGCGCGTGATTCGATATTCCATAAACACACGGAGACAGGAACTTCATGAAAAACGTCGCAGTGTTCGGCGCTGGCCGCATCGGCCGTATCCACGCCACCAACCTCGCCGCCCAATCCGGCGTGCAACTCAAGTACGTTTGCGATGCCATGCCCGCTGCGGCGGCCGACTTGGCGCAAACCCTGGGCGCACAAGTTGCAGACATTGACACCGTATTTGCTGACAAAAGCATTGATGCGGTCGCTATCTGCTCCCCCACCACCACCCACAGCGACCTGATTGCACGCGCCGCCGCGGCCGGTAAGCACATCTTCTGCGAGAAGCCGGTGGACTTGTCGGTGCAACGTGCAGAAGCCGTGGCCCAAGCCGTGTCGGCCGCAGGCGTGGCCTGCATGATCGGCTTCCAGCGCCGTTTTGACCCCACCTTCAATGAAGCCAAAATTCGCCTGGACCGGGGCGACATCGGCAACCCCGAGATGCTGGTCATCACCAGCCGCGACCCCGGCGCGCCACCGGTGGAATACATCCAGCAATCTGGCGGCATCTTCCGCGACATGCTGATCCACGACTTTGACGTGTTCCGCTGGATTTTGTGCGGCGATGGCGACAAGGCCGCCTGGCTCAGCGCCACCGGTTCCTGCCTGACCGACCCCGCCATCGGCAAGGCCGGCGATTTTGACTGCACCGCAGTCACCATCAAAACCGTCAAAGGCCGCCTCTGCCAGATCAACACCACCCGCCGTGCTGCCTACGGCTACGACCAGCGCTTTGAAGTCATCGGCTCCAAGGGCATGCTGCAGTGCGGCAACCACAAGCCCAGCGAAGTCACCCAAGCCACCGCGCAAGGCACCTCACAGGACAACCCTGAAGCCTTCTTTTTGCAACGCTACGCAGCCGCGTACCGCTTGGAGATTGAGCATTTCTTCACCCAACTGCAAAACGGCGGCAGCTTCCGCACCACCGTGCAAGACGGCGTGGACGCCCAAATCCTGGCCGACGCAGCCGCTGAAAGCGCCACCCACAACCGCATTATCACCTTCTGAGCAACACCATGACTTCTCCTTTGCGTATTGGTATCGTCGGCCTCGGCCGTTTGGGGCAACGCCACGCCCAGGCCCTGGCCTTCAGCACCCGCAACTGCGTGCTCACCGCAGCCTGCAGCCCGGTAGAGGCCGAGCAGGCCTATGCCCGCGAGCAGCTGGGTATCCAGCAGGTGTACTCCCGCTATGAAGACCTGCTGGCCAGCCCCGATGTGGATGCGGTAGTACTCGTCACCCCCACCTCCTTGCACGCGGACCAGGCCATTGCCGCCCTGCAGGCCGGCAAGCACGTGTTCATCGAAAAGCCCCTGGCCCTGAACCTGCCCGACTGCGAGCGGGTGCTGGCCGAGGCCGAAAAACACCCCGGCCTGATCGCCATGGTGGGCTTTGTGCGCCGCTTCGACCCCAGCTACCGTGCGGCCCAGGCCGGCATTGAAGCGGGCGACATCGGCCGCCCCTTCATCGTGCGCTCGCAAACCTGCGACCAGAACGACCCCGAAGGCTTCTTCGTGAAATTTGCCCCCACCTCGGGCGGCATCTTCATGGACTGCAGCGTGCATGACATTGACCTCGCCCGCTGGATGCTCGGCCGCCCCAAAGCCCTGCGCGCATTCGCGACCGGCACCATCGCCCTGCACCCCGGCCTGGCCGCGTGTGGCGATGTGGACAACGGTATCGCCGTGGTGGAGTTTGAAGGCGGCGCCAAAGCGGTGCTCTATGCATCCCGCACCATGGCCCACGGCCATGAGACCAGCACCGAAGTCATCGGCACCGCCGGCAAGCTGACGATTGGCGAGCACGCTGCGCGTGACCGCATCGTCACCAGTGATGCCCACGGCGTGCGCCATGCCGTGCTCAAGGACTTTTACGAGCGCTTCCAGGCCGCATTCGCCGCCGAAATGGCCGAGTTCGTGGCGGCCTGCCGTGGCGAGACCCAGCTCACACTGACCCTGTCCGACGCCATGGAAGCCACCCGCATCGGCCTGGCGATTGCCCGCTCGCTGCAAAGCGGCATGCCCGAGGCGGTGTAAACCGCGCCACGCCCGGTGACAGCCGGGGCTTCAGTGGAAGTCCCGGCTGCTGGTTTCCAGATCGCCGAGCAGGTGCGTCATGTCCACCACCCGCTTGGCGACCAGGTGGCGGACCTGGCCACCGCTCTCGTCATCACGCTGCCACACGCCATAGACCGCCATCAAGCGGGACTGGTACACCACGTGGCGGAACTGCTCTTTCACAGAGCGCCACACGATGACGTTCACGCTCCCGGTTTCGTCCTCCAGCGTCACAAACACCACGCCTTTGGCGGTTTGCGGTTGCTGCCGGGCGGTGACGATGCCGCAGGCGCGCACCAAGCGGCCACTGGGGTAGTCGCGCATTTGTGAGGCTGTCAGCAGCTTCTGTTTTGATAGCTGCTCGCGCAATAGCAGCAAGGGGTGGGAGCGCAAAGTGAGCCCTACTGCGGCGTAATCAAAGGTAACCTCCTCCCCCTCACCTGCCGCAGGTAACGCCAACGCAGCCTCGTCAATCGGCACGCCTTGCAGCAAGGCGGGCGCGGGGCGCAGGGCCGAGGCGTCCCACGCCTGTTGGCGGCGGTGGCCGCTGAGGGACTGCAAGGCATCGGCACTGGCCAGTGCGCGTACATCCTCCGCACTCAAGTCGCAGCGCAGCGACACATCCTGCGTGCTGGCAAACACCGCATGTTGGCGCGCAGCCACCACCCGATTGGCCGCGGCAAGCGACAAGCCCTTGACCAAGCGCAGCCCCAGGCGCACGGCATCCCCCTCCAGCGTGCAATCCCAGCTGCTGTGCTGCACATCCACCGCGCGCACTTCCACACCGTGGCGCTGCGCGTCTTGCACCAGCTGCGCCGGGCCGTAAAAACCCAGGGGCTGGCTGTTGAGCATGGCGGCCAGAAAGCAGGCGGGCTCGTGGCACTTGAGGTAGCTGCTGATGTAGACCAAGATGGCAAAACTGGCCGCATGGCTCTCGGGAAAACCGTACTCGCCAAAGCCCTCCATCTGCCGGAAGATGGCCTCGGCAAACTCCAGCGGGTAACCCCGATCGACCATGCCGCCCACCAGCCGGTCATGGTGGCCGCTGACGTTGCCATGCCGCCGCCACGCCGCCATGGAGCGTCGCAAATCGTCCGCCTCGCCGGGCGTGTAACCAGCGGCGAGGATGGCGATCTGCATCACCTGCTCCTGAAAAATCGGAATGCCATGGGTGCGTTGCAACGCCTCTTTGAGCGCAGGGTAAGGCGACTCGGCTTTCACCGGCGCATTGCGCGCCTTCAGGTAGGGGTGCACCATGCCGCCTTGGATCGGCCCCGGCCGCACGATGGCCACTTCCACCACGAGGTCGTAATACTTGCGGGGCTTGAGGCGCGGCAGCATGCTCATCTGCGCGCGGCTCTCGATCTGGAACACACCCACCGTGTCGGCCGCGCAAATCATGTCGTAGGTGGCGGGGTCGTCACGCGGAACGTCTTGCATGCGCAGAGGCTGCGGCAGGCCCCGGCGCTGCGTCACCAACTCCAAGCAACGGCGAATGGCGCTGAGCATGCCCAGAGCCAGCACGTCCACCTTCATGAGGCCCACGGCTTGGAGGTCGTCCTTGTCCCACTGGATGATGGAGCGCTCTTTCATGGACGCGTTTTCAACCGGCACTAGGCGGGTGAGCGGACCTTGGGTGAGTACAAAGCCGCCCACGTGCTGGCTCAGGTGGCGCGGAAACTTCTGTAAAGCGATGGCCATGTCCAGCCAGAGTTGCAGGCGGCGGGCGGAAGGGATCGCGATGCCTGCAGTGCCCGCAGAATGTGCGTCACCAGCCACTTTTTCGATAGCAGACTGCAATCGCTCCACCAACACCTCGCGGCTGTACATGCCGGGGTGCTCTTTCGCCATGGCGGTGATCAGCGCCTCGGGGATCTCCAGCGCGTGGCCCACATCGCGTAGCGCACTGCGGGGTCGGTAGTGGGCCACGGTAGCGGCAATCGCGGCCCGCTCACGGCCGTATTTGGCGTAGATGTACTGGATGACTTCTTCGCGCCGCTGGTGCTCAAAGTCCACATCGATATCCGGCGGCTCGTTGCGCTCTCTAGAGATGAAGCGCTCAAACAGCAACGAGGTCTCGGCCGGGTTCGCCTCGGTGATGTGCAGGCAGTAGCACACCACCGAGTTGGCCGCCGAGCCCCGCCCTTGGCACAAGATGCCCTCGCTCCGCGCAAAGCGGACGATGTCGTGCACCGTGAGGAAATACATCTCGTAGTTCAGCTCGGCAATCAGCGCCAGCTCTTTGTCCACCCGCGCGCGGATGTCCTCCTTCATGCCACCGGGGTAGCGCACGGCGGCCCCCTCCTCGGTGAAGTGGCGCAGGGTTTGCGCGGCCGTCATGCCCGGAATCACCGACTCCAGCGGGTAGTGGTACTTGAGCGCATCCAGATTGAACGTACAACGCTCCGCCACCACCAGCGTGTGGGCCAGTTCCTCGGGCGTGAACAGCGCAGCCAGCCGGGCGCGGCTGCGCAGGTGATGCTCGGCATTGGCCTGCAAGGCAAAGCCGCACTGCGCCACCGGCAGGCCGCAGCGCACGGCGGTCAGCACATCGTGCAAGGGCTTGCGCGAGCGGGTGTGCATGCGCACCTGGCCGGTAGCGACAGGGGCCAGCCCGCTCACCGCCGAAATCTGCTGCCAATGCACCCGCTCCAAAGCCTGCATGCCGCCTAGCCCCGCAGTGACTGCCAGCCAGCAACTATTGCCAAACAGGCCTCTAGCGCCCATCGCTATTGCGCAAGCAGCTTCTTTTTTGATAGCAAGCGGCAAGTGCAGCAGCACTTCGCAGTGCCGCAGCGTGTGCCAGGGCGACGCCTCGGCCTGCCCCAGCCAGGCAACCCGGTATTCGCCTTTGGGCGCCGCCATCCGCGCGTGGGTGATGAACTCGCACAGGTTGCCCCAGCCCTGCGGGTTGTGCGGCACCACCACCACGGTAAAGCCGCCCTGCGCATGGGGCACCTGAAACTCTGCCCCCGGCAGTATCCGCATGCCCAGCTTTTCATCTTTCACATGCTTGTGCGCCCGCACCACGCCGGCCACGGAACACTCGTCAGTAATGGCCAGCGCTGCATAGCCCAAGACATGCGCACGCGCCACCAACTCCTCCGGCTGCGACGCACCGCGCTGGAAACTGAAGTTGGTGAGGCAATGCAGCTCGGCGTAAGCAGGGGCTTCGCTGCAGGGCTTGCGGGTGAAAGGATGCAACACAAATACTGTACAAAATTACAGTATACGTAAATACACCCTCCAACCCCAAGCTAAAAAGACGCCTGCTCCCCGCACCAACTGGCCCCGCGCATGGCCTGGACCAGAAAGTCAATCATGGCGCGCACCTTGGGCGACACATGCTGGCGCGTGGGGTACACCGCGTAAATGCCGAACTCCAGCGAGCGGTAGTGCGGCATCAGCTCTTGCAGGGCACCGCTCTGCAAATCAGCGCCCACCATGAACGAGGGTTGAAAAACAATGCCCTTGTCCTTGCGCGCCGCGGCAATGCAGGTATCGCCGCTGTTGGTGCGCAGCACCGGCTTCACCGTCACCGCCACAGGCCCTTGCGGGCCGGCAAACTCCCACTGGTCGCCGGTAGCCAGCAGGCTGTACGACAGCACCGTGTGCGATGCCAGCTCGGCGGGGTGCTGCGGCGTACCGTGCTCGCGCAAATAGCCGGGGGAGGCGCACAGCACCATGCGCGTGGACGCCAGCTTGCGGCTCACCAGCGAAGAGTTGGGCAGCCGGGCAATCCGCACTGCGAGGTCGTAGCCCTCCTCCACCAGATCCACCACCCGGTCGGCCAGGGTGATGTCCAGCTCCACCTCGGGATACTGAGCCATGAAATCCGGCCACAGCGGCGCCAGCTCCAGCAGCCCGAACGACACCGGCACGTTGATGCGGATCAGCCCGCGCGCCACCACGGCCTGCGAGCTGACCTCGGCCTCGGCCACCTCCACATCCGCCAGCACCGACTTGCAGCGCCCGTAAAACTGCCGCCCCTCTTCGGTGAGCGAGAGCTTGCGCGTGGTGCGCTGCAGCAGCCGCACGCCCAGGCGCTGCTCCAGCTCAGCCACATGGCGCGACACCGCGGGCTTGGACATGTCCAGCGCATCGGCCGCCTGCACAAAGCTGCCGCTGTCCACCACGGCGGCAAAGGTTTTCATCTCCAGAAACTTGTCCATTTGTTTTGAATTTTGGAATAGTTAATCTCATTCAAACATATTTATCTCGATAAGAACAACAAATACAGTTCACCCATGCCTTCCAACCTCTACGGCGAAGGCACTGAAAACACCCTCTACCACCCTGAAAGGACATCGTATGCAAGTACTCGTGATCGGCGCCGGCAACATGGGCTCGGCCTTCGTCAAACAACTCAGCGCCGCAGGCCACCAGGTCCGCGTGACAGCGCGCGACGCAGCCAAGGCCGCCGCCCTGGCCGCCCAGTACCCCGGCGTGCAAGCCGTGGCTACCGCCGGTGCCGCCCAAGGGCAGGACGTGGTGGTCTTGGCTACCGGCTATGCCGACGCGGTGGGCGCCCTGCAAGCGGTCGGCAACCTACAAGGCAAAACCGTGGTGGACATCACCAACCCGCTGACCGCCGACTACATGGGCCTCACCCTCGGCCACAGCACCTCTGCCGCTGAAGAAATTGCCAAGGCCGTGCCTGGTGCCAACGTGGTCAAAGCCTTCAACACCCTGTTTGCGCAAGTGCTCGCCCAAGGCGCCACATTGGCAGACGGCACCCAGGCCACCGTGTTTTACGCCGGTGACGATGCTGCGGCCAAGCAGACCGTGCAAACGCTGGCGGCCAGCCTGGGCTTTGCCACTACAGACGCCGGTGGACTCCAAAACGCCCGCTACCTCGAACCCCTGGCCGGTTTGAACATTTACCTCGGCTACGGCGCAGGCCGCGGCACCGGCATTGCCCCTACCTGGGTCGGCAAGTAAGCCTTTTCATCAGCTCCTGAAGGAACCACCATGACACGGACATTCCGCACCGCCCTCATCGCCACGTTGGCAAGCTCCGCTCTCGGCCTGGCCTTTGCCCAAACGCCTGCTGAAAACCCCGCCACGCCCGCCCCCAAGCACGAGAAGCAGGCGCCCAAGGTGGAACGCAAGCTCAAGGTGTTTGACACCCTGGACTTCGATGTCTTCAGCAACCAGAAGTGGGACCGCCTGAAAGAAAGCCACTCGCCCGACATCGTGGTGACCTGGCCCGACGGCCACGAAACCAAGGGCCTGGACAAGCACACCGACGACCTGAAAGCCTTGTTTGTGTTCGCCCCGGACATCAAAATCAAGGAACACCCCATCCGCTTCGGCTCCGGCTCGTGGACTTCAGTGACCGGCGTGATGACCGGCACCTTCACCCAGCCCATGCCCATCGGCGAGGGCAAGACCATTCCACCGAACGGCAAACGCTTCGCCATCGGCATGGCTACCATCGGCCACTGGAGCGGCAAGACCATGGACCACGAGTGGCTGTTCTGGGACAACCAGGACTTCATGAAGCAACTCGGCCTAGCCAACTAAGCCATCACGCACCCCGCATCGAAAGGAATCGCCCTCATGGAAATCGGTATCTACACCTTCGGGGACCTTCCCGCCGATGCGCGCGGCCCGCAAGCTGCACGGCAGCGCCTGCAGGACATCCTGGCCGCTGCCAAACTGGCCGACGAGGCCGGGCTGCACGTCTTCGGCGTGGGGGAGCACCACCGCTCGGACTACGCCGTGTCGGCCCACACCGTGGTGCTGGGCGCGATTGCGGCAGTGACCCGCCGCATCCGGCTCACCAGCGCGGTCACCATCCTCAGCTCCGCCGACCCGGTGCGGGTGTTTGAAGACTTTGCCACGCTGGACCTGCTCTCGGGTGGCCGGGCTGAGCTGATGGCCGGGCGCGGTGCGTTTGTGGAGTCCTTCCCCCTGTTCGGCTTTGCGCTGGAGGACTACGAAGACCTCTACAACGAGAAACTCGCCCTGCTCCTGAAGTTGCGCAGCGATGAGCGCATCCACTGGCAAGGCCAGTTCCGCCCCGCATTGCACGGGGTGGAAGTAGCCCCCCGGCCGCTGGCCGGCACGCTGCCGGTGTGGATTGGCGCAGGCGGCACACCGCAGAGCGCCGTGCGTGCGGGCCAGGCCGGGTTGCCGCTGAACCTGGCCAACATTGGCGGCGAGCCGGCACGCTTCAAGCCCTTTGTAGAGCTGTACCGCCAAACGGGCTTGGCCGCCGGCCACCGCGCTGACGACCTGAAAGTGGCGATCTCCGGCCACCTGCATGTGCAAAAAGATTCGCAGCGCGCCCGCGAAGAGTTCTTCCCGCACTACACCCACTACATGCGGCACAACCTGCCGCAGCGCGACGTGGGCTGGGCCATCAGCCCGGAGGCCTACGCCCAACTGGCCAGCCCCCGCGGCTCGCTGTTTGTAGGCAGCCCGCAGGAGATTGCGAACAAAATTTTGTATGAACACGCCCTGTTCGGCCACCAGCGCTTTCTGGCCCAGATCGACATCGGCGGTCTGCCCTTTGCCAGAGTGGCGCAGGCGATTGAACTGCTGGCCGGCGAGGTGATGCCCATCGTGCACCGGGCGCTGGGGGTGTCGTCCAAGGCTTAGTCGGTGGGCGCGGTCTGTGGCGCCAAGGCAGTGCCACAATTTGCGCATCTTTTTTTTGCATGGAGACTGCATGACGGTGCCACCCACTCCGCCCCTCCCCCGGCAAGACTATGCCGTCAGCGTGGCACTGGCGGATGCGCCCCTGCTGGCGCTGCGCAAAGAAAAGATCACCGAAGCCGACATCGCCCTGCTCGACCGCTACCAGCTGAACGACTGGAGCGGGCGCCCCTTCGACCTTGCGAGCTTGCTGCGCTTGAGCAGCTGGTGGGTGAATGCCGACAAGAGCGTGCTGTTCATGGCCTTGGGCGGAGGTGCGTTTGAAATTCCCGAGATGCATGCCCTGGTGTGCTTTGGCGCCAAGGTGCACATCGAGTGCGGCGGCGGAGGCGAACGCGCCAGCGTGTTCGAGACGACGGAGCACGGCACGCGCATCACCGTGTTTGTGAGCCACATCCACATCCCACCCGAGTTGGCACCCCGCCGGGACGCCGTGCTGGCGCTGGTGGCTCAGGCTTTTGCCGCCACTCTGGGTGCCGGCACACCCGGGGCCAGCGGGCAGCTCACGGTGCGCTTCAGAAGAGTTCAATCAGCTTGATGGGCTTGCTCAGCGACCACCTTCACCAACCAAAGCATACGGAGCCCAAAATGCTGGGTGCTTGTAGGGCTTCATCGCCATCACTTTGAGCATGGCAGTGCGCAGGGCCTCTGCGCGAGTGACGTCTGGCGATGATTGGTACGCCGCGAACGTTGCCGTCGTGAGCAACATGGCGCTTTCACTTTCCACGGACCAGTGCGTAACCAGCAAACTGCGACTTCCCGCATAAAAGAATCCACGCGCCAAACCAGACATGGCCTCCTCTGCCCTGCCATCCGCGCTCGCGGTGTTGCAAGCACTGAGTACCACCCAGTCGGCATTCATTCGCAAGCTCATCACATCATCTAGCGTAAGCAAGGGCAATGCATCTTTTTGATGGGTACTCGCCAGTGCGAGTGCAGGTTGATCGAGGTTGGGCAAATCACCAGGCAAGAGCCCGTGAGTTGCAAATACCACCACCTGACGATGGCTTAAGCGACCATCCGCGCTGGCATCTAACACCGAAGCGCGCGTAGCTGCGTTACCCACAAAAATATCTGTCTGAGCATCTGCACCCAAAGTCTTACCCAATGCAATAACTTCGTCACGCGTTTCCGGCAGCGGCGGTAGCTCGCTGTAGCGCAGTACATCTACCCGTGGTTTTTCCAAATCGAATGACATGTCATTTCGTGACGTGACTACCGCACGCGTGCTATTGCTCGCCACACCAGTGGACGGGCGCGCACCCTGTGCGTCGGTGCGAAACTGGGGATCGCCCCAAGCCATCATGGAGCGATTGGCGGACGGGGTTTTACTCAGCTGCTGCAGAGACATCCACGCATTTGCCGATGGCACGCTGCTCAAGGCGTAGCGCTTGATCAACCAAGAGGGTTCTTGGTTCTTGACCTGCCGCACCGCTGCCGTAGGCAGCACCGCAAAAGGCAGCTGCCCCAAAGCACCCGAGGCCGCAACGATGAGATGCCGCTTGCCTGACATTGCGGACTCCATCGGCAACAGCAAATCTGTGTACAGCTCATAAGCCGACTTGGCGTCAAACGCAGGTGCACGTGCGCCTTGGTCTGCCACATCCAATGTGGCACGGATGCGGCGCACTTTCTCTGCAATATCGCTCTGCGTCAGTTTGCTACGGCTGAATGCCAACTTTCCATTTGATGCCACTGCGAATACATAGGTGGCATCGTCCATGGGGAGCACAGAAATAAACAACTCATCTGGGCGCAGCTTGGCGGCGAGTTCGGTCGGACCTGGAACCTTCGGTTGCAGCAACTGGAAGTACTCCGGAAATTCCGTTTGCACACGCTCTTTCATGTCGCTTCGCAAGTCCTCCAGCGCTTTGATCCTGCCGCGCATGGAGCTCACCACCTCTGGTGTACGGCGTGATGCACCTTCACCATTTTGCGCAGCAATATAGGCATACAAAGCGCTCAACTCATTCTTGGCATCTTGATCCTTGCGCACCAGCACCGCAAGATCAGGTTGCTTGATGCCGGAGCGGGCAGCAGACTCCGCAATCGCTTGCTGCACCGAAGACGCAATCAAATGATTGGCTACTTTGAAGGCCTCTGCGCTATCGGCATCGGTACGCGACTCCGACGCGGTCAGCAGCTGCAAGTAGCTCTTGAGAATGAGCGTCTTGAGCGATTTTCGATAACCGTTCTCTTGGTAATCCGTAGACAACACGTTAGGAGCGGTCATGTCGCGGATCGCGACTTCAAACTCGGAGCGAGCCTTGGCGTTTTCGTTTGAATCAGTGGTCAGCGCCACCGCATACAGGCCACGGGTAATTGCGGTGTAGTAATGATGGGGGCCAAAATTTTCTACATGCCATTTCAACGTCCCGTTCATCAGACTTCGAGCGCGCCCCAAAAAACCCATATTCATATAAACCTGTGCCCGAAATTCCGTGTGCCGGGCAATATTCGCTAACTGTGGACTATTGCCAGCTGCAGCATCCATTTCGGAAAACTCTACCGTAGCCTCTTGCCATTTCTTAGCCGCAACCAGCGCACGGGCAATCCCGGTACGGGTGTACAGCATTTGCGCGGAAGATGGATGCACGCCTTGCTGAATCTGTATGTCTTTTATCTTTTGGTAAACCTTAATGGCTTCCGCATATTGGCCTTCGCTGAAACGGAGCTCCGCCAACCGACGGTAAAAACCAATCATGGCGTACTCAGCAAAGCCATAGGACTTGCAAAGTGCGTAAGCCTGTCGCAGCACATCATCTGCCTCCAGCAAACGCCCCATGGAAATCAATATTTGCGCATGCTCATTGAACGTCCATACATGGTTCTGTCGCCCAGCGTATCGTGCTCGCTCGTCTACCAGGGCTTCGTAAGCTCGCAAAGTGTCACCTTTGGCATTGGCCAATATCGACGTATTTAAAGCCTCTACAAAACGTCCTTGCCGCATATACAGCCGGCCTTGTATGTTGTAAAACTCCATTTCGGCACGTGTATGCCAATAAGCCGCCGGCCCATACGGGCGGCTAGGAAACTCCGTTTTAATCGTCTCCGCAGCGTCCTTGAGCAAGGTTTCCGCACGCTTGAGATTGCTCTGATCGATATAGAAAATGGCCAAGTCGGATATGAGCCGCACTTTTTCCTGCGGATTTTTCATTTCCGCGAGCAACGCCTCAGAGCGCTGAAGCCCTTCATCCGCCTTTTCGGTGCCGAGCAAAAATGAAGCCAATACCCAGCGGGCGCCTAAGCTGGTGGATTTGAGGTTCCATTCCCGCAAAACCCGCTCTCTCTCGGGAACGTCTCCCAGCTTGACGGCTACGCTATCCAACACTTTGAAGTGGTTGTCCACCTGATCTCTGGTGGCTCCAACTGGCAAGGTAGTTTTCAACTGCGCCCTCAGGCTCACCAGCTCTGCTTCACTCAGTCGACTGGCGGAGAAGTTGTCAGCGCCTTGCGCACATACAGGGCTGCACAAGCCGAACAGTAATAGGTAGATGAATAATTTCATGGGCATTTCTAGCGACACATCATTTAGATGTTTCTACACCAAATCAGCGAGTCCACCCCATTAACCCAACACCCGCCTGAACATTCCAATCGCCATCTGGTAGCCCAGCAGCTGAAGCTCCGCGTCATAGCGCTCGCCTTCGTCGCGCATAAAGGCGTGTACGCCGTTGAACTCGTGCCAGGTGAAGTTCACACTGGCTTTCACCAGGGTGCTGTAGACCAGCGCCCGGCCTTCGGGCGGGATGTGGGGGTCTTGCTTGCCCCAGATCATTTGCAGCTCACCTCGGATTTCGGGCGTGCGGGTCAGGCTGTCGTTGCCGGCGTTGGACGGCGTCATGCCGGAGTGAATGTCGGTGGCATAAAAGCACGAGGTCGCGCGGATGGCCGGGTGCATGGCCGCCCGGTAGGCCAAGCCGCCGCCCAGGCAAAAGCCCATGGCCCCGGCCTGCCCTGAGAAGTAGGGCAAGGTGTGCAGGTAGTCCAGCATGGCTTGGGTATCGCTGTCATGGGCTTCCAGGGTTTTAGCTACCTTGTCGGCATTGCCCTTGTCGCGCCCGGCGTCGTCGTAGCCCAGCACGGTACCAATGGGGTTGAGCTCGTGAAACACCTCGGGCACCACCACGATGAAGCCATGCCCCGCCATGATCTGCGCGCTGCGGCGTATGGGCCCGGTCTGCTGAAAAATCTCGGAATAGAGCAGGATGGCGGCGTACTGTTTGGCCGCTGCGCCCTCCGCCTCTTTCGGGCGGTACACATAGCAGCGCATCACGCCGGTGGGAGTGGAGAGGTCAACTTCATGGGACTGGATTTGCACAGCAAGGGCTCCGGTGAAAAACGTGGCCCCGAGTATGACCCCCGCCCTGTCGCGCGGGTTACGCCTGCGGTACAAGAAACGTAGGCCGCCACCTAAGATGCCAAGCTCTCATTTGCGGCAAAGGACGATTTCATGCAGATCCGATTCGACAACAAAGTGGTGCTGGTTACCGGCGGTGGCGGTGGCATCGGGCGGGCCAGTGCGCTGGCGTTTGCGCGCGCGGGTGCCAAGGTGGCGGTGACCGACCGCGACGTGGCTGCAGGGGAAGAAACCACGGCACAAGTCAAAGCCTTAGGAGCCGAGGCGCTGTTCATTGCTGCCGATGTGATGCAAGCTTCCCAGGTGCAAGCCATGGTGGCGCAGGTGGTGGCCCACTTCGGCCGGCTGGACTGCGCCTTCAACAACGCCGGCATTGAAGAAGAGCACATGCGCCTGGCGGATTGCGAGGAAGCCACCTTCGACCGCATCATGGGCGTGAACGTCAAGGGCGTGTGGCTGTGCATGAAATACCAGATCGCGCAGATGCTCAGCCAAGGTGGCGGCGCCATCGTCAATACCGCGTCGGTGGCCGGGCTGGTGGGTGCGCCCAAGATGTCGGCCTACAGCGCGAGCAAGCATGCAGTGATCGGCCTCACCAAATCTGCCGCGGTGGAATACGGCCGCAAAGGTATTCGCGTGAATGCGGTGTGCCCCGGCGTGATCCGCACCGTGATGCTGGAGCGCGCCGTGCAAGCCGACCCCAAAGTGGCATCCACCGTGGCCGGGGCCCACCCGATTGGCCGCATCGGCGAGCCAGATGAAGTGGCCGCCGCCGTGCTGTGGCTCAGCTCAGAGGCGTCCGGCTTTGTGACCGGCCTGGCCCACACCGTGGACGGTGGGCTGACCTCGGTCTGAGGTGCGTCAGGCCCGGGCGATGCGGCGGCGCAACCACGCCACGATAGCCGGGCCATACATGATCATGGCCAAGGCGCCACCAATCAGCGGCAAGGCCAGGTACACCCAGCCGGTGAGCACTTCTTTGCCAATGAGCACGCCCACCACCAAGGCCACGGCAGGGTTTACAAACGAGTAGCTGCCGGCCACCGCAGCCGTGGTGTTTTGCAGCAGCCAGAGGTAGGCATTGAGTGCCACCAGCGTGCCGAACACCAGCAGGTACCACCAGGCCAACCAGGCTTCGTGCGACACATTGCCCAGCGCACCTTGTGGCTCGATGAGCGAGGCTGCTACCACCCCCATCAGCCCACCGGCCAGCCACTCGGTGGCTGAGGCCATGGCAGGGCCGGGCAAGTCCAGTTTGCGGGATGCGTAAGAACCCACGCTCCAGCACAGCGGTGCGCCAAAGGCGGCCAAGGCACCCAGCCAGCTGGCAGAAAAATCGCCTTCCATAGCCAGCAACAAAGCCCCCGCCACACCCAGCACCAGCCCGACCCAACTGGTAGTGGGCACACGTTCACCGCCCAGGCGCGTCCACAGTGCCAGCCACATGGGCATGGTGGTGATGACGGTGGCCATGAGTCCGGAGCCGATGCCCTGCTTTTGCGCAAACACCACCAGGTTCATGGACACAAACACCATCAGCCCGCCCACCAGCGCAGCATTGCGCCACTGGCGCCAGCTAGGCAGCTTTTCGCCGCGCCACAGGGCCCATGCCAGCATGATGGCGCCGGCCAGCGTGAAGCGGGTGGCATTCATCCACAGCGGGGGAAAGCTGTGCACCGCCACGCCGATGGCAAAGTAGGTGGTGCCCCAGACGATGTACACCAGCCAAAGCGCCACCATGAGGCGCCAGAATGGAGACAAACGCCAGCCTTGCTGAATATTGAGTGCCGAAATCATGAATAGTCCGTAAAATTTACGGCAAACAGCGCCGTTGGGCGTGATATTACCGAAAAACCAGCCCAATGCAAGCAAATATACAGACAGACGCCATCGACGCCAAAATTCTTACGGCGTTAGGGGAAGATGGCCGACGTTCTTACGCCGACGTAGGTGCTGAAGTGGGCTTATCCACGGCGGCCGTGCATGAGCGGGTCAAGAAGATGCTGGAGCGCGGTGTGATTCGCCGCTTTTCCATCAGCGTGGACCCGCACACCGTGGGGCTGAACTTCACCGCGTTTGTGGCCATTCGCAACGATGGCGGCGCCCACTGCCGCGACATTGCACCCCGCCTGCGCGAGCTGCCCTCAGTGCAAGAACTGCACAGTGTGGCCGGTGAATACGACCTGCTGGCCAAGGTGCGCACACCGCATGCCCGCGACCTGGAGGCGGTGCTGCTGCAGATCAAGGCCATCCCCGGTGTGGCGCGCACCACCAGCACGGTGGTGCTGAACACCGAGTTTGAAGACCAGCCTCTGCGCCTGCCCGGGGCCTGAGACCGGTTGGCTTACACCGCCGGACTTGCGCCGGGCTGGCGGGTGGTTTTGCGGAACTTCTCTTCCAGCTCCTGGCGTAGGGCTTTGCGCATCTGGGCCGCTTCGAAGCGGCGCACTTCATCAGGCGTTTTGGGGTGCAACTGGGGCACCGGCGCCGCCTTGCGGTTGTCGTCCACCGCCACCATGGTGAAGAAGCAGCTGTTTACATGGCGCACCTCTTGGGTACGGATGTTCTCGGCAATCACCTTGATGCCCACTTCCATGGACGACTTGCCGGTGTAGTTCACGCTGGCCAAGAAGGTCACCAGCTCCCCAACGTGGATGGCCTGCAAAAACAGCACCCGGTCCACACTCAGCGTCACCACATAGCGCGAGGCGTAGCGGCTTGCGCAGGCATAGGCCACCTGGTCGAGCAGCTTGAGGATGGCACCGCCGTGCACGTTGCCGGAGAAGTTGGCCATGTCGGGCGACATGAGCACGGTCATGGAGAGTTGGTGATTGGGGAGGTTCATGGCTTGCGGGTAGCGAAAGGCGTGCCAGTGTAAAGGGATGATTTATCCAGGAATATTCTAAAAATGTGATTTTTTTCACAAACAGGTCTTGAGGACCATCCATTCGGACTAAGGGATGAAAGGCGCGGGTCAACGACAATCTGTTACAGATTTACACAAAGGGTGGTTCTTATGAAAAAACTTGCTTCCGTATTCGCCACGCTCACCATGGGTTTGATGTCCTTGGGTGCTCAAGCAGCCAATTCCCTGACCTACCAAGGCGTTACGTTTGAATCCCGTGCACTGGATGCGGACACTCTGGAATTCTCCATACTGAACGCGACCCACGCCACCGGCGATTGGTTCGGAATTAGTTTCCTCAAAGCTTTTGAAATCAAAAACCTTGGCTCTGAAGTGACTAGCGCATCTGTCGTGAGCGGCCCCGGCACATCTGTCTCTACGACCATTAAGGGCTTGGCTGGTAACGGTTTGGGTTGCAATACCGGCAACACAAACGGCGCTTGCTTCTCTTTCGCCTCCCCCTTGAGCCTGACTGACAGCATGACTTGGCGCATCGACTTTTCAGCCAACGGCGCGTTGAATTTCAATACCCCTCATGTCAAAGTGCAATTTATGGACGAATTGAACAGTCGTCGCAAGCAAGGCGACTTGTTGTCACAGAACTTGCCTGTGAGCGCAGTTCCAGAGCCTGAAACTTACGCGATGCTGCTTGCAGGCTTGGGATTGATGGGCGCAGTGGCTCGCAAGCGCAAAGCTGCATAAGCGTTTGTCCTCGAGACAACCGACAAAAAGGCCCTTCGTGAACTGCACCCAAAAAGTTGGACATCAATCCAACCTTTGGGGCCTTTTTTATTTGATGCGTTAACCCACGAGGTAGGATGGCACGCATGGCTGCCTGTTCATTATTCGATGCCAGCGTGCCGGTGTTCGCCCGCTACCTCATTCAATTGCAGGGCTTGCTGGTCAAGGCCGTCGCCCACTGCACACAGCAGGGCATACCGGAGGCTGCGCTGCTAGAGGCCCGCCTCGCGCCCGACATGCTGCCGCTGGGCGTGCAGGTGGAGATTGCGGTGAACTTTGTGTTCCGCGCCTGCGCGCCGCTGGCCGGCCAGGCTGTGCCGCCCTTTGGCGAACACCACGAGAGCTTGACCCGGTTGCACGCGCGGGTGGCCGCGGCACAAGCCTTTTTGCGCACCTTGCAACCGGAGGACTTTGCGGAAGCGGCCGGACGCACCATCCACGACCCGGCCGGTCAAACCACCGTGGCGCTGGATGGCAGCACCTTTTTACAGCAGTACGCACTGCCCAACTTCTTTTTCCACCTCAGCATGGTCTACGCCCTGCTGCGCCAGCACGGCCTGCCGCTCAGCAAAGGCGACTTTGATGGCTGGCATGTGTACCGGGGCTAGATCAAAACGCTATGAATTACATAGCTGCTCGCGCAATACACACAGGCGCTACAGCCATTTTCTATAGCAATCGCGCCTGTAATGAGGCATCTGCCAAAGGCCGCAATCGCGCATAGTCCAGCAGCTCGGCTAGGCGTGCACCCTTGGCTTGCCATTCATAGACCACGTTTTCCGCCAGCAGCACGTAGTGCCACGGTGGGCCCCCGCGCTGCTCCGGTGTTAGCGCATTGATGCGCTCACACCAAGCCAGCGCCGCCTTGAGCTTGCGTTGCACATTGGGGTGCATCGTTTGCTGTTGGGCTTTGGTTTCGGCCAAGTACACCGCGTCTGCCGTGCGCACCAAAAAGTCGGGGGAATAGAAGGCGGGTAAACCGTCTTCCTTCACATACCGCAGACGGGCAAAGGTGTGGCGGTTCTCACTGATCTTGCAGAAGGCTTGTACATGCGAATCCGCCTGCGCCCAATGGATAAAGGTACGCTCCAACCCACCGTTGCGTGCGGGCCAACCCAGTCGGGTGTAAATGCACTTGCTCACCTCCACCGAATGGCTCTCGCGCAGCATCAGCTTGGGCACCTCGCTCAGGGCGCGCAAGTGCACCTCTGTCTGGCCGGTGGCGTGCTTCTGTTCGGAATCCAACAAGGCTGCAGCAAACTTTTCTGTGATGTGGTCCACCACAGGCTGCAGCAGCAACACACGCCAGTTTTCGCCTTCCAGCGGGTTAAAAGTCCCCCCAAACAACACCGTCCAGATGTAGTCATCCAACCAGCCCGTCAGCTCTGCGGTGTTCACCTGCAAATAGGGCTTGGCCAAGTGCGTGGCAATCTTGTTGCCCTTAGGCATGGGCTCACTTAGCGCTTGGCTGATGCGCCGCGTCAAGCGCGACAAGTATTCGTTGTAGCCGCCCACGTTCATTACCGCGCCATCCACCCGGTAATCGCCAAACAGCGTCGCGCTTTGCAGGTCTTGCGAGATAAAGGTATCGCCCTTGCCCAGCATGCCAGTGAGTTGATCCACGCTCATAGTGCTAAATGCCGGCAATGCCGATACATCCAATCCATCATGGGCATGCAGCTCATCCGCCTCTTGCAAGATGAACGGGATACCGAAGTCAAACGGCTCAAAGCCCTCGCGCAGCTCTGCCGCCATCACGTCGCCCGTGCTGGAGGTGTCGTCGGTATCGTCACCCGTAGTGCCTGCCAAGCCTTCCTTGAGCAAGTCGTCATAAAACGACTGAAAAGCCGGGTGCTCCACGATAGAGAGCACATCCACCAAGCTCCCAGGCTCCTGCCCGGCATTGATGCGCTCGCGGTTTTCACGCTTGAGGTCGGTGTATTCATCGTCGCGCCACATCAGGCGCAGGCCGCGCCCAATCGTTTGCTCCAACAGAATTTGCGCTTGGCTGGAACGCAGCGGCACGATGACGCAGATGTTGTTCACATCAAAGCCCTCGCGCAGCATCAGCACGCTGACGATCACGCGCGGCGTGGCATGGCTGTCTACGCTGAACAGGCGCTCCCGCACAGGTGCCCAGTCCTTCTCGCCCAACTCCGCCTTCTTGCCGGAGTCAATCAGCAAAATTTCGTCGTCGATATCGCCGTCGTATTTCAGTCCTTCTTGGTCACGCAAGAACTCTGCAACTTTGGGAGAAACGCCCGTGTCTTCACACACCACCAGCATCTTGGGGTGGCGGGTCGGGTCAATCTTGGCGAAGTCGGCTTCCAGCTTGCGCAACTTCTTCAAGCCAGCCCGCAGCATGACGCGCTGGCCTTCGCTTAAGGCGGGGTTGCCCGATTCGTCCCGCTCGGCTTTGAACTCCAGCGGCAGTGCGCCAATCTCCTTGCGCCGGTCCAGCACCAGCGACTTCACCAGCCCCGCACGCATGGCGCTCTTCAAATCAAAGTCCACCACGATGTGGGGGAAGTACAGCTTGCGTTTGTTTTTGCCACTGCCCACGTCGTTGTACGGCGTGGCTGAAAAGTCCACCTGCACAAAGCGCCGCCCTTTGGTGGCAGCAATGCGGCTCAGGCTCTTTTGCCACTCCACCTCGGTGGTTTCGCCCTCGCGTTTGAACTCATGAATGTGGTGCGCCTCGTCGTTGAACACCATCAGCTCCGGCAGCCCCGCCAGAAACTCCAGCACATTACCGCGCGCATAGCGGCGGTCCAGCACATCCAGGCTGTTGCCCGTAGCGCGGCCGGGCGTAAGCGGCAGCACTGCGCCTACCACCAGATGCGGGTCCAGTGGAGCGCCCAGGGCTTCCACATCTTCCACCGCGTCATCCATCACATCACCCTCAGCCAGCAGGTGCCAGTTGGTGATGGCGATCATGCCGTTGCCCGTGGCCTTGAGACCAATCTCTGCCTTGCTGCACACATTGCCGCGCACAAACGCAAACACCGCGTCTCGGTAGGCCTCGGGCACAAACAGGTCGGCAAACTTGAAGATGTCCGACGTGCTGAAGTCTCGCCCCGTGCTACCTGCCACCAGCTTTCCGCAAAACGCATCCAGCAGCCGCTCGTACACGATCAAGCCCGGCGCAACCACCATGAACTGTCGGGTAAACCGCGCATCGTTGATGCCCTCGGCCAGCGCCGCCGTCTTGTTCAGCAACTGCCACACCATCAGCGCCTGCATCACCCAAGTCTTGCCAGTGCCCGTGGCCATCTTGAAACAATATTTGGGGTGCGCATGTTTGTTAGAGGCCACCTCATTCATGCGGTTACCTGTGAGCAACGCATCGGGCGCGCAGGCCTGGTACAGGTCTAGCAACGTCCAATGTTCACGTTCCTGCCCCAACACTTCGTGCGCCACGATGGCGTTCAGAATGGCTTGCTTCTGCCCGGCGTGGAAGTTCAAGCCTTGGCGAGCCAACACCATGTCTTCACCAAACCACCACAGCAACAGCTCGGCGGTGGTCGGCGTCACCAAATCCAAAATATCCGCAGCGCCAGACTCCAAGCCCAGGCACAGCTGCTGGGTCTTGGCAGTCAAACCGGTGGCGAGGGCGAGTTGTGTGTCTTGTCCTTGCATGATGAATCCCTGTTTGTGGTTTTATAAACAATTTGTTTAAAATATGCTGGAATGATCGAAAGCTTTGCCAGTGATGAAACCCAGCGCCTGTTTGCCACCGGCAAATCGCGTCGCTTGCCGCCAGACATCCTGAAACGCGCTGCCATGCGGCTTGCGCAATTGGACGCAGCCGTGGAGGTAGACGACTTGCGGGTGCCCCCGTCCAATCGGCTGGAAGCACTGAGCGGTGATATGGCGGGCAAATGGAGCATTCGCATCAACGACCGCTGGCGCCTGTGCTTCCGGTTTGAGCGCGGCCATGCCTTTGACGTTGAAATCGTGGACTACCACTGAGGAGTGAATGAAATGACTGCACAACCCATCACCAACGGCCTGCCTCCGATTCACCCCGGGGAGTACCTGCGCGAAATCTTGGACGACATGGCGCTGACCCAGTCGGCGCTGGCGGATGCGTTGGGCGTCTCGCCGATGCGCATTTCGCACTTGCTCAAGGGCGATCGGCCCGTGACGGCAGAGCTTGCCTTGCGATTGGGGCGCGCCTTCGGCCAAACGCCCCAATACTGGTTGAACCTTCAAAGCAACTACGACCTGAAAACGACCGAAGCCGCTATGAAAGAGAGCATCCAAGCCGTACGCACCCTGGCGGTGGCCTGACCCCATCTCAGGCTCCCACCGTCGTCACCACCTCGGCCTCAAAGCCAAACACATCCACCACCCGCACGCACACCTTGCGCGGACCCGCTTTTGCGGGAGCGGTGACTGTGGCCGTAGTCACCACGCGCAATTCATCTGCATCGTTGGCCGTGTTGCCCCGGTAGTCCTGCCACACCGAGCGGAACACTTTCCCGTCGTAGTCCGGGTCCACCGCCCAGTATTCAATCAGCGCCAGAGGCTCGGCATTGGCAATCTGCTGTAGCTTGATGCGGTTGGCATCATCCAAGTTGATGGCCTCGGGCGAGAGCAACACATAGTTTTTGAGCTGCACGGTGAGCGTTTCGGTATCTCCGTCGGCCTTGCGCGCGGTCGTTCGCGTGATGGGGTGAATGGTGAGGTACTGCAGGCTGGAGAAGCGCACCTGCCCGCGCAGCTTGTCGATGCCACCCTTCTTCTTGAGCCGGTCCATCAGGTCCGGCGGAATCACCAGCACTTCCATCCGTGAGTCGTTGAGCGCGGTAATGGTTTCGCCAATGCTGGGCTCAAAGTTCCAGCCCAGCACCACCACTTTGTCCCAGCCCCCCATCAGGTTGTCGCGCTGGGCAATGGCTTTTTTGAGCGTGGCCATGCCAGTGAGCTTGTTGGGCGAATCAGCCAGCACCAGTGTTTTGCTGCCACGGCGGCCACCGAAATCGATTCCCGCAATCTGGCCCAGATTACGCTGGGGATTCACATCGGTAGGGAGCGGCAACGCGCCGTAGAGCGACAGCACGATGTGCGACAGGTCGCCAATCCGGAAGTCCCGGCCCAGCGTGGCCTTGGCGGCTTCTACCTGGTAGTCACCAATCGCTTGGTAGAGGAAGGGTTTGGCTTCCAGGTCGATCAAGCGCTTGCGCATGATCATGCAGGCGGGTTTGCCGAGGTCGGTGGTGATCCAGCGGCGGCCTAGTTTTTCGGCGACTGCTGCGGTGGTGCCAGAGCCGCCGTTGAAGTCAGCTACCAGTGCACCTTCATTGGACGACGATCGCACGATACGATCAAGCAACTCTTCCGGCTTTTGAGTCTGGTAACTGATTCGCTCATCCGCCAAATGGTGAATTTTCCCAATGTCAGTCCATACCGATTGGATTGCCAAACCAGGCATCTCATCCAAGTAGTACTTGTATCGAACAAGTCCCTTGCCCGTGTAATCCAAGCGTCCCTCTAACTTATAGCGTTCCATTGTCTGGATGGGACAACGCCAAGAACGCGTAATGCCGTTCCACTCATATGTGTACCCCCCGCCCGACAGTCCTGAAGCAGACAAATCAGCAGATCGATAACGCCGACCAGACTCCTGCTCTACATATTTAAATTGACGCTCTACGTACTCACTTGTGTAAGGCGTGTACTGCCTATTCCAAATATTGCTGCGTGTTTTTTTATAGAAAAAAATGACGTCATGCACCGCGCCAAAAGCACTAGCGTCTGAGTGTGCTTCAGAGCGTTTCCACACGATCTCGTTAACGAAATTGTCTTTCCCAAACACCTCATCCATCACCAGCTTCACGTAATGCCCCACATGCCAATCCAGATGCACGTAGATGGAGCCGGTGTCCGCCAGCAACTCCCGCATCAGGATCAGGCGTGGCGTGATCATGGCGAGGTACGAAGCGGTGCCGTCGCTCCACGTATCGGAATACGCAAACTGCTCAATCACCGTGGGTTTTTGCTCCAACTCCAGGCCGGGTAGCGCGACCTTGGTGCGGTAGTCGGCCTTGCTGTCAAACGGCGGGTCGATGTAGATCAAATCCACCTTGCCCCGCAGGCTGGGCGTGGTGTCATCACCCGCTAACAGCGCGGCCATAGCCAGCAGGTTGTCCCCATAAATCAGGCGGTTGGCCCAGGGCGCTTCGGCTTGGGCCGCGCCCAACAGGGGCTGCGCACTCTCCAGCAAGCTGCCTTGCCCTGGCGCAAACACCTCGCGCCGGTCGGCACGGGCTTGGGCCGTAATCCAGTCGGTGGCGGAACTGTCTTTGGCGGGCAGCACCACTTCACGGGTTTGCAGGCTCACGCGATGGCGGCTTTCGATGCTCTCCAGGATTTTTTCGGCTTCTTTGCGGCCTTGGGCCACGATCTCGGGGAGTTGTTCTAGTAGGGATTTGGGCATACAGCGCGCGCCATCGTAAAACCCTTAAAAAGGGACAAAAGTCGTCAACTGTAATTGACATTTGTGGCGATGCGTGCGGATACCGTGCCAGCCATGAATGAGAAGAAGGAATTCAGCGAACGCTTACGCGCAGCCATGAAAGCCAGAAGGCTGGAAGTGAGCGGTGCGGTGCTGGAGCGCGAGTTCAATTCAGAGTGGCTAGGCACCCCGGTACGGCGGCAAACCGCCTGGAAGTGGCTCAATGGGGAGGCCATTCCTACGCAAGACAAATTGCAGGAGCTGGCCAAGCTGCTCAAGCTCAACCCCCACCAACTGCGCTTTGGGGAACAAGTGCAAACCCACTTGCAAGCAGCACAAAAGCGCTGGGATGAGGGTGCGGGTTACACCGAGAGAGATACCTTCGATGCGTTCCTGAAGCTGCCAGCACCGCAGCGCAAAGTGGTTCGAGAGGTGATTCTGGCGTTTGCCAAGGCGCACGGCGAAGACACCACAGCCGACACATCCACGACCCGCTCCTGACCTCCCACAGATCGCCAGTAGCCCGAAAGCTGGCGGATTGCTGACTGCCGCGCCAAGCGGTTTGCCCCCTCCCCTAGGAGGGGATTTATTTTCACGGGCCTGAAAAATTCTTTTCACACCAGCACGCGTGTGAGCTTCTTACATTTGCCGCACTGCACAAACCGCCCCCTTTCAGGCGGTGTGCACCTGCATTCAAAAGTACTTCGGAGACACACATGGTCTGGCAACAAATTTACGACCCTTTCGGGAACATGTTCATATCCACCCTGCTGGCGGCGGTGCCGGTGGTGGTGATGCTGGTGTGCTTGGGTTTTCTGCACATCAAGGCACACATTGCGGCGGGCCTGGGCCTGATTGCCGCCTTTGCGGTGGCCGTGTTCGGCTACGGCATGCCGGCCGGCATGGCGGGCAATGCCGCCTTCTTCGGTGGGCTGACCGGCCTGCTGCCCATTGGCTGGATCGTGCTCAACATCATCTTTTTGCAGCAGTTGGCCGAAGGCAACGGCAGCTTCAAGGTGCTGCAGGACTCGCTCTCGGGCATCACCGAAGACCGCCGCCTGCAACTGCTGCTGATTGCCTTTTGCTTCGGCGCATTCTTTGAAGGTGCGGCCGGCTTCGGTACCCCCGTGGCGGTGACGGCAGGCATTTTGATCGGCCTGGGCTTCTCGCCTCTGGCAGCCTCCGGCCTCTCGCTGATTGCCAATACGGCGCCCGTGGCCTTCGGCGCCTTGGGCACACCGGTGATCACCCTGGCCAAAGTGCACGGCTACGACCTGATGGAAGTCACCGCCATGATCGGCCGCCAACTGCCCTTCTTCAGCCTGCTGGTGCCCTTCTGGCTGATCTGGGCGTTTGCCGGCCGCAAGGCGATGATGGAAATCTGGCCCGCCATTCTGGTGACCGGTTTGTCCTTCGCCATTCCGCAGTATTTGGTGTCCAACTTCATCGGGCCAGAGCTGGTGGACATCATTGCCGCCATCGTGTCCATGGTGTCGCTGGTGCTGTTTTTGCGCGTGTGGCAGCCCAAGAAAGTCTGGCGCTCCACCTCGCTCAAGGGCCACGAAAAGGACGGCGGCGAAGCCCCGGCCCCTGTCGCCCTCAAACGCCACTCGGCCTCTGCCCTGCTGAGCGCTTGGACCCCCTGGCTGATCCTGACCGTGTTCGTGTTCATCTGGGGTCTGCCCGCCGTGAAGAACTACTTCAACGGCATCTGGGCGCCCAAGTTTCCGATTGAAGGCTTGAACAACCTGATCGAAAAAGTGCCCCCCGTGGTGCCCACGCCCCACAAGGAAGCCGCGGTCTATGTGCTCAACGGCCTGTCGGCCACCGGCACTGGCATTTTGTTGTCGGCCATCATCGGTGCCTTGGTCATGGGCTACCGCCCGCTGGCGATTGTGCAAACCTTCTTCCGCACGTTCTGGCTGGTGCGTTACTCGCTGGTCACCATCGTGCTGATGCTGGCTTTAGGCACGCTGACCCGCTTCTCCGGCACCGACACCACACTGGGCCTGGCCTTTGCCGGCACTGGCGCGCTGTACC
This sequence comes from Rhodoferax bucti, assembly GCF_005876985.1. Classification (GTDB taxonomy): domain Bacteria; phylum Pseudomonadota; class Gammaproteobacteria; order Burkholderiales; family Burkholderiaceae_C; genus Allorhodoferax; species Allorhodoferax bucti. The sequence continues at coordinate 110,822 of NZ_VAHD01000001.1, forward strand.
CCTTCTTCGGCACTTTGATGGGCTGGATCGGCGTGGCCATGACCGGCTCGGACACGGCGTCCAACGTGCTCTTCGGCGGCATGCAAAAAGTGGCTGCCGAGCAGCTGGGCTTGTCCGCCAACCTGATGGGCGCGGCCAACTCTTCTGGCGGCGTGATGGGCAAGATGATTGACGCCCAATCCATCGTGGTCGCGTCCACCGCCACCAAGTGGTTCAACCACGAAGGCGACATCTTGCGCTATGTGTTCTTCCACTCGATCGCGCTGGCGTGCCTGGTCGGCATCTTCGTGACGCTGCAGGCCTATGTGTTCCCCTTCACCTTGATGGTGGTGCACTAAGCACCTCGCGACACTCCGCGCACGGGCTCCTACGCGAAGAGCCCGTGCAAAAACCAGGCGGCATCTTCTGCCGCCTCCAGCCGCTCGCGGTACACCCACACCAGCCCCGCCTGCGGGCTGCGGGCCACAAAGTAGTCGCGCAAGGCGGGCTCGCCTTCGAGCCAGCCGGTCTCCAGACGCTGCGGGCCGGCGAGTAGCGTGAGCTCGCCGTGATAACAAGGAATGCTTTGCGGCGGACCGCTCGGGTGCGAGGCTTGGCGCACCACCAGCCGCTGCGGCACCGGCAGCAGCCAGGTGGGGTACAGGTCGGCCGTGGGGAGCACATCGTGCTCTGCTTCATAATCTTTTGGGCCTCTAGCGCTCATGGAATATGCGCGAGCAGCTCCTGATTTCATAGCATTTTGATTTTCTTTCCGCGTAGTATCCACCCGCCACGGCTGCCAGCGCTGCATGCGTTCGGGCCGGTGGTCGGCCTGCGGGGTGGCGCACTGCACGCTGTGCGCGCCCAGCCGGGCGGCCAGGCGCTCCAGGGTCTGGTGCAGGCTGTCGCCCTTGCGCACATCTTCAGGCAGCAGGCTGTGGCTCTCGCCGCCCAGCGGTTGGGTCTGCAGGCTGCGCAGGCGCAGGTACAGCACCGGCGCCGGCAGGGTGACGCGGGCCAGCTGCTCACCCAGAATGCGCTGCAGGTGGCTCATGTCCTGCGTGGCCTCGGCGGTGCGTAGCTCCAATCGACCTTGCTGGCCGCCCTGGTGGTGGGCGTCCACATGGCGGGTGTTGGCGCGGCGCGCATCCAGCTCCCACAGCAGCTCCAGCGCCAGCACCCCCGACTGGCGGGCGCGCAGCCACACCAGCAGCTGCGCCAGCAGGCGGCGCGCGCCAAACAACAAGGCCGGTGCCGCATCGACACTCGCCGCCAGCTCCAGCGGGGCATCAAACACATCGGGCAGCGTGAGCCAAGGGTAGACCTCGGGGCGCTGGCCGTAGGCGCGGTCTAGCGCATCCACCACCTCGGCACCAAAGCGCCGCACCACGCCCCCACGCGGCAGGGCCCGCAGCTGCCCCCAGGTGCGCACACCCAGGCGGGCCAGCGTGGGCAGGTGGGCCTGGGCCGCGGCCAGGGTGTGCACCGGCAGGGCATCAGGCAGCACCCCACGCACCGGCGCGGCCTGCCCCACCCGGCAGGTATGCACCTGCAAGGCTGCCAGCGCTATCAAAGAAGTAGCGCCTTGCGCATATTCCACCTGCGCTAGCGGCCTATTTGACTCTAAAAGTTGCTGCAGCAAGGCGGTGCGCCCGCCGAACAAGCGCTCGCTGGCAGACACCTCCAACACCAGCGCGTCGCCCACGCGAGCCACCAGCGGCGTGAAGCGCAGGGCCCACCATGCCAGCGCGGTGGACGCATCCACCAACACGGGCTCGGTCGGGGCAGCCGTGGCATCAAGCGACGGCCGCAGCGCGATCCAGTGCATGGCCCGCCTCCGCATTCATAGGCCCATACGCATCGGCCGTACCGCGCGCCGCCACGGCCAGCTCGCCCTGCGCGGGCGGCAGCGGCGGCCACGGGAACGCCTGGCTCTCCACGCCGCCCAGCGCCTGCTGTTGAAATGCGGCGCGCGCGGCCTGAGCATCCGGCGGCGTGGCAGGCCACATGCCCCAGGCTGATACGCCCTCTTGCTCTTTCGGCCCCTCCGCACTCCGGGCCAAGGCGCGACCAGCCGCCAGCAACACGCCCAGCCGGGGGCTGCGTGCCTGCACCTGCAGCGGTTCCGCCAAGGGCGGGCCGCGCCGCTTGAGAATGTCGACCTCCAGCCCGTCCAGCCACCGCTCTTGCACCGAGCCTTGCACTGAACCTTGCAATGGGCCTTGCAGCGGGTGCCGGGCGCGGGCAAGCGGCTGCACCAAGAGGCGCAGCACGGCGGGCGATGCATCGCTGCGCGCCCGGTCTGGCCGCATCACAAACAGCAACTTGTGGTGCTCGGCGGCCGCCAAGTGCAGGCGGCGCAGCTGCTCGCCCCGGGCCTGCGGCAGCCAGGCGAGCACGGCGTCCACCTCGGCGCAGCGCAGCACCTGCTCGGTGGCCCAGAGGCGCCCAGCCCCGTCGGCAGAAAGACTCCCGCCTTGAACCGCCCCGAGCACCGACAGCAGCCGCCCCGCGCGCAAGCCCAGTCGGGAGAGTGCCGGCGCGAACGGCAGCTGTGGCGCCCCCACCAGCACCACCGGACCGCGCCCGCACGCCGCCAACGCGGGCAGCAGCAGGCGCCATTCACTGTGCGCGCCGGCAGGCTGCAGCAGCTCCACCAAGGCGCCCACCGGCCAACCGCCGCCGGGCAAATGCGCGTCCAACAAGGCATCCCCCGTGGCCTGCACCGACTGCACCGGGCTCGCCAGAGTGTGCGCGTGCCAGACACCGGCGTGGATGTCCTGAGGGTCCGGTACACCGGTGGCAGAGGTAGTGGAATGGCGCGCAGCGCTAGTCATGGCAAGGGCTTTAACAAATTACTGTATTTTTAAACAGTATATGGAAAAGGCCCCTGCTATCAAAATCAAGAACAGGGTTTGCAGGCCTGGCGGGCGCTGGCGGCTTGGCCGGTTTTGCTAGAGTGCCTGCCATGAACACCGCACCGTCTTTGGCCGCCCTGAAACCCCTGTTTGCAACTGTCTGGCACGATGCCGGCGCACGCACCGACGGCACCGTGCTGTGCGACGCTCTGTCGGCCGCCTACTCCGAGCCGCACCGGCACTACCACAGCACCCAGCATCTGGCCGAATGCCTGCAAGGGTTTGAAGCAGTCCGGCATCTGGCACAGCGGCCTGCCGAGGTGGCGCTGGCACTCTGGTTTCACGACGCGGTGTATGACGTGCAGCGCCACGACAACGAGGCCCAAAGTGCCGCCTGGGCGCGGCAAGCACTCACCACCGCCGGTGTGCAGGCCGAGGTGGCAGAGCGCGTTTACGAGTTGGTCATGGCCACCCGCCACACCAGCGTGCCCGCCGCGGGCGATGCGCAGTTGCTGGCGGACATTGACCTCTCCATCCTCGGTGCCGACGCACAGCGCTTTGCACAATACGAGCAACAGATCCGCGAGGAATACGCCTTTGTGCCCGAAGAAGTGTTTCGCACCAAGCGTAAAGAGGTACTGCAGTCGTTTGCCGACCGGCCCCGCATCTACAACACCGACCACTTCCACGCCGCACTGGAGACCCGTGCGCGGGCGAATCTGGCGCGGGCGGTGGCTTAACGCACCCCCATGAACACCCTGCCCGACTTCTGTGCTTCCGTCCCGCTGGACAAGGCCTACCGCCTGCTCAACCATGGCCCCACGGTGTTAGTGTCATCCGCGCATGCTGGCGAACACAACGTGATGGCCGCCGCGTGGTCCATGCCACTGGACTTCCAGCCGCCCAAGGTGACGGTGGTGATCGACAAGGCCACCCGCACTCGCGCATTAGTGGAAGGCAGCGGCTGGTTTGCGCTCAACATCCCGGCCCGCGCTCTGGCGCGAACCACGCTGGGGGTGGGTACCGACAGCGCACTCACCACGCCTGACAAACTGCAGCGCCACGGCATTCACACATTTACACCGCAGGAAAGCTCTGTGCCACTGGTGCAAGGTTGCGTGGGCTGGTTGCTGTGCAAGGTGCTACCTGAGCCACACAACCAACAAACCTACGACCTGTTTATCGGCGAAGTGACCCACGCCTGGGCGGACAGCCGTGTGTTCATCAATGGGCACTGGGAATTCGACCAAGCACCGGATGACTTGCGCACGCTGCATTACGTGGCGGGGGGTCAGTTCTTTGTGATCGGGGAAAGCGTAAAGCTGGACACGTGAGCTCCCCTCACGGCCTGCGGTAACTCACCTGCTGCTTGGCCCAGTAGGACGAATTCAAGCTATCCAGCCGCACCGTGCCGCCGGTAGACGGTGCATGCACGAAGCGGCCTTCGCCCACGTAGATGCCTGCGTGGTTGGCGCGGCCGTTTTGGGTGAAGACGACGAGGTCGCCCGTGCGCAGGCTGGGGGCCGGGATGCTAGTGCCCCAGTCGATCAGGCCACCGGTGGTGCGCGGTGCCACCACGTCGGCCCGCTGTTTGTAGACATAACCAATCAGCCCGCTGCAATCGAATCCACTCGCAGGCGTGTTGCCGCCGTAGCGGTAGGGTGTGCCGACCAGTCCGATGGCCATAACAGTCACGTCATTCGCCTGCTCCAGGGTCAAGCGGCTGGCCGGCTGGGGCGCTGCAAGCACCGGAGCCGGTGCGGGCGGCGCGCTGGAGCACGCGGCCATCAACACTGCGGAACCTGCCAGCAATGGAGCCAGGCCTGAGCGCCAAGCACCTCGCATCACAGCGCCTCCACACGTCGACCGATCTCGGGCCAACGGCTGCGGATAAACACCCAGGCACACAGGCCCACGCACATCATCAACACCGAGGCACTGGCCAGCGCCACAGTGGAGTGCATGACGAGCGGCGAAATCACCCCCGCCACGATGCCGTTGGCGGTCGACCCTACAAACATCTGCAAGCTCGACGCCATGCCGCGCCGCTCAAGGTGCAAGTCCAGCACCAGCAAAGTCACCACCGGCACCATGAGTGCCCAGCCGAAGGCAAAGATGGCAATGGGAAACAGCGCCCAGGTCACATGCGCCTTGAACAGCAGGTTGGCCACCAGATTGAGCACCCCAATGACCAGCATGATGGTGAACCCATAGCGGATCTGGCGCTTCGGGCTGATCTTGCCGGCCACCCGGCCACTGACGAAGGCTCCGCCCATGATGCCGCCGATGGTGAGCACAAAAAACCAGAAGAACTGTTGCGGCACCAGCCTCAGGTGCTCGCCCAGAAACACCGGCGCACTCAGCACATACAAAAACATGCCATTGAACGGAATGCCACTGGCCAAGGCCAGCAACAGGAAGCGCGGGTCGGAGCCCAGCTTCCAGTACCCGCGCAGCAGGTTGTTCACATGAAAGTGCTGGCGCTGCTCACAGGGCAAGGTTTCGGGCAGCAGGAAATAGTTGGACGTCCACAGCGCGATACCGACTGCAGCCAAAAACCAGAAGATGCCGTGCCAGCTGGCATGGATCAACAACCAGCCGCCCACCATGGGGGCAATGGCGGGCGCCACGCCAAAAAAGATGGTGACCTGGCTCATCACCTTCTGGGCCTGTGAAGGCGGATACACATCGCGAATCACCGCGCGCGACACCACAATGCCCGCCCCGGTGCACAAGCCCTGCATGGCGCGAAAGAAGATGAGCTGCCCGATGGTTTGTGACAACGCACACCCCACCGAGGCAATAGTGAACGCCGCCAGCCCCCACAGCACCACCGGGCGGCGGCCAAAGCTGTCGGAGATGGAGCCATGAAACAGCGCCATAAAAGCGAACCCGAACAGGTAGGCCGACAGCGTTTGCTGCATCTGCACCGGTGTCGCGCCCAGCGACTGGCTGATGCCCGCAAACGCAGGCAAGTAGGTGTCGATAGAAAACGGCCCCAGCATGCCCAGCAGCGCAAGCAGGATGGAGAACGCCCACTGCGGGGCGCGCCAGAGTTTTTGGGCTTCGGGGGTCATGGGGTGCGAGAGCTCACGGTACAGCCCGCTATTGAACCACGGCCCGCGCGGTGGCCGGCGAACCCGCCTCGTATTTGCGCCACACCCGGCGCAGGTCGCGCGCAGAGGCAAAGCCGCAAGCCTCGGCCACCCGCTCCACCGGCAAGCCTTGGCGGGCCAGCAGCTCTTTGGCGCGGGCAATGCGCAGTTGCTGCTGGTACACCACCACGCTGATGCCGGTGTGCTGGGCAAACAGACGGGTGAGGTGGCGCGGACTCACGCAGGCCACGTCGGCCAGCTCGCTCAAGGTCCAGTTGCGCTGGGGCTCGCGGGCCACCGCGTCTTGCGCGCGGTGCACGGCCGGGTGCATGTGGTTGCGGTGCGCCAGCCACGGCGACATTTGCGGGTCATGCGTGCCGCGGCGCTGGTACATCACCAGCCGGCGGGCCACGCGCGCGGCCAGCTCGGCACCGGCCTCTTGCTCGATCAGGTAGAGCGCGAGGTCAATGCCGGTGGTGATGCCGGCACTGGTAAGCACACCGCCTTCGTCCACAAAAATGCGATCGGCCACCACCTGCGCGCGCGGGGCCAGCGCCTGCAAATCGGCAATCAGGGTGTGGTGGGTGGTGCAGTGCCGCCCGTCCAAACACCCCGCTTGTGCAAGCAGCAAGGCGCCCGAGCATATGCTGGCCATGCGGGTGCCCTGCGGCACAGCGCGCAGCCACTGCACCACCGAGCGGGCGGCGTCGGTGGCGTAGTCCACCGCCTCGTTGCTGTTACCCACCACCAGCACCAGGCTGCGCGCAGCCAAGGTGGCGGGCAATGCCTCCAGCCCCGTAAGGCCGGTGCCCAAGGACGTGGCGATGTCGCCCTGCGGGCCGCAGGCGTGCAAGGCAATCGGCGCACCCATATCGCGCGCCATGCGCAAGGCCTCGGCCGGGCCGGCGTAGTCCAGCATCAGCACATTGGGCGTGAGCACCAGGTAAATGTGGAGCGCAGGCACCTCGCTCATGGCTGTGTACGGCGCCCCAGCAGGCGCTCCACCAGTGGCCCGCCAAACACATTGAGCAGCAGGCCCGCCATCAGCAGCGCGCCCCCGGCAAAGTGCACCGGCCGCAGGGCCTCACCAAACACCACCCAGCCCGTCGTCAAGCCCACCACCGGCACCAGCAAAGTGAATGGTGCCACGCGGTTGGTGGCGTAGCGCGACATCAGGTGCGTCCACAAGCCGTAGCCCAGCAAGGTGGCAATCCAGGCCAGGTAGGCGATGGCTGCAAAGGTGCCCCAACCGATGTGCGCAAGCGCGGTGGCGATGGCCTCCGGCCCCTCCAGCCCCCACGACAAGGCCAGAAACGGCAGCGGCGGCACCAGGCTGGCCCACACCACAAAAGCCAACTGGTTCATGGGGCCGTAGCGGCTCACCGTGCGGGTCACGATATTGCCGCAAGCCCACATGACCGCCGCAGCCACCGTGAGCAAAAAGCCCAACAAGGGCATGGACACACTGCCCGCCGGCCCGCCAGCGGCACTGCCAATCAGCACCAGGCCACAAGCCGCCAGCAGCAAGCCTGCCATCTGGTTGGCCTGCCAACGCTCCTTGAGCCACCATGCGGCCAACAACAGCGTAAAGAAGGATTGCGACTGCAGCACCAGCGACGCCAGCCCCGAGGGCATGCCCACATGAATCGCAGTAAACAAAAACGCAAACTGCCCCACCGAAATGGTGAGGCCATAGGCCAGGTACCAGCGCAGCGGCACCTTGGGCGGCTTGAACAGCAGCACCGCCGGAAACGCCGCCAGCGCAAAGCGCAAGGCCCCCAGCAACAAAGGCGGCACGCCGACCACGCCCACCTTGATCACCGCAAAGTTCACCCCCCACACCAGAATGACCAGCAAGGCCAGCCCCAGATCCTTGGGGCGCATGGGTGCAGCGGCGCTCATGCAGAGGCTCCCGGGCCGGGTTTCACCACGGTGCAGCCCTGGGGTTTGAACACCCGTTCGGCAGACGGCGGGTTGTGGGCCAGCTTGGCCGCCGGGCGCACCGGGCGGCGCACCAGCTCGCCACCACAGTTGGGGCAGGTGCCCTGCAAATGGGTGTCAGCGCAGTCCGCGCAAAAAGTGCACTCAAACGAGCAGATGCGGGCATTCAGGGCGGCGGGCGGCAAATCGGTGTTGCAGCATTCGCAGTTGGGGCGGAGTTGGAGCATGGTGGGGGTCCGGTTATAGGCCAGAGGATAGTCCGGCCAAGCAGGCATCCACCGTGAGGATGCGGGCAAACCGGTCTTGCAACACCAGTTCGGTGCGGGTGGTGATGTCTTCGGCGCTGAAGGTGCGCCCGCTGCCGGCGTGGGTCATGGGGAAGGTGAGTGTGGCCTCGGACACAAAGTCCACCGTGTAGCCCAGGTCGGCCCCCACGCGGGCGGTGGTCTCACAGCACTGCTCGGTGCGGATGCCGCAAATGATGAGCTGGCCCACCCCTTGGCGGCGCAGCCACAAGTCCAGGCCGGTGTCGGTAAAGGCGTTGTGGGTGTGCTTGTCAAAACGCACATCCGGGTCCGCCGGCAGCCAAAGCAGTGGCTTGACCCAACCCGAGTCTTCGCGAAACGGCCCGGCCTGCCCCACATGAAAGATGTGCACCACCGGCACACCCGCGGCACGGCAACCCGCCTCCAAACGCAAGAGCGCAGCCTCAAACGGGGCATGAATGCCCTGCGACCAGAAGGGCATTTGCGTGAACGATTGCTGCACATCTATGACGATAAGCGCAGGCTTCAGGGTAGATACGGAGGACATGGAAGGACACCTTTTATTAAGCAATGCCTGAATGCTAGCGCTCACGCTGTATGCGCGAAAGCACATCCATCGCCACAAACAGGACAAAAACCGCCAACAATGCGAATGCACGCTCCACCCCGGAATAGTAGCCCCCCTCTATTCCGGGGTGGCATGGTCGCGCAAAGCGCTCATTTGCACGCAAAAGCCAAGACAATGCAAAAAACAACCCATAAAAAGGAGACAAAAGATGGCTCAAGCCAAACTCATGCTGGACTACGTCTACAGCCACGAGACCGCCCACGCGGACCAGATTTTTCTGACCCAGCCCACCGGAGGCGGCCAGGTGGTGGACTACACCTGGAAGCAGACCATGGACCAGGCCCGCCGCATGGCGGCCCACCTCAAGGCACAAAACTTGGAGCCGGGTGCGCGGGTGGCCATCCTGTCCAAAAACTGCGCCCACTTCATCATGGCCGAGCTGGCCATCTGGATGGCGGGCTGCACCACGGTGGCCATCTTCCCCACCGAAACGGCCGACACCGTGCGCTATGTGCTGGAGCACAGCGAGGTCAGCCTGCTGTTTGTGGGCAAGCTCGATACCTTTGACCAGCAGCAGCCCGGCATTCCTGCGGGCCTGCCCCTGATTGCCTTCCCGCTCGCCCCGAAAAACAGCTACGAGAGCTGGGACGCCATCACCGCCCGCACCAAGCCGTTGACCGGCAAACCCACCCGGGGCGGCACGGACATCGCCATCCTGATGTACACCTCCGGCTCCACCGGCCAGCCCAAAGGCGTGATGCACAGCTTTGAGCGCATCACCGCGGCGGCCGAGGGCATCAACAACGACACCAAAAACCGCATCGGCGCCAACACCCGCAACCGCATGCTGTCTTACCTGCCGCTGGCGCACGTGTTTGAGCGGGCGTGGGTGGAGTCCGCCTCGCTGGTCAATGGCGATACGCAGTTGTTCTTTGCCGAGTCGCTGGACACCTTTATCCAGGACCTGAACCGCGCCAAGCCGATCACCTTTATCTCAGTGCCGCGCCTGTGGCTCAAGTTCCAGCAGGGCGTGTTCGCCAAAATGCCGCCCAAAAAGCTGGACCGGCTACTGAGCATCCCCATCCTGGGCAAGATCGTGGGCCGCAAGGTGCTCAAGGGCCTGGGCCTGGACCACGCCTTGCTGGCCGGCAGCGGCTCCGCGCCCATTCCGGCCGAGCTGATCGCCTGGTACCGCCGCCTGGGGCTGAACCTGATTGAGGGTTACGCCATGACGGAGGACTTTGCCTACTCGCACAACTCCACCGACAAGATCAACGCCCCCGGCTGCGTGGGCGTGCCGCTGGCCGGCGTGCAAGTGCGCATCAGCGAAGAAGGCGAGGTGTTGATTAAGTCGCCCGGCCAGTTTGTGGGCTACTACAAGCGCCCCGACCTGGACGCCGAGGTGTTCACCGAGGACGGCTTCTTCCGCACCGGCGACAAGGGCGAGCGCCGCGCCGATGGCCTGCTCAAGCTCACCGGCCGGGTGAAAGAGCTGTTCAAAACCTCCAAAGGCAAGTACGTGGCGCCCGCCCCGATCGAGAACCGCCTGAACGCCTGCCCCCGCATTGAAACCAGCATGGTGTCCGGCGTGGGCCAGCCCTCGGCCTACGCCATCGTGGTGCTGGCCGAGACCGTGCGCCCGCAAGTGAAGGCGGACCCCGCCTTCAAAGCGGAGGTCCATGCCGAACTGGAGCAACTGCTCGACGCCGTGAACGCCGAGCTGCCGGACTACGAAAGGCTGCAGATGCTGGTCGTGGCCCCGGAGCCATGGTCGATTGAAAACGGCATGCTGACCCCCACCATGAAAATCAAGCGCGCCCGCATTGAATCCGCCGTGGAGCCGCAACTGGCAAGCTGGTACACCGGCAAAGACAAAGTGCGCTGGGCCTGAGCCGGCCATGTGAATGCGGAGGGCCTTCGGGCCCTTTTTGCTTTTTGGGGCCTTTACAAAACTTCATCCGATTCGGTGCAGGGGTATTGAACTTCCCGTTAGCACTCGCCTCTTACGAGTGCTAATATTGAATCCGAACACAAGGAGGTTCTACATGTCCGCATTGATCGCTGCTCCCCGCACCGCCCTGGCCACGGCCAATCCGTGGTCTTTGGTGCCGCCACTGGGGAACCTGGACGCCTATATTTCTGCGGCCAACCGCCTGCCCATGCTCACGCTGGAAGAAGAGCAGGAGTACGCCCGCAAGTTCAAGAATGAGAACGACCTGGAAGCTGCCGGTAAGTTAGTGCTCTCTCACTTGCGTTTGGTGGTGTCGGTGGCGCGCCAATACCTGGGCTACGGTCTGCCCCACGGCGACCTGATCCAGGAGGGCAACGTGGGCCTGATGAAGGCCGTCAAACGCTTCGACCCCGACCAAGGCGTGCGCTTGGTGAGCTACGCGCTGCACTGGATCAAGGCCGAGATCCACGAATACATCCTGAAAAACTGGCGCATGGTGAAGGTGGCGACCACCAAAGCCCAGCGCAAGCTATTTTTCAACCTGCGCTCCATGAAGCAACGCTTCAAGGGCGAAGACGCTGCCGCCGATCTGGACACCCACCGCGACACGCTCAACCCCGAGCAGGTGAACACCATGGCACGCGAGTTGAACGTGAAGCCCGAAGAAGTCCTGGAGATGGAAGCACGCCTGGCCGGTGGCGACGTGCTGCTGGACCCCAGCCCCTCGGAAGATGGCGAAGACGCCTTCGGCCCGATTGCCTACCTGACCGACACCAACCACGAGCCGGTCGCCATGATCGAAGCGCGCCAGCGCGATGTGCTGGCCACCGACGGCATCGCCACCGCCTTGGCCAGCCTGGACGAGCGCAGCCGCCGCATTGTGGAAGAGCGCTGGCTCAAGGTGAACGATGACAACTCCGGCGGCATGACGCTGCACGACCTGGCCGCCGAATATGGCGTGAGCGCCGAGCGCATCCGCCAGATCGAAGTGGCCGCCATGAAGAAGATGAAAACGGCCCTCGCAGCCTACGCCTGATCGCGCGGCGGTAGACGCCGCCCGACTTCACGCACAATGCCCCTGCCGGCCCCGCCTGCAGGGGCTTTTTCTTGGACCCAGAGCTGATGACCCACACACGCCGCACCGCTGCAGTCGCTATGCTTTCCATAGCTGCTTGCGCACTACCTATGGGCGCTAGCGCCCAAAAAGCACCTCAAACTGCCGCATGGCCGACCAAGCCGGTGCGCATCATTGTCGGCTTTCCGGGCGGGTCCTCGCCGGACCTGACAGCCCGCGCCTTTGCCGAGCCGCTCTCCAAAGCCCTGGGCCAACCGGTGATTGTGGAAAACAAAGTGGGCGCCGCCGGCAACATCGCCGCCGATGCGGTGGCCAAGGCCACCGATGACCACACCCTCGGGCTGATGATCAACGGCAACATGACGATTGCCAAGCTGCTCAACCCCAAACTGAGCTACGACCCGCTGAAGGACCTGACGCCGGTGAGCCTGCTGGGCGTGTCGCCCCTAGTGCTCGCCGCCCCCGTCAGCGCACCGGGCGCGACTGCCGCAGAGTTTTTGGCTGCGGCCCGTGCGTCCGGCGACAAGTGGAACTACGGCACCCCCGGCGTGGGCACCGTGGGCCATTTGGGCATGGAGTTGCTCAAGGCCAAGGCGCGCATAGCCCCCTTGCATGTGCCCTACGCGGGTTATCCGCAAGTGGCCACCGCCATGATCGCGGGCGACTTGCAGCTCAGCCTGCTGCCCCCTGCCCTGGCTTCGGCCCAAATCAAGGCCGGCAAGCTCAAAGCCATCGGCATTACGGCCAGCGTGCGCAGTGCGTTGGTGCCCGACATTCCCAGCCTGTCGGAGGCGGGGGTGAAAGACCTAAACCTGGAGATCTGGAACGCGGTGGCCGCCCCCAACAGCCTGCCCAAGCCGGTGGTGGCGCGCTTGTCGGCGCTGTTCAGCGAGATTGCGCGCAGCCCCGAGATGCGCCAAAAGATGTTCCAGCAGGGCTGGACGGTGCAAGGCACCTCTGCCGAGGGTTTGGCCAACCGGGTGAAGGCGGACACCACTTTGCTGGGCGGCATCATTGCCCAGCAAAACATCAAAACCGACTGATCAGGACGGCTTCAGCAACTGCTGAATGTCGGCCGCCAGCACCTTGGCGCCACTGCCGTAGCGGGTGAAAAGGCGCAAGTTGCCTTGGGTGTCGTAGATGTAGCTGCCAGCCGAGTGGTCCATGGTGTAGCTGGTGTCGGTTTTGCCGTTGACCCGCTTGTAGTAGACCTTGAAGTCTTTGGCCAAAGCTTCCAGCTTCTCGGGCGTGGTGTAAAGCGCCAGGAAGGTGGGGTCGAAATTCTCCATGTAGCCCTTGAGCACTTCAGGCGTATCGCGGGCAGGGTCGACCGTGACAAACAGGCCCTGCAGCTTGTCGCCATCCGCACCCAGCGCCTTCTTCACCTCTGCCAGCTCCGCCATGGACGTGGGGCACACATCCGGGCACTGGGTGTAGCCGAAGAACATGACCACGACCTTGCCCTTGAAGTCGCCCAGGTGGCGGACTTTGCCGTTGTGGTCAGTCAGCTCAAAGTCTTTGGCGTAACTGGCGCCGGTGATGTCTACCGAGGCAAACGAGGGCTTGGCTTCCGAGCAAGCACTCAATAGGCCTCCAGCGCTCGCCAGTATTGCGCCAGCAGCTATGAATTGAATAGCAGAACGTTTGTTCATAAGAGGTAATGGTCCAGCAGCAGCGCTGCAAAAAGCACGCTCAAATGGATGAGCGAAAAGCGGAAGGTGGCGCGCGCCAGTTCATCCGAGTAGTTGCGCAACAAGCGCACCGCGTACCAGCAAAAACCCAGACACAGCCCCACAGCCACCACCAGGTAGAGCCAGTGACTCATGCCGTAGATGAAGGGCAGCAGGCAGGCGGCCAGCAGCATAAAGGTGTAGAGCAGGATTTGCAGGCGGGTGAACTCGCTGCCATGGGTGACCGGCAACATGGGCAGGCCGGACTTGCGGTAGTCCTCTACCCGGTACAGCGCCAGCGCCCAGAAGTGCGGTGGTGTCCACAAAAAGATGATCAAGAACAGAATCAGCGCTTCGGGCCCGACGTCCCCGGTCATGGCGGACCAGCCCAGCACGGGCGGCATGGCCCCCGAGGCGCCGCCGATCACGATGTTTTGGGGCGTGAGTGGCTTGAGGATCACGGTGTAGACCACCGCATAGCCCACGAAGGTGGCAAAGGTCAGCCACATGGTGAGCGGGTTGACCCAAAAGTACAAAATGGCCGAACCGGCCGCGCACAAGAGTGCGGAAAACACCAGCGTCTGCGTGTCGCTCAACTCGCCGCGGGCCGTGGGCCTCCACGAGGTGCGCTTCATCTTGGCATCAATGCCTTTTTCTACGATGCAGTTGAAGGCGGCAGCGGCACCCGCCACAAGATAAATGCCAAGGCAGGCAACGGCGGCCAGCATCACCTGCGCCCCGGTGGGTGCGCCGGGCACGGCCAGCACCATGCCGATCAGGGCGCAAAACACAATCAACTGGATGACGCGCGGCTTGGTCAGCGCATGGAATTGAGCCAGCACAGAGGGCTTGGGGACTGCTTCATTCAGGGTCATACGGGAGTCTCTTTTTCTACTTCTACGGAGCGGGCCGGGCGGCAGATCACCAGCACCCAGACCAGCACCATCACCAGCGCGCCAGCGCCACCGGTGTGCATCACAGCGGCCAACAGGGGCCAACCGAGCACCACATTGCTCAGGCCGGTGGCAATCTGCAAGGCCAGCAGGGCTGCGAGCCAGCGGGCCGGCTTGCGCAGGCCATCGAACCGGAACAGTGCCCAGGCCAAGCCCACCAACGCCAACGCAGTCACCCCGGCCAACAAGCGGTGCGCCATGTGAATGGCAGTGAGCGCCTGAAAACTCAGATGCTCACCGGCAGCGGTCAGACCCAGCGGGCGCCAGATTTCCATGGCAGCCTTCCAATCCATGGCAGGCCACAGCGTGCCCTGGCAACCGGGGAACTCGGCACACGCCAGCACCGCGTAATTGGTGCTGACCCACGCGCCCGAGGCGGCTTGCAGCATCAAAAGCCCCAAGGCGGCCAGCGTCCAGGCGAATACACGAGGGGGGATGGTTTGCGCCGCACCCCGATTCGCCGATGCACGCCCAGCGGAGGCCGAGGTCGCCTGAATGGTCAACAAAGCCAGCAGAACATAGCCGCCCAGCAAGTGCAGCGTCACGATGGCGGGGAACAGCTTCATAGTGACGGTTAAGGCGCCAAACGCACCCTGCACACACACCCAGACCCAGGTTGCCGTGGGCCACCACGGGTTCGGAGCCTGCGCAAGACCGCGCCTGCGCATCCACCAGGCGGATACTGCCATCACGGTAATCAGCGCGCCCACCGCCGTAGCCATATAGCGGTGGACCATTTCAATCCAGGCCTTGCTGTGCGTGACCGGGCCGGTAGGCATGGCATGCTGGGCCATGGCGATGTCGTGGCTGGCGCCCAAGGGGCTGGCGTTGCCGTAGCAGCCAGGCCAGTCCGGGCAACCCAGGCCGCTGTCGGTGAGCCGGGTAAAGGCGCCGAACAGCACCAGGTCGAAGGTCAAAAACAAGGTGACGACGGCCAGCGCCTGGTAGCGGCTGGCAGGCCCCGCGGCCCGGTGGCGCAGATACACCCACAGCGCCGGCACCGAAGCGGCGACACCGCCGACCAGCATCACGCGGAACAAAGGCGATAAATCGTACAAAGCAGGTTGCATGGCCGGTACTTCAATCACGCCCCGCGCGGTCCCAGAACTGGGCTGCACGCATCAGCCGGTCCAGGTCGCGCTTGACTTTGAGGGCGCCCTCGGCCGTGAGGTTCGGGGGGAAGCGCATCATCCAGTTACCCAGCGGGTCCACCAAATACAACTGATCCGGTAGTTGGCGCCCCGGCTCTGCTTGCAACCACTCGGCGAGGCCTGCCGCAGGAACCCTTAGCACGGTGGCGTCCTTGAGGGCGGGGGCGAGTTCAGCGGGTACCGGGGCCTCATCGGTGATGAGCCAGACCCAATCCAGCCGGTCTTTTTCTTTGCCCAGGCCCTCCCGCAGTTGCCGCTGCAAATACAGGTTTTGCTTGCAAAGTGCATCGCACGCGGCGCCCGCAACGCTCACAAACAGCCACTGCCCTTTGAGCGTTTGCAAATTAACCGGCGCGCCTTGCAAGTCCATGGCAGCCAGAGCTGGCAAGGGGCGCTGCGGGGTGATCAGTTCACCGAAGTTGCGGCGCCCGTCCGGACGGACCACGTAGTAAGTGAAATAAGAGGCGATCACCGGCGCGGCGCACACCAGCATCACAGCCAACATGCGCCAACGGCCCGCGCGGGTGCGCACCACCTCGGTCTGCAGCGCCCCGGAGGGTTCGGGGAGGCTGTGTACCGTCAGGCCTAGCGGACGGTCGTCATGAATCGGAGCACCAGACATGAAAGGGTCAATCCTTGGAAATAACAAAAAGAGGACGCAACTGAAACCAGGCGAACAGCCCGGCCATCAAAGCCGCCAATGCGAACCACTGAAACGCGTAGCCATAGTGTTTCTCCACCCCGAGGTTGACCACCGGCCATTCGCGCAGCAAACCCTCTGACGCGGCACCGGTTTGCACCACCACAAAGGTCTCCTCCAATGGCAAGCTGGTTTCGAGGCGGAACTGCGCAAGGTCGAGATTTTGCCGGATAGGCCCGCCGGCGGGCGCCCCGGGCTCATAAAGCTTGGAAGGTGGCAAGGCGATTCGCCCGGTCAGTTCCACCGGTCCGCTAGGTGTTTGCACGGCGGGCAGGGTTTCGCGGGCTTCAAAATTGCGGGGTATCCAGCCGCGCTGCACCATCAACACAGCCCCGCCCGCCTCTAGGCGCAGCGGGGAAAAGACAAAAAAACCGACCTTGGCATGCATCTGCCGGTTGTCGAGGTACACGGTGCGATCGGGTACCCACACTCCGCGCAAACGCACACTTTGGTGTAGCAAGTCCTGCGGATTGGGCGCCTGCACCAGCGCTTGGGTATCCAAGGCCGGTTTGGACTCACTTGCCGCGATCGATGCCCCCAACGCTTCCTTCTGGCTCGCGCGGCGCAGTTGCCAAAACCCCAGCGATACAGACAGCGACACCCCCAGCACGGCGGCAAAAGCCACCAAGATCCAACGCATCCGCGGGTTCACGTGATAATTCCTGTCATGACCTATTTAGTGATTCTGGCCTTCGCCACGATTTTGGGCAGCCTCGCCGCTGCGCTGTACTTCATGCTCAAGGGCGGCGCCACCCAGGGCAACAAGTCCCGCAATATGGCACGTGCGCTAGGTATGCGGGTGGGAATTTCAGTCTTGCTATTTCTTTGCCTCATGCTTGCCTGGAAATTGGGTTACATCCACCCCACCGGCATCGCAGCAGGCCGCTAAAACCAGCGAATCCCCCCAGCAAAAAGGGCACCCCATGGTGCCCTTTTTTTGTGTGCGAGAGACTTAAAACCAATACACCAAGATGTAAAGACCCAACCACACCACGTCCACAAAGTGCCAGTACCACGCTGCACCTTCAAAACCGAAGTGACGGTCAGCCGTGAAGTGGCCTTTTTGCAAGCGCAAGGTAATGAACAGCAGCATCAGCATACCCACAAAGACGTGGAAGCCGTGGAAGCCGGTCAACATGAAGAATGTGGAGCCAAACACGCCAGACGCCAAGGTCAAGTTCAGGTCGTGGTAAGCCTCGTAATACTCATAACCCTGCAAGCAGAGGAACAACACGCCCAGCAATACTGTGGCCCACATAAAGCCGATGGTTTTGCTGCGGTTGCCGTCGATGAGTGCATGGTGGGCAATCGTCAGCGTCACACCGGAGGACAGCAACAGTGCGGTGTTGATGGTCGGGATAGGCCAGGGCCCCATGGTGGAGAAAGACTCCACAATGCCGGCGGGCGATGCGGTTGCACCGGCTGCCAAGCTTGGCCACACCGCTTTGAAGCCGGGCCAGAGCAAGGAGTTATCCAAGCTACCCAACGCAGGCACAGAGTGCGAGCGGGCCCACCACAGTGCCGTGAAAAACGCACCAAAGAACATCACCTCAGAAAAGATGAACCAGCTCATGCTCCAGCGATAAGAGATATCGATTTTGCGGCCGTATTGCCCGCCTTCACTCTCCACCACCGCATCACGGAACCACTGGTAGAGCACAAAAAGCCACCACACCATGCCCAGCATCAGGGAGTACTTTCCCCAGGCTGCGCCGTTGATCCACTGACCAGCGCCCAGGATCACGAAGAACAAACCAGCGGCAGCCATCACCGGATGACGCGAGGGTCCGGGCACAAAGTAATAAGGCGTTCCGCCGTGTGTTGTTGAACTCATTTCAGCTCCATTTCTTCTCTAATCCACATTCATTGCGGGGTGCGGCGTCTCACGACCCCACGACCCACTTCACCAATCCGATCAGGCCGCCTACCAATAGCAACGCAGCGATCAACCCAACCAAAACCACGTGCACCGGGTTTACTTTGCTCAAGTCTTCGCGGTAACCGGAGCTACTGCGAATCCCCAAAAAAGACCACGCCACCAACTTCATGCTGCGCAGAAAGGATGAGCGCTTGGACGACTCCGGCGACATCAAGAACCCGAACTCTCGACCTTGATACCCGCCACCGGAGCGGGGGGCGTTTTACCACCCACTTCAAAAAACGTATACGACAAGGTGATGGTCGTCACGTCTTTGGACAGCTTGGGGTCAATCACAAACACCACGGGCCACGACTTTTTCTCGCCGGGTTCCAAGGTGTATTGGTTAAAACAGAAACATTCCAACTTGTTGAAATACGCTGAGGCCTGCATCGGGGCGTAACTCGGAATCGCTTGGGCCGCCATACGCCGGTCCTGCACGTTCTGAAACTCATAGACCACCGTCGTCAGCTCTCCGGGATGCACTGTCACCGACCGCTGCGCTGGCTTGAATTGCCAAGGGCCGCGGGAGTTGGCATCGAATTCGACGGTGATGGTGCGAGACAGGTCGACTTGCGTATTCTCAGCCGCCGATTTCTTGCCAGAGATCAACTGGTCGCCCAGTGCCAACACGTTGATGCCCGTCATTTCACAAATGGATTTGTACAGAGGCACCAAGGCATAGCCGAAGGCAAACATGCCGACCGTGACCACGGCGAGCTTGCGCAACATTCGGCTATTGGCACGGAGACTGGCCATGCTTACTTTCCGAGAAAAATCATCTTGGCCATGAACCCGATAAAAAAGACTGCCGCAATTGACGCCAAGATCAGAGCCAACCGGGTATTAGCCTTTTTTTGCTCAGCAGTAGCCATCAGCCGATCACCTTGGTAGCCGTCACGTCCAGCTTGGGCGGATTTTCAAAGGTGTGAAATGGTGCGGGAGATGGAACTTCCCACTCCAAGCCCTCTGCAGCTTCCCAAGGCTTTTGCGGCGCTTTTTCGCCCTTGCCCAACATGGCAGGCAGCACTACGCCGAAGAAGAAATACACCTGAGCCAAACCGAAGGCAAATGCACCGACAGTAGCCACCGCATTGAAGTCCGCGAACTGCATGGGGTAGTCGGCATAGCGACGTGGCATACCCGCCAAGCCCAAGAAGTGCATGGGGAAGAAAGTCACGTTGAATGCAATCAAGGACCACCAGAAGTGCAGACGGCCCTTCCACTCAGGAATCATCACACCGGTCCACTTGGGAGCCCAGTAGTAGAAGCCTGCGAACATCGCGTACAGGGAGCCAGCTACCAGCACGTAGTGGAAGTGAGCCACCACGTAGTAGGTGTCTTGCAACTGGATGTCGATAGGTGCCATGGCCAGAATCAGCCCGGTAAAACCACCCATGGTGAACACGAAGATGAAGCCCACTGCAAACAGCATGGGAGTCTCAAAAGTCATAGAGCCCTGCCACATGGTGGCGATCCAGTTGAAGATCTTCACCGCAGTAGGCACCGCAATCAACATGGTTGCGTACATGAAAAACAACTGGCCGGTCACAGGCATTCCGGTCGTGAACATGTGGTGCGCCCACACAATGAACGACAGAATGGCGATGGAGGATGTTGCATACACCATGGAGGCGTAGCCGAATAGCTTCTTGCGGGCAAACGCGGGAACGATTTGGCTGATGATGCCGAACGCCGGCAAGATCATGATGTACACCTCAGGATGACCGAAGAACCAGAAAATGTGCTGGTACATCACCGGGTCACCGCCGCCGGCGGGATTGAAGAAGCTGGTACCGAAATGGCGGTCGGTCAGCGTCATGGTGATCGCGCCGGCCAACACAGGCATCACAGCGATCAACAAGTAAGCGGTAATCAACCATGTCCAGCAGAACATGGGCATCTTCATCAGCGTCATGCCGGGAGCGCGCATGTTCAAAATGGTCACGATGATGTTGATCGAGCCCATGATGGACGACGCACCCAGGATGTGCATGGCAAAAATGCCGGCGTCCATGGAGGGGCCCATTTGCAACGTCAAAGGTGCGTACAAGGTCCAACCCGCAGCAGGAGCACCACCGGGCATGAAGAACGAGGACACCAGCATAAGGGCCGCAGGAATCATCAACCAGAAGCTGAAGTTGTTCATGCGGGCAAACGCCATGTCAGACGCACCGATTTGCAGCGGAATCATCCAGTTCGCAAACCCCACAAAGCCCGGCATGATCGCGCCAAACACCATGATCAAACCGTGCATGGTGGTCAGGGAGTTGAACAACTCGGGATTGACCAGTTGCAAGCCTGGCTGAAACAGTTCTGCCCGGATCAACAAGGCCAAGATGCCGCCAATGATCAGCATGGTGAAGCTGAACAGCAGATACAAAGTACCAATGTCTTTATGGTTCGTGGCAAACACCCAACGCTGCCAGCCTGTGGGTGCGTGGTGGTGATCGTCGTGGGCGTGATCGTGGTGGTCGAGTACGGCGCTCATAGTGAGGTCCTTCTTAATTTTCTTTGTTCTGCTGGGGGAACATTACTTGCGCAATGCCAACACGTCTGCGGGCTGCACCAACTGGCCGGTTTTGTTAGACCAATTGTTTTTGGTGTAGCTGATCACTGCAGCGATGTCCGTATCGCTCAACGACTTCCATGACGGCATGGTGCCGTTGTTTTGGCCGTTCAACAGCACCGCGATTTGCTTGCTCTTGTCGGCATCCAGAACCACGGCCGCACCGTCCAAAGGCTTGATAGGGCCCGCACCCTTGCCGTTGGCTTGGTGGCAGGCTGCACAGTTTTGGGCATACACCTTCTCGCCACGCTTGGTAATTTCGTCCAAGGTCCAAACCTTGGTTGGGTCATCCGCTTTGGCGGCCAGTTTCTTCTGCTCTGCGGCCACCCAAGCGGAATAGTCTTCGGCAGACAACACCTTCACATGGATGGGCATGTAGGCGTGCTCTTTGCCACACAACTCTGCGCATTGGCCGTAGTAATCGCCCACCTTTTCTGCACGGAACCAGGTATCGCGCACAAAACCGGGGATGGCATCCTGCTTGATACCGAATGCTGGCACCATGAATGCGTGAATCACGTCGTTCGCGGTGGTGATGATGCGGACTTTCTTGTCCACGGGCACGACCAACGGGTTGTCCACTTTCAGCAAATAGTTGTCGATGGACTCACCTTTCTTGGGGCCGCCGGCATCCGACAAGGTGCGCTGTTCGCTGTCGAGGGTAGACACAAAGCCAATGCCTTCGCCCTCACCCTTGAGGTAGTCATAACCCCACTTCCACTGCATGCCGGTAGCCTTGATGGTCAGATCGGCGTTGGTGGTGTCTTTCATGGCGACCACCACCTTGGTGGCGGGCAACGCCATCAAAATCACGATCACGAAGGGCACTATGGTCCAGATGATTTCCACCGTCACCGACTCGTGGAAGGTCGCAGGCTTGTGGCCCACCGACTTGCGGTGCTTCCAGATGGAGTAGAACATGACGGCAAACACCGCCACAAAAATGACCGAACACACAATCAGCATGAACCAGTGCAACCACTGCTGCTCTTGCGCAATCTTGGTGACTGCGGGTGCCAGGTTCAGCTGATTGACTGCCGGGCCTCCCGGCAAATCGTTCACCGCATGCGCTTGCGTCAACAGGGAAGTGCCGGCAAAAGCACTAGCCGCCCACAGCAAAGACGCCAGTTTTTTCGTTGTGTTCTTCATCTCGTTCACTTTTAGATGCCCCAAAATAATCCAACGCACCGGTCCTGCGTGCCGCATTCACGCGGCGCGCAAAGCCGACCGTATTTCTCTGGCCAGTTGCGGACGCAACGCTGGCTGAATATACCGCCCGACCTGAATGGTCTTCCCCCGCTCGGACAGCTCAATCAACGACGAGTCATCTGCGCGGGGCTCCACACGGACCCAATTCCGATGAAATTCCGTACGCTCCAGCCTACCAGCACATTCCAGCTCTACGACTAGTTGATTTCCCGAAAGAGAAATATGTTCTCCATCGGTCGCTTGCCGCGCAACCACCATAAAGGCAACTCCCAGCGCCACCAACTCCAGCGATGCAAAGGGAATCACCAGCGTGGCGCCCTGAAACCAGAAAAGAAGCCCGATTCCGATGGATACCGCACTCAAAGACGCAAACGCCCACATCAACTGCAAAGGCGTAACCGAACAATTACGCTTCAGCAACCAATCAACGTGCTGCCCTTGTACTGTCGCAAAGCGAAAAACCAAATTCGTCATGCGTGTCACCCGATGTTGACCTGTCGCGCGCGGACACAATCAAAACTGGAGGCGTGAAAGCCCCTACTTCTTTTCGTAGCATTGTATGACAGTACGCGCCTTGATCGATCTCAGGGTTTTGCGTATCCGCACCTCGATACTCAGGTTCCGCCGCTGCCCGTTCCGCGCTGGAGTACCTGCCGCATGGCATCCAGCGACACCCGGGTTTCCGCTTGCACTTTGAGCCGTGGCTTGGGCTTGAAAGCATGCCCGTAGACCACCTCAAACGTCAAGGTAAGGCGACCGTCTTCTTGCGACGCCAGGCTCTGAATGAGTGCATCTTCGAGGCGCTGTTTCCAGGCACGGCTGCGCAAACCCGCAAAGCGCGCCACATGCAAATTGCGCCCCAGCACACGCAGTTCGGCCAAAAGGCGGTCAGGCGAGGAGTAGCTCAGCGTAATCCGCTCCATGTCCATCACGGGCTCCGCAAACCCGGCGTGCACCAGCATGTCGCCCCAATCGTGCATATCGGTGAACTGGTGATGCGGCTGGGGCCAACCCGCGGCCTCGTACACCCCACGCAGCTCCCGCAACGTATCCGGCCCCAAGCACGAGAACATGGCGAACCCGTCCACGGCCAAGGCTTCATGCCACTGCGTGATCAAGGCCTGCGGATCGGCAGCCATGTGCAAGGCCATATTGGCCCACAGCATCTGCACCGGCTCAGCGGGCAAAGCAAACTGGGGCGCCCCCCCCACCCAGCGCTCGGGCGACCACCAGGCCGGCATAAGTGCCTGGCGGCTTTGCTCAAGCCGCGCCGGAGTCGCCTCCCACACATGGGCGCGGGCCTGCGGATAGCGCCGGGCCACCAGGGCATGCCCCTCCAGACCTCCGCGCGAGGGCTCCCAGTCCAGCCAAGTGGCGGGCTTTTGCACGATCCACTGCAAGCGATCTTCCATCCTGCGCGCCACTTCCTCGTGCAACCAGGGAGAAGCCCCACCAGGAGCATGAGTGGCCCAACGGGCAGCGGCAACAGGGTCAATCGTGGGGGGCTTGTGGGAGGTCATGGGCCAAATAGAGAAAGCTGCGCGCAGTATATTGGCCGGATGTTCACGGCACTGCTCCAGGGTTTACAGCGCACACTCCCCGGCATTTGCGCGGTATGCCACGCCTGGCCGGCGAGTGCCTTGTGCGAGGCCTGTGCCATGGACTTCGGACAACCGCGCCACCGCTGCCCGACCTGCGCCTTGCCGCTCCCGGGGACGCTGGCCCAATGTCGCGCATGCAGACAAGCCCCACCCGCCTGGGACCATGCCTTGGCCGCCGTGGACTACGCCTACCCGTGGGACCGCTTGATTGCGGGCTTCAAATTCCGCGAAAACCCGGCCTGGGCCCGGCACTTTGCAGAACTGATGCGCGCCACGCCGTGGGTAGAGCCCGCCCTGGAGGAGGCCGACTGGGTCATCCCCATGCCGCTGTCCAACGCGCGGCTGAAAAGCCGGGGCTTCAACCAATCCGGCTTGCTGACGCAGCACCTGAGCCCCGGCAAAACGCGCACCGACCTGCTGCTGCGCATTCACGACACCCCGGCCCAAAGCACATTGCCTAAACATGAACGCCTGCGCAACGTGGCCCAGGCGTTCGCCGTCGAACCCCTGCAGCACCGCGTGCTAGCAGGCAAAAAGCTGGTGCTGGTGGACGATGTGATGACCAGCGGAGCCTCCATGACAGCTGCCGCCACCGCGCTACGCACGGCTGGCGCGGTACACATTACCGCCCTGGTGCTGGCCCGTACCCCGGAACACTGAACCTACTCAGGGGACAATGGCGGCATGTTTCATATTGTCCTCGTAGAGCCCGAAATTCCGCCGAACACCGGCAACGTCATCCGCCTGGCGGCCAATACTGGCTGCCGGCTGCACCTGGTCGAGCCGCTGGGTTTCTCCATGGATGACAAACACATGCGCCGCGCCGGCCTCGATTACCACGAGTACGCCGAGCTCAAGCGCCATGCGGACTGGCAGACCTTTCTTGCCGGCGAGCAACCGCCTCTGGACCGGATGTTCACCCTGACTACCCGGGGCACACGCAGCCCGTATGCGGCGGCGTTTCAGCCAGGAGATTGGCTGGTGTTTGGCTCGGAAACCAAGGGCATTTCCGACCTGGTGCGGCAGTCGTTTTCACCCGAACGCAGCCTGCGCCTGCCCATGCGGCCCGACCAGCGCAGCCTGAACCTCTCCAACGCGGTGGCGGTCACGGTGTTTGAAGCCTGGCGCCAGAACGGCTTTCAGACCTGATGTTTCGCGACTGAAAAGGCCTCAAGCATATTGGCGCACCAGCGACTCCGCCACGCACACCGGCTTGGCCGAGCCCTCGCGCTCTATCGTGATTTCCCACGTCTGCTGCAAGCCCTCTTTGTCAATGTCGTGCACCTCCAGCAGCTTGAAGTGGGCACGCAACCGGCTGTTCACCAGGACCGGCGCGATAAAACGCACCTTGTTCAGGCCGTAATTCACCCCCATGCGCACCCCGTCCACCCGCAGGCTGGACTCCATGAACTGCGGAATCAACGACAGCGTGAGAAACCCATGGGCAATCGGTGCGCCGAATGGCCCTTGCGCCGCACGCACCGGGTCCACATGAATCCACTGGTGGTCGCCGGTGGCTTGGGCGAACAAATCAATCTGGGCCTGGGTGATGGTCAGCCAGTCGCTCACCGCGACGGTAGTGCCCACCAAGGTGCGCAGGTCCGCCAATGAAGAAAGTATTTTCATGCGGCCACTCTAGCTACGACGTGGCCCGTGGCTTGTAGCCGGCGTGACAGGGCTAGGCGTCCAACCACTGGCACAGAGGCTGCCACTGCTGCAAATCGCGCTCCACCTTGCCGGGCGCCACATCAAACACCGTGAGCCCCCGGGCAATCAGCTGGATGTAGTTTTGCGTGTCACGCACAAAACCCAGCACCGGAATATTCAGCCCCGCCACAAAGTGCTGCAGCTGCTCAGAGGCCAGCGTGCGCTCATCCACCCGCATGCCCACGATGCCCACCTTGAATTTGCCGGCCCGAGAGCTGGCCGCCAGCTCATCCAGAAAAGGCTTGGTGGCAAAAATATCAAACACGCTGGGCTGCAGGGGCACCACCACGTGGGTGGCAATCTTTAGGATGTCCTTCAAGCGCCGGCCGTGCAGTCCAGCCGGTGTGTCCAGCACCACATGGCTGGTGCCTTTAGGTGGTTTGGCCACCCCATCATCCGCCACCTCCCAACCAGCAATCGGCTTGGCTGCCGGCGGACGCAAACTCAGCCACAGCCGGGAGGACTGCTGGCGGTCCGCATCGCCCAGCATGACAGTGTGGCCTTGGGAGGCGAAATAACCGGCAATCTGGGTAGACAAGGTGGACTTCCCGACCCCGCCTTTGGGGTTCGCAACGACAACCACTGGCATAAGCAAACTCTCCATGTAGGTAACTGCGCTATGTTACGGGCATGGAACACGCTCCCGCCTGGCTCATCAACAGCCTCATCTATTTAAGTGCCGCCGTCATCGCCGTGCCGGTGTCCAAAGCCCTCGGGCTGGGCGCCATCATCGGCTACCTCGCCGCGGGGATTGCCATCGGCCCCTGGGGCGCCGGCCTGGTGACGAATGTGGAAGACATTCTTCACTTTGCCGAGTTCGGCGTGGTGCTGATGCTGTTTTTGGTCGGGCTGGAGCTGGAGCCCAAGCGCCTGTGGAGCCTGCGGCGATCGATTTTCGGCTGGGGCGCGCTGCAGGTGCTGGGCTGCACGGCCTTGCTCATGCTGGTGGCATTGGCCAGCGGTGCCTCGTGGCGGCTGAGCCTGGTGGGCGCGTTGGGCCTGGCGCTCTCCAGCACCGCGATTGCGCTGCAAGTGCTGGAGGAGCGCAACCTGATGCCTACCCAGAGCGGGCAGGCGTCATTTTCGATTCTGCTATTTCAGGATGTGGCTGCCATCCCCATCTTGGCACTGTTGCCGCTGCTGGGCGGGACTCCAGGCACCAATCCGGACCTAGCGCCCATGGAATATGCGCAAGCAGCTATCAAAATCATAGCGGTCATTGCCGGCATTGTGCTGGGGGGCCGCCTGCTGCTGCGCCCGTTGCTGCGCTGGATCGCCCGCTCGCGCACCCCCGAAATCTTTACTGCGGCCGCCTTGCTGTTGGTGGTGGGCATCTCCCGCCTGATGCTGCAAGTGGGCCTGAGCATGGCGCTGGGCGCCTTTTTGGCGGGCGTACTGCTGGCTGAGAGCGAATACCGGCGCGAGCTGGAGACCGACCTGGAGCCCTTCAAGGGCCTGCTGCTGGGGCTGTTTTTCATTGCCGTAGGCATGAGCATCGACTTTGGCGTGCTGCTGGACGCCCCGCTCACCATGGCGGCGGTGGTCGTGGGCTTTTTGCTGGTCAAGGCGGTGGTGATTTTTCTGCTGGCGCGGCACATCGGCCTGCCTTTCCAGGAGCGGCCGGTGTTCACCCTGCTGCTCGCACAGGGCGGGGAATTTGCGTTTGTGGTGTTTCAGGCGGCAGCGGGGGCCCATGTGTTTGCCGACGACAAGGCTTCGCTGCTCATTGGCGCGGTCGCCGTGTCCATGCTGCTGAGCCCGCTACTGTTGGTGGCGCTGGACCGCTGGCTGCTGCCCCGCTACGCCGCCAAAGCCAGCCCCACGATGGAGGTGCTCTCTGAGCAGCAGCATGCTCCCGTCATCCTGGCCGGTTTTGGCCGCTATGGGCAGATCATTGGCCGGGTGATGTTGGCCGAGGGCATTCCCGCCACCGTGCTCGACCATGATGCCGACATGGTAGAGGCCGCCCGCAACCTGGGCTACCGGGTGTTTTATGGCGACGCCACCCGGCTGGACCTGCTGCGCACCGCCGGCGCTGCCACTGCGCAGGTTCTGGTGATTGCGGTGGACGATGTGGCGCAGTGCCTGGCCATCGTGGACCTGGCCAAGGCGCACTTCCCGCAACTGCCCATCGTGGCCCGCGCCCGGGATGTGACCCACTGGAACCAGCTGCGTGAGCGCGGCGTCACGCTGGTAGAGCGTGAAATGTTCGAGTCCAGCCTGCTCAGCGCCCGCAGCGTGCTGGAGGTGCTGGGCCACTCGCCGGATGCGGCGCGCACCTCCACCCTGCGCTTCCGGCAGCACAACCTGGAGCTGTTCGAAAAAATGCGCCCGCTGTTCAAAGACCGCACCAAATTCATTGCCGCCATCAAGCAGGGCCGCCAGCAGCTGGAAGAGCAAATGGCCCAGGAACGCGCGGAAAGGGACAAGCAGCGCACCGGCGACTGAGCAGCAACACCCGTGCTAACCTTGCGGCCATGTTCAATCCATCGCAAGAAGACGTACGTCGATTTTTCTGCTCCGTTTACGCCAAAGCCCGCGAGGGACGTGCGCTGGAAGCTATCGAAACCATAGCATCGCAGTGGATGGACGAGCACCCCGAATACCACGCCGACTTTGCGGATGTGGACACCGCGCTCACCACCATGTACGAGGCCACCGAGGGGCGCACCAACCCCTTTTTGCACCTGAGCATGCACCTGTCCATCAGCGAGCAGTGCAGCATTGACCAGCCGCGCGGCATCCGCCAGGCGGTAGAGTTGCTGACGCACAAGCGCAACTCTTTGCACCAGGCGCACCACGAAGCCATGGAGTGCCTAGGCACCATGCTGTGGGAAAGCCAGCGCGCCGGGCGCCCGCCCGATGGCGATGCCTACATTGCCTGCGTACAGCGCCACGCCACCAAGGACTGAGCGTTTCACCAAAGTGTCACGGCACTTGTCACGGCTCTGCCATCAAGTCTGGGTAGCATGAATTTTCCGTTTCCTGGAGACTTCGTGTATGCAAGACTTTCTCAAACAACTCAAGATCCAGCGCTGGGATGACCACCGCTATTACCACCACAGCCGCATCAACCAGTCGCTGCACCTGATCAGTGCCATCAGCTTTCTGGTGGCCTATGCGCTGCTCTTCAAAGACCCGGCCTTGGCGGCTTTGGTCGCCTGGCTGGTCTCCATGATGACCCGCCAAGCCGGTCACTTCTTCTTTGAGCCTCTGGGCTACGACGAAGTCAACAAGGCCACCCACGAGTACAAAGAAGAGATCAAGGTCGGCTACAACCTCAAGCGCAAAGTGGTGCTCATGGCCATCTGGGCCGCAGCACCCGCTGCGCTGTGGATTGACCCCACCTTGTTCGGCTACTTTGAGCCGGCCACCGGTATCGAAGCCTTCATGCGCCACACCGGCGAGCTCTGGCTCATCGTGGGTGTGGGCGGCCTGGTGTTCCGCACCGTGCACCTGTTCTTCATCAAAGACGTGATGTCCGGCTTGGTGTGGATGACCAAAATCCTGACCGACCCTTTCCACGACATCAAGCTCTACTACAAGGCACCTTTGGCCCTGATGCGCGGCGAGTTGATCGAACCCCGCGGCAACATGGACCACGCACCGAGCTAACCGGTTCCTGCCTCCAGGAACCGGCCCCTCGGGGTCAGAACTTGGCGGCCCACATCTCCCACAGGATGCGGCGCTTGATCGCCTTGGCCGTCAGACCGGCATCCTGCCACCACCACCCGTCTTTCTGCATCGCCTGACCCGCCGCCACAAAACGGCGGGTTACTTCGTCAAAGTCCGCGTCGCTGAAGTTCAGGCTGAAGATCAAGCGCCCGGTTCCCACCCAGCTCAAGGCCAGCCCTTGCAAACGCAAATAGTGCTGAAACAACCAGTGATAGCAGCCCGGCTGTGTGTAGGTCACCGTCCAGATGGACGACAAGTTGGCCACCCGCGCTGGCAGGCCTGCGGCCTCCATGGCCTGGTTGAGCTGCGCTGCGCGGCGGTTCCACACGCCATCCAGGTCGGCATAGCGGGCCTGCACCTCGGGCGTGTCCAGCTTGCGCAAGAACGCATTCATGGCGCCCATGACATAGGGGTGCGAGTTGAAGGTGCCACGCGCAAAGCAAATATCCGCAGGCGCTTCGTCGCGGAAACGGCGCATCCACGCTTTCTTGCCACACAGCACGCCGATGGGCAGACCGCCGCCCAGGGTTTTGCCGTAGGTGACCATATCGGCACGCACGCCGAAATACGCTTGCGCGCCACCGGGCGCCAGGCGGAAGCCCACAAACACCTCGTCAAAAATCAGCGCAATGCCGCGCTCATCGCAAATCGTGCGCAGGGTTTTGAGCCACGCGGTATAGGCCGCGTTGTCAAAGCCGGCTTTGCGCGAGCCATCCAGCAAAGAGCCATCGCTAGGCGCCGGCATGTTGGGATGCAGGGCCTGCAAGGGGTTGATCAAGATGCAGGCAATGTCTTTGCGCTTGCGCAGCACGCGCAAAGCGCCCTCGCCCATTTCGGACAAGGTGAACGTGTCTTTGGCCGTCATCGGGTTGCCGATGCCGGGCTGCACATCGCCCCACCAGCCATGGTACGAACCGCAAAAACGCACCAGCTTCTTGCGGCCGGTGTGGTAGCGGGCCAGACGCACGGCTTGCATGACGGCTTCGGTGCCGGACATGTGGAAGGACATTTCATCCATGCCCGACACCTGGCACAAGCGCTGCACGTTGTCCACCATGACCGGGTGGTAGGCACCCAGCACCGGGCCGAGGTCACGCGCGATGGCGGCGCCTTCGTCAATGCACTCTTTGTAAAAGTCATTGCCCATCAGGTTCACGCCGTACGAGCCGGTCAGGTCGATGAACACATTGCCGTCCAGGTCGGTCACGGTCACACCAGAGGACGACTGCAAAAAGGAACCGATCTTCAAGCCCTGCTTGACCAAGGCCTTGAACTGATAGGGCACGCGGTAGGCACTGACGAACTGCATGTCCGACAAGCCGTCGATCACCGAAGCGCCCGCCTCCAGAGTTTTGGGGTAACGCTGTGCAATGCCTTGCACCAGCGCGGCAAAGGCCGCTTTGCGTTGCGCCACCACATCGACTGGCGCACCGTCTACGGCGAAGACCTGGTGTTCGTCGTAACTGTAGTTAGGCAACAGCGAGGCCAGCAAACGCGCATTACGCGGATGGCCTGCCAGCGAGCGGTGCTTGGCAAGCGACAGCTCGGCACGCGCCTTGAGTTTGCGCAAGGCCGCGACTGCGGCAGCCGTGCCCACGCCGGCCAGCAGCACGGTTTGGAGTTCTAGAGATTCATTCACCACATTCACCTTTCAATCCAACTTCACAACCTACACATCACCATGCAACTGCGTGCACAGATCCAAAAAATCCTCAACCAGGAAGACCTGAACTTCCTACTCACCAACCGCATTCCCCGCCAGGCGCTGACCCGCTTTTTGGGCTGGTTCAGCAAAATCGAGCAGCCACTGGTGCGGGATGCGTCCATCGGCATCTGGAAGTTCTTCAGCGACCTGGACCTGAGCGAAGCCAAAAAGCAGCGCTTTACCAGCATGCATGACTGCTTCACCCGCGAGCTCAAAGATGGCACACGCCCCGTTGCGCAAGACGTGGATGCCATGACCAGCCCGGTGGACGCCATCGTGGGCGCAAGCGGCCCCATTGAAGGCACCCGGGTGTTTCAAGCCAAAGGTTTTCCCTACACGCTGGAGGACCTGCTCGGCCCGGACGCCGATGTGAGCGAATGGCGCGACGGCAGCTTTGTGACCCTGCGGCTCACCTCCAGCATGTACCACCGCTTTCACGCGCCCTACGACTGCACGGTGGAAGAAGTGCGCTACTTCTCGGGCGACACCTGGAACGTCAACCCGATTGCCCTCAAGCGGGTAGAAAAACTCTTCTGCAAAAACGAGCGCGCTTACCTCGGCACCCGGCTGAACGGCGCCGGCCCGATGCAAGGCAAGCGGGTGGCGCTGGTGCCGGTAGCCGCGGTGTTGGTCGCCAGCATTCGGCTGCACTTTCTCGATGTGTTGTTTCACTTGAAATACAGCGGCCCCAAAACCATGGCCTGCAACGCAAACTTCGAGCGTGGGCAAGAGATGGGCTGGTTTCAGCATGGCTCCACCGTGATCGTGCTGGCGCCCAAGGGCTTCGCGTTGGACGCCGGACTAGACCAAGGGTCGCGCGTGCGAATGGGCCAGCCGCTCCTTCGTTGGCAAGGCTGACAAACCCGTCACCTGGCCGGTCGCAAACGGCCGGCCATGGCGCTCCAGCACCGAGCGCAAGGTGTGCACAAAGCTGTCGCACACGGCATCCCAGCTGCGGTTGGCCACCGCCTGCACCGCAGCCGTGCGGTACTGCGCCATGCGCTGCGGGTCTTGCGCCAGTTGCACAGCGGCGTTCACAAAGGACACGTCATCCCCGGTGGGCACCAGCACGCCGTTGTCGCCACTCTCAATCAGCTCCAGCGCAGCCGCACAGTCGTACGACACCACCGCCAAGCCACTGGCCATGGCCTCGGGAACCACGTTGCCGTACGTCTCGGTCATGCTGGGAAACAGAAACAAGTCTGCCGATGCATAGTGCGCCGCCAGGTCCGCGCCTTTTTGCACACCGGCAAAGCAGGCTTCGGGGCAGGCCTCGGTCAAGGCTTTGCGCAGCGGGCCATCGCCCACAAACACCAGCTTGACGGTAGGCACACGGGCCTTGATGGCGCGGAACGCCGCCACCACCAAGCCCACATTTTTCTCCTTGGCCAAGCGCCCCACCAACAGAATGACGGGCTCTTGGCCCTGCACACCCCATTGGCGACGTAGCTCATCGGAGCGGTGTTGCGGACCAAACTGCTCCAAGGCAACCCCACGCGACAGCAACGTCACGTTCTCGTAGCCGCGGGCGGTCAGGTCTTGCACCAGCGTGCGGGTAGGCACCATGGTGGCTTGGGTGCGGTTGTGCAGCTTGCGCAGGTAGGACTCGATCGGCGTCTTCAACAAGCCGATGCCATAGTGCTGCGAATAGCTCTGAAAATTGGTGTGAAACGAGCTGGTAATCGGCAGTTGCAGCTTGCGCGCCGCCGCCACGGCAGACCAACCCAAGGGGCCTTCGGTGACCACATGCACGATGTCCGGGCGGCGCTCGGCCCACAACTTCAGCAAACGGTTTTTAGAGGGCATGCCGAAACGCAGCTCGCCATATGCAGGCAGAGGCACGCCTTTGGACAGCACCTCGTCCAGCCCCTCGTGCTGCACCGCGTTTTGCTCGCGCGACTGGCGTGGCCGCACCACCTGCACCGCGTGGCCTTTTTTGAGCATGCCGTTGACGAGCCACCCCAGTGTCATGGCCACGCCATTCACCTCGGGGGGGAAGGTTTCAGTCACCACCGCAATCCGCAAGCTGGAGAGCTGCGGCGCGAAGGACTCGATGAGGAGGTCGTCGGAGGTTTTCACAACCCCGAGGCTAGGCACCCCACATAACAGCTTGATGATGCTTTTTTGACAGTTTGACGTCTAGCCAGCTGACCGACGCGTGAACCATTGCGCCCGGTAGGTGATGCAAATGAGCACCATGCCCAGCGTGACCAAAACGCCAAATCCGACAATCAGGGTATGCATTTGCAGCTGCAAGGCGGTAGCGCCGGCGTAGACCGCCAGCATCAGCAGCATGCCGGCGTTCTCATTGAAACCTTGCACCGCAATCGAGCGGCCGGCCGTCAGCAGCACATAGCCCCGGTGCTGCAGCAGCGCATTCATGGGCACCACAAAAAACCCGGCCATGGCGCCTACCAGCACCATCAGCAAGGCCGCCATAGGAATGGTGTCCACCAGCAACATGAGCGGGATTACCAGCCCCAGCAACAGGCCCATGGGCAACAAACGCACCGCATGGCTCAACACCACATAACGGCTGGCCAGCATGGCCCCCGCAATCACGCCGATCGCAGTCACCCCTTGCAGGTAGGCGGCTTTGTCGAGCGGCAAGCCCAAAGCCTCGTTCGCCCAACGCAACACCACCAACTGCAAGGTGGCGCCCACGCCCCATAGCAAGGTGGTCACCGCCATGGACATGCCCCCCACCGGGTCGCGCCACAGCACCACGTTCTCTTTCCAGAAGCGCACCACCAGCTCCCGGGGATGGATGGAGTGCGGGTCGTAGCGGGCGCCACTGTCGGGGATGGCAAAGCACGCTGCCATGGCCACGGAGTTAAGCAGCAGCAGGACCATCATGCCGGCGCCCAGCGCCGTGGCTGCGGCACCCGGCCACTGCCAGGCAGCAGGCCAGTGGAGCACCGGCATCAGCGGGCTGATCAAGAACCCGCCCAGTACCGTACCGAAGATGACGGCACACACGGTGGCACCTTCAAAGAAACCATTGGCCCGCACCAAATCGTCCGGCGGCAGCAACTCGGTGATCAAGCCGTATTTGGCGGGTGCGTAGAGGGCCGCGCCCCAGCCGGCCACCACAATCGTGAGCAAGGGATCGACCCCCGCCAACAAAAACAGCATGGCGGTCACTTTGAAGGCGTTGGACACCAGCATCACCCGGCCTTTGACAAAGGCATCCGCCAAGGGCCCGACCAAGGGAGCCAAGAGCACATAAAACAGGGTGAAGCCGATCTTGAGTACCGGGATGCACCAATCGGCCTCCTGCAACTCCATGACCCGGGCAATCGCCACAATCAAAAACGCGTTGTCGGCCAGGGTGGACACAAACTGCACAGCAAGAAGCACAAAAAACGCACGTGGCATCGATCGGGGAATAGGGTGCATAGCGGAGCCAAAGTGGAAGCTGCGCATACTGCCCACGCCATGTGAACGCACGGTGACACGCGCTGTGGCAACCCAGTGTCACAGATTTGCAGCACGAGGTGCCTAGCATCCGGCTGCTATCAAAAACAGAGGATGACAGCGTGCACCATCGACTCGCGAGACTTGCCGCCGGGGCCTTACTAGGTGCCGCTTACATCAGTGTGCCCGTCGCCCCACTCTTGGCCAGCGCCGTGTTTTGGCGCAAGAAATATGTGCTGAACTACCGCCACACCATACGGAAAACGCTGGGCCACATCCACGCCATGCAGCGCGGCCCGGCATTGCACTTCTTCAGGGATGTGGCAGGGCAAGTCCAGCAGGTGCCGGAGCATATTGAGGGTGAATGCGTGCAATGCGGCAACTGCTGCATGAACCACCAATGCATGTTTTTGGAGCCCACCGGGCAAGACCAGTTCCAGTGCGGCATTTACCACTCGCCGCTGCGCAAAGCGTCCAACTGCGGATCTTTCCCCTTGCACCGGCAAGATATTGAGCGTTACAGCTGCCCCAGCTATTTCGTTGCGCCTCAACCGCAACAAACCGTCATCCGGATTCACCCGGTGCGGGCCTGAGTGAAGGCCTGAAACAAAAAAGCCGCTCAGAGAGCGGCTTGGGCAGAAAGCAGATGGGGGCTTACTTGAAACGGCTTTGTGGAACCGTCTTCAACTCGGTAGGCAGGCTGCCCACGTAGTTGGACAATTCTTTCAGCTCCGCATTGCTGAACTGCTTGGCCACACCGCCCATGATGGCGTTGCCGCGGCCGATGTTGGCGTTGCCTTCTGTTTTGTAAGCCTTCAAAGCGACGTACAAGTAATCGCTGTGCTGGCCGGCGATCTTGGGGTAGGTGGGGTCGATAGGCTTGCTGAACGAATCACCGTGGCAGGAGGCGCAGTTGCCCTTGGTCAGCAACGCGTTGACCCTCTCAGAGCCGGGAGCCGCTTTTTCCAAGGCGGGGGAGCCTTCCACCGCACCGCTGGCTTCGTAGTAAGCGGCCAGATCGGCGATGTCTTGGTCTGTCAAAGACGCTGCGATGCCCTTCATGGACGCATGCTTGCGTTCACCTTTTTTGTAGGCATTCAAGGCAGAGGCAATGTACTTGCCGCTCTGGCCGGAAATCTTGGGAACCTTGTGAATTTCGGGGAAACTGGCCTGGTAACCCACGATGCCGTGGCAGCCGATACACATGGCATTCTTTTTGGCACCCGCCTGCACATCACCCTGAACGCCCTCGGCGTGGGCTGCAAAAACGGTCACGGAGGCGACAAGTGCGGCGGACAGCGACAAGAGGATTTTGTTCATTTTGCGAAGACAATCACAGAGTGATGACGTGGTGGTTTTACCAAACCATTATATCGACAAGGCCCTCCGTAGAACCCCTATGTTTGATCCCCATCAAGCGACAACGCCGACGCATTTGCTATGAAATTTACCGGTACCTCCAACTACGTTGCCACCCAGGACCTGATGCTGTCGGTGAACGCGGCCATTACCCTGCAGCGCCCGCTGCTGGTCAAGGGCGAGCCCGGCACCGGCAAAACCATGTTGGCCGAAGAAGTGGCGCAGGCGCTGGGCATGCCCCTGCTGCAATGGCATATCAAGTCCACCACCAAGGCCCAGCAAGGCCTCTACGAATACGACGCGGTGAGCCGCCTGCGCGACTCCCAGCTTTCGGATGTGGACGGTGGCGAGCGCGTCAAGGACATCAACAACTACATCGTCAAAGGCGTGCTCTGGCAGGCCTTTACCGCCGACCAGCCGGTGGCGCTGCTGATTGACGAAATCGACAAGGCGGACATCGAGTTCCCCAACGACCTGTTGCGCGAAATAGACCGCATGGAGTTTTACTGCTACGAGACGCGCCAGCTCATCAAGGCCAAGCACCGGCCGCTGGTGTTCATCACCTCCAACAACGAAAAAGAACTGCCCGACGCCTTTTTGCGCCGCTGCTTCTTCCACTACATCAAGTTCCCCGACGCTGCCACTATGCAAAGCATTGTGGATGTGCACTTCCCCGGCCTGAAGAAAGAGCTGGTGAGTGCAGCGATGAAAACCTTCTTTGAAGTGCGCGGCCTGCCCGGCCTCAAGAAAAAGCCGTCCACCAGCGAGCTGCTGGACTGGCTCAAACTACTGCTGGCCGAGGACATTCCCGCTGAGGCCCTGCAAAGCAAGGACGACAAGATAGCTGTGCCCCCGCTGGTGGGCGCCTTGCTCAAGAACGAGCAAGACGTCACCCTGTTTGAAAAACTGATGTTCATGCAACGCCACAACCGCTAAACACCATGAGTTCCCAACTATTGAAAGAAGGCCTGTCCGATGCCATCGGCTTCGTAGGCGGCGCACTCACCGGGTTCTGGATCGGGCGTCTGCTGGGCCTGGACCTGTTTGCACCAGGCTACGGCAATGCCAGCGTGGGCGCCATCGTGTTGGTGGGCTTGGGCGGCGGCATTGGGCTGCAACTGGCACGCAAATGGCGCAGCCGCCAAACCGACAACACCAAGGAATAAACATGGCATTTGTAGAGCCCGTGACCCTGAGCGCCCGTGGCGTCACCCTGCTGCCCTTGGCGCTGGAGCACGAAGCCGGCCTGCGCGCTGCGGCCGCCGATGGCGAGCTGTGGAACATCCGCGTGACCTCGGTACCCGAGCCCGAGCACACCCGCAAATACATTGAAGATGCGCTCGCCATGCGCGAGGCCGGCAACCGCTTTGCCTTTGTAGTCACCGAAACTGCCACCGGCCGGGTCTTGGGCAGCAGCAGCTACCACGACATCCTGCCCGCGGTGAAGCGGGTGGAAATTGGCTACACCTGGTACGGCAAAAGCAGCCAGCGCAGCCACGTCAACAGCACCTGCAAGCTTTTGCTGATGACGCATGCGTTTGAGACCCTGGGCTGCCATATAGTGGGCTGGCGCACCGACAACTTCAACTTTGCCAGCCAGGCCGCCATCGAGCGCCTGGGCGCCAAAAAAGACGGCGTGATCCGCGGCCACGCCCTGCGCCGCGACGGCACCATCCGCGACACCGTGATGTACAGCCTGCGCAGCGGCGAGTGGCCCGAGGTGAAAGCGCAGCTGCTGCATTCGCTGGACAAGCCGCGCACCTGAGGTGCCCCCAAACCACTACCGCCATGCTGCTGGACTTCTTCTACACCCTGCGTACCGCCAAGCTGCCCGTCTCGGTCAAGGAATACCTGACCCTGCTGGAGGCGTTGCAAAAAGGGGTGGTGGGGCCGAACACCCGGCCTGCGGATGGTGAAGCAGAGGCAAGCGGCTACAGCATTGACGATTTTTACTTTCTGGCCCGTACCACGCTGGTCAAGGACGAAAAACACTACGACAAGTTCGACCGGGCGTTTGGGGCCTATTTCAAAGGCATCGAACAGATCAGCGATTTCACCAAAGACATTCCAGCCGAGTGGCTGCGCAAAAACCTCGAGAAGTTTTTGACGCCCGAGGAGCAAGCCAAGCTGCAAGCCATGGGCTGGAATGAGCTGATGGAGACGCTCAAAAAGCGCCTCGAAGAGCAGAAAGAACGCCACGAGGGCGGCAATAAATGGATAGGCACGGGCGGCACCTCGCCCTTTGGCGCCTATGGCCACAACCCGCAGGGCGTGCGCATCGGCCAGGACAAAAGCCGCAACCGCAGCGCCGTCAAGGTCTGGGACCAGCGCGCCTACAAAGACTACGACGACACCCAGGAGCTGGGCACCCGAAACATCAAGGTCGCGCTGCGCCGCCTGCGCAAGTTCGCCCGCGAAGGCCATGAGGACGAGCTGGACCTGGACGAGACCATCAGCAAAACCGCTGCCAACGCGGGCTTTCTGGACATCAAGATGCGCCCGGAGCGGCACAACAACGTCAAGGTGCTGCTGCTGATGGACGTGGGCGGCACCATGGACGACCACATCCAACGGGTGGAAGAGCTGTTCAGCGCGGCCAAGACCGAGTTCAAGCACCTGGAGTTTTATTACTTCCACAACTGCGTCTATGACTTCATGTGGAAGAACAACCGGCGCCGCTTCGCCGAGAAGTTTGATACCTGGGACATCATCCGCAAGTACAACAAAGACTACAAGCTGATCTTTGTGGGCGACGCGACCATGAGCCCCTACGAAATCCTGCAGCCCGGCGGCAGCGTGGAATACAACAACGAAGAGCCCGGCGCCGAATGGCTGCAGCGGCTGATGAGCGCCTTCCCCAAGTTCGCGTGGATCAACCCCGAGCCCCAAGGCGTGTGGCAATACCGCCAGAGCATTGGCGTCATTCAGCAGCTGGTGCAAAACAAGATGTACCCGCTCACCCTCAAAGGCCTGGAAGAGGCCATGCGCCACCTGACCAAGTAGCGCAGCGCGGGCCGATACAATCCCGCGTCCGGTCTTCGTAGTTCAATGGATAGAACGGCCCCCTCCTAAGGGGCAGATACAGGTTCGATTCCTGTCGAGGACACCAACCACTTTGGCATCAAATCAGGCTCTGGCGCTCGTGAAATATGCGCAAGCAGCTATGAAAAAGTGAGCACATCAGCGCTTACGCAGCGCAATGATGTCTTCACGGACCGCCGCAGCCCACGTCCTGCGGTCGCGCCCGTCGGCGGTTTGCGGGGCGCCAAAACTCACCACCGCCTGAATACCGTCGCTGCACAGCGTGCGCCACAGGGAGCCGAGCAGCGTGTCGTCGCCGATGTAGCAAGGGGCAAAACTTTGCTGGCCTTGCGCATCCAGGAACTGAAGGGCAATCGGCTGGATGGGCGCATGCACCGCAATGGCGGCCTGCAGCAGGTTGGCGCGGAGCTTTGACAATATGCTCTCATGGAGAGCCACGAAGCCCGCTGAGGTAGCGGTTCATGCCTTAGTCACTGACTTTTGCAATTGGCAAGTTAGATTCCGTTGATACTATTCAATGATGAACCAATTAACTCAAGAAATCACTCATGAAAAGCCCGTATCGCTGGTACGCAGTATGGCCGAGCATTATCAATACGATGCTTTCGACTTCGCTCGTAGATTTGATTTGCTGTGGGAGTCGATGCCAAACAAAACAGGCAGAATAAAAAGCTTTGTCGATTTGGTTTTTGCCTTTGAATGCATCTTAAAGTGCCACATCGCTCTCGGCAGAACGGACGAGGACCCAAAGATGGTCCTCAAAGACCTTATAAAGGCGAGGCATGACATCGGCAAGCTAGTGGAAATCGCCAAAATCTCAAGAGATCAAAATGTCTACGATGAATTAGCATATCGCCTCAACGGATTTTCAGTTTTTTTACGCTATTCGCTTGATGCTTACAGCTCATTCTTCCCGTTTTACACCGCACGGCGTAAATCCAAACTCAACTATTCGCAGACTGTTGGAAATAACGAATGGGTGTTGGAGACACGGGCATTATTAAGTCCATTGCTTCAAACAGCCAAAGAAGCGCTGTCTGGTTTGGTTACAGATGATATTGTGGTTATCCTCAGAAATGCGCGCCTAATGAGTGAGCTTATGGATGGTCAAAAAAAAGAGTCAAAACTACCATCTTCGGACAGCAGTCATGATTAGATACTTTCGGCCCCGCCTCCCGTGCTTGTCCGCACGAGAGTAATCAAAGGGGACTGTTATTAAAATATTCAAATCGAGAAGTCGAGCGAACCTAGGTCAACTGATTCACCCGAATATTTTGAACCAAAGTGCTGAGCTGCTATGTCCTACCTTCACTTTACGAAGGCGGGATAATGACCGCATACCGGTTCCGCCGAGCAAGTGTCGGCCACAAGGCGGGTAGTCGGGTAGTCGGGTAGTATTTGACAGCGCAGCTAGCGTGCAAAAAAATTCTCTAACACTAACGCCTAGCTGATACAGAGAATCGATACAACTTCAATGCCATAACAAACATCACCAGTGATTATTCAGAGAAATGAAAAAACCAATCATTGCCCTTGCTGCTATATCCTTTACATCCTTGACCGCAGCTCAGTTTACGACCTCGGCTCAGTTGACACCCGCCTTTTGCACAAAACTGGGAGTTGCGCAGGCTTCAGCTGTAATCATTGCTTACGAAAACGATGGATCAGAAGCCTATGAGAAATATATGCTTGAGACAATTTTCATCCAGCTTCGCTCGGGCGACTCTTGGGTCAGAGAATCAACGGCCAAAGCATTAATTGCTGATGCCAAAACACTACTAGAGCAGAGTAAGCCAAAGGACATACATACAGCAGGAACTTTGGCAAATACCTTGGGCAGCGCACAACGGCGCAGTTGCAATGAGTCAGCCTCAAGAACTGCGACTTTTGAGCGCGAAAAGAAAGAAGCGGATATGCAATTATCGGTGAAAGGTTATTTCGTCGGCCAAAGACAGTCATCATGTCCTATTGGCTCAAAGCCGGAAACACCTAAACCCAAAGCAGTTGTCACATGCGAATTTGGGTCGACATCATATGGTGGAGCTAACGCCAAAAATTTCACACTATTCTTGTTTGAGGGCAAGGTTTTGGGTGCTTTCGTGGAGTTTGGTTTTGGTGGCAAAAATAACCATTTCACTTTGCGCGATGCATTAACGCAAAAATACGGCACACCGTCTGACAACCAAAAGGCGATAAATGCCTACACATGGAGGCAGGGAACTGTGTCCCTCACGCTAAATGGCTTGGAGGGCCATGTCACATTGACAGATCAAACTGCATTCGACAGAGCAAAAAAACTCAGCGCTGAAGAAGCTCAAAAAGATCTGTAGGGCGCCAGTCACGCCCCAGCAACTCAACACGCCACCAGCCACTTTTGCATCAAATCAGCCCCTAGCGTTCATAGAATGAGCGCGAGCAGCTATCAAAAAGTGAGCAAATCAGCGCTGGCGCAGCGCAATGATGTCTTCCCGCACTGCGGCTGACCACGTCCTGCGGTCACGCCCGTCGGCGGTTTGCGGGGTTCCAAACGTCACCACCGCCTGAATGCCCTCGCTGCACAGTGTGCGCCACAGGGAGCCGAGCAACGTGTCGTCGCCAATGTAGCAAGGGGCAAAGCTTTGCTCGCCTTGGGCGTCGGCAAACTGCAGGGCCACCGGCTGGATGGGCGCATTCACTGCGATTGCGGCCTGCAACAGGTTGGCGTGGAAAGGCAGCACATGGGTGCCATCGCCGGTGGTGCCCTCGGGGAACACGGCCAGCACCTCGCCCGCGTTCAGACGCTCGGCCATGTGGTGCACCACGCGCATGGCGTCGCGGCGGGATTCGCGCTCGATGTACAGCGTGCCGGCACCAGTGGCCAGCGTACCCACCACAGGCCAATGCTGCACATCCGCTTTCGAGATAAAGCGGCAATGACGCGCGGCGTGGATGACCACAATATCCAGCCACGAGATGTGGTTGGCCGCCAGCAGCACCGGACCGTTCGCGGGCGGCGTGCCGTTTACTACCAATTTGATAGCTAGACGCACAAGCATGGCCTGCGCCCAGGCCTGAACCTCTGCATCACGCTGGGGCTGCGTCAGCCGGGGAAACACCGTGCGGATGCGCCACGCCCCTGCCAGCACATGCAGGATGACGCGGCTGATCCGCCAGAGCGCTTTGAGTTGGCGCATGGGCCCTTGGTCTGCCGCCCGGCTCAGGCGGCGGCGTAGGCCACACGGCCACCCACCAGCGTGGCTCTGACACGGCCGGGCAGCTCGTAGCCGCCAAACGGGGTGTGGTGCCCCTGGCTCACCAGCGCGGACGGCTCCACCACCCAGTGGGCGGCGGGGTCAAACACGCAAATGTCGGCCGCACCACCGGCCGTCAGGCGGCCCGCGCTGGCGGCAAAGGTGCCCAGTGCGCCGCCCAGCACCTGTGCGGAGCGGCTGGTCACAGTGCCAATGGCATCGGCCACGCCCACGCCGCTTTCCTGTGCCCACTTGAGCGCCAGGCTGAGCAGCAGCTCCAGGCCAGTGGCGCCGGGCTCGGCTTCGGCGAAAGGCAGGGTTTTTTCGTCTTCGCTCACGGGGTTGTGGTCCGACACCAGTGCATCGATGGTGCCGTCCGCCAGACCGGCGCGCAGGGCATCGCGGTCGCGCTGCTGGCGCAGGGGCGGGTTCAGGCGCATGCGGCTGTCGAAATAGCCAATGTCCACATCGGTCAGGTGCAGGGAGTTGATGCTCACATCACACGTCACCGGCAGGCCTTCGGCCTTGGCCTGGCGCACCAGCTCCACGCCGGCAGCGCTGCTGATGCGGCACAGGTGGACGCGGGCCTTGGTGGCACGCACCAGCTCAAAAATGGTGTGCAGGGCAATGGTTTCGGCAGCCACGGGCACGCCGCCCAAGCCCATGCGGGTCGCCAAGGGGCCGCTCGCAGCCACGCCCTTGCCGAGGTAGGCCTCTTGCGGACGCAGCCACACGGTGTAGCCAAAGGTGCTGGCGTACTGCAGGGCACGCTGGGTCACCTGGGTGTTGCGCAAGGGCACCTCGGCCTGGCTGAAAGCCACGCAGCCAGCTTGTGTGAGCTGCAGCATCTCTGTCAACACTTCGCCCTGCAGGTTGCGGGTGAGCGCGCCCAAGGGGAACACACGGGCCTGGTGCAAACGCTCGGCGCGGTAGCGCAGCATTTCCACCAAACCGGCTTCGTCCAACACGGGGTCGGTGTCCGGCGGGCAGACCACGCTGGTGACGCCTCCGGCCACGGCTGCGGCCATTTCGGTCGCCAACATGCCTTCGTGCTCGTGGCCCGGCTCGCGCAGGCGCACCGACAAGTCCACCAAGCCAGGCGCGACGATGCAGCCTTGGGCGTTGATGGTGGTTTGCGGGGAAAAGCCGGCGGGAGCCGCGCCGATGGCCAGGATGCGACCGCTGGAGATGGCCACATCGGCCACGGTATCGGTGCCGCTGGCGGGGTCGATGACGCGGCCGCCTTGAATCAGAATTTGCATTGCTTCAGTCCTTGAATCTGGGTGCGGGTCGCCATCACGCCTCGTTGCCCGCGACGATGCTCATGACCGCCATGCGCACGGCGATGCCGAAGGTCACCTGCGGCAGGATCACCGCCTGCTTGCCGTCCACCACGGCAGAGTCGATCTCCACCCCGCGGTTGATGGGGCCGGGGTGCATGACGATGGCGTCGGGCTTGGCGAGTTGCAGCTTCTCGGGCGTGAGGCCAAAGCTCTTGAAAAACTCGTGCATGGACGGCAGCAGCGCGCCGCTCATGCGCTCGTTTTGCAGGCGCAGCATGAT
The DNA here is from genome assembly GCF_005876985.1 of Rhodoferax bucti. Classification (GTDB taxonomy): domain Bacteria; phylum Pseudomonadota; class Gammaproteobacteria; order Burkholderiales; family Burkholderiaceae_C; genus Allorhodoferax; species Allorhodoferax bucti. The sequence continues at coordinate 154,024 of NZ_VAHD01000001.1, forward strand.
GATGACGTCGCAGTCTTTGATGCCCTCTTCCAGCGTGTGGCATACCCGAACGCCCATGTGTGCCATGTCGGAAGGCACCAGCGTCTTGGGGCCCACAACACGCACTTCGGCACAGCCCAAAGTGGTCAGCGCGTGGATGTCGGAGCGCGCCACGCGGGAGTGCAGCACGTCACCCACTATGGCGACGGTGAGGTTGGAAAAGTCTTTTTTGTAGTGCCGGATGGTGAACATGTCCAGCAGGCCCTGCGTAGGGTGGGCGTGGCGGCCATCGCCGGCGTTGATCACATGCACATGCGGCGCCACGTGCTGGGCGATCAGGTAAGGCGCGCCGGACTCGCTGTGACGCACCACAAACATGTCGGCCGCCATGGCGCTCAGGTTGGCGATGGTGTCCAGCAGCGACTCGCCCTTGGAGGCACTGGAGCGCGCAATATCGAGGTTGATGACGTCGGCGCTCAGGCGGGTGGCGGCAATCTCGAAGGTGGTGCGGGTGCGGGTGCTATTTTCAAAGAAGAGGTTGAATACGCTCTTGCCGCGCAGCAGGGGCACCTTTTTGACTTCGCGGTCGTTCAGCGACACGAAGTTGGTGGCGGTGTCCAGAATGTGGGTAAGGATGTTTTTGGGCAGCCCTTCGGTGGACAGCAGGTGGATCAGCTCGCCGTGTTTGTTGAGTTGCGGATTGCGCTTGTACAACATGCTCAGGCCTCCTGCACATCAAAAGAAAACACGCCCTCAGCGCTGCGCGCCAAGGCCAAAGACTGGTTGGCCGACAGGCTGACCCGCGCGGCTGCGAATTCGGCCTGAATGGGCAACTGCCGCCCGCCCCGGTCCACCAGCACGGCCAAGCGCACTTGCGCGGGACGGCCGTAGTCAAACAGCTCGTTGATCACCGCGCGGATGGTGCGGCCGGTGTAGAGCACATCGTCCAGCACCAGAATGTCGGCGCCATTCACATCAAAGGGCAGCTGGGTCTGGCCGCCGGAGGACAAGCCTCGTTTGGCAAAGTCGTCCCGGTGCATGGCAGAGGAGATGGTGCCGTGTTTGCCGGCCAGTTTCAGATCCGCCTGCAGGCGCTCGGCCAACCAAGCGCCGCCGGAGGTGATGCCCACCAAGCGGGTATCTGCATTGCACAACTGCTGTACGCCGCGCAGGAGTTCGCGGTACAGCGCCTCTGCATCCAAAGCCAATGTGGTCACGGGAGGTTCCTCAAAAATTGTTCCAAAATAATGCAGGCAGACGCCGCATCGGCGTCTTTGGCGCCACTGGCAATCGCCTCGGTGGTGCTGTAGCGTTCATCCACCTCAAACACTTGCAGACCAAATCGCCCTTGCAACTGGCGCCCGAACTTTTTGGCGCGCGCAGTGTTTTCATGCGCGGCGCCATCGGGGTGATAGGGCACGCCGATCACGATGGCATCGGGCTGCCACTCTTTGAGCTTGGCGGCCACGCCATCAAACCGCGCATTACCTTCGGCATGGATGGAGCCTTGCGGCTGCGCCGTACGCATCAGCCGGTTGCCCACTGCAACGCCCGTGCGCTTCAAGCCGAAATCGAATGCAATGAATGTCGTGAAGGCCGGCGGCACCCCTGGCACAGCCTCGCTCATGCATGCCCCGCTTGCTGCGAAATCATCCACGACTCCAGACCCAAGAGACCCAAAGCGCGGTCGTAGCGCTGGTTGACCGGGGTGTCAAAAATCAGCGCCTGGTCGGCCTCTACCGTGAGCCAGCTGTTTTCGCCCAGCTCGGTTTCCAGCTGACCCTGACTCCATGCGGAATAGCCAATCGATACCAGCACGCGCTTGGGACCGGAGCCCATGGACAGGGCTTCCAGCACGTCTTTGGAGGTGGTCATCTCCAGCCCGCCGGGGATGGTCATGGTGGAGGCATACAAGGAGTCCTCGCTACTCTGCCCCTCCGCCACCACCGACTCGTGCAGCACAAAGCCACGCTCGGTTTGTACCGGTCCGCCCTGAAACACAGGCTGCCCCACCAAATCTTCACGGTGCAGGGGCAAATCAATTTTCTCGAAGAGTGTGGTCAGCGGCATGTCTGCCGGCTTGTTGATGACCAAGCCCAGGGCCCCTCGCTCGGAGTGTTCGCACACATACACCACGCTTTTGCCGAACATGGCATCGTCCAGTCCGGGCATAGCGATCAAGAAATGATTGGTGAGGTTGAAAGGTGCAGAATCGCCGGACATCTTTTCATTTTAACGGCTGACATGCACACCCCCTACTCCAAAGGCCTCGTTTGGTTCCGTCGCGATTTGCGTGCGGAGGACAACGCCGCCCTCGCCCGCGCACTGGCTACCTGCAGCACGGTGTACTGCGTTTTTGTGTTCGACAAGCCCATTCTGGACTTGCTCCCCGCTGAAGACCGCCGCGTGGAATTCATCCACGATGCAGTCCACGACTTGGGAAGCGCACTCCAGCAGTTGGGGCAGCTGCCCCAAAGCCCGCTGATGGTGCTGCATGCCACGGCAGAGACTGCCATTCCCTCACTGGCCGCACAGCTCGGTGTGCAGGCCGTGTTTGCCGCCCGCGACTACGAGCCTAGCGCAATAGCCCGTGACCTAGCGGTGCAGCAAGCCTTGCTGCAACAGGGCGGGCAGCTGGTGCTGGTGAAAGACCAGGTGATTTTTGAAGAGCGTGAAATCTTGACCCAGATGGGCAAGCCCTATGGCGTGTTCACACCCTACCACCGGGCGTGGCTGGCGCGCTGCTCAGCCGAGCATGTTCAAGCCCACACGCCCGCCCCTGACCACACCGCCCGCCTCGTGGTGCCGCCGCCCGCGTGCGCCGCGCCCCTTCCGGCCTTGGAGGCACTGGGATTCAAAAAAACGAATCTGCATGACCTCCGCATGGTGGGTGGCGCCCATGCGGGCGCTGCTTTGCTCCGCGATTTCTTGCCCCGGCTGGAGCACTACGCGGACGCACGTAACTTTCCGGGCGTGAAGGGTCCGAGTTATCTGGGTGTGCATTTGCGGTTTGGCACCGTATCAATCCGGCACTTGGTGCGCGTGGCCTTGGAGCGGGTGCAAGCGGGGAGCGAGGGGGCAGCCACCTGGCTGTCCGAGCTGGTATGGCGTGATTTTTACTTTCAAATCTTGTCCAACTTTCCGCATGTGGCGCACGACAGCTTCAAGCCGGAATACGACGCCATTCAATGGGAGTCGGGTGAGACAGCGCAGCGGTACTTTCAAGCCTGGTGCGATGGGCAAACCGGCTATCCGATCGTGGACGCGGCCATGGCGCAGCTCAACCAGACGGGCTACATGCACAACCGCTTGCGCATGGTGGCGGGCAGCTTTCTGGTGAAGCATCTGGGCATTGATTGGCGCTGGGGCGAGCGCTACTTTGCGCTCAAGCTCAATGACTTTGACCTGTCAGCCAACAACGGCGGCTGGCAGTGGGTGGCCTCCAGTGGTTGCGATGCGCAACCCTACTTCCGCATCTTCAACCCCGTGACCCAGAGCGAAAAGTTTGATGCGCACGGCAAGTTCATCAAGCGCTACTTGCCACAACTGGCGGGGCTGCCTGACAAGGTGATCCATGCGCCCTGGTTAGCCAAACCCATGGAGCTGGCGGCGGCAGGATTGCATTTGGGGCAAAACTACCCTGAGCGGGTGGTGATCCATGAAGAAGCCAGAGCACGCACCTTGGCGCGCTATGGCTTCCTCAAAAAGAGCGCTGACGCTCAGGCTGTGGCGTCGGCGTAGCAGTAGCTGCGCACCAAGCCCAGCAACTCGTCTTCAGAGTAAGGCTTGCCCAGGTAGTGATCGACCCCCAGCTCGCGGGCATGCTCCCGGTGCTTCTCGGCAATCCGTGAGGTGATCATGATGATGGGCAGGTCTTTCAGGCGCGCATCACCACGGATGTTGCGGGCCAAATCGAAGCCATCCATGCGCGGCATTTCGATGTCAGAGAGCACCACCGCAGGCACTTCTTCCTGCAATTTCTCCAGGGCGTGCAAACCGTCGTTTGCCAAGGCGACTCGGTAGCCCTCTCGCTTGAGCAAACGCTGCGTGACCCGGCGCACCGTGATGGAGTCATCCACCACCAGCACCAGCGGCAGCTGCTCGCCGGCAGGCTTGGATGCCACCACAGATGCAGCGTCGTCGCCAGTCTGTGCCGCAGGCGCCTCTTCACGGGCACCCAGCGCGCGCGCTTGCTCGCCGTACACCGATGCCAAGGCAACCGGGTTGTAAATCAACACCACTGCGCCAGACGCCAGCACCGACATACCAGCCAAACCTGGCAGGCGTGCAAGTTGCGGCCCCAGGTTTTTCACCACAACTTCGCGGTTGCCCAAGACTTCGTCGATGTGCACGGCCAAGCGCTGCCCCGCGCTGCGGAAGATCGCAACAGGCAGTGTTTTGCCACCCGCTTCGCTACTGCGTGCAGATACTTGCAGCAAAGAGCCCCCCCAGAAGAAGGGGACCAGCTCGCCTGCGAAGTCAAACGCATCTTGCTGGTAAGCGGCCTGTAGCTGCGCCGCAGGCACCCGCAACACGGTTTCCATGATGTTGGCAGGCACGCCCACCGACAACTCGCCCATGCGCAGAATCACCACCTGCGTCACCGCCGTGGTCAACGGCAGCACCAAACGGAAGCTGGTGCCCTGCTGGGGCTGGGTCTGGGTTTCGATACGGCCGCCCAAGGCATTCACCTCGGCGCGCACCACATCCATGCCAATGCCGCGACCGGCCAGCTCGGTGACTTCATCCACGGTGGAGAAGCCCGGCATAAAAATCAGGTTGGCAGCCTCAGAGTCCGTCAAGGTGGCATCTGCAGCAACCAGGCCCTTGGCGGCAGCCTTGTCGCGGATGCGCTCCACATCAAGGCCGGCACCGTCGTCACTGAAGCTGACGGATACATCGTTGCTTTCCTGGTGGACGTGAATCGCAATCGTGCCCACAGCGGGTTTGCCTGCGGCCACCCGATCCGCACCGGCCTCAATGCCGTGCGCGACCGCATTGCGCAGCAAGTGCTCGAATGCAGGAACCATACGCTCCAACACACCGCGGTCCACTTCAATAGAGCCGCCAGAGATGTCGAGCTTCACCTGCTTGCCCGTATCTTTGGACGCTTGGCGGACCACGCCGTACAAGCGACCCGAGATGCCATCGAACTCCACCATGCGGGTGCGCAACAGGTCTTTCTGCAACTCTCGCGCTTGGCGGCCTTGGGCAATCAAATCGTCCTCAGTGCCTTCCACGGTACGCTGAAGGTTGCGCTGCACCGTGGCCACGTCGTTCACCGACTCGGCCATCATGCGGGTCAACTCTTGGACACGGGTAAACCGGTCGAATTCCAGCGGGTCGAAGGCCTGTGCAGAGTCTTTGGTCTGCGCCAAGCGCGACTGCATTTGCGACTCGGCTTGCAACTCCACATCGCGAAGCTGCTGGCGCAAGCGGTCGAGGTTGCCTGTCAATTCCCCCAGAGAGCTGCGCAATTGGCCCAAGCGCGCGTCCATGCGGGAGCGGGTGATCATGACCTCGCCCGCCTGATTGACCAGGCGATCCAAAAGCTGCGAACGCACCCGCACCGACTGATTGCTTTGTGCCCGGGGTGCCACGATCGCTGGCGTTTGTACCGGCGACAGGGTGCGCACCGGCGCTGTCCGCTCCGCAGACGCAGGGGTAACAGCCGGCTCTTTTACGGATGTGAGCTCGGTCGCCCCCGACGCTTCCACGGCGTCTGCAGAGTCAACAGCCACTTGCCCCAAACCAGCAAAGGTTGCCTGCAGTGCATCAAAACGGCCTAGCAAAGGCTCCACTTGCACGGACTGGAGACTCTCCGCACCCAGTGCCTCGATGGAGGACTCCATGCGGTGACCCATTTCGCCCATGCGCATAGCACCTGCCAAGCGTGCACTGCCCTTCAGAGTGTGCAGCAAGCGGAGCACCTCACTGCGCGCACCCAAGTTGTCCGGCCTCGCCACCCATTGCCGCAGTGCAGCGCCGAGTTGAGGCATGAGCTCCATGGCCTCTTCCTCAAAGATCTGCAGCAAATCAAGGTCCAGATGGTCCTCAGCATCGATCTCGTCGTCATGTGCCTCTGCAATGCTCAGCGGCGCAGCCACTGGAAGCTCGGCGGGCAGAGGGAGTGCCTCCGTTTCCACCGGAGCAATGCTTTCCTCTGGGGGCAAGATATCTTCCACATCGACATCCGCATCCAAAGCGGGCGACTCCATCACGGGCACTGCAAACTCGGTGTCGATGATGTCCTGCAAATCATGCAGAAGAGCGGAGTCCGCCTCTTTCACAAAACCCGCAGCGAACTGGTGCAGCAAGCGGCGAATTTCCTCTGCCGCATCACAAAAAACTGCCGCATGCTGGGCCGTCTCCTGGCGGTGCAGCTGCACATGCTGCAAGGCCAGCTCCAAGGACTTGCTCATATTCGAGAGCGCCATGAAGCCCACGGTTGCGGAGCTGCCAGACAACGAGTGCGCCAGCGCGATGACGGAATCCGGCACTTGCTGCGGCAACTCCATCGCCCACTCGCTCAGCTCGGTTTGCAGCCGGCGAGACCACTCATCGGCTTCATTCAGGTAGACGTTGTAGAGCGGAATACTCATGCGCAAAGTACCAATGACCTTGATGCCCTCGTCAGCATCCGCTACAGACAACTCTGGCGATGCAGACTCTGGCTCCGACGCGCGCGCAGGCATCTCCGGGAAGTCCAGCTCCAGCGCAGGCCCTGCCGGCTCGTCGTCGGGCAGCGTGGCGTGTGGCTCAGCGACCTCCTCCACATACACATCCGCCAGTCGTGTCTCTAGCGGAGCGAGCGAGGTAGCCTCCGGGGTGTCGAAATCACCAAAATCGAAGTCATCTAAATCAAGGGCTTCCGGCTCTTGAGGCTCGGGCGCCGGTTGCCGCGTCCCCGCATCCAGGGACACTGTCTGTTCAAAGTCGAATATTTGCGTAGATACAAAGTCTGGCTGCGCCTCGGGCACGGCATCCAAGCTACTGCCAAATTGCGTGGAAGCGAACTCCACGGGTGCGTCGGCAGCCAGCAGGTCGGCACTCCCCAATTCGGTGGAGGCGAAATCTGCTGCATGGGACTCGAGGTCCACCTCCGGCAACACATCGGGCAACAAAGCTTCGGGCAAAGAAACGTCCGCCGCCTCTGGCGCAGCTTCTTGCAAAGCATCGGCGTCGTGCGGCACCTCCAGCGGGATCCACTGGTCTTGCAGTCGCAAGGCATCTGCGGTTTTGCGGAAGGCCGCAGCATTCCATTGCGATGCATCTCCCTGCGCAATATCGCTGACCCAGCGCCCCAGGGCTGACATGGCCTCGCGAGAGGTGGCGATCAAGGCTTCACTCGCCGGACGCTGCTCCGCCAGCGACGTGTTGAGCAACTGCTCAAACGACCATGCGGCCTCACCAAACTCGGTGAACCCCACCATGCGGGAGCTACCTTTGAGGGTGTGAAACGCACGCCGCAAGGTGGTTTGGTCGGCAAGATTGGAAGGGTCTGCCGCCAGCGCATCCAGAGCCTCGTGGCCACGAACCAGCACTTCACGGGCTTCCTCCAGAAAAATATCCTGGAGTTCAGCGCTGTCGTCATCCTCAGCCGCTGGCGCCGCGGCCTGCGCAGGCATGGAGGATTCGGGCACTGCACTTGACGACGCCTCGGAAGGCGCAGGGGCGCCCATGGCGGCCGTCAAAGCAGCCAGATCATCCTGAACGCTCACTTCTGCAATCGCCTCAGACTCCGGCAGCACCGCGCGCTCACGTCCCATCAAAGGCTTGAACTCGCCCAACGCTTCATCGTAAACAAACAGTGTTTTCGCCAGATTGCGCTGGTAACTCAGCATGTCAATCAGGAAGCCCATGGCGCCCAGACTGTTGCCCAGCTTTTCAAATGCACCGCTGCGCGCGCTGGCTTCGTCAATGTCATCGACCAAGAACTGCTCTACGGTACTGCGCATGCGCAGGGCCGCCAACGAGGGTTGGTCCAAGCCCAACACCGAGAACACACCCCGCATTTGCGCCAATTGGCTAGGAACTTCCCGCAACGGGCTCTTGTCGCGCGGATCGCGGAAAAACTGGTCCAGTGATTTCTCGACTTCTGCCAAGGTACCGCGCAGCTCATCCACCACGCTACCCATGGTCTGGCGGTCGCTCACTCGGCGGTAGAGCTCTTCCATCCAGGCCTCCAGGGCCTCCGGCTCGCCACCATTGGTGACATTCTCCAGCCGCTGTGCCAACCGGGCGCTGCGTTCAGCCAGCTGGTTGTCTGTAGGGTCTAAATCTTCGTACGCCGCCTCGAGATACAAGACGGAAGTGGCCACCTCCATCGCCACGGCAGGCGATGGCGCATCCCCGGAGCGCACCGTAGATTCAATGGTTCGGGAAAGTGCCTTGGCCAGCTCACCACTCTCAGCGTGCAGCCGGGTTACGGCATCCGCCACGGCAGTAAACTGCTCTGCTGCTGCCTTTAACCGGTTAGTATCGCCTCCCGCCAAGGCGGACCACGTTTCGGCTGCTGCGGCAATGCGCTTGCGAGCCAGCACCAACATCGCAGGATCAAACCGGCCGAACTGCTCGTGCACATAGTCCACGGGTTTGACGCTGCGCAAGCCGTACGCCTCACGCACACGTGAGAGTACAGGCGCCACATCGGCAGACGCGGGAATGGCCCGCGAGCAAAAAAATACGATGTCTTGCGCCAGTCGCTCCGAGATGGCGTCTTGTCCCTTGGACAAAGAAACGTATTGCTGCAATATCCGGGATGCAGCGCGCTTGGTATACACATCGCCTTCAAACAGCTGCTGCCCCATTCCCTCGAAATACGCCGCACTCACCATCCAAAAAGTACGGGATTCCACGCTGGTGGAGGCCGCAGCCAATCCAAGCGCCATCTCTTTCAACTCTGCAGCAGCCCGCACATCGCGAAACTTGACCAAGCGCAACACTGCGTGGTCCATGGCCCGACGTACATCCGGACTGATGACGCGTGGCGCCACCCCTTCCGGCGCCGCAATAGGCACCCATTGCCATGCTGGCGGCCACAGATCGGCAGGGTGAATACGCTCAGCACCCGCCAGCTCCTGCAGCGCTTTGTATTGAGGAAATAGCGCCACTGATGACGCGGTTTTGCCTTTAAGCACCCCCTCCAAATACTCGGTGAGTGCGAAGCTTGCACGCTCCATGCAAGCCGCGGCATCGTCACTGCATTGCTCAGGGCGTTGTACAAATTTTTGGGCCAAGGACTCCATCGCCCGCACCATCTTGGCAGGCGCCTCCAGCCCCACCATTTCCAGTGCGCCTACTGCCTGATGCAATTGCTGCCGTGCGATGCGTAGATGGCTGGCATCCAGCTCCGTCAGGTCAGAGCCACGGGCCAGTTCGGCATCACGCACAAAACGCCGCATCGCCTTGGTCGCACCATCAAGCGACTTGCGCAATTCGTCCAGCACCCAAGCCAGCGGCCCCAGGTCCGTGATTGAAAGCTCATTGTCTCCGGGAGCAACAGGGTTTGACGACATGGGTTCAGGCTCTCCTGGATGTCACTGGACGAAAATGGGCGTGCGGTGGCGACGCGATCAGGAAATCTTGAATCGGGAAACGGACTGACGCAGCTCCTCCGCCATGCGGGAGAGTTCACGCACCTGGTTGGCGGTGGCCCGGGTACCTTCTCCGGTCTGCTCAGTCACCGCAAAAATGTGCTGAATGTTGTCGGCCACAACGTTGGCCAAGCCGGCTTCGCGGGACGCAGCGTTGGAAATCTGCTCAATCAAATCCGCCACCTTGCGGGACACGCGATCAATTTCGCTCAGCGCCGTACCGGCGTTGTCAGACAGTTTTGCACCTTCCACCACACCCTGGGTGGAGCGCTCCATCGCGCCGATGGCATCCTGGGTATCGGTCTGAATGGCTTTCACCAAGGCCGCGATCTGGCGCGTCGCGTCGGCAGAGCGCTCCGCCAACCGTTGCACTTCTTCCGCCACCACCGAGAAGCCGCGCCCGGCTTCACCCGCAGACGCGGCCTGGATGGCAGCGTTCAGCGCCAAGACGTTGGTTTGTTCGGTAATGTCAGAAATCAGCTCGGTAATTTCACCAATCTCTTGAGAGGACTCTCCCAGTCGCTTGATGCGCTTGGAGGTTTCCTGAATCTGGTCGCGGATGGAGTTCATACCACCGATCGCGTTTTGCACCGCCTGCAAACCAGACTCCGCAGCCTCCAGCGACTGCCGCGCGACCGCAGCAGACTCTTGCGCTTGGGCAGACACTTCGTTAATGCGGCCGGCCATGTCCAACACGGACTTGCCGGTTTCGCGAATTTCGTGCAACTGCTCGTTAGAGGCTGCTAGCAGTTCGGTGGATGTGGCATCCACATCGGCCGTGGTTTGGGCCACGCGGGCTGCCGTGTTTTGCACGTTAGACACCAGTGAGCGCAGCTCTTCCACCGTGTAGTTCACCGAGTCGGCAATCGCACCGGTAATGTCTTCGGTCACCGTGGCTTCTTGGGTCAAATCACCTTCCGCCACGGTTTGCAGTTCGTTCATCAAACGCAAAATCGCGGCCTGGTTGGCGTCGTTGACGCGCTTGGCTTCCTGCTCTTGACGCTCGGCTTCCAAACGCTGGTCTTCCGCGAGCACCTGGCGCTTGCGACTGTCCTGCAACTGCACGTAAGACAAGCCACCCGCACACACCAAAGCGAACAAGGCCGCGAGCACCAGCAGGGCTAACCACACACCGCCAATACCGGCTTGACCAGACAGCTTGGTCTGCAGCTCTTCCAAATTACGGCGCAAAGGCTCACTGTCCGTGATGATGGCGCCTTGCGCTTCGCGCGCCGACACCAAGCCCTGCAAGTTACCCAAGATCGCGCCCGCTTGTACGCGTGTTTCCTCGTACATCTTAATCAGCGCTTCCAGCTGCTCGCGCGTTGCAGGGTCCTTGGTAGCAGCCAAACGCAGCTCGCTGCTGCCAGAGAGCAAAGCTTCAGAAATTTCCTTGAAGGTATTCAAGTCTTTACCCAACAAGAAAACAGCCTCCGGGCTCACGCCCTCTGCGGTCAAAAACTCGTTGGAAGACTTGCCGATACGCTGGGTCAGCATCACCAGCTGGCCTACGGCAGAAATTTCAGCTGCTGGCGCGTTTTGCTGCAACTTCAAGGAGGCGACTGTTTCGGCCACTTCCAAAAGGTCCGACGATTGGCGGTTAATCAGGCGCAGCGCAGAGCCGATTTGGGTCAGCATCTTTTGCTGGGCCAGCACCGCCTTGGCATTCTTCTCTGCACGCTCGACCAAAGGAATCACCTTGCCCAACTCAGGCGCGTAGTCTTCGCTCAAGGGGTTGATGCGCATCTCGTCGTCCCCCGACTGCAATCCCTTAACAGATTTAGACAAAATGCCCGAGCTGTCGGACACATCCGGGAAAGCTTGCGCACTACCCACCACCGCTTGCGACACCGACTTCGCCAAACGCTGGGACTGCATCAGCGACTGGCCGGTTGCACCCAACTGCTGGGCTACGCGATCGGACTGGTTCAGCACCACAAAAATCACCGCAGCCAACACCACCAGCGCACCACCCAGCAACGCGAACAGCGTGCGCTGGTGCTCGACCACCGTACGCCGGCCCAGCACGGGAATGGAAATCAAATCCCCCGCTGCCGCAACCGCCTGCTCGTCTCCGCCTTGCAAGCCAGCCACGCTGGTTTGAAGTGGCGCATTTTGAGAGACCTGCAAGGTTTCGTTGTCGGCGCCATCCAGCGTCACATCCGGCATAGCCAGACTCAAGCGGGAATCCAGCTCCGACTCCAACGGCTTTTTCGCGAACAGGTTTTTCAATTGATCAACAACGGACATGGTGAGGCCTTACAAATGAACTAAGCGCTGATGCTCAAAAATTGAGGGGTTTGGGACAGAGTACGCAAGTTGATTTCTTGCCACTCCTCTCCCGCACTGTCGATGAATACATTGCCAAAATACGCGGGGGCGGTTTCCTCGGGCGGGTGGGAGTGAGTGAACGCATCGGCACCCCGCAAGCCCGACAGCACATCGACCTGCAGAGCGCTGTTAACTTCCAACACCCCATTCAAGGTCACCACACTGGGATCTGCGGCGGCCGGCATCAAGCGGGGCACGCCACCGTCTGCGTCAATAAATGCGGCGAGGTCCACCACCCCAAACAGTCCACCACGAATATTCACCACGCCGCGGAACCAGGTGAGTGCATAGGGGACGACCTGGACATGCGTCAGGGGAACAATTTCCCCGGACTGGCCCAAGGGAAACAAATACTTGCGCCCCCCCGCCTGCACGGCCAACCATGCCACGGACATACCCTCCGCCTTGGCAGCCTGCAAGCGACTGGCCAACCGGGCCTGAAGTTCTCGAAGTGCGTCTCTATTGGCCATGGAGTTCCGGAATTAACCGAGGGCTTTGATTTTTGCGAACAATTCCGCAGGATCCACCGGCTTGGTCACATAGTCTTTGGCGCCCTGGCGCATACCCCAGACGCGGTCCGTCTCCAGGCTTTTGCTGGTGCACATGATGATCGGGATATCTGCGTACTCAGGGGTGCGATTGATCGCGCGGGTCAGTTGAAAACCGTTTTGGCCCGGCATCACGACGTCCATCAAAATCAGGTGAGGGCGATCTTCCGTCAGGCGCTTGAAGGCCTCGTCTGCGTTTTCAGCCGTGCGCACCAAAAAGCCATTTTTCTGCAGCAACTCTGTCAGAAACAACAACTCGGTTTTGGAGTCATCCACGATCAACACTTTTTCAATAGCCATCAAGCAGCTCCTTGGGAAACAGTGCCGAACTGCTGCACGGCCTGCAACAGTTGGTCTTTGGTAAATGGTTTGGTGAGGTAGTCCTGCGCGCCGACCATGCGGCCACGGGCTTTGTCGAACACGCCGTCTTTGGAGGACAGCATGATCACGGGAACCTCAGAAAATTTGGCATTGCGCTTGATGATGGCGCAGGTCTGGTACCCATCGAGCCGGGGCATCAGGATGTCGCAAAAAATCAGGTGCGGCTGGTAGTCATTGACCTTGGCCAGAGCATCAAAGCCGTCTTCTGCCAAGAGCACCTCATGCCCGCCTTGCTTCAAAAAAATCTCGGCACTGCGGCGGATGGTGTTGCTGTCGTCAATAACCAGAACTTTGAAAGTGGGTGTTGTCGTGCTCAAGGGGCTTGGCTCCGGTGCTGGGGTGCAAGGTCAGGACACGCAAATTTCACACCCGGTGTGTGACATCAGATTTGCACCATCTCAAAGTCTTCTTTGCGAGCGCCGCACTCGGGGCATGTCCAGTTCATGGGAACGTCTGCCCACAAGGTGCCGGCTGCAATGCCATGGTCGGGCGCGCCGGCGACCTCGTCATAGATCCAACCGCAAATCAAACACATCCAAGTTTTAGTATCAGTCACAGCTTATAGGGCCTTCAAATAGAATGCAACGATTGTATAGAGCAGGTTTTGTCCAAAAGACCGCCGCCCGACTAAAGAACGCCATTCTGCACGATGACTTACCCTAATAAAGGCCTCTAGATGTCGGCAACTCCCTCACCCGAATTGGACGACACCGCCGACGATGACGGCCCGGTGGGCTGCGTCATGGCCTTCAATGCCAACGACCCCAGCGGAGGCGCCGGCACCGCCGCAGACCTGACCGCCATTGCCTCCGTAGGCGCCCATGCACTTCCTGTGGTGACCGGCGCCTACGCCCGGGACACCACCGAAATCGTGGACCACTTTGCCTTCGATGACGAGGCCGTCACCGAGCAAGCGCGTGTGATTCTGGAGGATGTGCCGGTACAGGTCTTCAAGGTGGGTTTTGTGGGTACGCCTGAGAACCTGTCTGCCATCGCAGAACTGACCTCCGACTACTCGGATGTACCGGTCGTCACCTACATGCCCGACCTCTCCTGGTGGGAAGAAGACAAGATTGATCTGTATCAGGACGCTTGCACAGAGTTACTTTTGCCGCAGACCACCTTGTTGGTGGGAAACCACAGCACCCTCTCCCGTTGGCTGCTGCCCGACTGGGGCTCTGAGAAAAGCCCCACCGCACGCGACATTGCCAAGGCAGCCAACGCGTTCGGCGTGGCCTATACCTTGGTCACCGGCATCCCCTTGCCCGACCAGTTCATCGACAACGTGCTGGCCTCCCCGACCAGCGTGCTGTCCAGTGAAAAGTTCGAGCGCTTTGAGGCGATCTTTACCGGCGCGGGCGACACCCTCTCTGCGGCACTCGCGGCCCTGATTGCAAGTGGCACCGAGCTGAATGAAGCCGTGACCGAAGCGCTGAGCTACCTCGACCGCTGCCTAGAAAACGGCTTCCGCCCCGGCATGGGCCATGTGTTACCCGACCGCTTGTTCTGGGCCCAACCCGAGCCTGACGACGAAGAAGAGGGTGCCCTATCCGCCATCGATACCGACTTTGAAGTCCCTCCCAATTCCACCCGACACTAACTGGCAGAAATTTTGTGACAGACCGTAACTTAGAACTTTTCGAGCGCGCCAAACGCGTAATCCCCGGTGGCGTGAACTCCCCCGTGCGCGCATTCAAAGCCGTTGGCGGTACCCCGCGTTTTGTGCAGCGCGCCCAAGGCGCCTACTTTTGGGACGCCGACGGCAAGCGCTACATCGACTACATCGGCTCCTGGGGCCCCATGATCCTGGGTCATGGTCACCCTGCAGTATTGGAAGCGGTGCAAAAAGCGGCGCTCGAGGGCTTCTCCTTTGGCGCTCCGACAGAACGCGAGGTGGAACTAGCCGAAGCCATCTTGGCACTGGTACCCAGCATGGACATGGTGCGCCTGGTCAGTAGCGGCACCGAGGCCGGTATGAGCGCCATCCGCCTAGCTCGCGGCGCCACAGGCCGTAGCAAGATTTTGAAGTTTGAAGGCTGCTACCACGGCCATGCCGACGCGCTGCTCGTCAAAGCCGGTTCCGGCCTGGCCACCTTTGGCAACCCCACCAGCGCCGGCGTGCCACCCGAAGTGGTGCAGCACACCTTGGTGCTGGAGTACAACAACATCCAGCAACTAGAAGAAGCCTTCGCCCTGCACGGCAAAGAGCTGGCCTGCGTGATGATCGAGCCGATTGCCGGCAATATGAATTTCGTGCGCGCCAGCGTGCCTTTCATCAAGCGCTGCCGCGAGCTGTGCACCGAGTACGGCGCCCTGTTTGTGTTTGACGAGGTGATGACCGGCTTCCGCGTCGCACCCGGCAGCGCCCAGCAGGTCTATGCACGCAGCCTGCCCGGATTCGAGCCCGACATGACTGTCATGGGTAAAGTCATCGGCGGCGGCATGCCTTTGGCGGCCTTTGGCGGCAAGCGCGCGATCATGGAGCAACTAGCTCCTTTGGGCCCGGTGTACCAAGCCGGCACCCTGTCCGGCAACCCGGTGGCTACCGCTTGTGGCTTGGCGACCCTGGCTGAAATCAGCAAGCCTGGCTTTTACGACGACCTGAGCCGAAAGACCCAGTCCCTGATTAGCGGCCTGCAAAAGGAAGCCGACAAAGCGGGAATCGACTTCTGCGGCGATTCTGAGGGCGGAATGTTCGGCTTTTTCTTCTTCAAAGAACTGCCGCAAAACTACGCCAAGGTCATGACTACCGACAACGCACGCTTCAACACCCTGTTCCACGGCCTGCTGGATCGCGGCGTTTACATCGCCCCGGCGCTGTACGAGGCCGGCTTCATGAGCGCTGCGCACACCGATGCAGATATCGCAGAAACCGTGGCGGCGGCAGGCGACGTATTTAAGTTGCTATCAAAATAGAAGCTGCTTGCGCACAGGCGATAAGGGCTGGAAGCCGATTTGACTTCTAGCCCTTTGTTTTGATGGCTATGGCGCGAGTTATTCGCCTAAGTAGTTTTCCGGGAAAAAGTGGCGCTCAATCAATTCGATGAGGATATGCAGCACCTTGATGTGCAGCTCCTGCACGCGGTCGGCATAGGTGCCGCCGGGGGTGCAGATGTACACATCGCTCAGCGGCTCCAGCTTCTCGCTGCGCTTGCCGCTCAGAATAATGACCTTCATGCCTTGCGCCTTGGCGGCCTCGGCCGCCTTGATCACATTCTTGCTAGTGCCGCTGGTGCTCAGTGCCAGCAAACAGTCGCCGGGGCGACCGTGGCCTTCGACGTAGCGGGCAAACACCTGCTCGTACCCGTGGTCGTTGCCCACGCAGGTCAGATGACCGGCGTCGCTGATCGCGGTAGCGCCCAACGATTTGCGGTCTTTGCGGTAGCGGCCGGTCAGCTCTTCGGCAAAGTGCATGGCATCGCACATCGAGCCTCCGTTGCCGCAGGAATACACGCGGCCCTTGTTCTCAAAGGTGGCGATAAGCAGTTGCGCCGCCTGCTCGATAGTGGCCAAGGCTGCTGGGTTGGCGAGCAGCTTGGTCAGAGCGGAGTGGGCTTCTTGCAGGCTGGAGGTGATGTGGTGTTGCATAGGTGCGATTTTCGCCCAATCCCCCGCTGCAGCGATACATCAACAGAACAAGTCCCCACAGCGCCTTTTGCAACCCGTGATTTGCTATGAAATACATAGCTACCAGCGCACATTAAACATGCGCCAGAGGGCGATTTGACACAAAAAAAGCCGCCCGAAGGCGACTTGTCTAGCGAGTGACTCGGCCAGCTGCTTAGTGGCGGAAGTGGCGCACGCCGCTGAACACCATGGACACGCCACGCTCGTTGGCCGCATCAATGACTTCCTGGTCGCGCATGGAGCCGCCGGGCTGAATGACACAGGTCGCGCCGTGGTCCACCACCACATCCAAGCCATCGCGGAAGGGGAAGAAGGCGTCGCTCGCCACCACGGTGCCTGCCAGCGACAGATTGGCGTGGCCGGCCTTGATGGAGGCGATGCGGGCTGAGTCCAAGCGGCTCATCTGGCCAGCGCCCACGCCCATGGTCATGCCGCCCTTGCAGAAGACGATGGCGTTGGACTTGACGTACTTGGCCACCTTCCATGCGAACAACAGGTCGTTCAACTCTTCTGCTGTCGGTTGCTTGGTGGTCACGACCTTGAGGTCGCTCAGCGCCAGTTCGTGGTTATCCGCCGTTTGCAGCAGGATGCCGGAGCCGATGCGCTTCATGTCCATCAGGTTGCGGCCCTGGTCCCATGCCGTCGTTCCACCCTTGAGCAGGTCGATTTGCAGAATGCGCACATTGACCTTGCTCTTGAACACTTCCAACGCCGCGGGGGTGAAGCTGGGGGCCATCAACACTTCCACAAACTGTTTGGAAATTTGCTGGGCACCCGCTTCGTCCAGCTCGGTGTTCAACGCAATGATGCCGCCGAAGGCGCTGGTGGGATCGGTCTGGAAGGCCTTGCTGTAGGCCTCCAAGGCGTTGGCACCCACGGCCACGCCGCAGGGGTTGGCGTGCTTGACGATCACGCAGGCAGGCGTGTCAAAGCTCTTCACACACTCCCACGCGGCGTCCGCATCGGCAATGTTGTTGTAGCTCAGCTCTTTGCCCTGCAATTGCTTGGCAGTCACCAGCGACCCGGGGACAGGCATCAGGTCGCGGTACAGCGCGGCTTGCTGGTGGCTGTTTTCGCCGTAGCGCAGGTCTTGCACTTTGACGAAACGGCCGTTGCTCTGGCCGGGGAACAGGTCCAGCACCGGCGCCTTGTCGCCAGCGGGCACTTCATCACCAATCTGGATGGCAGACAGGTAGTCGCTGATGGCACCGTCGTACTGGCTGATGCGGTTGAACGCCGCGATGGACAGGCCCAGCTTGGTCTTGTCGCTCACTTTGCCGTTGGCTTTCAGCTCGGCAATCACCGTGTCGTACTGGGCTGCGTCGGTCAGCACCGCCACGTCTTTCCAATTCTTGGCGGCGCTGCGCACCATGGCGGGGCCACCGATGTCGATGTTCTCGATCGCGTCTTCCAGCGTGCAACCGGCCTTGGCGACCGTGGATTCAAACGGGTACAGGTTCACCACCAAAAAGTCGATGGTGTTGATGTTGTGCTCGGCCAGTGCGGCCATGTGGGTGGGGAAGTCGCGGCGGGCCAGCAAGCCACCGTGCACGCGGGGGTGCAGCGTCTTCACCCGGCCGTCCAACATCTCGGGGAAGCCGGTCATCTCGGCCACTTCGGTCACGGGCAGACCCTTGTCAGCCAGCAGCTTGGCGGTGCCGCCGGTGGACAAGAGCTTGACGCCTTGAGCGTGCAGCGCCTGAGCGAGTTCAACGATGCCGGTCTTGTCGGAGACGGACAGCAGTGCAGTTTTTTGTGCGTTCATAGTGCGGGAGTGAAGTAAAACCAAAAATACGTTTCACCGGCTCCCGCGCATGCGCAGGAGCGATGCGGGTGATTTATGAGAGCAGCTTGTGCTCGACCAATTTCTTGCGCAGGGTGTTGCGGTTCAGACCCAGCCACTGCGCGGCCTTGGACTGGTTGTTGTCGGCCTGCGCCATCACCACTTCCAGCAAAGGCTTTTCTACAGCACGCACCAGCATGTCATACATGCCGCCGGGCTCGGTGCCATCCAAATCTGCGAAATACGATTCCAAACTGGTGCGCACGCACTCGTCCAAGTGCTTCTTGCTCATGCTGCCAATTCCATCATGTCGTGTCCCCTTGCCTGACCGGTCGCTGTTTCCCGGGCGGGAATGCGGTCCATTTTTTCGTTAAGTTCATCCAAATACGATTCCACCGCCGCGACCTGCGAGACGCTGTCTTCCAACAGATTCATGCGCTGGCGAAAATCCTCGCCCCCCGGCAAATCCTGCAGGTACCAGCCGATGTGTTTGCGCGCCGAGCGCACGCCGATGAACTCGTCATACAGGCTGTAGTGGTCGTGCAGGTGCTCGACCAACAGTCTCTTCAATTCGCTCACCAAGGGTGGCGCAAGATGCGTGCCCGTGGCCAGAAAGTGCGCCACCTCGCGGAAGATCCACGGGTAGCCCTGTGCCGCCCGGCCGATCATGATGGCGTCTGCCCCTGTGGCGGCCAGCACGTCACGCGCCTTCTCGGGCGTGGTGATGTCGCCATTGGCGACCACCGGAATTTTCAGCGCCGCCTTTACCGCCGCAATCGTGTCGTACTCGGCTTGGCCTTTGTAGCCTTGCTCGCGGGTGCGGCCATGCACCGTCACCATCTGCACGCCCGCAGCTTCAGCAGCACGGGCAAGCACCACGGCGTTCTTTTCCGCCTGGCACCAGCCGGTGCGCATCTTGAGGGTGACCGGTACATTGCGCGGTGCACAAGCCTTGACCACGGCTTCCACGATCTCAATCGCGAGTTGCTCGTCTTGCATCAAAGCGGAGCCTGCCCATTTGTTGCACACCTTTTTGGCGGGGCAACCCATGTTGATATCGATGATCTGCGCGCCGCGGTCGATGTTGTACACCGCGGCCTCCGCCATCATGGCTGCCTCGGTGCCGGCTATCTGCACCGCAATCGGGCCGGGCTCGCCGTCGTGGTTGGCGCGGCGCGAGGTCTTGAGGCTGTTCCACAAATCTTTACGCGACGTGACCATCTCACTCACCGCATAGCCCGCACCCAGCTTCTTGCACAACTGGCGGAAAGGCCGGTCCGTCACCCCGGCCATGGGGGCAACAAAGAGGTGATTCGCCAGAGCGAACGGGCCGATGTGCATGAGAGTATGGAAAACGGGGAGGGTTAGAAAACGTGAAGGCCCGCATTGCTGCAGGCCTAAGCTCTATTCTAACTGCTCAAAATTTCAGCAATTGAAATGCAGTGCAGGACGCCATGCACAACCCCTGTGTCTCCCTATACTGGCTGCACCATGGACGCTTGGATACCCCACCTACTGCAACTGCTCGCGCTGCCCGAATACAGCCTGGGCACGGTGTTTGCCGTGTCATTTCTCTCGGCCACCTTGCTGCCCATGGGGTCAGAGCCGGTCGTATTCGGGTTGGTGCATTTACAACCGGACTTGTTTTGGCCCGTGATTGCGGTAGCCACCGTGGGCAACACCTTGGGTGGCGCAGTAACCTGGTGGATGGGCCACGCCGCCAGCCACATTGCCAACCGTTATGGCCACTCGGCCAGCCATGTGCGCGCGCTCGATTGGTTGCGCCGTTTGGGGCCCAAAGCCTGTGTCTTGGCCTGGTTGCCGGTGGTGGGCGACCCCTTGTGTGCCGTGGCCGGCTGGCTCAAGCTGCCCTTCTGGCCCTGTGTGGCCTACATGGCTGTGGGCAAGTTGCTGCGCTACATCACCATGACGGCAGCGCTCACCGGGCTGCTCAAGCTGTGGTGATCGCGACGCGCTGTGCAATGCGCTGCGCCAATTCCATAAAGCCCGCATCGCTCACATCGTCCGTGCCCAAGGCCAGGCCTTGCGCCTCCGCGGTCTTAAGCTGCTGCATAGATCGGTCGTAATAACGGTCGTAGTGCTTGACCAGCAGGTCTTCCACCAAGACTTCGTAGCGCCCGGTGGCGATCAGATTTTTCCACTCCTCGACCTGCGCTTTGCCGCAGGTCGCGCCCAAGCGCTCCAGCTGCTCCACCAGCACCGGGCTGTGCACAAAATAAGCGTAGTCCTGCAGCAAAAAGCGCACGCGTGCAGCCACCGGCACATGCAGCCCCAGCCACTGCCCTTGCTGAATACCTTGGTACACCGCGTCGGGCAGGCGCAGCAAACCAATGCGCTTGCTCTCGGCCTCCACATACACCGGACGGCTTTGGTCGAAGCCGGAGAGGGTGTGCAGGATCTGCGTTTCAAACATTTTTTGCGAGGGCTGCACCTGGTCCGGCAGCCCCCCCAGCACCGAGCCTTTGTGGGCAGCAAGCGCCTCAAGGTTCAGCACTTGCTGGCCCTGCGCCTCCAGCGCTTCCAGCACCTTGGTTTTGCCGGAGCCGGTGGGGCCTGCCAGCACCTGGAAACGGAATTGCCGGGGCACCGTCTCCAGCTCCGTCAGCACATGCCCGCGCCAGGATTTGTAGCCCCCGCTCAGGCGCCGCGCGGTCCACCCCACCTCGTTCAGGATGTGGGTGAAGGCACCGCTACGCTGCCCCCCGCGCCAGCAGTACACCAGCGGCCGCCAATTTTTGGGGTGGGCCGCAAACAGGGTGTCGATATGGTTGGCTACATTGCGCGCCACCAGCACTGCCCCCACCTTGCGCGCCTCAAACGGCGACACCTGCTTGTACAGCGTGCCCACCCGAATGCGCTCTTCATCGTTAAGCACCGGGCAGTTGATGGCCCCGGGAATATGGTCCAACGCGAACTCCCCTGGCGAGCGAGCATCGATCACCGCATCAAAGGACGCGAGCTGCGAAATATCAGCGAAGGTGTGGTTCACAGAGGTCACGTAAAAACTCCTTTAACGGATCAGTACCAGCATCGTGCCCACGACCGTCAGGCCGGCACCCCACCACGCACCTTGGGCAGGCGCACGCCCGAGGCGCCACCACAGCAGGGGCAACACCAGCACCGGAGATACCGACGACAGAATGCCCACCAAGCCGACATTGCCATGCTGCAACGCCAACAAAATCAGGCTCATGCCCAGCCCCATGCCGATCATGCCGCTCAAAGCCACTTTGCCTAGCACCGGCACACTCAAAGCCCCTTGGGTACGGGCAACACCGGCACCAGCCCACAGTAGCACCAGATGCGCCGCACAGGTAACACCTACCCGTATTACGGTGCCTGCCACTGGGTCTACGCCCGACGCCATGACGGGCTTGGCAATCAAGGAGCCAGCGGCCTGGCACAGCGCCGCCAGCAAGCCCATCGCCACCCCAAAAGGCACATGCCCGCGGACTTGCTCTAGGGCATGCGATTCGTCTTTGCGGCTACCGAGCGCAATCGCGGTCATCACGCCGCCCACCACCAAGGTGCCGCCCACCAGGGCCTGCGCACCCATGCGCTCATCCAGCACCCAAAAGCCCAGCAAGGCACTGAACAAAGCGTGGGTGGCAAACAGCACCCCGGTACGGCGGGGGCCCAAGCGATTCATGGAGGCGAAGAGTGCGGTGTCGCCGACAAAAATGCCGATAAGTCCGCTGACCATCAACACCCCGGCTTGCGCCACGGAAATGCTGTGCCAAGCTCCGTTGATCAGCACCACCGGCGCTAGCATGACGAAGACCAGCCCCATGCGCCACCGCGTAAATGCAAACGCGCCCAAATGGCGCGCTTGCGGAGCAGAAATCAGCCCGGTGAGGGCCCAGCAGGCCGCTGCTCCCAGGGCCAACCAGTCGTAGGACAGCGTCACACGGTGCCCAGGGCGTACAGCTTAAGAGCTGAACAAGAAGTTCATCACGTCGCCATCCTTGACAACGTATTCCTTGCCTTCGGCGCGCATCTTGCCGGCATCCTTGGCGCCTTGCTCACCCTTGTGGGCGATGAAGTCATCAAACGCAATGGTTTGGGCGCGGATGTAGCCCTTCTCAAAATCGGTGTGGATCACGCCCGCAGCCTGGGGGCCGGTGTCGCCCACATGGATGGTCCAGGCGCGCACTTCTTTCACACCGGCGGTGAAGTAGGTTTGCAAGCCCAGCAGGCTGTACGCGGAGCGGATCAGGCGGTTCAAGCCCGGCTCGCTCTGGCCCAGTTCCTTCAAGAACTCCAGGCGGTCTGCATCATCCATCTCCGAGAGCTCGGCTTCCATCTTGGCGCAAATAGCCACCACGGGTGCACCTTGGGCTTTGGCAAAAGCAGTCAAGCGATCCAACAACGGGTTGTTTTCAAACCCGTCTTCCGACACGTTGGCCACAAACATGGCGGGCTTGGCGGTAATCAGGAAAAACTGCTTCAACAGCGGCAGCTCTTCCTTGCTGAAGTCCAGCGTACGCACCGGCTTGGCTTCGTTGAGGGCCGCCTGGCATTTCTCCAGAATGGCCACCAGCTTGATGGATTCCTTGTCGCCCGAGCGCGCCAGCTTGGTCACGCGGTGCAGGGCTTTGTCCACCGCGCCCAAGTCGGCCAGGCACAGCTCGGTCTGGATCACTTCGATATCAGCAATCGGGTCGACCTTGCCGGCCACGTGAATCACGTTGTCGTCTTCAAAGCAACGCACCACATTGATGGTGGCGTCGGTTTCGCGGATGTGGGCCAAAAACTTGTTGCCCAGGCCTTCGCCAGTGCTCGCGCCCGCCACCAAACCAGCAATGTCCACAAACTCCACGATGGCCGGAACAATGCGCTCGGGGGTGATGATCTCGGCCAACTGTTGCAGGCGCGGGTCCGGCACTTCCACCACGCCCACATTGGGCTCGATGGTGCAAAACGGGTAGTTTTCTGCAGCAATGCCCGCCTTGGTCAAGGCGTTAAAAAGGGTACTTTTGCCCACGTTGGGCAGGCCTACAATGCCACACTTCAAACTCATAACAAACCTCTAAAAACTGGGTGCCAAGTGTATGCCATACCTGCTCTCCCGCCTGTTGCTGGTATTGGCACTGTGGATGGGCACGGCCGCAGTCCTTGCGGCAAGCACCTGGCCGGTCTCTCCGGAAACCCGCACGCTCGGTGACGGTACCCGCTCGCAGGAGCTGCACGGCCCGGTGCTGCAATGGCTGGAAAAAGGCCGCAGCGCCACCATCGACACCGCCCACGCCACCTCGTTCAACAGTGCACCGGGGTCCAAGGCCTTCGGCCTGGATGCGGACAACACCCTCTGGCTCAAAATCCGTATCGTGCGCGCCAGCGGCAACACCGACCGCTGGACGCTGAACATTCCCCAGCCCTATTTAGATAGCGTCACGCTCTACCAACAGCGCGAAGGCCAATGGCACAGCCAGCGCGCGGGAGACACCCACCCCCAAAGCAGCTGGGCCGTGCGGGGCCCGTACCCGGAGTTCGATTTGTGGCTGCCCGCAGGGCAACCGCAGGATGTGTACTTACAAGTCCGCAATTTCAAACCACTTCCACTGCCCCTGCGCATTGCCACCACCAGCTCCCGGGAGAGCGAGCGCCTGCTGGAGGGCACGGTGTCAGGCGTCGTCCTCGGGTTACTGCTGACCCTGGTGGTGCTCTCGCTGATGCGTTATGCCGACTTTCGCAATATCTCGGACCTCGGGGCTGCGGTGTACAGCCTGCTGGTGGGCGTGTCGCTGGCGCAATTCAACGGTGTGTTGAATGCCCTGGTCTGGGGCGAATCCCCAGCGTGGGCCGACTATGCCAACAGCGTGCTGCCGGTGCTGGCGGTGGGCATGGCCCTGATTTACATGCGGCATTTGTATGCGCTGGCCAGCCACTTCCCGCGCTACGACAAGGTGCTGGGCGCCATGGGCTTGGGAGCCCTGGGTTCGGTGCTCAGCTATGTGCTGGTGGACCGCGCCACCGCCGACACGATTGCCGGTGCGGTGCTGCTGGCCGGCACGGCCACCGGCCTGGTAGCCACCCTGCTGAACTGGCGCGCCGGCTCCCCCATCGGAGCCTGGCTGGTCTGGACCTACGCCCCGCAGCTCACACTGCTGCTGTGGATGACGCTGGAGGCCGGGGGCTACCTGCCCACCTTCTGGCAGCTGCGCTACCTGATGACCCTGGCCGTGGCGGCATCGGTGCCCGCCCTGGTCTACGCCTTGGGCCGCGCCACCCATGACCGCAAAGAAATTGCGCTGCGGGCAGACCACCTGCCCACCCAGGATGCTCTCACCGGGCTGCTCACGCCCAACGCCTTTCAAACCCATCTGGAAGACGCCTACCACCGCGCCATCAGCAGCCGGGAGCCTGTGGCGCTGGTGCTGGTGAATGTGGTTAACCACGAGCACATCCGCGCCAGCATGGGCGACCCGGTGGCCGAGCAATGCCTGCTGCGCGCGGTGATCAAGCTGCACCGCATCCTGCGGGATGTGGACCCGGCGGCCCGGGTGGACAGCGCACGCTTTGCCATGCTGCTCGAAGGCGTGGACAGCCGGCAGGCCCTGACCGAGCGCTTGGTCAAACTGGTGGCATCGGGCCTGATTCCGCTGCAAGGTTTGCAGCCGGAGGTGACGCTACAGTTCCAAGCCGCCTGCGTCATGCTGCACCACAACCCGGTAGAGCCCACCAAGGTGCTGGGCGAGTTGGCGGGGGTACTGGCCAGCATTTCGCCGCGCACCCGCCGGCCCATCCGGTTCCTGGAGCCCGTGCCCACCCAGGCCGCGCCCATGCAAGCGCTGTGACCGCCATGCACCTTTGCCGCTGGCTCCGAGCCCTTGTCTGCCTGGCACTGCTCAGCATGCCGTGGGCACACGCAGAACCCGTTTTTGAACTGCTGGAGCGCAACGAGCAGCACCGGCTGGAAGGCACGCTGCACTACCTGGTGGACACCACCGGACACAGCACCCTGGACGACATCTTGCAGCGCGACCGCGCCAGCTTCTCGCCCACCAGCACCGAGCGCAGCCTGCCCGTGCGGGGCGAGGGCAGTGTGTGGCTGCGCTTCTCACTTGAGCGTGGCCCCGACAGCACCGGCATGGCCTGGACCCTGCACCTGCCCCTGCCCTATCTGGACTACGCCGCCCTGTACCAGCCCGATGGCAAGGGCGGCTGGAGCCGGCAGGTGGCCGGCGACACCGTAGCTGTGGCAACGTGGTCGCGCCCTTTTTTGTACCCGGACTTTGACCTCCAACTGCCCACCCAAGAGCCGGTAGAGGTGTATCTGGAGCTGCGCAACTTCAAGCCCACCCTGGTGCCCTTGCGCGCCGTCCCCGAAAACCGGCGCGACAGCCAGCGAGAGCTGGAGCATCTGCTGATGGGGGGCCTCTTTGGCACGCTGCTCATGCTGGTGGGCGTGTGCGCCATCCACTACGCACAAAGCCGCAGTGCGGACGACGGCTGGTACACCCTCTACACCGCCTTCATGGTGATTGTGGTCACCTGCATGACCGGCATGTCCGGCCTCTGGCTCTGGCCGCACTCGCCCGCCTGGTCTAACTACACCCACCTCGCTATGCCGATTTACGGGCTGAGCGCCACCTTGCTGTTTGTGCGGCAAATGACCTCGCTGGACGCAGGCTTCCCCCGCCTTTCGCAAACCCTTTACGGGGCGGCGGGCTTTGGCATTCCGGTAGCCTTGTTGGGCTTGGCCATAGACCGGGGCGTTGCAGACCTCTTCAACGCCGCGTACCTCACCATCAGCCCCCTACTGCTCTTGGTTGCGACCGTGCAGACCTGGCGGCGTGGCCACGCCATCGGCCGCTGGCTGACACTGGGCTTCGCCCCCATGGCGCTGGCAGCGGTGTACATCGCCCTGCAAATGCTCCAGATCATCCCGGCCTGGTGGGCGTCGCGCTACCTGATGGTGATCGCCGTTGCACTGGCCGTGCCCCTGCTGCAACAGGCCCTGCACCTGCGGGTGCGCGAGCGGCGCGAGGCCCGGGAGCGTGCGAACGCCGTACAAACTCAGGATGCCCTCACCGGCCTGCTGACCCGCCCGCTGTTTGAAGCCCAGGTGGAGCTGGCGATCAAACGGGCGCGCCAGCACCGGGAGCCCTCCGCCATCGTGATGGTGGAAATCGTGAACTACAGCTACCTGCGGGAATCGTATGGCGACGCCATCGCCGAGCAGTGCCTGCTGCGGGCCGCCGTCAAGCTGCACCGTGTGCTGCGCGATGTGGACCCCGCCGGCCGGATCGACACAGCGCACTTCGGCCTGATTCTGGATGGAGTCGCCAACCGCCAAGCACTCACGGAGCGCATGGTGCGCCTGGTGGCCTCGGGCCTGATACCGCTGCCCGGCGTGCGGCCGGAGGTCACCCTGCAGTTTCACATCAGCTGCGCGCTGCTGACCGAAATCGTGCCCGACCAGCGCACCATCCTGCATGAGCTGTCTGACCTGCTGCACCGCATGTCACCGCGCACCCGGCGGCCCATCCGCTTTCTGGAGCCCTCCCCCACCCAGCCGGCAGGCCTGCAACGCAAGCCACCGGAGTCGGACCGCCCCGATCTGGAATCTCAACCGAACCGGTAGGCCCCCGCCACCGCCTGCCCGACGCTCAGCAGGGCCCCTGCGCCGGCTTGCACCACCGCATTCATGCCAAAAGTGATGGCACCGTCCAGGCGGCTGTCCTGCCGGTAGGTTTGCAAGGCATCGCCCACACCGGGGTGGCTTTGGGCGGTGGCCGGATCGATATTGGGAATCGGGCAGCGCGCGCAGGGCTTCACCAGGGCCAGTTGCACCAGCGCGTCCGCGCCCCCACCAGCATTCACGCCCTGCACCTGCAAGGTGCCGATATGGTCCTCGTCATGCGGCTCCAGCCCGCCCAACACCACATTGGGCCGGAAGCGACTCATGCCGGCAGGCGCCAACCCGGCTTGGGCCAGGCGGGAATTGAGCGGCTCCATGGCCGACTCCGTGGTGACAAGCACCGGGTATCCATCCGCAAACTGGGTGTGGTGAGCCGCCCCCTCGGTCCAGCGGGTGCTGCAGGCGCGCTGCACCTGGGGGGCAAAGCGCACCAAGCGCACACCGGTTTGCTGTAGCACTTGTTGCAGCCAGCGGGCCACGGCGTCGCCCATGTCCAAGGCGTCTACCGTGTCATCCCACACCTGCACGCGGCGCAGGGGGCCTTCGGCGTGCAGGGCGATCGCCATGGGCTCCGCACCCGGCGCCTGCAAGACCAGCGCCTCCGCCGTCAACTGCGGCTGCACCAGCGCCATCTGCGCGCAGTCGCGCTGGGTCAGAAACAGCCCTTCGGCGTCCACCACCATCCAGTGGCGGTCCCACTCCAGGCCGGTGTCCAGCAAGCGGGCTTGCTGGACCGCCATGCCGGCCAAGGACTTGACCGGGTAAATCATCAAGGCGGCAATGTGGCCGTGGACATCGGGGCTGAAATTCTCGGGCATGGGGCTTTCCTGGTGGCTAGAGGCTGCATTGTGCACAGCCCTCCTACAATGCCCGCATGGCCCAAACCTATGACATTTGTATCCGCGGCGCCGGTATTGTGGGGCGTACGCTGGCCCTGCATCTGGCGGCCAAACGCTTGCGGGTTGCCCTGGTGGCAGCCCCCACCACCGGCAACGCCCACGAGCCCGATGTGCGGGCCTATGCACTCAACCAGCCCTCCCGCGCCCTGCTGGAAGCCATTCGCTGCTGGCCCACCGACGACAGCGCCACCCCGGTGCTGCACATGGCCGTGGAAGCAGACGCGCAAGCCCAAGTGCACTTTGATGCCGCGGAACAGGCCGTGGACGCCCTGAACTGGATCGTGGACGTGCCCGTGCTGGAGCAACTGCTCGCCCAGGCGGTACAGTTCCAGCCCCAGATTACGGTGGTAGACACCCCGCAGGCCGCCACCCTGACCGTAGTGTGTGAAGGCCGCGCCAGCGCCACACGTGAAGAGTTTGGCGTGGAGTTTGACGCCAGCCGCTATGGCCAATGGGCGGTTGCCGCCCGGGTGGAGAGCGAGCTGCGCCACGGCCAGACCGCGCGCCAATGGTTCAGCGAGGGCGAAATCACCGCCTTGCTGCCGCTGGGCGGCCCCCAGGGGAACTTGCACGCGCTGGTGTGGTCAGTACCTCCTGAGCGCGCCCAAACCCTTCTGGCCTCTACCGACATGGAATTCACCGATGCCCTGCAAACCGCCACCCGCATGGCCGTGGGCAGCTTGCGCCTGTGCAGCGCCCGCGCCAGCTGGCCTTTGCAACATGCGGTTGCACGGCGCTGGGCCGGCACCGCCCAGATAGCAGGCGCCCTGCGTGCCTGGGTACTGGCCGGTGATGCGGCCCACAACGTGCACCCCTTGGCGGGCCAAGGCCTAAACCTGGGCTTGGGCGACGTGGCCGAGCTGGTGAAGGTGTTGGACGGCCGAGGCTACTGGCGCCAGGTGGACGACATGCGCCTGCTGCGCCAGTACGAGCGCGCCCGCAAAGCCGAGTTCGCACTGGTGGGCGGCAGCGGCGATTCGCTGCAACAACTTTTTGCGCACCCGCACACGCTGGTGCAAAGCGCCCGCAGCTGGGGCATGCGGGGCTTCGACAGCCTGCGGCCTGTCAAGCGCTGGGTGGCCCGCCGGGCCATGGGTCTGTGACCCACCGCCAACCTGCCCCCCATTTTTTACCGAAAGTTTTCTGATGCCCACTCCACGCCTCTTCGCCGCCTTCGGGCTCGCCTTTGCCCTGCTGGGCTCCGGCGCTTCCGCCCAGGAAGCCGCCATCCGCGAAGCCATTGCCGTGCGGGTACCGCAGCTCAAGTCGATTGACGAAGTGCGCCCCGCCAAACTGCCGGGCCTGTACGAAATCCGCGTCAACGGCGCCGAGATTTACTACACCGATGCCAAGGGCAACTACCTGATCCAAGGCAATCTGTTTGAGACCAAGGGCCTGCGCAACCTGACTGAGGAGCGCATCAACAAGCTCACCGCCATCAAGTTCAGCACCCTGCCGTTCAAGGACGCTTTCACCATCGTGCGCGGCAACGGCGCGCGCAAGCTGGCGGTGTTTGAAGACCCCAACTGCGGCTACTGCAAGCGCTTTGAGCGCGATTTGCAAAAGATTGACAACGTGACGGTCTACATGTTCCTCTACCCCATTCTCGGCCCGGACTCCACCGACAAGGCCAAGGCCCTGTGGTGCAGCAAAGACAAAGGTCAAGCCTGGCAAGACTGGATGCTGCGCGACCAGCCCGCCCCCGCGGCGGCCGCCATGTGCGACACCACCCCTGTGGCGCGCAATGTGGAGTTCGGCAAAACCTACCGCATCCAAGGCACGCCCACTCTGCTGTTTGAAGACGGCAACCGCGTGCCCGGCGCCATCGATGCCCAGCAGATCGAAAAGCACCTGAAAGACGCCAAGGACTGAGGCGCCCGGGCATCCGCTCTTTCGCAGACGCTCCTGAAAAAACGCTCCTGAATTCATAGCTGCTCGCGCACATCCGGCGGGCGCAAACTGGTGTTTTGGCATGAAAACCTCTTCCAAGCTCCCACGAACCGCAAAATCCCTAGCGAAGGCGTCGCCCCCTCAGGCCGCCGTGCACTACCGGGTGGAGGTGGCGGATCTGCACGCCCACCTGTTCCGGATCACCTTGACGGTGGCGTCGCCGGCCAGCCTGCAAACGCTGCGACTGCCCGCCTGGATTCCCGGCAGCTACCTGCTGCGTGAATTTGCCAAGCACCTGCAAAAGCTGGAATGCCGCCAAGGGGGCAAGCGGGTCGCCGCCGAACAACTCGACAAGGCGACCTGGCAAGCCACCTGCCGCCCCGAACTGCCGCTGGACGTGAGCTATGAGGTCTACGCCTTCGACGCCTCGGTGCGCACCGCCTGGCTGGATGCGCAACGCGGCTTCTTCAACGGCACCAGCCTGTGCCTGCAAGTGCCCGAGGCGGCCGCCCAGCCTCACACGCTGGAAGTGCTGCCGGTAGAGGGCACCCACGGCTGGCAACTCGCCACCGGGCTGGAGCCGGTGCACGTCGACAAAACCGGCTTCGGCCTCTACCGCGCCGCGGACTACGACACCTTGGTGGACTGCCCGGTGGAGATGGGCCCGTTCTGGAGTGGCAGCTTCGAGGTGTTTGGCGTGCCGCACCGTTTTGTGGTGGCAGGCGCCCCGCCCAGCTTCGATGGCGAGCAACTGCTGGCCGACACCCGCGCCATCTGCGAGGCCGAAATGCGCTTCTGGCACGGCAGTGAGCTCGACAGCTATCAAAAAGAGAGCGCCTCGCGCACGCAGAACGTGCGCCAGAGCCCGATTCCATTCAAAAACTACGTTTTCATGCTGGCCGCCGTGCACGACGGCTACGGCGGGCTGGAGCACAAAAACTCCACCGCGCTGATCTGCAACCGCAAAGACCTGCCGCGCCTGCCCCGCAGCACGCTGGCGCCCACCACGCACAAGCAGCCCGAGGGCTACACCACGCTGCTGGGGCTGATCAGCCACGAGTACTTCCACACCTGGAACGTCAAGCGCCTGCGCCCCGCCGAGCTGGCAACGTACGACTACACCCGCGAAAACTACACCAAGCTGCTGTGGTTTTTTGAAGGCTTCACCAGCTATTACGACGACCTGCTGTTGCGCCGCGCCAAGCGCATCGACAACGCGGCCTACCTGAGGCTGCTCTCCAAGACTATCAACCAGGTCAACCAGACGCCCGGCCGCCTGGTGCAAAGCGTGGCCCAAAGCAGCTTTGACGCCTGGGTGAAGTACTACCGGCAGGACGAGAACACCGCCAACGCTACGGTGAGCTACTACACCAAGGGTTCGCTGGTCGGCCTGTGCCTGGACCTGACCCTGCGCGCCGAGGGCAAGACCACGCTGGACGCCGTGATGCGCGGCCTCTGGACGCGTTGCGCCGGCGGCCCCATGACCGAAGCCGACCTGCTGACCGTGCTGCAAGAGCTGGGCGGCCGATCGTTTGCCAAAGACATGGAGCGATGGGTGCACAGCACCAAGGACCTGCCGGTGGCCGAGCTGCTGGAGCAGCACGGCGTGCAAGTGAACCGCGAGCCGGACCAGGTGGCTCAGCAACTGGGCCTGCGCGTCAAGGAGTCCGGCGGGCTGTTTATCCAGCAAGTGCTGCGCGGCGGTGCGGCCGAGAAAGCCGGTTTCGCGGCGGGGGACGAATGGCTGGCCGTGCAAACCGAAGGCGAGCCCTGGCGCATGCAGTCCCTGGACGACCTGACGCTCTACACCGGCAAGGCCAAGAAAGTCACAGCCCTCGTGTCGCGCGACAAGCGGCTGATGAACCTGCACCTCACCCTGCCTGCCGCCAGCCAGGCCGTACGCCTGTCGGTGCGCGATGTGGCGGCGGCCAACAAGTGGCTGGAGAGCGCCGGCTGATCCGGCTCTCCAGCCACCGGGCAGCTATTCGCCGGTAAAGCGGGGAGCGCGCTTCTCGCGGAAGGCCATCACGCCCTCCAAATAATCATGGGTGCGGCCCATGGCACTCTGCGTATCCCGCTCGGCATCCAGCTGTTGGTTCAGGCTGCGGTTGAGCCCATCGCGGAGCAAGTTGCGGGTGGCCACCAGCGCCGTGGTGGGCATGGCGGCCAGGCGCTGCGCCATCTCCAGGGCAGCGGCCACGCAGTCGTCAGCCACCTCCCAGATCAGCCCCCAGTCCTTAGCCTGCGCCGCGGGCAGCGCATCGCCCGTCATGGCCAAGGCGAGTGCGCGGGCCATGCCCAGGCGCTGCGGCATGAACCAGCTGCTACCGGCGTCAGGCACCAGGCCGATCTTGCTGAAGGCCTGAATGAACTTGGCACCCGGCGCAGCAATCGCCACATCACAAGCCAATGCCAGTGAAGCCCCTGCCCCCGCAGCCACGCCATTGACGGCCGCAATCACCGGCATGCGCAAAGCCTGAATACGCCGGGTGGTGGGGTTGAAGGCCTGGTCGATCACGGGGCCGGGATCGGCGCGCTCCACGAGGTTGGGGCCGGGCTCGAAATCGAATTCCGTCAAATCTGCGCCCGCACAAAAGCCACGACCTGCACCGGTAATGACCACGGCACGGATGGCGGAATCCGCTTCTGCGCAGTCCAGCGCCTTCCACAAATCAGCATGCATTTGGCGGGTGAAGCTGTTCAGGCTTGCTGGGCGATTCAAGGTCAGCAAAGCCACTGCGCCCTGTTCGGCGTAGGTGACGGTAGATTCAGAGGAGTTGGTAGGAGTCGTGCCGGCGTCAGTCATGTGCAAACCCTCTTCGCTATAGTGCAAACCATCAAAAAACCGGAGACCTTCATCATGAGCTACGAATGCATCACCACCCGTATCGAAGGCGACAAGGTCGCCGTCATCACGCTCAACCGCCCCAAGCAACTCAACGCCCTGAATGACCAGTTGATGGATGAGCTGGGCGCCGCGCTCAAGGCCTTTGACGCAGACCCCGCCATCGGCTGCATGGTGATCACCGGCAGCGAAAAAGCCTTTGCCGCCGGCGCCGACATCACCGTCATGGCCAAGTTCAGCTTTGCCGACGCCTACAAGGGCGACTTCATCACCCGCAACTGGGAAACCATACGCACTATCCGCAAGCCGGTAATCGCCGCCGTGAGCGGTTTCGCCCTGGGCGGCGGCTGCGAGCTGGCCATGATGTGTGACTTCATCATTGCCGCTGACAACGCCAAGTTCGGCCAGCCCGAGATCAAGCTGGGCATCATCCCCGGGGCAGGCGGCACGCAGCGCCTGCCGCGCGCCGTGGGCAAGGCCAAGGCCATGGACATGGCCCTGACCGGCCGCATGATGGACGCCGCCGAGGCAGAGCGCGCCGGGCTGGTCAGCCGCGTGGTGCCGCTGGACAAGCTGCAGGAAGAAGCGCTGGGCGCCGCGCTGCAAATCTGCGCCTTCTCCCAAGTCGCCACCATGGCGGCCAAAGAGTCGGTCAACCGTGCCTTTGAAGGCACGCTGGCCGACGGCATTGTGTTTGAGCGCCGCCTGTTCCACGCCTTGTTTGCCACCGCCGACCAGAAGGAAGGCATGGACGCTTTTGTGAACAAACGCGCGGCCAACTTTACGCACCAATAAATCTGGCATATAATGCGCGTCTTCGGTCGTATAGCTCAGTTGGTTAGAGCGCAGCATTCATAATGCTGATGTCGGTGGTTCAAGTCCACCTACGACCACCAAACCTGAAAACCCGCAGCGCGCAAGCGCTGCGGGTTTTTCTTTGGGCGCTGCGGCCTTCCGTCGCCCCCACGCCTCGCGTTTGCGGGGTTTTGAGCTCCCCACCGGCAGGCATCAGCGCCCCTTGCTAGAGTCGGCGCCATGCCGGCTCACCCCCAACCCTCCACCACCCGCGCCTTGGTCTGGTTCAAGCGCGATCTGCGCGTGCACGACCACGCGCCGCTGGTGGCTGCGCTGTCGCACACCGACGCACTGGGGCTGTTTGTGATCGAGCCCGAATGGCTGCAGAGCCCGGAGTGCGACGGCAGCCATGTGGACTTTGCACTGGCCTGCCTGAGCGAGCTGCGCAGCGCACTGGCCGCACGCGGCCTGCCCCTGCTGGTGCGCGTGGGCACCATGCAGGCGGTGCTGGCGCAACTGCACGCCGAACTCGGTTTCACCCACCTGCTGAGCCACGAAGAAACCGGGCCGGGCTGGTCGTATGCGCGAGACATCGCGTTGGGCCGCTGGTGCCAGGGGCAAGGCGTGGTGTGGCAAGAGTTCACCCAAACCGGTGTGGTGCGTCGCCTGCGCAGCCGCAGCGGTTGGGCGGGGCGCTGGCAGGCGCGCATGGACGCGCCTTTGGAGTTACTACAAGGCCACTTCACCGCAGCCACATCGCTGGAGCAACCCGACCTGCCGAACTTGGCCGCACTGGGCCTGCAGCCGCATCAAAAAACTCTTCAGGCCGCTGGCGAGCGGGCCGCCCGCCGCACCCTCAAAAGCTTTGTACAGGAGCGTGGCTACGACTACCGCAAAGCCCTCTCCAGCCCCCTGAGCGCGGAAGACGGTTGCAGCCGCCTGAGCCCGCATCTGGCCTTCGGCACCTTGTCCCTGCGCACCGTACACCAGGCCACCGAGGTTGCTATCGGCCACACCCCGGACCGCTCGTTGGCCTATAGCCTGCGCGGCTTCGCGGGGCGGCTGCGCTGGCACTGCCATTTCATGCAGAAGCTCGAAGACGAGCCCGACATTGAATTCCACAACTTCGCCCGCGCCTGTGACGGCCTGCGCGAAGACGAGTTCAACGACGCACACTTTGCCGCTTGGTGCGAGGGCCGCACCGGCTACCCCATGGTGGACGCCTGCATGCGCTCGCTCAAGGCCACCGGCTGGCTCAACTTTCGCATGCGCGCCATGCTGGTGAGCTTTAGCAGTTACCACCTGTGGCTGCACTGGCGCGAGCCGGGCCTGTTTCTGGCCCGGCAGTTTTTGGACTTTGAGCCCGGCATCCACTGGAGCCAGATGCAGATGCAAAGCGGCACCACCGGCATCAACACGCTGCGCATGTACTCACCCACCAAACAGGCACAAGACCAGGACCCCGAGGGCCTGTTCATCCGCCGCTGGGTGCCGGAGCTGGCCCGCGTGCCGCTGCCCTACCTGGCCGAGCCGTGGAAGATGGACATCAGCGTGCAGAGCATGGCGGGCTGCCACATAGGGCATGACTACCCGGCCCCGGTGGTCGAGGACAAAGCCGCCATGAAAGCAGCCAAAGATCGCATGTACGGCCTGCGCCAGACCGAGCAAGCCCGTGCGGAGGCGGGCGACGTGCAAGCCCGCCACGGATCGCGCAAAAGCGGGCTGCCGCAAACCGGCCAACGGCGTGCCGCCAGCCGCAAGGCCTCTGCGCCACCCGACGCCGCCGCCCCATCCCCCCAAGGCGATTTGTTTGCCTGAGCCCCCCAGCCAACCTCCCATGAAAAACGACTTCAAAGGCAACAAGCAGTTCCTGCCCAGCAAGCCATGTGCCGTGTGCGGCCGCACCATGACCTGGCGCAAGGCCTGGGCGAAGAACTGGGAATCGGTGCTGTATTGCTCCGACGCCTGCCGCGCCAAAAAGTCGGAGAAAAAGCCCCATGTCTAACACCATCGCTAACGCGCCCCCTGCCCTGCCCGCGAAAGTGCGCCACCTCGTCATCGTGCTGGGCGACCAGCTGGATGCCGATTCCACCGCCCTGCAAGATTTCGACCTTACGCAAGACGTGGTGTGGATGGCCGAGGTGGCGGAGGAAAGCACGCATATGTGGTCTGCCAAGCAGCGTACGGCCGTGTTTTTGAGCGCCATGCGGCACTTTGCGCAGGCGCTGCAAGCCCGCGGCTACCCGGTGGCCTACACCCGGCTGGATGACGCCAGCAACGCGGGCACGTTGGCCTTGCAACTGCAGCAGGCCATCACCGCACTGCAACCTGCGGCGCTGGTGATGACCGCCCCCGGCGACTGGCGGGTACTGCACGCGCTGCGGGCCATTGCAACCCAGCACGCACTGCCGCTGGACCTGCGCGACGACACCCATTTCTACAGCACCGTGCGCGACTTCGCCGCCCACGCCAAAGGCCGCAAGCAGCTGCGGCTGGAATACTGGTACCGCGAGCTGCGGCAAAAGCACGGCATCTTGATGGACGACGGTGCGCCCTGCGGCGGGCAGTGGAACTTTGATGCCGATAACCGCGAGTCCTTCGGCAAAGAGGGCCCGCAGCACGTGCCCCCGCCCACCCGCTTTGCGCCGGATGCCATCACGCAAGAGGTGATCGCCCTCGTCAACACCCGGTTTGCCGCGCACCCCGGCAAGCTGGACACCTTTGGATGGCCGGTAACGCGCGAGCAAGCCCTGCAGGTACTGCACGCATTCATCACCGAGCGCTTGCCGCTGTTCGGCAAATTTGAGGACGCCATGTGGGCCGGCGAGGCCTGGCTCTACCACTCGCACCTGAGCTGCGCGCTCAATCTCAAACTGCTCAACCCCCGCGAGGTGCTGCAGGCGGCCGAAGCTGCCTTTCGGCAGGGCCACGCACCACTGGCGGCGGTAGAGGGCTTTGTGCGGCAAATCTTGGGCTGGCGCGAATATGTGCGGGGCATCTACTGGACCCGCATGCCCGACTACCTGGCGCTCAACGCGCTGGACGCAC
This sequence comes from Rhodoferax bucti, assembly GCF_005876985.1. Lineage (GTDB taxonomy): Bacteria > Pseudomonadota > Gammaproteobacteria > Burkholderiales > Burkholderiaceae_C > Allorhodoferax > Allorhodoferax bucti. Next base: position 190,411 of record NZ_VAHD01000001.1, read on the forward strand.
AGGCCGAACTCCCCGCGTGGTACTGGACGGGTGAGACCGACATGGCCTGCCTGCGCGACGCCATCACCCAAACCCTGGAGCACGGCTACGCCCACCACATACAGCGCCTCATGGTGACCGGCCTGTATGCCCTGCTGCTCGGGGTGAAGCCGCAGGCCGTACATGCCTGGTACCTGGCGGTGTACGTGGATGCGGTGGAGTGGGTGGAGCTGCCCAACACCCTGGGCATGAGCCAGTTCGGGGATGGGGGCATCATGGCCAGCAAGCCCTATGTGGCCAGCGGCAAATACATCCAGCGCATGAGCAACCATTGCAAGGGCTGCCGCTATGACCCGGCGCAATCTACCGGCGCACAGGCCTGCCCCTTCACCACGCTGTACTGGGACTTTCTGGCCCGCCATGAAGCACTGCTCAAGAAAAACCCGCGCATGGCCATGCAACTCAAAAACCTCGCCCGGCTGGATGATCCGGCGCGCGAAGCCATTGCCGCCCAAGCCACCGCCCACCGTGCGGCACAGGCAGTGAGCACACCGGCTGCCCCTACAACCCCATGAACACATTCACCCCCACGCGCGAGGCTGCGCTGGCCCAACTGGCCACCGTCAACCCCGAGGCCTATGCCCGCAGCCGTAATTTTCTGGAGGGCGCTGTCACCCGCCTCTCGCCCTACCTCACCCACGGCCTGCTGAGCCTGCGCGAGGTATATGCGGCGGTGCACGCCCGCCACCCGCTGGCGGCGCAGCACAAGCTGGTATTTGAGCTGGGCTGGCGGGCCTACTACCGGCACGTGTGGGCGCACCGGGGGGAGGGCATTTTGCAATCGCTGCACGCCGGCCTGCACCCAGAGGCTGCGTATGGCACCACGATGCCAGCAGATGTGCTGGAGGCTCGCACCGGCATTCCCGCCATCGACCTCGCGGTGCGCACCCTTTATGCCAACGGCTATGTGCACAACCACGCCCGCATGTGGCTGGCCAGCTACCTGGTGCACCTGCGCAAGGTGCACTGGCGGGTGGGCGCGCAGTGGATGCTGGGCTACCTGCTCGACGGCGATGTGGCGAGCAACAGCCTGAGCTGGCAGTGGGTGGCCGGCACTGGCAGCGTGAAGCCCTATCTGTTCAACGCCGAGAACGTTGCCAAATACGCGCCCGCGCCGTGGCACAGCTTTGGCACCGTGCTGGACACGACCTATGAAGCACTGGACGCCATCGCCCGCGCGCCCCAAGCCGTGCACCCGGAGTCGCTGGCACCTTCTTGCACGGGCTTGGCGCCACCTGCCCTGCACACCAGCCCGTTGACTGGTGACGAAGCCACTGCGCGGGCCTGGCAAGACCCCACTGCGGTGGACCCGGCAGCGCTGCAAGGTCGCGATGTGTGGCTGCACCACCCGTGGGCCCTGCACGCAGACCCGGCGCTTGCGCCTGCGGATGCCGCGCACATCGGGGTAGGCTTTGCCGAATGCCACGCTGCCGGCCCCTGGAGCGCCCAGCGCTGGGGCTTTGTCAGCGAGGGCTTGCAAGCCACCACAGCGCAGCGCTGGTGGGGCAGCCCGCAAGCGATGGCCCATGCCCTGCGCCATGCGCGCTCGGTGCACTGGCACCCGGACCCGCATGGGGATGCGGCCTTGGCCCAGCTGGCCAACGCCTTGCGGAACCACAGCCCAGCCACCCGCACCGGGCCTGTCGAGGTGCCGGCGCTGTTTGGCACGGTGGAGCCTCTGTGCCCCAGCTTTGCCAGCTGGTGGAAACAGGCGCCACTCCTTGCCTGATCTTCTGGCCTGATCGCCTTGCCTAAGCGGCACGCACGGTAAAATCGCGCCCTTCGTTCACAGCCTCTGGATACACACCATGAACCGCTGCCTCTCTCTCTGCGCTCTGTCGCTCACCCTGCTGGGCACTGGCGCGCAGGCGCAAACCGGCACCACCAGCCAAAACCTCACCACCACCGATGGCACTGTTGTGGCGGTGCGCACCTTTCCGGCCAACGCCCTGCGCGGCACGCTGGTCGTGGTCGCGCCCCCTGAAGTGACCCTGGACGGAACCGTGGACCGGCTCTCGCCCGGCTCCCGCATCCGCGGGCTGAACGGCATGTTCGCCCTGTCGGGCTCGCTAGTCGGGCAAAGCTTGCCCGTGATGTACACCCGCGAGCCCAACGGCATGCTGCACGACGTGTGGGTGCTCACCGCGCTGGAAGCCCAGCTCATTCCGGCCAAGCCGTCGTACTCCAAGTAAGCCACCCGGCGCCCAGGCCTCAAGCCTCTGGGCACTTGCAGGGTGCAGAAATTACAAGCCTTTAAAGCCTCTAGCGCCCGCAGAATATGCGCAAGCAGCTCTCAAATTCATAGCATTCAAGCGAATCCATCATGTCCAAAAAAGTCTTTATCAAAACCTTCGGCTGCCAGATGAACGAGTACGACTCGGACAAGATGGCCGACGTGCTGGGCGCCGCCCAAGGCTACGAGCCCACCGACGATGTGGAGCAGGCCGACCTCATCCTCTTCAACACCTGCTCAGTGCGCGAGAAGGCGCAAGAGAAGGTGTTCAGCGACCTGGGCCGCATCAAGCACCTCAAAGCCAAGGGCGTGCAAATTGGCGTGGGCGGCTGCGTGGCCAGCCAGGAAGGCGCTGAGATCATCAAGCGCGCGCCTTATGTGGACGTGGTGTTCGGCCCGCAAACCCTGCACCGCCTGCCCGAGATGCTCAACGCTCGCAAGGCGCTGGACAAACCGCAGGTGGACATCAGCTTCCCCGAGATTGAAAAGTTCGACCACCTGCCCCCGGCCAAAGTGGAGGGCGCCAGCGCGTTTGTGAGCATCATGGAGGGCTGCAACAAATACTGCAGCTACTGCGTGGTGCCCTACACCCGCGGCACCGAAATCAACCGCCCGTTTGAAGATGTACTGGTAGAGATTGCCGGCCTGGCCGACCAAGGCGTGAAAGAGGTCAACCTGCTGGGCCAAAACGTGAACGCCTGGCGCCACACCATGGGCGACTCGGGCGAGATGGCCGACTTTGCCACCCTGCTCGAATATGTGAGCGACATCCCCGGCATCGAGCGCATCCGCTACACCACCAGCCACCCCAACGAGTTCACGCCCAGCCTGATTGCGGCCTACGAGAAGTTGCCCAAACTGGTGAGCCACCTGCACCTGCCGGTGCAGCACGGCAGCGACAAGATTTTGATGGCCATGAAACGCGGCTACACCGCCATGGAATACAAGAGCACCATCCGCAAGCTGCGCGCCATCCGACCGGAGCTGTCGGTGAGCTCGGACTTCATTGTCGGCTTCCCCGGGGAAACGGAAGACGACCACGCCAAGCTGATGAAGCTGATGGACGACATCGGCTTTGACAACTCATTCAGCTTCATCTTCAGCCCCCGCCCCGGCACGCCCGCTGCCAACCTGCATGACGACACACCGCACGAGGTGAAGCTGCGCCGCCTGCAAGAGGTGCAGGCGAATATCAACGCCAACATCGCCCGCATCAGCGAGCAGCGCCTGGGCACGGTGCAGCGCATTCTGGTGGAAGGCGGTAGCAAGCGCGACAACGGCGAGCTGATGGGCCGCACCGAGTGCAACCGCGTAGTCAACTTCGCCGGCCACCCACGCCTGATCGGCCAGTTGGTGGACGTGCGCATCACCGAAACCCGCAGCTACACGCTGCGCGGCGAGGTGTTGACGGTGGAGCACATGCCCACTTAGTTACAACGCCAGCGCGCTGAGAACGCAGCACCACAGTTACCCGAACGGACTATGGTTACCCCTGACTTATGCGGGGATACTCTTTGTAACAAAACATACACAGGGAGTTTGCATGAGTCAGGTTCGTTCTGGCGTGGTTGCGGTCGCGACCATGCTTTCTTTGGTGGCTGCGTCCCCCGCTTTGGCAGCGTCAGCGTCTTTCGCATCCATTTCCAATTTCACCGTATCGGTCGACACCGGCTTGAGCAGCTTTCAAGCTAGCAACCCCGCAATCAGCTTGAGCGTGGACCTCAAAGACGCCAACGGCGTCACATTGCTTTCCGACACACGCATCACCTCGAGCAACGATCCCCTGGCTGTTAGCAACACCAGCAGCAACGCAACGGCACAAATCAGCGGCGACGACTTCAGCACTGCCGTTTTTCTGGCCAAAGGAAATAGCGACAACGACAACCGCTACAACTCCATCGCCTACGCCAGCCTGAGCTTTACGTTGGGAGCGCACAGCAGCATTACTTTTGGTGCGCTCTCATCCTTGAGTTCCCACTATGAAAAAGGCTTGGGTGAAAGTGGCTACGCCGGCACGTACTTTGAAATACGCGATGCTTTGCCTGCTTCGTCCGTGCAAAGCGACAGCCTCACGTATGCAAGTGACCTGCTGACCACACCACTCAGCACCAGTTTCAACAACGACACCGACGCAACCGTTACCAAGATGCTGGTCATCGGCGCTTTTGTGCAAGGTGAGAGCTTTCCCGTGACACCAGTCCCCGAGCCAGAAACCTACGCCATGTTGTTGGCTGGTCTGGGGCTGATGGGTGCAGTGGCACGCCGCCGTCAAACAAAAATTAATTGAACCAGGGTGAATCCAATGAAAAAAATCAGCACAACGATCGCCAGTTTCCTTTTAAGCGTAAGCGCTATAGCAGCACCCGTTACCGTCACGACGTCCGCCAATTTGGTAGGGCAATACGACCTCGTGGATAGCGGAGAGCAAACCTACATCGGTGCAAATACGTTCGATTACCGAAACCACCTGACAACCACAACAGCGAGCATTTTGGGAAATTTTCAAGATGGAGCATCGGGTCAGTGGTACCAGCAGACGCTGTTCACACAAACCTATAGCTACGACTATTCCGTACAAGACTATTCAATTTTTTATCAAGCCGCGAACGTTTATGTGAATTCCGTCGTAGGAGACCAGTGGATTGAAATGTCCATGAAAAATACAACGGGCAACACCCTCACATACTCAACTACTCTCAACGCAACACTGGGGAATAAAACTTCTCCTCGCGGAAACCTGCAATACGTCACCCCAGGCTTCGGAGTATCACTAGACGGAGGCCCCATCACCAGTTTCATGCCCAACTGGGCAAGTGGAGGAACCAATGCTAATTTCTACGAAACAGGCGTCACAGACAGTGAGGTGAGTGTGGTTGCAGAAGCGACCGATGGTGGAGCCCTCTCCTTCCTCCAAATTTACATGTACAAAGATACGGCCATTGGGTCCATACGAACTGAGCACTACAGTCAAGTCTCTAACCAATGGTCTGAACGAATCGCCATTTCCGCCCCCGTGCCCGAACCCGAAACCTACGCCATGCTGCTGGCTGGTCTGGGGCTGATGGGTGCCGTGGCACGCCGCAAAAACAAAGCAAACGCCTGAGTATTCAACGCCTTATGCCAAGGGCTCCTGCGGGAGCCCTTTTTGCTTTTGGCTTGCCCTAAGTCAAGAAAAATTCAAGGGTAAACCCGCACGCCAAACGTAAGATGAGCCGCACCGGAGCCGCCGCGCGCCGGACACCTTTACGCCCCCGGAGTTTTTGAACATGTCATCGGCACCCCGCATCCAACACCCCGCCTTTCAGGCCAAGATCATGTCGGCCGAGGCTGCGGCCGCCCTCATCCCTGCGGGGGCTAATGTGGGCATGAGCGGCTTCACCGGCTCGGGCCACCCCAAGGCCGTGCCCCAGGCACTGGCCCAGCGGATGGAGGCCTTGCACGCCAAGGGTGAAGACTTCCAGATCGGCCTGTGGACTGGTGCCTCCACCGCGCCCGAGCTGGACGGCGCGCTCGCCAAGGCCCACGGCGTGTCCATGCGCCTGCCTTACCAATCGGACCCCACAGTGCGCAAGCAGATCAACGCGGGGCAAATGCAGTACACCGACATCCACCTCTCACACGTGGCGCAGCTGGCGTGGTTTGGCTTTTTGGGGCCGCTCAAAGTCGCGGTCGTCGAAGTGGCGGGCGTCCTGCCGGATGGGCGGCTGATCCCCGCGTCCTCAGTGGGTAACAACAAAACCTGGCTGGACCTTGCCGACCACATCATTCTGGAAGTGAACCACCAGCAGCACCCCGGACTGGAGGGCATGCACGACATTTATTACGGCACCCGCATTCCGCCGCACCGCCAGCCCATCCCATTGGTGGCGCCCGGTGACCGCATTGGCGACTGCTACCTGCACTGCGACCCGGCCAAGGTAATTGCGGTGGTGGAAACCAGCGAGCACGACCGCAACTCCCCCTTCACGCCACCGGATGCCACGTCGGAGCGCATTGCCGGCCACATCATCAACTTTTTGCAGCAAGAGGTGAGCGCCGGCCGCCTGCCCGCGGACCTGCTGCCCTTGCAAAGCGGCGTTGGCAATATTGCCAACGCGGTGCTCATCGGCTTAAACAGGGGCCCGTTCAACAACCTCAGCGCCTACACCGAGGTGCTGCAAGACGGCATGCTGGAGATGATCAAGTCCGGCAAGCTGACCATGGCCTCGGCCACGGCGCTGTCCTTCAGCCCGGCGGCCTTGGAAGAGTTCAACGCCAACATCGACTTCTACCGCGAGCGCATCGTGCTGCGCCCGCAAGAGATGAGCAACCACCCCGAAGTCATCCGCCGCCTGGGCCTGATTGCCATGAACGCGATGATCGAGGCTGACATCTACGGCAATGTGAACTCCACCCACATCATGGGCAGCAGCATCATGAATGGCATTGGCGGCTCAGGCGACTTTGCGCGCAATGCCTACCTCTCCTTCTTCATGACGCCCTCCACCGCCAAGGACGGCGCTATCTCCTGCATCGTGCCCATGGTCTCGCACACCGACCACACCGAGCACGATGTGGAAATCATCGTTACCGAACAAGGCCTGGCCGACCTGCGCGGCAAGTCCCCCACGCAGCGGGCCCAGCTCGTCATCGAGAACTGCGCCCACCCCGACTTCCGCCCCGCCCTGCGCGACTACTTCAACCGCGCCCTGCAAGAAGCCCCTGGCCGCCACACCCCGCACATCCTGAGCGAGGCGCTGTCGTGGCACGACCGGTTTGTGAAGACCGGGCGGATGCTTTGATTTGCTATTGAATTAGGAGCTGCTGGCGCATATTCTACGAGCGCTAGCGGGCTATTTCGCTTGTAACCCAATGTCCATCAGCGGGTGGGTCGCGGTGAACATGGTTGGCTTTCGCCGCAGAGCGGGGAGTCCGGGGCCCCGCCGATTTCTGCGCGTTTGGCAGTATGAGGCGGGGGCCCGGACTCCCCGCTCTGCCCCCACACACGCGGCAACCACAAGGAGCTCAAGCCCCCTGCAACGCCGGCCCCACCACCGCCTCCAGCTGCGCACGCAGCCAACGGTGGGCGGGGTCTTGCTGGTAGCGGGCGTGCCAGATGGCGAACATGGGCATGGTCGGGCAAGTCACCGGCACCGGGGCATGGGCCAGGCCAGCCAAGGTAGTGCGGCCCATCAAGCGAGGCGCGGTCACCAACAGCGGCGTGCCGCGCACAAAGGCCGGTAGGGCGCTAAAGCCCGGCACCAGCACCGCAAAGCGGCGCGCCAAGCCACGGGACAGCAGTTGCTGGTCAATGTCCAAACCCCGGTTCGCCTCGTAGGCCACGCTGGCATGGTCGGCGGCCAGGTACTCGACCTCGGTGTGCGGGGCGCTGCGCACGGTGGCGTCAAAAAATACGGCATAGCTGTCGTCAAACAGGCGCTTTTGCACGATGTCGGTGCCATCCGGCGGGCGGGGGCTGATGACGAGGTGGCATTCGTCGGCCCGCAGCAAATCCAAGCGTGGCACGGCGCTGGGGATGATGCGCAGGGTCACGCCCGGCGCCAGCGCCCGCAGGCGGGCGGCCAGGGGCGGCAACAGCAGCTCACGCTGGAAGTCGTTGGCGGCAATGGTGAGCTGGGTGCTCCACTGCGCGGGGTCGAACGAGGCGCTCTGGGCAAACTGCTGCATCTGCCGCAGCAAGGCGCGTGCAGGGGCGGCCAGGCTCTCGGCGTGCGCGGTGGGGGCGATGCCGCGCCCGCGCTTCACAAACAGCGGGTCACCGGTGATGGCGCGCAGCTTCTCCAGCAGGTGGCTCACGGCGGATTGCGTCACGCCCAGGCGCGCGGCGGCGGCGGTGATGCTGCCAGTCTCCAACACGGCCAATAGCAGCTGCAAAAGGTGGGCGTCGAGGTGGGACCAATCGATTTTGCTCATGCATTTGATGATCGCCACCCCGTTTATCTTTGGCAATGGGGCCCCGACACTCCCGCCTGACGTAGATCAACCGCAGGAGATAAACATGGCACACTTTGCCCCCCCACCCACCGCCAAACCGGTCATTCCCGGCACCACGCCCTTTGATGGCGACCAGGCCCGCAAGGGCTACGCGCTCAACAAGATGTGCTTTTCGTTCAACGACGCGGCCAACCGCGCAGCCTTTCTGGCCGACGAAGAGGCGTACATGAAGCGGTACAGCCTGAACGAGCAGCAGGCCGCCGCCATCCGCGCCAAAAACGTGCTGCAACTCATTGAGGCCGGCGGCAACGCCTACTACCTGGCCAAGTTCGCGGGCATCTTCAAGCTGGACATGCAGGACATTGGCGCGCAGCAAACCGGCATGAGCAAAGACGAATTCAAGGCCATGTTGGTGGCCGCAGGCAAATAAGGAGACATCACATGGCACAACTCATCGGCGGCCTCGGCACCTCGCACATTCCCGCAATCGGCAACGCGATCCACAAGGGCTTGCAAAACGAACCGTACTGGAGGCCTTTTTTTGACGGCTTTCCGCCCATCCGCGAATGGCTGGGCGAGAAGACGCCCGACGTGGTGGTGATGTTCTACAACGACCACGGGCTGAACTTCTTCCTCGACAAAATGCCCACCTTCGCCGTGGGTGCCGCCGCGCAATACAACAACGCCGACGAAGGCTGGGGCATCCCCACCCTGCCGCCTTTTCAGGGCGAAGTGGATTTGTCGTGGCACCTGATCAACACGCTGATCGACCAGGAGTTTGACGTGACCACCTGCCAGGAAATGCTGGTGGACCACGCCTGCACGCTGCCGCTCAAGCTCTTCTGGCCCGAAGGCGATTGCCCGGTGACCGTGGTGCCGGTGTGCATCAACACCGTGCAGTTCCCCCTGCCCTCGGCCAAGCGCTGCTACGCGCTGGGCAAGGCGGTGGGCCAGGCGATCCAGAGCTGGAACAGCGACAAGAAGGTGGCCGTGATTGCCTCCGGCGGCCTCAGCCACCAGCTGGACGGCGAGCGCGCAGGCTTCATCAACAAAGCGTTTGACCTGCAATTTATCGAGAGCCTGAGCACCAACCCCGAGTGGGCCACTCAGTTCAGCGTGCACGAGTTGGTAGAAAAAACCGGCACACAGGGTGTGGAGTTGCTGATGTGGCTGGCCATGCGCGGTGCGCTGACCGCGGCAGCCCCTGGCGTGCGCCGCGTGCACAGCAACTACCACATCCCGATTTCCAACACGGCTACGGCGGTGCTGGCGTTGGAGGCGGTGTAAGTCGGCTCGTTTGGGCTAAGACGCAAGTGGGCGCCGGCGAGCAGCCCAGCTTGCGGACTCCGGCGCACCTCGCGGGCGGCTGCCTTGGGTGCGCCTTTGTTTTTGCGTTAACTGGATGGTTGGTGCGCGGCCTCTGTGGCAACCGCGAATGGCGCCTACGCTCGCAAGCTGGGCTGCTCGCCTTGGAGGTGTACTTTCCGTTTTAGGCTGGAAACAGTCTTTAACGCCGGCGGTATGCCGCGCCGTTAGGAACGAATCGACTGAACAGAACCAAAAGCGCAGCTTTTGGCGTCAGCTTCACCAAATGGTTAGGCTTGGTAAGCGCAGTAGAGGGCGTGATGGACACGCAAGCCCCAAAACCGTGCTGAATGCTTGACCGCAGCATGGCTGACTCCCTGTGCCGTGGCATGCCGAAGATGATTGTTACCTGTAATCCTGCCGCGCACGCTGAAAGTGGCGTGCATTATTCTTTCTTGTCCATGCCAAAAAGCTTCAATGCGCCAATTGAGGCAGCGCCGCACATCAAGCCGCCGACGATGGCTTGCATTGCATCAAACCTCGAAGACATCAAGAACATTGCGGCATATACGGAAGAAACAACAAGCCAGCGAGCCATAATTAATTTGCCTCCCAACGAGTTGGATAGAGCACACCATTTGGGAGGAATAATTTTTCTTTTACAGCCTTTATTGCAGCGCTCTCCTTGCTAGTACCTGATGCCTCCAGTTCCTTCGCATACGCGTAGGTTTCTGAAAAAACGTTGATGGCGGCAGTAGCTCCTGGATATTTATGCTCTTGGTTGGTTGAGCCTCCGTCACCGCCCCCTCTTGACACGACTTCCATACACAACCGCGCGATATAGCCTCTTCGCTTCTTGGTCAGTTCAACTATCGATGAGGAATTTTTACTCTCAATAGGTGCTCGACTCATCTTTTCCAGCCAATCAGCTTGGCCCGCAATTGCAGATAGCAAATGCTGACTGGTCATTGGTTTCGGATCGTCAAAATCTTCGCCTCGATTCACGAAGAAAAAAATAACTACGGCCACGACAACGAACAGAATAACTATTTCCATAGCTGCCTCCAAAAATGAATAGTAATGACTAAAAAAGTTAGGCTGGTAAGAGATACTGAAATTGGCATTCAGTATACCCACATGTTTAAATTTTGGATAATCCAGTTTCGATAGTCGTTGACATTCTCAATGTTAAGTGCCAGCAGCGCAGTATTTTTAGCGCTCGTTCGATCATCCAGTACGCTTCATCAAACTGGTTCAGTGTGATGACCTGGGGTTCTTTTTCATTGTGGTGCTTGATCGCATTTCGAGCTTTAGTCAATTTTAAGACTGATACACCTAAAGCTACCCAAGTGATGGATTCCCTCAAAGGGCCGTATGCAGAGCATACTAAACTTATGATGGGCGATTCAGTACAACAATTAGATTAGAGTCAGAAATTTTAGACGTAAAAAGCCCAATACCAGTTCATAATTAAGTGTTCCGATGCGGGGTTTTTTGGTCGCTATTTTTCAAAGTGGCATCATTAAAACATTGGTTAGATGAATCATATCTTGGGATTCCTTTGAGATTTCTAGATCAGGGAGTGATGCACACCCACTCAAAGTTAGTGCGAGTGTGACTGTTAGTGTGATTAATGTAATATTGGATCGAATTTTCACGCTTCTTTACTCCAATCATCTGATGGATTTTTAATGGCTTCTTTTACTCTCATAATTTTAAGTCGTCCAAGTAACTTACCTGCAAGTGCTTCTAGTTGTTCACCGTTAAATTCACCATTTACTTGGACTCCTTTATGGCGACAGGTTTCTGCTAAACGTTATAGTAGGCTGTGTCTTTTGGTGGCTTGATTGTTTGTAGGTCAAGCTCATTGAGCAAGTATGCAATCCTTGCTGTTGACTCTTCGACTGTGGGCGCCTTGCCCCCGCGTTGAACAGGCCAGCTCCCCCCCCACCTTCAGCGGCACCCGCAAGCGTGAACGCGCACAGAAATTTTCCTTTCAAAAATAACGACATGACTTCAGTGAGCTTGGGCTGCGCAATCTCTTGCTTTGAGATGTGCGATTCTTCTTCGAAGCCCAAGGCGGGTGCATTCATAGAGAGCCTAACGCAATGTAGACCGCGAAAACCGGTTGATAGATCCAAGCGTTAACGATGCACACTTTGGATAAAGGGCTGGAAAGCCGCATGCTTTCTTGATCACTACATTTTTCATGTGCGTTTAACAGATATATAAATTCCGACGACCTCCGCACTTTGTAAGTAATGGAGTGAGCCAGCGATTTCACGATTTTGGTGCTCCGGAGCCAACTTGAACATCCCCCAATCGGGTGTTTTTGTGAAGGACTGCTTCCGCTGCAAAGCAGCCCCACAACCTTACCCGATCCAGCACGCACACCAACCACGCCCTCCACATAGCGGGGAGTCCGGGGCCCCGCCGATTTCTGCGCGTTTGGCAGTATGAGGCGGGGCCCCGGACTCCCCGCTATGCCACACAAGCCGTGTCAATCCGCCAAGATACGGCGACTAGCTTCTAAGCACTGCTCAGCCCAAGGATTAGCCCCCAGCGCCGCAGAGCGCTCAAAGTTCACTACCTCCACGCTCACCGGAATGTCCGTGGGCAGCACGCTGAACAGGCCCTGCAAATCGATACTGCCCTCGCCGGGCAACAAGCGTTCGCAGCGGGCGGTGTGGATCATGGCCTCGGTGCTGAAGTGCGTGCCGGCCACCGCATCGCACATCTGCGCGTAGTGCAGCAACTGGCGCGGGATGGCGCGGATGTCGTCCAGCGTGGTGTGGCTGCGGCCGAAGTGCAGCGCATCCACCAAGATGCCCGCGTTGGCCGGCATGCCGGCCGCCTGTACCACGCGCAGCGCGGCCTTGGCATCGGGCACGGCGGTCCAGGGCATGAACTCCAGGTCAGCGGTGATGCCGTAGGGCGCCAGCGCTTCGCACAGGCGGGCGTAGTTATCGGCCAGGCGGGGCTCGTGGGTGTCATCGCCCGCGACCAGCATGGCCTTGGCATTTAGCGCCGCACCGGCCTCCAACAAGGCGCGGTAAAACTCCAGGTCAAACGCTTCGCCGATGCGGATGATTTCCAGGTCAAACACACCCACGCCCGTGTCGCGCTGCACCGCCTGTGTTTCGCGCAGCACCTCGGGCAGGCCGATCAAATATTGCTGCGGCGCGCCAGGCGCGTTGGGTTGCAGGCGCAGGCCCACCTCGGCATAGCCCAGCTCGGCGGCCAGCTGCAGGGCTTGCGGCGGCGTGCAGGTGTGCGCGGTGAGGTAGGCCAGCGAATAGCTGCGTTTGGGTGCCATGCGCTGCTCCCCGCCTTACTTCAGGGGCGACACCGCCGTGGGCAGGCCGATGGTGGAGACCATATTCGTTGTCAGGTGGGCCGGGCCGCCCTTGGGGGGCCACACGCCTTGGGCCACCGCATCGGCACGCGCCTTGGAGCGGGCGTCCAGCGAGGGGTAGGCCCAGATGTTGGTAAAGCGCAGCAGGCCGTCCAGCGCGACCATGGCCACCACGCAGGGAGACAGGGCTTCGCGGGCGGGCACGTACTGCTCCCACAAATCGATGGTGGGCTGCACGCCGCCGGTCTTAATGCCGTAGGTGCGAATCTCGTACACCGGGCCGCTGATGCCGGACTCGGCACTCGGGCGCACCGGCTTCATCCACGGAAAGCCCTTGTAGCTGTGCTGCTCCAGGGTCTGGAAAATGTCGCCGCAGCCAAACGGGCTGGCGCTGTGCTGGGTGCGCTCGCGCTCGGCTTGCAGCGCGGCCAAGTCCGCAAAGCCGCGCAGCACGATCATCTGGTTGAGCACGCCAATGTCGGTAAACCAGCAGCCCAGCAGCTCGCCCTGCGCGCCGGGCGCAGTGGCAAAGGCTTGCACGTTGGCGGCAGCGGTGCCGGCGGTGCCAAAGGGCAAGGTCATGGTGGCGAGTTCGTAGTACATGGTGGTGGTTCCGGTCAAAAGTTAAGTAGAGGTTGCTATAAATTCAGGAGCTGCTTGCGCACATTCCACGAGCGCTAGAGGCCTATTTCTTATAAATTTTTCCCTGCGGCATGGTGGGCAGCGATAAAGCCGAAGGTCATGGCGGGCCCCAGGGTGATGCCGCCTGCGGGGTAGTGGCCGCCCATGACGCTGCGCATGTCGTTACCCCCGGCGTAGAGGCCTGCAATGGGCCGGCCGGCCGCATTGAGCACCTGGGCGTGGGCGTTGACCTGCAAACCGGCAAACGTGCCCAGGCTGCCCGGCACGATGCGCACCGCGTAAAACGGCCCCTGGACCAGCGGCGCCATACAGGGGTTGGGCCAGCCGCGCTCTTGGGCGTAAGCGGCGTCGCCCTGGATGCGGTTGTAGGGCGTTTCGCCCTTGGCAAAGTCGGTATCGCGCCCGGCCAGCGCCAGGGCGTTGTAGCGCTGCACGGTGGCCTGCAAAGCATCTGCCTCGATGCCGCAGCGCTGAGCCAACTCAGCCAATGTGTCGCCGTGCTGCAAGTAGCCGTTGGCCAGCATGGCGCCCACGGGCATGGGGGCGGGCTTGACCGCGCCCAGCCCGTAGCGGCGCATAAAAGCGTGGTCGCACACCAGCCAGCCTTGCACCGCCTCGCCCGCCGGCGTGGCGCGCAGCAGGCCTTGCAAAAAGTCGTGGTACGAGTCGGCCTCGTTCACAAAGCGCTGGCCGCGTGCGGTCACCGCTATCAGCCCCGGCTTGGCCCGCTCAATGAGGTGCGGGAAGTGGGCCACGCTGCCGTCCGCCCGAGGCACCAGCGACACCGGCGCCAGCGCGGCACACTGCGCCATGTCAGCCCCCACCACGCCGCCGGCGGCTTCGCCCAGGCGCAAGCCATCGCCCGTGTTGCCGCGCGAGGCGGCAGACCAATGTTCCTCGCCCGTAAAAGCGTGGGGCAGCAGCGCCTGCTTGCGCGCCGGGTCGTGCGGAAAACCACCGCAGGCCAGCACCACGCCGCAGCGGGCGCGCACTTCCAGCTCGCCCTGCGGGGTGTGCAGCACTGCGCCCACCACGCGCCCGCCTTTCATGATGAGGCGCTGCGCCGGGCTGCGGGTGCGGATGTCCACACCCTTGCCCAGCGCCGAGGCGGCCAGCGCAGCCACCAGCGCATTGCCATTCACCAGGCGCATGCCCCGGCGGTGCAGCAGCAGATCGCACCAGTGGCGCAGCACTAGTTTGGTGACGTACCAAAACGACGCCGGCTTGGCCATGGCATTGAAAAAATGCCGCAGCTCCGCGCCCGAGGCAATGCCCATACCCCACAGCGTGGTCTCGGGCAGCGGGGGCTTGAGGTCCTGCACCCGCACACCCAAGCGGCGCCCGTCAAACGGCGCGGCGCAGATAGAGCGCCCGCCCGTCGCCGCATGCGGTGTGTTGCCATGGAAGTCGGGGATGAGGTTGCCGTCGATGAACTGCAGCTGGGTTTCGCGCTGGAAAAACTCCACCATGTGCGGCCCCTGCGCCAAAAAGGCACGGGCGCGGGCCTCGTCAAACTGCGCGCCCAGCTCTTCCTGCAGGTAGGCCAAAGGCTCTTCGAGCGGCTCCTCGATGCCCGCAGCACGGGCCAGCGGGTTACGGGGTATCCACATCCAGCCACCAGACCAGGCGGTGGTGCCGCCAAACTGCGCGTCTTTCTCGGTGACCAGCACTTTTTGGCCCAGGTGCGCGGCCGTGACGGCAGCGGACAAGCCGCCCGCACCGGAGCCGATGACGAGCAGATCAACTTCGGTCATGCGGCGTAAATCGGTTGGGCCACCGCTTGCTGCCCCAGGTGGTGCAGGCGCTGGTTGAAGAAGGGGGACGCGCCACTGGCCGCCGCCATTTGTGCCGCCACCGATTGCAGCTCGGCGCCCAGCGCTTCCATTTTGTCGCGGGTGAAGCGCACCGAGGGCCCGGCAATGGTGATGGCCCCCAGCGGCGCCTGGCCCTGCAAGCGCACCACCGCGCCCATGGCATTCAGGCCGGGGGTGTAGGTTTCTTCCGTCATGGCAAAGCCGCGTTCGCGGGTGGCATGCACCGCCTCCATCACCGCTTTAAGGCTGGAGGGCGCATTGGGCCCGTAGTCGGCGGTGCTGCCCAGGCCTTGCGCGGCCACCAGCCCCAGGGCTTGGTCGTCGGTGAGTGCGGCCATCCACACCCAGCCGGAGGCGGAGCATGAGAGGCGGGCGTCGCTGCCCATATCGGGGTCGTAACGCAGGCCTTGGCGGGCGCCTTGGGCGCGGGCTACCCAGGTGAGGCGGCTGCCGTCAATCACCCCCAGGCGCACCAGCTCGCCCGACACCTCGGCCAAGCGGTCCAGCAGGGGCTGCGCCACATCCACGATGCCGCTGTGGCTCAAAAAGGACAGGCCCATGGACACCAGCTTGGTAGTGAGCTGGTAGTCGCCATGCTCACGCGTTTGGCGCACATAGCCGCAGCGCACCAGGTCAGCCAGCAAGCGGTGCACCGCGCTGCGGGGAATGTCCAGCCGGTCGGCAATGGCGGCCAGCTCCAGCCCGGCGCCGTGCTGGGTGAGCAATTCGAGGATGGCCAAGGTACGGTCTAAAACGCCATTCATGGTGAAGCCCGGTAAAAAACTGACGCCAGTGTATGAGAAATTGAAATTACATTCAATACTTGAACACTATTCCACTTTTAGATACGATGCCGCCATCTTTCACTTTTGACCCCAAGGCTTGCCATGTCTGAATCTTTGTTGAGCGGCGCTACCCGGCTTCACTACATCGTGGGCGACCCGATCGCGCAGGTGAAATCCCCCGCCGGGGTAACCCAGGCGTTTGCCGACGCCGGCCACAACGCGTTTGTGATGCCCGCCCATGTGCCTCCCAAAGACCTGGCCGCCTGGCTGGACGGCGTGTCGCTCGCCAAAAATGTGGACGGCGTCATCGTCACCGTGCCACACAAGTTCGCCTGCTTTGACCTGTGTGCCACCGCCTCGCCCAGCGCCGCGTTTTTGCACACGGTGAACACCATGCGCCGCAACCCCGATGGCAGCTGGCACGGCGACATGTTTGACGGCCTAGGCTTTGTGGCCGCCATGCGCGACAACGGCGCCGAGATCGAAGGCAAAAAAGCCCTGCTGGTAGGCGCGGGCGGCGCGGGCTCAGCCATTGCCCATGCGCTGGTGATGGCCGGTGTATCGACCCTAGCCATTCACGACGAGGACGTGCAGCGCCGCACCACGCTGGTGGACCGGCTCGCCGGCATCGGCCGCTGCCCGGTGGTGCACGGCAGCGCCAGCCCTACGGGGTTTGACATCGTGCTTAACGCCACGCCCGTGGGCATGAAAGACGGCGACCCTTACCCCCTGGATGTGCAGCAGTTAACAGGCCACATGTTTGTAGGCTGCGTGATTACCCAGCCCGCCATCACCCCGCTGATTGCTGCCGCCCGCGCCCTGGGCTGCAAGACCATGACCGGCGCCCACATGTTCGGCCGTGTGCGCGACCTGATGGTGGACTTTTTGCTGGGGCGCTGAGATGGCTACACCCCATCCTTTGCTGGCCACACTGGCCGATTTGCAAGACCACGATACGGTGGACGTGCTGGTGATTGGCGCCGGTGGTGCGGGCCTGTCGGCCGCGTTGTGCGCAGCGCTGGCCGGTGCCCGCGTGCTGGTGGTGGAGCACACCGCGTTTGCGGGCGGCACCACCGCGCTCTCCGCCGGCACCGCTTGGGTACCCGGCACCCACCATGCTGCCAAGGTCAACACCACCGACACGCTAGCAACCGCCGCCACCTACCTCGACAACGCGGTAGGCGAGCGCACGCCGCACGCACTGCGCCAGGCCTTTCTAGACGCCGGCCCGCAAGCGATTGCCCACTTGGAGCAGCACACGGCGGTGCAGTTCCGCCCCTACCCCAAGCACCCCGACTACCTCTCGGAACTGGGCGGCTCCACCCTGAACGGCCGCGCGCTGGAGCCACAGCCGTTTGACGGGCGCTTGCTGGGCAGTTTGTTTGGCGTGCTGCGCAAGCCCATCCCCGAGTTCACCGTGCTGGGCGGCATGATGGTGGACCGCACCGACATCAACCACCTGCTGGGCATGACGGGCTCGTGGACCTCGCTCAAGCACTCGGTCAAGATCGTGCTGCGCCACGCCATGGACCGACTACGCTACCCGCGCGGCACCCGGCTGGTCATGGGCAATGCCCTGATCGCGCGCCTGTTGTATTCGCTGGCGCAGCACCCCACCGCCCGGCTGCTGCTGAACACGTCCGTTACCGCATTGCACACCGATGCGGGCCGCATCACCGGCGTTTCTTTGGCGCAAGACGGCCAGCAACGGAACATCACCGTACGCGGCGGCGTAGTGCTGGCGAGTGGCGGCTTCAACCGCAACCCCACCCAGCGCGCCCAGTGGCTGCCGGGGGTAGAGGCGGCTTGGTGCCCGGCAGGCCCCGGCCACACCGGGCAGGCACAAGCCTTGGCCCGCGAGGCTGGCGCACGCTATGGAGAAGGCAGCGCCACGCCTGCGTTCTGGGCACCGGTGTCGCTGCGCAAGCGCCCCGACGGCACGCAGGCCGTGTTCCCCCACTTTGTGATGGACCGCGCCAAGCCCGGCATGCTCACCGTCAACCAGGCCGGGCAGCGTTTTGTGAACGAAAGCACGTCCTACCACCTCTTCGGCCTGGCGATGCAGCAGCCTGCAGCCGGTGCCGCCGTGCCGGCCTACTTGATTTGCGATGCGCGTGCCCTGCGCACCTACGGCCTGGGCATGGTGCGCCCGGGCGGCAAAGGCTTGGCGCCCTTTTTGGCAGACGGCTACCTCACGGAAGGCCGCACGCTGGAAGCACTTGCGGAGAAGCTGGGCATCAACGCACAAGGTCTGCTGCAAAGTGCGGCCAGCATCCAGCGCTATGCAGAAACCGGCACCGACCCCGACTTCCACCGGGGCGAAACCGCCTACCAGCAAAACATTGGCGATGCACAGTGGCCGGGCCACAACCCGAGCTTGGGCGCACTGAGCGAAGCCCCTTTCTATGCGGTGAAGCTGTACCCCGGCGACATCGGCGCGGCAACTGGCCTGGCCACCGATGGCACAGCGCGGGCGCTGAATACGCAGGGCGAAGTGATTGATGGTCTGTACGCCGTGGGCAACGATATGCACTCCATCATGGGTGGCATTTACACCGGCCCGGGCATCACCATCGGGCCGGGCATGGTATTCGGCTATTTGGCCGGGCGAGATGCCGCTGCGCGGGCAGCATCTGCCGCTTAACGGTCTTTAGTGCTCCGGAGTTTCGGCGGCTGCGCGGCTCTCGTGCGCGGTGAGCCAAGCCCCGGCCGCGCCGCACACCGCAATCAAGGCCATGCCGGCCAGCGTCCACTGGTCCGGCATATGGGAAAAGATGATCCATCCGCCCAACATGGCAAAGGCAATCTGCGCATACATGTAAGGCATGAGCACCGCGGCTGGCGCCCGCTTGAAAGCCTGGATAAAGATAAAGTGCCCCAAGCTGCCCAGAAACCCCATCAGCGCCAGCCCGCCCCACACGGCATGGGATGCAATGGGAACCCACACAAACGGCAGCGCCACCGCCGCGACTACAGCGCCGGTCCACCCTGTGTAGAACTGCATGGTCATGGGGTCTTCGGTGCGGGTCATGCGGCTGGTGAGCAACTGAAAGCCTGCATTGGCCAGCACCACCCCGATGGGGAACAGCAGCGCCCAATTCACATCGGAGCCCTCAGGGCGCACAATGATCAGCGTGCCCAAAAAGCCGCCCGCCACGAGCAATAAACGCAGGCGGGACACTTTTTCATGCAGCATGCGCGCCGCCAGCAAGGTAACCACCAGCGGCGTGAGCAACACAATGGCCGTGAACTCCCCCACCGGCATGTGCTTGAGGCTGAGGTAGGCGAACACACTGGTCGTTAACAGCAACCCACCGCGCAGCAGGTGCAGCCCCAGGTGCTGCGTTTGCACCAGGGCACGGCCTTGGCGCGGCAGCTCAATCAGGGTGGTCGCCACGGCCTGAAAGCCATAGCGGAAAAACATGGCCACCATGAGCGGCGCACTCAGCGACACCCATTTGGTAGTGGTATCCAGGGTGGCAAAGCAGGCCATGGCCACGATGGCCAGGCCGATGCCGCGCAACACCTGCGCAGGCGTGTGATCCGCCATCAGAAAGGCATCTTGGGCATGCCCTTCATGCCGCCCAGGCGCTTCATCATCTTCATCATGCCGCCGCCCTTCATCTTCTTCATCATCTCTTGCATCTGCTCAAACTCCTTGAGCATGCGGTTCACCTCTTGCACATGCACCCCGGCACCGGCGGCGATGCGGCGCTTGCGCGTGGCCTTGATGAGCTCGGGCTTGCGCCGCTCCAGCGGCGTCATGCTGTGGATGATGCCTTCCTTGCGCTTGATGTCTTTCTCCGCCTTGTCCATGTCCACCTGACCGGCCTTGGCCGCCATGGCGGCAGGCAACTTGTCCATGAGGCTGGAGAGGCCGCCCATTTGCTTCATCTGCTGGATCTGCGCCAAAAAGTCATTCAGATCAAAGCCGCCACCGCTCTTGACCTTCTCGGCCAGCTTTTTGGCGGCTTCAATGTCCACACCCGCAGTAACCTGCTCCACCAGCGCCACGATGTCGCCCATGCCCAGAATGCGGCCTGCGTGGCGTTCAGCGTCGAACACTTCCAGACCATCGAGTTTTTCGCTGGTACCCGCAAACTTGATAGGTGCACCTGTGATCTGACGCACGGAGAGCGCAGCACCACCACGCGAATCGCCGTCAGTCTTGGTGAGGATGATGCCGGTCAGTGGCAGCGCTTCCTTGAAGGCCTTGGCGGTGTTGACCGCATCCTGCCCCTGCATGGCGTCCACCACAAACAGCGTTTCCACCGGATTGAGTGCGGCGTGCAAGTTTTTGATTTCCAGCATCAGGGCTTCGTCAATCGCCAAACGGCCAGCCGTGTCGACCAGCAATACGTCAAAGAAATGCTTTTTGGCGTAGTCCAGCGCGGCGCGGCCAATGTCCACGGGCTTCTGGTCCGGGGTGGACGGGAACCACTCGGCGCCGGCTTGGGCAGTCACGGTTTTGAGCTGTTCGATCGCGGCGGGGCGGTACACGTCTCCAGAGACTGTCAGCACTTTCTTCTTGCGTTTTTCGATCAGGTGCTTGGCCAGCTTGGCCGTGGTGGTGGTTTTACCGGCACCTTGCAGACCGGCCATCAAAATCACCGCAGGCGGCTGGGCCGCGAGGTTGATATCGCTCACGCCCTCGCCCATGGTGGCGGCCAGCTCGCGGTTGACGATGCTGACCAGCACCTGGCCCGGCTGGAGCGAACCCAGTACCTCTTGGCCCATGGCCTTGTCTTTCACGCGGGCAATAAAGTCGCGCACCACGGGCAGAGCCACATCGGCCTCCAGCAACGCCATGCGCACTTCGCGCAGCATGTCGGTGACGTTGGACTCGGTGATGCGTCCCTGGCCTCGCAAATCCTTGACGAGGCGGGAAAGTTTGTCGGTGAGAGCGGAGGCCATATTGAAGTATTCCGGCAGGCGCAACCTGCGGTGTGAGCCGGACAGTGCCGGCAGGGAGCAAAACGCTAAACTGTGCGCATGATTTTAGCCAGTGCGTCCCCTGTTAGCGTGACCTTGTCGGTTTTGTCGGCCTGCGCCTATGCGTGGCCTGCTTTCCGCACCGCCCATTTGTCGGCGACCTCCGCCCGGGCCTGGGTAGCATTTGCGTGGTTTTTGCACGGCTCCGTCTTAGCGTGGGGCTTGTTGCAAACGCCTGCACAGTTCGGCTTCGCGCCTGCGCTGTCGGTCACTGCCTGGCTGGTGGCTGCGGTGTATGCCGTAGAAAGCCAGATTTACCCCCAACTGCAAACCCGGTGGACCTTGTCTGCATTGGGCGCATTTGCCGTACTGCTGGCTTGCGTGTTTCCCGGCTCCAGCCTGCCGGACACCGCCACGATCTGGTTGCCCACCCACTTGGCATTCGGCATTGCCAGTTACGGTCTGTTTGGCACCGCCGTAGTCCACGCGTGGATGATGAACCGGGCCGAAGCCCGCATCCGCCAGGCGGCGGACCCGCACAGCGGCCTGCCCTTGCTCACCCTGGAGCGTTTGACCTACCGTTTTGTGGCCGCAGGGTTCGTACTGCTCACCGCCACACTCGCCATGGGCTATGGCTTTGGCGATGTGGTGTACGGACAGGGCCACGCATGGCACTGGGACCATAAAACCGTGTTTTCCGTGTTGTCTTGGGTGACTTTTGCGGTCCTGTTGGCGGGGCGCGTTCGCTTCGGTTGGCGGGGCAAACGGGCTGCAGCCGTGCTGTATATCGGCTCCGCCTTGCTGCTGCTGGCCTATGTAGGCTCCCGTTTCGTACTGGAAGTTCTGTTGAGACGCTGAGCGTGAAATACCTCCTTCTTTTGCTGCTGGCAGCAGTGGTGGTGTGGCGTTGGCGCAGTGCAGCGAGCACGCCGCGCGCGCCCACACCCCATGACACAAGCCGGAACCCGGCGGTGGTCGACATGACCGCCTGCGCCCACTGCGGCCTGCATCTGCCCATGGAAGACGTGGTGCGGGGTGCGCACGGCATGTATTGCAGCCAGGCTCACCGTACCCTTGCGGAGCCGTCCTAGTGCAGCAGGAGCAGGCCGATCACTCTTGGTTCGGACCTTCGGCGCTGGAAACCTCACTGATCCAGCCGGTCGACGACCAAGAAGACTTCAAGCGCCTCTGGCAGGCTTTCATGACGGCGCGGCTGGTGCTGGGCCTGGTGTTAGCCGCACTGCAATGGGTGCTGCATGCCATCGGAGCCGTCCAAAGCCAAACGCTGGCGGCCGTCTGCACGGCTTACTTTGTCGGCACGCTGGTGACCCGTGTGCACTTGCGCCCACGGCCGCTGGGACAGGCGTTTTCGCCGTATTGGGGTGTACTGATCGGGGTGGATGTGCTCGCCTTCGGGGCTTTGCAGTGGCTCAACGGCAGCAACCTGAACTACACCCCCCTATTTGCACTGCCGGTGTTGCTAGCATCCATTCTGGGATCTTTACGGCTGGCATTGGGCACGGCGGCTGGCATCACCATGCTGCTGCTGGGTGGCGCGGTCTGGAACCAGTTCCATAGCCAGCAGGACAACCCGGGGCCTTATGTGCAGGCTGCGCTGAGCGGTGTGGGCTACTTCGCCATCGCTTTTCTGGCCAACCAACTGGCGACCCGCATGGCCTTGGAAGGGCGCAAAGCCCGGCAAAGCCAATTGGCGGCCAACATTCAGCGTGAAGTTAACGAACTGGTGATTGAGGCCTTCCCGGAAGGGGTGATGATCGTGGACCAATTCGGCATCGTGCGCGCCGCCAACCCCGCCGCGCGCGGCATGCTGGGGCATCACTACGCCTTGCATACCGCCCTGTTTGATTTGAAAACAGAACCGGCGTGGCGCGCCCTATTCCAACTAACCCGACTCAGTGTGGGTAGTGGGCAAAACCAGGAGGCGGAGCTGACCATTCACACCGAAGGAGCCGGCCCACTCAAGGTACTTGCCCGGACCCGGCTTGCCGCACCTATGGGTATCGGCGAGGACAGCCTGTGTGTGCTGTTTCTGCAAGACCAACGGCAAGCAG
The DNA here is from genome assembly GCF_005876985.1 of Rhodoferax bucti. GTDB lineage: Bacteria > Pseudomonadota > Gammaproteobacteria > Burkholderiales > Burkholderiaceae_C > Allorhodoferax > Allorhodoferax bucti. The sequence continues at coordinate 213,522 of NZ_VAHD01000001.1, forward strand.
AAGCGCGCCTGCGCACTGAAAAACTGGCCAGCATGGGCCGCATGTCAACAGCGGTGGCTCACGAAATCCGCAATCCGCTGGCGGCCATTGCACAAGCCAACGCGCTGCTGGAAGAAGACTTGCAAGACCCCAAGCAATTGCGACTCACCCAGATGGTGAGCCAGAACGCCAAGCGGCTTGAAAAAATCGTGGACGACATCCTGAACGTCGCCCGCGCGCGGGAAACAAGCAACACCGGCGCAGAGGCCTTGCACGGACTCGGCGAGCTGGTCCACAGCATGGCCCAGGACTGGGCGGCCCCACGGGGCCAGGCAGGCTTGATCCATTTCGACATCGACCCCGCCCCCCGCTCCGCGCGCTTTGATGCCGACCAGTTGCGTCAGGTACTGGTGAATCTGCTGGACAACGCGCTGCGGTATGCCAGTAAAACCCTCGACGCCATCCAGGTCGCGGTGCGTTATACCGAGGAGCATGCCTTGGTGAGTGTGTGGAGCGACGGTGCGCGCATGGACCAAACAGTGGAGCGCCACCTGTTTGAGCCGTTTTTTTCGTCGGAGAGCCGGTCCAGCGGATTGGGCTTGTACATTTCCCGCGAACTGTGTGAGCGCCACGGCGCAACCCTTACGTACCAGCGCAGCACCCGCATCTGCAACAAGCAACTTGTAGAGGGCAATGAATTCACAGTCACTCTACTAAGCAGGCCCTCAGCCCACCCCACCGAACCCGGCACCCCGACCCCATGGCAAGCATCCCTGTACTAAGCGCCCCCCGGATTCTGGTTGTCGACGATGAGCCAGATTTGCGCACCCTGTATGAGCTCACCCTGCTGCGCGAGGGCTACCAGGTAGATACCGCTGGAGCCCTGGCAGAGGCGCATGCAGCCCTTCAGGTCCAGAATTACGACGTCGTGATCACCGACATGCGACTGCCCGACGGGCAGGGGATTGACATCCTCTACCTGTTGCGTGAGCGGCGAGGTGGAGAGCGCTGCATTGTCATTACCGCCTATGGGTCGGCGGAAAACGCGGTGGAATCGCTCAAGGCCGGCGCGTTCGATTACCTCACCAAACCAGTGGATCTCAAGCAGTTCCGCGCAGTGGTTGCCGCTGCGGCATCGGGCGTGGCCCCCCCAAACTCCACGCCAGCGAGCAACACACCAGAGCGATCCGCAGCCAAAACTCTGGTAGCCAGCGCCCCAGGGCAGGCGGCACTGGACCAGATGGTGGGCGCGTCAGCAGCCATGACCGCCGTGAGAGAGCGCATTGGCAAGGTGGCCCGCAGCATGGCACCGGTGCTGGTACGCGGAGAGTCCGGAACCGGCAAAGAGCTGGCCGCCCGTGCGCTGCATGCCAGCAGCCACCGCGCACACGGGCCGTGGGTGGCCGTCAACTGCAGCGCCATCCCCGAAACCTTGCTGGAAGCTGAGTTTTTCGGGGTGCGCAAAGGCGCCTACACCGGCGCGACGCAAGACCGGGCTGGCTTTTTTCAGGCAGCCCATGGCGGCACCTTGTTTTTGGACGAAATCGGCGATTTGCCACTCGCCATGCAATCCAAATTGCTACGGGTGATTCAAGAGCGCAAAGTCCGCCCGCTCGGCAGCCACCAGGAGGAACCAGTGGATGTGCGCATCGTCAGCGCAACCCACAAAGACTTGGCGGCAGGAGTGGAGGCACACACCTTCCGGCAGGACCTGTATTACCGGTTGAACGTGATTGACCTCTACATCCCACCACTGCGGGAGCGCAAGGAGGATTTGGAAACTCTCTGCCAAGCCATCCTGGAGCGTATTGCCACCGAAGCCGGCGTACAGATTCCCACACTTTCAGCCATGGCGCTGGAGCAGCTGCGGACCCATCCTTTAAAGGGAAACGTCCGCGAGCTCGAAAACTTGCTGCACCGGGCGATGGCCTTGTCTGACAACGACATCCTGGAACTGGATGCTCCGTTTGAGGGTACATCGCCCGCGCCCCTGCACGCAGAACCGCCCGCGCAGCACTCTGCAATGCCCTCGCCGCCCACCCAGGAAACAGCGGAACCGACCTTCGTGCCGGCACCGGTTCCGTCTGACTTGCAGGGGCATCTGGATGCTCAAGAGCGCGACATCCTGGTGCGCGCACTTACCGACACGGGGTTTAACCGCACCGCCGCAGCCAACCGCTTGGGTATCAGCCTGCGCCAGATCCGCTACCGGATGGACCGACTGAAAATTGAAGTGCCAGGAGGGGACGATGGACCATAAAACCACGGCGGGTCCCGGTTGGAACGAGGGCTGGTTGAACACCGCCAAGCACCACCCCTCGCCCAACTACGGGCCACGCCCTCCGGGCGCGGCGGTGGACCTGGTCGTGCTGCACTCGATCAGCCTGCCGCCCGGCAAATACGGCGGCAACGCCATCCAAGACTTGTTTTCCAACACCCTGGATTGGGACGCGCACCCTTACTTTCAGAGTATCCGGGGCATGCAGGTATCCAGCCACTTTTTGATCATGCGGACAGGCGCGCTGTGGCAATTCGTCAGCTGTGACCAGCGGGCATGGCACGCAGGGCTGTCTTTTTACCGGGGCCGGTCGAACTGCAATGATGACTCCATAGGCATAGAACTGGAGGGCATGGACGACGACCAGTTCACCGAAGCGCAATACGCCACGCTGCAAATGCTGTGCGAGACCATTGATCGCCAGTATGCGATTCACTTTGTGGCGGGCCATCAGCACATTGCGCCCGGCCGGAAAACCGATCCGGGCCCCGGATTGGACTGGCAACGGCTGCAGCAATGGGCCGCTTTATCCAACTGGGAATTCCCGGTGTGAGTGCGTCAAAGCCACAGATCGAAAAAAATATCTTTTTTTATCGCATACGTCTTCGCTTAATTTTTACGCAGCCCCTGAAACACCACCAGTTTCCATAAGGCCTGGCGGACCAAAGTCTCTTGCAGGGCCCACGGAGCAAAGGGTTGCGTTTTTTTTTCTTGAAAAATCAAGGCCTTCACTGGCCTCCCCCAGCGCCACCGCCGCGCACCCCTCCGACATAGCAGCGCGGAGCGTCCCCACAAGCCCGATACACTACCGGTAGTGGCTTGTCACCGCCACAGACCCCAGATATAGTGTGTCCTTGCTTGACCCGCCTGGGCGCGGCATACGCGGATATTGACCCATGCCGCATCAACGCCATCACAAAAACATACTGATTTAGACGAGGAAATCATGCAATCTATTCCTTCTTCCGCATCCAGCGCCGCAGCCCCATTGCTGACGGCTGTTGCCAGCCCTGAGGCCCAAGCCCCCCACGCGCTGGCCCACTACCAAATCATTCGCCGCAACGGCGCGGTGGTGCCTTTTGAACCCAACAAAATCGCTGTGGCCATGATGAAGGCCTTCCTGGCAGTGCATGGCACCCAAGGCGCAGCCTCGGCCAGCGTGCGCGAAACTGTGGACGGACTGACGCAACAAGTCATCCGTGCGCTGGTGCGCTCCCGCCCGGGCGGTGGCACCTTCCATATTGAAGACGTGCAAGACCAAGTCGAACTCGGTTTGATGCGTGGCGGTCACCACGAAATTGCACGTGCTTATGTACTGTACCGCGAGCGCCGCACCCAGGAGCGTGCCAAGCAAGTTGCAACCACAGCGCCCCAGGCCCCCATCATCCATGTGTTGGATGGTGGCCAACGCGTTCCCTTGGATTTGGCACAACTCCAGTCCCGCATTGAAACGGCTTGCGCTGGATTGGGTGCCGACGTGAAGGCGGACCCCATCGTTGCGGAAACCATGCGCAACCTGTATGACGGTGTCCCTTTGGACGAGGTGTATAAGGCTTCCATTCTCGCGGCCCGGACCTTGATTGAAAAAGACCCGGACTACACCTACGCCACAGCGCGCCTGCTGTTTCACACGATTTCCCGCGAAGTGCTAGGCCGTGATGTCGCGCAAGCAGACATGCAAGAAGCTTACGCAGACTACTTCCCCGGCTTCATCAAGCGCGGCATTGCTGCCGATTTGCTGGACGAGAAGTTGCAGCAATTTGACTTGAAGCGCCTGGGCCAAGCCATCAAGGCAAACCGTGATCTGCAATTTGATTACCTGGGACTGCAAACCCTGTATGACCGTTACTTTCTGCATGAAGGCAAAACCCGCATTGAGTTGCCACAGGCCTTCTTCATGCGCGTGGCCATGGGTCTCTCCCTGAATGAAATCGACCGCGAAGCGCGCGCCATTGAGTTCTACGAAGTCCTGTCCAGCTTCGACTTCATGTCGAGCACACCCACGCTGTTCAACAGCGGCACACTGCGCTCACAGCTATCCAGCTGCTACCTGACAACGGTGCCAGATGACTTGGACGGTATTTACGAATCCATTAAGGAAAACGCCCTCCTCTCCAAGTTTGCGGGCGGCTTGGGTAACGACTGGACACGTGTGCGTGCACTGGGCTCCCACATCAAGGGCACCAATGGCGAATCGCAAGGTGTGGTGCCCTTCCTGAAAGTGGTGAACGACACCGCAGTGGCCGTAAACCAAGGCGGCAAACGCAAAGGTGCGGTATGTACCTACTTGGAAACCTGGCACTTGGACATCGAGGAATTCCTGGAGCTGCGCAAAAACACCGGTGATGACCGCCGCCGCACCCACGACATGAACACTGCGAACTGGATTCCCGACTTGTTCATGCGCCGCGTCATGGAAAAAGGCACTTGGACCTTGTTCTCGCCTTCCAATGTGCCGGACTTGCACGACCTGTTTGGCGCAGAGTTTGAAAAGGCCTACGTCGCCTACGAAGAAAAAGCAGCGCGCGGCGAAATCAAGCCAAGCCGCACACTGCAAGCCAGTGATCTGTGGCGCAAGATGCTGACCATGCTGTTCGAAACCGGACACCCTTGGATCACATTCAAAGATGCATGCAACGTGCGCTCCCCGCAGCAACACGCGGGCGTCGTGCACTCGTCCAACCTGTGCACCGAAATCACGCTCAACACCTCAGACACCGAAACAGCGGTGTGCAATCTGGGCTCTGTGAACCTGTTGCAGCACTTGAAAGACGGTGAAAACGGCAAAGTGCTGGACCACGACAAACTCAAGCGCACGATTTCCACCGCCATGCGCATGCTGGATAACGTGATTGATATCAACTACTACGCGGTCAAGAAGGCGCGTGACTCGAACATGCGTCACCGCCCGGTGGGCTTGGGCCTGATGGCATTCCAGGACAGCTTGTACGAACTGCGCATTCCCTACGCCAGCGATGCAGCCGTTGAATTTGCCGACCGCTCCATGGAAGCGATCAGCTACTACGCCTACTGGGCGTCTACCGACCTGGCCCGCGAGCGCGGCAAGTACCACAGCTACAAGGGCAGCTTGTGGGACAAAGGTGTGCTCCCTCCCGACACCTTGGACATGCTGGCACATGCCCGCGGCGGCTATGTAGAAGTGGATCGCTCCTCCACGCTAGATTGGGATGCCTTGCGGAACAAGATCGCAGCCGACGGCATGCGCAACTCCAACTGCGTAGCTATCGCCCCTACCGCCACGATTTCCAACATCATTGGCGTAGACGCATCCATTGAGCCATGCTTCGGCAACCTGTCGGTCAAGTCCAATTTGTCCGGTGAGTTCACCGTCATCAACAGCTATCTGGTGCGCGACCTGAAGCGCCTGGGCCTGTGGGACGATGTGATGGTGATGGACCTGAAACACTTCGATGGCTCGCTGAGCCCGATCGACCGGGTGCCGCAAGAAATCAAACAGCTATACGCCACCGCATTTGAAGTGGAAACACGCTGGTTGGTAGAAGCAGCGGCCCGTCGCCAGAAGTGGATCGACCAGGCCCAGTCCCTGAACATCTACATGGCGGGTGCTTCGGGCAAGAAGCTAGACGAGACGTATAAGCTGGCTTGGTTGCGTGGTTTGAAGACCACCTACTACCTCCGCACCATGTCCGCAACCCACGCAGAAAAATCTACCGTCACTGCCGGGCGTTTGAATGCCGTGTCCTCCGGAAACGACGCACACGGCTCGACCAAAATGTCTAGCGCATTAGAAGCTGCTGCGGCTGCTGCGCAGATGCAAATGGAGTTGGCCAGCAACGCTGCAACTGACATCAAATTCTGCGGAGTAGACGACCCGACTTGCGAGTCCTGCCAGTAAGTTCAATGGCATCGCAACGCGGTTTGCGATGCCATTGAACAACACAAATTTTCAGTGAATTGCACGATTGCTTTTCAATTCAATTCACTGCTCACATAATCTGCCAATTGGAATCATCTATGTTGTCCTGGGACGAAGAAGTTACGCCCGCATCGCCGTTGAATTACGCTCCTGCCCCCTCTGGCAATAGCGTGGTGTCGCAACCGTCAATGCCTCCTGCATCCAGCACCCCGGCTGCAGGCAAACGCGTCAACGCCTCTGACAAGCGCATCATCAACGGCCAAACCGATGTGAACCAGCTTGTGCCATTTAAGTACAAGTGGGCTTGGGAGAAATACCTCGCAACCTGCGCCAATCACTGGATGCCCCAAGAGGTCAACATGACGCGTGACATCGCGCTATGGAAAGACCCGAACGGCCTGACGGAAGATGAGCGTCGCATTGTCAAACGCAACCTCGGTTTTTTTGTCACCGCAGATTCCTTGGCTGCCAACAACATCGTGTTGGGCACGTACCGCCACATCACTGCGCCGGAATGCCGCCAGTTTTTATTGCGCCAAGCATTTGAAGAAGCGATCCATACCCACGCTTACCAGTACATTGTGGAATCCTTGGGTCTGGACGAGAGTGAGATCTTCAACGCCTACAACGAAGTCCAATCCATCCGCGATAAAGATGAATTTCTGATTCCATTCATCGAAGCCATCATGGACCCCAACTTCCATACCGGCACGCAAGCTACTGATCAGACATTGCTGAAATCACTGATTGTGTTTGCATGCTTGATGGAGGGCTTGTTCTTTTACGTGGGCTTCACCCAAATCCTCGCCTTGGGTCGCCAGAACAAGATGACAGGCGCTGCCGAGCAGTACCAATACATCCTGCGCGATGAGTCCATGCACTGCAACTTCGGCATCGACCTGATCAACCAGCTCAAGCTGGAAAACCCCCACCTTTGGACTGCCGAGTTCAAAGCCGAAATCAAAGGCTTGTTTGAAAAAGCCGTAGAGCTGGAATACCGCTATGCCGAAGACACCATGCCGCGCGGCGTGCTGGGCATGAATGCATCCATGTTCAAAGGGTACTTGCGCTACATCGCCAACCGCCGTGCAACGCAAATCGGCCTAGAAGCGCTCTTCCCGAATGAAGAAAATCCCTTCCCGTGGATGAGCGAAATGATTGACTTGAAGAAGGAACGTAACTTCTTCGAAACCCGTGTTATCGAGTACCAGTCCGGCGGCGCGCTGTCCTGGGATTAATTTACTCGACATGCGGTTCCAGTTTTCGCCCCCATTGAGTCGCTGCTCCGTCAGCGACATGGGTGTGCGACACCGAGTTCATGCCACTGGGACAGCGCCCAGTGGCATGAATCACTTTCTGCCAGATACGCAGCAGAAAGTGCTCTTTGTACCTTGATCAAGGAGAACATGATGGCAACTGCAAAAAAACCGGCCGCTAAGAAGGCCGCTCCCGCTAAAAAAACTGAACCCGCAAAGAAAGCGGTCGTCGCGAAAAAAGTAGCTCCTGCTAAAAAAGCCGCTGCACCCGCCAAGAAAGCCGTAGCCGCCAAGAAGGCAGCTCCCGCGAAAAAAGCGGTCGTCGCGAAAAAAGCAGCTCCTGTTAAAAAAGCCGCTGCACCCGCCAAAAAAGCCGTAGCCGCCAAGAAGGCAGCTCCCGCTAAAAAAGCGGTCGTCGCGAAAAAAGCAGCTCCTGTTAAAAAAGCCGCTGCACCCGCCAAGAAAGCCGTAGTCGCCAAGAAGGCAGCTCCCGCTAAAAAAGCGGCTGCCCCTGCTAAAAAGCCCGTAGCAGCCAAGAAGGCAGCTCCTGCGAAAAAGCCGGCCGCGCCTTCAGCACAGACCACACTGAATCCCCAGGCTGCATGGCCGTTCCCCACCTCCAGCAAGCCCTAAAAGGGCCGCTGGTAGGCATCAAAGCCCGGAGCCTCAGGCCCGGGCTTTTTTATTGCATCTATCAAGGGTAGAAGGCGAGCAGCCGGTAGCCAGACACCCGCTCGGAAGAGCTTCCTGTTTTAACCGCGATCGGCAATACCGCAGCGAACTCGGCTCCGGCAGCCAAAGTTGCATCGGAAAAACCGGCCTCCTTGGCGGCGAACACACGACGAACCAAGCTTTGGTCTTGCATGTCCGTCAAGGTCAATTCGAAAGCAGGGGGCGCCAAGGCAACCGGACCGGTGTTTTTGATCGCTACATGGAGTCGGTAGACATCGGTACGTACTTTGGTGAACGATGAACTATCAATTACCACGGCCTCAATGTTGCGCAAGGGGCTGACGGTGCAAGACAACCACTCACACATTTGCAGCAACGCTGGGCGGCTAGCGGGCTCAATGGCTGCCAACCGGTCTCGTTCATGCAACGCGATTTGCAGCAACAACCCCGTCAAGGCCAATAAGGCCCCCACCGCCAACACAACGCGAATACTGGTGCGCTGCCATACCGTGCTGCCGCGCGCATTGCGCATGAACGATAAATGCGCCGAATCTGCCTGCGCATCCCGCAGCGGAGCCTCCGTTTGCACATAGCGAGGCACGGCTGCAGACGCATCCAAAGCTGGGTCCTGCGCCAAGCCTTCATCACCGGGGGAAATTGCACCTAATTCATCGGCAGTGCCATGCACCAGCGCAGCAGGGCTTTGGGATAAAAAATCGTCCGGGGCATCAAGCGCAGCTTCGGGCTTCGGCTCTCGCTCCACTTCGGCCTCGGGAGCTCCCACGGGTGATTCGAACGACTGTTCTAAAGGAGCTGAGCTCAAGGCAGGCTGCTCATCTTCCGCAAACTTCAGGGAAGCGGCCCAGGCGGGGTCCGGGCTGGTAATGGCAACGTGGGGAGAAGGGGGGGCCTCCGAGACAAGCGCTGGTTGAGGCTCTGAAAAAAGATGGACGTTGGCGTCGAAAACCTCGTCACACTGCCCGCAACGCACCCAACCGTCGGAGATACGCAATTGGTCCGGCACGACCTTGAACATCGTGGAACATGCCGGGCATTGGGTAATCAGGCTCATGGCGTCACATTGTAGTGGGCGCCATCCTATGCTTCAGACCGTGGCCGTCATCAAAATCCAACCGTCTTCCGTGTCCGCCACAGACAACTTGCAATAAGGTGCGTAGGCGGCGGTGAGCTCCTCCGCCTGCCGCGCCAAAATACCCGCCAGCACCAGGTGCCCGCCGGCTTTCACATGCGCGCACAGTAGCGGCGCCAGTACCTTCAACGGGGTGGCCAAAATGTTGGCCAAGACCACATCAAAAGCGCCTTGCGCAGCCTCTGGCAGGCCGGCCACCAAGGTCACGTGGTTGGCCTCGGCATTCAGCACGGTGGAATCCACAGCCGCTTGGTCAATGTCCACCGCGATCACTTCCGTTGCACCGAACTTGGCAGCACCAATAGCCAATATGCCGGAGCCACAACCATAGTCCAACACCCGGCCAGGGCCGCCATTGCGGGCAATCCAGCGCAAGCACATGCGTGTGGTGGGGTGCGTGCCCGTACCGAATGCCAAACCGGGATCCAAGCGGATCACTTCCTTGGCCTGGGCAGGCGGCTCGTGCCAAGTCGGCACGATCCAGAACTCGGGGGTAATTTCCACTGGCGCAAACTGGGACTGGGTCAAACGCACCCAGTCCTGGTCTTCCAACACCTCAACGCCCAGAATGCGGCAGCCTTCAAAGAAGTCTTGCGCAGCCAACAATTGGGCGGCCTCGTCGGCTTGGGCACGTTCGGCAAACAAAGCGATCACCCGCGAACGCTGCCAGCCGTCTTTGGGCGGCGGCATACCGGGCTCGCCAAACAAGGCTTGCTCGGCGTCCGTTTGGGCATCGGCATCTTCCACACTGACACTGAGTGCGTCCAACGCGTCCAGCGCATCGCTCAGGTTCTCGACCCGGTCTTCGGGACACATCAAACGCAATTCAAACATGCAAGGCCTTATCGCTTGTGTTGTTCCAGCCAATGCTCCAGGTAGTGGATATTGGTTCCACCATCCATGAACTTGGCATCCACCATCAACTCGCGGTGCAGGGGAATGTTGGTGCTGATACCTTCCACCACCGTCTCCGCCAAAGCGGTACGCATACGGGCCATGGCCTGCTCGCGGGTGTCACCGTGCACAATGATCTTGCCGACCATCGAGTCGTAGTTCGGCGGCACAAAGTAGTTGGTGTAAATGTGCGAGTCCACGCGCACGCCCGGTCCACCTGGGGCGTGCCACATGGTGACGCGACCAGGCGATGGAATGAACTTGTACGGATCTTCCGCATTCACCCGGCACTCGATCGCGTGGCCACGCACTTCGATCTGGCGCTGGGTAAAGGGCAGCTTCTCGCCTGCTGCCACCATGATTTGAGTTTTGACAATGTCAATGCCGGTCACCATCTCGGTCACCGGGTGCTCCACCTGCACGCGGGTGTTCATTTCAATAAAGTAGAACTCGCCGTCTTCGTACAAGAATTCGAAGGTACCCGCACCGCGGTAACCAATCTTCTTGCAGGCTGCCACGCAACGCTCGCCAATGCGTTCAATCAACTTGCGGTTGATGCCCGGCGCAGGCGACTCTTCCAGCACCTTCTGGTGGCGGCGCTGCATGGAGCAATCGCGCTCACCCAGATACACCGCATTCTTGTGCTTGTCGGCGAGGATCTGGATTTCAATGTGCCGCGGGTTCTGGAGAAACTTCTCCATGTACACCGCAGGATTGTTGAAAGCAGCGCCGGCTTCGGCCTTGGTCATGGCCACGGCATTCACCAATGCTGCCTCGGTGTGCACCACGCGCATGCCGCGACCGCCGCCACCGCCGGCCGCCTTGATGATGACCGGGTAGCCAATGGACTTGGCAATGCGCTTCATAGCCACCGGATCATCGGGCAACTCACCCTCCGAGCCGGGCACACAAGGCACACCGGCGCGAATCATGGCCTGCTTGGCCGACACCTTGTCACCCATGATGCGGATGGACTCAGGGGTAGGGCCGATGAACTGGAAGCCGCTCTTCTCCACGCGCTCGGCGAAGTCGGCGTTTTCGCTCAAAAACCCGTAACCGGGGTGAATCGCTTCTGCATCAGTTACCTCTGCGGCCGAAATAATGGCCGGCATATTGAGGTAGCTCTGCCCCGAGGGAGCGGGCCCGATGCACACGGCCTCCTCCGCCAGCTTCACATACTTGGCTTCGCGGTCGGCTTCGGAATAGACCATGACGGCCTTGATACCCAACTCGCGGCAGGCGCGCTGGATACGCAGCGCAATCTCGCCCCGATTGGCAACCAGAATTTTTTTGAACATGGGTGCTGCGTCTTATTCGATGATGAACAGGGGTTGGCCGTATTCCACAGCCTGGCCGTTCTCACTCAGAATTTGCGTCACCGTGCCGGACTTGTCGGCTTCGATCTCGTTGAGGATCTTCATCGCTTCAATGATGCAGATGGTCTCGCCTTCCTTGATGGAGTCACCAATTTCCACAAACGCCTTGGCGCCAGGGGCCGAGGAGCGGTAGAACGTACCCACCATCGGGGACTTCACGGTATGACCGGTTGCGACGGCTGGCTCAGCCGCCACCGGCGCGGAGGGAGCCGCTGGCGCTGCGGCGGGAGCGGCGACAGGCGCTGCATACACCGGAGCGGGCGCATAGCCCTGAACCACTGCACCACCACCCTTGACGATACGAACCTTACCTTCGGCTTCGGTAATTTCCAGCTCCGACACATTGGAATCAGACACCAGATCGATCAGGGTTTTGAGTTTGCGTAAATCCATGGAATCTCCAACAACCGACATTAGTAAAGCGGCGAATTTACAGCAAATCGCCGCCAAAAAACCATATCTCCACCCAAAAGAAGGGAAAAGACCGGAAAAATGTCTAAATAAAATCGCCCCGAAGGGGCTTGGGACAGTGGATTCAGGGCGAATCCACTAGGTGAACACCTCTATTTTACCGCAGCCCACGCGGCGAGATCCGCAGGCGTCACCCGGCCCATCTTGCGCTGGGCCACAGAGCCGTCTGAGGCAATCAACACCGAGAACGGCAGCCCGCCCGTGAGATTGCCCAACGCGCGCCCCAGGTCAGCACCCGACAAGCCCGCCATCGCCACCGGAAAACTCAGCGGCAGCTTTTGGAGAAACGGCAGCACCGCCTCTTTGCGGTCAATCGCCAGCCCCAATATCTGCACGCCACGGCCGCCCTGCTCTTTGAAAAAACCCTCCAAAAGCGGAAGCTCATCCACACATGGAGGGCACCAGGTGGCCCAGAAGTTCACCAGCACAGGCCGCCCTTTGAAGCGGGCCATGGCCAAAGTAGTGTCTTGAGGCGTTTGCCACTCTTGCGCCCAAAAGCCCGGCACAGGATCGGCCGCCACAGCGGAGTCATTGGCATGGCGCAGCGACAGACCCAGCCCGGCAGCCCCCGCCAAACCGGCCGCAACACCCCACAACACGGTACGCCGGCGCGAGGATGGGGCTCGCGTCAAATTTTCACTATCTGCCATGAACATCCCCCAACAGCTTTTGAACTGCCGCCAAATTACCTCTCGGCGCCCTGCCCTTGCTATCCGGCTGCAAGGCACCTCGCACATCATCCAAGTCGTTGATGAGCAGGTGCACTCCGACCTGCTCGCCCAAAGGCACACACAGAGCGTGAATGCTCAAAGAGTCCACCATGTCGCCATGCAAACCAGGCACGGAGCGCACCTCGAAGCGCACGCCCTTGTCAATCAAACTGATCTCCGCCGATTTGGGATCATCACAAAACAACTGCAGATAAATATCCGACCGCCGGGTGGCCGTGCCGCGCCACACTGCACCGCCCAAGTGAGGGCGAAACGCCTCCAGTCGCTGCATCCACTGCACCGCCAACTCCCGCAGGGCCTGCAACTCCTCCGCCTGGCTCTCGGCGCAGAAGATGGCGATGTACTCCTCCACCGCGGCCTCCACCTGGTCGTTGTCCGGCAAGGCCGAGCGTGACGACACGCCCAGTTGTTTGACTGCGCGACGCTTGGCCGGACCGTATTCCAGCCCCTCCTCCACCACCAAGCGGGCGGCGGTGGCGGCGATTTCTTCTTTCAAATCATCCATGGAGGGATTGTGCCTGCGCAGCAAAAGCCCCTCACACCACGCGTTGCTCTTGTTTTGATAGCTGCTCGCGCATGATTCACGGGCGCCCAAGCCATAAAACATGCTCCTATTTGCCACTGGAGGCCCCTCGTAGAATACCGGCCATGCATATTCATATCTTGGGCATTTGCGGCACCTTCATGGGTGGCCTGGCCGCGCTGGCGCGTGAAGCCGGCCACAAAGTCACCGGCTGCGATGCCGGCGTTTACCCCCCCATGAGCGACCAGCTCCGGGCCTTGGGCATCGAACTCATCGAAGGCTTTGACGCCGAACAGATGGCTTTGCAGCCCGACATGTTCGTCATCGGCAACGTAGTCAGCCGCGCCCGCTTGGCAGATGGCAGCCCCAAATTCCCACTGATGGAAGCCATCTTGGACGCGGGCGCCCCCTACACCAGCGGCCCGCAATGGCTGGCCGAGCATGTGCTGCAAGGCCGCCACGTGCTGGCCGTTGCCGGCACCCACGGCAAAACCACCACCACCAGCATGTTGGCCTGGGTGCTGGAGTACGCCGGACTGCAACCCGGATTCCTGGTTGGCGGGGTCCCGCTGAATTTCGGAGTATCGGCAAGACTGGGTGGAGGGCCGTCTGTGCCCTCTGCGCAGGTCAAGGAGGAGCCCGCAAAGCGGGCGGGGGACACGGAGCAGAGGGCGCAGACGGCCCACCACCCTGCCTCCAGAGCGAAACTCTTCGTGATCGAGGCCGACGAATACGACACCGCCTTCTTCGACAAGCGCAGCAAATTCGTGCACTACCGCCCACGCACCGCCATCCTCAACAACCTGGAATTCGACCACGCCGACATCTTTGACGACCTGGCCGCCATCGAACGCCAGTTCCACCACCTCGTGCGCACCGTACCCGGCACCGGCCGCGTGGTCGTCAACGGGCTGGAAGAAAGCCTCACCCGCGTGCTGCACCAAGGCTGCTGGAGCGAACAACGCAGCTTCGGCGCTGCGGTGAGCGACTTTGCGGCCGTCGGCGAGCCGCACGATTTTGCGGTGCACCACCACGGGCGCGAAGTGGCCCGCGTGCAATGGAGCCTGGGCGGCGTCCATAACCAGCTCAATGCACTGGCCGCCATCGCCGCTGCCGAGCATGTGGGTGTGTCGCCTACAGTCGCAGCAGAAGCCTTGGGCCAGTTCGTGAACGTGAAGCGCCGCATGGAAGTGCGGGCCCAAGCCCCGCTGGCCGGACAGCCCGCCAGCGCGCCCGTCACGATTTACGACGACTTTGCCCACCACCCCACCGCCATCCGCACCACCGTCAACGGCCTGCGCCGCCAAGTCGGCAAGGGGAGAATCTTGGCCGTGTTCGAGCCGCGCTCCAACACCATGAAGCTTGGCGCCATGAAAGCTCAGCTACCCTGGAGCTTGGAAGAAGCGGACCTCGCCTTCTGCCACAGCGGAGGCTTGGGCTGGGACGCTGTAGAAGCCCTCGCCCCCATGGGTACGCGGGCCCAAGTGGGCGACAGCATTGACGCCGTGCTGGCTCAAGTAGCCGCCGCCCTGCAGCCGGGTGACCACGTGCTGTGCATGAGCAATGGCGGCTTCGGCGGCATCCACACCAAGCTGGCCAATCTGCTACAAACTTCATAGCTACTCGCGCACTATCCATCTGCGCTAGCGCCATATTTGACCCTCCAACTTATGCAAAGCGATCCGAACTTTCAACTCCGCCTGCCCGAAGGCGCCCAATTCACCGACCTGAAGCTACGCCGCTGCGACGCTGAAGCGATCGACATGGACATGGACCTCGTCGAGCGCATCTGCCAGCTCAACCAGTGGGACGCCGCCAAGGTGCGCGAGAACCCTGGCCCGGTCATCAGCACCATCCTGAGCGTCTGGTACAAAACCCATCTGGCTGCGGGCGGCACGCCGGATGCCGTGATGGAGTCACTGCGCGCACCGGCGCCGCTCCAATAAAAAGGCGGGCCCGCAGCCCGCCTTTTCTTTCCGGTTTGCAACCGCAAGGCCAACGCCAGATCGCGTTGGCCTTTTTGCTGCCGCCCCAACCGCCGGATCAGCCTGCGCGACGCGCCTTGACGGCGGCAGACAGCACTTCCAGCGACTCCACCGAATCGTCCCAGCCCAGGCAAGCGTCGGTAATGCTCTTGCCGTATTCCAGCGTGCTGGAGTCGTCTTTGCCGGGGGTGAACTTCTGGGCACCGGCGTTCAGGTGGCTTTCCACCATCACACCGAACACGCTGCGTGAACCACCGCGGATCTGGCCGGCAATGTCTTTGGCCACCTCGAGCTGCTTTTCGTGCTGCTTGCTGCTGTTGGCGTGGCTGCAGTCCACCATCAGGGTCTGGGGCAGCTTGGCCTTGGCGAGGTCGGCACAAGCCGCGGCCACGTTGGCAGCGTCGTAGTTGGGCGCCTTGCCGCCGCGCAGGATAACGTGGCAGTCTGGGTTGCCATTGGTTTGCACAATCGCCACTTGGCCATTTTTGTGCACCGACAAGAAGTGGTGGCCACCGGCCGCAGCCTGAATGGCGTCGGTCGCGATCTTGATGTTGCCGTCGGTACCGTTCTTGAAGCCGATGGGTGCCGAGATGCCGGAGGCAAGCTCGCGGTGCACTTGGCTCTCGGTGGTGCGCGCACCGATGGCGCCCCATGAAATCAGGTCGCCCAGGTATTGGGGCGAAATCACGTCCAGGAACTCGCTACCCGCGGGCATGCCCAAGCGGTTGATCTCGATCAGCAGCTGGCGCGCGATGCGCAGGCCTTCGTCGATGCGGTAGCTCTCATCCAGGTAAGGGTCATTGATCAGGCCCTTCCAGCCCACGGTGGTGCGGGGCTTCTCGAAGTACACGCGCATCACGATTTCCAGCGTGTCTTTGTACTTCTCACGCTCCACTTTCAGGCGGCGGGCGTAGTCCAGCGCAGCGGCGGGGTCATGGATGGAGCAGGGTCCGATGATGACCAGCAGACGATCATCCTTGCCGGCCATGATGTTGTGGATGGTGCTGCGGGTGTCGGTGATCAGGGTTTCCACCGCAGAGCCGCGGATGGGGAAGAAGCGGATAAGGTGCTCTGGAGGGGGCAACACGGTGATGTCCTTGATGCGTTCGTCGTCGGTCTTGCTGGTGCGGTCGGCGGGTTGGGATTGGCCGTACCAGGCGTCGCTTGCAGAGGCTTTTGCATTCATGTCAGGTCTCCAGAGTTCAAATAAAAATGAAACAGGGTGAAAAGGCAAAAAAAAACCGCCGGGGGTGCCGGCGGTTTTTTGGGAAGATTCAGGACGTTTCTTTTGGGTACGTTCAGATCTCTCGACCGCCGGATGCGCGTGAGAACCAAAAGTAGCTAAAAAAGAAACGTGCGGAATGCATGGGGTTCAATGTAGCACAGGTTTCCAACCGGGGCTTACGCCACCGACTACGCAGTTCCACCTACGGTCAGCCCGTCGATGCGCAGCGTAGGCTGGCCCACCCCCACCGGCACGCTCTGGCCTTCCTTGCCGCAGGTGCCCACACCGGGGTCCAGCTTCATGTCGTTGCCGATCATGGAAACGCGCTTCAGGCACTCGGGGCCGCTACCAACCAGCGTGGCACCCTTCACGGGGTATTGGATCTTGCCGTTTTCCACCCAGTAGGCTTCGCTGGCGGAGAACACGAACTTGCCGCTGGTGATGTCCACCTGGCCGCCACCGAAGTTGGGGGCGTACAAGCCTTTTTTGATGCTGGCGATGATTTCTTCCGGCGCCTTGTCGCCGCCCAGCATGTAGGTGTTGGTCATGCGGGGCATGGGCAAGTGGGCGTAGCTCTCGCGGCGGCCGTTGCCGGTGGGCTTCACGCCCATCAAGCGGGCGTTCATGCTGTCCTGGATGTAGCCCTTCAAAATGCCGTCTTCAATCAGCACGTTGCGCTGGCTGGGGTTGCCCTCGTCATCCACATTGAGCGAGCCACGGCGGTCGGCAATGGTGCCATCGTCCAGCACGGTCACGCCCTTGGCGGCTACGCGTTGGCCGATGCGGCCGCTGAACGCGCTGCTGCCCTTGCGGTTGAAGTCGCCTTCCAGCCCGTGGCCTATGGCTTCGTGCAACAGAATGCCGGGCCATCCAGCACCCAACACCACGGTCATCTCACCAGCAGGTGCGGGGCGGGCATCGAGGTTGGTCAGTGCGGCGTGCACCGCCTGGTCCACATAGTCTTCAATCTGCGCATCGGTGAAATACGCCAGCCCGAAACGGCCGCCACCGCCACTAGAGCCCACCTCGCGGCGGCCTTTTTGCTCGGCAATCACCGTCACGCTCAGGCGCACCAGTGGGCGCACATCGGCCGCCAGCGTGCCGTCGGCACGGGCCACCAGCACCACGTCATATTCCGCCGCCAAGCCGGCCATCACCTGGATGATGCGCGGGTCTTTGGCACGCGCCAGTTTCTCCACCTTGCCCAACAGCTCCACCTTGGCGGTGCTGTCCAGCGTAGCAATCGGGTCCAAGCCGGCGTAGAGCTTGCGGCCACCCGCTATCTTTTGTGCAGCAGCTTTCGCACGCTTGGTCTGCGCTGCAGCCGAAATGGTGCGCACGGTGCGGGCTGCATCCAGCAGCGAAGCTTCAGAAATATCGTCCGAATAGGCGAAGGCGGTTTTCTCGCCACTCACCGCGCGCACACCTACGCCCTGGTCGATGCTGAAAGAGCCGGTTTTGACGATGCCCTCTTCCAGGCTCCAGCCCTCGGAGCGGGTGTACTGGAAGTACAGGTCTGCCTCGTCCACCTGGTGCGCCTTGATTTCGTTCAGGGCTTTGGTGAGATGGCTCTCATCCAGCCCGAAGGGCGTGAGCAACAGGGATTTGGCCGTGGCCAAGCGTTCAATGGTGGGTTCGCGGGAGATCATGCGGCCATTTTAGGCTTGCACCGCTGTCCCTTGCCGGCGCAAGCCCAAGCGCCTGGGCGATCAGCTCTGCACCAGCCGCTTGGAGTTGGCAATGGACATCAAAATGCCCAGCGCCAGCCCCAGCGTGACCATGGCCGTGCCACCGTAGCTGATAAAGGGCAGGGGTACCCCCACCACCGGCAGGATGCCGCTGACCATGCCCATGTTCACAAAGGCGTAGGTGAAAAAGATCATGGTGGCTGCACCCGCCAGCAAGCGGGAAAACAGCGTGGGCGCCTCCAATGCAATCGCTAACCCACGCAGCACCAAAAAGATAAATGCACCAATCAGGAAGATGTTGCCCAGCAGGCCGAACTCTTCTGAGTAGGCCGCGAAGATAAAGTCGGTGGTCCGCTCGGGAATGAATTCCAGGTGGGTTTGCGTGCCCTTCATGAAGCCCATGCCGGTGATGCCACCGGAGCCGATGGCGATCATCCCTTGAATGATGTGAAAGCCCTTGCCCAGCGGGTCCCGCGTGGGGTCGAGCAAGGTGCAAATGCGCTGCTGCTGGTAGTCGTGCAGCACCGGCCAGCGCACACCATCGGCGCACAGCTGCGGCTCAAACACCACGATCAGGAAGATACCGATCACGCCGATCACCAGGGGCGGGATCACCAGCTTCCAGCTCATGCCGGCAAAAAAGATCACCGCCATACCGGCCGCCAGCACCAGCAGGGCGGTGCCCAAATCGGGCTGCTTCATGATCAGACCCACCGGCACGGCCAGCAAGCCGCCGGCCACCACGAAGTCCAGGGGCCGCAACTGGCCCTCGCGCTTCTGAAACCACCAGGCCAGCATCAGCGGCATGGCGATTTTGAGAATCTCGCTGGGCTGAATGACCACCCCGATGTTGACCCAGCGCTTGGCGCCTTTTTTGGTGATGCCAAACACCGCCACCGCAATCAACAACGCCACCCCAACCGTGTACAGCGGCACGGCGGCCAACATGAGGCGCTGGGGCGGAATCTGGGCCACCACAAACATGATGGTGGCGGCAATCAGCATGTTGCGGGCATGGTCCTCAAACCGGGTGCCATGGTCAAAGCCGGAGGAATACATAGTCAACAAGCCGGCACTGGCCAGCATGAACACCGCAAAGGCCAGAGGCCCGTCAAACCCGGCAAACCAGGGCGCAATGCGCTGGCGCAGGGGGACTTTTCCGAATTGGTACGACATGGGGTTGATTATCCCCAAGGCACGACGTCCACCGCCGTGATTCGCACCCTTACCATGCGGTCATGACCACCCACGTCCTCTACCTTCACGGCTTTCGCTCGTCACCGCAATCGCACAAGGCACAGGCCATGGCGGCCTTCATGGCGCAGCACTACCCGCAGGTGCATTGGTGGTGCCCGCAGCTGCCACCCTCCCCCCAAGCGGCCATGGCCTTGTTATTGCAAGGCATTGCAGGCTGGCCGCACGACACCATGGCGGTCGTCGGCTCCTCGCTGGGCGGGTTTTATGCCACCCATATTGCCGAGGCCACCGGGTGCCGGGCTCTGCTCATCAACCCCGCGGTAAACCCGGCGCGTGATTTGGGTAAATACATCGGCGAGAACCGCCAATGGCATGCGCCAGAGGAAAACTTTTACTTCTTGCCGGAGTATGTGGATGAGCTGCGCGCTTTGCGGGTGGGTGATTTGCAGCACCCACAGCGCTACCGCGCCCTCCTGGCCAAAGGGGATGAGGTACTGGACTGGCGCGAAATGCATGCCCGTTACGGTCACACGCAGGTCACGCTGCTGGAAGGCGGGGACCATGCCCTGACCGGTTTTGAGGAATACCTGCCGGATTTCGCCCGGTTTATGGGACTGCCCCCGAACAAATGAGGGGTTGAAGCCCCTGCATCCGGAGCGGGTAGTTTTGCGGGGACAATCTCCCCCTATGTTTGTACTGTTTGAAGAAGCCGGAAAATTCATGGCCGGCCGTGTCCTGTCCGAGGCGGAAGCCTCCGCGCAGGTGGAGCTGGATTCCGGCAAGCGCGTCAAGGTCAAGGGCGCCAACATCCTGATCAAGTTTGACAAGCCCGCTCCGGCGGAGTTCGTTGCGGCCGCCCAAGCGCAGGCGGCCGGCATTGAGCTGGACATGGCGTATGAGTTTGCCCCCGACGACGAGTTCGGCTTTACGGACCTGGCCAAGGACTACTTTTCGGCCCAGGCCAGCCAGGCTGAGCAGGCGGGCATGCTGTTCAAGCTGTTCGACACCCCGCACTACTTCCGCCGCGCCGGCAAAGGCCGCTTTAAAAAGGCGCCTGCCGAAATCATTCAGCAGGCCCTGGCAGCCATTGAAAAGAAGCGCCTGATTGCCGAGCAGATCACCCAATGGGCGCACGAGCTGGCGGCGGGCCAATGCCCTGCGGCGATCAAGGAGCAGCTCTACAAAATCCTGTTCAAGCCGGACAAAAACGCCCCCGAGTACAAAGCCGTGGTCGAGGCCAGCCGGGCCACCCACATCGCGCCTCTGGAGCTGCTGCAAAAGGCCGGCGCCATTGCGTCACCCTACCAGTTCCACTGGAAGCGCTTTTTGCTGGAGAACTTTCCCAAGGGCACCGGCTTTCCCACCATTGCCGCACCCGCCATTGCCGACGAGTTGCCGGTGGCGACCGTGCAGGCGTTTTCGATTGACGACTCCCAGACCACCGAAATTGACGATGCCCTGAGCGTGCAAGGCCTGGGCACCGGCACCGTGACGGTGGGCATTCACATTGCCGCGCCCGGCCTGGCCGTGCAACCCGGCAGCCCGGTGGACGTGCTGGGCCGCGCCCGCCTGTCCACGGTGTACATGCCCGGCTACAAAGTCACCATGCTGCCCGATGACGTGGTGCAGACCTACACGCTGATGGAAGGGCGGGACTGCCCGTCTGTGTCGCTCTACGTCACCTTCAATGAAGAGACGCTTGAGATCCAGAGCGGCGAGACCAAGCTCGAACGCGTGCCGATCGCCCACAACCTGCGCCACGACCAGCTCGACAGCGTGGTCACCGAGCAGTGGCTGACCGACGCCTCGTTTAACCATGAAAATGACGTCCAGCCGGCAGCGGGCCTGCGCGAGCAGCTATCATTTTTGCACCGCTTGGCGCGCGACCTGAAAGCCAAGCGCGAGATCGTGCGCGGCAAACCCGAGACCTTCAACCGCCCGGACTACAACTTCCGCCTGCAAGGCAACGATGGCGCGGAGCCGCAGGGCGACGAGACCGTGCTCATCAGCATCCGCCAGCGCGGCGCGCCGCTGGACCTGATCGTGGCCGAGGCCATGATTTTGGCCAACAGCACCTGGGGCAGCTGGCTCGCCGAGCTGGGCGTGCCCGGCATTTACCGCAGCCAGGCGTCGCTGGCGCCCGGCGTCAAAGTGCGCATGGGCACCAAGGCTTTGCCGCATGCGGGCATCGGCGTCAAAGCGTATTCGTGGGCAACCTCGCCGCTGCGCCGCTATACCGACCTGGTGAACCAGTGGCAGATCATTGCCTGCGCACGCCATGGCAAAACGGCGGCTTTGGTCGCCCCCTTTAAGCCTAAGGACGCGGAGCTGTTCGCCATCATCTCGTCGTTTGATGCGGCCTACAGCGCCTACAACGGCTATCAGGGCGCCATGGAGCGGTTCTGGACCATGCGTTACGCGCAGCAGCACGGCATCACCGAGCTCACGGCCAGCCTGTTCAAGGACGGCATGGTGCGGGCGGACGACATCCCGCTGGTGCTGCCGGTGTTGGGTGCCCAGGGCCTACCCCGCCACGCCAAGGTGCGCGTGAAGCTGGGCGAGATGGACCTGATCACCCTCGACGTGCAAGGCACCGTGATGGAGCGCCTGGACGCGCCGGTAGAGGCCGACCTCCCGGACGAAGAGGACGACAGCGAAGACGATGTGGCCGGCCCGATCGCGATTGCGGTGGATGTGAACGAAGCGCCCGAAGGCGGCGGCGATAATCTCACCCCGTGAATCTGCGCAGCATCTCCACACTTCAATGGGCCCTGGGTGTATCCATCGCGGTACACGGGGCGCTGCTGACAGTGCGTTTTGTGGATCCGGAGGCTTTCAACCGCGTGTTTGAAGACAAGCCGCTGGAAGTCATTCTGGTCAATGCCAAAAGCAACGAGAAACCGGACAAAGCCCAGGCCATCGCCCAGACCAACATGGCGGGCGGTGGCGATGTAGAAAAAGGCCGCGCCACCAGCCCCCTGCCCCCGTCCGCGCTGACCGATATCGGCGACTCGCTGGAAGAAGAGGCCGCCCGCAAGCTCCAAAGCCTGCAGGAGCAGCAAAACCTGTTGCTCGCCCAGGTCAAGAGCCAGCTCGCCGCCCTGCCCCCGCCTGACCCCAGCAAGCTGGCCGACAAGGCGGAAGCCGCCGAGCGGGAAGAAAAGCGCAAGCAACTCATCAAGCTGCTGGCCGAAATTGAGCGCCGCATCAACATGGAGAACGCGCGGCCTAAGAAGCGATACATCAGCCCTGCCACGATGGCTCAGGAGTACGCGGTTTATTACGATCGAATGCGGAACGCTATCGAAACTCGAGGCACGGAAAACTTTCCCCAAAGCGGCGGAAAAAAGCTCTATGGCGAGCTAACAATGATCGTCCATATCAACTCAAAAGGTCGTGTGATAGAGACTGAAATTGTTCAAAGCTCGGGGAATCTCATCTTGGATAAGCAAGCAAAGGCAATCGCCTCAACTGCCGGGCCATTTGGCGACTTCACTCCGGAAATGCTCCGCGTGGCTCAAATATTGTCCGTTCCCTCCCGCTTCAAATTCACCCGCGAAGAGACGCTGGAAGCCAAGGTCTCGTCCTCCAACTCGCAATGAAGCAAGTAGTGAGACTGCTGGTGCTGTGTGTGCTCGCGTTCGTGGCACTGCAGCTCTACTTTGCGGGTCGCATTGCCGCCATGGCGGTGGTGGACCCGCAGTCCACCGCCTTCGAGCGCTCCGAGGCTTACCGGGTCACCACCGAAACCGGCGCCCTGCGCTGGCGCCAGGAGTGGATGCCGTATGACCGTATCTCTGACAACCTGAAGCGCGCCGTCATTGCCTCAGAAGACGATGGTTTCAGCCAGCACGATGGCGTGGACTGGGATGCACTGGAAAAAGCCTGGGCCAAAAACGCCAAGGCCGAACAGCGCGCCGAGCAGCGCAAAACGACCAAACCGCCCAAGATTGTGGGCGGCTCCACCATCACCCAGCAACTGGCCAAAAACCTGTTTTTGTCGGGCGAGCGGACACTGCTGCGCAAGGGGCAGGAGTTTGTATTGACCATGTTGCTGGAGCATTTGCTGAGCAAGCAGCGCATCCTGGAGATTTACCTCAACAGCGTGGAATGGGGTGAAGGCGTGTTCGGTGCAGAAGCTGCAGCCCAGCACTATTTCCGCAAGCCCGCCAGCAAGCTCAGCGCCTACGAGGCGGCCCGTTTGGCCGTGATGTTGCCGCGCCCCAAATTTTTCGAGAAGACACCCAACTCGGGCTACCTGAGCAGCCGCGCCGGCACCATCGTGGCGCGCATGCCCGACGCACAGTTGCCTTAAAGAGCACCCCACCCGTTGCGCTTCGCGCAAGCCGGGTGACATACGCGCTCTGTATCATCCCCGCCATGCTTGCCAAGTTGATGAGTTACTTTTTGCTGGGGCTGATCCGCTTTCTCACCGGTGCGCAAGCGCGCTGGCACGGTTGCCCGCCCAAGGCCGAGCAGCGCATTTATTTCGCCAACCACCAGAGCCATGCGGACCTCGTGATGATCTGGGCGGCCCTGCCCAAAGAGCTGCGCCACATCACCCGCGCGATTGCCGCCAAAGACTACTGGACCAAAACCCCCTTCCGACAATGGATCACCACCGCCGTGTTCCATGTGATTTATGTGTCGCGCGACCGCAGCTCCGACGAAGACCCCCTGGAGCCGCTCATCGACGCCCTGTCGAATGGCGATTCCATCATCCTGTTCCCCGAAGGCACGCGGGGCCACACCGGGGAGCCACAGGCCTTCAAGGCAGGGCTCTACAACCTTGCCACCCGTTTCCCGAACGTGGTGCTGGTGCCCGCCTGGATCAACAATGTGCAACACGTGCTGCCCAAGGGCGAAGTGGTGCCGGTGCCGGTGCTGTGTTCGGTGACCTTCGGGGCGCCCATGCAGGTCGCCGAGGGCGAAGACCGCCGCGCCTTCCTGGACCGGGCCCGCAATGCCGTGGTCGCCCTGCGGGACGTGTGACAAGGGCGCTATGTACTTCTATTTGAAAAACCTCGGCCCCACGCAGCAAGTCGGCGCGTTGTTCATCATCGTGTTTGGCTTGCTGCTGCTCTCCAGCATCGTGGCCTTTGTGATGTCGCTGCGCGACTATGGCGACGACGAAGCCGGAGACCGCCGGCGCCGCGAACTCAAAAACCTGGATGGCGTCATCCGCACCAGCTGGTTCATGGTATTTGTGTTCTGGGTCGGCTGGCTCAGTGGCCCCCTGGTGGCGCTGACGCTGTTCGGCGGCGTGTCGTTCTTTGCGCTGCGGGAGTTCATGACCCTCTCCCCCACCCGCCGGGGCGACCACCGCAGCCTGGTGCTGGCATTCTTTGTGGTGCTACCGCTGCAATATTGGCTGGTGGCTACCGAACACTTCGACATGTTTGCCGTGTTCATCCCGGTCTACGTCTTTCTGGCCCTGCCAGTCGCGAGTGCGCTGGCCAACGACCCGCTGCGCTTTCTGGAGCGCAATGCCAAGCTGCAGTGGGGCATCATGGTGTGCATCTACGGCATGAGCCATGTGCCGGCGCTGTTGATGCTCAAGTTCCCGGGCTACGACCACAAAAACGCCTTCATGGTCTTCTTTCTGGTGCTGGTGGTGCAGTTCTGCATGGCCATCCAGCACCTCGTGTCGCGCAAGCTCAAGCTGCCGCCCGCCGCGCCGGCCATCAGCCAGAGCTTCAACTGGCCGAGCTGGTGGATCGGGGTGTTCATTGCCAGCCTGTTTGGTGCGTTGCTGGCCGGCATCACCCCCTGGGTGCCGGGCACGGCCTTTGCCTTTTCCTTCATTGCCTGTGTGGCGGGCTCCATGGGCCACTTTGTGATGAAGGCGCTCAAGCGGGACCGCGGCATTCCCAGCTGGGGCGGTGAAATGCGTGCGGTGACAGGGGCCGGCGGGCTGCTGGACCGGGTAGATGCCCTGTGTTTCGCCGCGCCCGTGTTCTTTCACTCCGCCAGGTGGTATTTTGACCTCTAGCGCCCGCCCCACCTGCGCGAGCAGCTCCTGATTTCATAGCATGCGAATTCTCGGCATTGACCCCGGCCTGCGCACCACCGGCTTCGGCCTAGTGGACGTCATCGGTGCGGATGTGCGCTATGTGGCCAGCGGCACCATTCGCACCGAACACCTCGACACCCGCGCCCTGCCGGCGCGCCTGAAAGTCTTGTTTGACGGGATTGGCGAAGTGGTCGAGCGCTACCAGCCCACCTGCGCCTCGGTGGAAATTGTGTTCGTCAACGTGAACCCCCAGTCCACCTTGCTGCTGGGGCAGGCGCGCGGTGCCTTGGTCACCGCGCTGGTGTGCGCCAATCTGCCGGTGGCCGAGTACACCGCCCTGCAAATGAAGCAAGCCGTCGCCGGCCACGGCCGGGCGCACAAGGACCAGATCCAGGAAATGGTGAAGCGGCTTTTGCACCTGCCGGGGCTGCCCGGCCCGGATGCGGCAGATGCCCTGGGCTTGGCCATCACGCACGCCCACGCCGGAAAGTCCATGGCCTTGTTGGCCGGCGCCAACGGTGTCGGGGGCAATGGAAAAATCCGTTACAGAGACGGCCGGAGCCAATAGAATTTCCCATCGCCACCGGGCTTCCTTACAAATAGCGGTCATGAGACTCTTTTTATCGAGATGTTCGTGTTGGATGGTGTTGGCACTGGGGGCCGTGTCGGCTCCGGCGCAAACCCTGATGGCCTACACCGAGCAATGGCCGCCCTACAACTTTGAAGAAAATGGGGAAGTCAAAGGCATTGCCACCGACATGCTGCGCGCCGCCTGCAGCCTGGCCAAGCTGAGCTGCAGCACCCAACTCGTGCCTTGGGCACGGGCCTTGAAGATCGTGCGCTATACCGAGAACACCATTCTCTACACCACTGCCCGCAAGGCGTCGCGTGAAAAAGATTTTCTGTGGGTGGGCCCCATCCTGCCGCGCAGCACCTGGATTTACACCCGCAGCGCCAACGAAAAGGCCAATGCCTTGGGGCGCGACATTACCCAGCTGCGATTCGGCATCGTGCGGGACGAGGCCTCACAGCAAGACTTGCTCAATGCCGGTGTGCCGGCAACGTCCTTGCTGGAAGACAGCTCCAATGCCACCGTGCTGCGTTTGTTGCTCACCAATGCCGTCGACGCGATGGTGGACACCGAAGTGTCCATGGCCTGGAATTTGAGAGTGGCCGGACTACCCGCGAATACCGTCACCCGGCTGGCCAAGCTCAGCGAAGACGGCGCTTACTACTTCGCGCTCAACCTGAAGACCCATCCCGATATCGTGGCCCGCCTGCAAACGGCGCTGGACAAGCTCCAACGCCAAGGCAAGCTGGAAACCATCATCCACCGTTACGACGCCGTTCCCTGATACCGCTCAGGCTTGGGCGTCGAGCAAGGCGCCGGCCATTTTGTCTTGGGTTTTGAACACCGCCAAATTGGCAATATAGGCGTGCTTGGCCTGCAACTGGGTGACTACGTCCTGCTCCAGTGCATTGCCGGCGGTACTGGCTTCGCGCACGGTGGTGCTGACGCCGCCACCGGCTTGCGCGGTTTGCACAGACTCTTGCCGTTTGAAGCCATCCGTCGCCAGGTTGGCGACGTTGTGCGCGCTCGCATTGAGGCTGTTCTGGGCCGCATTCAGGCCGGACAGCGCAATCGACGATACAGAGTTCATGGCACCTCAGGCAACAACACCGGCACGGCGCCGGTAGGCCCATTATCGGCAGGAGCAGCCCGCAGACAAGGGCAGTCCGGATAAACGGCGTTAGCCCAGGACTTACCAGGCCTTGGCGGGTTGTGCAAAGCCTTGGGGAGCTTGCTTCACGTCCTCAAAGGTGACGATCTCCCAAGCTTCCGGGTGGGCTTGCAGCTCACGCAGCAGCTTGTTGTTCATGGCGTGGCCGGAGCGGCGCGCGCTGTAGGCCGCCAACAAGGGCTTGCCCACGATGTACAGGTCACCAATGGCGTCGAGAATCTTGTGTTTGACGAACTCATCGTCATAGCGCAAGCCATCAGCATTCAGAACCTTGTAGTCGTCCATCACTATGGCGTTGTCCAACCCGCCGCCCAGTGCTAGGCCGTTGGAGCGCATCATTTCCACGTCTTTGGTGAACCCAAAGGTACGCGCCCGCGCAATATCGCGGGAATAGCTGCCGGTGCTGAGGTCAAACTCCACTTTCTGGCCGGTGGAGTCCACGGCAGGATGGTTGAAGTCGATCTCAAAACTCAGCTTATAGCCATGGTAGGGGTCCAGGCGGGCCCATTTTTCATTGGCGCCTTCGCCCTCGCGCACTTCCACCGGGCGGATCAAACGAATGAAACGACGCGGCGCGTTTTGCAACTCGATACCGGCACTCTGGAGCAAAAACACAAAAGAGGCCGCTGAGCCATCCAAAATCGGCACTTCTTCAGCGGTGATGTCCACAAACAGGTTGTCCACTCCGAGGCCGGCGCAGGCCGACATCAGGTGCTCCACGGTGTGAACCTTGGCGTTGCCACAGGACAGGGTGGACGCCAAGCGGGTGTCAGTGACCGACTCGGCAGACACCACGATGTCCGGCGCATTCGGCAAATCGACCCGACGGAAGACGATGCCCGTGTCCGGCGCAGCCGGCCGCAACGTGATCTCGACACGCTGGCCGCTATGCAGGCCCACGCCAACGGCGCGGGTCAGAGACTTGAGAGTTCGTTGTTTCAGCACGGGTCTATTGTAAAAGTAGCGCAAAAAACCTCCGGGCCGCGTGTCTTAGCCAATGAACACAGTGGAACCGGCGAAGCCGGGCCACAGGTGTTGCCCCCTGCAAGGAGGAAAGCGGCCACACGCAGTGGGCAAGCCGGGGTGGGGGCAGTATCAATCCGCCTGTTTGCGCAGGAACGCGGGTATTTCGTAGTCGTCCATACCGCCGCTGGACAAGGCATCCACCTTGGCAGCCGCTTGCGTGCGGTTGGTGCGCCACACGCTAGGGGTCGCCATGCTGCCGTAGTCCGGCTGAGCTACTGCGGCGCCGGCATTCCCCAGCGAGGCAGTTGTGCCCGCAGGGCTGGCCACGCTGTTGAGCGTGGGCACATGGAAAGGCACGTTGTCGGTACCGGTGCGCAGCACTTGCAGCGGAGGCGCGGTGCGACGGGCACCGCCTTGGCGGCTCAAACCGGTAGCGATCACGGTCACGCGGATTTCGTCGCCCAGCTTTTCGTCGTTGGCAGTGCCGTAGATCACATGCGCATCCGGAGAAGCGCAGGCACGGATGGTCTCCATGGCCATCTTGGACTCCTTCAGTTTCAAGGAACCCTTGCACGCGGAGATCAGCACCAGCACGCCCTTGGCGCCGGAGAGGTCCACACCTTCCAGCAGCGGGCAGGCCACGGCTTGTTCCGCAGCAATGCGGGCACGATCCGGCCCGCTAGCAGTGGCCGTACCCATCATGGCTTTACCGGGCTCGCCCATCACGGTGCGCACGTCTTCGAAGTCGGCGTTGATTTCGCCCTTCACGTTGATGATTTCGGCAATGCCGCCCACAGCATTTTTCAGCACGTCGTTGGCGTGGGCAAAGGCTTCGTCCTGGGAGACATCGTCGTCCAGCACTTCCAGCAACTTTTCGTTGAGCACCACGATCAGGGAGTCCACATTGGCTTCCAGCTCGGCCAGACCGGAGTCGGCGTTGCTCATGCGGCGGCCGCCCTCAAAGTCAAACGGCTTGGTGACCACGCCCACCGTCAGGATGCCCATTTCCTTGGCCACCTTGGCAATCACGGGCGCAGCGCCGGTGCCGGTGCCGCCGCCCATGCCGGCGGTGATGAACAACATGTGTGCGCCTTCGATCGCCTGACGAATGTCCGCCTCTGCCTGCACCGCCGCTTCGCGACCCTTGTCGGGCTTGCTACCGGCACCCAGGCCAGTTCCGCCGAGCTGGATGGTTTTGTGGGCCGAGCTGCGGGAGAGCGCTTGCGCATCGGTGTTGGCGCAGATGAACTCCACACCACCGACCGAGGTGGTGATCATGTGCTCCACGGCGTTGCCGCCGCCACCGCCCACGCCGATGACCTTGATTTGGGTGCCTTGGTTGAATGCTTCTTCTTCGATCATTTCGATGGCCATGTTGTTACTCCTGAAAAACTATTTGAATGAATATCTGAAAACTGGGTAAAGGGGTTGGGGTCGGTGTTCATTTATGAAGGCGGACTCCCCCGTGCGAGCCAAAGTCTGTGCTTCATGGTTAAAAATTCCCCACGAACCAGTCCTTGACGGAGCTGAATGCAGATTTCATGGTGCCGGACTTCTGCGCAACCTTGTAGCCGCGCATGCGGGCGATACGGGCTTCTTCGAGCAGGCCCATGACGGTGGCGGCACGGGGCTGCGCCACCATGTCGGCCAAAGCACTGTTGTATTTGGGGATGCCGCGGCGCACAGGCTTCAAAAAGATGTCTTCACCCAACTCCACCATGCCGGGCATGATGCAGCTGCCGCCGGTGAGCACGATGCCGCTGGAGAGCACTTCCTCGCACCCGGATTCGCGGATGACCTGGTTCACCAGGGAGAAGATTTCTTCCACGCGGGGCTCAATGACACCAGCCAGGGCCTGGCGGCTCAGCATGCGGGGACCACGGTCACCCAAACCAGGCACCTCGACCTGCGTCTCGGGGTCCACCAGCAGTTGCTTGGCGTGACCACTCTCCACCTTGATGTCTTCGGCGTCCTTGGTCGGCGTGCGCAGGGCCATGGCGATGTCGCTGGTGATCAGGTCACCGGCGATCGGGATCACGGCGGTGTGGCGGATGGCGCCGTTGGTGAAGATGGCCACATCGGTGGTGCCGGCGCCAATGTCTACCAGCGCCACGCCGAGCTCACGTTCGTCTTCGGTCAGCACGCTGAGGCTGCTGGCCAGCGGGTTGAGCATCAGCTGCTCCACTTCCAGACCGCAACGGCGCACGCATTTGATGATGTTTTCCGCTGCGCTTTGAGCACCGGTCACGATGTGCACCTTGGCCTCGAGGCGGATACCGCTCATGCCGATAGGCTCTTTCACATCCTGGCCGTCGATGATGAACTCCTGCGGCTCCACCAGCAGCAGACGCTGGTCGGTACTGATGTTGATGGCCTTGGCCGTTTCCACCACGCGGGCCACATCGGCCTGGGTCACCTCACGGTCTTTCACCGCCACCATGCCGCTGCTGTTGATGCCGCGGATGTGGCTGCCGGTGATGCCGGTGTACACGCGGGTGATCTTGCAGTCCGCCATCAGCTCGGCCTCTTTCAGGGCTTGCTGGATGCTGGCCACGGTGGCATCGATGTTGACCACCACGCCGCGCTTCAGGCCATTGCTCGGCGCCACGCCGAAACCGGCCAGCTTGAGCTCGCCACCGGGCATGACCTCCGCCACCACGGCCATTACCTTGGCAGTGCCGATGTCCAGCCCGACGACAAGATCTTTGTATTCTTTAGCCATAAGTAGTACCTGCTTCTTTTCCGCTATTTCTTGGTGCTGTCAGGTGCCAGCGTGGTCACGCCGCGCAGCTTGACTGCATATCCGTTGACATGCCGCAAATCCGCCGACTCCACCGAGCTCGCCGCCCGGCCGTATCGCGAGGTCACTTGCGTCAGCGTCCTCAAAAACCGTTGAAGCCGCTCGGTGACTTCTTCCGGCGATCCCCGACCCAGCTCGATCACGGCACCGCCGTCCAACCGTGCGCGCCAGCTGCCACGCCCCGACAAATCCAGCTGCTCCAGGGGCAACTCCACCGCGGTCAACAAAGGCGCCAGGGTCCGGTACATCGTCAGCACCTCACCGCTTTGGCCATCGGGTCCGCTGAGCTTGGGCAGCACGTCTTGCTCTACCTCGCCCACGTTGGCCTCAAAGACTTCGCCATAGCTGTTGAGCAAACGCAGCTCTGCATCTGCGCCCCAATACGCCACGGCCACGTGCTCCTGCAAATCCACCCGCAGGCGGTTGGGAAACTCGCGCCGCACCACCGCATGCCGCACCCAGGGCACCGCCTCGAAGGCCGAGCGCACACGCGCCAGGTCGACCGAGAAAAAGGTGCCATTCAGGCCCGGCGCCACGTTGGCCCGCAGGGTCAGCGGGCTGTTGTGGTTCATGTCGCCCGTCACCGTGATGCCCTGAATCGCAAACACCGGCAAGCGACCCAACCAGCGACCACCCGTCACCACCGAAAGGGCGACAAACGCCATGAACAGGAGCACAGCGGTCCCGTTCATGAGCTTGACGTCCAAGGGGGTGGCGGGCATGGCGTTCACGCGTCGGCCTTCCCGTCTGTGGCGGTGCTTTGCAGCAGGCGCACACACAATTCTTCGTAGCTGATGCCCGCCGCACGGGCAGACATGGGCACCAGCGAATGGCCGGTCATACCCGGTGAGGTGTTGATTTCCAGCAGGTAGGGCGTGCGGGTTTGGGCGTCGATCATCACGTCAGCCCGGGCCCAGCCGCGGCAGCCCAGCACCTGGTAGGCCTTGCACACCAGCGCCTGGATAGCCTCCTCTTCGCCTGCAGGCAAACCGGCGGGCACCAGGTATTGGGTGGTGTCGGTGAAGTATTTGTTCTGGTAGTCGTAGTTGCCTTCAGGCGCCACGATGCGGATCACCGGCAGCGCCTCGGGTGCAGAGCTCGGCCCCCACACCGGGCAGGTGACTTCGTCACCCGCAATGAACTGCTCGCACAGCACATGGCTGTCGTGCTGCGAGGCCAGCGCATAAGCGGCATCGCATTGGTCGGCCGTCATCACCTTGGTGAAGCCGATGCTGGAGCCTTCGCGTGCAGGCTTCACGATCATGGGCGCGCCCAGCGCCGCAAACGCAGCGCGGGTTTCGGCAGCACTCTTGACCTGCTGCCATGCGGGGGTGGACAAGCCTTCAAAGCGCCAGATGCGCTTGGTCATGACCTTGTCCATGGAAATGCTGGAGGCCATCACGCCGGAGCCGGTGTAGGGGATGCCCAGCAACTCAAGTGCGCCCTGCACGGTGCCGTCTTCGCCGAAGCGACCGTGCAGCGCGATGAAGCAGCGATCAAAGCCTTCACGCTTGAGTTCATCCAGCGCACGTTCAGAAGGGTCGAAGGCATGGGCGTCCACGCCTTGCGAACGCAGTGCCTTGAGCACGCCACTTCCCGACATCAGCGACACCTCGCGCTCTGCCGAGGCGCCGCCCATCAGCACAGCCACCTTCCCGAGATTCAAATTATTTTGGCTCATAGCGCCCGTCCCTGCTGCGCGAGCAGCTCCTGATTTTGTAGCAATTCAACAATTTTTCCGGGCACGGCGCCAATCGATCCGGCACCCATGCACATCAGCACATCGCCGTCGCGCGCGTTGTCGATGGCGGCTTGAGGCATAGCGGCGATGTCGTCCACAAACAGAGGCTCCACCTTGCCGCCAATGCGCAAAGCGCGGGCGAGGGAGCGGCCGTCTGCCGCCACGATGGGGGCTTCGCCAGCGGCATACACCTCGGCCAGCAGCACCGCATCGGCACCGGCGCCGATGACTTTCACAAAGTCTTCAAAGCAATCCCGTGTGCGGGTGTAGCGGTGCGGTTGGAAGGCCAAGACCAAACGCCGCCCGGGGAAGGCGCCGCGTGCGGCTGCCAGCGTGGCAGCCATCTCGACAGGGTGGTGACCGTAGTCATCAATCACCGTGACCGTGCCGCCTTGCGGCAAGGCCAGATCGCCATAACGCTGGAAGCGGCGGCCCACACCCTTGAACTCGGCCAGCGCCTTGACGACGGCCGCATCCGGAATGTTCAGCTCCACGGCTACCGCAATCGCCGACAGCGCGTTGAGCACGTTATGCAGACCCGGCAGGTTCAGCACCACCTCCAAATCGGGCAGCACCACTCCGTTGCGGCGTTGCACGGTGAAGTGCATCTGGCCGCCCACGGCACGCACATCTACCGCGCGCACTTCGGCGCCTTCGTTGAAGCCGTAGCTGGTGATCGGGCAGGTCACTTGCTCACAAATTTCACGCACAGCCGGATCGTCCGTGCACAGAATGGCGGCGCCATAGAAAGGCATGCGGTGCAGGAAGTCGACAAACGCTTTCTTCAGCTTGCCGAAATCGTGCCCGTAGGTTTCCATGTGATCGGCGTCGATGTTGGTCACCACCGCCATCACGGGCAGCAGGTTCAAGAAGGACGCGTCCGACTCATCTGCCTCGACCACGATGTGGTCGCCACTGCCCAGACGCGCATTCGCGCCGGCGCTATTGAGGCGGCCACCGATCACAAAGGTGGGGTCCAAGCCAGCCTCGGCCAACACGCTGGCCACCAGGCTGGTGGTCGTGGTTTTGCCATGGGTACCAGCGATCGCAATGCCCTGCTTGAGGCGCATGAGTTCGGCCAGCATCAACGCGCGCGGCACGATGGGGATCTTCATCTCGCGGGCGCGGATGACTTCGGGGTTGTCCGACTGCACTGCGGTGGAGGTGACCACGGCGTCCGCACCGGTCACGTTCTCGGCCGCATGGCCCACGTAGGTTTGGATGCCCAAGGCGGCCAAACGACGGGTTGTGGCATTGTCAGCCAAGTCAGAGCCCGAGATCTCGTAACCG
This sequence comes from Rhodoferax bucti, assembly GCF_005876985.1. Taxonomy (GTDB): domain Bacteria; phylum Pseudomonadota; class Gammaproteobacteria; order Burkholderiales; family Burkholderiaceae_C; genus Allorhodoferax; species Allorhodoferax bucti. Next base: position 247,397 of record NZ_VAHD01000001.1, read on the forward strand.
AGGTTGCTCAGCACTTCGGCAATGCCGGACATGCCGGAACCGCCCACGCCGACGAAATGAATGTGTTTGACTGCGTGCTTCATTTCGCAAGCTCCTCGCAGGCGGCCACCACGGCTTCGGTGGCGTGTAGTTGTTGCATCTTTTTGGCTCCCAGCGCCCGCTGCATCAGCGCGGGCCGCTCTGTTTTCAATAGCATCTCTGCCAGCGCTTCGGGGGTCAGGGTGGCTTGCGGCAAGAGCCAGCCACCGCCCTGATCGACCAGAAAGCGGGCATTGAAGGTCTGGTGGTCATCCACCGCCGCAGGAAACGGCACAAACGCCGCCGCGGCACCTACGGCGGCCAACTCGGTCACCGTGCTGGCACCTGCGCGGCAAATGACCAAGTCCGCATCGGCAAAAGCCTGCGCGGTGTTGTCAATGAATGGGGTGAGCGTGGCCTGTACGCCGGCAGCGGCATAGTTGGCGCGCAACTCGTCAATCTGTTTTTCGCCGGCCTGGTGCGTCACCACGGGGCGCTGGGCTTCGGGAATCAGCGCCAGGGCTTGGGGCACCACGGTGTTGAGTGCGCGTGCGCCCAAGCTGCCGCCCACCACCAGCACCTTGAGCGGGCCGCTGCGGCCGGCAAAGCGTTCGTCGGGCGCTGGCAGGTTCAGGAATTCGGCGCGCAAGGGGTTGCCCACCCATTCCGCCTTGGGCATGACTTTCGGGAAGGCCGCAAACACGCGGTCGGCCACACCGGCCAGCACCTTGTTGGCCATGCCGGCTACCGAGTTCTGCTCATGCAGCACCAAAGGCTTGCCGCAGAGCACGCCCATCATGCCGCCGGGGAAGGTGATGTAACCCCCCAGGCCCACCAGCACGTCAGGTTTCACGCGGCGCACCACTTGCAGGCTTTGCCAGAAGGCGCGCAGCAGTTTGAACGGCAGCAGCGCCAGTGTCTTGATGCCCTTGCCGCGCACGCCACCAAACTCCACCAGCTCCAGCGGAATGCCGCGAGTCGGCACGATGCGGCTTTCCATGCTGCCCGGGGCGCCCAGCCAGTGCACGCGCCAGCCTTTGTCCCGCAGGGCTTGGGCTACGGCCAGCCCCGGGAAGATGTGGCCCCCCGTACCGCCGGCCATGATGAGAGCGACTTTTTGCGTCATACCCGCCCCCCATGCATCAACTGGCGGTTCTCGTAGTCCACACGCAAGACCACCGCGATGGCGACGAGATTGATCAGGATGGCGGAGCCGCCATAGCTCATGAGTGGCAGGGTCAGGCCTTTGGTGGGCAATGCACCCAAATTCACGCCCATGTTGATGAAGGCCTGAAAGCCCATCCACACGCCCACACCTTGGGCCACCAGACCGGCAAAGACGCGGTCCAGCGCAATGGCCTGGCGGCCGATGTGCATGATGCGGCGTGTCATCCACAAAAACAGTCCGATCACGGCGATCACGCCGACCAGACCGAACTCCTCACCAATCACCGCGAGCAAAAAGTCGGTATGCGCTTCGGGCAGCCAGTGCAGTTTTTCCACGCTACCGCCCAGTCCAACGCCAAAGATTTCACCCCGGCCGATGGCAATCAAGGAGTGCGAGAGCTGGTAGCCCTTGCCCATGGAGTACTTGTCGTTCCAGGGGTCCAGATACGCAAAGATGCGCTCACGGCGCCATTCCGAGAAAGCGATCATCAGCCCGAAGGCCACCACGATCACCGCCGCAATCAGGAAGAACATGCGGGCGTTCACGCCGCCCAAAAACAAAATGCCCATGGCGATCACGGCAATCACCATGAAGGCGCCCATGTCTGGCTCCGCCAGCAACAACAAGCCGATGACTGCCACGGCCACCGCCATGGGTGCCACGGCGCGGAAGAAGTGCTCTTTCACCTCCATCTTGCGGACCATGTAGTCGGACGCGTAGAGCAACACGGCAAACTTGGCCAGCTCGGAAGGCTGGAAGTTCATCACGCCCAGCGAGATCCAGCGCTTGGCGCCGTTCACACCGCGGCCAACGCCGAGCACCAGAATCAGCAACACCAGCGAAGCCACAAACAACCAGGGCGCCAAGCGCTCCCAGGTCTGCACGGGAATCTGGAATGCAATCAGCGCCGCCACAAAGGCCACCACCATGGACATGGCATGGCGGATCACGAAATGGGTGTGGCTGTAAAAAGTGAACTTGGGGTTGTCGGGCATCGCAATCGATGCGGAATACACCATCACCAGGCCCCAGAGCAGCAAGGCCACGGTGACCCAGACCAGCGGCTGATCGAAGCCCTTGACCTGCGCCGGGGTCGTGCTGGCCGAGAACGAGCCCCGCCCGCCCAAGCGCACCGGCAGCGCGCCGGCCGCCTCGGCTTCCTTGGGTGCAAACCACCCGGCAAGGGCGCGGGGCATGAACTTCATGGAAGTTGCTCCAGTTCCGTGCCGCTGGAGAGCGCCAGCTCTTTCACCGCGTCACAAAACACCTGCGCGCGGTGCTCGTAGTTCTTGAACATGTCGAAGCTGGCGCAGGCGGGGGACATCAGCACCGCATCGCCCGCGTGGGCTTTGGCGTTGGCCAGCGTCACGGCTGCGGCCATGCTGTCGGCATCCACCAAAGGAATGCCGGTGTGCTCCAGGGCCGCGCGGATCAGCGGGGCGTCCCGCCCGATCAGCACCACGGCCCGCACATAGCGCTCCACCGGTGCGGCCAAGGGGGCAAAGTCCTGCCCCTTGCCCTCGCCGCCCAGGATGACCACGATGCGGCGGTCCGCGCCCAAGCCCTGCAAAGCAGCCACGGTGGCGCCCACATTGGTGCCCTTGCTGTCGTCAAAGAACTCCACGTCATTGAGGATGCCGATGGGCTCCACGCGGTGCGGCTCGCCACGGTACTCGCGCAGGCCATACAAGATAGGCGCCAGCGCACAGCCGGCGGAAGCGCACAGGGCCAAAGCCGCCAGAGCGTTGCTCGCGTTGTGGCGCCCACGGATGCGCAGGGCGTCAGCAGGCATCAGGCGCTGGATGTGGATTTCTTCCTCTTCGTCCTTGCGGCGCTTGCGGGTTTCGTCAGCTTCCAGCGCGCGCACCAGCCAGACCATACCGTTGACTTCCTCAATACCGAAGTCGCCGGGGCGTTGGGGCATGTCGGTGCCGAAGGAGATGTAGGCACGCTCTTGCGGTTTTTGCAGGCGCACACGCACCGGCTCCGGGCGCATGGCCATGACGGTAGCGTCTTCGCGGTTGAGCACCATCATGCCGCGCTGGCCAAAGATACGGGCCTTGGCACCGGCGTAGGCTTGCATGCTGCCGTGCCAGTCAAGATGGTCTTGCGTGACGTTGAGCACCACAGCAGCGGTCGGCTCGAAGCTGCCGGCCGCATCCAGCTGGAAGCTGGAAAGCTCTAGCACCCAGACTTCCGGCAAGGTATCCGCCTCGAGGTGCTGTGTCAGCGTGTCGAGCAGCGTGGGGCCGATGTTGCCGGCCACCGCAACGGTTTTGCCCGCATGGGCAATCAGTTGGCCCGTCAGCGAGGTGACGGTGGTTTTGCCATTGGTGCCCGTGATTGCGAGCACCGCAGGCTGGTAGCCCCGTACCGTGCGCAGCGCATCCAGCGCCATGGAATACAAGCTTAATTCGCCTCCAGCGCTCACACCGCTTGCGCGAGCAGCTATCAAAACAGGAGCAATCTCCTCAGGACTCAGCCCGGGTGACCGGTACACTCCGTGCAGTGCTTGGCCCTCGACCAGACTTGCGGCAAATGCGCCAGCAACAAAACGCACCTGCGGAAGCTCCCGCTGCAATACGGCCAGCTGGGGTGGCGCTTCGCGGGTATCAGCAACGGTGACCTGGGCAGCACCTGTCAACACGCACCAGCGTGCCATCGCCAGGCCGGAAGCACCCAGCCCGAGAATCAATACGTTCTGGCCGGCCAAAGGAGCAAATACCTGCTCGGCCGCAGGCGCCTCCTCGGCTACCGTGTTGTCTTCCGCGACCGCTTGAGCAGCTTCCACCACCACGGCCTCGGCAGCCTCCGTTTTTTCCGCTTGGGTTTCCGCAAAAATGCGGGCCACAAATGCTGCGGCCTCCTGGGCGGCAGTCAGCGTAGTGGGCAGCGCCTTGGCAGCAGCCGGAGCACCAGCTCCCCCCTCGCCTGCGGTTGCAGGCACGGCATCCACGGCCGGCACCCCTGGCTGAACCTCGTCCGCCAAGGAGGCGTGTTGCACCACACCGGCGTCATCGGCCGGTGTCTGCAGGGGTTCTGGCGGGAGGTGCTGCTCGGGGGTGTTCATCGCAATTTCAGGGTGGACAGGCCAACCAAGCACAGCAACATGGTGATGATCCAGAAGCGGACCACGACTTGGGTTTCTTTCCAACCGGACTTTTCAAAGTGGTGGTGCAGCGGTGCCATCTTGAGCAGGCGGCGGCCTTGGCCGTATTTCTTTTTGGTGTACTTGAACCAAGTGACCTGCAACATGACCGAGAGGGCCTCGGCCACAAAAATGCCGCCCATGATGGCCAACACGATTTCCTGGCGCACGATCACGGCGATGGTGCCCAAAGCACCACCCAAGGCCAGTGCACCCACGTCACCCATGAAGACCTGTGCCGGATGGGTGTTGAACCACAAGAAGGCCAGCCCCGCACCGGCCATGGCGGAGCAGAAAATCAACAACTCGCCAGAGCCGGGGATATAGGGGAAGAACAGGTACTTGGAGAACACCGAACTGCCGGTCACATAGGCAAACACGCCCAGCGCGGAACCCACCATCACCACCGGCATGATGGCCAGGCCATCCAAACCATCGGTCAGGTTCACCGCATTGCTGGAGCCCACAATCACCAGGTAGGTCATGACCACAAAGCCCAACACCCCCAGGGGGTAGCTCACTTCTTTGATGAAGGGCAGCAACAGACCAGCTTTGGGCGGCAGGTTCACATCAAACCCCGAGCGCACCCAGTTGAAGAACAGCTCCAGCACCCGCAGGTTGGAACTCTCGGAAATGCTGAACACCAGGTACAGCGCAGCCAGCAGGCCGATGAGGCTTTGCCAGAAATACTTTTCGCGCGAGCGCATGCCCTCGGGGTCTTTGTGCACCACCTTGCGCCAATCATCCGCCCAGCCGATAGCGCCGAAGCCCAAGGTCACGATGAGCACGATCCAGACGAAGCGGTTGGACAGGTCGGCCCACAACAACGTGGAGGCGGCAATGCACAAGAGGATCAGCACGCCGCCCATGGTGGGCGTGCCGCTTTTGGCCAAATGGGTTTCCATGCCGTAGCCGCGAATGGGCTGACCGATCTTGAGGGCACGCAAACGGCGAATCACCGCGGGCCCCGCGACCAAGCCGATCAGCAAGGCCGTCAGTGCCGCCATCACCGCACGGAAGGTGAGGTACTGGAATACGCGAAACACCCCGAACTCGGGGGACAAACTTTGCAGCCATTGGGCCAGGCTTAGCAGCATGAAAACTCTCCAAACAATTTAGGCATGACCCGCCACCTCCTGCGCAGGGACGGCCGACAGGGCCGCAACCACACGCTCCATGCGCATAAAGCGCGAGCCTTTGACCAGCACACTGGCAACGGTGGGGGCCAAGGCCAGGGCGGCGGCATTCAGCTCGGCCACCTCCTCAAAATGGCGGGCACCCGGCATTTCCTGCGCGGCGTGCTTGCTGGACGCTCCGAGGGCCAACACATGCTCAATGCCGGCATCCCGCGCGTAGCGACCGGCCTCGGCATGGAAGGCGGGCCCTTGCTCGCCCACTTCGCCCATATCCCCCAGCACCAGCAAGCGCGGGCCGGGCAAGTCCGCCAGCACATCAATGGCCGCGCGCATGGAATCGGGGTTGGCGTTGTAGGTGTCGTCCACCAAGGTGAAGTCGACTGCACCATGGCGCACTTGCATCGCGCGGCAGCGCCCCTTGACGGGCACGAACGCTTCCAGCCCCTGCACCACCGTGGCCGCAGGCACGCCAGCCGCCAAGGCACAGGCAGCGGCGGCCAAAGAGTTCTTCACGTTGTGGCGACCGGCAATCGCCAGGCGGTACTGCAAATCACCCTGCGGCGTGCCAGCCACGACGTGCCAGGCACCGTCATGCCAGCGGGCATCCCGCACCACACACACTGCACCCGCGTCTGCTGCCGTGAAGGTGGATACCGCACGGGCACCGGACACGGCACGCCACACGGCGACGTATTCGTCGTCGGCCGGGAATACCGCCACGCCATCCGCAGGCAGAGAAGCCAGCACACTACCGTTTTCGCGGGCCACCGCCTCAATGGTGTGCATGAATTCCAAGTGCTCGCGCTGGGCGTTGTTCACCAAGGCCACCGTGGGCTGGGCCATGGCAGCCAACACCGCAATTTCGCCGGGATGGTTCATGCCCAGCTCCACCACCGCGATGCGGTGCTGCGCCCGCATGCGCAAGAGCGTCAAGGGTACGCCGATGTCGTTGTTGAAATTGCCCACCGTGGCCAACGCCGCGCCCTGCGGGGCATAAGCGTGCAGGATGCTGGCCACCATCTGGGTCACCGTTGTTTTGCCATTGCTACCCGTCACCGCAATCACCGGAATGCGGAACTGGGCGCGCCACCCGGTAGCGAGTGTGGCAAGCGCCTGCTTGCTGTCCGCGACTTCCAGACGCGGAAGATCGGCCGGATACGCACTCGCGCTCAGGCCCGCATGGCACAACACCGCCGCGGCACCTTTGGCTCGCGCTTCATGCAGCATGTCATTGGCATCAAAGCGCTCCCCGCGCAGGGCCACGAACAAATCCCCCGGTTCAATCGTGCGGGTGTCGGTGTGCACGCGGGTTATCACCACACTGTCATCGCCGACCAACACGGCATCCGGCAGCAGCGAACGTGCTTGCGCCAAGGTCATCAACAGGGTCATGGCTGCGCCTCCTGCGCAGAGCCGCGCAGTGCCAGCGCGGCAACAGCCTGCGCTTTGTCGGAAAACGGTGTTTTGGTACCCGCAATTTCCTGTGTTTCTTCATGGCCTTTGCCAGCCAGCAGCACGACGTCCTGCGCCTCTGCGTTGCCAATGGCGTTTCGGATCGCCAGCGCGCGGTCCACCTGCACGGCCACATGGGGGCACTCCACCGTGCCCAACAGAATTTGGGCCACGATGGCCTCCGGCTTTTCGCTGCGGGGGTTGTCGCTGGTCACCACCACGCGGTCCGCCTGGGCGGCGGCTACAGCACCCATCAGAGGGCGCTTGCTCGCATCGCGATCGCCACCGCAACCGAACACACACCACAAACGGCCACCCCGCGCACGCGCGACAGGCTGCAATGCGCGCAGCGCATGCTCCAGGGCGTCTGGGGTATGGGCGTAATCCACAGCAACCAGCGGTGCGTCTTGCCCGCCGACACACTCCATGCGCCCCGGCACCGGCAGCAAATCTGCGCAGGCCTGCACGGCAGATGCCAGGTCGATGCCGACCGTACGCATAGCGGCAATCACCCCCAACAAATTGGAGACGTTGTAGCTACCAATGACGTGGGACTGCAAGCGCACTGCGTGCCCGGCCTCCACCACCTCAAACGCCAAGCCCTGTGCGGCATGCGTCACATGGCGCGCCGTCAAGCGGGCATCTTTGCGCACCGAGACGGTCCACACATCCAGGGGCCCCGCTTGCAGCTCGGCGGCCAATTCGGCGCCTTTGTCATCATCCACATTCACCACAGCGGCGCGTAGCCCTTGCCATGCAAAGAGTGTGCGTTTGGCGTCCCAATACGCGGTCATGCTGCCGTGGTAATCCAGATGGTCTTGGGTGAAGTTGGTGAAGATGGCGGTATGGATGGCGGTACCCGTCATGCGCAACTCTTCAATACCAATGGAAGACGCTTCCATGGCACAGGCCTTCAGACCCTGGCTCACAAAAGCACGCAAGGTTTTTTGCAACAACACCGGATCCGGGGTCGTGAAACCGGTGGCCTTGAGCTGCGGCGGTTGCCCTACCCCCAGGGTGCCGATGACGCCGCAAGGCAACGCCCGCGCCCCCTGGACCTGGCTCAGGGCCTGCGCCAACCACCAAGCGGTGCTGGTTTTGCCATTGGTCCCCGTGACAGCCATCACCGCCAACTCGCGGGAGGGCATGCCGTAAAACTCGGCAGCGATCGGACCGGAGCCTGCCTTGAGGTTGGCATACGCACCCACGCGCTCGCTAGCCCACGCATATGCCTCTGCACCCGCTTGCTCCACCAGACAGGCCGGTGCACCATGCTCCAACGCGGAGGCGACAAAGCGGCGTGGGTCCGTAGCCGCACCGGGCCAGGCAATGAATGCGTCCGTCTGACCGGCTTCGCGGCTGTCCGTCGTCAGGCCCTGCACGCCACAGGCGCGCAACCAGGCCACGGCGTGCTCGGGAGTGGTGAATTCAGCCATTAGAAGCTCTCCTCCACGGCACCGGCCACGATGTGAGGCTGCACCGCCATGTCCGGCTGCACACCGAGCATGCGCAAAGTCTGCTGCACGGTTTCGCTGAACACCGGAGCAGCGACCTCACCACCGAAGTATTTGCCAGCGCTGGGCTCGTCCAGCATCACACCCACAATGATGCGGGGTTGCTCGATAGGCGCCATGCCCACAAACCAGCTGCGGTACTTGCGGTTCCCGTCGGTGCCATAGCCCTTGCCGATTTGCTTGTACGCCGTGCCGGACTTGCCGCCCACCGAGTAGCCGATGGTTTGCGCCTTAGGAGCCGTACCCCCGGGGCCGGCCGCCATTTTCAGCATGTGACGAATCTTGGCCGCGGTTTGCTCGGAGAACACCTGTACGCCTACGGCCGGCTCGCTGCTCTTGAGCAAGGTGGCGGGGATGATCTGCCCCCCATGGGAGAACACGGTGTACGAGCGCACCATCTGAAACAGGGAGGCCGACATGCCATACCCGTAAGAAATGGTGGCTTGCTCAATCGGGCGCCAGGATTTGTACGGGCGCAGGCGGCCGGAAACCACACCCGGAAACTCGATTTGCGGCTTCTGACCAAACCCGGCCTGCGAAAAGGTTTGCCACATCTCGCTAGCCGGCATTTGCATGGCCAACTTGGTGGTGCCCACGTTGCTCGACACCTGAATCACCTGCTCCACCGTCAAGGCGCCATGGGGGTGGGAGTCACGGATAGTGGCCCCGGTGATGGTGACCGAGCCAGGGGCTGTGTCAATCACGGTGGTGGGCTTGGCACGACCGGTATCCAGCGCAATACCCACAGTGAAGGGTTTCATGACCGAGCCCGGCTCAAATGTGTCGGTCAACGCGCGGTTGCGCAGCTGTGCGCCGGTGAGGTTCTGGCGTTTGTCCGGCACGTAGCTGGGGTAGTTGGCCAAGGCCAGCACTTCGCCAGTAATCGCATCCAACACCACCACGCTGCCTGCTTTGGCCTTGTTGGTCACCACGGCATCGCGCAGCTTTTGGTACGCAAAAAACTGCACCTTGCTGTCGATACTGAGCTGCAAATCACGGCCCGGCACAGGCGGAACGATTTCACCCACATCTTCTACCGCACGTCCGAGGCGGTCCTTGATTACATGGCGCATGCCGGGACGCCCCAGCAGCTCCTTGTTGAACATCAGCTCCACGCCTTCCTGTCCGTTGTCTTCCACATTGGTGAAGCCAACGATGTGTGCCGCCGCTTCGCCCTCGGGGTACTGGCGCTTGTATTCCTTGCGCTGGTAGATGCCCTTGATATTCAGTTCGGCAATCTTTTTGGCGATATCCGCATCCACCTGGCGCTTGATCCAGACGAAGGACTTGTCTTCATCCTGCAGCTTTTTGGAAACATCCGCCGCCGGCATATCCAACAGCTTGGCCAGTTGCGCCAACTGCCCTTTTTCCAACTCCACGTCTTCAGGAATCGCCCAAATACTGGGGGCAGGCACGCTGGAACCCAAAATCAGGCCATTGCGATCCAGAATACGGCCGCGGTTGGCAGGCAGATCGATCGTGCGGGCAAAACGCACCTCACCCTGACGCTGGAAAAAGTCATTGGCGTACACCTGAATGTAGGCGGCACGCGCTACCAAACCGGTAAAGCCCAAGGCAATCGCACCCACCACAAACTTGCTGCGCCAGACCGGCGTGCGGCTGGCCAGCAAAGGACTGGAGGTGTACTGAATGCCCCGGCGTGTCACTGGGCGCCTTTCTGGGCGGGCGCAACCGCAGGGGTTGGTGCAGCCGGTGCACTGTAGGTCACATAGCTGGTGATGGCGGGAGTCACCTGGCGCATTTGCAACTTCTCCCGCGCGAGCTGCTCCACGCGCGCAGACGTGGCCTGCTCCCGCTTGGCCACTTGCAGGCGGCCGAACTCGGTTTCCAGGCGGCGGGCATCCGCGCGGGCTTTGTCCAGCTCAGTGAACACCCGGCGCGACTCGTACTGCACGCCCACCAAATAGAGCGCACTGGCCACCACGGCCAGCAGCAGTACCAGGTTGATGCGCATCATGCCGGCATCCTTTGCGCCACGCGCAAGATGGCACTGCGGGAGCGCGGGTTGGCCGCCACCTCCTCTGCACTGGGCTTGATGCGCCCCAGCGCTTTGAGTTTCATGACCTTGGGCGCCGCGAAGGGTGCACGGCGGTCGTACTCTTCTTTGGAGTGCTTGGCAATGAACTGCTTGACGATGCGGTCTTCCAGCGAGTGGAAGCTGATCACGGCCAGCCGCCCACCGGGTTGCAGCACGTCCAGACTGGCCTCTAACGCTTGTTGCAGCTCTTCAAGCTCGGCGTTGATGAAAATCCGAAAAGCCTGAAATGTGCGCGTTGCAGGGTTCTGGCCCGGCTCGCGGGTTTTGACCGTGTCAGCCACGAGTTGGGCCAGCTCGGTGGTGGATGAAATTGGGCCCCGTTCCTGTCTGCGAGCAACAATCGCCTTTGCAATTGACCCAGCAAACCGTTCTTCACCATATTCACGTATCACCTCCGCGATTTGATTGATCTCGGCTGTTTCCAGCCACTGGGCCACACTCTCACCGCGCGTGGTGTCCATGCGCATGTCCAAAGGACCTTCAAAGCGGAAACTGAAACCCCGCTCAGGGCTGTCGATTTGCGGGGAACTCACACCCAGATCCATGAGCACTCCGCCCACGCTGCCCGCAGGCAACACACCGAGGTTGGAAAAACCTTCGTGCCGGATGGAAAAACGGGGGTCTGTGATGAGTGCCGCCTGGGCCACCGCCTCGGGATCACGATCAAAAGCGATCAGGCGGCCCGAAGTATCCAAGCGCGACAAAATGTGGCGCGAATGCCCCCCGCGCCCGAAGGTGGCATCCACATAGGTAGCTTGCGCCGCTGCGTCAAAAGGAGTGCCGCCATCACTGAACAAGGCATCTACCGCTTCGTTCAACAATACGGTGGTATGGGTCCGAGGAGCTTCCACCGCGTGGCCTTAAAAAGAGAAATCCTTGAAGACGTCGGGCATTTCACCCTGCATCGCCTTCGCTTCTTGTTCGTCGTAGGTGGCTTTGTCCCACAGCTCAAAGTGGTTGCCCATGCCCAGCAGCATGGTGTCTTTGGCGATACCTGCCGCTTCGCGCAACTCAGGAGAAATCAGCACACGGCCGGTGCCATCCATCTCCACATCCATGGCGTTACCCAGAAAAATCCGCTTCCACCACTGGGCGGACATGGGCAAGGCAGCAATGCGTTCGCGGAATTTTTCCCACTCGGGGCGGGGAAACACCATGAGGCACCCATGGGGGTGCTTGGTGATCGTCAATTGGCCAGCGGCTGTCGCGCTCAAGACGTCACGATGCCGCGTCGGCACCGACAGGCGACCCTTGGCATCAAGACTGAGAGACGAAGCCCCTTGGAACACAAAAACACCCTTTTTGGCTGTGGCAGCGCTGAAATAGCAATCGCGCGGCACTTTTCACCACTAAATTGCACTTTTTTGCACTGTATCAGCAAAACCCACGTTCGCAAGAGGGGCTGCGCGAAAAATTTCCAATGAAATCAAGGACTTAGAAGCGTTTTTGAAGCTCAACGAACTTCAAAAATCGTTCTAAATTAAGGACTTAGCGAGGGCAGTGAAAGTGATGCTTGAAGCGCCGACCGTTTATCCGGTCGGTGCGGTGCTACAGGATGTAGCGGGACAGGTCTTCGTCCTGGCTGAGAGCGGAAAGACGCTGGTCTACGTATTCCGCATCAATTCGCACCGTGGTGCCGGTCAAAGTGGCCGCATCAAAGCTCACTTCGTCCAGCAAACGCTCCATCACGGTGGACAAGCGACGGGCACCGATATTTTCGGTGCGCTCGTTCACCTCAAATGCAATCTGCGCCAAGCGGGTCACCCCCTCGGGCGTGAAGTCCAGGGTGACGTTCTCTGTCGCCAGCAACGCCTGGTATTGCTTCACCAAGGAGGCGTGGGTCTGAGTCAGAATGGCCTCGAAGTCTTTGACGGACAAGGACTGTAGCTCCACCCGGATCGGGAAGCGCCCCTGTAACTCAGGAATGAGGTCACTGGGTTTGCTCAAGTGGAAGGCCCCGGAGGCTACAAACAAGATGTGGTCCGTTTTGACCATGCCATATTTGGTGGTCACGGTGGTGCCCTCCACCAAAGGCAGCAAATCACGCTGCACGCCTTGCCGGGACACCTCGCCAGCCTGGCCCTCACTGCGGGACGTCACTTTGTCAATCTCGTCAATGAACACAATGCCGTTTTGCTCCAGCGTATGGATGGCTTGCGCTTTGATGTCGTCTTCATTGACCAGCTTGGCGGCCTCTTCATCCACCAGAATTTTCAAGGCCTCGTCAATCCGGAGCTTGCGGGACTGCTTTTTGCCCTGCCCCATCTGCCCGAACAGGCCACGGAGTTGCTCGGTCATTTCTTCCATGCCTGCGGGCCCCATCACCTCCAGATGTGGCGCGGCAACCGGTACATCGAGCTCAATTTCGCGGTCCGCCAACAAGCCTTCGCGCAACTTCTTGCGGAAGGTCTGCCGGGCTGTGCTCTCGGGGGCATCCGCCGAGGAGGCAATACCAAATTCGTTGCGTGGCGGGGGCACCAATACATCGAGCACCCGCTCTTCGGCTGCATCTTCTGCGCGGGCACGGACTTTTTGCTTTTCAGCTTCTCGGGTCTGCTTGACCGCAATGTCTGCAAGGTCGCGGATGATGGTGTCTACATCTTTGCCGACATAACCCACCTCGGTGAACTTGGTCGCCTCGACCTTGATGAAAGGTGCATCGGCCAAGCGCGCCAAACGGCGGGCGATTTCTGTCTTGCCGACACCGGTCGGCCCAATCATCAAAATATTCTTGGGCGTGATTTCAGTGCGCAGGCTGCCCTCCACCATCTGCCGGCGCCAGCGGTTACGCAGAGCAATGGCCACCGCGCGCTTGGCGTCGGCTTGTCCCACGATGTGTTTATCCAGCTCGGCAACGATGCCGTGAGGGGTCAAAGAGTGCATGCAGTGATCGGGCGTGTGCCGCGTTTACAGAGTTTCAATGGTGTGGTGCATATTGGTATAGATGCACAGCTCGCCAGCGATCTCCAAGGAGCGCTTGACGATGTCCGCCGCCGGCAGGTCGGAATGGTGCAGCAGCGCCACCGCTGCAGCCTGGGCATACGCACCGCCCGAGCCGATGGTGACAATGCCGTTTTCCGGCTCCAGCACATCGCCGTTGCCGGTGATGATGAGTGAGGCATCTTTGTCTGCCACTGCCAGCATGGCCTCCAATTTGCGCAGTACGCGGTCGGTCCGCCAGTCTTTGGTCAGCTCAATCGCAGCCCGCACCAGATGGCCTTGGTGCTTTTCAAGCTTGGCTTCAAACCGCTCAAACAGCGTGAATGCATCAGCGGTGGCGCCGGCAAAACCGGCTAGCACCTTGCCGTGGTAGAGCTTGCGCACTTTGCGAGCAGTGCCCTTAACCACGATGTTGCCGAGGGTGACCTGCCCATCCCCACCAATGGCCACTTGATCACCCTGAGGCGTTTTGCGGCGCACGCTGATGATGGTGGTTCCGTGAAATTGTTCCATAGACATAAAGTAGATATGAGTCGCACGAATGCAAGTAACCCGGCGCGCAATCTGCGCCAAGTATCAAAAAGCCCGGGGAACGATGCGGGCGTGCTCGTTGATGCCGATCACGTTGAAAAATGCGGCTACCAAGCGATGAACATCTTCGAACTGCACCGTGCAACCCTGCGCCTGCTTTTGGGCCACCCAATTGAGAATGCTGCCAGCGGCAGAAAAGTCAACGCGCACCAGGTACCGGCATGACACAGACACGGTCTCAGCAATGGCGCTCGCACTGTCAATCGCCGCCAATACATCGGAGGCATCGCCCAAGACCTCACCGCGCAACTCTTGGCTACTCACGGTGACCGAATTCAAGGCCACTGGCACCGTGGCGCTGAAGTCTGCGGGCTTGGCGGATGGAGCAGCAGGACTCCAGGTGGTGTACGCACACTGTGCGGGCTCCCATGCTGGCGGGGACACCTCATAGGTCACGCAATAGTCCAAGGCCACCAACTCAAACTCGTCGAGCAACTGCATCGCACGCAATACATTCAGGCGTACGCCCCACCAAGCAGAATCTACCGTGCGATCGCCTGAGGGCGTCATGTCGCGCAAGGTAGTGAGCAATGCGTGCGAGCCAGAAAAGCTCAACGACACAGGCTCATTGCACAGGCTGGCGAACAAACCGGCCAACAGGGGCATGGACGGCGGGTCAATCTGCTGCAATGCATCCCAAGACAAGGCCCAGGGCATAGGCTCGCGAGACAGCACATCGCGCAACGCCTCCATATCGTCCACCCGCAGAACGGATGGGCAAGCCCACATGGCGGCTTGCTGGCGCACCGGTACGCCAGCAGACTCCCACATGAATGGCGCGGCTGCGGTCGTATCGCTCGCCACTTGTGCATCCAAACGGACCGGCTGCCACACTGGCACACGCCCGTTCCACAGATGGGCATAGTCCATGGTGGCAGCCTCAAAACGCGCCCGGTTTTGCGTAGCCCGGTAAAAGTCCATCAACGCGGCCGCCCAGTTCAAGGCCACTTCCGCATCCACCGAACCGGCCTGCAAGGCGTGTAGCAATCCCGATTCGGCGCCCGCATCGTCTCCATTGGCAAAGCGGATGGCGGCCTCTTCCAACTCTGGATCGGTGGCCACATCTGCCACATTCATGGCAAACAGCTTGGAGGTAGAAAAACTCAACTCGCTGTCGACCACCCCAAGCCCAGCCACAGGAGTCGGCGCCGCCGCACGAGGCACAGGCAAAGGTACGTGCGAAGACATGGGCAGCAAATCACTGCCCATCTCGGTGGGCGGGTATTCCGTAGCGGGACCAACCGGGCGCGCCACCGTCCCCATCGACAATCCGGCGGACTCGGTCGCATCAAACGACGAAGGCAAGGAAATCGGCGACGTCGAGTCGCCTGATGGGGCTTGAACCGGCAGGGGCTTCTGTGCAGGCACAACAGGCGCGACCACACCACCAGCGCCTTGCGCGGCGGCATCTTGTTTGCCTTTCCACCACTGCTTGGACATCTGCGCTTCGATCTCGTCGATCTTCTTCAGTGTCACGGCACGGCCATCCGGGTCGGTGGGAATGCTGGTCTGGAAAAACGAGGGGCGTGCCACGCCGGCGGTAACGGAAGGGTCTCGGTTACGCAGTTTGCGCAGCTGATCGAACTCGCGCTTGCGGACAAAATCGTTCTGCCGCTTGCGTTCGATCATGGCCTTCAAGGCCTGTTTGTCATAGGCGCTGTCGGGCTCGGTTTCTACCCGCGACAACTCCGACCAGTCCTTGGTCGGATTGCGCACGAACATCGCCACCTTGGACAGTAAGCCGGGACGTTCGTCTTTGGTCGCCATAGAGCTTGAACTAGCTGCGCTACGCGGAAACTCAGTCCCCGAACATCTTCTGCTTGAGCTCGCGGCGTTGCTGGGCTTCGAGCGACAGCGTGGCCGTAGGGCGGGCCAACAAACGACCCACACCAATGGGCTCGCCGGTTTCATCGCAGTAACCGTAGTCACCGGCGTCAATACGGGCAATCGACTGCTCGATCTTTTTCAGCAACTTACGCTCGCGGTCGCGGGTGCGCAGCTCCAGGGCGTG
The DNA here is from genome assembly GCF_005876985.1 of Rhodoferax bucti. GTDB lineage: Bacteria > Pseudomonadota > Gammaproteobacteria > Burkholderiales > Burkholderiaceae_C > Allorhodoferax > Allorhodoferax bucti. The sequence goes on from NZ_VAHD01000001.1 coordinate 263,434, forward strand.
CTCTTCTTCAATCGTGGCGCGGTCTGCGGGGTCGGGTACCACCGAGGTATCTTCACGCAAGTGCTCTGTGGTTTCGCCCGCGCTGGTCAGGATGTCGCGCTTCAAGGTAGACAGCTTCAAGCGGAAGGCAGCGAGCTGCACTTCGTTCATGTATTCAGCGTCTGGCATGGCCAAGAGCTCGGCGTCCGTCAATTCGGCAACCGGCTTGCTCTTCCAGTTGTTGGCAAGTTTGGTGTCTTTTTTCACGATGGCAGGAATCACGGGGGCAATGAAAGGAGCGGAGGGAGTCTGGTTGTAACTGGCTTTAGCCGCCGTTGACGCCACCGATTGGGCCATGGACGGCACCGTCAATTGTGCCAAGCGGGATGATGGGCGGCCGGGCTTGGCTGCAACCGTCGCTACCACAGGGGCTGCCACAGCCACAGGCGCTTCTTTGGGTGCCGCTGTCGGCTTCACAGCCACCTTGGCGGCAGCGGGCTTGCTTTTTACCGCAGCCACGGGGGCTGCAACGGCTTTTTCAGGCTTGGCAGCAGGCGCCGCAGGTTTGGAGATTGTTTTAGCGGGGGCAGTGGCCACAGTTTTGACAGCGGCTTTGCTGCTCGTTTTGGTTGATACGGTCGGCTTGGCGGCGGCGGTTACCGTTTTGGCAACCGCTTTCTCTGCCACTTTGGCTTTACTCGGAGCGGCTTTTGCCTTGCTCTCTTTCCCGGATTTCGCGTTCACTTCTTGTCTCCTGGCAGGTTGGGCCTGCGCATGGTCGCTGGTGGCTGCAGTCGCTTTGCGGCCTTTGGCAGGCGCGACAGAGCGGGTTTCTTCGGCGCGCGAGTGTACAGGCTTACCCGAGGGAAATCCCATTAGTTGCAAAAGCGAGACAAACATAGCACCCCCTACCGCGATCGGATCAACAGACCGGCTTAGACCAGGGACTGCTCCATACCCTGCAAGAAGATGTCTTTGGGCAAATCAATCCCGATGAACACCATCTTGCTCATGCGCACCTCGCCCTCGCCCCATACAGGCCCCAAGTCGCTGCCCATCAACTGGTGCACGCCCTGGAAGATCACTTTGCGGTCGGTGCCTTGCATAAAAAGCACGCCTTTGTAGCGCAGCATGCGCGGACCATAGATATTGACGATGGCGCCCAGAAAATCTTCCAGCTTGGCCGGGTCAAACGGCCGCTCGGACTTGAAGACAAAGCTCTTCACATCGTCTTCATGATGGTGGTGGTGCCCGTGGGCCGCGTGGTCGTGGGCATGGGACGGGTGATCGCAATGCTCACCATGCTCGTGGTCATGGTGGTGGTCGTCTTCTTTCAGGAAGTCCGGATCGATGTCGAGCTTGGCATTCAGGTTGAAGCCGCGCAGGTCAAACACCTCTTTGATCGCCACATCACCGAAATGCACCGCCTTTTGCGGCGCGCGCGGGTTCATGTGCTTGATGCGGTGCATCAGCGCATCCAACTCGTCCTTGGACACCAGGTCCGACTTGCTGATGAAAATCTGGTCCGCAAAACCAATCTGGCGACGCGCTTCCTGGCGGTCATTGAGCTGCTGCACCGCATGCTTGGCATCCACCAGCGTCAGGATGGAGTCCAGCAAATAAGTCTCCGCGATCTCGTCATCCATGAAGAAGGTCTGGGCCACCGGGCCGGGGTCGGCCACACCAGTGGTTTCGATCACGACCCGCTCAAAGTCCAGCTCACCCTTGCGTTTTTTCTCCGCCAAGTCTTTGAGCGTGGTGCGCAGGTCTTCGCGGATGGTGCAGCACACACAGCCATTGCTCATCTGGATTATTTGCTCGTTGGTGTCGCTCACCAGAATGTCGCTGTCGATGTTCTCTTCACCGAACTCATTTTCAATTACGGCGATCTTCTGGCCGTGGGCCTCGGCCAGCACGCGCTTGAGCAAGGTGGTTTTACCGGAACCCAGAAAACCGGTCAGGATGGTGGCGGGAATCAAGCTCATCGTTCAACTTCCAAAAATGGTGCAGTGCAAAAGAAGCAACTGGGGAGTGTAGTCAGCAATTCAAGGTTTTCAGTGACACCGCTAGCGGCGCATCACCACCAAGCCCTTGAGGTATTCGCCCTCGGGAAAGGCGATGGTCATCGGATGGTCCGGGGCGCCGCCCATGCGCTCGGTGATAAAGCCGTCCACCCCCGCATCCGAACCCGCGCCGGCAATGATTTTGTGAAACAAGTCCGAGCTGATGCCACCGGAGCAGCTGTAGGTGAACAGCACGCCACCCGGCTCCAGCAACTTGAAGGCCAGGCGGTTGATGTCCTTGTAAGCCCGCGCCGCGCGCTCGGCGTGCGCCACCGTCGGCGCAAACTTGGGAGGATCCAGAATGATGGCGTCAAAGGTGCGCCCCTCGGCGGCGAAAGCGCGCAACGAGGCATTCACATCTGCATCCATGAAGGTGGTGCGCGCCGCATCAAAGCCATTCAGGGCGACGTTGGCCTTGGCTTTTTCGATAGCCGGGCCACTGGAATCGATCGAGGTCACGTGCCCGGCGCCGCCGGACAAAGCCGCCACCGAGAACCCGCCGGTGTAGCAGTAGCAGTTCAGCACCCGCTGGAAACCGAGGCGGCGGGTGTACTGGGCAAATTTGTGCCGGCTGTCACGCTGGTCCAGATAAAAGCCGGTTTTGTGGCCTTCTGCGATGCTCAGGGCCAGTTTCCAGTCATGCTCGCGCAGCACCAGGTCCGTCGCCCCTTCGCCACGCAGCCAGCCGGTGGCCTCGGGCAAGCCCTCCAAGGCGCGGCTGCTGGCATCCGAGCGCTCGTACAGCTTGGTCAGCCCGGTGGCACTGAGCAAGGCATCCGCAATGGCGGGCTTCCACTTCTCCACACCGGCCGAGGTGAACTGCGCCACCAGCGTGTCACCGTAGCGGTCCACGATCAAACCGGGCAATCCATCCGACTCGCCGTGGATCAGGCGGACACCGTCGCTTTGTATGTCAAATCTGGCTCTGGCGCCTATAGCTTGTGCGCAAGCAGCTATAAAAAAGCTAGCATCAATGCGCTGCTTTTCATCAAAACTCCAGACACGCGCCCGGATCTTGGACTGAGGACTGAACGCCGCCCAACCCAGAAATGCCCCCTCGGCCGATTCGACGCGAACCGTCTCCCCGCTATCTCCGCCGCCTTTGGCGATGGCGGATTCAAAAATCCAAGGGTGGCGGCGCAACAAGGAGCGCTCTTTACCGGCGCGCAATCGAATGGTTTTCATGGGGGCTATTGTCGCTTGGAGGTGCGGGCGGGTCTCGCTCTTAGACAGACTGGCCCGGAAAACAAAAAAGGCCAGCAAACTGCTGACCTTTTTTGAAACCCTTGAGGGTGAATTTGGAGCGGGAAAAGAGTCTCGAACTCTCGACCTCAACCTTGGCAAGGTTGCGCTCTACCAACTGAGCTATTCCCGCATTACAAGCCTATGATTATATACCGCGTTTTGGCGCCTTGCAAGAAAGTGGCAACTTTTTTCAAAAAAGAATTGCACCCATCACGGCGAGCGCTTGAGCTTGGCACGCGGATGGGCCGCGTCATAGGCTTTCGCGAGGTGCTGAAAATCCAGCCGGGTGTAGACCTGCGTGGTGGTGATGTTGGCGTGGCCCAGCAGCTCTTGCACACCGCGCAAGTCGCCACTGCTTTGCAGCACGTGGCTGGCAAACGAGTGACGCAACATGTGCGGATGCACCGGGACGCTCAGGCCCGCCAACTGGCTGCGGCGCTTGAGCCGCTGCCAGACGCTTTGCGGGGTCAGGCGGGTGCCGTTGCGGCCAGTGAACAGGGCTGCGGCAGCGGACGCATCGGCATCCCGCGTAGGGGCACCGGTGGCCGTACCCGAGGGGCCGCGCAGCTCCAGCCAACGCTGCAGCGCCTTGAGGGCGGTGGTGCCTACCGGCACGCTACGGCGCTTGGAGCCCTTACCCAATACATGGGCCTCGGAAGCTTGCAGGTCGATCCAGCCTTTGGCGTGTTTGCCAGCCACCACATCCAGCCCCACCAGCTCCCCGACACGCAGCCCGCTGCCGTAGAGCAGTTCGACGATGGCGGCATCGCGGGCTTCCAGCCAAGCGTTGTCATCACTCTCAAAGTCGGCAAACTGCACCGCGTCATCCACCGCCAACGCCTTGGGCAAGGGTTTGGGCGCCTTGGGCGAGCGCACATCCTGCACCGGGTTGCTAGCAACCAAACCCTCGCGGCCCAGCCAGGCATAAAAGCCGCGCCAGCCCGACAAAATGAGTGCGATGCCGCGCCCGCTACGCCCGGCGCTGTGCATCTGGGCGACCCAGCGGCGGATGTGGTGATTCTGTACATCCCTCAACACCACGTCGGCGCGCTCGGCTTGCGCACGGAGCTTGCCCAGATCCAGCGCGTACAGCGCCACCGTGCGCGCGGCCAAGCGCTTTTCAAAGCGGACGAACTCCAGGTATTTCTCAACCAGTGCCGAGTCGTCCGCGGTCATGGCGGTCAGAGAAAGGCTTAACGCAGGCGCGACAGCGCCGCGCTGGCAATCTCGCCGATGCGGGCCAGGAAGTCCGTCCCCATGCCGCTGTTGAAGCGCTGCGCGTCGCCCGAGGCCAGCACCAGCATGCCAAACGCGGGCGCCTGGCTGCCCGCCATGCCACTGCGCAGGGGAATCAGCGCCAGCGAGTTGACGGTGCCCGGCTCTTCCAGCCAGCTCACTGCTTCAAAGCCAGTGTTCAGGCCACAGAAAGGCTCATTCAGAGAAGTGGCGAATACCTTGGCATCTTCACTGACTTCCTGGGCCGCCGGCAGGGTTGCAAAACCCTCCGCCACGCCCCAGACACGCAGGCCCACTTGCGGCACGGCGAACTGGTCTTTGATTTCGCGCACGATCTCCACCGGCAACTCGGCGGGGTTGATGGTGAGAAACAGCGAGCGCGCCCAGCGCAGGATCTTGTCGGACAGCATCACGTTCTCGTTACCGTGGCGGATCATTTCCATGATGCGCTGCTCCAGCAACTTGATCTTCTCGCGCAGCATTTCGGCCTGGCGCTCCTGCAAGCTCACTGCGCGGTGACTGTGCGGGCTGGTGAACTGCACCGTGGCCAACAGCTCGGCGTGGCGCTGAAAGAAGTCGGGGTTGTTCACCAAGTAGTTGGCGATGTCGTCTTCGGTGATGGGATTGCCCAAGGATTGGTTCAGAGGTGGAGTCATGGTCTGCGAGTTCAGGTTATTCGGGTAAATCAATTTCGCCACGGAAGACGGTGGTGGCGGGGCCGGTCATGAAAACAGAGGCGCCCATGCCGTCCCAGGCAATGGTCAGCACCCCGCCACGGGTCTGCACATCCACACGTGCGTCCAGCAGGCCGAGACGGATACCGGCCACCACGGCCGCGCAGGCGCCCGTGCCACAGGCCAGCGTCTCGCCGACTCCGCGCTCGTACACCCGCAAGCGCACCTGGCTGCGGCTCACCACCTGCAGAAAGCCGACGTTCACCCCTTGGGTAAAGCGCGGGTTGGCCTGCACCTGCGGGCCCAACTCGGCGACGAGCGCAGCATCCACGTCCGCCACCAGCGTGACCGCATGAGGGTTGCCCATGGATACCGTTGCTACCAAAAGAGGAGCTGCTTGCGCAGAATCCACGAGCGCCAGAGGCCAATTTCCCCATGATCCCATGGCTTGCAGACTCAGGCCACTGTCGTCAAAAGGAATGTCTGCCGGAGTGAATACCGGCCCGCCCATGTCCACCGTCACCCGGCCGTCGGAGGTAAGCAAGGGCTCGATCACGCCCTTCATGGTTTTGACGCGGATGCGGTCTTTGCCGGTCAGGCCCTGGTCGCGCACAAAGCGGGCGAAGCAGCGGGAGCCATTGCCGCACTGCTCGACCTCGTTGCCATCGGCGTTGTGAATCACGTATTCGAAGTCGATGCCCTCGGCGGGCGAGGGGCGCACCGTGAGAATCTGGTCGGCCCCCACGCCGAAGTGGCGATCGCCCAGAAAGCGGTAATGCGCAGGGGTCAGGCCCAAGCGACCCTTGGTTTCGTCGAGCACCACGAAGTCGTTGCCCGCGCCCTGCATTTTGGTGAACTGGATTCGCATCCGTTCATTATCCCCGTTTGGCTGCACAATCCGCCGCATGGCCCGACCCACCCACCTTCTGCCCGGCGAACTCTCGCCGGCCGCCGCCTCGCTCATTGATGCCTGGCAAACCGACAGACCCGTCCCCCTGATGCGCCATGTGCTGCGCCTCACCGCCCCCAACCCCGGCGTGATGACAGGCCCCGGCACCAACAGCTACCTGGTGGGCGAACCCGCCACGGGCTACACCGTCATCGACCCCGGCCCCGCCGACGCCGACCACCTGCAGCGCCTGTGGCAGGCGGCTGCGTTTGAAGACGGCAGTGGCGGCAACATCCTCCGCATTGTGTGCACCCATTCGCACCCGGACCATTCGCCCGGCGCTGCACCGCTACAGGCCCTCTGCCAAGGCGGCCCGCCGATTCTGGGCTTGCCCTCAGCGCCCACCGCACGCGCCGCCAGCGCGTTCACCCCGGACCGACCGCTATCAAATCAGGAGCTGCTGGCGCATATGCTGCCTGCGCCAGATGTCGAAAACGCACTCCAACCTGTGCACACCCTGCAGGTGATTTACACCCCCGGCCATGCGGCCAACCACGTGTGCCTGCTGCTGGAAGAAGACGGTCTGCTCTTCAGCGGCGACCACATCTTGAACGGCAGCACCACGGTCATCGACCCACCGGACGGCAACATGCGGGACTATCTGGATTCGCTGGACGCACTGGCCGCTGCCTGCAGCGACTACCAGGTGCAATACATCCTGCCCGCCCACGGCCATGTGATTGACGGCGCGAACGAGGCCATTACCAAGCTCAAAGCGCACCGCCTGGCGCGCGAAGCCAAAATTGCTACTGTCATGCAAGCCAACCCCCAAGGGGGCTTGGATGACTGGCTGCCCCTGGCCTACGACGACGTGGACCCGCGCATTTGGCCCGTGGCCAAACGCTCCCTGCTGGCCCATGTAGAACGCATTTACGCCTTGGACAATCCGGGCAAACCCAAAAACCAAGAAGGCCAAGCATGAGCACATCCCCCACCAAGCCTCCGCGCCCGACGCTCACCAAGCCTATCAAACCCGCGCGCGCACCGGCACCCGCAAGAGCCCCGGCCTCTGCGCCTCTGCCGCAGCGGCCGGCTGGCGGGACCCGCACACCATCGCCCTCCCGCGCGCCTTCCGCAGTGCGAGGGCCTGGAGCCGCCTACCGCCCCAGCGCTCCCGGCGCAGCCCCTACTCCCGCGCCATCCACCAAGAAGCCGCGCTTGCGCAAACCACGCAAAGAGCCGGTTGCAGAGGCTCCCGCCGTCGCCCCCAGCTCGGGAGGCGAGCGCCTGTCCAAAAAGGTGATGCAACTCAAAGACTGTTCCCGCAAAGAAGCCGAGCAATACATTGAAGGCGGCTGGGTGCAGGTCAATGGTGTGGTGGTGGAAGAGCCCCAGCACCGGGTGAACTTTGAGTCCATCACCCTGGACCCCAACGCCAGCCTGATGGAACTCACGCCGGTGACCCTGCTGCTGAACAAACCGGCCGGCCACACCGACGGACTGGAGGAACTGCCACCTGCCCGCGCCGGAGCCCCGGCACGCCCTGGCGCCCCCGGACGCAAAGCTCCCCCGGCAAATGCCCGCGCGCTGCTGACCCCCGCCAACCATTGGGAAGGTGACCCGACTGACACCCGCGTGCTCAAGCGCCACTTCAATCACCTCGAAGCCGATGTGGAGCTGGAAAACGGCGCCACCGGCCTGGTGGTCTTCACCCAGGACTGGCGCACCACCCGCAAGCTCACCGAAGACATGTCCACCATGGAGCATGAGTTTCTGGTCGAGGTGAAGGGGGAAGTGGAGCCTGATGCCCTCAAGCCCATCGCCTACGCGCTCAAAGACGAGCGCCTGGATCTGCCGCAGGTGAAGGTGAGTGTGAACAGCACCACGCCCGAGTCCAGCCGCTTGCGCTTCGCCATCAAGGGCTCACACCCCGGGCTGATTGCCTTTTTGTGCGAAAAAGCCGGGCTGCAGATTCTGGCGATGAAGCGGATCCGCCTGGGCCGCGTCGCCTTGTCCGACCTGCCGGTCGGGCAATGGAGGTATCTGGCGGGGTGGGAAAAGTTCTGAACCCGCGGCTCAGCTGGTGATGTAGGTCTGGAGCTGGCTGATCGTTTGCTCGTGGTCTTTGATGATGTCGTCCATCAAATCACGGATCGAGATCATGCCCAGCACCTTGGCACCGTCCACCACCGGCAAGTGGCGGATTTTCTTTTGGCTCATCAAGGCCATGCAGTCCTGAGTATTGGCTTTGGGGCCCACCGTGAGCACCTGGGAGGTCATGATGTCTTTGACCTTGGTGTCTTTGGAGGAGAGGCCTGCCAAGGCAATCTTGCGGGTGTAGTCGCGCTCGGAGAACACACCGATCAGCTTGCCACCCTCCATCACCATGAGGGCGCCGACGTTGCATTCGGCCAGCATTTCCAGCGCTTGGTAGACGCTGTCTTCCGGGTTCAGGCTCCAGACCGAGCCCCCGTGTTTTTCCAACAGTTCAAGAATCGGTCGCATGGCTTCATCTCCCAATGACTGTGAAGACCCAACCATACAACAAATAAAGTGTGAAGCCCACCGATAAGCCGGATTCTGTGCATGGGGTTTCCCCCACGTGACCACCATTACTCTGGGCCGCTGGTCACCCAAACGGCTCGATGCTACCTACCCGCCAACTCCGGGGGCCCCGTCAACGTTGGCCTACTTGGTATTGCTGCGCGTAGAGATTGCCCGTTTCACCCGAACTAAATCGGCTCGTCTCTGTTGCTCTAATCCTCACCTTAGGGCCATGCACTTGCGTGCACAGCTTGTCAGTGGACAGTCGTTAACTGCTACGCTGCCCTATGCAGTCCGGACGTTCCTCCAGTGCTTGGTTTCCCAAATTGCACCAGCGGTGGTCTGGCGGGCTTCACCCCCAGATTATCGCGCTTGCAGGGGGTGGAATATCGATATGCACAAACTGTCGCTAGCGATTCACCACTTTGCTTCAGAATAATCAAGTTCTTACCCCTCTTTCGGAGACACACCATGGCATTCGACAACGTCCTGCAAACCATCGGCAACACGCCCCACATCCGCATCAACAAGCTGTTCGGCAACAGCCACAAGGTGTACGTGAAGAGCGAACGCACCAACCCCGGCGGCTCCATCAAGGACCGCATTGCACTGGCCATGATCGAAGACGCGGAACGCAGCGGCGCGCTGCAGCCCGGCGCCACCATCATCGAGCCCACCTCGGGCAACACCGGCGTGGGCCTGGCCCTGGTCGCCGCGGTGAAGGGCTACAAGCTGATCCTGGTCATGCCCGACAGCATGTCCATTGAGCGCCGCCGCCTGATGTTGGCCTACGGCGCCAGCTTCGACCTGACCCCGCGCGAAAAAGGCATGAAAGGCGCCATCGCCCGCGCCGAAGAACTCAAGGCCCAAACCCCCGGCGCCTGGATTCCCCAGCAGTTTGAAAACCCCGCCAACATCGATGTGCATGTGCGCACCACCGCCCTCGAAATCGCCAACGACTTCCCCCAAGGCGTGGACTACATCATCACCGGCGTGGGCACCGGCGGGCACCTGAGCGGCGTGGCGCAAGTGCTCAAGGCCAAATGGCCACAACTCAAGGTGTTTGCGGTAGAGCCCTCAGCCTCGCCCGTGATCAGCGGCGGAGCGCCCTCGCCCCACCCCATCCAAGGCATTGGCGCCGGCTTCATCCCCAAGAACCTGAAAACCGATTTGCTGGATGGCGTGATTCAGGTGGAAGCCGAAGCGGCGCGTGAGTACGGCCGCCGTAGCGCGCGTGAGGAAGGTTTGCTGGTCGGCATCTCCAGCGGCGCCACGCTAGCGGCCATTGCCCAGAAGCTGCCCGAGATTCCCGCAGGCAGCACCGTGCTGGGCTTCAACTACGACACCGGCGAGCGCTACCTGTCGGTCGAAGGCTACCTGCCCGCGTAAGCCAGACACGTAAAATCATGGCTTGCTTGATAACCACGAGCCGCCATGATCCGCATCACCGAACTCAAACTCCCTCTCTCTGCCCTGCCCGTCGAAGAGCGCCGCGCTTCTGACGCACCTTCGGAAACCGAGGCCGACCGCGCGCCGGTGGCCCATCCGGTAGAGGCACTGAAGCGCTTGTGCGCACAGGCTTTGGGCATCGACGTCCACGCCATCGCGGACCTGCAGGTTTTCAAGCGCAGCTTTGATGCCCGCAAAGTAGATTTGCTGGCGGTGTACATCGCAGACATCACCTTGACTGACGCCTCGCTGGAAAGCCGCCTGTTGGCCCAGCACGCCGACCACCCGCATATCGGGCCCACACCCGATATGGCCTACCGCTTTGTCGCGCAGGCCCCTGCCGATTTGCAGGAACGCCCGGTGGTGGTGGGCTTTGGCCCTTGCGGCATGTTTGCGGCGCTGGTGCTGGCGCAGATGGGCTTCAAGCCCATCGTGCTGGAGCGCGGCAAAACGGTGCGCCAGCGCACCAAAGACACCTGGGGCCTGTGGCGCAAAAAGAACCTGAATCCCGAGAGCAACGTGCAGTTCGGCGAAGGCGGTGCCGGCACCTTCTCAGACGGCAAGCTGTACAGCCAGATCAAAGACCCGCGCTTTCTGGGCCGCAAGGTCATGCACGAGTTTGTGCAGCATGGCGCACCCTCGGAGATCTTGTACGAGGCGCACCCGCACATCGGCACCTTCAAACTGGTGAAGGTGGTGGAAGGTATCCGCGAGCAAATCATCGCGCTGGGCGGCGAGATCCGTTTTGAGCAGCGTGTCACGGACGTGGTGCTGGGCAAATCGCTATCAAATCAGGAGCTACCCGCGCAATCCATACGGGCGCTAGAGGTCGAAAACCTTATGAATGGAAGCCGCTACCAGCTACCGGCGAGCCACGTGATCATGGCGCTGGGCCACAGCTCGCGCGACACCTTTGCCATGCTCTACGAGCGTGGCGTGGCCATGCATGCCAAGCCGTTTTCGGTGGGTTTCCGCATCGAGCACCCGCAAAGCGTGATCGACCGTGCCCGCTGGGGTCGCCATGCGGGGCACCCGCTCTTGGGTGCGGCAGACTACAAACTAGTGCACCACGCGGCCAACGGGCGGGCGGTGTACAGCTTCTGCATGTGCCCGGGCGGCACGGTGGTGGCGGCCACCAGCGAGCCGGGGCGCGTAGTCACCAACGGCATGAGCCAGTACTCCCGCGCCGAGCGCAATGCCAACGCCGGCATGGTGGTGGGCATTGACCCACCCGACTACCCAGACGACCAAGCAGCAATGGTTCACGCCTTCGGCGAAGCGCAAGGCAAGCGCTATGCGGCAGAGGCCACCGCCATGAAGGCCCAAGACCCGAAAGCAGCACACCCCCTATCCGGCATTGCCCTGCAACGGCAACTGGAAAGCGGCGCCTACACCTTGGGTGGCAGCACCTACGAAGCACCCGGCCAGTTGGTAGGTGACTTCATTGCGGCCAAGCCCTCGAGCGAATTCGGCAGCGTCACGCCGTCGTACAAGCCGGGCGTGAAACTGGGCGACCTGGCCCCTGCCCTGCCCGCCTATGCGATTGACGCCATGCGCGAAGCGCTGCCGGTGTTCGGCCGCAAGATCAAGGGCTTTGACATGGCGGACGCGGTGCTCACGGGCGTGGAGACCCGCACCTCCAGCCCCATCAAAATCCCGCGCGGCGAAGACCTGCAGTGCACCAATGTGCGCGGCCTGTATCCGGCGGGCGAAGGCGCTTCTTACGCCGGCGGCATTCTGTCGGCGGGCGTGGACGGCATCAAAGTGGCCGAGGCGCTGGCGCTGGACATGCTCCAGCCACGTTAACCCCCGCCTTCACGGCTTAACGGAACACCTGGAACAAGGTCACGGCCTCGGGCTGCAGCGTTTGCAGCAGCCAGCCCACCAGGCCCGCCGCGATCACTAGGGCCAATCCGGCCACGCCTGTTTTGCGCAGCATCACTTCCCAATAGTCGTCCAGGCTACGGGGCGCCAACACCCGGCGGGCGATGACGGCACCGATCACAAACTCCAGCACCACTTCTGCCAGAAAGCCGGCCAAGGCTTCAGTCGCCAAGAGCGGGAAGTAACCCAGCGCCAGCAAAGCGAATGCAGCCAAGGCCAGCAGCATCACCACTGTGATCAAGGCGCTGAGGGGATCATCACCCCCCCAGCCGGCGCCAAAGTCCAGCCACTCGCCCCATCGGAAACGCTTGCGAATGCGCTCTTCCTGCTCGGAATACGCCAAAGCATCGGCAGCATCCGCGTGCTGCAACTCCGCACGCGCCGCCTCGCGCGATTGGTTCCACCAGCGGGCGTAGACCCAGCCGCCCGCCACAAACCCGATGAAATAAATCGCCCCGGCACCCACGGCGTAGCGCAAGGCCAGCGAATGCACGCCCGCAACATGGAGCAGCGCAGCCGATGTTGCCAAGCCCACCGTAACGGCCCACGCCATCAACAACCAGCCGTGCAAGCGCAGGATGCCGCGGCTACCCGCCGCCAAACGGGCGAGCGACATGCTCAGGCCGCCCGCTTGAACAGGGCCAACAACGTCCCCGCAGCCACAAACAGGGCGCCGAACACCCGGTTCATGGCCTTGAGGTGGGACTCAGACTTGAGTGCCCGCAGCACCTTGGCCGCCAGCGCGGTGTAACCGCCCATGACGACCAGATCGGTAAAGCCCAGGGTGGCGGCGATGATCAGGTACTGCGGCGCCAGCGGCTGTGCCAGGTTCAGGAACTGGGGCACCACCGCCAGCAGGAACACCGTGCCCTTGGGATTGAGCGCATTGATCACCCAGGCCCGGACCATCATGGTGCGCACCGGCACTTGCACCTCAGCCTCCGTGAGGGTGGCCAAAGGCACCGCCGGTGCACGCCACTGCTGAATGCCCAGCCACACCAGGTAAGCCACCCCAGCCCACTTGATGACCAGAAACGCCGTGCCGCTGGCGGCCACCACCGCACCCAGCCCCACACCCACCACCACAATCTGGGTCCAGATGCCCAACACCAAACCCAGCGTCGTGATGTAGCCGCGCTGAAAGCCGTGGTTCAGCCCGGCGCTCATGGCGGCCACCGCGCCTGCCCCCGGCGAAATGCTGATAGCCCAGGAAGCAGCGAAGAAGGCGAGCCAAGTAGAGAGTTCCATACAACAAGGGGCAAAAAAACAAAGTGTGTTTGTAGCACGCCGCAAAAGCAAAACCCCTTGGCGCGGGTAGCGGCAAGGGGTTGGCGGAAGGCCTGGCATGCCAGGCTGCTGCCGGGTTTATTGGCCGCTGTTGGCCTGCAACGCAGCGATGCGCTCTTCGATGGGCGGGTGCGTAGAAAACAGCTGGCCAATGCCACCGGCTATGCCCATGGCAGCCACGCTCTTGGGCAACTCACCGGGCGTCATGCCGCCCAGGCGGGCCAAGGCATTCATCATGGGCTGCTTGCGGCCCATCAGCTGGGCAGCGCCCGCATCCGCGCGAAACTCGCGCTGGCGGCTAAACCAGGCCACGACCATGGCGGCCGCAAAACCCAGCACGATGTCGAGCACGATGGTGGTCACGTAGTAGCCGATGCCGGGGCCGCTGCTTTCGCGGTCGTCGCCCTTGCGCAAAAAGCTGTCCACGGCATAGCCGACCACGCGGCTGATAAACACCACAAAGGTATTCATCACACCTTGGATCAGAGTCATGGTGACCATGTCGCCGTTGGCGATGTGGGCTACTTCGTGGCCGATCACCGCCTCAATTTCGTCACGGGTCATGCCGCGCAGCAAGCCGGTGGACACAGCCACCAAGGCGCTGTTCTTGAAGGCGCCAGTGGCAAACGCGTTGGGCTCGCCCTCAAAAATACCGACTTCGGGCATGCCGATGCCGGCCTTGTCGGCGAACTTGCGCACGGTGTCCACAATCCAGGCCTCGTCGGCGTTCTGGGGCTGCTCAATCACCTGCACGCCCGACGTCCACTTCGCCATGGGCTTGCTGATCAGCAGGGAGATGATGGCGCCGCCAAAGCCCATGATGAGCGCAAAGCCCAGCAAGGCGCCCAGGTTCAGGCCGTTGGAGGTCAAAAACTTGTTCACGCCCAGCAGGCTGGCGACGATGCCCAGCACGGCCACCACAAGCACGTTGGTCAATACAAACAGAAGAATGCGTTTCATAGTTGTCTCTCAGAAATACGCCCGTTCCGGGCCATCAAGGCGAATGGTAGGGGCGCAGGGGGCGAATTCAAGCACTTGCCGGCTTGAGCCCATGAAGTTTATGGCCTTTCAACCGGGGCCCACGGGCTGCCGCGGCGCCCGGAACACGCTGGCATCGGCATAAAACGCGGGCGCCTCGTTCTCCGGCCACCAGCCGGGCACGCCCAGCACCGGCAAATGGGCAAAGGGCTTGGCCGCCAGCATGGGCGCGCTCAGGGTGTCCGCCAGCCACGCATCCATGTCCGCTATCGAATTCGTAGCTGCTTGCGCACGGAATACGTGCGCTGTGATCGGTTTTCGTGGGGAAACCAGCTTCTCCAGCAGGGCATGGCCAAACAGCACCAGCGTGGCCTCGTGCCACAACGGGCGCAGGGGGCCGAACAGGGCCTGCCAGTCCTTGGCGGCCAGCGCATCCCACAAGGCATCAGGCGCCATGAGCAGGGCGGCGTTTTCGTCAAACACCGTCAGCGCATCCCGCGCCGGGCCACGCACCGGCTGAATGCCGGTCTGGGCGATTTGCTCAGCCTGCAGCCGGTTGAGCTTTTTCTTGGCCAGCGGAAAGTGCATCCAGCACAAGCCGTTGAAAAAGTCATGCAAACCATCCCGCGTGGGCACGCAGCCCGTATCAAAAATATGCTGCTCGTAGGCGGCGCCAACAGGCAGCTCAGCTTGGGGAATGAAGTGCACAGGCGCCATATCCGCTGCATTCAGGGCCTGCGCCACCGTGTGCCCGGCCTCCACCTGCGCGGCCAGCCCCTGCCCCACACCGCGCCAGGGCGCGAGCCAGGGCGCGGACCAGTCGATGGCCTCTAGACCAAACGCCACTGCAGTGCTTCGCCCGCGGCCAGGGGTTTAAGGCTGGCTTCGCCGAAGGCAAAGCTCTCGGGCGGCACCCAGCTTTCGCGCTGCAGGGTGATGGTGCCGGTGTTGCGCGGCAGGCCGTAGAAGTCCGCACCGTGGAAGCTGGCAAAGCCTTCAAGCTTGTCCAAAGCACCTGCGGCATCGAAGGCCTGGGCGTACAGCTCCATGGCGGCGTGCGCTGTGTAGCAACCTGCACAGCCGGAGGCGTGCTCCTTGAGGTGGGTGGCGTGGGGCGCGCTGTCGGTGCCCAAGAAGAACTTGGCACTGCCACCCGTGGCCGCCTGCACCAGGGCCTGGCGGTGGGTTTCGCGCTTCAAAACCGGCAGGCAGTAATAGTGCGGGCGGATGCCGCCGGTGAAGATGGCGTTGCGGTTGTAGAGCAGGTGGTGGGCGGTGATGCTGGCTGCGGTGAAGCGGTCGGCATCCAACACGTACTGCGCGGCTTCTTGGGTGGTGATGTGCTCAAACACGATCTTCAGCTCGGGAAAGTCGCGACGCAACGGAATCAACTGCTGGTCGATGAACACGGCTTCGCGGTCGAACAAATCGATATCGCTGCTGGTCACCTCGCCGTGCACCAGCAGCAGCAAGCCGGCTTTTTGCATCGCTTCCAGCGTCTTATAGGTCTTGAACAAGTCGGTCACACCGGCGTCGCTGTTGGTGGTGGCGCCTGCGGGGTAGAGCTTGGCAGCGACCACACCGGCGTCCTTGGCGCGGGCAATTTCATCGGCGGGCAGGTTGTCGGTCAAGTACAGCGTCATCAGCGGCTCAAACTGCACGCCCACGGGCACGGCGGCCTGGATGCGTGCCTTGTAAGCCAGCGCCTGCTCGGCAGTAGTCACCGGCGGCTTGAGGTTGGGCATGATGATGGCGCGGCCGAACTGGGCGGCGGTGTGCGGCACCACGGTGTGCAGGGCAGCGCCGTCGCGCACATGCAGGTGCCAGTCGTCCGGGCGGGTGATCGTGAGTGTCTGGGGGGTAGCGGTGGAGGTCATGGGCCCTATTGTCCCAAAACCGCCACGCCCCTCTTGCGCGGGGCCCGGCCGCTGTCAGAAGGGCACAAAATCGCTGGGATATTTCCAGAAATCGCGCAACAGGTAGCTCACCAGCAGGTTCAGCGCCTTGTCGTTGGGCGGAATCGGCTTGAGAAACCACTTGTCGTAAATCGGCTGAATCTCTTTGCTCACGATGAGGCGGCGCATTTCCTCATCGACCAGCTTTTTGAATTCCGCATCGTCCTTGGACAGCATGATGGCCAAGGGTTCGGTGGTCAGGAACTTGCCCACCACCTTCAAGGCCTCGGGCTTGGCACGGTTGGCGGCCAGGCCGAACAGCAGCACGTCGTCCATCACAAACGCGTCGGCCTCGCTTTTTTCCACCATGTCCACCGCCCTGGCGTGGTCAGGCGCTTCCAGAATGGTGATGTGCAGCAGGCGCTCGCGGTTGGCTTGCTCGGCCGCCTTGAGCGGGGTGGTGCCCTTAGTGGACACCAGCTTCTTGCCGTCCAGGTCCTCAAAGCGCTCGATCTTGCCGTCCGCACGCACCAGCATGCGCGCGCCGGTGATGAAGTGGGGAATGGTGAAGGCCACCTTCTGCCGGCGCTCGGCATTGTTGGTGATGGAGCCGCACTCCAGATCGGCCTTGCCTTCGGCCACCATGGCAATGCGGTTGGCCGGCGTGACCTGCAAAAACTCGACCGCCATGTTTTTAGCACCGGTCTTTTTGCGCACCGCGTCGGCCAACTTCAGGCACAGATCGACGGCATAACCCACCGGTTTTTTGTCAGCGTCCAAGTAAGAGAAAGGAATGGACGATTCACGGTGCGCAATCACCAGCTTGCCGCCCGCACTCACTCGGTCCAACACACCGGCCGCGTGCGTGGCTCCTGTGGCACAGAGCAGCACGCCGGCTGCCAGCGATAAAAAAGCCACACGGCGAGGTGTGGCGGCACATGAGTGGTTCATAAGGTCTCCAACGACGGGACTTGTTTCAAGGCTTCACTCTAGCGAGCCCTGTGCGTGCATTCCAATGCCAAATCAGGGCAACGGTATGCAAAAACCTTATGCAACAACTATGCCGTGGCGGCACTCTGGGGCTGCAAGTAGTCCCACAGCGCCTGGGCCGAACCTTTGGGGGTGCGGGTCTGTGCCCGCTGCGCCGCGCTCAAGCCCCGGCCCGCCTCGCGCACTGCCAGGCGCTCCCGGTAGGCACGGATTTCCATGGTGATTTGCAGCCCCTTCATGTGCTGCGGCAAAGCACTCACGAGCTTCTTGGCCCGCAAATCTTTCTTGACCGCGCTGTAGGGCAAAAAGGCCACGCCATGGCCTTCAAGCGCCATGGCTTTGAGGCCTTCGGCCATATCGGTTTCGTACACCCGGTCGAAATGGATGGGCACTTCGGCTTGCTTCAGGATCAACTCCACCATCTGGCCCAGGTACGCCCCGGGGGCATAGCCAAGGTAAGGCAGCGGTTGGCCCAGTTTGCCGGGCAGGCAAAACAAGGGGTTGCCATCGGCGTCAGGCTTGGAATAGGGCGCAATCACCTCCTCGCCCAAGCTCACCATTTCATAGCGGTCCGCGTCCAGCTGGTAAGGCTGGGAGGGGTGGTGGTAAGCAATCAGCAGGTCGCAGCTGCCTTCCACCAGGCGCATCACCGCGTCGTGCACATTGAGGGCAATGAGGCGACTCTTGAGCGGGCCGAACTTCTCACGCAGCTCAGACACCCACGCAGGAAAAAAGGTAAACGCCAGCGTGTGCGGCACTGCGAACTCCACCACGTCTTGCGCGGCGGTGGTGTGCCCCCGCAGCATGGCGCGCGTGCTTTGCAAGGCCTGCAGCACTTCCAGCGACTGGTCGTACAGCGTCTCGCCGGCGGGTGTGAGGCGCGTGGGGTAGCTGCTGCGGTCTACGAGGTCGGTGCCGGCCCACGCTTCCAAGGACTGGATGCGCCGCGAGAACGCGGGCTGGGTCACGTGGCGCAATTGCGCGGAGCGGCTGAAACTGCGGGTTTCAGCCAGAGACACGAAGTCTTCAAGCCATTTGGTTTCCATGGGCGCGCATTATGCGCGGAATGCATGGTTTATGCAGATGGTGCGATTGACCTGACACCGCGGCGGGCCATCATGTCCTCGGCCATGGCCTGTACGGCAGCACCGGGCAACAAGGCCTGGGCGGCAGGGTAAGCCAGGCCCTCTTCGTGCACGATGTGCTGGCCATAGAGGGCGGCGAACGCATCCAGCACCTGCGTCTGCTGGGGGCTCAGGGTCAGGGTGCCGCTGGTGTCCTCGGCAATGGTTTGCAACACGGTGCGGGCCTGCGCCCAGCCGGTTTCCATGGCGCGGTGGTCTTGCATGAGCTGTTGCACCACGCTGCGCAGGGCAGCATCCGCACCCAGCATCAAGGGGGGAAACACGTGCAGCTCTTCGTCCTGGTGGTGCAAGGGCGCGGCCACGTCAAAGTAGCGCAGCACATCGCGGGCGGCCTGGCGGGCGTTGTCGTCGCAGCCCACGTCGTGCAGGTGTTGCTGCAGGCGTGCCATCAGGGCCAGGGTGCGCTGCACGCGCTCGTGGCAGGCCTGCAGCATCTCAAACGGAGCCTCAAAGCCAGCCTGCGGTGCGGGGTGTGCCAGCAGGGCCATATCAGCGCCCCTGCCCGCGCAGCAGGGCTTCATAGTCGGCGCGGGTGGTGGCCGACACGCTTTGCAGCACCTGGGCATAGGGCGTGTTGTGCCGGGCCAGCAAGCGGGCCGAGGCCACCGCCTTGGAGCGGCAGTACCAATGGCAGGTGTGCTGCATCAAAAACAGCTCTGCGGACAAGGTGAACGCCCGGCGCTTGGGGCTCAGGCCCGCACGGTTTTGAATAACAGCCGCGATGCCGCGCGCGTGGATAGCAAATGCCGCACGCACATCAAACCCCGCCGCCGGCCACCAACGGGCCGCAAAAGGCAGGGCCACAGGCAAGGTGCTGACCTGGGTGGCCGCCGCATCCTGCGTGGCGAACTCGGCGGCAAACGCGCTGAACTGCTCGCTCAGGGTTTGCTCCTGCACCTCCAAATAGCTCCAGACCTGGGCCTGGCGCTCCGCATCGTCCTCCCCCAAGGCGCGCAGGTAGCCGTCGGTGAGGCTTTCCATCAGTTTTTCAATGTCGTAGCGCGACAGGGCAGCGCCCAGCAAGGCGATGCGTTGGTGCTGGTCGTTGCGCTTGGCCCAAAAATACGCAGCCGCCAATGCCATCCAAATGATCAGTTCCATGGCTTATTCTCCGCTTTGCTGCAAGGCCCACATGGACGCGTAACGCCCTTGGGCCGCGAGCAATTCGGCATGGCTGCCGCGTTCGATGATGCGGCCCGCGTCCATGACCAGAATCTCATGGGCATCGACCACCGTGGAGAGGCGGTGGGCAATCACCAGGGTGGTCTTGTTGCGCGACACGCCTTGCAACTCGGCCTGGATGGCGCGCTCGTTGGCACTGTCCAGCGCGCTGGTGGCTTCGTCAAAAATCATCACGGGCGGGTTCTTCAAGAGCGTGCGGGCAATCGCCACGCGCTGCTTCTCGCCGCCACTGAGCTTGAGGCCCCGCTCGCCCACCATGGTGTCGTAAGCCTTGGGCGCTGCGGCAATGAAGGCGTGGATGTGCGCGGCCTTGGCAGCCACCTCTACCTCCGCGCGTGTGGCGCCGGGGCGGCCGTAGGCGATGTTGTATTCCACCGTGTCGTTGAACAACACCGTGTCCTGCGGCACGATGCCGATGGCTTGGCGCACGCTGCTTTGCGTGACCTGCTTGATGTCTTGCCCTGCAATGGTGATGCGGCCCTGCTGCACGTCGTAAAAACGGAACAGCAGGCGCGCCAGCGTGGATTTGCCAGAGCCGCTGGGGCCGACCACGGCGACGGTCTTGCCGGCCGGAATCTCGAAGCTGATGCCATGCAGGATGGTGCGCGCCGTGGTGCCCGCAGCCGCAGCGCTGCCGGCCGGGTCGTAGCTGAAGGTGACATTCTCAAAACGCACGGCAGCATCGGCACCGCTGGCGGCCAGTTGCAAGGGCTTGGCGCCGGGTACATCGGCAATCTCTCGCTCACGCTCCATCAGCGTGAACATCTTTTCCAGATCGGTCAGGCTCTGCTTGATCTCGCGGTAGATCACGCCCAAAAAGTTCAGCGGGATGTAGAGCTGGATCATGAAGGCGTTAACCATCACCAGATCACCCAGCGTCATGCGGCCGTCCACGACCCCCTGGGTGGCCCGCCACAGCATGGTGACGAGCGCCGTGGCAATGATGAGTTGCTGTCCGGTGTTGAGCAGGGAGAGTGTGGTCTGGCTCTTGACGGCGGCGCGGCGGTAGCGCTCCAGGTTTTCGTCGTAGCGCTGCGCCTCGAACTCTTCGTTGTTGAAGTACTTCACCGTTTCGTAGTTCAGCAGCGAATCGATGGCGCGGCTGTGGGCCGTGCTGTCCATCTCGTTCATCTTCTTGCGGAACTGGGTGCGCCACTCGGTGACCGTGACGGTGAAAGCGATGTACACCACCAGCGCAATGCCGGTGATCCACGCAAACCAGACATCAAACTTGACCGCCAGCAGCGTGAGCACCAGCGTCACCTCGATCAAGGTGGGCACGATGCTGTAGAGCGAGTAGTTGATCAGCGAATGCACACCCCGTGTGCCGCGCTCGATGTCACGCGTCATGCCCCCGGTCTGGCGCTCCAGGTGAAAGCGCAGGCTCATGGCGTGCAAGTGCCGGAACACCTGCAGGCTGATCGAGCGCGCCGCACCCTCGGTGGCCTTGGCAAACACCAATTCGCGCAGCTCGCTGAACAGCGAAGTGCACAAGCGCAAGGCGCCGTAGCCCACCAGCAGAGCCACCGGCACCACCAGCACGGCTGCGGCGCTGCCGGGCTTGATCGTCATCGCGTCCACCAGGTTTTTCAGCAGTAGCGGCACGCCCACGTTGGCGAGCTTGGCCCCCACCATGAAGGCCAGCGCGGCGATCACCCGCCACTTGTAGGCCCAGAGGTAGGGGAACAGGCGCTGCAGCGTGCCCCAATCGGAGTTGGAGGACGTGGACGCAGCAGAAGCGTGCGCAGCAGGAGCTGTAGCGGGGAGACCGGAGGGGCGCATGGGGGACAATTCAGACTAGTTTCAGTTGAGGATTGTGCCCATGTCTACCGTTTCCAGTGCTCCCCATGTCCAATTGCCCACCGACCAGGAGCTGGTGCTCAAGGTCATCCCCATGCCGGGGGACTGCAATGCCAATGGCGACATCTTCGGTGGCTGGGTGATGGCGCAGGTCGATCTGGCCGGCTCGGTACTGCCCGCGCGCTACACCCAGGGCCGCATGGCCACGGTGGCGGTGAATGAATTCATCTTCAAGCAGCCGGTGCGGGTGGGCGACATTCTGAGTTTCTTCAGCAAGGTGAGCCGCATCGGGCGCACCTCCATCACCGTGAAGGTGGAGGTGTATGCCGAGCGCTACCGCTCACAGGGGCAGTACACCAAAGTCACCGAGGCGTCACTCACCTACGTGGCCATCGACGACCAGGGCCGCCCCCGCGCCATCCCCAAAGACACTGAATAGCGCTATTGATTTAATAGCTACTCGCGCATACTCCACATGCGCCAGAGGCCTAAAAGTCTTAAAAAATGCGTAGCCTATCCCCCGCCAAACGGCAGGGGCTTTCTAGGGGTCTACGAGATCAGTGGGAACCCTATCGGCAATTGGGGAACACACCGCTATAACCGGACTGCACTACCCAAGGAGACGATGTGCAGTTCCTTCAATTGCTGATCAGCGGCGTGGCACAAGGGTGCATTTACGGCCTGATCGCGCTCGGTTTTGTATTGATCTACAAGGCCACCGAAACCGTGAGCTTCGCCCAAGGCGAGCTGATGATGCTGGGCGCCTTCGGCGGCCTGGTAGGCATGACCCTGCTGGGCATGCCCTACTGGATTGCTGTATCCAGCGCGATTTTGGGCATGGCCGTCTTCGGCGTGTTGCTGGAGCGCCTGGTGATACGCCCCATCCTGGGCCAGCCGGCGTTTTCCATCGTGATGCTCACCATCGGCATCGGCTATGTGGCGCGCGGCCTGATCACCATGATTCCCGGTATCGGCACCGACACCAACGCCTTGGCCGTGCCCTACAAGGACGAAATTCTCAAATTCGGCGGCAACGAGATGGGCATAGGCGCCCTGGTGCTCAACGTGGAGCACTTGGTCATCATCGGCGCCACCGGCGTGCTGTGTGTGCTGTTGTTTGCCCTCTTCCGTTACACCAAGCTGGGCATTGCCATGCAGGCGGCTTCGCAAAACCAGCTGGCGGCGTACTACATGGGCATTCCGGTGCAGCGGCTCAACGGTTTGGCCTGGGGCCTGGCGGCCGCGGTAGCCGCCATTGCCGGCGTGCTGCTGGCGCCCATTACCTTTGTGCACGCCAACATGGGCTTTATCGGCCTCAAGGCCTTTCCGGCCGCCGTGGTGGGGGGCTTCGGCAGCCTGCCCGGCGCCATTGTGGGCGGGCTGGTGATCGGGCTGGTGGAGTCCTTCGCCGGCTTCTACCTGCCTGATGGCTTCAAGGACACGGCCGCCTACGTGGTGGTGCTCGTGATGCTGATGGTCAAGCCCAACGGCCTGTTCGGCGAAAAATTGCGGAAGAAAGTCTGATGCGCTTTATTTTTAAGACCGATTACGCGCAGGACATCCACCTCGCCAAGCACGGTGGCCACGTGTTCTGGTACAGCGTGCTCTGCCTGCTGTTGGTGGCGGCCCCCTGGCTGCTCACCGAGTACAGCCTGGCGCAGTTGAACCTGGTGCTGATCTACGCCATTGCAGGCCTGGGGCTGATGCTGCTTGCCGGCTTTACCGGCCAGTTCTCGCTGGGGCATGCCGCCTTCCTGGGTGTTGGCGCCTATGCACAGGCTTACTTCACCAATGCCGGCGTTCCCTTTGTGGTGTCGCTGGCCCTCTCAGGCACCCTGTCAGCGCTCATGGGCATCGTCGTGGGCTTGCCAGCGCTGCGGCTCAAGGGCATTTATCTGGGTATGGCCACTTTGTCCTTCGGCTTCATCATTGAAGAAGTGTTTGCCCGCTGGGAATCGGTCACTGGCGGAAACGCGGGTAAAGCGGTCGGCGTGATCAAAATGGCTGGTTACGAACTGGGCAGCGGCCAAGGCTTCTACTTCGTCTGCCTCACGGTAACCGTGTTGTGCACGCTGGGCATTCTGAACCTGCTGCGCTCCCCGACAGGCCGGGCTTTTGTGGCCATCCGCGACTCCGAAATTTCGGCGCAGAGCATGGGCATCCATCTGGCGTACTACAAGACACTCTCGTTCTCCATCTCAGCCGCATTGGCAGGCATGGCCGGGGCCTTGTATGCCCACAACCTGCGCTTCATCTCGCCCGACCAGTTCAACCTGCTGCAGTCGATTGACCTGTTGCTGATGATTGTGATCGGCGGCCTGGGCTCGGTGCACGGGGTGTTTCTGGGTGCCATCTTCCTCATCATCCTGCCGCAGGGCATTTCGGCCGGCAAAGAATTTTTACCCGAGTTCATCGGACAGGCGCCAGGCCTCAAGAGCGTGATTTATGGCTCTGTACTGATCGCCTTCGTGCTATTTGAGCCCATGGGCCTCTATGGCCGCTGGCTCAAGGTGCGCACCTATTTGCAGATGTTCCCGTTCTACCGCAAGGGCATGTTCAAGCGGCAGAAATCCTTCCAGAAATCGGACCGGTTGAAATGAACTCCGACACACTTCTCTCGGCCAAAGACCTGAGCGTGCGCTTCGGCGGCGTGCTGGCGGTCAACAAAGTCAGCTTCGATGTCAAGCAAGGCGAGGTCTTCACCCTCATCGGGCCCAATGGCGCCGGCAAGACCACTGTGTTCAACCTGATCAGCCGCATCTATACGCCTACCACCGGCAGCATCACGTACCTGGGCCCGCAAGGCCCGCTGCAGCTCACCGAGCAGGCCCCGCAAAACGTGGCCTCCTTGGGTATTGCACGCACCTTCCAGAACATCGAACTGTTTGAGCACGCCAGCGTGCTGCACAACCTGCTGATCGGCCGCCACACACACCGCAAAACCTCCCTGTGGCAGGACCTGCTGTTCACCCCCGCCGTGCGCGAGGCCGAACTCCGGGCCCGAGAAAAAGCCGAAGAGGTGATTGAGTTCCTCGACCTACAGCACTACCGCGACTCGCTGGTCGCAGGCCTGCCCTATGGCGTGCGCAAGGTGGTAGAGATGGCGCGTGCTTTGTGCACCGAACCCAAGCTGCTGCTGCTCGACGAGCCGTCCAGCGGCTTGAATGTGGAAGAAACCGACGACATGGCTTTTTGGATCCAGGACATCAAAAACGAACTGGGCATCACGGTGCTGATGGTGGAACATGACATGAGCCTGGTCTCCAAAGTCTCGGACCGGGTACTGGCCATGAACCAGGGCGAAGTGCTGGCCATGGGCAGCCCGCGCGAAGTACAAACCGACCCTGCCGTGGTGGAAGCCTATCTGGGGTCTATTGACGATGTGTCGTCCCTGCGCCGCCAACCTTCTGGGGAGGCCGCATGAGCACCTTGCCGCCGCCCATCAGCGACCAGCCGGTGCTCAAGCTGCTCAATGTGGAGAGCTCCTACGGCCCCATCAAGGCCATCCGGGGCGTGAGCCTGCAAGTGCGTCGCGGCGAGATTGCCACCGTGTTGGGCTCCAACGGCGCAGGCAAGACCACCATTTTGAAAACCATCTCCGGCATCATCGATCCGCGCAAAGGCTCGGTGGAATTCAAGGGGCAGGACATCACAGCACGCGATCCGGCCTACATCGTGCAGGAAGGCCTGAGCCATGTGCCCGAAGGGCGCGAAGTGTTCCCTCTGCTCAGCGTGCATGACAACCTGCTCATGGGTGCCTTCACCCGCGCAGACCGCGATGGCGTCGCCAAGGATCTGGCTACCGTGTATGGCTACTTCCCCATACTGAAAGAACGCGCCGCGCAGGATGCCGGCTTGCTCTCTGGCGGACAGCAGCAAATGCTGGCGATCAGCCGTGCGCTCATGGCAGACCCCGACCTCATCCTGCTGGACGAGCCCAGCCTGGGTCTTAGCCCGAAGCTCACCAAAGAGATTTTTGAGATCGTGGTGCGCATCAACCGTGAGCGCGGCACCACCATCCTGCTGGTGGAGCAAAACGCCAACATGGCGCTCAACGCCTCGGACTACGGCTATGTGCTGGAGAACGGACGCATCGTCATGGAAGACACCTGCGCCAACTTGCGCGAGAAAGACGACATCAAAGAGTTTTACCTTGGCATGAAGGAGGACGGAGTGCGCGGGGAACGTCGTTGGAAAAAGAAGAAAACATGGAGGTAACACGATGAACGGTCTCTGGGATACCCGCGACATCCAGCCCCGCACCGACATCGCCATGACCGGCGACACAGTGCCTGCCATGTTCTGGAACGCGGTGGCCGCCCGTGGCCCCGACATCTGGCTGCGCCAGAAACACCTGGGCCTGTGGCGCAGCTGGACCTGGAACCAAACCGCCGACGCGGTGCGCGAGATCGCCGGTGGGCTGATGAGCCTGGGCTTCCAGCAAGGGCACACCGCCTCCATCCTGGCCAACACCGTAGTCGAGTGGGTGTGGGCCGACTTGGCAGTGCTTTCCGCCGGTGGGGTATCCAACGGCATTTACCCCACCGATGCCCCCAGCCAGGTGCAGTACCTGTGCGAAGACTCCGGCACCCGTGTCCTGTTTGTGGAAGACGACGAGCAGCTCGACAAGGCCCTGGAAGTGCGCGCAGAGTGCAGCGCCTTGCAACACATCATCGTGATGAACATGGACGGCCTGCGCGGGCTGGATGAGCCCGGCGTGATGGGCCTGGATGCCCTGCGTGCCCTGGGCCGCGCCTACAACGCCACCCACCCGCACGCGGTGCAGCAGCGTGTGCAGGCCTGCCGCCCCGATGATTTGGCCATCCTGGTCTACACCTCGGGCACCACCGGAAAACCCAAAGGCGCCATGCATTTGCACCGGGGGATTGTGTACACCGTGCGCGGCTTCAACACCCTGATTGCGCAAGATGCCAGCGACGAGCGCATGTGCTTTTTGCCCCTGTGCCACATTGCCGAGCGCATGGGCGGCGAGTACTTTGCGCTCTACACCGGTGCCAAGCTGAACTTTGTGGAGAACCCCGAAACCATCCCCGAGAACGTGCGCGAAATCGCGCCCACGGTGTTCACCGCCGTGCCCCGGGTGTGGGAAAAGTTTTACTCCAGCGTGATGATTGCGCTCAAGGAGTCCGGCAAGTTTCAACAGCTGGTGTACGGCTGGGGTATCGGCGTGGGCACCCGCATTGCCAACAAGGTGCTGGCCGGCGAACCGGTGGGCGCGGGCTTGAAGCTCCAGTTCAAGCTGGCACAGGCCCTGGCGCTCAACAATGTGCGCAAGCTCATCGGCATCCACCGCTCGCGCTTCCTGATCACCGGGGCCGCGCCCATCTCGCCGGACCTGGTGCGCTGGTACCTGGCGCTGGGCGTACCCATGCTGGAGGTGTGGGGCATGACCGAAACCTGCGGCGCCTCCACCGGCGTGCCCGCCCACAAAATCAAGCCCGGCTCCATTGGCCCCGCTGCAGCCTTCAACGAGGTCAAGCTGGACCCGGCCACCGGCGAGATTCTGGTGCGCGGCCAGAACGTGTTTGCCGGCTACCTCAACCTGCCCGAAAAGACGGCAGAAACCATCACCTCCGACGGCTGGCTGCACACCGGCGATGTGGGCGTGGTAGACGAGGACGGTTTCTTCCGCATCACCGACCGGATGAAGGACATCATCATCACCGCCGGTGGCAAAAACATCACGCCCAGCGAGCTCGAGAACGACCTCAAATTCTCGCCCTACATCACCGACGCAGTGGTTATCGGCGACAAACGCCCCTACCTCACGGTGATCATCATGATCGACCAGGAAAACGTCGAAAAGTTTGCCCAGGATGCCGATGTGCCCTTCAGCAACTACGCATCACTCACACGTGCCCCCGAGGTGCAAGCCCTCATCCAGGCGGAGCTGGACCGGGTGAACAAAAAGTTTGCGCGCGTCGAGCAGATCAAAAAATTCTTCCTGCTGGAAAACCAGCTCACCGCGGAAGACGAGGAACTCACCCCCACCATGAAGCTCAAACGCAAACTGGTGGAAAAGAAATACGAAGCCCGCATAGAGGCCATGTACCGATAGCAGCCCCCGCTGCCCCTTTGCAAGAAACCCAACGAGGAGACAACACCATGAAACTGCGTACCGCCATCGCTCTGGGCACCCTGGCCCTGAGCGCGACCCTTGCCAGTGCCCAACAGGGCGTGAGCAAAGACGAAATTCTGCTGGGCTCCATCCAGGACTTGTCCGGCCCGCTGGCCGGTTTCGGCAAACAGGCCCGCGCCGGCATGCTGCTGGCCGTGGATGAGGTGAACGAACAAGGCGGCATCAACGGCCGCAAGCTCAAGCTGCTGGTAGAAGACTCGGGCTACGACCCCAAGAAGGCGGTGCTCGCTGCGCAAAAACTGGTCAACCAGGACCAGATTTTCATGATGGTGGGCCACATCGGCACCGCGCAAAACATGGCGGCCATGCCGGTGCAGTTTGAGAAGAACGTGATCAACTTCTTCCCCATCACCGCCGCGCGTGAAATGTACGAGCCCTTCCACAAGCTCAAGTACTCGTTTGCCGCTCCATACTACGACCAGATGCGCCTGGCCGTGCCCAAGCTGGTGAAAGAAAAGAGCGCCAAAAAGGTCTGCACCCTGTACCAGGATGACGACTTCGGCCTCGAGGTGCTCAAGGGGGGTGAAGACGGCTTAAAGACCATCGGCATGGAATTCGCCGAGAAAACCTCTTACAAGCGCGGCGCCACCGACTTCTCGTCACAAGTGTCCAAGCTCCAGGCCAGCGGGTGCGACTTTGTGGTGCTGGGCACCATCATCCGCGAAACCATTGGCGCCATCGGCACCGCGCGCAAGCTGGGGTACAGCCCCACCTTCATCGGGTCGAGTGCGGCTTACACCGACCTGATCCACAAGATCGGTGGCAAGGCCATGGACGGGCTCTACGCCACCATGACGGTGCAAAACCCCTACACCGATGAACAGTCCCCCGGCATCCGCTTCTGGGCCAACAAGTACAAAACCAAGTTCAATGAAGACCCCACCGTGTTCTCGGTGTATGGCTACATGATCATCAACACCTTTGCCTCGGTGGCCAACAAAGCCGGCAAGAACCTCAGCACGGACAGCTACATCAAGGTCATGGACAACCTGACCATTCCCGCCGACATGTTTGGCGCACCGGTGCAAACGTTCTCGGCCACCAAGCGCCTGGGCAGCAGCGCCTCGCGCCTCTCGCAAATCAGCGATGGCAAGTGGAAGGTGATGTCGGAATATGTGAGCGACGCACCCGCGAAAAAATAAGCGCCGCCTCTATGCAAAAAGCCACGTCCGCGTGGCTTTTTTTACGCCACCCGACTTGAATGCGACATGTAAATTTGTCATAGTCATTCGCATGATGTGCATGGACCGACGCTCCGCCCTGTCTTGGGCCGCTTTGACCCCCTTGGGCTCCATGAGCCTGGCACCGCAAGCCCGTGCCGCCGCCCCGTGGGTGTTGGACGTGATTGACGTGGCGCCCTATGGCGGGCTGTCACCTACCGGTGAGGTGATGGGGGTCATGGCCGACTTTGCCCAGGCCCTCGCCAAAGCCGCCGACCGCCCGATCGAGACCCGCCTGGTGCCGATTGCCCGGGCCATTCAGGACGTGAACCGCAACGCGGCTGACCTCTCCATCATGCTGCCGGTACCCGGCTTGGCACCGGATGTGAAGGCCATTGCGCGGCTGACGCAGCTGGAAGTGGAAGTGCTGCCTCGCAAAGGCGTGGTGATGGACAGCAAAGCCTCGCTGCGCGGCCTACGCATTGCCAGCCTGAGTGCAGGCGCCGGCTACAGCATGATTGCCGACCTGGACGGCGTGATCCACCAGCGCACTAACACCCTCACCTCGATGATGCAGCTGCTGCGCAGCGGGCGGGTCGATGGGGTGGCTAGTGTGCGCCAGTCGCTGCGCTACGGTATGCGAGAAGAAGGCATGCGCGCCAGCGAATTCGGCACGCCCTATGTGCTGGGCCTGCTGGACTTGACGCTGTGGGGCTCGCCCGCCTTGCTGGATGCCGACCGCGCCGCCCTGGCCGATGCAGCCGGCAAAGTCACCCGCACCGGCGTAGCCGCCCGCATTGTGGCCAAACACACCGCCACCGTCTAGTTCAGCATCAAATCGCCTTCTAGCGCTCGCACAACAAGCGCGAGCAGCTATAAATTCAATAGCACTTCAAGACACGATGTAAGCCGCAGACCCGGTGGACAGCAGCTTGCTATCCGCTCCCAAAAACTCCATGCGAGTAGACGCCACGCGCGAGCCCAAGCGCATCACCTCGGCATGCAGCTCGAACTGCTCGCCGATGCCCGGGCGCAGGTAATCAATCCGCAAATCGATGGTGCCCAACTTGGCAAAGCGGTGCAGGCGCTGCGAGGGCGCCTCGTCCATGTGGCGCGCACCAATGGCAGCCATCACCGCCAAGCCACCCATGGCGTCCAGCCCCGCGCTGATCACGCCGCCATGGATGCGGTTGTAAGCGTAGTGCCCTACCAACTCGGGGCGCATGGCAATGCGGGCCGTGACTTTGGCCGGCGTGATGGACGTAATCTTCAAACCCAGCACCTGGTTGAACACAATGCTGGTCTCAAAGATGCGGGTCAGCCCTTCGATGAACTCCGGTTCAAACACGAGGGGCGCTGCCGCGTCTGCAGTGGGGGTAGTTTTAGGCATGCTGCATTCTCACAGGCCGAGCTGACGGCTTGCCAACTCTTTCATGATTTCCTCGGCACCGCCGCCGATCATCATCACCTTCACTTCGCGGTAAATGCGCTCGCAGGCCGTGCCACGCATAAAGCCCATGCCACCCAGAATCTGTACGCCCTGGTCGGCACAGAACTGCATGGTCTGGGTCGCATGGTTTTTGAGCAGGCACACCTGCGCCACCCACTCGGCCCCCTTGGCAGACCTGTCACCGCGGTCACCAGCGTCCGCCCGCGCGGCCACCGCATGCAGCCAGGCGCGGGTGGACTCGATGCGCATCTTCATGTCCATGAACTTGTGGCGGATCACCTGGTGGTCAATCAGCGCAGTGCCAAAGGTTTTGCGCTGCTGGGCCCAACTCAAGGCTTCGTCGTAACAGCACTCCGCGAAGCCCAGCGCCATGGCCGCCATGGACAGGCGCTCGCCATTGAAGTTGGTGAGGATGATCTTGAAGCCGGCCCCCTCCTCGCCCACGAGGTGGGTGGCCGGCACCCGCACGCCATCAAAGCGCAGCTGCGCGGTGTCTGAGCACAGCCAGCCCATTTTTTTCAGCGGGCTGCGCGACAGGCCGGGCGCATCGCCAGGCACCATGAGCATGGAGATGCCCATGGGGCCTTTGTTCTTCAGGTCAGTCCGTACCGCCACCGTGATCCAGTCGGCGCGCATGCCGGAAGTGATGAAGGTTTTTTCCCCATCCACCACGTACTCGTCGCCCTCCAGGCGGGCCGTGGTTTTGAGTGCCGATACATCGGTGCCACCACCGGGCTCGGTAATCGCCAGCGCGGCAATCTTGCGGCCGGCCAGCACATCGGGCACCACTAGCTGCTGCAAGGCCACAGAGCCATGGCGCAGCACCGGAGGCAAGCCGATGTTGAGGCTGAACAGACTGGCCATCAGGCCGCCACTGCCCCCGCTGCGCGCGAGCGCAATCGTGAGCGCGTTGCGCAATGCCCAAGGGGCCGGTGTGCCACCCAAGTGCTCCGGGTAACCCAGCCCCAGCCACCCCAGATCGGCGGCGCGCGGGTACAAGCTGCGGGGGAACTCGCCCGCCTCTTCCCAGTCCGCCAAATGCGGGGCTACCTCGGTCTGAATAAAGCGGCGTGCCGCGCCTTCCACGGCAGCCACATCCTCCGGCCCGAAGTCATGGGTCAACTCTTGCGCCGACTCAGGGAGCGCGCTCATGGCTGAAACACCTTGGGCGTGCTGGCGCGGTGAAAGCCGTTGAAAGGCGTGATGGCATCGCGGGCTTGCGCCTTGTCGTCCGCCACGCGCATCGGCCAGCCCATGCGCACTTGGGGACGCGCGCCATCAATGCGCAAGGTGGTGCCGCTGATGAACGCCGCCGCAGGGCTCAGCAAAAACACAATGCCAGCCGCGGTTTCGGCCTCGGTGCCGAAGCGGCCCAAGGGCACGGTCTTGGCCATTTCGCGCAACATGGGTGCCATCTCGGGCGGGTAGTGGTCCATGCCGCTGGAAGCAATGTAGCCCGGCGCTACGGCATTCACCCGCACACCGCGGCCGCCCCACTCCACTGCCGCCGTCTCGGTGAAGCTCACCATGCCGGCCCGCGCCGCGCCGCTGTGGCCCATGCCGGGCATGGAACCCCACATGTCGGCCACGATGTTGACGATGGCGCCACCGTGCCGGCTCATGCTCAGGCTGAAGCACTCGCGCGCCATCAAGAAGCCGCCGGTCAGGTTGGTGTTGATGACCGCCTCCCAGCCCTTGGCGCTGATGGCTTCCAGCGGCGTCATGTACTGGCCGCCGGCGTTGTTCACCAGGCCGTCAATGCGGCCGTGCTGCGCCACGATGGCAGCCACGCAGGCCTTTACGGCGTCTTCATTGCGGATGTCGCACACATGCGGACTGGCCTTGCCGCCATCCTCTGCAATCTCGGCGACCACCTTGTCCAACTTCTCGAGCTTACGGCCGATGAGCGCCACGGTGGCGCCCAAGGCCGCCAGCTCATGGGCGGTGCAGCGGCCGATGCCGGAGCCGCCTCCGGTAATCACCACCACTTTGCCGGCAAACAAGCCGGGCGCGAAGACAGAACCGTAATGCATCACACCTCCTGAATGAACATGGCGACGGCGTGTTCGCCGAGCGCTTCTACCGTGGACCCTTTGGCGGGGTCGAACCATTGCACCGACCAGTTGAGCGCGCCCAGAATCAGCAGGCGCGCCACGCCCACCGGCGCCTTGAGCTGGCCGCTGTCCTGCAGGGCTTGCAGCACCGGCATCCACAGGGCCTCGTAGTCGGCAATCAGTTTGTGCAGCACCTTGCGCTGCGGGCGCTGCAAGGAGCGCCACTCGTACAGCATGACCGGCACAAAGTCGTTGCCGGGCCCGAGCAGAACCTCAAAGTGCGCATGGACGAGGCGGCGTAGTTTGTCGGCCGGACTCAGTGCGGCATAGGCCGCGTCACCCAGCACCCGCTGCTGGTTGGCCAGCGCCGAATGCATGCCCGCTTCCATGACGGCGAACAAGAGCGCGTCTTTGCTTTTGAAGTGGTAGAACGGCGAGCCGCTTTGCATGCCAGCCGCGTTGGCAATGTCGCGGGTGGTGGTCGCGGCGAACCCTTGGCGGCGGAAGAGCTGGGCTGCGGCCTTGAGCAGCTCGTGGCGGCGGTTGCCGTCATCACGTTCGTCTTCGGTTTTGCGGGGGCGGCCGCGCGGGCGTTTGGCCTCGGGCGGTGGAGTGTCAGGAATCATGCCCACACCTTACCAAAGCCGAATATTTATAGCAAGCAAATGCTTGGCATAAATAAGCCTCTTAAGGGTTTGCGTGAGGGCGGGCCGGCACCGCGCGGGTTTCACCCACGGCCATGACAGAAAAGTGAGGCTCCGGCACCTGATGCGCGCGCCGCGCCAGGGCCAGGTCGATAGGCGGCTGGTCTAGCGGCTCATCCGTCAGCGCGAACGTGCCCCAGTGCATGCCCACACTGCGCTTGGCACCCAGGTCCAGATGCATTTGCACGGCTTCGTCCGGGTTGATGTGCTGCTCGCGCATGAACCAGCGCGGCGCATAGGCCCCGATACGCAAGAGGGCGATGTCAAAACCACCTCCCAGTGCCTCAGTCTGGCGCGTGGCCAGGCGCAGGCGGGTGTCGGCAAAGTCTTTGCTGTAGCCCGTGTCGCCGCCGAAGTACCAGTGCAAATCCCGCCCCAACACGGCCCAGCCGCCCCACAAGGTGGTGCTGCGGTCGGCCACGCCGCGAGCCGACCAGTGTTGCACGGGCGTAAGCACAAAGTCCACGCCGCGCACCGTGTGCTGCTGCCACCAATCCAGCTCCACCACGCTGTCGACTCCCAGCGCCGTGAACCAGGGCTTAAGCCCCAGGGGCACCAAAAACAAGGTGCGCCCGCCCTCTGCCACGGCCTTCTGGTGCAGGGCGACGATGCTGGCGCGGTCCAGGTGGTCGTAATGGTTGTGCGAGATGATGACCACGTCCACCGGCGGCAGGGCCTCCAGCGCCACGCCGGGCGCCACCACCCGCCGGGGACCGAAGAGCTGCACCGGCGAGGCACGCTCGCTGAAGATGGGGTCGGTCAGCACATTGAGTCCACCGGCCTGCATCAGCAGGCTGGCGTGTCCGATCCAAGTCAAAGCCGGCGCCGAGACCGACTGCCCCGCCTGGCTGTCGGCAGGCGTGCGTTGGTAGGCCTGCAGACGTGCCAAATCGGGGGCCACCCGCGGCGTGGGCGTCTGGGCCGGCTTGGGCAAGCCTTCTCGCCACGACTCCCACTGCCAGCGCACCAGGTCGGTAAAAGGCTTGTTCACCTCACCCACGTAGTGGTTGCGAAAGCCGTCCGGCGTGTGGTGCGGCTTGCTGGGGTCGTAGTAGGGGTTGGCTGCCGCCAGTATCGGGGCGCAAATCGCTATCAAAACAATAGCTACTCGCACATACCTCACGAGCGCTAGAGGCCTATTTGGCATCAAAAATGATCCTTAAACCTTGCTGAAGTCGGGTTTGCGCTTTTAGCGAAAACGCAGGCTCGCACTTCGTGCGCATCCTTCGGATACCGCCTTCAGACTTTGCTGAAGTCGGGTTTGCGCTTTTCCATGAACGCCGTGAAGGCTTCCTGAGCGGCCGGCTCACCGAGCATGCGGCCGAAGCTCACGGCTTCTTCATCGATGCGGGCCAGCACCTGCTCCATCTGCCCTTTTTTGAGCAAACGCTTGGTTTCCACCAGGGAGGCCAGCGGCTTGGCTGCCAGCTTGCGGGCTTGCGTCTGGGCAATGCCGTTGGCCTCGGTGGGCGGCACGATGCGGTTGGCAAGGCCCACTTCTAGCGCGGCTTCAGCCATGAAGGGCTCACCCAGGAGCAAGGCCTCGGCAGCGCGGTGGTAGCCCATCATCTGGGGCACTAGCAGGCTGGAGGCGGCTTCGGGGCACAGGCCCAGGTTCACGAAGGGCATGGAGAAGGCCGCGTTGTCGCCGGCATAGACCAGGTCGCAGTGGAAAAGCATGGTGCTGCCAATGCCCACCGCCGGGCCGCACACGGCGGCAATGAGTGGCTTGGGGAAGGCCGCCAGCGCCCGCAAAAAGCGGAACACCGGCGCGTCCTGCGCCTTGGGCGGAGCGCCCAAAAAGTCGCCGATGTCGTTGCCGGCGCTGAACACAGTGGCATCGCCCTGGAACACCACCACACGCACCGCCGCGTCGTCGCGCGCTGCATTCAACGCATCGGCGCAGGCGGCATACATGGCCTGGGTGAAGGAGTTTTTCTTTTCCACCCGGTTCAGGGTGATGGTGGTGACACCGGCGTCGGTGTGGATCAGGATGTCTTGCATGGTCGCTCGCTCAAATGGGAATGCGTGATTGGATCACTGTTTGTAATAGACGATTTGGTGCGTGGTTACCAGCAGCACGCCCGCCTCGTTCCAGAGCTGGCTGCTCTGGTCAAAAAAACCGTTGCGAAACGCCTGGGCCTGGGCCTGCCCCAGCAAGTAGCCGGCGCCCGTCGCTGCCAGCTGCTCCGCGCTGGCGTGGAAGTACACCGTGAGCGACACGGTGCCCACTGGCACGTGGGTGGCCCGGCGGATGAACACGCGGGGGAAAAAGATGTCAGAGATGCAGGCCAGGGAGGCAAAGTCCAGCGGGCGCGGCGGGTTATCGCGCACCCAGATTTGCGAGAGGCTGCTGTGGCCCGTGCCGTCCCACACGGCCGGCAACTGGCCGGTCACGGGGCGCTGCTCATACCGCTTCACAAACTCCATGGGCGCCACCACCTGCGGCAGCGGCACCTCGGCAGGCGGCGGGCACAGGGGCATGGGCTCTTCGTCCACACCCCAGGTTTCGCGGCGCACGGCCGTCACTGCGGTGCCGGTCATGACAATCGCATCGCCCTGCTGGATCTCAATGGTCCAGTGCTGGGTCGACCGGTTGGTGCGGGCCGCACGCGCCATGACGGTGAAGGGGCCGTCGGCCAGCGCCGCGCAAAAATTTACCGTCAGTGACACCGGGTCGCCCAATCGCTCGGGGTGCTGCAGCACTCCGTTCAGGGCTTGTGCCGCCGTGATGCCGCCAAACGGCCCCACCATATTGGCGTAGGCCGGGTGGGTGTGGCCTGTGCAACTGCCATCGGGCTGCGCCTGCAGCGCAATGGCTTCATCAAAAACGTGGGTACTCATTCAAGCGATCTCCAGATGGCTGCGGAGCATACCGCCCCATGCAAAAGGCCACCCGAAGGTGGCCTTGGTGTGACGCGCTTTAGACGCGTTCAAAGATGCCGGCAGCGCCCTGCCCGGTGCCTACGCACATGGTGACCATGCCGTACTTCAGGTTATGGCGGCGCATGGCGTGCACCACGGTGGCTGCACGGATGGCACCGGTAGCGCCGAGCGGGTGACCCAGCGCAATCGCGCCACCCATGGGGTTGACCTTGGACGGGTCCAGACCCAGGGTGTTGATCACGGCCAGCGACTGGGCGGCAAACGCTTCGTTCAGCTCGAACCAGTCGATGTCGGAGTGCTGCAGACCGGCGTAGCGCAGGGCGGCAGGGATGGCTTCAATGGGGCCGATACCCATGATTTCGGGTGGCACGCCACGGGCCGCAAAGCTCACAAAACGGGCCAAGGGGGTCAGGCCGAACTGCTTGACGGCTTTTTCGCTGGCCAGAATCAAAGCGCCTGCGCCATCGCTGGTCTGCGAGCTATTACCGGCAGTCACGCTGCCGCGAGCAGCGAACACGGGCTTGAGCTTGGCCAGGCCTTCGATGGAGGTATCTGGGCGTGGGCCTTCGTCGAGGTTCACGGTGCGAGTGCGGGTGGACACTTCGCCGGTTGCCAGGTTGGGAGTGCGCTCGATCACATCGATGGGCGTGATCTCGTCGGTGAACTCGCCGGCTTGCTGGGCCTTGATGGCACGCAAGTGGGATTCAAGGGCGAAGGCGTCTTGCATTTCGCGTGTCACCTTCCACTGCTGGGCGACCTTTTCTGCGGTCAGACCCATGCCGTAGGCGATGCCGACGTTTTCGTCGCGGGCAAACACTTCGGGGTTGAACGAGGGCTTGCCGCCGCCCATGGGCACCATGCTCATGGACTCGGCACCACCGGCGATCAGCACATCGGCCTCGCCCACACGGATGCGGTCCGCTGCCATCTGGATAGCGGAGATGCCGGAGGCACAGAAGCGGTTGACGGTGATACCGCCCACGGGGTGGTCAAACGCCAGACCCACGGCCACGCGGGCCATGTTCATGCCCTGCTCGCCCTCGGGGAAAGAGCAGCCGATGATGGCGTCTTCAATCGCCTTGGGGTCCAGGGTGGGGACTTGCAACATGGCGCTGCGCAGGGCAGACACCAGCAACTCGTCAGGGCGGGTGTTGCGGAAATAGCCGCGGCCGGAACGCCCGATGGGCGTACGCGTGGCGGCAACGATGTAAGCGTCTTGGACTTGTTTCATGAGGAAACTCCTTTATTTTTCGGGGTGGGTATCCACGCCCAGATGAATTCACATTGAATGGGCTGTTCGCCCGATTCGTCGCTGACCAGTACCGGCACGCTGACCTCGCCCTTGTCGCTTTGCTGCATGAGCTGGCGCTGCGCATCCGACAAGGTGGCCACTGCGCGCATGGCGCCCTGGGCACGTCGTTTGAAGTCGATGCGCATGGTCTTAGCCAGGGGCAGGCAGTCGTCCCGCACATTCATGCCCACCACCATGCCGGTAGCCGTTTCAGCCAGCAATGCCATGGCAGCGGCATGCACACCCTGAATGTGGTTTTGCACGCGGCGCGCATTGGCCACGGCAATCTCCACACGTTCAGACGCCATGTGCGCAAAGTCCAGACCTGCGGTGCCGGTGAACGGCACTGCACGACCCATGACCTTGTTGCGCAGCCAGGGGCGCAGGACCGCAGGCACGCGGTCCAGCTTGGCGACCGAGCGTGCCAAGCGGTTGGGCCGGGCAGTCAATGCGTGGGCAGCGAGCGTCGTCATGGCGCCAATCAGTTACGCACCGGCTTGCCGGTGGACATCATGCCCATGATGCGTTCTTGCGTCTTGGGGTGGGTCAGCAGGCTGCAGAAGGCCTTGCGTTCCATGGCCATGAGGTATTCCTCCGTTACCAGGGTGCCGGCATCCACTTGGCCGCCACACACCACCTCTGCAATCAGCAAACCGATGTGGAAATCGTGCGCGCTGATGAAGCCGCCGTCGCGCATGTTGACCAGCTGGGCACGGATGGTGGCAATGCCACTGCGGCCAGCCACGGGGAAGCTGCGCTTGTGCGGTGCACGGTAGCCGGAGGTGTACAAAGCCTTGGCCTCGTTGATGGCCACAAACAAGAGCTCGTCTTTATGGGCCACCACCACGTCGCTCTCCAGCAGGTAGCCCAGCTTGCGGCTTTCGAGCGCGCTGGTGCCCACCTTGGCCATGGCCGCCGCGGTGAAGCCTTCGGTCAGGAAAGGCAGCACGTCCTTGGAGGTGGACAGCGCCATGTTTTCAGCCGCACGGCGCGCGATGTAGGTCAGGCCGCCAGCGCCGGGCACCAGGCCCACGCCGACTTCCACCAAACCGATGTAGCTTTCCATCGCCGCCACGCGCTTGCTGGAGTAGACCGCCAGTTCGCAACCACCACCCAGCGCCAAACCGCGGATGGCGGAAATGACGGGCACGTTGGAGTAACGCAGTTTGAGCATGGCGTTTTGCAGCTCGGCTTCTGCGCCTTCGATGGCTTTGGCGCCACCGATCATGAAGGCGGGCATCATGCCTTGCAGGTCGGCACCAGCAGAGAACATCTCGTCCGGCGACCAGATGACCAAGCCCTGGTATTCCTTCTCGGCCAGCTCCTGGGCTTGCAACAGGCCTTCGATCACACCGCCACCGATGGCATGCATCTTGGTCTTGATGCTGGCAATCAGCACTCGGCTACCGGAGGGGCCATCCTGGTCCGTGTCCAGCGTCCACAGGCGGATGGACTCGTCTTCAAACACCGTCTTGCCAGCGGTCTCGGCCTTGGGCGCGTTGGAACCCAACACGCTCTCGGGGAAGTGCTGGCGCTCGTACACGGGCAGCTTGCGCACCGGTACAAAGGTGCCTGTGGTGGGGTTCCAGGAGCCTGCAGCGGTGTGTACGCCACCGGCGTCGGCCACCGGGCCTTTGAACACCCACTCGGGCAGCGGCGCTTTGCACAGGGCTTTGCCGGCGTCGATGTCTTCCTGAACCATCTTCGCCACTTCGAGCCAGCCGGCTTCTTGCCAGAGCTCAAACGGGCCTTGCTTCATGCCGAAGCCCCAGCGCATGCAGAAGTCCACATCGCGGGCGTTGTCGGCGATGGACGCCAGGTGAATGGCGGCGTAGTGGAAGCTGTTGCGCAGGATAGCCCACAGGAACTGACCCTGCTTGCCTTCGGCATTGCGCAAGAGACGCAGGCGCTCTGCGGCTGGCTTCTTGAGCATGCGGGCGTAGACCTCGTCGGCCTTTTCGCCGCCGGCCACGTATTCCTTGCTTTCGCCATCGAAGCGCAGCACATCGCGGCCGACTTTCTTGAAGAAGCCGGCTTTGGACTTCTGACCCAGGTTGCCCATCTCCAACAGGGTCTTCAGCACCACGGGGGTGGCAAAGCTCTCGTAGAAGGGATCAGTTTCGATGCTGAGTGTGTCCTGCAACGTCTTGATGACGTGGGCCATGGTGTCCAGGCCGACCACGTCCGCAGTGCGGAAGGTGCCGGAGGATGCGCGGCCCAGCTTCTTGCCGGTCAGGTCATCGACCACGTCGTAGGTCAGGCCGAAGTTTTCCACTTCCTTCATGGTCGTCAACATGCCGGCGATGCCGACGCGGTTGGCAATGAAGTTGGGGGAGTCTTTGGCACGCACCACGCCCTTGCCCAAAGCGCTGGTCACGAAGCCTTCGAGCGCATCGAGGTAGTGGGCTTCGGTGGTGGGGGTGTTGATCAACTCCACCAGCGCCATGTAGCGGGGCGGGTTGAAGAAGTGGATACCGCAAAAGCGGGGCTTGATTTCTTCCGGCAGCGCTTCCGACAATTTGGTGATCGACAAGCCCGAGGTGTTGGACGCAACAATCGTGTTGGCACCAATGAAGGGGGCGATCTTTTTGTAGAGGTCCAGCTTCCAGTCCATGCGCTCTGCAATGGCCTCGATGATGAGGTCGCACTCGCGCAGCTGCTCCAGATGCTCTTCGTAGTTGGCCTGACCGATCAAGCCAGCATCGTCCACGACACCCAGGGGCGCGGGCTTGAGCTTCTTGAGGTTGTCGATGGCTTTGGTGACGATGCCATTCTTGGGGCCTTCTTTGGCGGGCAAATCGAACAGCACCACAGGCACTTTGACGTTGACGAGGTGGGCGGCAATTTGCGCACCCATCACGCCTGCGCCGAGCACGGCGACTTTTTTCACTTGAAATTTGGACATGGCCATTCTTTAGCTGGAGGGCCGCCCTGGAGCGGCCCGTGGTTCATGGGGTTACTGGACGCGAATCCAGGTCTGCGTGCGACCGAACAAGGGCGCGCCAACGTAGCCGCGCACTTCGAGCTTTTTGCCACCTTCGATCGGGGTGAGCTGCACTTTGTAGACCTTGCCGGTGGAGGGTTCGACGATGGTGCCGCCGTCCCACAGGTTGTCGCGGGTGTCGGACTTTTTGAGGCCGCGCATCAGTTCCAGACCGGCGATGGGCTGGTCTTTGCGGTCGTCCTTGCACTCCACACACTTGTCATCCGGCTTGGACTTGGGGTCCAGCACTTTTTCGATCTTTCCGCTCACCACACCCGCGGTCTCCACGATGCGGATTTCGGACTTGGCGCTGCCGTCCTTGTCGTCGATGGTTTTCCACAAGCCCACAGGGTTCATTTGAGCCATGGCTGCCGAGGTGCAGCAGGCCAATGCGATTGCCAGAGTCGTACGCAACATGGTTGTCTCCTTGAGTGCGATGATGAAAGGGTCGAAACAGACTAACGCGGAATCGTTACGCCAATGCGGCGTCGGTGTCCATCAACACCTTGGAGCCGGTACGGGCCGTGCGCATCAGGGTCGCGGTCTCGGGGAAGAGCTTGGCGAAGTAGAAGCGTGCGGTTTGCAGCTTGGCGGTGTAGAAGGGATCGGTGTTGCCGGCCGCAATTTCACGCAAGGCCACCTGGGCCATGCGGGCGAAGAAGTAGCCGAACACCAGGTGGCCGGCGACGCGCAGGTAGTCCACCGCAGCAGCGCCCACCTCATCCGGGTTCTGGAAGCCCTTGAAGCCGATTTCGGTGGTGAACTTGGT
This sequence comes from Rhodoferax bucti, assembly GCF_005876985.1. Lineage (GTDB taxonomy): Bacteria > Pseudomonadota > Gammaproteobacteria > Burkholderiales > Burkholderiaceae_C > Allorhodoferax > Allorhodoferax bucti. The sequence goes on from NZ_VAHD01000001.1 coordinate 304,131, forward strand.
CATCTGGTCGCCCAGAATCGCTACCGGGGTGATGAACTCGGACATCTTCTCGTTCACGCCCTCTTCTTCCACCAGCTTGCCGATGAGCTTGCCGAATTTCTTGAGCGTGGCGCCGTTGTTGCCCAGCACCTTGCGGCCCAGCAAGTCCAGCGACTGGATGGTGTTGGTGCCTTCGTAGATCATGTTGATGCGGTTGTCGCGCACAAACTGCTCCATGCCCCATTCCTTGATGAAGCCGTGACCGCCGAAGACCTGCATGCAGGCATTGGTGGCGATGTGGCCGTTGTCGGTCAGGAAAGCCTTGGCAATCGGGGTCAGCAAGGCGAGCATTTCGCCTGCGTCTTTGCGCACCTTTTCATCGGGGTGGTTGTGTTCTTTTTCCAGCAGCATGGAGCAGTAGACCTGCAGCGCACGGCCGCCATCGGCGTAGGCGCGTGCGGTCATCAGCATCTTGCGCACATCGGGGTGCACGATGATGGGGTCAGCGGCCTTGTCCTTGGCTTTGGTGCCGGAGAGGCTGCGCATCTGGATGCGGTCTTTGGCGTAAGCCAGTGCGTTCTGGAAAGCGACTTCGGTCAGGCCCAAAGACTGGTTGCCCACGCCCAGACGTGCGGCGTTCATCATCACGAACATGCCTTGCATGCCCTTGTGGGGTTGGCCGACCATGGTGCCCACGGCGCCGTCCAACACCATCTGGCAAGTGGCGTTGCCGTGGATGCCCATCTTGTGCTCCAAACCACCGCAGTAAATGCCGTTGCGCTCACCGAGCGAACCATCCGCATTCACCAGGACCTTGGGCACAATGAACAGGCTGATGCCCTTGATGCCGGGAGGCGCATCGGGCAAGCGGGCCAACACCAGGTGAATGATGTTGTCGGTCATGTCGTGTTCACCGGCGCTGATGAAAATCTTGTTGCCGGTGATCTTGTAGGTGCCGTCCGCCTGGGGTTCGGCCTTGGTGCGCATCAGGCCCAAGTCGGTACCGCAATGGGGTTCGGTCAGGCACATGGAGCCGGTCCACTCGCCGCTGGTCATCTTGGGCAGGTAGGTGGCCTTTTGCTCGGGCGTGCCGTGGGTTTCCAGCGCGGCGTAAGCGCCGTGGGTCAGGCCGGGGTACATGGTCCAGGCCTGGTTGGCGCTGTTAAGCATTTCGTAAAACATGCCGTTGACCACATAGGGCAGGCCCTGACCGCCAAACTCGGGGTCGCAGGCCAGAGCGGCCCAACCACCGTCGATGTACTGGCGATAGGCTTCTTTGAAGCCCTTGGGGGTGGTGACCTGGTGGGTGGCTTGGTCGATGGTGCAGCCCTCTTCGTCGCCGCTGATGTTCAAGGGAAACGCCACTTCGGCCGCGAACTTGCCGCCCTCTTCCAGCACGGCGTTGATGGTGTCCACATCGATGTCAGCGTGCTTGGGAATTTGCTTCAAGTCATCCGCGACCTTGAGCACTTCGTGCATCACAAACTGCATGTCGCGCAAGGGAGGGGTGTAAGTAGGCATGGGGAGTTCTCCTGAATAACGGGGGTGATAGTGGGGTAGAGGGCTTACACGGCCGCAGTGGCGTAGCGCGCAAGAATGTTGGCAAATCCCCGGTTGGCACGCTCGATGGAGCCGGGGTTTTGGAGGAATCGGGCTTCGTAGTGCAGAGCCAGAATGAGGCCGTGAATTTCAAACGCCATTTGCTGCTCGTCGGCATCCGGGCGTAAATGGCCGCATTGCTTGGCGAGCACCACTGCGCGGTACAGCGCACCCAGCCAGGTTTGCACCGATGAAGCCAGTGCATCGCGCACCGGGCCGGGTCGGTCGTCAAACTCGACCGCGCCACTGATGAAGATGCAGCCGGACTGGATTTCCACCGCAACACGCTTCATCCAGTTGCCAAACAGGGCCTCCACGCGCGGCAAGCCGCGGTCAGCGTGCAGCGCGGGGTAAAACACCTCTTGCTCGAAGCGATTGAAGTATTCGCGGATGACGGAAATCTGCATCTCCTCCCGCGAGCCGAAGTGCGCAAACACACCGGACTTGCTCATCTGGGTGACTTCGGCCAGCGCGCCGATGCTCAAGCCTTCCAGACCGATTTGGGTGGCCAAGCCCAGAGCGGCCTCCACGATGGCCGCCTTGGTCTGCTGGCCTTTTTGCATGGCGCGACGGGCGGGCGCACGCTTGGTGCCGGACTCGGCAACTGCGCCTTCTACAGCGGTTTCAGCAACAGGAGACATAGACGAAATACCATCAAAAATAGAACGACCGTGCTATTCTGCAGCATTTCGTGGGACCGTGTGAAGTCCAAACCCCCTCTAGAGGCCGACTTCTAAGGAAAACTAGGGTTTACCCGAGGATGAGCGCGAGGGCGCCATCCAAATGCTCGGAGGGCAAGCGCTTGAAACCGGAGCGTGCAAAACGCTGCAAGCGGCCGGCCACAAAGGCCACCACGGCAGCGGCCTGCACCTGCACGTCCGGCGCGCCCTCGGTGGCAGGGGCCAACAGCGCGGCATCGCGCAAGCACTGCTTGAGGGTGGCTTCCACCTTGTCAAACAAGGCATTCATGCGCTGCTGCAGGCGCTCGTTTTCCAGCACCAGTGCGTCGCCCACCATCACCCGGGCCATGCCGGGGTTCTTCTCGGCGAACTGCACCAGCATGCCGGCAATGCGCCGTGCCTGGCGGGCGCCGGTGGCCGGGCCGGCGTCGGCGGCCTCTTTCTCGATGATCTGGTTGATCAGCGAAAACACGGTTTGCTCGATGAAGTCGATGAGCCCCTCAAACATCTGGGCCTTGCTGGCGAAGTGGCGGTACAACGCCGCCTCGCTCACCTCCAGACGCGCGGCCAGTGCTGCGGTGGTGATGCGCTCGCCCCCGGGCTGCTCCAGCATGGTGGCCAGCATCTGCAGGATCTGCACCCGGCGTTCACCCGGCTTGGGCCGCTTGCGCACTGGCGCCTCTGCCGTGGCGGTAGCGGAGGTGTTGGCGTCAGTATCGGCAGCTGGAGAGTCAGACATGGCGTTCTCAGCAGTGAGGTTGAAAGTTAGTGGCCACTCAAATTTTCGCACACAGCCGTTGGGGGCTTACGAGACCGGGCCAGGTGGAAACTTGAGCCCGACACACAGGCCGCGCCCGTTGCTTCCGGGCTTGAGCTCCAACTGCGTGTGGTGGATATGGGCGATCTCGTTGGCAATGGCCAGCCCCAGGCCATTGCCTTCTACTGCCGTGCCAGGCACGCGGTAAAAGCGCTCCAGCACCCGGTGCTGCTCTGGCTCGGGCACACCGGGGCCATCATCCTCCACCTCCAAAAACGCATGCCGGCCCTGCCCGCAGCGGATGGTGACATGGCCGCCCGCCGGGGTGTATTTGATGGCGTTGTCCACCAGGTTGACCAACAGCTCGCGCAGCAGCCACTCCTGCCCGCTGATGTGTACTGGGCAGGCGTCCAGCCCCAGGTCAATCTGCTTGTCCATCGCCGCATCCAGCTGCGACTCCAGCACCGCCTCACAAAGTTGCTGTAAATCGATGCGCTGCAGCGGCTGCACATTGGCGCTGCGCGCATCTGCCCGCGAGAGGGCCAACAACTGGTTGGCCAGCTGCGAGGTGCGGCGCGCCGCTTGCCGCAGGCGCAACACCTGATCCGCTCCTAAAGTAATAGCTGCTGGCGCATGATTTACGGGCGCTAGCGTGCTTTTTTTATCTGAAACCTGGGCATCAACCACCTGCGCCCACGCCTCCACCTGCGCCTGCAAACCTGCCAAAGGCGTGCGCAGCTGGTGGGCCGCATCCGCCACGAAGCGGGCCTGGCTCTCGGCTTGCGCGTTCACCATGCCAAACAGGCGGTTGAGCGACAGCACCAAGGGCCGTACCTCGTCCGGCGAGGCATCCGGGTCCAACGCAGACAGATCGCGCGGCGAGCGCCGCTCCACCGCGTCCCGCAACTCCAGCAAGGGGCGCAAACCGGTTTGCACCGCCCACTTCACCGCAAAAAAACCTGCCAGCGCCAGCAGCAGATTGGGCAACAACACGCTGAGCAGCAAACGCCGCAACCACTGCTGCCGGTAGTCGGACCCGTCCGCCAAACGGAGCACCAGCTCCCCGGCCACGGTGTGCACCCGCTGGGCGACGATGCGGTAGGTGACGCCGCCGAACTCCTCGCTGCTGAACACCGGGTCCTGGGTGGTAGGCAGCGGGCCGGTGAGCCACTCCGCCCCCATGCGCAGGGTGTCATCCATGTTGGCGATGGAAAACGCCGACAAGCCCGCGCGACCGCTTAAAAACTCTTCGACCGGGGGGGCCGTCAACAGCACCAGTGGCGCAGTGGGCGTAGCGCCTCGGGCCACCACCGAATCCGCCAACAAGGGCACGAGGCCGAGCAGTTGGCGGTCTTGCTGCAGCGCAGCGCTGTCGGCCGAACGGTAGTCAAACCAGGCATTGAGCATGGCCAGCAACACCAAGGGGAGTAGCAACAGCAGCAATAGGCGCCGCTGCAGTCCGGTGAACATGCCGGAACCCACCGCCCTAACCCGCGACCAGTTCCAGGCGGTAACCGAAGCCCCGGATGGAGCGCAGCGCAATGCCGTGCGGCTCCAGCTTGCTGCGCAGGCGGGAGATGTAGACCTCGACCGCGTTGGGCGTGATTTCCTTGTCCCAGCCGGTGAGGGCCTGGAGCAATTTGTCTTTGTTGGCGGGCTTGGGGGCTTGGAGCAGCAGGTATTCCATCACCGTCCACTCCCGGGGTCCCAACTCCAAAGGATGGGCGACCTGCCCCGCGCCACGGATGCAGGCAATGCGCTGCGCGGTATCCAGCTCCAGCGCCCCGAAACTGAGCACCGACGAGGTCGCTGCCTGCGAGCGCCGCAACAGGGCGCGCAGACGGGCCAACAACTCCGGCAGCTCAAAGGGTTTGACCATATAGTCGTCCGCGCCCATGTCCAGGCCCTGCACCCGGTCCTGCAAGGCATCGCGCGCGGTAAGGATGAGCACCGGCATGGTCTGCCCTTCTTTGCGCAGCGCCTGGGTCAGCGCCAGGCCGTTCATGTGGGGTAAACCGATGTCGATGACGGCAATATCGAAGGACTCGGTCTGGGTCACATCCAGCGCCCGCTCAGCGCTGCCGACCCAGTCCACCGCGTAACCGGCATCTGTCAGCCCGAGTTTGATACCGCTGGCGACCAGCACATCATCTTCCACCAGCAGGAGTCGCATGAAATCCCTCGTTAGCGCTTGATTTGTATGCGCAAGCAGCTATCAAATCAATAGCAGATATCAGGCCGACCGGATCATGGTGCCGAAGGCTTGGTCCGTCAAAATTTCGAGCAAGAGCACGTGGGGCACCCGGCCGTCGATGATGTGCACCGAGTTCACGCCGCTCTTGGCCGCGTCCAGTGCGCCGGCGATCTTGGGCAGCATGCCGCCGCTGATGGTGCCGTCGGCAAACAGCTCGTCGATGCGTTGGGCGGTCAGGTCGGTCATCAAGGCTCCCTGCTTGTCGAGCACACCGCTGATGTTGGTGAGCATCATGAGTTTTTCTGCCTGCAACACGGTGGCGAGCTTTGCAGCCACCACGTCGGCATTGATGTTGTAGCTCTCGTTGTTGTCGCCAAACCCAATCGGACTGACAACGGGAATGAATGCGTCGTCCTGCAGCGCCTTCACCACGCTGGGGTCCACGCTCACAATGTCACCCACTTGGCCCACGTCGTGTTCTTTGGTGGGATCTTCGTTGTCCACCATCTTGAGCTTTTGAGCGCGGATCATGGCGCCGTCGCGACCGGTCAGGCCCACGGCTTTGCCACCGGCCTGGTTGATCAAGCCCACGATGTCCTGCTGCACCTCACCGCCCAGCACCCATTCCACGACTTCCATGGTCTCGGGGTCAGTCACGCGCATACCCTGGATGAATTCACCCTTTTTGCCCAAACGCTTGAGCAGGCCCTCAATTTGCGGGCCGCCACCGTGCACCACTACCGGGTTGATACCTACCAGCTTGAGCAGCACAACATCTTCTGCAAACGCTTTTTGCAGCGCCGGGTCCGTCATCGCGTTGCCGCCGTACTTGATCACCATGGTCTTGCCATGGAACTTGCGGATGTAGGGCAAGGCCTGGGCCAGGATTTGGGCCTGGTCAAAGGGTGCAACGAGGGAGGATGCGTCGGTCATAGTGTATGCGTAGTTACAAATGAGATTGCTGATCCAAATTGTGCCGCAAGCTTTAGTGCATTTTTCCGGATTGTGCGCCCTACAACCATCGCGCGAATCAAGCCGACGTCGACTTGTAGCGACGCCACCCACGATAGAGGAAGAACGAAAACAGCCCCACAAATAGCCCCACAACCACACCAGCGATCAAAGTCAGTGATTTCTTTGGGAATACAGCACTTTCCAGGACATACATGGGCCCCAACAGCTTCATGGACTGAGTCAAAGGTTCCTTCAGTTGGACACGCTGCTCCCGATGCAGTTTTTGCAACCTCGCCAAATCCTCCCGCTTCAACATCAGTAGTACCGATCCGCTTGGTGTCGATGCGAGACTTTTTTCCTGCTGTGCCAAGAATTTCTGAGCCTCGTCAATCTGTTGCTTGGTAGATGCCCGCTGGTCTTCAAGCTCCTTGATCAGAGGCGTTGCGATGTCGCCCTGCGATTGACTCAATTGACCCACGATCTTGGCCAAGCAAGCCTCAGCCAGAGCTACCGTGTCCGCACGGTAAGCGAGTGAAATAAGGCTGTTGCCCTTGACTAGGCTAGTCTTCATGCCCTCAGCCAACTCTTTAGACGATCCAGCCTGACATGTCTTAACGATGTCGTCACCATAAAAAGTGACGAGCTTTAATCGCTCCATCGTTTGCGCAACAGGCTCAGTCGGCATCGGCATCGGCATCGGCATCGGCGTCGGCGTCGGCATCGGCATCGGCGCAGCAAAATTCATGCCGACTGTTGCTGGTTGAACGACTGCTGTTGCCTCGTACTTGGCTGGAGCCACCATCAGAAAACCCATCGCTCCCAGCAGCCCAACCGCACAGCCACCCGCCAACCAATGCCATCCAGACTTGAGGTACTCCATCAACTCCCAAATATTGATTTCATCGTCGTTGGCTTCAACAATTTTCGCATTTTCACTCATAGTATTTCCCAGCTTACTAACGGAGTCAGCTTAACGGCGACTCAATACCTGTTTCCGAGCACCAGGCGATCTGCCTCGGCTTCTTGTTCCATGTGGACCCAGTCCACGATCTCATCGCTTGGGGTGTAACCGGAAACCAGTTGCACGATCAAGGCGCGAATGACGCCCACATCGTTCACGCTCAGCGCCAATTCCAGCGTGCGCAACTTGGACTCCAAATCTGCCCAGGCCATGAAGTCCTCGTGGGCTTTCATGATGCGGGGGTGCGAGGTCGGCTTGGGGTTGTCGCCAATCAGCAGTTCTTCGTAAAGCTTTTCACCGGGGCGCAGGCCGGTGATTTCGATCTCGATGTCGCCATTCGGGTGCTGCTCGTCCCGCACAGTCAGGCCGGACAACTCGACCATGCGCCGGGCCAAGTTGATGATCTTGACCGACTCGCCCATGTCCAGCACAAACACCTCTCCGCCTTTGGCCATGGCCCCGGCCTGGATCACCAACTGTGCCGCTTCGGGGATGGTCATGAAGTAACGGGTGATCTCTGGGTGGGTCAAGGTGATGGGCCCACCGTCCCGAATTTGCTGGCGGAACTTGGGCACCACCGAGCCCGATGACCCCAACACGTTGCCAAAACGCACCATGCTGAACTTGGTGCCCGGTTGGGCCGCGGCCAATGCCTGCAGGGCCATTTCCGCCAGGCGCTTGCTGGCCCCCATGATGTTGGTTGGGCGCACGGCCTTGTCGGTGCTGATGAGCACAAAGTCGGCCACGCCGTTTTCTGCGGCGGCCTGCGCGGTGCACAAGGTGCCCATCACGTTATTTTTGATGCCCTCTGTCGGGTTGTGCTCCACCAATGGCACGTGCTTGTAGGCGGCTGCATGGTAAACCGTGTCCGGGTGCCATGTGGACATGATCTCGCGCATGCGGTCTTCGTCTTGGGCGGACGCCAGCAAAGGAACCAGGATCGTCTTTTCGCCTGCTAGTCGTGCTTCCAACTCCTGGTGAATGGCGTACAACGCAAATTCACTCAGATCAACGAGCAGCAACTTTTCGGGCCCAACGACCAGGATCTGGCGGCACAGTTCGCTGCCGATGGAGCCACCTGCGCCAGTGACTAAGACCACCTTGTTGAAGTTGTTCTTGGACAGCAGCAGGTGGTTCGGCATCACTGGTTCACGGCCCAGCAGGTCGTCGATGTCCAAATCCCGCACATCGCTCAGGCTTACTTTGCCGGTGGCGATGTCGCTCAAGCCAGGTAAGGTGCGCACGGCAATCTTGTGGGATTTGAGTGCATCCAGAATCTCATTGCGTCGTTTGGGGGAAACGGAAGGCAATGCCAAAAGCACATCGGAAATCGGGGCCTCGACCAAGATTTCTGCCAAGTCGGCGGGGTTGTGGATGGGCAAGCCATTGAGCACATGGCCGTGCAGGCGATCGTCATCATCAAAATAGCCCACCACGCGCATTTCGGGGCTGTTAGCCATGGCCGATGCCAATTGCCGCCCGGCACTGCCAGCGCCATAAATCAAGGCCTGGGGCATGGCCGCTTTGCGCAAATGCTGGTGGTACAGCCCGCCCAGCCACACTCTGGCTGCGGCGCGCGATGCCCCCACGAACACCAGCAACAGCAAGGGCTGGATCAAACCAACGGTGCGCGGCACATCCTGCACGCCATAGAACGTGAAAATGCCTGCAAACACGAACCCATACAGCAGCATGGCACGCGCCACGGCCACCATGGCGGGAAGTCCGCTGTACCGGAAAATGGCCCGGTAGAGCCCAGAGGTGATGAAAATAGGCAACGCCAACACCACCGAAGCCAGGACAGGCCAAACAGATGCACCAGACAGCGGCACGAACGCCCCAAGGCGCAAGTAAAACGCTAGCCACACGGACAAAACGCACAGGCTCGCATCCAGCGCCAACACAAACCCACGCTTGACTGGGCGTGGAATGGCCAAAACAGGCACCGCAAGGCGACGGAGTTCGCGCATCATGATGTCACCCATGATATGAAACATCACTGAGTCCTGAGTCCGTCATTTCGTTTTCACCCTATCTCCCGCGCCTTTGCCACCTACCGTCATGAAGATGTATTTAAAGTACAAGGCGATCGTCAAATCTTGCAGCATCCGGGCATCGGTTTCCGCCAACAGTTTTGGCGTTGACATGTCGATGCTGTTGACCTGCGCCAACCCAGTAATACCTGGCCTGACCTCAAAAACACCACGGTTATGTCGTTCGGTGATCAATTCAGTTTGATTAAACAAGCAAGGCCTTGGACCAACCAGACTCATTTCGCCTTTGAACACATTCCAAAGCTGTGGCAGCTCATCCAACTTACTGCGACGCAAGAATGCCCCTAAAGGCGTAATTGCCGACGCATCAGCCAAATGAGAAGCCACAGAGGCAGTGTCAGGTCGCATTGTGCGGAACTTCACCAAGGTAAACGGTCTTTGATCTCGGCCAACCCGCTCTTGACGAAAGAGTGGCGAACCCGTATCAAACAGACCGACCGCATAGATTACGAGCAGCACCGGGGCTCCAAGTACCAGCCCCGTTATAGAAAACACCATATCCAATAGACGCAACATCACAACCTTTGCTGGACCGCTCTGCGCAGTCCTTCATCCACTGACACTGGGGGCTTCCAATTCAGCAAAGTACAGGTATTACTGATGTCGATCTGCAACGAGCCCAATAGGCGTTGTGCAATCGAACTTTTGCCTAGCAAACGTGATGCGATGATCAGAATGTTCACTGGTACCGGAATTAATCGCGCTGGCCGATTCAAAGATTTCCCAATTCGACGCAAAAGGTCAGCAGTGGAAAGGTCTTCACCATCACTAACCAATAAAGTTTGATTAGCTGCCTCGGGGTGATCGACACAGGTCAGAATCAAGTCCACCAAGTTATCCAAGCCCACGAAACTTCGACGGTTAGTTGTTGCCGAGCCAAAGGGCAGTGGTAAGCCACGAGATACCCAGTTCATCAAACTAGAGAAATTACCCTTCACGCCTGGCCCGTAAACCAATGGTGGACGAATAATTACGACTTCCATACCGGTTTCAAGCGACAGAAGCCGCAACCCAGCCTCAGCTTCTGCCTTAGAAATCCCATACGCATCCTCTGGCGCAGGAACATCGTGAGCTGAGTAAGGACCTCCTGACTGTGTCTTTTCACCGTTAACTTTAATTGAGCTGAGAAACACAAAACGCTTAGCGCCCGCAAGAGCTGCCTGTCTGGCCAGGTTCAAAGTTCCAGCTACATTCACTTTGTAAAACTCGGCCAAAGGATCAGATGAGGCGTCGTGCATCACATGCACCCGAGCAGCGCAATGCACCACCACATCTACGCCAACTAATGCCTCGCTCCAGTCAGTATCTGCCTCAATGCTTGGTACAACTAAAGCGGGATTTTTAGCATCACCGAAACGCCTTGCTTGCTCATTGCATCTAAAGACTGCACGTATTTTCATACTACGTTGTTGGGCAGCTCCGAGAAATGCGCTTCCTATAAAGCCTGTCGCACCAGTCAAAATTACATGCATAAATTTATCTGGCGAAAAAACTTTACAGGCAATCTTAGCAAGAGCATTAGCATGCTTGAAAAAACTTTATTCTCAAGCAAAGATCGTCGCATTTCCTTAGTAATGACAAAGTTACTTCGCCAGCCAGAAGTGCTTGCACCACCAGTAAGCATCCTCACCCAATGCTTTCCGGTTGCTTGATACTTAGCACCATCTATCAGCAAGAGGCGTAGGAGAAAATCGAAATCCGCAGCAATTTTGTAGCTAGTCTTGTAAGAACCTACCCTCTTGTAGGCTGTCTTTCTCACAAATACTGCAGGATGTGGTGGCATGAATCCCAAACGAAACATCCAGGTTTTAAAACCAGCGCCTCGGTATGTTCGTACTGGATTTTCCAAGTCGCCACTCTTGACAAAGTCAACATCACCGAGGAGCACATCTAATGTCGGATCAGATGCAAATGCAGTTGCAACCTCATTTAAAACATTTTCATGCACATAAAAATCATCTGAATTAAGAATTCCAATGACTTCACCAGTAGCACGTTCCACACCCTTATTCATTGCGTCATAGATGCCGTTGTCCGACTCTGAGCTGAATATCAATTTTGGGTGAGAGTGTGCATCAACCACCTGCATCGTCTTGTCAGAAGACTGGCCATCTATTATCAAATGCTCAATATCTGTGTAGGTTTGAGTTGCCACTGAACGCAATGTATCGGCAATAGTTGCAGCACTGTTGTAGGAGACGGTAACGATAGATATTTTCACTTGCAACAGCCCAATTTAAGTAGGTTACGTATGAAGTCGAAAACTAGGAACTGCGGGTATTGATGATAGGCCCTAGTAAGATGAAGTGCCACCTGGCTGCATAATCATGCTACCCCGTCCACCACAGCATCGATGATCTGCGCTAAGCGATGGTTGAATTGCGCTTGTCCCTGGTGCTGGCTGCGTTCGACGCCTCGAAGTGACATCGAGGCGGCAAGCCCATCGTCAGTCCAGACACGGGTAATTTGAGCAGCCATTTCCTTCGCGCAGTTTGGGTTGAAGTAAAGTGCCGCATCACCACTTTGCTCTGGCATACCGTAGATTCCGGAAACGATAGCTGGGCATCCAAGAGCTAGTGCTTCTAGCGGGGGAATGTTAGTTGGGCCGAAGAACGTCGGCATGACAAGAGCGCGTGCCCGCTTGTAGAAACCTGCTAAGTCGGCGTCAGGGACGTAGCCGACAAAGAACACTTTGGAATCGATGCAAAGCGCCTTTGCTTGAGCTTGTACTTGCTCGAAAGCATGTTGCTTGCCACCGCTGAGCACCAGAGCGATGTCCGGATGGGCGTTTGCGACGATCGAGATAGCCTCCAACAAGCGTAAGTGGTTCTTATGGGGCCAGAACTGTGCCGGATAGAACACGAAGCGCTCTGGCAGTCCATAGTGCGCATCAAAGTCGGCGCGAGGTGTAGTGTCTAGCAGGTAGCTGGGAGCGACATAGGGTAGTTGCCATATGCGTTCATTAGGCACGTGATAGCTCTCGACCACCTGGACGCGACCCACCTCTGAATCCACCAGCACCGCATCGCTGCAGCACGCGATGTTGCGGAAGCGGTGCTCACGGATGCCGTGCCGGAAACGCGCGCTGACCTCGGGAAAGTGCGGCTCGTAACGGTGCATCAGGTCGTGAATAGTACCGATAGCGCGGACACCGGGAACCTGGTAAGTAACCGATTCCTGAGCCGGGAAAATCCACGTTTCGCAATCGAGCTCCCGGAGTTCGCGCACCAGCGGATTGACCAGCGGCGACAGCATGCGGATGAGGCTCACGGGTAGCCGCAGGGCCATGGCGGCATCGGCGATTTGGCTGCCGCGGTGGGCATGGCGCAGCGCATGACCGGCGAGACCGAGGCGCGCTAATATCGGCGCCCAGTCGGCATCGCCATGTGCTACCGTGATGCGGTAGCGTGTCGCATCAAGGCGTGACAGAGCCTCTACCACCGACTGCGCATATTGAAACATACCGCCAGCGGTGGGCGCTACACCCAGATACAGGCCGATGCTGCGCAGCGGCGCTGGCCCGTCGTATTCTGGCCGGCTCATCGAGTCACCGCTTACGTGCCAAGACACAGACGCCCCAGGAGTCGAGTGACGGGCGCTTGCCAGTCATCCACTCCTCAGTTCGCTCGCGCACGAAGCCGTGGCCGCTTAGCAGGAGGTCTATCTCGGGCAGGAAAAGGTAGCGCATCTCGTGCGTCTCGCGCACCTCGGTCGTCACGCCCGTCGCGTGATCAAGTACGAACAGGTCGTAGTTAACGTCGACCACGTTCTCCGCGTCGCGGATCACGGGTTCGGCCAGACGCGTGACTGCGATGTGTTCGTCGCTCAGTCGCTTGACACGTACCGACGGTCCCTGAGATAACACTGCCGGGCCGTACCAGAAGTCGAAGATAAACAGGCCGTCCTTGTCGAGGTGCGTAGCTGCGGTCTCGAATAGCGCATTCAAACGCTGCTCGGCAGTCTGGTAACTGACCACATGAAACAGCGACGCTACGACGTCGAATTTACGATTGATGCGAAAGCTGCAGGCGTTTCCCTCGTGAAAAGACACGTGATCTTCAGTGACGCCCATGGCGACCGCGCGCGCGCGCGCGCGCTGCAGCATCGTCTCGCTGAGGTCGACGCCACACACGTTCAACCCAGCCTCCGCGTTGAGCTTAAGTGCGTGGATGCCAGTGCCGCAGCCCAGTTCCAGCAACGAAGCAGGGGGCTTACGCGAATGCGCGCTGATAAGGGAGCGAATGTAGGCAGTCTCGCCCGCATAGTCTTTGTCCGCGTACAGCAGGTCGTAGTAGCGCGAGTAGTTACCAAAATTGTGGCTCATTTGCGGATCACCTCACGAACGATGCGAGCTGCTTCACGAATCTGCTGCTCGGTCAAGGCGAGGCCGCTAGGTATATAGAAGCCGCGCCGCGCAATGCGCTCGGACACGGGACAACGGGCCTGTGCCATGAAACCCATGCGTCGCAGCACAGGCTGCTCGTGCATTGGCCAGAAGAACGGCCGCGTGCCGACGCCAGCGCCGCCCAAGCGTCTCATCGCCTCCTCGGCGTCAAATCCGATGGATTCCTTCAGCACAATGCCGTAGACCCAGTAGATGCTCTCGGCGTAGTCGACGCGCGCCGTTGGCAGTTCGACGTCGGGCATGCCCTGCAGCAGTTCGTTGTAAAGCCGGCCCATGGCGCGCTTACGCTCGATGAACTCTGGCAGGCGCTCTAACTGCGCAACGCCAAGCGCCGCCTGCAGGTTGGTCATGCGCATGTTGTAGCCAAGTTCCTCGTGCACAAAGCGGCGCGCCGGGATGAAGCACAGGTTGCGCAGGTCACGGCTGCGCGCGGCGAGCGCGTCGGAGTCGGTGACGATCATGCCGCCTTCACCGGTAGTGATGTGCTTGTTCGGATAAAAGCTGAAAATGCTGATATCGCCGAAACTGCCGCAAGGCTTACCGCGGTATGCCTGTCCATGCATCTCGGCGGCGTCCTCAATCACTTTAAGATCGTAACGTCGCGCAATATCGAGAATCGGATCCATGTCGCAGGGGAGGCCGTAGATGTGCACCACCAAGATGGCCCTGGTACGTGATGTGATCGCCGCCTCGATCAGCGAGACGTCGATGTTGAGCGTCGCAGCATCGGCATCGACAGCCACCGGCACCAGGCCCGCGCGCACAATCGCTGCGGCGCAGGAGATGATGGTGAACGACGGCAGGATCACCTCGGCGCCTGCCTCTAGGCCCAGCGCGGCAACGGCGGCATCCAGCGCCATCGATCCGTTGGCCACGGCTATCGCATGCTTGCGCTGCACCAAGGCCGCAAAGCCCTCCTCGAAACGCTTAATAAACGGCCCCTCGGACGAGATCCAGCCAGTTTCGATACATTCGTTAAGATACTTCTTTTCGTTACCGTCCAGCAGCGGATCGTTTACGGGGATCATTGCGCTTCTCCACTCAGTCGAACTTGAGCGTCGTCAATCGGTGAAAAGCGAGTTTTATCATGGTCGCCGGCATATGGGCCCTGTTTTACTTCAATGATCTCCGCAGCCTCAAGTATCTGGAACCCATGCCCACCAAACGCTAGCAAGATAACATCGCCAGCATTAAGCATACGGCTTTGGACATAAACCCTCGCATCGGTGTAAAAGTCAACACGAACCTTACCAGACTTGATAAAAAGAACTTCTTTCGTATACTGAACCTCGCGACGAATAGGGTTATGCACATGCGGCGGGATAACATACCCGCTTGGTCTTTTCATGTAAGCCAACTGTTGAGAAAATTCATCTGGTGTAAAAAACTCAATCCCCTCTTTTTCATAAGAATGACGAAGAATAATAGCTAGCACCGACGATTCAAAACATATTTTTTCAATCATTTTCAATTCCAATTTCAATTTCAATTTCAATTTCAATTCAACTTATGCGAGATTTGCATAAGAATTATTTCAAAGTACGAGGAAACGAATCTTTTTTTGAGCAAACAAGAAACAGAAACGCCCAAAAAAATATTAACTCAAAACGCAACAGTTGGCCTGAGCGAATTGAAAACACAAGCAAAAACAGAAAGGAGGCAATAGCCATATTTTTTCGAGAAGGCGAGACCACCCAACTAATATTCCGATATACAAATCCGGCTATGAGAAGCATGCCTACAATCCCCAACTCCGAGGACAATCTTAGATACATTGATCCTCCATCGGATAAGGTCAACTGATCTCTAATTTCATTTACACGGTTTATCAACGCCTGATTGCCTGGCAGACTTTGTTCCAAGTAGTCATTGGAATACACTCGGTACGAACCTAGACCATGGCCAGAAATTGGCCTATCTTTTAACATTTGAACCGTGATTGCCAAATTCAAACCATTGATGAAGGTGCTCATGTTCTCATCACCTTGAAGGTCAAACTGCAGCGCGCTAGGAATGGCAATCAAACGGGAGTTCAATGCCGGGCTGGTACTGGCGATGTATCCCAAACCAGCCAATAACAATATGCTGATAAGCACGTTGCGTACTGTAAGTCGGAGTGCGAACAATATACAAAGACCAAGCCCAATGTAGCCGATGGTCGAAAAAGTACATATAAGGGCGGAGATGAACAGTAAGCTACGACCAATTCGAAGTTGTCGCGACCTCCCAGACAACCGTAGCACGGAGAGATACAACGCCGGCGTAAGAAACGCCGCAAAGTAGCTGGGCTCTGTAAACATCGAAGATGTGCGCAGAAATGGACCTGCATAGTCCAGATCAGCAGCACCAATCAATATCCAACGCAAATCATATAGTAGTTCAATACCCATCAAATACGCGGCCTGCTGCATCAAAGCTACTAATGCAGCAACAGTAGCACACTGCAGGTAAATATTAAATATTTTCTCTGGCGAGTAACGCAAATATCGAAATAAATTCAAAACAACCAACCAAGCCACTAACAAACCCAAATACTGTACTGCTGGAACCACCAAGGATTCACCACGCATTGAAAATAAAAACGTCCCCGGCAGGGCAGCCAGAAAAAACCATCCAAGCGGTGCCAACCTAGCAAGTGGTATACGAAAGAAATTAAAATCCATCATAGACAATACAAAGGCGAGCACCAAAAGCCCTTGTACAAGGTTTAATTGTTGACCACGAATAACGACGGCCACCGCAGTCCCCAGAAATGCGATATATGGGAATATTCCGACAAAGAAAAATCGCATACTATTTACATGATGCAAAGATTGCGCGATTCGGAAATTCTGATGAAATACATCTATTGCTCGAACTGAGAAATTCAATAGAATTTAAGATCGTGGTAGTCAACACGATCGAAGACATCCAGATAGCCACCGACAGTTGCGTTGAATATTTGAACACCCTTTCTATCCGCCTCATTTTTTAGAAGACGATAATTTTCCCATAATCGAAGATTGGCTCGCATCTCGTCATCGTAGGGGACACGATCACCTAATGGCACGTTAGTCATCTTGTGACCTGGCAGCGTACCTCCCGAGTAAAAGTGTCTATCAACTCCTCGATTTGCCAGATAGTCATGATCAAAGCCCAGTAAGTAAATGGGACTACATCCCATGTAAATTGCCTGGGCAAGTGCAAAGGCACTCACCCCAGCAAAGCTTTGTACAATATTCGTCAAATCCACACCCGACTTACCCGCGCCGACTGAAGCCACAAATTGGCAGCGCTCTATAGGTAGAAAGTTATGTCGTTGTATCGCATCGAAGCCGCGGTACAACGGCAAGAAGAAAGTACTGGTGCGAATACGCTCGTTCAGACTAGTGTAGAAAGCGCGCGTTGCATCCGAGTCATTAAAGAAATTTGCATCCAAAAGACTGTAGTAGGTTGGCTGCCAAATTGATACCACCTCATGTTTCCAAAAACCAGACACACAAAATGTAATATGATCTTTGAGACGCATGATGTCTTGTTGTGCCAAAGAGGGACCGTTTACGATGACGAATGCTGGTTGCCCTTTGTGCTTATCTGCAAATACAGAATTTCGCTGTAACAGCCGCCGCTGCGCAGGCGTCAGACCACGAATTACCTCCAAGAGATCGGCTGCATTTTCAATGCCAGCAGAAAATTTTCGTAGATAGCCAGCCAATCGACTAATACCGTAGTGAGGCAACATAGAAATATTCATAGATTTAATTCAGCTTCAAGCAGTTTAATTGTTTGGAAACTTTTTTTCAAAAACAATGAAGCCGCAAAAATAATTAAAACAATTATCAGCAGTAACTTTTCACCAACGCGCATTATTCCTGCATCCTGAAGATACAACCAATTTAGCCAAGGACCGGATAGCATTAACAACATTAACAACATTAACAATATAAGACGCAAGTAAGTTGGCTTGTGTAAATCCAAGTTTCGGAGAGCTAGCGCCGCCAATGAACACAAGATAAATGCGTTAATAGCCAAGCCCCACGAAGCTCCAGTTAAACCTAGCTGAATAATCAACAACCATGTCAATGGCATAGATAGAGCGGTGGCTGCTACAGAAATACCCAACACGGTCCGCATACGCTTCAGCTGGAATAATGGGTTAGTTAAACTCATCCATACCGCGCTATTAAGCCAAGAAGCGATCACAAGCCCCGCTACAGTCGAGACCGGTAGTTTCACGCTACCCCCTGAGTAGGCTGTTAGCAATTCATCTGAGAATATAACAATTGACGCTGCAAATAAGGCAGTGCTAGCGACAAACGCTTCAACAAAGCGACTGTATAGCCCTGATGCATTCCAAGCCGATGCTTTGCGGTAATAATGTGGTATCCATGCCAAATTAATGGCCGACGAGATCATGGCGATAATTGAAGCGAACAAAAATCCGGCACTAAAGGTACCAAAGTCTGCTTTATTGACCTGTGTTGCAACAAAACTTCGTGTCACAAAATCGCTGGCTTGCCCAATCAGGGTATATAGAACTATTGGCATTCCAAAGGACAGAAGAGCCATATAATCAAACCTATCCGGACGTGCATTGACCTGCATTAATGATAGCTGCCAAACAGCAAAGGCCGCATAGAATCCTGATGCGATCACCTGGGCTATCACTGCACCTTTTATCTCTAATTGGACGAGCAATGCCGTGATGCCAAGCATGACTACCTGCAGAATAAAACCAGTTAATGCAACACTGCGATACTTAAGTGCGTTATTGCTGGCCAAGTGTACACCCATCAGAATCAATGGGTAAGCGTTTAATGCTGCGATTATCGCAGAAAATAGAAAAATTTCCCTTATCTCATATTCCGCAATCGATTCGCGCAATACTGAAAAAACAGTAGCTATACTTATTAGTACAACAATGTTAAGACAAGTCGACAAACGCATGCCAGCCGAAATTATCTTCTGGCGTTGCTTATCGTTGGCATCAACTAGCATCCGAGCAATCGAGCTTAACAAGCCCCAAGAAAAGACTGGTTGCACAAACTGCCAAAATAGTAGAAACTGAGACCATAATCCATATTCGTTAGAATTGAGTAGCCTCAAATATATAGGTGCTAATATAATTTGGCCGCCTGCAGCCACTACTCCACCGAGCAGGTGTATCAGAGCGTTTTTAGACAGTGAGCGTTGATACATAAGAAATTCACAAAAAACAGATTTAAGTGTTTTATCGAGTGGTTCTTAAAGTAACAAATGACTCGGCAGCCAGCATACCCATGGAATAGCCCCGATGATGTGCAAGGCATTCGATGTGCTCGATGCTGCGTGTGTGAGGCGATTCGCGCATCTCCAACTGGTATGCCTTTAGGGCATACAACTTTGTGTTCAGTTGGTTGCTTATATCCACATAGTGGTTTGGAATGAATGGCTCCGCAATTGGGGCTGACCATTCTGTACTAGACATCACCTCAAACGCATAGATCATACGGACACTACAGCCTGGCACCGGTCGACACGCTATCATGACAGCTTGGTGCGTAATGCGGTGGTCTACGTTCAGGTCGCCATGGTGATGCGTGTAAACAATGTTAGGTTTGATCCTGTCAATGATCGGCTCAAGCTTTTGCACCACATCAATCAACGGAATGCTGTCCATCCGGTTGTCAGGCAGACCCAGGTAAAAGTTCTCTTCGATACCGAGAATTGCTCTGGCGTTTTCCGCAGCCGCATTGCGACCAAGTAGATCTTCTTGATCAGCCCCCACGCGTGAAGTTACACCATCGGCCATGAAAACGGCATAAACAGTATCACCCTCACCTACATGCCTGGCAATTGTTCCACCGCAACCCAAGGCCTCGTCGTCGGTATGGGCGGCCACTACCAACACACAGTTAGTCATGCAAATGCCCCCACTGCAAAGCAGTGCCACGTGGTAGGTCTCCCTTAACCGTCCGGCCAATCACCTCGTCTAAATGCTTGGGTGCGAGACCATACCCTGGTCGAATTCTTCGGATATCCGACTCAGAAATAACTTGGCCGGCTTTCATGTCTTTCACAAAATAGAGTGAGCGTCGATACCGTTTGCTCGACTCTTCTGCGTTTTGGCGTTCAAAGCCAGCATTGCCCAAGGCTACCCACGCATCGTGAGTATCCTGGCAAAGACGCTTTAGTTCTGCTGGCTCAATAGAAAACTCGCTGTCCGGCCCCTTGTCCTGACGGCTCAGCGTAAAGTGTTTTTCAATCAAGCATGCGCCAAGTGCCACAGCCGCTACAGATGCCACTGTCCCAAGCGTGTGGTCTGACAACCCGGGCATGCTTTCGAAACGCTCAGCCAAATTTGACATTTGTTTCAAATTCGCCTGATCAATTGGCGCGGGGTAACTACTGATGCAATGTAGCAGCACAAGCTCTTTACAGCCGCCCTCGCGGGCGGCAATAACCGCTTCTTCAATTTCTTGCTCCGAGCACATACCGGTTGACATGATCATGGGCTTATTCTTGCTCGCCACGTACCGGATCAGCGGCAAGTCCGTCGCTTCAAAAGATGCAATTTTGTACGCAGGCGTATCGAGCGACTCCAGCAAATCCACCGCTGACTCATCAAACGGTGTTGAGAACAGGGTGATGCCAATACTCGCAGCGTAATCAAAAATAGCCTTGTGCCACTCAAAGGGTGTTTCGGCCCACTTGTACAAATCGTAGAGTTTGTAGCCATCCCAAAGCCCACCACGGATCATGAATTCTTCCGTGTCGCAGTCAATCGTCATCGTATCTGCTGTGTATGTCTGAATTTTAATTGCGTCGGCACCACTATCGCGTGCAGCCTTGATGGTTTCAAAAGCACGTTCGATATTGCCGTTATGGTTGGCAGATAACTCTGCGATTATGTAAGGAGGATGATCTGGGCCAATTTTTCGCCCGTTAATGGAAATATTCATCTTGGGACTCACTCATGTAAAATTTCTGATTTTTATTTCTACTTCAGCGACAAGGCGCCCATTTTCAAACCTCGCCCTGCTGAAGTTAAGCATGTAGTCTCCATGCTCTAAAAATGCGTGTGGATACCCATCGGCATCCAGCATTCGAATGAAGTCATAGGCGCTTGACAGCGTGCCAGATTCAGGCAACACACTTTGCTCCGGCTTCCTGCGTTTGAACATGACCACTTCGCCCATTTGCTCAACAGGTACTGGCTGTTGCTCGATCATCCATTCGATAATCTCGGCACTCAACACCCCAGCTCTGACGTAAATCTCTTGAGCCGTGCCATCAAGCCGCAGAGATCTTTTTGTGTAAACAGGTCCAGCATCCATCTCGCTGACCATTCTTAATGCTGTCAGCTTGGATTCCTTGTGCCCAGCTAGAATTAAGTTTTGCAACGGACTGCCACCACGCCCATAAGGCACGTCTGTCATATGGAAGCAAACGCACTCATGCTTTTTCCAAATTCTTTCCGGAACCAACCAATTCCAATGAAGGAAGAATATATATTTCGGATCCATGGTGTCGATAGCACCATTCAAATCATTTGGTGTAGATGCATACATCCAATTCAAATTTATTTTCTTTTTCAGACTATCAAATAACGGTTTATGCCACGGCTTGCAACTGGCAAAAACGACATTCGATTGAAAATTATTAGTATTAATTTTTTCAACCATCCGCAACTGAAAGTCAATCATTCTTGGAATTTTTTATTTGGTCTAGGCGCGCGATTCGACCAATGATTTCAGTGCGCTTATTTAACCATTCTGATGAAAGAATGCCGAGGCGAATGACATCAACAAACTCTTTGCCATTAAAGTGAACATCCCTAAAAACTCCTTCCTCCTTAAAACCAAATTTTTTATGAAGGCTAACGACTTTGTTGTTAGTAGCAATTACTTCGCAATTTAGTTTGTGCAATCCAAGGCTAGTGAATGCATGATCGAGGGCATCCAATTCCATACGCGCCCCAAGACCAGGCTTTCCGTTTTGCCCGGCATAAAATCCCCAAAAGGAATTCCGCAGTTCAGGTTGATATTGTGTGAAATACACAACGCCTTGAGGCCTACCCTTTTCATCTTCATAGATATACCAGCGCGAATGCACATCATTTCGCTGGCGAGCGAACCAATTGCGGTGTTCCGCCTCGGAAATTTCATGCTTTGTATACATGTTTTCTCGCACAGCAGGTGCATTTCGCCATTCAAGCATGGTCAGCAAATCGGATTCGGTCAGGGGGCGAAGTGGCATAGTTAGCCTTTAGCAAGGATGAGGCTGCAAACAAAGGCTACTCCTGTGGCGGGAACTAGTTGTTGCATCAGTTGGCTTTGCTGTTTCAGGAGTTCAGGGAAGTCCAAGGCTTGTCTAACAGCAGCAACGATTTGACTTATGGTGACCTCTTTCATATGCCCCAGGAAGTGGACATACCCCCCCGAATGGAGGGCTTGATTGGTTGGCAACTGATTGTCGGCAACTCCGATAACGAGACTGGGCAACCCCAAACTCATGCGTTCCCACGTAGTGGAGCCACCAGCACCAACCATCAAGTCGGCTCTTGCCATGAGGCCTGCCAAGTTCGGTAAATTTCGGTGCAAAACCGTGTGAGGCCGTTCGCCAACCAGCACCGCGATTGATGTCGGGTCCGGGTGGTTAACTCCTATGACAACATCTAAAGCGAGCTCTTGCAGGTTAGGCACCATCATTGCCTTGATAACAGTTGCCGTTTGATTGGTTGGATCGCTTCCACCCATAAAAACAAGTACCCGCCGAACGATTCCGTCACGCTGGGGAAGTAAGGCACGCAGTTGCGAGTATGCGGTATTCAATAATGCATATCTAGGCCCAAGTAGCCTATTGGTCGGTGGCGGGATTAGGTGGTCGTAGCGTGAGTCGTTTTTATCACCATACCAGTTTTGGTCCAGCAGCAAGTCGCAAGCGTGTGGTCTGTCGGCCAGGTCGTCAATGACCATGATGCGTTTGGCTTGCTGACACAAGGCTTCTTCCCAGCGGACATCCAGCGCGTAGTGGTCCACCACCAACCAGTCCACAGGCTGGCCTCCCTGGTGTGCGCTTAGCGCTTGTTGGGTGTTTTGCGCGTCCGTGGTCCAGTCCGCGCCCAGCCAATGGGCGTGCGCTGTGCCGTTACGGTTAGGCTTAGCCCCCTCTTGCAGTTCGGGCAAGCCCAGACCCAGATGGCCGCGCTGAGCAATCAAAGCTAACAGGTGCCCCTGGTGCGGGCGGCACACAAAGGTGCAGTGCGCCCCGCGTTCGCGCAGCGCGTCGGCCAGCGTCAGGCAGCGCATGACATGGCCTGTGCCAATTTGCAGCGATGCGTCGGCGCGGAAGGCAATGTGCATCAGGCTTGGCCCTGTTCGTATTGCATGGCTTTAAACAGCCACTCTGCACGCTGCCAATCCTCAGGCGTGTCTATGTCTTGCACTTGGTGGCGCGGCAGGGGCACGGGTGCAGCGTCCTGACTGAACAGGCGTCTACCCGCCAGCCAAGCGCTGGCCTTGCCCCAATAAAACTGGCCAGCGTCGTGCCAGGCTTCTTCCAGGTCTTGCGAGCGAGTGCCAAAGTGTTCTGGCTGGAACATGGCCACGCGCTGCTCTGGCGTAATGCGAATGGCACGCTGGATCGGAAAAGGGTAGCTCGTAACAGAAAACGCGTACTGCGCACCGCTGGTTTGCAGTATGCTCAACCCACGCTGCAGGTCTTGCGCCTGCACAAAGGGGGCCGTGGCGTAAATGCAGCAAGCTTGGTTGACCACTTGGCCATGGGCGTTTTGCCAGTCAATGGCGTGTGCAATGACTGGAATGGTGCCGGTGTGGTCGTCCGACAATTCGGGCGGGCGCACAAAGGGCGCTTCGGCACCGTAGGCTTGGGCGACCTGGGCAATTTCGGCATCGTCCGTACTGACTATGATCCGGTCAAAACAACCACTTCGCTGCACAGCAGCGATGGACCACGCTATTATGGGCTGACCATTAAAAGGCTTAATGTTTTTGCGCGGTATGCGCTTGCTTCCACCGCGTGCGGGAATAATAGCCAGCCTCATGCGGCTAGCACCTTTTGCAGCGCGGCTACAACCTGGTCTTGCTGGCTATCGCTAAGCGTTTGGTACATTGGCAGGCTGATGGCCTCGGAGTAATACTGCTCGGACTGCGGGTAATCGCCCACATTAAAACCCATACGCTGGTAGTGCGGCTGGGTGTGCACAGGAATGTAGTGCAGGTTGACGCCAATGCCCTGCTCGCGGAGCGCTTCAAACACCTGGCGGTGGGTTTTGTTGATTTTGACCAGCTGCAGGCGTACCACGTACAGGTGCAAACCAGAATAACTGTCGGGGTGCTGCCAAGGTGTGGTCACGGGCAAAGCTGCCAGCAATTGGTCGTAGCGCTGGGCCAGCTGGTCGCGACGGGCCACGAAGGCATCCAACCGCTGCATTTGGCTCACGCCCAAGGCTGCCTGCAGCTCGGTCATGCGGTAGTTGTAGCCCAGGCCAATTTGCTGGTAAT
This sequence comes from Rhodoferax bucti, assembly GCF_005876985.1. Lineage (GTDB taxonomy): Bacteria > Pseudomonadota > Gammaproteobacteria > Burkholderiales > Burkholderiaceae_C > Allorhodoferax > Allorhodoferax bucti. Next base: position 328,198 of record NZ_VAHD01000001.1, read on the forward strand.
ACCAAGGGCCGTCTGGCGCGTGGGTCATTTGCGCGGTGTCACGGGTAATGCCGTGACTGCGCAGCAAGGCCATTTGGGCCGCCAACTCGTCATTGTTCGTCAGGGCCATACCGCCTTCAGCGGTGGTGATGATCTTCACGGGGTGAAAGCTGAACACCGTAATGTCGCTGTACTGGCTATTGCCAATGAACTCGCCTTTGTATTTACCCCCAATGGCGTGTGAGGCATCTTCAATGATTTTGAAACCGTACTTTTGCCCCAGCGCGTGGATGGCCGCCATGTCGCATGGCTGACCACACAAATGCACCGCCACCACCACTTTGGGCAGCTTGCCCGCTTGTTCTGCGGCAACCAGCTTGGCTTCCAAAGCTTTGGGGCACAGGTTGTAGGTGCGGGGGTCTATGTCCACAAAGTCCACCTGTGCGCCGCAATACAGGCCGCAGTTGGCCGAGGCCACAAATGTGACGGGGGTGGTCCAGAGCCAGTCACCGGGGCCAAGGCCAAGCGCTAGGCAGGCTATGTGCAAGGCCGAGGTGGCGCTGTTGACGGCCAGTGCGTGCTTGGCGCCCACGTGCCCGGCCACAGTTTGTTCAAACAGGGGCACTTGGGGACCTTGCGTCAAAAAGTCTGACTGCAGCACTGCCACAACCGCATCAATGTCGGCTTGGCTAATATCCTGGCGGCCGTAGGGAATCATCAAATGCTCCCGATTTTTTCGCGGTTGGCGTCAATCCAGGCTTGCAGGTCTGCGTCTGTCATCCATTCGGCGTTGTTGTCGCTGGCGTACACAAAGCCTTCGGGCACTTTTTTGCCGTCTTTGATGCGCTCGGGGCTGCTGCCCCAGCCATTGATAGTGGGAAGGATTTTGAAGTGTTCAGGGTACTCAAAGGTGTAATAAGCGTCTTCGGCCCCAATCATCTGCTCGTGCAGCTTTTCGCCGGGGCGGATGCCCACCACTTCTTGTTTGCACTCTGGGGCGACCAAGCGTGCGAGGTCAGTCACTTTCATGGACGGGATTTTTTTGACATAAATCTCGCCGCCCACCATGTCCTCAAAAGCGTGCCAGACCAGTTCGACACCTTGCTCCAAAGAGATCATGAAACGCGTCATGCGCTCGTCGGTAATAGGCAGTACACCCTTGTCGCGAATGGACAAGAAGAACGGAATGACCGAGCCGCGCGAGCCCATGACATTGCCATAGCGCACCACCGAAAATTTGGTGCCATGCTCGCCTGAATAGGCATTGCCGGCCACAAACAATTTGTCAGACGTGAGCTTGGTAGCGCCATACAGGTTTATAGGGCTGCTGGCCTTGTCGGTGGAAAGGGCGACCACGCCTTTGACGCCTTTATCGATACAGGCGTCTATGAGGTTCATTGCACCGTTGACGTTAGTTTTGATGCACTCAAAAGGGTTGTACTCGGCAGTGGGAACAATTTTGGTGGCAGCTGCGTGCACCACGTAGTCCACGCCATCTAGCGCACGATACAACCGATCTTTGTCTCGTACATCGCCAATAAAGAAGCGCACCCTTTTGTCGCCATCAAACTTCTTAGCCATGTCCCATTGCTTCATCTCATCACGAGAAAAAATGATAATTTTTTTGGGGTTGTACTGAGCTAAGGTCAGCGGAACAAAGGTGTTACCAAAAGAACCTGTACCGCCCGTTATTAGTATCGTAGAGTTTTTAAGCATATTGATATCTCAATAAATTCAGTTATTCGATACTAACTGCCATGTCGTAGCCATGCTTCTTTAGCAAAGCATGTTTTTTGGCCTGTTCCAGATCGTTTGCAACCATCTCCGAACACATCGACTGCACGGAAATTTCGGGTATCCAGCCAAGCTTTTGCTTGGCCTTTGTTGGGTCGCCCAGCAGCGTCTCTACTTCAGTTGGACGGAAATAACGCGAGTCAATCTTGACGACGACATCTCCCACTTTGAGTGCGGGAGCTTTGGAGCCTTCGATTTTTTCAACAACAGCTATTTCGTTCACCCCTTGACCCTCAAAGCGCAGAGTGATGCCCAGTTCGGCCGCGCTCCACATGATGAACTGCCGCACACTGAATTGCACGCCCGTGGCAATAACGAAGTCTTCTGGTTGATCTTGTTGCAGCATCATCCACTGCATGCGCACGTAGTCCTTGGCGTGCCCCCAATCGCGCAAGGCGTCCATATTGCCCATGTAAAGGCAACTTTCCAGCCCTTGCGCAATGTTGGCCAAACCACGAGTGATTTTGCGGGTGACGAAAGTCTCGCCTCGGCGCGGGCTTTCGTGGTTGAAGAGGATGCCGTTGCAGGCATACATGCCATAGGCCTCGCGGTAGTTGACCACGATCCAGTAAGCGTACAGCTTGGCCACTGCGTAGGGACTGCGAGGGTAGAAAGGGGTTGTTTCCTTTTGAGGTATCTCTTGCACCAAGCCATAGAGTTCGCTGGTGCTGGCTTGATAAAAACGGGTTTTCTTTTCCAGCCCCAGGATGCGGATAGCTTCCAGAATGCGCAGGGTGCCTACGGCGTCCACATCGGCTGTGTATTCCGGGCTTTCAAAGCTCACCGCCACATGACTCATGGCGCCCAGGTTGTAGATTTCGTCGGGCTGCGTTTCTTGGATGATGCGCACCAGGTTGCTGGTGTCGCTCAGGTCACCGTAGTGCAGCTTGAAACAGGCATTGTCGATGTGGGGGTCTTGGTAGATGTGGTCAATGCGCTGGGTATTGAGCAGGCTGCCGCGGCGTTTGATTCCGTGGACCATGTAGCCTTTTTCCAATAAAAATTCGGCGAGGTATGAGCCGTCTTGGCCGGTGATGCCGGTGATAAGGGCAACTTTAGGTTGCGATGTCATTTTTCTTCCTTCAAGGCCGTTGGGCATGGTTCTTTAGAAAATCTTCATAGGCCAGCTCAAGCCCATTCTTGAGTGACACTTGTGCTACCCAACCAAGAGCATTAATGCGGGAGCTGTCCATCAGCTTGCGAAGAGTACCATCTGGCTTGCTGGTGTCGAATGTGACTGCACCTTGGTAGCCGACAGTCTTGCCGATGGCCTCGGCCACATCTCGGATGGTGAGGTCGTAACCACAGCCTACGTTGATATGGCTGAGTATGGCTTGCGTGTGTTGGTCGTAGGTGGCCTTGGGCAGGTTCATGACATGCACGCTGGCGGCAGCCATGTCGTCCACATATAGGAATTCGCGCTTGGGTGTGCCGGTGCCCCAAATAGCCACGCTGGGCGCGTTATTGACCTTGGCTTCATAAAAGCGACGAATCAACGCGGGGATGACGTGCGAGTTTTCGGGGTGGTAGTTGTCGCCCGGGCCATACAGGTTGGTGGGCATGACGCTTCGGTAGTCCACGTCATGACTTTTGCCGTATTGGCGATTATAGCTTTCGCAGAGTTTAATGCCGGCAATCTTGGCTATCGCGTAGGGCTCATTGGTAGCTTCAAGCGGGCCGGTGAGCAAGGCGTCTTCACGCATGGGCTGGGGGGCCAGCTTGGGGTAGATACAACTGGAGCCCAAAAACAGAAGTTTTTTCACACCATTGCGAAAGGCGGCGTCGATGATGTTGGCTTCCATCATCAGGTTTTGGTAGATGAATTCGGCCGGGTAGGTGTTGTTGGCATGGATGCCCCCCACCTTGGCTGCGGCCAGATAGACTTGGGCGGGCTTTTCTGTGGCGAAGAATTCACGCACTGCGGCTTGGTCGGTCAAGTCCAGCTCGGCATGCGTGCGGGTGACGATGTGGGAATGCCCCTGCGCTTGCAGAGTGCGCACGACGGCAGAGCCCACCATTCCACGGTGGCCAGCGACGTAAATTTTGGGTGCGTTGCTCATTTCTCGCTGCGTCCGTAGTTGTCTTCAAAGCGGACGATGTCGTCTTCGCCCAAGTAGCTACCGGACTGCACCTCGATGATTTCGAGTGGAATGGTGCCGGGGTTGGCCAGGCGATGCCCCTCGCCCGGGGGGGATGTAGGTGGACTGGTTTTCAGTCAAAGTCAGCACTTTGCCCCCATTGGTAATCTCGGCAGTGCCCATCACTACGATCCAGTGCTCGGCTCGGTGATGGTGCTTTTGTAAACCAAGGCTGGCTTTGGGTTGGACTTGAATTCGCTTGACTTTAAAGCGGCCACCTTCGTCGATGCAGTCGTACCGCCCCCATGGACGGTGCACCTTGCGGTGCAGTGTGCGTTCCTCTCGGTTGGTAGTTTGCAGCTGAGCGACGATATGCTTGACGTCTTGGCTGCAGTTTTTGTCGGCCACCAGCACGGCGTCTGGTGTTTCCACCACGATAAGGTCTCTCACCCCCACCAGGCTGACAAGGCGACTGGTGGCGTCTGCCAGGGTGTTTTGGCTGTCGGTGGCAAGCACGTCGCCCCAGTGGGCGTTGCCTTGGTAGTCTTTGGACAGCACATTCCAAACTGCATCCCAAGCCCCAAGATCGCTCCAACCCGCATTGAGCGGCACCATCTTGATCCGAAATTTGCTGCCAGGGCATTGCTCTATGGCTGCATAGTCAACCGACTCTGATGGAATGGCGACAAACTCGGATTTGCCAGGGCGCACAAATTGCGCCTCGGCACTGCGTTTTGACCAAGCCGCCTTCGTGGCCCCCAGGATATCTGGGCGGAACTCGGCAAGAGCATTAAGCCAAACAGATGCCCTGAGCACAAACATCCCCGCGTTCCAGAAATACCCACCCTCTGCCAAATAGGCTTGTGCGGTTGCCACATCGGATTTTTCAACAAACCGTTGAACCGTGAGCACTTTTCCCGCAGAACCGCCCCGATTGCACTGAATGTAGCCGTAGCCTGTTTCGGGCCTGTCGGGGGTCACACCCAGAATGACGATGCTGCCACGGGCTGCTTCTTGAATGGCTTTCTGCGTGGCTTCGGTGAATGCGGCTTGATCCGTCACCGCTTGATCGGCGGGAGTCACTACCAGGACAGGATCTTTGCCACCTTCGACTGAAGCCAAGGCAGCAAGCGTGAGGGCCGGTGCGGTGTTCCGCCTCACCGGCTCCAACAAAGCACTGCCCAGCTCGATACCGATCTCTCGCAACTGCTCAGAGGCCAGAAACCGATGATCCTCCCCCGTGACGATGAGCGGTGCGGTCACTTGAATGTCGGTGTTGCCCAAACCGGCCAAGCGTTGAGCGGCCTGTTGAAACAGGCTCTCGTTCCCTGTTAAGTACAAGAACTGCTTAGGGAAGCCCGTTCTTAATAAGGGCCAAAGCCTTGTGCCTGAACCACCACATAGGATGACAGGCGTTGCCTCATAAGGTTTTTGAGATTCAGTCATTGTCGATATCGGCTTTCAACTGCTCTATTTCTCACTGAAGCGCCTCGCATTCAACTGTTTTTCTTTTTAAAAATTCAGCGGTGAATTTTGACTTTTCTGCAATGCCTCCCGGTGTCAGTAAATAGGCATGGCGCAATTTGTGTTGGCCATGACTGAAGTTCTGCACCTTGATCCAGCTCTTTTCCGCCAAAGCCGATGCTAAGCTCCTTGACAAAAATACGCTGGCTGAGATCAGGGTTTTGATGCAGACGGCACAGGAGTTCGAACTGGATTTCCTCTTGGAAACCAGCGAGTCGTTGCACGGGGAATATGAGGCTCAAGTCGACACCGAGTAGGTTTAGACACGCTACTGCAGTGCTGCTTCAGCAGCAGCACTGCAGTCAGGGGTAAAGTGGATCAAAGGATCCTAGCAAGACAGCGGTATGGCTGTAGCGCCATACGCTCGTTCATCAAACTTATCAAGTATCTCACATCCACGTAACCTTAAGAAGAGTTTTCGATGAATTTGCTTGGTGATGCTGTTTATTTGTCGCCCAAAATTAGATTACACGACTTTCTGCAAGCTGGCTGCATCCACTTTCATGACCACCGGCTTGCCCATCAGCTCAATCAGCACCATGACCCGACGGTCACCATCGGCCATTTGGTAGACCCCTTCGATGCCGGCAAAGGCCCCGTCGGTCAACCTGACCTGTTCACCCGAGGTGAAAAACGGCTCGGGATTCGCTTGCACAGCGGCCTCTGTTGCCCGCAAGCAATCGATCAGGCCATCGTGCACCTTGGCGGGATTCACCCCAAACCGCACCAACCGACTAACGCCCTTGGTGGAACGAATCGGGGTCCAGCTTTGATCGGTATGGCCTTGACCCAGGCGGATAAACAGATAGCGCGGAAACAAGGGTTCGTCGGCGATGGCCACACCACTTTGCAGCAACTTTTCTTTAGGGAGGGTCGGGACGTAACACTCATACCCCTGCCGCACAAGGTTTTCTTGCGCACTTTTTTCCTGTCTTGGTTTGGTGTGAACAAGGTACCAATGCATCGCTGCTCCCGGAGATTGTTTTTATTAGGGAAATTTTACTCCCCCTTCATAGGGGTATCGACCATGCTTGATGCATGTGATTTTGGTCCTTCAGCGGGTTTTGCCCGTCAGCTCCTACTGCTGTTGGACTGCCTCTTCCGTGCTGACGGTGTTCGCCGCCAGTTCAACCTGCTCGAGGATTTCTGACTCATGCCGGAACATAAAGCTCTTGACAGCCTCGTCGCCGACCAGTTTAGTCATACAGTCCGTCGTCGCAACCAAATTCAGCAAGTCCGAGCCGTAGTTTTTGTTCGGCGTCTTTGTATTGGATTTGGACCTGGCTCATTTCCTTTTCAAGCATAACGATTTACTCGATGGAGGCCTTTTTGTTGTCTTTTTCGGTGAGTTTGAAATCGGTGCGCTGTTCGGGGGTGTGGCTTTGCGCTAGTGCCCTGATCAACACTGTGCAAAAGATAGCCTCGCACTATCTCAAGCTGGCCGCCGCGCATCGGACTGGATACTAATCCTCGCCATCTAACACTGGTTCAACCAAGCTGACTTAGCCTGTGAGGAAGCCCTGTACTACAGCGTTAACCTAAGCCACTTCGTGAGGCAAGTAGAGAATGTGCCCAGCATAATCAAGCTTCTAGGAGAATTTACCAAGTTGCGCTACCGCGGCCAGCAATAAGACGCCACGCGGGAGTTCAAGGTCTTGACGCTGGCCAACATCTATATCAACCGGGGACGTCTAATGGGACACGTGCGCCCGTGAGGGGCGGATGTTGGCCGTAAGGCCTGCAACACCGCCCGACGAGGCAAAATTAAGATTCAAAATCCACCGATTACCGTGCTTCCTACCACTCGCAGTCGCCAGCAGCTACTTATTCAGCGTTGCTTTCGCTGCTTCTTGCAACTTGGCAACAGCATCCTATTAAAAATGAATCCCCCGCATCATCTGCTGCATCGCAATCGCCTCGGGTGACAGCTTCTGCTTTTCCCCCGGCTTAGCGCCCTTGGCGGCCGATGAATCGGGGAACATGCGGAAGCTGGTGTTCATGGCAATTTGGGCGATGCGGGGCACCAAGGCATGCATCACCTGGCCAGTGATGCCCAGACGCGTTGCGATTCGCACTGGCTTGCTAATGCAGGCGTCCGCCACCATGTCGGCAGCTTGTTCAGGCGACAAGGTCGGTACATTGTTGTAAATGCCAGTTGGCGCAATCATGGGGGTACGCACCAAGGGCATATTGATCGTTGTGAAGCTGATGCCCTGGTCCGCGAATTCGCTGGACGCGCAGCGCGTCCACGCATCCAGCGCGGCTTTAGATGCCACATAGGCGCTGAAGCGCGGCGCATTGGTCAGCACTCCAATGGAGCTGATGTTCACGATATGGCCTTTTTTCTTGGCCACCATGCCGGGCAACAGGCCCATGGTCACCCGCAAACAACCAAAGTAATTGAGCTGCATGGTGCGCTCATAGTCGTGAAAGCGGTCATAGCTGGACTCGATGGCGCGACGGATGGAGCGGCCTGCGTTGTTGATCAGGAAGTCCACACCGCCATGGTTGTCGATCAATACTTTGACGAACCGATCGCAATCCGCCATATCGGCAATGTCTGCGGGATAGGCCACAAAACTGTAGCCCTTGGCCTTGGCTTCTTTGCAGGCTTCCTCCAGCTTGTCCACATCCCGGCCGCAGATGATGGTCGTGGCCCCGGCCTCGGCAAACTTGTGCGCAGCAGCCAAACCGATGCCTGACGAGCCCCCGGTCACCAAGACCACCTTGCCGCCCACCGTACCGCGCAAGGAGCGATCGATGTGCAAATCCGGATCCAGATGGCGCTCCCAGTAGTCCCACAAGCGCCATGCATAGTCTTTCAGGTTAGGGCACTCGACGCCCGAACCTTTCAGCATTGCTAGGGAATCACGGCAATCAAAGCGGGTGGGATAGTTGATGAACGTGAGCATGTCTTCGGGCAGGCTCAGGTCTTTCATGATCGCGTTGCGCACCCGGCGCACCGGGGCCAGCGCCATCAAGGTCTTGGTCACGCTGCGGGGGATGAAACCCAACAATGCCGCATTCACAAAGATATTCATCTTGGGCGCATGGGCCGCCTTGCTGAAGATGTCGAGCACATCGCCCACGCGGTAGCCCACCGGATCGACCAAGTGGTAGCACTGCTTCGCAATGCCCTGTTTGTGGCTGATCACGTCCAGTGCATTCACCACAAAGTCCACCGGCACGATATTGACCCGGCCGCCTTCCAACCCAATGGACGGCATCCACGGCGGCAGCAACTGCCGCATGCGCTGGATCAGTTTGAAGAAGTAGTAGGGGCCGTCAATCTTGTCCATCTCGCCGGTCTGGCTATCGCCCACCACCATGGCAGGGCGGTACACCGACCACGGCACCTTGCATTCCTTGCGCACGATTTTTTCGCTCTCGTGCTTGGTCATGAAATACGGATGCTCGTAGTTCTCCGCCTCGTCAAACATGTCCTCGCGGAACACACCTTCGTACAAGCCGGCGGCCGCAATCGACGACACATGGTGAAAGTGCCCGACCTCCACCGCCTTGGCAAACTCCACCGTGTTGCGGGTGCCCTCGATGTTCACCGCGAACTGAAACTCTTCGTCAGCCTCTAGGTCGTACACCGCAGCCAAGTGATAAAAGTGATCAATCTGCCCTTTCAGTGCCTTGATCACCTCTGCGGCCACTCCGAGTTTTTTGCCCGTCAAGTCACCAAACACCGGCACCACCCGCGCAGCAGATTTGGCATCCGTCAGCCCCCAGAACTCGCGCAAGCCGGCCACCTTGTCTTCGCTCTCCTTGCGGATCAAAAAATGCACCGTAGCGCCCTTGCGCTGCAACAACTTTTTGACCAAGCGTTTGCCGATAAAACCCGTAGCTCCTGTGACGAAATACCGCATACATGCTCCTGTTGATCGAATAATTCTGACGGACTTTGGCGCCGCAGATTTCATCGTAAACCCGCGACCACCGATTCCAAGCCGGCCATTGTGCGATCGATTCAGTGTTTACCTTAGTAGCGCCCACCTACACAGACCCTATTTCAGGGCTTAGAGTAGATGCCACGCTAAAGCACCATCACGAACACACCCGTCACACACCCATCAGGAGTTATTCATGGTCAAAAAGATTCACAAGAGCAAGCCCGCCACAGCCGCTGCCAGCCCCTTGTCGGCATCGGTCAAAGATTCCGCGCAGCAAATCTGGCAAGCGGGCCTGGGCGCATTCACCCGAGCGCAAGCAGAGGGCAGCAAGGCCTTTGAAGCCCTGGTGAAAGAAGGTGTCAGCATCCAGCGCAAAACGCAGGCTGCAGCTGAAGGCAAGATCAATGAAGCCACCGCCAAAATGTCCACCATGGCCAACGACATCTCTAACAAAGCGACCGGCCAATGGGACAAGCTGGAAAACATTTTTGAAGAGCGCGTCGCCAAAGCCCTGAACAAACTGGGTGTGCCCTCCGCCAAGGACGTCAACGCCCTGATCGCCCGTATCGACGAGCTCCATCAAGCCGTCCAGAAACTGACACCTAAAGCGCCTGCTACAGCCAAGACCACCAAGGCCGTGGCAAAGAAAGCGGCACCTGCGCCCACCCCCTCCGTCGCCAAGAAGGCTCCCGCCAAAAAAACAACCGCTACCAAAACTGCAGCAAAGAAAGCCGTAAGCAAGAGCGCTACAGCCACAAAAACATCAACCCCCACCGTTGGCGACGCACCTGCTGCGCAAAACTAAGCAGCAGCCACCTGTCCATCAGGGCGCGCAAGCGCCCTTTTTTACGCCTTGCCACACTGCTGCAACGCAACATGCGCACCACGACTAGAACACTACACTCCCTCTCATGAAGGCAGACAAAAAAACATCGCCCACCATCGCCTTGGCGCTCGCCGGTGGCGGCCCGTTGGGGGCGATTTATGAGGTCGGCGCCTTGTGCGCGCTGGATGAGTCGTTGGCCGGGGTGGACTTCACCCATTTGAACCATTACGTGGGCGTATCTGCGGGTGGCTTCATTGCCGCAGCACTGGCCAACGGCATGACCCCTCGGCAACTCTGCAAAGCCTTTATCGAAGGGAGTCCCGGCACGGCCGATTACTTCGATCCCGCATGGCTGATGGAGCCCGCTTACGACGAATTCGTGCGCCGCGGCATCATGCTGCCGGGCCTCTTGGCGTCCGTGGGGTGGGGCGTGCTGCGTGGCCGTACCTCGGCGCTGCGCGCGCTGGAACGCCTGGCGCCTGCCTTGCCCACCGGCGTGTTTTCCAACCGGCAGGTAGACACCCAACTCGCCCGCCTGTTCAACCAGGCGGGGCGTACCAACGATTTCCGCAAGTTGCGCTGCCAGCTCACCCTGGTTGCCACCCATCTGGACAGTGCAGAAGCCGTCGCTTTCGGTAGCCAGGGCTGGGACCACGTGCCCATCTCCAAAGCCGTGCAAGCCAGCTCTGCGCTCCCTGGGTTGTTCCCGCCCGTTGCCATCGACGACGAGTATTACGTAGACGGCGCGATGAAAAAAACCATGCACGCCTCCGTGGCGCTGGAGCAAGGCGTGGACCTGCTGATCTGCCTGAACCCGCTCGTGCCCTTTGACGCCACCGCGCCGCAGATACCGCGCATCGTGGATGGCGGCCTGCCGGCGGTGATGAGCCAAACCTTCCGCGCCATGATCCACTCCCGCATGGAGCTGGGCATGAAGCACTACGCCCACGCCTACCCGGACACGGACATCGTGCTGATCGAACCCGACCACCGGGACCCCGAGCTGTATCTCGCCAACACCTTCAGCTACGCCCAACGCAGGCAACTCGCCGAGCACGCGTACCAGCAAACCCGCCAGCTACTGCGAGCAGGCGATACCAGCCTCACGGCCTCACTCCAGCGCCACGGCATTCAACTGCGGCATGATGTGCTGAACGACAGCAAGCGCCACTTATGCGCCCCTAGGAAACTCCCATCCCGCCTGGGGCAGGCTTTGGGTACATTGCAGGATGTCATGGATGATCTTTCACACGTGGTCCGCCACGAAACTCGGCTGAGGCACTGACGCATGGTTAAAAAAGCGCCGCGGCGTACCGCCGAGCGGATTCTCGAAACCACCCTGGAGCTGTTCAACCGCTTCGGAGAGCCCAATGTATCGACCACGCTGATCTCCGCCGAACTGGGCATCAGCCCGGGCAACCTGTACTACCACTACCCCGCCAAAGACGAGCTGATCAACTCGCTGTTTGACCGCTATGAGCGCTCTCTCAACGAAGTGCTCAACGCCAGCGACAACGTGCGCGACGTGGAAGACGCCTGGTTCTTCATGCACACCCTGTTTGAGTTGATTTGGCAGTACCGCTTTTTGTACCGCGACCTCAACGACCTGCTGAGCAAAAACCGCCGCCTGGAAACCCATTTTCAGAGCGTGCTGAAAAATAAAACCCGCTCCATCCGCGCCATGCTCGAATGCATGGCCCGCGCCGGCGCTCTGCGCATGGACGTGCGCGAGATGGAGCCTACCGCCACCAGCATGGTGGTGGTGCTCACCTACTGGTTGAGCTTTGAATATGTGCGCGATCCGCGCAACGCCTTGGAGCCCGCCAGTGCCCAAGCCGCCCTGCTACGCGGCGGGCAGCATGTGCTCAACCTGCTGGTGCCTTATCTGGAGGCCCAGCAACGCCAGCATCTGATGCAACTCACCGGCGCCTACAACACCCCCTGATGCACGGCACACCGACCTGGGCCCCCTACCCGTATGTGAAATTGCACACGTGGGACAACGCCCGCTTGATGGCCGCGTGGCCTCAGCTCCATGCCGGCGATCAGGAACCCCTGCCGCAAGACCCCGAGTTGCAGGAGGCCTGGGCGCTCTACCACCGGGGTGAGTTTGAAGCCGCCTTCCAGCTCGGGCGCCTGCTGGGCACGGCGGGTTACACGCTCATGAACAAGGCCAGCCTGATTCAAGCCGACTACCTGGAGCAAGGTGAAACCGGCAAACTCAAACTCTACTTTGACACCGCAGAGCGGGCCCGCGCCCACATCAATGCCGAACCCGGCAACCCCAATGCCCACTACTTGTATGGCTACGCCCTAGGCCGCTACAGCCAAGGCACCAGTGTGGCCAAAGCCTTGGCACAGGGGTATGGCGACAAAATCAAAACCGCGTTTGAAACCGCCATCGCGCTGCAACCCCGCCATGCGGACGCGCACCTTGCGCTGGGCACCTTTCACGCCGAAGTCATCGACAAAGTGGGGCCGCTCATCGGCAGCATGACGTATGGCGCGAAGCGGGAAACGGCACTGCAGCACTTCCGCACCGGCCTTGCGCTCATTCCGCGTGCGGCCCTTGCGCTCACAGAATACGCACGTGGCTTGATGATGCTGGACGCAGACGCGTACGACGCCGAAGCCTTGTGCCTGTACGAGCAGGCCGCTACCATTACCCCGCTGGATGCGATGGAGCACCTGGGCGTGCTGCAGGTGCAAGCCGAATTGGCCAACTGATCAATCGCCCCAAGGCAACATCAGCGTCAGCATCGAGAGCTTGGCGAACTCCGGCTCGAATTGGTCGATGATTTGCTGCGGGTCCGAGCACAGGGTGGCATCCGACACTACCCCGAACTGCACCCCGCCGCCATAGCTCAGGATCGACACGCCTAAGCCCACCGAACCACTCTGCGGCACCCAGAAGAGGTTCTCTTCAATCGTGGCGCCGCAGATTTTGAGCTTCTCGCGCGGGCCGGGCACATTGGTCATCACCGCCGTGGTCTTCTTGGAGAACAGGTTCAGCAAGGCGTCCTGCGCGGGTTTGATCAGCAAACCCGCCACCGCCAGCAAGCCAAACGCCAGCAAGGGCTGCATGCTGCCCTTGAGGCCCCGCATGCGGGTGCGCACCTCGTAGACCCGCTCCACCGGGTTGTCCACGCCAATGGGTAGCACCAGCGGCGCCAAGCCAAATTGGTTCCCCAGCTTGTAGGCGTGCTCCAGCGGCCGCAAGTTCACCGGCACCATGGCGCGGATTTCTTTGCCGGACACCTCATCACCCTGCTCGCGCAGATACTCGCCAATGGCACCCGCCACACAGCTCAGCAGCACATCGTTGATCGAGCAGTTCAGCGCCTTGCCCACCGCCTTTACTTCGGCCAAAGGCAAGGGCTTGCACCAAGCCACCCGCTTGGACGTGCCGGGCTGGCCTTTGAGGCGGGTGGGTGAGTCGTCGGGCATCAGCGCCAAGGACGCCAAATCGCTCACCACTTGGTAAGCCATCTTGGCCATGTCCACCGAGTTGCTCACCCCGGACTCCACACCTTTTTGCGGCTCCATCAGCAAGCCCATGGATTTGACAGCGCCATCGCCCGCCGCCCCCAGGGCCTTCACAGCCATGTGGGTGAGTGGCTTGAGCAAGGCGTCACTCAGCCAGGCTTCTGCGCCCTCCATGCCTTGCGCACGCTCGGCCTTGCTGCGGCGCTGCGGGGGCGGGCTGCCACCATCCACCAGCGACTGGGTCACCGAGATGAGCGCAATACCATCGGCAATGCAGTGGTGAATGCGCACCATCAGGGCCGAGCCACCTTTGTAGTTCTCCACCAAATGCAACTGCCACAGGGGGCGGCTGCGGTCCAAGGGCTCCATGGTCAGTGCGGCCAGGCGGTCTTGCAGTGCCTCTTGCTCACGGCCACGCGGTTTTTTGGGCAAGGTTTCGATGACCACATGGCGGTCGATATCGAACGCCGCATCCTCCACCCAACTGGCTCCGGCAGCGTCTTCCACCACGCGTTGCTTGAAGCGCGGATATTTCAACAAACGGTCTTCCACCCGCTGCTTCAAGTCCGCCAAAGGCAGACCGGGCTTGGTCACCCAGACGCCAACGATCATCATCAGGTTGAAGTCCGAGTCCATGCGCAGCCAGGCCGTGTCGACCTTGGACATGCGCTCACCCTGCAAACCCAGCGTGCCGATGACGGCGTCTGCCACATTTTTCTGCGCGGCACCCACGGCTTTGCGTGCGCGCCGGGTGACCTTTTTGGCTACTGGTGTGACCGGGGCCACGGTATCGGCGACTTTGCGGCGGGCCTGCTTGACAACGTTCTTGGCAATGACGCGGGTGACCATGGATGCTCCGGACTCAACAGGGTTGGGGGTAGCTGCCTATTCTGCGGGTAAAACGCCGCTTAAGATACGGGTGAAGCACCTGCTTGCATCGGGTGTTCCCCCTAGTTTCAGTTTCCAGCACACCCCGAACGGAGAAAACCATGGCCGATTTGAAAGCCTCTTTTGAAGCCGCTGTTGCGAATTCCAAAAACCTGAGCGAGCGGCCCGACAACGGCACCCTGCTCAAAATCTACGCGCTCTACAAGCAAGCCACTGCCGGCGACAACGCCGAGAAGAAGCCCGGCTTTGCTGATATGGTGGGCCGTGCCAAGTGGGACGCCTGGAATGGCTTCAAGGGCACCAGCAGCGACGATGCGATGCAACAGTACATCGACCTGATCGAGTCTTTGAGCTAAATCAGCCCCTAGCGCCCGCCGAATGTGCGCGGGCAGCTATCAAAAGAGTAGCATGCGTGCTACTTTTTTTTCGTCCCGGTTTTCACCGCTGCTTTGCTCGCTGCCTTGTTGGCAGGCTTGGCGGCCAACAAGGCGTCCAGATTTTTGACAATCTCGGCCTCAATCTTGTCTTTAAACGCTCCCAGCAAAAAACCGAGCTTGGCGGTGAGGTCGAAGCGGTCTTGGCTCACCCGCAGCACACCGCTCACCCCGGAGCGCTGGAAGACCACTTCATCCAGATCGTCGCCCTCCACATAGGTGCACTCCATATCGAACTCCTGCTCGGCCTGCTCGGCCCACTCGAAGGCCACTTTGCGGGCGGCGGCAAAGCCCAGACTGTGTTCACGCTGGATGTGTAAATCGGCCATGGGGGAGGGTCCTCTCATCAGTATGCTGTGGGTAGGGCTGCATCCGCAGTTCACCGCATCATAAAACCACCGCAGGCCGCAACATGCTCTACAAATTCAAATCCAAAGTCGCCAGCGACGTCATCATGTTGGAACCCAATGGACGTCAGATTTTGATGCTCTGGGGCCGCACCGATGAGGCCGGCCTGCGCAAAGGCATTTTGCAAGCCGCCGACATGCCGGCGGCCATCAGCGCACTCGAAGAGGCGATTGCCCACGAGGAGGCCCAGCGCATTCAGGCGGCGCTTGAGGCCCAAGAGAGGGGGGAAGACACCTTGCCTGCGGGTGTGACGCTGCGCCAGCGGGCTGCGCCCTTGTTGGACATGGCCCGCCGCAGCATGGCTGCGGGCAAAGACATTACTTGGGGCGTCTGACCCGGCCAGCGGGTCAGACGGGTTTCAGGCTGGATCAGTCAGCGTAGACGCCAGCTGCTTTGATGATGGGCGTCCACTTGGCGATTTCGGCCGCCACAAACTTCTTGTGCTCGGCGGGCTCCACACGCTTGTCGGTGACAACCACAGCGCCCAAGGCTTCTTGCTTCTTGATGAAGTCGGCGTCTTTCAGCGCGGCTTTCAAGGCAGTGTTCAGCTTGGTTTGCACATCGGCAGGTGTGCCCTTGGGGGCGTACAGGCCGTGCCAGATGGTGACCTCAAAGTTAGACAAGCCCTGGCTTTGCAGAGTGGGCAGCGTCTTCAAAGCGGCGGTGGTCAAAGGCTTGGCGGTCGTTACGGCGTAGGCCTGCACCTTTTTGCCTTCGATTTGCTGGCTGGTGTTGGTGGTCTGGTCGCACATCAGGTCGATCTGGCCACCGATCAAATCGGTCATGGCGGGTGCGGTGCCCTTGTAGGGCACAGTGGTCATGTCGACCTTCACGGCGTTCTGGAACAGCAAACCGCACAGGTGCGATGCGGAACCAATACCGGCGTTACCCAGGTTGATCTTACCGACGTTCTGGCCGATCCAGGTGGACAGCTCTTTGTAGCTCTTGGCAGGCAGGTCGGGGCGGCCGATGAGCGTCATGGGCACGTCGTTGATCATGCCCAGGTATTCGAAGTCGGACTCCACCTTGAACGTCATGTTACGCAGCAAACCGGGCATGGTGCCCATGGCAATGTGGTTCAGCAGCAGGGTGTAGCCATCCGGCGCGGCCTTGGCGACTTTGCCGGTACCGATGGAGCTGCCTGCACCCGCCGTGTTGTCGATGATGATGCTCACATCGCCCAGCTGCTTGCGCAGGGCTTCGCCCAGGTCGCGGGCCACACGGTCGGTAGGGCCGCCAGCGGTGAAGGGCACCACGATGGTGATCGGCTTGGACGGATAGGCCTGCGCGAACGCAGAAATCGACATCACGGCCGCGGTCGCAACGAGTAGTTTTTTCATGGATTTGTCTCCTGTTTTTGGTTGAGCGGTGTGAAGGTTACCGCGACTGAAAGTCCCTGCTAACTGTGGTGTTCAACAGCTCGGGAAAACCCTGAGGGCCCGGCCATGCGGGCCCTGCACTCAGCGGTAGCTGCGTGCGTCCTCGATCACCTTGCCGTCATTGGGCAAGCTGCCGGGCGCCAACAACTGCACATCGCCGCGCAGCTTGGTCACGTCGCGCACGGCATCGGCCACGCGCTGGGCCAGGCCCTCCGGCGCGCCCTCGACTTCGAGCTTCAGGGTCATCTGGTCATTGGCCATCTCGCCACTCACCACCAGGCGGGCCTTGCGCACCTCGGGGAAGCGTTTGGCCACCTCGTCCACCTGCTTGGGGTGCACAAACATTCCGCGCACCTTGGTGGTTTGGTCGGCACGGCCCATCCAGCCCTTGATGCGGGTGTTGGTGCGGCCGGTGGGGCACGGGCCGGGAAGCACCGCCGAGAGGTCGCCGGTGCCGAAGCGGATCAAGGGGTAGTCCGGATTCAGGCTGGTCACCACCAGCTCGCCCACTTCGCCTTCGGGCACAGGGTCGCCGGTGCCGGGCCGCACGATTTCCACAATCACCTGCTCATCCAGCACCAGGCCCTCGCGGGCGCTGGTCTCGTAGGCAATCAGCCCCAGGTCGGCGGTGGCGTAGCACTGGTAGCCATCCACCCCGTGGGCGGTGAACCAGTCGCGCAGTGAAGGCGGAAACGCCTCGCCGCCGAACATGGCTTTGCGCACGGTGGGCAGAGCCACCCCCATCTCCAGCGCTTTCTCCAAAATGATCTTCAAGAAGCTGGGCGTGCCGATATAGCCTGCCGGCTGCAGCTCGGCCATGGCCTGCACCTGCTGCTCGGTCTGCCCCGTGCCCCCGGGGAATACGGTGCACCCCAAAGCATGGGCGCCGGTTTCCATCATGGAGCCGGCCGGCACAAAGTGGTAGCTGAAACTGTTGTGGATCAACTCGCCGGGGCGAAAGCCTGCGGCATAAATGGCCCGTGCCATGCGCCAATAGTCACGCGCGGTGCCTTCCGGCTCGTAAATGGGGCCGGGACTGGCAAACACACGCGTCATGGCTTGCCCGAAGCCGATCGCGCTGAAACCACCAAACGCATTGCCGCCTTGCTGACGCGCTGCCTGCTGCAGTGCCTGCAACTCGGACTTGCGGGTAACCGGCAAACCCGCAAGGGCCACACGGTCCACGATGCGGGTGGCCTCCACGCCCTGCAAGATGCCTGCGAAGGCAGGGCTGTGCTGCTGGGCGTGGGCCACCTGCCGGGGCAGTGCCGCCATATGGGCAGCTTCACGCTCGGCCTGCGAACGGGTTTCCAGGGCGTCGTAGGCAGGGATCATAGGCTCTCCGTCGGCTTGATTGCTATTATTTCAGGAGCTGCTTGCGCACATTCCACGGGCGCCAGCAGCACATTTTGTATAAAAATTTCAGGCCAACCAGCGCTTGCGGCGCTTGTAGCTCTTCACGTCTTTGAAGCTCTTGCGTTCACCGCCCCCCACACCGAGGTAGAACTCCTTGACGTCTTCATTGCTGCGCAAGTCTTCCGCCGCACCGTCCATCACCACGCGGCCGCTTTCCATGATGTAGCCGTAGTCGGCGTACTTCAGGGCCATGTTGGTGTTCTGCTCGGCCAGCAGGAAGGTGACCTTCTCTTTGGCGTTGAGGTCTTTCACGATCTCAAACACCTCTTCCACGATCTGTGGCGCGAGGCCCATGGAGGGTTCATCCAGCAACACCATGCTGGGGTTGGCCATGAGCGCGCGGCCGATGGCGCACATCTGCTGCTCACCGCCGGAGGTGTAAGCCGCCTGGCTGGCGCGGCGGGTTTTGAGACGGGGAAAGTAGTTGTAAACCTTCTCGAGGTTGGCAGCCACCTCGGCTTTGCTGTGGCGCGTATAGCCACCGGTGAGCAGGTTTTCCTCGATGGTGAGGTGGGCAAAGCAATGCCGCCCCTCCATCACCTGCACCACGCCGCGGCGCACCAAATCGGCGGGACTCAGGTTTTCAATGCGCTCACCCCGCAACTCAATGCTGCCCTTGGTGACCTCGCCCCGCTCACCTGCCAGCAGGTTGGAGATGGCCCGCAGCGTGGTGGTTTTGCCCGCGCCATTGCCGCCCAGGATGGCCACAATGCCACCTTCCGGCACCTGCAGCGACACCCCCTTGAGCACCAGGATGACGTGGTTGTAAATGACCTCGATGCCATTCACGTTGAGAACGATGTTTTTCGGTTCACTCATGACCGTACTTTCTAAGCAAGTTGCGCAGACACGCTACTTGGGATGCGGGGCGCTCTGCGCAGCGAAATCAAGGAGGAGGCCGCAGGCCGGGGGACATTCGCGGAGCGGAGTGCTCCGCTTCCCGGCCTGCTACTCACTCAAGACTGACAATCAGCAGGGGTGCGGGCGGTCAGTTTCTTCTCGGCGGCGTACTTGGCTGCGGTGGTCTTCACCAAAGGCTTCAAGATCTGCTCATCCGCTTGCAACCAGTCGGAGGTGAACTGCCACTTGGCGCCGTCCCAGGTGTGAATACGGGCCCAGGATGCGCCCATGTGGTCCATGCACGAGGTGCTGATAGGGCGCATCACGCCGGCAAAGCCCAGCGCATCCAGCTTGGGCTGGGTGAGGTTCAGGTTTTCCAGACCCCAGCGCACTTGCTCACCCGTCATGACCTTGCCCTTGCCGAAGCGGTCTTGCGCAGCACGCACACCTTCGATCGCGAGCATGGCGCTCATGGCTCCGCGCATGTAGAGCACCTGGCCGACTTCTTCCTTCGGTCCGGTGCCCTGGCCCTTGCCGTGCACCATGGCCATCACGTCCTTCACCAGCTTGGAGTTGGGCTCGGCACCATGCTGCATAGTCACCGCGTTGTAGCCCTTGGCGCCGTCCGCCACGTCTTTCACGTCGGGCTCCGCACCGGCCCACCACACGCCGTACATCTTCTCGCGGGGGTAGCCGGTGGCTTGCGCTTCCTTGATGGCGGTGGAGTTCATCACGCCCCAGCCCCACAGCACCACATAGTCAGGACGGTTCTGGCGCACTTGCAGCCAAGTGGCTTTTTGCTCCACGCCGGGCGCGGTCACGGGCAGCAGGGTCAGGTTGAAGCCGAGCATGGCGGCACGCTCTTGCAACAGGGGAATGGGCTCTTTGCCAAATGGACTATCGTGGTAGACCAGTGCAATCTTCTTGCCCTTGAGCTTGTCCAGACCGCCCTCTTTCTTGCCGATGGCTTGCATGATGGCGTCAGCCGCCACCCAGTAGGTGCCGGCGATGGGGAAGTTCCACTTGAACACCGAGCCGTCTGCGCTCTCGCTGCGGCCGTAGCCCACGGTCACCACGGGGATTTTGTCGGCAGGGGCTTTTTCGGTAATCGCAAAAGTAGCGCCTGTAGACAGGGGCTGCACAAAAGAGGCACCCTTGCTCTTCAAGCGCTCGTAGCACTCCACGCTGCGGGCGGTGTCGTAGCCGGTTTCGCATTCTTCAAAGCTGAACTTCACCCCGTTGATGCCACCACGCGCATTGGTGAGCTTGATGTAGTCCACATAGCCGTTGGCCCACGGCACGCCGTTGGGCGCATAAGGCCCGGTGCGGTAGGACAGCACCGGAATGAACTGCTCCTTGGCTTGCGCAAAGGCGTTGCCCGCCATCAGGCCGGATGCACCGGCAGCCACCAGAGTGCTTGCGAGTACGAGTTTAGATAGCTTCATTTGTCTCTCCTGTAATAAGTGGTTGAAGCACGGGGAAAACACGGAACCTGGCCTGCCCTCAATGGGGGAAGGGCCACAAACGCAATTTCTGTTTACCGATAGACCAGAGCTTGGCCAAGCCATGCGGCTCCACGATCAGGAACCAGACGATCAAGCCGCCGAACACCATGAGCTCGGCATGTGACACCGCCGCCGTGGAAATCTCAAAACCGAACAGACCAGCCAACGCAGGCAGGAACTGGCTCAAGAAGATGGGCAACACCACAATGAAGGCAGCGCCGAAGAAGCTGCCCATGATGGAACCCATGCCACCAATAATCACCATGAACAGCAGCTTGAACGACTGGTCCACCGAGAATGCGGCAGGCTCCCAAGCACCCAGGTAGATAAAGCCCCACAGCGCGCCCGCCACACCCACGATGAAGGAGCTGACCGCAAACGCACTGAGCTTGGCGTACATGGGGCGGATGCCGATCACGGCCGCGGCCACGTCCATGTCGCGAATCGCCATCCACTCCCGACCTACCGCACCACGGACCAGGTTTTTGGCCAACAGTGCAATCACGGCCAGCAGGCTCAAACAGAACAGGTACTTGGCGACCGGGCTCTCCAGCGAGAGACCGAACACCTGCAAGTTGGACACCGACACCGAGCCCGAAGGTGAGTTGTTGGTGAACCACTGAATACGCAAAAACATCCAGTCGGCAAAGAACTGCGCGGCCAGCGTGGCCACCGCCAGGTACAAGCCCTTGACGCGCAAACTGGGCAGGCCGAAGACCATGCCAAAAAGCATGGAGCTCACGCCGCCGAGCAGCAGAGCCACCAACAAGGGCATGCCTTCAATACGCACAAAGAAGTTGTAGGCCGCATACGCGCCTACTGCCATGAAGGCGCCGGAGCCCAGCGAAATCTGGCCACAAAAGCCGACCAAAATATTCACACCGACGGCTGCCAGCGAGAAGATCAAAAAGGGAATCAGGATCGCCCGGAACAGGTAGTCGCTGGCCAGCATGGGCACCAGCGCAAAGCCCACCAGCAACAGGGCCACGATGGCCATGCGGTCTTGCAGAATGGGGAATATCTGCTGGTCCGCACGGTAGGTGGTTTTGAATTGGCCGTTTTCTCTGTAGAACATGGTTGTCTCTTATCGTTGTAACGGGTTCAAACGCGATCAATGATTTTTTCGCCGAACAGGCCTTGGGGCCGGATCAGCAGGAAGCCGAGCGCAAGCACATAGGCAAACCAGATTTCGATGCCGCCACCCACATAAGGCCCGAGGTACACCTCGGACAGCTTCTCGCCAACACCGATGATCAAGCCGCCCACGATGGCGCCGGGAACAGACGTCAGCCCCCCCAGAATCACTACCGGCAGCGCACGCAAGGCCACGGTGGTCAGCGAGAACTGCACACCCAGCTTGCTGCCCCAGATCATTCCGGCGACCAAGGCGACCACACCGGCCACGCACCAGACGATGACCCAGATGCGGTTGAGTGGTATGCCGATGGACTGCGCAGCCTGGTGGTCATCGGCCACGGCACGCAGAGCCCGGCCGGTGGCCGTTTTCTGGAAGAACACACTCAGCAGGGCCACCAGCGCGGCAGCAATGATGGCGGCGTAAAAGTCTTCCTTGTTGATCAAGATGCCGCCTTCAAAAGCACTCTCCAGAATCATCACCGGGTCTTTGGGCATGCCGATATCGATCTTGTAGATGCTGCTGCCGAAGATGGTTTGGCCCAGGCCTTCCATGAAGTAAGTAATGCCCAGGGTGGCCATCAGCAAGGTGGTGCCTTCCTGGTTGACCAGATGGCGCAGCACCAAGCGTTCGATGATCCAGGCCACAGCAAACATCACCACACCGGCGCCCACAAAGGCCAACACGTTGGCCGCTACGGGTGAGGTGATGCCCAGGTGCACCGGTATCCACTCCGCAAAGCGCGCCATGGCCAATGCCGCAAACAGCACCATGGCGCCCTGGGCGAAGTTGAAGACGCCTGAGGCTTTGAAGATCAGCACAAAGCCCAACGCGACCAGCGAATACAACATGCCGGCCATCAGGCCGCCGAGTAAGGTTTCTAGGAAAAAAGCCATGGTGTTTTCTTTCAGTGGCTGGTGCCGAGGTAGGCGCTGATCACGTCTGGGTTGTTGCGCACTTCGTCCGGGGTGCCATCGCCGATTTTTTTGCCGTAGTCCAGCACGACCACGCGGTCGCTGATGTCCATGACCACGCCCATGTCGTGCTCGATCAACACCACGGTGGTGCCGAACTCGTCATTCACATCGAGCACGAAGCGGCACATGTCCTGCTTTTCTTCGACGTTCATGCCGGCCATGGGCTCGTCGAGCAACAGCACTTGCGGCTCCATCGCCAGCGCGCGGCCCAGGTCCACCCGCTTTTGCAGGCCATAGGGCAGCTGGCCCACAGGGGTTTTGCGGTAGGCCTGGATTTCCAGGAAATCGATGATGCGCTCCACCGCCTCGCGGTGGGCAATCTCTTCGCGCTCGGCAGGCCCCCAGCGCAAGGCCTGTTTCAGGATGCCGCTTTTGATCTTGAGGTTGCGGCCGGACATGATGTTGTCCAACACGCTCATGCCCTTGAACAAGGCCAGGTTCTGAAAGGTGCGGCCTATGCCCATGGTGGCCACTTGGTGGCTGTCCATGTGTTTGAACTGTTGCCCGCGGAAGGTGATGGCACCTTCCTGCGGCGCGTACACCCCGTTGATGCAGTTCAGCATCGAGCTTTTGCCGGCGCCGTTGGGGCCGATGATGGCGCGGATCTCATGTTCCCGCACATCGAAGCTGATGTCGGTCAGCGCCTTCACGCCGCCGAAACGCAGGGAGATGTTTTTGACGTCCAAAATGACGTCGCCTATCTTTTTATCGCTCATGCTGCAGCCTTCACAGGGGCAAAGGTTTTGGTGTCTTCGATGCGCAGCGTGGCGCTGACGCTGCCGGTGCGGCCGTCTTCGAACTTCACCACGGTCTCAATGAACTGGGTGGTCTTGCCCTCGTACAGCGCATCCACCAACACCTGATACTTCTCGGCAATGAAGCCGCGGCGGACCTTGTTGGTGCGGGTCAATTCGCCATCGTCTGCATCCAGCTCTTTGTGCAGCACCAGAAAGCGGCTGATCTGGCTGCCAGCCAACAGCGCATCCGCACTCAGGTCAGCATTGACCTTCTCCACGCACTCTTTGATCAGCTCATACACCTGTGGCTTCTGGGCCAGGTCGGTGTAGCCGGCGTAAGGCAGGTTGCGGCGCTCGGCCCAGTTGCCCACGGCATCAAAGTCGATGTTGATCAGCACACACACCTTCTCGCGGCCATCGCCATAAGCCACCACTTCCTTGATGTGCTGGAAGAACTTGAGCTTGTTTTCCACGTACTTGGGGGCAAACATCGCATCGTTGAACGCACCACCTTTGAGGCGGCCCACGTCTTTGACGCGGTCGATGATCTTCAAGTGGCCGTGCGAATCGATGAAGCCTGCGTCACTGGTGTGGTACCAGCCGTCAGCCGTCAACACCTCGGCAGTCGCCGCTGGATTCTTGTAGTACTCCTTGAGCAAGCCGGGCGACTTGACCAAAATCTCGCCGTTCTCGGCCACTTTGATCTCCACGCCTTCGCAAGGAATACCTACTGTGTCTGCGCGGGCCTGGTTGTCCGGCTGCAGGCACACAAACACCGCAGTCTCGGTAGAGCCGTAGAGCTGCTTGAGGTTGATGCCGATGGAGCGGTAGAAAGTAAACAGGTCCGGGCCGATGGCCTCACCGGCGGTGTAGGCCACGCGCACACGGCTGAGGCCCAAGGTGTTGCGCAAGGGGCCGTACACAAACAGATTGCCCAAGGCATACAAGGCACGGTCTGCACCCGACACCTCCAGCCCGTCCATCAACGCCGGGCCCACCCGCTTGGCCACGTTCATGAAGTAATGGAACATGTTGCGCTTGATGCTGCCCGCGTCTTCCATGCGGATCATCACACTAGTCAACATGCCCTCGAACACGCGGGGTGGTGCAAAGTAGTAGGTCGGGCCGATCTCCTTCAGATCGATCGTGGCGGTGGCACTGCTCTCAGGGCAATTCACCACATAGCCACACGACAACCACTGGGCGTAGCTGAAGATGTTTTGGCCGATCCACGCCGGAGGCATATAGGCCAACACCTCTTCGGCACTCGTGAGCTTGTCGAACTCGGCACCAGCGCGCGCACGGTTGAGCAAGGAGTCGTGCGTATGCACCACGCCCTTGGGGTTGCCGGTGGTGCCGGAGGTGAAGAACATGGCCGCCACATCGGTTTGAGCAATCTTGGCCACTTCACCCCGAAAGAATGCCGGATGAATCGCCGCGAAGGCTTTGCCGGCCGCTTGCAATTCGTCCATACCGGCCAGCCCCGGCTGGTCGTAATTGCGCAGGCCGCGCGGGTCGTCAAAGTAGATGTGCTGCAGCTGTGGACACTGCTCGCGCACCTCCAGCAGCTTGTCGACCTGCTCCTGGTCTTCAGCGAATGCAAAGCGCACTTCAGCGTTGTTGATGGGGAACACGCACTCAGGGGCTGCAGCGTCCTGGTACAGCGGAATCGGCACAGCGCCCAAGCTTTGGACGGCCAGCATGGTGGCGTACAGACGGGGGCGGTTGGCGCCCACTACCACCATGTGGTCACCACGCTGCAAACCTGCTTGATGCAGCCCGGCGGCCAAATGCTCCACCATCACGGCCAGGTCACCCCAGCTCAGTGATTGCCAGATGCCGTATTCCTTTTCGCGCATGGCAGCGGCCTGCGGGCGCTGACTGGCGTGTTGCAGCAGAAGCTGCGGAAATGTCGTGTGCGTACCCATTGCGTGTCACCTCGTTGTAACCCCTTGCATGGCTGGCAACGGGGCTTTGGTATGGAGCGAATGGTAGGACTGCATTTGACGCCAAGTTGTCGTTTGGACGACAATTCGCACGATTCTCGGTAGGTGTTTTCCCTTCGCTGAACACCAACTTACACACGGGTTACATGAAGCTTTCACCATGCCCACCGCACGCACCCCTGCCCCTGTAGACGCCACGCTGCACCAGCGCCGCCGCCCACTGACCGAAGCCGAGTTGGCGGCCATTCCGTGGCTGCATTTGCTGGCCCCGGGTGACCGAGAACGCGCAGTGGATGACTTGCGCATTGCCGAGGCGGAGCCGGGCGAATATCTGTGCCGCATGGGTCGCCCGGTGACGTATTGGTTCGGCGTGATCGATGGCCTGCTCAAGATGAGCAGCGACAACGCAGAGGGCCAAACCATGACCTTCACCGGTGTGCCACCCGGCGGCTGGTTTGGCGAGGGCACCGCCCTCAAACGCGAGACCTACCGCTACAACATCCAGGCCCTGCGCACCAGCATGGTGGCCGGCCTGCATGTAGACACCTTTCACTGGCTGCTGGACCACTCGATTGCCTTCAACCGCTTTGTGATGAACCAGCTCAACGAGCGCTTGGGTCAGTTCATTGCCGCCCGCGAAATCGACCGCATGACCAACCCCGACATCCGGGTGGCACGCAGCCTGGCCTCGCTCTTCAACCCGGTGCTCTACCCCGGCGTGGGTGAAGTGCTACGCATCACCCAGCAGGAGCTGGCGTACCTGGCCGGCCTCTCGCGCCAGCGGGTAAATGAAGCACTGAACGCCCTGGAGGCTCAGGGCTGCATCCAGGTGGAATACGGCGGCTTGCGCGTGCTGGATTTGCAGGCCCTGCGCTCGCGGATTTTTACGCGGTAGCGACAGTGAGAAAATACGCCTCATGACCAACACTACCGAACGCCCCGCCCTGCCCGACCACCTGTCCATCGACCCGCGCAGCCCCCACCATGTGGCTGCCGTGTTCGAGCACGACATCGGCATCCGCTTCAACGACAAAGAACGCCAAGACGTCGAGGAATACTGCGTCAGCGAAGGCTGGATCAAAGTGCCCGCTGGCAAAACCGTAGACCGCAAAGGCCGCCCCTTGCTGATCAAGCTCAAGGGCAAGGTCGAAGCCTTTTACCGCTGATAGTTATCAACCCAATCAGCCCCTGGCGCCCATGGAATGTGCGCAAGCAGCTCTCAAAACAATAGCAAACGCACCATGACCGACCAGACTCCTCCCCGCCCCGTCCTGCGCCGCGCGCCACCGCCCGCCCAAGACGCTGCAGCCCCCACCGGCGCACGGCGTGCTCCGCCACCCGCAGCATCCGCGCGCGCGCCGGGCAACCGTGCCATTCCCCAAGGCCAAAGCAATACCGCCGCCCACGGCGCCGGTGGCACTGTGCGCTTGAACAAACGCATGGCTGACCTCGGCATGGCATCGCGCCGTGAGGCGGATGACTGGATTGCCAAGGGCTGGGTCAAAGTCAACGGTAAAGTGGCCGAGATGGGCATGCAGGTGCTGCCCGATGTGCGCATCGAAATCGACAAGCAGGCCCAGGGCCAGCAGGCCAACCAAGTGACCATCCTGCTGAATAAGCCGCTGGGGATTGTGAGCGGGCAGGCCGAGGACGGGCATGAGCCCGCCATCAAGCTCATCCAGCCCCAGAACCGCTGGCGCGATGACAACGCCCGTTTCTTCTTCCACGGCAGCCAGCTCAAGAGCCTGGTGCCCGCCGGCCGGCTGGACATTGACTCCACCGGCCTGCTGGTGCTGACCCAGGACGGCCGCGTGGCCCGCCAGCTGATCGGCGAGGACTCGGTGATGGAAAAGGAATACCTGGTGCGCGTGGCCTACACCGGCGTGGAAAACCCCGGGGCGGCCAACTCGCCTGCGGCCACTTACCCGGCACTGGCCGGACGCGGCAAACCTCAACAGCTCATCCGCTTGGACGATGACGACCCGGTCACCAGCGATGTGCAAAGTGTGTTCCCCCCCGAGAAGCTGCAACTGCTGCGCCACGGCCTAAGCCTGGACGACCAGCGCTTGAAGCCCGCCAAAGTGGAGTGGCAAAACCCCGAGCAACTGCGCTTTGTGCTGACCGAAGGCAAAAAGCGCCAGATCCGCCGCATGTGCGAGTTAGTCGGCCTGAAGGTGGTGGGCCTCAAGCGCGTGCGCGTCGGCAAGGTCATGCTGGGCAACCTGCCGGTAGGCCAGTGGCGCTATCTGCAGCCGCACGAAAAGTTCTAAACCAAGGCACCCATGCCCACACCGCCCCGCACCAAGGTCTCTGCCAAAGCCATCGCCACAGACCTGCGGGGCGCAGCCCAGCTGGCCACCCAGGCCACCTTGGGCGTAGCGCGCATGGCTGAGGGCGTGCACCAATCGGTGCTCGGCACACTGGGCACCAAGGGCGCCACCGCAATAGGCCGCCCGCTGCAAACCACCGGCCTCACGGGCCTGGTGTACAGCGCGGTGCGTGGCATCACCACCCTGGTCGGCAAAACCGCAGACACCGCCTTGCGTGCCCTCACCCCTTTGCTGGAAAGCGCAGACACCGAGCCCCCCGAATCGCCCCAACGCGCTGCCGTGGTGGCCGCACTCAACGGCGTGCTGGGCGACCACTTGGCCGCCACCGGCAACCCGCTGGCTACGCCAATGACGCTGCGCTTCCACGGCCGGGTGCTGGAAGCTGGCCACATGCCAGCCCCGGCGGCCTTCAACAACAAGCTGCTGATCGTGCTGCACGGCCTGTGCATGAACGACCTGCAGTGGAAACATGCAGCGGCCGACGGCCAACCCACCAGCCACGCCGCCGCACTGGCAGAAGCCCATGGCTACACCCCTGTTTTTGTGCGCTACAACACCGGCTTGCATATCTCGATCAATGGCGCAGCTCTGTCAGAAAAGCTCAGCCAACTGGTGGCCCAGTGGCCTGTGGCGGTGGAGAGCATCACCGTGCTGGCGCACAGCATGGGCGGACTGGTGGCACGCAGTGCCTGTGCCACCGCAGAGGTCAACGCAGCTCCGTGGCGAGCCCTGCTCAAGGCCATGGTGTTTCTGGGCACGCCCCACCACGGGGCACCGCTGGAGCGGGCAGGCAACTGGGTCGATGTAGTGCTGGGCAGCACACCGTATTCACGCCCGCTGGCCAAGCTGGGGCAGTTGCGCAGTGCCGGCATCACTGACCTGCGCTACGGCTTGGTGCAAGCGTCGGACTGGCTAGGCCACGACCGCTTCCACCGCCAACCCGACCGGCGCACCCATTTGCCCTTGCCCGAGGGTGTGGCCTGCTACACCGTAGCAGCCACCGTGGCCAAACCACGCAGCCTGCTGGCCGAGCGCCTGGTAGGCGACGGACTGGTGCCGCTACACAGCGCTTTGGGCCGACACGACGATGCGGCCCGCACGCTGCACTTCGCCAAAGACCGGCAAGCTGTGGTCTACCGCCTCAACCACATGGAATTGCTGAGCAGCCCGGTGGTGCGCGAGCTGTTGTTGGAGTGGCTCGCCCCCTCTTGAAACCCACCCCGTCGCCCATAATTGAGGGTTGCCCGCGCCGCAGGTGCTTTTTGCCTTGCGGCGCACACCGCTTTTTTGAGACTCAGAGACTGAACTATGACCAAGCAAACCATGAATTTCCAGGCCGAAGTCGCCCAGCTGCTGCACCTGGTGACGCACTCCCTGTACTCCAACAAAGAGATTTTTCTGCGTGAGTTGATCTCCAACGCCTCTGACGCCTGCGACAAGCTGCGTTTTGAGGCCATCAACAACAGCGGACTCTACGAGAACGACTCCGAGCTGAAGGTCAAGGTCACCTTCGACAAGGACGCCAAGACGCTGACCATCACCGACAACGGTATTGGCCTCTCCATGCAAGAAGCCATCGACAACCTGGGCACGATCGCCAAGAGCGGCACCAAAGACTTTGTGAGCAAGTTGACCGGTGACCAGAAGGCCGACAGCAACCTGATCGGTCAGTTCGGCGTGGGCTTTTACTCCGGCTTCATCGTGGCTGACAAGATCACCGTCGAATCCCGCCATGCCGGACTGAAGGCCGATGAAGCCGTGCGCTGGGTGAGCGATGGCGGCGCCAGCGGTGGCGGTGCCTTTGAGGTGGAAGCCATCTCGCGCGAAGCCCGCGGCACCAGCGTGATCCTGCACCTGCGCGACGACGCCTCCGACTACCTGCAGACCTGGAAGGTCAAGGGCATCATCAACAAGTACTCCGACCACATCAGCCTGCCCATCCTGATGGAAAAGGAAGAGTGGAAAGACGGCGAGCTGATCAACCCGTCCGACGAGAACGGCGGCCGCCAACCCGGCAGCATGGTCAAGACCGGCGAGTGGGAAACCGTCAACAAGGCCAACGCCATCTGGGCGCGCGCCAAGAAAGACGTGACCCAAGAGCAGTACGACGATTTCTACAAGCAAATCAGCCACGACTTCGAAGCCCCCCTGGCCCACACCCACAACCGCGTGGAAGGCAGTACCGAATACACCCAGCTGCTGTACATCCCCGGCAAAGCGCCGCAAGACCTGTACAGCCGCGACCACAAGGGCGGCCTGAAGCTGTATGTGAAGCGCGTGTTCATCATGGACGACGCCGAAGCTCTGCTGCCCGGCTACCTGCGCTTTGTGAAGGGCGTGGTGGACTCCGCCGACCTGCCCCTGAACGTGAGCCGTGAGCTGCTGCAGGAAAGCCGCGATGTGAAGGCCATCCGCGATGGCAACACCAAGCGCGTGCTCTCCATGCTGGAAGCGCTGGCCAAGAACGACAAGCTGCCGGACGCTACCGAAGGGGCAGGCCAGCCCGCAGATGGCGTCACCGACGTGCTGAGCGCTGAAGAAAAGGCCGAGCAGGAAGCCAACCTGGGCAAGTACACCAAGTTCTACGCCGAGTTTGGCGCGGTGCTCAAAGAAGGCTTGGGCGAAGACTTCGGCAACAAGGAACGTTTGGCCAAGCTGCTGCGCTTTGCCTCCACCAGCAGCGACACCACCAGCGTGGCACTGGCCGACTACAAGGCCCGCATGAAGGAAGGCCAAGAGGCCATCTACTACATCACCGCCGAAACCCTGGCCGCCGCCAAGAACAGCCCGCAACTCGAAGTGTTCAAGAAGAAGGGCATTGAAGTGCTCTTGATGACCGACCGCGTGGACGAGTGGGCCCTGAACTACCTGCACGACTTCGACGGCACCCCCATGCAATCCGTGGCCAAGGGCGCAGTGGACTTGGGTAAGCTGCAAGACGAATCTGAGAAAAAAGCCGCTGAAGAAGCGGCTGAAGCCTTCAAGCCCGTGCTGGCCAAACTCAAGGAAGCGCTCAAGGACAAAGCCGACGATGTGCGCGTGACCACCCGTCTGGTCGACAGCGCTGCCTGCCTGGTGGTGCAAGATGACGGCATGAGCACCCAACTGGCACGCCTGCTCAAGCAAGCCGGCCAGAGCGCGCCCGAAGTGAAGCCCGTGCTGGAGGTGAACGCCGACCACGCCCTGGTGAAAAAGCTGGACGGCTCGGTGCACTTCCACGACCTGGCCCACATCCTGTTTGACCAGGCCTTGCTGGCCGAAGGCGGCTTGCCAGCGGACCCGGCAGCCTATGTAAAGCGGGTGAACGCACTGCTGGTGTAAAAACTCGGGCGCCAGGGGCCAAATTGGCCTCTAGCACCCGTATTACATGCGCAAGAAGCTATCAAATCAGTAGCAAATTACGCAAACAGAAAGCCCCGCAAGTCTCACGACTGCGGGGCTTTTTTCAAATACGAACGGCTGTGCTCAGCGCTTGCCCCCAGGCAGCATCGACTTCAACACGCCATCTTTCAACACCACGTGGTGGTAGAGAGCCGCCACGGCATGCAGTCCGGCCAGCCAGATGATGGCATCGCCCAGAAATTCGTGCACATCGCCCCAATCCGCCAGATCGGCTATCGGTAGGGCTTTGATCCACGGCAGCTCATTGATGCGGATGCCGCCCAGCAGGGTCACGGGGTGCCCCTCTGTGCCCAAGGCCAACAAGGCGGTGACCGGCGTCGCCAACAGCAGCAACCAGAGCAGCCCGTGCACGCCCTTGGAGGCCAGCGTCATCCAGGTAGCCATATTGAAGTGGGGCGTAGCCGGGCGCACCAGCACCCACAACAGCCGCAGCAGCGTGAGCACCAACACGGTGATACCCAGCGACTCGTGCCACACGATGTCCAGCCGGGTCGCGGGGTCTACGCCATTGCGCATCAAACGGCCGAAGCCGCCCGGCCCGAGAACGAAGGCAATCAGCACGGCAACAGCCGTGAGCCAATGAAACACTTGGCTCACGCGGTCATAACGGGTTTTGGATGGGTACGGCATAGAGTCCTCCTCACAGGGAAGACCCACTGTAAACCCGCCGTGTGAAGCTGCGGTTAACGCAGGCCGACACGGCCCGGGCGGAGCCACTCAGGCGTAGTCGCCAGGCTCGCGAGCATCCGCAAAGCGCAGCTTGATGGCCATGCGCGCTTCCTTGGCCTCCAACAAGGCCTCCACGCAATCGCCATCGAGTTGGCCGGCGACCACCTCGGCACGCAGCTCGGCACACACATGTGCGTCATCCCATGAGCTTTTGTAAGCGCGGCGGTTGCTCAAGGCGTCGTACACATCGGCGACCGCCACAATGCGGCCCTCCAGCGGGATCTGCTCCATGGTCAGGCCCCGCGGGTAGCCCGAGCCATCGCCCCGCTCGTGGTGGGTGGAGACGATGTTGCACATCACCTGCTTCTGAAAACTGCCTTTGAGCCCCAGGTCGGTGCTGATGCGCTGGATGATGTCCACCCCCAGTGCCACATGCCGCTTCATCACCTCGTACTCGGCAGCATCCAGCCGGCCGGGTTTTAACAGAATATGGTCAGGGATGCCGACCTTGCCGATGTCGTGCAGCGGCGCAAACAACTGCACGTACTCCACATATTCATCGCTCAGGCCATACACCGGCGCCAAGGCCCGCGCCATGATGCGCGAGTAGTAGGCAATGCGCTCCAAGTGCTGTCCGGTTTCAAAGTCGCGGGTGCGGGCCAGGTCCACGGCCACCTGAATGGTGCTCACCACGCCATGCACCAGACGGCGCTGCATCAGGAAAAGGTGGGAAATCAGCTCTGAAAAATCGTGCAGCAAATCTGCATGCTCTTCGGTGAAGGCATGCGGTGTTTTGGAGTCGTAAAACAAAAAGCCCGCCAGTGCATCCCCTTGGAATACCGGCGAGGTCACACTGGCGCGGTAATGCTGGTGCTTAAGCCAGCGGGTGTGCTCGGTGGGGGCACCAAATGCCTCTGCAATTTCACCCACCACCCGGCTGCGGCGACTCTCGGCCAAGGCCTGCAAAGAGGGCACGCGGGACAGAGGCACCTCGTAGTTCTGCAAGGTGTCGTCCCCCACCGTGCTGCTGACAAAGGTTTTGAGCATGCCGCTCACCGCGTCGTACAGCACCACCGCCACCCGGTCGACCTGGGAAAAGCGGGCCGTGATCAGCCCATGGATCATGCGCAACTGGGTTTCCAGATCGGCACTGGAGGTGCGCAATGCCGGTACGGCAGAAGTTGCGGACGGTGAAGCAGTCATGGGCTGCATTGTTAACCAATCTCCGCACTGCAAACGCTATAGCCTGACACAATCTACGGCATTCATTCCTGCCATTTCACGTTTTACACACTATGCAAACCTGTACCCGACTCGCCTGCCTCACCCTCGCTCTGGCCGCCCACAGCGCATTCGCGCAGAACGCCGTGACCGCAGCGGCCGCCAAAGAAGACGGCGCGGTCGTCACCAGCAGTGGCCTCGTGTACCGCAGTCTGAAAGAAGGCAGCGGCGCCAGCCCCAAAGCCAGCGACAAGGTCACCGTGCACTACAAAGGCACCTTCCCCGACGGACGCGAATTCGACAGCTCCTACAAGCGCGGCCAACCCATCGACTTCCCGCTCAACGGTGTGATCCCCTGCTGGACGGAAGGTGTGCAACGCATCAAGGTCGGCGGCAAGGCCAAGCTGACCTGCCCACCCGACATCGCCTACGGCGCACGTGGCGCAGGCGGTGTGATCCCTCCGAACGCGACGCTGGTGTTTGAAGTGGAGCTGGTCGCCGTCAACGGCAAGTAGGCAACCTACCGCTAGCCGCCAGCGCTAACTACACCGACCACTGCAGCAGCGGCTGCAGCACGCTGGCACCCAGCTTTTTGGAGCGCTGGCCGCTCCAACCGACCACCGGGTCGGGCAGGTTGGCGTTGTCTTTGAAAGGCATTTCAATGGTGAGCGCCAGACAACCAAAGCGCTGCGCGATCCAGTTGGTGGCCAGGGTCATATTGGCCTGGCCAGCGGCCGCGCGCGGGTAGTGCTCGGTGTCCTGAAAGTCCGGGCAGGCGTTCATCCAGGCGGCTTTGAAGTCGTCTTCCAGTTCGGCAATGCGGGGGGTGTAGCCCGGCGTGCCTTCCGACCCGACCACAAAGTTGTAGGGCAGGCCTTCATCGCCGTGCACATCAAGACACAGGTCCAAACCGGTCGCCTCCATGGCGGCGCGCACCAGAGCCACTTCAGGCGCGCGCTCCATGCTGGGCGCCGCCCACTCGCGGTTGAGATTGGCGCCCGCCGCATTGGTGCGCAGGTTGCCCAGCACCGCACCATCGGGGTTCATGTGCGGCACCACATGGAAGATGCAACGCTGCAGCAGGGTACGGCTGACCGAGTCGTCGGCGTCCAGCAGGCGCTCCAAAAAGCCTTCCACAAACCACTCCGCCATGGTCTCGCCGGGGTGTTGGCGGGCCATGACCCACACATGCTTTTTGTCTTCCTGCGCGACCGGGCTGTGCGGGTCGGCAATGTGGAGCACGCTCATGTCCCGCCCCTGCACCGTGGCGCCCAGGCGCTGCAGCGTCACCAGCGAGGATACGGCGGCCGAGGCCAGCAAATCCAAATGCTGCTCATACGAATAAGGCTCAAAGTACGCAAAGTACATGGCGTTGCCCTGGGGCGTGGCCTGTGCAGTGAGCACCGTGCCGTCGTAATGGGTGTCGATGCGGCTCCAGTGCTGTCGGTCGTGGCTGGCCACCACGCGGTAGCCATCCCAGCCCTTGGGGTAGGCGCACTCAGAGGCGTTCATGAACTTCACCGTCACCGCCTGCCCGGCTGCACCGTGCAGGCAAAAGTGAAACCACTGGGCGAACTCGGCGGCCGTATCCCGGCGGATGCGCAGCTGGATGTCATGCGCGGCCTCCAGGCGCAGCACCTCGATGGCACCGGAGTCGAACTGGCTGGAGATGGAGAGTGTATTCATGGTGTTTTAGGCCTCTAGCGCCCGCGCCATTTGCGCGAGCAGCTATTAAAAATATAGCAAACAGCAGGCAGATGGAGTTACTGCAACTCCACCACCTTCACCGCCTGCCCCGCAGCAGGCTCACCCCCGCCGTAGTAGCCATTGATGAGGCGCAGCTGCTGCTCGGCGCGCGCCAAGGGAGAGGCTTTGGCCAACTCGGCAAAACCCCCACGGGGGTAGTTCACCGTTTTGAGCACCCAAGGCCGGGCAGCGCTGCGGTCTTGCGCAGTCAGGGCGCGGAAGCTGCCTTCGGCCTCACGCAGCCCTGCGCGTGCGCGGGCCAGGGCGTTGGCATCTTTGGCGCTGGTTTGCAGCAGGTACACCCGCTCGCCGGGGCCGGTAATCACGGTGGCTTCCAGCGCCACGGTGCTGCCGTTGGCATTGGCGCGGGCGCCGGTAAAGCGCGAGGCCTGCAAGCCGTTGATGGTGGTGGGCTCCAGCTTGCCTTGGGTGGGCTTGAGCAGGTTGCGCACCACATCCGCTGGCGTCTTGCCGGCCTGCGCCGGCACCAGCCGCACCAGCAAGGCTGCGTCGCGGGCGGTGTTGATGAAAGCCAGCTGCTCACTGTCGTTCTGGATGTACCAGCCGGCCGGCGCCGTTAGCGCCAGGCCCAGGGGCTCGTGGTAGAAGTTTTGGCCGCGCACCAGGCCTTGCGCCGGGCTGTCGCCAAAGTTCAGGCCGCGAATGGCCAGCAGGTAGCGGGCGCGGCCTTCGTCGTTGTAGCGGTCTTTGCTTTGGTACTGGGCGGCCAGGCGGGTGATGGTCTCCAGCCGTTGGTCGTTGCTGGGGTGGGATGACAACCAGTCCCCCTTGGCCGGTGCGGGGCGGCCTTCGGCCTGGGCCTGGTCGGCAGCGAACAGCTCCTGGTTTTTCAGGACCTTGATCACGTCAATCATGTTACGCGGGTCGTAGCGGGTGCGGTAGAGGTATTCGGCCCCCAGCCCGTCTGCCTGCAGCTCCTGCTCGCGCCCGTACGAGGCGATGTAGCCCGCCGCCACATTTTGCGACACCTGGCCCGCCAGCTGGCCGGCACCTGTGACTCCATACGCCTCAGCCACCGCACCCAGAATGCTGGCGGCAAACACGCCCAGCCCCGCGTTTTGCTGGCTGGTGGCGCGCTGCGCGCCATGGCGGGCGGTGACGTGACCGATCTCGTGCCCGATGACGCCGGCCAAATCGGCCTCGCTCTCCATGTAGGCCATGATGCCGCGTGTGACGTACACATAGCCGCCGGGCAGGGCGAAGGCGTTGATTTCGGGGCTGTCGAGCACGGTGAAGTGCCACTCCAGCTGCGTGCGGTGGCTTTGCGCCGCCAGCTTTTGACCCAAGGTGTTCACATAGGTCTGCAGCGCGGGGTTGTTTACCACGCCGTATTCCCGCAGCACCTCTTGATGGCCCTTGGCGCCCTCGGCCAGCTCGGCCTCTTCGCTCATGGCCGAACGCTCGGTCTGGCCCGTGACCGGATTCACCACCTGGGTACCGCAGGCCACCAACAACGCGCTGGACACCAGCGCCACACTCCACCAGAAACGCATGAAAAACCCTCTGTTGACGCGCCGCAGCGCTTTGCACCAATTTTAGGAGCGGGACGGCACGTCGTTGTACCACTCGGTGCGGTTGCGGCCGGTTGACTTGGCGCGGTACAGCGCCACATCGGCTTCGTGCAAAAGCCGGGTCAACAACACACTATCTTGCCCATGGAGCAGCGTCTGTTGGGCGCATGACACGCCGATGCTCACCGTCACCGGCTTTTTGTGCACCGTCACATTTTTCATGAGCTGGTGCACCCGCTGCGCGATTGCGCCGGCCCCCTCAGGCCCGGCATCGGGCAACCAGAGCGCAAACTCCTCGCCGCCGTAGCGCACCACCACATCGCTGGCGCGCTTGCTGGCTTGCAACTGGTGGGCCAGCTCTTGCAAGACGCGGTCGCCCTCCTCATGGCCGTACTTGTCGTTGACCCGCTTGAAATGGTCTACATCCACCATCAGCAAGGCAGCCGTGGCGCCCGGCTCCGACTGGGCTTGCCACTGCGCAACCGCACGCTCCAGGGCACGACGGTTGCCAAGGCGGGTGAGCGGGTCGGTCAGGCTCAGGGCCGAGAGTTCGCGGTTTTCCGACTCGATGCTCTGGGTGTGTTGTGACAGCTGGTGGTGCACCGAGCGCAGCTCCGCATTCGCCTGGGACAGCTCTGCAGCCAGCCGTTGTGCACGCCCCCGCGCCTCCACCAGCTCCGCCTCAAAACGGCTGCGCTCCAGGGCTACAAAAAACACCCAAAAAATGCAGTCCTGCTCGTCCCACAAGCCACGCCGGCCATTCACCATCACCGGCACCCGCTCACCTGCCGCGTTGTGCAGGTGCAAGTACAGCTCTTGCACCGCGCCGTGGCGCAGCATCAGCGGCCACACATGGGTCTGCAAAAAAATACGGCTGGGTGCAGGCAGCAGGCAGTCCAGGTAGCGGCCGCGCCACTGTTCTGCCACACCGCCCACCAGGGCCAGCAGGTCGCTGTTGGCGGTCAGGATGTGGCCGCGCGCATCGGTCACGAGCACTGGGCTGGGAAGCAGGTCCAGGTGATCCATCAATGGGTCTCCCTGGTATTGAATGAAGCTCAAAGGGGCCGGGCCAGGTAGGCCTTCATGGCGTCTACCACCAAGGGGGCGTGCGACATGTGGCTGCAATGCCCCACCACATCCAGCACCTGCAAGGTGCTGTTGCGCAAATGCTGGTGCAGGTATTCGCCCACCTCTACCGGCGCCAGAGCGTCGTAGCGGTGCTGCAGGATCAGGCTGGGGCAGCGCACCTGGGGCAGGTCTGCCCGGTTATCGGCAAAAAAAGTAGCCTCGGCGAAGATGCGGGCAATCACCGGGTCGGTGGAGCAAAAGCTCTCCGACAGGCTGCTGGCCACCGGCCCACCACCTTGCTCGCCCGACAGCACCGGCGTGAGGTAGTCCGCCCAGCCAATGAAGTTTTGGTCCATCAGCGCGAGCAGGCCTTCCAGGTCTGTGCGCTCAAAGCCGCCCACGTAGTCGGGTGGCTGGTTCAAAAAGCAGGGCGACGGGCCCACCATGACCATGCGATCAAACAAGCCCGGCCGGGCGATGGAGGCCAACATGCCAATCGAGCAGCTCACCGAGTGGCCCACAAACGTCACCCCCGAGCGCAGGCCCAGCGCATCGCACACGTCCAGCACGTCTTGTGCGTAGCCATTCAGGGTGCTGTAGCGGCGGCTGTCAAAGGCGGAGGCATCGGACTGCCCGCTGCCCACGTAATCAAACAGCACCTGGCGGTACCCATCTGCAAAAGCGGGCACCACCTGCGCCCACATGTGCTGGTTGCAGCCGAAGCCATGCGCATACAGCAACACCTTGTCGCCTTCGCCCGTCACATGGACGTTGTTTCGTTTGAGGATACTCATGGACAAGGCCCCGGTAGCACCGAATGAATGCGTTGCCAGTCTAGGTCAAAAGCCGAACATCCGGCAAGCGCAAGTTCCCTCAAAAACCTGCCTCCGTCACGCAGTCCACCGCCACACCCCGAATACCCTTCCCTCAGGGTTATTGAGGCGCCAAGCATCAGACGGACGAGCAAGAGACTTAGGACGTTGGGCCGCCTGGTTTCCGTGGCGTTAGGCTTGTACCGGGGTGTTGGCCCTACTTTGTGCAGGATCAGCAACCGCTGGTAAGTGACGTAATGTCTGGCGTCAACCCGAAGGTATCCACTTGGTGATAAATCACCATGCAATTCATGGGGTCTGGAGCCGTATCCACCCGAAACTGCGTGACGGCGGTGTTCACTTCGTACACACCAACGCCTTGGACGCTGACCCAGTCTTTGATACCGAAATAGCTGGGCACTCGCGATTGGCCGGTCGGATAGCCGTTGTACATCGTGCCTACCAGCCCTTGAGGCCCAGTTACGGGGCCCGAAAATGTAGCCACATTGCAGCTTGCAACCAGCCTACATTTGGCCGAAGCCAGCGACACTGCCGCACCCACGGCGCCCGAGGTGGCTTGAACTGCGGAAATGCGCGCCTGCGACCCCAAGTTGACGAACTTGGGTAACGCAACAGCGGCCAAAACGCCAAGAATGACAACCACCATAACGAGTTCGATTAACGTAAAACCTCGTTGCCGCATAGCCATTGACTTTGCCACTCCCTACCTCGCTGCCAACATTTTTTTCCTATTATCAAGGAAAAAATATAGCCAACCCGCCCGCTACAAGGCGGGAGCACGCAGACGACGCAGCAGGTGGTGCACTCCACGCCAAGCGACGCTACTTGCACATTAAACAAACCGATAGCGCTTACAGAATAAGCGCAAGCAGCTACAAAAACTATAGCAACTAGACCCGCCAGCCCACTAGATGCAAGCCCCAGCGCCGATAATCGGGGGATGACAGCTTTCTCCACCCTTCCCCTCGCACCTGCCACGCTGGCCAACCTGCAACAGCTGGGCTTTGATGCCATGACGCCCATCCAGGCCGCCAGCCTGCCCGTGGCCCTGGCCGGCAAAGACCTGATTGCCCAGGCCAAAACCGGCAGCGGCAAGACGGCCGCCTTTGCCTTGCCCCTGCTGGCCAAGCTCAACCCCCGCTGGTTTGCGGTGCAAGCCATGGTGCTGTGCCCCACCCGCGAGTTGGCCGACCAGGTGACGGTGGAAATCCGCCGCTTGGCCCGCGCGCAAGACAACATCAAGGTCGTGACCCTGTGCGGCGGCGTGGCCACCCGCGGCCAGCGCGCTTCGCTGGAAAACGGCGCCCACATCGTGGTGGGCACGCCCGGCCGCATCATGGACCTGCTGGAGCGCGAGTACCTCACGCTCGAAGGCCTGAACACCCTGGTGCTGGACGAAGCAGACCGCATGCTGGACATGGGCTTCTTTGACGACATCGTGACCGTGGCACGTCAATGCCCCAAAGAGCGCCAGACCCTGCTGTTCTCGGCCACCTACCCCGAAGGCATCGAGAAGCTGGCAAAGCAGTTCATGCAAGACCCGCAGCAAATCAAGGTGGAAGCCCCGGTGGCCGACAACACCATTGAGCAGCGCTTTTTTGAGGTGGACCGCGAGTCCCGCTTCAGCGCGGTGAGCAGCATCCTCAACCACTTCCGCCCGGTGAGCACGATTGCGTTTTGCAACACCAAGCAGCAGTGCAACGAGCTGGTGGACAAGCTGGTGGCTGACGGCTTCGTCGCCCAAGCCCTGCACGGCGACCTGGACCAGCGCGAGCGCGACCAGGTGCTGGCCCAGTTTGCCAACCGCAGCTGCTCGGTGCTGGTGGCGACCGACGTGGCATCGCGCGGGCTGGATGTGAAAGAGCTGGACATCGTCATCAACGTGGACATCACGCCCGACCCGGAAGTGCATGTGCACCGCATCGGCCGCACCGGCCGCGCGGGCGAAAAAGGGCTGGCCGTGAGTCTGGCCAGCATGCGCGAGATGGGCGCGGTCGGCAAGATCGAGCAGTACCAGAACGCGCCCTCGGTGTGGCACAAGCTCGACGAGCTGACTGCCACAGGATCAGGCCGCTTGCTGCCCCCCATGGTCACCGTGCAGATCGCCGGTGGCCGCAAAGAAAAAATCCGCCCCGGTGACGTGCTGGGTGCGCTCACCAACGACGAGGGCGGCCCCGCCTTCAACCGTGAGCAGATCGGCAAGATCCAGGTCACCGAGTTCTGCACCTTTGTCGGTGTGGCCCGTGATGTGGCCCAGGCGGCGTGCAACAAGCTCAACGCGGGGCGCGTCAAGGGCAAGAGCGTGCGAGCACGTTTGCTGTAAACAGACGGCGGGTAGTGGCAGGCAAGAAGCCGGTTTATCCGGCTTTGTAAGGGAAATTCCTACACGTTTTCCAGCGCTTGCCTGACTCCATTTTTTGGAGTGCGTGGCTACAGTTCCTCCAAGCGCCAAAGTATTCAGTTGGCGCAAACTTTCACCGGAGGACTGCCATGAAAACCACTGCTACCGAACTCAACCCCTTCAGCCTGATGATGGAGCCCGAGCTGGTTCTGCAAACCATGGAGCGCTCCCAGCAATTGCGCGGCCTGCGCCGCCACAAGCTGCGCCCCTTGGACAAGCCGCTGATCCCCTACACCAAGGAAGCCTTGGCCGCCCGCGCTGCCTTTGATGCAGCCATTGACGCAGAAGACTTCGAAGCCAACGCCGAGAGCTACCTGCTGAACTGAACGGGGCTTGCGCTTTCTGCAACGGTGCAGCGGAAAGCAGGGGTGTTGGGCCGATAATGAAACGGTCCAACCCTCCACAAGGAAAGTTTGCAATGCACCTGCCCCGTTTTGCCCCCTCCCGCCTGGTTTTGACCGCCGCTTTGGCTGCCGCGACTGCAGGTGCCTGGGCCCAGTCCACCGAACCTGTTCGTGTCGGTTTGCTCAGCACCTTGTCCGGCCCCGGTGCCGGTTTGGGCGTGGATATCCGTGACGGCTTCCAACTCGCTGTGAAATTGAACGGCGGCAAACTCGGCGGCCGCACTGCCGAGGTCATCGTTGCCGATGACCAGGCCAACCCCGAAGTGGGTCGCCAAACCGCAGACCGGCTGATCAAACGCGACAAGGTCGACTTCATGACCGGCATCGTGTTCTCCAACGTGATGCTGGCTGTAGGCACCCCCACCTTCCAGTCCAAAACTTTCTACATCAGCGCCAACGCAGGCCCCTCGCAGTACGCAGGCGAGCAGTGCAACCCCTACTTCTTCAGTGCCTCGTACCAGAACGACAACATGCACGAGGCGGTGGGCAAAACGGTCACCGACAAAGGCTTCAAGCGCGTGGCGCTGATCGCCCCTAACTACCCCGCGGGCAAAGACGCCCTCACCGGCTTCAAGCGCTTTTACCAGGGTGAGATTGCTTCCGAGACCTACACCGCCCTCAACCAGCTGGACTACGGCGCCGAGCTCTCCAAGCTGCGCGCTACCAAGCCGGACGCGGTGTACATCTTCCTGCCCGGCGGCCTGGGCATCAACTTCATCAAACAATTTGTAGGCGCCGGCCTCTCCAAGGACATCACGCTGTTCGGCCCCGGCTTCTCCGGCGATGAGGACGTGATCAAGGCGGTGGGTGACCCCATGCTGGGCATGTTCAACACCTCCCAGTGGGGCCACGACATGGACAACGCGGCCAACAAAAAGTTTGTGGCCGAGTTTGAAAAAGAATACGGCCGCCTGCCCACCCTGTACGCAGCCCAGGGCTATGACGCCGCCCGCCTGATGGACGCCGGCGTGCGCGACAGCAAGGGCAAACTGGACGACAAGGCCGCGGTCAAGAAGGCACTGGAAGCCGCCAAGTTCGACTCGGTGCGTGGCGCCTTCAAGTTCAATACCAACCACTTCCCTATCCAGGACTACTACCTGCGCGTCATCACCCGCGACGCCAAGGGCCGCGTCACCAACCGCACCCTGGGCACCGTGTTCAAAAACCACGCCGACGCCTACGCCGCCAACTGCAAGATGCCCGGCCTCTAAGGCCTGAAGCACGCGCATGAGCGGAATTCTGCTGCTGGAGCAGGCCCTGAACGGCCTGCAGCTCGGCCTGATGCTGTTTTTGCTGGCAGCCGGGTTGACGCTGGTGTTCGGCATCATGGACATGGTGAACCTGGCCCATGGTTCGCTGTACATGGTGGGTGCCTACCTGATTGCCACAGCCACCCAAGCCAGCGGATCGTTCTGGTGGGGCTTGGCTGCGGGTGTGGCGGGCACCGCCCTTTTCGGGGTGCTGCTGGAGGTGTCCGTCCTGCGCAGGCTCTACCGGCGCGACCACGTCACCCAGGTGCTGGGCACCTTTGCCATTCTGCTGATGTGCAATGAAACCGTGCGCATGATCTGGGGCTCACAACCCCTGTCGCTCAACCCGCCGGCCGCACTCTCGGGCCCGGTGGAGTTGTTGCCCGGCTTTTTCTACCCGGCTTTCCGCTTGCTCATCATCGTGGTCGGCTTGGCCACTGCGCTGCTGCTCTACCTGCTGGTGACGCGTACACGGCTGGGCATGCAAGTGCGTGCCGGCGCTTCCAACCGCGACATGGCCCTGGCCATGGGCACCAATGTGCAGCGCCTGTTCACCGCGGTGTTCGGGCTGGGCGCCG
This sequence comes from Rhodoferax bucti, assembly GCF_005876985.1. Classification (GTDB taxonomy): domain Bacteria; phylum Pseudomonadota; class Gammaproteobacteria; order Burkholderiales; family Burkholderiaceae_C; genus Allorhodoferax; species Allorhodoferax bucti. The sequence goes on from NZ_VAHD01000001.1 coordinate 370,883, forward strand.
CTTTATGCGCGCTGGCCGGCGGCATGCTCGGGCCGCTGCTGGCGGTGCAGGTGGGCATGGGCGAGAGCATTCTGATTCTGGCCTTTGTGGTCATCGTGATCGGCGGCATCGGTTCCATCCGCGGTGCACTGGTGGGCGCGCTGCTGGTGGGCATGGTGGACTCCGGCGGGCGCACCCTGCTGCCCATGGTGTTCGAGTCGCTGTTCGGCGCAGCGCTGGCGGCTGATGCGGCACCGGCGGTGGCCTCCATCCTGATTTATGTGTTGATGGCTGCGGTGCTGTTCTTCAAGCCGCGCGGCCTGTTCCCTGCCCATGGTTGATTCGAACAACACCCGCACCTCGCTGCACCACACACTGCACCTGCGGGCTGCACTCCCGGTGTTTCTGGTGCTGCTGGCCCTGCCGCAAATCACGGCCGCTTTGCACGCCGAGTTCTACGTCACGCTGGCCACCCGCATTGCGATTTTTGCCCTTGCGGCCAGCAGCCTGAACCTGATTCTGGGCTTTGGCGGTTTGGTGAGCTTCGGGCATGCGGCCTTTGTGGGCGCGGGCGCCTACACCGTGGGCATCCTGATGCAGCATGGCACCGTGCCTGCTGCTATCGCCTGGCCTACTGCCATGCTAGTAAGCGCGGCCCTGGCCTGCCTGATCGGCTTTATCAGCCTGCGTACCCAAGGCGTGTACTTCATCATGATCACGCTGGCCTTCGCGCAAATGCTGTACTACCTGGCCGTCTCCCTTAAAACCTACGGCGGGGACGACGGCCTGCCCCTGGCCGGGCGCAACACCTGGGCCGGCATCGCCCCCGACGACACAGCGCTCTATTACCTGGCCCTCGGTGCGCTCACCCTGTGCCTGCTGTTCACCCAGCGCCTGCTCAACGCGCGCTTCGGCCAGGTGCTGCAAGGCCTGCGCGAAAACCCGGTGCGCATGCAGGCACTGGGTTTTCCGGTGCTGCGCACGCAGCTCACCGCCTTTACCCTGGCGGGCGCGATGGCCGGTCTGGCCGGCACTTTGCTGGCCAACCAGGGCGGTTTTGTCAGCCCATCCATGATGCAGTGGAGCCAGAGCGGCATGCTGATGGTGATGGTGATTCTGGGTGGCGTGGGCCACCTGTATGGCGGCGTGCTGGGTGCTGCCGCTTTCTTGCTGCTCGAAGAAGTGCTGGGCCACAACACCGAACACTGGCAGCTGGGCCTGGGCGCCATGTTGCTGGCCGTCGTGTTGCTAGCACCGCGCGGCTTGGCCAGCCTGCGCAGCGTGTGGACGCGGAGTCAGGCATGAACACCGGCGCCACCCCCTTGCTGCAGATCGACACACTGGTGAAGCGCTTCGGCGCGCTCACCGCCACCGACCACGCCAGCCTGCAAGTGCACCAGGGCGATGTCCATGCCCTGATAGGCCCGAATGGCGCAGGCAAGACCACGCTGATCCACCAGATTTCGGGCGCGCTGCAGCCGGATTCTGGGCGCCTGTTACTCAACGGGGCAGACATCACCCGCCTGCCCATGCACGCCCGGGTAAAGCGCGGTCTGGCCCGCTCGTACCAGATCACCAACGTGTTTTTGCGCCTGAGCGTGCAGGACAACCTGGCCCTCGCCCTGCAGGCAGTGGCGGGCAGCAGCATGCGCTTCTGGCGCCCGGTGCACACCGAGACCCAGCGTATGCAGGCGGCAGCAGATGTGGCTGCGCGTGTAGGTTTGCAGGCCCAACTGCAACGCACCGCGGGCGCCTTGTCGCACGCCGAGCAACGGCAGCTGGAAGTCGGCTTGGCGTTGGCCAGCCGCCCGCAGTTGCTGGTGCTGGACGAACCCTTGGCCGGCATGGGGCCGGACGAATCCCAGCGCATGGTGGCACTGCTGCAGTCTTTGCGCGCCGAGACCACGCTGCTGCTGGTGGAACACGACATGGACGCCGTGTTCCAACTCGCCGACACCATCTCGGTACTGGTGGCCGGCCGCGTGATTGCCAGTGGCAAGCCCGATGCCATTCGCCAGAGTGACGACGTGAAGCGCGCTTACCTCGGCGACGAAGCTTTGCCGGAGGCCCACCCATGAGCACCGAGACCCTGCTCGACATTCAGGGCCTAGAAACAGCGTACGGCAACAGCCAAGTGCTGTTCGGGCTGGACATGCAGCTCCGGGCCGGCACCACCTCCACCCTGCTGGGCCGCAACGGCATGGGCAAAACCACCACGGTGCGCAGCATCCTGGGGCTGACACCACCACGCAGCGGCAGCATCCGCTTCCGGGGGGAGCGCATTGAGGGCTTGAGCCCCGACCGGATTGCCCGCATGGGCGTGGCTCTGGTGCCCGAGGGGCGGCAGATTTTCCCCAACCTCACGGTGCAAGAGAACCTGATTGCCTTTGCCGCGCGGCGCAATGCCAGTACCGAGCCCTGGACGCTGGAGCGGATTTACCATCTCTTCCCGGTGCTGGAGCAACGCGCGCGCAACATGGGCAACCAGCTCTCCGGCGGCGAGCAGCAGATGCTGGCCATAGGCCGCGCGCTGATGACCAACCCGCACCTGCTGATCCTGGACGAAGCCACCGAAGGCCTGGCGCCACTCATCCGTGAAGACATCTGGCGCTGCCTGGACACCCTGCGCACCCAAGGCCAGAGCGTGCTGGTCATCGACAAATATGTGCAGCGCCTGATTGCGCTGGCCGGCCACCACACCATCATGGAGCGCGGCCGCGCGGTCTGGAGTGGCGACTCGACCACCCTGGCCGCACAACCCGAACTCTGGCACCGCTACGTCGGCATTTGATTTCAAGGACACCCCATGCCCAAGCTTTACCGCGACTTTGACACTCAGGCGCAAATTGACGCGCAGTACAACCCCTCCCTCGGCCTCGCCGACCCCGCCGCACCCGGCCGCCACTTTGCCGCGCTGGCCGACAAGGCGCGCAGCAGCATCCGCTGCCACTTGGACATTCCTTTCGGCCCTACGGTGCACGAGACGCTGGACATCTTTCCCGCGGACGTCCCCAACGCGCCGGTCTTCGTGTTCATCCACGGTGGCTACTGGAGGGCGTTCAGCAGCAAAGATTTCAACGGCGTAGCCCTGGGGCCCCACGCAGCCGGCATCACCACCGTGGTGGTGAACTACGCGCTGGCACCCTTTGTGACGATTGACGAAATCACCCGCCAGTGCCGCGCAGCCGTGGCCTGGACGTTGCGCAACATCCAGCACTACGGCGGCGACCCGACCCGCGTGGGTGTGGGCGGCCACTCTGCCGGCGGCCACCTGGGTGCCATGTGCCTGCAAACCGCGTGGGACACCGACTACGGCCTGCCGCGCGACCCGCTCAAAGCGGCTGTCCTGTTCAGTGGACTCTACGAGTTGGCTCCCCTGCGCTACAGCTACCTGCAGCCCCTGATCCAGCTGGACGACGGCGTCATCCGCCGCCAATCTCCCACGCCCAACCTGCGCGCCTGCACCACTCCCACCTGGGTCATCTGGGGCGGCGCTGAGTCGGGTGAATTCGCCCGCCAGTCCACCGGCTACCGCGATGCCGCAGTGGCTCTGGGCAACCCGGTGGAGCTGAGCGCCATCGACGGCGCTGACCACTTCACCGTGCTGCAAGGGCTGGAGGACGCCCACAGCCCTGTGTGCCGCTGGCTGCACCAGAAGCTGACTGCCTGACCCAATACGCGGCGCACTGCCGCGCGCTCTCCCTGTTTACCTACCGAAAGCCCCATGCTCACCGGCGACCTCAAAAGCAAAATCGACCAGATCTGGAACGCCTTCTGGTCCGGCGGCATCGCCAACCCCATCGAAGTCATCGAGCAAATCACCTACTTGCTCTTCCTGCGCCGCCTGGACGACCTGCACACCCTGGAAGAAAACAAGGCCACCCGCCTGAAGAGGCCCATAGAGCGCCGCATCTTCCCCGAGGGCCTAGATTCGCGTGGCCGCGCGTTTGACACCCTGCGCTGGAGCCGCTTCAAAAACGAAGCGCCCAGCGAGATGTTTGTCATCCTGGGTGAACATGTCTTCCCCTTCCTGCGCACGCTGGGCTCAGACGATTCGACCTACGCCCACCACATGAAGGACGCCCGCTTCACCATCCCCACGCCCGCGCTGCTGGCCAAGGTGGTGGACCTGCTAGACGCCGTGCCCATGGACAACCGCGACACCAAGGGCGACCTGTACGAATACATGCTGGGCAAGATCGCCAGCGCCGGTCAAAACGGCCAGTTCCGCACCCCGCGCCACATCATTCAATTGATGGTGGAAATGACCGCCCCCACGCCCACCGACACCATTTGCGACCCGGCCAGCGGCACCTGCGGCTTTTTGGTAGCGGCGGGCGAATACTTGCGCGAGGCGCACCCCGCGCTGTTCCACGACGCCAAGGCCAACCAGCACTTCAACCATGGCATGTTCCATGGCTACGACTTTGACAACACCATGCTGCGCATCGGCAGCATGAACATGATGCTGCACGGCGTGGACAACCCCGCCATCACCTACCGCGACTCGCTGGGCCAGGAGCACGGGCTGGAGGAAGACCGCTACAGCCTGGTGCTGGCCAACCCGCCTTTTGCGGGCAGCCTGGACTACGAGAACGTCGCCAAAGACCTGCTGCAAACCGTCAAGACCAAAAAGACCGAGCTGCTGTTTCTGGCCCTGTTCCTGCGCCTGCTCAAACCCGGTGGCCGTGCGGCGGTCATCGTGCCCGACGGCGTGCTCTTCGGCAGCAGCACCGCGCACAAAGCGCTGCGCAAAATGCTGGTGGAAGACCAAAAGTTGGACGGCATCGTCAGCCTGCCCGGCGGCGTGTTCAAGCCCTACGCGGGGGTGAGCACTGCCATCCTGTTCTTCACCAAGACCAACAGCGGCGGCACGGACCAGGTGTGGTTCTACGACATGCAGGCCGACGGCTACAGCCTGGACGACAAACGCCAGCCGCTCTTGCCTGAGCATCTTTTAGGCCTCCAGCGCACGTCGGATGTGCGCGAGCAGCTATCAAAAGAAGAGCATGCCAAAAACAACCTGCCCGACGTGCTGGCCCGCTGGGCGCAGCGGGAGGGCGCGGAGCGCGAGCGCAGCCGCACCGCCCAAAGCTTCTGCGTACCCAAAGCCGACATTGCCGCCAACGGCTACGACCTAAGCATCAACCGCTACAAGGAAGTGGTGCACGCGCAAGTGCAGCACCGCGCGCCGCAGGAGATATTGGCCGAGCTGGCCAAGCTGGGGGACGAGATTGCGGCAGGGATGAAGGCGTTGGAGGGGATGCTGGTAAAGGAAGATTGAACTTCAAATAACTATTGTTTGAATTTCAATAAAAGTTAAACTTCAAGCCATGCAAAACCTCAACCTCGAACAGCTCAAAGCCGCCACCGCTGCCGGTGGCGTCATCGGCATCACCCTGCGCGGTGATGGCGCGGCCTTTGTGGTCAGCGTGCAAACCCAGCGCGACGAGGGCATTTTGGTCACCTCCAAAAAGCAGCCCCGCCGCTTTGCCGACCCCCGCAAAGCCCTGCAAGTGCTGCGCGCGACAGGCTGGAATGAATGCCGGATCGACGCCACGCAATGGCGACCCGAAGCACGTGACGCCGAAAAGGTAGCTCGCCCCGACCGCAGCGCCGCCCTCAAAGCCGCGCATGAGGCCGCGCAAGCCGATGCCGATTACGACCGCTGGTTCCGCGCCAAGGCCCAAGCCGCCATCGACGGACTGGCTGATGGCAGCAACCGCTTGCTCACAGACGAAGAAGTGCAAGCCCGCCGTGCGGCGTTGCGCGCACGCCTGCAGGCTATGCAAACTGCGCCTTCTGCTGAATGAAAGCGTTAAGGGTCATTAAGACGGACCAATTCTTGGCCGACTTGGAAGACGTGGTGATGTTTATTGCGCAAGACAACGTGCTTGCCGCTATGGACCTGGAGCAACACGTTCATAGCCAGGTGGATAGCCTCGCCGACCCCAACTTTCCCCGCCGCCCAGGCCGCGTTGCCGGCACGCTGGAGCTGGTGGCCCATTCCAATTACATCGTGCTGCTCCAGCAAACCGACACCACCGTGACTGCGCTGGCGGTGATGCACGTTGCCCGGCAATACCCATGACGCATGCGTCTTTTTGTGGTGGGCGCCTTGGAGGCAGAGCGTTCTGCTTCGTGTCCCCCGCCCGCGTTGCGGGCTCCTCCTTAACCTACGCAGAACGCCCTGCCTCCAAGGCTTCTGGCGCTCGTGGAATGGGCGTGGGCAGCTATCAAAATGAGAGTGATATGAAGACAGAAATGGTTTGGGAGATTGCGGCGGGGATGAAGGCGTTGAAGGGGATGTTGACGTGAGCGCGGTGCCCTACGCCAAGCTCTCTGACGCTGCTTTCCTGAACCCGACGTTGGGCGGACGCTTGCCCGACGACGATCTTGTCTCTTTCGTACCCATGGCGTCCCTGAATGCAGAAACGGCAAAGATCGAGACAACACAAGATCGGCCTTACTCAGAAGTGGCTAAAGGCTTCACACCGTTTCTGAGCGGTGATGTTCTTGTCGCCAAGATCACGCCATGCTTTGAGAACGGCAAGATCGCGCAAGCTCTGTTGCCCCGGAGAAATGGCTTCGGCTCCACGGAGTTTCACGTTGTCCGTGCACGCCCGGATGTTTCGGATGCTCGCTACCTGCATCACTATTTGCGGCAAGACACAGTGCGAACCGAGGGCCAGCGGCGCATGACGGGTAGCGGTGGGCAGAGGCGTGTGCCTGCGAGCTTTTTGTCAGACCTGCGTGTTCCGCTGCCACCGCTGGAAGAGCAACGCCGCATCGCCGCCATCCTGGACCAGGCCGAAACCCTCCGAACCCAACGCCGCCAAGCCCTGGCCCACCTCGACACCCTCACCCAGTCCCTCTTTCTCGACATGTTTGGCGACCCTGCCGATGAAGCGTCCAAGTGGCCCAAGACGCAATTGGATAAGGTCGCTGATTTGGTAACCGGCTATCCGTTTCGCAGCGAGGAATACGTAAATCTTGGTGAGGGTATCAAGCTCTGCCGTGGTGCAAATGTTCTACCGGGGCGGCTTGATTGGCGTGACATGGCATGTTGGCCGCACGCTAAAGTGAAAGAGGCCGAGGCGTTTCACTTGCAACCAGGCGACATCGTTATGGCAATGGACCGTCCTTGGATTTCTGAGGGCTTCAAACTTGCGCAAGTTGACACCGCTGATTGCCCAATGCTTCTTGTGCAACGTGTGGCTCGGATCAGACCGAAAGACGATTTAACCAATGAATATCTATTCGCTGTGCTGAGTCATGTGGCATTCACTCGCCATTGCAAACCCACAGAGACGACGATTCCGCACATATCGCCAAAAGATATTCGGTCGTTCGCTTTCCCGTTGCCCCCACTAGCCCTCCAACAAACCTTCGCCACCCGCATCCAAGCCATCGAAGCCATCAAAGCCACCCACCGCGCCGCCCTGGCCCAGCTAGACGCCCTGTTCGCCTCGCTGCAGCAGCGGGCGTTTGCGGGGGAGCTTTGAAACGCAACAAGCGGCACAATCTACGCTCAAATCCCATTTTCAGGAGAACACCATGGACAGAATTACCCTGGAACCCGGCAAGCGCGGCGGTCGGCCCTGCGTGCGCGACCTGCGCATCACGGTGTACGACGTCCTGTCCATGCTCTCCAGCGGCATGTCCACTGCTGAAATTCTGGACGACTTCCCGGAACTCACCGAGCAGGACATCATGGCCGTGTTGGCGTTTGCGGCGGAGCGTGAGCATCAGGTGTATTCGCTCAAAGCGCAATGAAGCTCCTGCTGGACGAAAACCTGTCGCGCCGCCTGGTGCCCTTTCTGCAGCACGATTACCCCGGCACCAGCCAAGTGGTGTTGCTGGGGCTGGAGTCAGCATCGGACCGCGTGGTGTGGCAAAAAGCCAAGGATGACGGTTACGTGATCGTGACCCGCGACGCGGATTTTCAGGAGCTCTCGCTGGTATGGGGCCAGCCACCCAAAGTGGTCCGGCTGCGCACCCTGAATCAGACGCGTGCTGCCACGTTGAAGGTGCTGATTGATAACCGGGAACTGATCGTTGAATCGTTGCTGACCAACGGTCTGGCATCGGTGGAAATTGTTCCTTGATTTGCGGAAAATGTTCCACGCAATCAAAACGTTTGAATTTTCAGGGAATCGACCGCATGACCACCGACATTCAATTGCCCAAAGTCACTCAGAACCGCATTGCCCGGCTGGCGCAGGCGTCTGGGCGCAGCCCGGCGGCGACCTTGCGCTTTGTGTTGCGTGACGGGTTTGACGCGGTAGAGCGCAGCATTCAGGAAAATGCCAACGCGGATGCCGAGTTTGCGGCGGGTGCCACAGCCTCACACGCGGATGTGATGGCCGATGCCCAAAAGCTGGTTCGCCAAGCCAAACGCAGCGCGCGCGCGGCTGCATGACGCTGCCCGTCATCTGGTCGGCGCAGGCGCGCCGCCAGTTGCTGGCCAGTCTTGCACACATTACTGACGAAGACCCGCTGGCGGCAGAGCGTTGACTACCGGGTTGTGAAGGGCGAAATCCGTATTCAGCGCTGGTATCGGCAACGACAACAGCCATTGGGCAACTAATGCTCCATGCCCTCAAAGTCACCCACCGCGCCACCCTGGCCCAGCTAGACGCCCTGAACGCCCAAGCTGCAGCAGCGGGCGTTTGCGGGGGAGTTGTAGCCCGCAGTTTTTGCCACAAATAATGCATATTTATTGTGGCAAAAATAGCCAAAGCCTCCTAGGCAGCTTGTTTTTGCCACAAATAGCTGCTATTTTTCGTGGCAAATATGGGCAAACACGAAGCATCCACTGATACGCAGGTTCTGCAGCGCATCCGGTCGTATGAGGAGGGGTGGGTGTTTACGCCTGCTGATTTCGTCGATCTTGGCAGTCGCGATGCGGTAGCCACCGCGCTCAAGCGGCACAAGGCTGCGGGCACCATTCGGCTGCTCGGGCGCGGGTTGTACGACGTGCCACGCCAGCACGAGTTGTTCGGCACGCTGTGGCCGTCGATTGCGCATGTAGCTGAGGCGGTAGCGCGCAAGGACGGTTTGCGTCTGCAGCCCATTGGGGTGTATGCCGCCAATTTGCTGGGTCTGTCCGAGCAAGTGCCCGCACAGGCGGTGTACCTCACCGACGGCGCTACGCGTACCGTCAAAGTGGGCCCCACCCAAATTGTGTTCAAACGCACCACACCGCGCCAAATGGCGGCCGCCGGTCGGTTGAGCGGCTTGCTGATTCAAGGGCTTCGGAGCATGGGCGTGAAACACGTCATGCCAAAGCACATCGAGCTTTTGCGCAGCCGCATTCCTGCAGAGGAGCGGACCAAGGTTCTGGAGGATCTGGCCTTGGCTCCCGCTTGGATGCACGCACACCTGAAGGAGATTGCCCAGCCATGATTCACCAATTTCTGTCTGTATCGCAAGCCGATCAAAAGCTGGCCTACGAGAATGCTGCGCTCACGCTCAAGACGGAGGCGGTCATTCTGGAAAAAGACTTCTGGGTGAGCTGGCTGCTGGGCGTGTTGTTTACCCTGTCAGAGATTGCGCCGCATCTGGTGTTCAAGGGTGGCACGTCGTTGTCCAAGGTGTTTGGGGTGATTGACCGGTTTTCGGAAGACATCGATCTGTGCCTGGTGCCCGAGTTTGTGGGTGCAGACGCGGCGGGGTTTGACGCGCTCACCAGCCGGGGCAAGCGCGATGCAGCGGTGATGGAGATGCAGGCCCTGTGCAGTGCCAAGGCGCAAGAGGTGTTGATGCCTGCACTGGAGGCCGCCATTGCCAAAGCGTTGGGCGCATCCACTACGGGCGGCTGGTTGCGTTTTGAGGTGGATGCCGATGCCAAGTCGCCCATCGTGTACTTTGCCTACCCCAGCACCCAGGGCGGCGGGTTTGACTACCTGCGCCGCGAGGTCAAGCTGGAGTTGGGTACGCTCACAGACCAGCAGCCCACGGGCAGCTATGCCATCAAGCCCTTGCTGGCGGACGCCTTCCCCAAGCTGTTTGATGGTTGGGCCTGCCGCGTGACGGCGCTGGAGCTGGAACGCACGTTTTGGGAAAAGGCCACCATTCTGCACGCCGAGTTTCACCGCCCGGCAGAGTCGCCAACACCCACGCGATATGCGCGGCACTATTTCGATATGGCCAAGCTACTTGGCCACGCCCATGCCACACAGTACTTGGCCGACAAGGCCCAGTGCCAGCGCGTGGTGGATTGGAAGAGCCGCGTGTTTGCGCGCGGCTGGGCGCGCTATGACCTGGCCGCGCACGGCACGTTTCGTCTGACTCCAGCGCCACAACGCCAAGCCGACTTGGCACAAGACTATGCGACGATGCGCCCCATGTTCATGACCGAGCCGCCACCGTTTGCAGAACTGATGCAACGGCTGGCAGAGGCCGAAGCTGCTTTGAACGCGCAATAGACGCGAGGCAAGCTAGAGCAACAAACAACAGGGAGTTTGATGGCGTCCAATTTCTCATTTCTACAAGCCGAATGGCCCGCGCTGTTTGCCGAGGCCACCAAAGCCGAGCAGGCTGCGCTGACCGACCCGCGCACCGCCTGCTTCTATGCCCGGCGCACGCTGGAGTTGGCGGTGGCGTGGCTCTTCCAAGCCGAAGGCGGGCGCGGTGGCCGGCTGCAGATGCCCTACAAGCCCGATCTATCGGCCTTCTTGTTTGAGCCCAGTTTCAAGGTGCTGGTAGGCCCGGCGCTGCACGCCAAGATGGACGTGGTGCGCAAGCAGGGCAACAACGCCGTGCACAGCGCGCGGCCCATCACTGCCGCAGACGCCACCGCCGTGCTGCGTGAGTTGTTTCAAGTGGCCTTTTGGCTGGCGCGCAACTACGGGCGCAATGTGGCGGCGCGGCCCGATCCGGCGTTGCAGTTCCGCGCAGAGCTATTGCCTCGCCCCACCAATGCCGTAGCAGAACAAGCTGCCGCTCAGGCCAGCGCGCAAGCCACGCAGGCCGCATTGCAGAAGCTGGCCAGCCTAGCCGACGAGCTGGCCGCACGCGATGCCGCCTTGGCCGCCGCCCAGCAAAAAACCGCCGCACTGGATGCCGAGCTGGCCCAGCTGCGCGCCGAAGTAGCCGCCGCCAAAGCCGCCAACACCGCCACGCCCGACACGCACGACTACAACGAAGCCGAAACGCGCGATCTCTATATCGACCTGCTACTCAAAGAAGCGGGCTGGAAGCTGGACCAAGCACGCGACCGCGAATTTGAAGTGCAGGGTATGCCCAATACGCAAGGAAAGCTGGAGGGCGTGGGCTATGTGGACTACGTGTTGTGGGGCGACGATGGCAAGCCGCTGGCCGTGGTGGAAGCCAAGCGCACCCGGCGCGACGCGCGCGTGGGCCAGCAGCAGGCCAAGCTGTATGCCGACTGCCTGCAAACCCAGTTCGGCCAGCGCCCGCTGATCTACACCACCAACGGCTACGAGCATTGGTTTTGGGACGACAGCACCTACCCGCCGCGCCCGGTGCAGGGCTTTCACAAGAAGGACGAGCTGCAGCTGCTGGTGCAGCGCCGCACGTCTGCCAAGCCACTAGCGGGTGTGACCATCAACTCGACAATCGTGGAGCGGCACTACCAGTTGCGCGCCATTCGCCGCATTGGCGAAACCTTTGAGCGCGACCGCCAGCGCAAAGCCCTGGTAGTCATGGCCACAGGCGCGGGCAAGACGCGCACCGTGATTGCGCTGGTGGACCTGCTGCAACGCGCCAACTGGGCCAAGCGCATCCTGTTTCTGGCCGACCGCGTGGCGCTGGTGAACCAGGCGGCCAACGCATTTAAAGCGCATTTGCCAGATGCAGCGGCTGTGAACCTGGTGACCGACAAGGAAACCGAAGGCCGCGTGTTTGTGAGCACCTACCCCACGATGATGGGGTTGATCAACGAAACGAATGAGGGCTTACGCCGCTTTGGTGTGGGGCACTTTGACCTGATCATCGTGGACGAAGCGCACCGCTCCATCTACCAAAAGTACAAAGCGATCTTTGCCTACTTTGACGCCCTGCTGGTGGGCCTGACCGCCACGCCCAAAGACGAGATTGACCGCAACACCTACAGCCTGTTTGAGCTGGAAAACGGTGTGCCTACCGATGCCTACGGCCTGGAAGATGCGATTGCCGAGGGCTACTTGGTGCCGCCGCGCGCGGTGTCGGTGCCACTGAAGTTTCAGCGCGAGGGCATCAAGTACGCCGAGTTGAGCGAGGACGAGCGCGAACAATGGGACGAACTGGACTGGTCAGATGACGATGGTGAAGGCCACGCCCCCGACGAGGTGGGCGCGGAGGCGGTGAACAAGTGGCTCTTCAACACCGACACCGTAGACAAGGTGCTGGAGCTGCTGATGACCCGCGGCCACAAAGTGGCGGGCGGCGACCGCTTGGGCAAGACCATTGTGTTTGCCAAAAACAATGCGCATGCCAACTTCATTGCAGACCGCTTCAACGCCAACTACCCGCACTACGCGGGGCAGTTTGCCCGCGTAATCACTTACCAGACCGAGTATGCGCAGAGCTTGATTGACGACTTCTCCATTAAAGAGAAGGCGCCGCACATTGCCATTTCGGTAGACATGTTGGACACCGGCATTGACGTGCCCGAGGTGGTGAACCTGGTGTTCTTCAAGATCGTGCGGTCCAAAGCCAAGTTCTGGCAGATGGTGGGGCGCGGCACGCGCCTGTGCAAAGACTTGTTCGGGCCGGATCAGCACAAGCAAGAGTTTGTGATCTTCGACTTCTGCCAGAACCTGGAGTTCTTTAGCCAGAACTTGGAGGGCAGCAAAGGCAATGTGGCGGAGCCATTGAGCCAGCGCACCTTCAAGGCGCGGCTGGAGTTGTTGAGCGTGCTCGACGAGCAGCTGGCGCAGGAGCAGGGCGACGCCAGGGTGACCGAGCCTGCAGCGGGCTATGGCCTGACCAATGCCGCCATGCGCGCTGACACGGCCCACCACCTGCACACGGTGGTGGCGGGGATGCGGCTGGACAACTTTGTGGTACGTCCGCAGCGCCGCTGGGTGGAGCCTTGGAGCCAGGCAGACGCGTGGCACAAGGTCACCGGCGACCAGTTGGCTGACTTGGCACAACACGTTTCCGGCCTGCCTAGCGCCGTGCGCGATGACGATGAAGAAGCCAAGCGTTTTGATTTGCTGATGCTGCGCACCCAGCTGGGCAGCGCGCGCGGCGACGTGGGCTTTGCCCGCCTGCGCGAGCAAGTGCGTGCGCTGGCCGAGGCTTTAAGCGATCTGGGCAGCATTCCGGATGTGAAGAAGCACATGGTGCTGATTGAGGCAGTCGCGGGCGAGGAGTGGTGGCAGGACGTAACCCTGCCCATGCTGGAGCAGGCGCGCCGCCACCTGCGTGGACTTATCAAGCTGCTGGAGAAAACGCGGCGCAAGGTGGTCTACACCGACTTTGAGGATGCGGTGGGCGAAACCACTGAAGTAGCCTTGCCATTGGGCGGCAGTGCGGGCGACTTTGAGCGCTTCCGGCTCAAGGTGCGAGCCTTTTTGCGCACGCACGAAAATCACATCACCCTGCACAAGCTGCGCCGCAACCAGCCGCTCACCGCGACCGACTTGGCCGAACTGGAGCGCCTGCTTATCGACAGCGGCACCGCCACCGCAGAAGACGTGGCCCGCGCCGGGCAAGAGGCCCACGGGCTGGGCCTGTTTGTACGTGGGCTGGTGGGCCTGGACCGTGAAGCAGCTACCCAAGCGCTGAACAGTTTTGTGGCGGACAAGACATTGAGTGCCAACCAGCTGGAGTTTGTGAACCTGATCGTCACCCACCTGACTGAGCGCGGTGTCATGGATGTAGGGCTGCTGTACGAACCGCCATTCACCAGCTACGCGCCACAGGGGCCGGACGCGTTATTCACCTCTGCCCAAGTGGACGAGCTGTTTGGCGTGCTGGACCACATCAAGGCCACAGCACTGGCGGCCTGACCCGCCAGATTACAAGCCAAATCAACCTCTAGCGCACGTGGAATATGCGCAAGCAGCTCCTAAAATCATAGCAAATCACCCTACCAGCGGCGGGCGGCGACGGTCTTCCCGCAGCGCGTGGCTGCGCAGGTAGCTCACCCACTCGGCCAAGGGCAGCGGGCGGCTGAAGCAATAGCCTTGCAGCTCGTCGCAGCCCAACGCCGTCAGGGTCTGGGCGGTAGGCAGGTTCTCCACCCCTTCTGCCACCACCTTCAGGCCCAGCGTGTGGCCCAGTGCAATCACCGCGTGCACGATGGCGGCGTCTGCACTGTCCTCCAGCATGCCCAGCACGAAAGACTGGTCGACCTTGAGCTTGTCGATATCAAAGCGCTTGAGGTAGGCCAGGCTGGAGTAGCCGGTGCCGAAGTCGTCAATCGCCACCTTCACACCCAGCGCTTTGAGCGCGGCCACCTGCTGCTGGGCCGCCACCGGGTTGTCCATCAGGTGGGACTCGGTGAGCTCCAGTTCCAGTTGCGCGGGGGGCATGCGGGTGTCACGCAGCACGGCACTGAGCTGGTCGACCAGCTCGGGGTCGGCGAGCTGCGCCACCGACAGGTTGACCGACAGCTCCAGCCCCTTGCAGATGCCTTGCGCTTCCATTTCCATCCAGCGGTGGCAGGCTTCGCGCAGCACCCAGGCGCCTATAGGTTTGATGAGGCCGCTCTCTTCGGCCACATGGATGAACTCACCCGGCGGCACCTGGCCCAGCACCGGATTTTTCCAGCGCAGCAAGGCCTCGGCGCCTTGCACCTGGCGGGTGCGGGCGTTGAGGCGGGGTTGGAAATGCAGGCTGAACTCCTCATTCGCCAAGGCCTGGCGCAACTGGGTTTCCAGCGCCTGGCGAGCCAGCACGCGCTGGTCGGTCTCGGGGGAGAAAAAGCGGGCGGTGTCGCGCCCGGCTGACTTGGCCTCGTACATGGCCGCATCGGCGCGGCGCATCAGCTCGTCCTGGTCCGTCGCATCTTCCGGAAACAGGGCCACGCCCACGCTGCAGGACACGGTGAGCACATGGCCATCCACCGTGGCGGTCTGGCGGATGGTGGGAATCAGGCGGTCGTTCACCAGCGCGGTCAGCTCGGGCAAATCACTCACATGGCGCAGGATGATGACGAACTCATCCCCCCCCAGGCGGCTCACGGTGTCGTCCGCCCGCACCGCGCTGGTCAGGCGTCGGGCCACCGTGCGCAGCAAGCCGTCGCCAATGTGGTGGCCCAGCGTGTCGTTGATGAGCTTGAAGCGGTCCAGGTCAATGAACAGTACCGCCACCTTCTCGCCCGTCTGGCGGGCGCTGGCAATCGCCTCGCCCAAGCGCTGCTGGCAGAGCGCGCGGTTGGGCAGCTCGGTGAGCACATCGTGCTGGGCCAGAAAGCGGATGCGCTCTTCCTTGGCTTTGCGGTCGGTGATGTCAATCGAGATGCCGATGTAGTTCACCACCTCGCCGCTGGTGGCGCTTTTGTGCACCGAGGACACCATCAACCAGGCCGGATAGGTATCGCCATTTTGTTTGCGGAAATGCACCTCACCCTGCCAGTCGTTGGTCTCTTCCAGCTCCGTCCACACCGTGTCTTGCGGGGTGTCCGTCAAAAAGCCAAGGTCGCGGCCCAGCGCCTCGTAAAAGTCGTAGCCGGTACTGCGGCAAAAGGCCTGGTTCACGCTGATGATTTTGCGGGCCTCGTCCATGATGATGATGCTCTCGCTGGAGGCCTCAAACACCTTGGCCCACAGCTCAAGCCGCTGCTCCATCACTTTGAGTTTGTTGATGGGGGTGAAGGCGGTGAGCACCGCATCGCGCCCCTGAAAGTTCAGCCGGCGGGCCGAGAGCACCGCCCACGAGGGGGTGGCGCCGCCATGCCAGCGCACCTCAAACTCGTCCACTGCGTCAAAGTCTGCCAGGCGCTGGAAAAAGCGCCCGCGCACGCCGGGCTCCAGCCCTTGGCGCCACGGGTCGCCGGTGCGCCCGCCCAGCCAGGGCCGGGCCGGGGTGTTGGCGTGCAGCACCTCGTGGTCAGGCACCGAAGTGACGACCATGGGTATGGGGAAGGCCTCCACCAACTCGCGTTGCGCTTCGGCGGCACGGGCGCTGGCTGCCAGCTCCTGCTGCACCAGGCGGTCGCGGTCCAGCTGCTCCAGCATGCCGTTGAAGGCGGTAAAGAGTTGGCCGATTTCATCGCGGCTGTGCCACTCGGCGCGCAGGCCATAGTCGGCATTGCGCCGCACATCGTGCGCAACCTTGGCCAGCCCCTGCAAGGGCTTGGCGATCTGGCTGGCCACCAGGTACACCAAGCTCAAGATGCAGCCCAGCAGAATCAGCGCCGTGCCCAAGTGCAACCACATGCGCTGGAACAACTGGTCCACCCGGTGGTGCAACAAGAGCTGCAGTTGATCAATGCCCACCCGCCAGGTGGCCGACAGGTCTTGCAAGGCCATGCGGTAGGCCGCATCGAGCTGAGCCCTCTGCGCCTCGGACAGGCTGGTGTTGTTCACCCCCCGAACCACTTTGGAAAACACCTCCAGCGACGCCCGCAAGGACTCCCGCCCCGGCCCCAGCGCGGCCTGTAGCGCGGGGGAGCCGGCGAGCCAGGTCTGCTCATAGTCTGACTCCAACCCCTGCTGCACCGCGTCCAACCGGCCCAGCAGCGTGAGCATCTGGGCCTGGGGGTTGAAGCCCGGCACCCGCGTACCCCACTGCCGCATGAAATCGTGGGTGTCCAACAGCACCTGCAGCAGCTCCGGCAAGCGCAGCAGCGTGAGCGACATGACGTAGTAACTGTCGAGGTCGGGGTCCAGAATCAGGTTGGACTGGTTGCCCACAATCGTGAGCAGATCGCGCGTCTGCGCCAACAGGCGGCTGCGCTCTGCCTCGGTGCGGGGTGCCAGCAGCAGATCGTGCAAGCGCTGCGAGGCGGCGGCGGTGTTCAGTTGCGTGTCATACGCCTGCCGGGCCTGGTCCAGCTCCGCCAGCGCTGCCGGGCCGGTGCTCTCCCGGGGCAGCAAAATGGTGTCCATCACATTGCGGCGCACCGCTTCGGTGTAGCTGGCGCCCACGATTTCTTTGCGGGCAAAGTCGATGGCGAGGTATTTTTCGTGGATCAGGATGCCGGACACGTAGATCACGGCCGTCAGGTCCAAAAGGTAAATCAGGGTGAGCTTGCGCCCGACGCTCAAGCGCCCCAACCACAGCGGAATTTTTGACAACATGTGCAAGGCCCGATCTCCAGAGCCGCCCGCGGATGCGGGCTCCAACGGCTTGCACAGCTGCAAGCAATAAACGCACCAGATGCGCCCCATTTGGGTGCACACCGGGCCAGGCCCTGCCTGCGCGGGCCTACATATTGCGCCGGTACTGCCCACCCACCTCAAACAGGGCGTTGGTGATCTGCCCCAGCGAGCACACGCGCACCGCGTCCATCAGCACGTTGAACACGTTCTGGTTGTCAATCACGGCCTGCTGCAGCTTTTTGAGCATGGCCGGCGCCTCGGCCGCGTGGCGGGTGTGGAAGTCCTGCAGGCGTTTGAGCTGGTTTTGCTTCTCGTCGTCGGTGCTGCGGGCCAGCTCCAGCTTTTCCAGCACCTGATCGCCATGCGGGTTGCGGAAGGTGTTGACGCCGATGATGGGCAGCTCGCCGGTGTGCTTGAGCATCTCGTAGTGCATGCTCTCATCTTGAATCTTGCCGCGCTGGTAGCCGGTTTCCATAGCACCCAGCACGCCGCCGCGCTCCGCAATGCGCTCAAACTCGGCCAACACGGCTTCTTCCACCAGCTCGGTCAGCTCTTCGATGATGAAGGCACCTTGCGACGGGTTCTCGTTCTTGGCCAGCCCCCACTCGCGGTTGATGATGAGCTGGATGGCCATGGCGCGGCGCACCGAGTCTTCGGTGGGTGTGGTGATAGCTTCGTCAAACGCATTGGTGTGCAGGCTGTTGCAGTTGTCGTAGATGGCGATCAAAGCCTGCAGCGTGGTGCGGATGTCATTGAACTGGATTTCCTGCGCGTGCAGGCTGCGGCCGCTGGTCTGGATGTGGTACTTGAGTTTTTGTGAACGCTCGTTGGCGCCGTATTTCTCTTTCATGGCCACCGCCCAGATGCGGCGTGCCACGCGGCCCATCACCGTGTACTCGGGGTCCATGCCGTTGCTGAAGAAGAAACTCAGGTTGGGCGCGAAGTCGTCAATGTGCATGCCGCGCGCCAGATACGCTTCCACAAAGGTGAAGCCGTTGGACAGCGTGAAGGCCAACTGACTGATGGGGTTGGCCCCGGCCTCGGCAATGTGGTATCCGCTGATGGACACGCTGTAGAAGTTGCGCACGTCGTGATGCACAAAGTACTCGGCAATGTCGCCCATCACCTTCAAGGAGAACTCGGTGCTGAAGATGCAGGTGTTCTGGCCCTGGTCTTCTTTCAAAATGTCGGCTTGCACCGTGCCGCGCACATTGGCCAGCACCCATTCCTTGATCTTGGCGACCTCGGTGTCGGTAGGCTCGCGCCCGTTGTCTGCCTTGAATTTGTCGATGTTCTGGTCAATGGCCGTGTTCATGAACATGGCCAGGATGCTTGGTGCCGGGCCGTTGATGGTCATGGACACACTGGTGCTCGGGCTGCACAAATCGAACCCACCATAGAGCACCTTCATGTCGTCTAGCGTGGCGATGCTCACGCCACTGTTACCCACCTTGCCGTAGATGTCCGGGCGCGGGTCAGGGTCGTTGCCGTAAAGCGTGACCGAGTCGAAAGCGGTGGACAGCCGCTTAGCCGCCATGCCATTGCTCAGCAGCTTGAAGCGGGTGTTGGTGCGGAAGGCGTCGCCCTCACCCGCGAACATGCGGGTCGGGTCCTCGCCCTCGCGCTTGAAGGCAAAGGTACCGGCGGTGTAGGGGTAGCTGCCGGGCACGTTGTCCAGCATCAGCCACTTCAGAATTTCGCCATGGTCCTCGTACTGCGGCAAGGCCACTTTGCGGATGGTGGTGCCGCTCAAAGACTTGGTGGTCAGTGCGGTGCGGATTTCCTTGTCGCGGATCTTCACCACGTACTCATCGCCCGCGTAGGCCTTCTGCATCTCGGGCCACTGGGCTAACAACTTGCGCTCGGCCGCGCCCATGCGCTCTTCGCGCGCGGCGGCGAGCTCCATGACCGCAGAGACCGCATTGGCCTTGTGGGGGTTGCTCTCCGTGAGCATGCGGCCGGATTCGCGCAGCTGCTGCATCTCGCGCGCCAGGCGCGCCTGCTCCCGGGCGCGCTTCTTGTAGCCCCGCACCGTATCGCTGATCTCGGCCAGGTAGCGGGTGCGCGCTGCGGGAACCACCGGCGTCTGGTTGCTGCTGTGGCGCACGTTCACGCGCGGCAGGCTACCTTCCTGCAGTGGCACGCCCAGCGCCTGCAAGCGGGGCACCAGCGCCTGGTAGAGCGCAGTGACACCGTCATCGTTAAACCGTGCTGCCATGGTGCCGAACACGGGCATCTGCTCGGTAGGTGTGGTCCAGGCCTCTTTGTTGCGCTGTACCTGCTTGGCCACGTCGCGCAGCGCATCACTGGCGCCTTTGCGGTCGAACTTGTTGATGGCCACGAACTCGGCAAAGTCCAGCATGTCGATCTTTTCCAGCTGGCTGGCCGCGCCAAACTCCGGTGTCATCACATACAGAGGCACATCCACATGCGGCACGATGGCTGCATCGCCTTGGCCGATGCCCGAGGTTTCCACCACCACCAGATCAAAGCCGGCCACCTTGCACGCAGCAATCACATCCGGCAGCGCAGCGCTGATCTCGGAACCAAAGTCGCGCGTCGCCAAACTGCGCATGAACACACGGCTTCCCTGCTGCCAAGGCGAAATAGCATTCATGCGGATGCGATCGCCCAGCAGAGCGCCCCCGCTCTTGCGGCGGCTCGGGTCGATGGAGATCACCGCTACGCGCAAGGCGTCGTTCTGGTCCAGCCGCAGGCGGCGGATCAGCTCGTCTGTCAGGCTGGACTTGCCCGCACCACCGGTGCCGGTGATGCCGATAGTTGCTATCTTTTTAGTAGCTGCTTGCGCACGTATCTCCTGCGCCAGGGCCGGATTGAGCTTGGAAGCCTCAATGGCGGTCAGCAACTGGGCCAATGCGCGCCAACTGGCCTCGGTATGGCCCTGGATGGCAGACAAGTCGGTAGGCGCCAGCGCGGTGATGTCCTTGTCGCAGCGCATCACCATCTCGCCAATCATTCCGGCCAGGCCCATGCGCTGGCCGTCTTCTGGGCTGTAGATGCGGCCCACGCCGTAGGCATGCAGCTCACGGATTTCAGCCGGCACGATGACGCCACCGCCACCGCCGAACACCTGGATGTGCGCGCCGCCGCGGCTCTTGAGCAAATCCACCATGTACTTGAAATACTCCACATGCCCGCCCTGGTAGGAGCTGATGGCAATGCCTTGCACGTCTTCCTGCAGCGCCGCCGTCACCACCTCGTCCACACTGCGGTTGTGGCCCAGGTGAATGACCTCGGCGCCCATGCCCTGCAGGATACGGCGCATGATGTTGATGGCCGCGTCGTGCCCGTCAAACAGGCTGGCTGCCGTGACAAAACGCACCTTGTGGGTGGGGCGGTAGTTGGCCAGGGCTTGGAAGTCGGCAGACAGGTCGGTCATGGGGCACTCGCAATAGAAACGGGGACGGATGAATTGACGTTTACGTAAACGTCAACTGTAAACCAAGCAGCCTGACACCGCCTTACAAGCTGCATGGGGGTAACTACCTAGTCCGGCGCCGGATTTCCGGCGGCTAGGGGCGCCGAATCCGGTAGAGTGCGAGCCATCAAGACAGAGCTTTCGGCACCATGACTTTTCTCGCGTTGGACATCGGCAATACCCGCCTCAAATGGGCGTTTTACGCCGCTCCCCGCCCCGGCGCAGCCTTGCTGGCCCAAGGCGCCGAATTTCTCGAAAACATCGACAAGCTGGCCGATGGCGCCTGGCGTAACCTGCCCGCACCGGCCCAGGTGCTGGGCTGCGTGGTGGCGGGGGACGCCCTCAAGCGCCGCGTGCAAGAGCAAATGGACCTGTGGGATGTCGTGCCCCAGTGGGTGGTGGCCAGCGAGGCCGAAGCCGGCCTGCGCAACGGCTACGACCACCCGACCCGACTCGGCGCCGACCGCTGGGTGGCCATGATCGGTGCCTACCACCACATGCTGGCGCAGGGCGCGCCCCGCCCCATGGTGGTGGTGATGGTGGGCACAGCGGTCACGGTGGAGGCGATTGATGCCGATGGCAAGTTCCTCGGCGGGCTCATCCTGCCCGGCCACGGCATCATGCTGCGGGCGCTGGAGTCCGGCACAGCCGGCCTGCATGTGCCAACCGGCGAGGTGCGCGAATTCCCCACCAACACCAGCGACGCCCTCACCAGCGGCGGCACCTTTGCGATTGCCGGCGCGGTGGAGCGCATGGTGCAGCATGTGCGCGCCCACTGCGGTGCGGAGCCTGCCTGCATCATGACCGGCGGCGCCGGCTGGAAGATGGCGCCCAGCATGACGCGCCCTTTTGAGCTGGTGGACAACCTGATTTTTGACGGCCTGCTGCGCATGGCGCAGGTGCGCTTCGCGGCTGCCCAAGCGGCCTGAGCGGCACCGGCGGCGTTACAAGTCCAGCAGCTGGGAGAAGTTGGTTTCGCTGGAGCCGGGCGTCTCCCCGGACACCACGGCCGCAGAGTCAAACGCGTGGTCCATGACCCGCACGCCGTCGCCCTGCCCGGTCTGGGCCGCCAGCACCGCCCGGTCGACCAGACGGATCAGCTGCGCACGGGCCGCCTCTTGCGAGAGGCCATTCAAATCCACCGTGGCGGTGAGCGTGAGGCGCACCGTGGCCAACTCGGGCACATGCGCGGGGCGGCTGGTCCCGCCCGTGTCTTGCAGGATTCGGCCGTCCTCCCCGATGAACACAATGCGCGCCCGCGCCTTGGGTGAGAGCACATGGGACTGCGCCTCGGCATTCACCACCAGCATGGTGCCGTTGGCAAAGTCCCGGGCCCAGGCCGTCTTGCCGCCGTCAAAACCCCGGATCGCAAAACCGTAATCCCGGGGGGAGGCAAAAAAGCGGCCGGTGGTGTCGAGCGCGGGGTCATCAATCTCCAGCTCGTCGTGCACAAAGGTGTAGCGGTACTCGCCGGGACGGGTTTGGCGGCGCATCGCCACCTGCAGGCCGCCGGGGCGCTCGCGCGGGTTGATTTCGCTCCACTGTGTCATGGGTGCTCCCGTTCACGTATCCAAAATGATGATAGCGGCATCAGATGTCAGACGCGAGCCATTCTTCGGCCAGGCGCACCCAGAAGGTGGCGCCCAGAGGCAGCAAGTCGTCATTGAAGTCATAGCTCGGGTTGTGCAAAGTGCAAGGCCCCCCGCCATGGCCCAGGGTGCGGTGGTCGCCATCGCCATTGCCGATGAAGGCGTAGCAACCCGGCTTGGCCTGCAGCATGAAGGAGAAGTCTTCCGCACCCATGGTGGGCTCCTGGGTGTACACCTTGTCGGCGCCCACAATGCTTTCCATCACCTTGGCTGCAAATGCCGCCTCCTTGGCGGAGTTGATGGTGGGCGGGTAGTTGCGCACAAACTCAAACGCCACCCGGGTGTTGAACGCAGCACACAGGCTCTCGCTCATCTCGCGCATGCGGCGCTCAATCAGGTCCAGCACCTCGATCGAGAAGGTACGCACCGTGCCCTGCAATTCGCAGTGGTCGGGAATCACGTTGGTGGCCTCGCCCGCATTGATCATGGTGACCGAAATCACGCCGGCATCAATCGGCTTCACATTGCGGCTGACGATGGTCTGAAAGCCCTGCACCAGCTGGCAGGCCACCACCACCGGGTCGATGGCGTTGTGCGGCATGGCCGCGTGGCCGCCTTTGCCGCTGATGGTGATTTTGAATTCGTTGCTGGACGCCATCACCGGCCCTGCGCTGGCGGCAAAGGTGCCCGCTGCCATGCCCGGCCAGTTGTGCATGCCGAACACCGCCTCCACCGGGAACTGCGTAAACAAGCCGTCCTTGATCATCTCGCGCGCCCCGCCACCGCCTTCTTCCGCGGGCTGGAACACGAGGTACACCGTGCCGTCAAAGTGACGATGCTTCGCAAAATGCTGGGCCGCCGCCAGCAGCATGGCCGTGTGGCCGTCGTGACCGCAGGCGTGCATCTTGCCGGTGTGCTTACTGGCGTGGGCGAATGTGTTGAACTCCTGCATGGGCAAGGCGTCCATGTCAGCCCGCAAGGCGATGGCGCGGCTGGAGGTACCGGCTTTCACAATGCCCACCACCCCGGTGGTGCCCATGCCCCGATGCACGGGAATGCCCCACTCCGTCAGCTTGGCGGCCACCAGGTCTGCGGTGCGCACCTCTTGGAAACACAGCTCGGGATGGGCGTGGATTTCTTTGCGCAGCGCCGCAATTTCAGGGGTATTGGCAACAATGGGGTCTAGCAATTTCATGGCAAATGTCCTCTGCAAGAGGAGGATTGTGCCCTCCAGAAGCGCCAGAGGATACGCAATTCGGTAAAGTCGGTACATGCATCCAGACACACCAGCGACACCCGATTCCGCAGCCCCTACGACCCAGGTGTTGGGCGCCTGCCCGCACGACTGCCCCGACACCTGCTCCATGCTGGTCACCGTGCAGAACGGCGTGGCCATCAAGGTCCAGGGCAACCCGGACCACCCGGCCACCAACGGCGCGCTGTGCACCAAGGTATCGCGCTACACCGAGCGCACTTACCACCCCGAGCGCCTGCTGCACCCGCTCAAGCGCGTGGGGCCCAAAGGGTCGGGCCAGTTCGTGCCTGTGAGCTGGGACGAGGCGCTGGACGACATCGCCCTGCGACTCCACAACATTGCCGCCCGTGACCCGCAGGCCATCCAACCCTACAGCTACGCGGGCACCATGGGCCGGGTGCAGGGCGAAGGCATGGCCGCCCGCTTTTTCAACAAGCTGGGTGCCGCCCGCCTGGACCGCACCATTTGCGCCTCGGCTGGCGCAGAGGCCATGACGCTCACCCTGGGCAACAAGGTCGGCATCAAGGTCGAGTTTTTTGCAGAGAGCAAGCTGATCATCATTTGGGGCAGCAACTCGATTGCCAGCAATGTGCACTTCTGGCGCCATGTGCAAACCGCCAAACGCAATGGCGCACGCATCATCTGCATAGACCCCCGCCGCTCCGAGACGGCCGAAAAATGCCACCAGCACATCGCCCTGCTGCCCGGCACCGATGCGGCCCTCGCGCTGGGCCTGATGCACGAGCTGATCACCCACGACTGGCTGGACCACGACTACATCGCCCGCCACACCCTGGGCTGGGAAGGCTTGCGCGAACGCGCCCTGCTGTGGACGCCAGAACGCACTGCGGAAGTGTGCGGCATCACCGCCGACGAAGTGCGCGCGCTGGCTCGCGAATACGGCGAAACGGCACGCGCCGGCGAGCCGGTGGCCATCCGCATGAACTACGGGCTGCAGCGGGTACATGGCGGGGGCAACGCGGTGCGGGCCATTGCCTGCCTGCCGGCGCTGGTGGGTGCCTGGCGGCACCGGGCGGGGGGCGTGCTGCTCTCCAGCTCGGGTTATGTGCCGGTGCAAACAGCGGCCCTGGAGCGCCCCGAGTTGCTGGCCGGCCGCACGCCGCGCACCATCAACATGAGCACGATTGGCGACGACCTGTTGCGCCCCGCCAGCCCGGAGTTCGGCCCGGCCATTGAGGCCCTCATTGTTTACAACAGCAACCCCGTTGCCGTGGCACCGGAGTCCGCCAAGGTGGTGCAAGGCTTTGCGCGCGAAGACCTGTTTACCGTGGTGCTGGAGCACTTCCAAACCGACACCGCCGACTACGCCGACTACGTGCTACCCGCCACCACCCAGCTGGAGCACTGGGACGTGCACAGCAGCTACGGCCACACCGACATCCTGCTCAACCGCCCCTCGATCGCCCCGCTGGGCGAGGCGCGCACCAACGCCCAGTTCTTCCGCGACCTGGCACGGCGCATGGGCTTCACCGAAGACGTGTTTGCGGAGTCCGATGAGAGCTTGTGCCGCACTGCTTTTGGCGACAAGGTGGACTTTGCGCTATTGCTCAGCCAGGGCTACGCCCCGCTGCCCATGCCCGATGCGCCCTTTGCCGACGGCGGCTTCCCGACCCCCAGCGGCAAATGCGAGTTTTACAGCGCACGCCTGGCCGCCCGGGGGGCCGATGGCCTGCCCGACCATGTGCCCAATTACGAGCCGGCCGGCGCAGACCCGCGCTACCCGCTGGCCATGATCTCGCCACCCGCGCGCAACTTCCTCAACTCCACCTTTGTGAACGTGAAAAGCCTGCGCGACATCGAGGGCGAGCCCTTGGTGGAACTGCATGCCACCGACGCAGCAGCACGTGGGATTGCGGATGGGGACGAGGTGGCGGTGTTCAATGACCGCGGCACCCACCGCTGCCTAGCCCGCGTGTCACCGCGTGCACGCCCCGGCGTGGTCAACGGTTTGGGCATCTGGTGGCGCAAGCTGGGCCGCGACGGCACCAATGTGAACGAGCTGACCAGCCAGCGCCTGACCGATATCGGCCGGGCGCCCACGTTTTACGATTGCGCGGTGGAAGTGAAAAAAGCCTGATGCAGTGCTGGGGATCAGCACTGCGATTTATCGCAATTCATCAGCGCTTTTTGCGCCCGAAATTGAGCAACCGGGTGGCGATGAACGTCTCCACCATGAAGCAAATCAGCGCGCTCAAAAAGCACACCACCCCGCCCAGAAAGCTGAAGATGGAGATGCGCAGGCCGGGGAAATCGATGGTCTCGCCCAGAAACAGCACCACGATGGTCAGGCCAATTAAAAACGCGCAGCAGGTCAGCAATGCAATGCTGCTGTTGGCCAGCAAGCCACGGGTACGCAGCTCGGCCAGCTCGGCATAGCCATCGGCGTCATCCGCCGGGTGGGTGCCTTGTTTGATGCGGCTCTCCACATTGCGCGCGCGGTCAATGATGCGGGCCAGCCGCTGCGCCACGGCCGCGATCATGCCCGACACCGCGGTGAGCAAAAACACCGGCGCCACCGCCAACTGGATACCGTGCGACACCGTATCGGGGTCCATGGGAAACACCATCACACACCTCTTCTCTCACAAACCTGCGGCACACCGCCGCTACGGCCTGCATTGTAGGGCGCCAGCGCGGCAGTTGAGTGAAAAATCGGGCGCTAGCGCCCGTCGAATATGCGCGGGCAGCTATTAATTTATGAGCATATTTCCGCTATCAGCGGCCGCGCAGAGCGCCAGCCGATGCCCGCCGCTACTGGCTGGCGGCAGGGTAAATCCCCATCAACTTGACAGCTGTCTTACGGCCCGCTCCGGCATCATTCAAGCCCCCATTCCAACGTCGTTGCCCGCCATGCCCTCCATCTTCAAGCCACGCACCACCCGTGGGGTCATCCAGGCCATCAACCGGGGCACCGCAGACCTCGATGTCTCCGTGCTGCGCATCACCCCGCTCGCCCGCGCGGCGGCCACCCTTCTGCATCGCACCCGCATGCTGGTGGTGAGCGCCCGCGCCGGCAGCATACGCACCGCGATTGCCGCTGCACACCTGAAGCGCCAGGTGGATGCCAGCGCCCAAAAAGCCAGCCACCAGCGCGACCAGGCAGCCCAACTCGCCCAGGAGGCTGCGCGGGTGACCCAGCTCTCCCACACGGTGGAAACCGGTGCGAACCACATCTCCCACACCTCCGACAGCAACCTGCAGGCCGCCGTCAGTTCCATGAGCGAGCTGGAGAGCATGCGCGCGCGCATGCTGCAAATGGAGAACACCCTGGCCAGCTTTTCGCTCACCGTCGAGCAGCTCGCCAAGGGCGCGCAGGCGATTGGTGAGATCGGCGGCATCATCCAGGGCATTGCCATGCAGACCAACCTGCTGGCGCTCAACGCTGCCATCGAGGCGGCGCGGGCCGGTGAAGCCGGGCGCGGCTTCTCGGTGGTGGCGCAAGAGGTGCGCAAACTGGCCGCGCGGGTGAACGCGGAAACCACCGAAATCAGCGAGCGCAGCCGCGAGATGATCGATCTGGTCAGCACCACCAGCGCGGGCACCAAGGCCATCAGCTCCGACATTTCTCTCTCGGTCAAAGAGGTGGGCAGCACCACCGCCCGGTTTGAAACCTTTGTGCAGGACTTCCGCGCCATGACCGGCACGGTCAACGACATCGTGGCCTCCATGCAGGAATTGGCCGAGATCAACCGCACCATGAACACCCGGATTCACGGCGTAGCCTCGTCAGCCGAGGAGGTGTCCGACGCCATGGCCGAGTCCGCCCGGCAGGTGGACGACCTGCGCATCAACACCGAAGACATTCAGGGCGTGCTGGCAGAGTTCCGCACCGGCGGCACCGTGTTTGACGAGCTGCTGCGGGCCACCCAAAAGCTGTGCAAAGACACCGGGCAGGTCCTCGCCAACGCCGAGAAGAAATCCGGCATCAGCGTGTTTGACCAGAATTTCCAGCGCATTCCCGACTCCAACCCGCCGCGCTACACCACGCAATACGACGCGCTGGTGGACCAGACCCTGACAGCGCTGTACGACAACGTCCTCGCCCAGCTGCCCGGCTGCGTGTACGCCCTGGCGGTGGACAACAAGGGCTACGCGCCGGCACACAACAAAGCCTTCTCGCACCCGCCTTCGGGCCAACCGGAAGTCGATTTGCTCAAGTGCCGCCACAAGCGCATCTTTGACGACCCGGTGGGCAAGAAGCTGGCGGCAAACACCAAGCCCTTCCTGTTTCAAACCTACATGCGCGACACGGGCGAGGTCATCAACGACCTGTCCATCCCCATCGTCATTGGCGGCCGCCACTGGGGCGCGGTGCGCGTGGGCTTTGACTCCAACCGGCTGCGCGAGGACTGACGCCACACATAAAAAAGGGCAAGCCGGTAACAGGCTTGCCCTGAGCCCCGACAGGCGGGGGCTGGGTTGGAAACAGCGTTTTACTTCTGCTGCGCCAGTTGCTGCTCCAGCTGATGCAGCACGCGGTAGCAGTCCAACACGCGGCCCACGCTGGAGTTGGGTTCGCGGCCTTCCTTGATGGCAGCGAAAAACTCGCGGTCTTGCAGCTCAATACCATTCATGCTGACGGCCACGTTGCTCACGTCAATCTTCTCTTCCTTGCCGGTGAACAAGTCGTCGTAGCGGGCGATGTAGGTGGCCGTGTCGCCGATGTAGCGGAAGTAGGTGCCCAGGGGGCCGTCGTTGTTAAAGCTCAAGGAGAGCGTGCAGATGGCGCCGTTGGCCGCGCGCAGCTGGATGCTCATGTCCATGGCAATACCCAGCACCGGGTGGATGGGGCCCTGGATGGCGTTGGCCTGCACGATGGGGCTGTTGGCCTGGTAGGCGAACAGGTCCACGGTGTGGGCAGCGTGGTGCCACAGCAGGTGGTCGGTCCAGCTGCGGGCTTGGCCCAATGCGTTGGTGTTGGTGCGGCGGAAGAAGTAGGTCTGCACATCCATCTGCTGGATGTTGAACTTGCCGGCCGTGATCTGCTGGTTGACGTACTGGTGGCTGGGGTTGAAGCGGCGGGTGTGGCCGCACATGGCGACCAGGCCGGTCTTCTTCTGCTCGGCCACCACGGCGTCCGCGCCGGCCCAGCTGTCAGCCAGGGGGATTTCCACTTGCACGTGCTTGCCAGCCTTCAGGCAGGCTAGCGTTTGCTCGGCGTGCAGCTGGGTGGGGGTGCACAAAATGACGGCATCAAGCTCCGGAATGGCAAGGCTCTCGGACAGCTCCGTGGTCACGTGACCAACGCCATATTTGGTGGCGACTTCCTGGGTTTTTTCCAGATCACGGCCGATGAGGGAGATGACTTCCACATCCTCGATATTCTTGATGCCGTCCAGGTGTTTGACGCCGAAAGCGCCCGCGCCCGCCAGAGCGACTTTGATGGTTTTGCTCATATCAGTTGTTCTCCAAGATCAGGTGGCCCACCGCCGTGTTGCTGGCAGGTACATGGTAAAAACGGTGCTTGACGCTGACGGAATGTGCGCGGGCCGCTTCCAAATCTGTAGCATCGTAGGGCACATCGGACATGGCGCCCCGGGCGATCAGCCACATCACCAGCTCAATGCCTTCGCTGCCGGCTTCGCGCACATAGTCGATATGCGGCGTGGCGGCGCAGGCGGCCGGATCGGCAATCAGCTTGTCCATCCAGGCGTTGTCCCACTCGCGGTTGATCAGACCTGCGCGCGCGCCCTGTAGCTGGTGGCTCATGCCGCCGGTGCCCCAGATGTGCACGTTCAGGTCTTCGTCATAGCTCTCCACCGCCTTGCGGATGGCCTTGCCCAGGTTGAAGCAGCGCTGGCCGCTGGGCACCGGGTACTGCACCACGTTGACCGCAAACGGAATCACCGGGCAGGGCCAGACGTCCTTGACAGGGTCTTTCTCACCACACATCAGGCTCAGGGGCACGGTCAGGCCGTGGTCCACATCCATTTTGTTGACAATGGTGAGGTCGAAGTCCTGCTGGATCACCGAGTGGGCAATGTGCGAGGCCAGGTCGGGGTGGCCTTGCACCTTGGGCACGGGGCGGGGGCCGAAGCCTTCGTCCGCCGGGGTGTACTCGGCCGCGGTGCCGATGGCGAAGGTGGGGATCAGGTCCAGGCTGAAAGCGGTGGCGTGGTCGTTGTAGACCAGAAAGACGACATCGGGCTTGTTGTCCTTCATCCATTGCTTGGAAAAGTCGTAGCCCGCAAACAGCGGCTTCCAGTAGTCTTCCTGGGTCTTGCCCAGGTCCATAGCGGCGCCGATGGCCGGCACGTGGGAGGTGAATACAGAGGCGGTAATTTTGGCCATGGTGTTCAGTCTTTCTTGCCGCCAGTTGCGGCGTGTTGGCCTTGGGGCTGGCGGTGGGCCTGGGCGTCGCCGTCTTCACCGATGTAGCGGTTGCCTTCGGCCGAGCGGCCGCCGGCCATCATCATGGCGCGGTATTCCACTTCCGACATGCCGGTCATGCTGCCCGCCATCTGCTGAAAACTCAGGCCGTGGGTGGAACCAATCTTGGCGAGGAAGTAGATGTTGCCGCCCAGCTGCATGGCGCGGTTCAGGTCCATGTCGATCACCGACTGGCGCTGCTCTTCGCTCATGGGCCATTCGTTGAGGTAGGCGCGCTGGTCCGCCTTGAAACGGGCGCGGTTCTCGGGCTTCATCAGGCTCATGCAAAACTGGTTGAGCCAGTAGCCCTTGCGGCTTTGCTCGGCATCAAAAATGATGGTGCCGGGAATGTCCTGGTAGGGTTTATCGAGTGCCATATCAGTCTTTCCAGTACAAACGGTTGGGGTTGTCCACCAGCAGCTTGCGTTGCAGTTCGGCAGTGGGCGCGATGTGGGGAATGAAGTCCACCAGCAGGCCATCGTCAGGCATGTGGTCCTTCAGGTTGGGGTGCGGCCAGTCGGTGCCCCACAGCACGCGGTCGGGGAACTGCTCCACGATGCGCTTGGCAAACGGAATCACATCGCGGTACGCATGTTGCTCGCCGTTCAGCGCCTTGGGGCCGCTCACGCTCAGGCGCTCGGGGCAACTCACTTTGCTCCACACATTCTGGTGCTCGCGCATGAATTTTTCAAACAGTGCAAACTGCGGGCCGTCCACGGGCAGCGACACATCAGGGCGACCCATGTGGTCCACCACCACGGTGGTGGGCAGCGCAGTAAAGAAGTCCCACAGCTCGGGCAGGTCCACCGCTTCGAAGTAGATGACCACATGCCAGCCCCACTTGGCGATGCGGCCGGCAATCTCCATCAACTCGTCCTTGGGCGTGAAGTCCACCAGGCGCTTCACAAAGTTGAAGCGCACGCCGCGCACACCGGCGTCATGCATGGCCTGGATTTCTTCATCGGTCACGCTGCGCTTCACCGTGGCTACGCCGCGTGCTTTGCCATTGCTGGCAACCAATGCATCCACCATGGCGCGGTTGTCCGCACCGTGGCAGGTAGCCTGCACGATGACGTTTTTCTCAAAACCCAGGTGGTCGCGCAGGGCGAACAGCTGGTGCTTGGAAGCGTCACACGGCGTGTACTTGCGCTCGGGGGCGTAGGGGAATTCGGCACCAGGGCCGAACACATGGCAGTGCGCATCCACCGCGCCTGCGGGCAGCTTGAAGGTGGGCTTCGCAGGGCCGGTGTACCAGTCCATCCAGCCCGCAGTCTTGGTGAAATCGCCAGAAGTAGGTTTGGTCATGGGGAGCCTCTTAATCGATGTACTTCAAGCCCGCGGCCGCCAACGGCTCGCGCATCTTGTACATGTCCAGCCCCAGCACACCGGCGGCCAGTTTCTCGCGCTTCTCGCCTTCAAAGCTCTCACGCTTCTGGGCAGCGGCCAAGGTGGCAGCGGCTTTGGCGGCGGGCACGCAGACCACGCCGTCGTCATCCGCCACGATCACATCGCCGGGGGTGACCAGCATGCCGGCACACACGATAGGAATATTCACCGAGCCCAAGGTCGCCTTGATGGTGCCCTTGCTGCTGATGGCTTTGCTCCACACGGGAAAGCCCATGCGCTGCAGCTCTTTCACGTCTCGCACACCGCCATCAATGATCAGGCCGCGCGCACCGCGTGCCTGGAAGCTGGTCGCCAGCAGGTCGCCGAAGAAGCCGTCGGTGCACTCCGCCGTCACCGTGGCCACCACGATATCGCCGGGCTGAATCTGCTCGGCCGCCACGTGCATCATCCAGTTGTCGCCGGGTTGCAGCAGCACGGTCACGGCGGTGCCGGACACCTGCACACCACTCTGGATGGGGCGCATATAGGGCTTGAGCAAGCCCACGCGGCCCATGGCCTCGTGCACGGTGGCAGAGCCGAGAGCGGCCAAGCCGTCAGCGGACGCGCGGTCTGCGCGGGTAATGTTGCGGTAGCAAACGCCTAGTTCGTACATGCGGTGTCTCCTTATTTATTCTTGGCTTTGAGCGCGGCATCCAGACGCGGGAACACGCGGCGCGCGTTGCCTTCATAGATCTGGTAACGGTCCTCGTTACTCAGGATCTTGGACGCTTCGATATAGCGCTTGGTGTCGTCGTAGTAGTTACCGGTCTGCGGGTCGATGCCGCGCACCGCGCCGATCATTTCGGAGGCGAACAACACGTTCTTCACCGGGATCACGGTGTTGAGCAAGTCGATGCCGGGCTGGTGGTACACGCACGTATCGAAGTAGATGTTGTTGAGCAAATGCTCTTCCAACAAGGGCTTCTTCAGCTCCTGCGCCAAACCACGGAAACGGCCCCAGTGGTAAGGCACGGCGCCGCCGCCATGCGGAATCAAAAACTTCAGCGTGGGGAACTGCTTGAACAGGTCACTGGTCAGGCACTGCATGAAAGCGGTGGTGTCGGCGTTCAGGTAGTGGGCGCCGGTGGTGTGGAAGCAGGCATTGCAGCTGGTGCTGACGTGGATCATCGCGGGGATGTCGTACTCCACCATCTTCTCGTAGATGGGGAACCACGACTTGTCGCTCAAAGGGGGCGATGCCCAGTGGCCGCCGCTGGGGTCGGGGTTGAGGTTGATGCCTACGTTGCCGTACTGCTCCACGCACTTCACCAGTTCGGGGATGCAGGTGGCCGGGTCCACGCCAGGGCTTTGCGGCAGCATGGCGGCGGGGATGAAGTGGTCGGGGAAGAGCTGGCTCACGCGGAAGCACAGCTCATTACAGATAGCCGCCCAGGTAGCGCTGGTGTTGAAGTCTCCGATGTGGTGGGCCATGAAGCTGGCGCGCGGGCTGAAGATAGTGAGGTCGGAGCCGCGCTCTTTCATCAGGCGCAACTGGTTTTGCTCGATGGTTTCGATCAGCTCGTCGTCGCTGATCTTCAGGTCGGCGACCTTGGGGCCCAGCTCGGGCGTGGACAGGTTGGCAATCTGGGCGTTGCGCCAGTTTTCCAGCGCCTTGGGCGCGGTGGTGTAGTGGCCGTGGCAGTCGATGATCATGCGTGTCTCCGGTGATGTTGTAGATATGGGGGTTAAGCCGGCTCCATGCCTTGGCGCAACTTGGCGCCATGGGCTTGGGGCGAGCGCATGTAGTCCAGGAGCGCACGCGCGGCGGCGCCCTGCTTGCTGTGCACGCCCACGCCGGCAGAGAAGGTGGTGGTGATTTGAATCTCGGGCGGCAGCGGACCCACGATGCGGATGCCCGGCACATGGATCAGCTCGCTGAGCTGCTGAAAGCCCAGCGCCACCTCGCCGCGTGCCACCAAGGTGCCAACCGGCACGCCCGGAGGCGCCTGCACGATGCGGCTTTGAATCTCGTCCGCAATACCCCAACGCTCAAACAGCTTGGCCAGCGCCACGCCACTCGGGCCGGTGGAGTAGCTCAGGGTGGGGGCGGCCAGCACCGCCGCACGCACTGCAACCTCAGAACTGATGTCAGGAGCCGCAGCGCCCTCTTTCACGGCCACGGCCACGCCGGAATGCACCAGGTCCATCCGGCTCCCGGCGGCCAGATGGCCTGCGGCGAGCAGTTTGTCGATGGCGTCCGAGGCCAGAAACACGATGTCGAACGCCTCTCCGGCCTGCACGCGCTTGGCGGCATCCACACCGCCCACCGACTCCAGCGCCAGCACCACGCCGGTGGCGGCACGGTAGGCCTCGGCCAACTCGGTCAGCACCTGGCGGGTGGCCATGGACGAAATGGCGTTCAACGGGGTCGCGGCATGGGAGGCAGGGGTTTGCATGCTGGGTATTCTGGTGGTGCGGGCCTGGTTTGTTAAGCCAAGGGAAAAACTAGCAGCTATCACATATCGGCATAATTGACGCGCAGCTATTCTCAGACGAAACTCCGTCAATCCGGAAAGCCGCTATGGACTTGTTGCTATGGACTTGAAACAGTTGGAATACTTTGTGCGCGTGGCCGAGATGGGCAGTTTCACCCGCGCCTCCATCTCGCTGGACGTGGCCCAGCCTGCGCTGAGCCGCCAGATTCGCCTGCTCGAAGTGGAGCTGCGCCAGAACCTGCTGACCCGCAACGGCCGAGGCGCCGTGCCCACTGAGGCCGGCAAGTTGCTGTTGGAGCACGGGCGCGGCATCCTGCACCAGGTGCAGCTCACCCGTGAGGAGCTGGGCGCGGCGCGCGGCGCACTGGCCGGGCGCGTGTCCATCGGCCTGCCGCCCAGCCTCTCCAAGCTGATCACGGTACCGTTGGTAAAAGCCTTCCGCGAAGCCCTGCCCCACGCCCACCTGACCCTGACGGAGGGCTTCTCGGTGCAAATGCACGAGGGCCTGCGCCTGGGCAACCTCGACATGGCCGTGCTCTACAACCCCGGCCAAAGCAGCGACCTGGAAATGAGCACCTTGGACGAGGACGAGCTCTCCCTCATCTCGCACAACCCCGCCGGCGGCAAAAAAGGCAAGGGCAAGGTGGCCCCCGCCATCAGCCTCAAAGAAGTGGCCGAGCTGCCCTTGATCTTGCCGAGCCGGCCCAATGCCTTTCGCATCCTGCTCGAAGGCGAAATGATGACGCTGGGCCGCCGCCCCGAAGTGCTGCTGGAGGTGGATGGGCTCAACGCCATCCTGAATTTAGTGAAAGAAGGCATGGGCCACGCGGTGCTGCCCAGCTACACCCTGAGCAACTTCGACAACCCCGAGACCTTCACCGTGCAGTCCATCCACAGCCCGCGCATCATGAGCCAGCTGATGCTGGTGTGGTCCGCCCGCCGGCCCACCACCCAAACCCAGCGCAAGGCCATGGACGTGGTGAGCAAAGTGGTGCTGCAGGCCATCCACCGCGCATGACCCGGGGAGCCCCGCCGCATATCGCTCCTAAATTAGGAGCTGTTTGCGCAATATCCACGTGCGCCAGAGGCACTTTTGATATCCAAATCACCTTCTCCAGGCGAGGGGCCGGCCCGGGGTTTAAATCAACATAATTGAAATAACATTTGTCAAAATCGCGGCACAATCACCCGGCAGATTCACCCTGAAGTGCACTTGACCGAAGGCGCCCCTTCCATGGACTCTCAACCCCCGATGCCCTACGCCACACCCCGGCGCACCGACTCCGCATGGAAAATTGTCGGTCTGTATGCCGTGGTCGCCAGCACGTGGATCTGGTTGTCGGACCGGTTGCTGATGCGCCTCTTCAGCGATGTGGAGTCCCTCGCGCAGGCCAGCTCGTGGAAAGGCGGGGCGTTTATCGGGGTGACATCGGCCCTGCTGTTTGTGTTGATCCAGCGGCTGATTGGCAACTTCCAGCGGGCGCTGGCCACCGTCAAACAGCGGGAGGACGAGCTGATCGAGAGCCGCCGCCTGCTGCTCGAATCCCAACAATCCGCCGGCCTGGGCACCTACGAGCTCGATATCCGCAGCGGGCTGTGGACCACCTCGGAGGTGTGCGACCAGGTGCTGGGCATTGATGCCGGCTTTGTGCGCGACATTGAGGGCTGGAAAAGCCTGATCCATTCCGCCGACCAGGCGCGGCTGCTCCAGTTTTTGAGCGACGCCATGCGCGGCCCCCCGGAGCCATTTGCGCTGGAATACCGCATCCTGCGCCGGCTGGATGGCCAGGAGCGCTGGATACGGGCGCTGGGCGAAATCGTCGCCAACAGCAGCGGCCAGCTCCGCACCATACGCGGCACGCTGCAAGACATTACCGCCTACAAGCGGGCGCAGGAAAGCCTGATGGAGGCCAACAGCAAGCTCACCGCCACACTGGATGCGCTGCCCGACCTGCTGTTTGAAATCGGGGAAGACGGCTACATCCACCAGTACCACACCCACCGCGGCGACCTGCTGGCTGCGCCACCCGAGGTGTTTCTGGGCAAGCGGGTGGCCGATATCCTGCCCGCTGCGGCCAGCGCCGTGGTGGACGCCGCCATCGGCGAGGCAAAGAGCAAGGGCTTTTCCTCCGGGCTGCGCTACTCGCTGGAGTTGCCGAACGGGCTGCACTGGTTTGACCTGTCGATGGCCCCCATGGCACACGGCACAGACGGAGCGCAGCGGTTTATCTGCATCGCCCGCGACATCACCGAGCGGTTTGAAACCGAGCGCCAGCTGGAGTTGGCGGGCCGGGTGTTTCAGCACTCGCGCGAGGGCATCATGATCACCAATGCCGAGGCCCGCATCGTGGATGTGAACGAGGCCTTCACCCACGTCACCGGGTATGCCCGCAACGAGGTCATTGGCAAGAACCCGAGCTTCCTGAGCTCGGGGCGGCAGACGCGGGAGTTTTACGGCGCCATGTGGGCCAAGCTCAATGAGTCCGGCTACTGGGACGGCGAGGTCTGGAACCGCCGCAAGGACGGCAGCGAATACGCCGAGCTGCTCACCATCAGCACCGTGCGCGATGCGCAGGGCCAGGTGATGCAATACGTGGCGCTGTTCTCGGACATCACCCCCATCAAGGAATACCAGTTTGAGCTGGAGCACTTGGCGCACTTTGATGCCCTGACCGGCCTGCCCAACCGGCTGCTGCTGGCGGACCGGCTGGAGCAGTCGATGGCGCACTGCGAGCGCCGGGGCAAAAAGGTGGTGGTGGCCTACTTTGACCTAGACAGCTTCAAAAGCATCAACGACCAATCCGGCCACGCCGTGGGCGACCAGCTGCTGGTGGCCTTGGGGCACCGCATCAAAGGCTACCTGCGCGAGGAAGACACCTTCGCCCGCCTGGGTGGTGACGAGTTTGTGGCAGTGCTGGCGGATTTCGACAGCGTGGACGCAGTGATTCCGCTGGTCAAGCGCATCATCGAGGCCACTGCCCAGCCGTTTGAGCTGAACGGCCTGACGATCCAAACCTCCACCAGCATCGGCATCAGCCTGTACCCGCAAGATGGCCCGCTGGATGCCGAGCAACTGCTGCGGCAAGCGGACCAGGCCATGTACCAGGCCAAGCTGGCCGGCAAAAACCGCTTCCATATTTTTGACACCCAACACGACACCCATGTGCGCGAGCAACATGGAGCCAGCGCGCGGCTGCGGCTGGCTCTGAACCAGCAGGAGTTCGTGCTGTATTACCAGCCCAAGGTGAATATGCGCACCGGCCAGGTCATCGGGGCCGAAGCCTTGATCCGCTGGAACCACCCGGAGCAGGGGCTGCAGGCGCCGGGGTCGTTTTTGCCGTCGATTGAGGGCAGCCTCTTGTCCATCGACCTGGGGGAATGGGTGGTGGAGACCGCGCTGCAGCAGCACGAGCACTGGCTGGACCAGGGCTTGGTGATTCCGGTGAGCGTCAACATCGGCGCGCTGCAGTTGCAGCAGGCCGACTTTGTGGGCCGCCTGCAGGCCATTCTGGCGCACCACCCCCGGGTTCAGCCAAAACACTTTCAGCTGGAAATTCTGGAGACCAGCGCGCTGCAAGACATGTCCAAAGCCACCGACACCATCAATGCGTGCAAAGCGCTCGGGCTGGAGTTTGCGCTGGACGACTTCGGCACCGGTTACTCCTCGCTCACCTACCTGCGGCAGTTGCCGGTGTCGGTGCTCAAAATTGACCAGAGTTTTGTGCGCGGCATGTTGGACAACGAGGCCGACCAGGCCATTCTGCGTGGCGTCATCGGGCTGGCCAAGGCATTCGGGCGCAGCATCATTGCAGAGGGGGTAGAAACCGTGGCCCACGGCACCCTGCTCTTGCAAATGGGCTGCGACGAGGGCCAGGGCTACGGCATTGCGCGCCCCATGCCGGCCGATCAGTTGGCCGCCTGGCACCAGGCCTGGCGGCCCGATCCGGCCTGGTGCGAACGCGCCGCGTGAACGCGCAGACCAACCCGGGTGGGCGTCTACGTCTACAGGGGGTAGTGCCTCAAGGCCCAGAGCAAGGCATTGAGTGTAAAAAATGAACCGATGGTGGTGGCCAGCAGCGCCGCGGCGCTCACCTCCTCATGCCCGTGCTTGAGGGCCAGAATCGGGTACACGCCCAACATGGGCATGGCAGAAAACAGCAAGGCGGCGGTGCGCAGTTGGGGGTCGGCAATCGGCACCACAAAAGTAAACACCAGGTACACGCACAAGGGGTGCAACAGCAGTTTGCCGAAGGCAATTTGCGCGACCAGACGGCGCTTGCCCTTGAGCTGCAGCCCCACCAAAGCGCCACCGATGACAAACAACGCCAGCCCGGTGGTGACCTGGGCAAACAGGGTCACGGTGCGGACCAGCGGGCCGGGCAGCGTCCAGCCCATGGCAGACACCAGCAGCGCCACGGGAATGACCGCCAGCAAGGGCGTGCGCACCCAGCCCATGACAATGCCTTGCACCGTCGCCAGCCAGTGCCGGGGCTCGCGCGCGGTGCTGCGGTCTGCCAACGTGAGCAGCAAGGGCAACTTGAAGAGGTTTTCAAACACCATGTTGAGCGCCAGCGCCACCGCGGCAATCGGCCCCAGCACCAGCGCCGTCACCGGATAGCCCATGTAGCCGCTGTTGGAGCAGCTCATGCCCATGGCAAAGTAGGCGCGGTAGCTGGGCGCGCTCTGGTGCACATACCGGGCCCACAGATAGCCGCCGGCCAGCACAACGAAGGAGCCGATGCCGTAGGCCAGCAGGTAGTCAAAGTGCATCACATCGCGCAAGGGGCGCTGGGCAATTGCGTTGAACACCAAAGCAGGCAGTGCAAAGTTCAGCACAAACTTGCCGAATACCCGCAGGTCGGGTTTGCTGAAGATGCCGGCGCGGGTGGCAAGAAAGCCTGCGGCAATGCACAGGTAAATGGGGCCGGTAATGGCCAGAATATCAAGCATCAGCAGTGCCCCATCGGCAGGGCCCTCAAAGAAAGAAACAGGGCGAAATTTGGATCAAAAGTGCCCCTGGCGCTCGCAGAATGTGCGCCAACAGCTACTAAAACCATAGCAAATTCTACAGGCGCGGCACACCGGCTTTGGTGATGACCTCGCCCCAGCGCTTGATCTCGCTACCCAGCAGCTCGCCCAATTTCTCGGGGGTGGAGCCACGGGCGCTCACGTTCAGCTCAAACAGCTTTTTCTTCACATCGAGGTGGACGAGCGCCGCCTGCACCTCTTTGTTGAGCCGGGCGATCACCTCCTTGGGCGTTTTGGCGGGCGCAGCCAGTGCGTTCCACGACGACACATCAAAGTTCGCCACGCCACTCTGCATGACCGTGGGCACGTCCGGCACTTGGGCCGCGCGCTCGTCCCCCAGAATGGCCAACGGGCGCACCGCCTTGGAATTCACCTGGCCCATCATGGGCCCGAGGATTTCGATAGCCACATCCACCTGCCCACCGCGCAGTGCCGTGGTGAGCGCAGGTGTGCCGTTGAA
Source organism: Rhodoferax bucti (assembly GCF_005876985.1). GTDB lineage: Bacteria > Pseudomonadota > Gammaproteobacteria > Burkholderiales > Burkholderiaceae_C > Allorhodoferax > Allorhodoferax bucti. Next base: position 410,063 of record NZ_VAHD01000001.1, read on the forward strand.
GGGCACGATCAAAAAGTCCAGCCCGGTGCGCGACTTGAACAACTCGGCCGCCAAATGCTGGGTGCTGCCAATGTTGATGGTGCCCACATTGAGCTTGCCGGGGTTGGCCTTGGCAAAGGCCATGAGCTCGCCCAGGTTCTTGTAAGGCGCGTTTGCCGAGGCCAGGACCGCCAAGTCGAAGTAGCCCAGGGTGGACACCGGCGCAAAGTCGCGCTGGGCGTCAAACGGCAGGCTCTTGAACAAGCCCGCACTCACCGCCGTGCCGTTGGACATGAGCAGCAGCGTGTGGCCATCGGGCTCCGCCTTGGCCACCGCCTCGCCCGCACCCACGCCGCCAGCGCCGGGCTTGTTGTCGATGATGACCGGCTGCCCCAGCGACTCCGAGAGCTTTTGCGCCACGGTGCGCGCCGTGAGGTCGGCCACACCACCGGCACCAAAGGGCACCACGATGCGGATGGGTTTGCTGGGAAAGGTATCGGCCACGGCGGGCAAGGCCAGCGCCAGGGTGGACAGGGCAACAGCAGCCAATGCGCTGCGGCGGGTCAAACGGCTCATAGAAAGCTCCCTTGGAATAAAAAGAGCTGCTAGCGCTTATGGAATATGCGCAAGCAGCTCTGTTTTTGATAGCAAATTATCGCTCAGCGGGCCACACCCAACAGCTTGTCGAGCAACTCGGGCTGCTCCCGCAGACTTTGCGCGGTGCCACTGTGCACCACAGTGCCACGGTCCAGCACCGCCGCCGTGTCGCTGATGGCCAGAATGGCTTGCGGATGCTGCTCCACGATGATCGCGCTCAGGCCCTCTTCGCGGGTGATGCGGCGGATCGCGCGCAGCAGCTCCTGCACGATGATGGGCGCCAGGCCTTCGCAAGGCTCGTCGAGCAACAGGATGGTGGGGTTGAGCACCAGCGCACGGCCCACAGCCAGCATTTGCTGCTCGCCACCCGAGAGCTGCGTGCCCAGGTTGGTCTTGCGCTCAGCCAGGCGGGGGAACAGCTCGTACACCCGCTCAGGTGTCCACATGGCCGCCTTGCGGCCGGCACGGGCCGGGCGCGCCACCGCGGTGAGGTTTTCGTCCACCGTGAGCGACTTGAAGATGTTGCGCTCTTGCGGCACCCAGCCGATACCGGCAGCCGCCCGCTCATGCTGCGGCAGCTTGTGCAACTCGGCGCCGCCCAACTGGATGGTGCCGCCGTGTTGCCGGGTGGCGCCGGCCAGGGTGTTCATGAAGGTGGTTTTGCCGGTGCCATTGCGGCCCAGCAGCGCCAGGGTTTCGCCTTCGTTGATCGACACCGACACGCCGTGCAACACCACCGCCTCGCCATAACCGGCGGACAGGTTTTCAACCGTTAGCAAAGTGCTCATGCGTGGGCTCCTTCACCTTCGGCGTGGCCCAAATACACCGCCTTGACCTGCGGGTCGTTGGCGATTTCTTCGGGGTTGCCTTCGGTGAGCATGGTGCCGTTGACCAGCACCGTCATGCGGTTTGCAAAGCTGAAGACCAGATCCATGTCATGTTCAATCAAAAGGATGGACACATCCGACGGCAGGGCTGCCACGGTTTGCAGCAGCTCTTCACGCTCACCGGCAGGCACACCGGCCACCGGCTCGTCGAGCAACAACACGCGCGGCTCGCAGGCCAGCGCAATCGCAATTTCCAGCAAGCGGCGCTTGCCGTAGGCCAGCACCCGAGTTTCCTGGTGCATGACGCTGCTGAGGTGGAACTGCTCCAGCAGCTGCTCGCAGCGCTCCACCACCTTGCGCTGGCCGCCCAACGGCTGCCACCATTTGCCGCCCAGGCCCTGGTGCTGGCTGACCACCATGGCCAGGGTTTGCAGCGGGGTCATGGTGTCAAACAACTGGTTGATCTGGAAGGTGCGCACCATGCCCCGGCGCACCCGCTGGTGGGGCGCAAGGCGGGTGATGTCTTCGCCTTCAAGCACGATGCGGCCTTCGGTGGGCTGGAGCACACCGGTCAGCAGGTTGATGAGCGTGGTTTTACCGGCGCCGTTGGGGCCGATGAGCGCATGGCGTGCGCCTTTTTGCAGGTTGAGGGTGACGTTGTTGGTAGCGGTAATGCCGCCGAACTTCATCACCAGACCTTGCGCGCTGAGTACGGTGTCTGGGGTCATGGTCGATGGGGTGTTGCTCATGCCGCACCTCCTGTCTTGTGCTTGGAACGTGCGCCGAACCAGGTCCAGGGGCGTACCAGGCGCTCGCGGCCGACCAGCACAAGCACCACGAGGAACAGGCCGATCCAGAAGGTCCAGTACTGCGGGGTGATGCTGGAGATGAAGTCCTGCATCAGCTTGAACACAATGGCGCCCATCACGCCGCCATAGAGCCAGCCCACACCGCCAATCACCAGCAGCAGCATCAGGTCTGCGGAGCGGTGGAACTCAAACACATCCAGCGAGGCAAACCCGGTGGTTTGCGCCAGCAGGGCTCCGGCCATGCCGGCCGCACCGGCCGCCACGGTGTAAGCCACGGCGATGCGGCTGGTCACCGGAATGCCGATGGCCATGGCACGCAAGCGGTTGTCGCGAATGGCCTTGAGCGTGCCGCCGAAGGGCGAATTCACCAAGCGGCGCGCCAGCACAAACATGACGAACAGCACCACGATGGAGTAGGTCGCAGCCGTGCGGCCATACAGGTCGAACTCGAAGCGGCCCAGCAGCGGCCCCATGACCACGCCCTGCAATCCGTCGGCACCACCGGTGAGCCAATCCAGCTTGTTGGCCAGCTCCATGAGGATCAGGCCCACGCCCAGGGTCACCATCAGGCGCGTCAAATCGGTGCCGCGTTGGATGGTGATGCTGCACAGGGCGCCCAGCAATGTGGCCACCACCATGGCCACCGCCAGGCCCGCCAGAGGATCGGGGTAGATGTGTTTGGCAAACAGCGCCGCCGTGTAAGCACCCATGCCGAAGAACGCCGCATGGCCCAGCGACACGATGCCGGTGTAACCCAGGATCACATCCAGCGACAGGGCGAACAGCGCCACGATGGCAATTTCATTGATGATGAGGGCATGGCTGCCCAGCAGCCAAGGCGAAGCCAGGGCGGCGGCCCACAGCAGCAGCTCCCACCAGCGCCAGCGACCGGCTTGTAGCAAAAGATTGGTGTTGTTCATGGAAGAAGAGTTCACGAAGCTCATGCCTTGCCTCCTTTGCGCACAAAGAGGCCTTGGGGGCGCCAGACGAGAATCACAATCATGAGGCTGTACACAATGAAGGCCCCGAGTTTGGGGATGTAGTACTTGCCGGCCACGTCGGCAATGCCCAGCAACAGCGCGGCCAGCAGCGGGCCGGTGATGCTGGAGGTGCCGCCCACGGCCACCACGATCAGGAAATAAATCATGAACTTGAGCGGGAAGGTAGGGTCCATGCCCAGCACGTCCGCGCCCAAGGCCCCACCCAGACCGGCCAGGCCGGAGCCCACCGCAAAGGTGGTGAGGAACACCACATTCACATTGATGCCCAGGCCGGCAGCCACACGCTGGTCGTCCACCGAAGCCCGCAGGCGGCTGCCGAAGCGGGTTTTGGTGAGGATGTACTGCAGCGCCACGGTCAACGCTGCGCACACGGCAATGATGAACAGGCGGTAGTGGCCCATGCCCAGCATCCAGGCGCCATCACCGAGTTCGGTGCGGCCCTTGAGCCATTCGGGCAGTTGCATGATGAGCTGGGTAGAGCCCACAAAGTAGTCCACCGCAGCCACTGCCATGAAGGTCAAACCGATGGAGAACAGCACCTGGTCCAAATGGGGCTTGTGGTACAGCGGGCGGTAGAGCGTGCGCTCCAGCACCGCACCCAGCAGGGCCGAGCCGAGAAACGCCAGCGGCAGGCACACCAGAAAAGGCACCCCCAGGCGCTGCATGAGCAGCACGGTGATGTAGCCGCCCACCATGGCAAAGGCACCATGGGCGAGGTTGATGAAGTTCATCAACCCCATGGTGACGGCCAGGCCGACCGCAAGAATGAACAACAACATGCCGTAGGCAATGCCGTCGAAAAGAATGGTCAACATAAAGGAATGATCCGGGTCAGGGGAACGATATTGCAGGCGCGGCGGGGCACAGCGCCCGGGCAACAAAAAAGCGAGGGGTTTGCCATCGCTTTTTTGATTTCAGACATGTGCCGAACCGCAGGCCATCGTCAGCGGTCAGGAGGCGGGATTAACGCGCCTTGCCGGGGTCTTTGACGTCTTTGATCACGTCAAATTCCACGTTGTAAAGCTGGCCGTCTTTCTTTTCCACTTTGCGCAGGTAGACGTTTTGCACGATGTCGCGGGTCTGGGCATCGATGAAAATCGGGCCACGGGGGCTCTCGAAAATCTGGCCCTTCATGGCGGCCAGCAAGGCATCGCCACCACCCTGGCCCTTGGTGACCTTGAGCGCCTCAAAAATCACGCGCATGCCGTCATACCCCCCCACGGCCATGAAGTTGGGGCGCAGGTTGTTGTTGGCCTTTTTGAAGGACTCCACAAACTTCTTGTTCAGCGCCGAGGGGTGGGCTGCCGAGTAATGGTGCGAGGTGACCACGCCCAGGGCGCCGTCGCCCATGTCGTTCAACTGGTCGTCATCGGTGATGTCACCGGGGCCGATGAGCTTGATGCCGGCCTTGTCCATGCCGCGCTCCAGAAACTGCTTCATGACCGCTGCACCCGCGCCGGAGGGCACGAACACGAACAGGGCATCCGGCTTCAGGTCACGCACTTTCTGCAGGAAAGGCGCGAAGTCCGGGTTGCGCATGGGCACGCGCAGGCTGTCAACAATGGTGCCGCCGTTGAAGGTCAAACGGTCTTTGAAGAACTTTTCGGCATCAATGCCGGGGCCGTAGTCAGACACCAGGGTCACGACTTTCTTGATGCCGTTTTTGGGTGCCCAATCGGCAATCGCTACCGCTGCCTGGGGCAGGGTGAAGCTGGTGCGCACGATATAAGGAGACGCTTCCGTGATGCTGGAAGTCGCCGCTGCCATCACGATCTGGGGAGTCTTGGACTGGGTGGCCAAAGGCGCTGTCGCCAAGGCAGACGGGGTGATGCCAAAGCCAGCCAATACGTTGACCTTGTCATTCACGATCAGCTCTTGCGCCATGCGCTTGGTCACATCGGGAATGCTGGTGTCGTCCTTGATGATGAGCTGGATTTTCTTGCCGGCCACGGTGTCGCCGTTTTGGGCCATGTACAGCTTGGCCGCAGCCTCAATCTGGCGGCCGGTGGTGGCCTGCTGGCCGGTCATGGGCAAAACCAGACCGATCTTGAAAACATTGTCCTGTGCCAGCACGGCGGTGCCTGCGAATACCAACGAGGCCAATGCGGTTGCACGGAGGAAGTGGCGTTTGTTCATGTGTTGTCTCCTGAACGGTTTTTAGAATCACACTGCGTGCGACTATCGCCCTTTGCAACACCCATTGCAACGCCGGATATGCACACTTAGTTATTCCATTTTGCAATAGCTCCACGGGGTTTGCCAGTGGGAGTTGCACTTCCTCGATAAACGGCAACCCCGCAGCTAGCCCTGCTGTAGCGCGGCCACTTGCTGCCGCAATGCGGCGTTTTCCGCCTCCAGCGCGGCAACCCGTTGCTGCAGGGCGGCAATCATGGCCTGGGGGTCGGCATCCTGCCCCGCGCCGTCTTCCGGTGCAAATGCGGGCACCGCGTGGTCGGCCATGGCTTCGCGGGCGGCCCGCTTGGCATCGCGCACCCGTTTGGCGGCTTGCTTGAGCTCGTCTTTGCCCGCGCTGGCCGCTGCCACTTGCTCTTCGGCAGGCAAGGTAGCGACTGCCGCGGCCGCGTTGATGGAAATCACCCCCGACTTGACTGCTGCCACCAGCTCGGGCGCTGCTTGCTTCTGGATTTTCTCGATCATCACCACCTGGCTGCTGCTCAGGCGCGCTGCCTTGGCCAGGTCTTCACGGCTTTTGAATGCGGGGGCGGCAGGGGCATCCACCGCAGGTGCAGAAGCTGCACCATCATCCGCAGCGGCAGGGGCCGCAGCGTCCGCCACGGCGGTGTTTGCAATGGCCTGTTGCTGGCGGGCCGCCAGAATTTCGCGTTTGCGCAAGGCCAACACCCCACGCTGGAAGTCCGACACACTGCGGCGGCCGAGGTGCTGGTCAATCATCCACAAATGCACATCGTCCATGGACTGGAACAAGGTGCTTTGCACTGTGTTGAAAGGCACATTGTGTTTTTTGCAGATGCCGTAGCGGTTGTGGCCATCCACCAGCACATCGCCCCACAGCACCAGAGCATCGCGGCAGCCTTCGGTCAGGATGCTGCGCTCCAGGGCGGCGTGCTCTTCAGGAGTGAGCGGATCGATGTACGCCTTGAGCGCTTCGTTAACGATGATGTCCATACGGGGTGTGATGCGGGCAAAAGGGCTGGATTGTAGGCGCCCGCCCGCTGTCAAACCGCTGCCGCAAAGCGGTTGAGATAGCCCATGAAAGCCTGCGCCAGGGGCGACAGTCGCTTGCCCTGCAAATGCACCGTGTACCAGTTGGAGGTAATCGGAAAGCCGGCCACATCCAGCACCACGAGGCCCTGACCCGCCACGTCCGGCCCCAGAGCATGCCGGGACACCACCGACATGCCCAACCCACCGGCCACCGCTTGCTTGAGCGCTTCGTTGCTGCCCATTTCGAGACGCAAGCGGGGCACAAAGCGCTGGGTGGCAAAGTGGGCATCGGTGTTCAAACGGGTCCCGGAACCTTTTTCGCGCAGCACAAAACGCTCGGCATGCAAGTCCGCCAAGGCAATGCCGCGGTGCGCAGCCAGCGGGTGCGCCAGAGGGGCGATCAAGACCAAGGGGTTGGGCAAAAACGCATGTGCCACCGCATCGATGTCCGCCGGGGGTTTGGACATGATGTAGAGATCGTCCACGTTGTCGCGCAAGCGTTGGACCACGCCATCGCGGTTCAAGACTTCCAGAGAGATTTCCACATCCGGGTGCATGCGGCAAAAGTCTCCCAGCAACCGTGGCGTGAAGTACTTGGCCGTGCTGACAACCGCCAGCCGGAGGCGACCCGCCGTGAGCCCGCGCTGGGCGGCGATGCGTTGCTCCAGGCGATCCCACTCCAACAGCATCGCCCGTGCAGTGGCCTCCAACTCGCGGCCCGCATCGGTGAGTTGCAGCTTTTTACCGGTGACTTCGTACAAGGGCAGGCCGATAGTGTCCGCCATGTCTTTGAGCTGCATGGACACCGTGGGTTGCGTGACATGCATGGCGCGCGCGGCCGCCGTGATGCTGCCCTGCTCCGCCAAGGCCAGAAAAGTCTGCAATTGCCGGAAAGTGATATTCATTGACTTTTATCTATGTTGCACCGCATTATTTTTGATTTTACTTAATGCATCTGCTTTTTTAGGATCGGGCTACTCACTACGCGAATATCTATGCAAGCCCTACTTGACCCTGCGATCTTGTTTTTCCTGCTCGGCGTATCTGCCGGTTTTTTGAAGTCCAACCTGGAAGTACCACCGCAAATTTCGCGCTTTTTAGCGCTGTATCTGTTGATGGCGCTGGGCCTTAAAGGCGGGTTTGCACTGGCCAAATCAGGTTTTACAGCGGAGGTTGGGCTGACTTTGGCGCTTGCCCTGCTTCTCGCGGTGCTGATCCCCGCCCTGGGCTATGTGTTGCTCCGCAGGCTCTTACAGCCATTTGATGCGGCGGCGGTTGCTGCAACCTATGGCTCGGTCAGCGCGGTCACTTTCATTACAGCGGTGCAGTACATGGAAAACCAAGGCTTAGCCTTCGGTGGTCACATGGCCGCCGCCATGGCCCTGATGGAGTCACCCGCCATCATCTTTGCGATCGCGATCGCCGCGCGGGTGCGCAAGCAATTCAACAATCCACAGGGGGGGTCGCCGAGCCTTACGAAGCCGACAAGTGCAACGTCCCTGCTCCACGAATCATTGACCGACGGCGCGCAATTTCTGCTGTTGGGCTCCATGCTGATCGGCTTGCTCACGGGGCAGGAAGGAAAGCTGGCAATGGAGCCATTCACCGGTCAACTTTTCAAGGGAATGCTGGCGTTCTTCCTGCTGGACATGGGATTGAGCGCTGCGCGCAACCTACCCAAACTCAAAGGACAAACACCCTGGATTTATGCCTACGCGATCGCCGCGCCCTTACTGCATGCCTGCCTCGCGTTTGGCCTGGCACGCCTCTTCCAACTGCCACCCGGCGACATGGCACTCTTGATGGTGTTGGCCGCTAGCGCATCCTATATCGCAGTGCCTGCCGTATTGAAACACTCCATGCCGGAGGCGAATGCTGCGCTTTACTTTGGCATGTCCCTCGGAATCACGCTACCGCTCAACTTGGTAGTGGGAATTCCTCTTTACGTTGGCGTGGCATTTAGGACACTGGGCCCATGGTGATGCCAGCGGGGTGACCTTCGGGCTCAGAACCAAAGGTAGAAACAAAAAAGGCTCACCGAAGTGAGCCTTTTTTGTAGTGATACATCACATTTTTTTGGTTGCGGAGGCTAGATTTGAACTAACGACCTTTGGGTTATGAGCCCAACGAGCTACCAGGCTGCTCCACTCCGCGTCAAGAACTAAATTATAACCTATTAAACCTTGGCTTCTTCAGAAGTTGTAGAAACTTCTTCACCCCGATCAACCAGCTCAACCAAGGCCATAGGCGCATTGTCACCAACGCGGAAACCCATCTTCAAAATACGCGTGTAACCACCTGGGCGTGCATTGAAGCGAGGGCCCAGCACGTCGAACAACTTGGTAACGCTATCGCGGTCACGCAAACGGTCAAATGCCAAACGACGGTTAGCCACAGTGGCTTCTTTAGCCAAAGTGATCATGGGCTCCACTACACGGCGCAATTCCTTGGCCTTAGGTACAGTGGTTTTGATGACTTCGTGCTCAATCAACGAGTTCATCATGTTGCGCAACATAGCCAAGCGGTGTGAGCTAGTGCGATTTAATTTACGAAGACCGTGTCCGTGGCGCATGTTAATTTCCTTCAGTTTTATAAAAAGGCAGCCGTATCAGGTACTGCCCTTGGCACGGAACCCTGTGACGGGTTCAATCATGTATTAACGCTTTTCCAAAGAAGCTGGGGGCCAGCTTTCCAGCTTCATGCCCAGAGTCAGACCGCGAGAGGCCAACACTTCCTTGATTTCATTCAGAGACTTGCGACCCAAATTAGGCGTCTTCAAGAGCTCGTTTTCAGTACGCTGGATCAGATCACCGATGTAGTAGATGTTCTCAGCCTTCAAGCAGTTCGCAGAACGTACTGTGAGCTCCAACTCATCAACGGGGCGCAACAAGATGGGATCAAACTGGGTGTTACCACGCGGAGCGGGCGCAGTGAATGCATCCAACTCACTACCTTCCAACTGCGCGAATACTGCCAGCTGCTCCACCAAGATTTTAGCCGAGGCGCGAACTGCATCTTCAGCGGTCACTGCACCGTTGGTTTCAATTTCGACCACCAACTTGTCCAAATCTGTCCGCTGCTCAACACGAGCACTCTCAACGGTGTAGCTTACGCGACGAACCGGTGAAAAAGAGGCATCGAGAATGATGCGGCCAATGGACTTGTTAGGCTCATCCGCGTAACGGCGCATGCTACCGGGCACGTAACCACGACCCTTTTCAACCTTGATTTGCATATCCAGCTTGCCGCCGTGCGACAAGTTGGCGATGACATGATCAGGATTGATGATCTCGACATCGTGCGGCGTCTGGATATCAGCGGCTGTAACGACACCTTCGGTGTCCTTGCGCAAGCTCAGTGTCACTTCTTCACGGTTGTGCAACTTAAAGACCACGCCTTTAAGGTTCAGCAAAATGTTCACCACATCTTCTTGCACACCATCGATAGAAGAATACTCATGCAGCACGCCCGCAATTGTTACCTCAGTCGCAGCGAAGCCTGGCATAGACGACAACAGCACACGGCGCAATGCGTTACCGAGTGTGTGGCCATATCCGCGCTCAAACGGCTCCAATGCAACTTTGGCACGATTTTGGCCAAGTTGCTCAACGCTGATCGACTTAGGCTTCAACAAATTGTTTTGCATGCAGACTTCCTCTCAATACCCCCGACTCGTTACATCGGTAAGGCTGGTGAAGTACCTTTGCCGCAGTGCCCCGCAGCAAAGGAACGATTACAAAAACCCGAAACGATTAGCGGGAATACAACTCAACGATCAGAGATTCGTTGATGTCAGCACCGAACTGGTCACGGTCAGGAACAGACTTGAAAGTGCCTTCGGCCTTTTCAACATTCACCTCAACCCAAGCTGGCAAACCTACTTGTTGGGCCAGCTGAAGCGCTTCAGCGATACGGTTCTGCTTTTTGGACTTCTCACGCACAGCAATCACGTCACCAGCCTTGACCATGTAGGAAGGAATGTTGACAGGGCTACCGTTCACGGTAATTGCCTTGTGGGAAACCAATTGACGAGATTCAGCACGTGTGGAGCCGAAACCCATACGGTAAACCACGTTATCCAAACGGGACTCCAGCAGAACCATCAAGTTAGCGCCGGTGTTACCACGGCGACGATCTGCTTCGGCAAAGTAACGGCGGAACTGACGCTCCAAAACACCGTACATACGCTTAACTTTTTGCTTTTCACGCAATTGCAGACCGTAGTCCGACGTACGCGCACCTGAAGTGCGGCCGTGCTGGCCTGGCTTGGAATCAAATTTAGCCTTGTCTGCAATAGAACGACGAGCGCTCTTCAGGAACAAGTCTGTGCCTTCGCGGCGGGATAGTTTGGCCTTAGGGCCGAGGTAACGTGCCACTTGATCTTCCTTTTATGTCATCTAACGCGTAGAAACGCGCGAGCCACCAACAAAAGTTGGTGGCGGTGGGCTTGGGTTAAATTAAATACGGCGACGCTTTTGAGGGCGGCAACCGTTGTGCGGCACGGGGGTAACGTCAGCAATCATGTTGATGCGGATACCCAGTGCTGCCAAGGCACGAACCGACGACTCGCGACCTGGACCTGGGCCCTTGATCTCGACGTCCAAATTCTTAATGCCTTGTTCCAGAGCTGCACGCCCAGCCACTTCAGAAGCAACTTGCGCTGCAAATGGAGTGGACTTGCGAGAGCCCTTGAAACCTTGACCACCAGAAGAAGCCCAAGACAATGCATTGCCTTGGCGGTCTGTGATGGTGATGATGGTGTTGTTAAAAGAAGCGTGCACGTGAGCGATGCCATCGGCAACGTTCTTGCGAACCTTCTTGCGAACGCGCTGAGCTGCGTTATTAGCGGGAGCCTTTGCCATAGTGGTCTCTCAATCCCTATTATTTCTTCAAGGACGCAGCTGCCTTACGAGGGCCTTTGCGTGTGCGTGCGTTTGTGCGAGTACGTTGACCACGCATCGGCAAGCCGCGGCGGTGACGGAATCCGCGGTAGCAACCAATGTCCATCAAACGCTTGATGTTCATGGTGGTCTCACGGCGCAAATCACCCTCAATTGTAAACTGAGCGATTTGGTCGCGAATTTTTTCAAGATCGGAGTCAGTCAAGTCTTTGACCTTCTTCGAATATGCGATGCCACAGGCCTCACAGATCTTGCGTGCGCGGGTGCGTCCGATACCAAAAATAGCGGTCAGGCCAATTTCGGAATGTTGGTGCGGCGGAATGTTGATGCCAGCGATACGTGCCATTTTCGTCCTCTAAAACTCTTGCAATTAACCCTGACGCTGCTTGTGGCGTGGATCTGTACAGATCACGCGCACAACGCCCTTGCGTCGGATGATTTTGCAGTTGCGGCAAATTTTCTTGACCGAAGCCGAAACTTTCATTTTCTTCTCCTAAAACTCTTCGCTTCGTTCCGACTTTGAATCGCGCGGAACATGCGCTCTAACTTGCTATCAAAACGAAGCTCGACCTGGTTATCCAGTCCGCGCCCATTTACCCGATGACTTGCTTGAATCAAGAAGCCTTGAAATTCGCCTTCTTCAGTAGCGACTCATACTGCTGCGACATCATGTAGTTCTGAACCTGAGCCATGAAATCCATAGTGACAACAACAATAATCAACAGCGAAGTCCCACCGAAGTAAAACGGAACGTTGTACTTCAATATCAAGAACTCAGGCAGCAAACACACAAAAGTGATGTAAATCGCACCAGCCAGAGTCAGGCGTACCAAAATCTTGTCGATGTATTTAGCAGTCTGATCACCAGGCCGAATGCCCGGAATGAACGCACCGCTTTTCTTCAGGTTGTCCGCAGTTTCTCGGCTGTTGAACACCAACGCCGTGTAGAAAAAGCAGAAAAACACGATTGCCGCTGCGTACAGCATCACGTAAACAGGTTGTCCAGGGCTCAAAGTGCTGGCAATGTCCTTCAACCAGCGCATCGATTCCCCCGTGCTGAACCAATTAGCGATAGTTGCAGGCAACAATATGATCGAAGACGCAAAAATCGGAGGAATCACACCAGCCATATTGAGCTTCAGCGGCAGATGGGACGATTGTCCGCCATACACCTTGTTGCCCACCTGACGACGTGCATAGTTCACCAAAATTTTGCGTTGCCCGCGCTCAACGAATACGACGAAGTAAGTTACCAGAGCAACAACAATCACGATCAGCAAAGCCACAATGATGCTCATCGAACCAGTACGAACCAGCTCCAATAAACCACCAATTGCATTTGGCAAACCGGCCGCAATTCCGCCGAAAATTAGTATCGAAATACCGTTTCCGAGGCCGCGCTCTGTAATCTGCTCACCCAACCACATCAAGAACATGGTTCCTGCGGTCAACGTAACGATGGTTGTCATCCGGAAACCGAAACCTGGAGCAATCACCAATCCGGCAGACGCTTCCAACGCAACAGCAATACCCAACGACTGGAACAAAGCCAAACCTAAGGTACCGTAGCGTGTGTACTGCGTAATCTTACGACGACCGCCCTCACCTTCCTTCTTCAACTGCTCAAAAGCCGGCAACACATAGGTCAGCAGCTGCATGATGATCGAAGCAGAAATGTAGGGCATGATGCCCAACGCAAAGATCGTGAACCGGGATAAAGCTCCGCCAGAGAACATATTGAACAAACTCAATATGCCGCCTTGCTGACCTTTGAACAGTTGCTGTAATTGGGCGGGATCAATGCCAGGAACAGGTATGTGTGCTCCTAGGCGATAGACCACCAGCGCCAACAACAGGAAAACAAGTCGACGACGCAGGTCGCCGAACTTGCCTGCCTTGGCTGTTTGAGCTGCGGTAGTTGCCACTCGATTACTTTCGCAAAACCAAGTTAAGCGACAACGCCACCGGCAGCTTCGATAGCAACCTTAGCAGCAGCAGTTGCACCAATACCACTCAATTTCACTGCTTTAGTGATCGAGCCCGTATTGATAACTTTCACCACCTTGGCCAATTCGCCGACTGCGCCAGCTTGCTTCAAAGCAACCAAGTTGATTTCTGCCAAACCCAGTGCTTCCAAGGCTGTCAAAGTGATTTCTGCGTTGAACTTCAGCAGATGTGACTTGAAACCACGCTTGGGCAAACGGCGATGCATAGGCATTTGACCGCCTTCAAAGCCAACCTTGTGGTAGCCACCAGAGCGGGACTTTTGACCTTTGTGACCACGGCCAGCAGTTTTACCCAGACCAGAGCCGATACCACGGCCAACACGGCGCTTGGCGTGCTTGGCACCGTCAGCGGGCTTGATGTTATTCAGTTCCATCATTGACCTCTTACAGTACCTTGATCAGGTAGCTGATCTTGTTAATCATGCCGCGCACAGCAGGCGTATCCTGCAATTCGCTCACACTGTTGAGCTTGCGCAGACCCAATCCACGCACTGTGGCGCGGTGGGACTCTTTCGTTCCAATTGGGCTACGCACCAACTGAATCTTCACAGTTTGTTGTGTTGTCATTCTTGAAGTCCCCGATTAAGCGAAGATTTCTTCAACTGTCTTGCCACGCTTGGCTGCAACTTCTGCAGGTGTCGTAGACACAGACAGGGCATCCAGGGTTGCACGAACCATGTTGTAAGGGTTAGAGGAACCATGGCTCTTTGCCACGATATCTGTGATGCCCACAACTTCGAAAACAGCGCGCATGGGACCACCAGCAATGATGCCAGTACCCTTTGGAGCAGGCGCCATCATGACGCTTGCCGCACCGTGGTGGCCCATCACCTTGTGGTGAATAGAGCCGTTTTTCAAAGTTACTTTGATCATGTTGCGACGGGCTTCTTCCATGGCTTTCTGCACTGCTGCAGGAACTTCCTTGGATTTGCCTTTACCCATGCCGATACGACCTTCACCGTCACCAACCACAGTCAGTGCAGCGAAACCGAGAATACGGCCACCCTTCACGACTTTAGTCACGCGGTTGATCGCGATCATTTTTTCACGCAGACCGTCCTCAGGACCCTCGGCCTTACCTTGCATTTTTGCTTGAACTTTAGCCATCTTAATTTCCGATCTGCTTAGAACTGCAAGCCAGCTTCACGCGCGGCATCTGCCAACGCCTTGACGCGGCCGTGGTAGGCGAAACCGGAGCGGTCAAACGCCACTTTGTCGATGCCGGCAGCTTTCGCCTTTTCGGCGACACGCTTACCAATGATCTGGGCTGCAGCCACATTGCCGCCTTTACCAGTTGCACCCAAAGACTTACGAACTTCTGCTTCAGCAGTCGATGCGCAAGCAATGACCTTGCCGCCGTCGCCAGAGATAACACTGGCGTAGATGTGCAAGTTGGTGCGTGTAACGGTCAGGCGTGCGACGCCTTGCGTTGCAATACGGATTCGGGTCTGACGTGCCCGACGAAGACGCTGCTCTTTTTTGGTCAACATGTTGCAGCTCCTTATTTCTTCTTCGTTTCTTTGATCGTGATCTTCTCATCCGCATAACGGATGCCCTTGCCCTTGTAAGGCTCTGGGGGACGAATCGCACGGATCTCAGCGGCGATCTGACCTACGCGTTGGCGGTCAGCACCTTTGATCAAGATTTCAGTAGGAGTGGGAGTAGCCACAGAAATACCAGTGGGCATTTCCAGGTTCACAGGGTGCGAGTAACCAACAGCCAAGTTCAACTTGGTGCCTGTAGCTTGCGCCTTGTAGCCCACACCAATCAGGCTCAGCTTGCGCTCAAAGCCCTTGGTTACACCAACTACCATGTTGTTGACCAACTGGCGGATAGTGCCAGTCATTGCGTCAGCTTCACGAGAGTCGTTAGCAGGTTGGAAGCTGAGCTTGCCAGCTTCATTTTGAATATTCACCAGGCTGTTTTGAGCCAGTTGCAGAGTGCCGCCAGCGCCCTTCACGCTGATTTGGTCAGCTTTGATGGACACTTCAACACCTGCAGGTACGGTGACGGGGAGTTTGCCTACGCGGGACATTGTTTCTTACTCCTGTAGCGTTAAGCGACGTAGCACAGCACTTCGCCACCGATACCGGAAGCGCGCGCTTTGCGATCTGTCATAACACCCTGGGGTGTAGTCACGATGGCAACGCCCAAGCCGTTTTGAACTTGGGGAATGGCATCGCTGCCGCGGTAGACGCGCAGGCCGGGACGGCTCACGCGCTCAATACGCTCAATCACAGGGCGACCGGCGTAGTATTTCAAAGCGATTTGCAATTCAGATTTACCGTCTTCGGTAGAAACCTTGAAACCGTCGATGTAGCCTTCGTCTTTCAACACTTGTGCGATCGCAATCTTCACTTTGGAAGAAGGCACGGAAACAGTTGTCTTAGCAACCATTTGTGCATTGCGGATGCGTGTCAACAGATCGGCGATGGGATCACTCATGCTCATGTTTAGTTCTCCTATCGCTTACCAGCTGGCCTTGGTAATGCCAGGAATTTCTCCGGCAAAAGCCATTTCACGAATCTTCGCACGACCCAGACCAAAATGCTGGAACGTTCCACGGGGACGACCCGTGATGGAGCAGCGGTTACGCTGGCGAGTGGGGTTTGCATTGCGGGGCAACTTTTGCAGACCTAGACGGGCTGCCGCACGTTCTTCGTCAGAACGTTTTGCATCACCTGCGATGGCCTTCAGTTCCGCATATTTTTTTGCGTACTTGGCAGCCAACTTATCACGTTTGAGCTCGCGCTCGATTAAAGCCATTTTAGCCACAGGTCACCTCAGTTCTTGAACGGGAAACGGAAGCCGGCGAGCAGTGCCTTGCACTCTTCATCGGTCTTTGCCGTCGTGGTGATGCTGATATTGAGGCCGCGCAAGGCATCAACCTTGTCATATTCAATCTCAGGGAAAATGATCTGCTCTTTGACGCCGATGTTGTAGTTACCACGGCCATCAAAAGCGCGACCAGAAATACCACGGAAGTCACGGACGCGAGGCAAAGCCACGGTCACGAAACGATCCAGGAATTCGTACATCTGCACGCCGCGCAAAGTCACCATACAACCGATAGCCTGGCCTTCGCGGATCTTGAAACCAGCGATAGCTTTCTTGGACTTGGTCACCACGGGCTTCTGGCCAGCGATCTTGGTCAGGTCGGACACTGCGTGATCCATTACCTTCTTGTCGGCAACGGCTTCGCTTACACCCATGTTCAGGGTGATCTTGGTCAAACGTGGCACTTGCATAGGCGAGGTGTAGCCAAACTTGGCTGTCAACTCGGGCGCCACTTTTTCGCGGTAGTGTTGTTGTAGACGTGCCATGGTTATGCCACCTTGATTTCTTCGCCGCTGGACTTGTAAACGCGAACGCGTTTGCCGTCAGCCAGCACCTTGATACCAACACGGTCAGCCTTGCCGGTTGCCGCATTGAAGATGGCAACGTTGGACTGGTGAATAGGCATAGTCTTTTCAACGATGCCGCCGGTTGTGCCCTTCATGGGGTTTGGCTTGGTGTGCTTTTTCACCAAGTTGATGCCCTCGACGACTACGTGAGAGTCGTCAGCGCGCAAGGAGATCACTCCGCGCTTACCCTTATCGCGACCTGCGATAACGATGACTTCGTCGCCTTTGCGAATCTTGTTCATGGCGGGTCCTTACAAAACTTCAGGAGCCAAGGACACGATCTTCATGAACTTTTCAGTGCGCAATTCGCGGGTCACTGGTCCGAAGATGCGGGTGCCAATAGGCTCCAACTTGGCGTTGAGCAACACAGCTGCGTTGCCGTCGAATTTCACCAAAGAACCGTCGCCACGGCGGATGCCCTTGGCAGTACGAACCACTACAGCACTATAGACTTCGCCTTTTTTGACGCGTCCACGGGGAGCAGCTTCTTTGATGGAAACTTTGATGATGTCGCCGACGCTTGCATAGCGACGCTTCGACCCGCCCAGCACCTTGATGCAGAGAACGGATTTCGCGCCGGTGTTGTCGGCAACTTCCAGTCGAGATTCAGTTTGGATCATTTCATTATTCCCAACTTGCACCTGGAACTGCTTTGCCACACTGGCAACTACAAAACCAAGTCAGTCTTGGGCCCGCTATCCGTCGCACAAACCACTTGCACGATTTCTATTTGGGCAGAACCTTCAGCTTTTTCAAGCGAAGCCCACTATTGTGCCAGTACAACTTCCTGGCGTCAACTACTTTTATGCAGGAATTTCGGTGTATCGCGCCGCCAAAGCAACAAATTCCGCCTCTTGCGAGGGCAAGCCCGTCTCTTCGGCCAAAACTTGAGCCACTTGGGGCGCCAAACTAGCGGACAAGCGGGCATCCAGAAACAATACGCGCGCCCTGCGGGCCAGCACGTCTTCCACCGTCACCGCATATTCATAGCGTGCCGCAAAGCGAACCATCGCCTCGGTCAGCCCCGGTGCCAGCTCCACTCCACTCCCGGGCAATGCATGCACAGCCGGGTAGTCCAGTCCATAAGAGTGTGCACCTTGAGGAATGGACATGGCACTTTGCTGCACACCCTCTCCGTCAGCCCCTTGCAAACGCAAATGCACTGTGCCCCCTGCCGGGCGGCGCTCCAGCAATTTCTTCTCGACGCATTTGGCGAGTACGTCTTCGGCCATGGCCCGATAGGTGGTCCACTTCCCTCCCGTGACAGTCACCAGTCCGCTACGACTCACCAACACCGTGTGTTCCCGGCTGATGGCTTTGGTGTTTTCGCCATCGTCTTCTTGAGGCTTTACGAGGGGACGCAAGCCCACCCAGATACTCCGAATGTCTTTTGCGGTGGGCGCTTTCTTCAGATAGCGCGCAGCCTCTTCTAATATGAAGGCAACCTCTTCCTTGAAGGGCCTGGGCTCCCGATCCAGGTCGTGCCGAGGGGTGTCCGTGGTGCCCAGAATGACCTTTCCAAGCCACGGCACCGCAAAAAGTACCCGACCATCCTGGGTTTGGGGAACCATCAGGGCCGTATCGCCCCCCAAAAACTCCCGGTCCACCACAATGTGCACGCCTTGGCTGGGCGCCACCATAGGCTTGGTCTTGCTGCGGCCATCAGCAGAATTGGCCTCACCATCTTTTTCGCGCAAACCATCTACCCACACGCCGGTCGCATTCACCACGCAACGGGACTGAATGGAGAACTTGCGCCCGCCTATCGTGTCCTCACACAGAACCCCACACACTTTGCCCGCCTCGTACTGCAACTGGGTCGCTTTGCAGTAGTTCACCACCAAGGCACCCTTGGCAGCTGCGGTACGGGCCAGGGACAAGGCCAGACGCGCATCATCGAACTGGCCATCCCAGTACTTGACGCCGCCCTTGAGCCCCCCGGTTGCCACTTGCGGAATCAGCTTCTGGGTGTCCTTCGCCCCTAGAAACTCGGTTTTCCCCAACCCGGCTTTGCCCGCCAACAGGTCATACGCTGTCAATCCTGCTCCGTAAAACGGCGTTTCCCACCACTTATAGGAAGGCATCACAAATGCCAAGGGTTGCGCAAGGTGCGGGGCGTTGCGCAACAAGGTGGTCCGCTCATGCAGCGCCTCACGCACCAAAGAAATGTTGCCCTGGGCCAAGTAACGCACACCTCCGTGCAACAGCTTTGTTGCGCGGGAGGATGTGCCTTTGGCAAAGTCGTGGGATTCGATTAGCACCACGCTGAAACCACGCGACGCCGCATCCAACGCAACCCCCAGCCCGGTAGCGCCTCCACCCACCACCGCGATGTCGTAAACCCTGGGCTCAGCCAAGCGGTTCAGCAGGTCTTCCCGGCGGGTGGGTAGAGGGTGAGCATCAAAGGCCATGACTATCTTTTAAATGAGCAGCGCGCAGATTGTTCCATCCACCTCGCTACGTGTATTTCAATTTACAGCGGCCTGCAGAAAAACTCCTGCAGGCCGCACTTTCAGTAACCGCGAATTAGCGGACCTTTCCGTTTTTCCATGCGTTCAACAAGGTGTCGTACGCAATAGTCTCACCCTTGGGCTTTTCATTTGCCAGCTTCTTCCATGGCGCACCCTTGTCACTCAACCACTTGTCAGGGCTGCTCTTGGCATTGAGCTTCGGTGGGCACACGGCCATGCCCGAGCGCTCCAGGCGACCCATCACGCCATCCATCTCTTCGGCCAGGTTATCCATGGCGGCTTGCGGAGTCTTTTCACCCGTCACAGCAACCGCCACGTTCTTCCACCACAGCTGAGCCAACTTGGGGTAATCGGGCACGTTGGTACCGGTAGGTGTCCACGCCACTCGTGCCGGACTGCGGTAGAACTCCACCAAGCCACCCAGCTTGGGCGCCATGTCGGTCATGGCCTTGGACTGGATGTCGGACTCGCGGATCGGTGTCAGGCCTACGGTGGTCTTCTTCAGCGACGTGGTCTTGGCGGTCACGAACTGGGCGTACAGCCAGGCGGCGGCGACCTTGTTGGCATCGTGGTCCTTGAAGAAGGTCCACGAACCCACGTCTTGGTAGCCGTTTTGCATGCCTTGCTTCCAGTACGGGCCATTGGGGCCGGGGGCCATGCGCCACTTCGGTGTGCCATCGGCATTCACCACGGGCAGACCGGGCTTGATCATGTCGGCAGTGAAGGCGGTGTACCAGAAGATTTGCTGGGCGATCTGGCCTTGCGCAGGCACAGGGCCGGCTTCGCCGAAGGTCATGCCAATGGCTTCCTTGGGCGAGTACTTCTTCATCCAGTCGATGTACTTGGTCAGCGCGTAGACGGCGGCGGGCGAGTTGGTCGCACCGCCACGGGACACAGACGCGCCTTGGGGTGTGCAACCGTCAGCAGAAGCGCGAATGCCCCACTCGTCCACGGGCTTGCCGTTGGGAATACCCACGTCAGCCGAACCGGCCATGGACAGCCATGCATCGGTGAAGCGCCAGCCCAGGGAAGGATCTTTCTTGCCGTAGTCCATGTGGCCATAAATCGGCTTACCGTCGATGGTCTTCACGTCTTCGCTGAAGAAGGCCGCGATGTCTTCATAGGCACTCCAATTCAGAGGCACGCCCAGCTCGTAGCCGTACTTGGCCTTGAACTTGGCTTTCAGCTCGGGCTTCTCGAACAAGTCTGCGCGGAACCAGTACAGGTTGGCAAACTGCTGGTCGGGCAACTGGTACAGCTTCTTGTCGGGGGCTGTGGTGAAACTGGTGCCGATGAAATCCTTGAGGTCCAAACCAGGGTTGGTCCACTCTTTACCCGCACCGGCCATGTAGTCGGTCAGGTTCATGATCTTGCCGTAGCGGTAGTGGGTACCGATCAGGTCGGAGTCGGTGATCCAGCCGTCGTAAATGGATTTTCCGGACTGCATGGAGGTTTGCAGTTTTTCGACTACATCGCCTTCGCCGATCAAGTCATGCTTGACCTTGATGCCAGTGATTTCTTCAAAGGCCTTGGCCAAGGTCTTGGATTCGTATTCGTGGGTGGTCAGTGTTTCGGACACCACAGAAATTTCTTTCACACCCTTGGCCTGCAGTTTTTGGGCTGCATCGATGAACCACTTCATTTCGGCGGTTTGCTGTGCCTTGCTTAGCGTGGACGGCTGGAACTCGCTGTCAATCCACTTCTTGGCGGCCGCTTCGTCGGCCCATGTCTGGCTGCCCACGGCGCACGCCATGGCGACGGCCAATACGGAATACTTCAATTTCATTGTCTATCTCCTCGGTCTAATAAACCCCTGTTTGAACGAATGGTGCGGCCCCAGGGGAGATAAGCCGAACCTTGAGACACACCATCAGCCCTTGCGCATCACCAACCCTAGTAGAGCCATGGAAAGCACAAAGCTGATCCAGATCGAGGGCTCTGCCTCCAGGCTCATCCACTCGACCAAGCGACCGCTAATGCCTACAAACGCCAGATTCACGTAGGCCGCACTCAACAACCCCACAAACAAGCGGTCACCCCGGGTGGTTTCCATCGGTAGAAAACCCTTGCGCATGGTCGTGGGGGATTTGATTTCCCACACCGTCATGCCCACCAGCATCAGGGCAATACAGCAGAAAAATACTGCCACGGGCGTGGTCCAAGCCATCCAATCAAACATGATGATTTCCTCTTAAACGCGACCCATCGCGAAACCCTTGGCGATGTAATTGCGAACAAACCAAATGACGATGGCACCCGGCACAATGGTCAACACACCTGCCGCAGCCAACGTGGCCCAGTCCATGCCCGAAGCAGAAACCGTACGGGTCATAGTGGCGGCAATCGGCTTGGCATTCACGCTAGTCAAGGTGCGAGCCAGCAGCAACTCCACCCAGCTGAACATGAAGCAGAAGAACGCGGCCACGCCCACGCCCGCCTTGATCAGCGGGATGTAGATGCGAATAAAGAAGCGAGGAAAGGAGTAACCGTCGATGTAAGCGGTCTCGTCAATCTCCCGCGGGATACCGCTCATGAAGCCCTCCAGAATCCACACCGCCAGCGGTACGTTGAACAGCAGGTGTACCAATGCCACCGCAATGTGCGTATCCATCAGCCCCACCGAGGTGTAAAGCTGGAAAAACGGCAACAGAAACACGGCAGGTGGCGTCATGCGGTTGGTCAGCAACCAGAAGAACACATGCTTGTCGCCGAGAAAGCTGTATCGCGAAAACGCATAGGCAGCCGGCAAGGCCACGATCAACGAGATGACCGTGTTGATACCCACATAAATCAGGCTATTGATGTAACCCGAGTACCAAGCGGGGTCGGTCAAGATGGTTTTGTAGTTGTCCCAGGTGAAGTGGTCCGGGAACAGCGTGAAGCCTGCGAGGATTTCATTGTTCGTCTTGAACGACATGTTGACCATCCAATAGATGGGCAGCAACGCAAACACGATGTACGCCAGCATGAACAGCGAGCGCTTTTGAAACTTGGGCTTATTCATGGCCACCTTCCTTCGCCTGGGTGCCGACCCGCTGCATCCAGTTGTACAAAATAAAACACATCAACAAAATGATCAGGAAATAGATCAGCGAGAACGCGGCGGCTGGCCCCAGATCGAACTGCCCCACCGCCTTTTGGGTGAGGAACTGCGAGAGGAAGGTCGTGGAGTTACCCGGACCACCGCCCGTAAGCACAAAGGGCTCGGTGTAAATCATGAAGCTGTCCATAAAGCGCAGCAGCACCGCGATCATCAGCACGCCGCGCATCTTGGGCAGCTGCACATAGCGAAACACATCGAGCTTGCTGGCCCCGTCAATGCTGGCCGCCTGGTAGTAGGCGTCAGGTATGGAGCGCAAACCGGCGTAGCCCAACAGCGCCACCAACGGTGTCCAGTGCCACACGTCCATGAGCAATACGGTCAGCCATGCATGCGCTGCATTTCCGGTATAGCTGTATTCAATGCCCATGCCTTGCAGGGCAGCACCCATGAGGCCGATGTCAGTACGGCCAAAGATTTGCCAGATGGTGCCCACCACATTCCAAGGGATTAGCAGCGAGAGCGACACGATCACCAGCGCAGCGGACGACTTCCAGCCCTGCGCAGGCATCGACAAAGCCAGCAGAATGCCCAAAGGCAACTCCACTGCCAGCACCGCAAACGAATAGGTGATTTGGCGCAAGAGCGCTCCATGTAACTCTTCGTCACGCATGATTGCGGCGAACCATTCCGTGCCCACAAACACACGCCGCTCCGGCGAAATGATGTCTTGCACCGAATAATTCACCACCACCATCAGCGGCAAGATGGCAGAAAAAGCCACGCAAATCAGCATCGGCAGGATCAAGAACCAGGCCTTCTGGTTCACCGGTTTGGTGGTGGTGCTCATGCCACGATCTCCTCGTTTTGGTAGAAGCAGGTGTGTTCGCCCACCACCTGCAGCCACACGCGCTCACCCACGGCAAGCTGCGCGGCATCGGCCGCCAAGCGCGCCTTGATGGTGTGGCCTTCGCGGGTCGCACTCACGATCACATGCGTGCCCACGTCCTGCACCTGGGTAACGGTCATGGACAGGGCTCCGTCGGCCTGGGCAGCCGCCAGACTCACGTACTCCGGGCGCACACCCAGCTTGAAGTCACCGTTGGCCAAGGGCCGGGAGTGCGGTAGCGCCACCACCGCACCTGCAGTGTGAAAGTCCCCATCGGTATTGCGGCCCGGCAAAAAATTCATACCAGGTGACCCAATGAAGTGGCCCACAAAGGTATGGCGGGGCCGCTCAAACAAATCGGCCGCCGAGCCCACCTGTACGGCACGGCCGCGCGTCATCACCACCACCTGGTCGGCAAAGGTGAGTGCTTCCACCTGGTCGTGGGTCACATAAATCAGCGTGAGCTTCAGCTCATGGTGAATTTGCTTGAGCTTGCGACGTAGCTGCCATTTCAGATGCGGGTCGATCACGGTCAGTGGCTCGTCAAACAGCACGGCGGACACATCGGGCCGGACTAGGCCTCGGCCCAACGAGATTTTCTGCTTAGCGTCGGCGGCCAACCCGGCGGCGCGCTGATTAAGCTGGCCACTCATTTCCAGCATTTCAGCAATCGCGCCCACACGCTTCTTGATCTGGTCCGCAGGCATCCTGCGGTTACGCAGCGGGAAAGCCAAGTTTTCGGCCACCGTCATGGTGTCGTAGATCACCGGAAACTGGAACACCTGCGCAATGTTGCGTTGCTGAGGCGTGGCCCGGGTAACGTCCTGGCCGTCAAAGCGCACTGTGCCTTGTGAGGGTGTGACCAAGCCCGACATGATGTTGAGCAAGGTGGTCTTGCCGCAGCCCGAAGGGCCCAGCAGCGCGTAGGCACCACCGTCGTCAAAGGTCATCTTCAAAGGCAGCAACGCGTAGTCACTGTCCTGCTGCGGATTGGCCCGATAAGCGTGGGCTAAGTCAAGTTCTATGCGTGCCATATCAGCGTCCTTTGCTGCGCACTGGCGCCAGCAGCAACATGCCCTGCGCATCAAACACGTAGACCTGCGCCGGGTTAAAGAAGAAAGTGCAAGGCTGGCCCAGCTCAAAGTGATGCACACCGGTGAGCTGCGCCACCAGCTCACCCAGCGGTGTCTCAAAGTGCACAAAGGTGTCGGTACCCGAAATCTCGGCCAGCTCCACCGTGCCTACCAACGCTACATCGCCTTCCTGGGCGCGCACGCGCAGTGCACTGGCGCGCATGCCCACGGTCAGTGCAGCAGACGGGGTGGGTGGCAAAGCCAGTGGCAACAGTGGCCCTTGCACCATTTGCACACCGGTGGGCGCCACGCTGGCAGCCAACAGGTTCATGGGTGGATCGCTGAAGGCGCGCGCCACGCGGATCGATTGCGGTGCGTGGAACACTTCAGCCGTCGGGCCGTACTGCAGCAGCTCACCAGCATCGAGCACAGCGGTGTAGCCGCCCAGCAGCAGGGCTTCGCCGGGTTCGGTGGTGGCATAAATCACGGTGGAGTCGCCTGCGGCAAACAGGGCGGTCAACTCATCGCGCAATTCTTCGCGCAACTTGTAATCCAGGTTCACCAACGGTTCGTCCAGCAGCATCAGCGGTGCGCCTTTGGCCAACGCACGGGCCAAGGCAACGCGCTGCTGCTGGCCACCCGACAACTCTGCCGGGTAGCGATCCAGAAACATTTCAATGTGCAGCTTTTCGGCCAGCTCGCGCACGCGCTGGTCCACCTGCTTATCGCCGCGAAGCTTCAGCGGCGAAGCAATGTTGTCGCGAACCTTGAGCGAGGGGTAGTTGATGAACTGCTGGTAGACCATAGCCACGTTGCGCTCGCGCACCGGCACGCCCGTCACATCCCCCCCATCCACCCGCACCTTACCGGCACTGGGTGCATCCAAGCCCGCCATGACGCGCATCAGGCTGGTTTTGCCTGCCTGGGTTGCGCCCAACAGCACGGTTACAGCCCCACTGCGCGGAGCCAGACTCATGTCGTACAGCCAAGTCTGTGGCCCTACTTTTTTGCTGATGCCTTCCAGAGTCAACTGCATCACGCCACCTTTTTTTGTTGCATTGAGAACCCAGATGAATTTTCGAATTCGCGAATTATTGTTCGTTTCGATTCGTTTTATCTCGGTACTAACCCTATCCGCATTCCTTTTGATTCGTTTTACAGTCTGGCCGGCCCCACCGTTCGGGGTACAAATACACCATGCACCCCAACCCCCGACAACTCACCCTGCTCTCCGTCGTCCAGGCACAGGGCTCCGTCACCGTGGAGCAACTGGCAGAGACTTTGGGCGTGACACTGCAAACCGTGCGGCGCGATGTGCAGCGCCTGGCCGACGAGGGCCTGCTGGCCCGCTTCCACGGCGGCGTGCGAGTGCCCAGCTCCACCACCGAGAACATTGCCCACCAACAGCGCGAAAGCCTGAATGCAGAAGGCAAATCGCGCATTGCGCGCGCGGTAGCCGCTGCCGTGCCCAATGACTGCTCCCTGATCTTGAACATCGGTACCACCACCGAGGCGATTGCGCGCGCGCTCTTACACCACAGCGGCCTGCGCGTGATTACCAACAACTTGAACGTGGCCAGCATCCTGAGCACCAACCCGCAATGCGAGGTGATCGTGGTAGGCGGCGTGGTGCGCGGGCGGGACCAGGGCATCGTGGGCGAAGCGGCGGTGGATTTCATCCGCCAGTTCAAGGTGGACCTGGCGCTCATCGGCATTTCCGGCATTGAGGCCGACGGCACCCTGCGCGACTACGACTACCGCGAGGTGAAGGTGGCGCAAACCATCATTTCGCATGCGCGCGAAGTCTGGCTGGCGGCCGACATCAGCAAGTTCAACCGCCCTGCCATGGTGGAGGTGGCCACGCTGTCGCAGATCGACCGGCTGTTCACCGACGCCCCCCCGCCCGAGCCCTTTGCCGCGCTACTCGCCGAAGCCCAGGTGCGCCTGGACGTGGCGTAATCTTCATCTGCCTGCCGTAACGAGAAACTGCTCCCCATGACCTACTTGCTCGCCCTCGACCAGGGTACCTCCAGCTCCCGCAGCATTGTGTTTGACGAAACCGGCCACACCGTAGCCGTGGCCCAACTGGAACTGACACAGATCTACCCGCAACCCGGCTGGGTGGAGCACGACGCGCTGGAAATCTGGCGCATCCAGCTCGCCACTGCACGCGACGCCCTAGCCAAAGCCGGTATCACGGCCGCGCAGGTGAAGGCCGTGGGCATTACCAACCAGCGCGAAACCACGGTGGTGTGGAACCGCAAGACCGGCGTGCCCATCCACCACGCTATCGTGTGGCAAGACCGCCGCGCCGAACCCACCTGCGCCGACCTGCGCGCGCGCGGGCTGGCCGACACCATCCAAGCGAAAACGGGGCTGCTGGTGGACGCCTACTTCTCCGGCACCAAACTCAAATGGATTCTGGACAACGTGCCCGGCGCACGCGCGCAAGCTGCAAATGGTGAACTGGCCTTTGGCACCATCGACAGCTGGCTGATCTGGCAACTGACCGAGGGCAAAGTACACGTGACGGACGTGAGCAATGCCTCGCGCACCATGCTCTTCAATGTGCACACCAATTTGTGGGACGAGGACCTGCTAGCCGCGCTGGACATTCCCGCCAGCCTGATGCCCACGGTGCAGCCCTCGGCATCATTGTTTGGTGAAGTGGCGCCCGCGCTACTGGGTCATGCGATCCCGATTGGCGGCGTGGCGGGCGACCAGCAAAGCGCGCTCTTCGGCCAAGCCTGCTTCAAGGCCGGCATGGTGAAGAACACCTACGGCACAGGCTGCTTCATGCTGATGCACACCGGCGGTAACTTCCAAACCTCGCACAACGGCCTCATCACCACCAGCGCGGCACAAACCTCGACCCAGCCCCAGTTCGCTCTGGAGGGTAGCGTGTTTGTGGGCGGCGCCGTGGTGCAGTGGTTGCGCGACGGGCTGCATGCCATCCAGGGCAGTGGCGAAGTGCAAAGCCTCGCGCAAAGCGTGCCCGACTCGGGCGGCGTGATCGTGGTGCCCGCCTTTACCGGCCTGGGTGCACCGTATTGGAAGCCTGATGCGCGCGGCTCCATTACAGGCCTCACCCGGGGTTCAACGCTCGCCCACATTGCGCGAGCTGCTCTCGAAAGCATAGCATTTCAAAGTGCCGCCCTGCTGCAAGCCATGAGCCGCGACGCGGTGAGTGCGGGCGCAGCAGCGGTGTCGGAGCTGCGGGTAGACGGAGGAGCGTGTGTGAATGACCTGCTGATGCAGTTCCAGGCAGACCTGTTGGGCATCCCCGTGGTGCGCCCGGCCGTCACCGAGACCACCGCCCTCGGTGCGGCTTACCTGGCCGGGCTGACCACCGGCGTGTACCGCAGCACCGACGAGTTGAGCGACCTGTGGAAGGCCGAGCGCCGCTTCCTGCCCACCCTCGCCCCCGCGCGCGCCAAGGAGTTGATGGACCGCTGGGAGCACGCGGTGCGCCAGACCACGCTGTAAACCAACAGCCACAGGCGGCGGCTTGGGCGCGGTTGTCAGCCGCCGTTGGGCTGGCAGCCACGGCATTGGCTAGACTTGCGCGCTCCAACCCACCCCACACAGAGGACGACACACCATGGGCAAGCGCATTGCATTCATAGGCGGCGGCAATATGGCCAGCGCCATCATCGGCGGGCTGATCCGCCAACGCATTCCGGCCGCCGACATCGATGTGGTGGAGCCCTGGGACGAAGCCCGCACCCGCCTGGCGGCAGACTTCGGCCTGCAGCCCCGCGCCGAAGCCGGTGATTTTCTGGCCGCCGCCGACCTGATCGTCTGGGCCGTCAAACCCCAGACCTTCAAAGACGCCGCTGCGGCTGTGCGCGCGCATAACCACACCGCCCTGCACCTGAGCGTGGCAGCCGGCATTACCAGCGCCAGCATTGCGCAGTGGCTGGGGAGCGAGCGCATCATCCGCACCATGCCCAATACGCCGGCGCTCATTGGCAAAGGGATCACCGCTTTGTTTGCCCGCCCGGCCGTGACCGCTGAGGACAAAACTTGGGCGGACCAAGTGATCGCCACCACCGGCGCCACCGTCTGGCTCACCGCGGAAGAGCAGTTGGATGCGGTGACCGCCATCAGCGGCTCCGGCCCGGCCTACATGTTCTATTTCATGGAAGCCATGACCGAGGCCGGTGCCCGCATGGGCCTGGCGCGCGAACAGGCCTACCAACTGGCGGTGGCCACCTTTATCGGCGCAGGCGAGCTGGCCCGGGCCTCCACCGAGCCACCCGAGAGTCTGCGCGCCAAGGTCACATCCAAAGGCGGCACCACCTATGCCGCCATCACCTCCATGGACGAAAGCGGCATCAAAGACCTGTTTGCCAAAGCCCTGTTTGCCGCCCACCACCGGGCCGGCGAGCTGGGTGCAGAGTTCGGCAAAGCCTGAGCCGACAGGCTCCGCGCTTTACAAACGTAACAATCTGCCCCCCCCAGGTCGGGGCGCGGCTACCATGCGCAGCATGAACCGCCCGCTCTGCCCCTACCGCCTCCAGATCGCCCTGCTTGTGGGCTTCGCGCTGACGACCTTCAGCGCCTGTGCCCCCCTGCCACCTGCAGGCGCCACGGGCAGTGGTCTACCATCTGCCAATAGCCCGGCGCAATACGCCTGGCTCAACCGAGTCACCTGGGGCGCCACGACCTCGGCGGCCCGCCAGCTGGAGCAGCTCGGCCAAGCCCGTTGGCTGCAACAACAACTCCAGCCCCAGGATGCCAAGCTGCCCGAGCCGGCCCAGGGCACCGTGCGGGCCATGACCATCAGCCAGACCGGCCTGACCGATCTGGTGCTCAAAATGGAGCAGCAGCGCAAAGACTCGGACACCCTCAAGGACGACACCGAGAAAAAAGCGGCCCAGCAGGCCTACCAGAATGAGCTGACCCGCCTCTCCCGCGAGGCCGCCACCCGCCACCTGCTGCGCGCGCTCTACAGCCCGGCCCAGGTGCAGGAGCAGATGACCTGGTTCTGGCTCAACCACTTCAATGTGCACCTCTACAAGCACAACCTGCGCGCCATGCTGGGCGACTATGAAGACCATGCCCTGCGCGACCACGCGCTGGGCCGCTTCCGCGACCTTTTGGGTACCGTGACCTACCACCCGGCCATGCTGCGCTACCTGGACAACGAGCAAAACGCGGCCGGCCGCATCAACGAAAACTTTGCTCGCGAGCTGATGGAGCTGCACACCCTGGGCGTGGATGGAGGCTACAGCCAGAAAGACGTGCAAGAGCTGGCCCGCGTGCTCACCGGCGTGGGCGTGAACCTCAACACCGGCAACCCGAGCATGCGCAAAGAGCTCAACCGGCTGTACGTGCGCAAAGGGCTGTTTGAGTTCAACCCCCAGCGCCACGACATGGCGCCCAAAACCCTGCTGGGCGCCACCGTGCCTGGCGAGGGCCTGGGCGAGGTGGATGCCGCGTTGGACATGCTGGCCCGCCACCCGTCCACCGCCCGCTTCATCAGCCGCAAGCTGGCCACCTACTGGCTCTCCGACAACCCGCCCCAGGCCCTGATTGACCGCATGGCCGCGACCTGGAAAGCCACCGACGGCCAAATCGCCAAAGTGCTGGAAACCCTGTTCACCGCGCCCGAGTTTGTGAATGCGCCCGCCACCAAGTTCAAGGACCCGGTGCGCTACGTGGTGTCGTCAGTGCGACTGGCGTATGACGACAAGGTGGTGCTCAACGTCGGGCCCATGCTGAACTGGATCAACCGCATGGGCGAACCACTGTATGGCCGCCAGACACCGGACGGCTACCCGCTGGTGGCCTCGGGCTGGGACAGTGCCGGCCAGCTCACCACCCGCTTCGAGATTGCCAAAGCCATCGGCTCGGGCAGCGCCGGCCTCTTCAAAACCGAGGGCCCACAGCCCACCGAAAAAGCAGCCTTCCCCCAGCTGGCCAATGCGCTGTATTACCAGGCCATCCAGGGCACGCTCAGCCCGGCCACCCGCAGCGCGCTGGAGCAGGCCAACTCGCCGCAGGAGTGGAACACTTTCCTGCTGGCCGCCCCCGAATCCATGCGCCGCTGAGCGCCACGCCCCTCAAGGCCACCCACCGGAGTCCGCCATGCAACGTCGCCAGTTTTTGCGCTCTGCCCTGCACACAACCGCAGCTGCCACCTTGGCGCTGCCGGGTGTGCGGCTACATGCCGCCACGGCGGCGGCTACAGGAGCGCCCAAGTTTTTGTTCGTCTTTCTGCGTGGGGGCATGGACGCGGCCAGCCTGCTGGTACCCACGGGCAGCAGCTTTTACTACGAGGCTCGGCCGGAGATTGCCATTGCCAAACCCTCGTCCGACCTGGCCAGTGCCCTGCCCCTCACGGCCGACTGGGGCTTGCACCCCGCGCTGCGCGAATCGCTCTATCCGCTCTACCAGCAAGGCGAGCTAGCCTTTGTGCCCTTTAGCGGCACCGACGACCTCTCGCGCAGCCACTTCGAAACACAAGACAGCATCGAGCTGGGTCAGTTGAACAACGGCAGCATCCAGTACGGTTCGGGCTTTTTGAACCGCTTGGCCACGCAGCTGCAGGGCAACAAAGCGGCCCAACCCATGGCATTTACTGACCAGCTACCCATTGCCATGCAGGGCAGCCTGCGGGTGCCCAACACCGGCCTGCGCAACCTCTCCAAGCCCTCGGTGGACAACCGCCAGAGCGGCATCATCGCCGGCATGTACAAGGGCACCGCCATGGAAACCACGGTGCAAAGCGGCTTTGCGGTGCGCGACCAGGTGATGCGCGAAATGTCCGCCGAGATGGACGCCGCCAGCCGCGGCGCCATCACCGCCAAGGGCTTTGAGCTGGAGGCTCGCCGCATTGCCCGCCTGATGCGCAACCAGTACGCCCTGGGCTTTGTGGATGTGGGCGGCTGGGACACCCACGTGGCGCAAGGTGCCGCCACCGGCTATCTCGCCAGCCGGCTCGACGAGCTGGGCCAAGGTTTGTCTGCCTACGCGCAAGAAATGGGCAGCGCCTGGCGCAACACCGTGGTGGTGGTCATGAGCGAGTTCGGCCGCACCTTCCGCCAGAACGGCAACCGCGGCACCGACCACGGGCACGGCAGTGTGATGTGGGTGCTGGGCGGCGCGGTGCACGGCAAGCAGGTGGTCGGCGAGCAGGTGCAGATGACGGCGGCCACCCTGTTCCAAAACCGCGACTACGCGGTGCTCAATGAATACCGCAGCGTGCTGGGCGGCATCTTCAAGCGCCAGTGGGGCCTGAGCGACGGGCAGCTCAAAAGCGTATTTCCGGGCTACGCAGGCCCCAAGGACTGGGGCCTGGTGTAAGCAGAAGCGCGTCTTAAAAGCCTCACGCGCTTGTCACACAGGGTTCACGGCAAGGGCGCAATCTGCGGGACGCGGCATGTTGCCGTGTTTCACGAATAAGCGAGCCCAGAATGACCCAAGACACATCCCCCGTGGCGGACGACCTGATGGACGAAGACTTTGAGACCATTGGCGACTACCACCGCATGGCCGCCCACCACTTCCAGGCCGCCGCCAAGCACCACCTAGCTGCTGCCGCGGCCGATGACGAGGGTGACGACGAAGCCAACGCCCGCCACGCTTTTCTGGCCTACCGCCACCAGCTCAATGGCGTGCAGTGCGCCGAGATCGCCATGATGGAAAGCGACAGCTTGGACGATCCGTTTGACATTCCGTCTGACGACGCACAATAAGCCTCGCGCTGGCCTTGCCAGCTCCACGCAAAACCGGCTCTATGCAGATAGGCCGGTTTTTTGCCCCTAGCGCACGCGCTATTTGCGCAAGCAGCTATCAATTCAATAGCAAATTTCTCGCTAGGCCCCGTGCCAATACCCCGGCGCGCTGTAGCGTTCTTTAATGAAATCGATCCACAGACGCACCCGCAAGGGCAGGTGTTTGCGCTGGGGGAAGACGGCGTAAATGCCGTTGGGCGGGGCGGCATAGTCTTCCAGCACCGCGACCAAACGGCCTGCGGCGATTTCGTTTTCCACCTCCCAGGTGCTACGCCATGCGATACCGTAGCCACCGAGGCACCAGTCGTGTAACACCTGCCCGTCGCTGCAGTCCAGCGGGCCGGCGGGCTTGAGATAAATCACTTCGCCGGCATCTGAGCGCTCGCCTTTGGCCGCGGGCAACTTGAAAGCCCAGCCCCTTGTTTGTGAGGCGTCGCTGGACAGCGTGAGGCAGTGGAAGCGGCTCAGGTCGGCCGGCGTTTTGGGCGTGCCGTGGCGCTTGAGGTAGGCCGGTGTAGCCACGCACAAGCGCCGGTTGTCAGCCATGCGCACGCTCACCAGCGATGAGTCGGGCATGTCGCCCACACGCACCGCGCAGTCGTAGCCCTCGCCCGCGATGTCCACCACGCGGTCGCTGAGGTTGAGGGAGATCGTCACGTCCGGGTGCAGCTCGCGAAACTTGGATACCAGCGGCGCCACATGGCGGCGGCCGAAGCCGGCCGGTGCGGTGATGCGCAAATGACCCGCGGCCTTCACCCCCCCTGCGCTCACACTGGCCTCGGCGTTGGTCACGTCGGCGATGATGCGCTGGCAGTCCTCCAGAAACGCGCTGCCTTCGTGCGTGAGGGTGATGCGCCGGGTGGTGCGGATCAGCAGCTTCACGCCTAGGCGCTCCTCGAGTGCGTCGAGGCGCCGGCCCATGATGGCGGGGGCCACGCCTTCGGCATTGGCGGCTGCGGTCAGACTGCCGCGGGTGGCGACGGAGACGAAGGATTCGAGTTGCTTGAGCTTGTCCATGGTTAGCGCGCCCGAAGCTGAAGGGGAGTGCGTTTTGCGTAGGTCAAGGAGGAGCCCGCGTAGCGGGCGGGGGACACGGAGAAAAACGCGCTCCCATTCAGCTCTTTTTGCCAGTTAGCGCTCGTGGAATATGCGCAAGCAGCTATATTTTTCATAGCACCACGCCTTGCGCATGGAGTGCAGCCACTTCGTCCGCGCTGTAGCCCAGGCTTTGCAACAGCGCGTCGGTGTGCTCGCCCAGCTTGGGCGGGTCCAGCCGCAAGCCCAGGCGTTCGCCGCCTAGCGTCAGCGGCAGCAGCGGCACTTGTGTCTGGCGGCCATCGGGCAGCTCCATGGGGGCCAAGCCACCCGTGGCTTGCAGGTGCGGGTCGTCAAACAAATGCTGCGGATCGGTGATGGGCGCAAACGGCAGACCCACGTGCTCAAAGCGCTGCGAGAGCTCCGCCCGGCTGAACAGGGTCAAGCGGGTGCGCAGCTCGGGGATGAGCCAGCTGCGGGCCAGCACGCGATCGTTATTGGTGGTCACGCGCGGGTCGGCAAACAGGTCGGCGTAGCCGAAGGCTTCGCAAAAGGTTTTCCACTGCCCATCGCCCACCACGGCCAGAAAAATTTGCTCCTTGTCTTTGACGCTGAACACGTCATAAATGCCCCAGGGTGAAATGCGCTCGGGCATAGGCGCGGCGGCCTTGCCGGTTACGGCGAACTGCATCATGTGCTGGGCCACGAGGAAGATGTTGTTCTCGAACAGCGCGCTTTGCACCTCCTGGCCCTTACCGGTCTGCTGGCGCTGCATGAGCGCGGCCATGGCACCCACCGCGCCGAAGATGCCACCCATGATGTCGTTCACGCTGCTGCCTGCACGCAGCGGGTCGCCAGGGCGCCCGGTCATGTAGGCCAGACCACCCATCATTTGCACCACCTCGTCCAGCGCGGTGCGGTGGTCATAGGGGCCGGGCAAAAAGCCTTTGTGGCTCACGTAGATCAGGCGCGGGTCCAGCTTGCTCAAAGATGCGTAGTCCAAGCCCAGCTTCTGCATGGTCTCGGTCTTGAAGTTCTCGCTCACGATGTCGGCCGTGGCGATGAGCTTGAGCACAATTTCGCGGCCCTTCGCGCTTTTCAGGTCCACCGCAATGCTCTTTTTGTTGCGGTTGAACAGCGGGTAAAAGCCCGCGCCACTGCCCAGCAGCTTGCGGGTGCTGTCGCCGGCCAGGGGCTCGACCTTGATCACGTCCGCCCCCAAGTCGCCCAGCGTCATGCCGCAGGTAGGGCCCATGACCATGTGGGTGAATTCGACGACGCGGATGCCCGCGAGGGGAAGGGCTGAAGGTGAACGGGTGTCGGTGGTCATGCGGTGCTGTCAATAACGCCATGCCCTGTGAGGGCAGGGCCAAAATAAAGGGGCCTGCCTGCCACCTCACGGTAGCGGGCAGGCCGCAAACTTTACGTCAATTATCGACAACGCTGAGTGGCGTGCTATGCAGCCACGCCACTGGCATCGTGCAGGCGGCACCTTGGCCTGCACGACACCTACTAAAGAGTCACTCAGGCGGCGCGCTTGCGGCGGGCCACGGCACCCATCAAACCCAAACCAGCCAGCAGCATGGCATAGGTTTCCGGCTCGGGCACCGGTGCGGTCAACACAATCAGTTGGGACTTGGAACCCGCAGGCGCACCACTGAGTTGGTCTTGCTCGGCCAACAAGTAGATCGTGCCGCGCTCGTCAACCGTGACACCTTCAATGGCGTTGCGCGGAACGATGTGGGTCAAGTCCAGACGACTAACAACTGTGCCGCTACGGGTAACTTCAATCAACTCTCGGGAGTCGCCGCTGTTCGTACCGGTACTCAAAACCAACAGATTGTTGTTACCCAAAATAGACAGCGCTTGCACGTCGGAGAGCTGCGTCAAACCAAACAAACCCGTCGCGCCACTAAACGTGGTGGTGGCCACCGCATCCGGTGCCGTGGCCGTAGAGAACGACAAGCTGTTGAAAATGCTCAGAGTGGCCGGGTTGTCCTGCTTGGCGGTGATGTAGTTGCCGTTGCGGGCGTCGTAGCTCAAGCCTTCAATACCGATGTTGCTAGTGGTCGGGCCCACCGAGGCGACTGGCACGGTGCCCAGGTCGATACTGCCACCGGCCGTGTAGTTGAACTTGTACACATTCTGCAAACGCTCTTCAGCCACTGCGAGCACTCCGCCCCCCAGGTAAGCCAGGCCTTCGGAATCGTTGCCGTCTTTGGTGCTTTTGCCGCCCCAACCGGTGAAGGCCATGGAACCCAGCGAAGTACCGGTGCGGGAGATTTCAATCACCCCCTTGCCCTCGTCACCAATGAAGAACAAGGTGCCACGGTCCTGCGCATACGTGATGGCAGAGCCTTCCAGGCCGGAAACGCCACCCACGCTCAGATCAAGGCCATAGGTGTTTTGAACGGTGTAGTTGTTAAGGCTGAACGTCTGCGCAGATGCAGCGACGGATACCAGCGCCAAAGCGATGGCTGACAGTGTGGATTTGAATTGCATGGGCTTACCTGTTGGAGAAAAAACAAGGCCTCCGACGCAGACACACGGTCCAGGGAGGCTGAGCGCCCATGCTAAAAATGGTGTGTGACAACGCCGTGTCGCACGCGCCGCTTCACGTAAGCCGAACGGACTATCGCAGCCCGCTTCTTCTACCACCTACCAAGCAATTACACGGCGTAATCCAACACCAGCACGTCGTCCAACGTGGGTTTCAAAATCTCCACAAACGCCAAGTGATCGGGGTGTGGCAGGTAGCCTGCGCGGCCGGCCTCATCCGCGAAGGTGAGGTTGAAGCAGTGGGTAAAGCCTTTGGCCAGGCCTTCGGGGCTGTTATTGGTGCCCCACTCCAGGCTCTGCACGGCGCTGATCTTGCTTGCCAATGCTGCGAACGCGGCTTCTATGGCCTGCACCTGTGCGGGCGCCGTATCGACTTTAAATTTCAGCAGCACCAGATGGCGTATGGGCATGAACTACA
This sequence comes from Rhodoferax bucti, assembly GCF_005876985.1. Classification (GTDB taxonomy): domain Bacteria; phylum Pseudomonadota; class Gammaproteobacteria; order Burkholderiales; family Burkholderiaceae_C; genus Allorhodoferax; species Allorhodoferax bucti. The sequence goes on from NZ_VAHD01000001.1 coordinate 446,000, forward strand.
TCCTAAATTGTCACAAATCGATTGATATTCTTCCATATAGTAATCTGCAAAGGATGGAATACAGTACATCTATAGCCTGAGGGCATTCCCCCTCGCGCGATCTGTTTTCTCTTTGTTGACCGCCCCTTCCTTTGAAAGGCCCACCATGACGACAACGACACCCCGCACTACTGAGCACCGCCTTCAGGTAGCAACCAGCCTGCATAGCTTCATCGAGTCCAAAGTACTGCCGGGCACCGGCATTGCGCCCGAGGCGTTCTGGAAAGGGTTCGACGCCATCGTGGCCGACTTGGCCCCCAAGAACATCGCCCTGCTGGCCGAGCGCGACCGCCTGCAAACCGAGCTGGACACTTGGCACAAGGCCAACCCCGGCCCCATCACTGATATGCCTGCGTACAAGGCCTTTCTGGAAAAAATCGGCTACTTGGTCGAGAGCCCCAAGAAGGTAAAGATCACCACCAAAAACGTGGATGCCGAGCTGGCCACCCAAGCCGGCCCGCAGCTGGTGGTGCCCGTGCTGAACGCCCGCTATGCCTTGAACGCTGCCAACGCGCGCTGGGGCTCTTTGTACGACGCCCTGTATGGCACGGATGTGATCAGCGAAGACAAGGGCTGCGAAAAAGTGGGCCCCAAGGGTTACAACCCCAAGCGCGGCAAGAAGGTCATTGAATACGCGCGCCACGTGCTGGACCGCTGCGCACCGCTCAAGAAAGGCTCACACGTAGGCTCTACCGGCTACGCCATCAAGGGCGGTGACTTGGTCGTCACCCTGAAGGACGGCTCCACCTCCAAGTTGGCCGACAAGGACCAGTTCGTGGGCTTCCAGGGCTCTGCCAAAGATCCTTCCAGCGTGCTGGTGATTCACAACGGCCTGCACTTGGACATCATCATCAACCGCGCCACGCCCATCGGCAAAACCGATGCAGCAGGTGTAAGCGACTTGGTGCTTGAAGCAGCCCTCTCCACCATCCTGGACCTGGAAGACTCCGTGGCTGTGGTGGACGCCGAAGACAAAGTGCTGGCCTATGGCAACTGGCTGGGCATTCTTCAAGGCACTTTGGTGGAGAGTTTCGAGAAGGGTGGCAAGACGCTGACCCGTGGCCTGAACGGTGACCGCGTTTACACCGCACCCGACGGCAAGAAGGAAGTCAAGCTGCACGGCCGCAGCCTCATGTTTGTGCGTAACGTGGGCCACCTGATGACCAACCCGGCCATCACCTACACCGCAGCGGACGGCAGCACCCAAGAAATCCCCGAAGGCATCATGGACGCCGTGGTCACCACCACCATCGCCCTGCATGACCTCAAGAAGACCAAGAAAGACGCCATCCGCAACTCGCGCAAAGGCTCGGTCTACATCGTCAAACCCAAGATGCACGGCCCTGCTGAAGTGGCGTTTGCCGCCGAGCTGTTCACCCGCGTGGAGCAGATGCTGGGCTTGCCGGACAGCACCGTGAAGCTGGGCATCATGGACGAAGAGCGCCGCACCAGCGTGAACCTGAAGGCCTGCATTGCCGCCGCCCAAAGCCGCGTAGCCTTCATCAACACCGGTTTCCTGGACCGCACCGGCGACGAGATGCACACCGCCATGCAAGCCGGCGCCATGATCCGCAAGGCGGACATGAAGAGCAGCGCCTGGATTGCCGCCTATGAGAAGAACAACGTGTTGGTGGGCCTGTCATCCGGCCTGCGCGGCAAGGCGCAGATCGGCAAGGGCATGTGGGCCATGCCCGACCTGATGAAGGCGATGATGGAGCAGAAGATCGGCCACCCCAAAGCCGGTGCCAACACCGCCTGGGTGCCCAGCCCCACTGGCGCCACGCTGCACGCCCTGCACTACCACCAGTTGCTGGTCAGCGACGTGCAGAAGGAACTGGAAAAGACCAACTACGAGAAGGCCCGCCCCGGCATTCTGGACAACCTGCTGCAAATCCCGGTAACGGCCACGCCCAACTGGACGGACGCCGAAAAACAAGCCGAGCTGGACAACAACGCCCAGGGCATTCTGGGCTACGTGGTGCGCTGGGTGGACCAAGGCGTGGGCTGCTCCAAGGTACCCGACATCAACGACATCGGCCTCATGGAAGACCGCGCCACCTTGCGCATCAGCAGCCAGCACATGGCCAACTGGTTGCACCACGGTGTCGTCACCAAGGCCCAGGTGGAAGAAACCTTCCAACGCATGGCCGCCAAGGTGGACAAGCAAAACGCCGGCGACAAGCTCTACACCCCCATGGTGGGCAACTTCAAGGGTGCGGCCTACCAGGCGGCGACCGAGCTCGTGTTCAAGGGCTTGGCGCAGCCCAGCGGCTACACCGAGCCGTTGCTGCATGCATGGCGCTTGAAGGTGAAGGCGGCCTAAGCCAACCCTTCGGAAAAACGGCACCTTCGGGTGCCGTTTTTGTTGGTGAAGTCGGATTTTGAAAAGGCCTGTACTTCACCTTGCAATGGCTTTCGCGCGACACTCAGGCCACCTTTCTCACGAGACCTCCAAGATGCACCCGGACGACGACACTCCACCTCAACGGCCGCGTTGGCTTGCAGCGGCACTCACCGTGGCGGTGGTGGTGGTCGTTGCAGGCATGCTGACGGTGGGCTGGCGTACGCTGCAGGCGGGCAGCAGCACCTCCGTGGCTGCAGCTTCCCCGACGGCCCCCACTGCCGCACTGGCAGCCGGCATGGCCGCCGTCAACGCCTCCGACTGCATTCGCTGCCACGGGGTAGACAGGCGCTATGTCGGCCCCGCATTCAACCAAGTGTCTGCGCGCTACCAGGGCCGAGCAGATGCGGTGGACTACCTGGCCGGCAAGATACGCAACGGGGGCGCCGGCGAGTGGGGCCGGGCCCTGATGCCGCGCCACCCGCACTGGAGCGAAGCGCAAGCGCGGCAGATGGCGCAGTGGGTGATGTCGCTGCCACCGGCAGCGCCCGGACAATAAATTGCTACATTTTTGATAGCTACTTGCGCATATTGCACGGGCGCTACAGGCCGATTTTATGCTTAAAACTCGCGCAAACCACCTCACCATGAAGCGTAGGGCTGCGTAGCCAAGTTGGAGTTGAAATAGCGGGCGTCATGGGTCACTTCCTCGCCCAGCCAAGCCGGAGACTCAAACGCCTCGTCTTCCGACACCAGCTCCAGCTCGGCCACCACCAGGCCGGCGTTGTCGCCGGCAAATTCGTCCACCTCCCACTGGTGGCCCGCATGCGGCACGAGGTAGCGGGTTTTCTCAATCAACGGGCCATCGCACAGCGCCAGCAGCGCCTGGGCATCCGCCACAGGAATCGGGTATTCAAACTCGGCGCGGGTAGCCCCCACACTCTTACCTTTGATGGTCAAAAAGGCTGCATCCCCCGCAATGCGGACCCGCACCGTGCGCGCCTTGTCGCGGTTGAGGTAGCCCTGCCGGTACAGCACACCGCTGCCATTGCGCCAGGCGTCGCCCGTTACCAAGAATTTGCGTTCAATCTCTACAGCCACTGTGTTCTCCTGTCCTGTCATGCGGAGCGCAGCAAGTAGCCATCGCTACACTGCAGACCCATGCCTGCTACTTCTGCCCCTGCCGTCAACCCCACAGTGTGCCCGTTATGCGGCCACGCCAATCAGTGCGCGATGGAATTGGAGAAAGCCACCGGCCAGCCCCAAGGGCCGTGCTGGTGTACGCAGATGGATTTCAGTGCCGATCTACTGAGCCGCATCCCCACGCCGGCCCGGGGCGTGGCTTGCGTCTGCGCCGCCTGCGCCACTGCCGGGCGTGATGTCGTGCAGCCCGAATAGCACCACCCGGTCGCGCCCGCTGCGCTTGCCCTGGTAGAGGGCCTCATCAGCGCGGCGCAGCACATCTTCTTGCGACACGTCTTGCGGCAGGATGCCAGAGACACCCCAGCTCACCGTGACCGGAATGCGCACGGTGGCATCGGCCAGTACCACCGTCCGGTTCACGGCCTCACGCAAGCGCGCCGCCAGGGCCACGCCATCGGTTTCGGCGTGCGCGGACGGCATCAGCACCAAAAACTCCTCGCCGCCCATGCGCGCCACCTGGTCGGAGGCCCGGGCATGGCTTTTCAACACCTCGGCCACTGCGATCAACACCCGGTCGCCCGCGTCGTGGCCATGCTGGTCGTTAACCCGCTTGAAGTGGTCCACATCCAGCGAGATCACCGCAAGCGGATCGCCATAGCGCTTGCCGCGCATCCACTCCTTTTGCAGCACCGCTTGCATACCCCGCCGGTTGAGCAGGCCGGTCAGCGGGTCCTGCGTAGCCAGGCGGTGCAGGTTGTGGTGCATGCGCAGGCCGAGCAAAAACAGAAACAAAAAGTTAAATACCGCTGCCGATACCAGCGTTACTGTCCAGGTGATCGCTTGCGGCATGCCGCTGCCCTCTACGGGCACAACCTGTCCGCGCCACGCGCTCAGGCCCAGCTCCAGGTTGATAAACAGCATCGCCGCCAAAGGCACCGCCGCCATCAGCGTAAAGCGCAGCCCGAACTCCCGCCGCAGCGGCCGCCAGCAACTTGACACCGCGCCCAGCAAAATCGCTCCCGCCAAGCCCGCGCCCAGCGCCACGCGGGCAGAAGTATCGTCCGGCCCGATCCACGCAAACACGGCGCTACCCAGCACCACCGTGAGCACATGCTCGGTGTCTCGGGGGCGCGTTTGCAAAAACACCTCGGCACCACGGCGGGCACACACCAGGCTGACCATGTTGACGATGCTGGAGAAGGTGTGCGTCCACCAAGCCGGCCCCTCCGGCCTCCAACTGATGAACAAAATAGCCACGCCCGCCGAAAACGCATACGCCAGATAGTGCAGCACAGCGCGGCGCTCGGTCACCAGAATGCGGGCACACAAGGCCCACAACACCGCATACAAAAACAGTTGAATCCCGACGAGGTGAGAGAGGTTCATAGTCGGCGCCCCGCTTATCTACTCCACCTGGTGCATGGCTGCCAGATTGATCAGCGCTGAAATCACCTCGGGCTTGAAACCCACCCGGTTGGTCGCGCCATCGGAGTAGCCACCGCTCAGAATCAGCGTGCGGATGTATTCCACACAATCCCGGTGACCCCAGAACTTTTCAATCGCCAGCGCAATGCGGATGTGGTGCTCCGCGACGATGGCCATCTCATGGTCAATGCGCGCCTGCAAAGGGCGCTCATTGAGCGGCAAGGGGCGCGTATCCAAATCCTCATCCTCCCACTGCAAAGAGGGAAATCCGGTTTCAGTAAAACGGGAGTCTTTAGGGTCGGTCACCGGGGCGCGCTTCTGTGAGATTGCCCACACTCTACTCCAAGCCCTTGCCTTACACCTGCTTATTCCGGCGGCACAATGGGGACATGAGCAGCCTCCCCCCCTTCATCGCCCCCACCCGTTTCACCGACCCGGCCCAAGCCCTGGCCCAGGTGCACACCATTTACGACCAAAGCATCGCCCACCTGCGCCAGGCCATGCAGCGCTTTGTGGCCGGTGACGAGTTGGGCGGCCATGTGCGCGCCTGCTACCCGCTGGTGCGCATCCACACTGACACGGTGTCGCGCAAAGCGGCGGCCGACATTGCCTGCCTGAGCTACGGCTTTGTGGCCGGCCCCGGCCGGTTTGAAACCACACTCACCCGGCCGGACCTGTACCACCACTACTACCTGGAACAGTTCCGCCTGCTGCTACAAAACCATGGCGGCGAGATTGAGGTGGCCACCAGCAACCAGCCGATTCCGGTGCACTTTTCGTTCGCCGAGCACGACCATGTGGAAGGCCAAATGAGCACCGAGCGCCGCACCCTGATGCGCGATGTGTTCGACCTGCCCGACCTGGCCGCCATGGACGACGGCATTGCCAACGGTACCTACCAGCCTCGCCCGGGCGAGCCCCTGCCGTTGTCGCTGTTTACCGCGCCGCGCATGGACTATTCGCTGCACCGCCTGCGCCACTACACCGGTACCGGCCCGGAGCACTTCCAGAACTTTGTGCTTTTCACCAACTACCAGTTCTATATTGACGAGTTCATCGCGCTGGGCCGCAAGGCGATGCAAGACCCGGACAGCGAATACATCGCCTTCGTGGAGCCCGGCAACATGGTCACCCGCCGTGTGGGTCTGCCTGCCGAGGCGGCAGACGCCCTGGGCAAAGAGCCACCCCGCCTGCCCCAGATGCCCGGCTACCACCTGGTGCGCGCCGACAACGCCGGCATCACCATGGTGAACATCGGCGTGGGCCCGGCCAACGCCAAAAACATCACCGACCACATTGCCGTGCTGCGTCCGCATGCCTGGATCATGCTGGGCCACTGCGCCGGCCTGCGCAACAGCCAGCAGCTGGGCGACTATGTGCTCGCCCACGGCTATGTGCGCGAAGACCATGTGCTGGACGAAGAGCTGCCGCTGTGGGTGCCGATTCCGGCGCTGGCAGAAATTCAGGTCGCGCTGGAGCAAGCCGTGGCGGATGTCACTCAGGTCAGCGGTGCGGCACTTAAAAGCATCATGCGCACCGGCACCGTGGCCAGCACCGACAACCGCAACTGGGAGCTGCTGCCCGACAACCAGCCCCAGCGCCGCTTCAGCCAAAGCCGCGCCGTGGCGCTGGACATGGAAAGCGCCACCATCGCCGCCAACGGTTTCCGTTTCCGCGTGCCCTACGGCACCTTGCTGTGCGTGAGCGACAAGCCGCTGCATGGCGAAATCAAACTGCCCGGCATGGCCAACCATTTTTACCGCGAGCGGGTAGACCAGCACCTGCGCATCGGTATCCGCGCGCTGGAGTTGCTGCGCTCGCAAGGCATTGACCAGCTACACAGCCGCAAGCTGCGCAGCTTTGCCGAAGTGGCTTTTCAGTGAAGGCAGCCATGAACCAGACTTTTTTTCAGGTCGAGCACCTGCACAAGCGCTACGGCGATGCCGAGGTCGTCAAAGACCTGAGCTTCAGCATCGCACCCGGCGAATGCCTGGGCGTCATCGGCCCCAACGGTGCCGGCAAGACCACCACTATCCGCATGTGCTTGGGCCATACCCTGCCAGACGGCGGCAGCATCACCGCCATGGGCCTGCCCATGCCCCATGAGGCCATGGCCATCAAGGCCCAGCTGGGCGTGGTCACGCAGTTCGATACGCTGGACCCGGACTTCAGCTGCGCAGAAAACCTGCTGGTGTACGGCCGCTACTTCGGCATGAAGGACACCGCCATCAAGGCGCGCATTCCGCAACTGCTGGAATTCGCGGCACTCACCCACAAGGCAGACGCCAAACCGGGCGAGCTCTCCGGCGGTATGCGACGGCGACTGAGCCTGGCCCGCGCGCTGGTGAATGACCCCAAGTTGTTGCTACTGGACGAGCCCACCACCGGCCTGGACCCGCAAGCCCGCCACCTCATGTGGGAGCGGCTGCAGGTGTTGCTGCAGCAAGGCAAGTCCATTCTGCTCACCACCCACTTCATGGACGAAGCCGAACGCCTGTGCAACCGCCTGCTGGTGCTCGACCATGGACAAAAAATTGCAGAGGGCACGCCACGCGACCTGATTGCGGCCCACCTGGAGCCGGATGTGGTCGAGGTATTTGGAGTCGGCGCACATGCCTTGGTGGACAGCCCTTTGCGCGCCCTGGCCGCGCGCGTGGAAGTCAGCGGCGAGACCGTGTTTTTCTACACCCAGGACTCCGTCCTGCTGCTGCAAGCGCTGTCCACCTACCCCCAGTTGCGCACGCTGCACCGCCCGGCCAATCTGGAAGACCTGTTTTTGAAATTGACCGGACGCCAGATCCGGGAGGACGCCTGATATGAGCACCCAAAACAACGACAACAAGCCCCACGAGGAACGCCGGGCCGCCCCAAGGCCCGAGAGCCCCCCCGGGGGGCAGCGAGGACACGCCAGTGCCGAGCGTAGGGGCCCACAATCTATCTGGCGCGCACCCGAGCTGTCCATGCGCTTCTGGCCGGTGTTTTTGCGCAACCTGCTGGTCTGGCGCAAGCTGGCCATACCCAGCCTGGTGGGCAATATTGCCGAGCCCTTGATGTGGCTGGTCGCCTTCGGCTACGGCATGGGCGCATTGGTGGGCCAGATCACGGTGAACGGGCAGCAGGTGCCTTACATCCTCTTTCTGGCCAGCGGTTCCATTTGCATGAGCGCCATGCAATCGGCCTCGTTTGAGGCGCTGTACTCTGCCTTCAGCCGCATGCACGTGCAAAAGACTTGGGACGGCATCATGAATGCGCCGGTGAGTTTGGACAACGTGGTGCTCGCCGAGATGCTGTGGGCGGCGTTCAAGTCGCTATTCACCGTGACGGCCATCATGGGGGTGATGCTGGGTTTGGGCATCAGCCACAGCCCCAAACTGCTGGTGGCCTGGCCCATTCTGCTGGGGGTGGGCATTACCTTCAGCTGCATTGCGCTGATCTTCAACGCACTGGCCAGGGGCTACGACTTTTTCACCTACTACTTCACGCTGTTTCTCACGCCCATGATGTTCTTGAGTGGGGTGTTTTTCCCGCTGGAACAGCTGCCCCAAGCGGTGCGCGTGGTGGCCGACTGGCTGCCCCTGTCCAACGCCGTTGCGCTGGTGCGCCCCTTGTTCATGGACCAATGGCCGTCGGATGAAGTGCGGCATCTGACGGTGCTGGCGGCTTATGCGGTGGCGTCGTTCTGGGTGGCTTTGGCGCTCACGCGCCGGCGGTTCGCCAAATAGCACCGCCAGGTGCCTGAAATATGCATGTTTTAGGCACCTAGCCCAGATACACAAAGCGCAGTCAGCTCCTGTTTTTATAGCAAAACAGACCATTCGCCCCCCCACCACGTCACATGACGCCGAGCGGGGCTCCGCCGCCTACAGCACGCAGCGACAACACGTAGTCAGCCGGCCTGAGACCCTCAAGGAGATAAGGTTTTCGCAATTAAATTGCATGCAATTTAATTGCGAACTACAATTCACCCCATGCCAAGTCAACACACCGCTCTCCCTGCCAACGACGCCATGCTGCGGCTGGACAACCAGCTCTGCTTTGCCTTGTACTCAGCCTCCCTGGCCATGACCAAGCTCTACAAGCCCTTGCTGGACGCCTTGCAACTGACCTACCCGCAGTACCTGGTCATGCTGGTGCTGTGGGAGACCGATGGCCTGACGGTTTCAGCGCTGGGCGAGCGTTTGTTTCTGGACTCCGGCACCCTCACGCCCCTGCTGAAGCGCATGGAAACCGCAGGTCTGTTGCAGCGTCAGCGCAGCGCAGAAGACGAGCGCCGCGTAGAAGTCTTTCTGAGCCCCGCAGGTTTGGCGCTCAAATCCAAAGCCCTCGGCATTCCCGCCTGTGTAGTGGCGGCCAGCGAGTGCCCCGTGCCGGAGCTGATGAGCCTCACCAGCCAAATCCAAACCCTGCGCAACCGGCTGGTTGCCGGGCAGGCCTGATACCCACGTTTACCCCCCCCCCCGCTGCGTCCGCAGCATTTTTCAAAGGAAGCACCATGGTCAACAAAATCGAAAAAGTCATCTACACCGCCCACGCCACCTCCACCGGCGGCCGTGACGGCACCACCCGCACTTCGGACGGCTTGCTGGACCTGAAATTGGCAGTGCCCAAAGAAATGGGCGGCGCCGGCGGTGGTGTGAACCCCGAGCAGCTGTTTGCCTCCGGCTACAGCGCCTGCTTCATCGGCGCCATGAAATTCGTGGCCGGCACCCAGAAGATCGCCTTGCCCGCAGACACCAGCATCAACGCATCGGTGGGCATCGGCCAGATTCCTCAAGGCTTCGGCATTGAAGTGGCGTTGCAAGTGAGCATCCCCGGCATGGACAAGGCAGCCGCCGAAGCCCTGGTCGCCAAGGCCCACGAGGTGTGCCCCTACTCCAACGCCACCCGCGGCAACATTGAAGTGACCATCACCGTGGTCTGATCGCCGCGGCGGCGCGGTGCGCAAGCACCGCGCCCCAAGCGATGTCCCCAGCCGGCCCGCGCTATGCGCCGCCGGCTTTTTCTTTGTCTGTCGCTGGCACGGCCCCGTGCACCTCGTCGCGCAGGTGCCTGACTTCCAGGCGCAGCGCATGGATTTCGCGCAGCAACTCGCTGTCCACCGCACGCTCCTCCACTTCCACCAGCATGGCGGCCACTGATGCCGTTACCAGCGACAACACCGCCAGCCCCATCAACACCACCAAAACCGAAAATGTGCGCGAGGCATGGGTGCTGGGCACGATATCGCCGTAACCCACCGTCGCAGCGGTGGTGAAGGCCAGCCACAAGCCATCCGAAAAGGTTTCCGCCTGCGGCTCCAGCACCCAAAACCCGAGCCCGCCCAAACCCAGTATGAGCATGCACAGGCCCAGCGAATAAATCAGGCCCCGGCGGCCGATGACGAGTTTGTGCAGTTTGACTTTGCGCATGATTTCACTTTACGGCCGGCGGCTGGGCAGATTTTTGACGTGCATCAATTGCCTCCCAGGCGACGGCCTGCAAACTTGCCGTCAGCCGGGCGCGGCATGATGTGCACTCCACTATAAAATCATTTCGGAGACCGGATGAGACTGGCTTTGCTGTCCGACATTCATGGCAACCTGCAGGCTTTGGAAGCCTGCCTGGCGCACGCGCGCGCGCAGCGGGTGCAACGCTTTGCCTTTCTGGGCGACATGGTGGGCTATGGCGCCCAACCGGCGCAGGTGCTGGAGCGCATCATGCTGCTCACCGAAGAAGGGGCCATCGTGCTCAAGGGCAACCATGACGAGATGGCGGTCACACCGCCCACCGTGACCAAAACCATCGGCGACAGCACCGCCAGCTGGACGCACCAGCAACTCAGCGCCAGCCAGCGCGCCTGGATAGCCGCCCTGCCCCTGACCCACCACATGGACAGCGTGATGCTGGTCCACGCCAGCGTGGATGCACCCGAACTCTGGCGCTATGTGTACGACCAGCGCAGCGCTACGGAGAGCCTCAACGCCGCCAGCGCCCTGCCGGATGTGCGCTACGTATTCGGCGGCCACGTGCACTTGCAAAGCCTCTACTACCGCGGCACCGATGGCTTGATGAAATTCACCCCGCAGGCCGGCGTGGCTGTGCCGGTGCCCAAGCACCGCCAGTGGCTCAGCACCGTGGGTTCGGTAGGCCAGCCGCGCGATGGCAACCCGCAAGCCATGTATGCCTTGCTGGACACAGAGCGCCAGCAGCTCACCTTCCACCGCGTGCCCTACGACCACTACGCGGCGGCGAGCGCCATCCGCCGTGCAGGCCTGCCCGAGTTCTTTGCCCAACGCCTGGAGGAAGGCCGATGAAACTGCTGGAGCCCGGCGAGGTATTGGACGGCTTCCTGATCCAGGCCTGCATCCACTCCGGTGGCATGGCCCACATCTACGAGGTGGTGTATGCCGACGGCCGGCCGGGCCCGGGCTTTGACATGGCCATGAAGGTGCCGCGCATGACGGCGGGTGACGGGGCCGAAAACATCGTCAGCTTCGAGGTGGAGTGCCAAATCATGCAGGCCCTGAGCGGCCCGCACACGCCGCGTTTTGTGGCAGCCGGCGACCTGCTCAACGTGCCCTACCTGGTCATGGAATATGTGCACGGCCGCACCCTGCAGCATTGGCTGGATGCGCCGCAGCCGCTGGACATTGCCGAGATCACCCGCCTGGGCGCGGCGGTGGCACGGGCCGCCCATGCCCTGCACCAGCAAAACACCGCGCACCTGGACCTGAAGCCTGCCAACGTGCTCCTGCGCGATGACGGCAGCGCTGTGCTGCTGGACTTCGGGCTCTCTTGCCACGCCCACTTTCCGGACCTGCTGGCCGAGCAGTTGCGCAAGGCCGTGGGCTCGCCCGCCTGGATTGCCCCCGAACAGGTGGTGGGCGTGCGCGGCGACCCGCGCAGCGATGTATTTGCCATCGGTGTCATGCTCTACCAGCTCTGCACAGAGGAGCTGCCTTTCGGCGAGCCGCAAACCAATGCCGGCTTGCGCCAGCGCCTGTGGATGGACCCGGTGCCCCCCCGCAAACGCCGCTCGGATGTGCCCGCCTGGCTACAGGAAGTGGTGCTGCGCTGCCTGGAGCCGGAGGCCGCCAAGCGCTACCCGTCGGCCGCCCACCTGGCCTTTGACCTGGCCCACCCGACCCAAGTGCATGTCACGCGACGGGGCACCAACCTCGAAGGCACGCCGTTTCGCACTCACTTCAAGCGCTGGATCAAGGCGGCCGGCATGCACTACCAGCCCAGCCCCGTGCCCTCGCAGCAGGTGGAAGAGGTGCCCATCGTCATGGTGGCAGTGCCGCACAAGGACGCCAGCGACGCCACCCTCTACAGCCTGCGCCAAGCCGTGGCTCGCTCGCTGGGCACCCGCCCCGGCGCCCGCCTGGCCTGTGTCACCGTCATCTCCGGCAGCCAGACCAGCGCGTCGGACGAGGACCGCAGCGAAACCAATGTGCACCGCCGCTACCTCAATGCCCTGCGCCAATGGGCCCAGCCGCTGGACTACCCCGGCCACCAGATCTCCTGCCACGTGCTGGAGAGTGGCGACGTGGCCCAGGCCCTGCTGGACTACGCCCGCGGCAACAACGTGAGCGTGATCGTCATGGGCGCGGCTACCCACGGGCTGATGACGCAGCGCTTTGTGGCCACCGTGCCCATCAAGGTAGCGATGGAGGCGCCGTGCACCATCATTCTGGTCAAGCAGGCACTGCCGTTTGAGCACCTGGGGGGTGGCGCGGGCGCGGCGTCTGCGCAAGGCGGCTATTCGGACTCGGATGCCGATGCGGATTCCGGCGGCACCTCCGGCTACGGCAACGACCTCGGCCCACTGGGCTAAAAAGCGGGGGACAATCCCCGCATGACTCCACCTACCGCGCCTAGCGCAGCGCACCCGTTCGAATCCCTCACCCCTGACCTGGTGCTCGACGCCCTGGACAGCGTGGGCCTGCGGGGCGACGGGCGGCTGACCGCCCTCTCGTCCTACGAGAACCGGGTGTACCAGGTTCAACTGGAAGACGGCGCCCCGGTGGTCGCCAAGTTTTACCGCCCGGAGCGCTGGAGCGATGCCCAGATCCAGGAAGAGCACGACTTTGCCGCCGAGCTGATGGCCGACGAGATCCCCGCAGTCGGGCCACTAGTGCTTAATGGTCAGACCCTTCACCACTTCGGTGGCTTCTCGTTTTCGGTGAGCCCCCGCCGTGGTGGCCGCCCGCCCGAACTGGACGATGGCGAGGTGCTGGAGTGGATTGGCCGCTTTCTGGCCCGCATCCATGCCGTGGGGGCCCAGCGCCCGTTTGTGCACCGCCCGGCCCTGGACGTGCAGACCTTTGCCATCGAGCCCATGCAGTGGCTACTGGCGAACCAGATGGTGCCGCTGGATGTGCAAAACCTGTGGAGCGAGCGCTGCCAGCAAGCTATTGATTTGATAGCTGCTCGCGCAGATATGGCGAGCGCTACAGGCAAAAACAAGACCAATACCAGTGGTATACGCCAGCTGCGCCTGCATGGCGACTGTCACCCCGGCAACATTCTCTGGACGCCGACCGACGTGGCGGCCAGCGCAGGCCCCGGCCCGCATTTTGTGGACCTGGACGACGCCCGCACTGGCCCGGCGTTGCAAGACCTCTGGATGCTGCTCAGCGGCGACCGGCAGCAGCAAACCCGCCAGCTCGGCATGCTGGTGGATGGCTACGAGCAGTTCCGCGAGTTCGACCGCGCCGAGCTAGCACTGATCGAGCCCCTGCGCACCCTGCGCCTGATTCACTACAGCGCCTGGCTGGCCCGGCGCTGGAGCGACCCGACCTTTCCGGCCAACTTTCCGTGGTTCGGCAGCAGCGACTACTGGAAAGGCCAGATCCAGATGCTGGAAGACCAGATCGAGTCCATGGGCGAGGACCCGCTGATCGTCTAGGCCCGGCTTAGCCCGTTCGACCCACCCGGCGACAGGAGCAGCTCACCGCAGCGCGACTACACTGGCGCCTCTTTTGCACTGCCGCATTTCCCCATGCCCGACACCCTGCCCCTGAGCACCACGACCTGGTGGGTCATCACCCACATGGGTGCATCCAGCCTGCTACTGCCTGCGTTCGTGCTGGTGCTGGGTGGCATGTGGGAGAGTGGCGCACGCACCGTGGCCCGCGTATACCTGCTGCGCATGCTGGTGGCGGTGACGATCACCGTCATCAGCAAGTGCTTGTTCTTCGGCTGGGGCATCGGCATTGCCGCACTGGACTTCACCGGCATCAGCGGCCACACGCTATTGGCCACCAGCATCCTGCCACTGTTGTTGCGCGGCATTCCGTGGCCGGCGCTGCAAGCCCGTGGCTGGGGCGCGGCGGCCGGCTGGGCGCTGGCCTTGGCGGTCGGTGTTTCCCGGGTGATAGTGAATGCCCACAGTGTGAGCGAAGTCGTTGCGGGCTGGCTACTGGGCGCCACCGTGAGCTGGCCCACCTTGCGCGCGCTGGGCAGCACGCAGCTGACACATTGGGCCAGCAAGCTCGCCCCGCTGGTGTTGCTGCTGGCGTTTCACACCGGCAGCGCGACCTACCTGCCCACCCACGACATTGAGGTTCGCCTCGCACTCTGGGTGTCCGGGCAAGGCAAACCGTTCATGCGCCATCACCTGCACAGCGGCCGGCCGGCCCTCCCGCCAGCCCTCAAAGCGGGGCCCTAGGCCCACGCAGGGTTCAGCACCTCGTCCACCCCGTAGCGCGGCGCATAGCCCAGCAAGCGCGTCGCTTTGGCGTGCGAAATCAGGGGGGCGGTGCCTGCAAAGCCGGGGGCAAACTGGGTGACCTCCGGCCAGAACTCGGCCATCAGCGCACGGCCATCGCGGCCCGTCCAGTTGTGCGGGCCGGTGATGAAAAAGGCTTCGTGCTTGTGCTCCAGATCGACTTCCAGCGCCAGACAGTGCGCGGTAGCCACATCCCGTGCATCCACAAAGGTCCAGATGTTTTTGTACCAGTGGGGGTACTCCGCCACCAGCGTGCGGTAGAAGGGGCGCTGCGCTTCGTCCGGCAGCCATACCCAGGGCATGCGCAGGCAGACGGTGCGCATGCCATAGCGCTCGGTGTAGGTTTTGCAAATCTGCTCGCTCACCACTTTGCTCAGACCATACGGGTCCTGCGGGCGGGCCGGGTGGTCTTCATCCACCGGGATGTACAAAGGCGCCAAGCGGTGTGTCGCGAAGGCGAAGCCCATGGTCGACTCGCTGGAGGTGAACACCACTTTGGCAATGCCATGCTGGGCGGCGGATTCCAGCACGTTGAAAGTGCCGTTCACATTCACGTCAAACACCCGCTTGGCCGGATCGTTGAGCGGGTGCGGAATGCCCGCCACATGCACAACAGCGTCGTACCCGGCCATGGCCTGCAGCACCGCATCCAGCTGCAGCACGTCCACGGCATGGTGCGCCACGTCGCTGCGAGCGGGGGCCGCCAGATCCAGCACACCCACGGTGTACCCGTGCTGCACCAGATCGTCCACAATGTATTTGCCGACGGCACCTGTGCCGCCTGTAACCAGAATTTTTTTCATGGCGCCATGGTAGCGGCGCCCACTGTTTCCGGAGTGAAGCGCGCGTGACAACCCTGAACCTGATTGGTGCCGGCCGGGTCGGCCGCACATTGGCCACCTTGTGGGCACGACATGGCGTGTTCGAGATTCAAGATGTGCTGGCCAGCCGCTTGGCGAGTGCCCGAGAAGCCTGTACCGCGATGGGCGCAGGCACAGCAGTAGGTAGCTTGCAGGCCATGCGCCCGGCCGATGTGTGGATGGTGGCGGTGCAGGACGCCCGGATTGCGGAAGTCGCCCGTGCACTGGCTGCCACGCAAGCATCCGGGGCCACCCGCCCCATCGTCTTTCATTGCAGCGGCGCCCAGAACGCCGGCAGCTTGCAGCCCTTGGCCAACCTGGGCTGGCGCACGGCCAGCGCGCACTGCATCCTGAGTTTTACCCAGGTCGAGGCGGCGGTGCAACAATTTGCTGGCACGGCCTGTGCGCTCGAGGGCGATGCCACAGTATGCGCGGTGCTCGAGCCTGCTTTCCAAACCATTGGCGGCCAGTGCTTCCGGGTGGCCGGAGAAGACAAGGTGCTGTACCACGCTGCGGCGGTGTTTGCGACCAACTTTTTGCCTGTGCTGCAGTCAGTCGCAGAAGCGGCGTGGACCCGCACCGGTGTGCCCACGCACTTGCTGCCTCAACTGCGCGCCAACCTGCTGCGCAACGCGGTGGACAACATTACCCGCCTCGGGCCCGCCGGTGCCTTGACCGGACCAGCAGCGCGGGGCGATGTAGCAGCCATTGAACGGCAGGCCGCCGTGGTGCAGGCGTGGGACGCACCCAGCGGCGAGGCCTACCAAGCCCTCAGTGCGCTGGCTTTGCGCCTGGCGGGGCACTAAACCGGCAGGGCGCTGCCCCACCACGCAGGCAACACCTGCCACAGGCCACCTGCCAGCATGGCCATGGCCCCCAGCAACGCAAGCCCCACTGCCGCACCGGCCAACAGCGCCAGGCCGTCTTCAAACACCCACCCCAGCCCGATCAACAGCAGGGCAATGGCCGGCACGATATTGCCCAAGGGAATGGGCAAAAAAATCAGCACAGCCATCAAGGCCACCAATGGCGCCAGCCACACCCGGTGCCGCGCCTGCACCCACCAAGCCATGCGCGGGCGCAGGGCCCGCGAGGCTTGCTCATACATCCAGGCCAAGGCATTCAGGGCGCGGCGCGCCATGGGCGCCGACAACATGAAACGCCCCACGCGCCGGGGCATGACCACGCGGGGAAAGTAGCGCCAGATCATCCAGGCCAGCGCGAGCAGGCCCACCGACATCAAAGACCCCGCACCGGGCACGGGGAGCAGGCAAGGCACGGTCAGGACCACCAGCAGGCCGCCGGCCCCCGAGGAGCCATGCAAGCGAAACAGCTGCTGCAGGCTCATGGGCACGTCGGGCAAGGCCTGCGCGGCCGCCCGGAGGCGCTCGGCCTGGGTGCGGGCCACGCTCATGTGGCTTCCGGTGACTTGGCCGTGCGGACGCTCAACCACATGGTGGCCGCCAGAATGCCCACCACCACGCCCAGGGACACGCCCAC
Organism: Rhodoferax bucti; assembly: GCF_005876985.1. Taxonomy (GTDB): domain Bacteria; phylum Pseudomonadota; class Gammaproteobacteria; order Burkholderiales; family Burkholderiaceae_C; genus Allorhodoferax; species Allorhodoferax bucti. The sequence goes on from NZ_VAHD01000001.1 coordinate 463,020, forward strand.
CGGGATTTTGTAAATGTCGATCAGGCACATCTTGGATCCGATGAACACCAGAATCACCGCCAAGCCGTAGTTGAGCAAGTGGAACTTGTTGGCCACTGCCGCCAGCAGGAAGTACATGGCACGCAGGCCCAGGATGGCAAACACGTTGCTGGTCAGCACGATGAAGGGGTCGCTGGTGATGGCAAAGATCGCGGGGATGGAGTCCACCGCAAAAATCACGTCGGTCAGGGCCACCAGGCAGATCACCATGAACAAGGGGGTAGCGATTTTTTTGCCGTTTTCCACGGTCCAGAATTTCTCACCATCGAACTGCTTGCTCACAGGCAGCACCTTGCGCAAGAGCTTGAGAGCGGGGTTGTCGTCCAGGCTGGGCTCCTGGCCCGCGGCCCACCACATCTTCACACCGGTGAGGATCAAGAAGGCGCCGAACACATACAAAATCCAGTGGAACTCGGCCAGCAACCAGCCGCCCACCAGAATCATGAGCGAGCGCAGCACGATGGCCCCGATGATGCCGATCATCAGCACCCGCTTCTGGTAGTGCGTGGGCACCGCGAAGTAGGTGAATATCAGCAGGAAGACAAAGATGTTGTCCACCGCCAGCGACTTCTCGATGAGGTAGCCGGTGAGGAATTCGAGCGACTTGGTGTTCGCGATCTCGGTCGAGCCGGTGCTGTCTTTGACCGCCCACCAGAACAAGCCGTTGAACAAAAAGCTCAAGGCAATCCAGACCAGCGACCAGTTGAGCGCCTCTTTGACGCCGATGTCGTGCGAGCCCTGTTTTTTGAGGACCACGAAGTCGATGAACAGCGACACCAGAACGATGCCGATGAAAGTGGCCCATAGCCACAGCGGTGCAATTGTTTGCATATGCAAGACCCAGAAAATGGTTGAAACATTCCCTGTAGGTCTTGCGGGAGAGCGCACTGGTGGCGCCTCTGCATGTTCCGGCCGGGGCAATGAAAACCACCCGCGACGTACTGACGAAACATGCAAACCCGGCACCTGCGCGCCGGGCTTGCTACTCCCCTAAAGGTGGGCGGATCATGACAGAAAAAATGAAATTCCATCAGTAGGCCTGCTTTCCCCGGGGACATTAGCTATCAAATAGATAGCTTCTTGCGCATATTCCACGGGCGCCAGAGGCCTATTTCTTTAAGAACCGTGTCTGCAACAGACGCCAGAGGTAGGCCAGCAAACTGAGTACCGCCACCACCGCCAGCACCATTTGCGCCGGGTGGTTTTCCGCAAAGTCCAGCTCCTCGGTCAGCAGGTGGTACACGGACAAGGCCACCAGCACCGCCGCTATGCGCAAGCCCCATGCGGAGGGCGCAAACTGCTTTTCAGGCAAACGTATCCAGACCTGGTGCCCCAACAAACCGGAGAGCAACCCCAGGCTCGCCCCCACGGCCACATCACCGGGCCAGTGCGCGCCCACTGCGATGCGGGACAGGCCGGTACCCGCCGCCAGCACCAGCAGCCACCAGTGACGCCGGCGCTGGGCCACGGTAAGCGCAAAGTAGATGCCGGACGCCACCGCAAACGCCGTCAGCGTATGGCCGGAGGGCATGGACACGTTGTGCAGCAACTCGCCCACTACCCGCATCTGCGCGTTGTCCACCACCGCAGCAGGGCGCGGGCTCTCGATGAAAAACTTGCCGGTGCGCGCAAACAGCACCGCAAAGGGCGCGGCACACAGCCAGGCCACCATCAGCCGGGGCGCCAGCACCAGCAAAGGCGCGGTCACGGCCAGCAAGCCCCAGCCATTGCCCAGGAGCGACAAACCGGTCCAGAACTCCGCCGCCACCGGCGCGCACCACTGGTTGATGACCAGGAACATACCCGGCTCCCACACCTGCAACCACAGCGGGGCGCCGAGCACAAAAATCACCAGCGGCCACCACCAACTGCGGGCGGACACCGGGCTGGCAAGGGCGTGGGGCGTGGTCGGGGCAGGCAACATGGGCATGGGGATTCAGAAGGTGGGCGCGAGTGTAAGCCGTGGCTGCGGCGTGGCGCCGGACCAGCCCCGGCAATCGTAAAAGCGGAAGCTCGCCAGCGGCAGGCCCCAGTGCTGCACCGGCAGGCTCTCCAGCAAGGTGCAGGACGCAAAGCCATGGGCACCGAGCGGCGGGTCATACGCCATGTGCGACCAGTCCACCAGCAAAGCGCCCTCACCTGCCGGCACCTCCCCCGCCCAGAGCTTGAATTGCGAGTCGCCATCTTCCAGCACCACCACCGGCAAGGACCGTGCGTACCAGCCCAAGCGGCTGCCCAGCGTCCAGTTCTGCACGGCAACGCGGAGTAAACCACGTTGCTGCGCGAGCGTGTGGGCACGGGCGCCGGCCACGTCCCAGCCGTGCAAATCCGCAAACGGGTTGGGCTGCGGGGCCACGGCAGCGTCGCTGCCCGGCACCACCGGCCAACCGGCTGTGCTCATCAGCCCCAGCAGCCCCGCGCACACCAGTGCCTGCAGCGCTGCCACCGCGACCAGCCACCCGCGCGCCGCACCGCGCCATAGCCGCGCCACACCCAGACCGGCCAGGGGCGCCAGCGCCACCCAGGACGGCGCCGTCCAGTGCGGCAACGCCGTACCACCGCCGGACATGTAGGTGAAGATCGCAAAGGGAATCACAAACAGCCAGACCAAGGGGCGCAAAGCGACGGGCGCGCTGCGCCAACCCGGCACCGCACACAGCAACAGCGGGCCAAAGACCACCAGCTGCGTCAACAGAAAGCGCCCCACATGCGCGGCTTGCCACACACTGCCCTTGCCGTGGGCCAACTGGTAGGTGAACGATATCCAGTGATTTTGCGCATTCCACACCAGCACCGGCGCAATCAGCACTGCGGCCAGACCCACGCCACCCCAGAGTGCCGGCAAGCGCAGCACCCGCCAGCCCTGTGCACCCACGATGCAGACAGCCACAGCCACTGCGGTGAACACGGCGGTGTATTTCGCCAAACCCGACAGGCCCAGCAGCACGCCCATGACCAGCCAAGGCGCGGTGCGCGTAGTGGCGCCGGGCTGCATCAGGGTCCAGGTCTGGTGCATCAAGGCGACCGTCAATGCCATCAACAAGGTGTCGGGCAACAAGCCGATACCCAGGATGTGCAGCAAGGGCGCCAGCGCCAGCGCCATCACGGCGGCCAACGCAGCCTGGGGTGCCAAGGGCCGTCCGGCCAGCAGGCGCAGGGTGAGCCGGTGCACGCCCCACACGGTGAGCAGCCAGCACAAGCCCGGCACCAGCCGCAGCACGGCCACCGGCGCATCCAGGGCCACCAGCGGAATTTGCACCCAGCCCACCAGGGGCGGGTGGTCAAAGTAACTCAGGGCCGGGTGGGCGGCGTAGAGCAGGTAGTGCGCCTCGTCCACCGACAGGCCCAGCACCGCGCCCAGCACCGCGTGCAACACAAACAGCCACAGCAGCACCCGGTAAGACACCGTGTGCGCATCGGCGGGAGAGCGGGACGGGAACAAAACTTGCAAGGGACGAGTCGGAGGAAAATGGCAATCCCGCAGTCTAATCTGCGCGCCCTATCTCCACACCCCAAGGAAGACCATGCCCACCTACCATGTTGAAATGTTTGAAGGCCGCTCCCCCGAGCAAAAGAAGCAGCTGGTGGAAGAAGTGACCCGCGTTACCGCCGAAACCCTGGGCTGCTCGCCCGAGGCGGTGGACATCATCATCACCGAAGTCAAACGCGAAAACTGGTCCACCGGCGGCAAGCTCTGGTCCGAGCCGCGCGCATAAGCTCAGAGCGTTTTCGCATTTCTCGCCACCCCCCCTGCGGAGTAAACTGTTTCCATGTGCCAATTGCTTGGAATGAACAGCCATTTGCCGGCCAGCCTGACGCTGAGTTTTACCGGTTTTTCGCAGCGCGGCGGCTGCACCGACCACCATGCGGACGGCTGGGGCATTGCCTTCTTCGAGAGTGAGGGCGACCTTCCGGGCAAAGCAGCACGGCACTTTGTGGACAAGGAGAGCGCCTCGACCTCGCCGATTGCGGCCATGCTCAAGAGCTACCCGATCAAGAGCCATAACGTAGTGGCGCATGTGCGCAAGGCCACGGTAGGCGCCGTCACACTGGAAAACTGCCACCCCTTTACCCGCGAGCTGTGGGGCCGCTACTGGGTGTTTGCCCACAACGGCGACCTGAAAGAGTTCAACCCGCCGCTGCACGGCAGCTTCAAGCCCGTGGGCAACACCGACAGCGAGTTGGCGTTTTGCTGGCTGCTGCAGGAGCTCAACAAGTCTCACGCCTCGGTACCCTCGGTGGAGGAGCTGACCTGCACCCTGACCGAGCTGGTGCCCCAAATTGCCAAGCACGGCACCTTCAATTTCTTGATGAGCAACGGCCAGGCTTTGTGGGCCCACGCCAGCACCAAGCTCTGCTATGTGCTGCGCCAACACCCCTTCCCGGAAGTGCAGCTCAAGGACGAAGACATCACGGTGGATTTGTCGAACCTGAACGGCCCCGAAGACCGGCAGGTGATTGTGGTGACCGAACCTCTCACCACCAACGAACCATGGGTTGCCATGGAGTCCGGCGAGCTGCAGGCCTTTGTCGATGGCCGCCCGCTCACCCGCGCCCTGTGCAAGGCCACCTTGACGGCAGCCGCCGCTGCAGCGGCTGCTCAGCGGGAAGCTGAAGAGGCCGCCAAGGCCGCAGCCCTGGCCGGTTAAGCCCCCACGCACCGCCTCAGTGCGGGGCGCGACCTCACTGCCCTTTTCAGAGCTTGCAGCCGAACTGGCCCTTCTTGGTGTTCTCGAAATAGCTCAAGTCACCCTTGCACTCCGGCTTGGCAGCGGGCAATGCCGTACCCGGCTTGGCGGCACAGGTAAAGGCGCCGGTCTTGGCGTTGAACTTGCCAGAGAGCTTCCAGGGCTTTTCGCACACATCACCAGGCTTGGCGGGTGCGGCTGGAGCTGCCGCTTTGGCCGCGCCGGTCACGGTGATGTCGACGGCGCGCTCAGGGCCACCGCAGTTGGGGTGGTTCTGCACATTTTTGCCGCCCAAGGTCACGTGGTAGCTGCCGGGCTTGTCGTAGGTGCGCGTCACCACCAAAGGCACAGGGGTACTCACATCGCTCACCGCGTCTTTGAAGGTGCCATCGCCAAAGCCCACCACGAAGCCGCAGTAGTTGGCATTGATCACGTCGATATTGGCGGTGATGGTGACAGGCTCACCCACCTTGACGTTGGTGCTGGAAGCCGTGATGGTGCCCAGCACCTGGGCTTGAGCGGCGGTGGCCAGCAAAGCGGCAGCGGTCGCTGCGAAGAGGGAAGTACGAAGTTTCATAGCAAGTCATCTCCAGTAGGCATGCCGCTGCGCCAGCGCTGGCCGCGGACCATGTGAACCGGATTTTGCGCCTTGCGACGCAGCTTGCCCCGTGGCCAGATCAAGCCGGGGCACAAAAAAGACCCCAAGCGTGAAGAATTGCCGGCCCCCTCACTCGGGGACTACCTACCTCACGCCGCTGCCTGGGCAGCCTCCAAAGCGTCGATGAACATGGCGGGCACATTGAAGCCCGTCTGGTCGGTGATTTCCTGAAAGCAGGTCGGGCTGGTCACGTTGATTTCGGTCAGGCTGTCGCCAATGATGTCCAGCCCCACGAGCAGCAAACCACGCGCGGCGAGGATGGGCCCCAAGGCTTCCGCAATCGCGCGGTCGCTGTCGGTCAGCGGCTGGGCCACGCCTTTGCCACCGGCCGCCAAATTGCCGCGTACCTCCCCGCCCTGGGGAATGCGCGCCAGGCAGAACGGCACGGGTTTGCCGCCAATCACCAGCACACGTTTATCTCCATCTTTAATGGCAGGCAGAAACTTCTGCACCATCAGTGTCTGGGCGCCTTCCTTGTTGAGCGTCTCGATGATGCCGCCCAGGTTCAAGCCGTCGTCTTTCACGCGGAAGATGCCCATGCCGCCCATACCGTCCAAAGGCTTCAGAATGATGTCGCGGTGCTCCGCATGGAAGCGGCGCACATCGTCCGCGTCACGGGTGACCAGCGTGGGGCCGATGAACTGGGGGAACTCCAGAATCGCCAGCTTCTCGGGGTGGTCGCGCAAAGCGCGGGGTTTGTTGAACACCTTGGCGCCTTCGCGCTCGGCCTGCTCCAGCAGGTGGGTGGCGTAGAAAAACTCGCTGTCAAACGGCGGATCTTTGCGCATGACCACGCAGTCGAAGTCCTTCATTGCCTGGGGCCGCTCGTCGGGCTTGCTCTGGGCGGCGGTAAACCACACATCGGGCGCACCGGTGAGTGTGATGTCGCGCACATAGGCCGTGACCACACCGCCGCGCTGCCACATGATGTCTTTGGGCTCGCAGGCGCTGATGCGGTGGCCCCGCTTCTGGGCCTCTCGCATCATGGAGAAGGTGGTGTCCTTGTAAATCTTGAACGACTCCAGCGGGTCGGCCACGAAAAGAATGTGCATGGTGTTTCTCTGCAAAAAATGAGGTGCCGATGCGGGCACCGTTGCCGCCCCTAACCCGGGCTAGCCCTTGGCGTGCGGGGCACGACCTACATGTTGCACCAAAAGCGCCAACACCCCGGCCACCACGCCCCAAAAGGCCGAGCCGACACCGGCTATTACCACCCCGCTGAGCGTGACCAGAAAAGTGATGAGCGCGGCCTCGCGGTTGCGCTCGTCCTGCAAGGCCGCATGCATGGCACCACCGATAGTGCCCATCAAGGCCAAACCGGCAATCGCCGCCACCAGCTCCTTGGGGAAGGCGGTCAGCACGCCGGTAATGGCCGCACCGAACAGGCCGATCACCACGTAAATCGCGCCGCACGAGGCGGCTGCGGTGTAGCGGCGCTCCGGCTGGGCATGCGCTTCCGGCCCCATGCAAATGGCGGCGGTGATAGCACTCAGGTTCAGGGCAAAAGCGCCAAACGGGGCCAGCACCAGCGTCACCAGCCCGGTGAGCGTGATGACCTTGGAGATGGGAATGCCAGCATCGCCCCCCTGGGCGCGGCGGTCTGCAAAACCGGCGGCCTGAATGGCGGCCACACCGGGCAAATTCTGCGAGGCCATGGTCACCACAAACAACGGCAAGGACATGCTGATGAACGCCGCCAGCGAGAACGCAGGCGCCACGAAGACCGGCATTGTCAAGCCAAAATGAATGCTAGCGCCCGTGAATTGTGCGCGATTAGCTACAAAAATAATAGCAACCAGCAAAGTGAGCGGCACCGCATACCGGGGCACCCAGCGCTTGCCCAGCAGATAGGTCACCAGCATCAACCCCACCAGAGGCAGCGCCGTTTGCGCAGCCCCGAAGCCCTGCAAACCGAAGCGGGCCAACACCCCGGCCAACAAGGCAGACGCCAGCGCGAGGGGAATGCGGTTCATCACCCGCTCAAACCAGCCGGTGGCTCCCGCCACAGTGATGAGCAGAGCGCACAGCATGAAAGCGCCCACGCCATCGGCCATGGTGAAGCCGCCCGCCGTCGCCGCTGTGGCGAGCACCGCCGCGCCGGGCGTGCTCCAGGCCACCATGACCGGCTTCTTCCACCACAGCGAGGGCAACAAGGAGCACAGCCCCATGCCCAAGCCCAGCGCCCACATCCACGAGGCCACCATCTCCGGAGTGGCCCCCAGCGCCAGGGCTGCTTGAAACACGATGGCGACCGAGCTGGTAAACCCCACCAGCACCGCCACAAAACCGGCGGTGAACGCCGAGAGACTCAGGTCTTTGAAAAATCGCATGGCGCCATTGTCAGCGATGCGGGAGGCGCCCCACGCAGCGGAGGAGCGTGGGGGCGTGAGTCCCTAGATTTCGATTTTGGAGCCCAGCTCCACCACCGAGTTATTAGGCAAGTTCAGAAAGTCGGCTGCCGCACTAGCGTTGTGGTGCATTTGGGCAAACAGCTTTTCACGCCACGGCGCCATGCCTTCGCCCAAGGTGGGCACCACCGTGTCGCGCGAGAGGAAGTAGCTGGTGGACATGGCATCCAGCGCACAGCCACGGCCGCGCATCTGCTCCAAGGCCTTGGGCACATCGGGGTCGTTCTTGAAGCCGTAGTTGATGGTGACCTGCCAGCAATCGTGGCCCAGCGATTCAATTTGCAAGCGCTTGTCCAGCCCGATCCACGGCACTTCGTGGTTGCGCACGGTCACAAACAGGTTGTTGGCGTGCAGCACCTTGTTGTGTTTGAGGTTGTGCAAGAGCGCATTCGGCACCGTGCCCGCGTCTGCGGTCAAGAACACCGCAGTGCCCTCCACCCGTGCAGGGGGGCTGACGAACACGGCTTCCAGAAAGCTCGGCAAATCCAGAGAATCCGCACGCAACTTGGCATTGAGCAGGCGCCGGCCATCCTTCCAGGTGAGCATCAGGGTGAAGATGGCGCCACCGATCATCAGCGGGAACCAGCCGCCGTCAAACAGCTTGAGCAGGTTGGACGCCCAGAACGCGAAGTCCACGACAAAGAAAAACCCGGTCGCCAAAATGCACAACCACAGCGGGTACTTCCAACCGTAGCGGATAACGTAGAACGTCAGCACCGTAGTGATCAGCATGTCAGTGCACACCGCAATACCGTAGGCGGCAGCGAGGTTGCTGGAGGACTTGAACATCACCACCGCCAGCACGATCGCCACGAACAAACCCCAATTCACAAAGGGCAGGTAGATCTGGCCGGTGTCTTTGACACTGGTGTGCGTCACCTGCAAGCGCGGCAGGTAGCCGAGCTGGATCACCTGCTTAGTCACAGAAAAAGCGCCCGAGATCAGCGCCTGAGAAGCAATCACCGTCGCCATGGTGGCCAGCCCCACCAAGGGGAGCAAGGCCCAGTCCGGTGCCATCAAAAAGAAGGGATTTTTGACCGCCTCCGGGTGGTCCAGCAGCAAAGCGCCCTGGCCGAAGTAGTTGAGCGTGAGCGCGGGCATGACCACCGAGAACCAAGCCAGGCGGATGGGCTTTTTGCCGAAATGCCCCATGTCCGCATACAGGGCCTCGCCCCCGGTCACGCAGAGCACCACGGCACCCAAAATGATGAAGGTGGTGCCCGGGTTCTCCCACATGAAGCCCAGGGCGTAATGCGGGCTGATGGCCCACAGAATGCGCGGCTGGTCGATGATGTGGCTCACCCCCAACACCGCAATCACCATGAACCAGACCACGGTGATCGGGCCGAAGAACTTGCCGATGCCGGCCGTACCCCGCTTTTGCACCGCAAACAGGCAAAACAAAATGACCAGGGTGAGCGGAATCACATAGCGCTTGAAGCCGGGGGAGATGACCTCCAGGCCCTCCACCGCCGACAGCACCGAAATGGCCGGGGTGATCACCCCATCGCCATAAAACAGGCAGGTGCCGAATATGCCGATGATCAGCAGCACCCGGCGCAGGTCCGGCCGGTCTTTGACCGACTGCGAGGCCAGCGCCAGCATGGCGACCAGCCCGCCCTCACCATGGTTATCGGCGCGCAACACCAGTACCACGTACTTGATGGAGACGATGACGGTGAGCGTCCAGAAGAAGATGGAGAGGATGCCGTAGACGTTGTCTTCGGTAAAAGGCACATGGCCGGAGCCGAAGACCTCTTTCATGGCGTACAGCACGCTGGTGCCGATGTCGCCGTACACAACGCCAATGGCACCGAGCGTGAGTGCCGCGAGAGACGATTTGGATGCTGACACAAAAACCCCCGGCCTGCGAAGGGCGCCGGGTTCCGTTCCTGAAGGGATCGCTATTTTGCTCTTCGTCTGTGCGCGGGCAAGTAGCAAATCTTCAAATTACGGGGTTTTTGCAAGCGTGTTGCACTGCAGCAACTGCACCCCTGCGGGCGGTGCTGCGGGCTTGACGGGGCTCAGTCGTAGCGCTCTGCGTCGGGATCGGTCGCTTCGAGCTCGTAGCTGGCGGCCAGCATGGCCAGGCGGCCGATAACGCCGTACATATAAAAGCGGTTGGGCGCGCTGGCGCCGGGGCGCACGCCGGGCTGAGGTAAGTGCGTACTCTCGGCGAAAGCCAAGGGCACGTAGCTGGAGCCGGGGGCGCTGAGGTTTTCATCCACCCCACGCTCAGCATGCATGCGGTAAAAACCGCCCACTACATACCGGTCCATCAGGTAGACCACCGGCTCGGCCACGGCGTCGTTGACGCGCTCGTTGGTTTGCACCCCTTCTTGCAGAATCAGCTCCAGCGGATCGGGAGCATCGTCCACCCCAGCGCCCATGGTGCGGAGCTTGGCCTCCAGGTCTTTGGTGTCGCGGATGGACAAAATGGTGTTGCCGCTGGTGCGATTGTCGGCCTTGATGACGAGGAAGGGCTTTTCCTTGATGCCGTATTCCTTGTACTTTTTCTTCACCTTGGTGAGCATGCCGTCGATGCGGCCGGCCAGGTCGGCCAGGCCCTCGGGCGTGCGCAGGTCGGCCACCCCGTATTTCTCGAACATCGGGGTCATCAGCCAGTGGTCCACGCCGATGAGCTTGCCAAAGCGCTTGGCCACTTCTTCATAGCAGCGGAAGTGGGTGCTCTTGCGGCGGGTGGTCCAGCTGGCGTGCAGCGGGGGCAGCAGGTACTGCTCGTGCAGGTCTTCCAGAATGCCGGGCACGCCGGTACGCAAGTCGTTGTTGAGCAGGATGGTGCAGGGGTCAAAGTCCTTCACCCCCAGGCGGCCCTTGGTGCGCACCACCGGCTCCAGGGTGATGGATTCGCCCCCCGGCAGCTCGATGGTGGTGCTTTTCTTGATGTCGGGGCTGATGGAGCCGATACGCACATTCAGGCCGGCCATATTGAAAATGCGGCGCAGCTGGGCCAGATTGCTCAGGTAAAAGGTGCTGCGGGTGTGGTTCTCCGGCACGATGAGCAGGTTGCGCGCTTCGGGGCAGATTTTTTCAATCGCCGCCTGGGCCGCCTGTACCGCCAAGGGCAGCATGGCGGGGGTCAGGTTGTTCCAGCCGCCGGGGAAAAAGTTGGTGTCCACCGGCGCCAGCTTGAAGCCGGCGTTACGCACATCCACGGCGGTGTAAAACGGCGGCGTGTGCTCCATCCACTCCAGGCGGAACCAGCGCTCGATGGCGGGCATCGAGTCCAGGATGCGCTGTTCGAGTTCATTGATGGGGCCTGTGAGGGCGGTGATGAGGTGCGGAACCATGCGCGTGGCTTTCTATGGGGGGGTAGAGCGACATTCTAGAAGTGCACGTGTACATGGGGCCATCCCGCCCGAATACAAGCACACCCACAGGCCATAAAGCGCCCCTGCCTCGCCCGAAGGCCGGCGTTCAGAACAACTCGGTCGAGCCGTAGCGCATGTCTTGCAGCAGGCCGCGCTGCAACAGGTCATCAAACGACTGCACCTGGTTGCGCCCCTGCTCTTTGGCGCAGTAGAGCGCCCGGTCGGCCCGGCCGATGTTCTCGGAGGGCGACAACACCGGGTCAATGATGGTGTAGCCCACGCTGACCGTGACTTTTTCCACCTGCGGGAAGTAGTGCGACTCCACCTTGCTGCGCACCCGCTCAAACAGCGCGCGGGTAACCTCCGGCGTATCGGCGCCGGCCACCACCAAAAACTCTTCACCGCCGTAGCGATAGACCGGGTCACTCTTGCGGAAGCAGCTCGAAATCAGGCGGGAGATCAGCAGCAGGATTTCGTCACCCAGGATGTGGCCGTAGGTATCGTTCACCTTTTTAAAGTGGTCAATATCGATCACCGCCAGCGAATACATCTGGATCACGCTGCTGCGCCGCGCATCGGTCTGGGTGGACTCCCGGCCCAGCACCGACCACATGCGGTCGATGTTCAGGTCCATGGCGTGGCGGTTGTAGAGGCCGGTGAGCCGGTCGCGCTGGCTCTCGTCCAAGAGCGCGTGGTAGTTGGAGTAAACCCGCAAGATGCCGTTGATAAGCGCCTGGTCGTGGTCACCCATGGGTTGGCTCAGGCGCATGCTCACCAAGCCGCTCAGGCCTTGCGAGCCCATCAGGGGAAACATTTGCACCCCCCCGGTGGCGGTGCGGCGGGCGGCGGGCTTCAGGCTCAGCACCACGGTTTGGGCCAGGCTGCGCACGTCTTCCGGCACATCGATATGGGTGTACACCGTGTCGACCTGCTCGGTGTCGCGGCCCATGCTGCCGCCGCGAACCTCAATCTGCCGGTGGTAATGCAGCACTTTGGTGACTTCGTGGCTGCTATCCAGCGTCCAGAGGGAGAGGTCGTCCACATTCACGGTGGAGCCGATGGCGCGCAGCAGGCTGTGCTCGATGGCGGCGAAATCGCGGGTCGCGGTGATTTTTTCCAGTTTGGAGAGAAGCGAGATGCTCACGTTTTTGTACTTTCCTGTTTCCAACGGCACGTCTGGGCGCACTGTTTTGTGTTGTAGCGTCTTGCTTGCTGCTGAAATTACACCGGGAATAGACGCAGATCAAGGAAATATTGCGCATTTGGCGCACCTGTGCACACCCCAAAGAGGCGTTGAAGGCGACTGACAGGCGGGGCCACCACAGGGCGACCCTCGCGGCGGGCGGGGCTTAGCCGCGCACTTCGCCCTCGCCCAGCACCACGTATTTCAGCGAGGTCAGGCCTTCAATGCCAACCGGGCCGCGCGCGTGGAACTTGTCAGTGCTGATGCCGATTTCGGCCCCCAAGCCGTACTCAAATCCATCGGCAAAGCGGGTGCTGGCGTTGACCATGACACTGGCCGAATCCACCTCACGCAGAAACTTTTGCGCGTGCACGTGGTTGGTGGTGAGGATGGCGTCGGTGTGGTGGCTGCTGTACTGGTTGATGTGGGCAATCGCCTCATCCACCCCGGCCACCACCTTCACGCTGACGATGGGGGCGAGGTATTCCTCGTACCAGTCCTGCTCGGTGGCGGGCACCAGTTTTGCTACCAAATCAGGAGCTTCTTGCGCAGAATCCACGGGCGCTAGCGGCATATTTGACTTCAAAATAGCCAGCGCCTCGGGGTCGCAACGCATCTCCACGCCCTTGGCGGCGTAAACCGCGCCGATGCGCGGCAAAAACTCGGCCGCCACGCCACGCGCCACCAGCAGGCCTTCGGTGGCGTTGCAGGGGCTGTACTTGTTGGTTTTGGCGTTGTCGGCCACCTTGACGGCCATGGCGATGTCGCAGGGGTCGTCCACGTAGGTGTGGCAGTTGCCGTCCAGGTGCTTGATGACGGGCACCTTGGCATCGCGGCTGATGCGCTCAATCAAGCCCTTGCCGCCGCGCGGGATGATTACATCCACATACTGTGGCATGGCAATCAGCTGGCTGACCACCTCGCGGTCGGTGGTTTGGACGAGCTGCACCGCGTCCGCCGGCAGGCCGCTCTCCACCAGGGCCTGTTGCACCAACTTGGCCAACGCCTTGTTGGAGTCAATCGCCTCGGAGCCGCCACGCAAAATGCAGGCGTTGCCACTCTTGATGGACAGGCTGGCCGCCTCAATCGTCACATTCGGGCGGCTCTCAAAAATCATGCCGAACACGCCGATAGGCACCCGCATCTGGCCCACGCGGATACCGCTGGGCTGCTGCTTCATGCCGATGATTTCGCCAATCACATCCGCCATGGCGGCCAGCTGCTCGCAGCCTTCGGCACAGGTGTCCAGCACCTTGGGCGTGAGCTTGAGGCGGTCCACCATCGGGGCGGACAAGCCGTTGGCCACGGCGCGCTCTATGTCCTTGGCGTTGTCCACCTGCAGGGCTTGGGTGTTCTCCCGCAGCAACTCGGCCAGGCGGCGCAGCGCTCTGTTTTTCATAGCTGCTGGCGCACGCGCCATCAGCGCAGAAGCCACTTTTGCTTGAGAACCGAGGGCGAGGGTGGTGTCGAGGGTAGAGGTCGCGTTCATACAGGGATTTTCGCAGAAGCCGGAAGCACAGGCTCTGACAGGGCTTCAGCCACCCGCCAGGCTGCCGGACCAGCGCTCCAAATCCTGCACCACTCCACCCAAGGCCATGGCCTCAGTCACCACGGCCTGCCAGGCCGGGGCCTCCACCCGCACGCCAAACTGGTACATCGCTTGCGCCATGCGCCGGGCCACGTGGTCTTGCCATTCCTGCGGTTGCGGCATGCCGCCCAGTGCGCTCAGCACCCGCTGCTTGGCCTCTGGCATGCCTTGCACGCGCATAAGTTTGAGCAGGCGCTGTTGCGTCTCGGGCTGAACCTGCGAGCTGCCCGCGTGGCGGTGAATCGCCTCGTTGAGCAGCATCTCGGTGACCTGGGCTTCGTCGTGGCTGGCACGGCTCCAGACGATGTCTCCCTCAAAGTGCTGCAGGCTGCGTTTGAAGGCGGTGGGCCCGGTGGCCAGGGGGGTGCTGTGGAAAAAACAGAAACCACGCGCATTCCATTGCCGGGCTTCGATGCGGTGCCAGTCACCATCCAGCGCCAAGTGCAGGCGGATGGAAATGGGATTGTGCCGCTGCACATGCCGCTGGGCGGGGGTGGCATCCATCAGCGCGACACCGTGTGGAAGTGTCAGCGGCGCAGACCGCCCGGTGGCACAGCCTTGGCGGGCGCCGCGCAGAGCGCGCACAGTTGCAAGGCAAGGCGGTGCAGCGCCTGCCAGCCGGAGACGGGCCAGTCCGGCTGCTTCAGGCCTTTGACAATCCCGTCCACCACATGGGCGGACTGCAACAGCTCCGCCAAGGTGCGCTCGGACAACTTGGGCAACACCCGTTCAAACAGGCGCTCTTTGGCGCCCCAGATGCGGTTTTCGCGCAGCGCCATCGGCAAGGGGCGGCCTTGGCCCATGGCGTCTTTGACGCGCTTGAGGGCCCGGATGTCTTCGGCCAGGGTGTAGTGCACCAGCACTTCGGCTTCTCCCTCGGCCTGCAAACCATCGAGCATGCGTTGCACGCGCCCGGCCTGGCCGGCGAGCACTGCTTCTGACAACTTGAACACGTCATAGCGCGCCACATTGAGCACCGCGCTTTCCACCTGCGCCAGCGTCAAGATGCCGCCATGGGCCTCTGCCGGGTAGAGCAAGCCGAGTTTCTGGATTTCCTGGTGCGCGGCGAGCAAGTTGCCTTCCACCCGGTCCGCAAAAAACTGCAGGGTGCGCTGCCCGTCTTCCCCCGCCTCGACCCGCTGCCCTTGCGCCCCCAGTCGCTGGGCGATCCATTGCGGCAAAGCATTGCGCTCCACCGGGTCCACCTGGAGGGTGATGCCATAGCTCTCCAGCGCGGAAAACCAGGCGCCGGATTTGGTCATCTTGTCCAGCCGGGGCAAGAGCACGATGGTGAGCGTGGAGTCATTGCCCTGCGAACCCTCGGCCAGCTGCTGCAAAGCGACGCTACCGTCCTTGCCGGGCTTGCCGCTGGGAATGCGGATTTCCACGATTTGCTTGTCTGCAAACAGGCTCAGCGAACCACCGGCGGCCAGCACCTCGCTCCAGTCGAAGTGGGCACCGGCGACCGTGTGCGAAGTGCGCTCGGTATAGCCCTGGGTGCGGGCGTGGGCGCGAATGGTGTCCAGCGCCTCTTGCTGCAAAAGCGGCTCATCGCCATGCACCGTGTACAAGCTTTTGAGCCCGCGCTGCAGGTGGTTGCTGAGTTGATTCGCTGCGAGTTGCATAGGGGCATGAGTTTAAGGCCCCCACGCTCTGCCGCTACGCGGGTCGCTGCCCCAACTACCGAAGGGGTTCCTACGAAACCGTGGGGCTCGTTTCAGCTTGGGGCGGCCCGGCGCTGAAACCAAGGCCCCTACGCTTCACGGGCAGTTCAAGCTGCCAGCTCCATCGCTGCCCGCTCGGGAGCCAATACCGCACACACCAGATCGGTAGCAGCCTGGGCGGTGCGGCCACCAAAGTCGCGTAGCGGGTTGTACTCCGTGAGTTCCATAGCCACGAAACCGGGCTGTTGCTGGCAACCGGCAAGCACCGCCAAAGCATCTGCCAAGCGGATGCCCTGCTCCACTGGTGTGCCGGTGCCCGGAGCGTCGCGCGGGTCCAGGCCATCCAGATCGAAACTAATGCCCCAGCCCGCGGTGCCGCTGTGCGCAATGGCTTGCGCCTCGGCGAAGCAGGCAGCGAATCCGCGCTCCTGCACCTCGGGCATGTACATCACGCGCACGCCCAAGCGAGCGAGCAGCGCCTGCTCGGCCGGCTCATAGCTGCGAGCACCGATGATGGCCACATGCTCCGGGTGCAATTTGCCGCGCCACCCGAAGAGGTCTGTCATGCCCGGCGCGCCATGGCCCAACAAGGCCGCCAGCGGCATGCCATGCGGGGCTTGGGTGTCAGAGGTATCCGGGGTGTGGGCGTCCAGGTGAGCATCGATCCACACCAGCCCCAAAGCGCCTTGCAGGCGCACATGGTCAGCCACCGCACTCCAGGTGCCAACGGCGCAGGAGTGGTCGCCGCCCACCACCAGCGGCTGCTGGCCATGGCGCAGCACCTGCTGCACTGCCAGAGACAGACGATCCGAAAACACCTCGATGGCGTGCAGCCGGCTGGTCGCCGACATGGGCTGCGCGCTCACCGTGTCGCCCCAGGTCACGGTGCGCCCGGTGGCAGACAGGGCGCGAGCCATGCCGTGGTCTTTGAGCGCCGCAGCACCCCATTTGCAACCGCCATCGCTGGCCCCCTCACCGACGGCCGCGCCGATGATGTGCAGGACGTGGTCGCTCATGCTGCTTTGCGCAACACGGGTCGGGCTGCCGTAGCGCAGGCAAACAGGTCTTTGGGGTCTGGCATGTCCGGCACCAGCTGCACCGTGCTGCCCACGCCCAGCTTCTGGGACAAGGCATGCACATAGCGCAGGGCCGACAGGTCTTCCAGCGCAAAACCCACCGAGTCGAACAAGGTCACTTGCGCGGCGTTGTCGCGCCCCACAGCTGTACCGGCCAGCACTTTCCAGAGCGGATGCGTCACAAAATCGGCCGGCATCTGCTGCAACTCGCCCTCGATGCGGGTTTGCGGCTCGAACTCCACAAACACCTTGGCGTGGTGCAGGATCTCGGCCTGCAGCTCGGTCTTGCCGGGGCAGTCGCCGCCCACCGCATTCAGGTGCATGCCGGACTCGATCATGTCGGCCGTGAGGATGGTGGCATTGGTCTTGTCGGCCGTCACCGTGGTCACGATGTCGGCACCGCGCACGGCCTCGCGGGTGGAGGCGCAGCGGACGATCGTCAAGCTGCCCGCATCGGTGTAGGGGCGCAGGTTGGCGACGAGTTTGTCGGTGGCTTTGGCATCCACATCAAACACGCGCAACGTGGTGATGCCCAGCTGAGTCATGAAGGCAATCGCCTGAAATTCGCTTTGCGAGCCATTGCCAATCAGGGCCATGGTTTTGCTCTCGGGCCGGGCCAGCACCTTGGCGGCCATGGCGGAGGTGGCCGCAGTGCGCAGCGCGGTGGTGATGGTCAGCTCGCTGAGCAGCTCGGGGTAGCCGGTCGCTACATCGGCCAGCACGCCAAAGGCCATGACGGTGGACAAGCCCTGCAGCGGGTTCTTGGGGTGGCCGTTCACGTACTTGAAGGCATAGAGCGCGCTGTCAGAGACCGGCATCAGCTCGATCACGCCATTGGTGCTGTGGTTGGCGGTGCGGGGGGATTTGTCAAAGTCTTCCCAGCGCAAAAAGTCTTCGCAGATGGTCTGGGCCATCTCGGACATCATGGGGGCCAGGCCGTGCTGGCGCACCAGCTGCTGCATGTCGTGCACGTCGATATAGCGGGTCATGGGGTTCTCCTCGGGGCATGCGCCGGGAGGGGATGCGGAATCCGCACCTACCGCATCGCCGGGCTGTGCAAGAAGTCTAGGTTCAGCACAGAGGAAGTTAGCGACGAAGCAGAGGGCTCAAAACGCAGCAAACGGCTGCTCCGCATGCACTTTACTTCCGAAACGGAAGTGCCTGCATCAGCGCGTGGTGCGCACCATGAGCGGGAAGCCCGCAAATTCCTTGACCGTTTGCAGCTCGGTGCTGGTGACCACCTTGTCGATGCCCAGCCCCACATCGTCAATCCAGGTGTTGGTCAGGTCCCGGTAATGCGCCAGATCGCGACAGGCTAGGCGCACCAGATAGTCGTAACGGCCGCTCACCAAGTAGCAGGCGATCACCTCCGGGCAGGCCACCATGGCCTGCTCGAAGCGCTGCACGGTGGCCTGACGCTGGTCCTTGAGCGCGATTTCGGCAAACACTGACACATGCTCGCCTATGCTCTGGCGCGCGAGCAGGGCGCGGTAGCCTTCGATATGCCCTTCGTCTTCCAGTTTGTGGATGCGGTTGAGCGTGGCACGGGCCGAGAGGTTGACGGCTTCAGACAGGGCCTGCGCGCTCATGCGGCCATCCTTCTGGAGCAGCTCCAGCAAGGTCTGGTCCACCCGGTCCAGGGCCATCGTCAGGGCTCCAGGGTTTTGATGGCGGCCAGACGGCGCAGCAACTGCTGCACGATGTCCGACTGCATGTCGCGGTAGAGCAGCGCCTCTTCAGTTTCTTTGGCCAACACCGCAGACTCGTTGAAGCTGATGTCGCGCTCCTGCAGGATGTCGGAGGGCTCAATCAGGTCGCGCCCCGCAGACGTGCGCATGCGAAAGCGTATCTTGAGGCGCAACTGGTATTCCCGAACTTGGCCGGAGGCGTTCAAGCCCACCACCACCTTCTCACGCGTCTCGCCGAGGATGTCCACAATCACGTCCGGCGGCTGCCCGCCCGCAGCGGGCGCAACCGGGCGCACCATGGCGCCCAAATAACGCGCCAGCTCGGAGGCAACGGCACCGCCACGCTCCGGCGTCACGGCAATCGTCTCAAACGCAAAGGTCTGCTTGCCGCGCAGCTTGAAGCCGCAGCCCTCCAACAACGCGGCGGCAGACAGGGCAAACAGGTGGCGGCGGTTCAGCATGATGCTCAGACGACGATGTTGACCAAGCGGCCCGGCACCACGATGACCTTCTTGGCGGGCGCGCCTGCGGCATGGCTCACAAACACCTCACTGGCCAGCGCAGCGGCTTCGATGGCGGCCTTGTCAGCGCCTGCCGGCACACGCACCGCACCCCGCAGCTTGCCGTTGATTTGCAGCACCAGTTCGATCTCGTCTTGCACCAGGGCCGCCGCGTCCACCTGGGGCCAAGGCGCATCCAGCAGATCGCCCAATGCTGAGGCATAGCCCAGCTCGGACCACAAGGCGTGCGAGAGGTGTGGCGTAGCGGGGTACAGGCAACGCAGCAGGATGCCGAAACCTTCGATCAGGGCCACTTGTGCACCGGCGCTGTCCATGGCCTTGAAGCCTTCCAGCGCGTTGATCATCTTCATCGCACCCGACACCACCGTGTTGTATTGCATGCGCTGGTAATCGAAGTCCACCTGCTTGAGCACGGTGTGCATTTCCAGCCGGAGCGCCTTGGCCTCCTTGCCGAATTCCACATCATTCAGGCCCTTGGCGCCCGCCACGCTTGCGCGAGCAGCTACAGAATCCATAGCAGACAGTTTGTAGCCAAAGTTCCAGACGCGGCGCAGGAAGCGGTAGCTGCCTTCCACGGCCGAGTCGTTCCACTCCAGCGTGGCCTCGGGTGGCGAGGTGAACATGGTGTAAATGCGGGCCGTGTCTGCGCCGTACTTGGCGATCAGCTCCTGCGGGTCCACACCGTTGTTCTTGGACTTGGACATGGTGCCCACGCCCTCGTAGTCGATGGCCGTGCCCACGGGCAGCAAGCCATCGGCACTGTCGACTTCGACGATGAGCTTGGCGCCCACCACCTTGCCGGCCGCGTCATGCACATGCTCCACATCCTTGGGCCAGAAGTATTCCTTGCCGCCCTTGGCGGTGCGGCGGCTGTAGATGTGATTGAGCACCATGCCTTGGGTCAGCAGCTTGGTGAAGGGCTCGTCCACCTTCACCAGGCCCAGGTCGCGCATGACCTTGGTCCAGAAGCGGGCGTACAGCAAGTGCAGGATGGCGTGTTCGATACCCCCGATGTATTGGTCCATGCCGCTGCCGCCCTTGCCACCCAAGGCCTCGGCATTCTGGTCCCGCATCCAGTAGTCGGTACCACCCGCCACCATGGCGTCCGGATTCTTCGGATCGCAATAGCGCATGAAGTACCAGGACGAGTCCACAAAGGTGTCCATGGTGTCAGTTTCGCGGCGTGCGGGCTTGCCACACACCGGGCAGACCACGCCGGCGTGGAAGCCTTCGTGCTTGTGCAGCGGATTGCCGGAGCCATCGGGCACGCAATCCTGCGGCAGCACCACGGGCAGGTCTTTTTCAGGGACTGGCACAGCGCCGTGTTCATCGCAATGGATGATCGGGATGGGCGTGCCCCAATAGCGTTGGCGGCTCACGCCCCAGTCACGCAGGCGCCAGGTGGTTTTCTTCTCGCCCAAGCCTTGGGCAGCCAGGTCTGTAGCCACGGCATCGACCGCTGCCTTGTAGGCCAGGCCGTCGTATTTGCCGGAGTTCACCGTCACGGCGCGCTGCTTGTCGCCATACCAATCGGCCCAAGCGTCTAGCGAGAAGGTTTCGCCGTCTGCGGTGACGACCTGCTTGATCTCGATGCCGTATTTCTTGGCAAACGCAAAGTCACGCTCGTCGTGCGCAGGTACGCCCATCACGGCGCCATCGCCATAGCCCATCAACACATAGTTGCCGACCCATACCGGCACCTGGGCGCCGGTCAGCGGGTGGGTCACGAACAAGCCGGTGTTCAGGCCCTTCTTCTCTTGGGTGGCCAGCTCGGCCTCGGTGGTGCCACCGGTCTTGCACTCTTCAATGAAGGCGGCCAGTGCAGGGTTGGAGGCTGCAGCGTGCGCAGCAAGGGGGTGCTCGGGCGCCACGGCGCAGAAGGTCACACCCATCACCGTGTCCGCACGGGTGGTGAACACGTACATGCGGCCGTCGCCGATCAGCGCACCCGTCGAATCCTGGATGTCGTGGGTGAACGCGAAGCGCACGCCCTCCGACTTGCCGATCCAGTTTTCCTGCATCAGGCGCACGCGGTCGGGCCAACCGGTGAGCGTGGCCTTGTCGTTGCCCATCTGCACGTGGTCCAGCAGCTCTTGCGCGTAGTCGGTGATCTTGAGGTAGTAGCCGGGGATTTCGCGCTTCTCGACCACCGCACCGGTGCGCCAGCCCTTGCCGTCAATCACCTGCTCGTTGGCCAGCACGGTCTGGTCCACCGGGTCCCAGTTCACCACCTGGGTCTTGCGGTAGGCAATGCCTTTTTCCAGCATCTTCAGGAACAACCACTGGTTCCATTGGTAGTAATCGGGATCGCAGGTGGCGACTTCACGGCTCCAGTCGATGGCCAGGCCCATGGCCTGCATCTGACCCTTCATGTAGGCGATGTTCTCGTAGGTCCACTTGGCGGGTGGCACCTTGTTCTTGAGTGCCGCGTTTTCGGCAGGCAAGCCAAATGCATCCCAGCCCATGGGCATGAGCACGTTGTGACCGTTCATGCGCAGGTAGCGGGCAAGCATGTCGTTGATGGTGTAGTTGCGCACGTGGCCCATGTGCAGCTTGCCGCTGGGGTACGGCAGCATGGAGCAGGCGTAGAACTTCTTCTTGGGCTTGCCGTCCACGCCCACGGCGTTTTCGGTGACACGGTAGGCGGTATCGCCATTCCACAAAGGCTGTGCCCAATGGGCTTGCGCGGCTTGTTCTACGTCGAGGTGCTGGTACTTGTCTTGCATGGGGAATGGGCAGCGGTCACGCTGCCGTGAAGAGAGGCTTGGTGCGATTTTAGGCGCTGCACTGCGCGCGGGGTTCAGGGAGAGGCGGACGCCTCGGGTTCGGCCACAAATCCAATCTGGCTCAAGCCCGCTTTTTGGGCCAAACCCATGACCTCCACCACGCGGCCGTAAGGCACGGTGGAGTCAGCGCGCAGACGGACTTCGGTATTCGGGTTGCGCTTGGCAGCGTCGGCCAAAGCATTGGCCAAAGCGGGCTTGTCCATGGGCGCATCGTTCACATAGGTCTGCCCTGCAGGATCAATGGTGACCGCTATAAATTTGGGAGCGTCCGTCGCTTGCGTGCCCTGCGCCTGAGGCAAATCCACCTTCACAGCGCTCACCATCAGGGGAGCAGTGATGATGAAGATCACCAGCAACACCAGCATCACGTCAATCAGCGGCGTCATGTTGATGTCGCTCATCGGCTGCGCGCCGGACGGGCGTTCCAAGCGGCCGAATGCCATTCAGTCCGCCTTGGGGCTGCTCAGCAGCAGCTCGCGCAGGTCCAGGGCAAAGCCCTCGAGATCGGCCTCCAGACGGGCGACCAGACGGCCGAACACGTTGTAGGCCAACACAGCGGGAATCGCCACGGCCAAGCCAGCCGCTGTCATGATCAGCGCCTCGCCCACCGGGCCGGAGATTTTGTCGATGCTGACTTGCCCGCCACCGGTGATGCTGATGAGCGCATGGTAGATGCCCCATACCGTGCCCAACAGTCCCACGAAGGGGGCAGTCGATCCCACAGTAGCCAGCAATACCTGACCGGACTGTAAGCGTTGCAACACGCCGTGCAACGCGTCACGCAGGACGCGGGTGAGTTGTTGGCCCCTGTCACCGGCAGCTGCCAGCGTCCCAGCACCTTGGGTCTGCGTGGCTTGGACCAGGGGCAAGACCAGGCCCTCCCGGTCAAATGCGGGTAGCGCCGCCAAAGCGGCATTCACATCCGCCGCTTGCCAAAAGGCCGCTGTGCTGCGCGACACGTCCGTCAGCGCGCGCTGCAGCAACCAGCTTTTCCAGAAAATCACAAACCAAGCGGCGATGGACATGCAGAGCAATATCAACGCCACGGCGGTATGAACCGCATCTCCCTGGAAAAGCAGCTGTAGCGGGGTCATTTCAAATTCAGGACGTCAAACATGTCATACAGCCCCGGCGCACGACCGGCCAGGAAACGCACAGCGCGCAAGCTGCCCTGGGCATACGTGGCGCGACTCGACGACTTGTGGCTGATCTCAATCCGCTCGCCGGTGCCTGCAAATAGCACGGTGTGGTCACCCACGATATCGCCTCCGCGAATGGTGGCGAAGCCGATGCTGGAAGGGCCGCGTTCGCCAGTCACGCCGTAGCGCTCGTAGACAGCACATTCCTTCAAGTCGCGGCCCAAGGCGTCGGCAATCACTTCACCCATCTTGAGTGCGGTGCCAGAAGGCGCATCCACTTTGTGACGGTGGTGGGCTTCCACGATTTCAATGTCATAGCCGGTGGCAAGCGCCTTGGCCGCCATCTCCAGCAGCTTCAAGGTCACGTTCACCCCAACGCTCATGTTGGGCGCCATCATGATGGGGATGGACTTGGCAATCTCGGCGATTTCGGCTTTTTGCTCGTCGGTAAATCCGGTGGTTCCGATCACGGCCGCAACACCCAATTCGCGGCACACCTGCAAGTGGGCCAGCGTGCCTTCCGGGCGGGTGAAGTCAATGAGCGCCTGGCTGTTCTTCAGGCCTTCGCGCACATCTGCAGTGATCAACACACCAGTAGCTTGTCCAGAGAAGGCGCCGGCGTCCAGACCCAGGGAAGGACTGCCGGCAATATCCAGCGCGCCGGCCAGCGTGCAATCGTCTGCAGCTTGGACGGCGTCAATCAGCATCTGGCCCATGCGGCCGGAAGCGCCTGCAATGGCGATGGAATGGGTCATGGTCTAAAGAAGTGAAATAGGAAAAATCAAAGTCCGCCGGGTTCCAGCGGGGGGTAGGCAGTTGCGGATGCGGCGCTGGCCGGCGCAGGTGCCACCGGCGCCTCCGGCTTTTTAGGCGCCGGGAATTTTTTCAGCGCTTCCTCAGATGCCTTCAACGCAGGTGCAGGCCCCAACTTCACACCGGAGCGCAGAGTGGACACAAACTCAGTCTCGCTGGGCAAATCGTCCGCTTCAATGCGGCTGATCGCGTCGTTGGCAAAAAACACGGTGACCTTGCGTGCTTGTGGCTCACTGCCCTGGCGCTTGAGGGTGAACACATAGTCCCACCGGTCAGCATGAAACACGCTGGTCAACAGCGGCGTCCCCAGCACATCCTGCGCAATGGCGCGTGGCATGCCGGGGCGCAACACCGCCAGCTGCTCACGGGTCACCACATTCCCTTGGACGATATCAATCTTGTACGGGGTGACTGCCCGGGCTACCTGATCGCCGGTTGGCCCCACCGAACTGCAGGCCCCCAACGCGGCGGCAAGCAGGCCTGCAGCAACAAAACGAAGGCGATAGCGGGTGGTAAGTGGCATGAAAATTGAAGGGCGATATGATCGTGGCATTGTAGCGGTTGGCCCCTGTTGGCCTGTTTGATGACCATGCCGGGAATGTGCCGATGAGCAATATCGAAGAATTAAAAAATACGGGCCTGAAGGCCACTGTGCCCCGCCTCAAAATCCTGGAGGTTTTCCAGCGCGGCACACAACGTCACATGACTGCCGAAGACGTGTTCCGCGTGCTGCTGCAAGAACGCTCGGACGTGGGCTTGGCCACCGTCTACCGCGTGCTGACCCAGTTTGAACAAGCCAGCATTCTGAGCCGCAGCCATTTCGAGAGTGGCAAGGCCGTGTACGAGCTCAACGAAGGCCAACACCATGACCATTTGGTGTGTCTGGACTGCGGACGGGTGGAAGAGTTTTACGACGCCGAAATTGAGAAGCGCCAGCACGCAGTGGCCAAGGCCAAGGGCTTCGCCATCTCTGACCATGCATTGAGCTTATACGCCAACTGCACCAAGGGCGATTGCCCGCACCGCAACACCAACAACTAGTGGCCTTGTGCCATCGCCTTGCGGTGGCGCTCGACAAATTCCTGGTAGGTATCGATACCGCGCAGCTGGAGAATGGTGTTGCGCACGGCAGCCTCCACCAGCACCGCGATGTTGCGTCCTGCAACCACCTGAATCACCACTTTGCGCACCGGAATGCCCAGCACGTCCTGGGTAAGGGGCTCATAGGGAATGCGCTCGTACTCGCGCTCCAAGGTCTCGCGACGTACCAGATGCACAATCAGTTTGAGGCGCATTTTACGGCGCACAGCGGTTTCACCGAAGATGCCGCGAATATCCAGCAGGCCGATGCCGCGCACTTCCAGCAGGTTCTGCAACAGCTCAGGGCAGCGCCCCTCGATCGTGGTCTGGTTGATGCGGAACAAATCCACTGCGTCGTCAGCGACCAGGCCATTGCCCCGGGAAATCAACTCCAGGCCCAGCTCGCTCTTGCCCAGCCCGGACTCCCCGGTGATCAATACGCCCAGCCCCAAAATGTCCATGAACACGCCATGCATGGACAGGCGATCGGCAAAATGCTTGGACAAATACGCCCGCAGCACATCGATCACAAAGGCGGAAGACTCTTTGGTCGCAAACATGGGAATCTGCGCCCGCTCGCACATGGCCAACAAGGCCTGCGGCGCCACTTGGCCATCGGCCAACACCAGTACCGGCGGCTCCAAGGTCACGATGCGGGAAATACGGCGCGCGCAGTCTTCCGGTGTCGCATTGGTGATGTAGGTGATTTCCCGCTCGCCGAGAATTTGCACGCGATACGGGTGGATGTAATTCAGGTAGCCCACCAGATCCGCGCCAGAGCGGGCCGCCTTGATGGCAACTTCATCAAAACGGCGCTCGGAGGCACCTAAGCCTGCCACCCACTCCCAACGGAGATGCGCCCGAAACTCCTCAAAGAGAGCATCGGCACTGACAGCGGTGGGTTTCAATGCAGGACCTCAGAGCGTGCCTGCGCTCAGGCGGCGCGGGCGGATTGCCAGCCGGCAATCAAGGAGTGCAGCAAGGCGGCATCACCACAACTGGTGATTTGCTCACGCAAGCCGGAATCGCTCAAGAGCTCGGCAATTTCGGACAGGATTTCGAGGTGCTTTTGCGTTGCGGCTTCGGGCACCAGCAAGAAAATCAGCAGACTGACGGGCACGTCGTCCGGGGAGTCAAACCCGATGGGATGGACCAACTGGAACACCGCAGCCATGGGAGACTTGAGGCCCTTGATACGGCCATGCGGGATGGCAACCCCGTGACCCAGACCGGTGGAACCCAAGCGCTCGCGGGAGAACAAACTGTCGGTCACTAGGGCCCGGCTCAAGCCGTGCAGGTTTTCGAACAGCAACCCGGCCTCTTCGAAAGCACGCTTTTTACTGGTGACATCGACATGCGCAAGCACTTGCGCGGAAGGGAGGATGGACGCGAGACGGTTCATGGTACGAACGGATTATGCACATAAAAAAACCGCCCATGTCAGGGCGGTTTTTGGGTTGTTGTCCCTACTGCGGAATTACATCAACCGCTTGGGGGCCTCATGGTGGTGGTTTTGCAAACGGTCTTTGTGGCGGACCACTTGGCGATCGAGCTTGTCGACCAAGTCATCCACGGCAGCGTACAAATCTTCGTGGGCGCTTTCTGCAAACATGTCGCTGCCTTTGACATGGATGTTGCATTCCGCGCGCTGTCGTCGGTCTTTTTCCTTTTGCTTTTCAACGGTGAGCAGCACTTTAACGTCTACCACTTGATCGAAGTGGCGCATGATGCGATCGAGCTTGGTCGTGACATAACTACGCAGGGCCGGGGTAACTTCAAGGTGATGACCGCTGATCGTCAAATTCATAAATAGCCTCCAGTTGCTCTCAGGGTTGAAAAAGCCTTCTGCTTTACGGGCAGTTGGCACTCAAACTTGTTAAACGATTTGCGCTCTCTATGAATCCACTATGCGCCCGTTTGAGGGCAATTGCAAAGTCTTTTTTGTAATGCACTGCAGCAAATAATGGCTTCTTTTTTCAGGGCTTTGCACCTGCCTGGTGCAGGTTCAATTTACTCGCAACAAGCACCGCCAACACGCTGGCAACTGCACCGATCAGCGCAGAGCCCCAATAGTGTTGCACCAAGCCCGCAGCATCCCGGCTGATGATGGCGCCACCCGCCAAAGCCGCCAGCCCCATGGCCGCAGACTGCACGGAGGCATTCAAGGTCATGAACGTCCCGCGCAACGCCGGATTGGCAGCCGAAGTCAACATGGCCATGCCCGGAATCATGCGGCCGCTGCCACACACAAAAAACAGCGTCGACACCGCCAAGGCCCCCACCAAGCCCACGTTGCCTAACAAGGTGAGGCCCACCAAGGGCAACAAGAACACCAGCGCAATGGCCCGAAACGTCTGGAACTTGCCCCAGCTATCCGCCAGGCTCCCGAACCAGCGCGCGGTGATCAGGGTGCCCACGCCTCCGCACAAGTAGACATACGGCACCTGGTCCGCGCGCAGGCCGACGTTGGCCTGCATGAAGATGGTGATGTAAGGAATGACCGTGAAGCCGGAGAACATCAGCAAGGCAGAAAACACAAAGGCGCGCAAATGATTGCGATCGCGCAGCACCTCGGCAATCCGGCTCCAGGCGGACACCGCAGCGTGCGCCTGCAAGTGGCTACTCATGGCCGGAAGCGTCAGGTAAGCAAACACCGCAAACAGCACACACACCGCCGCAATCAACAAGAAGGGGATGTGCCAGCCGAAGTGGGCGGCCAAAAACAAGCCCAGCGGCACACCTGCAACGGTAGACACGGAGAACGAGGTCATCACAATGCCCATGGCGTGCCCCCGACGCTCGAAAGGAATCACATCCCCCACAATGGTTTGGCTCAACGCGGACAACACCCCACCGAATACCCCGGCGCAGACCCGCGCCAGCATCAAGGTTTCATAGGTGGGAGCCAGACCACAGGCCAGGGTGGAAAGTGCAAACAGCCCATACAGCACCAGCAGCAGGCGCTTGCGATCCACCTTGTCGATATACGTAGAGGCCAGCAAGCCAGACGCGCCCCCGGCCAAGGTGTAGGCGGACACCAGCATGCCGAACTGGGCATCGCTGATGCGGAACAGCGTTGTGAGCGCCGGCCCCAGCGGCATCATGATCATGAAATCCAGAATATGGGTGAACTGGATACCGGCCAGCGTGATCAGCAGCCAGCGCTCGCGCTGGGGACTCAATGAAATGGGCATGGATGGATAAAAGTGGGGAACCCGGAAGGCGGGCAATCACTCTATCACCCGGCGCAGTGCGATAATTTCCGCTTCTGAATTACCGGAGAACGCTCCTTGGAAACCTACCCTAGTCGGTAGCTTTCAACTCCCACCACTGCATCGGGGTTGAAAGCACCCAAACCCCGCCTGCAGCCATCTTATTTGGGAGTGAGCCATGCTCAACATCTTTACGCTCGCCAATGGCCGACTTTTTCAGGAAGAAATCGAGTCGCTTGAAGAGCTTTCCAAATTCCAGCCTATCTGGGTGGACTTGGAATCCCCCACGCTCGAAGAAAAGCGCTGGGTCAAACAGTATTACGGCTTGTCCATCCCCGACGATGCGATGGACGAGGACATCGAAGAATCTGCCCGCTTTTACGCCGAAGACAACGGCGACGTGCATATCCGCAGCGACTTTTTGATTGCGGACGACGACGAGCCCCGCACGGTGCGCGCCGCGTTCATCTTGAACCTGGTCAATGACAACCTCAAAAGCAAGGGCGTACTCTTCTCGATTCATGATGAAGACGTGCCAGTGTTCCGCCTGCTGCGCATGCGCGCACGCCGCGCACCCGGCCTGATTGAAGACGCCAAAGAAGTGCTGCTTAAGCTGTTTGACGCGGACGCCGAATACTCCGCCGACACGCTGGAAGGCATTTACGACGAGCTGGAAAAAGTCAGTAAAAAAGTGCTCTCCGGCAACGTGACGGATGCCATCGCCGGCGAAGCGCTGGGCGCCATTGCCCGCCACGAAGATTTGAGTGGCCGCATTCGCCGCAACGTGATGGACACCCGCCGCGCGGTGAGCTTCATGATGCGCAGCAAGATGCTCAATGCCGAACAGTTCGAGCAAGCGCGCCAAATTTTGCGCGACATTGACTCGCTGGACTCGCACACCGCCTTCCTGTTCGACAAGATCAACTTCTTGATGGATGCGACGGTAGGTTTCATCAACATCAACCAGAACAAGATCATCAAGATCTTCTCGGTGGCCAGCGTGGCCCTGCTCCCGCCGACACTGGTAGCCAGCGTCTATGGCATGAACCTCAAGTTCCCGGAGCTGGAGTTCTTGGGCGGCTGGAGCTACCCCTACACCGTGACGCTGATGGTCGCCAGTGCCTTGGTGCCCATGTGGTACTTTTACAAGCGCGGCTGGCTGCGTTGAGCATTATTTAGGGCTGTAACGCTCGTGGAATATGCGCGAGCAGCTATTTGTTTGATAGCAAATCAAGCATTTCCAGAACGATGGCCTTGGCATACACGCTGGCGGTTTCCTGCACAAAACGCGGGAAATCGACATGTGCGCTGTCATCGGCCCGGTCTGAGATAGTGCGCAGGGCGACAAACGGCACACCATAGTCGGCGCACACCTGCGCCACAGCCGCCCCCTCCATCTCAACCGCCATCGGATGGAAGCCAACCGCCCGCATGCCCGCCAAAAGCGCGGCGACTTCTGCCGCACTGCTGACAAAGCGGTCTCCGCTCGCAATCAGACCCTGGTGCAGCGTGGCACTGAATACGCCTGTACACAGGGCCGGCTGCACACGGCGCACCGCCTCGCAGGCCTGCGCAAGCAGCGAGGCATCGGCATCCCATACCGCGCGCCCGGTCAGAGGGATTTCATAACGGGGAAACAGCGGCGACGCATCCATGTCGTGCTGCACATACTGGCTACCCACCACCACATCTCCCACCTGCACGCCCGCACCCACGCCACCTGCCACCCCGGTAAACACCAGCTGCTGCACACCGAAATGGGCAATCAGTGCCGTGGCCGTGATAGCGGCCGCCACCTTGCCGATGCGGGAGAGCGCCAGCACCACCGGTACACCCTGCAGACGGCCACACCAAAACACCCGCCCGGCATGCACCACCCGCTGCACGTCGGTCATGCACTCCAACAGCCCTTCTTGCTCCTCGGCAAGGGCACTCAAGATGGCGATAGGAGCAGGTGGTGTCATGAGAGGTAGCAGTCATTGGAATCACCGCAAGCTTAGCAAGCGGAGCAAAACAAAAGCGGCCCGCAGGCCGCTTTTTGTAGCGTTGGAGCCCGGGTAGCTCCTTGGGCTCGCTTACTTCTCGCGCAGCTCCCGACGCAAAATTTTGCCGACCGGGGTTTTGGGCAGATCGGCACGGAACTCCACCACCTTCGGCTGCTTGTAGCCGGTCAGGTTTTCCTTGCAGAAGTTGCGCACATCTTCTTCACTGAGGTTGGGATCTTTTTTGACAATCACCAGTTTGACCGCCTCGCCGGACTTGGCATCGACCACGCCCACGCATGCGCACTCCAATACGCCCGGCATCTGGGTGACCACGTCTTCGAGCTCGGTAGGAAACACATTGAAGCCACTCACCAAAATCATGTCCTTCTTGCGATCCACGATTTTGAAGAAGCCACGGGCATCCACCACGCCGATGTCGCCGGTCTTGAAGTAGCCATCCGGCGTCATGACCTTGGCGGTCTCATCCGGACGCTGCCAATAACCGGCCATGACTTGGGGGCCCTTGATGGCAATTTCGCCACTCTGGCCTTCCGCCACTTCCACGCCGTCGTCATCCAGCAACTTCATGGAGGTGCTGGGCAAGGGCACGCCGATCGTGCCGGTGTACTCGTTGGAGGTGATGGGGTTGCAGCTCACCGTAGGCGAGGTTTCGCTGAGGCCATATCCCTCGCAAATAGGGCAACCGGTTTTCTCAAACCACAGCTTGGCCACACCGCTCTGCACCGCCGTGCCGCCGCCCACCGCCACTTTCAGGTGGCTCCAGTCCACGGTGTTGAAGTCGGGGTGATTCGCCAAACCATTGAACAAGGTGTTCACGGCAGGGAAGCTGTGGATGGTGTGCTTGGACAGCTCTTTGAGCACACCGGGAATATCGCGCGGGTTGGGGATCAGGATCAGTTTGCCGCCCGTGCGCATGGACAACATCATGCCCACCGTAAAGGCAAACACGTGGTACAGCGGCAGCGCACACACCGTGGTGGGTTGCTGCTCCGCCGGCACCTTGGCCATGGCGGGTGCGTACCAGGCCTCGGACTGCAAGGTATTGGCAATCACGTTGCGGTGCAGGAGCACCGCGCCTTTGGAGACCCCCGTGGTGCCTCCGGTGTACTGCAGCACCGCCACGTCGTCGGCCTTGATGTCCACTTTCTTGAACGGTGCCTTGGTGCCACGCGCCACCGCTTCATTGAAGCGCACTGCGTTGGGCAGGTTGAACGCGGGCACCATTTTTTTGACGTTGCGCACCACGTAGTTCACCAGCGTGCCCTTGAGCAGGCCCAGGCGATCGCCCATGGAGCAGAGCACCACATGCTTCACGGGGGTGGCTGCAATGCACTTCTCCAGGGTATGGGCGAAGTTTTCGATGATGACAATCGCTTTGGAACCAGAGTCCTTGAGCTGATGCTCCAACTCGCGCGCGGTGTACAGCGGGTTCACATTCACCACCACAAAGCCAGCCCGCAGAATGGCTGCGACTGCAATCGGATACTGGGGCACATTGGGCATCATGATGGCCACGCGGTCGCCCTTGACCAGGCCCAAGCCTTGCAAATACGCGGAGAAGGCGAGACTCAAACTGTCCGTCTGGCCGAAAGTGACATCCTTGCCCATGAAGTTGTAGGCAACCCGGCTGGCGTACTTTTGGAAACTCTCTTCCAACAACGCCACCAAAGAAGGGTATTTGGCGGGATCGATATCGGCAGGCACACCTTGTGGGTAGCTGCTGAGCCAAACGCGTTCTGTCATGTCCTGTGTCTCCGGTATTTTTCGTGTAGCCCGCTATTCTTATGCAGCGGGGCAGGCCCGCCCACGGTATTTACCTTTAGGGGGCCCACCTTAGGCAGCTGCACCTATTCGATAGCCTTGCCCATATCCTCCACCACCTTCTTGGCGTCGCCGAACACCATCATGGTCTTGTCCATGTAGAACAACTCGTTGTCCAAGCCGGCATAGCCTGCGGCCATGGAGCGTTTGTTCACGATGATGGTCTTGGCCTTGTAGGCCTCCAAGATAGGCATACCGTAAATCGGGCTGCCCTTGGTGTGGGCTGCAGGATTCACCACGTCGTTGGCTCCCAGGATGATGGCCACATCCGCTTGGCCGAATTCGCCATTGATGTCTTCCATCTCAAACACCTGGTCGTAAGGCACTTCGGCTTCGGCCAGCAGCACATTCATGTGGCCGGGCATACGGCCCGCCACCGGGTGAATGGCGTACTTGACGGTGATGCCCTTCTCGGTGAGCTTGGCAGCCAGTTCTTTCACGGCGTGCTGCGCACGGGCCACGGCCAGGCCGTAGCCGGGCACGATCACCACGGTTTCAGCATTGCCCAGCACGAAGGCGGCATCGTCCGCGCTGCCGCTCTTGACGGTGCGTTGCACCGCAGCACCCGCCGGGCCCGAAGACGCGTCGCCACCGAAACCGCCCAGAATCACATTGAAGAACGAGCGGTTCATTGCCTTGCACATGATGTAGCTCAGGATGGCGCCGCTGGAGCCCACCAGTGAGCCGGCAATGATGAGCATGCTGTTGTTCAGGCTGAAGCCAATGCCTGCTGCCGCCCAACCCGAGTAGCTGTTGAGCATGGACACCACCACCGGCATGTCGGCGCCGCCGATGGGGATGATGATGAGCACACCCATCACAAAGCCCAGCGCCAGAATCAAGGCGAAGTCCACAGGGCTCTGGGAATGCCAGAAGCCGAACACAAAGAAGACAGACGCCAGGCCCAGCACCAGATTGAGCTTGTGCTGGCCGGGGAAGGTGACCGGGGCGCCCTGGAACAGGCGGAACTTGTACTTGCCGGACAACTTGCCAAAGGCAATCACCGAGCCGCTGAAGGTCACCGCGCCAATGAACGCGCCCAAGGCCAACTCAATCCGGTTGCCACCGGGAATGGCACCGCTTTTTTCCGCAATGCTGAAGGCCCAAGGTTCGGCCACTGCAGCCACCGCAATGAATACTGCTGCCAAACCGATCATGCTGTGCATGAAGGCCACCAGCTCCGGCATCTTGGTCATCTCCACGCGCTTGGCCATCACAGTGCCGGCGGTGCCGCCTACCAGCAAGGCGCCCAGCGCCCAGGCCATGCCGGTCATGCCGTCCTGACCGAGTTGGCCTGCGAGCTTGAAAATCAGAGCGCCGGTGGTGAACACGGCCACTGCCATACCCACCATGCCGAACACATTGCCGCGGATCGAGGTGGTAGGGTGGGACAGGCCCTTGAGCGCCTGGATAAAGCAGACGCTGGCAAAGAGATACAACAGGGTAACGAGGTTCAGGCTCATTCTTTGGCTCCTGCAGTGGATGCTTTCTTTTCTTTCTTCTTGAACATTTCCAGCATGCGGCGGGTGACCATGAAGCCGCCGAACACATTGACCGCCGCCAAGGCCACGGCCAGCACGCCCATGGATTTACCCAGGGTGGTTTCTGTCAGTGCCGCAGCCAGCATGGCGCCCACGATGACGATGGCAGAAATGGCATTCGTCACGGCCATCAGCGGCGTATGCAGTGCGGGGGTCACGGTCCAGACCACGTGGTAACCCACATAGATGGCCAGCACAAAGATGATCAGGTTCAGTATGGTGGGGGAAACCATTTCCATGGTGTCGCTCCTTGAAGGGGTAAGTGAATGAAGTGGGGCGTGAGGTGAGGTGCGCGGTTTACTTGCGGCGCACTTCGCCGCCCTGCGTCACCAGGCAGGCTGCCACGATGTCGTCTTCCAGGTCCACGTGCAAGGCACCTTCCTTGTTGATGATCAACTTCAGGAAGTCCAGCACGTTGCGCGCATAGAGGGACGAGGCATCTGCCGCGACCAGCGCCGGCAGATTGGTCTCACCAATCAGCGTGACGCCGTGTTTGACAACGGTTTTGTCGGCCTCGGATAGCGGGCAGTTGCCGCCGCCGTTGGGGCCCTTGCCCGCCGCGATGTCCACAATCACCGAACCGGGTTTCATGGACTTGACCATGTCTTCGGTAATCAGCGTGGGGGCCGCACGACCGGGAATCAGCGCGGTGCTGATCACCACATCAGCCTGCGCCACGCGCTTGGCAACCTCAGCCTTCTGGCGGTCCAGCCAGCTCTGGGGCATGGGCTTGGCGTAGCCGCCCACACCGACAGCGGCTTCTTTTTCTTCATCGGTTTCGTAGGGCACGTCAATGAACTTGCCACCCAAGGATTCGACTTGCTCCTTCACGCTGGGACGCACATCCGAGGCTTCGATCACTGCGCCCAAGCGCTTGGCGGTGGCGATGGCCTGCAAACCGGCCACGCCAACGCCGAGAATGACAACGCGCGCCGCTTTGACAGTGCCGGCAGCCGTCATCAGCATGGGGAAAAAGCGTTGGTACTTATCGGCCGCCATCATCACGGCCTTGTAACCGGCGATGTTGGCCTGACTGGAGAGCACGTCCATGCTTTGTGCGCGGGTGGTGCGGGGTGCCGCTTCCAGCGCGTAGGCGTTGAGTTGGGCGGCGGCCAGGCGTTGCAGGCCTTCGGCGTCAAACGGGTTGAGCATGCCCACCACGGTGCTGTCCGGGCGCATCTGGGCGAGTTCGGCATCCACCGGCGTGCGGACCTTGAGCACCAATTCACTGCCGAATGCGCCAGCAGCGTCGGTGATTTCGGCACCGGCAGCGACATAGGCCTCGTCGGTCACGCTGGCAGCGATGCCCGCACCGGATTGAACACGCACCGTGTGGCCCTGGGATTTCAGTTTTTTGACTGTCTCCGGGGTCACGGCAACTCGGGTCTCTCCCGCCAAGGTTTCAGCGGGTACGCCTATGTGCATGGGGCACTCCTATAGAGTTGGAAAACAAGCTGTCTGTTAGCTTACATGAGTTTCCCTGCATTCCATGGGGCTAAAGTAGGCGTTGACGGCAAAGACTTTTGCATGAAATACACATAATCCAACATGACCCACCGATGGAAACCCCACGTGACCGTAGCCGCGGTGATTGAGCGGGACGGCCGTTTTTTGCTGGTAGAAGAGCGTACGGCCGAGGGCCTGCAGCTCAACAACCCCGCCGGGCACCTGGACCCCGGCGAGTCCCCGGCCGAGGGCTGCATCCGGGAGGTGCTGGAGGAAACGGCCCATCCCTTCACCCCGGAAGCGCTGGTGGGCATCTACCTGTCCCGGTCGGTACGAGAGCGCGCCCATGGGCCGGAAGACATCACCTATCTGCGTTTTGCCTTTTGCGGCGCTGCGGGCCAAGCGATTGACGGGTGGGTGCTGGACCACGGCATCGTGCGTGCCGTGTGGCTCACGCCGGACGAAGTCCGTGCCAGCCGCGATCGGCACCGCAGCCCGCTGGTGTTGCAATGCATGGAAGACTACCTGCGCGGGCAGCGCTATCCCCTGGAGCTGGTGCAGACCGATGCCAGTGTTTGGGCACCGCGAACAACGCTACCAAAATCATAGCTACTCGCGCACATTCCACGAGCGCCAAAGGCCAATTTGGCACATCAAGCAGCGCCCCCTGCGCAGGGCTAAAATTGCAGCATGAGCAAGCAACGCATCGTAGTGGGCCTGAGCGGGGGCGTGGATTCGGCCGTCACCGCGCACCTCTTGAAACAGCAGGGTCACGAGGTGGTCGGCATCTTCATGAAGAACTGGGAAGATGACGACGACAGCGAGTACTGCTCCTCCAACATCGACTTTGTAGACGCCGCCGCCGTCGCCGACGTGCTGGGCATCGAGATTGAGCACGTCAACTTTGCGGCCGAGTACCGCGACCGGGTGTTTGCCGAGTTTCTGCAGGAGTACCAAGCGGGCCGCACCCCGAACCCGGACATCCTGTGCAACGCCGAAATCAAGTTCAAGGCCTTTCTGGACCACGCCATGCGACTGGGCGCCGAAAAAATTGCCACCGGACATTACGCGCGGGTGCGCCATAACGACACAACTGCCAACTATGAGCTGCTCAAAGGCCTCGACCCGGCCAAAGACCAGAGCTACTTTTTGCACCGCCTGAACCAGGCACAGCTGTCCAAAACCCTGTTCCCCGTCGGTGAGCTGCACAAAACCGAAGTGCGCCGCATTGCGGATGAAATTGGCCTGCCCAACGCCAAAAAGAAGGACTCCACCGGTATCTGCTTTATTGGCGAGCGCCCGTTCCGGGAGTTTTTGAACCGCTACATCTCCAAAGAGCCCGGCCCCATCAAAAACCCCAAGGGCCACACCATTGGGGAGCACGTAGGTTTGTCGTTTTACACGCTGGGCCAGCGCCAAGGGCTGGGCATTGGCGGCATCAAAGCCAAAGGGGCACAACGCGGCGGCGGCGAGCACACTCCGTGGTTCGTGGCCCGCAAGGACTTGCAGAACAACACCCTGTGGGTCGTGCAAGGCCATGACCACCCATGGCTGCTCTCCGAGCGGCTGGAGGCGCTGAATGCCAGCTGGGTCGCGGGCACAGCGCCGCCTGCAGCAACCATCGCAGCCAAAACGCGCTACCGCCAATCCGACGCCCCTTGCCACATCACTTCAGTAGACGCGGACCGGTTTGCGCTGCAGTTCCCGCAAGCCCAGTGGGCCGTCACCCCCGGTCAATCGGCGGTGCTCTACGACGGGGAGGTCTGCCTGGGTGGAGGCATCATCCACCAGGCATCGGCCTTGGCAGGCACCTGAACGTGGTGGTTGCAACAAATTTTCATGGAAAACATGGCATTTTTGGCATCCGGTTTTCGCGATGCGGTGCTAGCATTCCACAGCGCAGGCGATAGGGCCTGCCCGAGTCCGGATTGAAAGTGCCCCGCCATGTTCCACGTATTGCGCAATGAGGACGGATCGATTGCTTCACTGTCCCGCGCAGAGCGGGCGGGCGGGGAGTTGCTGGGCGACGACCACCCGGATATTCAGGCCTTTCTCGGGCGCTCTGCCGGCTCCACAGGCTTTAATGAAGCCGACGCCGAGTTCGTGCGGGTTTTGGAAGACTTGATCGACACCCTGATCATCAAAAACGTGATCAGGCACACGGATTTGCCCGTGGCAGCACAACAGAAAATCAGCAAACGCAAAGGTTTGCGCAACCGCATGCAGGGCGCGCTGAATCTGCTGGGCGGCGATCAACGTATTATTTAAATGACAGAGACTTTGCCCCCTTCCGGCCCTGCCCCTTCCGCACCCAAGCCAAGCGCCTGGCGGCTTGGCGAGCACAGTACCCACTTCGACCCCCTGCTGGACAGCCTAGTGTCGATTGCCCGTGTGTATGGCATTGCTACCACCCAGGAGTCGTTGTCGGCCGGTCTGCCGCTGGAAAACAACCTGCTCACCCCTGCCCTGCTACCCCGGGCAGCGGCGCGCGCTGGCCTGACCGCCCGGATTGCGCGACGCAAGCTGAGCGATTTGCGACCTGGCCTGCTGCCCGTGATCTTGATGCTGCAAGACAAGCAGGCCTGCCTGTTGCTGGAGTGGACCGAGGACGGCCAAGCGCGTGTACGCTTTCCGGAAAGTGGCGAGTCCGGGGACGTCGTTACCCAAGAAGCCCTAGAAGCCTTGTTTGCCGGTGTTGTGTTTTTTGTGCGCCCGGTCTTCAAGTTTGACCCGCGCACACCAGCTACCGGGGAGTTGAAGTCCAAACACTGGTTCTGGAGCGTGGTGTTTCAGAACTGGCGCTTGTACCGGGACAGCCTGCTCGCAGCCTTGTTAATCAACATATTTGCGCTGGCCATGCCCATGTTTTCCATGACGGTGTATGACCGCGTGGTGCCCAACCGGGCGGAAGAAACGCTGTGGGTGCTCGCGATTGGTGTACTGCTGATGATGGTGTTTGACACCATGCTGCGCACCTTGCGCGCGTACATCCTGGACACCGCCGGCAAACGGATCGATGTGACGCTGTCCGCCCGCATCATGGAGCGCGTGCTGGGGCTGCGGATGGCCGACCGCCCTGCATCCGTGGGGTCGTTTGCCGCGAATTTGCGGGCATTTGAATCCGTACGTGACTTTGTGGCATCCGCCACCATCACCACTCTGGTCGACCTGCCGTTTGTGTTGGTGTTCTTTCTGGCACTGATCTGGATTTCGCCTTGGCTGACCTTGCCGCCCTTGGTCTGCATCATGCTGCTGCTGGTCGTGTCCCTGGTCACCCAGCGCAAGATGCAAGAACTGGTGGAGGTGTCCTCGCGGGCCACATCGCAACGCAATGCCACCTTGGTGGAAAGCCTGGTGGGCATCGAAACCATCAAGTTCATGGTGGCCGAAAGCAGCTTTCAACGGAAATGGGAGCAAAACACCATCTTTCTGGCGCAAACCAGCACCAAGCTCAAGTTGCTCTCGAATGGCACCATGAACTTTGCGCAAGCCATGCAGCAGCTGGTATCGGTGACCAGCGTGATCGTGGGCGTGTACCTGCTCATGGACAACAGAGTCAGCATGGGTGCCATCATTGCGGCCTCCATGCTGGCGGGCCGGGCGATGGCGCCTTTCGGACAGATCGCCGGACTTTTGTTGCAGTACCACAGCGCCAAAAGCGGTTTGGCCTCGGTGGACACCCACATGAAACAGCAGCCAGAGCGATCCGAGGAGTCTTCGTATCTGCATCGCTCGGGGTTTCAAGGCACGATTGAATTCAAAAATGTCAGCTTTACCTACCCGGGCCAACAACAGGCGGTGTTGAACAAGGTATCGTTCAAAATCCACGCGGGTGAAAAAGTGGCATTCATCGGGCGGGTAGGCTCGGGCAAGTCCACCATCCAACGCTTGATTCTGGGTTTGCATCAGCCCAGCGAGGGCGCCATCCTGATTGATGGCATAGATGCCCGCCAGATTGACCCGGCGGAGTTGCGGCGCGCAGCCGGCTTTGTGTCACAGGATGTGAGTTTGTTTTACGGCACCTTGAAAGAAAACATTGCACTAGGCGCCCCCTTTGCCGACGACCAGGACATTTTGGCCGCCGCAGAGATTGCGGGCGTGACCGAATTTGTTAACCGCCACCCCAAAGGTTTTGACATGACCATCGGCGAGCGGGGCGAGTCCCTCTCGGGCGGTCAGCGCCAAGCGGTCGGAATTGCCCGCGCGGTGCTCAATGACTCCCCCATGCTGTTGCTGGACGAACCCAGCAGCGCGATGGACCACCAAAGTGAAGATGCCCTCAAGAGCCGGTTGCGCCGCTTTGCAACCGGCAAAACGATGATTCTGGTCACCCACCGCACGTCGCTGTTGGAGTTGATTGACCGATTGATCGTGATCGACAACGGACAAATCGTGGCAGATGGACCCAAGGCCCAGGTGGTCGAGGCACTGCAGAGCGGCCGCATCGGGAGGGCTTCGTGATGCAAGTCGACACCCCTCCAGAAAAAACAAAACTGGCGAAGATCTGGGACAAGTTATACGCACGCAGTTCCACCGTGCTGGATCGCTTGCTACTGCTGGTCACCGGCAAGCAAAAAGAGTTGGACAGCGACTTCGATGCGAGTGCCGACTGGGCCATCGCCGAGCAAACCCCGCAAGGCGCGCGCGTTCTGGTATGGCTCAGCGCCATCACGGTTTTCGTGCTGTTGCTGTGGTCTGCCTTTGCAGAGCTGGATGAGGTCACCCGGGGCGAGGGTAAAGTCATACCCTCGCGGCAAATTCAAATTCTGCAAAGCCTGGATGGAGGCATCGTCTCCGAAATTCTCGCGCGCGAAGGTCAGATAGTAAAAACCGGCGATCTGTTGCTGAAGGTAGACCCCACGCGCATGGTGTCCTCCTTGCGGGAAAACCAATCTCAGTATCTATCCCTCCTCGCAAAAGCCGCACGCCTGCGCGCTTTGGCCGAGGGATCTCGCTTCGTACCCCCGGAAGAGGTCTTAAAACAAGCTCCGGAAATTGTGGAGCAGGAGCGTGCGCTCTACGAATCGCGCCGGGCGGAATTGGATGCAACGGTTGGCGTTGCCCGGCAACAGTCCTCCCAGCGGTCGCAAGAATTGATTTCCGTGCGCGCACGCCGCGAACAAGCAGCCCAAAGCTACACCTTGACGGCCAAAGAATTGGAGCTGACGCGCCCCCTGGTAAAAACCGGTGCGGTGTCCGATGTGGAGCTGCTGCGCTTGGAGCGCGATGTTGCCCGCTACCGCGGTGAACGGGACAGCGCGAACTCCGACATTCCACGACTGGAATCTGCCGTCGCGGAATCCAACCGAAAAATTCAAGAGGTGGAGCTCACCTTCAGGAACATCGCTCGCTCTGAATTGAGCGAAACCAATGCCAAATTGAATGCCCTGTCGGAAGGCAGCACCGCCTTGGAGGACCGGGTGAAGCAAACCGAAATCCGGTCCCCGGTAAACGGCACCGTGAAACAGCTGCGGGTGAATACTGTGGGTGGTGTTGTGCAACCGGGCAAGGATCTGATTGAACTGGTTCCCTCGGACGACGCATTGCTTCTGGAGGCCCGGGTGCTCCCCAGAGACATTGCGTTTCTCCGCCCGGGGCAGAAAGCACTGGTCAAATTCACGGCCTATGACTTTGCCGTCTACGGCGGCTTGGAGGCCACCCTGGAGCAAATTGGGGCAGACAGCGTGGTCGACGAAAAAGGCAACGCCTTCTTTGTTGTCCGGGTACGGACCTTGTCCACCACCATCGGACAACAAAAGCTGCCCATCATTCCGGGCATGGTCGCCGAAGTAGATATTTTGACTGGCAAAAAGTCTGTACTGGCTTATTTGATGAAACCCATACTGCGCGCGAAATCAAGGGCGATGTCGGAACGATGAAACGGAATGCAGCGCCATTGCTCGTCAGCAAAGACCCCGGGCTCTTGAAACATTGGAAGGCAGCTTTGCATCTCAAAGCACCTATCGAACTTCACAGTTTTTCCGCACTACAACAACTGGCACGCCGCACTAACGATGTCGTGTGGCTCGATCTCAGCGTAGGTGATGTACCGCCTTGGGACGCCCAAGACTGGGGAGAGTTACTTCGGGACAAGCACATCCGATTGGTAGCTGCCAGCTCATACCCCAAAGATGCGGACGCAATTGCCGCTCTGGATGCTGGCTGTGCAGGTTATTGCCATGCGTTTTCGGATCCGGACACGCTTCTTCAAGTCCATCAAGTCACGTCTGCGGGCCACGTATGGATCGGCCAGCACCTGATGCAGCAGCTTATTCAAGCAGCAAACCGGGCAAAACCGCAGGACATATTCCCAACTCCGTCGTGGGATGACGCATTAACGCTCCGGGAACGAGAAGTCGCCAAGTTGGCAGCACATGGCGCCTCCAACTCGACTATCGCAGAGCAGTGCGACATCACGGAACGCACCGTCAAAGCCCATCTGAGTGCAGTTTTCGAAAAACTTGGCGTGAGTGACCGCCTGCAACTGGCACTCAAAGTACACGGAATCCAGTAATCCATCACACAACCTGTACTTGAGGCCAATAGGCGAAGAGGCCGCTAATCACTACAGTGTTCAGCTAGTTTTGCTGACTTTGGAGTTTTTATATGGCCACTTCCCAAATTTCTGCCCAAGCCCGAGGCGTTGTTGTCATCCTGCAAGGTAATGCATGGGTGGTTTCCTCCGACGGTAACAAGCGTGCGATCAAGCTGGGCGATGAAATCCAGGAAGGCCAGGTTGTCCTCACGGAAGATGGCACCCGGCTGGAGTTGGCACTCCCTAATGGCAAAGAAATCAGCTTGGAATCTGGCCGGGAATTGCTGATAGATGCCAACTTGCTGGGGTTCGCACCAGAAGACGCCACCAACGCAGCACTCAAAGACCTCAACAGCGGGGCCGCCGCCATTGCACGAGTCATCGCCACCGGTGGCGATCTGTCTACCGAGCTGGAAGCCACCGCCGCGGGCCTTTCAGGTGGGGATGCCAGTGATTCGCATAGCTTTGTGCGGGTTATGCGTATCAGCGAAGGGGTGAGCCCCCTCGCGATCGACCGGGAAAACACGACTCCCACTTCAGAAACAAACACTATTAGTGGCTCGACACCGGTTATCGCAAACGGTATCTCCGCTACCGGCGGCATCACCGACAACGACCAGCCTTCCATCACCGGCGTCGAAGTCGGCAACCCCGGTGCGACCGATGACAACGTGGTCGAGGGCGCTGCCCTGGTCTACAACGTCACCCTCTCTGCCACCACCACCATTGCCTCCACCTACACCTTCGCTGTGGGCTCCGGCACTGCCACCGCTGGCACTGCCACCACCGGCGACTACAACGCCACCCCGGTTTTCTCCAACGGCGTGACCTACAACAGCACCACCGGCCAGATCACCGTCCCCGCAGGTGTCTCCTCCTTCTCCGTCACCTACTCCACCAACGATGACACCGTGGTCGACTCCGCTTCCCGCGAGACTCTGCCCCTGACCATCGGCGGCGTCTCCGCTACCGGCGGCATCACCGACAACGACCAGCCTTCCATCACCGGCGTCGAAGTCGGCAACCCCGGTGCGACCGATGACAACGTGGTCGAGGGCGCTGCCCTGGTCTACAACGTCACCCTCTCTGCCACCACCACCATTGCCTCCACCTACACCTTCGCTGTGGGCTCCGGCACTGCCACCGCTGGCACTGCCACCACCGGCGACTACAACGCCACCCCGGTTTTCTCCAACGGCGTGACCTACAACAGCACCACCGGCCAGATCACCGTCCCCGCAGGTGTCTCCTCCTTCTCCGTCACCTACTCCACCAACGATGACACCGTGGTCGACTCCGCTTCCCGCGAGACTCTGCCCCTGACCATCGGCGGCGTCTCCGCTACCGGCGGCATCACCGATAACGACCACATCAAAAATGACACGGCGACCACTGCCGAAGACAGCCCGGTCACCATCAATGTGCTGGCTAACGATTCCTTCGAAAATGCAGTTCGCACTATCACCGCCGTCAATGGCTCTGCCATCACCGACGGCGGCGCCTCTGTCGCCGTCACCAACGGCTCCGTCGCCTTGGTGGGCGGTCAGCTGGTCTTCACCCCGGCGACCAACTTCAACGGTACCGTGCCTGTTTTCACCTACACCGTCACCTCCGGCGGCGTCACCGAGATCGCTAACGTCACCGTTACCGTCACCCCTGTGAATGACGCTCCGGTCGTTACCAATGTCACCACTGCGGTATCCGAGGAAGGATTGGCAGGTGGCATAGCAGACACCACCGGCAACGTAGCGGGTGCTGACACGACGAATGCGGTGAGCGTTTCAGGCTCCATCGCCACGGATCCCGACAGCGCATTGACTGTCACACTCACCGCTCCCGGTGGGACTCTGACTTCCGGCGGCGTCAACGTCACTTGGAGCGGAACAGGCACAGAAGCGAATCCATTAATTGGATCGGCGGGTGGCGTTGAAGTCCTTCGCGCCAGTGTGAACAGCATTGGCACCTACAACATCACCCTCTCCAAACCGATTGACCATGTCACCGGCAATGGTGAAAACGTACGTACGCTGACATTTGGAGTGAATGCCAGCGACGGTGTCGCACCAGCGGCAACCGGAACGATCACACTGAATATTGAAGATGATTCACCCACTGCAGTAGCCAGCACCAAGACAGTAACGCTACCTTCCATCAACACCAATATCGAACTGATCTTGGACGTATCCGGAAGTATGGGCGACGCAGTAGGCACCTCAACACGCTTGCAGATCATGAAAGATTCCGTCGCGCTGATGCTGGATCAGTACGACAACCTGGGAGACGTCAAAG
Source organism: Rhodoferax bucti (assembly GCF_005876985.1). Classification (GTDB taxonomy): domain Bacteria; phylum Pseudomonadota; class Gammaproteobacteria; order Burkholderiales; family Burkholderiaceae_C; genus Allorhodoferax; species Allorhodoferax bucti. The sequence continues at coordinate 506,533 of NZ_VAHD01000001.1, forward strand.
TGCGCATCGTCGCCTTCTCCAGCACAGCGACTGCAAACAGTGCAGGCTGGGTCAGCGTGGCAGACGCCAAAGCGTATGTGAACTCGTTGACTGCAAATGGCGGCACCAACTATGACGCCGCTATTTCCACGGCACAAACTGCGTGGACAACTCCCGGCAAGATGACCAACGCACAGAATGTGTCGTACTTCCTCACCGACGGCGCTCCAAACACAGGCTTTGAAATACAAACTGCAGACGAAACCATCTGGACAGACTTCCTGAACCGTAACGAAATCAACTCGTACGCTTACGGAATGGGTACAGGTGCGACGGCGGCCAACATGGATCCAATTGCCTACAACGGCATCGGTGCAGGCACAAACACTACATCGACCGTAGTGGCAGATGTAACCCAGTTGCCACCGATTTTGCGTGACTCCATTTTGGTACCCACCGGTGGTGACATCGTGACCGGTGGCTTAGGCGCAGGCTCAGGCATGGGCGCAGATGGCGGTCAATTGGCATCCGTCACGGTAAACGGTACCACTTATGCCTACAACTCGGCAGCAGGAGGAAGCATCACCACGACCGGAACCAACCGCGGCGTGTTTGATACCACCGAAAACACCATGACCATCACGACCACAGCGGGTGGTAAATTGGTCATCGACATGGACAGTGGTTTGTATACCTACACACCACCAGTTTCGACCAGCGCCACATTTAACGAGTCGATTGGCTTCTCGTTGATCGACAAAGACGGGGACTCTGCCTCCAACACCCTGACCATCACCGTCAATCCGCCTGGAACTGCGCCTGCCACCGGTATCGATACAGGGCTGAACCTGACTCTGACCACATCCACCACGGCAGTCACCACCTCCGGTCTGCATGGTGAGTTCTTCGGCTACAACGAAACCAACGGCATCTCTGGCAACAACTACCAAGCCGGCGACGCCACAGTTGGCAACGCAGACCGCGTGGCAGACCTGAACACCATCATCAACCTCCGCCAAGGCAGCACGATTGTGGGTTCCGGCACCTCTGCCAGCGCAGCTGCATCGGACGCCACCTGGAACGCCACCAACATCAACTACGGTGTGTCACCCACCGTCACTGGCAATCTGGGCACCAACCCCAACATCGTGGCGGCAGACACCGCGATCACATCCGGTGCGTTGTACAACTTCCTGGGCGCAGCGAATACAAGCAACAATGCAAGCTCCCTCAAAACGACCAGTAGCTTCGGAACCACCACCGACTCCATGCTGCGCTTTGCGGGCTCTGCTTATTTCGCCGCAGGCAACTACGACTTCCGGGTGCGTGCCGATGATGGTTTCAGCATCCGCATTGACGGTGTAACGGTTTTCGAATTCAACGACATTCAATCCCCCACCACCCGTACCTCGTCCTCCATCGCCATCGGCGAAGGACTCCACACTATTGAAATTCTTTACTGGGAACAAGGCGGGAATGCAGAGCTGCAGGTAGGCTACAAACTCAGCTCAAGCGCTACCTACTTAAACCTGAGTCTGGACAACCTGGCCATGTTCCAAAGCACGGAACTGCCTACCTTGACAGACCTGCAAGATATTGTGGAGAGCTCCACGAATGGCCAGTACGTCATCCGTACCGGACAGGAAGTCACCGGATCCGGGTCTAACGACACCATCACTGGCAGTGCAGGACGGGATCGGATTCATGGCGGCGATGGCAACGACGTCATCAACGCCGGCACAGGCGCAGACTGGATGGAAGGTGGTCGCGGCAACGACACCTTAACGGGTGGTGCTGGGTCCGACACCTTCCGTTGGCAACTGTCTGACCGGGGCATCACAGGCCAGCCTGCGGTGGACACTATCACTGACTTTGACTCGGCTGCAGCGAAATCCGGTGGAGATGTGCTCGATCTCCGTGATTTGCTACCAGACCAGCTGGGAACCAACAGCCTGGTGAACTACTTGGACTTCAACGTCACAGGTGGAAATACCGTTCTTCGAATCAGCTCTACCGGTGGTTTCACTGGTGGCACTTACAGCGCTGCAGCCACGGATCAGCAAATCGTATTCCAGGGAGTGACTAATCTTGGCGACTCTTTGGGATTGGGTACCGCTGCGACGGACGCGCAGATCATTCAAGAGTTGATCAACCGCGGCAAGCTGATCATGGATTGAGCGGACGACGAGCCCACAAAAAAAGAGCTCAAAGGCCAAGTGCCTTTGAGCTCTTTTTACTTATGCCGCACCCTGTAAATTACATAGCGGACACACCATCTTTCACCGCCGGGCCTGTCGCACCATCAAAGCCCAAAGCCCCCAAAGCATCTAACTCTTGGCGTGTAGATACGCCCTCTGCCAGCACCTGCAAGCCAATGTTGTGAGCAATCGCGCACAAGCCTTTCAAAAACGCTGCGTTGCCGGCATTGCCATCCACTCCACGCACAAAACTCGAATCCACCTTCAAGTAATCCAAGCCCAAGTCATGCAGCTGTCCGATTTGGCTGAATCGGTGGCCGAAATGCTCCAAGCCCACGCGGCAGCCCAAAGCTTTGACGCTTGGGCACAAGGCGCGGAACGCCTCTAAATGCTTGAACGCACCGTCTTCCGCCACCTCCAGCCACAACCTTTGCGACGCTGCACCGTGATGCTTCATAAGGGCCAAAAGTTTGGGCTGGAATACGGGATCTTCCAGAGAGCTTGCAGACAAGTTAATCGCCAGCCCAGGCAAATCGGGCTGGCGTGCCAGCTCCTGTAACCCCAGCTCTACCGCGGTCATATCCAGCTCTGCTGTCAGCTTCAGGCGCTCCGCTATCGGTAAAAACCGGCCGGCAGGCAGCCACTCGCCCTTCTCGTCAAACATCAGGCGCAACGGGCACTCCCGGTGAGAAAGTCGCCCTTGACTCGTCATCACCGGAAAGGAAATCAAACGCACCCACCCATGCTCCAACGCGCGCCGAATCATCACCGCCCACTGGTCTGCAGTACGGGGCAAATCATCCCCCGACTCCAGCACCGCCTCTTGCACACTGTTCGCTTGCGACGTTTCGGCTGCGGCCAAAGCGCCGTCTACCCGCGCGAGCAAACTGCCGACGTCATCGCCACGGAGGAAGCGTCCCACACCAATGCACGCGGTGGCGCCCGACTCCACGAAGGGTGCAGCCTCCCGGACCAGCGACTGCATCAACGCCTGTGCGATAGGCTGGGCATCGCTCGCGCCTGGCAGAACCAATGCGAAATCGGCACCATTCAAGCGAGCGGCCACCGCTTTGGCATGGGGCGCTGCAGCGCCTGATATCAGCTTGGCCGCCAGCCTTAACAAATCGTCCGTAGCAGATCGGCCCAAGCGCCGGTTAATCCCTGCCAAGTCCACCAGCCGGACCATGAGCAACAGCCCGCCCACCGAGTCCTCGGCATCCAACCCTTGACGCAAGCGGGCCATGAAGTGGGTGCGGTTGGCCAAGCCGGTCAACGCGTCGAAGTTGGCTTCTTGGCGGACCTGCTCCAAACGGGTCGCCTCATCGTCAAACATCGACTTCAAACGCCCTACCGTGGCATTCATCGCCACCGCTAGTTGGCGCAGTTCCGGAACTTGGGGCTCCTCCACCGTGACAAAACGGCGCTGGGTGATCGCCACCGCTTGTTCAATCACCGTGTTGAGCGGCTTGCGTAAGCGCCGGAGCACCAAACTCCCCAAGTAGCCCCCAACCAAACCGGCCAAAGAAAGTGCTAACGCCATCTCATAGGCACTCTTCCACAAGGCCCCATATGCAAAGCGGCTGTGGCTGACCAAGGTCACCGTGCCGAACTGTTTCCAGCCATTGCTGATTTGGGCCTGCCCCGGTGCGGACTGAATCGGCAGCAGGCGCACGAACCACGCAGGCGCATCCCATTCCCCCTCCGGGGCTGCCCGTTCCGAAATCACAACCCCTTTCGGATCCACGATACGCACCAGCTCATAGTGCCCGCCATCAAAAAGCGATGCGGTCACCAAATCCACCGTCACCGGGTCCGGATTGCTTTGGCTCAAAGACAGCGCCAACGCGGTCGCGTTGTCCGTGTTCTTGATCGCCAACTGCGACTCCAGATAGCTGCGCGCAGACAACAGCGATGCCAGCAGCCCCCCGCCGAGAGCCAGCAACATGCTGACAATGATGGCCAGCCACAGCTGTCGGTACATAGACATACAGTCTCCTCACTCCAATTTATTCAAATCCCTCGGCCTTGGCGCGCCGAAGCAAATCTTCCCAACGAGACAGGCGCCCGGTACCACCGGCCGCAGGCCCTCCCCCCGCAACACCGGTGAATACACCCGCACTGTTAAAGCTGAACACCGGCACCAAATCCGGCCTGCGCGATGCAGGGCGTATGTCCCCGATCAAGTTGTCCATCACCAAAGGCTCAGCATCGGGCGTGCTGTAGTAGGCCAGCACCATATGGGCCTGGGTGGCATCCGACGTACCAGTTTTGGCCCGCACATAAATCAGGCGCAGTTTGTCCGGCTGCACCCCCACTTGAATGAGCGTGAAATACTTGGCAATCGAAAAGTCTTCGCAATCGCCGGCGGAGCGGCCCAAGGTTTCCACTGGAGTGGCCCAGTAGTCAGCCTGCCCCCAAATCACGGTGTCGTCGCCGAACTGCACCTGCTGGTTCACAAAAGCGTTCACACGCTTGATGCGCTCGGTATCAGTGCTGTCGGTCAGGCTATTCACCAGCTTGCGCCAATTTTCATATTTGGGCAGGGCCGCCGCCCCCCAGCGCTGCATAAAGGAGGCCTGCACGCCATCGAGATTGGCGGCGGAATGCGACACCGCAGCCACCACCACACACAAGGCCAAAAGCGGCAAACGGCAGCGCACAGCCGCTTTAAGCCCGAAATGCATCAAATTGGCAAAGGTGATGTTTTTCACACAGAAAAGAAGCGAAAACGGAAATTCGTCACAATATCGCGGCTACAAAAATAGAGAGGCCGCCTAAAATTGAGGCAGTTTGTACCGTCGCCGACACAAGTCGACGAACCTTATCGCCGCATCCCGTACAACCAGACGCATCCACAGCATACAAGAATGATTACTCGCACCCCACTAGCCATCGCTGTCACCACCCTTTTGATCGCCACCGCCGGTCATGCCCAGCCCATCACACAGCTGAAAGCTGCCGTCGAGAAGGCCATTCTTGAGAACCCTGAAGTCAAGGTGAAGCACAAGAACTTGATGGCCAGCACCAATGAGCAAGCCGTTGCAGAGGGCGCCTGGCGCCCCCGCATCGACTTAGAGGCCACTGCCGGGGAAAAGTCCACATTTTCCCCGGGCATGAAAACAGACAAAGGCTACTCCAACACCACGGCCACACTGCAATTGCGCCAAACACTGTTTGATGGCTTTGCTACTTTGAGCGAAGCACGCCGCTTGGGGCACACCCGCATGGCGGCCTACTATGACTTGCTGGCTACCAGCGACAACATTGGCCTGGAGGCAGCACGCGCGTTTCTGGATGTGCAGCGTTACCGCGAACTGGTCGAGCTCGCCAAAGAAAATTACGCCAACCACGCCGACGTCTACAACCGGCTGGAAACCCGCGTCAAAGCAGGTGTAGGCCGCCGCGTGGACTTGGAGCAAGCAGCTGGCCGCATGGCGCTGGCCGAGTCCAACTGGCTGACCGAAGCGAGCAACCTGCACGACGTCACAGCGCGCTACCAGCGCCTGGTGGGTGAGCTGCCCGCCAATGAGCTGAATGCAGCGCCCAACCTCGCATCGTTTTTGCCGGCACGTGAAAACTATGTGGGCAACACCGTCCGTGGCAATCCGGAGTTTTTGAGCGCGGTATCCAACATCCGCGCATTCCGGGCAGATGCCGAGTTGCGCAAAGCGGCCAACTACCCTACGGTGGAATTCCGTGCGTCGCAAAGCATGGAAACCAACCGCTCTGCTGTAACCGGCGACTACCGTGACTCCGCCGTACAACTGGTACTGAACTACAACCTCTACCGCGGCGGCTCCGACCAAGCGCGCATCCGCCAGTACGTAGACAAGCTGAATGCCACCTACGACCTGCGCGACAAAGTCTGCCGCGACGTGCGCCAGACGGCTCTGATTGCCTTCAACGACGTGAGCAAACTGGAAAGCCAGATCGGCTTTTTAAGCCAGCACGAGCTGTCCACCTCCAAGGCCCGCGAAGCTTACCGCCAGCAGTTCGATATCGGCCAGCGCTCCCTGCTCGACTTGCTGGACACCGAAAACGAATACTTCCAGGCACGCCGTGCGCTGGTCAATGCGGAATACGATCTCTCTCTGGCCAAAGCCCGCGTATTGGGCGCCAACGGCACACTGCTGAGCGCCCTGCAACTGCGCCCCATTGAAACCCAGGCCCCCGAGCAAGCAGCAGGTGCAGAAACCAACGACGACGCCATGCAATGCATTGCAGATTTGGCTCCACAAGTCGTCTTGGACAAATCCAGCCTGCCCAAACCCACGCTGGCCACCGCGCCTGCTCCAGTACCCGTGCCCGCACCAGCGCCGGCACCCGCGGCACCTCCGGCTACGCCCGCCGTGTGCGAATCCGTCGCGCCTTCAGTAGAGAAATGGATTGCCGCCTGGAACAGTAAAAACATCAATGGCTACCTGGACGCATATGCGGACAACTTCGTCCCCGCCCAAGGCCTGACACGCGCCCAGTGGGAAAGCCTGCGCAAGAAGCGGGTGAACAAGCAGGGTGGCATCTCCACCGTGCTGAAAAACATCACCCCGGCCCAGTGCACCGGCAAGACTACCGATGTGTCCTTCACCCAGGAATACGGCTCTGACGACTACCGCGACACCGTGGAGAAAACCCTCTCCATGGAATACGTGAACGGCGGCTGGAAAATCCTGAAAGAAACCGTCACCAAAGGCCGCACCTTCTAAACCCGGTGACCCCAATAAAAAAGCGACCCTCGGGTCGCTTTTTTATTGCTCGGATGGCAGACCGGCAGCACCGCCGGTCTCGCCACAGAGAAGGTCGTTTTTAAAACGGAATATCGTCATCCATATCGTCAAACCCACTGGCCGGGCGAGGAGCCGGGGCTTGGCGGGGGGCAGGCGCCGGCGCCGCTGCGCGCGGAGGGGGTGCCATGCGGCGGGGAGGGGGGGCTCCACCTTCATCGCCACCATCGGACGGACCACCCATGCCTTCACGACCGCCCAAGAGTTGCAGCTCAGTGGCCACGATATCTACCGTGTTTTTCTCGACACCGGACTGGTCGGTGTACTTGCCGTACTTGAGACGGCCTTCCACATAAATCGGGCGGCCTTTTTTGACGTACTCCCCGGCGATTTCAGCCAAGCGGTCGTAAAAGGTGACGCGGTGCCACTGGGTGTCTTCCACCGTTTCGCCGGTGTTGCGGTCTTTGCGGCGGCTGCTGGTGGCCACGCTGACGTTCGCCACCGCCTGACCGGAGGGCAAGTAGCGGATTTCGGGATCGCGGCCGCAGTTGCCGACCAGAATGACTTTGTTGACGGATGCCATGGTTTTCTCCAGATTAGTCGCTGATTATCCTGCCTTTGCAGCCACTTTCGGCGCAGGCGCCTCCATGCCCCAGGCCACGGCCAGCCACAGCAGCATCGCCACGGTGCTAGTCAAAAACAAAGCCTGTGGGCCGGCCGATTTCACCAGCCAACCGCCCACAGCGCCACCGGCAAAAAAACCCAGCGACTGCAGCGTGTTGTAAACCCCCAGCGCCGCGCCACGGGACGCCGCCGGCGCCACCCGCGAGGCCAAGCTAGGCTGGCTGGCCTCCAGCACATTGAAGCCGCAGAAAAACACAAACAGCACCAAGGCAATCGGCAACACCGTGGGCTCGGTGTGCAACAGACCCCACAAGGCCAGTTGCACCAGGGCAATCAAGCCGATGGCCGACAGAAACACTGCACGCAGGTAGCCCCGCTTTTCCAGCGGAAACAGCGTGGCCCCCATCACGAAGAAAGATGCCAGCACGGCAGGCAAATACACCTCCCAGTGCAGCTCGCGCGGCAAGCCGGCCTGCACCAGCAGAGCCGGCAATGCCACCCACATGGAGAGTTGCACCGCATGCAACACAAACACCCCGAAATCCAGACGCAGCAGGGCCGGATGCCGCAACACCGACAGCACCCCACCCCGCGCCTGGTCCACATGCTGCGCCGGCTCAGGCGGCACCCACCACAGCACCACCGCGACCCCACCCACGGCGAGGGCCGACGTCATGGCAAACAGGCCATGCAGCCCGATCTGCGCCGCCAACAAGGGCGACAGCACCAGCGACACCGCAAACATCAGCCCGATGCTGGCGCCCACCAGCGCCATGGCCTTGGTGCGCACCACATCGCGCGTCTGGTCTGCCAGCAAAGCGGTGACGGCGGCGGAAATAGCGCCCGCACCTTGCAAGGCACGACCGCCTACCAGCCACGCCAAAGTCGGCGCCCACGCGGCAATCGCGCTGCCTGCGGCAAATATCAGCAGGCCCAACACCATGACCGGCTTGCGGCCGAACTTGTCCGAGGCCACACCAAAGGGAATCTGCAACAGGCCCTGCGTCAGCCCATAAATGCCCATGGCCATCCCGACCAGCGCGGCGTCATCGCCTCCGGGGTATTTGCGCGCCTCCAGCGCAAACACCGGCAGCACAAGAAATAGGCCCAGCATGCGCAAGGCAAAAATCAGCGCCAACGAGGCGCTGGAGCGCCGCTCTTGCGGCGTCATGGAGGTATCGGGAACAGTGGGGGCGGACACAGCAGTCACTCTCAAGCAATAAGGGCGGCGAAAACCGGGGGGTGACACCGCAACACGACATTGTCTATCATGGCGGGTTACTCTTCTGGCGGCCACGAACTTGAACACTCCTACCGACAACGGCACCTACCTTGCCCGGGCCCTGCAGCAGCAAACCATCAGCGTGCGGGGCGCACGCTGATATCGATGTTCACTGGCGAGAGTCGATGCCTATATGTGCAAGTACCCAATCACGTTAGTAACGAACACTAAGATATATCAACTCAAACAACAGTAAAAAACGCCATGTCATACAACCGACTGTTATCTGTAGTGTTTCTCGCCGTTTGCACGCTACAACTCGCCGCATGTTCGGCTCCAAGTGCAAAGACCACACTGCATGAAACGCGCACCATTAAGCCAGACGATGGCGTTAGCATATTTTGGGACATTGGTATTTTTTCCGGCTCTCCAGAAATCCACAATGCGCTCAACCAAAACGGAACGTATTCGCAACGTTTCGAAGCCTGCACTAATGATTTTTTAGTCAAAACTTTTCAACGGAATGGTTACGTAGCTACTGCGGAGAGAAGGCCTTTAGCGACCGTGAACAACACGGCGAGTAACGCAAAATTCATTTTGATTTTGAACAACGCCAAAGCGCGCTACACATCAGGTTCTGTTATTGCACACACTATCGGGTTAACGTTAGAGGGAACTCTTTATGAGCGCGATACAGGGAAATCGCTGTTGTCCGTGACATATCCTCTTTCATCCATGGCAGATGACAATGGAGCACTGGTTGTTCAACTAGTTCGCGGCTTAGCCAAAAAAGGCTTTCTTGATCGCCCAGTAGAGAAGGTGGTCGACTACGATGGCGTCTTAACTCAATCCTTCAGAAAAACCTCAGATTGCCCGATCTCAGTATCGGCACAACGATAAAGATGCATCGCGCGAATATTTGATTACGCGAAAAATGGCATCGAGTTTTTCCACCGAAAGTGAAAGACAGCATAGAGCGACGTCAGTCCGTGCTTAACTATGATGGCGGGTTACTCTTCTGGCGGCCACGAACTTGAACACTCCTACCGACAACGGCACCTACCTTGCCCGGGCCCTGCAGCAGCAAACCATCAGCGTGCGGGGCGCACGGACCCACAACCTGAAGAATATTGACCTCGACATCCCGCGCAACCAGCTGGTGGTGATTACGGGTCTGTCCGGCTCCGGCAAGTCCAGCCTGGCGTTTGACACGCTGTATGCCGAGGGCCAGCGCCGCTATGTAGAAAGCCTGAGCACCTACGCGCGCCAGTTTTTGCAGCTCATGGACAAGCCCGATGTGGACATGATCGAAGGCCTGTCGCCCGCCATCAGCATCGAGCAAAAGGCCACCAGCCACAACCCGCGCTCCACCGTGGGCACCGTGACCGAGATCCACGACTACCTGCGCCTGCTCTACGCCCGCGCCGGCACCCCCTACTGCCCCGACCACGACCTGCCCCTGCAAAGCCAAACCGTGAGCCAGATGGTGGACGCCGTGCTTGCCCTGCCCGAGGAAACCCGCCTGATGATCCTGGCCCCGGTGGCCCGGGAGAAAAAAGGCGAGTTCCAGGACCTGTTTGCCGAAATGCAAGCCCAGGGCTATGTCCGCTTCCGCATCAACGGCCAAGCCTTTGAAGCCGACGCGCTGCCCGCCCTCAAAAAGACCGAGAAGCACGACATCGACGTGGTGGTAGACCGCATCAAGGTGCGCCCGGATCTCAAGCAGCGCTTGGCGGAGAGCTTTGAGGCCGCGCTACGCATTGCCAATGGCCGCGCCATTGCGCTGGAGATGGATGCCCCGTCTGACATCAAAAATGATAGCACCTCGCGCAATGCGGACGGGCGCCAGGGCCCGAAAGAGCACTTATTCAACGCCAAGTTTGCCTGCCCGGTGTGCAGCTACTCGATTGCCGAGCTGGAGCCGCGCCTGTTCTCTTTCAACTCGCCGGTAGGCGCCTGCCCCACCTGCGACGGGCTGGGCAACCACGAGTTTTTCGACCCCGCACGCGTGGTCGCCTTCCCCACGCTGAGCCTGGCCAGCGGCGCCATCAAGGGCTGGGACCGGCGCAACGGCTACTACTTCAGCATGCTGGAGAGCCTGGCCAAACACTATGCGGTTGACATTGAAGCGGCCTTCGAGAGCCTGCCGGAGAGCGTGCAACACGCCATCCTGCATGGCTCGGGCGAGGAAGACATCAAGTTCAGCTACATCATGGACTCGGGTGCCTCGCAAGGCAAAAAGGTCACCAAGAAGCACCCCTTCGAAGGCATCATCCCCAACATGCAGCGGCGCTACCGCGAGACCGACTCCGCCCTGGTGCGCGAAGACCTCGGCCGCCTGCGCAGCACCCAGCCCTGCCCCGACTGCTTCGGCTCGCGCCTGCGCAAGGAAGCGCGCCACGTCAAGATTGGCGAAGGCGACCAAGCCCGCGCCATTTTTGAGGTGAGCCACATCACCCTGCGCGAGAGCTTTGCCTACTTCAGTACCCTGCAAATGCCCGGCGCGCGCGGCGAAATTGCCTCCAAAGTGATCCGCGAAATCGGCCTGCGCCTGAAGTTTTTGAACGACGTGGGCCTGAACTACCTGAGCTTGGACCGTAGCGCCGAAACGCTGAGTGGCGGCGAGAGCCAGCGCATTCGCCTAGCGTCGCAAATCGGCTCCGGCCTGACCGGCGTGATGTATGTGCTCGATGAGCCCAGCATCGGCCTACACCAGCGCGACAACGACCGCCTGATCGGCACCCTGCAACACCTGCGTGACATCGGCAACAGCGTGCTGGTGGTGGAGCACGACGAAGACATGATGCGCGCCGCCGACCATGTGATTGACATGGGCCTGGGCGCTGGGGTGCACGGCGGGCGAGTAATTGCCCAAGGCACGTTTGACGAGGTGAAGGCCAACCCCGACTCACTGACCGGCCAGTACCTGGCCAAAACACTGCAAATTGAAGTGCCCAAGCGCCGCACACCCTGGCTGCCGGTGGTGGCTGAAAAAACCCCTGTCGCCAAGGCGGCGGGCGGCAAAGGTGCCCCCAGCAAAGCGGCATTGGCGTGGGCAGAGCGCCAGGCGCAGCACATTGCCAACCAGGGCGACCTGCAAGCCATCCGCATCACCGGCGCCACCGGCCACAACCTCAAGGGCGTGAATGTGGACTTCCCCGTGGGCCTGCTAACCTGCGTGACCGGTGTGTCCGGCTCGGGCAAGAGCACGCTGGTGAACGACACGCTCTACGCCGCCGTGGCGCGCCAGCTCTACCGTGCGCACGACGAACCGGCGGCCCACGAGAGCATTGACGGCATCCAGTATTTCGACAAGGTCATCAACGTCGACCAATCGCCCATTGGCCGCACACCGCGCTCCAACCCCGCGACCTACACCGGCCTGTTCACCCCTATCCGCGAGCTGATGGCCGAGGTACCCACGGCACGCGAACGCGGCTACGGCCCGGGCCGCTTCAGCTTCAACGTGGCCGGTGGCCGCTGCGAGGCCTGCCAGGGCGACGGCATGGTGAAGGTGGAGATGCACTTTCTGCCCGATGTGTACGTACCCTGCGACGTGTGCGCCGGCATGCGCTACAACCGCGAAACGCTGGAAGTGCTCTACAAAGGCAAGAACATTGCGCAGATTCTGGACATGACGGTGGAGGCCGCCTACGAGTTTTTGCAGGCCGTGCCCACCATCGCGCGCAAGCTGCAAACCTTGCTGGACGTGGGCCTGTCTTACATCCGCCTCGGGCAAGCCGCTACCACTCTGTCCGGCGGCGAGGCCCAGCGGGTGAAGCTGGCGCTGGAGCTGTCCAAAAAAGACACCGGCCGCACGCTCTACATCCTGGACGAGCCCACCACCGGCCTGCACTTTGCCGACATTGCGCTGCTGCTCAAGGTGCTGCACCAGCTGCGCGATGCGGGCAACACCATCGTCATCATCGAACACAACCTGGACGTGATCAAAACCGCCGACTGGCTGATCGACATCGGCCCCGAGGGCGGCGCGGGCGGTGGCACGGTGGTGGGGGTGGGCACGCCGGAAGACATTGCCGCCAACCCGGAGAGCCACACCGGGCGGTACTTGAAGCCGCTGCTGGAGGGTTGAGTGCCTAAATAGCTGCTAGCGCACGTGGAATATGCGCTAGCAGCTATTAACTTTATAGCAAACTCCACCACTCAAATCGAGGCACCAAACGCTGCCTGCTCCAGCGCGGCGTGGTGCAGCTGCCAACCCGGCATGTGGCGCGCCACCAGCGCCCAGAAGGCGCGGGTGTGGCTCTTCTCTACGGTGTGGCACAACTCATGCACGATCACATAGTCCTGCACACTGGCAGCTAGCTCCATCACGCGGGGGTGAAACTCCAGCACGTTGTGCGCATTGCAGCTGGCCCAACGGCTCTGGAAAGTGCGAATGCGGGCCAGCGTGGCCTGCAAGCCGGTTTGCCGCTCCCAGTGGCGCACACGCTGCAACAATTTATCTTGTGCGCGATGCCGGTAAAAGTCTTCCAGCAAAGGCGCCAGCACCTGCTGCGCCATGCTGCGGCCGGTGGGACACTCCAGCACAAAGCGTGCGGCGGTAAACCGAAGGCGTGCCACCGGCAGGGTGGGCACATGGCGCACCTCCACAAAGTAGGTGCGACCGGCATATCGCAAACGGCTGCCTGTCACCACATCACCCTGTGTTTGCGGCTGCGCCACCAGCGCCTGCTTCTCGCGTATCCAGCGCGCGCGCTGGCGCACCAGTGCCTCTTGCTCCGCCAACCCCACACGCGGGCCGCGCAGCAGCACCGGCTGGCCGCGCTCCACCGTCACGTAGTGGCGCTTGAGGCGCGAGTCCGCCCGAAAGCACCACTCGATTCGCGTCTGCCCGTACTGCAGGGTGTGTGTTGCGGTAGCCATTTCAGTTCTTCAGCAACATGTCCAGAATGCGCCCCGCGTGGTCGCGCGCCACGCTGCGCTCCCAGCCTGCCAGCGGCATCAGCAGCTTGCGCAGCAGGTCTTTCACATCCGGGTGCAGCTGGGGCATGTGCTTCCAGTTCGCCGCCAAGGTGCGGGCCAGCTCCGGGTCGGCAAACAGTTGCTCGGTCGCCGTCTTGGCGGTGTCAGGGTCCAGCGCCGTAGTCAGGTAGTGGTACACGGCAGACTGCGCCGCTGTGGCAAAGCCCGTGTTGTCTTTGTCGCGAATGCGCGCCCCAAACAGATCCAACTGCTCCAAAAACTGCGCCTGGCTGATGCGGCCCGCTTTTTCTTCAGCCAACAGCTTGTCCAGCTCCTCGGCCAGCTTGTCAAAAAAGCCGGGGTCTTTGTCGCGCCCGGTGGCAATGGTGTGCTTGAGCTGGTTCTTCATCACCAGCGCTTGGCTGCCAGGGTTGGCCAGCGCCCGCAGGCGCGCCATGTCGCCGGCGTTCAGGATGGACACCTCCTTGCCCAACAAACTGCGCGCCGGACTGGCGTCCACATACTCGTCCAACAAGCGCTGCAGTAGCACGCTCTCCAGCCGGGTAATACGCTCGCGCTGCGCGCCCTCGGGTAGCTTGTCGCGCAACATCAGGCGCACTTCAGCAAAGAGTGTGAAGTACGGCTTGAACGGCACGCCGCGCACGTCGGGCAAGATGATGTCCACACTGCGGTTGAACTGCTTCACCAGCTCCAAAAAGTCTTCCACCGCGTCCAGCCGCGTAGCTGGGTCCAGGTGGCGCTCGGCGTCCAGCTTGTAGGCTTCGCGCTCACGCACCGGGTCGTGCTGGCGCGGCAGCAGCCGCAAGATGCGCTCCAGCGTGGCCTGCAACTTGGGCAGCTCGCTCTCCACGCTTTGCCACACCTGCTGGGGCGTCACGTCGCCGCCATAAAGCTTCAGCGCCGCATCCAGCTCGTCCACCACACCGTGGTAGTCCACGATGTAGCCCGCATTTTTGTGCGGCGGCAGCGTGCGGTTCACCCGCGCAATGGCTTGCAGCAGCGTGTGTTCCTTGATGGGCTTGTCCAAGTACATGGTGCCCACAATGGGCGCGTCCCAGCCGGTGAGCAGCATGTCCGACACGATAATCAGCCCCACCGGGTTATCCGCCTGCGGGAACAGCTTGCCCACAAAGTTGGCAATCTGATCAGCAGGCATAGCCACTGGCTGCTTGCCCGCTTTGATCTCATCCCGCACACGCTCTTCAATGGTGATGACCTTTTTGACATCTACCTTGTACTGCGCCGCTTCTTCCTGCACCGACAGCCCGGTGCGCGCAGCCGTCATGCCCGCCAACGACACCACCACCCGGCTCTCAAAGGTGGGCAGGCCTTGCGCTACACGCTGCGTCATGAGCGCGTCCAGCAAGTCTTTGTAGGCCACGGCCTGGTCACGCCCGTCGCACACCAGCATGCCCTTTAGGCCCTTGGCCTGCACGTTGCTGACGAAGTGCTCCACCAAATGCGCCGCCACCTGCTCCATGCGACCACTGGCCTCGCGCCAGCGGCGCAGCAGCTCACGCTGTAAAGCGAGCTGCTTGGCTTCGGGCAGGTGAGCGAACTGGTCTTTAAAGGCCTGGTCCAGCCCCGCATCGGTCGCCAGCGCCACCCAAGCGTCGATGTATTTGATGGGCAGCGTGGCCCCATCGGCCACGGCCTCGTGCAGGCGGTATTCGTCAATATACGCACCCCCACCAAACTCGCCCAGCGTGTGCTTGTCGTCTTGAAGCAGCGGCGTGCCGGTAAACGCAATGAACTTGGCCTGCGGCAGGCTGGCGCGCATGAATGCAGCCAAAAAGTCGTACTGGCTGCGGTGCGCCTCGTCCACCAGCACATAGAAATTGGGCTTGCTGCTCAACACGCGGAAGTGCACCTTTTCCCGCGCCAGCTCCACCCAGTGCGCAGGCTTAAGCACGCCATCGGCGTCCACCTGCCCGTGGTGCACATTGCGCTCGTGCAGCATGAAAAAGTCTTTGCCCTCGCGCACACGGCGGTGGCGCTCTTGCTGGCCAGGGTCTGCATCTTCCGCATCGGCATCTGTCGAAAGCTCCGGCTCGGCATCAGCCTTGGCAGGGTCGGCAGGCGTGTCCCCTTCCTGAAACTTCTGCACCGTGCTGGTAAACACGCTGCCATAGTCGTTGCCCAGCAGCTTCACCAGCCCGTCCACCGACACCGCCTGCACCGCCTTGATGCCCACGGCGTGGAAGGTCTCGAAGATTTGCTTGTCCAGGTCCTTGCGGTCCGTCAGCACCAGCACCGTGGGGTTGCCCAGGCCCGTGCTGTCGGAGCGCAGCATGCGCGCCAGCAGCGCCATGGTGAGCGACTTGCCGCTGCCCTGCGTGTGCCACACCACGCCGCCCTGTGGCTGTGGGGCCGTCAGGCGCTGCACCGCCTTGCGCACCGCGCGCCACTGCTGGTAGCGCGGCAGCTTCTTCACCGTCTTGCCCTCACGCGTTTCAAACAGCACAAAGTGCGTCACCAGTTGCAAAAAGCGGCTGGGCTCCAACAGCGCCCACAGCAACTGGTCTTGTTCGGTAGGCGCTTCCCCTGACGGCAAACCTTGCAGCGCCGCCACTGTGGCCAGCTCGTCGGGCTGCAGGCGGTAGCGCGCATACGCTTCGGGCTTGTTGCCCACCGCGCCATAGCGCCCGGCGCGGGCATTGAGCGCCACACACACTTGGTTGAACACAAACTGCGGCGCAAAGCTGCGCTGGTAGCCGTCAAGTTGCGCCAGCGCCTCTTCCAGCCGGTGGTGGCTGGCCTTGCACTCGATGATGGCCAGCGGCAGCCCGTTCAAGAATACAAGCAAGTCGGGCCGAAAACCATCGCCATCCGCACTGCGGCCCACGTACTGGCTCACCACATGAAAGTCGTTGCGGCTGGCATCCGAAGCATCTAGAAAATGCACGCTACGCATGCGCCCCTGCGCGTCGGCCAGTTGGATGTCACTGCGGTGCAGCACCTGCTGCCAAAACGCCTGGTTGGCAGGCAGCAGGTCGGTAGCCACGCGCTTGCGCAGCTCCAGCAGCGCAGCATCCACCCCACCCGGCGCCGTGGCCAGCCAAGGGTTCAGTGCCAGCAGGCGCGGGCGCAACACGTCTTCCAGCACAGGCGCCAAATGGCGCAGGGCCACGTGGACTGCGCTGCCCGGCAGATGGGTGTAGCCCAGCGTTTGCAACCAGGCAATAGCGGGCAGTTCTACGCCCTCATGTTCTGCGCTCATGCGTCTCCCTGTGTATCTTGAATAACCTACGTGCCGCCTCGTTCAGCAATACGCACTTTTCATGTATTTTCCGGCCAATAGCCCAGCGCCATAATCATGCTTGGTCCAGACCTTAACCCAACCGCCCTCGAATGCCACATTACGCAATTGTCAGCATCCCGCTTGAAGCGCGAGAAGACACCGAGCAGTTGGGCAGCAAGCCCAAATTCTGGGTATTGATGGATGGGCAGCGTTGGTTGTTTAAGGAGGCCCGCCCCAATACTGGGGAAGACTGGGCGGAGAAAGCTGCGGCAGAGATTGCAGGTGCTATGGGCATTAATGCAGCCAAGGTGGAGCTTGCGGAATACAACGGCAAAGTTGGCTGTATCTCCTGCAATTTCATTGACGTAGACGCTGGTGAGGCACTGGTGCACGGCAATGAAATCATGGCTTGGAAAGTCACGGGCTATGACAAGACCAAAATTTTCAGGCAAGCAGACCACACCATCGAAAACATCCAACTAGCCATTCGCGCACTGTCAGACTTTGCCGACACAGATGTTGTGCTCACGGAATTGGCAGGCTACATAGTGCTGGACGCCTTGATTGGCAACACAGATCGCCACCATGAGAACTGGGGCTTGCGCTTGCACAGCCCTGTGGCCCACCAAACTCGCGTGCTCAGCGCCGCCCCAAGTTTTGACCATGCTTCGTCTTTGGGTAGAGAGTTGTTGGACGCGCGCAGGACAGAGCTACTCGCCAATAGACAGGTAGAGCGCTACATCAGCAAAGGGCGAGGAGGCATCTTCCGCGACGCCGAGCAAGCACATGGCGAAAACCCTCTCCGGCTGGTACAGGTAGCGGCGAGGGCGTATCCTACGTACTTCAGACCCGCCATTGAGCGGGTGGCGGCCTTAGACCCACAAGTGCTGCATGAGATATTCGAGCGCATACCACCCGAACGCGCGGCAGAACCCGCCAAGCGGTTTGCAGAGGCCATGGCATTGAGCGCCCGCCTCACCTTGTTAGATTTGTTGAAATGAGTACCCCGACATGAGTACCCTCTTCGTTGCATGGCAAGCCCCCAGCCCCACTAGGGCATGGTTTCCCATTGGCCGCTTAGATGCGTCAGTAGGCCGACACGACTTTGTATTTCAGTACACCCATGGTGCACTGCAAGCCCAAGAAAGAGCCGGATTTTCGCCCCTGCTCGCCTTTCCTGAGTTTGAGCGTCGCTACGAAGCGAGCGAGCTATTCCCGCTGTTCAAAAACCGCATTCTGGAACCCAACCGCAAAGACTTTGCGGAATACCTGAACTGGCTGGACTTGGACCCCGCTCACGCAGACCCTATTGAAATTCTCAGCCTCACGGGCGGCGAACGCCAAACCGACAGCCTGGAAGTGTTTCCGCAAGTTCGCAAGATGGCGGATGGCACCATCAGTTGCCGTTTCTTTTTACATGGCCTGCGTCATGTCTCTGACGCAGCGCGCGCCCGCGCGGATGCGCTGACGGAAGGCGAAACCCTGCAAGTCGCTATTGAAGTCAACAACCCCGCCACGGGCTACGCCGTACAACTGCAAACCGAAGACTGCCACCTGATTGGCTGGGCTCCGCGCTATTTGGTCAATGACTTGCGCGCCGCCCTGCTGGAGCACTCCACCATCACAGCGACAGTGCGCCGTATCAACCGCATGGGTGCACCGTTTGCTCGCCGCGTGCTCATTGAGCTGCAAGGGGGCGTACCGGCAGGCTTTGAGCCAATGACCTCCAAGGAATACAGCGTCTTGCCGGTTTAGGTGCTGTTTGCAGGGGCACGTGCATGAAATCAACGACATCTTTGGCATCGGAGCCTGTGCACCCCATGCCCACTACGCCAAATGCGGCATCAGCTTCCGTACCGCTGACGAGCTCCGAAATAGAGTCGCTAAGGCAGGGCAAGAGATCCATCTCCGCCTACGTGCAAAAGGAATTCGCCACAGCGGTGCAACCCAAGCTTGACCGGCTGAAAAAGCAGGCCGCTTAGGCGGCTACAGCTTCCACCCGCACCCGCCACTCCCCGGTGAGCAGCTTTTGCATGAGGCCGCGTTTGAGGGATTGGTAGTGGGTTTGTTGGGTGGTGAGGACATTCAACTTGTTAAAAACCTCCTCACAAATGGTACTAATTTGATCTCTCTCGGCTTCCGCAGGCATTGGCACGTACACCTCTCGCAGAGACTTCAAATTAATCACCTGTTGAGCAGAACCGATCATTCCGCCAAGTAGGCACGCTCTACCTGTAGTAGATGCAAGATAGCAATGAATGAACTTGGACATTGCCAAGCTGCTCGTTCTTATCATTCCCGCTTGGCGCGCAATGTTTGCTCCAGCAAGCTCTTCTGGCACTACCGCCGTTTCCCCTGGGTAGCCGACGAGCGAGACAAGTAACTCGCCACCTTGCAGCACTGTGCGCTTGAATTGGACGGATATTTCTTGCGAAACCGTACGCAGGTTGGCTGCAATCTTTCCGTTCTTGATGTCACCACCTCGAACAAGCGGCACGCCGCCTGCACTGACCTCTCCAGGCTGAACAACTCCATAGGTGATGTTCTCTGTGGCTAGCTCTTCAAGCTTTCGCGCTTCCCAATTCTGCGGAATTTGCCCAATTGGGCTATCTTGAAACTCGGTGTGCGGGTGCCAGCGGCCTTGGGCGTCGGGGGTGCCTGCGCCGCGGGTGAAGAGGGTTTGCATCAGGCCCTGTTTGAGGGTCTGGGTGGCGCTGATCTGGCGGGCGATCAGGTCCAGCTTGTCGTCAACGGCGGTGAGGATGGCGGCGATTTTTTGTTGTTCGGGGAAGGGTGTATGCGGCGTAGGCAGCGTGAGCAAAACATCTTTGGAAATGTTCTTCATGCTGTTGCTCGTTCCCGTTGCACCAGCAGCAATCAAACTTTTGATGGCGGGCAATTGAAGCCAGTACGACAACCAGCGTTGCGAGTGCGGGCGATCAGAGGGAACTGTTTGCCACAGCCGATCCGGCAGGAACAGATGCGGTTGCGCTGAAGGCACATACCCGGACTCACCCACAAGTGCGGGCGTGTTCATGCGGCTGATCACAACGCGGTCCGCGAGAACAGGCGAAGCGACGCGGTCAATATCTTCCGGAACAACGACCTTGTGCTGGTGCGCGAAGAACTTACCGCCCAATACGGCGCTGGTTTTCAAGACGCCCACCTGACCATCCAGACAGCCTGCTTCAGTCTCGTTTGCATTAACGCTCACGCCTGCTTGAAGTGCAGCAACAAAGTCCCCCAGCTTGCCAAGCGTCCACTCCACCGGAATCCACCCCACTACCGTTTCCTTGTACCCCGGCTTGCCTGCCACGCTCACAGCCCGCCCTCCACCAACCCCAGCTCCGCCAGATACCCATTCAGCCGCGCATCCACCGCCTTCTCTTCCTCGGCCAGTTCGCGCAGCAGCGCCAGGGTGGCGGGCACATCCACCACGTCTTCTTTCTGGCCGTTGTCGATGTAGCGGGCGATATTGAGGTTGCCGTCGTTGGCGCGGATTTCGTCCAGGGGCACCACGCGGCAGTAGTGGGCTACCTCGGCTTGCGCTTCAAACGCGGCGCGGTGGGTGGCGACGATGCGTTGCACATCCTCAGGCCGCAGGCTGTTTTGGGCTTTGCCCTCCGCAAAGTCGCGGCTGGCGTCGATGATGATGACGTTGCCTTGCAGGGCTTTGGGCTTTTTCTTGTTGAGGATGAGCACGCAGGCCGGAATGCCGGTGTTGTAAAACAGGGCAGACGGCAGGCCGACGATGGCCTCGATCAAATCGCCCGGCTGGTTGCCCTGCGCGGCGCTGGTGCCGAAGAGCAGGCCGTCGCGAATCTTGCCTTCCTCCCCACTGCGGAACAGCACGCCGTGCGGCAGGATGATGCCCATGCGGCCGTCGGCCTTGAGGCTGGCCAGCATGTGTTGTGCAAAGGCCAGGTCGCCATAGCCGCGCGGGGGCGTGCCGTAGAGGAAGCGGCTGTGGGGGTCGTTGATGGTTTTGTAGTTGGGGGCTTTGGGCTTTTTGCCACTGTCGGCGTTTTGCTCGGTCTCGGCCTCGATCTCCAGCGGGCTCCACCAGGCTTTGGCGCTGAAGGGTGGGTTGGCGATCACGCGGTCAAAGGTTTGCAGGTGGCCGCCGCTCAGGTGCTTGGGCTCTACCAGCGTGTCGCCGCGCTCTATCTTGGCGTGCATGTTGTGCAGGTAGAGGTTGAGCTTGGCGATGGCCCAGGTGCCCAGGTTTTTCTCCTGGCCGTAGAGCTGAACGTTGGGCTGGCCCATGACCTTGCCGTTGGGCAACTCTGCGATGTGGTGGGCGCTTTCCACCAGCATGCCGCCGCTGCCACAGGTGGGGTCGTACACGCTGTGGCCGGGGCGGGGGTCTATGAGCTGCACCACCAGTTGCACCACGGCTTTGGGGGTGTAGAACTCGCCGCCTTTTTTGCCTGCGTCGTCGGCAAATTGCTTGATGAGGTATTCGTAGGCGTCGCCCAGCATGTCGGCCTTGTAGAGGTCGGCGTTGCCCAAGCGGTATTGGTTGAAGTGGCGCAGCAGGCGCTGCAGGGTGGCGTCGCTCAATATGCGTTTGTCGCCGTACTGGGTGGCGGTGAGCACGTGTTGCAGCTCGGTGTTTTGCTCTTCGATTTTGGCAAAGGCTTGGTCCAGCGCCTCGCCTATGTTTTGGGTGCGGGCGATCAGGCTGGGCCAGCGGGCCTCGGGCGGGAACTGGCCCATGGCGTCTTGCACTTCGGTTTCGGCCTCGGCAGCGCTGAGGTGCTCGTCGGCCATCTTGGCGCGCACGCGTTCGTCAAACACGTCGTTAAAGCGCTTGAGGAAGAGCAGGCCAAAGATGTAGTTTTTGAAGTCGCTGGAGTCGATGGAGCCGCGCAGGATGTTGGCGGACTCCCAGAGCCAGCTCTCTAGGGTGTCGAGGGTGAGTGCAGATGACATGGCGGGCATTGTGCCAGCTTGGGTACGCTGCCACGCCCCTCATTTTTAAGCCAAATCGGGCTCTAGCGCAGATGGGATGTGCGCGAGTAGCTACCAATTTAATAGCAAACCGACATTCAATGCATCAAACACTAGCCGCACTCAGCTTGCGGTACAGCGTCTGCCGGCTGATGCCCAACTGGCGGGCGGCGAGGGACACGTTGCCCCGCGTCGCCT
Source organism: Rhodoferax bucti (assembly GCF_005876985.1). Classification (GTDB taxonomy): domain Bacteria; phylum Pseudomonadota; class Gammaproteobacteria; order Burkholderiales; family Burkholderiaceae_C; genus Allorhodoferax; species Allorhodoferax bucti. The sequence goes on from NZ_VAHD01000001.1 coordinate 528,616, forward strand.
CCAGCGCGTGTTGGATAGCCGCTTGCGACAGGGCTTGCAGGCTTTGGGGCTCGCGCACCGCTGCCGGCTGGGGCAACACGATCTGGGTGGCCTGCAGGGCTTGAGCACTTGCAAGGGTGGCAGAGGGCGCAGGGGCTTGCAGTGCCTCCAGCAAATCGTCGGGCATGTGGGTCCAGTCCAGGGTGTCCTCGCCGTCTTGCAGCATGGCGCAGGCGGTGCGCAGCACGCTGGCGTACTGGCGCAGGTTGCCGGGCCAGGGGTAGGCAGTCAGGCGGCTCATCAGCTCGGGGGCGACTTGCACCGCCAAGTCCGGGCTCAGGTCGGCCAGCAGGCGCTCGGTCAGGGCCACCATGTCGCTGCGCTCGCGCAGGGCCGGCAGGGTGACGGTAAGGCCGTTGATGCGGTAGTACAAGTCGTGGCGGAAGCTGCCTTTCTCGGCCGCTTCGGCCAGCTTGCAGTGGGTGGCGCACACCAGGGCAAAGTCCACCGGCACGGCCTTGCCCGCGCCCACGGGGGTGACGGTGCGCTCTTGCAGCACCCGCAGCAGCCGAGTTTGCATGGCCAAGGGCATGTCGCCGATTTCGTCTAGAAACAAGGTGCCGCCGTGGGCCTCGCGCAAGCGGCCGGGGCTGCCTTCTTTGCGGGCACCAGTAAAGGCGCCAGCCACGTAGCCGAACAGCTCGGACTCGATCAGGCTCTCGGGAATGGCGCCGCAGTTGATGGCCACAAACGGGCCGTCTTTGCGCGGGCCGCTGTCGTGCAGGGCGCGCGCAAACATCTCTTTGCCCACGCCGGATTCGCCCTGGATCAGCACCGGGATCGGCTTGGCCACCACGCGGCGGGCTTTGTCCGCGGCACTGCGCCAGCGGGCATCGCCAGTGTCCAGCGCGGTCAGCGCGTCGCCGCTGCGGGCGGTGGCCAACGTCGCCTGTGGTACCGCGTGCCAAACGCCGCTGTGGGCAGTCTGGGACTGGGGGATGGCGGGCAGCACTGCCGCGTCCACCTGCACCTGGGCAAACAAGATGGCACCGTTGTGCAGGCGCAGTTGCTGGGGCTGCAGGGGGCGGCGCTTGTGGCGGGAGAGTAGGTCGTCCAGCCGCACATCCAGCACCCGCTCCAGCAGGGTGGCGCCGATGTCGCCGGTGTTCAGGCGCAGCAGGGCCAGGCCCACGCGGTTGGCGCCCACGACCCAACCGTCATCCGACAGGGCAATGATGCCTTCGGCCACGCTGCCGATGCCCTCGGGCTGCAGATGCATATGCAGGCGGATGTTGCGCTTGCAGGTGGCCACCATGAGGCGGTTCTCGATCATGCGGGCGGCGGTGCTCACCAGCCCCAGCGTGTGGGCATGGCCGTTGCGGTGGTCGCCCGAGATATCCAGAATGCCGCTCAGCTCGCCGGTGGCCGAGAGGATGGGCGAGGCCGCGCAGGTGAGAAAGCCGTTGCGCTCCAGAAAGTGCTCGGAGCCATGGATTTCCACCGCACTGCGCTCGGCCAGCGCGGTGCCGATAGCGTTGGTGCCCCGGTGCGCCTCGTGCCAGGAGGCGCCACTGGTGAGCGCCACCCGCTCCGCCTTGTCCACAAAGTAGGGATCGCCCAGCGTGTGCATCAGCATGCCGCTGGGGTCGGCCAGCACCACCACGCTCTGGCTCTGGCGCACTTGGTCAAACACGTATTCCATCACCGGGCGCGAATGGGCCAGAAGCGCATGGTTGCTGGCCAGCACATGGCGCAGATGGTGCTGGCTGGCATGGTCGGGCGCCACGCGGGCCGTGGGTGCGAGCCCCGCCGCCACGCTACGGTGCCAGGAACGGGCCAGGCGCTCGTCCACGATGCCGCTGGGGCATTGGCCGGTTTCCAATAGCTGTTGGCGGGCCTGTCGCAAGGCCAGTAAGGGGGAGTTGGGTCGCACGTTGTCTCCTGCGCGGGGTCATGCCGCCCCGCTTTGCGCCAGTATGGGGGTTGGCTGCACAGGGGGCAATGGCACAGACCCGCAAAACTGTCCGAGTGTTCCATTTTGTGACACTTGTCACTGTGGCAAAGGTAGACAGCTTGGCAGGGCGGACACTTTTCAAGGCCGGGTCGTTTGGAAAAAATGCAATGAAATCAACGCTCTGCCATGGGCACCCCGGGTGGCACGGCTCTTGAGTGGGTGGTGCCACCTGCCGGAGTGATTCCGCGGGAAACCAAACCAATCACAAGAGGACGACAACCATGGCTATTTATGCAGCACCCGGCGCAGCTGGCGCCAAGATCACTTACAAAGCCCAGTACGACAACTTCATCGGCGGCAAGTGGGTTGCCCCGGTCAAGGGCCAGTACTTTGACGTGATCACCCCTGTCAGCGGCAAGGTGTACACCAAGGCAGCCCGCTCCGGCGCTGAAGATGTGGAACTGGCACTGGATGCCGCCCACGCCGCAAGCGACGCTTGGGGCAAGACCGATGCGGCCACCCGCGCCAACATCCTGCTCAAGATTGCTGACCGCATCGAGCAAAACCTGGAATTGCTGGCCTACGCCGAAACCGTGGACAACGGCAAAGCCATCCGCGAAACCCTGAACGCCGACATCCCGCTCACCGTGGACCACTTCCGCTACTTTGCAGGCTGCGTGCGTGCGCAAGAAGGCGCGCTGTCCAACATCGACGAGAACACCGTGGCGTATCACATCCAGGAACCCCTGGGCGTGGTCGGCCAGATCATTCCCTGGAACTTCCCCATCCTGATGGCAGCCTGGAAGCTGGCACCTGCTTTGGGCGCCGGTAACTGCGTGGTGCTCAAGCCCGCAGAGTCCACTCCCATCTCCATCCTGATTCTGGCGGAGCTGATCGCCGACCTGCTGCCACCCGGCGTGCTCAACATCGTGAACGGTTACGGCCGCGAAGCCGGCATGCCTTTGGCGACTTCCAAGCGCATTGCCAAGATCGCCTTCACCGGCTCCACCACCACCGGCCGCGTGATTGCACAAGCTGCTGCTAACAACCTGATTCCAGCCACGCTGGAACTGGGCGGCAAGAGCCCCAACGTGTTCTTTGCGGACGTGATGGACAAGGACGACGCCTTCCTGGACAAAGCCATCGAGGGCTTGGTGCTGTTTGCCTTCAACCAAGGCGAAGTCTGCACCTGCCCAAGCCGTGCGCTGATCCAGGAAAGCATTTACGACAAGTTCATGGAACGTGTCTTGAAGCGCGTAGCCGCCATCAAGCACATGAACCCGCTGGACACCGACAGCATGATGGGCGCGCAGGCCTCCAAAGAGCAGCTGACCAAGATCCTGAGCTACTTGGACTTGGGCAAGCAAGAAGGCGCAGAGCTGCTGGCAGGCGGCGGCCAAGCCCATTTGGGCGGCGACCTGGAAGGCGGCTACTACGTGCAGCCCACCTTGTTCAAGGGCCACAACAAGATGCGCATCTTCCAGGAAGAAATTTTTGGCCCCGTGCTGGCCGTGACCACCTTCAAGGACGAAGCCGAAGCTTTGGCCATTGCCAATGACACGCTCTATGGTCTGGGCGCCGGGGTGTGGAGCCGCAACGGCAATGTGGCCTACCGCATGGGCCGCGCCATCAAGGCCGGCCGTGTGTGGACCAACTGCTACCACGCCTACCCTGCACACGCCGCCTTCGGTGGCTACAAGGAATCCGGCATCGGCCGCGAAACCCACAAGATGATGCTGGACCACTACCAGCAGACCAAGAACTTGTTGGTTTCTTACTCTGAGAACAAGCTGGGCTTCTTCTAAAGCCCTATCTAAAACCCCTTCTCGCCGGAGGGGTTGCCAAGCGGCTACCCCAAGGGCGCCCACCTCATACTGGAGTACCAGAAATCGGTGGTCACCCTTGGGGTAGCCGTTTGGCTTTGTGCTTTTGGGCGTACACGGTGGTGCGCCAGATATCCGGCGTGAGAGTGGGTGTAGGCGGACGCCGATTTCTGGTACTCCAGTATGAGGCGGCCGCCTACACCCACTCTCACGCAGCGAACACCAACAACACAGGAGACAAAACCATGGTCGACAAAGTAGTAGCCACCCCCGCCGCCCTGGAGCTGGTGGCCTTCCTCAAAACCAAGCACGGCCCCGATTTGATGTTCCACCAAAGCGGTGGCTGCTGCGACAACAGCGCCGCCAACTGCTACCTGCCTGGCGAAATCACCATGGGCGCCGGCGATGTGTACCTGGGCGACGTGGGCGGCAGCCCGTTTTACATCGGCAAATCGCAATACGAATACTGGAAGCACACCCAACTCATCATCGACGTGATCGAAGGCCACGGCGGCACCTTCTCGCTCGAAGGCCCCGAAGGCAAAGCGTTCCACACCCGCTCCCGGGTGTTTACGGATGCGGAGTTGGCGGAGTTGGGGATTGAGAAGCCCAGCGTCTGAAAGACGGCACTCAAATTCAGCACCGCGCGGATGACAAGCCTTTTGAGCCGCTTGCGCACAGAGGGCAAGCGGCAGCAGCTATCAATTCAGGAGCAATCAGGCTGCCTGGGCCGCCCGTAGCACATCGCGGGTGCGCGTAGCTTCACGGCGGGCTGCCTCCGCAAAATCAGCAGCCGACGAGGCGTACAAAATGGCGCGGGACGAGTTCACGATGATGGGGGCCGTAGTGGCACCCGCATCTGCCCGCCACCCGGCCTTCACCGTGGCCACCGCATCACCGCCCTGCGCGCCCACGCCGGGGATCAGCAGAGGCACGGTCGACGCCAAGGCGCGCACCCGCTCAATTTCCGCTGGGTAAGTGGCCCCCACCACCAATCCCAACTGGCCGTTGAGGTTCCAGGGCCCTTGGGCCAAGGCGGCAATGTGTTCATACAGGCGCGGCTGGCCGGGTACGTCACGCAAGTGCTGCGGCTGAAAGTCGTCCCCACCGGGGTTGGAGGTGCGGCAGAGCAGAAATGCCCCCTTGCCGTGGTACTTGAGGTACGGCTGAACCGAATCAAAGCCCATGAAAGGCGAAAGCGTGACCGCATCGGCACCGTAGCGCTCGAAGGCCTCCTTGGCGTATTGCTCGGCAGTGCTGCCGATGTCGCCCCGCTTGGCATCCAGAATCACCGGCACCTGCGGCGCGGTACGGCGCATGTGCTCCATCAGCTTTTCGAGCTGGGCCTCAGCGCCATGGGCGGCGAAGTAGGCGATCTGGGGTTTGAAAGAATTCACCAAATCAGCCGTGGCATCGACGATGGCGGCGCAGAAGTCGTAAATCTTGCTGGCATCGCCCCGGATATGGTCCGGAAACTTGGCAGGCTCCGGGTCCAGGCCCACGCACAACAAGGAGCCGTTTTGGCGCTCGGCGGTGCGCAACTGGTCAAGAAAGGTCATGGGGCTATTCTAAGAAAGCGGCTTTAAGAAGAGGTCAAGGTGTCCATGGCCAGGCACAAATCGGCCCAGGCCTTGGCTTTGTCAGCGCTGTTGCGCAGCAGCAGCTTGGGGTGGTAACTCACCACCACCGGAATGCCCCGGTAGCGGTACACCGTGCCGCGCAACTTGCCCAGCGGCTGGGTCGCGAGGGCGCCATGCTCTGACAACACGGTCTGGATGGCAAAGCGCCCCACGGCAAAAATCACCTTCGGCTGCACCAGCTCGATTTCGCGCTGCAGGTAGGCCGCACATTGGGCCAGGTCGGCCGGCTGGGGGTTGCGGCCGTGGGGCGGGCGGCACTTCACCACATTGGTGGCGTAAGCACCTTGCGCACCACTGCCGGTGCGGCTGGCGCCCACGGCCTTGAGCATGTTATCCAACAGCTGGCCCGGCGCTTCCACAAAGGCCTGGGCTGCGCTGTCTTCGTCTTCCTCAGGCGGGTCGCCCACCACCATCCAATCCGCTTGCGCCTGCTGTGCGGGTTGCAAGGTGGCGTGTTTGCGGCCGGCGCACAGGCCGCAGGACTCGCAGGCCGCGGCGGTATCCGCCAGGCCATTCCAATCCAGAGCCGCCAAAGCCGAAGGGTGAACGGGTACGACTGCCGCGACCGGAGCCGCCTGCAGAGGAGCAGGACGGCTGGCGGGCGGCACAACAGGAGCGGCAGGTCGCGGCGCGGCCTCAGGCGCAGGGCGCACGGGCGCGGCAGCCGCTACGCGTGGAGGCACGGTGGGAGCCAGGTCCGCCGGCGCATCGTCTGCCACCGTAGCAAATGCGGTGCCGGGCAGCCACACGCGCACCCCCATCTCCAGCAGCATGGCGCGTTGGCGCTCGTCGAGTTGCAAGGCCATGGTGTTCAGCGCTCCAAAGACAGGCTCATGACCACCGCGTCTTCGCGTTGGCCGTTATGGGCGGGGTAGTAGCCTTTGCGTTGCCCGACACGGCGGTAGCCATGGGCTTCATAAACGCGCAGAGCCCGGTCGTTACTGACGCGCACTTCCAGCCACAACCACTGCGCGCCCTGCCCGCGCGACCAGATGGCCAGTGCATCCAGCAGCACCCGGGCCCAGCCTTGGCACTGAAATTCAGGGGCCACCGTGATGTTGAGCAAATGCACTTCGTCCACGCCTTTCATGGCCACAAAGTAGCCCAGCAACTGGCCGTTGGCCGTCAGCATCTGGGCCTGGTAGCCGCTGTGCAAGGCATCCACAAAATTGGCGCGGCTCCAAGGGTGCGAATAAGCCAGCTGCTCAACCTGGAGCACCCTGTCCAGGTCATCCGCGAGCAAAGGTTCAAACGCGGCCTCATGGGTAACGTCAGCGGGGGGCACTGCGGAGTACGGGCTCATGGCGCGGCTGCTGCGGAAACGGCTGCTTTTTCAGCCTCCCGCTCTGCAGTAGTTTTGGCCACCTTGTCGCGGATATAGCGGGGCATGGCCAAGGCAGCATCCACCGCCAGCCCTGCGGCGAGCATGGCGGGGGCCAAGCGCAGCATGGCAGCCGCCATAGGCAAGGCCTGCACCACCTGCGCGGATTGCAGAGCTTGCGCCGGCAGCCGGTCCGCGTACACGGTGAACACATTGCCAGCTAGCAAGTGCGGCACACCGACGTCCGCGCTCTGGGTCGTCAAGTCTTGCGGCTTTAGCAAAGCACTGGGCTGTAGGGTCTGCCACTGGCCTTGCGTGTAGCCATAGTGGGCCACATACATCTCGTCCATACGCGCATCCAGCAAAGCCATAACTTGCAGCGCCGGCGCATCGGGCGCCACGCGGAAACGGGCGTCTTCCGCTACCGCGAGCAGCGAATCCACCGCCAGCACCGGCACACCCGCTCCGAAGGCCAGCCCTTGCACCACCGAGCAGGCGGTGCGCAAACCGGTAAACGAGCCCGGGCCGCTGCCAAAGCAGATGGCGTCCAGCTGGTCCAAGCGCACACCGGCGTCGGCCAGCATCTGGAGGATGGCGGCGATCAATTCCGTCGAGGCCTTGGCACCCCCGGCGCTATGGTGCTCCACCACGCGCGTGCCCTCTGCGCCGTCGGTGCGCAGCGCGATCGAGAGAAATTCGGTTCCGGTATCCAGGGCCAACAGGTTCATGCACGAATTATCCCCGCTGGGGCGGGCCGGATAATGCCTGCATGCATCTTCGTCGCTTCCTTTCCCCTGATTCCCGTCGCGCCCTCGGGGCTGCATTCGCCCTGTGGGCCGTGCTTTTGAGCACCTCCGCCAGCGCCCAAACCCTGCCCCCCGAGGTGGACGCCGCGCTGGCCCGCGCCAAGGTGCCGCGCGACGCGGTGTCGTTTCTGGTGGTGGATGCCCAAGGGGGCGCCACGCCCCGGCTGGCCCACCGCAGTGCCAGCCCCATGAACCCCGCGTCGACCATGAAACTGGTGACCACCATTGCCGCCCTCGACCTGCTGGGCCCGGCCTACACCTGGGCCACCCCGGTGTACGTGGACGGCACCGTGCAAAACGGCGTACTCAACGGCAACCTCTACGTCAAAGGCTTGGGCGACCCCAAACTGGTAATGGAGCGCCTATGGCTGCTGCTGCGCCGGGTGCAGGGCATGGGCATCAAAACCATTGCCGGCGACATCGTGCTGGACCGCAGCGCCCTCGACTTGCCGGAGCCCGACCCTGCCAAATTCGATGGTGAGCCCCTGCGCCCCTACAACGTGGCGCCGGACGCCCTGCTGATCAACTTCAAGTCAGTAGTGATGACATTCACCCCGGACCTCGGCGCCAAAGTGGCCCAGGTGCAGTACGACCCGCCCCTAGCTGGCGTGAGCCTGCCCACCACTGTGCCACTCAACAGCACAGCGACCGACTGCGGCGACTACCGAGGCGCCCTCAAAGGCGACTTTGCCGACCCGTTGCGCTTCCGCTTCGGCGGCAGCTACCCCGCGAGCTGTGGCGAGAAGGTATGGCCCATCGCCTACGCGGACCCCAAGTCCTATCCGGGGCGTGCCGCACAAGGCCTGTGGGAGAGCATGGGTGGCAAGGTGCTGGGCACCGTGCGCAATGGCAGCGTGCCCGCCCCCCTGTTAGCCGGCAAGCCCGCGCTGGTGGTGAACTCGGCCACGCTGGCCGAGGTGATCCGCGACATCAACAAGTTCAGCAACAACGTGATGGCGCAGCAGGTGTTTCTGACCCTGGGCCGGGTCGCAGGCAACGCCCAAGGCCTGCCAGCCGATGTAGTGGCCGACGCCAACCTGCCCGCGGGCAGCTTTGCCGCCAGCCGCGCGCTGGTGCAGCGCTGGTGGAAGGACCGCATCGGCACGGACGACGCACCCGTCATGGACAACGGCTCCGGCCTTTCGCGTCAGGAGCGCATCACCGCGCAGGCCATGGGCCGCTTGCTGCAGGCCACCTATGCAGCGCCCTTCATGCCGGAGTTGATGTCGTCCTTGCCGATTACCGGGGTGGACGGCACCCTCAAGCGCATCAAAACCCGCACCAGCGGCACCGCCCACCTCAAAACCGGCACCCTCACCGGCGTGGTGGCCTTGGCGGGCTATGTACACGCGGTCAGCGGCAAGCGCTATGTGCTGGTGGCCTTCATCAACCACGCCAATGCCAACGAAACCCGGCCTGCGCTGGATGCGCTGGTGGACTGGGCGGGGCGGGATCAGTAAGAAAACCGGCTGATGGTCGGCAAGAGTGCCGACAGTGGCCCGTTTCAGGCTGCAGCGCGGGTCAGACGGTCACGCACGCCATCCCACTCGGGGGTGTCAGGCGGGGTTTCGACCCAAATTAGCGTGACGCCCTGCGCATCCATCTCCCGCAGCTTGGAAAACAGCTCGTGGGCCGCCGGCTGGGCATGCGTCGGCATGCGGTGCGCAGCCACCAGCGGCGAGCGCACATGCAGCGGGCTGCGGTGGTACAGCGCGATGGTGGGCCGCTTGTCCGGCGGGGTGGTGCCGCTTAGCAAGTCCAGGGCGGATTGCAAGGCTTTGGCATCCATCAGGCGCACGGTGGCGCTGGGCGCGTAGTGCGACTCCAGGGTCCCAGAGGCCCGTGGCGCTTGTTGACGCTGCGCATCTAGCTCTTCTTTTGATAGCAATTTGCATCCGCAAGCGTCTTCCACCTGCTGGGCGGTGATGGAGCCCGGGCGCAAGAGCACCGGCGCACCCCGAGTGCAGTCGATGATGGTGGACTCAATGCCCACTTCGCAGGGGCCGCCATCGAGGATCAGCAAGTCGTCCCCGAATTCGCTGTGCACATGGGCGGCTGTGGTGGGGCTCACACGGCCGAATTTGTTGGCGCTGGGCGCGGCAATGCCCCAGACTTCGCGCCCGCCGTCCGAAGGCTTACGCAGGGTTGCTAACACCGCTTGGGCCACCGGGTGGGCCGGGCAACGCAGGCCAATGCTGTTCTGCCCCCCGGCTGCGGCTTCGCCCACGCCGTCTTTGCGCGGCAGGATCAGGGTGAGCGGACCGGGCCAAAAGGCCGACATGAGCTGCTGCGCAAACGCAGGCACCCGGGCGCAGTAATGCGCCACCCCGCCCATGCCGCCGTCAAACGCAGCCACGTGGACGATCAAGGGGTGGTCCGAGGGTCGGCCCTTGGCAGTGAAGATTTGGCCCACGGCCACCGGGTCAGACGCATCCGCACCCAAGCCATACACCGTCTCAGTAGGCAAGCCAATCAGGCCGCCAGCGCGCACCGCGTCTGCGGCAGAAGCTATGGAATCAGGAGCAAGCTCCACCCCGTCAGCGAATTGGTAGGCAGAAACAATCATGCGCGGGGCGACTCGCTAACAGGCATTCAGAATGCGGCAATGCCGAGGATGCGCGCCGCTTCCAGCGCGGTGGCTCGCACCTGCTCGATGCTGGCGCCGGTGACGTTGAGGTGGCCCATCTTGCGGCCCTTTTTGGCGTCCAGCTTGCCGTACAAGTGCAAATGGGTGCCGGGCAAAGCCAGCACGGCCGACCAGTCAGGCACACCGCCGTTACGACCATCTTGGGGCCAAATGTCGCCCAACAGATTGAGCATGATGGACGGGCTGTGCTGACGCGGTTGCACCAAGGGCAAGCCCGCCAGCGTGCGCACCTGCAGATGGAACTGCGACACATCGCAGGCGTCCATGCTGTAGTGGCCGCTGTTGTGGGGGCGTGGGGCCATCTCGTTGACCACCAAGCCACCTAAGCCTGCGGCGGCGGGGTGGGATTCGTCCAGCACGAAGAATTCCACGCACAGTACACCGACGTAGTTCACGCCCTGCGCTATCGATTTCGCAGCAGCCACTGCACGTTCGGCGAGCGCTGGAGGCACATTTTCTTCATACACCTCGGTGACTGCCAGAATGCCGTCCCGGTGTAAGTTGCGCTGCACCGGCAGGTTCACACAAGCGCCATCGGCACCGCGCGCCACGATGACGCTGCACTCCCACTGCAGGGGCAGCATCTTCTCCAGCACGCAAGGCACCTGCTTCAGGTCGGCCCACGCGGCGGCCAACTCGGCGGGCGTCTTCACGCGGACCTGGCCTTTGCCGTCGTAGCCCATGCGGGCGGTCTTGAGAATGCCTGGAAGCAGGTTGGCATCGATGGCAGCCAGTTGCTCGGCGGTTTCAATCACCGCGTACGGCGCGCAAGGCACGCCGCATTGCACAAAGTGGGCTTTTTCGGCTGCACGGTCCTGCGCAATCGCCACGGCTGCTCCGCTGGGCGCCACGGGCCGGCTTTGGGCCAGCTGGTTCAACGCCTCAGCCGGCACATTCTCAAACTCGGTGGTGATGGCGGCAGACACGGCGGCCAGTCGGGCCAGTCCCTCTGCATCGGTGTAAGCCGTTTGCACATGGTGGTGGCTGATGCGGCCGGCCGGGCTGTTGTCGTCCGGGTCCAGCACCGCAGTGAAAAAACCCATCTGCTGCGCGGCGTGGGCAAACATGCGGCCGAGCTGGCCGCCGCCCATGACGCCCAGCGTCATTTCCTGTGAACCGCCCAGGGTCATTTCCTTGGGTCCGCCCAGCTTCATCCCGGAACCACCCACTGCCTGTGCCACCATTACGCGTCGCTGCCGGTCACCGGCAGGGTCATGTTGCGGGCGGTCTGGGTCTGGTCGACGCGGTAGGCGTCCAGCTCCATGCGCAGGTCGGGGTTTTCATTGGCCAAGAGCGCCACGGCAAACAGGGCCGCATTCGCCGCACCCGCGTTGCCAATGGCAAAGGTAGCGACCGGAATACCCTTGGGCATTTGCACGATGCTGTGCAGCGAGTCCACGCCTGAGAGTGCCTTGCTCTGCACCGGCACACCCAGCACGGGCACCGTGGTTTTGGCCGCCAGCATGCCCGGCAGGTGGGCCGCGCCGCCGGCACCGGCGATGATGGCTTTGAGGCCCCGGCCTGCGGCGGCCTCAGCGTAGCGGAACATGTCATCAGGCATGCGGTGGGCGGAAATGACGCGCGCCTCGAAGCCGATACCAAACTGTTGGAGAATCTGGACTGCGTGTTGCATGGTGTCCCAATCCGAGTTGGAACCCATGACGACGCCGATTTGAATTGATTTCATTGTTGAATTTTACTTTTTCACCCCGAGCTACTTGCCCATGATCGACGTCACCCTAGAAAACTTCGAAACCGAAGTCATCGCCGCCTCCCATCAGGTGCCCGTTCTGGTCGATTTCTGGGCGCCTTGGTGCGGGCCTTGCAAGACGCTGGGACCACTGCTGGAAAAGGTGGAAGCCGACTACGGCGGCCGCTTCAAGCTGGTGAAAATCGACTCCGACCAGGAGCAGCAGCTCGCGCAGGCCTTCGGTATCCGCAGCATTCCTACCTGCGTGCTGATGATCAATGGCAAGCCGGCCGATGGCTTCATGGGCGCGGTGCCCGAAAGCAAGCTCAAGGAGTTTCTGGACAAGCACGTGCCCTCCGAAGAAGTGCTGGAGGCAGAAGCCGATGTGGAAGACGCCCAATCCTTGGCTCAAGCAGGTGACCCACGCGCCGCCCTGCAAAAGCTGCACGAAGCGCTGACGCTGAACCCCGGCAACGATGACGCCCGCTACGACTACGTCAAGCTGCTGATTGAGAACGACATGATCGAAGACGCCGAGGCCGCTTTGGCCCCGACGCTGGCCTACATCCCCAAGCAGCAGCGCTTCGAGGCACTGGCGCAGTTTCTGGATGCCATCAAGTTCGTCCTGACCGACGACAAAGGCCTGTGGACACCCGCCCAGTTTGACGAAGTGATTGCCACCAACAAGCGGGACTTCGACACCCGTCTTGCCAAGGCCCGTGTGCTGATGGTGGGCGGAGACTGGACCGGCGCCATGGATGAGCTGCTGGAAATCATCATGCGCGACAAGGCGTGGAACAGCGAAGTGCCGCGCAAAACCTTTGTCGCGATTCTCGAATTGCTCACCCCGCCCAAGCCCAAAGCGGACTCGGCAGCTGCCGGCAAAACAGCCGGTGGCATCGAAGTACTGGGCAAGGTGGTGGCCGAGCAAGACCCGCAAGCGCAGCTGGTGGCCAGTTACCGCCGCAAGCTGAGCATGGCGCTGAACTGATACCGCGCTTACCCCTCAAGAAACCGCCAGATGGCGGTTTTTTCGTTTCCGGGCCAATGGACACGCAGGTAACGCCTGCCACATTTCAAGTTTCTTTCATTCAACCTGCGCGCTAACCCCATTGCGGGGCCAGCCCCCTGACAGCACGATACCGGTATGGATGTGTTGTTGGTGGAAGACGATCTGGATCTGGTGGACGCCTTGGGGCGTGTACTCGCGTCGCGCGGGTTCAAGCCGGTGTGCTGTGCCGATGGGCACGAGGCGCTGGCATGGATGCGCAAACGCAGCTTCGACGCGGTCATCTTGGACCTGAGCTTGCCAGGGTTGGATGGTCTGGACGTGTTGCAACGCATGCGGGACCTCGGGTTGCGCTTGCCGGTGCTGGTAGTCACGGCCCGCACCTCCATCGGCGAGCGGGTCACCGGCCTGACCCTCGGCGCCGATGACTACCTGACCAAGCCTTTCGACACGGAAGAACTGGTGGCTCGCCTGCGTGCCCTGATGCGCCGCAGCCAGGGCATCGAAGACTTCCGTTGCGGGCACTTGCAGCTCGACATGAACCAGGGGTTATTCCTGCGATCAGGACGCCCTTTGGACATTGCCCCTCGCGAAAGCGCGATGCTGCGCGCCTTGATCACCAAGCCGGGCCGCCCGGTGTCCAAAGACGACCTGTACCAGGCCATCTTTGGCGACGATGCCAGCCATCAAAGCGATGCCATTGACCTGCTAGCGCACCGTTTGCGCAAGCGCTTGGCAGGCAGTGGCGCCGCCTTGTTAACGATGCGCGGTATCGGCTACCTGCTGGTGGACGAACTGGGTCACGACAGCAAGGATCCGGCATGACCCAGACCAACGGCAAAGCCGCGCTGTCCATGCGGAAGCAGTTGTTACTGATGTTCGTGATCTGCACCGGACTGGGGGGAGCGATCGGCGCCATCGGATCCACGACACCGTGGCTTGCTGTCTGCATGGCACTGGCTAGCGCACCAGCCCTGTGGTGGCTGGCGGGGCATTGTCTGCGGCCACTACAAGAACTAACGACCACCGTAGCTAGCCGTCAACCCCAGGAAACAACGCCCTTGGGCCATACACCGGCCGTAGAGTTGGAACCCATCGTGCACGCCCTGAATGTGCAATGGCAACAACAACGGGATGCCCTGGAGCAACAGCAACGCTTCATTGCGGAAGCCTCGCACCAGTTGCGCACACCGTTGGCAGTGCTGAAAACCCAAGTGCAAGGTGTCACGTCCGGCGAACTACCGGCCTCGGACACCCTGCCCAAAATGCTGCGCACGCTGGATCGCGCGAGCCATCTGGCGAATCAATTGCTGTCGCAGGCCAAAGTGGAGCAAAAGGTCCGGCAGGCGCAGTGGAGCTTGGTGGATATGCACCACCTTGCCAGCGACATTCTGGTGGAATTTGCACCCTTGATCGCCCGCAAGCAGCTGGAAGTGTCCTTGGACGCCGAACCCGTACGGCTCATGAGCGATAGCTGGCTGGTCGGTGAAATGCTACGCAACCTGTTGGCCAATGCGATCCGCCAGTCCGCTACCGGAGCCAGTCTGGGCGTGGTCATCCGCCACCTGCCAGACGAACTGGAGCTTTTAGTCTGGGACAACGCAGGAGGGTTGGACGAAGCAGTCCGGGAGCGCCTGTTCCAACCCTTCGAATCGGCCAGCGGAGGCACCGGAGTGGGCCTGGGCCTGTCGATCTGCAAACAAATTGCTGTGTCCATGCACGCGACGCTGGACCTTTACAACCGTATCCAACAAGGCGCAGTGGTGGGCGTCGATGCCGTCGTCCGCTGGCCCCGGCCTGCGCATGCCATGGCACAAGACTCCGCAGTACCAGCCCGCTCGATGCCGCATGCAGCCTTGTCGGAAGCCACCTTGAGGATGCCAGCATGAGGCCCGGTCTGGAAATCCGCGGGGTAACCAAGACCTACGCCAATGGCTATCGGGCGCTGCACGGCGTGGACGTGCATATTCCAGATCGTCGGTTGACGACGCTTCTGGGCCCCTCCGGTTGCGGCAAAACCACGCTGCTACGCCTGGTAGCCGGACTGGAAACACCCGACGAAGGGCAGCTGATTTTTCACGGGGAAGACGTCACGTCCAAGAGCGCTGAACAACGGGACCTCAGCCTGGTGTTTCAGAGCTACGCCCTGTTTCCCTACCAGAGCGTGGAAGACAACGTCTGCTATGGCTTGCGCATGCAAGGCTTGTCGGCGGCAAGCCAGCGCGAGCGCAGTGCCCAGGCCCTAGCACTGGTCGGCCTGCAAGGCTTGGAAGATCGTATGCCGCACGAGTTATCCGGTGGCCAGCAACAGCGCACAGCTTTGGCCCGTGCACTCGCATTGCAGCCCCGCATCCTGTTGCTGGATGAGCCCCTCTCCAACCTCGACAGCAACTTGCGACGCCATATCCGTGAAGACATCCGCGCCCTGCAACAGAGGCTGGAACTGACGGTGCTGTACGTCACCCATGACCATGCAGAAGCCATGTCGGTCAGCGACCGCGTCGTCGTCATGCAAGAGGGCCGGATTGTGCAAATCGGTTCCCCGCGGGATCTTTATGAGCACCCCCTGTCAGAGTTCGTTGCCGCCTTCATGGGGGACGCTGCCACTTTCGACGCAGAGGTGGACGCCCAAGGTCTGGTGCATCTAGGCCCCTTGCAGATCGGTCCTGACCCCGGACTGCGCCGTGGCGCGGTGCGCATCGTCGTGCGCCCGCACGCCTGGCGCATCGCACCGGCCAGTTCGGCCGGATTGCCGGGCAAAGTCTTGCGGAGCGCCTTTTTGGGCTCCTCTACAGAGGTGTGGGTGTACACCACCTTGGGCGAGATATTGGTGCTCATTCCGTCACAAGGGGCGGCCTATGCCTGCGGCGCCCCGGTCAGCTTGTTTTTGTCAGCACAGGGGGTCAGCGTGCTGTTGCCCTCCGTTTTTTCCAACGCATCCGAACCCCTGGTCCAACACTAAAGGAGACTTCCATGAAAAAAACCCACCTGATCGCTGCTGCGTGTATCGCGCTCTCGCAAGCCAGTGTGTATGCCCAATCCGGCAGCGAGGTCAACATCATCTGCTCGGGCCAAGCGCCGTGGTGCAGCATGATTGCCGTCACCTTCGAGAAAAGCCAAGGCGTCAAGGTCAATATGACCCTCAAGGGCTCGGGCGAAGCCGTCGCCCAGCTCATGGCCGAAAAAGCCAACCCCAAGACAGACATCTTTTTCGGAGGCACGGGCGATCCGCACCTGGTGGCTGCCGAACAAAACCTGACTCAGGAGTACAAGTCGCCCCTGCTGCCGAAGTTGTACGACTGGGCGCAAAAGCAGGCCGCACAGTCCGGCTACAAGACGGTGGGCATTTATTCCGGACCTTTGGGCTTTGGATACAACACCGAGCTGATCGCCAAGAAGAAGCTGCCCATCCCGAAGACGTGGGCGGATCTGATCAAGCCTGAATACAAAGGCGAAATCCAATCCGCCAACCCGTCCTCCAGCGGTACGGCCTACACCATGATTGCCACGCTGGTGCAGCTGATGGGAGAAGACAAGGCCTATGACTACCTGGCCAAGCTGCACAAAAACATTGCCACCTACCAGCGCTCCGGCGTAGGCCCCATCAAGGCCGTGGCAAGGGGCGAAGCCGCTATTTCCATCAGCTTTGTGCACGACGGCCCCGGCGAAAAAGCCCAGGGCTTCCCCCTGGAGACCATCACACCGTCCGATGGCACAGGTGCAGAGATTGGCTCCATGTCCATCGTGCGCGGTGCGCGCAACCTGGAAGCAGCCAAGAAGTTTTATGACTGGGCTTTAACGCCCGGCGCGCAGGCGCTGGGCGCTGCCACGCTGCAATTCCAGCTGCCCTCCAACCGCGAAACCAAGGTGGACCCGCGCGTACCGGACTTCCGCAAGATCAAGATGATCGACTACGACTATGCGAAGTATGGCCAGTCCGCAGAGCGCAAGCGTCTGATCCAGCGTTGGGAACGCGATGTGAACGGCCAATCCCGCTAATCCCGCATTCCCTGCTAACCCGCCCGCCGCTGCGCTCTGCAGCAAGCAGGGCCCTGCCTCACGCTGGATGACATGAACACTTTTCACCCGTGGCGAACACGCCGCGTCATTGCCCTTTGGGCCACTCTGGGCGCTGCGGCCTTTGTGCTGCTGCCCTGGTATTTTCTTCAACGGGGGAGCCTGTGGGAGGCCCTGCCCGGCCTCTGGGGCTCCGCCGCCAGTGCCAACGGCTGGACTCACATGACGAGCCATGCCCACCCCTGGCTAGGGATAGGCCTCGGGGGACTGCTACTGGCAGCCTCCGCCGTATTCGCCCACACACCGCGCCGCCAGGGTCTGTTGTTGTGCAGTGGGGCAGGCCTTGGGCTGGCCGGGCTGGTGATCAGCGGATTTGCCATCGGTATGGTGGGGTGGGCTTGGGATTGGCTCACTGCATTGGCAGGCGCCACGGACTACACGCAGCCGGGCATGGGGTGGGGCGCCATGGTGTTGATAGTGAGCCTGCTGGCACTGCTCTCCATCGGCGTAGCCCGACTTGGAGGATTCAAGGGTGACGCCTTCGTAGCCGGTGCCGTGTTGTGTTGCACCGCCTTGCTGGCGCTGTTTGTGGTCTACCCGGTTCTCAAGTCCTTGATGGGCAGCGTGCTCAATGACGAGGGACTATTCTCCATCAGCGCCCTGTGGGACCGGATCGGCACTGCCCGCATCTGGGGACTCGGATGTATCAGTGGCCAAGGCCGCTGCGGTGTGGCGTGGAACACCCTGGGTCTCGCACTGCTCACCGCCACGGGGACCACGTTCCTGGGCACCTTGATCGCACTCTGGGCGGAGCGGGAAGCAAAAGCACTCGCCAAGCCGCTCAACATTTTGGCCATGTTGCCTATCATCACGCCGCCGTTTGTGGTGGGCTTGGGGCTGATTTTGTTATTTGGGCGTGCCGGGCTCTTCAATCAATATCTGGAGTGGGCTTTTGGCATTGAGCCCACGCGCTGGTTTTATGGCTTCTTTGGTGTCTGGCTGGCGCAGTTGTTCGCCTTCACCCCTATTGCCTTCATGATCATGCGCGGTGTGGTGCAAGGCGTGAGCCCTTCGATGGAGGAAGCCTCCCAGACCCTGCGTGCCAGCCGCATGCAGACTTTTTGGACCGTCACCCTGCCATTGCTCAAGCCGGGCTTGGCCAATGCATTTCTGGTGGGCTTTATCGAGAGTATGGCGGACTTCGGGAACCCGATCGTGGTCGGCGGGCAGTTCGCCGTGCTGTCGACAGAAATCTTTTTTGCCATCGTGGGAGCGTCCCTGGACCCCGGAATGGCTGCGGCTTTGTCGCTGATCCTGACGGTGTTTGCGCTGGCTGTCTTCTTCATCCAGCGCAGGGTCCTTGGCAAAGGCAGTTTCACCACGGTTGCCGGCAAGGGCGATGCCGGTCTGCCCATGCCCCTCCCCGCGGGTATCCGCAAGCTATGTCTGGGTGTGGCGGGGCCCTGGCTGGTGTTCACGCTGGTTGTGTACCTCTTTGCCTTCGCCGGTGGTTTCGTCCAGACATGGGGGCGTGACTACACGCTCACGCTGAATCACTTCCGCACGGCCTTTGACGTGCAATGGGGAGAGTACGGTGTGGTCTGGGCAGGTACTGCCTGGAACTCGCTGTTCACCACCGTGTCGCTGGCAGCCATGGCGGCCCCTTTGTGCGCGGGCCTCGGCCTGCTGATTGCCTGGTTGCTGGCGCGTGCAGAGTTCCGGGGCAAGGCCAGCTTCGAATTCTCTGCACTCTTGACCTTTGCAGTTCCGGGCACGGTGCTGGGTGTCAGCTACATCCTGGCATTCAACGTACCGCCGGTGGAGTTAACCGGTACCGGGCTGATCATTGTCTTGTGCTTTGTGTTCCGCAACCTGCCGGTCGGGGTGCGTGCCGGGACTGCCGCCTTCAAGCAATTGGATCGCTCCCTGGACGAAGCGTCCCTGATGCTACGCGCCAACACCCTCACCACGTTACGCCTGGTGGTATTGCCCCTCATCAAATCGGCGCTGGTAGCAGCACTGGTGTATTCGTTTGTGCGCTCCATCACCACCGTGTCTGCCGTGATCTTTCTGGTTACTGCGCAGTACGAACTGTCCACTACCTACATCATCGGCCGCGTCGGCAATGGTGACTACGGCGTGGCACTGGCGTATTGCACGGTGCTGATCCTGCTCATGTCCTGCAGCACCCTCTTGGTACAGGCCCTGGTGGGTGAACGCAAACTTGGCCGCCGCCATGCTGCGACGGCCCATTGAAATACTTACGGATGACGACTTCCATGAACAACACAGGCATTTCTTTCCGTCAGGTCTCCAAGCGCTACGGCGGCGCCCACAGCCCTCTGGTGGTCAACGCGATTGACTTTCATGTTCCCAAAGGAACGCTGACCACCATCCTCGGTCCGTCCGGCTGTGGCAAGACCACCACCCTGCGCATGATCGCCGGGCTGGAGTCGCCCTCCAGCGGTCAAATTTTCATTGACGGCCGCGATGTCACCCACCTCGGACCGGCGGAGCGCAACGTGAGCATGGTCTTTCAGAGCTATGCCTTGTTCCCCCATATGTCGGTGCTGGAGAACGTGTCCTACGGGCTGAACGTGAGCGGCGTCCCCAAACAGGAGGTGGGCGAGCGGGCCCGCTCAGCCATGGCTATCGTAGGCTTGGGGGGGTACGAGAGCCGCTACCCCGCAGAGTTGTCTGGGGGGCAACAGCAACGCGTGGCATTGGCCCGTGCGCTGGTGCTGGAGCCCTCTGTCCTCTTGTTTGATGAGCCGCTGTCCAACCTGGACGCACGCTTACGCCGGTCCATGCGCGAAGAAATCAGGGCACTGCAACAGCGGCTGAAACTGACGGTGGCTTATGTGACGCATGACCAAAGCGAAGCCTTGGCCGTCAGCGACCAGATCATTGTGATGAACGCAGGGCAGATTGCTCAGGCAGGCAGTCCGCGCGAACTGTACGAAAACCCGCAAACGGAGTTTGTGGCTGGCTTCATGGGCGAAGCGGTATTGCTCAATGGCCAATGCCTGGAGAATGGCTCGGTGGAATTGGGCCCCTTGACGCTCTCAACACCGCGCCGCTTGAACGCAGGCCCGGTGAAAGTGGCGATTCGCCCCGAAGCATGGTCCGTCAATCCCGGACACAGCACAGGCCTGCAAGGCACGGTGAGCAAAGCGGCCTATCTGGGGAGTTTTCAGGAATTGACGATAGATACCGTTTTGGGGCCCATCTTCGTCGTGGCCTCAGATGCCCAAGGCCACTGGTCCCCCCAGGACGATGTCACCTTGAACATCAGCCAAAGGGGCGTATCCGTCGTAGCGGCTTGAGGACGATCAGGTCGTCAAGCGCTGCAGGGCTTCGCGGTACTTGTCGGCCGTCTTCTCGATCACCTCGCGCGGCACGCGGGGTGCGGGTGGAGTTTTGTCCCAAGGCTTGCCGTCCACTAATGCCTGCTCCAGCCAGTCGCGCACGAACTGCTTGTCGTAGCTGGGCGGGTTGGTTCCCACTTGGTAACTTTCCACCGGCCAGTAGCGGCTCGAGTCAGGGGTGAGCACCTCATCCATCAGGGTCAGAGTGCCGTCCTTGTCCAGGCCAAACTCGAACTTGGTGTCTGCAATGATGATGCCCTTGGTCAGCGCAAACTCGGCCGCCACCTTGTAGATGCGGATGCTGATGTCACGGATCTGGGTCGCGAGGTCCAGACCGATCATTTCCACGGTTTTCTCGAAGGTGATGTTTTCGTCGTGGTCGCCGACCGCGGCCTTGGCCGCCGGCGTGTAAATGGGCTCGGGCAACTTGCTGGCGTTTTGCAGGCCAGCAGGCAACTTCACGCCGCATACCGCGCTGTTCTCTTGGTATTCCTTCCAGCCACTACCAGCCAGGTAGCCGCGCACCACCGCCTCCACAGGCAGGGGCTTCAAGCGCTTGACCAGCATGGAACGGCCTGCAACCTGCGCCACCTCTGCGGGAGTCACTACGCTTTCAGGAGCATCTCCGGTCAGGTGGTTGGGGCAGACGTCGGCGCCGTTCTTGCCCAGCTTCTCAAACCAGAACAACGCCATCTGCGTCAGCAACGCGCCCTTGCCGGGAATGGGCTCGCCCATGATCACGTCAAACGCACTGAGCCTGTCGCTGGCCACCATCAGGATGCGGTCGTCGCCCACTGCGTAGTTATCACGCACCTTGCCGCGGGCAAGCAAGGGAAGAGACAAGGCGGAGGTGTGCAAAGCTGAAGTCATGGCGTCCACATAAGTAAAAAGGCTTCGCCCCCGGAATGGAAGGCGAAGCCTTGGATTATCGCAAGTTCGGGCCGGCGTGCGGCACCGCAGCGTCTCAGGCAGCGACTGCGGACTCCTGCACCACCTGGGCCAGCTCACCGCGCGCGTATTGCGCTGCCACCACCTGCAGGCTGTGGCCCTTGATGCTGGCCGCACGGCCTTCGCAACCGAACTCGATGTAGCGCTGCTTGCAAAGCTGCTTGGCGGCTTCGCGGGCGGGCCTGAGCCACTCGCGGGCATCGAATTTTTCCGGGTTCTCGAACATGAACTTGCGCACCGCAGCGGTCATGGCCATGCGGATGTCGGTGTCGATGTTGACCTTGCGCACGCCGAAAGGAATGGCGCGCTGCACCTCTTCCACCGGCACACCCCAGGTTTGGGCCATCTTGCCGCCGTACTGGTTGATCGCAGCCAGCAGCTCTTGCGGCACCGCGCTGGAGCCGTGCATAACCAAATGGGTATTGGGAATGCGGGCGTGGATTTCCTTGATGCGGTCGATTGCCAGAATGTCGCCCGTAGGCTTGCGGGTGAACTTGTAGGCGCCGTGGCTGGTACCAATGGCAATAGCCAAGGCGTCGAGCTGGGTGCGCTTCACAAAGTCAGCGGCCTGCTCGGGGTCGGTCAGCAACTGCTCGCGGGTCATGATGGCGTCGGTGCCGTGGCCGTCTTCCTTGTCGCCTTGCATGGTTTCCAGCGAGCCCAAGCAGCCGAGTTCACCTTCCACGGTGACGCCCAGTTTGTGCGCGAGGTCCACCACCTTGCGAGTAACGTCCACGTTGTACTCGTAACTCGCAATCGTCTTGCCATCGGCTTCCAGAGAGCCGTCCATCATCACGGAGCTGAACCCGAGGTCAATGGCGCCTTGGCACACCGCGGGGCTCTGACCATGGTCCTGGTGCATCACCACGGGGATGGAGGGGTAGCTTTCCACCGCCGCCTGGATCAGGTGCTTGAGGAAGTGCTCACCCGCGTATTTGCGGGCGCCGGCGCTGGCCTGCATGATCACGGGGGCGCCGGTCTCCTTCGCGGCCTCCATGATGGCCTGGACTTGCTCCAGGTTGTTGACGTTGAACGCCGGAATCGCATAGTTGTGCGTCGCAGCGTGGTCCAGAAGCTCGCGCATGGAAACGAGTGCCATTTTTCTATCCCCAGGAAGTTAATAACCTGCAACAGCGGTTGATGTAACCGCTTGGTAACTTGTACCGTTGCCGGATTCTAACCGCCGGAGATTGCCACGTCCTATCGCCCGAACGGGCCCATGAAAAAGGGAGCCTCAGCTCCCTTGTGTATCTGCCCGATAAAACCGGCTTAGCTCACTGCGCAAATCTTGAGCATATTGGTGCCGCCCGGAGCGCCCATGGGCTCGCCACAGGTAATGGCGTAAATGTCGCCCTTTTGCACAATGCTGCGGGTCTTGAGGTGCTTTTCGGCGTCCATCAAAGCGGTGTCGCGGTCTGCGCTGGTGCTCATCAGCAGGGGGCGCACGTTGCGGTACAGCGTCATCTTGCGCTGGGTGCTGACCTTGGGAGTCAAGGCATAAATCGGCACATGGATCAAATGGCGGCTCATCCACAGCGCGGTGCTGCCGCTGTCGGTCATGGCCACAATCGCTTTGGCACCCAAGTGGTGGGCCGTAAACAGTGCACCCATGGCGATGGACTGGTCAATGCGGGTGAAGGTTTTGCCGGTGAAGTCGGCATCCAGCTTGACCATCTCGCTGCCTTCGGCGGCGAGGCAAATCTTGGCCATTTCAATCACGGTTTCCAGCGGGTACTTGCCGGCAGCGGTTTCGGCCGACAGCATCACCGCGTCGGTGCCGTCCAACACCGCGTTGGCCACGTCGCTCACTTCGGCGCGGGTGGGCACCGGGTTGGTGATCATGGACTCCATCATCTGGGTGGCGGTGATGACTACTTTGTCGTGCTCACGGGCCAGCTTGATCATGCGCTTTTGCAGGGCGGGCACGGCGGCGTTGCCGACTTCCACCGCCAAGTCGCCCCGGGCGACCATGATGCCGTCAGAAGCCAGCAAAATTTCTTCCAGCTTGGGGATGGCCTCCGCGCGCTCGATCTTGGCGATCAGGCCGGGCTTGTGGTTGTATTCGGCTGCAGCCACGTTGCACAGCTGGCGTGCCATTTCCATGTCCGTGGCGTTTTTGGGGAAGCTCACGGCCACGTAATCGGCCTGGAAGCTCATCGCAGTGCGGATGTCTTCCATGTCCTTGCCGGTCAGGGCGGGAGCGGTCAGGCCACCACCCTGCTTGTTGATGCCCTTGTTGTTGGACAACTCACCGCCCAGCTTCACGGTGGTGTGCACTTGGTCGCCAACCACGGCGTCCACGGTGATCACGATCAAACCGTCATTGAGCAACAGCACATCGCCGGCTTTGACTTCGCTGGGCAGGGACTTGTAGTCCAGGCCCACGGCATCGATGTCACCCAGCTCGGTGCGGGCGGCGTCCAGGATGAACTTCTGACCTTGCTCCAAAAAGACCTTGCCTTCGGCGAACTTGCCGACGCGGATCTTGGGGCCTTGCAAGTCGGCCATGATGGCCACTTCGCGGCCGGCACGCTGGGCGGCTTCACGCACCAAACGGGCACGGTCGATATGGTCTTGCGCCTTGCCGTGGCTGAAATTCAGCCGCACCACATTGACCCCTGCACGGATCATTTGCTCAAGGATGGCGGCATCGCTGGAAGCGGGGCCGAGGGTGGCAACAATTTTGGTGGCGCGGCGCGGCATGAATCTGTCTCCTAGAGGTAGTTACCTATTTTCACACGCAAGCATGTATCTTGGTTACATGCCAGGCACAAGATACCCGCGTGCGGGTAAATACCTAGTTACCAACAAAAAAGCACTTTTGATGATGCATCAAAAGTGCCTCTAGCGCTCGCCAATTCTGCGCGAGCAGATCCTATTTCAGGAGCAAATTAAACGGCTGCGCGCTTGCCCAGAATCTCAAAGGCCGGCAGGGTCTTGCCTTCCAGCACCTCCAAGAAGGCGCCGCCACCGGTGGAGATGTAGCCCACCTGCTTCTCGATGCCGTACTTGGCAATCGCGGCCAGGGTGTCGCCACCACCGGCAATGCTGAAGGCATCGCTCTCGGCAATCGCCTGGGCAATCACCTTGGTGCCGTTCTCAAACGCGGCAAACTCAAACACGCCGACGGGGCCGTTCCACACGATGGTGCCGGCCTTCTTGAGCTGGTCGGCCAAGGTCTGGGCCGTTTGGGGGCCGATGTCCAGAATCAGGTCGTCGTCGGCCACATCCGTCGCAGCCTTGATGGTGGCAGGCGCATCGGCGGCAAAGGTTTTGGCGGTCACCACATCGGTCGGGATGGGCACGGCCGCGCCCCGCGCTTTCATGGCTTCGATGACGGCCGTGGCTTCCGCCAGCAAATCAGGCTCAGCCAGGCTCTTGCCGATTTTCAAACCGGCGGCCAGCATGAAGGTATTGGCAATGCCACCGCCCACGATGAGCTGGTCCACATTGGCCGCCAGGCTCTTGAGGATGGTGAGCTTGGTCGACACTTTGGAGCCGGCCACGATAGCCACCAAGGGGCGCTTGGGCGCCAGCAGGGCTTTGGAGATGGCGTCCATTTCAGCCGCCAACAAAGGGCCCGCGCAAGCAACCGGTGCGAACTGGGCGATGCCGTAAGTCGAAGCTTCCGCGCGGTGGGCGGTGCCAAAAGCGTCGTGCACAAAAATGTCGCACAGCGCGGCCATTTTCTTGGCCAAGTCTTCGTTGTTCTTTTTCTCGCCCTTGTTGACGCGGCAGTTTTCCAGCATCACCAATTGGCCGGGGGCCACGGTCACGCCGTCGGTCCAGTTCGCCAGCACGGCGATCTCGCGGCCCATCAGCTCGCCCATACGTTTCGCCACGGGAGCCAAAGAGTCTTCGGGCTTGAACTCGCCTTCGGTGGGACGACCCAGGTGGCTGGTGACCATGACAGCGGCACCGGCTTTCAGGGCCATCTCGATACAAGGAATGCTGGCGCGGATGCGGGTGTCTTCGGTAATAACACCGGCGTCATCTTGCGGGACGTTCAAGTCAGCACGGATAAACACGCGCTTGCCAGCGACTTGGCCTTGGGCCACCAGATCGGAGAAACGGATCACTTGCATGGGGAAAAACCTCGGAAGAGTGGAAATGAATTAAGGCGCACAGCCCGCGCGGCGCGGCAACAGCCCGCATTGTAGAAGTGCCCACCACGCCAGCGCCTCGTAACGGCAACGTACCGCCCACACCACTGGCGCGGGGGAGCTGTTTCAGCGCAGGGCCGCCCCAAGCTGAAACCGCACCCCTTGGGGGGCAGCGACCCGCGCAGCGGTGGAGCGTGGGGGCCATGCCTTCACCAACCGAGGCCGATGTGCAGCGGCAGGTACACCACCATGCCCGACAGAATGGTGCCCAATACCGCCTGCCCTTGCCCGCGCCGCCAGAAAAAATACGCCAGCCCGCCAGCCACGGCATAGAGGCGCGCATCTTTCAGCGTGTGGATCATCTGGCCCTGCAGCATCACAATTTCCGGCACGATCACGGCCGACAGGGCCGCAATCGGTGCGTACTGCAAGCCACGCTGCGCCCAAGTGGGCAGCGTCCACTCTTTGTCCAGAATAAAGAAAAACGAGCGGGCCACTACCGTCACACAAGCCAGGCCCAAAATGGTGAGCAGCGTCCAGCTATCGGTCTCGCCCAGCAACCAACTCATGGCGCAGCCTCCCCGGTATCGGCGCCAGCAGAGCGGTTCGCCTCCAGGAGCAGACACACCGCCACGGCTGCGGCAATCGCCACCAGGATATTGAGCTTGAGCGGCAGGGCAAATGCCGCCACCGCCGCGGACCCGGCCACGCCCGCCGACACCCAGCGCATGCGGGTATTGGCCAGCGAGGCCAACATGCCCACCAACGCCAGAATGCCCGCAAAACCCAGCCCCCACGCCGTCGGCACAAAATTCGCCAGCACCACGCCGACCACACTGCTACCGACCCAGCTGGCCCAGTTGATGCCGCCATTGCCCGCGAGATAAGCCATTTGCGCCTGCTTCTGCGCCGCATCCACGCCCGGCTGGGGGTAGCGCTTGGTGAACAGCACATAGGTCAAATCAGCCGACAAGTAGCCGGTAATAAGGCGCTGCCACCGCGGCAGGTGCATGAGGTAGGGGCGCAAATGCGCGCTGAAGACCACAAAACGTAGGTTCACGCAAAACCCGGTGGCCAGAATCACCCACATCGGCGCACCCGCCTGGATGAGCGGCATGGCCGCGAGCTGGGAACTGCCGGCGAACACGGTGGTGGCCATCAGCAACGCTTCCACGGTGCTGAGGCCAGACTTGACCATGGCCACGCCCGTCATCAAGCCCCAGGCCGCGATGCCGGGCGCCACACCCGCCATCTCGGCAAAGCCACGCCGGTATTCCGGATGGCGGCGGTTGGCGGGCAGGAAAAACATCAGGCCGCAGACGCTGGCGAGGGCAGCACGTCGAATTGCATGCCCACCTCCAGCGGCATGCCACGCACGAAGTCGGACACCGGCATGCGCTTGCCACCGGGGCGTTGCAGCTCGGTGAGAAGCACTACGGAATTCATAGCAGCTACCGCAATACCATCGGGCGCTACCGCCACTATTTGCCCAGAAACGCCGGTAGCATCGCCACTCCCGACCCGGGCGCCCCAGACCTTGATGGTTTCGCCCTGCAGCACAGCCGTTGCCCCCGGAAAGGGGTTGAACGCCCGGATGCGGCGCACGATGCCAACCGCGTCGTCCGTCCAGCGGATCGGGGCTTCTTCTTTCTCAATCTTGTGCGCGTACGTCACGCCCTCTGCCGGCTGCGGCACGGGCGTCAAGGCGCCTTGCGTGGCGAGATCCAGCGTGTACACGATCATGCGGGCACCCAAAGCGGCCACTTTGTCGTGCAGGGTGGCGGTGGTGTCGTCCCCAGCGATCGGCAGCGCTTCTTTGAGCAGCATGTCGCCGGTGTCCAGGCCCACATCCATCTGCATGATGGTGACGCCGGTATCCGTATCTCCCACTTCAATGGCACGGTGAATCGGCGCGGCACCGCGCCAGCGCGGCAGCAAGGAGCCGTGGATATTCAGGCAACCGTAGCGCGCGCGGCCATCCGCATGGGGGGCTGCCATGTCGTCCAGCACCCATTGCGGCAAGATGAGGCCATACGCGGCCACCACCATCACATCGGCCTGCGCGTCCGCCATCGCCCGGCGCGCGGCGGCTGCATCCTCCGGGTACTTGCCATCCAGGCGCAAGCTGCGAGGCTGCGCCACGGGAATGCCGTGTTCCAGCGCAAACTGCTTCACCGCAGAGGCCTGCAGTTTCATGCCCCGGCCGGCCGGGCGGTCCGGCTGGCTCATTACCAAAGCAATGGTGTGGCCGGCGGCATGCAGCTCTGCCAAGGCCAGCCGGGCGAACTCCGGCGTGCCGGCAAAAATGACACGCAAGGGGCGCTGCGCGGCCGGCACTTAGCGTGCTTCCTCGCGCTTGGCCTTGATCAGCTTGGTTTTGATACGGTTGCGCTTGAGGGGCGACAGGTATTCCACAAACACCTTGCCCATCAAGTGGTCCATCTCGTGCTGGATGCACACGGCCAGCAAGCCGTCTGCCTCAATCACGCGGCTCTGCCCGTTGGCGTCCAGCGCCTTGCAATGCACCGCGTCGAACCGGGTCACCCCGTCGTAGATACCGGGCACCGACAAGCAGCCCTCTTCGTTGAGGTGGGTGGTCGGGCTGGTCCACACCAGCTCGGGGTTGATCAGGACCAGGGGCTGATCGCGGTCTTCGGACACATCGATCACGATGACGCGCTCATGGACATCGATCTGGCTGGCGGCCAGTCCGATGCCTTTGGCGTCATACATGGTTTCGAACATGTCGGCGGTCAGTTGGCGGATGCGGTCGTCCACACTGCTGACGGGCTTGGCCACGGTGTGCAGGCGGGGATCGGGATAACAAAGAATGGGAAGTAGAGCCATGAATGCTGCCTTGGAGATGTGGGTATTTTCGCCACTTTTACGCTTGCTTGCATTACAGGGCGGCCAAAATCGTTGCTGAATCAAGGGCTTGAGCGCAAAATCGCGCGTAAATTATCAAGTTCACACTCTGATTTGCACCCTATGACGAAACACCTAATGGCGAAATCCCGCCTAGCCATTGCGGCTTTGGCTGCACTGGCGGGCACGCTGGCCACTTCCGCCACCTGGGCACAGAATTTTCCGATCACTGCGGGGCAACGCGAAACCGCCAAGGCAGTCGCCCAAAAGGGTGTTCCTTTGAGTGAGCTGGCAGCCAACGCACCGGAGCGCTACACCGTCAAGAGTGGTGACACCTTGTGGGGCATTTCGACCCTCTTCCTCAAAAGCCCATGGCGCTGGCCCGAGCTGTGGGGCATGAACCTGGACGACATCAAAAACCCGCACCGCATCTACCCGGGGCAAATCCTCGTGCTGGAGCGCTCCAACGGGCTGGCCACCCTGAAGGTGCTGGGTAGCGCCACGGATGAGCCGGCCCCCGTCAACACCGTGCGCGTCAGCCCGCGCACCCGCTTTGAGACCCTGCCTGATTTCGCCCTGCCGGCCTTGCGCACCAGCGTGATCGAAGCCTTTTTGGCCGAGCCGATGATTGTGGATGCCGCCGGACTCAGCGCTGCCGCCCGCATCGTGGCGACCCAGGAAGAGCGCGTGCTGCTTGCCCGGGGTGACCGCGCGTATGCCCGCGGAACCGAATCCCCCTTGCTGGACAACCAAGGCAAGGAACAGCTATTCCGCGTGTTCCGCAACGCCACACCGCTCAAAGATCCCGGCACCGGAGAGGTACTGGGCTATGAGGCGCAGTACGTTGGCAAAGCATCTCTGGCACGCAGCGAGACCACTGCGGATGTGATCGGCTCTGAGGGCACCACCGTCAGCGCCGTGGTGCCCGCCACCATCGACATTATTTCGGCCAAAGAAGAAATGCGCGTCGGCGACCGCCTGCTGCCCGAGCCGCCCAAGCAGTTCGCCAGCTACACCCCCCACGCACCGGAAGGCAAAGTGGCCGGGCGCATTGTCTCGGTGTACGGCAGCACGTCCATCGTCAATGCCTCCCAAAACCAAGTGGTGGCCATCAACCTCGGCTTGCGCGATGGCATCGAGCGCGGCCATGTGCTGGCGATCCAGAAGGACGGTGCCCGCATTGTGGACAAATCGGATGCCACCCGTCCGCTGATGAAACTGCCGGATGAGCGCAACGGCTTGTTGATGGTCTTCAGCACCTACGAACGCCTGTCGTACGCCCTGATTCTTGAAATTACGGATGGCGTGCGCATTGGGGACCGGTTGGTGTCGCCCCGCTAAACCCTAGGCAACGCCTTGGAAGCGTCGGAATTACAAGGTTGGCTCCGCCTGGGGCTGACCGATGGCGTGGGTGACGTCACCGCACGCACCCTGCTGCAGCACTTTGGCTTGCCCGAAGCCATTTTTCAAGCGACCGAAGCCGAACTCTCCCGGTGCGTCACCGCCCGGCAAACCCAGGCACTTTTGCGCGTCCCTGAAGGGCTGAAGCATCTGCTGGAAAGCACCCTCCAGTGGCTCCAAGACGACCCCAGCCGTCGACGCATCCTCACCCTGGGCGATGCAGACTATCCCGCAGCCCTGCTGGACACCGAAGACCCGCCCTTGATGCTCTACGCCTTGGGTCGGGTAGAGGGCTTGGCAGACCACTTTGCGCGCTGTGCCAGCACCGGTATTGCCATCGTCGGCAGCCGCAACCCCACGCCCCAGGGCGTGCAAAACGCGCGGCAATTTGCCGAGGCGCTTGGGCAAGCAGGGTTGACCGTCGTATCCGGGCTGGCACTGGGTATTGATGGCGCGGCCCACGAAGGCGCCTTGGCGGGTTATGCATCGTCCGGCCTTGCCACGATTGCCGTGGTGGGTACCGGCTTGGACCGGGTCTACCCCAAGAGCCATCGCGACTTGGCGCACCAGATTTGCGACCAGGGCTTGCTGCTCAGTGAATATCCGCTGGGCACCCCACCGTTGTCTGCCAATTTCCCCAAACGTAACCGCATCATTTCCGGGTTATGCAAAGGCACATTGGTGGTGGAAGCTGCTTTGAAATCAGGCTCCCTCATTACCGCGCGATTGGCGGTCGAGCAAGGCAAAGATGTCTTCGCGATTCCAGGCTCCATCCACGCCACGCAGGCCCGGGGCTGCCACGCACTCATCAAGCAAGGCGCCAAGCTGGTGGAGTCTGCAGAAGACATTCTGGAAGAGCTGGACCTCAGCGCGGTTGCGCATCCGGCTGCTGATGCGTCCGGCCATGGCGAGCCA
The DNA here is from genome assembly GCF_005876985.1 of Rhodoferax bucti. Taxonomy (GTDB): domain Bacteria; phylum Pseudomonadota; class Gammaproteobacteria; order Burkholderiales; family Burkholderiaceae_C; genus Allorhodoferax; species Allorhodoferax bucti. Next base: position 559,102 of record NZ_VAHD01000001.1, read on the forward strand.
CATCCATCGCCCGCTGAATCCTCGCTTTCCAGTCTGGAGAGGGGCTTACTGGACAGCATGGGCTTCGACCCCTGCGGTCTGGATGCCATTCAGGCACGCAGCGGGATGGACACCGCCACCTTGCAGGCCTTGCTGATGGGCTTGGAACTCGCCGGCTGGCTAGCACGGCTACCCGGCGGCAAGTTTCAGCGCCTGGGACGCTGCTGAAACTCCAAACGCCAGCCAAAACCCAGAAAAGAGGGGCAGTTCAGACCCGCAGACGGCGGCGGTTTTTTCTGCGATATATTGGCTTCCATGTTTGAAGTCCTCGCCTTTGTTTACGAAAACTACTACGCCGAAGATGCCTGCCCCGAGCCGGCACATCTGCAGCGCAAACTGCAAGCGGTGGGCTTTGAAGCCGATGAAGTCACCGAGGCCATGGACTGGCTGAACGGCCTCTCCAGCGCGGCCCGCTTTGCCCGGCCCATGGCTACGGATTTACCGACGGTGGTGCACAGCACATGGTTGCATTTGCCCGCGCCCGGCAGCATACGGGTGTATTCCGTGCCCGAACAAAACCACCTCGGCGCCCAATGCCTGGGCTACCTGAGTTTTATGGACGCCGCGGGGGTGCTCCCCGCTCACATCCGCGAGGTCGTCATGGACCGCGCCATGGCCACTCCACGTGCGCCGGTAGCGCTGGAGGACTTGAAAATCATCATCCTGATGGTGTTCTGGTCGTTCGGCCAGGAGCCCAACGCACTGGTGCTGGACGAACTGTGTGACGATGCAGGACACCGTATCGCCCACTGAGGGCTGCACCCACCGGGTTTAGCTGAGCAGTCGCTCCGGGTTGGCTTCCAGCTTGGCCAGTGCATCCCGCGTGGCGCGCACCGTCAACGCTTCTTCTTCCTGCGGCAGAAGCAAGCCGGCCTGCAAATAGGCTGCCAACCGCCCGCCCTGGATCAAAAAGCTCTTGCCGGATGTAGAGGCAAACAGATTCAGGTGTTTGCGATCGCTGCGCCAGGCAAACTGCACTTGGGTAATTTGATGGTTGTGGTCCAGGGTGTACCAAGTGCCCAGTTGCAGCTCTTGCGCCCACGCCATCATGGCCGCAGTCGGCTTGGAGCCCCCGTTGGCGACCACTTCGATGGCCGACGCGTCTATACCCAGCATCATCTCAATGCTCTCGGCATCCAGCGGCAAGTCGCCCATGCCGTCTTCTGAGACAAAGTCTTCCAAGTTGCCCAGGCGCTGGGCCATGGCATCAATTTTGTCCTGCGGAATCGCCTGGGTCTTGGACATGAAAGCGTCCGCCAGGGTATCGCTGATCCGCTTGACATGGGCTTCCTGCTCGGAGGGTGCCATCGCCAACAGCGTCATGCCTGAGCGCAAGCGCAGCAACAAATTCGGCAGGTCTTGAATCACCCGGGCCCGGTCTGCCCGGTTCGGCTTGGCACTGGCGGCCCAGACAAGATCTGTGGCGGACTTCTTGAGTACCAGCGTATCTGCGTGTTGTGGGCCCTTGCGCACTGCTGCTACGGCCAACACTTCGGCCCATACCTTGAACAGGAAATCCCGGATTTCATCGCGCACCGGCATGTCTTTGAGCATGTTGCGCATTTCGATGGTGTACTGGATCGTCAGCGTTTCTTTTTGCTCGACCTGCTGGGCGACCCCCACCACCTTTTGCGCCGGGCCTTTTTCGGTCAGGAACTTGGCGAGAAACTTCTGGAACTCGTCATAGACGATCTGGTACACCTTTTTGCCGGTTTCCGGATACTGCTCCACCACTTGCACAATCCGCTTGATTTCGGCCTCCATGGCGCTGCCATGCACACCGACCGCATCAAAACCCATGACGCACGAGCCCATGCGGTCAATCAGCATGCGCGCGGGGTGGGTAGCGGTGCCGAAGAAGTCCGGGTCTTCCAGCGCCACACGCAGCACCGGCATTTGCAGGCGGGCAAACCACACCCGGATGCCTGGCGGTATGCGCTCTTCCGCGAGAATGGCCTGAAACATCAAGGCCACGATTTCGATGGTGGCTTTTTCGCCCTTGGTTTCGGCCTTCTTTTTGAGTTCGGCTGTTTTCTCGCGCAGGTCTCCCGCAACCCGGGCGACACCGGCCGGGCTGTAATCCTCGTACAGCGTTCCGCCGGCTGCGTAGGACGCCTGGCCTGGACGAGGAGCCATCGCTGCAGCCAACGCGGGCGATGGGGCATGGTGCTCTGTACCCACAAAGTCGCCACCGCCGTGGGTCACAAACAGGCGGCGAATTTGCCCAATCACCCCCTGGGCGCGGCTTCGCGCACGGGCCAGCGGGGTCGTGGCGGTCAGCATCCGCGTTTCTTCAGATGCGCCATAAACCTGTCCAGGACCGCTTGCAGAACCGGACGATTGCCGCCAAAACGGCGTGGAGCCCCCTGTAGTCACAGCCTGAGGTCCGGAGGCAGGCACCGCATCACCAACGCTCTGTGGCGCAGCCGGGCCCGAACCCCAGCCCAAGCGCCCGCTGAAAAAGCCACCGCCAGAGCGCGCAACCGGTGCGCCGCCTCCCAAAGCACCCGCACCGGAAGGAACACCATAAGCTCCCCCAGCCTGGGGCATCCCCCCGCCTGAAGGGGGTAAACCACCGCGACCCGTTGCAGGCGCAAAACCCGTACTCCCGCCATACCCGCCACCGTGCTGAAACCCGGTTTGCGGGGCATAACCAGGGTCGGCGTAACCCACATCCCCGTATGCGCTATTGCCATGATCAGGAGGATTGGGCATGCCAGGGGCAACCGGCGGGCGAGCAGGCGCAGAAGACCTGACCGGAGCCTTCACGCGGTCTTTCAACTCAATCGTCGGCATCACGCCTTTGCTGATCAGCAAGTCATTGGCGTTTTTGTAGGCCACCGTCAACCGCTCGATCAACAGCCGCTGCACCACTTCCGTGACCATCGGCCAAGATTCGCCGGGCATACCGGAGGTCGCCCATTGCTCGACCAGCAACAGCACCAACACCTCGGGGCGGAAGATGTCATGCCCCTCCAAATCCTCTGTACCTTCTAGGTACTTGATGCGAATGCGCAAATCCTCCAGCTGAGGCAGCACTTTCTCATTGACTGCCAGCACCATGCGGGAGGCGAGGATTTTGTTCTCCACCACCTCGGTGCCGACCAGCTCCAGTCCGGCAGACTCCAGACCCGAGGATTTTTTCTGCTTGGGCGGCTCCAGGCATTCACGCCAGGCCTTGGTGGTGCCGTCTATCCACAGGGGACGGCTTTGCTTGTAGGCCATCCAGATATCGCGGCGCAACTGGGCATCCCGCGCATTGGTCAACTCATCCACCAAGGTGGTCAAGCGCTCCTGGACTGCGCCACTGATCTCCAGCAAGGCCTTGCCGGCCTCTGCAAGAAAACGCTCACGCAGCGCACGTGTCAACTGCAATCGCGGAGAGAGCACGGGACCGATTGCCATGAGTCAAGCCACCTTTACTACTTACACCACTGCGCCTGAGTTGGGGTCGCTCGAATCGGTGTCTTTCTTGCTGCCACCTTTGATCAGGTCTTCGCGCTGGATGCCCAGCCACATGGCAATGGCAGCCGCCACAAACACCGAGGAGTAAATGCCGAACAAAATGCCGATGGTCAAGGCCAAGGCAAAGTAATGCAGGGTAGCGCCGCCGAACAGCAACATGGACAGCACCATCATCTGGGTTGCACCGTGGGTGATGATCGTGCGGCTGATGGTAGATGTGATGGCGTTGTCGATGATTTCTTCGGTGTTCATCTTGCGATAACGCCGGAAGTTTTCCCGGATACGGTCAAAAATCACCACCGATTCGTTCACCGAATACCCCAGCACCGCCAACACAGCGGCGAGCACCGGCAAGGAAAACTCCCACTGGAAGAAGGCGAAGAAACCCAGAATGATGATCACATCATGCAAGTTGGCGATGATGGCCGCGACCGCGAACTTCCACTCGAAACGCATGGCCAAGTAAATCATGATGCCGACCACCACAAAGGCCAATGCCTTGAGGCCGTCATGCGCCAGCTCATCGCCCACCTGGGGACCGACAAACTCGGTACGACGCAAGCTTGCCGTGCTGTCGGCCGCCTGCAAGGCCGTCAGCACCTTGTCGCTTTGCTGGCTGGATGTGCTGCCCTTTTGTACCGGCATGCGAATCAGCACATCTTGTGCCGTGCCGAAGTTTTGCACCTGCACATCATTGATGCCCAGGTTGGCCACCGTGCTGCGGATGGAGTCCAGATTGGCCGGCTGAGAGTAGCTGACTTCCATCAACGTGCCGCCCGTGAACTCTACCGACAGGTGCAGTCCGCGTGAGAACAAAAAGAAAACTGCGGCAACAAACGTGACAAACGACACCAGATTGAATACCAGCGCATTCCGCATGAACGGAATATCGCGGCGGATTTTGAAGAATTCCATGCCTTATTCCTTTACGGGGTGGTGACCTGCTGGCCGGACTCCGGACGCCAGACGGTCCCGATAGACACCGTTTTCAGCTTCTTTTGACGACCGTACCACAAATTAACCAAACCACGGGAGAAGAACACGCCCGAGAACATACTGGTCAAAATACCCAAACAATGCACTACGGCAAAGCCGCGCACCGGACCGGAACCAAAGGCCAACAAGGCCAAGCCGGCGATCAGGGTGGTGACGTTCGAGTCGATGATGGTGGCCCAGGCACGGTCGTAACCCGCATGGATGGCGGCCTGCGGCGAGGCGCCGTTGCGCAACTCTTCGCGCACACGTTCGTTGATCAGCACGTTGGCGTCAATCGCCATACCCAGCACCAAGGCCATCGCGGCCATGCCAGGCAGTGTCAGCGTGGCCTGCAACATAGACAGCACCGCCACCAACAACAACAGGTTGAAAGCCAGCGCAATACTGGAAATCACACCAAACAGCATGTAGTACACACACATGAAGATGGCTACCGCAGTGAAACCCCACGCTACGCTGTGGAAGCCCTTGGCAATGTTTTCTGCACCCAGGCTGGGGCCGATGGTGCGCTCTTCAATGATTTCCATGGGCGCCGCCAGAGAACCGGCGCGCAACAGCAACGCGGTATCCGCAGCCTCTACCGTGGTCATGCGACCGGAAATCTGCACCCGGCCACCGCTGATTTCAGAGCGAATCACTGGAGCCGTCACGACTTCGCCCTTGCCTTTTTCAAACAGCAAGATGGCCATGCGCTTGTTGATGTTCTCGCGGGTCACATCACGGAAGATGCGGGCGCCCTTTGCATCCAAGGACAGGTTGACCGTGGGCTCCTGGGTTTGACCATCAAAGCCGGGTTGTGCGTCGGTGAGGTTTTCGCCGGTCAGGATGACCTGTTTCTTCACGATGACAGGGCGGCCATCGCGGTCCAGGTAACGCTCCGAGCCAAAAGGCACGGGGCCGCTGCCGGTTTCGGCGGAGCGTGCTTCGGTGCCTTCGTCCACCAATCGGACTTCCAGCGTAGCCGTGCGGCCCAGAATGTCTTTGGCCTTGGCCGTGTCCTGCACACCGGGCAGCTGCACCACGATACGGTCCAGACCCTGCTGCTGAATCACCGGCTCGGCCACGCCCAGCTCATTGATCCGGTTGTGCAGCGTGGTGATGTTCTGTTTGAGCGCCTGCTCCTGAATGGTCTTGGCCGACACCGGCTTGATGCTGGCAACCAGCTTCACATCGGCCCCATCGGCTACAGACACGGTTTCGAGGTCCGCAAATTGGTCCTGGATGATGCGCTTGGCAGCATCCGCCGTGGCAGCGTCCCGGAAACGCACTTCTACGGTTTGTGCATTGCGGGCAATGCCGCTGTGGCGCACATTTTTCTCACGCAACACCGTGCGAATGTCCCCTGCGAGAGATTCGGCACGCTTGGTCAACGCTGCCTGCATGTCCACCTGCAGCATGAAATGCACGCCGCCGCGCAAGTCCAAGCCGAGGTACATGGGCGATGCATGCAAAGCGGTCAGCCACGCGGGGGAACGGGACAACAAGTTCAAGGCCACGATATAGGCCGGGTCGGCCGCATCCGGGTTGATGGCCTTCTGAATAGTGTCTTTGGCCTTGAGCTGAGCATCGGTATCCGCAAAGCGGGCCTTGATAGACGTGCCTTCCAAAGCCACCGCATCGGCGGCCAACCCCGCATCCTTCAAGGCTTGCTCAACACGGGCCAAAACGGCAGAGTCCACCTTCACGGCAGACTTGGCCGCAGACACCTGCACCGCCGGTGCTTCACCGAACAGATTGGGCAGGGCATACAAGCCACTGACCACCAGCGCGACCAGAATGATCGCGTACTTCCACACCGGATAACGGTTCATGATCGCGCTTTGCTTCGGGTTGAATACTTACTTGATGGAGCCCTTGGGCAACACCTGCACCACGGCGCTGCGTTGCACTTGCACTTCCACGCCGCTGGCCACTTCCAGGCCGACATAGCTGTCGCCCAACTTGGAAACCTTGCCCAGCACGCCGCCGGCGGTCACCACTTCATCGCCCTTGGCCAAAGCGTCAATCATGGCGCGGTGCTCTTTTTGCTTCTTCATCTGGGGGCGGATCATCACGAAATACAGCACCACAAACATCAGCACCAAGGGGAGCATGCTCATCAGGGAGGATTGCATGTCGCCTCCGGCAGCAGCAGGAGCGGTTTGGGCAAAAGCAGAAGAAATGAACACAGGCAAACTCCACAAAAGGGAACAAAACAAAAACGTTTGCGGCCAGAGAGCTGCGCGCAGGCAGGCCTCTGGCCAGACAACCGGTCATTGTAAGCGGGGGAAAAGGCCCGCCCGGGACAAGCGGGCAAGGCCCTAAGCAGCCCGGGCTTGTTGCAGGGCTGGTGCTGCGTGGTAGCGGGCCAACAGCTCTGCCCACTGGACGCGGGCCGCCTTCAGATGGCGGGCTTTAACGTGGCCATAGCCTCGGATGTGCTCCGGCACGCGAGCAAACGCGGCAGCCGCATCCCGGTTGGCCACGGTCAACGTAGGCAACAGGCCCTCGATGGCCTGGCGATAGTCCCCCACCAACGCCCGCTCCTCCCGGCGCTCTTCTGAATAGCCGAAGACGTCCAAGGCGGTACCGCGCAACACCTTCAAAGGCGCCAGGAGCCGGAATGCCAGCCCCATCCAGCTGCCGAAGCGGGCCTTTTGCGACTCGCCCTGCGCATTTTTGCGCGCCCACAATGGCGGCGCGAGGTGGTAGCTCAGCTTGAAATCGCCTTCAAACAAGGCACCCACCTTGGCGTGGAAAGCCGCATCCGTATGCAAACGGGCCACTTCATACTCATCCTTGTAAGCCATGAGCTTGAAGAAATAGCGGGCAACCGCCTCGGTGAGCACCAGCTTGTCCACGCCCAATGCGGACTCCGCACTGCGCACCCGTGCCACCAGATCGGCATATCCTTGGGCATAGGCCGCATTCTGGTAGCCGGTGAGGAAGGCGATGCGGCGCTCCAACATGGCCTCCAGCGATTCATTGGTACGAGGGTGAAAGGCCACTACCTGACCCGGGTTGATCGCGCGCTGCACGGCAGGCCAGTCTGCCGCCGCCCGGCGGCCCCACTCAAAAGCCGCCTTGTTGTTGCTCACAGCCACCGCATTCAGCTCGATGGCGCGCATCAAGGACGCCAGCCCCAAAGGAATCCAGCCCTTTTGCCACGCATAGCCCAACATCATAGGGTTGGTGTAGATGCTGTCGCCCATGACCTTGGTGGCCACCGCATCGGCATCAAACAGCCCGACATGGCTTTCGCCCACGGTGCGGGTGATGTCGCTCACGCACTGGTCGCCCGGGTTGGTCCAGTCGGCATTCTTCACAAAGCCGGCGGTAGGCACCGTGTTGGCGTTCAACGCCACATGGGTGCGACCGGGACGCATGCGGATCAACGTTTCTTTGCCTGCCACCACGACCGGATCACAGCCCAGCACCAAATCTGCAGATGCTGTACCGACCCGCGTGGTGCGGATGGCATCTTGCGACGCGCCGATCAGCACATGGCTCCAAGTAGCCCCGCCTTTCTGCGCCAAACCGCCAGCATCCTGGGTGACGATGCCTTTGCCTTCCAGGTGGGCCGCCACGCCTAACAGTTGTCCCATGGTGATCACCCCCGTGCCGCCCACGCCGGCCACAATGGTGCCCCACACACCTCCCTGCACCGTTGCAAGGTCGGGAAGCTGCGGATCAGGCAGCGCCGGCCAGCCGCTGACATCGGTTTGCAGCTTGACCGGCTTCTTCAGGCTACCGCCTTCCACCGTCACAAAGCTGGGGCAAAAGCCTTTGACGCAAGAGATGTCTTTGTTGCAGGTGCTCTGGTTGATCTGGCGCTTGCGTCCGAAGGGGGTTTCCAGCGGCTCCACGCTCATGCAGTTGCTTTGCACGCCGCAGTCGCCACAGCCTTCGCACACCAACTCGTTGATGACTACGCGCTTGGCGGGGTCCACCATGGTGCCGCGCTTGCGGCGGCGGCGCTTTTCGGTGGCACAAGTCTGGTCGTAAATGATGACGGTGGTGCCTTTGATGTCGCGGAACTCGCGCTGGATGCGGTCCAGCTCATCGCGGTGCTCAATGGCAATACCCTCGGGCAGCCCCTCGACTGCATCGTATTTTTCAGGCTCGTCTGTCACCACTATGATTTTGATAGCGCCTTCCGCACGCATGCTCTGCGCGATCTGCACCACAGAGTGCCCTTCCGGCCGCTCACCCACCTGCTGGCCGCCGGTCATGGCCACCGCATCGTTGTAGAGGATTTTGTAGGTGATATTGACGCCGGCCGCAATGCTCTGGCGGATGGCCAGCAAGCCGCTGTGGAAGTAGGTGCCATCGCCCAGGTTGGCGAAGATGTGCTTGTCGTTGGTGAACGGTTGCTGCCCGACCCATGGCACGCCCTCGCCGCCCATTTGGGTAAAGCCATCGGTGCTGCGGTCCATCCAGATGGTCATGAAGTGGCAGCCGATACCGGCCATCGCCCGTGAACCTTCCGGCACTTTCGTGCTGGTGTTGTGCGGGCAGCCTGAGCAGAACCAGGGTTGGCGAACCGCAGCCGCTGCACCGGAGTTACCCAAGTCAATGACGTGCATGGCACGCTCTTTGGCTTCCAGAATCGCCATCTGGGCATCGATGCGGGCGCTGGTGTCGGCATCCAGCCCTAGCTTCTTGATGCGCTGGGCAATCGCGCGGGCGATGATGGCCGGCGACAAATCCGCATTCGCGCGCAGCAAGGTGTTGGCACTCGGGTTGGGCATGGACCACTCGCCACCGGCGCCGTAATGGTCGGGCGTTTCCACCTCGTTGAACTTGCCCAGCACCGTGGGGCGCACGTCCGCGCGCCAGTTGTACAGCTCTTCTTTGAGCTGGTATTCGATAACCTGGCGCTTTTCTTCCACCACCAGAATCTCTTGCAAGCCGGTGGCGAATTCGCGGGTCAGCTGCGCCTCCAGCGGCCACACCACACCCACTTTGTGCAGGCGGATGCCGATGCGGCGGCAGGTGTCGTCATCCAACCCCAGGTCGAGCAGGGCCTGGCGGGTGTCGTTGTAGGCCTTGCCGCTGGAGATGATGCCGAAGCGGTCGTTCGGGCCCTCAATCACGTTATGGTTCAGGCGGTTGGCACGGATGTAGGCCAGCGCGGCATACCACTTGTAATCAAACAGGCGGGCTTCCTGGTCCAGCGCATGGTCGGGCCAGCGGATGTGCAGACCACCGGGAGGGAGCTCAAAGTCGGCCGGCATGCGGGTGATGACGCGCTCAGGGTCGATGGTGACGGTGGCGCTGGACTCCACAATTTCCTGGATCGTCTTCATGCCCGCCCACACGCCGGAAAAACGGCTCATGGCAAAGGCATGCAAACCGAGGTCCAGAATCTCCTGCACATTGGCCGGGAAGAACACCGGGAACCCGCAGGCCTTGAAGATATGGTCGCTCTGGTGAGCGGCGGTGGAGCTTTTGGAAATGTGGTCATCCCCCGCCACGGCGATCACACCGCCCCAGGGCGTGGTGCCGGCCATGTTGGCGTGCTTGAACACGTCGGAGCAGCGGTCCACACCGGGGCCCTTGCCGTACCAGATGCCGAACACGCCGTCGTACTTGTTGCTGCCCGGCGGTGCGAAGCCCAGTTGCTGCGTACCCCACAGGGCGGTGGCGGCCAGCTCCTCGTTCACCCCCGGCTGGAACTTGATGTGGTGTGCTTCGAGGTACTTTTGCGCCTTGACCAGCGACTGGTCATAGGTGCCCAAGGGCGACCCGCGGTAGCCGCTGATAAAGCCCGCCGTGTTCTTGCCGGCGCGCTGGTCGCGCACGCGCTGCAGCATCGGTAGCTTGACCAGCGCCTGCACGCCGCTCATGAAAGCGCGGCCGTGGTCGAGGGCGTATTTGTCGTCGAGGGTGACCGAATCCAGCGCCGTGCGGATGTGCGCGGGCAGGTCCCGGTTGAGGGGTGCATTCATGGTGCTTGTCTCCGTGTTTTTGTTCGGCAAAGTGTATGCCCGCAACCCAGATAGGTGTTTGCTTTCTTTGCCTTAAAACCACCTCTTAAAGAACGATTCTTTCTCCATAATGCGTTTTATGGAAACACTTGACCGCTATGACCTGGCCATCCTGAGCGAACTGCAAAACGATGGGCGCCTCAGCAACGCCGAGCTCGCCACCCGCGTGGGCCTGAGTGCGGCGCCGTGCTGGCGGCGGGTGAAGGCGCTGGAAGAGAGCGGCTTCATCACCGGATACCGGGCGGAAATCAACCGCCACAAAATCGGGCTGGGGGTGCTGGCCTTTGTACGCCTGGATGCCAACCGCAACAGTGGGGATGTGTTGCAGGCGCTGGAGGACGCCATTCGGCTGATTCCGGAGGTCATTAGCTGCCACTACATCAGCGGCACCGGCACCTTTGAGCTGCAGGTGGTCAGCCGCGACCTCAACAGCTTCAGCCAGTTCGCGCGCGAAGTGCTGATCAACCTGCCCAACGTCAAAGACCTGCACACCAGCTTCTCGCTGGGCGAGGTCAAGGCCAGCAGTGCGCTGCCCTTGAGCCAGTTACAAGCGCCGCCCACAGGCGCCACCATGAAAGGACGCCCATGAACCGCAGAGATTGGCTGGCTTTGGCATTGTTTTGGCACCTGGCGCCCGCTGTATATGCGCAAGCAGCTATCAATTCAGGAGCAAATGCAACTCCTTTGCCCTTGCGCAATCTGCTCATCGAAGTGAGGCAGGTGCAATCCGAAGACGGCCAGCAGGCGGACATAGACGTACAAGGCGGCAGGGTCACAGGCGGCCTGGCGCAAGGCCGGAGCAGCGGCACGGCGGTGCAACAAATTCTCATTTTGAATGGCCGGCCTGCACGCATCGCGGTGCAAACGCAAACGCCATTGCGCCTGCTGCAAAGCTTTGTGCGCAACGGGCAAATCGTGACCACCCAAGGGACCGTGCTAATAGAAGCGGGCACGGGCTTTAGCGCGCTACCGCGTTGGGACGGTGGAGATATGGTCGAGGTGGAGCTCAACACCCAGCAAGCACTGCGCCCCCTGTTTCCCCAAGCAGGAGCAGTGAATGCTCCACCGGTACAGTCCAGCACCGGCAGCAGCATGCTGCTCCCAGTGGGCGAGTGGATGACAGTGGCAGAGACCGAGCAAAACCTCCAAAACAACCAGCAGAGCCTGCGGGGCGCACAACTGCAAGGCAGCACCACCCGCACCGAGGTGCAACTGCGCGTCCAGCTGCGCTAGCCCCTGCGCAGAAGTGTCAGGCCGGTAAAGCCGCCAACCACGCCGCGTGGTAAGCCTGCAGCCCTTGCACCGGGGCCGGCTCTATCGGCAACACATCAGCAGCCGTGCCCTGCCCCCAGCGCGAGAGCATCCAGGCGCCCCGGGCCGTGCCCTCCACGGCATCGTGACTAACCCGGCACTTGGCCTGCGGCATCAAGGCCTGCAAACACCCGAGAAACACCGCATTGCGGGCCAAAGGCCCTTCCACCACCACCGTACGGGGCAGCTGGCTGTCGCTCCACAAACGCTGCACCAGCCAGGCCGTGGTTTGGGCGCAGTACACCGAGGCCAAGGCTGCGCGTTGGCCGGCAGAAAGCCCGGCCGCTGCACTATCAACAAACTCTTGCGCCCCCACACGCACACAACCCGTCTGCCCCCGGAACGGCCCGCCATGGGCGGCAAAAGAAGGCAAGGCCAGCACACCGTGAGTGAGCACGGTGTGCACATCACCCCAGTCCGCCGCATCCGGCGGTGCACCGGCCAGCAGGGCCTCAAACTCGCGCCCGCCCATGAAGCGGGCGGTGGGAGTGGCGCGGCCCAACACGTCCACATTGGCCAGCATGTCCCGCTCCGCCTGCAAGCCGTGGGTAGAGGCCCCCGGGGCCATCAGCACCGTCCAGGTGCCGGAAGACACCACGGTCAGCGCCTGCTCGTCAGCCGCCTCGGCAGGCGTGGCGCCCAGGTAGCGCGCCAAGCAGGCGTTGCTGTCATGCACACCGGTGTGCACCACGCAGTCCGGCGGCAAACCGAAACGGGCGGCCATGTCGGGCAACACCGGGCCCAACACCTCCCACGCGGAGCGCAGCGGCGCAAACAAGGCCGCCCAGCCCGCCGCCTGGGCTTGCACAGAGAACTGCCCGCTCTGCGGTTGCCACAGATGGGTGTGGCAGCCCAGAGACGACACCTCGCTGGCCTGCACACCACACAGGCGCCAGGCCCAGTATTGCGGGTAGGGCACGAGGCAGCGGGTACGCTGCCAGGCCTGTGGATGCAGGTGCTGGATGAAGAACAACTGCCGCGCTGCATTCAACCCCGCCGGCAAATCGGGCGACAGGGTGGCCCCAAACGCATCTGCAGAATCTGCAAAGGCCTGTGCCAGTGCGGGGTGCGGGCCCAAGGCGTCATATTCGTAATCCACCGGGTCCCAGGCCAGGCGGCCATCGTCTGCCAAAGCCACCAAAGCGGCACCATGGGTGGAGGTGACCACCCGGCGGCACCGGCTTGCATGGGCGGAAGCCCGCAGGGTATCTGCCATCCACGCCTCCAGGCCCTGCACATCCAGCGCGGGGTAGCCGAGGGCGGAAGGCACGCTACGGTTGTCACGCCCGTAGCGCTCCACCACCTCGCCTGCCGCATCGAGCATCAAGAGCTTGGCGTGGCTTTTGCCGATGTCGATCACCAGCGTCAGTTCATCCGGCACGCGCACTCCCCTCAATCCATGTGGAACATGCAGGGCAGCGGCTCGGCGACCGGCGACCCATCCGGATTCGCCCGCATGATGTCGGCCATGTGGGCCCACCAGCGCTGCATCACCGGGTGCTGCGGTAGCGCCTCCATGGTGTGGCCGGGCAGGCGGCGCTGCACGGCAAACAGCACGTGGTGCTCTTCATCGAGGTAGATGCTGTAGTCACGCACACCGGCTTGGCTCAGCAAGGTACTGAGCTCAGGCCAGATCTCGTCGTGGCGTTTTTTGTATTCGGCCACGCAGCCGGGGTTCAGAAACATGCGGAAGGCATATTTCTCGGTGCTTGGGAGCGTGCTCATGCCGTGGCTCCTTTGCGTTGCAGCAGTCGCGGCAGCACCATGGAGACAATCAGCAAGGCACCAATCACCATGCTCATCACAATACCGGTCACATTGGCCATGCCCATGGCAAAGGTGAAGAGGCCCAGCAACAGCACGGCCAACATGGTGCCCACGATGCTGCCGCGCCCGCCTTCAATCGCCACACCGCCCAGAATCACCATGGTGATGGCATCCAGCTCCCAACCCATGGCAATGTTGGGGCGGGTGCTGCCAATACGGCCGGTCAGCATCACGGCTGCCAGTGCGGCCATCAAGCCAGCGAACACAAACAAGGCCATGCGGTAGCGGTCGACCTCGATGCCCGAGAAACGCGCGGCGATGGGGTTAGCGCCAATGGCATACAAGCGGCGTCCGGCCACCGTGCGGTGCAGGGTGATGCCCACCAACAAGGCGCACACCAGCAAAATGGCAAACTCGATCGGAATAATCAGCCCACGCACCCCGACCAACTCGCCCAGATAGCTGTTGCCCACGATAGAAAACGCCTCGGGGTAGCCTGAAATCGCCTGGTCTCCCAGCGCCACCAGCGCCAGACCGCGGTACAAGGACAAGGTGCCGATGGTCACCACAATCGAAGGCAATTTGTAGCGCGTGACCAGCACCCCGTTCACCGCCCCCGCCACGCCGCCGGTGACAAAGGCCGCCAGTGTCATGCCCCAGGGGCCTGCACCCGCTTTCATGGCGTAACCCATGGCCAGCGAGCACAGCGCGAGAATGGCCGCGATCGACAAATCGATCTCACCCGCAATGATGAGCAAGGCCAGCGCCAGCGCGAGGATGCCTTTTTCGCTGAAGTTGAAAGTGCTGTCTGCCAAGGCATCCGGCGTCATGAAACCGGGCTGTGCGAATCCGAAAACGAGCAGCAACAAGGCCAGCAAAGCCAGCAAGACGCGCTCCCATGTGTTCCAGGCACTCATGCCACTGCTCCTTGCGTGTTGTCGAGGGTTGTCGTTTTGCGCTCCAGAATCTGGCGCCCGCCGCGTCGCTCGGCGCGTGCGTTCACGGTGACCGAAATCAGGATGACGGCACCGGCAATCGCCTGCTGCCAAAACGGCGAGACCTGGATCACCGGCAAGGCACCATTCACCACACCGATGAACAGCACGCCCAGCGCTGCACCGGCCACGGTGCCGACACCCCCACCAATGCTGACGCCACCAATCACACAGGCGGCCACCACCGTGAGCTCATAGCCGGCGGCCAGTTCGGTGTATGCAATTGAGTAGCGCCCCACCCACAGCAAGCCGGCCAAACCCGCCAACATGCCCGACAGGGTGTAGACCCGCATCAAACACTTGCGCGGGGAAATGCCCACATAGGCCGCCGCCAACGGGTTGCCGCCCAGGGCATAGATTTCACGGCCCTCACGGCGCAGCTTGAGAAACACGGTGCTCAATACCAAGACCGCAATCGCAAACCACACCAGTGCAGGCAGGCCCAGCCACACCTCGCGCGGCAGCCCCTTGATCACTTCGTGGATGTCCTGGTCGGACACCCACGCGCCTTTGCTCGCCACAAAGATGGCGCCCCGGTAGGCCGACAGAGTGCCCAGCGTCACCACAATGGGAGGCAAGCCGAAACGGGTGATGAGCCAGCCATTCACCGCCCCCAGCAAGGCGCCCAGCGCGAGTGCCAGCATGATCAGGACGGGCACGGAAGCCCCGGGCCAGGCCTTCCCGATCAGGGCACACACCATGCCCGTAAGGGCTAGGTTGGAGGCAACCGACAGGTCAATGCCACGGGTCAGCAATACCAGCATCTGCCCCATTACCAAGATAGCCAGAATCGCCGAGTCGTTGGCAATATCCAGGCCGTTGCGCCAGGTCAAAAACACCGGGGCACGCACGCCCACCGCCAGTGCAATGGCCACGATGATGGCGAGCAACAGCCACTCGCGCCGAATCGATTTCAAAGCATTCATGCCGCCAACTCCTCGCTCGCACGCGCTGCCGCCGGGGGCGCTGCGTGCTGGTTCAATCCCGATGCCGCCGCCACGATGTCTTCGGCATGGGCCTGCGCTTTGTCAAACTCCGCCACCTGCTCCCCACGCCGCATGACGATGGTGCGGTGGGCCAGGTTCATTACCTCGGGCAATTCGCTGGAGACCAGAATCACCGCCAAGCCCTGCTCCACCATTTCGGCAATCAGGTGGTAGACCGCCTGTTTGGCGCCTACGTCAATGCCTTTGGTAGGCTCGTCCAGGATAACGATGCGCGGGTTCAGCCCCAGCCACTTGGCAATCACCACCTTTTGCTGGTTGCCGCCGGACAGGCCGGAGAGCAGGGTGTCGGGGGAATGGGTCTTGATGCGCAAGCGCGCAATCATGCGCTGGCACAGCTCCGACTCGCGCAGTTTGGAGAGCCAGATGCCGCGCGCAAAACGGGAGAGCCCCGCCAAGCTGATGTTGTGCTCCACCGAGAAGCCCAGAATGCCACCCTGGCGCTGGCGCTCTTCCGGCACATAGGCAATGCCGGCGGCAATCGCGTCGCCGGGACGGCGGGCATTCAACACCTGCCCGCCCACCACGAACTCGCCGCGCGCATCCGGGTTCAGGCCCATGATGGCCAGCATGGCCTCGCTGCGGCCCGAGCCCACTAGGCCATAAAAGCCCAAAATCTCGCCGCGCCGCAACTCGAAGTGGATGTTGTGAAACTCGGTGGGGTGGGAGAGGTTTTTCACCGTCATCACCACCTCGCCCGGTGTGGAGGCAATGGGGGGATAAATCTGGTCGATGGAGCGGCCCGCCATGAGCTTGACCAGCTCTTGTTCACTCACATCGGCAATCGCGCCACTGCCGACTGCAGCACCGTCACGCAGCACCACATAACGGTCCGCCACGGCAAAAATTTCATCGAACTTGTGGGTGATGAATATCACGCCCACACCCTGGTCGCGCAGTTGGCGCACGATGCCGTAAAAGTCGCGAATCTCCGCCTGCGACAGCGCAGCGGTGGGCTCGTCCAAAATGACCACCGAGGCCTTTTGCGACAAGGCCCGTGCAATCTCGACCAGGTGCCGCTCGGCCAAGCTGAGGTCTTTCACCAGCGTCACCGCCTTGAAGCGCGCACCGATCTGGTCCAGCACGGCCTGGGCCTGCTGGTTCATGGACTTCCAGTCGATGAAGGGGCCGCGCATCAGGTGGCGCCCCACATAAATGTTTTCGGCCACGCTGAGTTCTTCGAACATCACCGTTTCCTGGTGCACGGCCAGAATGCCTGCCGCCTGCGAAGCCTGCGCGTTGGCAAAACGCTGGGCCACACCGTGGAGCGTGATCAGGCCTTCATCCACCGGCACCACACCGGTCAGCATCTTGACCAGCGTGGACTTGCCCGCGCCGTTTTCGCCCACCAGGGCCAGCACTTCTCCGGCCTGCAAATCCAGGTCCACCCCGCGCAGCGCATGGGTCGCCCCGTAGCGCTTGTGGATGCCTCGCAGGCTCAGCAATACATCAGACATTGTGCGAAATCCAACTTGTCATAAAAAAGGGGCACCTACCCGAGAGCGATGCCCCACGAACTTGCTTTTCGAGTGTCAGAAGAATTTGGCGAACTTCTCGACGTTGGAGGCATCGTACGTGAAGGGTTCTGCCATGGCGGCATCACCATTCGCATCCAGCGTCACGGTACCGACACGGCCCAGAGACACCTTGTCACCCGCCTTACCGGTGACCTTGCCAGAGATGAACTGGCTGGCCGCGTAGATGGAGGAGTAGCCCAGGTCGATGGGGTTCCAGATGGCGAAGGACTTGACCGCACCGCTCTTCACGTGGCCGGCCATTTCCGAAGGCAAGCCCAAGCCGGTCACGAAGATCTTGCCGACCTTCTTTTCATCCTGCACGGCCTTGGCGGCTGCGGCCACACCCACGGTGGTGGGGGCGATGATGGCCTTCAGGTTGGGGTAGCTCTTGAACAGGCCCTGGGCTTCGCGGTAGCTCTTGTCGGTCTGGTCGTCACCGTAGACCACGCTCACCAGCTTCAGGCCCTTGTAGGCGGGCTGTGCCAGCACTTTCTTGGCTTCTTCGATCCAGATGTTCTGGTTGGTGGCTTGGGCGGTGGCAGACAGCACAGCCACTTCACCGGTGGCGCCGATAGCGTCTGCCGTCATCTTCACCAACTTCTCGCCGATCAGCGGGTTGCTGGAGGGGTTCAGGTGCATCAGGCGGCCGTCTTTGCGCACGCCGGAGTCAAAGGACAACACCTTGATGCCACGGTCCATGGCGCGCTTGAGCACAGGGGCCAGCGCATCCGGATCGTTGGCGGAGATCACGATGGCGGAGACCTTTTGCGCGATCAGCGAGTTCACGATTTCGATCTGGCCTTCGGCAGTGGCTTTGGCTGGGCCGGTGTAAATGATCTCGACGTTCTTGAGCTCTTTGGCCGCTTCCTGCGCGCCTTGGTTGGCCGCGTCAAAGAAGCCGTTGCCCAGGCTCTTCACCACTAGGGCGATCTTGTCGGCAGCGAACGCGGGGCTGACCAGGGCCGCGCTCAGGGCAATGGTCAGCAGGGTTTTGAGTTGTTTCTTCATGCTTGTCTCCTGGAATTGTTAGTAGGAAAAATTGACCCGAAGGCCGGTCTCGATACCGCCTGCACCGGCCACGAAGGGACACGGTGCACCGGGGTCGATGGGGAGTGCGCAACTGCCAATGGCAACCACGCTCAAACAATGCCGCTGCTGGGGCCGCTGGCAGGGCGGATGGCCGCCATCTGCTGGCGGTAGCCGCTGGCGCGGTAGGCCTGGACCGGGTCGGCAGCGCCGCCCGCGTCGATACGGATCTTTTGCAGCAAGGGCGTCACATCGGTGTGGAAGGCCTGCTTCAGGGTCTGCGCGGCCATCAGCACATCGTTGCTGTCCTGGTAGGCGGTCAGCGCCTTGCGGTCTACCAACAGCGCCTGGGCATAGCAGCGCTGCACGGTCACGGCGCTGGTCATCAGGCTCTCAATCGGGTCGGTCACGTTGTGCGACTGGTCCAGCATGTAGGCGGGGTCAAAGCCCGGCGCCCGGCTTTGTGCAGCGTCTACCAATTCACTGAACACGAGGAAGAGTTGGTAGGGATTGATGCTGCCGCTGTCCAGATCGTCGTCGCCGTACTTGCTGTCGTTGAAGTGGAAACCGGCTAACTTTTGGGCATGTACCAGGCGGGCCACGATCAGCTCGATATTGGTGTTGGGCGCGTGGTGGCCCAAGTCCACCAGGCAATGCGCCTTGGGGCCAAGCGTCTGGGCGGCCAACAAGCTGCTGCCCCAGTCCTGGATGACGGTGGCGTAAAACGCGGGCTCGAACATCTTGTGCTCGAGGAACATGCGCCAGTCGGCGGGGAGCGCGTCATAAATCTGGCGATTGCTGTCCAGGTAGCGCTCGAACTGGCGGCGGAAATGGCTTTGGCCGGGGAAGTTGGAGCCATCGCCGATCCACACGGTCAGCGCCTTGCTGCCCAACTGCTTGCCAATCTCAATGCACTCCAGGTTATGGGCCACGGCCTGGGCGCGCACGCCAGCGTCAGCATGCGTGAGGCTGCCGAACTTGTAGGACAGCGGCTGGTCTTTCTGGTCGGAGAAGGTGTTGGAGTTGACGGCGTCAAACGCCACGCCATTGGCCTCGGCGTGCTGGCGCAGCTCTGTGTAGTCGCTCACCTTGTCCCAAGGGAAGTGGGGCGACACGGTGGGGGTGCAGCGCACCAGCTGCTGAATGACGCCGCAGTCCTGGATCTTGTCGAACACATGGCGCGGCTCGCCCAAGCCGGGAAAGCGCGCAAAGCGGGTGCCGCCGGTACCCACGCCCCAGCTGGGCACGGCCACGGCGAACTTCGCCACCTCGGCCTTGAGGACGGCAATGTCCACGCCGCGGCGGGCCAGTTGCTCGCCCAGGGTTTCATAGTCCAGGTTCACGCGGGCTGCGGCCTGGGCGTTGTGGTCGGCGATCAGCCCGGTGTTGATCTGTTGTGTCATGGTGTGTCTCGAATACGTGGGGTCTTAGCGTGGGAAGGCAGCGAGGTTGCCTGCGTCCACGTTGAGGATGTTGCCGGTGGATTTGGCCGCGAGTTCGCTGGCCAAAAAGTAAGTGGCTTCGGCAATGTCTTCGGGGAAGACGCTGCGCTTGAGCATGGAGCGGTCGCGGTAGAAGGCTTCGAGTTCTTCCTCGCTCACCTTGTTGGCCGCGGCACGTTCCTGGCTCCACGTACCGGTCCAGATTTTGCTGCCGCGGATCACCGCATCGGGGTTCACCACATTGCAGCGAATGCCCAGCGGTGCGCCTTCCAGCGCAAAGCTGCGCGACAGCTGAATTTCAGCGGCCTTGGCCGCGCAGTAGGCCACGGCCTGGTTGCTGGCCACCATGCCGTTCTTGCTGGCAATGAAGACCATGGAGCCGCCCACGGCCTGCGCCTTCATGAGGCGGAAGGCTTCGCGGCCGACCAGGAAGTAGCCCGTGGCCAGAATGCTCTGGTTGCGGTTCCACAGCGCCAGCGTGGTGTCTTCCAGCGGCGATGCGGAGGCGATGCCGGCGTTCGATACCAGAATGTCCACGCCACCGTATTCGATGGCGGTGCGGGCATAGGCCGCAATGACCGACTCTTCGCTGGTCACATCGCACACCACGCCGCGCACCACGTCTTTGCCAAACTTCTTGGAGAGTTCGGCCACGGTGGACTCCAGCGCGGCGGCATCAATGTCCAGCAGCACGGCGCACACGCCTTCCTGCAACTGGCGCTCCACAATCGCGCGGCCAATACCACCGGCACCACCGGTGACCAGGGCCACCTTGCCCACCAGAGGCTTGGCCTTGGGCATACGCTGCAGCTTGGCTTCTTCGAGCAGCCAGTACTCGATGTCAAACGCCTCCTGCTCGGGCAGGCCCACATAGGTGTCGATGGCGTTGGCATCGCGCATCACGTTGATGGCGTTCACATAGAACTCGCCGGCAATGCGGGCCGTGGCCTTGTCCTTGGCGATGGCCACCATGCCGATGCGGGGCAGCAGGATGATGACGGGGTTCGGGTCGCGCAGCGCCGGGCTGTTGGCGCGCTTGCAGCGTTCGTAGTAGGCAGTGTAGTCGGCGCGGTAGTCGGCCAGCTTGGCGGCAATGGCCTTGGACAGCTCGGCACCGCCCAGGGTGTAGACGGACTCGTCGAGGATCAGCGGCTTGATCTTGGTGCGCAAAAAGTGGTCGGGGCAGGAGGTGCCCAGAGCCGCCAGCGCTTCGAGCTGCTGGCTGTTCACAAACTCCATGACCACGGCCTGGCGGTCCACATGCAGCAGCTTGTGGCCGCTTTGTGAGGCCTGGCCGCGCAACACGGGCAGCACCCGGGCCAGCACCTCGTCTTGTGCGGCGGCATCCAGCGCGTTGACCTTGGCGCCACCAAAGGGCACGGCCTTGCGGGCCTGCGCTTGCGCGGCCAACCAAGTCTGTGCTTGCTCGATCACGGCCACGGTGTTCTCGTAGCAGCTGCGGGAATCGTCACCCCAGGTGAACAGGCCGTGGCCACCGAGCACCAAGCCCTTGAGGCCTGGGTACGCTGCCACGTAGCGTTGCAATTGCAGGCCCAGCTCGTAGCCGGGACGGCGCCAGGGCAACCAGCCGATGGTGCCGCCAAAGGCTTCCTTGGTGATGGCTTCGCTATTGGCCATGGCAGCGATGGCGATGACCGAGTCCGGGTGCATATGGTCCACATGCGCAAACGGCAGGTAGGCGTGCAGGGGGGTGTCGATACTGGCGGCACGGGGGTTCAGGTTGAAGGTGCAGTGCGGCAGGTAGCTCACCATCTCGTCTTCATGCTCGGGGCCGCGATAAATGCCTTGCAGCGCGTTGAGCTTGTCCATGTACAGCGTGGAGAAGCCGTCGAGCTTCATGGAGCCCACGTCACCGCCGGAACCCTTGACCCACAGCACTTGCACGTCCTGGCCGGTCAGTGGATCTTTCTGGGTGATCTTGGCAGACGTGTTGCCGCCACCGTAGTTGGTAATGCGCAGGTCGGAGCCCAGCAGGTTGGAGCGGTACAGCAACAGGTTGGGCTGGTCGAGCTTGGCGGCATGGTCCGCATTCCAGACGGGGAACGGGGCGGGAGAAATACGTTGTGTCATGGGCAGTGCAGTTACGAAGAATTGGCGTGACTGTAGACAGTGCAAGCCATAGGCACAACGCAGACATTTTTATCCATTCAATCAGTTATTCTTATGCATTCATACGGCGCTCAACGGCATCGCAGAAACACGCCATGCGCACGGCCGGCTTGGACGAGTGACAGGCCTTTTTCCTAGGGTAAGTACTGATGAAAACCCCCAAACGCTCCGGCGCAAGCGCCTCCCCCGCACTAGGGATATCCCGCACGGAACGCACCCCTGTGCGCGAGGCGCCGACCGAGCGGACACAGCACCGGTTGCGCAACCTCACCCTGCGGCAACTCCGCTTGTTTGAAGCGGTGGCCACCCACCTGAGTTACTCGCGCGCAGCAGAGGTCATGAACGTCACCCAGCCCGCGGTGTCCATGCAAATCCAGCAACTGGAGACCGAGGTGGGCCTGCAGCTGCTGGTGAAGTCCGGACGCAAAGTCAGCCTGAGCCAAGCGGGCGAGGAGATGCTGCGGCAGTGCAGGCGCATCCTCAACCAGGTGCTGCTGGCAGAGGAATCCATGGGAGCCTTCCACCCTGCCGAAGGCGGGCGTGGCGGGCTGTTGCATTTGGGAGTGGTGTCCTCCGCCCATTACTTTGCGCCGACCCTGATGATGGCGTTTGCACAGCGTTGGCCGGGTGTGAAGTTCAAACTCACGGTAGACCGGCGGGAAACCATTCTGGCCATGCTGCAAGATCACCAGCTCGACGTTGCTATTGCGGGCTACCCGCCTTCCGAGGCCGATGTGGAGGCCGAAACCTTTGCCCAGAACCCGCATTGCATCGTGGCGGCGGCAAACCACCCGTTAGCCCGGAAAAAACGCATCGGTTGGGATGCCTTGCGCAACGAGCCGTTTATCTTCCGGGAACCGGGTTCGGCGACGCGCCACTTCTTTGAGCACCTGATTCAGGCGCAATCCCTGCAGGTGCGGCTATCGATGGAGTTGTCCGGCAACGAGACCATCAAGCAGGCGGTGATTGCCGGCATGGGCATCAGCTTTTTGTCGGCCCACACGTTCCAGGTGGAATTTGAAGCCGGCAAACTCGCCGTGCTACACATGGAAGACATGCCAAAAATGCTGGACTGGTGCCTGCTGCACCGGCGCGACTCCAGCTTGAGCGGGGTGAATCAGGCCTTCCGGGAGTTTGTGCTCACCGAAGGGCCAGGTCTGGTGCAGTGCAAGATGTGATGCCGCTGCACGCTTAGCGGTGCAACACTTCGCGGATGGTGGCGGCCAACTCTTCTTCCACGAACTTGGCGATGTAGGCATCCGCCCCTACGCTCTTGACGTGGCTCTCATTGGTCGCCCCGGTCAACGAGGAGTGAATGATCACCGGCACGCTGCTGAAACGGCCATCCTGCTTGATGTTGCGGGTGAGCGTGAAGCCGTCCATCTCGGGCATTTCTAGGTCGGTCAGCACCAGAGCCACTTTGTCCTTGATGGTCTTGCCTTCCTGCGCGGCCTGGGCCTGCAGCGACAGCATTTTTTCCCAGGCCTCTTTGCCGGTTTTGGTCATGATGTAAGGCACGTCCATGGCCTTGAGGCCCTTCTCGATCATCATGCGGGCGACCGCAGAGTCATCGGCCGCCAGAATGACCTGGCCCGGCTCCAAACGCATTTTGGGGGTGGTGCTGGCGGTGTCGTCTTTGGCCTCCTGCGGCATCACATCGCGCAGGATTTGCTCCACATCGAGTACCTGGGCCAGGCGGGTGTTTTCGGCATTGCCATCGAGGCGGGCGATGCTGGTCACCAAGCCGCCGCCGGTGTTCTCAGCGGAGAGCACCTGCTTCCACTCCAAACGCACGATTTCATTGACCTCTTCCACCGCGAAGGCCTGGGTGGTGCGGGCGAATTCAGTCACCAACAAAATACCCAAACCCTTGGTGGGCGTGCAGCCCACCACTTGAGGCAGGTTGATCACGGTGATCATTTGCCCGCGGATATTGGCCACGCCCATGACGGCAGGTGGCGAGTTCACCATGGCGGTGATTTCGGGCATGACCAGAATCTCGCGCACCTTGAACACGTTGATGCCAAACAGCTCGCGCCGCTGGGTACCCGGAGCCTCGCCCAAGCGGAACAGCAGCAGCTCAAACATGCTGTTGGCAGCCAGGTTGGTCCGCTCGTCAATCTCACGTAACTCTTTGCTCATGGCTCCATCCTTGTATTCCGAATCTCACAGATTCAATGCATCCATCCTACCGGCTTTTGGCTCATTTGGGCCACAAAATCCACATTTGCAAGGGCTGGCGCAAGCGGCCTGCCAGCTCTGCCGCCTCCGGGCCCCAGCCCGCAAAATAGTCGGCCCGCACGGCCCCAGTAATGGCACTGCCAGTGTCCTGGGCCAGTACCAATTTTTGCAAATTTGTTTGATTGCCATTGGAGGTCAGCCACACCGGCGCACCGTAGGGAATGCTGCCGGGGTCCACCGCAATCGAGCGGCCGGGCGTGAGCGCCACCCCTTGTGCGCCCTTGGGGCCGAAGGCGGCGTCCAGCTCGCCCAAAGGCTCTTCCTTGAAAAACACCACCCGGGGGTTGGACCACAACAGCTCCTGCTGGCGCTGCGGGTTTTGTGCCAACCAGGCTTTGATACCAGGCCACGAAGCATCTTTGACCAGGCCCTGGTCCAGCAACCAACGCCCCACGCTGCGGTAGGGTTGGTCATTGGTGCCCGCATACGCCAGACGCACCATGCGCTGACTGCCATCGGGCTGGGTAATGCGCATGCGTCCCGAGCCCTGAATCTGCAGCACCAGCGCATCCACCGGGTCGGCCAGGTACGCCAAGGCTTTGCCGCGCAGCGCGGTCTGCGCTTCGGGCAAGGTATCCATCTCCTGCCGGGTGAACCAGGGCTTGCGCTGGGCCAAGCCTGCAGGCACCTGGTACAGGGGCACGGTAAAGCCGGGCGCCGGGCTACGGCGCGCCTCCAGCACCGGCTCGTAGTAGCTGGTGAGCAAACCGGTGGACTCGCCCTGGGGGGTTTCCACACGGTGGGGTTGCAGACGGGTCTGCATCCATTCCAACTGCTCTTGCGGGCTGCCGATGCTGAGGCGCCGCACATCGCCGCACAAGGCGGCCAAGGGCGCTTGGGGTTTTTCGCAGCTCTTGAGCCAGGCATTCCAGGCTTCGAACAAACTATCGTTGCCCCAACCGGGCAGCTCTTCCCACGCCACGGGCACCCAGCGGCTGCGCCCCGGTGCAGCGGTGGCGGTACTGGCCGCAGGCGTGGCCGGGATGCGGAAGGATTCCATGGGCGCCCGCGACGGCGCCACAGGCGGCGCACTGCCACAGGCGGCCAGCGTTCCTACAATGGCGGCCCAAGACCACCACACCAGGACACGACCCATGACACTGCTATTGCTCGAAGCCCTGGGGGCCGGCCTGATATTTATCGGAATCATCTGGTGGACCATGTTTTCAGGCCGGGAAAACGGCGAACTTCCGCCGGACGACAATGAAGACAAAAAGTAGCCCTGGCGCTCGTGGAACATGCGCAAGCAGCTACTAATTTCATAGCAATTAGCCTAGCACCCGGTGTTGCAAAGCTGGTAGCTGGGTGCGGCATTGTTGGAGGCGGGCGTAGTCCAGATCCGCCAACACCACGCCCGCGCCTTGCGCCTGTTGGGCCAGCACGGTGCCCCAGGGGTCAATCAGCACACTCTGGCCCCACGTCTTGCGCCCGCTGGGATGCACGCCACCTTGGGCCGCCGCCGCCACAAAGCACAGGTTTTCAATGGCACGGGCACGCAAGAGCACTTCCCAGTGTGCCTCGCCCGTAGTGTGGGTGAAGGCGCTAGGGGCCAGAATCAAGTCCACCCCACGGCTGGCATAGTCACGGTAGAGCTCGGCAAAACGCATGTCGTAGCACACGCTCAGGCCCACCGACCAGGTGACGCCGTCCTTGGAGGGCAGGCTGAACACCGTGGGGGTGTTGCCACGCTCCAGCACACGGGATTCGTCGTAGCTCTCCGTGCCGTTGTTAAAGCGGAAGAGGTGGATCTTGTCGTACCGGGCCACGCACTCGCCGTGGGGGTTGAAGGCCAACGAGCTGTTGAACACATGGTCCGGCTGGCTGGCGCTCAAAGGCAGGGTGCCGGCCACGATCCACAAACCCAGCTCGCGGGCAGCCAAGGCCATGGCGTCTTGGATCGGCCCTTTGCCGAAGGGCTCCTGGATCGCCAGTTTGTCGGAGTCTTTCAGGCCAATCAGGCAAAAATACTCTGGCAGCACCGCCAACTCGGCGCCGCCTGCGGCGGCCTGCTCCAGCAACGCTCGGGCGGTGCGCAGGTTGTCCTGCAGGTCGCCGGTGGACACCATTTGAAGGGCAGCTACTTTCATGTCTTACTCCACGGTCAGGGGCGCCACGCCCTCAGGGCTTGCGCGGCACCTGGGTTACTTTGGGGTCCAGCCAGGTGCCATCGACGATGAACTCCTGGGTGGCGGCATTCACCAGCGGGCCGCGCAGCAAGAGCTGCGCGAGGAAGGTGCTCAAGCCCACCACCGGGTTGATGGCGGAGGCAATCAAAGAGGCGCTGCCGGCATTGATTTCCGGCACCACCACCACCCGCAGATTCTGGGTTTCCTTGCCGATGTCGGCCTGGCCGTCCATCAGCACGGCTGCATTCACGCCCTTCATTTGCAGGTTGCTGGTTTTGGCAATGCCTTGCTCCACGGCGATGTCGCCCCGGAAATAGTCGAAGGCAAAGCCTTCGCTGAACACATCGCGGAAATCCAGGGTCAAGCGGCGGGGCAGGCTTTGCAGGCTCAGTACCCCCAGCAGCTTGGCAATGCCGGGGTCCGCCTTCAGGAACTGGCCGGTATCCACATTCACATTGAACTTGCCGCTCATGCTGGGGTAATCCACCGTGATGGGCGAGCCCGCCCATGCCACCTGGCCTTCCACCTTGCCCTCGCCTTTGCGCACCACACCCGGCATGCCCAGGCGGGTGAGCAGCTCACCGGAGTCGTGGATGTCGAGCTTGAAGTTCAGCACCGTGCGCCGCCGCTCCCGCACACTGCGCCCCACCGGCGCCGCACTGGCGTTGATGCTGGCCCAGTTGCCACTGGCCGTGAGCTGGGCCTCAGGCGTCTGGATGTTGAAACGGTTCAGCCGCCACTCCCGGGCACCTGCACTGCCGAGGTTGACCGCCTCAATGTCGATGCGGCCCAGCTTTTTGCCGCGCAGCACGAAGTCATCCACCTCAATATCCAGCGCAGGAATGGCCGTGGGCTGCTCATCGAGCAAAGACTCCACATCCTGCGCACTGCTCTGACCGATCACCAAACGGGCCAAGCGCGCATACAAGCGCCCGGCGTTGGCCCCCGAGGGTTGGCGGTACTCCACATAGCCGCTGAGCTCCGAGGCATCCAGGTTAGCCCGCCACAAGTTGCCCTCCCGCCCACCGCCGACCACCACATTGTTGATCTGGCGGCCCGACACCAGCAGCTCCTTGGCGCGCAACACCACCACCGTCGGCATATAACCGGTGCCTGCGCTCAGGCGGGTAGGCCCGGCGCCACCGCTCTCCGCTCCCAGCTTGTCAAGCACGGTGCTCCAGGCGTCGGTGTCGAGACGTGGAATGTTCAGGTTGGCGACCACGCCATCCTCCGGCAACGGCGCCGACTCATCGGCCGCCAGCCCCACGCCCATGGCCCCTCGCAACACCTTGGGCTCTGCACCCGACAGATCACGCACAAAGGTGAGCGATGCCAGACGCCCGATGTCCAGCTGCACCTGGTCCCGCAAGCGGCCCGGCGTGGCCGGAGTGCTTGCAGATGCCGGGCGTTGCAAAGCAGACTCAAACCGCACCGGCAAGGGCGTATCTGCCGCCTTGGCAAAGGGTGCAGGCAAGGTCAGCCCCATGCCGACCAGATTGGTATTGATCAAGAGTTCCGGCACACCGGACCGCACGCCCAAAGTAGCAACATAGGCCGACGAACCGCTGGCGAATTGCGCCAGACGAGCCGCCGCGTCCAACTCCTTGGCCTGGCGCACGCCCTCTGCCGTAGCGACCCCGGTAAATTTCAATGTGTTGGGCAGGTTGCGAGCGTTGGCGGTCAGGGCCAATCCGCCCTCTATCCGCACATCGCCCCCCAGCGCACGGGCTTGGGCACCGGCCACGCTGAAACCGGCTTCGGTGAAGTTCACCGTACCCCGGGCGCGGCTGAGCTTGGGCGTGTCCGGCACCACCTGCACGTCATTGCCGGCCAGCACCAGACTGCCCTGGACCGTGATTTTGTTGACATCCGCCACCGGAAAGGCGAGCTTGAGCTTGTAGTCCGCCACGCCGGTGGCGGTGGCGCGTGCCAGTACCTTGTCCGTGAGCAGGCTCAAGGGGGAGGTATTCACCACCCCCAGCACGTCTGCCAACGGCCCCTTGGCATCGGCCGTCACGCTGAGCGTAGAAGCCTCATACAGGCGGGTGACCTGGGCCTCGGCCTTGCCGATCTGCAGCCCGGTGTTGCCCACTACGCCGCGGTTGACCTTGACTTGCAGCAGGTCATTATTGAGCACCAGCTCGCCCTGCAGTTGGTTGAGCACAGGCCACTGCGGGCTATCCTTGGGCAGCAAATAGGCCGGTGCAAAGGCCATAGAACCGTTTTGTAGATCGGCCGAAATACGAAATTCGCCATCTTTGGCATTGCTGTAAGGGAACTTGGCCAGATCGCCTTTGAGCTTGAATTTCACATTGCTGGCGCTGCCACCCAATACAGCGGCGCGGATGTAGTCGAGCGAATCCTTCTCCATCACGAGCGGCAGGTAGCGGTGCAGACGGGCGCCATCTGCGCGGCTCAGGCTGCCTTGCAAATCCAGCACACCGGGGCCTGCATGACCAGCTGCTGGGCCTTGCCACTTGAACTGCAACTCGCCTTGCGCATCGGCATTGGCAAAACGCACATTGGATGCGGTCACGCTCCAGAGCTTGTCGAGCTTCCACTGCACATCGCCGCTGAGCTGCTCAAAGTACACCGCCGGATCATCGAACACGCCATAGGCATCCACCGTGCCGCGTTGCAGTGCAAGAGTGGCTTTACCCGCCGATTGGTCGAATTCAAAATCTGCATCCAAGCCCTGCACGCCGGGGCGGGCCTGTCCGGCGCAATGGCATGACGGCAGGCTCAGCTGACTGACGCGGCCTTTGACCGTGTAAGCACTGGGGCTGTGCACCGGACCTTTCCAGCTAGCTTGCAGTTGGTCCACCGTGCCACGAGGATTGAGGGCTTGCAGCATGGCGCGGGTGTTGTCATCCAGCGGCAACTTTCCGGCAATCTGGGCCAGAGCCGCCAAGTCCAGGCGATCCGCCGCCAACTCGCCGTGCTCCGGCTCTTTCGCTTGGGCTGCCAGCAATTGCAGGCGCACATTGCCGCCGGGCCAGCGCAGGCCGTCTTGGGTTTCAAACTGCAAGGCCTCGGTGCGGAACTCAGTGCCATCGGGCAGTGACTTGGCCCCCAGCCGGCCCGACACCGAGGCCAAGGCCAGCGGTTCGAGCTTGGGGTCGGTCGTCAGGCGCACGGCGGCCAGGCTCACATCGGCCGTTGCCCCCGTCGGGGTTCCGCGCACCACATCGACCCAAGCGCGCAAAGCGCCTGAGCCTTGTGTGAGCTGGACACCCAGGTCCACATAGCGCCCCAAATGCGCCAGGTCCACCCGGGGGAAATCAGCATAGGCCTGGCCCTCCCACTCCGTCCATTCGCCGGCATGGCGGGACAGCAAGGGCTGCTTGAACACTCCCTGCAGACTCAGGCGCTCCCCCCACGCGGCCGGAGGCTCGGCATCCAGGCGCAAGGCATGAGTCCGCAGGCGGTTGCGCACCACTAGGCTCACTCCGCTCAGGCGTACCGGCTCCACCGCGCGGGTCTCATCCGTCCAGGTCACGGTGCCGCGCACCAGCGCCAGCTCCGGCTGGGAAAACAGCCAATCTGCCGCAGCACCGTCTGAAGAGGAAGCATCCGACACCGGCAAGCCCGCCACCCAGAAGCGTCCGTCGCGGGTACGACGAATATCCAGCTGCGGGCTGTCTACATACAGCTGCTCAAAACCGCCGCCCATCAAAGAGCGGGGAGACAAGGCGGCGGAAACGCTGGGAAGAAGCAAGGCCTCCCGACCGTCTTTGTCAAACACGGTGACGCGCAAGAGTTCGATCGACGGAATCACCCCGTTTGAGCGGGCCTGCATATCGCCGATACGCACCTGCAACCCCAGTGCTTGCGTGGCCTGCTGCTCGGCCCAGGGACGGAAATCCGCAATTCGCGGCACAATGATGAAATGCAGTCCGCACCAGAGCAAGCCCATGGCCACCCAGCCCGCAGCCAGCAAACGCAACGCCCATTTCGCAAGGACTG
Source organism: Rhodoferax bucti (assembly GCF_005876985.1). GTDB lineage: Bacteria > Pseudomonadota > Gammaproteobacteria > Burkholderiales > Burkholderiaceae_C > Allorhodoferax > Allorhodoferax bucti. Next base: position 589,096 of record NZ_VAHD01000001.1, read on the forward strand.
CAAACACCCTAAGTTGGGGTGAAGGGGCGGAGATCAATTCGTTCATCGTGCTGTGAGGACTTAGTCAGGAATTATGACCCGCCTTGAGAATCCCGCTGTGACAGACGGCACCCGGTTTACCCAGCGGATACGCCGCCGCTACGCCCAGGAAATCAGCATGTTGCCGCCCGGCTTGCCGGACAAAACCACACTGACCGAACTGGTGCATGCCTTGCGTGCCCTGGGCCACGATACCGGCACCGCATTGCGCATCACCCGGCAACTGACACTGGAGCGCTTGGCTGCGCTGGACAGTACGGGCCAGGCCGATGTCCCCCAAGTCACCGGGGTCATGACCTTGCTCGCGGAGCTGGCGCTGGATGTTGCGTTTATTGAAAGCTATGCGGCCCTCGCCCTGCAATACGGCGAGCCCCAAGGGCCGTCCGGCGAAGTGGCGCAGCTCTTCGTGATCGGCATGGGCAAGCTGGGCGCGCGCGAGCTCAACGTGTCCAGCGACATTGACCTCATCTATGTGTACGACCAGGATGGCGATACCGCCGGTGACGCCATCGGGCGGGGCCGCATTTCCAATCAAGAGTTTTTTGCCAAGATGGTTCGCTCCATCTACGCCTTGGTGGGCGACAGCACGGACCATGGGTTTGTGTTCCGGGTCGACCTGGCGCTGCGGCCCAACGGCAACTCGGGCCCACCGGCCGTGTCTTTGGGCGCGCTGGAGGAGTATTTCCATGTGCAGGGGCGCGAGTGGGAGCGGTTTGCCTGGCTTAAGAGCCGCATCGTGGCGCCCGCTGCCGCCATTGGCTCGTCCACCGCGCTGCAGCTGCGCTCCATCGTGGTGCCGTTTGTCTTCCGGCGCTATCTGGACTACAGCGTGTTCGACTCCTTGCGCGTGCTGCACCGCCAGATTCGCGACCACGCCGCCAAGCGCAGCGCCGGTCGGCCGGAGCGCAGCAACGATGTGAAGCTGTCGCGTGGCGGCATCCGCGAGATCGAATTCACCGTGCAACTGCTGCAAGTGGTGCGGGGCGGGCAGTTTCCCGATTTACGGACCCGCCCTACCGTCAGCGCCCTGCAGCGCTTGGTGCAAGCGGGCCTGATGCCAGCGGCTACCGCTGCCGGGCTCGCCGAGGCTTACGTGTTTTTGCGCCAGGTGGAGCACCGCATCCAGTATCTGGATGACCAGCAAACCCATGTCTTGCCTACCGACACCGCCGACCTGCAATGGATGGCCGCCTCCCTGGGCCTGACCGACAGCAGTGCCTTGCTGTGCGAGCTGGACCGCCACCGCGAATTGGTGGCGCAAGAGTTTGACGCTTTGCTCGGCGGCAATACCCAGGAGTGCAAAGGCTGCTCCGGCAAGTCACACGCAGAGGTGTACGACTTTGACACCACGCTGGACACGCTGACCGGGGTGTTCAAGGAGCGTATTGCCTTCTGGCGCAGCCACCCCCGTGTGCTGGCGCTGAAAGAAGAGTCCCGACAGCGGCTGGCACGGCTGGTTCAACGCACCGCCCTGTGGCTGAGCGAAGGCCGCGTGACCGAAGACGCGGCCGTCCGCCTGGCCGACTGGATGGAGCCACTGCTACGCCGCGAGAGCTACCTCGCCATGCTGCTGGAGCGCCCGCAGGTGCACGAGCGCTTATTGCGCATGCTGGGCGCCGCCCGCTGGCCCGCACGGTACCTGCTCAAACACCCCGGCGTGATTGATGAGCTGGCAGACAGCCGCATCCTGGACGAGCGCTTTGACCTGACGGGTTTTGAAGCCGACCTGGAGCGTCGCTTGCAAGCCCTGCAAGGCAGCGGTGAAGACGACGACGAGAACCTGCTCAACCTGCTGCGCCGGGCCCACCATGCTGAGGTATTCCGTACCTTGGCGCGCGATGTGGAAGGCCGGTTGACCGTGGAACAAGTCGCCGACGATTTGAGCGCCTTGGCCCAATCGGTATTGGGCGTGACGACCCGTTGGTGCTGGCGTCGGCTCAAGTCCCGGCATCTGGAAACACCCCGCTTCGGCATTCTGGCCTACGGCAAATTAGGGGGCAAAGAGCTGGGCTATGGCAGCGACTTGGACATCGTGTTCGTCTACGACGACCAGGACGACAACGCCTCGGAAATTTACTCCGCACTAGTGCGCAAGCTCATCAACTGGCTCACCGTCAAAACCGGGGAGGGCGATCTGTACGAGATCGACACCGCCTTGCGGCCCAACGGCAACTCGGGCCTGCTGGTCACCAGTTTTGATGCGTTTAGTAACTACCAACAACAGCGCGGCAGCAACACCGCCTGGACCTGGGAGCACCAAGCCATCACCCGCGCGCGCTGCGTTTTCGGCAGCCCGGAATTCGCCGCGCGCTTTGATGCCGTGCGCCACGCAGTACTCTGCAGCCACCGCGACACGCCTGCACTACGCACCGAAATCCACAGCATGCGTGACAAAGTCCGCAGTGGCCACCCGGTGCACCCGGACAACTTTGATGTCAAGCACAGCTTGGGTGGTATGGTGGACATTGAATTTGCCGTGCAGTTCTTGGTCCTCAGCGCAGGCCATACCCATGCGGAACTGCTGGACAACGTGGGCAATATTGCCTTGCTGCAGCGTGCCCAAGCGGCCGGCTTGCTACCCAGCCCCGTCGGGGACGACGCAGCGCAGGCCTACCGGGAGCTGCGCCAGATCCAGCACAAAGCCCGCTTGGACGAGGTGCCCACCCAAATCCCGGAAGACCCGACATCGCCGGCACAGCTGGCCGGCCTTCGGCTTTGGAAACAGGTGTTCGGTAGTTAGCGAGGAGCGGCTTGTGCGCGAATTTTGCGCACCAAGCCCGTGGTGGAGTAACCGCTGACAAACGGCAAGGCCTGCGCACGCCCGCCCCAGGATTCCACGAGCCGGGTTTCCGGTAACTTGGCCATGTCGTAATCCCCGCCTTTGACCAAAACATCAGGGCGGATACGGGCGATCAAGGCTTCCGGCGTGTCTTCGGCGAACCAAGTCACCAGGTCCACCGCACCTTGGCTGGCCATGACCACTGCGCGGTCGTCTTGCGCGTTCAGGGGGCGGTCGTCGCCTTTGCCCAACCGGCGTACCGAGGCATCCGTGTTCAGCGCCACGATCAGGCTGCCACCTAGCGCGCGGGCTTGCGCCAGATAGAGCACATGGCCGCGGTGCAGCACATCAAACACGCCGTTGGTAAACACCCAGGGGCGGGGCAAATGCGCAAGCGCCTGTTCCAGGCCGGCATCGTCGGTGATTTTGTGGAGAAATTCGGGGAGTGGCACGGCGTCAGTCATGCGGGTGATGCTATCAGTTCCACCCCTTTCACCGCCCAATTCAAGTGCGCCACCGGCCTGCCGATGGTGACTGCATAATCGCGCAGCCTTATGCACCTCGTTCCAGTCAGCATCGAATCCGTCCGCACCGGACACCCACTCCCTTTTCCATTGATGGACAAGGACGGCACCTTGCTGGCACGCAAAGGCTTTGTGGTGCCCTCACGCAGTGAGTTGAAAGAGTTTTCGGAGCGCGGCGGTGGACTTTTCATTGATGTGGCCGACTCCGAAGCCCACCACCGTGCCTATGTAGACCAGCTCCACGGGCTGGTGCGGGCCGAAAAGTCGCTAGGGGAAATTGCCAACACCCAGATTTCTGGAGAGACCCGTAGCGCCCGGCAGGCCAGCCAAGATGAGCGCATGGACTGGCTGGACCTGCAAGCGATTGCCAACACTCTGCTGCGCGATACGCAGCCCGCTAGTTTTCAGGAGCGGCTAGAGCGCCTACAGCGCCAGCTGATGCGCCACATCCAGCGCAACCCGGATGGGGCTTTGTTTGCGCTGATTTATCTGTCTGCCTCCGAGCTCCGCATGTACAGCGCGACCCACGCCATGCTGGTTAGCTTGATGTGCATGCTGGCCGCCAAGGAAGTGCTGGCGTGGCCGGAAGCCGAGCAACAGCTGATCGGCAAAGCCGCACTCACTATGAACATCGGCATGACCGAGTTGCAAGACAAGCTGGCCCTTCAACTGGAGCCTCCGGCGACTTCGCAGCGACAGCAGGTCAACAACCATTCCCACCACTCGGTCGAAATGCTGCTGGACCTCGGGGTTCAAGACCCTCTGTGGTTAGAAATAGTGCGGGACCACCACCGTGCAGTGCCGGGGCCCTTGGCGAGCCGCACCCCGGCAGACCGCATGGCCCGGCTGATTCGGCGCGCCGACATGTTTGCAGCACGCCTATCGCCGCGTGCCTCGCGCCCACCGATTGCGCCAGCCGCCGCCATGCAAGCCTGTTACTTTGATGAGAACCAGGCCATTGATGAAGCAGGTGCTGCCATCATCAAGGCCGTCGGTATTTACCAGCCGGGCTCCTTTGTGCGCTTGACCACCCAAGAAGTAGCCGTCGTGATTCAACGCGGCCAAAACACCACCACACCGCGGGTGGCGGTGCTTCTCAACCGCAGTGGAGTTCCCACGGTGGAGCCCATCTTGCGCGATACCCACCTGCGCGAATACCGGATTGTGGCCAGCGTGCCCCACAAAGACGTGAAGATTCAGCTCAACCTGGAGCGGCTGCTGCCGCTCACCAGCCTGCCGAAATCAGACCGCCCCTGGTAAAGGCTGGGGCGCAGCCACCAGCTCTTTGGCAAGCTCTTTGCGGAACTTGTTGAGCTCCTGCACCGTGGTAAAGCTGTGCTCCATGAGCAGGCTCATGTTGTGCAGAATGCGCTCCACCACCTTGGTTTCCCACACCGCGTCGAAGTTGATTTGCTTGTCCAACCAGTGCTCCAGCCATTCGGGGTTGGGCAGGCGGCTCTGGATGGTGTCATTCGGGAACAGCGCTTTGTTCACATGCAAATTGGTCGGGTGCAAGGCTTGGGCTGTACGGCGCGCACTGGCCATCAGCACACCCACTTTGGCAAAGGCCGACTTGGCTTCCACCCCGAACTTGCCGATGGCACGCTTCATGTACTTCAAATACGCACCACCATGGCGGGCTTCGTCCTGGCTGAGCTTAGTGTAAATCGCCTTGATCACCGGCTCGGTATGCCAGTCGCTAGCGCGACGGTACCAATGGTTCAAGCGAATTTCGCCGCAGAAGTGCAGCATCAATGTCTCCAGCGCGGGGGCGGGATCGAACTCAAAGCGCACCGCATGCAGCTCTTCTTCGGTCGGCACTAGGTCCGGACGGAAGCGACGCAGGTATTCCATCAGCACCAAAGAGTGCTTTTGCTCCTCGAAGAACCAGATGGACATGAAGGCAGAGAAATCGCTGTCGCCCCGGTTGTCCCGCAGAAACATCTCGGTCGCCGGCAGCGCGGCCCACTCGGTAATCGCGTTCATCTTGATGGTGGCGGCCTGCTCGTCAGAGAGCATGGCGGGGTCAAAGCTATCCCAGGGGATGTCTTTGTCCATGTCCCAACGCACGGATTCCAACTGCTTAAAGAGTTCAGGGTAGAGCATGACAACCTTTCAAAACTGCAGAAATTTTAGTCCTGACGTATGTCAATTACTTGACACATTTCAGTCACATGGCAAGCACCGGGGACTTTGATCCTTAAAAAACACCACCCACAAAACTTATCAATGCGATATATTACCAATCAGTCACAATAATTACGGCTTCGTATAAGCCTCGTCGTATGAACTCTCCGTTCCTCGCCCCCCGAACCGCCACGGGAGCCGCCACATGAAAGTCGCCATCGTCGGCTCCGGCATCTCCGGCTTGGCGGTTGCGCACCGCCTGCGAGGCTTGGTCGACATCACCTTACTGGAAGCGGGCGACTACTTCGGTGGGCATACGCACACGGTGGATGTGACACTGCCCGGCCCCAGCGGCCCGATCACCCATGGGGTGGACACCGGCTTTCTGGTGTTCAATGAGCGTACCTACCCCCAGCTGATTGCACTGTTTGCGGAGTTGGGCGTGGAAACGGCAAAGTCGGACATGTCCTTCTCGGTGCAGGTGCCCGGAGCCAAGCGTGGCGGTCCCCTGGAGTGGAGCGGCTCGTCGCTGGACACCGTGTTCGCCCAGCGCAGCAATTTGGTGAACCCGCGCTTTTTACGCATGCTGCGGGACGTGCTCCGGTTCAATGCCCTGGCCACCGACATTGCGGTACGCAACGCCGAAAAGGAGCTGATGCAGCCCCTCTCCGAGTTTTTGGTACAGCACCAACTCTCGGCCGAGTTCCGCGACTGGTACTTTCTGCCCATGCTGGGTTGCATCTGGAGCTGCCCGACCGACCAGATGCTGCAGTTTCCGGTCGCCACCATGATCCGGTTTTGCCACAACCACGGCTTGATCCAGGTGAGCAACCGGCCCCAGTGGTGGACAGTGACCGGGGGCGCCCGGCACTATGTCGAGAAAATCATCGCAAAGATTGCCGATAAGCGCCTGAATACCCCCGTGCAACACATCGTCCGTGACGCGCAGGGCGTTTCGCTGAGCATGAACGGGCACACCGAGCGCTTTGACGAAGTCGTGCTGGCCTGCCACTCTGACCAGAGCTTGGCCCTGCTGGGTGACGCCAGCCCCGCAGAGCGTGAAATATTAAGCGCCATCCGCTACCAGCCCAACCGCGCCGTGCTGCACACCGATACCCGTGTGTTGCCACAAGCCCGCCGTGCTTGGGCTGCATGGAACTACGAACGCAGCGCAGACGCTGGCCAGGACAGCGCACGGGTCTGCCTGCACTACCTGCTCAACATGTTGCAGCCACTGCCTTTTGCGCAAAGCGTGGTCGTCTCCCTAAACCCGGTGAGCGACATCGACCCCGCCCTGGTGCATGGCAGTTTTGACTACGCCCACCCGGTGTTTGACCTCGCCGCCATTCAAGCGCAGCAACAGGTGCCTGCCCTTCAAGGGCAGCAACACACCTACTTCTGCGGCGCCTGGACGGGCTACGGCTTCCATGAAGACGGCCTCAAGTCCGGGCTGGAAGTTGCCCGCCTTCTGAAGGCGCGGCTGGGACTGGAAGCCCCCTGAACCCATTGCCCACCATGCCCGCCCTCGCTGCTACCCCAGACCACGCCGTGCCCCTGATCGGCTTTGGGGAGGTGCGGCATGCCCGGCTCAAACCGGTGCGCAATGCCTTTGTCTACGGCACCTACTTTTTGATGCTGCCCCTGCGCAGCATGGCGCGCCATGGCAGCGGCGCACTCGCGCGCAATCGCTCCGGAGCCCTGAGCTTTTTTGACCGCGACCATGGCGATGGCCGCACGCTGGAGCAAGGCGGCGCCCTGGCGTGGTTGGACGAACTGCTGCACCGCGAAGGGGTTGTGGATGCCATCGGCGAGGTCTGGCTGCACTGTTATCCACGGGTGCTGGGTTTCACCTTCAAACCGGTGAGCTTCTGGTACTGCCACCGGGCAGATGGCAGCCTGCGCGCTATTCTGGTGGAGGTGAACAACACCTTCGGCGAGCGGCACTGCTACCTGCTGGACCAGCCCCGCTACGGGCAGGAGCTGCGGGCAGACAAGGTCTTCCACGTGTCCCCCTTCTGCCCGGTCGAAGGCGGGTACCGCTTCCGCTTCATGCTCACCGCCGACCGCAGCCGCACGGTGGCGCGTATTGACTACGACGATGCCCACGGCCCCTTAATAGAAACCAGCGTGAGCGGCAAACTTGAAGCGTTGACTGCTGCAAGCCAGCGCCACGCTCTGTGGCACTACCCCGCCATGACGCTGGGCGTGGTAGCCCGCATCCACTGGCAGGCCCTCAAGCTGTGGATCAAAAAAGTGCCTTTCTTCCGCAAGCCTGTGCCTCCGGTGCTGCTGACCACCCGCCAACCCTTGGCTGCCCGCACGACCGATACCCCTTGACTCTGAAATGCAAGAGACCGATATGAACACCAACACCCTGAACCCCAGTGTGGCCACCCAGCCGTCCACCGCCCTGCCCCCCGGCACACCGGCCGCTGCCCGCACCGTGTTCAAGCTGCTGCGCCAACTGCGCCACGGCAGCCTGACCGTGCAGTTGCCCGACGGCAGCGCGCATCGCTTTGGCGGTGACGCCACCCCGCACGCCAGCCTGGTGCTGCACAACTGGAAGGTCTGCGGCGCCGCTCTCAAGTCCGGCGACATCGGCTTTGCCGAAGGCTTTATCGCCGGCGACTGGACCACCCCCAACCTCACCGAGCTGCTTCGGGTGCTGGTGAAAAACCGGGCTGAAGTCGAGGGCGTGATCTACGGTAGCTGGGCCGGGCGCTTGCTCTACCGCATCAAGCACCTGTTGAACCGCAACACCAAGGCCAATAGCCAGAAAAACATCCACGCGCACTACGACCTGGGCAACGCGTTTTACAGCCTGTGGCTGGACGACACGATGAACTACTCCTCCGCGCTGTTCAGCTCCAACCTGGCACAGCCCATGGCATCCGCCCAAAAAGCCAAAGTACGCCGCGCCCTGGAAGAGACCGGTGTGCAAGCTGGCGACCGGGTGCTGGAAATCGGCTGCGGTTGGGGCGCGTTGGCCGAAATGGCCACGACCGAATTCAAAGCGCACCTCACCGGCGTGACCCTGAGCACCGAGCAACTCGCCTTCGCCCAAGACCGCATGCGCAAACTGGGTGTGCAAAACCAAGCCGACTTGCGGCTGCAGGACTACCGCGACATCTCGGACGCGCCCTTCGACGCCATCTGCTCCATTGAAATGGTCGAGGCCGTAGGCCGCGAATACTGGCCCACCTACTTCGCCACCATCGCCAACAAACTCAAGGCAGGCGGACGCGCCTGCATCCAGAGCATCGTGATCGACGACGCCCTGTTTGCCCGCTACATCGGCTCCACCGACTTCATCCAGCAGTACATCTTCCCCGGTGGCTGCCTGCCCTGCCCCCAAGAATTCCGCGCCCATGCACGGGCTGCGGGCCTGGATGTGGTGAACGAACTCTCGTTCGGCCACGACTACGCCGAAACCCTCAAGCGCTGGCGCGACGCCTTTCTGGAAAAGCGCGCTGACGTACTGACCAAGGGCTTCGATGAGCGCTTCATGCGCATCTGGGAGTTCTACCTCTGCTACTGCGAGGCGGCATTCCTTGAAGACAACATCGATGTCGTGCAGTACACCCTGCGCAAGCCGGACTGAGCGCCAGCCCGCCCCACCACCGAAGCTGCCCACCATGCACCACCCCGCCCCGCGCCCCCCCTTGCTCGCCCGCCGCAGCCTGCTCGCGCTGGGTGCGGCCGCCAGCCTGCCCCTGCTGGCAAGTACAACCGTGGCACAAACCGGCGCGACGCAGCCCCCCGAAGTGAGCAGCGAACTACCGGGCGCCACCTTGGCCGGCAGCACCCGCATGCGCTTTTTCGGGCTCAACATTTACGACGCCCGCCTGTGGGTCACCCCCGGCTTCAAGCCCGCCACCTACGGGCAGCACCCTTTCGCCTTGGAGCTGGGCTACCTGCGGAGCCTGAGCGGAAGCGCCATCGCCCAACGCTCCCTCGACGAAATGCGGCGCAGCGGCCCCATCGCCCCGGACACCGCCGAGCGCTGGCTGGCCGCCATGAACGCCGCGTTTCCAGATGTGAAGGCGGGCGACCGCATCACCGGCCTGCACACGCCCGGCCAAGGGGCGCGTTTCTGGTTCAACGGCCAGCCCCGGCCGGCGGTCAAAGACGCTGACTTCAGCCGCGCATTCTTCGGCATCTGGTTGGCCGACACCACCAGCGAACCCCGCTTGCGCACCGAGCTGTTGTCCGGCCTCGCACCATGAGCCCACTCGCCCACACCCTGCCTGCCCCACAGGGCTGGCGCTATGGGCTGATGGGCCTGCCGCTGGCGTTTGTGGCCTTGCCGCTGTATGTCACCCTGCCCAACCACTATGCCAAGGCCTTCGGGGTACCGCTGGCGGCGCTGGGTGCGGTGCTGCTGCTGGCCCGCTTGCTGGATGCACTCATCGACCCGCTACTGGGCCGCTGGAGCGACCGGCTGTACCGCCGCGGGGCAGGCACCTTGCTCCAACGGGCGGCAGTGGCCTGCGCTTTGCTGGGGGCGGGCTTCTATTTGCTGTTTTTCCCGCAGGTGCAAGGCACCGATGCCTTGTTGCTCTGGGCTACCGTGAGCCTGCTGGTGACCTACGCCGCCTACAGTTTTCTCAGCATCAGCCACCAAAGCTGGGGCGCCATGCTGGGAGGAGATGAACACTACCGCAGCCGCATCGTTGCCTGGCGGGAAGGTTTAGGTCTGGCAGGGGTCGTTTTAGCGTCAATTCTGCCTCTAGCCCTCGGCTTATCTGCGACTTCTGCTACTTTTTTAATAGCACTCACTGCAGGATGGTGGGCGTGGAGCCGCGCCCCCCGCCCACAGGTACCGCAGCCTGAGCGGCACGCCACGTCACCCACCCCCGACACCTCCATCTGGCAGCCCTTTCGCCGCCCCGCGTTCCGCGCTTTGCTGGCCGTGTTTGTGGTGAACGGCATTGCCAGCGCCATCCCCGCCACGCTGATTCTGTTTTTTGTGCAAGACCGGCTTCAGGCCGCGCCCCAGAGCGAGCCGCTGTTTTTGGGCAGCTACTTCGTGTGTGCGGCGCTCGCCATTCCACTGTGGCTCAAGCTGGTGGCGCGCATCGGGCTGGCTCGCACCTGGTTGGCGGGCATGGGCTTGTCGATCGCCGTGTTTGTGTTCGCCGCCGGGCTGGGCGCGGGGGACACGCTGCCGTTTGTTCTGGTGTGCGCGCTCTCCGGCGTGGCGCTGGGTACCGACCTCACCATCCCCGGCGCGCTGTTGGCGGGCGTCATCGCCGGCAGTGGTGACCGTGGCCACGCCGAGGGCGCCTACTTCGGCTGGTGGAACTTTGCCACCAAACTCAACCTCGCCCTGGCCGCCGGCGTGGCCCTGCCCGCGCTGGCGTGGCTGGGCTACACCCCCGGCGCGCGGGATGCGCAGGCGCTCAACACCCTCACATTCGCCTACTGCCTGCTGCCCTGTGCCTTGAAAGCCGTGGCGGCACTTCTGCTCACCACCCTTGTTCTGCGGAGGTCCCCATGAAACGACGCCTACTCCTCGCTGCCGCCACCGGCAGCGCCCTGGTGCTGGGGGGCTGCGCCTCCCAACACATCGACCAGTACCGCGCCGAGAAGCCGGAGCTGGACCTCCAAAACTACTTCAACGGCACGCTGGATGCCTATGGCGTCTTCACCGACCGCTCGGGTGCCGTGGTCAAGCGCTTCACCGTCGTCATGCGCTGCAGCTGGCAAGGCAACGAGGGCGTGTTGGATGAAGACTTCACCTACTCTGACGGCAGCACGCAAAAGCGCGTCTGGCGCCTCACCAAGCTGCCGGATGGCAAGTACACCGGCACCGCCGGCGATGTGGTCGGCACCGCACAGGGCCAGGCACGCGGCAATGCGTTTTTCTGGACCTACACCCTGAGCCTGCCGGTGGATGGAAAAGTCTACGACGTTCAGTTTGCCGACTGGATGTACCTGATGACCGACAAAGTCATGCTCAACAAGGCCACCATGCGCAAATTCGGGGTGACGCTGGGCGAAGTCACGCTGTCGTTCACCAAGCGCTAATTTTTATGCCAAAACAAGCATTTGCCCAGAACCAGCCTGCGCCATACGCTACTAAAACAGTAGCAAAAAGACGTGCAAGGGGTTTCTTTGCGCCGCTGAACCCGCCCATTCAGGATTGGCAGGGCAAGTCGGTGTGGATCGTTGGAGCCTCCAGCGGCATCGGGGAGGCCACCGCCTCCACCCTGCACGCATTGGGTGCACAGGTGACCGTGTCTGCCCGCAAAGAGGCCGCCTTGCAAGACTTTGTCGCCCGCCACCCCGGCAGCCGCGCACTGGTGCTGGACGCCGCCGACCCGGCGGCAGTGCAAGCCGCCGCCCACACACTGCTAGCCGCCGGCCCGCTGGACTGCGTGATCTACTGCGCCGGCCACTACAACGCCATGCGCGCCTTTACGCTGGATGTGCCCGACATGGAGCGCCACCTGCAAGTGAACTACACCGGCGCACTTTATGTATTGCAAGCCGTGATACCGGCCCTGCTGGCACAGGGCCACGGCCACATCAGCCTGGTGGGCAGTGTGGCCGGCTACCGCGGCCTGCCCAACAGCTTGGCATATGGCCCTACCAAGGCCGCCCTCATCAACCTGGCCGAAACCCTGTACCTCGATTTGCAAGCCCATGGCGTGGGCGTGTCGCTCATCAGCCCGGGCTTTGTACAAACCCCACTCACCGCCAACAACGCCTTTGCCATGCCCGCCCTGATCACCCCCGCCCAAGCAGCGCAAGCCATGGTGAAGGGCTGGGCCCAAGGGCGGTTTGAAATCCACTTCCCCAAACGGTTTACCCTGTGGATGCAACTGCTGCGTCTGCTGCCCGACCGTTTGTTTTTCGCGCTGGTGAAACGCGCCACCTTATGAACGCATCACCCACCCACGCGCCCGTCGACCCCCACCACGCCGCCGTGCAGCGGATGGTGGACTTCTTTGAGCACATCACACCGCAAACGGTGGCCGAGCTGCCGCAGATTTACGCCCCCGGCGCCCGCTTCAAAGACCCGTTCAATGACGTGACCGGGCTGCCCGACATCCAGCGCATATTCAGGCACATGTTTGTGGCACTGGATCAACCCCGGTTTGTGGTGCTGGAGCGGGTGGTGCAGGGCTCGCAGTGTTTTCTAACCTGGGAATTCCGCTTCCGGTTCAAGCGCTTTTCGCCGGGCACCGAGCAAGTCATTCTGGGCGCCACCCACGTGGTGTTCAACGAGGCGGGTTTGGTAACTTTGCACCGCGACTACTGGGATGCGGCCGAGGAGTTGTACGAAAAACTACCGCTGGTCGGCGGCCTGATGCGCTGGCTGAAAAAGCGGGCCAACAGCTGACGCACCGCCCACATGCGGCGCCTCAAGGCGCCTCATTGCGGGGTGATTTCCAGCGGCGTGCGTTGGCTGGGCTGAAAGTCCGCCTGCCGGCGCGGCTCCCACCACGCCCGCAGGCTGGGGAACACATTGCGGCAGCCGGTGCATTTGTACTGCCCCGTGGCTTTGAGATCGCCGTTGGCGGCCCGCGCAATCACTGGCTGGTAGTTGGTGGCCCCGCATTCGCGGCATTTATAGACAGTTTTATATGTCGGCATAGTGGGCAGACTGTAAATAGTCCGCCCGGCTTTGGCGAGGGCATTTGTGTAATGCCTTGTAAGCACGCGGCTTGCAGCCGCATTCGGGCTGCCAGGCCGCGCCGTTCTTAGGCCGGCAGAGTGTCGGCAAAGCTGGGGCGCTGCGCCAGCTTTTCATAGAGCTTGGCGAGCCCGGGGTGGTCGTCACGCCACTGAATATCCGGAAAACGGAAGTCCAGATACCCCAGCGCACAACCCACCGCAATATCGGCCAGGGTCAGGTGAATGCCGGCGCAAAACGATTTGTCCCCCAGGCCACGGGCCATCGCTTTAAGGGCATCGTGCACTTTGAGCATCTGGCGGTCGATCCAGACCTGGCTGCGCTGGGCCTCGGTACGGCCGGGCCAGGTGGCCTCCAGGCGGGCCAGAATGGCCGCTTCCATCAGGCCATCGGCCAGCGCTTCCCAGGTTTTGATTTCAGCCCGCTCGCGGCCTACGGTTGGAATCAGCTTGCCCACGGGGGACAAGGTGTCGAGGTACTCCACGATCACGCGGGAATCAAACAGCGCCTCGGCCCCTTCCATCACCAGGCAGGGCACTTTGCCCAGCGGGTTGGAGTCGGCGATGCGAGTGTCCGCACCCCACACGTCTTCCAGAATGAAGGTGAAATCGAGCTTCTTCTCGGCCATTACTACGCGGACTTTGCGAACGAAGGGGCTGGAAGTGGAACCGATGAGTTTCATGTGGACTTTGCTGTGACTTGAATCACGATTCTATCCAGCAGGGGGGGTTGCGACGGGCCATGGGGTTGTCCGTGGCGCACAACCTACAATCGGGGCATGACCTTCTCCGCCATTTCCGCCCTCTCTCCGCTGGACGGCCGCTACGCCGCCAAACTCTCCACCTTGCGCCCGCTGACCAGCGAACTGGGCTATATGCACCGCCGTGTGCAGGTGGAAGTGGCATGGTTCATCGCCCTGAGCGACGCCGGCTTTGACGAATTCAAGCCCCTGAGCCCCGGAGCACGCACTTACTTGCTGGGCCTGGTGAAGAACTTCTCGGAAGCCGATGGCGAAGCCATCAAGGCGATTGAAAAAACCACCAACCACGATGTCAAAGCGGTCGAGTACTGGATGAAGTCCAAGTTTGAAGCCCGCCCCGAGCTGGAAAAAGCCGGTGAGTTTGTGCACTTTGCCTGCACCAGCGAAGACATCAACAACACCAGCCACGCCCTGCAACTGCGCGCCTCGCGCGACGTGGTGGTGCTGCCCGCCCTGGACAAGCTGGTGCTCAAGCTGCGCGACATGGCCCACGCCTACGCCGACGTGCCCATGCTCAGCCGCACCCACGGCCAGACTGCCAGCCCCACCACCGTGGGCAAGGAAATGGCCAACGTCGTGGTGCGCCTGCAAGCCGCTTGCGACCGCATTGCCAACGTCAAGATTCTGGCCAAGATGAATGGCGCGGTTGGCAACTACAACGCCCACCTGAGCGCCTGGCCCGAGTTCGACTGGGAAGCCTTCAGCAAAAAAGTCATCGAGACCCCTGAGCCGCTGGGCCTGGGCCTGACCTTCCAGCCTTACAGCATCCAGATCGAGCCGCACGACTACATGGCCGAGCTGTTTGACGCAGTGGCACGCACCAACACCATCCTGATCGACCTGAGCCGCGACATTTGGGGCTATGTAAGCCTCGGTTACTTCAAGCAGAAGCTCAAAGATGGCGAAGTGGGCTCGTCCACCATGCCGCACAAGGTCAACCCCATCGACTTTGAAAATGCCGAGGGCAACCTGGGCCTGGCCAACGCGCTGTTACGCCACCTGAGCGAGAAGTTGCCAATTTCCCGCTGGCAGCGCGATCTGACCGACTCCACCGTGCTACGCAACATGGGCGTTGCCTTGGGCTATGCGGTGCTGGCCTACAGCTCGCTGATGACCGGCCTGAACAAGCTGGAAATCAACGAAGCCGCCATTGCCGAAGACCTCGACGCGTCGTGGGAAGTGCTGGCCGAACCCATTCAGACCGTGATGCGCCGCTTTGGCCTGCCCCAGCCTTACGAGCAACTCAAGAAGTTCACCCGGGGTGCCGCGATGACCCGCGAGCTGATGCAGGGCTTTATTGCCGGGCTGGACATTCCCCAGACCGAGAAAGACCGCTTGCTGGCCATGACGCCCGGTAGCTATACCGGCAAGGCGTCGGAGTTGGCAAAGCGCGTCTGATGGCACTCAAATCCACCATCTACAAAGCCAATCTGCAGATTGCAGACATTGAAAACAGCTACTACGCGGACCACGCGCTCACACTGGCTCGCCACCCGAGCGAGACCGATGAACGCATGATGGTGCGCTTGGTGGCCTTGGCTTTCAATGCCCACAAGCTGCAGAGCGTGTGCAATGGCGATGGCACGCTGGCCTTTGGGGCGGGCCTGTCCGATCCGGAAGATCCGGATGTGTCACTCACTGATTTCACCGGGCAGAAGCGCCTGTGGATCGAGGTGGGCCAGCCCGAAGACAAGCCGATTTCCAAAGCCTGTAACAAAGCAGATAGCGTATTGCTCTATCCCTTTGCCCACTCGGCGGACATCTGGTGGAAAGGCATTGAGACCAAGCTCACTCGCCTGGACAAATTGCAGGTGTGGCGCATCCCGTCCGTGACCTCCCAGGCCTTGGCCAAGCTGGCGGCGCGCAGCATGCAGCTGCAAGCTACGGTCCAAGAGGGAGTGTTGATGCTAGGGGACGGCAGCAGCACCGTCGATATCGAGCCGATCCGCTGGAAGTAACGGGTTCAGCACAAGGGCCAAATCGGCCACTAGCGCAGGTGGAATCTGCGCGAGTAGCTATAAATTTAATAGCAAACCTGGCGACACGATCGATCGCGAATCAGCTGCGTGATTTGGCTTCCGCTGCCCGCTCGGCATAGCGATTGAAACGCCAGGAGCTGGCATCCAGCGTGATACGGCGCCACGTGGCCCGCTTCTCGGCTGGGCGCATTTCCGGCCAGAGTTGCACCTCTTCAAAGGTGCGTCCGCAGCCCTTGCAGGTTTCGTCCCCCTGGCTGGTGGAGCAAATGGCAATGCACGGGGTGTCGGGCGTTGACTCGTACCAGGTTTGCCAGGCCGCGAGCGCCTTGGGCGGCATGCTGTGCTCGTCGGCCTCTGTTTCGCGGCAGTACACCAGTAAGGCATACACCTCGGCCAGCGCCCGCGTAGGGGCGGGCAGCGACACGCCATCCGGCGAGGGCTCGCGCGCACGCCAAAAGTTAATGGCCGACTCAATATCAGTGATGTGTATGCCGGCCACGGAGTTCTGTCGCTAGTGGGTTGATGAGGGGCTTTGAGGGAGGCGCATCATATACCGCAGCTCTGCCAGCACGCGTGGACGGGTCGAATGGCCTACGGACTTCAGGCGCTTGCGGGAAGCCCTCGAGTTTTTAGGCCTAAAAGTTCTAGTGGTATATTGCGCGCTTCTCCGGGGGGGAGTAGCTCCAAGCGGCACCACGCCGCTTCGCCAGATCGTCAATACGAAGCGCAAGCTTCCGGTCTGTCGGGGTATCCGAGACTGGATATTCGAGCAAGACCTTCGATTCACGCCCATTGCAGGCGGAGTCGTGGTCCTATCCGCCTCCCACCTGCAACGGCTTCTTTGTTTCGTTGTGAGGTGCTTTGATGGAATTCATGTCCGCTCCCTGGTGGTCCGCCCTGCTGGCCATTGTTTTGATTGATCTGGTGTTGGCCGGTGATAACGCCATCGTCATCGCGCTTGCGGCCCGTAACCTGCCACCCGCACTGAAGCAAAAAGCCATCATCTGGGGAACCGTGGGTGCCATCGTGGTGCGCTCGGCCATGACGGTGGGCGTGGTCTGGTTGCTCAAGATTCCGGGCCTGATGCTGGTGGGCGGCTTGGGATTGTTGTGGATTGCATACCAGTTGCTGGCCGACCAGGGCGATGGCGACCATGATGGCCCGTCGGCCACTACCTTTTGGGGTGCGATGAAAACCATCATCGTGGCAGACGCGCTCATGGGCGTGGACAACGTGCTCGGCGTAGCAGGTGCGGCGCATGGCGCGATGGATTTGGTCATCATCGGACTGCTGATCAGCGTGCCCATCGTCGTGTTCGGCAGCAATGTGGTGCTGAAACTGGTGGAGCGCTTTCCGGCCATCATCCAAGTGGGCGCTGCGGTCCTGGCCTTTACAGCGGCCAAGATGGTGGTGCATGAGCCGTGGCTGGCATCCGTATTTGGCAAGGATGCAGACTTGAGCAGCACCCAGAGTGCGACCCGTTGGGCGTTGTATGTACTGGCGATCGTGGCGGTACTGGGTGCCGGCTGGTGGAACCAAAAACGCCAGGCGGCGGGCAAGGCATCTGCCAGCTAAGTGGTAGTCATGCGCCCCGGTGCTATGCTGGGGCGCATGAAATTACTGATCAAGTGGCTTTTGTGCGCCATGGCTTTGTTGGCTGTGGCGCATTTTTATTCAGGCGTCCAAGTGCAAAGCTTGGGGTCCGCCTTGATTGCAGCAGTGGTGATCGGCTTGTTCAACACCCTGCTGCGGCCCGTACTGGTGGTGCTGACCTTGCCGGTGACTTTGCTCACCTTGGGCTTGTTTCTTTTTGTGATCAATGCGCTCATGTTCTGGTGGGCCGCCAGCTTACTGGACGGCTTTCAGGTGCGCGATTTCAGCGCTGCACTGCTGGGCTCGCTGCTTTATACCGTCGCCGGTATGGTGATCAACTCAGCGCTCGACAGCCTGTTCCCGAAGTAACTGCTCAACCTGGCGCAACCGCACGTCCACGATAGACGCTTCAATGTGATCTGCAGCCTGAGCTGCGTTGCGGGCGATGTCTTGCGCCGCCTTCAATCGTGTGATGGCGGACGCGTAGTCAAGCTGCGACACATTCACCTCCGCTTCGGCTCGCACTGCGGCCACCGTGCGGCCTTGGGCGGTACGCGCCAAAGCCAGTTGCTGCCATGCTGCGGCATCCAGCGGTCGCTCTGACACCCATAGCTGTAGCGCATCTGCAGCCTGCCCCGCTTGCCCTGTGGCCAGCAATGCGGACGCCCACACCAAGAGCGCAGCGCGTGTGCGCGGCGGGGTAGACACAGCGCCCCACAGCGACAGTGCCAGCGCGGGCTGGCCCATGGCCATATGCATTTCGGCGTGGAGGTAGAGCCACTGCGCACCAGCTTGGGGGTCACTTGCCACCAATGACTTCAAGGCAGCGGCATACGCCTGCGCTTTGTCAAATTCCCGCAGCTTCGTGGCGGCCAGAGCGGCTCCATACAAAGCGGCTGCGCGCTGAAACGGGGCGAGCTTTTCCAGCCGTATCGGATCGGCTTCCGCATACCAAGACCGAAGTCCGTCGACGGAGGCGTTCGACAAAAGACGGGCGCGAGCGGCCACCATGGCGTGCTCCATGTTGCCACTGTCTGGTGCCTTGCTTGCTTCAGGGATGCGGGACTTCATGTCGGCAATCCGCTCCGTGGTGAGCGGGTGGCTGCGCAAATAAGGGAAGTTACCGGAATCGTTGCTGCGGTTGGCCTGCTGCAGTTTCTCGAACATGCTCACAAACCCCGATGGGGCGAAGCCGGCTTGACCCGCAACCCCCAAGCCGATACGGTCCGCCTCCCGCTCCATGTCGCGGGAGAAGTTGAGCTGGGCTTGAGCGGCTGCCGCTTGCCCGCCCACGATCACGGCGTTCGCTCCGCCCGGGTTCTTGCTGGCAGCCATAGCACCCAAAATCATCGCACCGACCAACCACGGCGCTTGCTCACTTTGCCGGCTGATGAGCCGTGCAATATGGCGCTGGGTCACATGGCTGAGCTCGTGGGCCAGCACCGAAGCCAATTCGTCTTTGCTGGACACCGCACCGATTAAACCGAGATGAATTCCAAAGTAGCCCCCCGGCAGGGCAAAGGCATTAATCGTCCTGTCTTTGCCTTGGAGTAACTGCCATGCAAACGCAGCGTCTAACTCGGGAGAGATTTCTGAACGTTGGCGGGCGGAAGCCATTAAGGGCTGCCAGATGCTTTGCAGGTAATCGGCGATGACTAGGTCGTCTAGATAGTCCGGATCGCGATAGAGGCCCTGGGCTGTGCGGTCGCCCAGGTGGCGCTCGAAATGAGTGGGAATATCAACTCCCCCGATCGGCAGTTCGTTCGCCATAACCATGGTGCAACCTAACACGCTGCATAACAGAATATGAATTATTGAAAAAAGTCCAATATTCCGTCTACCAACAGAAAAATAATCAACGAACTTTATCATCTCCAGTTGAAAAAGAATCATAATAACAATTATTACTCCGTCTTGTCGAGCAATATATCTTCATAGTTTCATCGTAGCCATAATAATCACCACGTTGAAACTGCGCATTAGCAAGGCGCATCAAAATTTGTCCCGTTGGATTATGGCGAGCCACTTTCTTCAAATCTTTAAAATTATCTTCATCGAGATACTCAGACGGATGCATTCTGTATATTTTTGTTACCGAAGAAAGATTTGTCAGTGCATATACGCTTGGTAGATTTCTTGGCGGCTGATTTCCAATTTTCGCCTCACGATAAGCCAAATCACTCCACTCCGATTCGTATGGAAAATACTCCAAAATCAGAGCCAACACAGCCAGCACGGCAAAGCATCCAATTACAAAGAATGTTCTGTCTCCGCCTTGAGAAATCAACTTCATACTTGATAAACTCTTATCGGGTTTAGCTCGAAGATAACCCATAAAAAACCCAATTGGAAGTAAAAAATAGGCATACCTATATGGATACTCAAGCATTGAATGCACAAAGACAACCAAAACCCCCGTCATCAAAATAAAACCCATCTCACTCCGGCCATTTAAAAAAATGGCCCTCAATTCCCGGCCAAATGAAAATACAAAAAATACCCCCAAAGGCAAACCAAGCCAAATAAACAAATCCAAAAATAGATTGTGAACACTGTTAAAGTAAGTATATGTCACATACTCACCACCCTTCACATATTCATTTAAAAAAACCACCTGATTCACTCCATACCCCAAAATTGGCGCATCTTTTATTGCTCTCAATGCAATATTTATGTAAGCCAATCGTACACGACCACTATCCATTGATGTCAATACATCAACAGACGTGTGAGGATCTCTCATATGGTAGTAATCTATAAACTCATAATAAAAAAAATAACCCATCAAAAGTGCAAATGCCATCCGCCCCACCATGGGAAATAACGAGACTCGATGAACCCTGAGATAATACAGCGCCAGCACAATGATAGAAAGAAAAACAACAAAGGTTGTTCTAGATCCAGCCGCAGCCAAGCCCACGCTCAGATATATCTGCCCTATCAGCAATAAATATTTATTTATTTTTTTATTTTTATATAAAAAATCCAAGGCGACAAGCCCCAAAAACAAGAGACTTGCCAAATGATTCGATTGAGCTAAATTTCCTACTGCCTTAGTCGCGGCTGGAGTCTCCACAAGCCATACCGAAAAGCGCTGAAGCCCCAGCGTCTGATGCAAGGCGATCCCAACCGACAATAGAGATGCAAACAGAATTCCCAAAAACAGAGAATTCAACACCTTATCTTTTATATTTAAATTAACACTCCAACGCGCACGAACCCCCATCATATAAACCAGATAAAATCCCAAAAAATATAACGCACATATAATTGCATCACCAAAATAATCAACAATTCCTACGCCATATTGAACAACAGGAAGAGCAGCAAAAAATATTAATATATTTCCAAATGGAACATTAATTGCCTCTCCACCCCAATAATATGGCAATATAACAATAAATGCAAACGCAGCAAGCGCTTCTTGATGGAAGCTCAACCAGGGCGCATAGTGATTAGGCAACAGATATGATAGAAAAATAGAAGTAGCAAACACTATTAACAGATAATTTTTAACACGCACCTCGCCCTCCTAAAAAAAAAGCACCCGAAGGTGCTTTATTAAAAATCTAAATCAATCAACCACGGCAAGAACCAGGAAGGTATTTAGCACTCATAGTTCCGGGACCGCACTTCCACTTGAAGACAGGCTTATTAAATTCTGTTGCAGCAGTGAAAGTAGTAGTATCGTCTTTATAAGGCGTCATGATGATTGTCTTATCTTTTGCATCACCAAGATCACCAAGGTTTGTTGTACGAATTGTAATAACCCCAGTGGTAGATGTTTTCAAAGACAACACATATTTAGTCGGTGCAGATGCAGCACTCTCACCAGTATTTTGCTCACACCCCCATGTATCTGCAGCGGGAAGCCCTGTGCTCGAGTAATTTAAAATTGTCTCAGTAATTGTATTTTTACATGTTGATCCGGCAAGAATAGCCTCGGATACTCGTGCGCGCACAGTGTAGTCTTGATAAGCAGGCAACGCCACGGCAGCCAAAATACCAATGATCGCAACAACGATCATCAATTCGATCAGGGTAAAACCCTTTTGAATAGAACGCTTCATAAATAACTCCAATAAAAAAAGGGTTCAGCAAGATGCACTTAACGTGCCAAGCCCCAATAAGCCGCAAACAAACACTAAAGCAATGAATCACTGACATTTATGTCAAAAATGCGGCGTGAAGCGGACAAAGAGCATGACTTCGACATCACTTGATACAAACTTGTCGTACCATCTTCAGGTCTGTCATTCCCATCAACACCTTCTCCATCCCATCCATTTTCAGCGTACGCATGCCACCCTCTACGGCCGTCGCAAACAGCTCAGCCACGCGCGCGCGCTCTTGAATGAGTTTTTTGAGCTCGTCGTCAGCCACCATCAGTTCGTGCAAACCGATACGTCCTTTGTATCCCGTCTTATTGCACTTGTCGCAACCCACAGCCTTGTAGAGCCGCAGCTGCCCCTCCTGCCCATAGTTCTGGGTCCATTGATCGACTAACTTTTGGGATTCAGCGGCGTAGTTGTCTTTCCACGCTTTGGTGCTGCGCAATTCTTCGGCGTACTCCTTGCAAAACAAACGCAGCTCCTCGGGGGAGGGTACGTATGATTGTTTGCAATCACACAATTTCTTGGCCAAGCGTTGCGCCAGAATTCCCAGCAAAGCATCTGCAAAATTGAATGGGTCCATGCCCATATCTAGCAACCGGGTAATCGACTCCGGTGCCGAATTGGTGTGCAATGTGGAAAACACCATATGTCCTGTAAGGGACGCTTCCACGCCCATGGACACCGTTTCTTTATCGCGCGACTCGCCCACCATGATGATGTCCGGGTCGGCACGCAAGAAAGCTCGCATCACGAGCGCAAAGTCAATTCCTGCCTTTTTATTGATTTGAACCTGCCGCAAGCCTTTTTGTGTAATTTCTACAGGATCTTCGGCCGTCCAAATCTTAGTATCTGGTGTGTTGAGAAACTTTAATATGGAGTGCAGAGTGGTGGTTTTACCCGAACCGGTAGGCCCACATACATAAAAGAGGCCGTAGGGTCTGCTCACTGTGGCTTCCAGGCGCGTCTTGTTGTGCTCGGTCAAGCCCAACTTTTCGAGAGGGATAGGCTCGCCGGCAGCCAGTATGCGCATAACTACATCTTCCACCCCTCCGGCGGATGGAATCGTAGCTACGCGTAATTCAATATCCAGTGGACCATACTTCTTAAATTTAATCTTTCCGTCCTGCGGCTTACGGCGCTCAGATATATCCAGATCGCACATAATCTTCAAGCGTGTGACCATAGCCTGCCTGAAATGCGCAGGCACTTCAACATACGGAACCAAGCTGCCATCAATACGAAAACGAATGCCTGTCTTAAACTTCCCTGGCATAGGCTCGATGTGAATATCAGACACTTTTTGGTGATAGGCATCAATAATTACTTTATTGACAAACTTCACCAATTCATTATCTGCAGCAGCGGACTCCAACGACTCATCATTATTACCGTCATCAATAGGCCCACCATCCATGTCCGCCAGCAACTGATCAATGGTCCCACTGTCTGCAACAGAACCGAATATCTGCGCTAAGGTTTCATTGAACTCTTGCTGCGTGGTGACCCGATACGCAAACTTGCTGATACGGGGAAACACCTGCGGTACCACTCTGGAGCCACGCACGGCTTCCGGATCTGTACACATGATCACCAAACCCTCGGGCGATTCCTCCAGAGGAATCCACTCTTGCTCCTCCAGGAACTCTCGCTTCAGTGGGCCATGAAGTATTTCGGAGCGAATACGCCCAGAGTTGAAAGGCTCATAGGGCACCCCAAAAAACTGGGACAGGCTAGGCCCGATTTGCCCTGGCCGCAAACCCGTCCTGCTAATAATCAAGTCCTCCAGCTGAGTACCCTCATCCCTGGATTCTTGTGTTAACTGCTGGAGATCAGATTCCGTCATCAAACCAGCATCTACCAGCACATCGTATTTAGTCGCCTTTTTACGAGGCGTATTGTCATGCTGCCTCTGACGGTGGCGTATTGCAGTAGCCAGTGTTTTGCACAGCTCGTTTACACCGTCCAGCTCCAGCTCACCGAATGGCTCGTCACTTTTGTTATTGATAACTTGGAGCACACCATAGAGCGCCTTTCCCTCCAAAATAGGCGCCACCATCATTTGCTTGGTGCGATAGCCGGAACGCTTATCGACCTCTTTGAGAAAGTTCAGAGAAGGATGTATTTTTCTCAGCGCTTCATCGTCATACACATCCGACAAATTAAGAGCTGTTTTACTGAATGCCGCATAGCCAGCCAAACTCTGGGGAGAAATTGGAAGCTTGAGCTCCCGGCTAGTATTCAAGCCTGTTTTAATTTTCGAAACAATAGAAACTCTATCCTCCGCCAACGCGTACAGGGTCAATCGATCAGCATTCAATAACTTGCAAATATCCTGGCTGGTTTCCAGCATGATTTGCTCGAGGTGTTCGGTATCATGAATTCTGGCGGTGACTTGATGCAGTTGGCGGTAGAAGAGTGCCTCGAATGTCATCCCCCTTTTTTTGATGGGATGTTTTTGTGATTCAAAAAATGCCTGCTCGCTGATTTTGATTGGCGAATCTTGATTCGTAGGGATACTCATAACTCAAACTCCTGCCCAGCACTGAGCCAACGGATATCGTGTTCACAAGCAGCCCCCGCCATCGTGCTGTGCTCAAACAAAGCAATTTCATTCATGATGAGGTTCGTTTCTGCAGGCTTGGTATGTGTGATGTAGATGGGGTACAGGTTGGACTGATCAATGTGGCGTAATTCTTGAGCCAACGTCTGCGGTGCGAGGTGTTTGCTCAGCACCGCAAGCTCCGACTCTCGGTTGCTGAATGCCGTTTCAATCACCAGCATGCCGACCCTCATCTGATTAATACGCGACCAGAGCGCGGGGTTATGGCCCGTATCTCCGGTGAATACCCAGTTCACTCCACCTGCAGACGATGCTGCGTAGCCAACTGCAGGCACGGAATGGCTGGCTGGTAAAGCTTCAATCATCAAGTTGCCGATCTCTCTGACCTCACCAACGCTGAGCGGGGAAAATTGAATGAAGGGATTCTGAACCGTTGGCAGCAACGTGAAATCGGGCCAGATCACATTATTGAAAACATGTGTTTTCAATGCGCTCAGTGTCTCAGGCAAAGCGTGCAAAGTCACCGGGGACTTACGCCGGGATGCCACGGCATCCACCATCAGGGGAAGGGCCGCAATATGGTCGAGGTGGGAATGGGTCAAAAACACATGATCGATTCCCAACATTTCTTCCAATGTCAGATCTCCCACTCCTGTGCCTGCATCGATGAGCATTGCCGCATCAAGCAGGAAAGAAGTCGTCTTGCAATCCTTAGCAATTGCTCCTGAACAGCCCAGCACGCGTACCTTCACCTGCTCGTCTCCATCTCATTTGGTTTCGAAATTGGTAGCACCATCCCAATCAGGATCAAACAGCAAATACCGCATGGAGACTACTCTCTCACTGTAAAGGCGGTAAAGGTACTTATGGGCATTTAAACGGGATATGTTCAGTAGCGCCACATCCGCCTGATCCCAGTTTTGCGCGCGGTACGCCTTCAGAAATTGGGTCCACAGCTTAATTTCTTCCAGAAC
Source organism: Rhodoferax bucti (assembly GCF_005876985.1). Lineage (GTDB taxonomy): Bacteria > Pseudomonadota > Gammaproteobacteria > Burkholderiales > Burkholderiaceae_C > Allorhodoferax > Allorhodoferax bucti. The sequence continues at coordinate 614,188 of NZ_VAHD01000001.1, forward strand.
CGCACTCTCAGCCTTTTTCGCAATAGCGAGTGGGCAAAAGATAGTCACGGACTTGTCTTTGCCTTTCACGCGGACCTTGTCCAACTCTTGCCACACAAAGTCATTCGCCATGCGCCTTGTCTGCTCGCTCGCCACAATATCAACGCCATACACCTTGGATAGAGACTCCAATCGCGCACCCAGATTTACCGTGTCACCAATCACGGTGTAGCTGCGCCGGATGTCCGAACCCATGTCACCGACACACATGGTTCCTGTGCTGATTCCTATGCCGATTCCTATCACCGGCAACCCCCGTGCTTGATGGTCTTCATTGATCTCTCGCACCACCGCCGCGATATCCAAGGCCGTTGATACCGCTAGATGGGCATGGGCAGAAGATTCGATAGGAGCACCCCAGAAGGCCATCACACAGTCGCCCATGTATTTGTCGATAGTGCCACGGTGCCCGCGAATCACTGCCGTCAACTTGCTGAACACGCCAGTCAGCATGGCCTGGAGTTGCAAGGGCTCCATGGTTTCAGACATGTTGGTAAAGCCCCGCATGTCGCAAAACATCACGGTCATCTCGCGGTTCATCGCCTGCATGCTGTAACTGTCCGGGTCTTCGAGCATCTCATCCACCAGCTCTGGAGGCACATAGGTCCCGAACAAGTTCGCAAGATCCCGCTTGGAGCGACTTTCTACAAAATAGCCATAGCTCATATTGAGCGCAAAAGCGGTTACTGTCATCAGCACAGCAGAAGCCAAGGGCAGCACGAGACCGTGACCGAGGTACAGCCACAGATTAAGCAGCGTCAATGCCGACAACACCAGCACACTCAGCAGCACCGCTCTGGCCGCGCTCAAAAGCGGCAAACAAATGGCGAGCATCAGGCCCGACACCATCAAAGTCACCACTTCATACCCGATCGAATAATCGGGTTTGACCAAGATATGCCCATCCAACAGTGCGGAAATGACATTCGCATGCGTTTCCACGCCGGGATAGGTTTCCCCCACGGGCGTAACGCGCATATCAAAGAGCCCCAACGCGGTTGTACCCAGCAAAACTATCTTGTTTTTTAGCTCGCCGGGAGGAACTTGCTTGTTCAGAATATCTACCGCAGACCAATATTTGAATGAGCCGCCCTGCGAATTGCCTCGCCCCCGATAAGGAATAAGCGCAGTACCACGGCCATCCACCGGGATGTCCAGTGCTTTATCGCCTTGAACTAGCGATAGCTTATTTAGAGCCTGATCGTCGCGCGATAGATAGGCTTCTGCTGAAAACTGCGGCACTATTTTTGGCAAGCCAACAACGGCCCGGAATATCGCCAAGGAAAGCGACTCGTAATAGTCGTCCTTGTATTGCGCTATCAACGGTATGGAGCGCACCACACCATCTGAATCCGTCACCGAATTGAAGTGCCCCGCCAAGGGCGCAGCACGCGCGAATTGCTCCAAATTCGAGCCATAGGCCGACCACTCCGGCGCAGGCAGTTGTCGGCCCTCAAGATCACTTGCACCAAACACGGGGAGGGGCAACTGGCCACTCGCACGGCCCTGCGCATCGTTAGTGAAGAAATACCCTAAAACAACGGCCTTGTCTTTGAGAGCCGCAGCAAAACTTGCGTCGTAATCCAAACGGGGCTTGAGTTGTTGGAGCTTGTCTGTAAAAGACGGCTGGTCTTTCAACTCGTTACCTGCCAACGCCATGAGTTGTTGAAGCCCCGAACTGTTATCAGGCTCAGCAAAGACGACGTCCACGCCCAGCAACGCGATGTGCTGATTCTGAAACAAGGCGGTTACCAATTCTGCGAGCTTGTTCCGTCCCCACGGCCAGCGGCCGATCTCCGCCAAACTCTTTTCATCAATATCAACGATGACGATCCGCTCATCCATGGTTTGCGGCATGGTGGCGCGCAGACGAGCGTCGTAAATGATGTCATCAAGCCGCTGTAGTACGCCCAAGGGAAGAGCACCAGTGGCGTGCAGCAGTGCAAATACCAGCGGTATCAGGGTGACCGCAATACGGGGCCAATGTCGTTTAATGGCCTTCACTGGGGCTCAGAAAAACGGGCTCAGCTTTGCACAAACTGCATTTGAGTTCCGGCCAACTCTACCAAGTCACCATTTTTCAGCGGAATCGGGTCTGAACCGATAGGTGCGCCATTCACGGTCGGATTGCCCGCACCCTCGACGTGATGCACTACAAACCCGTGTTGTCGTCGCGTGATCGCAGCAACTGCGACGCCGGGCTTCCCGATAGTGGTGACCACTTTGGTCAGTGGAACCTCACGTCCGGAGGCAGCCCCTGAGAGTACTTTGATCGCAGCGTGGAATGCACCCAACCCCTGCGAATCGCCCGCGCTGGCCGCAAATCCGGAATTAGCCGCTTGCGGCGGAGCAGCAAATGCCGGGCGTGCCTGCACGATCATGGTTTTATCGAAATTTTCCACCACACCATCAGCAACAAACTTGATTTTGTACTTGCCAATTTCAATGCCGTCGCCATGCTTGAGCTGCTGCTTTTTCACAGCTTTCCCGTTCACATACGTGCCATTGGTGCTGTTCAGGTCTTCCAAGAACACATCGGAGCCTGCCATCAAAATCACGGCATGCTCTCCACTTACTGCCAGGTTATCAATAACGATATCGTTGTAAGGCCTGCGTCCCAAGGTGGTTCTGTCCTTGGTGAGTTGGACTTCTTTGATCACGACCTCATCGATCGAAACGATCATCTTCGGCATGATCGACTCCTTTTCCTGTAGTTGGTTCTGGAAAACACTTGTAATTTACTTCCCTAGCAGCCTGGCAAAAATGCCTTTTTTTTCTGCTGCTTCGCTCACAGCAACCATCAGTACAGAAATATTGTCTTTTCCGCCATTATTGTTGGCAGCCATAACAAGGCTCTCTGCAATCTGGCCTAGCCCTGAGCCCTCGGCTACGATTCTAGCGATTACTTCGTCTTGGACCATATCGGACAAGCCGTCTGAGCACATTAGATACACATCTCCCGGCTGTACCTGATACTCGTTGACCTCCAACATGACCGATGGCTCGACCCCCAATGCGCGGGTCACCAAATTCTTGATGGGCGAGACCGCCGCTTGCTCCAGCGTGATCATTCCTGCGTCGATTTGCTCTTGGAGCAGTGAGTGGTCTTTGGTGACCTGCTGCATCACGCCGTCACGAATGCGGTAGCAGCGTGAGTCACCGATGTGCCCCACCGTCACCTGGCCGCCCCGGAATACAGCCAATACAAGCGTCGTCCCCATTCCGGCATAAGCGGCATTGGCATTTGCAGAATTAAAGATGGCGAGATTCGCGTTGTCTACGCAAATCTCCATGGCCCGACGAATCTCTTTGGGTTGCGCCACAGGGCCAGCCTCTACAAGCCAGCGGCTCAACTCTGACTTGATGAATGCCGTGGCCATGCCGCTGGCAATTTCACCCGCGTTGTATCCGCCCATGCCATCCGCCAACACCGCAACCATCGCCTCTTCGTCGAATGCGACCGAATCCTCGTTGTTATCTCTGGCGCGGCCAGCGTCCGTGATGGCGTGAAATTGGTAGTTCATTTTTATGGGTTGTATGAGGCCGCTTTATTGCGGACCGGCAGAGGACGCCTCGGACCGCTGCTGTGCAATCGTCTGAGCAAAGGCTTGAGAATCCTGCTTGCCATCTGAGTTCGATGGCTCAGCCGCGGCCACTGTGCCAGCGACCGCCACGGGCTGGTCAATAGGAATGCCTGCCAGCAGTTCCGCTGAAAAATCGCTGCCAGACTGATAGCGTGCAGAAGGCTGCTTACTCAGTGCTTTGCCGACTACGTACGCAATGTGTGGACTCAACTGGGGTTGGTGCTCCCGTATACCCGCCGCATCTTCATTAGCTATTTTGTACATCAGCTCAGCCATAGACTCTCCACGGAAAGGCAATACCCCCGTGAGTAACTGGTACAGCATCACGCCCAGGGAATACAAGTCAGAGCGACCATCCACCTTTTTGCCCGCCAGCTGCTCCGGGGACATGAAACTGGGGGTACCCAAAACCAACCCGGTTTTAGTTTTACTGCTGTCAGTAATGCGGGCAATACCAAAGTCTGTCACCTTCACCGTATCGGTAGCCTGCTCGTACATCACATTGGCTGGCTTGATGTCTCTGTGCACCACTTGCTGGCGATGCGCATAGTCCAACGCGAGGGCCACGCGGCTAACAATACTGATCACTACCGGTGCCGGCAACAAGTGGCCGGGCTTGGTGTGCTCTGCCAGATCTCGCCCCTTCAGAAACTCCATGGCGATGTAAGCCAGGTCATGCTCCTCACCCGCATCAAATATCGTCACGATATTCTGGTGCTGCAACCGGCCCGCTGTCTCGGCCTCTCGGAAAAAACGCTCGCGCGCATCCACCAGCTCGTCGCCCGCAAACTCTGCGCTCAACGCCATGGTTTTGATGGCCACAACGCGTCCGATTTTGGGGTCTCTCCCTTGGTACACCACACCCATGGCGCCCTTACCCAGCTCTTTTTCGACTTGGTATCGACCCAGCATGGGCTTCTCCACCGGCCCACCATCCAGCAACAAGGTGCCACCCGGGTGCGCGGAGGAGCCCAATATGACCGTTTCGGAAAGCTGCTTGGCACGACCCAACTTGACTTTCACATCCTTGTACGACGGATCAATACTCGCCACGTGCTCGTACACCGATTGGGCTTTATTGAATTGCCGCTTGCGCTCAAAGTCTTGTGCGAGCCCATACAAATTACCCAGCAGAGCGTCGCTGGGCGCCACACGGCGAAAACGGTCAAAGGCCATATCCAACTGGCCTTGACCCTGCAACGCCAGCCCCATCATGCGATTGGTCTCTGCCGATTCTTCGTCAGACTTCACCTTACCCGCCTCCGTCATCAGAAAGCGCTTGGTAGTCAGTCCCACATGCCCGGTCAGCAGCACCAAGGCAGGCAACACAAGCTTTACCCACATGCCTGCGGCCGACAAAAGCCCGTACTCTGCGAGCACAGCGCTTACCAGCAAAACTGCAGTGCCCAGTGCTCCGGCACCGGCAGATAGGCGTGGCAGCAACCACGCCACATAGCCGCCCACCAAGAGCAGTGCCCCCAAGCTCACCCACAACCCCCACGAAGGCTGCACAATGAAATGCTCGCTCAAGATACTAGAGGTGATGTGGGCCACTGTTTCGGCAGGAGACAAGCCCGGATGCCCCGGCACCGGAAATTGATTGCCTACGCCAGCGGCAGTCGCGCCCACGATGACGATCTTGTCCGCATACTTGCTAGCCGGTATTTTTCCGCTCACTACGTCGTAGAAAGAGTCCACCTGGAAAGCGGCGCGCCCATCCCTGTCGCGGTAAAACTGGGGAAGCATCAGCCCTGAGGTCTCCGTCTTGATCTTCAGACGACCAATTTGTACCGAATCTCCCGCATTCAAACGAATATCAGCGGGGCCCAGGTTCAAGCTGGTCATCGCAGCCAGCAAGGCCATGGAAGGTACCGCTTTACCGTAGTAGTTCACCAAAAGGGGCTCAACGCGCACCGCACCGTCCACATCCAACAATTGATTCAGATGCCCGACTCCGGCAGCCTCTTTACCCAGTAACTCAATCGGCATTTGCCCCCGTGAAGACGCTAGGGCAAACCCGGAAGGATCATTGATCGCGTGCTTCGCAACAAAGGCGGGCAAAGGGCTGTCTGACTTGCCCTGCGGCTCGCCCAACGTAAACACGGCAGGAATCAACACATTGTTGGCCGCGCGCAAGCTGGCAGCCAACACAGCATCTGTATCTAGCGCCGTTTCGGCCTCCGACAAGGTGGCCGCCATGGCCTGCACACCAGGGGTTGACTCATCCAAAGCGCTTACTTGGTCTTTGAGCTTCCGGATGTAGACCAAACCAGGATCGATCTGAGGCTCCAGGAAAAAAACCGTTTGCACCACAGTCTTCGCCTTTGCCTGGGCGAGTAGGTCAATCAACTGGGCTTGGTAGCTGCGCGGCCACGGCCAACGCCCCAGATTGGCGATGCTCTGGTCATCAATGGCGATAACGGCAATACGGTCCGACGGTTGTCGGTTGGCAGAGCTGCTCCCCACATCGTAAAACCGGCGCTCCAAGGTACCGGCAAAGTCTGTGGTGGTGTACACCACCAGAGAAGCAAGGACCAGCACGATGCCCGTGAACCAGTCCGCCCTCCAAAAACCTGCTTTTTTTGTTTGCTTTCCAGTCACAAGGCCCCCACTGAGTCCGCAGACCTGGCGGCCGCTGTTATTCGCAAGTTAAAAACTGACTGAAATGACGATAGCAGAGCCTCAGCGCGCTCACAAGGCACCCGACCGCACATTTGCAGTTCTGCGGACAAAAGGCCACAGCGCACGATGAGTGGCCGGGTGATCGCGTCAGGCGTTATGCGGTCTCAGGAGCATGGCTCCGGTTCAAGCCTTTGCCCACACCGAGCACGAGGCATGCGCCCACCGCAGCAGCAGCCCAATGCAGCCAGTGGTGTGACTCCACGACCGACTTCAGCGCGGTGTCGCTCGCAATGGTTTCGCCGGCGACCCAACCAATCAGCGCAGCCCCCAAAGTCACAATGACCGGGAAGCGCTCCATCAAGCGGATCATCAGGGTGCTACCAAAAATCACCAAGGGAATACTGATTGCCAAGCCAAGAACCAATAGCACCATGCTGCCTTGTGCTGCAGCAGCCACCGCAATCACGTTGTCCAAACTCATGACCAAATCAGCAATCAAAATGGTACGTACCGCCACCATCAGGCCACCTTTGGCACCATCCGCATGGTCGTCCCCATCGCTGTCGGTCAGCAACTGAACGCCAATCCACAACAGCAAGATTCCACCCACAATTTGCAGGAAAGAAATCTGCATCAGCTTGGCCGCCACCACGGTCAGTGCAATCCGCAGCACCACTGCGGCCCCGGAGCCGAAAAGCACCGCCTTTTTCTGCTGCTCTACCGGCAAAGAACGGGCTGCCAACGCGATGACCACCGCGTTATCACCCGACAAAATGATGTTGATCCAAACGATCTTGATCAGACCGATCCAGAAGTCTGCGTGTTGCAGCAAGTCCATAGCGTATATATCCAGTTAAAAAAAATGCCCAGTCTTGCGAACTGGGCATCTGCATGGCAGGAAGACGCCCCTTCGCTTCGAAGGGGCATCTTAATCGCAGTTAGAGCAAAGCCTTCAGTAGCTTCGCCATCTCGGAGGGGTTGCGGGTCACTTTGAAACCGCACTCTTCCATCACCGCCAGCTTGGCGTCAGCCGTATCAGCACCGCCGGAAATCAAGGCGCCAGCGTGGCCCATGCGCTTTCCAGGAGGGGCTGTCACGCCGGCAATGAAACCGACCACAGGCTTTTTCATGTTCAGCTTGCACCAGCGAGCAGCTTCAGCTTCGTCGGGTCCGCCGATTTCACCGATCATGATCACCGCATCTGTATCGGGATCTTCGTTGAACGCTTGCATCACATCGATGTGCTTCAAACCGTTGATCGGGTCGCCACCGATACCGACCGCAGAAGACTGGCCCAGACCGATTTCGGTAAGTTGCGCCACGGCTTCGTATGTCAGCGTACCGGAGCGGGACACCACGCCGATACGGCCCTTGCGGTGGATGTGACCGGGCATGATGCCGATCTTGATTTCGTCAGGCGTGATCAAACCGGGGCAGTTGGGGCCCAACAGCAAGGTCTTCTTGCCCCCGGCAGCTTCCTTGGCCTTCATCTTGTTGCGCACTTCCAGCATGTCCTTGACGGGGATGCCTTCAGTAATGCAAATCGCCAAATCCAAGTCCGCTTCTACGGCTTCCCAGATAGCGGCTGCAGCGCCTGCCGGGGGAACGTAAATCACCGATACGGTCGCGCCGGTCTGACCTGCTGCTTCCTTGACGGAAGAGTAGATCGGGATGTTGAAGATGGACTCGCCCGCCTTCTTGGGGTTCACGCCGGCCACAAAGCAGTTCTTGCCGTTTGCGTATTCCTGGCACTTTTCGGTGTGGAACTGGCCGGTCTTGCCGGTAATGCCTTGGGTGATGACTTTGGTGTCTTTGTTGATAAAGATCGACATGGTGTTTCCTTAGCGGGCTTTGACGGCTGCAACAACTTTTTCGGCCGCTTCGGCCATGCTGTCGGCGCTGATGATGGGCAAGCCGGACTCGGCCAGCATCTTTTTGCCCAAGTCTTCGTTGGTGCCCTTCATACGCACCACCAATGGCACGGACAGGTTCACCGCCTTACAAGCCGTGATCACGCCGGTCGCGATGGTGTCGCACTTCATGATGCCGCCGAAGATGTTGACCATGATGGCCTCGACCTTGGGGTTCTTCAACATGATCTTGAAGGCTTCGGTCACCTTCTCGGGAGTAGCGCCGCCGCCCACGTCCAAGAAGTTGGCTGGCTCTGCGCCGTACAACTTGATGGTGTCCATGGTGGCCATGGCCAAGCCGGCACCGTTCACCAGGCAACCGATGTTGCCGTCCAAGCTGATGTAGGCCAGGTCGAACTTGGAGGCTTCCACTTCGGCCGCATCTTCTTCGTCGAGATCGCGGTACGCCACGATTTCGGGGTGGCGGAACAGCGCATTAGGGTCGAAGTTGAACTTCGCATCCAAGGCCATGACGTTGCCCTTGCTGTCGCAATTCAGGGGGTTGATTTCCACCAAGGACGCATCGGTGTCCATGTAGCACTTGTAGATCTTGGCGAAAATGTCCACAGCTTGGTCGACGGAAGCGCCAGTCAAACCGATAGCTGCTGCCACCTTTTTGCTCTGCTCTGTGGTGATGCCAGTCAGGGGGTCGATCATCTCGGTGATGATCTTCTCGGGGGTGGAGTGAGCCACTTCCTCGATGTCCATGCCGCCTTCGCTGGAAGCGATCAGGGCCACCTTTTGGGTTGCACGGTCTGTCACCAGGGAAACGTAGAGTTCGTTTTTGATGTCGGCGCCGTCTTCGATGTAGAGGCGGCGAACCTTTTGGCCTTCGGGGCCGGTCTGGTGCGTCTTGAGCTGCATGCCCAAAATTTCAGTCGCCAGGCGCTTGACGTCGTCAATCGACTTGGCCACCTTGACGCCGCCGCCCTTGCCGCGACCACCTGCGTGGATTTGTGCCTTGACAACCCATACCGGGCCGCCGAGTTTTTGAGCGGCTTCCACCGCTTCTTGCACTGTAAAGGCCGGGATGCCGCGGGGGACCGGCACACCGAATTGGCGCAAGATTTCCTTGCCTTGGTACTCGTGAATCTTCATGACGTCTCTCTCTGGGACAGGACTATGTTCACCGTGCGGCAACGAGGATGTGCTAAACACACGGCACTGGACACATCAACGTGCGAATGTATCATGCTGCGACGCACAAAACTTGTGCAAGGCTTACAGCCGGCGCACACAGAGTCGACCATGCCCGATACGCGCCGGAGTCTGATCCGCAATATTTGCCACTTGCTTACACCATGAAAAAAATCTTTATTGACGGCGAAGCCGGCACCACCGGTCTGCAAATCCGCGAGCGTCTGCAGACCATGCCGCAGATTGAACTCATCAGCATTGACCCGGCATTGCGCAAAGACCCGCAGGCCAAGCGCGCCCTGATTGCACAAGCCGACCTGGTGATCTTGTGCCTGCATGACGACGCCGCCAAAGACACCGTGGCCATGATTGACGCGCTGGAAAAAGACACCGGCCGCCCGGGCCCGCGCATCATCGATGCATCCACCGCGCACCGCGTGAATCCGGAGTGGGTTTATGGCTTTCCGGAATTGGCCGCCACGCAGCGCGATGCCGTCGTGAACGCCCGGCGCGTCAGCAACCCCGGCTGCTACGCCACGGGGGCGATTGCCTTGATCCGCCCGCTGGTGGATGCCGGTTTACTGCCCGCCGACTTTCCGGTGTGCCTGCCCTCGGTCAGCGGCTACTCCGGCGGCGGCCGCGCCATGATCGAGGCTTACGAGCAAGGCAGCGCTGCACCCTTTGAGCTGTACGCCCTGGGCCTCAAGCACAAACACATTGCAGAAATCATGCAGTACACCGGCCTGACCCGCCGCCCCTTGTTTGTGCCGGCCGTCGGTAATTTCATCCAGGGCATGTTGGTGCAACTGCCTCTGCATTTGGATACGCTGCCCGGCAAACCCAGCGCGCAAGACCTGCATTCAGCCTTGGCCAAGCACTATGCGGGCAGCGAGTGGGTCACCGTAGAACCCGTGACGCACGACCTCAAGCTGGATGCGGTTGCCTTGGCAGACACCAACAAACTCGAACTTCGCGTGTTCGGCAACGATGCCGCTGCGGATGGTTTTGCCCACGCGGTGCTGGTGGCCCGCTTGGACAACCTGGGGAAGGGTGCCAGCGGTGCAGCAGTGCAAAACCTGCAGTTGATGCTGGGCTTGGAGGGCTAGGCTCGGCGGCCCGGCGCTGAAACTGGCCCTCATGCTGCGAGGCTTAGTCCTCGTCTGCGCCCGACACCACCCGATGGATGGTGTCTCCGCCGAAGCCGCGCCCGGCCAGAAAACGCATCTGCTTGGCGCGCTCGGCAGCATCTTGCGGCTGGGTGCCGAATTTTTTGCGCCAGACCTCACGCGCCCGCTCCAACTCCGTTTCGCGCAGCGTGGCCACCGCTTCCGACACCGCCTCAGGGGCCAAGCCTTTGGCTTGCAGCTCTTGCTTGATGCGTGCAGCGCCTAGCTTGCCGGCGCGGCGGTAGAGCACAGAGCCCACCACCCGCTCGTCGTTGATGAAGTCTTTGGCGGCCAAGGTGTCCAAGGCCTTGGCCAGCGCGCCGGGCTCTTCCTCAAAGCGCTGGAGCTTGCGCTCCAGCTCCGCGCGGGAATGCTCCCGGGTACTGAGCAGGCGCAGCGCCCTGCCGGTCAGTGAAAGCGACGGGGTCGCCATAACTCAGCGGCTGGAGCGCGCGCTTTTTGCTATATTTTTAATAGCTACTTGCGCACATTGCATAAGGGCTAGCACCATATAAAGCCTTATTCTGCCTTGTCCGCTTTATCGGCCTTATCCGCCTTCTTGCCCTTGGTTTTGCCCTCGGTCTCGGCCACCGGCAGCAGCGGGATACCCAGGTTAGCGCGCACCTTGTTCTCGATCTCCACCGACAACTCGGGGTTCTCGCGCAGGAATTCACGGGCGTTGTCGCGACCCTGGCCGATTTTCTCGCCTTGGTAGGCGTACCAGGCGCCGGATTTTTCCAGGATACCGGCATTCACGCCCATGTCGATGATTTCACCGTGGCGGCTGATGCCCTCGCCGAACAGAATGTCGAACTCCGCCGTCTTGAACGGAGGGCTGACCTTGTTCTTGACCACTTTGACTTTGGTCTCGTTGCCGATCGCGTCTTCACCCTTTTTGATGGTGCCGGTGCGGCGAATGTCCAAACGTACCGAGGCGTAGAACTTGAGCGCGTTACCACCGGTGGTGGTTTCGGGCGAGCCGAACATCACACCGATCTTCATGCGGATCTGGTTGATGAAGATGACCATGCAGTTGGTCTTCTTGATGTGGGCGGTGAGCTTGCGCAGTGCCTGGCTCATCAGGCGGGCTTGCAGACCGGGCAGGCTGTCGCCCATTTCGCCCTCTAACTCGGCCTTGGGGGTCAGTGCTGCCACCGAGTCCACAATGATCAGGTCCACCGCGCCGGAGCGCACCAGACTGTCCACAATTTCCAGCGCTTGTTCGCCGGTGTCGGGCTGGCTGATCAGCAGGTCTTGCAGGTTCACGCCGAGCTTCTGGGCGTACTGGATGTCCAGCGCATGTTCGGCGTCCACAAAGGCGCACTGGCCGCCTTGCTTTTGCATCTCGGCCACCACTTGCAGCGTCAGGGTGGTTTTACCGGACGACTCCGGGCCATAAATTTCCACGACACGACCACGGGGCAGGCCGCCTACGCCCAGCGCAATGTCCAGGCCCAGCGAGCCGGTGGACACGACCTGGATGTCCTCAATCACTTCCCCCTCGCCCAGACGCATGATGGTGCCTTTGCCGAATTGCTTTTCGATCTGGGCCAGAGCGACTTGCAGGGCCTTGGCCTTCTCAGCGTTGGCGGCGGGGTTCTTGACGGGTGCGTCCATGGAAATCTCCTGAAAAATCAAGGGGTTGGTCAGTTTGCATCTATCTGTCTTTAACAACAGGCTGGATGCTTGAACAGTAGTTTATGGGCAAGGTGAAATCGCTACAAGCTGTTTTTTAGTCAGTTTGCATTACCATTTGCACCATGCAATCTCCCCTTCATACCGACACCTGGCGCACCAACCATGTCGGTCACTGGCTGCGCCTGGCACTGGAGCGCTTCGATGCGCGGGTGCTGGCGCTCATGGGCAGCCACCCTGCCGTTCCGCTGGGCCTGGCCAATCTGGCCGCGCGGGGGCAGGTCGGAGCCGCGCACATCCACATTACCCGGCACCTGGACTTGCAGGGCACCCGCCTGACCGAGCTGGCCGCCCGCGCCGGCATGACCAAGCAGGCCATGGCCACACTGGTCGGCCAGTGCGAAGCCTGGGGCATGGTGGAGCGGCTGGACGACCCTGCAGACGCACGGGCCAAGCGCATACGTTTCACCCCCGCAGGCCTGGCATGGGTGCAGGCCTACCAGGACGCCGTGCAACAGGCACAGGCGGAGCTGGAGCAATCGGTAGGCCCCGAAGTGGCCACGGTGATCACTCTGGGCCTGGAAGCCTATGCCAGCCAGTGAGCGACGCCTGTTCCAACGCAAAAGCACGCCACACCCAGGCGCCTAGAATGACACTCAAGCGGCCGCAGCGCCGCACCCCGCACGGAGACACGCATGCGCATACTGATAGCTGAAGATGATCAAGTTCTGGCCGATGGCCTGTTGCGCGCCCTGCGCAGCGCCGGCGCCGCCGTGGACCACGTGGCCAGCGGCACCGAAGCCGACGCCGCGCTGATGACCAACACCGAGTTCGACCTGCTCATTCTCGACCTGGGCCTGCCCAAAATGCACGGCCTGGAAGTGCTGAAAAAGCTGCGCGCGCGGGGTTCCTCGCTGCCGGTGCTCATCCTGACCGCGGCCGACAGCGTGGACGAGCGCGTCAAAGGCCTGGACTACGGCGCCGACGACTACATGGCCAAGCCCTTCAGCCTGCAGGAGCTCGAAGCCCGCGTGCGCGCCCTGGTGCGCCGCGGCATGGGCGCGAGCAGCAGCAGCATCAAGCACGGCCCGCTGACCTACGACCAGGCCGGCCGCGTGGCCACCATCGACGGCAAGATGGTGGAGCTGTCTGCCCGCGAACTCGGCCTCTTGGAAGTGCTGTTACAGCGCGCCGGCCGCCTGGTCAGCAAAGACCAGCTGGTGGAGCGCCTGTGCGAATGGGGCGAAGAGGTCAGCAACAACGCCATCGAGGTCTACATCCACCGCCTGCGCAAGAAGATCGAGAAGGGCCCCATCCGCATCGCCACCGTGCGCGGCCTGGGCTACTGCCTTGAAAAGATTCCCTCCTGAGCCATTTGCTATGGTTTTCATAGCTGCTCGCGCAAATTTCACCTGCGCTAGAGGCCGATTTAGCACCCCACCCAGCGTGATGAGGCAGCCTCTGTGAAGATTTTCCAGCGCGAGCAACGCAGCCTGTTCGGGGAAATTCTCGACTGGATGCTGACCCCGCTGCTGCTGCTGTGGCCCGTCAGTCTGGTGCTCACCTGGCTGGTGGCGCAGGGCATTGCCGGTAAGCCGTTTGACCGAGCGCTGGAGTACAACGCCGGCGCCCTGGCCCAGCTCATCACCGTTAACAAAAACAAGGCCCAGTTCGTGCTGCCCCTGCCGGCGCGCGAGCTGCTGCGCACCGATGACGCCGACACGGTCTACTACCAGGTGCTGGGTACCCATGGCGAGTACCTCAGCGGCGAGAAAGACCTGCCCGCCCCCCCGGAAGACGAGCGCCTGCCCCCGGGCGAAGTGCGCATGCGCGAGGTGGACTACAAGGGCGTAGACCTGCGCGTGGCCTATATGTGGGTGCGCGTAGACCTGCCCGACGGCAGGCCGGCTTTGGTGCAGGTAGCCGAAACCATGGACAAGCGCTCGGTGCTGGCCACCGAAATCGTCAAAGGCGTGATGCTGCCGCAGTTCGTCATCCTGCCGCTGGCGGTGCTCCTGGTGTGGCTGGCGCTGGTGCAAGCCATCAAACCGCTGAACCGGCTGGAAGAGCGCATACGCGCCCGCAGCCCGGACGACCTGAGCCCGCTGGATGTGGAAGCCGTGCCCTTGGAAGTGGTGCCGCTGGTGTCCTCAGTGAACGACCTGCTGATGCGCCTCAAGGACTCGATTGCCACGCAAAAGCGCTTTCTGGCCGATGCAGCCCACCAGCTCAAAACGCCGCTGGCCGGCCTGCGCATGCAAGCCGACCTGGCGCAGCGCCAGGGCGCGAGTGCGGACGACCTCAAACAATCCCTGCGGCAAATCGGCCGCTCCAGCATCCGCGCCACCCACACGGTGAACCAGCTGCTGGCCTTGGCCCGCGCCGAGAGCAGTGGCACCGTGCTGGCCCACCAGCCCTGCGACCTGGCCAAACTCACCATGGATGTGGTGCGCGACTGCGTGCCCCGCGCACTCGAAAAATCGATTGACTTGGGCTACGAGGGCGTGGAAGCCGGCACACCGGGCGTGGCCATCCAGGGCAACCTCACCCTGCTCAAGGAGATGGTGCGCAACCTGGTGGACAACGCCATCAACTACACGCCATCCACCGGCGAGCGCCCCGGCGTCATCACGGCGCGGGTGCTGCTGGACCCGTTCAGCGGTGCGCTGGTGCTACAGGTGGAAGACAACGGCCCGGGCATCCCGCTGGCCGAGCGGGAGCTGGTGTTTCAGCCCTTTTACCGGGCGCTGGGCAATGAAGCCGATGGCTCGGGCCTGGGCCTGCCCATCGTGCAGGAGATTGCCCGCCAGCACCATGCGGATATTGCGGTGGACGACAGCCGCCCCGGCCACACACCGCCGGGCACCACGTTTACCTTGCGCTTCTCGCGTCCTATCGAAGCCGACAACGCACCGGCGTGAGGTCTTAGCTGCAGGCCTTGAAAGCGTGGCCGGCCAGCGACGCTTTGAGCTCCGGCAGCTTGGCTTTGAGGCTCTCGGAGACCGCAGGCAACTTCAGCTGGTGGGTGGTCCCCGCCTCCCGCTCCTGCACCACCTTGGCAGTGCGGATGCCTTTGGGTGCCAGCTTGGTCAATTCGGCCTTGGCTGCAGCTTCGCTGTCAAAACCGGCCAGCACCAGGCCGGGCTGCAACTCGGGGTTGGCGACTGCATCCGCCTTGATGCCCATGCCGGCCAGCTCCGCACGCTTTTTGGCTTGCAACTCGGCATTGGCGTATTTGCCCATGTAAACAATCCAGCGCGCCGGCTCCTTTTGCGACTCCATCTGCCAGCTACCGCTGGGCAGGGTGGCATCCAGTGCTTTGCGCAGCGCAGCCGTTTGTACCTCATCAAACGGGCCGGCCTGCAGGCACTCCTTGGGGGCTGAATCGGCCTGCACCTGGGCTTCGGCTTTTTTCAAATCACCCGCACTCAAGAGCTGGATCGCCTCGGGCTTGATCTGCTGTTCCAGGCGGTGCGGCTCATTGGGGCTGACCGGCGCAAAGCCGTAGGCGCGCAGGTAGTTCTGGCTCCACGCAAAGTACACCCCATTGGCCAGCAGCAACACCAGAACAATCAATCGCAACATATAGATCAAGTCGAAAAAGGCGGCGGAGCCGGACGCACACTCACCTCCGCGCTATTGATTTTGAGAACGCCCGCCTCAGTATGCACCAGCAACACACCGCCGGCATCCACCCCTTTGGCGATGCCCTGGGTGCCATCGGTACACACGACTGGCTGGCCGTACAGCAGGTCACGGGCATGGAACGCGTTGCGCAACGGTGCAAAGCCGCTGGACGAAAACGCAAGCACCGCGTGCACCAGTGGTGCTGCCACGCGCTGCAACACGGTGGGCGCATCCAGCTCGGGCATCAGCTCCTGCAAGGCCGCAGGCGGGGTGCGCAAGCCATCGCCCTCGCGGGGCGTGATGTTGATGCCGATGCCGATCACCGCGTAGCGCTGATCGCCGGCACTCGCGGTTTCGATCAGGATGCCGGCGAGCTTGCGCCCCTGCCACCAGACATCGTTGGGCCACTTGAGTTGCAGGTCCGGGTGCAGGCTTTGCACCACCGACAAGCCCACCGCCAGCGACAGGCCCGACCAATCCTGCGGCTGCAGGGGCAAGCCCAATGAGAAGGTGAGGGTGCCACCATCGCCTTGGGTATCGCTCTTCCAGTCCCGGCCCAGGCGACCGCGTCCGGCAGTCTGGCGCTCGCCGACCAGCAGCACAGGATCGGTCAAGCCCCCACGGGCCCGGCGCATCAGCTCGGTGTTGGTGGAATCGACTTCTGACAGCACCTCCACACTGAAACCCGGGAGCACGGCAAATACCTCCTCCCAAATCGCTTCAGCGGGCCAGCGCATGCTCATCTTTTAGGGGCAAGAAGGGTGCCGCGGCAGTTGGCGCTGCCGCACCAGCAGGGGTATTCGGCCTTGAGTTTGGCGGTGTAGCGCTCTTCAAGAATGAGGCCGTAGTCGTAGTTCAGCTCTTCGCCCGCGCGGATATTGCGCAAGGCCTTGATGAATACCCGCCCGTCTTCCTCGTCGGCGATGCAGTTGCCGTCACACGAATGGTTGATCCAGCGGGAGGAGTTGCCGCCGTACAAGGCATCAATGACCGAGCCGTCTTCCAATGAGAAATAGAAGGTGTGGTTCGGGTCTTGGGGGTCGTGGGGGTGGCGGTCCTGGGCTTCCTGCCAGCTGATGACCTCGCCCACATACTCAATGATGGTTTCACCTTCGGCAATGTCCTGCAGTGCGAACACCCCCTTGCCATGCACCCCGGAGCGCCGGGTCTGAATGCGGCGCTGGCTGGAGGATGCGACGGCGGAAGATTTCACAGGGGTTTTTGCCACGGCACAAAAATTTGGTATGGTGAATCGTATGGGCGCGCATGTGTGCGTGCCTGCGTGTGCAAGTGCGCGCCTGCGCGCACGCGAGAACTGGATTGTAGTCAGATGAAAACACTTGTTATTGCGGAAAAGCCGTCGGTCGCCCAAGACATCGTGCGTGCACTCACACCGGTGGCCGGCAAGTTTGAGAAACATGATGAGTACTTCGAGAGCGACACCTATGTCGTCTCCAGCGCCGTAGGCCACCTGGTCGAGATCCAGGCGCCTGAGGCTTATGACGTCAAGCGCGGCAAATGGAGCTTTGCGCAGCTGCCGGTCATCCCCCCCCACTTCGACCTCAAGCCCGTCGACAAAACCAAGACACGCCTGAACGCCGTGGTCAAGCTGGCCAAACGCAAGGATGTGGACAAAATCGTCAACGCCTGTGACGCGGGCCGCGAAGGAGAGCTGATCTTCCGCCTGATCGAGCAATACGCTGGTGGCGCCAAGCCACTGGGCAAGCCGGTGAGCCGCTTGTGGCTGCAGTCCATGACGCCCCAGGCCATCCGCGATGGCTTTGACAACCTGCGCACCAACGCCCAGATGCAACCCCTGGCCGACGCCGCCCGCTGCCGGTCGGAAGCCGACTGGCTGGTAGGCATCAACGGCACCCGCGCGATGACGGCCTTCAACAGCCGCGACGGTGGCTTCTTCCTGACCACCGTGGGTCGGGTGCAGACACCTACCTTGTCCGTGGTGGTGGAGCGCGAAGAGCTGATCCGCAAGTTCGTGAGCCGCGACTATTGGGAAGTGCACGCCACCTTTGCCGCCCAGGCCGGTGAGTACCCTGCCAAGTGGTTCAACCCTGCGCACAAGAAGGATGTCGGCACGGGGGAGGGGCCCGGTGCCACCGGTCCGGACGCGGAGAAGAAGGCCGACCGCGTATGGTCCCTGGCCGAAGCCAAGGCGATTGCAGACGCCGTGCGCGGCCAGCAGGCCACGGTCACAGAAGAGAGCAAGCCCACCACCCAGGCTTCGCCTTTGCTGTTTGACCTGACCAGCTTGCAACGTGAAGCCAACGGCAAGTTCGGCTTCTCCGCCAAAACCACCTTGCAGATTGCCCAGAGCCTCTACGAGCGTCACAAGGCCTTGACCTACCCGCGTACCGATTCGCGCAACCTGCCCGAAGACTATGTGCCGGTCGTCAAAAAGACGTTCGAGATGCTGGCCGACAGCGATATGCGCCATCTGGCGCCGCACGCCCTGGTCGCACTGAATAACAACTACATCCGCCCCACCAAACGCGTCTTCGACAACGCCAAGGTGTCAGATCACTTTGCGATCATCCCCACCCTGCAAGCGCCCAGCGGCCTGAGCGAGGCGGAGCAAAAGCTGTACGACTTGGTGGTACGCCGCTTCATGGCGGTGTTCTTCCCCAGCGCGGAATACCAGGTCACCACCCGCATCACCACCGCTGCCCAGCACGCCTTCAAAACAGAAGGCAAGGTACTGGTCAAGCCGGGCTGGTTGGCCATCTACGGCAAAGAAGCCGCCGCTGAAGTGGAAGACGCCAAAGAAGGCGACAAGGGCCAGAACCTGGTGCCCGTGGCGCCCGGCGAAAAGGTCAAGGGCGACCCGGTAGACCCCAAGGGCCTCAAGACCAAACCACCTGCACGCTACTCCGAAGCCACGCTGCTCGGCGCGATGGAAGGTGCCGGCAAAACCGTGGAAGACGACGAGCTGCGCGAAGCCATGCAAGAGAAGGGCCTGGGCACACCAGCCACCCGCTCCAGCATCATCGAAGGTCTGATCGCAGAAAAGTACATGCTGCGCGAAGGCCGCGAGCTGATTCCCACCGCCAAATCCTTCCAGCTCATGACGCTTCTGCGCGGCCTGGATGTGCAGGAACTGACGAAGGCCGAACTCACCGGCGAATGGGAATACAAGCTCGCCCAGATGGAGCAGGGCAAGCTCAGCCGTGAAAAGTTCATGGCCGAGATCGCCGCCATGACCGAGCACATGGTCCGGAAAGCCAAGGAATACGACCGCGACACCATCCCCGGTGACTACGCCACGCTCGCAGCTCCGTGCCCCAACTGTAGTGGCATCGTGAAGGAAAACTACCGCCGCTACACCTGCACCGGTGCAGACGGTCACAGCGAAGGATGCGGCTTCTCGTTCGGCAAGTCTCCCGCAGGCCGCACTT
The DNA here is from genome assembly GCF_005876985.1 of Rhodoferax bucti. Lineage (GTDB taxonomy): Bacteria > Pseudomonadota > Gammaproteobacteria > Burkholderiales > Burkholderiaceae_C > Allorhodoferax > Allorhodoferax bucti. The sequence continues at coordinate 633,318 of NZ_VAHD01000001.1, forward strand.
TTGAGCTGGCCGAGGTGGAGCAGTTCCTGCGCGACAAACACATTGGCCCGCTGGACGGTTTCCGCTCCAAAGCCGGCTGGCCTTTTGTGGCCGAGATGGTCATCAAGTTTGATGAAGAGGCCAAGAACTACAAACTGGAGTTCGACTTCGGCGACGACAAGGCCGGCGAAGAAGACGGCGAGATCATCGACTTCAGCACGCAAACTGCGCTGGGCGCCTGCCCCAAGTGCGGCGGCAACGTCTTCGAGCACGGCAAGAACTACGTGTGCGAAAAATCGGTGCCCACCGATGCACAGGCCACCCCGAGCTGCGACTTCAAGAGCGGCCAGATCATCCTGCAGCAACCCATTGAGCGCGAGCAGATGCAAAAGCTGCTGGCCACCGGCAAGACCGACATGCTGGAGAAATTTGTCTCCATGCGCACCCGCCGCAACTTCAAGGCCATGCTGGCTTGGGATGCGACCGAAGGCAAAGTGAACTTCGAGTTCGCCCCCTCCAAGTTCCCTCCCCGCAAAACGGCCTACAAAGCAGCTGCAAAAACCACAGCCGCTACAAAAACAGGAGCTGCTCGCGCAGGTTCTGCGGGCGCTGCAGCCAAAAAATCCCCTGCAAAGAAAGCTGCTGCCGTCAAAGAGGCCAAGCCCAAAGCCCCGCGCAAAACCACGGCCGCCAGCGGCAAGCAGCCCAGCGCCGAGTTGGCCGCGGTGATCGGCGCCGAGCCGATTGCGCGCCCACAGGTCATGAAAAAGCTGTGGGACTACATCAAGGCCAACGGCCTGCAAGACGCCAAGGACAAGCGCAGCATCAATGCCGATGCCAAGCTGCTCGCGGTGTTCGGCAAGCCGCAGGTCACCATGTTTGAGTTGGCCGGCATTGCGGGCAAGCACCTGAGTTGAGGACGGGTTAAGCAAACCTTCATACACACGAGGCAGACTGCGCGCCATGCAATTCATTGAACAAGACGACGAGTCCGAACACGCACTACATAGCGCAGCGGAGCGTGCCGCCGTGGCCTCGCGCAGCACCTGGGTGAGCGTGGTGGTCAATGTGGTGCTCAGCACGGTGCAAATCGTGGTGGGCATCGCGGCCAAATCGCAAGGTCTGGTGGCAGACGGTATCCATTCGCTGTCTGATCTGGTGTCCGACTTCGTGGTGCTGATTGCCAACCACTTCAGCCGCAAGGATGCGGACGAAGACCACCCCTACGGCCACCACCGGTTTGAAACCGCTGCCTCACTCGCGCTGGGCGTGATTCTGCTTACCGTGGGCTTGGGCATGGTGTGGTCCGCCGTGGGCAAGCTGCAGACGCCGGAGAGCATTCCCACCGCCCACGCCAGTGCGCTGTGGGTGGCCGGTGCGGCGCTGGTGTTCAAAGAACTGCTGTTCCGCTACATGCTGGCGGCTGCCAAGCGGGTCAAATCGAGCATGCTGGTGGCCAACGCGTGGCACGCACGCTCCGACGCCGCGTCCTCCCTCGTGGTCGGGCTGGGCCTGATCGGCAATTTGATGGGCTACCCGCTGCTGGACCCGCTGGCCGCCTTGGTGGTGGGCCTCATGGTCAGCAAAATGGGCTGGAGCTTCGGCTGGGATGCGCTGCACGACCTGATGGACCGCGCCGTGGATGAAGAAGAGGTGGAAGCCATTCGCGCCACCCTGAAAGCCACCCCCGGTGTGGCCGGTGTGCACGATGTACGCACCCGCAAGATGGGCGACATGGTGGTGGCCGATGCCCACATTGAAGTGGACGCCAAACTCACCGTCGAGGAGGGCCACAACATCGCGGTGGCGGCCCGCCTGGCGGTGCTCAAACGCCACCGGGTACTCAACCTGATGACCCATGTGGACCCGGCCCACCGGCCGGATGCAGACCACCAGCCGGTGGCCTGACTCAAAACCCCTAGTTAGTGACTTCGGGCTCAGTGCCCGGTGTTCTGGTGGCTGCTGTTGAGCAGCTTGTCGGTGTACGCAATGGCAATGGCCGAGAACAAGAAAGTGATGTGGATGGCCGTCTGGGCAATCAACACCTTCTCGTCGTAATTGGCGGCGTTGATGAAGGTCTTGAGCAGGTGGATGGAGCTGATGCCGATGATGGCGGTGGCCAGCTTCACCTTGAGCACCGAGGCGTTCACATGGCTCAGCCACTCGGGTTGGTCGGGGTGGCCGTCCAGGTCCATGCGGCTCACAAAGGTCTCGTAGCCGCCCACGATCACCATGATCAGCAGGTTGGAGATCATCACCACGTCAATCAGCGCCAGCACCACCAGCATGATGATGGTCTCGTTCAACGCGGGCACGGGCACATCCGACTTGTAGCCGATGCTGGACACCAAGGCCTGCAGCGCGGTCTGGCTGCCGAAAGCGGCTTCCAGCAGGTGCACCAGCTCCACCCAGAAGTGAAACACGTACACGCCCTGCGCGGCGATCAGGCCCAGGTACAGGGGCAGCTGCAACCAGCGGCTGGCAAAAATGAAGTTCGGAATAGGGCGCAATTTGGGGCTCTTGGGAGTGGATTCAGGGGATGTCATGGAGTTTTCCGTTGGATGGTGCCGGGCACCGTGTGCGCCGGCATTGTAAAAAAGCGGGGCATACCCCTACGCGGCGGTGCTAGGTAACGATAAAAAAGCACTGGCTACCTTGCCAATGCGCGCCGGATGCGAGCTGCACCGGAACGCCGACAAAAGCAGCCTCCACACACAGGAAGCGCGCATAGCCCCCAGCGGGCAGGTCGGCCATCACGGCCTGCGGCCCGGGGTTCCAGACCACGGCGTCGGTAAAGCCCTCGTGGGCCAGGTCCAGCGCGCTGGCAGGGCTGCGCAGGGCAAATGGGCCGGGCACGGATTCAAACAAGTGGTCAATCGGCTCGGCCAGCGACAAGACCTCGCCCTGCGGCAAGACACCGATCAGCGTGGTCCGGGTCACGTCGCCCACCTCCAAGTAGGTGTGTAGCGCGGCATGAAAGCTCAAGGGGCTGCTGCCGGTGTTGTGCACGGCCAGCGTCATGCGCAGGCCGGCCGGCACCAAGGCCACAGTCAAGGTACATGCACAGTCATGCGGCCACAAAGGCGTCTCGTGCGCAGCGTGCTGCATGCGGAAGACCAGCTGCGGCTCGGCAGAGGTCCCATCCGAGGGCACCCATTCCCATACACGGGTGCGCGCAAAACCATGGCGCATGATGGGGCCACGCTCGTTGAACTGCGGAAAAATCACCGGTACACCGCCGCGCACCGCTTGGGGGCCGGCCAGCGCAGAGGCCGGGCTGCGATACAGGCGCTCCACACCTTGCGCATCCACCCACGAGATCACCTGGGCGCCACGCAAGAGCACAGTCACCGAATCGCCTGCGGGGCCTCGCAGCTGGACTGCGGGGGCCCCTTCCATCATCAAAGTCTGAACATGCATGCACCCAGTTTATCGGGTGCTTGTGACTTTCGAGAGATGGGGCGGCTGGTCCGGGTCCAGCCCCCGTGCGCGGGCCACGGCTTCCACCAGCAAGTAAAAACTCTGGATGGCGGTGATCGGGTCCAGGTCCTCCTGCGGCGCGGTGGCCAAGGTGAGGTCCCGCTCTGCCACATCGGCCGGCGCGGCCAGCAACACCCGTGCGCCACGGCCGCGCATCTCGGCGGCGAGGGCAATCAGGCTGGGCTGGGCCGGGCCACGCAGGGCGAAGATCAACATGGGGTAGTTGTCGTTCACCAGCGCCATGGGGCCGTGTTTGACCTCGGCCCCGCTGAAGGCCTCGGCCTGGATGCCGCAGGTCTCCTTGAACTTGAGAGCAGCCTCCTGCGCAATCGCCAGACCCGGGCCGCGCCCAATCACCATGAGCTGGCTGGCGGTGCGCAAAGGCTCTACTGCAGCGCTCCAATCCTGCTGACAAGCCTCGTCCAGCGCCGCAGGCAGTGTCTTGAGCGCATCGAGTAAGTCCGCATGCGCGCCCCAGTGGCTGGCCAGCCGTGCACCGGCTACCAGACCACAAATAAAACTCTTGGTGGCCGCCACACTTTTCTCAGGGCCGGCGTGCAAGGGCATAGCCCAATCCACCGCCTGCGCCAGGGGCGAGCTGATGTCATTCACCAGTGCCACCGTGGTCGCCCCGGCTTTTTCAAACACCTGCATGGGCTCATACAAATCGGGGCTGCGGCCGGACTGCGAGATGGACACGGCCAGCACCCGCTGCCGCGCCATCGGCGCCTTGTACAGAGTGAGCAGCGACATGGGCAGCGAGGTCACCAGCTGCCCGGTGCGCGACATCACCAGGTAGGCGAAGTAGGCGGCCGCGTGGTCCGAGCTGCCACGGGCAATCGTCACCGCACCCTGGGGCGGCAAAGCCCGCAGAGCGGCTCCCAGCGCGGCATAGCGACCTTCATCGCCCGCCAGTTGTTGCGCCACCTGGCGCGCCGAGGACAAGGCCTCTTGCAACATCAATGTTGTCATTCCGGAATCTCTTTTCATGTCATTGCATACACAGGGTCAGGGCGCCGTCCATGGCGTCACCCTGCGGTGGCACCACACACGTACCCACCAAAGCACTGAGCCGAGGCGCCAGTCGCTGCCCCACGCTGCCGGCCACCACCAAGGGCAGCGTGTGGGTAGGGTCCACGGCACGGGCCAATGCTTCAAGCTGGTGCAGGGCCCGCTCCAGCAGCCGGGCGGCGTCAGGGTCGGACGCCTCGAGCGAAAAAATCAGGGGCGTGAGGCTGGCGTACTCGCCTTGCCCCGCCGCGCCACACCAGGCCAACAAGGCCTCGGGCGTGCCACCGGTGGCTTGCAATACGGCGCGCGTCAGAGGCCCCGGCAAAGCACGGCCGTCCAGCGCGCGTTGGGTAAGGTTGATGGCTTGCAGGCCCAAGTCGGCACCGCTGCCCTCATCACCACTCGGGAAGCCCCAACCACCGCTGGTGCGGCGCTGCCCGTCCGGCAGCAAGGCCAGGCCCACCGCACCGGTGCCTACGATGACCAACGCACCCGGGTGCCCGCCATGCGCACCCAGCAGCGCCGTGACCGCATCGGACTCCAGCTTCAAGGTGGCATAGCCCGGATCGGCGGCCAGACACTCGGCATGCCATGCCGCATTGTTGGCCCCGGCCAAGCCCAGCCCCAAAGCACAGTTGGCCGGCACCGGCTGCGGCCAGCCGGCTTGCAAGCGGCCCTCCGTCGCTTGGGTAACAGCTTGCGTAATATGGCGCCAGGCCTGCGCAATGCCCTGGGTCAGGCCCGAGGCACCGGCCTTGCCTTCGCCCACCACCACGCCGCTGCGATGCACCACCCGCGCACGGGTACTGGTGCCGCCGCCATCAATGCCAATGGCGTAATGGATGTGAGGCGGCAGCGACTCAACGCGCATGGGCCGAGCGCATGTTGCCGGGGTTCAGGCGGGTACAGGCCGTGCCGTCGGCACGGAAAAGGTACAAGGCTGAGGGGGCCGCACGCACGATGACCGAATCGCCCAAGCGCACTTCGGCATTGCCGTCACCGCGCACGATCAGCTCTTGCCCGTCGTCCATCTTGAGGTACAGCAGGTTGGACTCGCCCAGGTGCTCCACCAACGTGATCTCGGCGTCCAGCGCCGTGTCATCAGCCCCTGGTGCCACACCAGCGGGTAGCACTTCGCAGTGCTCGGGGCGCAGGCCCACTTCCACCGTCTCGCCGACCTGCAGTTGCGAGGCATCCACCGTAGCCAGCACCTTGCTGCCATTACTCAGTTGCAGGCGTGCACCCGCCTCCAGCACCTCGATCACGCGGGCCGGCAGCAGGTTGATGGTGGGCGAGCCAATGAAGGTCGCCACAAAACGGTTGGCGGGCTGCTGGTACAGCGTAAGCGGCGTGCCCGCTTGCTGCACATGGCCTTCGCTAAGCACCACGATCTTGTCGCCCAAGGTCATGGCTTCCACCTGGTCGTGCGTCACATAGACCATGGTGGCGCCCAGGTCGCGGTGCAGGCGGGCCAGCTCGATGCGGGTCTTGGCGCGCAGCGCAGCATCCAAGTTGGAGAGCGGCTCGTCAAACAAAAACAGTCGTGGCTCCCGCACGATGGCGCGGCCAATGGCCACGCGCTGGCGCTGCCCACCGGAGAGCTCACGGGGCAGGCGCTCCAGCAGGTGGTCGATGTGCAGCACCTTGGCAGCGTCGCGCACCCGCTTGTCGATGTCGGCCTTGTTGGCGCCGTGGATTTTGAGCCCGAAAGACATGTTGCGGTACACCGTCATGTGCGGGTAGAGCGCATAGCTCTGGAACACCATGGCGATGCCGCGCTCGGCAGGCGGCAGGTCGTTGACCAGGTCCTCGCCGATGCGCAGCTCGCCACTGCTGATGTCTTCAAGCCCGCAGAGCACGCGCAACAAGGTGGACTTGCCGCAGCCACTGGGGCCGACCAGCACCACCAGTTCGCCGTGCTCGATTTCGAGGTTGATGTTGTGCAGCACCGGCTCGTTGTTGCCGTAGCGCTTGCTGATGTTTTGAAGGGAAACGCTTGCCATGGTGGTTCTGCTTTACTTGACGGCGCCCGCGGTGATGCCGCGGATCAGTTGACGGGAGAAGAGGGCGTAGAGGGTGACCACCGGCACGATGGCCAGCGAGAGCGAGGCCAGCACGGCGTTCCAGTCGGTGGCGTACTGCCCCACAAACTGTTGAATACCCAGGGTGATGGTCTGCGTCTTGTCCGACGGCGCCAGGATGAGCGGGAACCACAGGTCATTCCAGATCGGCACCATAGTGAACACCGCTACGGTGGCAATGGCCGGGCGGATCAGCGGCACCACTACTTGGAAGAAGATGCGGAACTCGTCGATGCCGTCGCAGCGCGCGGCGTCTTTGAGCTCACCGGGCACCTGCCCCATGAACTCCGACAGGATCATGATGGCCAGCGGCAAGCCCTGCGCCACGTACACCAGCACCAGTGCGGTGAGGGTGTTCACCAGGTTCAGCTCCACCATCAGCTGGAGGATGGACACCGTACCCAGGCGGATAGGCACCATGATGCCAAAGGCAAAAAAGAACTTCAGCCAGCGGTTGCCCTTGAAGCGGTATTCCGACAAGCCCCAGGCCGCCATGGCCCCGAAAAGCAGGATGAAAAACAGCGACGCAATCGTGACGATAAAGCTGTTGCCGAAGTACATGAGCACGTCGGAGCGGCCCAGCACCTTGGAGTAACCGATGAGCGAAAACGTCTCGGGCGTGGGCCAGGCCAGTGGGTCGTTGAAGATGGCGTCACGGCTTTTGAACGAGTTCATGAACACCAGCAGGATGGGCAGCAGTGCCAGCAGCAAGTAGCCAATGAGGGTCAGGTGCACAAACACGCGGCTGGGCGCGAAGGGCAGAGATTTGGAGGTAGAAATGTTTGCCATCAGCGGCCTCACATGGCAAAGCGCTGCAGCTTGCGCTGCACCGCGAGGAAGTAAATGGCCACGCCCACCAGAATCACCAGGAACATGAGGGTGGCCACGGCCGCGCCCATGGTCGGGCTGGCCACTTGCGACTGGTAGCCGAAGAAGGTGCGGTAGAACAGCGTGCCCAGAATGTCGGTGCTGTAGTTAGGGCCCGCCACTGCGCCCTTGACCGTGTAGATCAGGTCAAACGCATTGAAGTTGGCCACAAAGGTCAGGATGGTCACCAGCCCCAGCGTGGGCAAAATGAGCGGCAGGCGAATCTGCCAGAAGATGCGCCAGGGCGAGGCGCCTTCCACCACAGCGGCTTCGATGATGTCCTCCGGAATCGCAATCAGCGCGGCGTAGATCAGCATCATGGGCACGCCGATGTATTGCCACACCGACATCAGCGACACGGTGATCAGCGCCGAGCTCTCCAGCCCCAGCCAGGGAGCGAACCAGTCGCCCAAGCCCACCAGAGACAGCAGCCGCTCGGAAACACCCCACAACGGTGACAGGATGAGCTGCCACACAAAACCGATGATCACCACCGACAAGAGCGTGGGCAAGAAAAATACGGTGCGGTAGGTAGCCGCAAAGCGCACATTGCGCAGCGACAGCAGCGCCGCCAGCAGCAGGCCCACCGGGTTTTGCACCAGCATGTGGATGGCGAAGAACTTGAGGTTGTTGGCCATCGCATTCCAGAAGCTGGTCGACCACTGCGGGTCGCTCAGGATGGTGGTGTAGTTCGCCAGGCCGGCAAAGCTGCGGGCACCGGTGTCGTCTGCGGTGTACAACCCCAAACGCAGGGTATCGATCAGCGGCAAGGCGCTAAAGGTGGCGTAGATCAGCAGTGCCGGGGCGATAAACACCAGCACCCGCCAGGAAAAGCCGAGTTTCATGGAAGACCTTGTTGGTCAAAGAGACAAAGGAGAACGGGGGAGCGGCGATTGGAGGGGCGCCGCAAGGAGTGCAAGCCACCGGCCTGCACTCCTGACTCACACGCCAGTGCTTACTTGGCGGGGGCGTACCACTTGGCAAAGCCGGTCTGGATTTGCGCAGCAGCGTCCTTGGGCGCCATCTTTCCGTTCATGACCTGGGAGTTCACGTTCCAGAACTCGTTTTCCATGCTCGGGGTGCCGCGGCTCATGATCTGGGCGTTCAGGCGAATGGTGCTCTTGCACTGGTTGCGCCAGCCGATCATTTCCTTGGCCACAGGGTTCTTCACATCAATCGCGTGGTTGGAGAGCGAGAAGAAGCCCGTCACCTTGTTGGTGTACAGGTCGGCAAACTCTTTGCTGGCCAGCCAGTTCAGGAAGACTTGGGCATCTGCCTTGTTCTTGCTCTTGCTGTTCACGCCCATGGCGATGTCGGTGTGGTCCGAGATGTAGCAAGGGTCACCGGCCTTGGCCACGGGCGGCTTGAAGGCGCCGAACTCGACTTTGCTGTTGCCTTCAAAGTAGGAGATGTCCCAGGAACCCGCGGGGTAGATGGCAGCACGGCCGCTGCCGAACAGGTTTTGGGAATCGCCGTAGGTCTGAGCCTGGTAACCCTTGGGCAAGTAGTTGGCCCACTTGGCCATCACGTCCCAGGTTTTCACGAACTCGGGGTCGGTGAACTTCTTCTTGCCGGCGATCAGTGCTTTGCGACCTTCTTCACCCTTCCAGTAGTTCGGGCCGATGCCGGTGTACACGATCTGGTGGGTTTCCCACTGGTCGGCGGTGCCCATGGCAATCGGAGCGACCTTGCCAGCGGCCTTGACCTTGTCCAGCACATTGAAGAAGTCGGCTTCGGTCACGGGCGGGTTCAGGCCCAGCTCGGCAAACACCTTCTTGTTGTAGAAGAAACCGTGGATCACAGACGCCATGGGCACGCAGTAGGTGTCCCGTCCGTCATCGGTCTGCCACGCCACTTGGGCGGACTCGGGGAAGTTCTTCAGGGCCGCATTGCCGTTGAGCTTGTCCAGATGGCCCTTCTTGTACAGGTCCAGCGACACGTCAAACGGGCGGCAGGTCACCAGGTCACCTGCGGTGCCGGCGGTCAGGCGGGCGTTCAGGGCAGAGTTGTACTCAGGGGGCGCGGTGGGCGCGAACTTGACGGTAATGCCGGGGTGGGCTTTGTAGAAGGCGGGCAGCAGCACGTCTTCCCACAAACCTTTGTCATCGACACGCCAGCTCTCAATGGTGAGCGTACCGGCACCTGCAAAGCTGCTGCAAACCAGCGCTGCCGCGGCGGCGGCCATGCGAAGGGGTTGGGACATGGAATCTCCTGATCATTGGTTACATGAAACTGCCAGCTCCGTGCATCGCGGTAGCCGTGCAGTGGGGCGGAGGTTATGCTGTGACCCCTGTAATATCAAACCGCATCAGGCGGGCCCGATTACAAACATAAGTCGTTGATTCCATTGAATTTTTTCGCCATGCACCGCACCTGCGCATTACGCTTTATTACCTGCCGCACGGCCTCCACGGAGGCTGCTGGCAAGGGTGCAGACGGGCAGGCATACACAACATTACAAATCGACAGGAAATGAAAGGTTTCGCCCGCCTCGCCACCCTGCTGCTGTGTTGCCTGACCCTGCACAGCGCGCAGGCACAACCCGTGGGTGTGCCCATGGACGTGCTGCACTGGTGGACCTCGGCCAGCGAGCGCAAGGCGGCCGACCAGCTGGCCCTGCAACTGGCACAAGCCGGTGTGCAGTGGAAGGACGCGGCCATTCCCGGGGGCGGTGGCATGGCGGCGGTCAAAGTGCTCAAAAGCCGGGTGCTCATGGGCGACCCGCCGGACGTGGCCCAACTCATAGGCACCACCCTCACGGATTGGGCCGACATCGGCTTGGTGATGCCGCTCAACGCGGTGGCGCAGCGCCAGCGCTGGTCGCAGGTCTTGTTTCCCACGGTGCTCGAGCTGGTCACCTACAAGGGCGATGTGATTGCCGCGCCGCTGGGCATTCAGCGCATCAACACCCTGCTCTACAACCGCAAGGTCTTCGGCAGGCTCAACCTCAGCCCGCCGCGCAGCTGGGCCGAGTTTGAAATGACGGCCCGCAAGCTCCAAGCCAAAGGCATACGGCCCCTGGCCTGGAGCGACGAGCCCTGGCAAATTTCCACCGTATTTGAGACGGTGCTGCTGGGCGACGCCGGCCCTGCGCTGTACCGCGAGCTCATCGTGCAGCGCAAGAGCAGCGCCTGGATGGACGCCCGCGTGGAGCGCGCCCTGCAACGCCTGCGCTGGCTGCGCGCCCTGGCCACCGATGCCCCTGTGGAGCGCCCCTGGACCGAGAGCACCCGCGAGCTTATGGCTGATAACGCCGGCATGATGATCATGGGCGACTGGGCCAAGGGCGAGCTCATGGCCTGGGGCGCCAGCCCGGTACGCGACTTCGGCTGCGCCGTGGTGCCCGGCACCGAAAACATGCACCTCTACAGCATCGACACGCTGGCCATGCTGGTCAGTGCCCGCCCACGCGAAGCCGCGCAAGAGAAGATGGCCGAGGTCGTGGTGGGGCAGACAGCGCAACTGGCCTACAACCGCATCAAAGGCGCGGTGCCGGTGCGCCGCGACATTGACCCTGCGGCCCTCGACAGCTGCGCCCGCGACTCCTGGGAAACCTTTGCCAATGTGCGCAACGCCCGCGTGCCCAGCCTGGCCCACCGCATGGCGGCCGATGAAGCCATCAAAGACGCCGTGGCCCAAACCCTGTGGCGCTACTTGACCGACCCCCGCATGGAAGCCGCCGAAGCCCAGCGCCGCCTGGCCTCCGTGATCCGCGCCCCCAGCGCCGAACGCTAACCCGCACGACCAGCCCATGACCCGCACCCTGCTTGTCGTTGACGACGACCAAAAAACCCGCAACCTGCTCAAGACCTACCTCGAGAAGCACCAGTACGAAGTGCGCGTCGCCCACGACGGCGCCAGCTTCAATGCCGAGTTCGAGCGCTTCAAGGACGAGCTGAGCCTGGTCATCCTGGATGTGATGCTGCCCGACACCGATGGCTTCACCCTGTGCCGCAGCGTGCGCAGCCAGTCGCCGGTGCCCATCATCATGCTCACCGCCAGTGCAGACGACACCGACCGCATCGTCGGGTTGGAGCTGGGCGCGGACGACTACATCGCCAAGCCCTACAACCCGCGCGAGCTGCTGGCCCGCATCAAGGCCATCCACCGCCGCATGCAGGTGGGTGCGCCCGGTGCGCCGGTGCGGTTTTTGAAGTTCGCCGGCTTCAGCATGGACGTGGTCGAGCGCGTGCTCACCGACGCACAAGGCGAGCCGGTGGTGCTCACCAGCATGGACTTCAACCTGCTGCGCTTTTTTGCCGAGCACGCCGGCGAAACGCTGGACCGTGCCCGCCTGATGGAGCAAACCCGTGGCCGCGACCTGGGCCCCCTGGACCGCTCGCTGGACGTGCAGGTGAGCCGCCTGCGCCAGCGCCTGAATGACGACGGCAAGCAGCCCGTGCTGATCAAAACCGTGCGCGGCAGCGGCTACGTGTTTTCTGCCGATGTGACGGCCCATGCCGAACCCTGAGCGCCGCCGCTGGACGCGGCGCTACCTGCCCGACAGCCTGTTGGGCCGCATTGTGGTGGTCATGGCGCTGGGCGTCATCAGCGCGCAGCTGGTGGGCACCTTGCTGTGGGCACGGCAGTTGCGCGAGAGTGCGCGGGCCGAGGCCCTGAGTGCCGGCCATGCGATTGCGCTGAATGCGGCAGGCTCCATCCGCTTCTTTCGCGACCTGCCGCCGCAGTTCCGCCCCATCCTCATCGAGCAGCTACGCACCATGGGCGGCACCCGCTTTTTCATCAACGTGAACAAAGCCCGGGTGCCGGTACAACCGGTGCAAAACAACGCCTTGGTGGACACGGTGGTCGAGGCCATGCAGGGCGACCTCACCCGCAATCTGGCGGGCGGCACCCAGCCCCCCAGCGTGGCCTTTGCCTGGCCCGAGACGCTGCAGGTGTCCGACGACGGGCGCATGGTGCGCGACCTGCCGGACTCGTGGGTGGAAGCCACCCTGCTGCTGCGCCCCCGCCCCGCGCCGGTGCTGGTCATCCAGGCCGAATTTGAGCCGGGCCGCTGGCTGTACCTGGCCACCACCATGCCCGACCCCTACTTTCTGGAGAACGCCAACCCCCTCACCTGGGACCGCGTGGCCCTGCAGCTGGTGACGCTGCTGACCGCCCTGGTGATCAGCGTGCTGCTGGTGCGCGGGCTCATACGCCCGCTGAACAAAATTGCCTCGGCCGCCAATGCCTTTGGTAGCGACACCGCGCCCGAGAGCGTGCCCGAAACCGGCACCGCCGAGCTGCGCCGCACCGCCCGCGCCTTCAATGAAATGCAGGCCCGCATTCAAGGCTACCTGGTGGACCGGGAGCGGCTGTTCCTCGGCATTTCGCACGGGCTCAAAACACCCATCATGCGGCTCAAGTTGCGCACCGAACTGCTGGACGACGATACCCTGCGCGCCGAGTTCCACGAAGACTTGGACGACCTCGATGTGATGGTCAAAGCCGCACTGCAAAGCGTGAAAGACACCGACATCCACGAGAACCTCACCCCCGTGCGGCTGGACACCCTGCTCGCCCGCCTGGCGCAACGCCCCATTCACCCCGACGCCACCATCGAATGCACGGCAGAGCCGGTGAGCGTGCTGGGCAAACCGCTGGCGCTGGAGCGCGCCCTAAGCAACCTGCTGGACAACGCGGTGCTCTATGGCGAGCGGGTGCAGGTGCGCCTGAGCCTGCAAGGCAGCCGCGCGCTGGTGGAGGTGCGCGACTTCGGGCCCGGCATTGCGCAGGCCAGCATGTCGGCGGCGTTTGAGCCCCATGTGCGCCTGAGCCACGGCCAGCAGCAAAACCGCACCGGCACTGGCTTGGGGCTAGGCATTGCGCGCAACATCATCCAAGCCCACGGCGGCGAGATCCGGCTGCACAACCACGCCGAGGGCGGGCTGGTGGTGACGGTGCTGCTGGCGGCGTTGCCGGCGGAAGCCTGAGCAGCCCCCACACGCGACACACCAAACGCAAAAAAGCCGGCTACCAGAGCCGGCTTTTTTGTGGGCGTTGAGCGCTTAGTAGCTGCTACGGCCACCACGGTAGCCGTCCGAGCTGCCGCGGTCTTCACGCGGGCGGGCCAGGTTGACCACGATAGAGCGGCCATCAACCGATTGGCCGTTCAAACCGTCAATGGCGGCTTGGGCAAATGCGGGAGTGCTCATTTCCACAAAGGCAAAGCCTTTGGAACGGCCGGTGTCGCGGTCCATCATGACCTTGGCGGAAGTGACTTCACCGAACTCGGAGAAGTTGCTCTGCAAGCTGTCGTCGGTGACGGAGTAGGGCAGATTGCCCACGTAAATTTTGCTGCTCATGGTGAGCCTTTCAGTGAGTGCGCTGTCAGCCCGGGTGGCTGGGGTGCGCGGGGTTGCTGCCTTTGCGGGCGGCGGAAATGGGGTGATGTGGGTGGCTGCGTGCGCCGGCTTGCTTCAGCAGGCTTGCGGGCGCGGTGCGCCTGCTTCCAGCCAGCCTTGGGTAATGGCGTACACACGGGCGGCTTCGCGGGAGACGAACTCGCAGTCGAAGTTGAAGATGCGGCAATAAGCGCCCTTGCTTTGGGCGCGCTGCACGGCGATGGAGGCGCGGTACAAACCGTTGCTGGTTTCTTGCGTTGCGGGCGAAACAATGTAGTTGCCCATGGGGATAGCGGATTCGAAATTCTGATTCATGAAAAGGGAGAGGTGCGGGCCACGTTGTAAGGCCGGCTTGAGCAAAAAGAGATTCGGTTGGCTGCTGCTCTGCAGATCAACGCGGTCGACAGGTGTCGAATAAACCGGAGACCAGCGGCAAGAAACGCTTCTTGGCGGCTTCCGTGGAACGGGGTGTGTCGGGGTAGCACCGTGTTCCTGCGTTAAATTATATCCATAAGCAAATAAAAGTCAATCCCTTTATTACTACTGAATATAAAAGGTGGTTTTGAGCCCGGGTGCGGTGCGCGCCTCGGTAGGCGATGCCAAGGAAAGTGTGTCTAAAGCCCTCAAGCGCACGTAGAGTCTGCGCGAGCAGCTCCTATTTCAATAGCACTTCGTTGCCTTCGACGCATACCGCCTGCACCTGCAAGTCGCGGTTGAGCACCACCGCATCGGCCCAGGCGCCGGGCTGCAGGCGGCCCCGGTCGGATAAGCCCATGTGGTCGGCAGCATAGGTGGACACGCGGCAGCTCGCGTCTGCCAGGCTCAGGCCGAGTGTGGTGACGAGGTTGCGCAGCGCCTGGTCCATGCTGAGCACCGAGCCGGCCAGCGTGCCATCGGCCAGGCGCACACCGCCCATGCACTTGGTGACGGTGTGGCGGCCCAGCTTGTAGTCGCCATCGGGCATGCCGGCAGCCGAGGTGGAGTCGGTCACGCAATACAGCTTGGGTATCGCGCGCAGCGCCGCGTGGATGGCGCCGGGGTGCACATGCAGCAGGTCGGGGATGACCTCGGCAAACTCGGCATGCGCCAGCGCCGCCCCCACCATGCCGGGCTCACGATGGTGCAGGGCCGACATGGCGTTAAACAAATGGGTAAAGCCCGTAGCCCCGCAGCGCAGCGCAGCCACGCCCTGCTCGTAACTACCGGTGGTGTGGCCCAGCTGCACTTTGAAACCCTCGGCCACCAGCTGCGCAATCAGCGCCTCGTTACCACCCACCTCGGGCGCCAGCGTGATCAGGCGGATAGGCGCGAGCGCATGCAGGCGGTGGATTTCGTCAAAGCTGGCCGGCCGTGCAAATGGCGGCTGTGCGCCCAAGCGCGCCTCGCTGATGTAGGGCCCCTCCAGGTGCACACCCAGCACCCGGGCGGCGTTGGGCGCAGGCGCGGCGCACAAGGGCGCGAGTGCGGCAAAGGCGGCATCCAGATCGCTTTGCGGCGCGGTCATGGTGGTGGCCAAGAGTGAAGTGGTGCCGTGCTGCGCATGCAGACGCGCCACGTGCCAGGCAGCGTCGCCGCCTTCCATGATGTCGTGCCCCGCGCCGCCGTGCACATGCAGGTCAATAAAGCCGGGCAGCACGATGGGCGCACTGCTCTCGCGCACTTGGGCCTCGCTCACCGGCTCGCCGGTGATAGCGGCAATGCGGCCGTCTGCGCCCAGGTGCAGGCTGCCGTGCACAAAGCCGGCGGGGGTGAGGATGTGGCCTTGCAAAGAAGTGCGTGCGCTCATGGGGTGCTCCGGAGTTCGGCCACAAAGGCGTAGTAGTCGCTGCGGCAATAGGTTTGGGTGACTTCGATGGCGGCGCCATCTGCGGCGTGGGCCACGCGGCTCACCCACAAGAGCGCGGCGCCTTCGGGCACCTGCAGGTGGGTAGCAATGCCGGCCATGGCATTGATGGCGCGCAGGTGCTGCACCGCGCGCACGGGGGCGGCGCCACTGCGGGCCAGGTGCAGGTAGAGCGAGCCGTCCAGCTCCTGCGGGCGGGGCAGCACGCTCAGGGGCAGCGCGCTGTGCTCGTAGGCCATGGGCACGCCATCGGCCAGGCGCAAGCGCAGCAGGCGTGCCACCTTGGCACCGCGCGGCAGGCCTAGCGCCTCACGCTCGGGCACGGTGGCTACGCCGGACTCGCGGGTGATCCACTGGCTGGCCGGCACATAGCCGCGCTGGCGCAGCTCCTCTGAAAAACTGGCGAGCTTGCTGGTGGGCTGCTCGATGCGCGGCGCAATGAAGTTGCCCGAGCCATGGCGGCGCACCACCAGGCCCTGCTCCACCAGCACGTCAATCGCCTTGCGCGCGGTGATGCGCGACACGCCCAGCGACTCGCACAGCACCCGCTCGGAAGGCAGCGCCTGGTCCACCCGGTAAGTGCCGGCGCGAATGTCCGCCGTAAGCTGGCGGGCCAGCTGCACATACAGCGGGGAGGTGTCTTCAGGGCTGGGGGATAAGGCGGCGGGCACGGGGGTTTGGGGAGAGGTACAGTGGTCTTATTTATATTACCACTTTAGTACCAGTTTGGCATTCACTCAAGCTGTTATGCGCCGCCACGGAGCGTATTGCTATCAATTCAGAAGCTGCTTGCGCACATTCGGCGGGCGCTAGAGACTAATTTTTCACAAAACATGGAATTTGAAAGCGCGAATCACTGGAACTTGTGCTTTTAAGCGGGCATGATGGCGGCCATCTAAAAAAAGCATTCAGGGTGGCAGGTTTTCATGGCGACATTGATTCCGGCAATGAGTTCGTGCGTTTCACGCATGACAGGTGGCGAACGCAGGGTGGCCGAGCGGCTGGAGCAAAAGCTCGATGACGACTACCTGCTCTGGTACGACGTGCCCATGGGCCCGCGCAATACCCACCCCGACTTTTGTGTGCTGCACCCCCCGCCCCGCCGGGGCCTGCTAGTGCCTAGGCAAAAGCATTGGACGCTCAGCAAGATCTCGCAATTCGATAAGAAAAATGTTCTCGACTGCGCTCTCGCGACTTGAACATCAAGCATTAACAAAGCGTTTTATAAGGGATGGCAATGGCTCTAAAGCACAAGAAGTATTTTCTATTCAGAGTGAAGTTCATCAGAGATCATCAAAAAGACATACTTGACGATGGTGCTAGCCCAGAGGATATATTCCTCCAAGCAATTAATGAAAAGCCCTCGACAAAACTCAAAAGAGGTGCGGAGTGGAAGCTTTCTAATATTGAACAAATTGGCACAAACGGAGGAGTATTCGCAGTTGGCAGAATATCCCAGGCAAGCACGGATAGATTTGACTTTCAAACAGATGAGTTTGTAGAAGCAACCGACTATCAAGGACCGTTTTCGACCATTTATTTTGACAGAACAATAGGTGTTGTTGCAATTGAAGACAAGAGCAAAGTCAACTCTAAAGTCGATGCTACTGCTAAAAGATTGAATGATCTTCTAGATTCAACAGATTCCGTTAAACGACGCAAAGTCAAATGCATCGTAGACGCGATAAATGATCCGCAAGGATTCATTCAAAAACTGCGAAAAAGCACTCACATCCTTAAATTTAGGGCAACATTTACAGGACCAAACCCCATTGACGCCGACGCCTTGTTTCAAAAGCCATTAGAGGTGTATGCCTTGGCAACGAAGGCTGACAAAGGTGCAATTGAGGTTGCCGGATCAAATCTAGACAAAGAAGTTCTTATCGATGTAACAAGATCCAATGCAGCAACCGGAAACACAGTGACTGCACGCATCGAAACTCATGGTGTTATTGAAACCATTCCTTTAAAAGGGGTGCGCGCAAACTTCAGCGTACGAACTCCAGAAGAAAGTCGAGTTGTTTTTAATCAGATGCGAGAAAGATACGAACAGGTTCGCTATGAAACACGTGACGATAAATAGCATCGATGAGCTACTCAAAATAGTCAACTCTTATCCGAACAACTTCGCCTTTCGTGGACAGGCCAACTTCAACTGGGGTTTACAAAGCACCCTCGAAAGAATGGTTCCCCAACACGACAAAAGAAAAGGTTTTGAAGAATATTCCTTGGAGCAATTTCGCTCCAAATTCAAAATTTACTCCAGAGACATGGAGGTGCCAGAAAAGAAACTTTCATGGCTTTCTCTCATGCAGCACCATGGTGTTCCTACACGACTGCTAGACTTCACTACTAGCCCGTACATTGCGCTTTACTTCGCCATCGAGAGCCTCATCCCTATCCCAGGTGAAAGTCTTGCACTATATGCAATCGACTACACAGAGCTAGTCGAAAGATCTTGCGAATACGTAGTGGCTAGGGATTTGAGTTTTGAAACGTATTCCGGTAGCAAAAATTTCTATAAAAAATGCGAGGAAGCTTTTGAAAAGATCTTAGACAATCGTTCTCATGATGTACTTTGGTTTGTTGATCCAGTTCAACTAAACAACCGACTTGAACAACAGGCAGGCACATTTTTAATCTCCGGATCATTCGACAAGTCAATTGAAGAATTGTTGAATCTAGAGATTTACAGTGAAGTGCACATGGACAAGATATGCATCTCTCACGAGTTTTATAAAAATATTTATGCTCTTCTGCGTAAAGTGAACATTGGGCCCAAGAATATATACGGCGATCTACACGGCCTAGCGATGGACATTCAATTAGGAATGAAGGTATATAACCTTTAAGCTGACTAACGCAAACTAACAGTTTCCAGTTGACGCGTCACGACATAGCTAAGTGAGAACCTATGTGCGTCCAGTTCTAAGACATCGTATCCACTACGTTTTTGGTAGCTGCTTACGCACACTCCACAAGGGCTACAGCCCTATTCAATCGATAAACATCCACTCCCCATGCACGAAATCATCTGCCCCCACTGCAGCAAAGCCTTCAAGATCGACGAGGCGGGGTATGCCGACATCCTCAAGCAGGTGCGCGATGGCGAGTTTGAGCAAGCTTTGCACGAGCGCCTCGAATTGGCCGAGCGCGAAAAGCGCGACGCGATTGCCTTGGCTAAGGCCGAGGTGACCAATGCGCTGCAAAAGGCTGCGGCTACCAAAGACACCGAGATTCAGGCGCTGAAGGCCCAGCTGGACGCGGGCGAGGTGGCGCGCAAGCTGGCGGTCACCGAGGCCTTGGGCACCGTGAGCAAAGAGCGCGATGCGCTGGCCAACGAGCTGAAGAACGAATTGGAAAAGGCCCGCAACGCGCAGCAAGCCGCAGCCCAGTTGGCCGAGGCCAAGCTGGCCCACGCGCTGCAGGCGGAGGCCGCCAAAAAGGACGCCGAGATTCAGGCGCTGCAAGCCAAGCTGGCGGCCAGCGATGTGGCGCGCCAATTGGCGGTGACAGAGGCCGTGAACCAAGCCGTGGGCGTGGTGGCCCAGGAGCGCGATGCCTTGAGGAGCGACCTCAGCCTCATCACCGTCAAAAACCAGCTGGAAGAGAAAGCCATCAAGGAGCAATTCGCCTTGCAGTTGCGCGACCGCGAAGGCGAGATTGAGCGCCTGCGCGACATGAAGGCGCGGCTATCCACCAAGATGGTGGGCGAGACGCTGGAGCAGCACTGCGAGATTGAGTTCAACCGCATTCGTGCGGCGGCCTTTCAGCGCGCGCATTTTGAAAAAGACAACGACGCGCGCACCGGTAGCAAGGGCGACTACATTTTTCGTGAGGCGGACGAGCACGGCACCGAGGTCGTTTCCATCATGTTCGAGATGAAAAACGAGAGCGACGAAACCGCCACCAAGAAGCGGAACGAAGACTTTCTGAGAGAGCTGGACAAGGACCGCACCGAGAAGGCGTGCGAGTACGCGGTGCTGGTGTCCCTGCTGGAGCCGGAGAGCGAGCTGTACAACAGCGGCATCGTGGATGTGTCGCACCGCTACCCCAAGATGTATGTGGTGCGGCCGCAGTTCTTTGTGCCGCTGATCACGCTCTTGCGCAATGCGGCGCTCAACTCGTTGAAGTACAAGTCCGAGCTGGCGATGGTGCGCTCGCAGAACGTGGACATCACCAAGTTTGAGACGCAGCTGGACGAATTCAAAACAGCATTCGGCCGCAACTGGCGCCTGGCCTCTGAGGGCTTTGAAGAAGCCGTGAAGCGCATTGACGAAGCCATCAAGGACCTGGAGAAAACCAAGGAAGCGCTGCACAAGTCCGCCAACAACCTTCGCCTGGCCAACGACAAGGCCGACGATCTGACGATCAAAAAGCTCACCCGCGGCAACCCCACGATGGCGGCCAAGTTTGCGGAGTTGCAGGGGCCTGGCGCTGATTGAGCTTGGGTTCCTAAATTTTGATTCGCGCGGTGAATTGCTCTGTTTTTTATAGCTGTTTGCGCTTATCCCACAAGCGCTATGGCCCTATTTGGCCAATATATACGCCGTACTGCGCCCCCCGCCCTCCAGCCTGGCCAGCACACCGCGCGCCAGCATGTCGTTGATGTCGCGCAGCGCTGTGTCTGCAGAGCATTTGCCAATGGCCGCCCACTTGGCGTTGGTGAGCTTGCCCTCCATGCCGTCTAGCACTTTGTTCAACACCAGCGTTTGCCGCGCGTTCATGGGCGTGCCCGCCCAGCGCTGCCAGAACTGGGCTTTGTCAAGCACACCGCCCAGCAAGCCATCGGCGCCCTGCACGGCCCGCAGCAGACAGGCCAAAAACCAATCCAGCCACGGCGTGACATCCAGCGTGCCGCGTTGGGTGGCTTCCAGCTGGTCGTAATACTGTTTGCGCTCGCGCTGTATCTGGGCACTGAGGCTGTAGAAGCGCTGTGCCGTACCTTCGGCGCGCGCCAGCGCCATGTCGCCCACAGCACGGCTGATCCGGCCATTGCCGTCGTCAAACGGGTACAGGGTAACAAGCCACAGGTGGGCCAGGCCAGCGTGGATAAGTGCGTCGCCCGCAGGGGCGGCGTTGAACCATTGCAAGAAGGCAGCCGTCTCTGCGGGCAGTGCATTGGCGGGCGGGGCCTCAAAGTGCACCTTTTCGCGGCCCACGGGGCCTGACACCACTTGCATAGGGCCTGCGGCATCGTTACGCCACGCACCCACCTGGATGCGCACCCGGCCGCTGTAGCCGGTGGGGAACAGCGCCGCATGCCAGCCAAACAGGCGCTCGGCCGTAAGCGGCTGGGCGTGCTGCTGGGTGGCGTCTAGCACCATGTCCACCACGCCATCTACATGTCGGTCGGCGGGCGCCAGCGCACCGATGTCCACCCCCAGCCTACGGGCAATCGACGAGCGCACGGCGTCCAGGTTGAGCGCCTCGCCTTCGATGGCGCTGGTGGTGATGACTTCTTGGGTGAGGGCTTGCAGCGTGGCCTGGTCGCGTTGCGCCAGCCCCAGCTCAGCCATGCGCCCCGCCAGGTGGCCCTGCGCGCGGTGCACCTGCGCTAGCGGCGCGGCCAGCGCAGCCGCGTCAAACCGCCACTGCGGCCAGTCGGGACGCTGCCAGATATAAGTGCGACGGGGTTGGAACTTGTGGGGGTGCATGCGGCGATTATGCGCCTCATTCACCGCATTAAATGCGGCAAATAATAGGGCTATTCACCGCAAGACTCAGCCGCATTGCTGAAAATACGCCTCATTTTTTGAGGCGCATGGCCCCGCACACGGTCACAGACTCTCGCCCCGCCCCAGCTTTGCCAATATCTCCGCCATCCGCTTCTGCCGCGTCTCCGGCCGCTTGGCGCTGGTGAGCCGGTAGTAGATGGTGAACAGTTGCTGGCGCTTGAGCGTGCCGTAGAAGGCCAGGGCAGCTGGGTCTTGCTGCAGCGCCGCCAAGAAGTCTTCGGGTATCTCCATGGTGGCGCTACCGGCGTAGGCACTGGCCCAGCGGCCGTCGGCGCGGGCGGCCTCTACCTGCGCCAGGCCGGGGGCTTGCATCAACCCCTGTGCAATCAGGCGCTCGGCGTGCTGCACGTTCTTTTGCGACCAGCTGGAGCGCGCGCGGCGCGGCGTCATGCGCTGCAGAAACGCGGTGTCGTCCAGCGCGTTGCGCACGCCGTCGATCCAACCCCAGGCGAGGGCGGCGACCACACAGTCGCCCCACGTCACGCTGGGCAGGCCGGCGCCCTTCTTGTAGATGCGCACCCACAGCTCGGGCTCACTGGCGTGGTTGGCCTGCAGCCACGCGTGGAGTTGTGCGGGTGATTCGAATGTGTGGTGAACCTTGTTGCTCATGTTTTGATAGCTGCTTGCGCAATTTCCATAAGCGCTAGCGGCTGATATGACTTAGATTTTCCACAGCTATTTGCCTGAAGCCGGTGGAGATACGCACATCCGCACTTGCCGCCTCCCAGAAGCTGCGGGCCAGGGCGAGGGCCTGCGGCCACTCGGGCAGGGTGGCGGCGGTGGGATGCAGGGGGCGGTCGGCAAAGTTGCGAGGCACCAGCTCGCCGCCCACGGGGGCGTAGAGCATGGGCAGCATGTCGTAGGCGGGGGCCAAGGCCCAATCGTCGCCATCGAGCAACAAGGAGATGTTGCCGTAGTGGCGGTCGGTGTTGGCAATCAGCTCGCCGAAGGCCTCCAGTAGGCGCAGGGTGCGCGCATCGGCCGGTCGCAGCAAGCCGCGCTCTTGCATGCGGTTGGCGGTGGCGGCCCAGTTGTCCATGGCACCTACGTACTCGGCGTCGTACACCATGAGCGACACCATGCCGATGCGCCCCAGCCCCTGCGGATTGGCGGCGTTGATGGGCGTGCGGTCAAACCGCTCCACCTCCAGAAACACGCGGCCCGCGCCGGTGCTGATGCGGCTGGCGGCGGCGGCAATGCCCGCGCTGGCCAAGGTTTGCAGGGCCAGGTGTTCGCAGACCAGCAGGTCGCGGGTGCGCTGGTCGGTGGGGGCGTCGCCTGCGGGCGAGAACTTGACCAGCACGTGCCGGGCGGCACCCCCTTCACCCACGATCGTGCAGAACTTGGGCTGCTCGCCACCGGCGGATGAGCCGCCCATACTGCCTTGCATGGCCGCGTCGGCCAAGGCCGGGTAGTCCACGGATGACGCCACGCGGCTGGCGCGCTGGGGCAAGCTGTGAAAGCGGGCAAACGCGGCCTCGCCCACCACCAGGTTGCCGGGCAGGTCGTCGCCACACAGGGCCAGAGCGCGCAGCACGTCGTCGTCGCTCCAGAAGCGGGGGTCGTTGCCCAGCTGCAGCTCAGGGTGGGTGCTGGCAAAGGTGCGGCCCATGAAGCCCTGGGGGCGCATGTCGTCCAGAAACCAGGGCAGGCCGTCGAAGCGCTTGGAGAGGCCGTCTTCTTCATCCACCCACACCGCGCCGCTGGCCAGCGGCACCATGCGCCCGAACGGGCCGGGCTGGCCCTGTGCGTTGATGCGCATGATGGGCACACTGCGCCCCACGTCGCGCACGGTGCGCGGGAGCACATAACGCTGCTTGCGGGCGGCACCCACTTTTTGCACCTCGCCCGCCTGAATGAGCGGGGCCAGCGCGCGCGAGACGGTGGGCTGGCTCACCCCTAGCGCCGCTTGCAGCTCGGCACTGCTGAGCGCCCCGCCCTGACGGCGCAGGGCTTGCAAGATGCTGGCAGAGAGGTCCGGGGCAGTGGGCATGAATGATTATATGAATAGATTTATTTTTATAAATCTTATTTTTAATCAATCACTTAACACTCTATATGAATAGATTTTTATAACTATTACTTCACCGGAATGGGCAACTCCGCCGGCACCGGCACGGCGGTCACGCTGTTTTTGGGGCTGCCATCGATGATCTTGTCGGAGTACACCAAGTAGACGAGGGTGTTGCGCTTCACGTCCACCATGCGCACCACGCGCACATGCTTGAAGAGGAAGGAGGCGCTGGCCTTGAACACTTCGTCTTGCTTGTCGATCTTCTCTTTGAAGCTGATGGGGCCCACCTGGCGGCAGGCCACTGCGGCGTCAGACGTGTCTTCGGCCAAGCCCAGCGCACCGGCGTAGCCCCCGGTTTTGGCGTGCGACAGGTAGCAAGCCACGCCGTTGACCGCCGGGTCGTCAAACACATCGACTACCACCTTGTCGTTGGGGCTGAGCAGTTTGAAGGTGGTGCTGACGGTGCCAACAGTCTCGGCGCTGGCGGTGAGTGCAAGGCTGCTGAGCAGCAGCGCGACAAGTGCTTGTTTCATGGTGAACTCTCGGGGTAAAAATGGGGCGGGTGCAGCATTGTGTGCCCATGAACCCGAAAGGAAACCTTGCCATGCAACTCGGCTACACCATCCTCTACGTGCCCGACGTACCGGCCACGCTCACTTTCTATGAAGCAGCTGGGCAAGAACTCGCAGGCCGCCAGCCCCACCGCACCCTGCTTTGAGATTGCGCTGTGCACGCCCGATGTGGCCGACGCACTGGAGCGCGCCGTGGCTGCCGGAGCCACCCCCATGCGCCCGCTCGAGGTAATGCCCTGGGGCCAGACAATTGCCTATGTGGCCGATATCAACGGTTTTTTGGTAGAGCTGTGCACGCCCATGGCGTGACCTAAAGGAGCGCAATCATGTTCAGCCACGTCATCCTTGGAGTTAACAACCTTGAAACCTCGCGCGCGTTTTACGACGCCGTGCTTGGCACACTGGGCATGAAGCCCGGCGCCTACAACCACAACGGCGAAGCGGGGCGCTACTTTTACCGCAGCCCCACGGGCCTGTTTGGCATCACCACGCCCATCAACGGCGAGCCGGCCACCCACGGCAACGGCAGCACCACCGGCTTTTCAATGGCGTCGCCGGAGCAGGCCGATGCCTTCCACGCAGCCGGCCTGGCCCATGGCGGCACCACCTGCGAAAACCCGCCCGGCTGGCGCGAGGGCCCCTCCGGCCCGCTGTACCTGGCCTACCTGCGCGACCCGGACGGCAACAAGCTCTGCGCGCTGTACCGCAAGCCTAAGGCGTGAGCGCTACGGTTTTGATAGCTGCTGGCGCACGTTCCATGCGCGCCAGAGCACTAATTGGCCCAGTTTTGCACGTAGTCCGGCGCGGGCACGCTGCATAGCGCATCGGGCACCGGCGCCAAGCGCAGGCTGGCCAGGGGCAGCACGCCGGCCCACACGGGCAGGTGCAGGTCGTCCGTGTCGTCGTTGGGGCCGCCGCTGCGCACTTTGCAGGCGGCCTCAGCCAGGCTGATGCGCATCACCGTGGTGGCAGCCAGCTCTTTGCTGCTGCCGGGGCGGGCCTGCTGCTCGCGCCCGGGGGCCAAGTGGCGCATGAAGGCGTCCAGCGCGGCGGCTTTGTCGTCCACCTTTTCAAACTGGCCGTAGACCATGGCCGAGCGGTAGTTCATGGAGTGGTGAAACGCCGAGCGCGCGAGCACCAGGCCGTCGATGTGCGTCACCGTCACACAGGCCTGCGTGCCCTTGGCCAGCAGCTTGATGAGCCGCCCGCCGTTGGAGCCGTGGATGTAGAGGTGCTCGCCCTCGCGCCAGCAGGCGGTGGGAATGCAGTGGGTGCCCTTGTCGTCCACAAACGCCACGTGGCACACATAGGCGGCGTCCAGCACGGCGTGCAGGGTGTCGCGTTGGTAGTCGGCGTTCTCGGCAATGCGGCGGATACGCGTGCGGTCGGTGGGCGCCTTAGAGGCGGTTGCGGCGGTTGCGGCGGTTGCGGGCTTGGGGGTAGCAGTCATGGCAGCACAGTGGTTGGAATGGCCGCAATGTAGGTTTTTTGTGGCTCTAAATTAAGATCCACCCATGCACTATTTTTTAGTGCCATTGTTTTGAGGGTTTGTGTGGACTACCAACTGTTGTTCTCCCGCTTTGCGGCGCTGCCGGCGCATGCCCCCTGGTCGCGGCAGCGGCAGCTGCATGAGTGTTTGCGCAGCGCCATTCGCAATGGCACGCTGAGTGCCGGCGCCCGGCTGCCTGCCACGCGCACGCTGGCGCAAGAGCTGGGTGTGTCGCGCAACACGGTGCTGTATGCCTACGACCAGCTCAGCACCGAGGGCTTTGTGCAGCCCGGCCAGCGCGGCACGGTGGTGGCCGGGCTGGCTGCACGCGTGGCCCCGCCGGCCGCTCCGGGCCACTCGCCCCTGCGCGCAAGCCTGTCGCGCCGCGCCCAAAGCGTGCCCACCCGCGATGCACCCGAGACCCCGGCCGCCTTTGCGCCCGGCGTGCCGGCGCTCAAGGAGTTTCCAGTAACGCTGTGGCGCCGCCTGCTGGACCGCGCCTGGCGCAGCCTGCGCACCGAGCAGCTCAACTACGCGCCGCACCACGGCGAGCCCGCCCTGCGCGAGGCCATTGCCAACCACCTACGCGTGGCCCGCGGCGCCCGCCTGGAGGCCAGCCAGGTCTTCATCACCGATGGCACCCAAGGCAGCCTGGCCTTGTGCGCACAGGCCTTCGCCGATGCAGGCGACAAGGTGTGGATCGAGAGCCCCGGCTACCAGGGCGCGCTGGCCGCCTTCAAGGCAGCGCAACTCAAACCCGTGGGCATGGTGGTGGATGACGAGGGCATGGCCCCCACCGCCGCCGACTGGCAGCGCCACCCGCCGAAGCTGATTTACGTGACGCCCTCGCACCAGTACCCCACCGGCAGCGTGCTGAGCCTGCCACGGCGGCTGGACCTGATCGCCCACGCGCGCGCGGCGCAGGCCCTGATCATTGAAGACGATTACGACAGCGAGTTCCGCCACGACGGGCCGCCGCTCTCGTGCATGCAAGGCCTGGAGGCGGATGCGCCGGTGCTCTACCTAGGCACGTTCAGCAAGACCATGTTTCCGGCACTGCGGCTGGGCTTTGTGGTGGTGCCGGCGGTATGGGTGGCGCCTTTGAGTGCCATGCTCTCGCGCACCGCGCCGCGCGGGCGGGCAGCCGACCAGCTGGCGCTGGCCGAGTTCATGCAGAGCGGACAGTTCAGCCTGCACCTGCGTCGCATGCGCCGGCTCTACCGCCAGCGGCGCGATGCCCTGGTGGCGGCGCTGGAGCAACAGCTGGGCGATGTGGCCGCGGTGCACGGGGGCTCGGCCGGCATTCACCTCGCGCTGCGCCTGCGCGACCCGCATGCCGACGATGCGGCCATGAGCCAGCAGCTGCGCGCACTGGGCATCGTGGCCCCCGCACTCAGCACCCAAGCCGTGGGCCAGCGGGTGCAGCCGTGGCGGGGCTTTTTGCTGGGCTACGCGCAGGTGCAGGTGGAGCAGATGCCTGCGCTGGTGGCCACGCTGGCCGGTGTGGTGAAGCGGGCGCGCGCTTAGCCGAGGTGCTTGCCGAAGAAACGCAAGGTGCGGTCCCACGCCTGCTGGGCCCACACGGGGTCGTACTGCGTGGCGGCCAGGCGGCCGGTACCAACCGCGGTTTCGTTCGCAAAGGCGTGGTGGGCCAGGTAGCGGTGGAACTCGTAGTCCACACCCGCCGCGGTGAGCTTGGCTTCTAGGCCGTCCACCGTCTCAATCTTGAAGAACTGGTCTTGCGTGGCCCAGTGGCCTTGCAGGGGGATCTTGATGTTGCTGGCGTCGATGTAGTCCAGCGGCGGGCAGCCGTACCAGACCACAGCGGCGTCCAGCTCGGGGGAGCCAGCGGCCAACAGGGTCAGCGCGCCGCCCATGCAAAAACCGGTGAGGCCGACCTTGGGCGCACGGGCCTTGAGGAACTGCACGGCACCGCGAATGTCTTGCCCCGCAGCGTCGCCAAAGTCCAAGCCGGTCATGAGGTGGTGGGCTTCCTCCTCTTCCACCGTGGCTTTGCCGCGGTACAGGTCGGGCACCAGCGCCTGAAAGCCGGCAGTGGCCAGGCGGTCGGCCACGCCCTTGATCTGGTCATTCAGACCCCACCATTCCTGGATGACGACGATGGCCGGTGCATTGGCAATGGCCGGCTCGGCCAGGTAGCCCTGCACGGCTTTGCCATCCGGGCGGTTAAAGGTAACGATGCTTCCCATGCGGTGCTCCTCAGTGGTGATGTGTTGCGCGGTATTGTGGGCATACCGCGCAGCCGAGGGCAGCGTGGGGGTTTTGCGCTGTTAGGCGGTAGCGGCGCGGGCGATGCGAGCCCGCTTCATCTGGTCCATTTTGGGCTTCATATAAAAGCCCATGAACAAGCCGATCAGCAAGCCCACCGGCAGCGAACGGCTGAACGCGCGCCACCAAAACGCAGGCCAAGTGGCGTCCAAGGGGTTGTTCAAGGTGGAGATGGCAGCGGCCAGCAAGCTCTCAATCAACAAGGCACCCAGCAGGGACACGGCGAGCTTGAGCCGATTGCCTTGCAGCTTGGGCGCCCACACGGCGAGCAGCTTTTCTACCTGCGCAAGGCACAACAGGATGAGCGGCAAAAAGACCACGCTGGTTGCAAAGTTGCGCGCCCAAGTGGCCAGAAACGGGGTACCGGGCTGGGCATTCGCCCAGGTCATGAAAGCGCTGAGCAGCAAGGCCACGGTGGGCAGGATGAACAGGGGAGGCGGAATTTTGCGGAAGGCGGAGATGGACATGAAGAGAGCAGTTGGTTGACAATATCAACATTCTAGAACTTATAGTTGATTAAGTCAACCAAATACGCCATGCAGCCCTCACCCCCCCCGTCCAACCCGGCAGACGCTTCTGTGGTGAGCGGCTTTGTCGCCCTGATGACGATTGCCGGCCGGGCGCAGCAGTTGCTCAAAACCCGCATGCAAGACCAAGCAGTAGCGGGACTGGGGCCTTTGCACATGCACGCGCTGTGCCTGTGCCAGCAGCAGCCCGGGGCGCCGCAGCAGGTGCTGGTGCAGGCACTGGGCCGCGACAAGGGCCAGATGGCCCGCCTGATTCGCGACCTGGAAGACCACGGCCTGCTCACCCGCAGCACCGACGAGCGCGACCGCCGCGTTTGGCGCCTGTACCTCACCCCGGACGGCGAAGCCCGGTGCGCCTGGTTTACCGCGCTGGAAGCCCAGGTCGCCCACGACCTGATGGCGCACCTGAGCCCCGACGACAGCGCCCAGTTGAACCGGGTGCTGCAGTCGGTGCAGGGGCGGGTGGATGGGCTGGCTACGGCTTCGGAGTCTTCAGCTTCTTGACGGATGCGGGTGCCAGGTAGTTGTGGCCTGACACCACCGGCTTGCCGGTTTTGCCCTCCAACTGCTGGCGTGCTTGCTTGGCAATACCGCCACCAGCTTGGGCAGCTTGCGTGTTTTCCGGCATGCCGGTGGCATTCATGGTTTCGGCAATCTGGCGGGTGGACAGCTCTGCCAATGCCGTGAAGATGAGCTCGGCCTCGATCATGTGATCACGCAAGTTGTGGCTGCTCAGGCCTTTGACGGCCTTGTGCTCCTTGACGGTCACGCCGCTCCACTCGGAGTGGATGATGTTGGTGAGGATGGCGAACTCTTGCCCCGCCTTGATGTCGTGCTCGCGCCAGTAATCAGTGAGCTTGTTACGGGTCTCTTGCCCGGTCATGCGCTGGGCAATCCATTTGTCGCTGCGACCATGTTGCTGCCAGGTTTGGCGGGCACGGTTTAACGACAGTGCGGGGTCTGCCATCTCCTGCATGCGCTCGTAGCCCACTTTGGCGAGCCAGAGCTTGATCGGTTCGGCTTTCGGACTGGGAACAGATTGCACCAACCGCAACAAGGTTTGGGCGGTTGCGACGTCGGTGAGGTAGTTTTTGCCATCCGCAGCCGGTAATTTCAGTCGGTGACAATTTGTCACCGACTCGCTGCCTTCTTTGCCTAAGCGCTCTTTGAGTTTGTTCCAGTATTTACGGGCAGTTTGATAGTCGGTTTGCTGCGTCAGCACCTGCACCACATCCACCACCGAAAACCACCATGTCTCGGTCGCTTCGTCATAGACGCGGCGGATGGATTGGCCATCGAAATCAGTCGGCAAGATTTTCATACCATCTCCTTGCAAGAGGCCTGTGTGTTGAATGACGCCAAGAAATACTGTATTTTTACACAGTAGCTATCGCAGATCAATTCAAGCTTTCCATCCGCAGCACACTGGCAAAGCCCAGCACCTCCGGCCAGGCCTCGACCGCCTGCAACGCAGGTCGCAAGTCGCGCAGCGCTAAGGGCTGGATGAGCAGCACCAGGCAAGGCTGCGCGTCATCCGCCGGGTGGGGGAGCACCTCCATGCGCTGCACCTGCACGCCAGCCAGCGCCAGTGTTTGCAGTACGCGGGGTGCGGTGACGTCGGGGCGGCTCAGGTCCAAGCGCACATAAAAGGCGCTCTGCACATCGTCCGCAGCCAGCACCGGCATCGCCTGTACCGCACCGCTTTGAAAACCGAGCGCGGGCACACGTTGCACCGGTGGCAGGCTGGCGCTGCGGGCCAGGTCCACCAAATCGGCGATCACAGCGGAGCCGGTTTGCTCAGCCCCCGCACCAGCGCCGTAGTACAGCGTGATGCCCGCCGCATCGCTCTTGACCATGACGGCGTTCATGCTGCCGTGCACCTGGGCCAGCAGGTGGTCGGCCGGCAGCAGCGTGGGGTGCACGCGCAGCTCCAGCGCGCCGCCCATGCGCTTGGCAATGCCCAGCAGCTTCACGCGGTAACCCCAGCGCTCGGCAAAGGCCACGTCGGCCGCGTCCAGCGCGGTAATGCCTTGCGCCTGCACATCGGCAAACTGCGGGGGTACACCAAACGCGTTGGCGGCCAGCAGGGTGAGCTTGTGGGCGGCGTCGGTGCCTTGCACGTCAAAGGCGGGGTCGGCCTCGGCGTAGCCCAAGGCTTGCGCTTCTACCAAGGCGGCGGCAAAGCTCAGGCCGCGCTCGCGCATGGCAGAGAGGATGAAGTTGGTGGTGCCGTTGATGATGCCGGCCACCCACTCCACGCGGTTGGCCGTGAGCCCCTCGCGCAGCGCCTTGATGATGGGGATGCTCACCGCCACCGCACCCTCATAGGCCACCACCACCCCGCGAGCTTGGGCGGCCGCAAAGATTTCGCTACCGTGCTCGGCCAGCAAGGCCTTGTTGGCGGTGACCACGTGTTTGCCATTGGCAATCGCCTGCAGCACCAGCGTGCGGGCCAGGGTGGTGCCACCCATGACCTCGACCACCACATCCACGTCGGGGCTGCTGATGAGGGCTTGCGGGTCGTCGGTGAGCTGCACCTGCTGGCTGGCCGACTCGCCAGCCAAGCGCGCCAGCGTGGCGGCAGCGCGGGGCAGGTGGCGCACAGCGACCCTGCGCACCTCGATGCGGCGGCCGGCGCGCGCGGCAATCAGCTCTGCATTGCGCAGCAACACCGCCAAGGTGCCGCCGCCCACGGTGCCCAGCCCCAGAAGGCCCACGCGCAAAGGGGCCGGCGCGGCCAGCGGCGCAGTGCTGACAGGGCTGCCAGCGGAACGGTTGAGGTGATCTTGGTACATGGTTGTCTCCGGAACAGTTGCGGGCCCTGCTGCCGGGGCCGGGTTCTTCTGCGGAGAAAACACCAGGTGGCAGCCGGAACGGCCACCTGCACGACTCAGGTGGCCGTGGTGCTAATGGTGGTAATCGAGTTGCGCACGCCTGCTCCGCGCGCCGGGGCACGGGGTGAAGAGGGGCAGAAATGGCACAACATGGGCGCAGCATAGCACAGGCTATTTGCTCCGCGCGGAGCAAATTACATTCATCGTGCGGGCACCATGCGCAGCCACCCGTTTTGCAGCCCTTGAAGGGGCTGCGACAATCACGCCCTTCCCCCACCCACGGCGCCGCCGAAGAAACCCCTCATGTCTGACAACTACAAAATCGCCGCCGAAGCGCGCGAAGCCGCTTTGTGCGAACCCTGCCGCGGCATCCAGCGCGATTGGCGCCGCGCCCCCGGCCATGCCGAGCTGGTGCAGGGCGATAACCGCAAGGAAGACCGCAACGGCCATTCGGTCACCATCACCCGCTACCGCTGCGCCCGCTGCGCATCCATCTGGGATTACGAAAACAACAAATCCAACCAGCGGGCAGGCTGGTCACTGCCCCGCCGCTAAGGTGCGGGTCACGCAGGGGGCCACCCCCGTATGAAGGCGCCGCCCAGACTGCAGTCGCTGGTGGAAGAGGGCCTGATCGACACCGTGGTGCGCCAGCTCATGAGCGGCAAAGAGGCCATGGTGTTTGTGGTGCGCGCAGGCGAGCACACGTTGTGCGCCAAGATCTACAAAGAAGCCAATAACCGCAGCTTCCGCCAGGCGGTGGACTACACCGAGAACCGCAAGGTCAAAAACTCGCGCTCAGCCCGCGCCATGGCCAAGGGCAGCAAGTTCGGCCGGCAGGAGCAAGAGGCCGCCTGGCAAAGCGCCGAGGTCGACGCGCTGTACCGCCTGGCCGCGGCCGGCGTGCGCGTGCCGCAGCCCATGAACTTTCACGATGGTGTGCTCTTGATGGAGCTGGTCACCGACGCAGACGGCGACGCCGCGCCCCGCCTGAACGATGTGGCCTTCACCGAAGCGCAAGCGCTGCAACACCACGCCACGCTGATCGGCGAGGTGGTGCGCATGCTGTGTGCGGGCGTGGTGCACGGGGATTTGTCGGAGTTCAACATCCTGCTGGCGCATGTAAGCGGCGAGGATGGGGCACCGGGGCGGGACGAACCGGTCATCATCGACCTGCCGCAAGCCGTGGACGCGGCCGGCAACAACCACGCCCAGCGCATGCTGATGCGCGATGTGGCCAACCTGCGCGACTTTTTTGGGCAGTTTGCACCCGCGCTGCTGAAAACCGATTTCGGCCCCGAGATCTGGAGCCTGTACCAGAGCGGCCTGCTGGACAACGACAGCCCGCTGACCGGCCACTACGAGCGCGCCCATGCCGATGTGGATATGCAAGCCGTGCTGCGCGAGATTGACGACGCCCGCGCCGAAGACGCTGCACGGCGCCTGCGCATGGCAGGGGCTGCCACCCCTTTCCAACCCTGAAGAGATACGTCGATGAAATTCAAGATGGCCCCCAATTCGCTGTTTGCGATTCTGTTGCGCAATCCGTGGTGGTACAGCTTTGTGCTGGTAGCGGTGATCTGCGCCATCTCAGTGGCGCTGTTGCCCAAAGATGTGGTGGTGTTTGGCGTCATCGGGGCGTTCCCGTTTGTGGTGACCGGCGGGGTGGCACTCCGAAGGCAGTGGAACAAGCCCTCCGCAGCGGCGGTTGAAGCGGACATGGCGAGGATTGCGGGTCTGTCCTGGCGGGATTTTTCCCAGGAGTTGGAGGCCAAGTTTGTCGCGCAGGGCTATGAGGTGACGCGTTTGCCGGTAAAAGGCGCATCGGCCTCCGGCACTGCCAGTGCTGCCGATTTCCGTTTGGAAAACGCCGGGAAAGTAACGCTCGTGGCCGCCAAGCGCTATAAGGCCGCGGTGCATGGCCTGGAGGCGCTGGAAGCGTTGGTGGCGCAGAAAGAGGCCATGGGCGCGGACAACGCGAGGTATGTTTGCTTGGGCGCGTTGAGCCAGCAGGCGGCGAAGTTTGCCAAGGACCACGCCATCCACGTGGGGCTTTGACATGAGCAAGCCGGTTCCCGCTGCACCCCATGCGGTGTCGCAGTTACGCGCAGCGCGACTGGCCCGCAGCAGCAAGCCTTTTCTGGCGCGTGGCGGCATGAAGGGCGAGCGCTGCCCGGGCTGCCGCATCAACCCCGCCCACTGCATTTGCGCCCTGCGCCCGCAGCTGCCGGTGAACGCCGGCGTGTGCCTGCTGATGGCGGATATTGAACCCCTCAAGCCCAGCAACACCGGCTGGCTGATTGCCGATGTGGTGCCCGACACCTGGGCCTTCGGCTGGGCCCGCACGGAGGTAGACCCCGCCCTGCTCACCCTGCTGGCCGACCCGCAGTGGCAACCTTATGTGGTGTTCCCTGGCGAGTTTGTGACCCCCGGTCGGGTGGTGAACACGCTGCCTGCCGCTACAGAAATGCCCGCCGGCAAAAGGCCCCTATTTATCCTGCTGGACGCCACCTGGCCGGAAGCCCGCAAGATGTTCCGCAAAAGCCCCTACCTCGACCGCTTTCCGGTGCTGAGCCTGCAGCCGGAGCAAATCTCGCGCTACCGCTTGCGCCGCTCGCGCCGCGAAGACCACTTCTGCACCAGCGAAGTGGGCGCGCTCTGCTTGGAGCTGGCGGGCGAGCACCGTGCCGCGCAGGCTCTGGAAGCCTGGCTGGACGTCTACACCCACCACTACCTGCAAGCCAAGCACCAGCTGCCCCCGCACCTGGACACACCGGCCCATCTGGCGCTGCAGGCGCTGGCCGCGTCCGGTGAATCGCCGTCATTTCATACACTATGATTTTGATAGCTGCTTGCGCATATTCCATGTGCGCCAGAGCCCGATTTGACGCATAAAAAGGGGCGCCATGCCACATCTGGTCATTCTGTACACCGCCAACCTGGACCGCGAAGCCGACATCTCCGGCCTGTGCCGCAGCCTGTGCGACACCCTGCTCGCCCAGCGCGATGAGAGCGGCAAACAAGTCTTCCCCACCGGAGGCACGCGGGTGCTGGCCTACCCGGCCGCGCACAGTGCAGTGGCTGACGGAAAGGGCGACTACGGCTTTCTGTACATGAACCTGCGCATGGCCCAAGGCCGCAGTGCGGTGGTGCACCAGCAGGTGGGCGAGGCACTCAAGGCTACCGTGGGCAGCTATCTGGCCGATGTGCTGGCCCGCAAACCCCTGGGTATTACGGTGCAGATCGACGAAGGCCACGAGGTGTTTGACGGCAAGCACAGCACACTGCACCCGCTGTTCAACAAAGCCTGACATGCACACCACGGACAAAGCCGTTGCGTCCCGGGGCATCGCCATGCTGCTGGCGCTGTGCGTGGCCTTCCCGTGGGTGCACCCCTTCAGCTGGGGCCCCAACCCGGACATGCTGCAACGCCTGGTCACGGCGGGTTGCAGCGCGGCATTTTTGCTGTGCTGGGCCTTAGGGGCACGCTTCAGTTCGCTGCACACGCTGGCCCGCACCGTGGCGGCGGCCTGGCTGGCGGCGGCACTGCTGAGCTGCGCCATGGCCCTGGTTCAATACTTCGGCGCGGTAGACGGCGCGCTGGCCGACTGGATCACCTGCACCGACACGGGCACTGCCTTTGCCAACCTGCGCCAGCGCAACCAGTTTGCCTCGCTCACCTCCATGGGCTTGCTCAGCCTGCTGTTCATGGCCCAGTGGCCGGCGCAGGGCGGGCTGCAACACGCGCCATGGCTGCACCAGCTGCTGATTGCCGCCGCGCTGCTGCTCCTGGCCCTGGGCAACGCCACCAGCAGCTCACGCACCGGTGTGTTGCAGTGGGTGGTGATTGCGGGCATGGCCCTGCTGTGGGACCAGCAGGCCCAGCGCGCCGTGCTGCGCTGGAGCGTGCTGGCGCTGGGGCTTTACTTGGCGGCCAATCTGGTGCTGCCCCTGCTGCTGCAGCTCTACACCGGCGTGGCACCCTCCAGCGCGCTGGACCGCTTCCGCGAAACCAGTGGCAGCGAGAGCCGTACCGTGCTCTGGGCCAATGTGCTGGAGTTGATTCGCCAGAAGCCCTGGCTGGGTTGGGGGTGGGGTGAGCTCAAGTTTGCCCACTTCATCCACCCGTATGCGGGCGAGCGCTTCAGCGACATCCTGGACAACGCGCACAACCTGCCCCTGCACCTGGCGGTGGAGCTGGGCGTTCCCATCGCCATCGGATGGTGCGGTCTGGCCATAGCGCTCACCGTGCGTGCACGACCCTGGCGCGAGCCCAGCGCCACACGCCAGTGGGCCTGGGGCGTGCTCATGGTGATTGGCGTGCACAGCCTGCTGGAGTACCCGCTCTGGTATGGCCCGTTTCAAGTGGCCACCGTGCTGGCCCTGGGGGTGCTCTATGGCCGCAGGCTGCTGCACTGGGCCGGCTTGCCGGTGCTGGCAGGCGGTGTGGCCGGCCTGCTGATGGTGGCCACGGCTTACACCAGCTGGGACTATTGGCGCATCAGCCAGCTCTATATTCCCCCGGCTCATCGGGCGGCTACCTGGCGGGATGACACCTGGGACAAGGTGAAAGACTCCGTGATCTTCCGGCGCGAGGTGCAGTTTGCCTACGTCACCACCACGCCGGTCACCCCGGAAACAGCCGAGGCGCTATACGCAGCCTCGCTGCAAGCCCTGCACTTTTCCCCCGAGCCCAAGGTGATTGCCGTGCTGCTGGAAAGCGCCGCCTTGCTGGGGCTGGAAAGCCCGCTCACCGAACACATCCGCCGGCAATGGCGGGCCGCCTACCGCGAAGGTTATTGAGCGGCCACGCGGGCTGTACCCTGGCGGCTGAACCACCAGCCCTCCAGGCTGTACACCACCAGCGCCGCCCAGATCAGGCAAAAGCCCACGGCGCGGGCCGAGGCAAACGGCTCGCCATACAGCCACACCCCGATCAGCAACTGCAGGCTGGGCGAGATGTATTGCAAGATGCCCATGGTGGCCATGGACACACGCCGCGCACCGGCAGCAAACAGCAGCAAGGGCACCGCCGTCAAGGGCCCGGCCAGCAACAACCAGCCCACATCAGCCGCGCTGCCTTGCACCAGAGCGCCTTGCCCGTGCCAGGCCCACCACCCCAGCATGCAACCGGCCAGCGGGGCGAGCACCAGCGTTTCCAGCGTCAGGCCTTCCAACGCCCCCAGGGCACCCACCTTGCGCAACAGGCCATAAAACCCGAAAGTAATTGCCAGCACCAGGGCCACCCACGGCACATGGCCCGACAGCAACGCCAACCAGAGCACGCCGGCTGCGGCTACCGCCACAGCGAGCCACTGCCCGGGGCGCGGGCGCTCCCGCAAAAACACAAAGCCCAGCCCCACATTGACCAGCGGCAGGATGAAGTAGCCCAGGCTGGCATCTAGCACATGGCCGTTTTGTACCGCCCAAACGTAAACCAGCCAGTTCACCCCCAGTAGCACGGCCGACAGGGCAAACGCCCCCATGACCCTGGGCGTGCGCCACACCGCGCCCAGCCAGGCCCACTGGCGGCGCACCGCCAGCACGGCCAAGAGCAAGACCATGCACCAGACGGTGCGGTGCATCACCACCTCCAGCGCAGGAATGGCGGACAACTGCTTGAAATACAAAGGAAAAAGGCCCCAAGCCAGGTAGGCCAGAGCCGCATAGAGAACACCGGTTTGCATCACATCCTGGGGCGCGTGCAACGCCCTTCCTCGTTTATGTCATTTCGATGTGCAGACACCTTCGTTCCCCCCGGAGCAGACTGTGCGCACACTACCTGTCAGCTGCACTGCATGCGATGCACGGCGCAACCAAGTGGTCAGTGTAGTTTGAAGGGGCCCATGCTTCCGGGGGGTGGCATGGGCCTTCTTTTTAAGCCGCGTGACCGTGGGCCGCATGGCCAGCGCCCAGACGGCGCTGCACCTCATCCCGCACCTCGGTCCGCAGCTGGAGATGGAAGGCAACTTCCGCCACCAAAAACAGCGGGCCCACCAGCAGGCCGATCAGGTCATCCACAAACGCGGGCTTCTTGCCCTCGAAGTAATGGCCCACAAACTGGAACGCCCAGCCCACCACAAACAAGCCGATACCCCACCCCAGCCAGACGCTGGTGCTCTGTGCGGCAAACCATTGGCTGGCCGCCAAGGAGGCCGCCAGCAACATGGCCATAACGATGCCGAAGCGGGCATCCAGCCGCGCATAAAACCAGGTGGATGCCAATGCAGCCAGCACCGCAGGGCTGAGCAGCAACGCGCCCACCGGCCACTGCGGCCGCGACAGCAGAATGGTGACGGCCAGCACAATCATAGGGATGCCCACAAAATGCGTGGCCACGTTGCGGCTGTCCTGGTGGTAGGCCGCGTACTGGGTCAGATGGTCGGTGAGGGTTTTCATGGTGGTCTCCGTAGTTGTGGGCGCATGATGGGCGCCGCTATGCTTGCCGTCTGTCAAGAAGCCGACACAAACCCGCCCACCTAGTGAAAGCCCTAGTCCCCGCCCATGCCTGACATCACCAGCCATTTGCAACTGCTGCGTACCGGCCGCTGGTTCGCGCAACAGCCATCCGATTTCACCGAGGGCTTGCTGGCCATGGCCCAACTGCGCAACCTGCATGCCGGGGAGATGCTGTTTTTGCGGGACGACCCGCCCTGCGGGCTGTATGCGCTGGTGCGCGGTGCGATCCGCATTTCCGGCCACAGCGGCGGCGGCGAGGCTGCGCGCGAAGCCGTGCTGGTGCTGCTCTCGCCCCCGCAGTGGTTTGGTGAAATATCGGTGTTCGACGGCTCAGCGCGCACCCACAACGCGCATGCCGCAGAGCCCAGCACGCTGCTGCACATCCCCCACGAGGCGTTGCTGGCCTGGCTCCACGCCCACCCGGCCCACTGGCGCAACCTGGCGGTGCTGATGGCCGACAAGCTGCGCCTGGCCTTTGTCAGCATGGAGGAGCAAACTGTGCTGCCCGCGCCCCAGCGCCTGGCCCGCCGGCTGCTCACCATGGCCCAAGGCTATGGCCAGGCCACCGGCAACGACCGCAGCCTGCGTGTGCTGGCCGTGACCCAGGAGCAACTGGCCTTGATGATCGGCGTCTCCCGCCAGACCACCAACCAGATCCTCGGTGAGCTCAAAAACCGAGGTGTACTGCACGTGCAGCGCGGCAGCATTGAGTTACTGGACCTGCAGGCGCTGCGCGCAGAGTGTGGCTAAAACGCCCGCCACAAGCTCATAAAAAAACGCGCCCGAAGGCGCGTTTTTTATGAGGGGGAGTTCCCATCAAGGCTACCGCAGAACCGGCTCCGCCGGGCTGCAGGTAGCGCCCCCTGCAAGGGGGAAGGCGGCAAAACCGCCACGGGGGTGAACTTTATTTGGCCACCACGCGAGCCATTTCCAACACCTTGTTGGAGTAGCCCCATTCGTTGTCGTACCAGCTCACCAGCTTGACGAAGGTGCCGTCCAAAGCGATAGAAGCTTCTGCGTCGTAGATGGAGGTGCGGCTGTCGCCACGGAAGTCGGTCGCCACGACCTTGTCTTCGGTGTAACCCAACACGCCCTTCAAAGCGCCTTCGGATTGCGCCTTCAACTCGGCGTTGATTTCGGCAATGGTGGCGGAAGTGTTCAGCTCGACGGTCAAGTCGACCACCGACACATCGCTGGTAGGCACGCGGAAGGCCATGCCGGTGAGCTTCTTGTTCAGCTCAGGAATCACCACGCCCACGGCCTTGGCAGCGCCAGTGCTGGAAGGAATGATGTTTTCCAGAATGCCGCGTCCACCGCGCCAGTCTTTGTTGGAAGGGCCGTCCACGGTCTTTTGCGTAGCGGTGGCAGCGTGCACGGTGGTCATCAGGCCGCGCTTGATACCGAACTTGTCGTTGATCACCTTGGCCAAGGGAGCCAGGCAGTTGGTGGTGCACGATGCGTTGGAGATGATGGCTTGACCCGCATAGGTCTTGTCATTCACGCCATAGACAAACATGGGGGTGTCGTCTTTGGAGGGAGCCGACAGGATGACCTTCTTGGCACCCGCGTCGATGTGCTTCTGGGCAGTTTCCTTGGTCAGGAACAGGCCGGTGGACTCGACCACGATGTCGGCGCCCACGTCAGCCCACTTCAGGTTCGCAGGGTCACGCTCTTGGGTCAAACGGATCTTCTTGCCGTTGACGATGATGTTGCCACCGTCGACCTTGACTTCGCCCTTGAAGCGGCCGTGCACGCTGTCGTATTGCAGCATGTACGCCAGGTAGTCAGGCTCCAGCAGGTCGTTGATGCCGACGATTTCGATGTCGTTGAAGTTTTGCACCGCAGCGCGGAACACCATGCGGCCGATGCGGCCAAAACCGTTGATACCAATCTTGATTGTCATATGCGTCTCTCTTGATTAAAAAACTGTCGAACCAAAAAACCAGATGATGTTCAGGCCTTGCGGGTGAGTGCAGCCTGCACGGTGTCGGCCACGTTTTCAGGCGTGAAGCCGAAGTGTTTGAACAACACGGGCGCAGGGGCGGATTCACCGTAGGTGTCCAAGCCCACCACGGCAGCCGTGCCGTACTTCCACCAGCCGCTGGTGGAGCCCATTTCCACCGCAATGCGGGGCACACCGGCCGGCAACACGCTGGCTTTGTACTCGGTGCTTTGCAGGTCGAAGGTGGTGGTGGAGGGCATGGAGACCACGCGCACGGCAATCTTGCGCTCGGCCAGCACCTTTTGCGCAGCAATCGCCAGTTGCACTTCGGAACCGGTGGCAATGATCACGGCCTGGGTCTTCTTCTTGATACCCACATCCGATGGCTCGGACAACACATAGGCGCCCTTGCTGATGGAGTCGATGCCGGAGGCATCAGGGGCGGCAACGGAGTCGCACTTGGCGGCGTAAGCAATGTTCTGGCGGCTCAAAAGCAGCGCTGTGGGCTTGGCCTTGTTTTGCAAAGCAACAGTCCACGCCACGGCAGTTTCAGCCGTGTCGGCGGGGCGCCAGACATCCAGGTTGGGGATCAGGCGCAGGCTAGCAGCGTGCTCAATGGACTGGTGGGTGGGGCCGTCTTCGCCCAGACCGATGGAGTCGTGGGTGAACACATGCACCACGCGCAGCTTCATCAGCGCAGCCATACGGATGGCGTTGCGGCTGTAGTCGCTGAAGGTCAGGAAGGTGCCGCCGTAGGGGATGAAACCACCGTGCAAGGCCACGCCGTTCATGATGGCAGCCATGCCGAACTCGCGCACGCCGTAGTTGATGTGGCGGCCGCCTTGGCCGGCTTCGTTGGTCACCACGTCGCCAGTCAATGCGTCAAAACGCAGATTGGGCGTGCTCTTGGTGTTGGTCAAGTTGGAGCCGGTCAAGTCGGCAGAGCCACCCAGCATTTCGGGCAGGGCTGCGGTGAAGGACTCCAGCGCCAACTGGCTGGCCTTGCGGCTGGCCACAGTTTCGCCCTTCTGGTGGGCAGCGATCACGGTGTCCACCGCGGTCTGCACAAACGACTTGGGCAGGTCGCCCTTCATGCGGCGCACGAACTCTTTGGCCAGCTCGGGGAAGGCGGCTTTGTAGGCGGCGAACTTGTCGTTCCAGGCAGTTTCAGCGGCCTTGCCTTTTTCCTTGGCGTCCCAGTCTGCATAGACTTCTTTGGGGATCACGAAGGGTGCGTGGCTCCAGCCGATGGCTTCACGGGTGAGCTTGATTTCTTCAGCGCCCAAAGGCTCGCCGTGGGCCTTGGAGGTGTTGGCGCGGTTGGGGCTGCCCTTGCCGATGTGGGTCTTGCTGATGATCAGGGTGGGGCGGTTGTCGGTGCCGGCCTTGGCTTGTGCAATGGCGGCAGAGACAGCAGCAGCGTCGTGGCCATCCACGGGGCCAATCACGTTCCAGCCGTAGGCCACAAAACGCTGGGCGGTGTTGTCGATGAACCAGGGAGCGACCTGGCCGTCGATGGAGATACCGTTGTCGTCGTACAGGGCGATCAGCTTGCCCAGCTTCCAGGCGCCGGCCAGTGCGGCAGCTTCGTGGCTGATGCCTTCCATCAGGCAGCCGTCACCCATAAACACGTAGGTGTGGTGGTCCACGATGGCATGGTCTACGTCACCAACCTTGCGGTTGAATTCTTTGGCCAACAGCTTCTCCGCCAAGGCAAAGCCCACGGCATTGGTGATGCCCTGGCCCAAGGGGCCGGTGGTGGTTTCCACGCCGGGGGTGATGCCGAATTCGGGGTGGCCGGCAGTCTTGCTGTGCAGCTGGCGGAAGTTCTTCAGCTCGGTGATAGGCAACTTATAGCCGGTCAGGTGCAGCAATGCATAGATCAGCATGGAGCCGTGGCCGTTGGACAGGATGAAGCGGTCGCGGTTGGCCCAGTTAGGGTTGGTGGGGTTGTGGCGCAGGTGCTCGCCCCACAATGCCACGGCCATGTCGGCCATGCCCATGGGGGCGCCGGGGTGGCCGGAATTGGCTTGTTGCACAGCGTCCATGGACAGTGCGCGGATGGCATTTGCCATGTCTTTGGTGTTGGGGGTGGGGGCCATTGAGGGCTGCTCCAAGAGTAGGTTGAGAAACGGTGAGAAGGGTGAAACTGCGTCGATTTTACCGGTGCGCGCTTTGGGGGCGTTACACGCCGGTACTGCACGGAATTTGACCCATGGACTATGCTTTTATGCATGAGCCAACTCTTCTCGCCCACCACACTGCCTTCGCCCCGCGGCGGACTCGTTTTACCCAACCGTATCGTGGTGGCACCCATGTGCCAATACCAGGCGGTGAACGGCGAGGCCACCGATTGGCATTTGATGCACTGGGCCAACCTGCTCA
Organism: Rhodoferax bucti; assembly: GCF_005876985.1. GTDB lineage: Bacteria > Pseudomonadota > Gammaproteobacteria > Burkholderiales > Burkholderiaceae_C > Allorhodoferax > Allorhodoferax bucti. Next base: position 675,172 of record NZ_VAHD01000001.1, read on the forward strand.
ACAGCGGGGCGGCCCTGTTCACCATCGAAGCCACCGGGGTGCTGCCCGAAGGGCGCATCAGCCCCGGCTGCTTGGGCCTGTGGGACGACCGCACCGAAGCCGCCCTGGCCGACAAGCTGCACCGCGCCCGCGCGCTGGCACCCCACACAGCGGTGTGCATCCAACTGGCGCACGCGGGGCGCAAGGCATCGAGTAATCTGCCGTGGCAAGGCGGGCAGTTGCTGGCCCCCGAGCAGGGTGGCTGGCAACCGGTGGGCCCCTCTGCCCTGCCGCAATTGCCACAAGAGCCGCCCCCCACCGCACTGACGCTGGAAGGTCTGGAGCGCATCAAAGCGGCCTTTGTGGACGCAGCCATTCGCAGCGAACGCATCGGGGTGGATGCCATCGAGCTGCACGCCGCCCATGGCTATTTGATGCATGAGTTTTTGTCCCCCATTGCCAACCAGCGCACCGACACCTATGGCGGCAGCCTGGAGAACCGCATGCGCTTTCCGCTGGAGGTATTCGCCGCCGTGCGGGCTGCGTACCAAGGGGTACTGGGCGTGCGCCTTTCCGCCAGTGATTGGGTGGACGGCGCGTGGGATGTGGAGCAAAGTGCGGTGCTGGCCCAAGAGCTCAAAGCGCGGGGGTGTGACTTCATCCACGTGTCCAGCGGCGGGGTGTCACCCCAGCAAAAAATTGCATTGGGTGCCAACTACCAAGTGCCGTTTGCAAAGCGCATCCGCGAGGCCGCTGGCATGGTCACCACAGCGGTGGGCCTGATCACCGAGCCCCAACAGGCCGAAGCCATTTTGCAAGCGAGCGATGCCGACCTGATCGCCCTAGCCCGCGCCTTCCTCTACAACCCCCGCTGGGGGTGGCACGCCGCTGCGGCACTGGGCGGCCAGGTGGAGGGCAACCCGGTGTACTGGCGCTGCCTGCCGCGCGAGGCGCAGAGCGTGTTCGGCAAAGTGGCTGTGGGTACGCGCTAGTTCGCCACGGCGGGTGCGGGCGCCGGGTTGGCGCCTTCTGGCGCTGGCGGATTGGGCTTGACCGCCAACGCGGGCGAGATGGCCTGACCATCCACACCAATGCTCTCCAGAAAACCGCCCTCGCCCCATTCGGCATAGCGCCAATCATTGCCCACGCGCACGACGCCGGCAGGGGGTTGCACCTCCTGCACCGGCACGTTTTTCAAGGCCACGGCCATGTAGTCGATCCACGCGGGCAAGGCTAGAGCGGAGCCAGACGCCCGCGAGCCCAGGCTGCGCGGCGTGTCATGCCCCACCCACACCACCGCCACCACGCCGGGCTGGTAGCCGGCGAACCAGGCGTCCACCACGTCGTTGGTGGTGCCGGTTTTGCCATACAGGTCCGGGCGCTTGAGAGTGGCCTGGGCTTTGGCGGCGGTGCCGCTGCGGGTCACTTCCTGCAACAGGCTGGACACCATGAAGGTGTTGCGCTGCGGCACAGTGCGCACTGTCTCGTCCAGCACCTGGGGCTTGACTTCAAACACGACTTCGCCACTGGCGCGGGCAATCTTTTGAATCAGCACCGGATTCACCCGGTAGCCGCCATTGGCCAGCACTGCATAGGCACCTGCCATTTGCATCGGGTTGGTGGAGCCGCTGCCCAGAGCCTGGGTCAGGTTGTCGGGCTGGCGCTCGGGATCGAAGCCGAAGCGGCTGGTCCACTCACGGGCACCCACCGGCGAGAGCAGCTGCATCAGGCGGATGGACACCAGGTTCTTGGAGCGGGCCAGCGCACGGCGCAGGGTGATGGGGCCGTCGGTGCTGCCGTCATCGTTTTCAGGCGTCCAGTCGCCCACGTTCTCCATGGGCGCGTCATTCACCAGCGACTCCGGCTGCATGCCACTCTCGATGGCGCCGGAGTAGATGAAGGGCTTGTAGCTGGAGCCCGGCTGGCGCCAGCCTTGGGTCACGTGGTTGAACTGGTTGCGGTGGAAGTCAAAGCCGCCCACCAGCGCACGGATTTCGCCATTGGCAGGGTCCATGGCCACAAAGGCCCCCTCGGCCTCGGGCCACTGCACCAGGCTCCAGGCCTTGCCCTGCTGCACCACCCGAACCACCGAGCCACGGCGCAATTTCAACTTTGCGGCGGCTGACTCCCCCAGCCCGGATTGCGCGGGGCGCAGGCCGGCCCCGTCCACGGTGACAGCCTCGCCCGAGCCCAGCACCACGCTCACCGCTTTGGCACTGGCGCGGGTGACGATGGCAATGCGCAGGTCTTCGTCATCGTCGTAATCGGCCAGCGCCTGGGCCACGGCCAGGTCGTCGTCTTTGAGGTCAGCAGCCAGGCTCTCTTGCCCTTCGGGGCCGCGCCAGACCTGGCGCAGCGAGTGCTCCACCAGCGTATGGCGCAGGGCCTTGTAAGCCACCTGCTGGTCGGCCGCACGCAGGGTGGTGGTGACATTGAGACCGGTGGTGTAGCTCAGCTCGCCAAACTGGGCATACACCTGCTGGCGCACCATTTCAGCCACATATTCGGCGTGCACATCCACCTCATTGCGTTTGCGCACATTGAGCTTTTCGGCCTTGGCGGCCTGGTACTGCGCCTCGTCGATCACGCCTTGCGAGCGCATGCGGCTCAGGGCCACCAGCTGGCGGGCACGGCCGCGCTCGAAGTTTTGAATCGGGTTGGCAAAGTAAGGGTTCTGCGGCAAGCCGGCCAGCATGGCGCATTCGGCCGGGCTGAGCGCGGAGAGCGTTTTGCCGAAGTAGGCCTGCGCCGCCGCCTCAAAACCGTACGCCCGCGCGCCCAGATAAATCTGGTTCATGTAGAGCTCCAGAATCTGGTCTTTGCTGAGCTGGGACTCAATCTTGTAGGCCAGCAGCGCCTCTTTGATCTTGCGCTCCAGCGTGCGCGAGCGGCTCAAAAAGAAGGTGCGCGCCACCTGCTGCGTGATAGTGGACGCGCCCTGGGTGCGCCCACCGGTGAGGTTGGACGCTACCGCCCGCAGCACGCCAATCGGGTCCAACCCGCCATGGCTGTAGAAGCGTGCGTCTTCCACCGCCAGCAGGCTGTCTTTCATCAGCTTCGGAATCTGGTCTATGGGCTTGTACACGCGGCGCTCGGTGCCGAAGCCGGCCACCTCCACCCCATCCGCCGTGAGCACCCGCAGGGGCTGCTTGGGTTGGTAGTTGGAAAGCGAGGAGGTATCGGGCAGCTGCGTAGAGAAATACGCGGTGGCCGCACCCAAAAACAGCAGCCCCACCACGGCCAGCACCAGGCCGGTTTTGAGCATGCGCATGGGCCAAGGGCCCCAGGAAGAAGTGGACATAGCGTTTCGCAAATAGAGACGCGCATTATCGGCAGGCGGGTCGCACTAAGTGGCTGAAGACCCCGACTTTGAATGCACCTTTCGCCAACTGATGGCTGATGCACACGAAAATGCCGCGTGGTTGAACGCCAAAGATGAGGGGACTGCACTTGGTCGTGGTTTTGGACGCGGATAGATCGGGTATCGTGCAGTTTTTACTAAGGGATAAGAATGAAAACGCAAATCGCAAAACTGTTCTTCGTCGTTGCCTTAATAGGCAGCAACTGTTTCCCAGCCTTCGCGCAGGGCGTCAATTCAATAGACTGTTCAATCAATGCTCTGCTTGGTGGGGATTGCTTGAAGATTCAAAGGATTAACAAATATCAGGATCAGCAACGCCAAGCATGGCTTGCCGGTTCAATCACAGGATACGAGTCTGTTAATTCGGTCATGAACTATCACCGCAGTCTCATGCAGATCAACAGCTACGACATGGAGTTGTACATGTATAGCCTTCAAGTGGTCAAAGTTACCGATGCGGGAAAAATTGACAAGATTGAGGGCATGTTCTTAATTTCAAAAAAAGAAAATGAATTGAACGACCGTATCGCTGCACATCAACCGCCGCCGAATAGACCGTTGCGATGCACGAGCGAAACCATCGGGAGCACCACAACCACAAAGTGTGAATGAGTCGCTAGACCTATCTGTTTTCTCGCTGCATTTGCTCGGCTGATGCGACTTCTCGACGAGCACGTGTATTGAGATCGAATAGCTTTTTTTTCATGCTCTTGAAGTCGTCCGTGGGTGGGAGATTTTCAAGCGAACTTTCGAGTTCGATCAGTAAATTTGACGTTGACTCTTCGCATTCCTCCCAAGAGTTAATAGCGCCAATATTTCCCCCGCCGCTGACGAGCGCCACTAGTCGCTCATACTCAGCCATACACTTTGAGAGAACTTCACGTTGATCCATTTGGTATTCCTTATTGGTTTACGCGAAATCATAGCTTTGCTCTGAATCACGGTCGAAGTTGAACGCCACCGACAAAGGCGGCAACGAGTTTGCAAACGCTATCAAATCAGGAGCTGCTCGCGCATACCCGACGGGCGCTATTTGCTCTTTTTGCTTGATTTCTTCTTCGGCAAGAGTGCGTCGTGCAAAGCCACAAACTCCTGGGTCAGCTTGTGGCCGGGCTCCAGGTAAATCATGGGTTTGGACTGCTCGTGCGACTCGCGGATCTTCACCGAGGCACCCAGATAGGGCTGCAGCACCGGCAGGCCCTCGTCGATCAGCTCCTGCACCATGCGCTGCGGCAGGTTGGCTCGCGGCTGGAACTGGTTGACCACAATGCCCTCCACCTCCAGCGCCTTGTTGTGGTCGGCCTTGATCTCCTGCACGTTCTCCAGCAAGGTGTAGAGCGCGCGGCGGGAAAAGTCGTCGCAATCAAACGGGATCAGGCAGCCCTGCGCCGCAATCAGCGCGCTGCGGGTGTAGAAGTTCAGCGCGGGCGGGGTGTCGATGTAAATCTGGTCGTAGTCGGCGGCCAGTTGCTCGAGTGCGTCACGCAGCTTGTAGATTTTGTGGCGACTCTCCAGCTTGCTGTGCAGCTCATCGAGCGCCGGGCTGGAGGGCAGCACATCGAGGTTCGGCCACTGGGTTTCGCTGATGTAGTCGCCCACCGGCTTGTCACGCACGGTGAACTTGAGGCTCTGCTCAAAAAACTCGGCCACATTGGGCAGGGCGTCCGACATATCGGCCCCCAGCAGATAGCGGCTGGAGTTGCCCTGGGAGTCCAGGTCGATCACCAGCGTGCGCAGGCCTTGCGAGGCACTGATGGCCGCGAGGTTGCAGGTGATGGTGGACTTGCCGACGCCACCTTTCTGGTTGAAAACAACGTGCTGCATAACGATTTCCTTTGCTGTGGGCAGACCCGGGGGATGGGCTGGAGTCTATCGGGCCTGCATGACAGGCGGCTGAACCCGCTGCGCCCCGCAGCGCAGGCAAAAACCGCGCCATGGCTTGGGCTATGCTCCCAGCCCATGCCTGACGCCCACCCTTCTGCACCCCTCACCGACATCCCGCCAACAGCCCCCACCAGCCCCGCCATCGTGCTAGCCGCCGGGCGCGGTGAGCGCATGCGCCCGCTGACCGACACCACGCCCAAGCCCCTGCTCAAAGTACACGGCAAACCGCTGATGCAGTACCACCTGGAGGCGCTGGCCACCGGCGGCTTTGCGTCTGCGGTAGTGAACACCGCCTGGCTGGGCGAACAGATCGAGGCTGCGTTTCATGATGTTTTAGCCCTCCAGCGCGCGTTGAATATGCGCGAGCAGCTATCAAATTCAGAGCAAGCAGCTACGAGCATCCGTCTGCAGTACTCCCATGAAGGCCGGGATTTCGGCGGCGCGCTGGAAACAGCCGGCGGCATTGCCCGCGCCCTGCCGCAGTTGGACACCGTGTTCTGGTCCATGGCAGGTGACGTGTTTGCGCCTGACATGGTGTTCACCCCATCAGCCTTGGAGCGCTTTGCGCGCAGCGGCATGCTGGCCCACCTGTGGCTGGTGCCCAACCCGGCGCACAACACCAAGGGTGACTTCGGGCTTGAGGCAGCAGGCGCGGATGGCATTGGCCGCTGCGTGGACCCCGCTCCGGGCAGCGCTGCGCCCCGCTACACCTACAGCACCTTTGCGCTCTTCCACCGCGACCTGTTTGCCCAGCCCTGGTGCGACATACCCGCCGGCAACCCGCACGGCATCAAAGCGCCGCTAGCTCCGCTATTGCGCCGGGCCATGCAGGGTGCAAGGGTAAGCGCCGAGATTTACACTGGCCCTTGGACCGACGTCGGCACCCCCAAGCGCCTGGCAGAACTCAACGCACAGACACCATGACCCAGCTCTCCACCTCCGCACTCACCGCAGACTACGCCGGCCGCCGCGCGCGCCTGGCCGCCCACATCGGCCCGCATGGCGTGGCGGTGCTGCCCACGGCCCCGGAGCAGCAACGCAACCGGGATGCGGACTTTTTGTTTCGCCATGACAGCTATTTCCATTACCTGAGCGGTTTTGCCGAGCCGCGGGCTTGGCTGGTGATTCAGGGTGACGGCACCACCACCCTGTTCTGCCAACCCAAAGACCTGGAGCGCGAAATCTGGGACGGCTTCCGCCTCGGGCCGGATGCAGCGCCGGGCGCCCTGGGCGTGGACGCCGCCTATTCGGTAGACGAGCTGGACCAGCGACTGCCCGCACTGCTGGATGGCGCCGATGCCGTCTGGTACCCCTTTGCCACCCACAAGGGCCTGGAGACCCGCATCGACGGCTGGCTCAGCAGCCTGCGCGCCCGCGTGCGCTTTGGCACCTTGGTGCCCGAGCAGGTGCGCGACCTGTGCGGCCCACTGGACGAGATGCGTCTGATCAAGGATGCCTATGAGCAGGACGTGATGCGCCGCGCCGCGCAGATCAGCGCGCAAGCCCACATCCGCGCCATGCAGCTGTCGGCCCGCATGCTGCGCGAAGGCAAGGATGTGCGTGAATATCACCTCGACGCTGAGCTGCTGCATGAGTTCCGCCTGCAGGGCTCGCAGTACCCGGCCTACAGCTCCATCGTGGCCGCCGGTGCCAACGCCTGCGTGCTGCACTACCGTGCCGACGCGGCCCCGGTGCGCCATGGTGAGTTGGTGCTGATTGACGCGGGCTGCGAGCTGGACGGCTACGCCAGCGACATCACCCGCACCTTCCCTGCCAACGGCACATTCACCGGCCCGCAGCGCGCGCTGTATGACCTGGTGCTGGCCTCGCAAGTGGCCGCTGTGGAAGCCACCAAGGCCGGTGCCCGGTTTACCGACCCGCATGACGCGACCGTCAGGGTGCTGGCGCAAGGCATGCTGGACTTGGGGCTCTTGAACAAAAACACCGTGGGTAGCTTGGACGATGTGATCGAGAAGCGCGCCTACTTCCAGTTCTACATGCACCGCACCGGCCACTGGCTGGGCATGGATGTGCATGACTGCGGCTCCTACACCGAGCCGTCTGAGCTGGGCACCAAGCATGTGCGCAAAGACGCGCTCACCGGCAATGAGATCGTGAACCGGCCCGCGCGCATTCTGCGCAGCGGCATGGTGCTGACCATCGAGCCCGGCATCTACGTGCGCCCCGCGCCGGGGGTGCCGGAGCAGTTCCACCACATCGGCATTCGCATTGAAGACGACGCCATCGTCACCGACACCGGCTGCGAGCTCATCAGCCGCGGCGTGCCGGTGGATGCCGATGCCATCGAAGCGCTCATGAAATAAGCGCTGATGCGGGGTTAAAGAATTTGCAGGCTCAGGCCTGCAAGTAACCCGTCAAGGCCAGCATCCACAAAGTGCCGAACACAAAGGGCAGCGCTTTGGCGGCCCAGGCGCCGCGGTGGCCGGTGTCGCTGTTGGGGGTCAGGTTGCACAAACGCTCCAACCCGGCGGCCACATAGTGGCGGCGTATGGCCTCGGTGGCGTCAAGTGCAGCAAGAATGCTGACCCCGATGATGGCCGCCACCGCCATGCCGAATACCGGAAAGCCGATCACCAACCAGCGGTGCTTGTCCAGCGTGAGGCTGCCATAGGCGGTGAACAGCAAGCCTTGCGAGAGGATGAGCCACATGAGCCGGTGGTTCACCAGATTGTCCTCATGCGTCCACTGTTCGCGCAGGGCGCGGTACAAATCCCAATCGGCAGCGCGTTGGGTCTCGCTGCTGCTGGTGCTGTTACTGCTGTGGGCCATTCACCCCTCCAAAATGTCCTCAGGCGCTGAACTTTACTCCGGGGCGGGGCCGCTCTCGGCGCTTTGTTGTGCCGCCTCCCAATGGCGTTTGGGCAGGTGGTTGCGCAAGCGCTCGACCACCAGGTCCACCACCTCCGGCGTGACCTCGTGCGCGAGGAAGGGAATCACATCGGCCGTCACATCCGCCCCCAGGCTCACCAGGTGCTCTGCGGCAGTCACGGTGTAGCCGTAGTGCATGACGCCATCGGCCTTGCCGTGCACCATGTGCAGGGTGGTGTGGGCATGAGGCGCACGGGGCAGCTGCGCAAACCGGCCGGACAGGGCTACCACGCGACCGGCCAGATAGGTAGGCTGCTGGGTGGATTCGAGCGCCATGATGGCGCCCTGCGAGAAGCCCACCAGCGCAGTGGCCTCGGGGCCTACACCGCTGCGGGCCTGCCAGGCCTGCACGGCCTGGACAAAACCGGGCAGGGCCGCAGCCACGCGCTCAGGCCGGCTTTCTTCTGTAATACCGATCACCGAAAACCACTGAAAGCCTTGGCCCAGGTCAGAGGCCTGCGGCCCCTCCACGCTGACCACCAAAGCGTCTGGAAACTCACCGGCCAAACGCCGGCCCAAAGGCACCAGACCCTGCGGTGTGGCGCCCACGCCGTGGTGCAACAAAAACAGTTGTTGGGGGCTGCCCGCAGGCTGTTGGACAACGATATCGCTCATGGGGTCACTCCTGCAAAAACGCGAACAAAGAAAACGGAATCAATCGGCCGCACGGCCTGCCTTGCGCAAGGTGATGCGGGCCAACACCAGTGCCACCATAGCCGAACCGGCAATGCCGGCCACCATGGGCCGCGCCGTGCCATCGGCCAGGGCGCCCGTCACGGCCATGACGACTGCGCCGGTCACAAACTGCAGGGTACCCATCAGGGCGGAGGCGGTGCCCGCAATCTCGCCATGCTCGTCGAGCGCCAGCACGGCCGTGGTCGGCACCACCAGGCCCAAAAAGCCATAGCCGACAAACAGCATGCCCAGCATCACGTCCAGGCGTTCGATGCCGCTGAGGTTCACCACCAGCAGCGCGGCCATGGTCAGTGCATAGCCCACCACGGCGAACTTCACCAGCTTGACCAGGCCGAAACGGGCGCTGAGTTTTCCGGTGAACTGCGAGATGCCGATGAAGGACGCGGCATTGGCCGCAAACGCCAGGCTGTACTGGCGGGGCGTGAGGCCGTAGTGGTCAATCAACACAAACGACGAGTTGGCCAGGTAGGCAAAGAAGCTGGAAATGCCAAAGGCACCTATGAACACCAGCCCCAGAAAATGCCGGTCGCGCAGCAGCACGCCGTAGGCCGCCACTGCACTGCCCACGCTGCTGTTGACCCGGTCTTCTGAACGGCGGGTTTCCGGCAGGCTGGTCGCCAGCAGGGCAATGCCCAACACTGCGGCTACGGTGACAGCCCAGAAGACCGCGCGCCAGCCCGACACCTCTATCAGCAGGCTGCCTGCCAATGGCGCGAGGATGGGCGACACGCTGAACACCAGCATGAGCAGCGACATCAGCCGCGCGGCGTCATGCCCGGTGTGTAGATCGCGCACCACGGCGCGGGGAATCACCATGCCGGCACACGCCCCCAAGCCCTGGATAAAGCGCAGCACGACCAAGGTTTCGATATCCGGTGCCAGTGCGCAGCCCACACTGCCCAGGCCAAACAGCACCAGGCCGAAATACAGAGGCCCTTTGCGGCCCACCATGTCAGACACCGGGCCGTAGATGATCTGCCCCACCCCCAGCGAAATGAAGAAGGCCATCAGGCTGGCCTGCACCGCGCCCATGGACGCCCCCAGGCTCTGGCCGATGGAGGGAAGGGCGGGGAGGTACATGTCAATGGCGAAGGGGCCGATGGCCGACAGCAGGCCAAGCACCAGGGCGGTACCGAAGAAGGAAGTTTTCATAGGGGCGGGAGCATACCCCTGCGGGGTTACACGCATGGCGGGTGTGTGATTCAGTGCATGCATGCCCACCGTCACCCCAGAGCGTGACCAAAGCGAGGTTCAGGTTCGTTACGATCTAGGCCATCCGGCCTCAAGCCCACCCACAGGAAATCACGATGAATCACAACGTCCCACCGCCCCCACTCCGCCCCACTGCCCCCAGCCACAGCACTGGAGCCCGCGCATGAGCAGCTCTCCTGTCATCGTGATTGGTAGCGGTGTGGCCGGTTGGACCACGGTGCGTGAGTTCCGCAAGCTCGACGCCATCACCCCGGTGGTACTGTTGACCGCCGACAGCGGGGACTTTTATGCCAAGCCCACGCTGTCCAATGCTTACGCCCAAAAGCGGGGTCCCGCGCAACTGGTGACGACCCCCGCCGCCAAAATGGCCGAGACCCTGCAAGTCACGTTGATGGACCATTCACCTACGGAAAGCCTGGACACAAGCGCCAAGACCATCACTATGCGCCAGGGTGACGCTGTTCAAACCTTGGGCTACCGCCAGCTCGTACTCGCTACCGGCGCTCACCCAATTCGCATTCCCTTGCAGGGTGATGCTGCCGACCGCGTGCGCTCCATCAACACGCTCGACGATTTCGCGGGTTTCCACGCCGCCTTGGGTGTAGACGCCACCGTGCCCGGCAGTGGCGAAGGCAAAACCGTAGTAGTGATGGGTGCCGGCCTGATCGGCTGCGAGTTTGCTAACGACCTCGCACTGGCCGGTGTACAGGTCCATGTGGCGGACCCCGCTGCAAGGCCCCTGGCCGCTTTGTTGCCCGCCGAAGCTGGCGAACAATTGCAAGCCGCTTTGTCCGGGCTGGGCGTGCAATGGCACTTTGGCACCTCGGTGGGGTCTGTGAATGCTGATTCCAATGGAAAGTTACTGGCCACCTTGGCGGATGGCAACACCGTGTTGGCCGATCTGGTGCTCAGCGCTATTGGCTTGCGCGCCGATACCGCTCTGGCACTGGCCGCAGGGCTGGCCTGTGAAAGGGGTGTTCTCGTCAACACCCGCCTGGAAACCTCCGCCGCGGATGTCTACGCCCTGGGTGATTGCGCCCAGTATGCAAGCGCCGGGCAACGCACGCTGCCCTATGTCATGCCGGTCATGACTGCGGCACGCGCCTTGGCCGCCACCCTGGCGGGCACGCCTACCGACGTAGTGTTCCCCTTGATGCCTGTGAGCATCAAGACACCGGCCCTGCCCATCGTGGTGGCCGCCGCGCACCCGGCCACCGAAGGCCAGTGGGAAGCAGAAGGCGGCGGGGGCGCCTGGCGCTTTGTAGACACTGCGGGCGTGCAGCGCGGCTTTGTGCTGACGGGCAAAAGCACTGCGCGCCGCATGGAAATGAGCAAGCTCACCACCGCCTAAAGTCGTCATAAACCCATACGCCATTCGCATAAAGTTGCCTCCCTTGCAGGTAAGCAGCCAGTAAGCGAGGCCTACAATGCAAAGCCCATTACCGTGCCGGGGATCGCGTCGTCTTGCGAGCGCCCCAGCCACCGAGGAAGCCGAATGACAGACCAGACTACGCCGCTCACGCCACGCCCCCCTGTTTCCAATTCCGCAGAGAAGAAAGCCCAGTTGCGGCAAGCGGCCCTGGAATACCACGAGTTTCCCACCCCCGGCAAAGTGGCCATTTGCGCCACCAAGCAACTGATCAACCAGCACGATCTGGCGCTGGCCTATTCCCCCGGTGTGGCAGCTCCGTGCGAAGAGATCGTCAAAGACCCGAACAACGCCTTCAAATACACCAGCCGCGGCAACCTGGTGGCCGTGATCACTAACGGCACTGCGGTGCTGGGTCTGGGTGACATTGGCCCGCTGGCGTCCAAGCCGGTGATGGAAGGCAAGGGCGTGTTGTTCAAGAAGTTCGCCGGCATCGATGTGTTTGACATCGAAATCGACGAAAAGAACGACCTCGACAAGCTGGTCGACATCATTGCCTCGCTGGAGCCTACTTTCGGCGGCATCAACCTCGAAGACATCAAGGCGCCCGACTGCTTCTATGTGGAGCGCAAGCTGCGCGAGCGCATGAAGATTCCGGTGTTCCACGACGACCAGCACGGTACCGCCATTTGCGTGGGCGCGGCCATCCTGAACGGCCTGAAAATTGCCGGCAAAGACCCCAAAAAGGTCAAGCTCGTGACCTCGGGCGCGGGTGCTGCGGCACTGGCCTGCCTGGGCTTGCTGGTCAAGCTGGGCATTCCACGCGAAAACATCTTTGTGACCGACTTGGCCGGCGTGGTCTACGAAGGCCGTACCGAGCTGATGGACGAGGACAAGATCCAGTTCGCCCAGAAGACCGATGCCCGCAGCTTGCGCGACGTCATTGCAGGCGCCGACATCTTCCTCGGCCTGTCCGCTGGCGGCGTGCTCAAGCAGGACATGGTCAAGTCCATGGCGGGCAAGCCCCTGATCTTCGCGCTGGCCAACCCCACGCCCGAAATCCTGCCGGAAGAAGTCAAGGCCGTGCGCGACGACGCCATCATGGCAACCGGCCGCACCGATTACCCCAACCAGGTCAACAACGTCCTGTGCTTTCCCTATATCTTCCGGGGTGCTTTGGATGCCGGCGCATCCACCATTACCCTGGAAATGGAAATTGCAGCTGTCCATGCGATCGCCGAACTGGCACAAGCCGAGCAGAGCGAAGTCGTGGCAGCGGCCTATGTGGGCGAGCAACTGGCCTTCGGCCCCGAGTACCTCATCCCCAAGCCGTTTGACCCGCGCTTGATGATGAAGATCGCGCCGGCCGTGGCCCAGGCAGCCGCAGACAGCGGCGTGGCCTTGCGCCCCATCCAGGACATGGATGCCTACCGCGAAAAGCTGCAAAGCTTTGTGTACGCCTCCGGCACCACCATGAAGCCCATCTTCAATGCCGCCAAGAAGGCCCTGAAGAAGCGTGTGGCCTACGCCGAGGGGGAAGACGAGCGCGTGCTGCGTGCTGCCCAGATCGTGGTGGACGAGCGCTTGGCGCTCCCCACCCTGATCGGCCGCCCTGCGGTGATTGCCGAGCGCATCGAGAAATTCGGCCTACGCCTGAAAGAAAACGTGGACTACAACGTGGTCAACGTAGAGCAAGACCACCGCTACCGCGACTTCTGGCAAAGCTACCACCGGATGACCGAGCGCAAAGGCGTGACGGTGCAGATGGCCAAGATCGAAATGCGCCGCCGCCTGACCCTGATCGGTGCGATGCTGCTGCACAAAGGCGATGTGGACGGCATGATCTGCGGCACCTGGGGCACCACCGCGACCCACCTGCACTACATCGACCAAGTCATCGGCAAACGTCATGGCGGCAGCCCCAGCACCCCGCAAGATGTGCAGATTTACGCCTGCATGAACGGCTTGATGCTGCCCAACCGCCAGGTCTTCCTGGTGGACACCCACGTCAACTACGACCCGACTGCCGAGCAACTGTGCGAAATCACGGTCATGGCGGCCGAAGAAATGATGCGCTTCGGCTTCAAACCCAAGGCAGCGTTGTTGAGCCATTCCAACTTCGGCAGCAGCAACGAGCCCAGCGCCGTCAAAATGCGCCGCACCCTGGAACTGCTGCGCGAACAAGCCCCTTGGCTGGAAGTGGACGGCGAGATGCACGGCGACGTCGCACTCGATGGCGCAGCCCGCAAAGCGCTGATGCCCAACAGCACCCTGCATGGCGACGCCAACCTGCTGGTGCTGCCCAATATCGACGCGGCCAACATCGCCTACAACCTGCTCAAAACGGCAGCCGGCGGCAATATCGCCATCGGACCGGTGCTGCTGGGTGCCGCCAAGCCGGTGCATGTGCTGACCGCCAGCACCACCGTGCGCCGCATCGTCAACATGACTGCCTTGACCGTGGCAGACGCGAACGCCACACGCTGAGTTAGCCGGGCAGTTAGTGCCCACTCCAGGTGTAAAAGTTGTGTAAGGGCTTGCTTATTTATTGAGCAAGCCCTTGCTTTTTTGGGCCGGATACACGACACTACGCGCTTACTTTTTCGGGTTAACCCGCAGTAGTCACAAAGGATTCTGGGTGCGCAAGGGAGTGTTCAAGTTAGTACTCACTGGCTTGTTTTTAACGACGGCACTGTGCAGTGGCGTCACTTCAGCCAAGGAAGCGCCGGCCTACGCCGCAGACACATCTGTTGCACTCGCCAGCCTCCCGCCCCAGGCCCGTACGACCTACAGCCTCGTCCTGCAAGGCGGCCCTTTCCCCTACGACAAAGATGGTGACATCTTCGGCAACCGGGAACGACTGCTGCCATCCCAGCCCCGGGGTTACTACCGCGAATACACCGTGAAGACGCCCGGTGCGTCCAACCGGGGAACCCGAAGAATTGTGTGCGGCGGACAGCCCGTTACCGCGCCCCAAGCCTGTTACTACACGGCCGATCACTATGCGAGTTTTCGCAAGATCGTGCCCTGAATCGAATTTTGTACTTTGAGAAAGAGAATCGGGGATGGATACGCCACTTCGAACTGTCAGAACGAATATCGTTCAATCGATCCGCGCTTTCCGCGTGTCGGACCTCCAGGAAGCCGCCCAGGGCCTGGGTCACCACTTTCTGTACGCCAACCTGGCAGAAGCCCAGACCAAGCAGGACGTGCTGGACATGATCGGCCAGCAATTCATGCTGCCGACCACCGTCAGCAAGAACTTTGACGCCCTGTACGACAACCTGACCGACCCGGTGCACAAGTCGGGGCCCCAGCCTGGCTTTGTGGCGGTGCTGGAGCACATTCCTGCGAACGTGAAGTTCGACAAGGAAGCGCGCGAGCAGTTGCTGGACATTTTCCGCGACACCGCCGACTACTGGGGAGACCGGAAAATTCCTTTCCGATGCTTCTATTCTTTTCTGTAGCCCGTTCTGCACAAACCAGCCAAGCAGAACGGGCGAATGAGGCAAGCAGCGATGCCGTGGCAGAGATTGCCGTGGCAGAAGCGATCACCGACACCGGCGAAAAAATGCCGACCGACAAATTGTTGGACGTATCCCCTCTGGCGCTGCGCATGAGCAGCCCTTTCAACGCAGGGTACTGGCTCGCGGCAGCCTGATCCCGGCGCCAGACAAAAAAGGCCTGTCACTGACAGGCCTTTTTCATGGGCATAACCGTGTGCCTGCTGATTGCAGACTAGCCTTTCAAGGCTTGCACCAATGCAACGTACTCCTCCACCGGCACCTCTTGCGCGCGGCGCTGCACATCAAACTGCCCTGCAAAACCCTTTTGCTCCAGCCATGCACCCAAGGTGTGGCGCAGCAGCTTGCGACGCTGGCTGAAGGCCACCTGCACCATCTCGGAGAACAAGGCCACATCCAGCACCGGTGGCTGGGCCAGGGGCACCATGCGCACCACCGCGCTGTTCACCCGGGGCGGAGGATCAAAACACTCCGGTGGCACAAACAGCACATCTTCCATGGCGTAGCGCCACTGCAGCATCACACTCAGGCGGCTGAAATCAGAACTGTCCGGCGGGGCGACCATGCGGTCAATGACTTCTTTCTGCAGCATGAAGTGCTGGTCTTCAATGCAGTGCACGAAATCGAGCAGATGAAACAGGATGGGCGTGGATATGTTGTACGGCAAGTTACCCACCACCCGCAGCTTGCGCGGTACAGCAGGTGTTGCTCCTGTTTCAGGAGCTGCTGGCGCAATGTCTGTGCGGCTAAAGTCCACATTGAGCACATCCGATTCAATCACATGGAGCTGAGGATGGCCACGCAAACGCTTGGCCAGATCACGGTCCAGCTCAATGACGGTAAGGCGCCCCAAGCGCTCGACCAGCGGCTGCGTCAGCGCCGCCAAGCCCGGGCCAATTTCCACCATCGGGTCGCCCGGCTGCGGGTTGATAGCCTCAACAATCGCGTGAATGATGTTGCTGTCAGACAGGAAATGCTGCCCGAAACGCTTGCGCGCCAAGTGCTTCATTGGGGTGCCTCGCGCATCTCGACGAAGGCGCGGGCCCGCACGTCACGCGCCCAGGCGGTGTAGGCATCTTCATACCGGCTCTGGCGCAATTGGTTACGCACCGACTCGCGGATCTGCTGGGGGCTGAGCTCCACGCGGCGGCGCTCGGTCAACTGGATCAGGTGCACCCCGAAGCGGGACACCACAGGCGGGCTGATGGCGCCTTCCTCTTCCAAGCGGTTCATGGCCTCTTCAAACTCAGGCACAAACATGCCGGGCGATGCCCAACCCAAGTCCCCCCCCTGCTGGGCGGAGGAGTCTTGCGACATCTGGCGCGCCATGCTGACGAAATCCGCTTTGCCAGCGACCACTTGCTTGCGCACGTCCGCCAAGCGGGCAATCGCCTGCGCCTGGGTCAGCTGCGGCGAGGTTCGCAACAGGATGTGCCGTGCCCGGGTTTGCACCATAGTTTGCACCAACCCGGTAGGCGCCTTGCGCTCCACCAGTTTGAGAATGTGAAAACCGGCGCCGGTGCGTACCACCTCGGCCCACTCGCCGGGCTGCAGGGACTGCACCGCCGTCACAAAAGCCGGCGGCAAGCGGTCCCCACGGCGCAAGCCGATTTCGCCACCGTTCTTGCGATCGGCAGCCGAATACTCTTGCACCAACTTGGCAAAGTCTTCTCCGGCACGGGCCCGCTGCAATAGCTTTTGCGCCTGCAGGAACAAGGCGGCCGACTGCTCGCCATTGGCCTTCTCCGGCACCACGATCAGGATTTGCGCGAGGTTGTATTCAAAGGTGAACGGATCGGTGTTGCTAGCTTGCTGCTCTTGGATAGCGCGCGCCACATCCACATCCGAGACCTTGATCGTGGACTCGACCTCCCGCTCATGCAAGCGGCTCAGCGTCAGCTGATCGCGCAAATTGCTCCGAAAAGCAGTCGGCGTAACACCGTCCTTGGCCAATTTCTGGCGCAGTGCGTCCACATCAACACCGCTTTGACTAGCCACACTTTGCTCGGCGCGGTCTACGGCCGCATCGTCAATACGAATGCCCTGCTCACGCGCCAGTTGAAGCTGCGCGCGGTCGTTGATCACACGCTCCAACACCAGGCGACGCAGCTCGTCCGCTGGAGGCATGGGTTTGCCTTGTTGGGCAATTTGCTGACCTACGCGGCGCACTTCCTGGTTCAGCTCCTGGTAGGTAATCGGCTCCGAGTTCACCACCGCCACGATGTAGTCCAAGGGCTGCGCCGCCTGGGCCATCAACGCCGGCGCTGCTGCAGTCAGAAGACAAGCCAGGGCCAGGGCCCGCACACGAGATTTCATGGTTTTCAATCGTAGTTACTGAAACGGCTGTTGGAGCCGCTCGCTTCCCGCAAGTTCTGGTAACGCGAAATATTGGATTTCAAGGTCTGCAGAGGGCTGACACCCACGCGGGCAAAGCCGACAAACTCCAGCTCGAACTTGATGCTTTCGGTGGACGATGTAGTGCTGGTCTGCACGCGCCCAACCACCACCCTGGCCAGCCAGCAGCCCGCATCGTACTCGACGCCCAACAGGGTGTCGACCAGGCGGCTGTCGTTCATGCTGTAGTTCAGGCGGCCCACGGCGTAGTAGCGGCCTTCGCCCAACCCGCGCCCGGCGCCCAGGCTTTCGCCACGGTCACCCCACAGGTCGTTGAGCGGCCACTGCCAGCTGAAATCCAGCTGCTCGCTCACATCCCGCTGGAAGCGGTATGCGGCATTGAACACACGGTAGGGCGCCGGCGTGTAGCGGGCACCCACAGTGGAGCGGGTGGACTGCGCCGTCAAGGGGTTGTACTGTACCGTGGAGTCCACCGCCCACTGGGGCGACAGGTTCACCCCGGCCCCCAGCATCACATCGCTCCAGCCCGCCAAAGCCGGCGACGCAGTCGAATTGAGCGTGACCCGCTGGTCCTCAAACCGGTAGCGCTGGGCTACCCCGAAACGGGCCAGCTGCTCGCCGGTGGAGGCATCGATCAGGCGGGTGGTCAGGCCGAAAGTGACGAGGTTGTTGTCGGAAATCTTGTCATGGCCGACGTAGGCGTTCTCGGTAAAGATGCTTGCAAAGTTGAAGTCGCTGGCACCCGTGTCGTAGTTGGGCAGGTAGCTTTGGTTGCGGTAGGGGGTGCGCACGTAAAAAATACGCGGCTCCAGCGTCTGCACCAAGGCACGGCCGCGCCAATCGGTATCACGCTCAAACACCAAGCCGCTGTCCAAGCTGAAGGTGGGCACGGTGCTGTCCGCAGACTGGGTGCCATTGGCGAGCGGCGAATCGAACTGATAGGCCGCCGTGTGCAGCTGCAGCTTGGGCGTGATGTACCCCTCGGGCGTAATGAAAGGCCGGCTGATCTGCGCCAGGCCGTACATACGCTGGGTATTGGGTTGCCCGGTGAGAGACTTGTCAGAACTGAACTGCGAGAAATCGCCCACCACCGACCAGTCAAGCCCTTGGTCATTCAGCTGACTGCGGCTGACTTGCAACTCACTCAGGTTGTAGGGCGGCACGATGACCGAGGTGCTTTGTTGCAGCGTCTGCCACGCCAGCGAACGGGCCATGACGGTGGCGCCGCCATAAGCCCAAGTAGCCACCATGTCGTTGGCCAGCGTGCGGGACTTCAGGGCGCCGTTGGCGTTGAAATCGCTCCAGTAGTTATCGTCGCTGACCCGGTTCAAATTGAGGCTGTAGGCCACATTGCCCATGCCCGTGGCCAAGCTACCGGTCTGGTTCAGCGAGGCGCCCCAGCGGTCCGCACTGCGCAACTTGTCGCTAGGCATGTAATTGGCCCGCAGCACACCCGAGTAAGTGGGCTCCAGGTAGCGGAACTCAGTGCCCATGTCCACGCCGCGCGCGGACATCACCGTAGGCGTCAGCGTGGCATCGCGGTTGGGGGCGATGTTCCAGTAGTAGGGCACACTGAGTTCGGTGCCGTTGACGTTGTCCGCCCCGAAGGTAGGCGGCATCACGCCGGACTTGCGCTTGTCGCTCAAGGGGAAGCTGATCGCCGGCACCGGCAGGATGGGCACTTCCTTGAACGTCAGGTAGGCGCCGTGGGCAATGCCCACGTCTTCCCCGCTGTCGAACTCAATATTGGCAGCCTTCAGCACCCAGTCGGGCAACCAGTCCGGGCCGGGCTTGCGGCGGCAGGTGGTGTAGGTAGCGTTGTGCACCACGGTGCGGCTCTCGTCCAGAAACACCGCCTTGGAGGCATCGCCATGCGCGTCGTTCTGCAAAAAACGGTAGGTGGGGGACTCGAACGTACCCTCAAAGGCCTCGACCTTCAACTCCAGCGCGGGGCCTTCAAAAACATTGCCGTTGCGGTTGATGCGCACATGGCCGGTGGCACGGGCCTGATCGTCGGGGGCGTAGTACTCCAGCCGGTCAGCCTTGATCACTGTGCCCGGCTTGCGCATCTCAGCCTGGCCTTCGACCACAGTTTCCAAGTCTGGGCGGCCGCTGATTTGCTCGCCCATCAAAAAGATAGGGGCCGCGTCCAGCTGCGCTTGGCCGATGCCATCTGCCAAGCGGGGCGTGGGCTTAAGCGGCAAGGGGGCGTCTTCCGTTTGCGCCTGGGCTCCGATGTGTGCGCAGGCCACCGCCACCAGAACCACGAGGCGGGCGAGCGGTGGCCGGCAGACAGGCACCCCGGGGGGCAGGGCGCGCAAAGAAAAACGCATGGGGCGAGGGGCAAAAACCACGAAGAGGGACAAGGGGAGCCGGCGGTGTTGCACAGGGCAATCACACCTAGCTTTGTAGAATGGATTATCCATGAGCCCAAGCCCCCACACCGTGCCCTCTGCCACGCCCCTTTCCCCCACCACCGCCCCCACCACTGCCCCCCAACCGATTGTCTGGAGCGACCCCGCGCGGGAGCAACGCTTCCAGACCTGGTTTGCCAGCCACCAGACCGGTTTTTCGCTGGAGTTGGCGACGCTGGGCTTGGCCTCCGCCGATGCGAGCTTTCGCCGCTACTTCCGGGTGCACAGCGGGCGGGGTAGCCTGGTCATCATGGATGCGCCCCCGGACAAGGAGAACTGCAAGCCCTTCGTGGACATTGCCGCCCTGCTAAACCATGCGGGCCTGCGCGCGCCAAAGATATTGGCTTGGGACGAAGCCGATGGCTTCATGCTGCTCACCGATCTCGGCACCCGCACCATGATGCAGACCATCGACCCGGCCCAGCCGCCACTGGACCTGTACCTGCACGCCGTGGACACCCTGGTGCAGTGGCAGCTGGCCTCCGCCCCCGGCGTGCTGCCGGCGTATGACGAAGCGCTGCTGCGCCGCGAGCTGGAGCTGTTCCCCGAGTGGTACATAGCCCGCCACCGGCAATTCACCCTGGATGCGCCCATGCGCAAAACGCTGGACGACACGTTTGCCCTGCTGATCCAGAACAATCTGTCCTGGCCCAGCGTGTATGTGCACCGCGACTTCATGCCGCGCAACCTGATGGTGCCGGATCAAGCGGAGATGCCTCCCAAAGCCGACCCGCGCTACCTCGGTGTGCTGGACTTCCAAGACGCCGTCTATGGCCCCATCACCTACGACATTGCCAGCCTGATGCGCGACGCGTTTCTGACCTGGGACGAGGACTTCTGCCTAGATGTGACCATCCGCTACTGGGAAAAAGCCCGCAAAGCCGGCCTGCCGGTGGGCGACGACTTTGGCGAGTTCTACCGGGGTGTGGAGTGGATGGGCCTGCAACGCCACCTCAAAATTGCCGGCATCTTTGCCCGCTTGACCCTGCGCGACGGCAAGCCCAAGTACCTGGCCGACACGCCCCGCTTTATCGACTACATCCGCAGTACTTGCAGCCGTTACATCCAGCTCAAGCCGCTGCTGCGTCTGGTGGAAAAAGTGGACGGTATTGAGGTGCCCAATGTGTTCGCCTTTGGCCGTTCATAGCCAAATCGTGCTCTAGCGCCCGTACAACCTGCGCAAGCAGCTCCTGAATTTATAGCAATCATTCAACATGCCCCGTTTTTACTGCGCTGCGGCGCTGGTCAGCGACACCGCCCTGGACCTGCCTCCGGGCGCCGCACGGCATGTGCAAGTGCTGCGCCTGCAACCGGGCGACAGCATCACCCTATTTGACGGGCACAGCGCTGATGAGTTCGACGCCACCGTCACTCGCATGGGCCGCAGCGATGTGGCAGTGCAAGTGGGGCAGCGGCGCACCGTGGCCCGGGAACCGTCACGCCAGATCCACCTCGCCGTAGGCATGCCCGCCAATGACCGCATGGACTGGCTGGTGGAGAAGGCCACCGAGCTCGGTGTGGCCAGCATCCAGCCCCTGATGACCGAGCGCAGCGTGCTCAAACTCAGCGGCGAGCGGGCCGAAAAAAAAGTGGCCCACTGGCAAAGCGTGGCGGTGGCAGCCTGTGAGCAGTGCGGTGGCAACCTGTTGCCCATGGTGCACCCCATGCAAACACTGGCACAGTGGCTCAAAAGCCCGAGCGCGCAACCAGATACCCCGCAACGTTTGCTGCTCTCTTTGCGTGCCGGTAGCACCCCGGTGGCCTCCTTGCCCGCCAGCCCGGCACCGGTCTGGTTTTTGTCCGGCCCCGAAGGGGGCTTGAGCAGCCATGAAGAAGATGCCGCTATTGCTGCCGGCTTCTCCCCCGCCTCCCTGGGCCCCCGCGTGTTGCGGGCCGAAACCGCAGCACTGGCAGCACTCACCTTACTGACGCAACTATGAACCGCAGCCTTTGGCTACTCGCTCTGTGCCAAGGGCTGTTTCTCACGAATAACGTCACCTTCATCGCCATCAACGGGCTGGTCGGCCTGAGCATGGCCCCTTACGGCTGGATGGCAACCCTGCCCGTGATGGGCTATGTGGTGGGCGGGGCCTTGGCCACACCGCTCGTGGCCGCCACCCAGGCGCGCTTCGGGCGGCGCACTTCCTTCCAAATCGGGCTGGCCGTCGCCGTAGTGTCGGCCCTCGCAGGGGCCTGGGCTGTGGCGGCACACCAGTTCTGGGGCCTGGTGGCCGCGACCGTGGTGGCCGGCTACTACAGCGCCAACGGCCAGCTCTACCGCTTTGCCGCAGCGGAACTGGCCTTGCCGGCCTTCCGCGAAAAAGCCGTCTCGCTGGTACTGGCCGGCGGGCTGATTGGTGCCATCGCCGGGCCCAACTTGGCCGCCCGCACCCGCACGCTTATGGATGTGCCGTTCACCGGGGCCTACCTGGTGCTGGCTGGTGTGGGGCTGCTCGCCATGGCGCTGATGGCGTTCGTCCGTTTTCCGGCGCACCAAGCGCCGAATGCCGCTACCGCCACCGGCCGTCCTTTGAGCGAAATCGCGCAGCAACCCGCCTTCATCGTGGCCTGCCTGAGCGCCGCCATGGGCTACGGAGTCATGAACCTGCTGATGGCGGCCACCCCCCTGGCCATGCAGCAATGCGGCCTGGGTTTTGATGACGCGGCCCTGGTGCTGGAGTGGCACGTGATCGGCATGTTTGCCCCCGGCTTCTTCACCGGCCACCTGATCAAGCGCTTCGGCACGCTGCAAATCATGGCGGTGGGCGTGGCGCTCAACCTGCTGTGCGTGGCCATTGCCTTGAGCGGCCTGGAGCTGCAGCAGTTCGTAGTCGCCTTGTTTTTGCTGGGCGTGGGCTGGAATTTTCTGTTCACCGGCAGCACTACGCTGGCGCTAACGGCCTACCGCCCGGAGGAGAAAGACCGTGCCCAAGCCGCCGTGAACTTTTGCGTGTTTGCCGTCATGGCCTTGAGTTCCTTGGCCTCGGGCGCGCTAGTGGTGACCCGAGGCTGGGCGTGGCTCAACATCGGCTCCATCCCACCGCTGACACTGACAGCGGCGGGCCTGCTCTGGCTGTGGCTCAAACGCCCAGCAATGCATCCTTGAGCTTGAAGTCCGCGGGTGAAGACCCCACCCAGATTTTGAGCACCATGTTGAAAAACTCGGCATCCCCCACCGGGGCGCCTTGCGACTGGCCCTGGATGTAGAAAACGGTGCCCTTGCCGGGCAGGTACTCCATGGCGAAGGTATCGCCACTGTTGAGCTTGGCCTTGCCGGAAAAAATCTCGATCAAACGGGTGCTGGAGGCCGTGTGCTTTTGCACCAGATCAGGCGGAGAATTGCTGGACAAGCCTTTGATGAAGGCCAGGCCCAGATCGGTCCCCGGCAACTCGCGCAGCGCCACAAAACTCAGGCGTTTGGGGCCGGGCTGGGTCAGCAAAGCCTCAGGGGTGGTGACTTTGGCCGGGGTGTACAAAGCCATGTCGTACAGACGGAAAAAAGCCTTGTAGCGGGTACCCGCGCCGTTGAGCTGCAAAGGCACGCCTTGCAAGGTCGTGCGTGGCTCAAAGGTGCTGCTCACCGTGCTGGCGTTGGCCCGCACCAGCACGCTGCTGCCTGCGCCAGCCAGGACGGCGATCGCCACGATGGCGGTGCGGATGCTGGTGTGTAGTGTGTTTGTCATCCTGTTTCTCCCTGTTGTGTTGGTATTTTTTACGGCGCTCGTTCCCGGAGCCACTGCTCCAAAGCCTCCACGGTCAGCGGCCGGGCGATGTAATAGCCCTGCAAGGTGTGGCAACCGCTTTCCCGCAGGAAAGACCATTGCTCCGCGGTCTCCACGCCCTCGGCCACCACATTCAAGCCCAGCGCCTCCGCCAGCCCCACCACGCCTTTGACGATGGCGCGGGAGTCGCTGTCGGTATCCGCATCGTTCACAAACGAGCGGTCGATCTTGAGCTGGTTGGGCCGCAGGCGCTTGAGGTAGGCCAGCGAGGAATAGCCGGTGCCGAAATCGTCAATCGCAATGCCGACACCGATCTGGCGCAGTCGCTCAATGATGCGCTGGCTGGTCTCGGTCTCCGCCATCAGCACGCTCTCGGTGATCTCAATTTCAAGGTTCTGGGGCGGAATGCCACTGGCGTCCAGGGCCTGCTGCAGGCTGTCAAGCAGGCGGTGGTCGCGGAACTCCAGCGCCGACACGTTGACCGCCATGTTGCCGACGTGCACCCCCCGCGCATTCCAGTCAGCCAACTGGCGACAGGCCTCACGCAGGGTCCAGACGCCCATTTCGGCAATGCGGCCCGACTCCTCCGCCAGCCCGATGAACTGCCCCGGGTACAACAGGCCGCGGGTCGGGTGCTGCCAGCGCACCAAGGCCTCCACCGCCACCAACTGACCGGTCTGGGCGTCCACCTGCGGCTGGTAGTGCAGCACCAATTGGTTGTGGCCGATGGCGTAAGCCAACTCCTGCTCCAACTCCAGGTTGGCTTGCAAGCGGGAGTTCAGCTCGGAGTGGAAATAGCTGTAACGCGCACGGCCCAGGGTCTTGGCCTGGTAGACCGCAATGTCAGCATGCTTGATGAGCGTCTCGAAGTCCTGCCCGTCTTCCGGGTACAGGGAGATACCGATACTGGCCGACACCTTGACCGGCGAGTTCGCCAACACCACCGGCAGCTCAATCGCCCGCAGCACGCGCTGGGCCATCTCGCCCAGCGACTCCCAATGGTCGATATCCCGCACCAGCACGAGAAATTCGTCGCCGCTCTGACGGCACACCACATCCACCTCGCGCAGCACATCGCTCAGGCGGCGAGCCACTTCCATCAACAAGGCGTCACCCGCCGCGTGGCCCATGGAGTCGTTGACCGCCTTGAAGCGGTCCAAGTCGATGAAGAAGATGCCAAATTGCTGCTCATGCCGGTGCGCAGAGAGCATTTCACGCTGCACCAGATCGATGAACAAAGACCGGTTGGGCAAGCCCGTCAACTGGTCATAAAAAGCCATTTGCTGGAGCTGCGCATTCTTGTTGCCCAATTGGGCAAACAAGCCCCGCAACTCTTCCTGCACCCGGCTGAGGTGGCGGCCCAGCATGCCCAGTTCGTCCTGCCGGCGCCATACGAACACCTGCGAGGAAATTGAATCGCGGTCGTGGTCCAGCAAGGCCGTGGCGTGCTCCTTCAGACGCTCAATCGGCCGGAGCACCCGCGAGACCAGCACCGGCATCAGCACGGCCAAAATGGCCAGCACCTGCAAGGCCACCAGCACCAGCATCTGGTCCCGCCGCGCCTGCAGCAGGCCCTGGCCGTAGGTGGCATCGAACCAGATCACCAGTGTCCCCAAGGGCTCCCCGGAGCGCACCACCGACTGGGTGCGCCGGTTGAGCCGGCCAGCCTCGGTATCGCTTTGCAAGGACCCCTTGAACTCGGGCCGGATGCGCTCCAGCTCCGGGGTGTTGGCCAAGCCGTCTTCAATCCGCACCGCCACCACCTGCGGGCTCTCCAGCAGGCGGGACGCGGCTGCATCCAACGCCACCCGGTCGACCACCCACATGGGTTCGGCAATCGACACACTGCCAATCTTCATCAAGGCAGACTCGCTCTGGGAGAGCAGGGCTTTCTGCGATTTTTCGGCCAGCTGCTGCTCCAGCGTCAACAGCAACAGGGCAGGCAGCGTGACGCCGACCACCACGACCACCATCATGGTGTAACGCAGCGGCAAGCCTTCACGCAAACGGTTTCGGAGCTGCCTCCAGCGCAAGGACAACAAGGCCATGGATTGTCAGGAGCTCAGTGGCTCAAAAACGTGCATCCAACCACTGGCGCAGCGCAACAAAAACAGGCTTGGCATCCAGCTCGTTGAAGAGCTCGTGGTAAAGCCCCTCAAAGCAAATCGCGCTCACCACGTTGTGGGGCGCCGCAGCCGCAAAGTCGCGGCTGCCTTGCGGATTGACCAGGCGGTCATCGCCCGCGTACATCAGCAAGGTGGGCACGGTCCATTGGCCAGCGGCAGCCACGGTGGCGGGCCCCTGGGTCGAAAAGAACCGGGCCAGGCGGGCCGAAATACGGTCATGCACCCGGCGATCGGTTTTATAAGCTTGCACCACGGCAGGGTCGTGGGAGATGTACACCGGGTTCAGGCCATTGCCGACCCGCAGGTTGGGCGCAATGCGGGGCAGCACCGCCACCAGCAGCTTTTGAAACGCATTCATGCCGGGGTTGAGCGCCGGGGACGACAACACCAGCGCCTCCACCTTGCGCATGGCCAGGGACACAAAGCGGGCCGTCACCAAGCCCCCCATGCTGTGGCCCAGCAAGATCAGCGGCGTGCCGGGTGCCATGCGGGCCCGGGTACTGTCGATGATGTCGGCCAGGTCGTCCAGCAAGCGGGTGTCGGTGGGCAAGCTGCCCGGCAGGCCACCGCTTTCGCCATGGCCACACTGGTCATAGCCACGCACCGCAAAGCCCCAGGCATTGAGCTGCTGCGCCACATGGTCGTAGCGGCCTGCGTGCTCCCCGAGCCCGTGAACGATCAACACCACGCCGCGCGACCGAACCCCGGGGTCCAGGGGCCAGTCCTGCACGGCCAGGTTGTCGCCATCGCTAGCGGTGAATGTGCTGAGGGTGGAGTCTGAGGCCATACGCACCTGCGGATTCAATAAAGAAGTCAAGGAAAACGGGAAATCACTTGCGCCACCGCCGCCGTGAGTTTTTTGGCATACGGCACATGCAAAAACTCGTTGGGCCCGTGGGCATTGCTCTTGGGGCCCAGCACGCCACAGACCATCATCTGGGCCTGGGGGAAACCTTTGGAGAGCATGTTCATGAGCGGAATGGTGCCGCCCTGGCCGATGTGGCCGCACGACGCGCCGAAATGGGCCTGGGAGGCTTCGTTCAAAGCCGCATCAAACCAGGGCGCGGTGTCCGGCGCATTCCAGCCGGTGGCGCTGGAGAGGCCTTCAAACGTGACCTTGGCCTGGTAGGGGGCGTTGTCTTCCAGCAGCGCCTTGAGCTCCTGCACCGCCGCGCTGGCCTCCACCAAGGGAGGCAGGCGCAGGCTCAGTTTGAACGCAGTGTAGGGGCGCAGCACATTGCCGGCATTGGCGATGTCGGGAAAGCCATCGGCCCCGGTCACGCTCAGGGTCGGCTGCCAGGTGCGCTTGAGCAGCGCCTCCAGCGGGTCGGAGGTGGTGGGCAGGGCAAAGGTGGTGGCGCCCCCGCAGTCGTAATGCGCCCACGGAAAGCGCTTGAAGAGCTCATCGCCCAGAATCTGCGCGGTGGCTTGGGCTTGCTGCAGGCGCTCACCCGGCACTTCGCAATGAAAGCTCTGCGGCAGCAAGCGGCCGGTTTTACTGTCTTCCAAGCGGTCCAGCACCTGGCGCAGGATGCGAAAGCTCGAAGGCACCAGACCCGAGGCGTCGCCGGAGTGAATGCCTTCGGTCAGGATTTCCACTTTGAGCACGCCACTGGCCATACCGCGCAGGCTGTTGGTCAGCCAGAGCTGGTCGTAGTTGCCCGCGCCGGAGTCCAGACACACCACCAGGCCCACATCGCCCAAGCGGGTCTTGAGGGCATCCACATAGGGCAGCAAGTCGTAGGAGCCGCTTTCCTCGCAAGTTTCAATCAGACCCACCACGCGGGGATGGCGCAGCTTTTGGGCCTTGAGGGCCTGCAAAGCCGCGATGGCGGCATAGGCGGCATAGCCGTCGTCTGCACCGCCACGGCCATAGAGCTTGCCGTCTTCATACTTGGGGGTCCAGGGGCCCAGGTCGTTGCGCCAGCCGGAAAACTCGGGTTGCTTGTCCAGGTGCCCGTACATCAACACCGTCTGGCCGGACTCCGGCACCTCACTGGCCTCGCCCGCGCTGGCAGGCACTTCAAAAAAGATGACCGGGGTGCGGCCCTCCAGGCGCAGCACCTCCAGCGTGAGGCCGGGGACTTTTTGCGCTTCGATCCACTGCGCCGTGTTGCGCACCACCGTGTCGATATAGCCGGACTCAGCCCACTGCCGGTCGAACATGGGCGACTTGGCCGGGATGCGGATGTAGTCTTCCAGACGGTGGACGATGTCCTGATCCCAGGCGGCACTGACATGCTCCAGGGCCTGGGTGGTGTTGAATACGGCAGACGGAACGCGGGCGTTCATGGGGGCTCCTGAAACAGAAACAGCGCGGAGCGCCATCATGCCACGGGCCGCCACCGTCACTGCCTACGACAAACCCTCACGCGGAGTGCATCCAGCCCAGCCCCCGGGTGGTGCCACCGGGCACCGCCCCGGCACGCGGCCGGTACTCGCAGCCAACCCACCCGTCGTAACCCAAGGCGTCCAGCTGGGCCAACACATAGGTGTAGTTCAGCTCTCCCACCGACGGCTCCTGCCGCTCGGGCACGCCCGCAATCTGGATATGTCCCACGCGCCCGCCGGGCAGGTACTGCTGCAGCTTGCGAGTCACATCGCCCTCGGCAATCTGGCAGTGGTACAGGTCCATTTGCACCTGCACCTGGGGCGAGCCCACCGCCTCCACCACCGCATGGGCCTGGGCCTGGGTGGTCAAAAAATACCCCGGCATGTCTCGGCCATTGATGGCTTCAATCAGCAGTGTGACGCCGGCATCGGCCGCCCAGACCGCTGCGCAGCGCAGGTTGTGCACATAGGTGTCGTGCAAGCGCGTCATGTCCGCACCCTGCGGCACCAGACCCGCCATCACATGCACCCGGGGGCACCCCAATGCCGTGGCATAGGCGAGGGCTTGCCGCACACCGGCATCAAATTCGGCCTCCCGCCCCGGCAAGCAAGCAGTGCCGCGCGCGCCCTGCTCGAAGGCAGTGGCCATCTGGGCCGCATCCACCCCTGCAGGGGGCGCGTTCAACAGCACCTGCTGCAAGCCGTTGGCGTGCAGGGCCTCTGCAATAGCGCTCGCCGGCCAAGCATAAGGAAACAAAAACTCTACCCCGGCAAAACCATCGCGTGCGGCCGCCGCAAAGCGCTCCAGAAAGGGCAGCTCGGTGTAGAAAAAGCTCAGGTTGGCAGCGAAGCGGGGCATGGCAAGCAGCGCCGGGCTTAGCGGGCCAGTTTGTAGACCGAGGTGCCCGCCCGCAAATTGGGCCACAAGCGCACGGTGTGACCATCCTGCAGGCCGAAGCTATCCAACACCCGCAAGCCATTGCGCTGCGCGAGCACCGCCAAGTCCGCATGGGTGCCGACGCGGATGTTGGGCGTGTCGTACCACTGGTAGGGCAGGCGCTTGGTCACCGGCATGCGCCCTTGCAGAATGCTCAGGCGATTGGGCCAGTGCGCAAAGTTGGGGAAGGCCACAATGCCGACCCGGCCCACGCGGGCGGTCTCGCGCAACATGGTTTCGGCATTGCGCAGGTGCTGCAAGGTGTCGATCTGCAGCACCACATCGAAGCTGGCATCTTCAAACACGGTGAGCCCTTGGTCAAGGTTGAGCTGCAGCACATTCACGCCACGTTTTACACAAGCCAGCACATTGGCATCGTCCAGCTCCACGCCGTAGCCGCTGCAGCCGCGCTCGCGCTGCAAATAGTCGAGCATGGCGCCATCGCCGCAACCGAGGTCGAGCACGCGGGAGCCTTGGGGTACGAGGCTGGCAATAGCATGTAAGGTGTTGATATCGGTCATGCTGCTGTTGCCCCCACGCTGGTCGCTGCGCGTACTGCGCTGCCCTTCAAACCATTAAATACGCTATCAAAATAAGAGCGCATCACGCTCATGTAGCGGTCGTCATCGAGCAAAAAGGCATCATGGCCGTGGGGCGCATCGATCTCGGCATAGCTGACCTCGCGCTTGTTATCGAGCAAGGCCTTCACCACCTCGCGGCTGCGCTTGGGGCTGAAGCGCCAATCGGTGGTGAAGCTCACCAGCAAAAACTTGGCGCGGGTGCGGGCGAGTGCCTGGCTCAAGTCGCCGGCATAGGCTTTGGCCGGGTCAAAGTAATCGAGCGCACGGGTAATCAACAAATAAGTGTTGGCATCGAAGTACTCGGCGAACTTGTCGCCCTGGTAGCGCAGGTAGCTCTCGATCTGGAACTCCACGTCTTGCGTGCTGTACTTGTAGCCGTTGGCGCTGGCCAGCACGGCGTCTTTGAGCTCGCGGCCAAACTTCTCGTTCATCACGTCGTCGCTCAGGTAGGTGATATGGCCGATCATGCGAGCGATGCGCAGGCCGCGCTTGGGGATAACGCCATGCTCGTAGAAGTGTCCGCCATGAAAGTCGGGGTCGGTCACGATGGCGCGACGGGCGACTTCGTTGAACGCAATATTCTCCGCCGTGAGGTTGGGTGCACTGGCCACCACCACCGCATGGCGCATGCGCTCGGGGTATTGCAGCGTCCAGCTCAGGGCTTGCATGCCGCCCAAGCTGCCACCTAACACGGCTGCTAAGGTCTGGATGCCCAGCGCGTCGAGCAGCCGAGCCTGGGCATTCACCCAGTCTTCCACAGTAACCACCGGAAAGTCCGCGCCGTACACCTTGCCCGTGTCGGGGTGGGTGTGCATGGGGCCGGTGGAGCCGAAGCAGGAGCCCAGGTTGTTCACACCGATGACGAAAAACTTGTTGGTATCCACCGACTTGCCCGGGCCGATCATGTTGTCCCACCAGCCTTCGGACTTGTCCTGCCCTTCGTACACACCCGCCACATGGTGCGAGGCATTCAGGGCGTGGCAGACCAGCACCGCATTGGACTTGTCGTCGTTGAGCGTGCCATAGGTCTCGTAACTCAAGGAATAGCCATGGATGGACGCCCCGCTTTGCAGCAGCAAAGGGGCATCAAAGCGCATGGTTTGGGGCGTGGCAATCAGCATAAAAACAAAACCCGGCAACGCTAAACGCGGGCCGGGTTGCAATGCCAAAAGGCGGGTCCGTGTTTAGCTGAATTTATTAAGCGCCCGCAAGCTGGAGCAAATTGGCGCTGTGAGCCGCAAGTATAGCAATCGGGGCCGCAAGCGAAAGGTTTTCCTGCGCTTCCGCACCGCTTTGGACATCCTGGCCTGTTTTTTGCTTTATTTTGGTGCGCAAAACCTTTTATCGCCGGTTTTGCACCATTCCAAAGCATTGAACGACCAAAGGACTCGTATGGAAGCACTAAAACAGGGCGCAGACGCTTTGTTCATTTTGTTGGGCGCAATCATGGTGCTGGCCATGCATGCCGGTTTTGCCTTTCTGGAGCTGGGCACCGTGCGCCGCAAGAACCAGGTGAACGCGCTGGTGAAGATTCTGGTGGACTTCTCGGTCTCCACCGTGGTCTATTTCGCCGTGGGCTACGGCGTGGCCTATGGCACGCACTTCTTTGTGGGCGCCGAGCAGCTGGCCGCGCAAAACGGCTATGCGCTGGTGAAGTTCTTCTTCCTGCTGACCTTTGCGGCGGCCATTCCCGCCATCATTTCGGGCGGCATTGCCGAGCGCGCCAAGTTCTGGCCACAGCTGATTGCCACCGCCGTCATCGTCGGCTTGGTGTACCCCTTCTTTGAAGGGATTGCATGGAACCAGCATTTCGGCGTGCAGGCCTGGATCAAGGGCCTCACCGGCGCCGAGTTTCACGACTTTGCCGGCAGCGTGGTGGTGCACGCCGTGGGCGGCTGGATTGCGCTGGGCGCCGTGCTCTTGCTGGGCGCACGCAGCAACCGCTATCGCAAGGACGGCGCCATGTCGGCCCACCCGCCGAGCAGCATTCCCTTCCTCGCGCTGGGCGCGTGGATCCTGATCGTGGGCTGGTTTGGCTTCAACGTGATGAGCGCACAGGTGCTCGACAAAATGTCCGGTCTGGTCGCGGTGAACTCGCTCATGGCCATGGTGGGCGGCACGCTGGTGGCGCTGCTCATGGGCAAAAACGACCCCGGCTTTGTGCACAACGGCCCCCTGGCCGGCCTGGTGGCCGTGTGCGCCGGCTCCGACCTGATGCACCCGCTGGGTGCGCTGGTGGTGGGCGGCGTGGCGGGTGCCATCTTTGTGGTGATGTTCACCCTGACCCAAAACAAATGGAAGATTGACGACGTGCTGGGCGTCTGGCCCCTGCACGGCTTGTGCGGCACCTGGGGCGGCATTGCGGCCGGCATCTTCGGCAGCCAAGCATTTGGTGGCCTGGGCGGCGTAAGTCTCGGTGCTCAACTCATCGGCACCGCCATGGGCGTGGCATGGGCGGCACTGGCCGGTTTTGTGGTCTACGGCGTGCTCAAAACCACCGTCGGCCTGCGCCTGAGCCAGGAAGAGGAATACGACGGCGCCGACCTCTCCATCCACAAAATCAGCGCCAGCCCCGAGCGGGAAGCGAACTGGTAACGGACCAGCAGCTGCAGGCAACTATGATTTTCATAGCTGCTTGCGCAGATGCAACCGGCGCCAGAGCATCTTTTTACCCATAAACCGGTCTGCCGACCAGGCGCCGGGCCCGTAAAGCGCGATGACCGCCAGCAACACACCCCAAGTGATGTGTTGCTGCAAAGCAGCCGGCGCGATCTCGCTCAGGGACAACACGGCCATGACGTTGACCACGCTCAAGCCCAAAGCCGCAAAGCGGCCACCCAAGCCCAGCACCAACAACACCGGTAGCAGCAACTCACCCGTGGTGCCCATCCACGCCGCCAGCGCGGGCGGCAGCAGCGGCACATGGTATTCGTCCATGAACAGGGCCAGCGTGATGTCCCAATCCCGCAGCTTGGTGAGCCCGGAGAGGAAAAACACCTGCGCAACATACAGCCGCGCGATCAGCGCAGCGGGGGCCTGCAAGGCGTCCAGCAGGCGACGGCCCGCAATGAGCAAGGCGCCGATGTGCGGCAGCCACTGGGCGCGGGAGGTAATAGGGGTACGAGACATCGTTGTTTTCATGGAGAACTCTTTTCAAACTAAAGAGGGCTCGCCGCCAGCGCCGGACCGCGCTGCGAGCAACAAACCGCTCTGAACCGCCAGAGGCAGCCACACCGACACATCCAGCTCCGGCGCAGCATCCAAGGCTTGGCCGAGGCTGCACCCACGGAGCAAGGCACTCAACCCAGCCCACTCCCCCGCCAAAGCCACCCGCACCACCGGCCTGAAGCCTTGCCGCCAGACCACGGCGTCTTCCTCCACGCCGGCCTGCAACATGCGGCCCACGTCTTCGAAAGCGGGGCCGTTGTCACCGTGGGCCGCATGCATGGAAACCACAGGCCAAGCGCTACGCAGCGCCGCGGTACCCGGCGCCAAACGCAGCCACAGCGCATCGGGGTTCTCGGTGGCCAGCAAAGCCCAGGTGCCGGCGTCTGCCTGCGCATCCCGCGCGCTGGCCCCCACATGCAGCAGCCACTCCAAGCGCGCCATGTAGGGCAGGTAGGGGGTGCCGCGCAGTTGGGGGCTGTCCGCCAGAAACGAGGCCAGGTCAGCGCCCCATTGCGCCACGTCGCCACACACGGGCGGATGGGCGTGCCAATAGGCACGGGCGAGCTGGCCCATGCTCTCATCGCCCAGCAGCCGGGTGAGCACCGGGTAGGCTGCCTGCAATGCCCGCTCCGCCAGAGCGTGGCCGTTGGCTTGATAGGCTTTTAGCCCTCTGGCGCTCGTATGTATTGCGCAAGCAGCTATATTTTTCATAGCGCCATCCACGGAGGTATCGAACAAGGCTGCCAGCAGCGCTTGTTGTTGCAAGGCCAGAGGGCTCATGCCGCAAGCGCCTCCGCGGGCTGTAGCGCGTGCCAGGCCACTTGGCGGGCCTTGCCGGCTTCGTCCAGTAGCACGTCCAGCGCCGGCACGTCGGTGTCCCACTCCACCAGCGTCGGCACCGCACCGAAGCGCCGGATGGCATGGCGGTACACCGCCCACACGGCATCGCACACGCGGCTTCCGTGGTCATCAATCACGATGCGCCCATGGGCGTCGTCCACATGGCAATGCCCGGCCACATGCAGTTCCCCCACGGTGCCGGGGTCGATCGCATCCAGCCAGGCACAGCAGGCGGCCACCGGGTCGTGCGGGTGCCCCTGGAGTTGGGCATTCAGCGCGTTGACGTAAAGATTGTTCACATCCACCAGCAACTCACAGCCGGTGCGGCGGGCCAGGGTGTTGAGGAACTCCGGCTCCGCCCATTCCCGCTCGCCGGGTGCGCAGCGCCATTGCAGGTAGGCGGAGAGGTTTTCAACCATGAAGCGGCGTTGCAAGCGGTCTTGCACCTGCTGCACATGGGCGCACAAGGTCTCCAGCGCTTCATCGCTAAAGGGCAACGGCAAAAGGTCCGCCGCGTGCACGGTGCGGCCAGGGCCCCAAGCGGCACGGGCAAAGCTGGCGTGATCGCTGACCCGCACCGGGTCGATGCGACGCACCAAAGCGTCCAGCTGATCCAGGTGCCAGGGGTCCAGCCCCGCCACCGAGCCCAAAGACAAACCCACCCCATGCAGGCTGATGGGGTACAGGGCGCGCCCCCGCTCCAGCACCGCCAAGGCAGCGCCGCCGGGGGCAAAAAAGTTTTCGGAATGGACTTCCAAAAAGTCCAGCGCCGGCTGCTCATGCAGCAGCTGCGCGTAATGAGGGTGCCGCCACCCGATGCCAACGGACACCGTGCGAGAGGTTTCCGATGCAGGCACAGCAAGCATGGTGCGGGGCATGGGCAGGCGGGCGTTCAGATGTGGGGCCGTCTTACATCTTGGGCGCCATCAGGCTGCCCTTCATTTTTTCGCAGGTGCCTTTGGCCACGTATTTCCATTCGCCTTTGTCCATGTCCACTTTGGACTGGCCGGCACAAGAGTGCGCGCCGGACGCATTGGCGCAATCGTTCTGGCCCGCCTTGGCAATGCCGAAGCATTTTTCTTTTTCCTGGGCGGCCACTGGCGCAGAGGCGAGGGTCAGGGAGATCAAGGTGGCGGCAGTAGCAGCAAGCAGGGCACGTTGGTTCATGGTGGGACTCCTGGAGGGGTAAAACAATCAACCATGCAGCCTCCGGTGCCAAGTGCTCCGGCGCTGTGGTTGAGGTTTAGTCCGGCGGGCCCGCGCTTTCTTACATGCACATCGACAATTTTTAAAACTCGCCCGTACACTGCCCGCCACACACCTGCGGGCCCTCCATGACACGTTACGAAGACCAGGTCGCCGAACACCGCGACTACCTCTACAAATTTGCACGGCTGCAACTGCGCAACGAAGCATGGGCGGAAGATGCGGTGTCCGAAACACTGCTCGCCGCGCTGGCCAAGCCCCAGGCGTTTGCGCAGCGCTCGCAACTCAAGACCTGGCTGATCGGCATCCTCAAGCACAAAGTGATTGACGCCCTGCGCCACCATGGCCGTGAAGTCACCGGTGTCGGCAGCACAGAAGACGACGATGGCGACCCCTTGGAGCTACTGCATTTCAAAGCTGACGGCCACTTTGCCGAAGCGCCAGCCGATTGGGGCAACCCGGAGCAGCACACCAGCAGCCGGCAGTTTTTTGAAATTCTGGAAGCCTGCGCCGAGAAACTGCCCGCCGTACAGGGCCGGCTGTTTTTGATGCGGGAGTGGCTGGAACTCTCCAGTGAAGAAATCTGTAAGGAGCTGGGTTTGACCCCGACCAACCTCTACGTCCAACTCCACCGTGCCCGGCTACGGCTACGGGAATGCCTCGAAATGAACTGGTTCCAGAAAGCAGGTGCCGCATGAAACTGCTGCGCCGCACATGCAAAGAGGCCGCCGCGCTGATGGTGGCCCGGGAAGACCGCGCCCTTCCAGTGGCAGACCGGGTGGCCCTGTATTTTCATTTGTTGGCCTGCCAAGCCTGCCCGCGCTTCGAAAAACAGCTGCTCACCCTGCGCAACAGCATGCGCCAGTGGCGCCATTACAGCGAAAACGATGCCGATTCTGCCGGCTAACCTGAAAAAACAATAAAAACTAGGATTCGTCCACAAAGTAACGCATAATGGTTTGGCATTGCCGAAATATCGGTGTGCAAGTTTGCGGTGATTAGTCAGTTTCGCGTCTGCTTTAAGTCTTCAATGGTTTGTTGATTGCGGTTAAGGACTCCATCGCGTTTTGAGTTATTTTGAGGAGTCCTTTCATGGGCAACAAACTTTACGTAGGCAACCTGCCTTATTCTTTCCGTGACGAAGACCTGCAACAAGCTTTTGCAGCACACGGTTCTGTTTCCAGCGCCAAAGTCATGATGGAACGCGACACCGGTCGCTCCAAGGGCTTCGGCTTTGTGGAAATGGGCAGCGATGCTGAAGCACAAACTGCTATCAACGCCATGAACGGTCAACAGTTCGGTGGCCGCGGTTTGGTTGTGAACGAAGCACGTCCCATGGAGCCACGTCCTCCCCGTTCCGGCGGCTTCGGCGGCGGCGCTGGCGGTGGTGGCTTTGGCGGCGGCGGCCGTTCCGGTGGCGGCGGCTACGGCGGCGGTGACCGTTCCGGTGGCGGCGGCTACGGCGGTGGCGGCGGCCGTTCCGGTGGTGGCGGCTACGGCGGTGGCCGTTCCAGCTACTAAGCCAGGAACTGCTTCAGCAGATAAAAAGGGACCTTCGGGTCCCTTTTGTATTTCTGGCCTTACACCTCGTCCAGCCGGTGTTTACGGGGGCGGCCAGAGAGAGCGCGGTCGAACAAACGGTTGGGCAGCGCCCGCAACAAAGTGGCGACCACGCCCATTTGCCACGGAATGACGCGGTAACTGGTGCCGGCATCTACCGCGCGGAACGCCCGGTCTGCAAAATCCTGTGCAGACATCAAAAACGGCATGGAATAGCGGTTCTGCCGGGTCAGAGGCGTATCGATATAGCCAGGGCAAATAGTGACCACCTTGACCCCGCTGGCCCGCAACTCGCCCCGCAAGGATTCGCAATAGGCAATCACCGCCGCTTTGCTGGCGCAGTACGCACCATGGCCGGGAAGGCCACGGATGCCCGCCACGCTGCCGATACCCACCAGTCGACCGGAGCCGCGCTTTTGCATGGGGGCCACAAAGGGGTGAAATGTGGCAGCAAGGCCGATGTTGTTGGTCGCCAAGGTACGTTGCAGCACATCCAGATCACTGCGCACCGCGGTATCCATGCCGATGCTGATACCGGCATTGGCCACCACCACGTCCGGCACGCCTTGCTGCTGCAAGCACGCCTCGCCAGCCGCCACGATGCTGTGAATATCCGCGACATCAGCACTATAAATTTGATAGCGCGATACGCTTAATCCTTGAGCGTCAGCCCAGCTTTTGATCTCCGCAGTGCGCCGGGCGACGAGTGCCAGGGAGTAGCCCGCGTCGTAAAACCGCTTGGCCATCGCCTGGCCAATGCCGCTGGATGCGCCGGTGATGAAAAGCAAAGGGGCCATGGTGTTCTCCAGATTCACACGTTTCAGGGGCGCACAGGCGCAGGAATCAGCAAGCCACGCACCCGCCCTTGCAGACGCATGACCTGTTCCACGTTGTCAAACTCCATGCGGTCGGCGGTGAACACATCCTTGCCCCGGCGCAGCTCCACCGGCTTGTTGGAGGTCACCCGCTCGGTATCCATGAAGGCATGCAAAAACTCGCCCCGGTATTCGGTGCGCGGCTGCTCGGGCTGGCCTTTGGCAGCCGCAATGGCGTCGCGCACCACCAGGGCATTGCCCATCAACTGCACTTCGGAGCCGTCTTCATTGGCCAAGCCCTTGAGGGCGGTCGCCGTAGTGAGGCGCCCCTTGGCGTCGTAAGAGCGGATACGGATGTCGTCGATTTCCATCCACTGCGTATCCGGGTAATGGCGGGCGATGCTGCCCTGCACATCGGAGCGCAATTTACCAGCGGGGTCAAACGTCTTGACAGAAAACCCCTCCATGAAATAGTCCGGCTCATGGCCACGCGCCCGCTCAGGAGCCGCTGCCTCCAGCACCGGCGTGCTGCGCACCAGCCAGTACGTTCCCAGGGCCAACACCCCCATCACCAGGATGGGGAGGTAGAGCATCAAGCGCTCCCAAGCCGCATAGAGGAAGTTTTTCACGCGAGGTAAGCCCGCAACAAATCCACATAGCGGCCACTGGCCACCAAGAGCACATCGCACACTTCACGCACAGCACCTGCACCGCCGAGGGTACGGGTTACATAGTGGGCACGTCCGCTCACTTCTATGTGGGCGTTCACCGGCGCACAGGCAAACGCACAGCGGGTCATCATGGGCAAATCGGGCCAGTCATCGCCCATGGCGGCGGCCTGCGACCAATCCAGGCCCAGCTTATCGAGAATGCTCTGGGCGGCGGGGCGTTTGTCTTCGGTGCCAAAACGGGCATGGGTGATGCCCAAGGCTTGCAGGCGAACCCGCAGGGCTGGCGAGTCCCGCCCCGTCACCACGGCTGGCGTGATGCCGGCTTTTTGCAGCAACTTCAGGCCATGGCCGTCCAAGGTGTTGAAGCGCTTGGTGGTTTCACCGTCGGCGGTGAAGTGCAAGCCCCCATCCGTCAGCACGCCATCCACATCCAAGAACAACACGCGAATGCCTTGCGCCTTGAGCAACAAGTCCGGGGGAAAGTGAAGCAAGGGTGCCATCAAATGACCTTGGCCCGCATCAGGTCGTTGCTGTTGATCGCGCCACACAGCTTGCCGGCGTCGTCCACCACCAGCACGCTGGTGATGCGGCGGGCTTCCATCAAGTCAGCCGCATCCACCGCCAAAGCGTGCATGCCGATGGTGCAAGGCTTCGCATGCATCACATCCGCAGCCGTCTTCGCGCGCAAGTCGGCACCTTGCTCTACCAAGCGACGCAGGTCGCCATCGGTAAAGATGCCCAGCAGCGCGCCCTCGTCGTCCACCACGGCAGCAGCACCCAGGCCTTTGGCGCTCATTTCGCGCATCAAATCACTGAAACCTGCGTGGGGAGCCACGCGGGGCAGGGCATCGCCGCTGCGCATCACATCGCTCACGTGGGTTAGCAGCTTGCGGCCCAAGGCACCGCCGGGGTGGGAGCGGGCGAAGTCTTCGGCGCGGAAGCCCCGCGCGTCCAGCAGCGCCACCGCGAGTGCGTCCCCCATGGCCAACTGGGCCGTGGTGCTGGCCGTGGGGGCCAGGTTCAAGGGGCAGGCCTCTTTTTCTACTGCGGTATCGATCCAGATGTCGGCATGCAGAGCCATGGTGCTTTGACGATTGCCAGTCATGGCCACCAGAGGTGCACCCAAGCGCTTGAGCACCGGCAGGATGGCCGCCATCTCTTGCGACTCGCCGCTGTTGGAAATCATCAGCACCAAATCAATGGGGGTCACCATGCCCAAATCACCATGGCTGGCCTCGGCGGGGTGCACAAACATGGCGGGCGTGCCGGTCGAGGCCAAAGTGGCCGCAATTTTGCGCCCCACATGCCCGCTCTTGCCCATGCCCATGACCACCACCCGGCCCTGCAAGGCGAGGATTTTTTCGATGGTCTGGGTGAAGCCGGCATTCAAGCGGTTTTTGAGCCCCAACACGGCGGCGGCCTCAATGTCGAATGCTTCTTTGGCGAGGTCCAGTGCGCGTTGCGCCTGGAAACCCCGCACAGGGAGGGAAGATGCTGTCATGCAGGCATTTTATAGAGCGCGTTACTCTTGCTAGTATCAAGCCATGACCGGCCTTGAAATCACCCTTCTCTACCTTCTGGCGGCTGTGTTGGGCGTGGTGATCTGCCGCACGCTCAAACTGCCGCCCATGCTGGGCTACTTGGCCGTGGGAGTGGTGATCGGGCCGAACGCGCTGGCCTTGTCGCAAAACTCCGAGGGCGTGCGCCACCTGGGCGAATTCGGGGTGGTGTTTTTGATGTTTGTGATCGGGCTGGAATTCAACCTGCCTCGCTTGCGCGCCATGCGCACCCATGTGTTCGGACTGGGCTTTTTGCAAGTGGCGCTGACCATGGTGCTGGCCGGCGGACTGATGGTGGCGATGTCTGCGGTGCTCCCTGCGTCCTGGCAACTCGGGTGGCAAGCCTCACTGGCCCTGTCCAGCGCGCTGGCCATGAGCAGTACGGCCATCGTGGTGAAGCTGATGGTGGAGCGGCTGGAAATGGAGTCCGAGCACGGCAAGCGGGTTATGGGCGTGCTGCTGTTTCAGGATTTGGCCGTGGTGCCTTTGCTGGTGCTGATTCCCGCGCTGGGTGCCTCGGGAGAGCAGCTGGTCGAGTCCCTGGCCTGGGCGGCACTCAAAGCCACGGTGCTAGTCACCGTGCTCTTGGTCGGCGGCCAGCATGTGATGCGGCGCTGGCTCACGGTGGTGGTGCGCCGCAAGAGCGAAGAACTGTTTGTGCTGAATTTGCTGCTCATCACCCTGGGTTTGGCGTGGCTGACCGAGCTGGCAGGGCTGAGCCTGGCCTTGGGCGCCTTTATCGCCGGCATGCTGATCTCAGAGACCGAGTACAAGCACCAGGTGGAAACCGATATCCGGCCCTTCCATGATGTGCTGCTGGGCTTGTTTTTCATCAGTATCGGCATGCTGCTGGACTGGCGTCTGGTGCTGGAGCGTTGGCCCTTGGTGCTGTTGCTGCTGGTACTGCCCACCGTATTCAAAGCCGCTCTGGTGACCTTGCTGGCCCGGGCACTGGGAGCGACCGCCGGCGTATCCCTGCGCACCGGCTTGTACCTGGCGCAAGCAGGGGAGTTCGGCTTTGTGCTGCTCACCCTCGCGCAGAAGGGAAACCT
This sequence comes from Rhodoferax bucti, assembly GCF_005876985.1. Classification (GTDB taxonomy): domain Bacteria; phylum Pseudomonadota; class Gammaproteobacteria; order Burkholderiales; family Burkholderiaceae_C; genus Allorhodoferax; species Allorhodoferax bucti. Next base: position 715,423 of record NZ_VAHD01000001.1, read on the forward strand.
CGTGCCTGCGGCCTTGCTGAACCCCATTTTGGCCGGCATGGTGCTGTCGATGCTGGCTACGCCATTCATCGTGATGTACACCAACCGCATCGTGATGAAACTGGTGAGCAGCGAGTGGTTGCAGCAGTCACTGCAAATGACCACCATCGCCCGCAAGTCCATCAATACCAACCGGCACGTCATCATTTGCGGATACGGCCGTTGCGGCCAAAACCTGGGCCGCATGCTGGAGCAGGAGCAGATCCCTTACCTCGCGCTGGACCTGGACCCGGACCGGGTGCGCCAGGCTGCGGCCGCCGGCCATTCGGTGGTATTCGGTGACGCGGCACGGCTGCAAGCCCTGATGGCGGCAGGTCTAGCCAGGGCCAGCGCCGTGGTGATCACCTACCTGGACACCCCCGGCGCCCTGCGGGTACTGGCCAACACGCGCGCCCACGCCCCCAAAGTGCCGGTAATTGTTCGCACCCAGGACGACCAGAACCTCGAAAAACTGCAGGAGGCCGGCGCCACTGAAGTGGTGCCTGAGGCCATTGAAGGCTCGCTGATGCTGGCCAGCCACGCCTTGGCCCTGGTGGGCGTGCCCATGCGCCGGGTGATTCGCATCGTGCAGGACCAGCGCGACGCCCGCTACAACCTGCTTCGCGGTTTTTTTCACGGCGCAGACGACAGCAGCGCCGACGAGCTGCTACACGAGCGGCTAGTGACCGTCAGCCTCCCGCTGGCCGCCAAGGCCAACGGCAAGACGCTAGCGGATGCCAATCTGCCTGCCTTGGGCGTGCGCCTGGTGAGCATGCGCCGCAGCGATGGCAGGCCCGTCCAGCCCGAGCCGGCCACACTGCTGCAAGCCGGCGACACCCTGGTCTTGAGCGGCAAAGCCACCGACCTGGCCGCTGCCGAGCAAAAACTGCTGCAAGGCCTGTAAACCCGCCGCCGCTTTGGGCGCACAATAACGCCGCGCCACCGGGGCGCTTTTTTGATTAGCACCATGCAACACCTCAGCGTCAACCAATACCTCCGCGACCACATCCGTACCGTGCCCGACTGGCCCACGCCGGGCGTACAGTTCCGGGACATCACCCCGCTGCTGCAGGACGCCAAGGTGTTCCGGGTACTGATCGACGCTTTTGTGCACCGCTACATGGACAACGCCATGCGCCCCGATGTGGTGGCCGGGCTGGATGCGCGCGGCTTCATTCTGGGCGCAGTGGTGGCGTATGAACTCAACATCGGCTTCGTGCCTATCCGCAAAAAGGGCAAGCTGCCCTTCACCACCGTTGAAGAAACCTACGAACTCGAATACGGTAGCGCGACCGTGGAACTGCACACCGATGCCGTCAAAGCGGGCGACCGGGTGTTGTTGATCGACGACCTGATCGCCACCGGCGGCACCATGATGGCCGGCAAAAAACTGCTGGAGCGTCTGGGCGCCCACGTCATGGAAGGGGCCGCCATCGTGGACTTGCCGGAGCTCGGTGGCTCTGACAAATTGCGGGAAGCCGGCCTGCCCTTGTTCACCCTAGTGGACTTCGCCGGCCACTAAGCGGCCTCGGCGCCCCCCTCGTTAATTCAGATCGCCGTACTGGGTGCCGCTCAGCGGCGACGCGCGCTCATCCAACTGGGTATCCGCAAAGCGGGGCGGCGGCTGTGGATTGCGGCGGGACGACTTGACAATCTCCCCGGGTGCCGACAACTGCGTGGGAGGCGGCACCGATGCAATGGCTTGCTTGAAAGCCTCCACTTCCGACGCCTTCAAGGGCTCATAACGTGGGTGCGCCTGCTTGGCAGGTGCCGGCTTGACGTGGGACAACTGGGTACTCACATGCTCATTGACCCGCCAATAAACTGCCGTGACCAAAATATCGTGCCGCGTCTTGGCGATCTTGGCGATATGCGTCTCAATGTCGGAAAGGCGCGCCGTATCGCTCACATTCTGGCGGGCCATGTCCATCATGATCAGGTACTGACGTCCGCGTGAGTCCAGAGACAAGACCTTGAACTTGTAGCTGCTGGACAGCATGCCCGCGCCGGTCATAGACTCGCGCACCACGGCGTACAGCAGCTCGCGGCGCTCCAGGCGCTCACTGCGGCGGTTGGCCGCAACACCCGGCACCGAATGGCTGGTGCGCGCTGAGCCGCTACGCACCAATGGCAAGGTGGCATCCACCTGCGCCAACCCCGAAGTTTCGGAGGGCGAGGATTTCTGGGAAGGGCGGCGGGTCAACCAGCTTAAAAATGACATGGAACTCAAACGCAGGAGTAAGCCTGAAAGTGTAGTGCGGCTATTTGCCGATGCAAAATTTGGAAAAGATCACGCCTAACAAATCGTCGGCCCCGAACTCCCCGGTGATCGAATTCAATGCGTTTTGGCCCAGGCGCAATTCCTCGGCCAACAAGTCCAAGGACGCAGCCCCGGAAGACAGCCACTGCGCCGCCGTTTCCAGATGTTCCCCCACCTGCCGGAGGGCCTGCAAATGCCGTTGGCGCGCAATGAAGGTGCCCGCCTGCGCCGGCTGCCAGCCTGCGGCGCGCAGCAGGCTCTGACGCAAAGCATCCAGACCCGCCCCTGTTTTGGCAGACAGGGCCAGGCCCTCGGAGGGCGTGCCCTTGTCGCTGGCGTCCACCTTGTTCCAGACATGAATCACGGGCACCGATGCAGGTAGTTTTTGGCCGATAGCGCCCGCAATTTCTGCGTCAGCTGCTATATATTCAGGAGCATCGCGACGGGTCAGATCGTGCAAAAAAAGTACCGCATCCGCGCGCTCAATCGCTTCCCAGGCGCGGGCAATGCCGATTTGCTCCACCGCGTCTTCGCTGTTGCGCAGACCGGCCGTATCCACGATATGCAGCGGCACACCCTCGATCTGGATGGTCTCCTGCACCTTGTCGCGGGTCGTGCCGGCAATCGGGGTCACGATCGCCAGCTCTGCACCTGCCAAGGCGTTGAGCAGGGACGACTTACCGGCATTGGGCTGCCCGGCAATCACCACGGTCATGCCTTCGCGCAACAGCGCCCCTTGGCTTGCTTTTTGTAACACCTGTTGCAAAGTCAGCTGCAAACGCTGCAGCTGGCCCACGGCATCGGCCTTTTCCAGAAAATCGATTTCCTCTTCCGGAAAGTCCAAGGTCGCCTCCACCAGCATGCGCAAATGGATCAAGGCATCCCGCAACACCGCGACTTCTTTGGAGAACGCGCCCGACAAAGACTGGCTCGCGCTGCGCGCGGCTGCTTCGGTGCTGGCATCAATCAAATCGGCAATCGCTTCCGCCTGCGCCAGATCCAGCTTGTTGTTCAGGAAAGCGCGCTGGGTAAATTCACCCGCCTCGGCAATGCGCAGGCCGGGCAGCACCACGCCATCCGGCGTGGGCGCCGCTGTGGCCACTTGCATACAGCGGGCCATCAGCAGCTGAAGCACCACCGGGCCACCATGGGCTTGCAGCTCCAGCACATCCTCGCCCGTAAAGGAGTGTGGCCCCGGAAAGAACAAAGCCAGCCCGTGGTCTAGCGGCTGGCCTTGGGCGTCCGGAATCGGAAGGTAAGTGGCTTCTCGGGCGCGAAGGTCACGCCCCAGCAAGGACCGGATGAAAGCCCGCAGATCCCTGCCGCTCAGGCGGATGATGCCCACTGCACCACGGCCGGAGGCCGTGGCAATAGCGACGATGGGGTCTGCGTGTCGTGCGAGCACGGTCCCAGCCCGTATTTACTTGAACTTGGGCAGGTTGAACTGCGGTGGCACGCCCATGCGGGTGTTGATGATCCACTGCTGTGCAATCGACAAGATGTTGTTGGTGATCCAGTACAACACCAAGCCCGACGGGAAGAAGAAGAACATCACGCTGAAGGCCAGCGGCATGATCCACATCATCTTGGCTTGCAGAGGGTCAGGTGGCGCGGGATTCAGCGCAGTTTGCAAGAGGGTGGTCAGGGTCATCACCACGGGCAGGATGAAGAAAGGATCCGGCGACGACAAATCATGAATCCACAGCACCCACGGAGCATTGCGCATTTCCACACTGGACAAGAGCACCCAGTACAAGGCAATAAACACCGGAATCTGGATCATGATGGGGAAGCAGCCACCCATGGGGTTGACCTTTTCCTCCCGGTAGATCTTCATCATTTCCTGCTGCATTTGCTGCGGGTTGTCCTTGAGGCGTTCACGCATTTCCATGATGCGCGGGTTCACCGCCTTCATCTTGGCCATGCTGGCATAGGCTTTGGCATTGAGCCAGTAGAAAGCAACCTTGAGCAACAACACCAGGGCGACGATAGACCAACCCCAGTTTTGAATGAAGGCGTGCAGCTTGTCGAGCAACCAGTACAAAGGCTTGGCCAAAATGGTCAACCAGCCATAGTCTTTCACCAGCTCCATGCCGGGCGCTAGGGCTTCCAGCTTCTTCTCTTCCTGGGGGCCCACAAACAGCTTGGCTTCTACGGCCTTGGTTTGACCCGGGGCCACCGTTTCCAGCGGCGTGATCATGGTGGCGCGGTAGCAGCAATCGGCCACGGTGGCGCCGACGTCTTTAGCGTCCAGGGAGAAGGTACGCTTCACATCGGCAGGCAAGATCCAGGCGCTGGCGAAGTAGTGCTGCACCATGGCGACATAGCCGTTGGTGCTTTCCTTTTCAAAATCGGCCTTGCCTTTTTTGATGTCAGCAAATTCCACTTTCTGGTACTTCTTGACATCGGTATAGACCGCGGGACCCGTGAAAGTCGAATAAAAAGAAGACTCGCCCGCCGGCTTGTTGCCATCGCGCACCAGTTGCAAATACAACTGAGGGCTGACTGCCGCTGTGCCGGTGTTGATGACTTCGTGCTTAACAGCAATGTCATAGGCACCGCGACGCAAGGTATAGGTCTTCACCAGTTTGATGCCACCCGTGTCTTGCGAGGTAAAAACAAGCTTGAGCTCGTCTTGTCCGTCCTTGAGAGACTTGTCGCCACTGACCGCCATGACGGACTTGTGGGTCGGGAAGCTGTCAGGCGCAGCACCACCAATCAAACCGGTTTGGGCTTGGTAGAAGCGGGCGGGGGTGTCATCCAGCAACACAAAGTTGCGGGTTTTGTCGTTGGAGTCCAGATATTGCAAGAACTCGGTACGAACCAATGCGCCGCCTTGGGTATCAAACGTCAACTTCAGCACATCGGTGCTGACGTCAAAACGCTCGGATGCCACCGCCGCTGCAGGACCGGCAGCAGGTGCTTGGCCGACAGCCGCAGGTGTAGCAGGCACAGCTGCCGATGCGCTGGCGGCGCCCGCCGGAACAGCCGCTGCCTTGGCAGCCGGGTTGGGGAAGAAAGTGGCTTGCTTGCCATTGTGGATCTGCCACTGGTCCCACAAGAGGACCATGGAGAACCCAAAGATCACCCACAAAATGGTGCGGCGAATATCGTTCATGAAGACTTCTTCTCAGAGGGGGATTGAATCAAGCGACTGAACAGTCGCGGCGCATTCTCAGGCACGGGATCGTGCCCACCCGCGCACCACGGGTGACAGCGCGCAAGACGCGCAACCGTCAAATAGCTTCCTATTGTCGCACCGTGGCGCTCCAGGGCCTGCAGCGCGTACACAGAACATGTGGGGTTAAAGCGGCACGCCGAGCCCAGCCACGGACTGAGCAACAGGCGGTAGCCACGGACCAAGCCCATCAACAACCCCTGCATCATGCGGAGGCCTTGCTTTCGGGATCTGCCTTCTGCGGGCGGGGGCCGACGATTTGGACAAACAAGTCCAGCAACTCTTGCCGTACTGCCGCCTTCAAGGCATCCGAGCTTGCGCTGACAAAGTGCTTCCGATCAAAGTCCCGGCGCAAGCGGATCAGATGGGCTTTTTCTTTCAACAAGGGCGCAAACTCCACGCCCAAGTGATAGACCTGCCGCTTGATAGCGTTGCGCGTAACCGCACGCTTGGCCCAGCGTTTGGGCACCATCGCCCCCAGCCAGATACCGGGCGCGGGGAACACCGACACAGCTTCTTCGGGCGCAGAAACACCAACAGCGCAGCAATGCATAGCAAAGTGCGCTGTTTTTGAAACCGTGGTGCCACCCAGAGCCGCTTGGAACTGGGCGCGCGTTTGAAGGCGCTTAAGGGCAGGCGGTCTGCCGGTTTGCGGTTCCGCAGTCACCAAAAGCCAAAGCTTTGGTTTGCGAAGCCGTCTTAGACAGCCAGACGCTTGCGGCCCTTGGCGCGGCGTGCGTTGATCACAGCGCGGCCGCCGCGTGTCTTCATGCGGACCAGGAAGCCGTGGGTACGTGCGCGACGGATTTTGGAAGGTTGGTATGTGCGTTTCATGAAATTTTCCTAACAGGCTCAGTGGGTATCCGCGCGACCCATCGATGCATTCCACCAACGGCCTAACAGCGCAGATTTCGGTCTTATCGCCCCGAACACAATCAGGGGAACCGCGGATTATCGCAAACTTTATCAATCAGGGCAACACCTTAGGAACGAATCAGATTCTTTTGCACGAACTGCACACTGCGCCCTACGGAATGTGGATAAAGTATTGATAAATTAGAATCCGCTTCGCAGCAAACAACAACTATCCACAGAAGCTGACCCGCACAATGACCCAGGGCTCCCATCCCAACTCCCACGACGGCTCCAATTTTGAACTCGGGCAAAGCCTGTGGCAAAGCTGCGTCGACCAACTCGCACAAGAACTTCCTGAGCAGCAATTCAACACCTGGATCAAGCCGCTGACCGCCCTCGCCCACGAGGACATGTCCAAGATCACCGTGTTCGTGGCCAACCGCTTCAAGCTCGATTGGGTGCGCGCCCAGTACAGCCAACGCATTGCAGCCATGCTGGAGAAGCTTTACGGGCAAGCTGTAGCCGTAGAGTTAGTAATCACTCCGCGTGAAGCTCCTGTGCGCCCGGCCATGGTGCCACGCGCTGCAGAAGTACCTGCCGCCATCGAAGAAGTGGAGGTCGGCGAAGACCGTGTCGCCGGTGGCCCCAAAAGCCGGCTCAACAGCATGCTCACGTTTGAGAGCCTGGTCGAAGGAACGGCGAACCGCATGGCGCGTGCAGCGGCTATGCATGTCGCCACCATGCCGGGTCACCTTTACAACCCCTTGTTCATCTATGGTGGCGTGGGCTTGGGCAAGACCCACTTGATGCATGCGGTTGGCAACCGCTTGCTTGTGGATAAGCCCGGCTCCAAGGTGCTTTACATCCATGCAGAACAATTTGTGTCAGACGTGGTAAAGGCCTACCAACGCAAAACTTTTGACGAATTCAAGGAGCGCTACCACTCCCTGGACCTGCTGCTGATCGACGACGTGCAGTTCTTTGCCAACAAGGACCGCACGCAGGAAGAGTTCTTCAACGCCTTCGAGGCCCTGCTGGCCAAAAAATCGCACATCGTGATGACCAGCGACACCTACCCCAAGGGCTTGGCGGACATCCACGAGCGCTTGGTATCGCGTTTTGACTCCGGCCTGACCGTGGCCATCGAGCCACCGGAGCTCGAAATGCGGGTGGCGATTCTGATCAACAAAGCGCATGCCGAGGGCTCTGAAATGCCCGAGGAAGTGGCCTTCTTCGTAGCGAAAAACGTGCGTTCCAACGTGCGTGAATTGGAAGGCGCGCTGCGCAAAATCCTGGCGTACTCGCGATTCAACCAGAAGGAAATCTCCATCCAGCTGGCCCGCGAAGCGCTACGCGATCTGCTGTCCATCCAGAACCGGCAGATTTCGGTGGAAAACATCCAAAAAACCGTGGCCGATTACTACAAGATCAAGGTTGCGGACATGTATTCCAAAAAGCGGCCCGCCAGCATTGCCCGGCCGCGCCAGATTGCCATGTACCTAGCCAAGGAACTGACTCAGAAAAGCCTGCCCGAAATCGGTGAGTTGTTCGGGGGGCGCGACCACACCACGGTGCTGCACGCGGTACGCAAAATCGGCGGCGAGCGCCAGCAGCTCACCGAGTTGAACCAGCAGCTGCACGTTCTGGAGCAAACCCTGAAGGGTTAACCGTAAAAACTAGCCCTTGCCCCCCGTAACTCACTGAAAAAACAGGGAAAATGGCAGGATTGAATGAATGTTTGGCAGAGTTTCACAAAGAGGTTGACATGATCGTATTGAAGGCAACGCAAGACAAGGTCTTATCGGTTCTGCAATCGGTGGCCGGTATTGTCGAACGCCGCCACACCTTGCCCATTCTTGCCAACGTGCTGTTGCGCAAAACCGGGACCTCCCTGCAACTCACCACCAGCGACCTCGAAATCCAGATCCGCACCACCGCAGAACTGGGTGGCGACACCGGCAACTTCACCACCACCATCGGTGCGCGCAAGCTGATCGACATCCTGCGCACCATGCCCGGGGACCAAACCGTGTCGCTGGAATCCAGCCAAAGCAAAATCATCCTCAAAGGCGGCAAGAGCAAGTTCACCCTGCAAACCATGCAGGCCGAAGACTTTCCTCTGGTGCAAGAGAGCGCCAGCTTCGGCCCCGTGTTCAGCGTGCCGCAAAAGACCCTGAAGGACCTGCTGAGCCAGGTGTCCTTCGCGATGGCAGTCCACGACATCCGCTACTACCTCAACGGCATTTTGTTTGTGGCCGAAGGCAAGCAACTCAGCTTGGTCGCTACCGACGGCCACCGCTTGGCCTTTGCCTCCGCCACCCTCGATGTGGAAGTGCCGAAGCAGGAAGTGATCCTGCCGCGCAAGACGGTCATCGAATTGCAGCGCCTGCTGAGCGACGCCGAAGGCGCCATCGAAATGCAGTTCGCTAACAACCAAGCCAAGTTCACTTTTGACGGCATGGAGTTCGTGACCAAGCTGGTCGAGGGTAAGTTCCCCGACTACAACCGCGTGATCCCCAAGAACCACAAGAACAGCATCACCCTGGGCCGCGAAGCGCTGCTCAAGACGCTGCAACGCACCGCCATTCTGACCAGCGACAAGTTCAAAGGCGTGCGCCTGAACATCGACCCCGGCAGCCTGCGTGTAGCGTCGAACAACGCCGAGCAGGAAGAAGCGGTGGACGAGTTGGACATCGACTACGGCGGTGACAGCATCGAGATCGGCTTCAACGTCACCTACCTGATCGATGCCCTGAGCAATATGAGCCAGGACATGGTGAAAGTGGAGCTGTCCGACGGCAACAGTTCTGCCCTGATCACCATCCCCGATAACACGACCTTCAAGTACGTCGTGATGCCCATGAGAATCTGACGCTACAAAAACAGTAGCTGCCCGCGCAATCAAACCCCCGGCCTTCGGGGGTTTGGTCATTAAAGAATCGAGAGAAAGTTAGCCATGACCGAAGAAAACAAGTCTGTTCCAACCCCCGAAAACAACGATGGACTCGTCCATACGGGCGATGCGGGCACAGACAGTTCCAACTTCCAGCCCACCATCGACACCAACCAAGCCGGTGCGACAGAGGCTTATGGCGAAGGCTCGATCCAGATTCTGGAAGGCCTGGAAGCCGTGCGCAAGCGCCCCGGCATGTACATCGGCGACACGTCCGACGGCACCGGCCTGCACCACCTGGTGTTCGAAGTGGTGGATAACTCGATCGACGAATCGCTGGCCGGCCATTGCGACGACATCTTGGTCACGATCCACTCCGACAACTCCATCAGCGTCGTCGACAACGGCCGCGGCATTCCCACCGGCATCAAGCTCGATGACAAGCACGAGCCTAAGCGCTCGGCCGCTGAAATCGCGCTGACCGAGCTGCACGCTGGTGGCAAGTTCAACCAAAACAGCTACAAGGTGTCCGGCGGTCTGCACGGCGTGGGGGTGTCCTGCGTGAACGCGCTGTCCAAGATGCTGCGCCTGACCATCCGCCGTGACGGCAAGGTCCACACACTGGAATTCAGCAAGGGCTTTGTGCAAAACCGGATTGTTGAAACGCAGAACGGCATCGACATCTCGCCCATGAAGATGATCGGCGACACCGAGAAGCGCGGCACCGAAGTGCACTTCCTGCCCGACACCGAGATCTTCAAAGAGAACAACGATTTCCACTACGAAATCCTGTCCAAGCGACTGCGCGAACTCAGCTTCCTGAATAACGGCGTACGCATCCGCCTGAAGGACGAGCGCAGCGGCAAGGAAGACGACTTTGCTGGCGCCGGTGGCGTGCAAGGCTTTGTGAACTATGTGAACAAGGGCAAGACTGTTTTGCACCCCAACGTGTTCCACGCCATGGGCGATCGGCAGAGCGACCAAGGCACCAACATCGGCGTGGAAGTGGCCATGCAGTGGAACAGCGGCTTCAACGAGCAAGTGCTGTGCTTCACCAACAACATCCCCCAGCGTGACGGCGGCACCCACCTGACCGGCCTGCGCGCGGCGATGACCCGCGTCATCAGCAAGTACATCGAGCAAAACGAGCTGGCCAAGAAAGCCAAGGTCGAAGTCACCGGTGACGATATGCGCGAAGGCCTGTGCTGCGTGCTGTCGGTCAAGGTGCCCGAACCCAAGTTCTCCAGCCAGACCAAAGACAAGCTGGTGTCCAGCGAAGTGCGCGGCCCGGTGGAAGACATCGTGGGCAAGCTGCTCGCCGACTACCTGGAAGAGCGCCCGAACGATGCCAAGATCATCGTCGGCAAGATCATCGAAGCCGCCCGCGCACGTGAAGCCGCGCGCAAGGCCCGCGACATGACGCGCCGCAAGGGCGTGCTAGACGGCATGGGCCTGCCCGGCAAGCTCGCCGACTGCCAGGAAAAAGACCCCGCAGGCTGCGAAATCTACATCGTCGAGGGTGACTCCGCCGGCGGCTCCGCCAAGCAGGGCCGCGACCGGAAGTTCCAGGCCATCCTGCCCCTGCGCGGCAAGATCCTGAACGTGGAAAAAGCCCGCTACGAAAAGCTGCTGACCAGCAATGAAATTTTGACGCTGATCACCGCACTCGGCACCGGCATCGGCAAGGCCGGTGGCAGCACCGGCAATGACGACTTCAACGTCGCCAAGCTGCGCTACCACCGCATCATCATCATGACCGACGCCGACGTGGATGGTGCGCACATCCGTACCCTGCTGTTGACCTTCTTCTACCGCCAGATGCCCGAGTTGGTGGAGCGCGGCCACATCTACATTGCCCAGCCCCCGCTCTACAAAGTGAAGTCCGGCAAGGAAGAGTTGTACCTGCAAGGCCCTGCCGAGCTGGACAGCTTTTTACTGCGCATCGCATTGGTGAATGCCTCGGTGTTTACCGGCGGCACCAACGGCGCCACCTTGAGCGGCGACACCTTGGCCGAACTGGCGCGCAAGCACCAGGTGGCCCAAGCCGTGATTGCGCGCCTGAAAAACTTTATGGATGCCGAAGCCCTGCGCTCGGTAGCCGACGGCGTGGTGCTGAACCTCGACACCGTGGCGGACGCCGAAGCCTCTGCCGCCGCCCTGCAAGCCAAGTTGCCGGACGCTGAAGTGGCCGGCGAGTTTGACGCCCGCACCGACAAGCCTATCCTGCGCATCAGCCGCCGCCACCACGGCAACGTGAAGAGCAGCGTGCTCACGCAAGACTTTGTGCACGGCGCCGACTACGCCGCCCTGGCCGAAGCCGCCAACACCTTCCGTGGCCTGCTGAGCGAAGGCGCCCGCGTCATGCGCGGCGAGGGCGAGCGCCAAAAGGAAGAAAAGGTCTCCGACTTCCGCGAAGCCATGGCCTGGCTGATTGCCGAAGCCGAACGCACCTCGAGCCGCCAGCGCTACAAGGGCTTGGGCGAAATGAACCCCGCCCAGCTGTGGGAGACCACTATGGACCCCACGGTGCGCCGCCTGCTGCGTGTGCAAATCGACGACGCCATCGAAGCCGACCGCGTGTTCACCATGCTGATGGGCGACGAAGTGGAACCACGCCGCGACTTCATTGAAACCAACGCCCTGCGAGCCGGCAATATCGACGTTTGATGCAGGGGAGTTCGGGGCCCTCCAGGCTCGCAGACCTGCTGGAATCGTGGGCGCCGGTAGACGGACGCGCGACCCGGCAGGACTGGATTCAACATTGGTCGGCGTGGATCGGGCCGCTGGATGCAATTGCACTGAGCGGGGCTCTCTCAGAGGTCCGCTCTACGGTGCACGCACCACCTGCGAGACCAGGCACCAAAGACACGGATCTGGGCGAAGCCTACCGGCTTCTGCGCAACGATCTGCTGGCCTTGATTTGCACACCACCCGTACCGCAGTCCCGCGGAATTGCGCGCCCGCTACCGGTGGTGCCGGGGGCAGCGGTCGTAGCCGTGGAAGAAGATTTCGGCAGCTACAAGCAGCGCTACCTGGATATTGAGCGCCGCATGGAATGGCGGCTAGGCCCTTTCCGGCAGCATTGCCGCGAAGTGCTGACACACACCAGCACACGGCTCAGTCAGTTGGCGCGGCTGGACGCCGCACTGGAAGACATGCTGGGCCTGCGCAGCGAAAGCTTGCTGGCCCGCCTACCCGCTGTGCTGGAGCGGCGCTTTATGCAGCACCGCGACAAGGGGAGCGCCGCAAGCGCTTTTGAACAGGATTTTCAGGCCGCCATGGTGGCCGAATTGGACTTTAGATTGGAACCGGTCGCGGGCCTTGTAGAGGCTTGGCGCACCGGCTCCTGAGACGACATGAGCAAAGATTTCAACCGGTTTCTTATTCCCGGGGCAGCTGCCCTCGGGGCTTTTTGTGTGCTTTGGATCAGTGCCGGCTTTGTGGGCACCAGCCACCTCGCACTGGGCATGACACTGCTCATCGGCGTGGTGTACGCCACGGGCATCCGCGAGCTGCAGCGCTTTCGGGCGAGCACCGCAGAACTGCGGCACGCGCTTAACGATATCCCGCAAGGGCTGGCGTCTTTGGGCGACTGGCTGGAGCGGGTTCCTGCCCCACTGCAGCACTCCGTGCGCCTGCGGATTGAGGGGGAGCGCACTGGGCTACCCGGGCCTGCGCTCACGCCCTATCTGGTCGGCCTGCTGGTCATGCTCGGCATGTTGGGCACCTTTTTGGGCATGGTGCTCACCTTCAAGGGTGCCGTGTTTGCGCTGGAAGGCTCTGCGGATTTGCAAGCCATACGGGCCGCGCTGGCCGCGCCCATCAAGGGCTTGGGTTTGTCTTTCGGCACCTCCGTAGCGGGGGTGGCTACATCGGCCATGCTGGGTTTGGTGTCTGCCCTCTGCCGCCGCGAGCGTCTGGACGTGGCCCGCCTGCTGGACAGCCGCATTGCCACGGTGCTGCGGCCTTTCTCGCTGGCCCACCAGAGGGAAGCCAGCCTACAGGCACTGCAACAGCAATCGCAGGCGCTGCCCGGTGTGGCGGAACAGCTGCAACGCTTGATGGAGCACCTGGAACAGCGCCACGAAGCCCTGAGCACCCGGCTGGAGGCACAGCAACAGGCCTTCCACCAGGAGGTCAGCGGGGCGTACACCGGCTTGGCGCAATCGGTCGCGCAGACGCTGCAAGACAGCTTGCTGGCAGGCACCCGGCAGGCGGGTGAAGCCATGGTGCCGGTGGTGCAAACCGCCATGCACCACGTGGCCACAGAGGCACAGGCCCAGCACCAGCGCACCAGCGCAGCGCTGCACGCCCAACTGAGCGAGATGCAGGCCAGCTTCCAGGCGGGTACCCAAAGCCTGACTGCGGACTGGGCCTACGCCCTCGAACGCAGCACCGCCACCCTGCAAGCCGAGTGGCAACGCACAGGTGCCGAAGCCTTGGCCCAACAACAAGCCATGTGCAAAGCACTGGATGCAAGCGCTGCCACCGTCACCACCCAGGCAGCAGAGCAGGCAGCGACGGCCATGGCGGGTATCTCCCGTGTGCTGGAGCGCGCAGAGACCCTGGTCAGTGCCCGCCAGCAAAGCGAGGCCGACTGGGCCCAGCAGCAGCACGCCCGCATGGACCAGCTCGCCGCGCTCTGGCGCACGGAACTCGCCGCCTTGCGCACCGAAGAAACGGCGCGTGGCGAGGCCGCCGCCGAGCGCCTGGGCGCACTGACCACCCAGTTGCGCACCGAGATGACGCGCCTGGATGAACGCGACACCGCGGCGCTGCAAGAGCGCCACGCGCTGATGGAGCGCCTGCACGGCCTGCTGCAATCGGCCGAAGCCACGACCCAGGGGCAACGTGCAGCCATCGACACCCTGGTCACCACCGCCGGCCACACACTGGTGCAGGTGCAGCAGCAATTTGCCCAAACGCTTGCACTGCAAACCGACAAAGCCGAAAGCCTGGGCGCCCACCTCAGCGGCAGCGCGATTGAACTCTCCAGTTTGGGCAACAGCTTCCAGCATGCCGTGGAGTTGTTTGTACGGAGCAACGAGCAACTGGTGCACAGCCTGCAAGGCATGGAAGCGGCGGTCGGCCAATCGGCAGAGCGCAGCGATGAGCAACTGGCTTACTACGTAGGTCAGGCGCGTGAGGTGATCGACCTGAGCCTCAGCTCGCAAAAGGCGGTGCTGGAAGACCTGCGCAAGCTGCGCAGCCCCGCCTCCGGGCCCACACCGGTCAACGCGTGATGGTGGACATGGACAGCGTGGACGACACCGGACTGGAAACAGCGCCGGTCTGGGCCGTCTTTGGCGACCTGATGGCCGGCCTGCTGGGCGCCTTTGTGCTCATTCTGGTGGGCGTGTTGGTGGTGCAAATGGACTTGGTGGCCAATCTCGAATCCGAAGTCAAAAAGCGCCAGCAAGAAGAGCAACGCCGCATGGCGCTCGAAAAAGCACTGGCCGTGCCCCTGATGTCGGGGCGTGTGACGCTCAACAACGGGCGCATCGGCATCAGCGGCAGCGTGCTGTTTGCGGTGAGCTCCGACCAGCTCCGGCCCGACGGGCACCAACTGCTCAAAAGCCTGGTGCCCCCGCTGCAGGTGTACCTGGGCGAGCGCAACGAAATGCTGATGGTCAGCGGCTTTACCGACAACCAACCTGTGTCCGGTAGCAACCGCCAATTTGCCGACAACCTGGAGCTCTCGGCCCAGCGGTCTTTGACCGTGACCCGCGCGCTTATTGAAGAAGGCATGCCCGCCTCCCGGGTGTTTGCCGCCGCGTTCGGTGCCGAGCAACCGGTGGCATCCAACCAAAGCGACAGCGGCCGCGCCCTGAACCGCCGGGTAGAAATGGCCCCCGTGCCCAAAGGCGCACAGGCACCATGACACAGGCCGTGCCTAACGTCACGTCGCTCGTGGACGTGCTGCATACCCTGCGCGCAGAGGGCAGGCATGCGCTCGACCCGGTGCGCTTTGGCTACCTGGAAACGCTCGCTCAGCGGCTGCCCGCCCAACACGGCGCGGTACAAGCGCATCTGTGCACCGCACTGCACACCGCGCTGGCCGACTACCAGCAACGCTGCGCGCAGGCGCCTGCCCGGTCAGGCACATCGCACCCGATGCGGCGTGCCACCCTGCGCCGCGCTGGCCTCGATGGCCTCAAGGCGCTGAACCTGTCCATGCGGGCGCAACCGCCCGGCGCAGCGCACGCCAGCGGTGGCAGCGCCCCACAGGGTTTAGGTGAAATGAAGAGCGTGCAGCAATTCAAACAAGCCTGGGGCCGCATGCAGGTGCAGGACCAGGTGGGCCACGCGCTCACCCAAGGCCCTGCCAACGCCGGCCCGCTCAACTCCCACCAGCTGGTGTTGCGCACGCTGGGCCTGATGCAAGGCCTGTCGCCCGACTACCTGCACCACTTCATGGGCCATCTGGACACCCTGCTGCGGCTCGATAGCTTGGCAGCGCCGCAGACGGCCAAGCCGGTCAAAGCCGCTAAAAGTGCGAAGCCGGTAGTGCGAAAAACCGCTGCGAAGAAATAGCCGGCTACGGGCTGGGATCTAGCCTTCGCGCTGCAACAACCATTGCAGCGCATCTTCCGTGGTCGGTGCAGCCGCTTCAAGCGGATGGCTTTCCAGCCCCGCCACGGTTTTCTCAAAGCGGTTAGCCACGCCGGGCAGCACCTGCGATGCAATGCCCTGGTAGGCCATCTCCATGGCGGCCTCTTGCACCTCCACAGCGCGGCGCTTTGCGTGGACCACGTGGGTGCGCACCAGCATGTCGATGAAGGTGCGCAGCGGGGTGTCGTCAATATCTTGCAACTGCGCGTAGAGCGGGTCGCGCAGGCCTTGACGCTCGGCCGCCATCAGCAGCTCCACGCTCAACGCCTCCAGCCCCTTGGTAAAGGTGCTGCGCAGCAGCTTGAGGGCCATGGCGTCGCCCGCCGTGCTCGCTTCTATCACTTGCACCCGCCCACCGGCGCTTTCCATCCAGCGTTTGAATGTCTCGGCACCATCGCCCGCCACCAACAGCGGCGTGGCGTGTTGGCCCAGCGCGACTGCACCCATGATGGCCACATCCAGGTAGTGCAGACCCTGCGCACGGGCCGTGGCCGCCGCAGCGCGCTTGGCCTGCGGGCTGGCGGTGGTCATGTCGCACCACGCAGCCCCTGGCGCCATCCACGGGCTGTATTGCGCCAGCACCTGCGGGGCCACACTCCCGGTCACGCACAGCAGCACCGCATCGCAAGCGCGCAGCCACTCGCCGGGTGCGAGGTGCAAAGGCAGCCCCAGCGCATCTGCCGCAGCCTGTGCAGCCGCGCCCGCGCGGGCATTGCACAGCTGCAGCGTATGCCCCGCTGCGTGGAGGGCCTTGGCATAGGCCCGGCCGACTTCACCCAAACCGATGATGGCGATGTGCATGGCGTACTCAGCGCGTCTGCACAGGGCGAACTTGGCGGACGTGGGCGATCAACCCATCGCACGCGTCTTCCACCAGGTCCAACACCTGCTCGAAGCCCGCCGCGCCACCGTAATACGGGTCAGGCACTACGGCATCGTCATACTGCCGGCAAAACTCGGTCATGCGCCGGACCTTGTGCTGGTGCTGCGGCGGGCAAAGCGCTTGCGCCAGCGCGAGGTTGTCCCAGTCCATGGCCAGAACCAGATCGAAGGCCTCAAAGTCCGCCTCGGTCATTTGTCGCGCACGCAGGGCTGACAGGTCGTAGCCGCGCTGCGCAGCATGCTGCTGCGAGCGGGCATCGGGCGGGCTGTTGGGGTGGTAGTTGTGCGTGCCGGCCGAGTCCACCTGCACCCACGGCTCCAGCCCCAATGCACGCACCTTGTGGCGCATGACGCCATCGGCCGTGGGGCTGCGACAAATGTTGCCCATGCAGACGAAGAGGATGCGGTAACTGCTCATGAAAATACCTGCGGTGTGGATCAAAGACACCCCATTGTCTTGCCTACCGCAGGCTTCTAGTAGTATCCGCCGCACTCACTTTTTGACACCCCGGACACCCACCATGACCAGCACCTCCATCCAACGTATCCACCCCGCCGCCCAATGGTCCGACGCGGTGGTGCACAACGGCACTGCTTATTTTGTGGAAGTGCCCGAAAGCGGCACCGACATCACCAGCCAAGCCCAAGCGGTATTTGCCCAGGCCGAGCGTACGCTGGCCCTGGCCGGCAGCGACAAAAGCCACTTGCTGATGGCCACCATCTACCTCAAGCACATGAGCGACCGCGTGGCCTTCAATGCCGCGTGGCAGGCCTGGTTGCCCGAGGGCTGTGCACCGGCCCGCGCCTGCGTGAGCGCCGAGATGGCCAGCCCGGACTTTTTGCTGGAAATCGTCTTCACCGCCGCCACACGCTAAAGCCGCCCATGACCGCAGCACGCTTCGAAGCCGCCCCGGACAGCCTGGACCCGACCGACTGGGAGTCGGTGCGCCAAATGGGCCACCGCATGGTGGACAACATGGTGGACATGCTGGCCGGCCTGCGGGAGGCCCCCACCTGGCAACCCCTGCCGCCGGAAGCGCGCCAAGCGCTGCGCAGTGGCGAGCTGCCTGCCGGGCCTACCGACCTGGCGGAGGTGTACCGCGAGTTTCAAACCCTGATCCAGCCCTACGGCAGTGGCAACGCCCACCCGCGCTTCATGGGCTGGGTGCAGGGCGGGGGCAACCCGGTGGGCATGCTCGCCGAGCTGCTGGCGGCTGCCACCAACCCCAACCTTGGCGGGCGCGACCACGCGCCGATTGAGGTGGAGCGCAAGGTGATCCGCTGGGCTGCGCAGATGCTGGGGTTCCCGGCCGATGCCAGCGGTGTGCTGGTCACCGGCACCTCCATGGCCAACCTGATTGCGGTGCTGGTGGCACGCACCCGCGCCCTGGGCACCTCCGTGCGGCAAGAGGGCCTGCAAGGCAAACCGCTGGTAGCCTACACCTCGGTGGAGGCGCACAACTGCGTGGCCCGCGCCATGGACATGGCCGGCTTGGGCAGCCAAGCGCTGCGTCTGATAGCGCTGGACGCCCAGCACCGCATGGATATGGACGCCCTGCAAACCGCCATCGCCCAAGACCGGGCGGCGGGTTTGCAGCCCTTTCTGCTGGTGGGCAGCGCCGGCACGGTAGACACCGGCGCGGTGGACGACCTGCCCGCGCTGGCCGCGCTCGCACGGGCCGAAGGCCTGTGGTTTCACGCCGATGCCGCCTATGGCGCACTGGCCATGCTCTCGCCCGCGCAGCGCCCGCTGGTGCAGGGCCTGAGCGAGGCCGACTCGGTGGCGTTTGACTTTCATAAATGGGCCCAGGTGCCTTACGACGCGGGCTGCATTGTGGTGCGCGACGCCGCGCTACACGCCGCCACCTTTGCCAGCCAGCCGGCGTACTTGCAGCGCAGCGCGCGCGGCCTGGCCGGCAACCTGCCCTGGCCCACCGACTTCGGACCCGACCTCTCGCGCGGCTTCCGGGCCCTCAAGGTGTGGATGACGCTCAAAACCTATGGCGCCGACAAACTGGGCGAGGTGGTGGCCCGCAATTGCGCACTGGCCCGGCAACTGGCCGCGCATGTGGATGCCCACACGGAGCTGAAGCGGCTTGCGCCCGTCACGCTGAACGTGGTGTGCTTCCGGGTGCGCGGGGAGGGCTGCGACCTCGACGCGCTCAACGCCGACATTGCTGCCGATGTGCAGGAATCCGGCGTGGCGGTGCTCTCCACCACCCGCATCCACGGGGTGCTGGCCCTGCGCGCTGCGCTGGTCAACCACCGCACCCGGGAGGAGGATGTGCAGATGCTGCTGGATGCGGTGCTGGCTGCTGCCGCCCGCAGACGCTCACCCGCCTGATGACGAACCAAATCGTGCTCTAGCGCAGGTGGAATATGCGCAAGTAGCTCCTGATTTGATAGCAAATTTTTTTCTTGATGCGCGGCGGCACGTGCCTTGCATGGGCTGCTGGCATGACCGAAGTCGACTTTGCCCAGATCACCGCCTACCAGCGCTACAAACTCATGGCCAGCCTCATCGTGCCCCGGCCGATCGCGCTGGTCACCAGCCTGAGCGCGGCGGGAGTGGTGAATGCGGCACCCTTTTCCATGTTCAACATGCTGGGCGAAGACCCGCCGGTGGTCATGCTCAGCATCAACCGATTGCAGGACGGGCAGCTCAAAGACACGGCGGCCAACATTCTTTCGCTGCGCGAGTTTGTGGTGCACATGACGGACGAGCCCTTGGCAGCCCAGATGCACGCTTGCGGCCAGGCCTTCCCGGCCTCGGTGAGTGAGTTGGACGCGGTAGGCCTGCATGCCACGCCCTCGCACACCGTGCGCCCACCACGCATTGCCGAGGCGCCGGTGGCGTTTGAGTGCGTGCTGCATGAAACACTGGAAACGCCCAGCCGCTATGTGTTCATAGGCCGGGTGCTGTGGATGACCGCACGCGAGGGCCTGATTGACACCGAGAAGTGGCGCGTGCACCTACAGGACTACCACCCGGTGGGCCGCTTTGGCGCAAGCTTTTACACCCGCTGCCGCGACCGCTTCGCCCTGGGCGACGAGCCGGCCGGCAACCCCATCGACACGCTCTAGCGAGTGCCCGCGTTCAAGTGCTGCCGCGCACCGGGCCGGTGGAGGCCCGCACCACCAGCTCGGGGTCGGGCACCTGCACGATGGTGGGTTCGTGCTGCGGGTTTTCAATCAGGTCCAGCAGCAGGTTGATGGAGAGGGTGGCCACCTGCTCTATGCCCAAAGCCACGGTGGTGAGGGCCGGGCGCATGTCGCGCGCGAGCTGAATGTCGGTGATGCCGATGAGCGAAATGTCCTGCGGGATGCGGATGCCTCGGTCTGCCAGCGCCTGGCTGGCGCCGTAGGCCATCAAATCATTGGTACAAAAAATGGCGGTGATGTCGGGGTGCTGCTCCAGCAGTGCGTCAGTGGCCTCATGGCCTCCGGCCACGGTGTCACTCACATTGCGGACCATGGCCTCCTCCAGCGTGATGCCTGCCGCCGACAAAGCGCTTTTGAAACCATCCAAACGCCCGAGCTGCATGCCCTCCAAACCACACCCGACGATGGCACCGATACGGCGGTGGCCCAGCGCCAGCAAATGCTGGCCAGCGATTTCGCCGGCGCGGTGAAAGTTCACCACCACGTGGGGAATGTTGTCGGCGAGATCCACCTTTTCCTCTGACGCGAGCACGATGGGGGAGCGCCGGGTTTTGAGCTCATTGATGTCGTCCGCGCTGATACCGGTGTGCAGCACCAGCACCCCGTCAGCCAGCGTACCGGCGATCTGGTGCAGGTAGGCGCGGCCGATGTCGGGGCGCTCGTCGGTGTTGCACACCATCAAGAAGTAGTTGCGGTGCCGCGCCACCCGCTCGGCCACCCGCACAAACTCGGGGTAGAAGGGGTTGTTGATGTCGGGGAGCACCAGCGCCACCATGGACGACTTGCCTTCGGCCAGCGCACGGGCCATGAGGTTGGGGCGGTAGCCGGTGGCGGCAATCGCCTCTTGCACCTTTTGCACCGTGGCGGGTTTCACCTTTTGGGTGTTGCGCAGCACATTGGAGACGGTGGCCGTGGTGACTCCCGCCAGACGGGCGACTTCGCTCAGGGTTGCCATGGGAGTTGCTGCACTTTCACGCGAATTGGCATCGATTGATACGTTTTTTGACTCCTAGGACTTACCCTAGGCGCCGGTTTTTTCACAGACACCCGTAGGTATACTCCAAAAATTGCTGAATTTAATCGCTTAAATTTTAATTTTTAAGCAGCCACGAGGGCGCGTACGCAAGGCCGCGCCCTTGGCGAATCAGTGAAGCCGGCCTTCTGATCGGCCAAGAATTTAACCGCTTAAATTTTGGAAAGGGATGCCAGTCGCACCACCGTCATTACACGTACACCGGAGACAACAAGCCTAGCGCCACCATGCGCTACTTGCCCACACTATTCATTGACAACGAGACAGGAAAACACACCATGAATTTCGCCAAACGCTTCACGATCCGCAGCACCGCCGCCGCCATGCTGGGCCTGGCCCTGGGCACCACCGGCCTGATGGCCAGCCACGCCGCCAACGCCGGCGAAGTCACCATCTGGGCCTGGGACCCGAACTTCAACATCGCCATCATGCAAGAGGCGGCCAAGCGCTACACCGCCAAGCACCCTGGCGTGACCTTCAAGATCGTGGACATGGCCAAGGGCGACCTGGAGCAAAAGCTGCAAACCACCCTGGCATCCGGCATCACCAAAACCCTGCCGGACATCGTGCTGGTGGAAGACTACAACGCCCCCAAGTACCTGCGCTCTTTCCCCGGCGCGTTTGAGCCCCTGTCCGGCAAGGTGGATCACAAAGGTTTCGCGGGCTACAAGGTCAACCTCATGACCCTGAACGGCAAGGTGTACGGCGTGCCCTTTGACACCGGCACCACCGGCATGTACTACCGCAGCGACCTGATCAAGCAGGCCGGCTTCAGCGACAAGGACATGCAAAACATCACCTGGGACCGTTACATCGAAATCGGCAAGCAGGTCGAAACCAAGACCGGCAAGAAGATGTTCGCCATGGACCCGCAAGACATTGCCAGCATCCGCATCATGATGCAGTCCGCCGGCCGCTGGTACTTTGACAAAGACGGCAAGCTCGACATCAAGAGCAACCCCGCCCTCAAAGCCGCACTGGAAGTGCAAACCAACTTTATGAAGAGCGGCGTCTACAAGCCCACTTCGGGCTGGGGTGAGTGGGTCGGCGCGCTGAACAAGGGCGATGTGGCCTCCGTGATTACGGGCGTGTGGATCACCGGCTCCGTGAAGGCCGAAGCCAGCCAGTCCGGCAAATGGGCAGTGGCCGCCACCCCCCGCCTGAATGTGCCCGGCGCCACCAACGCCTCCAACCTGGGCGGCTCCAGCTGGTACGTGCTCTCCAGCGGCAAAGAGAAGGCCGCGGCTGCCGACTTCCTGAACGAAATCTACGCCAAGGATGTGGACTTCTACCAAACCATTCTGCAATCGCGTGGTGCGGTGGGCTCCTTGCTGGCCTCGCGCAATGGCAAGGCGTACTCGGAAGCCGACCCCTTCTTCGGTGGCGCCAAGGTGTGGCAGCAATACAGCGACTGGATGGGCAAAGTGCCTAGCGTGAACTACGGCATTTACACCGCCGAAGGTGACGCGGCTGTGGCGGCCCAACTGCCCGGTTTGGCACAAGGTCTGCCGGTCGAGAAGGCACTGGAAAACATCCACAACCAGCTCGCCTCGCAAATTAAGTAAGTCAGCAAGTAAGTCACGGCAACACTGCACCCAAGGAGCACCATGGCGTCCAAGCCTACGACCAGCTACCGGCGTTTTTATGACGTCAACGGTTGGCTATTTGTATCCATCGCCCTCGGGCTGATCGGGGTCTTCATGGCCTACCCGATCGTCCGCTCGCTGTGGATGTCCCTGCACGCCGGGCAGGGAACGGTGGTCGAGTTCGTAGGCGTGGGCAACGTGGTGCGCTTGGCCGGTGATCCGGTCTTTTTGAAGGCACTGCAAAACACCTGCATCTTCCTGGTGATCCAGGTGCCCATCATGCTCTTGCTGGCGCTGGTCATGGCCAGCTGCCTCAACATGCCGAACCTGCGCTTTCGCGGGCTGTTGCGCACGGCGGTGTTTCTGCCCTGCGTGACCTCGCTGGTGGCGTACTCGGTGGTGTTCAAGAGCATGTTTTCGTATGACGGCCTGGTCAACCACGCACTGGCGTGGCTGGGCCTCATCAGCGAGCCGATTCCCTGGCTCAACGACCCGTTCTGGTCCAAGGTGGTCATCATCATCGCCATCACTTGGCGCTGGACCGGCTACAACATGATCTTTTATCTCGCGGCCATGCAGAACATCGACAAGTCGATCTACGAGGCCGCCCGTATCGATGGCATCTCGGCCTACCGCCGCTTTGTGTCCATCACCATCCCCATGCTCAAGCCGGTGATTTTGTTCACCACGGTGACCTCCACCATCGGCACCCTGCAGTTGTTTGACGAGCCCATGAACATCACCACCGTGGGCACCGTGTTCTCCGACAACACGCTCACGCTGTCCATGTACATCTACAACCTGTCGTTCAAGTTCGTGCCCAACTTCGGCTACGCCGCCACGGTGTCTTATGTGATCGTGCTGCTGGTAGCCGCCTTGGCCGCCATCCAGTTTTATGCCGCCCGGGAGCGCAACTGACATGACCAACTGGGCTGAAAAATTCCGCATGGCCGGCGTCTACCTCTTTCTGGGGGTGATGGCCTTTGTGTCCCTGTTTCCCTTTGCGTGGATGGTGATCAGCGCCACCAACGCCTCGGTAGACGTCACCAAGGGCAAGTTCACCTTGGGCACCGCATTCCTGGACAACCTGAGCAAGCTCAACAAGAGTTTTGACGTGGTGCAGGTCTTCTGGAACTCCGGGAAGATCGCCGTCATCGGCGGCTTCTTCACGCTGCTCATTTCCTCCATGGCGGGCTATGGCTTTGAAGTGTTCAGCTCCAAAGCCCGTGAGCGCGTTTACAACGGCCTGCTGCTAACGCTGATGGTGCCCTTTGCGGCGCTGATGATTCCGCTGTTCATCCTGATGGCGCAGTTTGATTTGCTGGACACGCACCTCGCAGTCATCCTGCCGGTGCTGGCCTCGGCGTACATCGTGTTTTATTTCCGCCAGAGCACCAAGGCCTTCCCGCCCGAGCTGCGCGAAGCCGCTCGCTTGGACGGCCTCAAGGAGTGGCAAATCTTCCTGTTTGTGTATGTGCCGGTCATGCGCTCCACCTACGCGGCAGCCTTCATCATCGTGTTCATGGCGGCGTGGAACAACTTTTTGTGGCCCCTCATCGTGCTGCAGTCGCCCGAGCTCAAAACCATCACCCTGGTCCTATCCTCACTGGGCTCGGCCTACTTCCCCGACTTCGGCGTGATCATGCTGGCGGCCATGCTGGCCACCTTGCCCACCCTGGTCGTCTTCTTCGCAATGCAACGGCAGTTCGTACAGGGCATGCTGGGCTCCGTCAAATAAGGTTTTCACATGCGTACCGTTACCAAGCTCGTCTCGGGCTGGACCTTTCACACCTCTTTTTCGTCTGAACTGGTCGCTGCGGCCGCTGCCGGCGAGGCCGTGCGCCTGCCGCACAACGCCGTCGACCTGGACATGACCTACTTCGACGAACGCAGCTTCCAAAAGGAATTTGCCTACCAGTACACCCTAGCGTGGACACCCGACATGGCCGGCCGCGAAGTGGCCCTGCGCTTTGACGGCGCCATGGCCAACAGCGTGGTCTGGGTCAACGGCCAGCAAGTAGCCGCGCACAAGGACGGCTACACCCCCTTCAACGCCCGCCTCACCGGCTTGCTCAAAGTTGGCGACAACCTCATCACCGTGAAGGTAGACGGCAGCGAGAACCCCGAGATCCCTCCCTTCGGCGGCCAGATTGACTACCTGACCTATGCCGGCATCTACCGCGATGTGTGGCTGCAAGTGACCGACGCGGTGTCGATTGCCAACCTCAAGGTCGAAACCTCCAACGAACTGAGCGACACCAAGAGCGTCACCGTCAAAGGCTTTCTGGCCAACCCCACGCAGGCGGCCTTCACCGGCACCGCGCTGGTGGAGCTGTGCAGTGTGGATGGCGCCGTGCTGCACCAGCAAACCGTGGACGTGGCGGGCGCGGAGTTCAGCGCATCGTTGGAGTCACTGACCGGCCTCGCACTGTGGGAGCTGGACAGCCCTGTGTTGTACGTGGCCCGCGTCACGCTGAACACCAGCGCCGGCAGCGACCAGCACAGCACCCGCTTCGGCTTCCGCACCGCGCGCTTCACCACCGAAGGCTTTTTCCTGAACGGCAAGCCGCTCAAAATCCGCGGCCTCAACCGCCACCAGAGCTACCCCTACGTGGGCTACGCCATGGGCCAGCGCGCCCAGGCCAAAGATGCCGACGTCATGAAAGACGTGCTCAAGTGCAACCTGGTGCGCACCTCGCACTACCCGCAGTCCACGTACTTTCTGGACCGTTGCGACGAGATCGGCCTGCTGGTGTTTGAAGAGATTCCGGGCTGGCAGCACATCGGTGGCCAGGCTTGGCAAGACGAGTCGGTGGAGAACGTGCGCCGCATGGTCGAGCGCGACTGGAACCACCCCTCCATCATCATTTGGGGCGTGCGCATCAACGAGTCGCAGGACAATCACAACTTCTACACCCGCACCAACGCCATGGCCCGCAGCCTGGACAGCACCCGCCAGACCGGTGGCGTGCGCTACATCGAAAACAGCGAGCTGCTCGAAGACGTGTACACCGTGAACGATTTCTGCCACGTGGCCCCCCCGGAGTGGATGAAGGGCGTGCCCCCCACGCCGCTGCGCCAGCCCCGCCAGGTGACCGGCCTGGCCCACGAGGTGCCGTATCTGGTGACCGAGTTCAACGGCCACATGTACCCTACCAAGCGCATCGACCCCGAAGACCGCCAGTCCGAGCATGTGCGCCGGCATTTGGACGTGCTGAACAAGGCGTATGAAAACCCCGTCATCAGCGGCGCCATCGGCTGGTGCATGTTTGACTACAACACCCACAAAGACTTCGGCGCGGGCGACCGCATCTGCCACCACGGGGTGATGGACATCTTCCGCGAACCCAAATTTGCCGCCTGGGGCTACACCAGCCAGTGCAGCCCGGCCGAACAAGTAGTGCTGCAACCCGTGACCTACTGGGCCCGTGGCGAGAAAGACCGCTGCGAAGTGCTGCCCCTGATCGTGCTGACCAACTGCGACTATGTGGAACTGCAAGTGGGCGACTTTGCGCCCAAGCGCGCCGAGCCTGACCGCGCGCTGTACCCCCACCTGCCGCACGCCCCGGTCATCTTTGACAGCCGCCACGTCAACATGAACGACCTGGGCGCCTGGGGCATGCTGTGGCGCGATGCCACGGTGACGGGCTATATCAACGGCAAGGCGGTGTCCACCGTCAAGCTCTCGGGCAACCCGGTGCCCACCACCCTGCAAGTGGAAGTGGACGACACGCAATTGCACGCCCATGAGAAAGACGCCACCCGCGTCATCGTGCGCGCGCTGGATCAGGCAGGCCGCCTGCTGCCGTTTATGGACGACGTGGTGCATGTGCAGGTATCCGGTGCAGCCAAGCTGCTGGGCCCTGACTTGCTCACACTCAAGGGCGGCACCACCGGCTTCTGGCTGGAAACCACCGGCGCGGTGGGTGACATCAGCTTGTGCGTATCCACCCGCCGCATGGGCGAGCAGCGCTTGACGCTGCAAGCCGCCTAAACAACCGAGTCGACGAGGAATAGAACATGGCAGACGTCAAACTCACCCAGGTCCGCAAATCATTCGGCGAGATCGACATCATCCGGGGCGTGGACCTCGACATCAAACACGGCGAATTCGTGGTGTTTGTGGGCCCCTCGGGCTGCGGCAAGTCCACGCTGTTGCGCGCCATCTCGGGCCTGGAAGACATTACCAGCGGCGAGCTGCGCATCGGTGGCGAGCTCATGAACCATGTGGACCCGTCCAAGCGCGGCATTGCCATGGTGTTCCAGAGCTACGCGCTTTACCCCCACATGACGGTGCGCGAAAACATGGGCTTTGCCCTCAAGCACGCCGGTGTGGCCAAAGACGTGGTCAAGAGCAAGGTGGACGCCGCCGCCAAGATTCTGGGCCTGGAGCCGCTGATGGACCGCAAGCCCAAGGCCCTGTCGGGCGGGCAACGCCAGCGCGTGGCCATCGGCCGGGCCATCGTGCGCGACCCACAGGTGTTTTTGTTTGACGAGCCTCTCTCCAACCTCGACGCCGAGCTGCGGGTGCACATGCGCATCGAAATTGCGCGCCTGCACCGCGAGCTGGGCAGCACCATCATCTACGTGACGCACGACCAGGTAGAGGCCATGACCCTGGCCGACAAAATCGTAGTGCTGCGCGCCGGTGTGGTCGAGCAAGTGGGCGCGCCGCTGGAGCTGTATGACAACCCGGCCAACACTTTTGTGGCCGGTTTCATCGGCTCGCCGCGCATGAACTTCTTTGAAGGCACCGTCACCGGCCACGCCCAGGCAGACGGCCGCAGCCAGTGCCAGGTGACCCTCGCCGGCTTCGACAACGCCGTAGTGAGCCTGCCGCTGGACGGCACCCTGCCTGCCGTGGGCACCGAGGTGTCGGTGGGCGTGCGGCCCGAGCATTTTGTAGAGGGCGGCAGCGCCACGCTGCCCGTGAGCATCGACATGCTGGAACACCTGGGCGGCGAGACCTTTGTCTACGCACGCTCGACCAGCGGTGTGATGGTGGTGATGGAGAGCAAAGACGGCCGCAGCCTGCGCTCGGGTCAGCCCCTGGATGCGCGCTTTGACGCCAGCCGCGCCCTGCTGTTCGACAAGAGCGGCGCGCGCATTTACTGCCAATAATCCGGCCCATGTCCACCCACGCCCCCGAGGCTTCGGCCACCTTCACCATCCTGCACGGCACCCACACCAGCGTGGTGCTGGAGGTGCGCGCCCACGAAGCCCCGCTGTGGCGTTACTGGGGCCCCCGGCTGCCGGACAACTGCGTGCCCCTGGCCCCGCTGCGCGACGGCCGGGCCATCCCGCCCAGCAGCATGGAGTTCGACCAGCCGCTGACCGTGGCCCCCACCTTCGGCGTGGGCTGGTACATGCAAAGCGCCTTGCTGGCCCACCGCAGCGGCCAGCAGTTTGCCCAACAGTTCACCCACTGCGAGGTGGAAACCCTACTCACCGGCAAGCGCATTGCCATCGTGCTTACCGACAGCGTGGCGCAACTGCGCCTCACGCTGCACATGGCGCTGGACGCGCACGATGTGCTGCAGCTCAGCAGCACGCTGGTGAACGACGGGCCCGATGTGCTGGACGTGCAATGGCTGGCCGCAGGCACCGTGCCGCTGCCGGGCAACGCCCAAGCGGTGCGCTCTTACACCGGCCAGTGGGCCAACGAATTCCAGTTGCAGGTAGACGCCCTCTCGCGCAGCACCTGGCAGCGCGAGAACCGACGCGGCCGCACCTCGCACGACAGTTTTCCAGGTGCCGTAGTCACCACGCCCGGCAGCACCGAACACGTGGGTACCGTGTATGGCGCGCACCTGGCCTGGTCGGGCAACCACCGCCAGGCCATCGAGTGGCTGCACGACGGGCAATACCAATGGCAAATGGGCGAATGGCTGGCCCCCGGCGAAGTGCGCCTTACTGCGGGCGAGCGCCTGCAAACGCCCACCCTGTTTGCCAGCTGCTCGGTACAGGGCCTGAACGGCCTGGCCGCCAACTTCCACGCCACCGTGCGCAGCCGCCTGCCTTGGCCCGGTGGCCGCATGCGCCCGCGCCCGGTGCACCTCAACACCTGGGAAGCGGTGTACTTTGACCACCGGACCGACGACATCCGCGCTCTGGCCGAAGCCGCTGCCAGCGTGGGCGTGGAGCGCTTTGTGCTCGACGACGGCTGGTTCCAGGGCCGCCACAGCGACCGCGCTGCCCTGGGCGACTGGTGGCCCGACCCCGCCAAATACCCCGACGGCTTGCAACCCCTGGCCCGCCATGTGAACCAGCTGGGCATGGAGTTCGGCCTGTGGGTCGAGCCCGAAATGGTCAACCCCGACAGCCAGCTCTTTCGCACCCACCCCGACTGGGCGCTGCAGCTGGAAGGCCGCCCCCTGCTCACCATGCGCAACCAACTGGTTCTGGACGTAGCCCGCCCTGAAGTAGCCGACTACCTGTTTGCCAAGCTGCACGCGCTCTTGAGCAACGTGCCCATTGCCTACCTCAAGTGGGACATGAACCGCGACCTCACCACCGCCGGCGACGCGCTGGGCCGCCCGGCCTACCGCCGCTTTGTGCACGCGCTGTATGCGCTGGTGGATCGGGTGCGCGCCGCCCACCCGCAGCTGGAGATAGAGAGCTGCGCCTCCGGCGGCGCGCGGCTGGACATGGGCGTGCTCGCCCACACCCACCGCGTTTGGACCAGCGACTGCAACGACGCACTCGCGCGCGTGGCCATCCAGCGCGGCGCGCTGCAGTTTTTGCCGCCCGAAATTCTGGGCGCCCACATCGGCCCCGCGCCCGCGCACACCACCGGCCGCAGCCAGAGCCTGAACTTCCGTGCCGGTGTTGCGTTGAGCGGTCACCTGGGGATAGAGGCCGACGTGCGCCACATGAGCGATGAAGACCGCATGGCCCTGGGCCGCTGGGTGGGCATGTATAAACAGCTGCGCAACCGCCTGCACACCGGCCAGGTGTGGCTGGGCGAGGCCGGCGACGGCGTGGTCTGGCAAGCCCATGGCGACGCCGGTGCCAGCGAAGTGCTGCTGCTGGTGTACCGCACCACGCCCACCACCCACCGCAACACGCCGCCCCTGCGCCTGCCCATGCTGCGCCCGGCGGCGCACTACACCATCGAGCGGCTGGACCCGACCCCACCCGAGTGGACCAGCAGCCCGCTCAACGACGCAGCGCTGGCCGCCGGTGCGCAAGCCGCCCTGCCACCCACCGCCCACGGCGCGTGGCTGGCCGCAGTCGGCCTGCCGCTGCCACGCATGAATGCGGAGAGCGCGCTGATCTACCGGCTGCGGTTTATCCCGCAATAAAAGTTGCAGAAGTAGCAAAAACTTGTTTTAAGACATACACTTAGGTATGTCTGACAAGTCGCAAAAATTCGCGCAGTATGACCATCCGGCCCAGATGGAGCCGCTGCTTCCTGCCGAGCACCGGCTGGGGCCTTTGCTGGAAAAAGCGAACGACCTGATCCGCGCCTCCGACCAACTGGCGGGCAAATGCCAAGTCGGCGCTCTGGAAGGTCTGCGCGGGCTCCTGCGCGCCATGAACTCGTACTACACCAACCGCATTGAGGGGCAACACACCCTGCCGGTGGAGATCGAACAGGCCCTGCGCAACGAGTACGCCCCGGACGCAGACCGGGCACGCAAACAGCGCCTCGCCTTGAGCCACATGGCCAGCGAACAGGCCCTGGAGCAGCTGTGGCCCCAATGGACCTCGCAAGACATCTGGTCTGTGGCCATGGTCCAGAACATTCACCAAGACCTTTTTGCGAGGCTAGACGCTGCAGACCGCCTTTTGCCCGACGGCCAGGCCTTGGAGCCCGGCGCACTGCGCACCCAAGAGGTGAGTGTTGGCCGCCATGCAGCGCCGCTCGCCGCAGCAGTCCCGCAATTCTTGAGCCGCTGGGGCAGCTACTACGTCCATGTCCGGCGGGGCGAAATGCAGGTGCTGGCCATTGCCGCTTCCCACCACCGGCTGGCATGGATTCACCCGTTTGCGGATGGAAACGGCCGGGTGGCACGCCTGCACACCCATCTGGCGATGGGCCACATGGGGTTGACGAATGGCTTGTGGTCTCCCCTGCGCGCCTTTGCCCGCAGCACCCCTGACTACTACGCTCTGCTGGACGCGGCAGACCAAACACGCGCCAGCGACCTGGACGGCAGGGGCAACTTGTCAGAAAAAGCCCTGTGCGATTGGTTGGACTACGTGCTCACCCAGTCTTTGGACCAGGTGCGATTCATGTCAGGCCTGCTGAACCTGAGCACCATGCGCGACCGGATTGCAGCGTGTTTGGGCTATGAGCACAACGTGGTGCGCAGCGGGGTCCGCACAGAAGCGCTGGCCGCACTGCATTACCTGTTTGCCACGCAAGGCGCTCTGGAACGGGCAGACTTCAAAGCCATGCTGGGCCTGGGCGAACGCTTGGCCACCGCACAGGTGAGCGCATTGCTGAAACGGGGCCTGCTCACCACCGACAGCGCGTATGGCAGGTTAAGGTTCGGGGTGCCACAACACGCTTTGCGGTTTTATTTTCCCGGCCTCTGGCCGGAAGCAGAAGGGAATCATTCTTAATATGAAAACACTATTCGCCAGCATCACCCTCGCCCTCACCATGTCTTTGGGGGCCCTCTCGGCCCAGGCCAAAGACGTCATCATCGACGTGCGCAGCCCGCAGGAATTTGCAGCCGGGCATGTGGAAGGCGCCATCAACATCGAGCACACCGCTATTGCGCAAGAGATTGCCAAGGCCGGCGTCACCAAAGACGACAAGGTCATGTTGTATTGCCAGAGTGGCCGTCGCAGCGGCATGGCGCTGGACACGCTCAAAGGCCTGGGCTTTAGCAAAGCCGAGAACGTGGGCGGCATCGAGCAGGCCCGCAAAACCTTGGCCAAAAAGTAAAGCCGGACACGCGCATGGCGGCAGTCACCCTGACCGGCCTAGCGCCGCTGGTGTCACCCGCCACCAAGGTGCTGATACTGGGCAGCTTTCCCGGTGTGCGCTCGCTGCAGGCGCAAGAGTATTACGGCCACCCGCAAAACCAGTTCTGGAAGATTTTGCAAGCCATTTGGCCCGCTAGCGCTTATGAAATATGCGCTAGCAGCTATGAAATTCATAGCAATTGGCTGCTGGAGCGCGGCCTGGGCGTGTGGGACGTGTACGCCAGCTGCGAGCGCGAAGGCAGCCTGGACAGTGCCATCCGCAACGCAGTGCCCAACGACATCGCCGCCCTGCACCTGCCACAGCTACAGGCCATCGCCCACAACGGCGGCGAGAGCTTCAAACACGCCCGCCACACCCGCAGCCTGGGCGTGCCCGTCTACCAACTCCCCAGCACCAGCCCGGCCAATGCGTCATGGAGCTTTGAACGCAAGCTGGCGGCGTGGCGGGAGGTGATGGAGCGGCACGGGTTGGTTTGACGCACTTAGCCCGCCAGAAAGAAAAAGAGAAGAAGCCCACGTTTGGTTGGCTTCACCTCGGAATCGATACAGTAGTGCTCAAAAGGGGAGCACAAATTCATGAGCCGAGCGTATTACGCAAAATCCATCAACGACTTTTTATCTGATGATGTGGACTCAATTCTTGGGCAGTTAGTCCGCAACAGCTCCTTTGCGGTGGAGGCAACACAGCGCGACGCGTGGCTCAGTCAGATCACTCTCTTAAAAGCAGCGCTGACTGGCTTAGGCAGCAGAGGTAGTGTCTACTTTGAATATGCAGTCCCTCGTCTGGGCAAACGGATTGACGTTTTGTTATTGCTGAATCACGTCATTTTTGTTTTTGAGTTCAAAGTAGGAGAGCGAGACTTCTTGTCCACCGCCAAAGACCAAGTATGGGACTACGCGGTGGACCTAAAAAACTTTCACGAGACATCACACAGCAAGGCAATTGCACCCATCTTGATCGCAACGAAAGCATCGGATCAACCGCTGCTGATTACTACAAGTGCCCGTGATGATGGCGTACTCAAGCCGATCTGCTGCTCATCGTCGCAAGTTTTGACGGTCATTGACCATGTACTCTCGTTTTGCGACGGGGATGTCATTGATCCAGCAAGTTGGGATGTTGGCGGATATCACCCCACTCCAACAATTGTTGAGGCAGCGATGGCTCTCTACAACGGACACGGTGTTTCCGATATTTCCAGAAGTGATGCAACGGCAATCAATCTAAGCAAAACCACTTCTGCCATAGCCAAGATCATTCAATCGGCCCAATTGAATTCACACAAGTCCATTTGCTTGGTTACAGGTGTACCTGGTGCGGGCAAGACTTTAGTGGGGCTCAAGATTGCGACGGAGCACACCGACGCAAACAATGCGCAGCATTCCGTTTTCCTCTCGGGTAACGGCCCATTGGTCGCCATCCTTCAGGAAGCACTGGCAAGAGACAAGGTTCGTCGAGAAGCTGAAGCTGGTCGAAAACTAAAGAAGGGGGAAGCGAAAAGTGAAGTGAAGCTATTCATTCAGAACGTCCATCACTTTCGAGATGAATGTCTGATTGACCCATCACGGCCACCTATTGAACATGTCGCACTCTTTGACGAGGCGCAACGCGCCTGGAATCTAGAGCAGACCGCGGGATTCATGCTTCGAAAAAAGCAGAGACCAAACTTCCAGCAATCAGAGCCTGAATTCCTAATTTCTTGTCTTGATCGCCATAAGGATTGGGCAGTTGTTGTGTGCCTGGTCGGGGGCGGGCAAGAGATCAATACCGGGGAAGCCGGAATTGAAGAATGGATCAATGCGTTGGAGCGATCGTTTCCAGATTGGCGAATCTATATCTCGCCTCGGTTGCATGATTCCGAATACGGTGCAGGGCGGGTTCTAGAGCAGCTTAGCTGTCGCTCCAATGTGCATTTCAACGAAGACCTACATCTTCAAGTACCCATGCGGTCTTTCCGCTCTGAGCATGTGGCCGCGCTCATCAAACATCTATTGGATTTGGATTCCAACTCGGCAAAGAGCGCGTTGACATCGATTGCGGATAGATACCCCGTCGTTCTGACCCGCAATCTAGACACCGCAAAGTCTTGGCTAAAGCAGCAGGCGCGTGGTTCTGATCGATATGGAATGGTTGTCTCATCACAAGCGCAACGCCTCAAACCACACGCCATAGACGTTAAGTCGCCGATGGATCCCATCCATTGGTTCTTAGATGGAAAAGACGATGTACGTTCTTCTTTCTACCTCGAAGACGTTGCCACTGAATTCCATGTACAAGGTTTGGAACTTGATTGGGCTTGTGTGGTGTGGGATGCAGATTTGCGTCACACACCCAGCGGTTGGAAACACTTCTCTTTTGTCGGAAGTAAATGGCAACACATTCACAAGGCCGAACGCCAGATGTATTTGAAGAATGCTTATCGGGTGCTTCTTACTCGCGCACGGCAGGGTATGGTTATCGTCGTCCCAGAGGGAAGTGATGAAGACCCGACACGGCCTCACAGCTTCTATGACTCGACTTACGAGTATTTGCGTTCAATCGGGCTCGTAGTTCTTTAAGACTGAGTTGACGATGTGGTGCTCATCCATAGAGACTCTAAACACCTAAAATACAAGCTAAATCACCCTCCAGCGCTCGTATTACCTGCGCGAGCAGCTATCAAATTCATAGTATGACCACCTCCACCATCGCCGCCCTGACCACCCACGACACCACCCGGATTGACGATGTGCGCATCGGCGCAGTGCGCCCGCTCATCACCCCCACGCTGCTGGAAGAAAAGTTGCCCGTGCCGGCCGCGGCCGAGGCGCTGGTGGAGAGTAGCCGCGCGGCCATCTCACGCATCTTGCAGGGGCAGGACGACCGGCTGGTGGTGGTGGTGGGGCCCTGCTCTATCCACGACCACAGCCAGGCCATGGAATACGCCCGCCTGCTCAAGGCGCAGGCCGATGCGCTGAGTGCTGACCTGCTGGTGGTGATGCGCGTTTACTTTGAGAAGCCGCGCACCACCGTGGGCTGGAAGGGCTACATCAACGACCCGCACCTGGACGGCAGCTTTGCCATAAACCAAGGGCTGGAGATGGCGCGCCGCCTGCTGCTGGAGGTGCTGGACACCGGCCTGCCTGCGGCCACCGAGTTTCTGGATTTGCTCTCGCCGCAGTTCATCAGCGAGCTGGTGAGCTGGGGCGCCATTGGCGCGCGTACCACCGAGAGCCAGAGCCACCGCCAACTGGCCAGCGGCCTGAGCTGCCCCGTGGGCTTCAAAAACGGCACCGATGGCGGCATCAAGGTAGCCACCGACGCCATTCAGGCCGCCCAAGGCGCACACGCTTTCATGGGCATGACCAAGATGGGCCAGGCCGCCATCTTCGAGACACGCGGCAACCACGATTGCCACGTGATCCTGCGCGGTGGCAAGCAGCCCAACTACTCGGCCGCCGATATTGACGCGGCCTGCACCCTGCTCAAGGCAGCCGGCCTGCGCGAGCAGGTGATGGTGGATGTGAGCCACGCCAACAGCAGCAAGCAGCACGCCCGCCAGATCGTGGTGGCACAAGACGTGGCCGCGCAGATTGCCGCAGGCGATGCGCGCATTACCGGCATCATGATCGAGAGCCACCTCAACGAAGGCCGCCAGGACATCGTGGACGGCAAGCCGCTGCAACACGGCGTGAGCGTGACCGACGCCTGCATCAGCTGGGCGCAAACCGTGCCGGTGCTCGAAACCTTGGCCGCCGCTGTGCGCGAGCGCCGCCAGAAGGCCTGAACGGCGTAAACGGCTTTAGCCGTTTGTCAGCACGCTGTATTCCGACTCGTCGGGCTCGTTGCGGGGCAGCACGCGGGGGGTTAGCAAGCGGGTGATATCGCGTTCCGCCAGAGATGCGCGGAGCTGCACAATCGTCTGCGTGTGCATCTGCGAAATGCGGGCTTCGCTCAAGCCGAGGTGCTCGGCAATTTCGTGCATGCGCATTTCGTGCTCGTAGTACAGGGTGAGCAAAATCTGGCTTTTGCGGGGCAACAGCGCAATGCTTTCTGCCAGGGCCTGGCGCAAGGAAGAGCGCTCCAGCAAGGCCAGGGGGTCAGCGTTGTCTTCCACGCAGCGCTGCAGGTACTGGTCCACGCTGTCGCCGATCAGGTCTTGCAACGAGATCAGCACATAGCCCTGTGCGTCTTGCAGCAAACGCTGGTAGTCGGCCAAGGACATGCCCAGCTCCGCCGCCAGCTCGCCCTCGGCCGGCGGGCGACCCAACCGGTGGGTCAGCTGCTGCAGGGCTTGCTCTACCTGGCGCATGTCTTTGCGCACCTGGCGGCTCACCGGGTCGGCCGCACGCAGGCCATCGATCATGGCGCCCTGGGCGCGCAGGGCAATATAGTTTTCAAAATGGGTGCCGGTGGACTCTTTGGTCCAGCGCAGCAGCGCCTCAATCAGGCCCACCATGCCGTCCTGCACCAGATCGGCCTTGTCCACATTGGGGGGCAGACGCCGACCCACGTGGTTCGCCACCGAGCGCACCACAGGCTGGTGGTCTTCCACCAGCTTGCGGGTGTGGTCGGTCAGCTGCGGCGGTGGGGTGTCAGAGCGTGTGGCCATGAGCTTCGCATCATTGTGCGCTACCCGGCTTGTCGGCACCGGGCAGCCGCTTCTGTAGCGCAGCCCAATCCACCGGCAAGGCCGTCCAGGGGCCGGGGTAGGCGCGGGCCGCTTCGCGCAGGCGCGCGGCCCGGTCTTCCGACGCGGGATGGGTGGACAGCAGCTCGGGCACCGCCGCGCCGGGGCTTTGCAGGGCCAGCGTATCCATGAAGTCGGCCATACCGGCGGGGTTGATGCGGGCGGCCACCAGGCGGCGCAGGCCCTCGGTGTCTGCCGCCGCTTCGGCTTCGCGGGAAAACTTCATCTCCAGCAGGCTGGTCATGGCCTGGCCGAGGGCAGCGCCACTCCAGTCGCCCAGCAACACGGCGGCACCGGCACGCACGCCCAGTGTTTTGACCATGCCCTGCAGACCATGGCGCAACTCAGCGTGGGCCACCTCGTGGGCGATAACGCCAGCGGCCTCCTCGGGGGTTTTGGCCGCTTGCAACAAGCCGCTGTAGACCACCACCACGCCCCCCGGTGCGGCAAAGGCATTGAGCTCGGGTTGGTCCACCACCAGCCAGCGGTAGCTATAGGCCGAGCCGGTAGTCAGGCGCTCACCGATGAGGCGCACCGCATCCACCGCCGGGCCGGACTCGATGACGCGCATGCGCGCGCGCGTCTGGACCAGCACCAGGTCGCCCAGCTTGGCTTCCTGTTCATGGGGGATGTATGTCACCAACCAGCCCACCGCACTATCCACCCGGGTAAGGAGCAGGGCCACCACCAGCACGGGCACCAGCGCCAACAACCCCAGTGCGGCCCACCAGAGCCGGAAGCGCCGCTCCACCCGTGCGCTGGCCTGGCCCGCCGCGCGGTGCTGAGGGCTCAGGTGCGCAGGCAAGCCGGCGGCAAAGGCGGCACGGGGTGCACCGGCATCTACATAAAAGCGGCATTCACCTTCAAGGTCAACCCACACCAGCGCCAGCTGCGCAGCATTGAATCCGCCGGACTGCACCGTGGCCTGCACCCCCGATGTCCAGGTCCGGCCCGCCGCGTGCACCTGCAAGCTGCCGTGCTGCCAGTGGGCGGTGGCGGGCACGCCCACCCCGTCCAGGCCCGGGGCGAACATGCGCCCGCTGAAGATGCCGGGCTTGGTAGGTACTTCGCTACCGCTGTTCAGCATGGGCTCAATCGTCGCTACCGCCGCCAATCAGGCCGCCGAGCACACCGGCACCCAGCAAGGAGCCTTGGTCGGCAGACCGGCCACCGGCAGCCGGGGCAGAAAGGATGATGCGGTTGGCCAGGCGCGAGAGCGGCAGGCTTTGCAGCCACACCTTGCCCGGACCGCGCAGGGTGGCAAAGAACAAGCCTTCGCCACCGAAGATGGCGGACTTCACCTTGCCGACGAACTGGATGTCAAAGTCCACGGTGGGTTGGAAGGCCACCACGCATCCGGTGTCGACCCGCAGAGTCTCGCCGGGGGCCAGGGTGCGCTCCATCAGCGTGCCGCCGGCGTGCACAAAGGCCATGCCGTCGCCATCGAGCTTTTGCATGATGAAGCCTTCGCCGCCGAACAGGCCCACGCCCAGCTTTTTCTGGAAGGCAATACCCAGGGCCACGCCCTTGGCTGCGCACAAGAAGGAGTCTTTCTGGCAGATGATGGTGCCGCCCAGCTGGCTGAGGTCCATGGGCACGATCTTGCCGGGGTAGGGTGCGGCGAAGGCCACGCGTTGCTTGCCGGCACCGGCATTCTGAAAGACGGTAGTGAACAGGCCTTCGCCCGTCAGCAGGCGTTTGCCCGCGCCCATGAGCTTGCCGAAGAAGCCGCCCTGGTTGGAGCCATCGCCAAAAATGGTGTCCATGGTGATGCCTTCTTGCATGTACATCATCACGCCGGCTTCGCCGATAGCTGCCTCGCCGGGGTCCAGCTCCACCTCGACGTACTGCATCTCGGAGCCGAAAATTTCGTAGTCCACCACATCCATTGCCATGTTGTTTCTCCAGTTAGCGGGCCCACGCTTTGGGCCGGAGGGCGAACCTTAGCAGGACTGCATGGCACAGGCGTAAAAAAGCCCCCTGCACGAGGGGGCTATGTGGGCAGCCCAGCGCGCCAGGTGCTCAGCGGAACTGGTCCGATTTGTAGTAGCCCGAGTTCACCAGCAGAGCGCGCCAGTTGTTGCCGTCGACCACCACCGGTTTGAGCAGGTAAGAGGGCACCACTTTCTGGCCGTTGTTGTAGGTCTTTTCGTCGTTGATCTGCGGCTTCTTGCCGGAGAGGATGGCGTCCACCATGGTGGTAACCACCTGGGCCAGCTCGCGGTTGTCCTTGAACACGGTGGAGGCCTGCTCCCCGCGGATGATGGAGCGCACCGAGGGCATTTCGGCATCCTGCCCTGTGACCACCGGCAAGGGCTGACCACCTTGACCGTAGTTGGCTTTTTTCATGGCGGTGATCAGCTCCATGCTGATGCCGTCGTAGGGCGAGAGCAGGGCATCCAAGCGCTGCTTGGTGTAGTGCTTGTCGAGTATCTGCACCAGGCGCGCGCGGGCTACCGAGCCGCTCCAGCGCTGGGTTGCCACCTTCTCCATGCCCATCTGGCCGGAGCCGACCACCAGCTTGCCTTTGTCGATGTAAGGCTTGAGCACCGACATGGCGCCGTCATAGAAAAAGAAGGCATTGTTGTCGTCCGACGAGCCGCCAAACAACTCGATGGTGAAGGGGCCTTTGCCCTTGTCCAGGCCCAGCCGCTCGATGATGTCGGTGCCCTGCAGCACGCCAACCTGGAAGTTGTCAAAGGTGGCGTAGTAGTCCACATGCGGGGTGTCGCGGATCAGGCGGTCGTAGGCAACGACCTTGATGTTGCGCTCGGCCGCCTTCTTGAGCACCGGTTCCAGCTTGGTGCCATCAATGGCACCGATGACCAGCACTTTCATGTCAGCCGCCTTGAGCATTTCCTCTGTCTGGGCCACTTGCGTGGCCACATCGTCGTTGGCGTACTTGAGGTCGGGGCGGTAGCCCAGCTTGTCCATGGCGCGCACCATGGCCAGACCGTCCACCACCCAGCGCTGGGAAGTGACGGTAGGCATCAGGATGCCCACGCCGCCCTTGCTGCTTTGTGCATGGGCCCAGGGCATGGACACCAACAACAAACTGCTTAAAAAGATCCGTCGGAGGGTGCGCATGGTGAGGGCCTTACCGGTTTATGCCAGGGTGTAAGCCGTCTTCACCGTAGTGAAGAACTCAGCCGCGTACTTGCCCTGCTCGCGCGAGCCATAGCTACTGCCTTTGCGCCCGCCAAAGGGCACGTGGTAGTCCACGCCCGCCGTGGGCAGGTTCACCATCACCATGCCGGCTTGGCTGTGGCGCTTGAAGTGGGTGGCGTACTTGAGGCTGGTGGTGGCAATGCCGGCCGAGAGACCAAAAGGCGTGTCGTTGGCGGTGGCCAAGGCTTCTTCGTAGTCCTTCACACGGATCACGCTGGCCACCGGACCGAAGATTTCTTCGCGGTTGATGCGCATGGACGGGGTGCTGTCCACCAGCAGGGCCGGTGCCATGTAAAAGCCCTCGGTGTCGCGCGTCAGGCGTTCACCACCGGTGAGCAGCGTGGCGCCCTCAAGCTTGCCGAT
Organism: Rhodoferax bucti; assembly: GCF_005876985.1. GTDB lineage: Bacteria > Pseudomonadota > Gammaproteobacteria > Burkholderiales > Burkholderiaceae_C > Allorhodoferax > Allorhodoferax bucti. The sequence continues at coordinate 755,043 of NZ_VAHD01000001.1, forward strand.
TTCCACATACGACAAGTCCTGCTCCAGCTGGGCCTGGGAAGCCACCGGGCCGATGTCAATGCCCGCAGCCATCGCATCACCTACCTTGATGGCGGCCATGCGTTTTTGCATGGCTTCGATGAAGGCGGGGTAAATCTTGTCCGTCACGATCAGGCGGCTGGACGCGGTGCAGCGCTGGCCGGTGGAGTAGAAGGCGCTTTGCACGCTGAGTTCGACCGCCACATTCAGGTCGGCATCGTCCAGCACGACTTGCGGGTTCTTGCCACCCATTTCCAGCTGCACTTTTTTCATATGACCGGCACAAGCGGCGGCGATGCGCTGGCCCACGCCTACCGAGCCGGTGAAGCTCACGGCGGTGATGCCGGGGTGGTTGACCAAGGCGTCACCAATCACGCGGCCCGAGCCCATGACGAGGTTGAACACACCTGCAGGAATGCCGCTGCGGTGGATGATGTCGGCCAGCGCCCAAGCACAGCCGGGCACCAAATCTGCAGGCTTCAAGACCACGCAGTTGCCATAGGCCAAAGCAGGGGCGATCTTCCAGGCGGGGATGGCGATGGGGAAGTTCCAGGGGGTGATCAGGCCGATCACACCCAAAGGCTCGCGGGTCACCTCCACCCCGATGCCGGGGCGCACAGAGGGCAATGTTTCACCGGCCAGACGCAGGCATTCGCCCGCGAAAAACTTGAAGATGTTGCCGGCACGGGCAGCTTCGCCAATGCCTTCGGCGCGTGTCTTTCCCTCTTCGCGGGAGAGCAGGGTGCCCAGCTCTTCTTTGCGAGTTAGGATTTCATTGCCGATTTTGTCGAGCGCGTCGGCGCGGGCCTGGATGCCACCTGTAGACCAAGCCGGGAAGGCCTTTTGGGCAGCGGCTACCGCGGCGTTGAGCTGGGCGACATCGGCTTGGGCGTATTCGCCGATCACGTCTGCAAGGTTGGAGGGGTTGAGGTTGGCCGAGTAGCCGGTGCCGGCTAGCCATTCGCCATTAATCAGATTGTTGTGTTGGGTGGTCATAGCGGGATGAAGTGGGTTAAACGGCGGTCCAGGCACCGTTCTGGTGGCTGGAGCGAATAGCGGCGGCCACAAAGCGGATGCCTTGCAGGCCATCGGAGGCATTCGGGAAAAACTGGTTCAGCGGGTCCGGCGTGTTGCCGCTGCGCTGCGCAGCGATGGTGTCTGCCGCATTGGTGTACAGGTTGGCAAAGGCTTCGTGAAAACCCTCGGGGTGGCCCGCCACGATGCGCGAGGCGCGGGCTGCCAAGGGCAGGGTGCCAGGGCCATTGGGCGTACGCACTTGGGCGGGTGCATCCAGCGGTTTGAAGTGCAGCACCTGCGGGTGCTCCTGGTGCCACTCCACACTGCCCAGCGAGCCGCTCACGCGGATGCGCAAGCCGTTTTCCACACCGGCTGCCGCCTGCGTGACCCAAAAGCTGCCGCGTGCGCCATTACTCATGCGCAGCATGGCGCCGGCGTAGTCGTGGGTGATGCGGTCGGGCACGATGGTGCCCACATCGGCGGCCACCTCGGCCACTTCCAGCCCGGTGATAAAGCGCAGCAGGTTGTGGGCGTGGGTGCCGATGTCACCCATCACCAGCGAGGGACCGCCACGGGCCGGGTCTTCTTTCCAGGCCTTGCGGCCGGGGCCGCCTTTGGCGCGACCGCCTTGCACGTATTCCACCTGCACCAGACGAATGTCGCCCAGCAGCCCTTCCATCACCATGGCCTTGGCCTGGCGCACCATGGGGTAGCCGGTGTAGTTGTGGGTCAGGCAAAACACACGACCGCTGCTCTGCACCTTCGCATGCAGTGCCTCGGCTTCTTCCAGCGTGTTGGTCATGGGCTTGTCGCAGACGACGTCCATGCCGTGCTCCAGCGCCAGCATGGAGAAGCGGAAGTGGCTGTCGTTGGGCGTCATGATGGCCACGACCTCGGCACCATCGGCGCGCGAGGCTTCGGCTTCGATCAGGGCCGCGCCATCGGCGTAGCAGCGGTCCGCCGGCACGCCAATGCTTTGGCCACCGGCCTTGGACCGCTCGGGGTCCGACGACAGGGCCGCTGCCACCAGCTCATACCGGTCATCCAGCCGCGCGGCCTGGCGGTGCATGGCACCGATGAAAGAGCCAGGCCCCCCGCCGATCACGGCCAGTCGCAAACGGCGACCCAGGAGTTGGAAGACGGTGTTTTCTGACATGGCGGCGGTGTCCTTGGTGGGTGGTGAGTGGGTTTACCGGCCCCAGCGCAACACCATGGGGTCCAGACGCTGGGCCGTGTCGATCAGACCGGCGCGGGTGTCGGGGTGCATGGCGGGGAAGGGGTGGCGGCCGGCTTCGCAAGCGATCACACCCCCTTCTTTCATCAGGGCCTTGGCAGTCAGTATGCCGCCCTGGCGGTTCTCGTAATTGATGAGGGGCAGCCACTGCTGGTAGTGCGCCGCCGCTTCGTCACGGCGGCCGGCGGCATAAGCGTCCACAATTTTGCGGATGCCGTCGGGGTAGGCACCGCCGGTCATGGCGCCGGTGGCGCCGGCGTCCAGGTCGGGCATGAGGGTGATGGCTTCTTCACCATCCCAGGGGCCTTCAATAGCGGCACCCCCCACGCGGATGAGCTCGCGCAGCTTGGAGGCGGCACCGGCAGTTTCGATCTTGAAGTACGACACCTGCTTGATTTCCTGCGCCATGCGGGCCAGGAAGGGCACCGACAGCGGTGTGCCGCTGACCGGGGCGTCCTGGATCATGATGGGAATATCAATCGCGTCTGACAGGCGGGCGAAGTAGTCGTAAATCTGACCTTCGGGCACCCGGATGGTGGCACCGTGGTACGGCGGCATGACCATGACCATGGAGGCACCCAGCTGCTGCGCCTGCAGGCTGCGCGCAATGGTGACCTGGGTGCTGAAGTGCGTAGTGGTCACGATGACCGGCACCCGGCCATTCACATGCGCGAGGATGGTTTTGGTGAGCACTTCGCGCTCGGCATCGGCGAGCACAAACTGCTCGGAGAAGTTGGCCAGGATGCACAAGCCGGTGGAGCCCGCGTCGATCATGAAATCGACACAGCGTTTCTGGCTTTCCAGGTCCAGCTCACCGGCCTCGTTGAAGGTCGTAGGGACGACAGGAAACACGCCCTTGTAGCGGGCATTGGCTGCGGAGTACATAGCGGGTCCTTATTTGTTTTTGTTGTAGACGTCGAAGCAGACGGCGGCCAACAAGACCAGGCCTTTGATAACCTGCTGATAATCAATGCCGATGCCCATGATGGACATGCCGTTGTTCATGACGCCCATGATGAAAGCGCCGATCACCGCGCCCAGCACCTTGCCCACACCACCGGAAGCGGATGCGCCACCGATGAAACAAGCGGCAATCACGTCCAGCTCAAAGCCCAGACCCGCTTTGGGAGTGGCAGTGTTCAGGCGGGCAGCAAAGATGAGCCCGGCCAGTGCGGCCAACACACCCATGTTGATGAAGGTGTAGAAGGTAAGGCGCTCGGTGCGAATCCCAGACAGTTTTGCGGCCTTCTCGTTACCGCCCAGTGCGTAAATGCGGCGGCCGATGGTGGTACGGGAGGCAACAAAGTCGTAAGCCAACATCAACAGCAACATGACGACCAGCACATTGGGCAGGCCTTTGTACGAGGCCAACTGGTAGCTGAAGGCCGCAATCATGCCGATGAAGATGATGTTGGCAATCGCGAAGAACAGTACCGGCTCGTTGTCCATGCCATGGGAGGCACGAGCAGCGCGGCCACGCACCTTGGCAATCAGCATGGCCAAGGCAGTCAGCAAACCGATGACCAGAGAGGCCACCCGCAAGGTTTCACCCGCAAACGGGTCTGGAATGAAGCCGGTGCTCAGCAACTGGAACTCGGGCGGGAACGGGCCCACCGAAGCACCTTCCAGCACGGCCAGTGCTAAGCCCTTGAAGACCAGCATGCCGGCCAGGGTGACGATGAACGACGGGATTTTGTAGAACGCGACCCAATAGCCTTGGGCCGCACCAATGACGCCACCTAAAATCAGGCAAACGATGGTGGCTGGGACATAGTGCCAGTTGTAGTTCACCATCAGCACCGCGGCCACGGCTCCGATAAAGCCGCACACCGAGCCGACCGACAAGTCGATGTGACCCGCTACGATGACCAGCAACATGCCCAGCGCCATGACGATGATGTAGCTGTTCTGCAGAATCAGGTTGGTCAGGTTCAGGGGTTGAAACAGGGTGCCGTCTGTTTGGACCTGGAAGAACACCATGATGATGACCAGTGAAATCAGCAGGCCGTATTCGCGCAGGTTGCTCTTCAAAAAAGCCATGCCGCCGCCGGTGGCGGGGGCGTTTGTTTCCGGGGTTGTGCTTGCCATTTCAGTTCACTCCTGACGTCACGATAGAACGCATAATTTTTTCTTGTGTCGCTTCTGCAGCCGGAAACTCCGCCACAAAAGCACCTTCATTCAATACACAGATCCGGTCGCACATGCCTAGCAACTCGGGCATCTCGCTGGAGATCATCAGCACGCATTTCCCCTCGGCGGCGAGCTGCGCGATGATGGTGTAAATCTCATATTTGGCGCCCACGTCGATACCGCGGGTCGGCTCATCCAGAATGAGCACCTCCGGCTCGGAAAACAGCCATTTACTCAGCACCACTTTTTGCTGATTACCGCCGGATAGATTGACGGTGCGGGCAAACACATTGGGGCTGCGAATGTTGAGCTTTTTGCGGAAGTCCTGGGCCACGCCGAACTCTTTGCCCTCGTCCACCACCGTGTTGCGCGACACGGCAGACAGATTGGCGAGCGTGGTGTTCCAGGCGATGGTTTCATCCAGCACCAGCCCGTAGCCTTTGCGGTCTTCGGTGACATAGGCAATGCCATGGTCAATGGCTTTTTGCACCGTGCTGGTATCCACCTCTTTGCCGTGCACCAGCACTTTGCCGCTGATGTTCTGGCCATAAGTGCGGCCAAAAATGCTCATGGCCAACTCGGTGCGGCCTGCGCCCATGAGACCGGCAATACCCACGATCTCACCACGCTTGACGTGCAGGTTCACGCCCTTGATGACTTTGCGCTCGGGGTGAATCGCATGGTGCACCACCCAGTCGCGCACCTCAAACACCGTCTCACCGATGTGGGGGGTGCGCTTGGGATAGCGGTCCGCCATTTCGCGGCCCACCATGTGGCGGATGATCAGGTCTTCGCTCACCGGCTCTGCTTTGCAGTCGAGGGTGGCCACGGTGGCCCCATCGCGCAGCACGGTAATGGCATCGGCAACCTTGGAAATCTCATTGAGCTTGTGCGAAATCAGAATGCAGGAGATGCCTTGCCGCTTGAGCTCCAGCAGCAACTCCAGCAACGCATCGCTGTCCGTCTCATTCAAACTGGCAGTAGGCTCATCCAGGATGAGCAGCTTCACCTCTTTGGAGAGGGCTTTGGCAATTTCAATCAGCTGCTGCTTGCCCACACCGAGGTTGGTAATGAGCGCGTTGGGAGACTCTTTCAGGCCCACCTTGGTCAGCAGGGCCTGGGTTTTGACGTAGGAAGCGTTCCAGTCAATCACACCACCCTTGGCTTGCTCGTTGCCGAGAAAAATGTTCTCGGTAATCGACAGCAGCGGCACCAGTGCCAGCTCCTGGTGGATGATGATGATGCCTTTTTCTTCACTGTCATGAATGCCGCGAAAGCGACACTCCTCGCCCTGGTAGCGGATGGTGCCCTCGTAGTCCCCGTGGGGGTAGACGCCGCTCAACACTTTCATCAGGGTGGATTTGCCGGCGCCGTTTTCGCCGACTACCGCGTGGATCTGGCCTTGTTGCACTGTGAGGTTCACATTGCTCAAGGCAGTCACACCGTGGAACGTTTTGCGCATGCCGCGCATTTCTAGGATGGGTTCAGCCATGGTGCCTCAACGATCGTTCTCTTGAACCGGAAGAATGTAAAAAGCCCTGTGCTGTGGGGCACAGGGCCTCTGTATCGCCGCTAAAGATTACTTCAGTTGCTCTTCTTTGATGTAGCCGCTACCCACCAGCACTTGCTTGTAGTTGGACAGATCAACTGCCACGGGCTTCAACAGGTAAGAGGGCACCACCTTGACCTTGTTGTTGTAGGTCTTGGTGTCGTTGATTTCAGGCTGCTTGCCGCTGATCACAGCGTCCACCATGCCGGCGGCCACTTTGGCGAGTTCGCGGGTGTCTTTGAAGATGGTGGAGTACTGTTCCTTGCGGATGATGGACTTCACAGAAGGGACTTCCGCATCCTGGCCGCTCACGAAAGGCATGGGTTGTGCGGCAGTGCCGTAACCCACACCCTTGAGGGCGGAAATGATGCCGATGGACAGGCCGTCATAGGGAGACAGTACGGCGTGCACTTTGTCCTTGCCGTAGTAGGCGCTCAAGAGGTTTTCCATACGGGCTTGGGCCACTTGGCCGTCCCAACGCAGGGTTGCCACTTTTTGCATGCCAGTCTGCTTGGAGCGGACCACCAGCTTGCCGGACTTGATGTAGGGGTCCAACACGGACATGGCGCCGTCGTAGAAGAAGAAGGCGTTGTTGTCATCCGCAGAGCCACCGAACAATTCGATGTTGAACGGACCCTTGCCTTCTTTCAGGCCCAGTGCTTTTTCCAGGGATTGGGCTTGCAACACACCCACTTGGAAGTTGTCGAAGGTGGCGTAGTAGTCCACGTTCTTGGAGCCCACGATCAGGCGGTCATAGGAGATGACCTTGATGCCCTTGTCTGCGGCTTTTTGCAGCACGTTGGTCAGGGTGGTGCCATCGATAGCGGCAATCACCAGCACCTTGGCGCCTTTGGTGATCATGTTTTCGATCTGGGCCAACTGATTGGGGATATCGTCTTCCGCGTATTGCAGATCGGCCTTGTAGCCTTTGGCAGCCAATGCGCTGACCATGCTATTGCCGTCAGCGATCCAACGGGTAGAGCTCTTGGTAGGCATGGCTACGCCGACCAGGCCTTTGTCTTGTGCATTAGCAACGGTGGTGCCGAATGCCAAGCCCAGTGCCAGGCTTGCTGCAAGTACCTTGAGGGTGGTTCTACGTGCTGTCATGGAATGTCTCCTGTGTTTAATTGCTTCTGTCAGATACGTCCTTGCCAAACTGGCTCAGGCGGCGAATGATAAGGACGGGATTGATTTATTTCTAATATAGTTTGAGCCTTATTCGATATGTATTTCAGGATTGGTGCTAACCCTATATGACGAATTACACCCATTGGTTCCTGCGTGCAAGGCTCAAAACCAGACAGCTTTTGCTATTGGTCGCATTGTCCGAGGAGGGCAATATCCACCGGGCAGCACAAGTGCTGAACATGACGCAGCCCGCTGCCTCCAAACTGCTCAAGGACCTGGAGGACGTGCTGGGCGTCTCCCTGTTTGAGCGCCTGCCACGCGGCATGCGCCCCACCTGGTACGGCGACACCATGATCCGCCATGCGCGCGCCGCACTGGCCAGCCTCAACCAAGCCCATGAAGAGCTGCAAGCCGCCAAGAACGGGCAGTTCGGCCAGGTGAATCTCGGCTCCATCACCGCGCCGGGCCTGGCTTTGTTGCCGCCCACCGTGGCCGCCGTCAAGCAGGCGCACCCCAATCTGCAAATCACCATCCAGATTGAGCCCAGCAACGTACTGATCGAAAAACTCAACCGCGGCACCCTGGACATTCTGGTGGGTCGCCTCTCACCCGAGCACGACAAGGCCGCATTGCGCTACGAAATGGTGGCAGAAGAACCCATTTGCGCCGTCGCACGCCCGGGCCACCCGTTGCTGACGGCCATCAAGCCCACCTTGGAAGACGTGTTCAAGTACGGCTGGATCGTGCCGCCCGCCGGCAGCATGCTGCGCCACCGGTTTGATTTGATGATTCAGGAATTGGGCCTGGAGCAGCCCTCCAACAGCGTGGAGACCAGTGCGTTGTTGTTCATCAGCAAAATGATGCAGCAAAGCGACATGGTGAGCGTGATGGCCGTGGACGTAGCCCGCTACTACGCCAACCACGGCTTGATGTCCATCCTGCCTGTGGCCATGCCCTGCGAAATGGAGCCCTTCGGCTTCATCACCCGCCGGGACCGTTTGCTGTCGCCGGCCGGTGAAGTGGTGTTGCGGGCCCTGAAAGCCTCTGCCATGACGGTGTACGGCAAAGCCTTCAGCGTGGACCCCGCCCCCGCAGGCTAAGTCAATGGATGCGGGTCAGTTCCAGCCCGCATCCACCTTGAACTCTTGCGCCGTGCACATGGCGCCGTCGTCCGACGCCAAAAACAGCACCATGCGCGCCACGTCCGAGGGTTGCAACTTGTCAGGCAGGCACTGGTTGCGCTGGATATCGGCCTCGCCCTCGGCGTTGAGCCACATTTTGATCTGGCGCTCTGTCATCACCCAGCCGGGAGACACGGTGTTGATGCGGATGCGGTCTGCGCCCAACGTATCCGCCAGGCCCCGGGTCAAACCATTGACTGAGGACTTGGCCACCGCATAGCAGGGGTAACCGCTGCCCTTGGTTTGCCAGCCGGTAGACCCCAGGTTGATCACAGACCCGCCACCCAAACGTTTCATGCCGGGCACAACGGCCTGAATGGCAAAAAAGGCCGGCCGCTGGTTAACCGCCATGCGTTCATCCCAGTACTCGGGCGTCACCGACTCCAGGGTGTGGCGGTCGTCGCGGGCTACGTTGTTCACAAGCACCGAGAAATCGCCCAAAGCCGCGGCCGCCTCGGTAGCAGCCAGCTGCAAGGCCGCGATGTCGCGCACATCACAGGTGCGCCACCAAATTTGCGCCTGCGTGCGGGCGCTCAAGCTCTCTGCCAGTTGCCGGCTTTCCGCCTCTGCCACATCCACAAAGGCCACCCGGGCGCCTTGCTCGGCAAACGCGGTCACGATGGCCGCACCAATGCCGGTGCCACCACCGGTGATGAATACATTTTTGCCCTGCAGGCTGGGGTATTGGGCGAGTTTTTTGGGCTCAGACATGGTTTTTTCTCAAATTTGATTGCAATTTATATATATGAATTGTCTCGAAATTCATTTTCTATTATCACTGTGCATTGGTACCATGCCTGCTGTCAAGAACCGGAGGCGTCGCCTCCACGAATAAAGAGGCAAACCCATGAGTTCCGAAAAGCCCCCATTCCGCCGCAGCCACGCCTGGTTCGGCCGCCAGGACCGCGATGGTTTTGTGCACCGCAGCTGGCTCAAAAACCAGGGCTATCCGCACGACCTGCTCGATGGCCGCCCCATCATCGGCATCTGCAACACCTGGAGCGAATTGACGCCCTGCAATGGCCATTTCCGTGAGCTGGCCGAGTTTGTGAAGCGTGGTGTGTACGAGGCCGGTGGCTTCCCACTCGAATTCCCCGTCATGTCCTTAGGCGAAACCCAGCTGCGCCCTACCGCCATGTTGTTCCGCAACCTGGCATCGATGGATGTGGAAGAAAGCATCCGCGGCAACCCGATTGACGGCGTAGTGCTGCTCATGGGCTGCGACAAGACGACACCATCATTGATGATGGGTGCCGCCAGCTGCGACTTGCCCACCATCGGTTTGTCCGGCGGCCCCATGCTCAACGGCAAGTTCCGTGGCAAAGATGTGGGCTCCGGCACTGGCGTGTGGCAAATGTCTGAAATGGTGCGGGCGGGCGAAATGACCATGGAAGAGTTCTCGTCCTGCGAGAGCGATATGCACCGCTCCAGTGGCACCTGCATGACCATGGGCACCGCCTCCACCATGGCCAGCATGGTCGAAGCCTTGGGTATGGCTCTGCCGGAGAACGCTGCCATCCCGGCTGCGGACACCCGCCGCAAACGCTTGGCCCAACTGACCGGCCGCCGCATTGTGGAAATGGTCAAGCAGGACATCAAGATGTCCCAGATCCTGACCCGTCAAGCGTTTGAGAATGCCATCCGTACCAACGCGGCCATTGGCGGCTCCACCAACGCGGTGATCCACTTGCTGGCGATTGCCGGCCGCATCGGCGTGGAGTTGAAGCTGGAAGACTTCGACAAGCTGGGCTCGGAAGTGAACAACATCCTGAACCTGCAACCCTCCGGCAAGTACCTGATGGAAGACTTCTGCTACGCCGGCGGCCTACCTGCGGTCATGCGCGAAATCCTGCCAATGTTGCACGGCGACGCACTGACGGTGAACGGCAAGACCATCCGCCAGAACGTGGAAAACGCGCCTTGCTACAACCGCGAAGTCATCAAGACGGTGGACGAGCCTTTCATGCCCGCCGCAGGTATTGCGGTGGTGCGTGGCAACCTAGCCCCTAACGGTGCGGTGATCAAACCCTCGGCGGCGTCCAAACACCTGCTGCACCACCGTGGCCCGGCCGTGGTGTTCGAGTCGATTGAAGACTTCCACGCACGTATCGACGACCCAGACTTGGACATCGACGAAAACAGCGTCATGGTGCTCAAGAACTGCGGCCCGCGCGGCTACCCCGGCATGGCAGAAGTGGGCAACATGCCCCTGCCACCCAAAGTGCTCAAGAAGGGCATTACCGACATGGTACGCATTTCGGACGCACGCATGAGCGGCACGGCCTATGGCACGACCGTATTGCACACCTCGCCCGAAGCCGCCGCTGGCGGCCCCTTGGCCGTGGTGCAAAACGGCGACATCATTGAACTCAATGTACCGGAGCGCAAGCTGCACCTGGAAGTGTCGGACGAAGAACTGGCGCGCCGTTTGGCCGCGTGGCAAGCACCCGAGAAGCCCAAGCGCGGTTGGTACAAGTTGTATGTAGAGACCGTGCAACAGGCCCACTTGGGCGCGGACTTGGACTTTTTGGTGGGTGGAAGCGGCGCTGCAGTGCCGCGCGACTCCCACTGAGCGCGTCTTTCCGAGAGGCTCACAGGCCCATTGCCGCGGTTATGCCGTAGCGATGGGCCTTTTTTGTCGTTGTGATCGGCCCCAGTACAACCATAAGGAGACAGGCCATGAATTTCAAAAATATCAAGATATCCACCCGTTTGACCGCCGTCATGGGCGGACTGACCGCCTTGCTGGTGGCCGTGGTTGTTCTCGCGCTGACGCAAATGCAGGCCATGCGCAATGACACCATCGCAATCACCAGCAATTGGCTCCCGAGTGTGGGGCTGATCGGCGATCTGCGTGCGGGTCTTGCGGATTTGCGCGCCTTGGAAAGCCAGCACATTCTCAATACCGATGAAACGGCCATGGAGCGCATCGGCAAACTCGCAACCCAAGCCGTACTCGGTATTGAAGCCATCCGGCAGGACTATGGAAAGCTGGTCAACGAAGCCGAAGAGCAAACCCTGTTTTCGCGCTTGGAAACGGATTGGAAAGCCTACCAGGCACTGCATGCGCAGCTGGTAGACATGTCCACCAAGCGCGAAAAATTCCCCGCGCGCAAGCTGCTGGAAGGCGATGCCAAAACCCTGTTCGATTCGCTGGATGCCACTGTGAAAAAGATCGCCGAATACAACCGGACAGGTGCCACATCGGCAAGCGCCCAAACCGACAGCAGCTTTCAAACCGCCCGCACCTCCATGCTGTTGGCACTGGTCGTCGGGGCCATGGCAGCAGCGGGGGCCACTTTGTGGGTTACACGATCAGTCACCCGGCCGATTGCCACCGTGATTGATCTCGCCGATGGCATTGCAGATGGGGATTTGTCCAAAATCATTACTGTGGATTCGAGCAATGAAACGGGTCAATTGCTGGCGGCATTGCAACGGATGCAACACAACCTGGCGAACGTAGTCGCCCAGGTACGTGAAGGCTCCGAAGGCGTCGCCACCGCCAGCGCCGAAATCGCCCAAGGTAACAACGACCTCTCGGCCCGCACCGAGCAGCAAGCCAGCGCCCTGGAAGAAACCGCAGCGAGCATGGAAGAACTCGGCTCCACCGTCAAACAAAACGCCGACTCCGCCCGCCAAGCCAACCAACTCGCCATGAATGCGTCTACCGTGGCGATTCAAGGCGGAGAAGTGGTGAGTCAGGTGGTGGAGACCATGAAAGGCATCAACGAGAGCAGCCGCAAGATTGCTGACATCATCAGCGTCATTGACGGCATCGCCTTCCAAACCAACATCCTGGCCCTGAATGCAGCGGTAGAAGCCGCACGGGCGGGTGAACAGGGACGAGGCTTTGCCGTCGTCGCCTCCGAAGTCCGTAGCTTGGCCGGACGCAGTGCCGAAGCCGCCAAAGAAATCAAAACCCTGATCAACGCCAGCGTAGAGCGGGTGGAGCAAGGTAGTAGCTTGGTCGACAAAGCCGGTGAAACCATGACCGAAGTGGTCAGCAGCATCCGCAGAGTCACCGACATCATGGGAGAAATCAGTGCCGCCAGCTCAGAGCAAAGTGCTGGGGTCTCTCAAGTGGGAGAAGCCGTTACTTCCATGGACCAGACCACGCAGCAGAACGCGGCTTTGGTGGAGGAGATGGCAGCGGCGGCCAGCAGCTTGAAGGGCCAAGCCAACGACCTGGTGCAGGTGGTGGCGGTGTTCAAGCTTTGAGTCAAATCGGGCTCTAGCGCACGGTGAGTGTGCGCGATCAGCTATCTATTTGATAGCAAATACAACCGGAACCTTGCGTCCGGTTGTGCATTGGCGAACCCGATGCGCCAATGCACACCTATTCACATCAACGACGTGGTGTCATCGGGCCACGTCCTTCGATGTGGCGGAAGTTGATACGGCCTTTGCTCAGGTCGTAAGGCGAGAGCTCCAGGGACACACGGTCGCCCGCCAGAATACGGATGTGGTTCTTGCGCATCTTGCCTGCGGAGTAGGCGATCAACTGGTGACCGTTATCCAGGGTCACGCGGAAACGGGTGTCAGGCAACACTTCGTTCACCACACCCATCATTTCAATCAGGTCTTCTTTAGCCATAAAACTTCCTCTGAACGTATAAGTTACCGGGAGCCGGTGAGGGCCTGTATCCGGTAGATACCTTGTGCGCTTGCAAGGTCAGCGTGCGCATCAGGTGTTGAAAAATCGTTGTAGAACCGCCGTACCCCACTGGTACATACCTTGCCAGATCCGCTCAGCGGGCAGATTCGGGCTGCAACCGGCAATGCAGTGCTTGCCGATGAAGATGGGATGCAAAACGTCAATCTAATTTTGGTTCTGAAACATTAAAAATACAAACGCACACACCACAGCAATGAGCCAAACGCTCCTTGAAGGGCGCTTGCGGGTCCATGGTGGGAGTCGCTGTAGAAGCCGAATCGGGGCGGATCGGGAAATTCTCCGGCCGGAAGAATCGTGTTTTTGCGTCACGCATTCACACTGCCAATCGCTTTTCGGCAACTCGCTAATGTAGCATGGAGCGCTAAAAATGGAACTTCGCACGCTCCGTGAACTCGATCGTGTGTGGTTTTCTGCCTAAAACTGGAACTATTTCAAGCCATGAAACTTTGCATTCTGGACAACGACACCATTGATGAAGCCCTGATTCCGGTCTACGGAAGTTACGGCGCCATGCTGGCAAAAGTTTTGCGGGAAGCCGGCGCAGAGCACTGGACCATGGACCGGTTCAGCACCCCACATGGGGAGTATCCGTCTTCGTTCGCAGACTACGATGCAGTGCTTTTGACGGGTAGCAAAGCAGATTCGTTTTCTGATGAACCCTGGGTGGTAGAGCTGCGCCGACGCGTGACAGCGCTGCTTGCCACCGATATCAAATTGTTGGGCGTGTGCTTTGGCCATCAGCTGATTGCCTTGTGTCTGGGTGCCAAGGTGGGCAGGGCGCCCAAAGGCTGGGTGACCGGACGTCACCAGTACCAATGGCATGCCGGTGACTTGGTGGAGCCTGCGCGTGATGGTTTTGCACTTCTCGCCAGCCATCAGGACCAGGTGTTGGAACTTCCTGAAGGCGCACGCTTACTCGCAAGCAGCGACCATTGCCCGATTGCAGCGTACTCCAAAGGCAAAGAAGTGCTATGCATTCAACCGCACCCCGAATTTGTAGAGGACTACAGTGCCTATTTGCTCGACAAGCGACGTGCACTGCTGGGAGATGAACACTACGCTTCCAGCATGGAAAGCCTGCAACACGGCCACGAAGGCCCAGAATTTGCCAAGCTGATGGTGGCGTTTGTAGAAGGCAACTAAGCTTTTTGCAAAGCGGCAACAATGCGTGCCTGATCCAGTTTTTTTGCCGCCCCAAACCCGGCAATCACTCTGCCGGCTACCGGACTGATTTCTACAAAAGAGAAGTCTGGCAAATCTGTCATGAAAGCCACCTCCGGGAACCGGCGGAGGTAAGCTTCGCGGGCATTGGCGTAGCCGCTTTGGTCTCTGGACACAAATGACGCTGTGCCTTGGACAGACATTCTTGGCAAAGCATGCACTTCTGCTCCCGCTGTTTCTGCTTTTGCAACTAACAGACTGGCATGTGGCTTGTTATGCAAATACGCAAAGTGCGGTGACATGCCGCTGATGTGAATCAGCAGTGTTCCACGCACAGGGTCTATCGCAAAAGGCACCATGGACGCGTGTGGCATGCCCTCTTCATCCACTGTGGCCATGGCGGCGATGCGCTGCCCGGACAAAAGTGCCTCAAGCACCGCATCAAATCGTTGGGTATCGGTCATTGCAGCATGGTAGCGCGCAACAAAAACGCCCCGTGACGGCATTCGTCAACGGGGCGTTTTTGCATCCAGCCTCGGTAAGGCTTTGAACATCCAGTTCCTTGTGAGATTTGGACAGGTACTTGCTGTGGTTCAGCGTCTGCCAAGAAGTGTACGCAAGGACTGTCGGCAGTTCATTGCCTAATTGCGATCTAAAGCGGTATTTATGGAATATTATTCCAACAAATAAATATTTATTGGAATTTTATGAACATAGACAAGTTTGATCAGCAAATTCTCGAAATCCTGCAGGTGGATGGGCGTATTGCCAACCAAGACTTGGCAGACCGGATTGGTTTGTCGCCGTCTCCCTGTTTGCGCAGGGTACGTGCGCTTGAAGAGTCCGGTTTGATTACAGGCTACCGGGCCATGCTGGATGCCAAAAAACTCGGACTTTCTTTGATTGCGCTGGTCCATATTTCCATGGACCGCCACACCCCGGAGCGGTTTGCCAATTTTGAAGCCAGCGTAGGCATCTTGCCCGAAGTGCTGGAATGCCTGCTCATTACCGGCCAGGATGCGGATTACCAGATCAAGGTGGCCGTCAAAGATATGGACCACTATCAAGCGCTTTTGCTCAACAAGCTGACCCGCATTGAGGGTGTTACCGGTGTGCACTCCAGCTTTGTATTGCGCAGGGTCATAGACCGGACTGCACTGCCTTTGGTTTGAGAGTGCCCCATGTGCATGATCGTGTGGGATTGGAACCCTACAAGCCGTGAATTACTGCTACTGAGCAACCGCGACGAGTTTTACCAACGCCCTGCCTTGCCTTTGCATGTATGGCAAAACACCGATATTTATGCTGGTAAAGACTTGGAAGCCGAGGGAAGTTGGTTAGGGTGCACTCTCAGCGGCAGGCTCGCTGCTGTTACCAATTTCAGGAATGGAAAGGTGGCTCAAGCACACACCAAAAGCCGCGGAAAATTGGTCACGGATTTTCTGAAAAGTGATGCCAGTTCTGAACACTTCTTGGAAGAACTGGGTCAGCAGGTGGGGGATTACAACGGCTTTAATTTATTGGTATTCGACGGCAGCAAATTGTGCGGATTCGAAAGCCATACCGGACGCACTATCCATATACCGCCAGGCATTTCAGGGGTCTCCAATGCTGGCTTTGACACGCCTTGGCCCAAGCTCATCAAAAGCAAAAATCGTTTACAACAACTTCGGCAGAACCCTGACACCCCTTGGGAAAGCTATTGGTCTATCCTTGCTGATGACACCCGTGCAAATGTAGATGAATTGCCCAGCACGGGCATTCCCACCGCTATGGAACACCAACTGTCCGCGGTGTTTATCCAATTACCCGGTTACGGAACACGTGCCAGCAGCTTGATTCAGATAGACCGGCAACGCGGCACTTTCGTTGAAAAGACCTTTGATCCCAACGGACTGCAAGGCACTGTGCACTTGCAGATTCCGTTCACACCTTAGCGTGCATCAGGAAGTTCGATCTTGACTTCCAGTACTTCCAGGTTGTCCTGACGCTCCAGATTCACCTTGATGTCATCCGGATTGATCTTGATGTATTTGCTGATAACTGCAACCAAATCTCGCTGTAAATCGGGCAAATAGTCAGGCTCTGCTGCATTGCGGCCACTGCGCTCATGCGCCAGGATGATTTGCAGGCGTTCTTTGGCAACACTGGCTGTTTTTTTCTTCTCGCCGATCAGGAATGAAAGAAACGACATGGTTTCACTTTCCTCCGAACAGGCGCTTGAACAAGCCTTGTTTGGGCGCTTCAGTGAAACGCATGGGCTTTTCTGCTCCCAAGAAACGGTCAATCACGTCCTTGTACGCCTCAGAGACATCGCTGCCCTGCATATGCACTGCAGGCAGGCCTTGGTTGGAAGCCTGCAACACCGATTCGCTCTCGGGAATCACTCCAATCAAAGGAATACGCAAGATGTCCTGAATGTCTTCCAGCGACAGCATCTGCCCTTGGTCCACGCGGGCCGGGTTGTAACGGGTAATCAGCAAATGCTCTTTGATGGGGGCTCCACCTTCCATGGCGCGCTTGGTTTTGCTGGAGAGCATGCCCAAAATGCGATCGGAATCCCGCACTGAAGACACTTCCGGGTTGGTTACCACCAATGCCTCGTCTGCAAAGTGCATGGCCATCAGCGCACCGGTTTCGATACCGGCCGGAGAGTCACACACGATGTATTCAAACTCCAAAGCAGACAGATCGTTCAACACACGCTCCACACCTTCTTGGGTCAGGGCATCTTTGTCACGGGTTTGCGATGCGGCCAGAATGTAGAGGTTGTCGCACTGCTTGTCTTTGATGAGCGCTTGATTCAGGTTCGCTTCACCTTGAATCACATTGATCAGGTCATACACCACACGGCGTTCACAACCCATGATCAAGTCCAGGTTACGCAAGCCCACATCGAAGTCAATCACAGCCGTCTTGTGGCCACGTAATGCCAACCCCGTTGCAAAACTGGCGCTGGTGGTCGTTTTGCCAACCCCGCCTTTGCCTGACGTAACAACAATGATCTTGGCCATGAGAAGCTGGTCTTTCAAAAAGATGTGAAAAGTGTCAAGCCTTGAGGGCTTCTATCAATAATTTTTCTTGTCCATCATCGCTCAAACGGATTTGCGCCGTCTTGCCATGAACATCCTTGGGGAATGGATTTTCACTGGTCCGGTATACCCCGGCGATGGACACCAATTCAGGTTCCAATGACAAAGCAAAAATACGGGCTTTGACATTGCCACGTGCTCCTGCCATCGCCTTACCGCGCAAGGCAGCATAAACATGGATATTGCCATCGGCCACGACTTCGGCACCTTGGTTGACCATGGCCAACACCACGAGGTCACAGCCTTTGGCGTAGACCTTCTGGCCTGATCGCAAAGGCTTGTCGATGACCATGGTTCCAGGACCGGGAACTTCACGAATCACTTCCTGAATCACGGGTTCTGCAGAGACCTGGGCAATGGGCGCCGACTTGCTCCGCTGAATTTCTGCCTCTGCTTTAACCAGGCCCGCTGCCAATGCAGCTTCAGTCCAAGCGCTGCTTGCATGGCGGAATGCCACAGGAATCAACTGACATGCCTTCAACACGGACAACAGAGGTGCCAGATCTTGGGCAAGCTCTTCTGCTGGCATCAAGGAAAAGTCCAAGACTACGGCATCGCGTTCAAAAAAATCAGGGCTTTCTCCATCAGGACCAAAAGCAGCGTGGAGTTCTTCCGTGAGTTTTGAAAAATCGGGCGACTTCACCAGCAAAGCAACCATGGGCAGTTGTGCACTTTTGATTTCAAACGTACTTCGCGTTTGAGGGGATGGGTGCACGGCAGAGGAAGCGGGCATGAAGCGATGGATCAGCGGTTCAACAGAAGGTGGCAAATCTTACTTGATACCAGGCTGCATTTTCTGTTTTTGCTTCCCTGAATTGCAGATGTGCACAAGATTTTTTCAAAATTTCCATGTATGCGAAAAATGGGGAAAAAGTTTTCCTTGCTATTGTCTTATTTCTTTAAATTCAAGATAGTAGTAGTAGATAAGGATTGCCTTCCTCTGTGGATAAGCAAAAAAAATTGTTTTAAATCATAAAGTTACAGTTCTTCTACTCTTGTGTGTGACTGCGCTTTCATTTTGTACCGCGAACAGGGATAAGTCTTCATTTTCAACTTCATCTGTGGATAAGTTGGAGTTGTGCTTGAATTTATGCACAGAGTTATGCTCAGACTACGTGACGCGATGCTTTTGCTCCTCTGCTCCCGGACTTTGCGTTATTGCCATGAAATAAGCCGACAATGTTCTTTGGCTGAAAACAGGGTGCGTTCCAGAAAGAGAAGCAAGCATGGTTGAGAAACGTTCATTTGAGATTGCCCGTGAAACCTTGAAGCAATTGACGGCGAGAAAGCTGGTCCCTACGCCAGCGAATTACCAGTCGGTGTACAACGAGATTGCGGGCATTCCTTCTATTCAGCCGTTTCCTGCTGACTTCTTGCGGGATTTGGCGCAGTCCCTGCCGCTCAAAACCCCTGGACAACAGAAACAAAAAGGTTTGTTGGACTACGCAATCGATCGCTTGAGCTGGGACGGCGTGAAATCTGCCTTGGTGGGATATGGCGCGTTCGCGCCTGTAGTGGCACCAGAAGAGAGTGTTGTCAGTCATGCAGCTGCGCCAGTGCCCGAAGCATCGGTAGTCCAGGCATCTGCATTGACGAACGAGTTTTTTGCCCAAATTGCGCGTTTGATTGAATACGCCCAGCCAGCACTCGGCAACGATGATGCGCGTTTTGTCGATCAGACCCATCAGTTGGTACAAGCTTTGCGCAAGCCGGATGCAGATGCCTTGACGGTGAAGACCATGCTGGTGAATTACAGCCATCGCTTGTCGTTTGCAGCGGAAGATCAGGCTGAAATCCGCAACGGCCTGCTCAAGCTACTGCATCTGGTGTTCACCAACATCAGTGAACTGAGCTTGGATGAGCAGTGGCTCAAAGGACAGATGGACGCGCTGATGAGTGTTTCCACACCACCTCTGAGTCTGCGCCGGCTGGATGAGCTGGAGCGTTTGCTGAGCGATGTGATCTTCAAACAAAAGGACGCGAAATACAAAGCATTGGAAGCGCAAGACGAAATGCGCCGCATGCTGGCCATGTTTATTGAGCGGCTTGCACAGATGAATCAGTCCACTGGTACGTTTCAAAGCAAGCTGGAAGAAAGTGCCCGGTTGATTGAGCAAGCCAAAAGTCTGGCGGATATTGCTCCGGTGCTCAAAGAGGTCGTGGGTACAACACGGAATATGGCGCAAGAGAGCCAGCTGTCCCGCGAACAGTTGGGTGCCATGCAAGAGCGTGCAAAGCAGACAGAAGCGGAGCTCGCCAAGCTGCACAAGGAGCTGGATCGCGTGAGTTTGCAGGCACGCCATGATGCATTGACTGGTGCCTTGAACCGCAAAGGCCTGGATGAAGCCTTGAACCGCGAGGTGTCCACCGTGCGGCGCAATGCCAGTGTGTTGAGTGTGGCCTTGCTGGACATCGACAATTTCAAAAAACTCAATGACACGCTAGGGCACGCCACCGGAGACATTGCTTTGGCCCATCTGGCCACCGTGGCCAAAGAGTGCATGCGCCCGCAAGACACCTTGGCACGCTATGGTGGTGAGGAATTTGTGATTCTCTTGCCAGATACCCCCTTGGACAAAGGCATTGAAGCCATGACCCGTTTACAGCGAGAGCTGACCAAACGCTTTTTCCTTTCGGGGACTGAGAAAGTATTGATTACCTTCAGTGCGGGCGTGGCACAGGTCACGGATGAAGAACAACCGGGAGATGCCATTCGCCGTGCGGATCAGGCCATGTACCTGGCCAAGCGGGCGGGGAAAAACAGGGTACTGGGGGCTTGAAGAGGTCGGCTAGACACTACCCGATAAAAACCACTGGATCAGGTATTTGGCGGCAAACCCGACCATGCCGAATGCCAGGCCCAAAAACAGCACAAAAGTGCCGAATTTGCCGGCCTTGGATTCCCATGCCAGTTGCCCGATGATGAAAAGCATGTAGAGCATGAACGCTCCCACGCCGAAGCTCAGGCCGAACGCGGCAATCTGCTCTTCTGAATAACCAAACATTACTGCACTCCCGCCCGCTGTGTGGAGTGGTCATGCTCCTTGTGATCATCCGAGTCCGGGGCAATCAAGTCCCGGTAGGCGTGCCAACTGGCATGGCCGAGCATGGGAATGACAGCTATCAATCCCAGTAGCAACGAAGCCAGACCCAAGAAAGTAAAGCCCATGATCAGGGCGGCCCACCAGGCCATGACTGCCGGATTGGCCAGTACCACTTGCCAGCTCGTGAGTACAGCAGTTTTGACATTCACCTTGCGGTCCAGCAGCAAGGGCATGGCTACCACGCTGGAGGCAAACATGGGCGCTGCCAGTACGGCTCCTAGGGCGAGCCAGAGCTCAAACAACCATCCATCCCGCGCCAGGATGACCAGGCGCACAAAATCTGCAGGGGAATTAACCGGTGCCGGTGCGAGCAAGGTGATCAAAGCGGCAGAAGTCACCACCCAAGTGGTAGCAGCCGCAGCCAGCAACAGGCCGAAGCGCACCATGCACCAATATTCCTCGCCCCAGCGGTTGATGCGTTGGTTTTGCCAGTTCAACCAAGTTTGGGTGATGACATCCCAATCTGCGGGTTCATCACGTTCTATGGCGCGGCTCAAGGCATAGAGGCTGGTGGCAAGCACCGGCGCAATCACCAGAAAACCGGACAAGGCACCCGCAAGTAACCAGAATTTGTGCCGTGCAAATGCCACGATGGCTGCACCGATGAAGGTGAGCACCAAGCCATGCGTCAGGCTGGCAATGCCGGCATGCTGGATATCACGCCACCCCATGCCCAACCACACCAAAGGGCGCATGAAGCCAACAGTGCGGATTTGAAACGTGGGTGCAGCGGGTGTGGTCATGGTCAAGTGCAGTCTACGGAGATGGGGTCGCAGACATCTTGACCATGATCAAGCAAGCGCGCAAGTCTTTGCGCACTGTTCAGGGTTTAGTGTTTTGCCATGCCGCCGTGGTGGCCTTTCATGCTC
This sequence comes from Rhodoferax bucti, assembly GCF_005876985.1. Lineage (GTDB taxonomy): Bacteria > Pseudomonadota > Gammaproteobacteria > Burkholderiales > Burkholderiaceae_C > Allorhodoferax > Allorhodoferax bucti. The sequence goes on from NZ_VAHD01000001.1 coordinate 776,204, forward strand.
GCAAACTCACCGTCAAACACCTTTTTTTGTTCGGCGGTCAATGTGTTGTAGAAGGTTTTGACCGCCTGGTCGCGCTGCTCCATATCTGCATTGCGGCTTGCCAGGTGTTCTGTACGCAGGGCTTTCATTTTGTCCAACCGTTCCGGCGTGGGGAGCTTGGCCAACTCAGCACGGTCGATGGCGGGCTTGTTTGCCTGTGCCGGCGGTTTCATGGCGTTGCTGAAAGTTGTCCAACTGGCTTCTTGTGCGGCCGTAATCTTGAGTTTGGCCTTGAGTTCGGCGCTGCGTTTGGCATGCATGGCTTCCATCTTGGCGGGGTCCATGCGGTGCATGCCGGGTCGGTCATCATGTGCGCTGTCTTCGGCGCCATGTTTTTGCGCCAGTACGGAAAAGCCTGCAGTCGCCAACATGCCAGCAACGATCAGGGTTTTGAATGCGGGTTTCATTGTGATCTCCTTTGTGAGTACCCGTGACAGACATTGCCTACAGGTTGGAAACAAGTGTCACGCTCGCGTGTAACGCCGGTGTGCTGATGCGCTAACCGCTTGTAAAGATGCGTGAAAATGCCTGATTAACAAATCGATAGGTGTTGTGTGTTTAAAAACGTGATCGTGTACCGCTTGGTGTCTCCCTGGTCTGTGACGCAGGCCCAACTGGATGAGGCCTTGCAGGCGGACCGCTTTGTGGAGTGCGGTGCCAGCCAGGAAAAATCCGTCGGCTGGATCGAGCCCCGCGGCCAGGCGCATGGCCCCCTGGTAGAAGTGGTGGGTGGGCAATGGGTGCTGCGCTTGATGATGGAAGTGAAATCGGTACCCGGCTCCGTGGTCAAACGTAAAGTCGAAGAACAGGTTGCACAAATTGAAATAAGCACCGGTCGCAAACCCGGCAAGAAAGAAGTGCGCGAACTGCGTGATGACGCCCGCCTGGCCTTGTTGCCCATGGCTTTTACCAAACAAGGCAGTGTGGGGGTGTGGATAGACCCCAAAGCGGGTTGCCTGGTACTGGATGCCGGCAGCCAAAGCAAGGCCGATGAGGTCATGACAGCGTTGGTCAAAGCGGTGCCCGGTTTTGCGGTGCAGCTGGTGAATACCCAGATTTCGCCAGCCGCCGCCATGGCGGTGTGGCTGTCCACCCGCGAATCACCTACAGACTTTTCGGTGGACCGCGAGTGCGAGTTGAAGGCGTCGGACGAATCCAAAGCCGTGGTGCGCTACACCCGCCACCCCTTGGATACCGAAGAGGTGAGCCAACACATTGCACTGGGCAAGATGCCCACACGCCTGGCCATGACCTGGAACGACCGCGTGTCTTTTGTGTTGACCGAGGCCTTGCAACTCAAGAAGGTGACGTTCCTGGATACCGTGTTTGAAGAGTCTTCCAAAGCGGCAGGCGATGGCAAAGACGACAACTTTGACGCCGACGTGATCATTTCCACCGGTGAGTTGTCGCAGTTGATTCCTGACCTGATGGAGGCCTTGGGTGGTGAGGTACCGCTAGGCTCGCTGCCTGGTGCGCCGGCAGCGGCCTAAAGGCGCGCCCGTTGTAGGGATTTGTCCTTGACGATCCAGAGCAGTCATGGGAGTTCGCTACGCTGCGATTTTTTCTAGGGAGCTCCCATGCCGCGCAAAACCGCCCAGGATTTCGACCAGGAATTGTTGATTCTTTTTGATGCCTATGTGCACGGCATCGTGGATCGCCGGGGCTTTCTGGAAAAAGCCCAGAAGTTCGCGGTAGGGGGTTTGACAGCCGCCGGCTTGCTGGCTGCCCTGAGCCCGGACTTTGCTTCGGCCCAACAAATACCCAAGGACGATAAACGCATCGTCACCGCTACGGTCGAAATTCCGTCATCTGCCGGGTACGGTACCGTCAAGGGATATCTGGTGCGCCCTGCGGGGGTACAAGGCAAGTTGCCCACCATTTTGGTGGTGCACGAAAACCGGGGCTTGAACCCGCACATTGAAGACATTGCCCGTCGTCTGGCGTTGGAAGGGTATCTGGTCTTGGCACCCGATGCCTTGGCCCCTCTGGGCGGCTACCCTGGTGACGAAGACAAGGCCCGCACCTTGTTTGCCACTCTGGACCAAAAGAAAACGGCGGAATACTTCGTGGCCGCAGCCCAGTGGTTACAAGCGCATCCGGATTCCACCGGCAAATTGGGCACGGTAGGTTTTTGCTACGGCGGCGGTGTGGCCCACGCATTGGCAGTACGGCTGCCCACCTTGTCAGCCGCCGTGCCTTTTTATGGCAATCACCCGGCAGCGGAGGATGCGGCCAAAGTGAAAGCTCCTTTGCTGATTCACTTTGCAGGGGTGGATGAGCGCATCAACGCCGCATGGCCCGCTTACGAAGCAGCGCTCAAAGCAGCCAACGTGCGTTACACAGCGCACCAGTACGCGGGCACCCAGCACGGCTTCAACAACGACACCACGCCCCGTTTTGACGCAGTGGCTGCCAAGCTGGCGTGGGAACGCACCTTGGCGTTCTTCAGCCAGACGCTCAAGGCTTAGTCCTCATACCGGTCGTGGCCGCGCGCATAGCCGTGGCCCTGACCGTGGCGATGATGGTGCTTGCGCTCCCATTGGTCGTGGTAGCGGTCGTCGCCCCGGTAGCTGGTGCGGTAACCGTAGTCGTCATGGCCGCGGCCCCGGGTGTCATACCGCTGTGGTTCGCGGCCGCCCATGTTGCGGGCAATGCCAGTGCCTGCGGCACCCCCCAAACCTGCACCCACTACCGCGCCAGAACGTCCCCCTACCGATTGCCCCACTGCGGCGCCTGCTGCGCCGCCAACTGCTCCACCGAGCACGGCGCCGTTTTGGTTACGTCCATGGTTGGTGACGGCTGCGCCCGCCGCTCCACCCAAGGCGCCACCAATCACCGCACCATTTTTGCCACCTACGCTCTGGCCCAACACGGCGCCTGCTGCGGCACCCACACCGCCACCCAAGAGCGGCGTGAGGTCATCTGCGTGGACTACCGGTGCGGCTAGCAAGCTACCGGCCACCAATGCAGCCGCCAGCCAGCCGGAATGGGAAGTGTGTGTTGTGCAAAGTTTCAACATAAGTGCAAGGGGCGAGGCCCGCACCGCCAAACGTGGCGGTTTATGCACCTACAACGGTGGGTTTGCCGCGGGGATGACCCGGATTACAAGCCTTTACACCTGCCGCTATTTGCTTACGACCGGCCCAAAGCGCTTAACTCGGGCGATACGTTGGACCACTGCACCTGAAAGCCGCTGGTAGCTTGTAACCGCGGGGTTAGTGCTAGTGCGTGGGTGGTGCCGGCCAGCACACTGTCAATCACCGGTACTGGCACGTAGGGCTGCACCGCCGCCGCCATGCCGGCCAGGCCCGCACCGCCCAGCACAATGCTGCGCACGCCGGGCCGTGTGGCCATGTCGGCACAGGCTTGAGCCAATAGCTGTATGGCCGCTTGCGGATCATTGGCCAGCTCCACGCCGCTGGGTGCAACCGTGTGGATATCCACCACCTGCTCGTACACACCCAAACCCATGGCCAAGCGCTGGAGCATGGGTTTCCATGCTGCGCCACCGGTCACCACCGCAAACCCGCCGTGCTGGCTGGCTTGCAGGAAAGAGGCCTCGGCCAAGCCGGTAACTGGGGCTGCGCTGCTCTCCCGCAATGCCCACAAACCGGGGTCGCCGAAGCAGGCAATCAGCACCGCATCGGGCGCAAAAAGGGGTGATGTGGATTGATCGGCGGCCCAGGCATCGAGCAAGGCATGGCCGGCCACGGCATAGCTGGCTTCGCAGGCGATGTAGGGAGCGCCGAAGCGTGCAGTGACGGTGTCCACTTGCACGTTGGGCCCGGCAGCTTGTTGCACATGGTGTTGCACCAGCGCACTGACGGACGCAGACGTGTTGGGGTTGATCACAAGCAGGCGGCGCATGGGTATCAGGGCGCCGGTGGTGTGCCGAACAGCGACAGAAGGTCGGGGGCATCGTCGGCAGATTCGGTGAAATGCAGCTGTTGCTCCAGCTGCTCCAGGTGTTCGCGCATCAGGCGGGCTGCTTCCCGCGGGTCGCGCAGGCGGATGGCGTCCAGCAGGGCGCGGTGCTCCTGGCAGCCACACGAGGTGGCCTCGGTTTTGGCCTGGGCGTGGTTGTCGCTGTAGGTCATCAAAATCAAGGAGGTGCGCGACACCAGCTCCCGCAGGATGCGCCCCAGCGTCTGGTGGTCGGACGCATTGGCAATGTGCAGGTGAAAGTCGCCGGAGAGACGGATGGCGCGGCGCATGTCGCCGCTGGCGCGCGCGGCTTCTTCCTCGTTGATGCACTGGGTGAGCACGGCAATGTCGTCTGCCGTGGCGCTGGCGATGAAGCATTCGATGAGCGTGGGCTCGATCATGCGGCGCACCTCAAACACTTCGCGTGCTTCTTTCTCCGTGGGCTGCGCCACCATGGCACCCCGGTTGGGCGTGAGGGTGACGATTTGCTCATTGGCCAGGCGCACCAGCACCGGGCGGACGCGGGTGCGCGAGACACCGAAGGCACTGGCCAGCTTTTCTTCAATCAGCTTGGTGCCGGGGGGCAGGCGGTGATCGAGGATGGTGGCCACCATGCGCTCGTAAATCTCGTTTTCCGTCAGTGCAACAAATTCGCTCATGTGTCCCGCTTTGCGTGCTGGCGCTTGGCCAGAAGAGAGGACAAGCCCACCGCCAATCCCATGACGAGAAACGATACCACCATGGTCACTGTGCCCAGGGCGTAAATGGAGGGCGTGGTGACGGTGGTGGTAAGCCCCTGCAACTCCAGCGGCAAGGTGTTCACATCACCAATGGCCTGGGAGGTGCGGGCGATTTCGTCCCAGCTCAGGGTGAAGCCGAACATGCCGATACCCACCACCGACGGCGCGATCAGCGGCAGCACCACATGGCGGAAGGTTTGCCACGGGGTGGCACCGAGGTCGCGCGCCGCCTCTTCATAAGCGGGGTTGAAGCGGTTGAAGATGGCAAACATGATGAGCAGGCCAAAAGGCAACGTCCAGGTCAGGTGGGCGCCGAGGGCCGAGGTGTAAATGCCCAGGGCGGTGCCGTAGTTCTCCAGCACGCCGTCCATGCCCAAGCTTTCCAGCACCTTTTTGACGCCGCCATCGAGCAGGCGGAACTCCAGGCCGATGCCCAGCGACACGATGATGGACGGCATGATGAGGCTGGCGACGACAGTAAAAAACAGCACATTCGCAAAGCGCAATTTTTTGCGGAAGGCCAGGCCCGCCAGCACGGAGAGCACGATGGTGAGCGCCATCACGGTCAGGCCCAGACCCAGCGAGCGTTGCAGCGCGGCGGTAATGTCCACCACGCCCAGCCCTTCGGCCAGTTTGCTAAACCAGTGTAAGGAGACGCCTCGCATGGGAAAGGTCAGCCCGCCTTCAGGCCCCTGAAAGCTCAGTACCACGATGACGAACATGGGGCCGTAGAGAAACAGCACATAGGCGGCGAAGAACGCGGCCAGCAGCCAGAAGGCGGGGGGGCGTTTGTCGGAGTTCATAGTTCCTTCCGAATGTCGACCATGCGGGTCAGCGCCCAGATGATCATCAAGACAATGGCCAACAGCACCACGGCATTGGCCGCCGCAAGCGGGAACTGCAGGTAAGACGTCTGCACCTGGATGATCTTGCCCACCGATGCGATCTGCTGCCCGCCCATGACGCCGATGGTGACGAAGTCGCCCATCACGATGGTGATGACGAAGATGGAGCCGATGATGATGCCGGTGCGGCACAAGGGAATGATCACGTTCCACAAGGTTTGCCAAGCGCTGGCACCGCTGTCGCTGGCGGCCTCGATCAAGCTGCGGTCAATGCGCATCATGCTGTTGAAGATGGGCACGATCATGAAGGTCGTGAACAGGTGCACAAAAGCCAGCACCACCGAGAAATTAGAGAACAGCAGCCACTCGATGGGCTGGTCGACCATGCCGTAACCCACCAAAAAATCATTCACCAAGCCATTGCGCCCCAGAAGCGGCACCCAGGCAATCATGCGGATCACGTTGGACGTCCAGAACGGAATGGTGCAGAGCACGAACAGCACGACCTGCACACCGCTGGACTGGACGTGGAAGGCCAGAAAGTACGACACCGTGAAGCCGATCACCAGCGTCAGTGCCCACACCAGCAAACAGAACTTGAAGGTGGACAGGTAGGTCTTCAGGGTGACGCACAGGTCGCCCGACTCGTTGCGCGAGAGGCAACCGTCAAACACCGCGACATAGTTCTTGAAGGTGAAGCCGGGCAACATCTCGTACTGGTTGTAGTCCCAGAAACTCACCATCAGCACCAGGGCCAATGGAATTAAAAAGAAGAGCGCAAACACCGTGGTGAGCGGCAAGGCCTGCCACCAGGCCGCAAGTGTGCGGCCCGGGGCAGATGCCGCCGGAAGTGAAGGTGTTGAAGGTGCGCTCATGGTGTTTTCACTTCTCTAGGTAGCAGTTGGTTACGCTGCGACGAACTCGTTCCACTTCTGGACCATGTAGGCGTTCTCGTCCATCACGGCGTTCCAGCAGGCGATACCGCCCATGCGGGCTTCGTAGCTGCCGCCGTCGCGCACTTCGCCCTTCTTCGCCAGCACATCGCCATTGGGGCTCTTGATGTCCTGGGTGGCAGGCTTGCCTTCCATCCAGTAGGCCCATTCGTAGGCTTCCATTTTGGCTTTGGCGGTGTCCAGCACAGCGCTGTAATAGCCTTGGCGGTTGAGGTAGGCACCAGCCCAGCCGTCCAGGAACCAGTTGATGAACTCATAGGCGCCGTCCAGCTTTTTGCCCGACAAGGTGGCGGGAATGCCAAAGCCGGAAGCCCAGGCGCGATAGCCCTCTTTGAGTGGCTGGAAGGTGCAGGCAATGCCCTTGGTGCGCACGGCCGTGACCGCAGGGCTCCACATGGACTGGATCACCACTTCGCCCGAGGCCATCAGGTTCACAGACTCGTTGAAGTCTTTCCACAGGCTGCGGAACTGGCCTTGCTTTTTGGCTTCAATCAGCGTCTTGATGGTGAGATCAATTTCCTTCTTGGTCATGTTGCCCTTGTCGGGGTACTTGTAGATGCCCATGGCTTCCACCACCATGGCGGCGTCCATGATGCCGATGGACGGGATGTTCAGAATGGCGGCCTTGCCCTTGAACTCGGGGTTCAGCAGCTCGGCCCAGGAGGAGATGGGGCGCTTGATCAGGTCGGGGCGGATGCCCAGCGTGTCGGCGTTGTACACAGTGGGGATCAAGCTCATGTACTGCGTGGGGCTCTTGGCGAACACCTTGCTCTTTTCGCCTTCCAGGAAGATGGTCTTCTTGGGGGCGGTGCCCTGGTCGCCCACGGCCTTGCCGGCCACCATGCCGGTGGTGAACAGGGTGGTGATCTTGTCGGCGTTCTTGATGCGCTTGGTGTCGATGCCCTTCAGGTTGCCGGTGGGCACGATGTTTTTGAGCGAGAAGTACTCGGTGTCAATCAGGTCAAAGCTGTTGGGTGCGGTGACGGCGCGCTTGGTCACGTCGTCGGTGGTTACGGCCACGTACTGGATCTTGATGCCGGTGTCTTTTTCAAACTTCTCTGCAATCGCCTTGTCCTGGTTCACCGCAGTGCCCAGGTAGCGCAACACGATTTTTTCCTGGGCGTGCACGGCCGGGAAGATGCCTGCGGCCAGGATGCCGGCAGTGCCTTTGAGCAAGCTGCGGCGTTGCACGGGGGCAGCGGTGGAGAGGGTGTCTTTCAGATCGTCAGCCATGAGAAAACTCCTAGAGGTTGCGGAGGGTTTGAAAACTTCTTGCGAAGACAGGGGGAAACGGGGCGGGTGTCCAGCGGGTGGCGTTCAGCGGGGCAGCGGATGTGCGGCCTCGGGCGTCCAGCGCAGTTGCACGGTCTCGCCCACGGCATAGGGCCGCGCGGCAAAGGTGGACTCGGACAACATCACCGACAGCTCGGCGGTGGTGGAGGCGGTGACCGAGGTGCCGGGGTTTTGCAGGCCCAGCAGCACGTAGGTGCCCTGGTATTCCACATCGGTGATGAGTGCCATCTTGGTGTGGGGTGCGTCCGGCACCGCCTGGTCGGCCGGAAGCACTTGCAGGTGGTCGGTGCGCACACCGACCTTGCCTTCGGGCGTGGTGATGACGTTGTGGCCACCCATGAAGCGGGCAACGAACTCACTGGCCGGCCGGTTGTAGACCTCGTGCGGGCTGCCCACTTGCTCGATGACGCCGTGGTTCATCACCACCATGGTGTCGGCCAGGGCCATGGCTTCTTCCTGGCTGTGGGTGACGTGGATGAAGGTCAGGCCCAACTCCTTTTGCCAGCGGCGCAGCTCGGCACGCATCTGGATGCGCAGGAAGGGGTCGAGTGCAGACAGAGGCTCGTCCAGCAGCAGCACGCGTGGCTGGGTGATCAGGGCGCGGGCCAGGGCCACGCGCTGTTGCTGGCCGCCGGAGAGTTCTGCGGGTTTGCGTGCTGCCAGGTGGCCCATGGCTACGCGTTCCAGCAGGTCCTGCGCCTTGGCCTGGCGCTCGGCCTTGGCCACGCCCTTCATCTTGAGGCTGAAGGCCACGTTGTCCACCGCGCTCAGGTGGGGAAAGAGCGCGAAGCTCTGGAACATCATGGCCGTGCCGCGCTCGGCGGCGGGCAGGTCGGTGATGTTGCGGTTCTCCAGCAGGATGTCGCCGTCAGACGCCGACTCGTGCCCCGCAATCATGCGCAGCGTGGTGCTCTTGCCGCAGCCCGAAGGGCCGAGCAGGCAGCAGTAGCTGCCGCTGGCAATGCGCAGGTGGATGCTGTCCACAGCGGGCTTGCCCTGGGCATAGCGCTTGGTGAGCCCGATGACTTCGATGGCGGCAGGTGCGTTGGCGTTCATGCCAAGCCTTTACGCAAAGCGCGTGCCAGCTTTGTACACAATGTTTTTCAAGAATTGTGTACAAAATGCACCGGCTTTGTGCAACTCGCATCACCGGATTTGCAATCCGGTGCGCGGCTTTGGTGCAGGCGCTGCCTTAGCCTGCGCCTTGTTTATGGTTCAAATCAGGTGCTAGCGCTCGTGGAATAAGCGCGAACAGCTCCTGATTTGATAGCGATATCAGTGTTTAACCGCGCAGGTGCTGAAGCCGAAGATGGCATACGGCGGGCACCAGCCCAGCAGGCCGGTGGCCAGGGGCACGGTGCCCAGCCATCCCCACCAGCCCACCGTACCGGTGGCGGCCAAGCCGACGAGCACGGCGCCAGCGCCGATGCGGATGATGCGGTCGATACCGCCAACGTTTGCTTTCATGGAATCACTCCTTGGTTGGGTTGGAGTGATTGGGCGCTTTGTGGCGCCTTGTGTCTGTGACTTAGGTCACGCAGCGCGAGCGGCAGGGCCCGGTGAGCCGCCGCCGGCCAGCGTACGCAAGGCTTGGCTGTTGAGGATGTGGATGTGCTCCCGGCCCAAGGTGAGCCAACCCTCGCGCTCAAAGCGGCGCAGCAGACGGGTGATGATTTCGCGCACCGTGCCCAGCTCGTCGGCCAGCGTCTGGTGCGAGAGGTGCAAATCCTGGCCGCGGCCCAGCAAGGCGTTGGCCAGGCGCTGGTCCAGTTTTTGGAAGGCCACCGCGTCGATCAGGCTGGTCAGGTCGGCCATGCGCTCGGCAAACAGGCCCAGCACCAGGTCGCGGAAGGCGGGCGCCTCCAGCCAGCGGGTAAAGGTCGCGGGGCTGATGAGCACAAGCTCACTCTCTTTGGTGCTCACGCCGTGGGCACTCAGCGCCTGGCTGCGAAACAGCGATGCACTGCTCACCAGACACAACTCCCCGGGCACCACGCGGTACAGCTCCAGGTGCCGCCCGTCGCCGGACTGGCGCGCCACCCGCACCTCGCCGCGCAGCACCAGCGGAAAGCCCTGGCAGGGCCGCCCTTCAGCAAACAGCTCGGTACCCGCCGGCACGGTGAAGCCCCGGCCCTCCGGCCCGAGCGCCGCCAGGGTGGGCGACACATGGGCCAATGCGGGGTACAGATCGAGGGTGGCGGTGGACATGGTGGGTGGTGTTTTGCGGCTCTAGCGTTCGTGCAATATGCGCAAGCAGCTATGAATTTGATAGTGAAATGCTGCCGCCCGCCAAGTCGTCAAGGATGGGGCAGTCCGGCCGCTCATCGCCATGGCAGCAGTGCAGCAGGGTGGACAGCGTGCGCTGCATCGCCTGCATGGCGGCAATGCGCTCGCTCAGCTCGTCCATGTGTTTCTGCGCAATCTTTTTGACGTGGGCGCTCGCCCGGCGCTTGTTTTGCCACAGGCCGACCAGCTCGCCGATCTCGGCCATGGAGAAACCCAGATCGCGGCAGCGCTTGATGAAACGCAGGGTGTGCACATCGGCCGCGCTGTACAGCCGGTAGCCGCTCTCGGTGCGCGCCACCGCGCCCAGCAAGCCCAGCGACTCGTAGTGCCGCAGCATCTTGGCCGAGACGCCGCTTTGCTTGGCGGCCTCGCCGATGTTGACGGGCTGCGTGTTGGCCCCCACGCTTGCCAGGGGTTCAGGCCGCGACGGCATAGCCCTCTTCGGCAATCGCTTTGGCAAGGGTTTCGCGGGCTTGGGTGGATTCGACTTCCACCTTGTTCTGGCTGCGGTCGATCTTCACTTGGGCTTGAGGGTCCGCGTCCTGAATCGCGCGGGTCACGGCCTTTTCGCAATGGCCGCAGGTCATGCCGGTGACGGTAAAGGTTTGGTTCATAAGGGCTCCTGGTTGGTCGATGAGCGCATTGTGAACCTTGCCATGGTGGGAGGGTCAAGCCCTGTGCATCAATACCATGGCGAACAAAGCCACCCCCACGATGACGGCGGCGACCAGGGCCATCAGCCCCACGCGGCGGAGCAAGCCACCCAGCCATGGGAGCACCTGCGGTGCGTCTTGCAGTTTGGCGCCACCGAGCAGGGCAAAGCTCAGCAACCAGCAGTAATACCCCGGCTGCGCCAGCAACCCTGTGGAATGCAGTGGCAGCATGGCAGAGCCCGCCCACGGCACCCCTACCAGGATGTTGACGACAAAAAAGACTGCCCACACCCCCAGCGAAGGGTTGCGGGGCGTGGCAGTGCGGCGAAGCGGGTGCCAGGCCTCGGCGATGAACAAAGCGTTGCTCAGCAGGCTGGCGATTGCCAATGCGGAGTAGGGCAACAGCAGCACCGCCATGGGCAGATAAGCAAGCCCCATTCCGATTAGCACGAAGCCGGGCTCGGTGCTCCCGCCTTTCAGCTGGAGGGTTGGCAGCACAAAACTCAGCAGCCACAGTGCCAGGGCGGCGTGGCGCAGTTGGCGATTTGAGGGGCGGAAACCTGGCATGGACCGATTGTGCCGCCTTCGTGCTTGTGCGCCATACGGCTTGGCGCAATAATGGCGCAATTCATAATGAATGCGCCAGTAAATATGCCAATGAATGCGCCAACTCCTATCTTTGCTGCTGCCGATGTGGTTCGGCTAGTGACCCAAAGCGCCACCGGTTTAGGTATGGACGCCTTGTGCGCGGCCTTTCCTTCTGTACCTAGGCGCACTTTGCAGCGACACATGGCCGCTCTAGTGCGGGAGCAAAAGCTGGTGCTCAGCGGCAAGGGCCGCGGCGCGCGGTATGTGGTGCCCACTGAAAAAGCAGTGACAACGCCTCACGTTTACGTGCCGTTTTCGGTGCAAGAGCCGGGCGCTGATTACCCCACCGAGGCGTATGTGCCCACGTCACCCGAGGGCGAAGCCATCAAGGCCTATGTGCGTCAGCCACGCCACCTGCGCAAACCTGTGGGCTACCAGCAGGCGTTTTTGGAGGCCTATGTTCCCAATGTCACTGCCTACCTGCCACCCGAGTTGCGCGCCCAATTGCATGCGCTGGGCCAGTCGCCCGCCGCACACACCCCAGCCGGTACGTTTGCGCGTGACATCCTGAACCGCCTGTTGATTGATTTGTCGTGGGCCTCGTCGCGCCTGGAGGGCAATACTTACAGCCGCTTGGACACCGAGCGCCTGATTGCCCAAGGCCAGGTCGCCGAGGGCAAGGATGCGGTAGAGACCCAGATGATCTTGAATCACAAAGAGGCCATCGAGTACCTGGTGCACAACCCCGAGCGCGCCCGCCTGACGCCCGACACCGTGATTGCGCTGCATGCTTTTTTGTCCGATGGACTGATGGCGGACCCGATGGCGGAGGGCCGCTTGCGGCAGCGAGCGGTTGGCATTGGGGGGAGCGTGTATTTGCCTCTGGCCTCGCCGCAAGGTGTGCAAGACATTTTCGGCTTCGTGCTGGAAATGGCCACCGAGATTGAAGACCCTTTCGAGCAAGCCTTCTTTTTGATGGTGCACCTGCCGTATTTGCAGCCGTTTGAGGATGTGAACAAACGCGTCTCGCGGTTGGCGGCGAATATCCCGTTCATCCGCCACAACCTGTGTCCGTTGTCCTTCATCGACGTGCCCCAACAAGCCTATGTGGACGCCATGCTGGGCGTGTACGAACTCAACCAGGTGGAGCTGTTGCGGGACGTGTTTGTGTGGGCGTATGGGCGCTCCTGCCAGCAGTATGTGTCCGTCCAGCAAAACATTGGGCAGCCGGATATGTTCCGTTTGCGCTACCGGCGCCCATTGGGCGAGGTGGTCGCGCAGATGGTGCGCGCCATGGAGCCTGCGGCCGAGGTGTTTGTGCAAAAGCGCGTGCCAGTGGAGGTAGCACAAGCAGATCGGGCGGGTTTTATTGCGCTGGTGCTGGCCGAACTGAAGGCGCTACACGCCGGTAAGGCGGTGCGCTTTGGGCTGAGGCTGTTGGAGGTGGAGGGGTGGCTGACTTTGCACTATGACGCTAGTGCTCGATAAGTAAGATCACGGCACAACATTCTCAAATTTCAGAACCCGGGAGCTAGCGATGACGGTGCCAACTTATGACAAATTTATAGAGCCTTTACTGAGGTACCTGGCCCTGAACCCGGAGGGTGTCACCGCGAAATTAGCCCATGACCAAGCAGCATTCGCTTTGGGTCTAAGTGATGAAGAGCGGCAAGAAATGTTGCCGAGCGGTGCCCAGCTTATTTATAAAAATCGCGCGGCTTGGGCGCATGACCGGCTTAAGCGGGCAGGACTTTCAGCAAGTCCCAAAAGAGGTGTTTGGAAAATTACAGCAGAGGGCTTGAAGTTTGTTGAGCAACATCCTGAGCCATTTGCCCCTCAGTTGGCGGAAGAGCTTGCGATGGGTTTTATTGCTGTTAAGTTAAAACAGAGCACGGTCAACATGTCGCTTGGAGTGGCAAATACAACGCCGCCAGTTGTGACGCCAGTGATTGCAAGCCCTGACGATAGGTTAGAGCATGCAATTGAGGAGTTGCGGCAATCGGCGGAAGCAGAGCTTTTAGAGTCGTTAGCGGGTGTTTCACCATCCTATTTTGAGACGATTGTTTTGGACTTGCTGCACCGAATGGGATACGGTGCCAGTCGGTCTGACTTACAGCGAGTTGGCGGTTCGGGTGATGGTGGTATCGACGGGGTTATCTCTCTGGATCGGCTGGGTTTGGAAAAGGTCTATGTTCAAGCGAAGCGTTGGCAGAGCAATGTTGGGCGACCAGAATTGCAGGCGTTTTTTGGTGCACTAGCAGGACAAAAAGCGAAAAAGGGTGTTTTCATCACGACATCTGCATATACCGCCCAAGCCGAGCAGTTCGCGAAGTCTGTAGAAGGCATTGTGCTGATTGACGGCATTAGATTGGCGAGCTTGCTGATTGAGTGTGAGCTTGGTGTTACTTCCAGAACGGTAAAGATTCCTAAATTGGATATCGACTATTTCGACGAAGACACTGCTTGACCTTCCCACCATGGCAAGGCCTAAGCTTGCGCCATGACCGCTGAAAACCTCACTGAAAACACCACCTCGATCAACACCACCAGCACCATCGATATCGGCATTGGCGGCATGACCTGCGCATCGTGTGTGATGCGTGTGGAAAAAGCTCTCAAGAAGGTGCCCGGCGTGGACAGCGCCACGGTGAACCTGGCCACTGAGTCTGCCCGCATCGCGGTGCACGACGCTGGCATGGAAGCCCGTTTACGCCGCGCGGTGCGGGACGCGGGCTACGAACCCTTGGCGCCTAGCGCGGCGATTGATGCAGTGGATGCCTCGCCATGGGCGGGTTTCGGGCCGGTGGGCATGGGCTTGGCGCTCTGTGCGCCTCTGGTACTGCCCATGGTCGGTGACCTTTTTGGCAAAGACTGGATGCTGCCTGCGCTGTGGCAGTTTTTGCTGGCCACGCCGGTGCAGTTCATCCTGGGTGCGCGTTTTTACAAAGCTGGTTGGCACGCGCTGCTGGCGCGCACCGGCAATATGGATTTGCTCGTGGCGCTGGGCACCACCGCGGGATGGGCTTTGTCCATGTGGTTGTGGCTGACTGCCTCTGACCACAGCGCGCATGGCATGCCTGCCATGGAGCCACACCTCTACTTTGAGGGCAGCGCCGTGGTGGTGACGCTGGTGCTGTTGGGCAAGTGGCTGGAGGCCCGCGCCAAGCGGCAGACGACGGCTGCCATTCGCGCCCTGCACAGCCTGCGGCCGGACACGGCGCACCTGATGGGCCGCGATGGCGAAGTGGATGTGCCCGTGGCCGAGGTATTGGTGGGCGACAAAATTGTGGTCAAACCCGGCGAGCGCTTTCCCGTAGACGGCACGCTGCTGGAGGGCCGCACGCAGGTGGACGAATCCATGCTGACCGGCGAACCGCTGCCCGTGACCAAAGACGTGGGCGCCAAGCTCACGGGCGGCAGCATCAATGGCGAAGGCCGCGTGGTGCTGCAGGTGCGCGCGGTGGGGGTGGACACGGTGCTCTCCAGCATCATCCGCCTGGTGGAAGACGCGCAGGCCGCCAAAGCGCCCATCCAGCGGCTGGTGGACCAGGTGAGCGCGGTGTTTGTGCCGGTGGTGCTGGTGATTGCGCTGGTCACGCTGCTGGGCTGGTATTTCACCGGCCACAGCTTTGAGGTGGCGCTGATCCATGCGGTGGCGGTGCTGGTGATTGCCTGCCCCTGCGCGCTGGGTTTGGCCACGCCGGCTGCCATCATGGCGGGCACCGGGGTAGCGGCCAAGTTTGGCATCCTGATCAAAGACGCGCAGGCGCTGGAGGTGGCGCACACCGTCAATGTGGTGGCCTTCGATAAAACCGGCACCCTCACCGTAGGCCAACCCCGCCTGACCGCTTTGGTGCCCGTGGGCCAGACCGATGACGAAGCACTGGCCTTGGCTGCTGGGTTGCAAAGCGGTAGCGAGCACCCGCTGGCCCGCGCCGTGTTGCAGGCGGCCAAAGACAAAGCACTCACCGTAACCGCACCCACCGATGTGCAAGCAGTGGCCGGCCGGGGCACCCAAGGCAAAGTGGGGGGGCAGACCTTGTTGCTGGGCAGCTTGCGCTGGATGGCGGAGCTGGGCGTAGACATGGCGCCAGTCGCGGCGCAGGCGGCGGATTTGCAGATGAGCGGCGCCACGGTGTCGGCCATGGCAGAGCAACAAGCCGGTGGCTTAAAACTGCTGGCCCTGCTCGCATTTGCCGACGAGCCCAAGCTCGGCGCCAAGGAAGCGTTGGCCACCCTGAAGGCGCGTGGCATCCAGACCGTGATGATCTCCGGCGACAACCGTGGCGCGGCGCAAGCCATGGCCAAGCGCCTGGGTCTGGATGCCAAAGATGTGCTGGCCGAGGTGTTGCCTGCCGACAAGGCCGCGAAGGTGTTGGAGCTGAAGGCAGGTCGAGGCGTTTTGCCGCCGGGCCGCCCCAAGGCAAAACAGCCCCACGGCCATGCAAAACCATGGTCCCTTCCCCGGTTTGGGGCAGCGGCGGAGCGTGGGGGCGTCGCATTCGTGGGCGACGGCGTGAACGATGCGCCTGCGCTGGCGGCGGCCGATGTGGGCATGGCCATGGCCAACCCCAACGGCGGCGGCACTGATGTGGCCATGCATGCCGCCGGCATCACCCTCATGCGGGGCGACCCGCTGCTGGTGGCGGCTGCGTTGGACATCAGCCGTCGCACGGTGTCCAAGATCCGGCAAAACCTGTTCTGGGCCTTTGCCTACAACGCGGCCGGCATTCCGCTGGCGGCGCTGGGTTACCTGAGCCCGGTGGTGGCCGGTGCGGCCATGGCACTGAGTTCGGTGAGCGTGATGACCAACGCCCTGTTGCTCAAGCGCTGGACGCCAGAGCAGGGTGGCAAGTAAGCGGGTGATTAGCCGTCAAAAGTGCCTCTAGCGCAGGTGGCGTGTGCACGAGTAGCTCCTAAAATGGGAGCAAACCCCAAGGCACCCATGAACCACCTGTTGCTCACCACCGGCCTTTACGTACTTACCGCCGTAGCGGAAATCGTGGGGTGCTACCTGCCCTGGCTCTGGTTGCAGCAACGCGCACCGGTGTGGGTGCTGTTGCCGGCGGCAGCGTCATTGGTTCTGTTCGTGTGGCTGCTTACCCTGCACCCCGCCGCCAGCGGCCGGGTGTATGCGGCGTATGGGGGCGTTTACATCAGCACCGCGCTGGTCTGGTTGTGGGTGGTGGACGGCATTCGCCCCACGGCGTGGGACTGCGCCGGTGCCGCTTTGGCGCTGGCCGGCATGGCGGTGATGGTGCTGGCGCCACGCACCGGGACATGACGCAAGTCAAGGCGCGGCGGGCGGGTCTGTGGGATTCTCGGGCCCCCTGCGTCGTTGGAAGTCGTGGGAATAGAGGGGGCACTACGGCGGTTTTGCCTTGCATTGTTGCTTGTACAGCCCTTTAGACTCTGAAAGAATGGCCCATCCTGAACTGGGCCCACCCCGAGGAATACAAGAATGAACACAATGTCTTTGATGCGGCAATTCACCATTCGCCTGCGTATGTTGGGCGCCATTGCGATGGTGCTGACCCTGTTGGGCATGCTGGGCATAGGCGGCTTGTGGGGCATGGCCAAAATCCAGGACCAGAGCGATGCCTTTCTGGACAACTCGTTTGCCGAGATGCAGTACCTGGGCCGCCTGCAAGAGGCCATGAGCACGGTACGCGAGGCCGAGAAGGACATGATCATCCAGTACGAGCGGCCTGAAGAGGTGGAAAAGGCTTACACCCGCTGGAAATCGCACCTGGCCGAGGTGGACGTGATTGCCGGCCATTTTCTGGAAGGCGAGGAAGACACCGACAACCCGGTGGTGCGCCAGATGCAAGCCGACTTGAAGGAGTACGTGAAACTCTTTGAGCCGGTGGCGAACCAGCTCAAATCCAGCGGCTACGAGTCAGCCACCATTGCCAACCGCATGAGCCAGAAGGCTTTGGCCCAGGTGGAAAAGGTGATGAAGGGCATGAAGTCCCTCGAAGGCGTGCTGCAGGACGAAGCCAACAACGCGGTGAACGACCAGCACAAGGTCAGCGGCGTCATCAAGTGGTTGTTTATTGCGGCGCTGGCCGTGGCCACGCTGGTGGTGGTGCCGCTCACCATCCTGAACATGAACTCCATCTGCCAGCCGCTGGAGCGTGCGCGGCTGCTGGCGCAGGCGATTGCGGGGGGCGATTTGTCGCAGCACATTGAGGTGCATGGCAAAGACGAGGTGGCCGACTTGCAGCAGGCCCAAAAAGCCATGCAAGAAGGCTTGAGCGCGCTGGTGTCGCAAGTGCGCAATGCCAGCGAAAGCGTGGCCACTGCCAGCCAGGAAATTGCCTCCGGCAACCAGGATTTGTCCTTGCGCACCGAGAAATCGGCCAGCAGCGTGCAAGACACCGTGGGCTCGCTCGCCGACCTGACCGAAAACGTGCAACAAACCGCCCACGCTGCCCAAACCGCACGCCAGCTCTCGGACTCCGCCTTCACCCTCGCCGCCCGCGGCGGCCAGGTGGTGACGCAGGCGGTGGGCAGCATGCACGAGATTGCAGCCAGCAGCAGCAAGATCAACGACATCATCGGCCTGATCGACTCCATCGCCTTCCAGACCAACATTCTGGCGCTCAATGCGGCGGTGGAAGCCGCCCGCGCCGGTGAGCAGGGGCGGGGCTTTGCGGTGGTGGCCTCCGAGGTGCGCATGCTGGCCAAGCGCTCGGCGGCGGCGGCCCAGGAAATCAAGGGCCTGGTCACCAGCAGCGTGCATGCGGTGGACGGTGGCGTGAAACTGGTGGAAGAGGCCGGTGCCGCCATGAAAGAAATGGTCGACGGCGTGCAGCGCGTGGGCCAGATCATTGGCGAGATTTCGTCTTCTGCCACCGAACAATCCAGCGGCATTGCGCAGGTGAACCAGTCGGTGGGCCTCATTGACCAGGCCACCCAGCAAAACGCGGCGCTGGTGGAACAGAGCGCAGCGGCTGCCCAAGGCTTGCGCGAGCAGGCCGATGCGCTGGCCCAGGTGGTGCGCCAGTTCCGCCTGCAGGGCAGCGCGGCCTGAGCCCGCGCCCCGTGGCGCCGCAAGCGTCTACGCCCCAACTGGCCATCGATGCGCAGGCCTGGGGCCTGGCTTTGGCCCTCTCGCTGGGGGCGGCCGTGTCGCTGGGCATTACCCGGTTCGCCTACGGCTTGCTTTTGCCGGCCATGCGTACCGACCTGGGCTGGAGCTACACCCTGGCGGGTGCCATGAACACGGCCAATGCGCTGGGTTACTTCATCGGCGCTTTGCTCACTCCCCGCTTGCTGCGCAGCCGGGGGCCCGGTGAGTTGTTGTGGGGCGGCGCGTTGCTGGCCACCGCGTTCATGGCCTTGAGCGGCTTTTTTACCGATGCCACAGCCTTGCTGGTACAGCGTTTGCTGGCTGGTGTGGCCAGTGCGCTGGTGTTTGTGGCCGGCGGGCTGCTGGCGGCCCGCCTGGGCGCACGCTACCCGCGGCACAGCGGTTTGTTGCTGGGCATGTACTACGGCGGCACCGGCTTGGGCATTGTGGCCAGTGCGGTGCTGGTGCCGTGGTTGCTGGAGCGCTTTGCGGCACAGCTCCATGGCTGGCAATGGTCCTGGTGGGCGCTGGCACTGGCCTGCGGGTTGGGCACGGCCGTGCTGGTGTGGCCGGCGCGGGTGATGGCGCGCTGGGCTTTGCCGGCTGCGGGTGCCGCCACCGCCGGGCCGCAGCAGTTTCATTGGACGGACTTCCGCTATGGCTTGGCGGGGTACACGCTGTTCGGGGTGGGTTACATCGGCTACATGACCTTTGTGGTGGCGCTCTTGCGCTCGCAAGGCACGTCGGCGGCGGCGGTGACGCTGTTTTACGCCCTGCTGGGCGTGGCGGTGTGCGCCTCCAGCCGCATCTGGGCGGGCCTGCTGGACCGTCACCGCAACGGCCGACCGCTGGCCACGCTGAATGCCTTGCTGGGCGTAGCCACCATCCTGCCGGCCCTCACCCAGTGGTGGCCGGTGGTGCTGGCTTCGGGGCTGTTGTTCGGGGCGGTGTTTTTGTCGGTGGTGGCGTCCACCACGGCGCTGGTGCGGCACAACCTGCCGCCGGTTGCCTGGGCGGCGGGCATCAGCGCCTTCACCACCGTGTTTGCCGCCGGCCAGATCGTCGGGCCCACGGTGGTGGGCTGGATTGCCGATGGCCCCGGCGGTTTGGCCCGCGGTTTGGTGTTTTCGGCATGCGCCCTGTGGCTGGGTGCGGCGCTGGCTACACGTCAAAAAGCACTCTAGCGCTCGTACAGCAAGCGCAAGTAGCTATTGATTTCATAGTGAATGATTCGATGAACAAGGGAGCGTGGGCGTGTTGAGTTGGTACCGACGTGTGGGAGTCGTCTTGTTGGTGGGCGTGGTGGGCATTTCTGTTTGGCGCCACCATGACGATGCCTGGGTGCAGGCGTTGTGGCGCCCTGAGCCGCCGCGTAAGCCGGTGGTGTTTGACAACGGTTCGGTGCGGGGCAAGGCACAGCCAGTGCTGCCCTCAGCCAGTGCCACAGCCAAGGCCCCGGACAACCTGCCCGGCCAGATGAAGAAGTGCATACGCGGCAAGCAGGTGATTTACACCGACCAAGCCTGCGAAGCCGGCGCCAAGGTGGAGGCGGTCACCGGTGGCCACGTCACGGTGGTGCCCTCCATGGCTCCCAAACCTGCCACTCCATCCCAAGGGGCAACACAGGCACCCACCGGACGCACGACCTTGCACGATGCGTTGGACCTCAATGGCAACGACAACATCCGTGACAAGATGATGGAGCGAGCCATCAACCGGTAGTACAGGATCAGCGTTAGACCATGAAAGAAAACCGATGATCAAGTCTTTCACTTGGGTTGCACTTTGGTGCAGCGGTGTCGTCACGGCGTTCGCACAAACGTCTGGCCCCATACCGGCGGCACGTGCAGTGACTCCGGTGTTCAGCCAGTTGGTGAGCTTTAGCTATCCATCAGGTTTTGTCCCCGCCTTTGAAGACAGTAAACCGGGTGGTTATATCCAGGAGTCGGTGTTGCGGGGTGAGACGCTGGAGCGGTGGACCCAGATGCTCACGCTCAGTGGTGTCCGTGACCTGGCAGCCCATGCCCAGATGACGCCCTCGCGCTTTGCCGGCAGTATGGCTGCTGGCTTCAAAAATGCCTGCCCCCAAAGCTATGCCGCTCAAGGTTTGGGTGAAATGCGCGTGGGCAATCACGATGCCTTTGCCGCCTTGATCGGATGCGGCATCGCGCCGGGTGGAACTCGCAGCGAAGTGGCCTTGGTGCTAGTGGTGAAAGGTGAGCGCGACTACTACACCCTGCAGTGGGCGGAGCGTGCAGAGCCAGTTAGCAGCCCCGTCGCCCTGGATGCCGCCAAGTGGTCAGAGCGCCTGCAGCGGCTGATGCCGATGAAGTTGTGCCCCCGGGTTCCGGGCGAGGCAGCACCCTATCCTAGTTGCCTCTAGCGCTCGTCGGATAAGCGCAAGCAGCTATCAAAAAAATAGCAAGCCAATAGAAAAGGGCCCGTGACGGCCCTTGGTTTTGGTAGCTTGGTGTTTTATTTCAACAAACCTTCAGCCCGCATAGCGGCCTGCACGCCGGGGCGCTCAGCCACACGGGCGCGGTAGGCCAGCAGATTCGCAAAGGTGCTCAGGTCCACGTGCACAAGGCGTGCCCAGTTGGTCACGGTGAACAGGTAGGCATCGGCCACGGTGAATTGCGCACCCAGTAGGTAGTCTTTGCCGGCCAGCTCGCCATCCACCCACGCCAAGCGTTTGGCCAGGGTTTGCTTGGCGGCTTCTTTGGTTTCTGCGGGGGCGGTGGGGGTGAACAGGGGGCTGAAGTTTTTGTGTAGCTCGGTGCCGATGAAGGTCAGCCACTCTTGCAGCTTGTAGCGCTCAAACGTGCCGTTGGCCGGGGCCAGCTGTTTCTCGGGCACCAGGTCGGCCAGGTACTGCACGATGGCAGGGCCTTCGTGCAGGCTGCGGCCATCGTCCAGCGTGAGGTAGGGCACGTAGCCTAGCGGGTTGATGGTGTAGAAGTCGGTGCCGTCGGGCAGCTGGTGGGTTTTGGTAGGCGCGGGGATGGCTTCAAACGCCAGGCCGGCCTCGTGCAGCACGATGTGCGGGGACAGCGAGCAGGCGCCTTGGGAGTAGTACAGCTTCATAAACGTCCTCTGGTGGGGGGTGAGCCCCGCATGCTACCGGACTTGCGCGGCGCGGATGTGGTGCACCGCCTTCTCGGCAATCATGATGGTGGGGGCGTTGGTGTTGCCAGTGACCAGGTCCGGCATGATGGAGGCATCCACCACCCGCAGCCCGGCAATGCCGTGCACCCGCAGTTCGGCGTCCACCACCGCCATCGGGTCGCTGGCCGGGCCCATCTTGCAGGTGCCGATGGGGTGGTACTCGGTGTCGGAGTGGTCGCGCAAAAACTGCTCAATCTGCGCGCGGTTGTTGCGCTCCAGCGGGTAGAGCATCTTTCCTCGGTAGGGGGCCAGCGTGGGGGCTTCCATGATGTCGAAGCCCATTTGCGTGGCGCGCACCATGGTCTCCAGATCGTCCGGGTGCTGGTAGTAGGCGGGGTCGATGCGCGGCGCATCGGTGGGCTTGGCACTTTGCAGGGTGAGGCTGCCACGGCTCTGGGGGCGCATCAGTGTCACGTGCAAGGTATAGCCGTGGCCCAGGTGGGCTTTGCGGGTGTGGTCGTCCACGATGCCGGTGCAAAAGGCCAGCTGGATGTCGGGGGCCTCCACGTCGGGCCGGGTTTTCATAAAGCCTTGCGACTCGGCCACGTTGGTGGTGATCCAGCCGGTGCGTTGGCGGCGCCACTCAAAGATGGAGCGCACCATGGCCCACGCACCCCGGAACGAAAAGCCCAGCGTTTCCCGCTGGTGCGGTGTGCGGTAGATGAGCACGGCGGTCACGTGGTCTTGCAGGTTCTGGCCCACACCGGGCAGGGCGTGGCGCACCGGGATGCCGTGTTCGCGCAAGTGCTCCGCTGGGCCTACGCCCGAGAGCATGAGGAGCTGTGGCGAGCCGAAGGCGCCGCTACTTAGCAGCACTTCGCGGCGCGCCCGCACCTCCTGGGTTTGGCCCTGGCGCAGGTACTGCACGCCGGTGGCCCGCAGTGCGCCGTGGGCCCCGTCCAGCAGCACCTTGCTGGTGTGGGCCTGGGTGATCACGGTGAGGTTGGGCCGGTTGCGGTGGGGGGTGACGTAGGCTTTGGCCGCACTCCAGCGCTCGCCATCTTTTTGCGTCACCTGGGCGGGTGCGCAGCCCCACTGTTGCGCGCCGTTGTAGTCGGGGGTGCGGGGCAGGCCCTGGCTTTCGCAGGCGTCCAAAAAGGCCTCGTTGAGCGGACTGGGGCTGCGCAGGTAGCACACGTTCAAGGGGCCGCCGGTGCTGCGGTAGGCGTTGTTGCCAAAGCACTGGTTGTTCTCGGACTGCTTGAAGAGCGGCAATACCTCCTGGTAGCTCCAGCCGGGGTTGCCCTGGGCGGCCCAGCGGTCGTAATCGGCCGGGTTGCCGCGGGTGTAGACCATGGCGTTGAGCGAGCTGCTGCCGCCCAGCACCTTGCCACGGGGGGCAAAGCCGCGCCGCCCGCCCAGGCCGGCTTGGGGCACGCTCTCGTAGTTCCAGTTGAAGATGCCCAGCGGCGCGGTAGCGGCAAAGCCGAGGGGGGCGTGGATGAAGGCGCTGGTATCTGGCCCGCCGGCTTCGAGCAGGCATACCGATACGCTGGGGTCTTCGCTCAGGCGGCCGGCCAGCACGCAGCCGGCGGAGCCGCCGCCGACCACGATGTAATCGAATTCAGTTGTCATGTTGAGTCATTCAGCTTATTGCGGTGCCACACGACTTTGGTGAGACTCCATGCCCCAGCGTACTCTTTGCAGATACGATGGACTGTTAAAAATTTAACAATCGAGGGTATTCACCGTGGAGGAATGGATGACGCACTCCAAAACCGAGGTGCTGAAGATGATGGCCATTAACCCGTGGTTTGCCGGGCTGCCTCTGGCAGAGCGCAAAGCCATGCTGGCCGTGGCGACCTGGGTGCCGGTGACGGCGGGCGAGGTGGTCTACCGCAAGGGCGACGAAGGGGGCAGCTTTTACGGCGTGCTTGACGGGGTGCTGCGCGTATCCATCACCGGGGAGGACGGGCGCGAAGGCATCTTGTCGGTGCTGGAGGCGGGCAACTGGTTTGGCGAAATGTCCCTGCTGGATGGCGAGCGCCGCCCGCACGACGTGACGGTGTTGCGCGATGGGGTACTGCTCGTGATCACCCCGCAGGATTTCTGGCGGCTGATGGGGCGCATCGGCTTTGCCCACGGCATGACGACGCTGCTGTCGGCCCGGGTGCGGGGCCTGTCGGGCCTGGTGGAAGACACCATGCTGCGCTCCACCCGCATGCGGGTGGCCCGTCGCTTGATCTCGCTGGCTAAGGGCGACATGACCATGGCTGCGCAAGTGCGCACGGGGGTGCATGTGTCGCATGAGGAGCTTGCCATGATGCTGGGCGTGACCCGCCAGACCCTGGCCAAGGAGTTGAAGCATTTTGTGAGCGAAGGGGCGCTGGTGCTGGGCTACGGGCACATCGATTTTTTGGACATGGCCTTGCTGCAGCGCGAGGCGGCGCTGGCCTGAGTAGCGGGTGCGTGCCAAGGGGATGACCTTGGCATTCGGCAAAACAGGGGAGGGCCGGTAAAATCGGCGCCTCCCTTCTCTGATTGCGCCGGCCGGACACGCACTGTGGTCCGCCCCCGCGCCCCCTTGCCATGTTGTACCCACAAGAATTCGACGTCATCGTTGTCGGCGGCGGCCATGCCGGAACCGAAGCTGCACTCGCAGCCGCCCGCATGGGCTGCAAGACCCTGCTGCTCTCCCACAACATCGAGACCCTGGGGCAGATGAGCTGCAACCCCTCCATCGGCGGCATCGGCAAGGGCCACCTGGTCAAAGAGGTGGATGCCATGGGCGGTGCGATGGCGCTGGCCACGGACGAGGCCGGCATCCAGTTCCGTATTCTCAACAGTAGCAAAGGCCCAGCTGTGCGGGCCACCCGTGCGCAGGCCGATCGCGTGCTCTACAAAGCCGCCATCCGCCGCATGCTGGAAAACCAGCCCAACCTCTCGCTGTTCCAGCAAGCCGTCGATGACCTGATGGTCGAAGGCGACCGGGTGGTGGGTGCGGTCACGCAGGTAGGCATCCGCTTCAGGGGCAAGGCGGTGGTGCTGACGGCCGGTACCTTCCTCGACGGCAAGATCCACGTGGGCCTGAACAACTATGCCGCCGGCCGGGCAGGCGACCCGCCCGCCGTGTCGCTGTCTGCCCGACTCAAAGAACTGAAGCTGCCCCAAGGGCGCTTGAAGACGGGCACTCCGCCGCGCATTGATGGCCGCAGCATCGACTTCAGCAAATGCATCATCCAGCCCGGTGACGGCGTGCCCGGTGGCATGAGCGATGTGATGCCGGTGGTGAGCTTCATGGGCAATGTGGCCATGCACCCGCAGCAAGTGCCGTGCTGGATTACCCACACCAACGAGCGTACGCACGACATCATCCGCAGCGGGTTCGATCGCAGCCCCATGTTCACCGGCAAGATCGAGGGCGTGGGCCCGCGCTACTGCCCGAGCGTGGAAGACAAGATCAACCGCTTTGCCGACAAGGACAGCCACCAGATCTTTTTGGAGCCCGAAGGCCTGACTACCCACGAGTACTACCCCAACGGCATCAGCACCAGCTTGCCCTTCGATATTCAGTACGAGTTGGTGCGCAGCATGGCTGGCTTGGAGAATGCGCACATCCTGCGCCCCGGTTACGCCATCGAATACGACTACTTTGACCCGCGCAGCCTGAAGGGTAGTTTTGAGACACGCCAGATTGGCGGACTGTTCTTTGCCGGCCAGATCAACGGCACCACCGGCTATGAAGAGGCGGCGGCGCAAGGGATGTTTGCCGGCATCAATGCCGCACTGCAAGTGCGAGCCATGGGCGGTGGCGATGTGTCATTGAGTGCGGCGGGTGGCGCCAGCTACACGGGCGACACCTGGTTGCCCGGTCGCGACCAAGCTTACCTGGGCGTGCTGGTGGATGACCTGATTACCAAGGGTGTGACGGAGCCTTACCGCATGTTCACCAGCCGGGCTGAGTTCCGCTTGCAGCTGCGTGAAGACAATGCCGATGCCCGCTTGACCGAAGTGGGGCGCGAACTGGGCTTGGTGGACAACGCGCGATGGGATGCCTTCTGCCGCAAGCGCGATGCTGTTTCACGTGAAACAGAACGTCTGCGCAGCATCTGGGTGAACCCGCGCAACCTGGCCGCCGACGAATCCGAGCGGGTGCTGGGCAAGTCCATCGAGCATGAGTACAACCTCGCGGACCTGCTGCGGCGCCCCAATGTGAGCTACGGCGGGTTGATGTCGCTGGATCATGGCAAGTACGCCAACCGTGATTTGCTGGATGTTGTTTCACGTGAAACAGCTGGCCTGCCAACCGTGGATGCAGCAGAGGTGGCCTTTGTGGCTGCGGTGGTGGAGCAGGTGGAAATCGCTGCCAAGTATTCCGGCTACATCAACCGTCAGAAGGACGAAGTGGAGCGCGCCGCCCATTACGAAAACCTGCGCTTGCCGGATGACCTCGACTACATGCAAGTCACGGCCCTGAGCATCGAAGCCCGCCAGCGCCTGAGTAAGTACAAGCCCGAAACCTTGGGGCAGGCATCGCGCTTGTCCGGCATCACGCCCGCCACGATTTCGCTGTTGATGATCCATCTGAAGAAGGGCAACTTCCGCGGCTTCGCCGAAAAGGCCGAGGCTGTATGAGCGCCAGCCATTTGAAGCAACTGGGCAAAGCGGCCACCTCATTGGGTTTGAATCTGGACGCGGCCCAGCAAGCCGCCTTGCTGGAGTACCTCGCCCTGATACAGAAATGGACCAAGGTCTACAACCTGACGGCGGTGCGCAATCCGGATGAGATGCTCACGCACCACCTGCTCGACAGCTTGGCGGTGATCGCACCATTGCAAAAGCAGCTTGCCGCTTTGAAAGAGCAGGGCGTTGTTGGTGACAAGCCGCGCTTGCTGGATGTGGGTTCGGGTGCTGGCCTGCCCGGTATCGTCATTGCTATTTGCTGCCCGCACATCACGGTGCACTGTGTCGATACGGTAGCCAAGAAGGCTGCATTCATCCAGCAGGTGGCCGTGACTTTGAAGCTGCCTAACCTGCGTGGCATCCATGCGCGGGTGGAAAGCTTGACCGAGCCCTACGACGTGGTGAGCTCGCGTGCCTTTGCTTCTTTGGTGGACTTCACCACTTGGTCCGAAAAAGCCTTGGCAGGGCAGGGTGTGTGGATGGGAATGAAGGGCAAGCATCCTGCGGACGAGATGGCTGCGTTGCCTGTGTCCGTGGAGGTGTTTCACGTGGAACAGCTTTCGGTGCCTGGGTTGGATGCGGAGCGGTGCATTGTGTGGATGCGGAAGAGGGTGGTGGTTTAAGCCCTTGTTTTCCGGGTTGGTGTGAGGGTTGGGTGGGGTTGCGCGTTTTGCTCCGTGTCCTCCGCCCGCTTTGCGGGCTCCTCCTTGACCTGCGCAAAACGCACAACCCCACCCAACCTGCCAATGTAATGAGCGTTCTTAAAGTCGTAAATACAGGCGCGTTCTTCGCAGCGGCGTGGCAGGGGTGCACCCCAAAGTGAGGTCAAGGAGGAGCCTGCGTAGCAGGCGGGGGACACGAACGGCGGGGTGTGCCCCTGCCACGCAGCGAGTCCAGCACCAAGGCTGCGAGCAAAGGGGTGTTCAAGCAGAGTTTCACGTGAAACACACGGTGGAGATTGCCCGGGAGGTAATGATCAGCAAACCCATACAGCGCCATAAAGTTTCCAACGTAAACTCACCCACTCCCCCCAAGAAAGAAACCCCATGCTCGGCGTCACCGATTACGGCACTTTTGTCATCACCATCATCGTGTTCCTGGCCATCCCCGGCCCGGGGAATCTGGCCTTGGTGACCTCGACCAGCAAAGGCGGCATCAGTGGCGGACTGGCCGCGACCCTTGGGGTGATCTTGGGCGACCAGGTGCTCATGTGGTCTGCCGTTGCCGGCGTGGCCGCATTGCTGGCCGCTTACCCCGAAGCCTTCCACGCTGTGCAGTGGGCCGGCGCTGCTTATCTTGCTTGGCTGGGCTTTAAGATGTTGACCGCCAAACCCGGCGCCGCACCGGTACTCAACATCAAGGCAGGCCACTACCTGCGCCAGGCCTTGCTCATCACGCTGCTCAACCCCAAGGCCATCTTGTTTTACATGGCTTTCTTCCCCTTGTTCGTGGACCGTGCCAACCAGCAAGGGGTTGTGACGTATGCCTTTATGGCGGCCACCATTGCTTTTCTCACCTTTCTCTACGGCCTGGGTGCCACGCTGCTGACGCACTTTTTGGCGGAGCGCATGCGCGCCAACCCCCGCATCGGCCGGGTGCTGGAGAAAGTGGCGGGCCTGTTTCTGGTGGGCTTTGGCATCAAGCTGGCCTTGCAGTCTGCCAAGTAAATTTCCCGTTGCATCTGTTTTCCGTTTTCACACCCTGAGCGCTCTATGGCCAAAATCTTCTGCGTTGCCAACCAAAAAGGTGGCGTCGGCAAAACCACCACCACCGTCAATCTGGCTGCGGGTCTGGCCAAGGTCGGGCAGCGGGTGTTGATGATTGACCTCGATCCCCAAGGCAATGCCACCATGGGCTCGGGCGTGGACAAGCGCAAGCTCGAACTCACGGTGTACGACGTGCTGCTGGAATCCGCTTCGGTAGCGGAAGCCCGTGCCAAAAGCGAGAAGCTGATCGAAGGCGGCTGCAGCTACGACATCCTCGGCGCCAACCGCGAGCTGGCGGGTGCCGAGGTAGAAATGGTGGAGCTGGAGCGGCGGGAGCGCCGCCTCAAGCAGGCCTTGGCGGCGGTGGATGGTGAATACGACTTTGTGCTCATCGACTGCCCGCCGTCTTTGAGCATGCTTACCCTCAACGGCCTGTGTTGCGCCCATGGCGTGATCGTGCCCATGCAGTGCGAGTACTTCGCCCTCGAAGGCCTGACCGATCTGGTCAACACTATCAAGCAGGTCAAGGCTAACCTCAACGATGACCTGCAAATCATCGGCCTGCTGCGCGTGATGTTCGACCCCCGCATCACCTTGCAAAACCAGGTGAGCGACCAGCTCAAGGCCCACTTCGGCGACAAGGTGTTCGACACCGTCATTCCTCGCAACGTGCGCTTGGCCGAGGCACCCAGCTATGGCGTGCCGGGCGTGGTGTTTGACCCCCACTCCAAAGGCGCGCAGGCTTTTGTGACCTTCGCGCAAGAGATGGTGGACCGCATTCAGGCTATGTAGGCTTTCCGAGCCAAATAGACCTTTAGCGCGTGTCTCCCTTGCGTAAGTAGCTCCTGAATTCATAGCAATGATGTCCACTCCTACCGTCCTCCTGTTGCCCGGCTGGCAAAACTCCGGCCCCGCCCACTGGCAAAGCCGCTGGGAAGCCTTGCACGGCTTCACCCGCGTGCAGCAGCACGACTGGATGCAGCCCCTGCGCGGCGACTGGATGATGCAGCTCGAAGAAGCCGTGCTGGCCGCGCCCACCCCGGTGGTGCTGGTGGCGCACAGCCTGGGGTGCATCCTCACCGCCGCCTGGGCCCAGCATTCGCAAAACACCCACCGCGTGAAGGCCGCCTTTTTGGTCGGCCCCGGCGACCCGGAGCGCGAAGAGCTGCAGGCCCCGCTCAAGAGCTGGTGGCCGGTGGTGATGGACAAGTTGCCTTTCGCCGTCGAGCTGCTGGGCAGCCGCAACGACCCCTATTGCACCTATGCCCGAGCCCAACAGTTCGCCACCGCGTGGGGCGCCGACTTGGTGGACTGCGGCAACGCCGGGCACTTGAATGCTGATAGCGGCCTGGGGGATTGGCCCGAGGGCCTGGCCAGGCTGCAAGCGCTGGTGGCCCGCGCCGGCTGACGCCCAGGCCTCTCACTGACACGACATCGACAAGGACAGAATATGGTTACGAAAAAACCCAAAGGCTTGGGCATGGGCCTGGAAGCCTTGCTGGGCCCCAAAGTGGTGGACGCCCCGGCGGCGGATGCCACCTCTGCCACATCAACGACACCCAGCACCCTGCTGCTGGCTGACATGGTGGCCGGCGTGTACCAGCCGCGTACCCACATGGACGAAGGTGCCCTGTACGAGCTGGCCGAAAGCATCAAGGCCCAGGGCATCATGCAGCCTATCCTCGTGCGCAAGCTCGATGAAGCCGATGCCGCCCAACATCTGGGCGAGGGCCGCAAGCGTGCTATTTACGAAATCATTGCCGGCGAACGCCGCTTCCGTGCCGCCAAACTGGCCGGCCTGAGCGAAGTGCCGGTGCTGGTGCGCGACGTGCCCAACGAGGCCGCCGCCGCCATGGCGCTGATTGAAAATATCCAGCGCGAAGACCTGAACCCGCTGGAAGAGGCCCAGGGCCTGCAGCGCCTGATCAAAGAATTCGGCCTCACTCACGAAACCGCCGCCCAGGCCGTGGGCCGCTCGCGCAGCGCCGCCAGCAACTTGTTGCGCCTCTTGAACCTGGCCGACCCGGTGCAGACCATGCTCATGGCGGGCGACATCGACATGGGCCACGCCCGTGCCCTCTTGGCCTTGGACCGCGCCACCCAGATCACCGCCGCCAACCAGATTGCCACCAAAAAAATGTCGGTGCGGGAGGCCGAGAGCCTGGTCAAGAAGCTGAGTGCCGAGTTCTCCCTCACGCCGCAAAAGCCGGCCAAAGAAAAGTCGCGCGATATCAAGCGGGTGGAGGAAGAACTCTCCGACCTGTTGATGGCGCAGGTGGATGTGCACATCAAAAAGCGCGTCAAGCGCAACGGCCGCTTCGAGGAAATGGGCGAAGTCGTGATCCAGTTCGGCTCGCTGGACGAGCTCAATGGCCTGATCGATCGCTTGGCGCCGGGTGGCAACCGCTAACCCTCGCTCAGCGCATTGTTTGCTATGAAAACAGGAGCTGCTTGCGCATATTCCATAAGCGCTAGAGGCACTTTTGGCTTGTAGAACCATGCGCCGCATCCACCCCACCCATTGGCCCTGGCCCCTGCCTGCGGTGCTGGCGTGGGCGCTGTGCTGGACGGTGTTTCGCGCACTGCTGGGGCAGGGCCTAGCGCTGCAGTGGGCGCTGGGCCTGAGCAGTGCGGTGGGGGTGGCTTGCAGCCTCTGGGGCGCGACCTGGTGGCGCCGCTTGCTGATTGCCGGGGGCTTTCCCTTGTCGCTGGCAGCGAGCCTCTCGGCGCTGGGGGCCGACTCGCTGCCCGCCTGGGCCTGGCTGCTGCCGCTGGGCTTGTTGCTGCTGGTCTACCCGGTGAATGCCTGGCGGGATGCGCCGTTGTTTCCCACCCCCCGCAACGCCCTGGCCGAGCTGCCTGCGCACGCCCCCTTGCCGGTGGGTGCCCATTTGCTGGATGCCGGTTGCGGCCTCGGCCACGGCCTGCAGGCGCTGCGCCTGGCTTACCCGCAGGCGGAGTTGCACGGCATTGAATGGAGCTGGCCGCTGCGTCTGCTGTGCGGGCTGCGCTGCCCTTGGGCGCTGGTGACGCGCGGCGACATCTGGAAAGCCCACTGGGGCCGTTACGACATGGTTTACCTCTTCCAACGGCCGGAGAGCATGGCCCGCGCGGTGGCCAAGGCCCGCGCCGAGCTGCGCCCTGGGGCTTGGCTGGTGAGTCTGGAATTTGAGGCCACGAGCGCCACACCGCGTGCCCACTGGCGCGCACCCGGTGGCAAAATGGTATGGCTGTACCAGGCGCCTCTGCCGGTGCCCCCAGGAGAAACTGCATGACACACGCGAGCCCCGTCCCCCCCGTTGACGCTGACGAAGCCCTGCACGCTGCGCAGGTGGTGGTGTTTGCCCTGGCCACCCTCGCAGAGTTGCGCGAGTCGGATACCGAGAGCCACCTGCTGCGCGTGCAGCACTATGTGCGCGCCCTGTGTGGCGAGTTGCACCAGAACCCGGCGTACGCTGAGGCCTTGACCCCCGCTTTTGTGGAGTTGCTGGTGGGCAGCGTGCCGATGTACGACATGGGCACCGTGGGCATTCCCGACCGCATTCTGCTCAAGCCCGGCCGCCTCAGTGCCGACGAAATTGCCATCATGCGCACCCACACCACGCTGGGCCACGACGCCCTGGTGCGCGCAGAAAAAACGCTGGGCCGCGTCTCGCCCCTGTTGACCGTGGCCAA
Organism: Rhodoferax bucti; assembly: GCF_005876985.1. Taxonomy (GTDB): domain Bacteria; phylum Pseudomonadota; class Gammaproteobacteria; order Burkholderiales; family Burkholderiaceae_C; genus Allorhodoferax; species Allorhodoferax bucti. The sequence goes on from NZ_VAHD01000001.1 coordinate 807,769, forward strand.
AGAGCTGACGCTGTGCCACCAGGAAAAGTGGGACGGCACCGGCTACCCCAAGGGCCTGTGGGGCGAGCAGATTCCGCTCTCTGCCCGCATCGTGGCGCTGGCCGATGTGTATGACGCCCTGATCAGCAACAAGGTCTACAAAGACGGCGTGCCGCATGAGCGGGCCGTGCAGATCCTCACCGAAGGCCGTGGCGCGCACTTTGACCCGGCCGTGGTCGATGCGTTTTTGGCGGTGCATGAAGCATTCCGCTCCATCGCCACCCGGTTTGCCGATACCGATGCCGACATGCAGCAAAAGATCGAGTACATGGCCAACGCGATTGCCGAGGTCGCGGTCTTGTAGCCACTCCGGCCCGGGCGTCTCCCGGGGCTTGCAGGTCATGGGGCATTGCAAGCGCGGGTTATGGAGCGCATGGTGATGACCGGATGTGGAGCAACAATGCAGCTTCCATGCAGGGAGTGCCCGCCAAGAGGCCGCCACTGGAGACAAGATTTGAAACACACCATTGCCGCCCTGGTTGCGGGGCTGCTGGCCGGCACAATCTTCTGCGCCCACGCAAACGACAACCCGGTTCTGGAGGTGCGCGCGGAGCGTGCCTCCCAGCTGGGCAACAAAACCGTGGCCCTGCGCTACGACCTGCTGCTGCAAGCCCTGCAAGCCTCGGGCCGCAGCTTTACCCTGACCCCGTGTGTGCTGCCGGAGGACCAATTCTCGGACATGCGCTACCTGCTGCTGGTGCGGGACAACAAGGGGTGCAACGTCACTGCGACCTCGGCCGGTGCATCGGGGACCAAGGACTTGCTGCTGGTGCCCGTGCCCATGTACCTGGGGGCGGGGGGCTACCGCGTCATGTTTGTGCACAAACGGCCCGCAGCAAGCTCGAAGCGGTGCGCACGCTGGACGATTTGCGCACGATCTCGATCGGCAGCGGCACCGCCTGGGTGGACACCGACATCATGCGAGCCGCCCAGCTCAAGGTGGAAACCTCGGAATACGACCGGCTCTTCCAAATGCTGCAGCGCGGCCGGTTTGATGCCTACTCGCGCTCCATTCTGGAAATCAACAACGAAAAAAACATGGTGGAGGGGCTGAGCAATGTGGAGGTGGACCAGCACCTGCTGCTGCACTACCCCAACGATTTGTTCTTTTACGTGTCGCCCCGCGAGCCGGACATTCAAAAAGCCATCACCCAGGGGATGGAAAAGCTGTACGCCAGCGGCAAGCTGATGCAGCGCCTGCACACTGCCGTGGGCACCCCGGCAGAAATGAAAGCCTTGAAGCTCAAAGAGCGCCAGCGCATCGACATCCCCAACCCCTACCTGCGGCCTGACGAGGAAGCTGCCCTCAAAAAATACGGCTCCGCCTGGGTTCAGTAACGAAAGTGCCTCCACCGCTGGTGGAATGTGCGCTGGCAGCTATGAAATCAGGAGCAATTTGCCTGCTGCAAACCCGGCAGCCAGGCACACCGCGAGGTGCAGCACGCTCCACAGCAGGTAGCGCCGGCGCAGGCGCTGCGGCGGCAAGGGGGAGAGCAAAAACACCCGGCCGTCCTGCGGCGCCCGCATCACGTGCACGCCGGGCTGGGCGCGGATGCTGCGGTGCTCTTGCTCCACCGTGCGGGTGGCGAGGCGGCGGGCCAGCTCCCACTCCTGCAGGTCGATCTCGCCATCGCGGTTGAGGTCGAAGCGGCGGTGCAGCGCGGTCTGGTCTTGCTTCCAGCTCGCAAGCAGGGCGTTCACATCCTCGCGCAGGCTTAAATCGGAGTTGGCGCCGCCCACGGTGCTGAATTCGCCCAGCACATACAGGCTGCGGCCGGCGTGTAGCAGTTCTTCGACCTCCTTGGTGTCGCCGTTCTGGCGGGTGGTGCTGTGGGCACCCACCACTTCGGCATGGTCAGGGTCCACGGTGCAGCTACCGCTGCCATCTGCCAAGTCAAAAGTGGCGCTGCTGGTGCCACTCTCGATTTCTTTCCAGTCATTCTCACGGTCGCGCTCATAGACCCGGTAGCGGTACCAGATGCAGGGCGTGTTGCTCAGGGGGCTGAGGATCAGCTCGCCGATGCTGGCACGGCCCTGCAGCTCCACATACCCCTGCGCCGCCGAGGCGATGCGGGAGGTGGCGATATTCGCAATCGCCCGGGCGCGTCGCAGCGCCGCGGCCCAGGCCAAGAGCGCCACACCGCCCAGTGCGACTACGCACCAGCGTTGCACGCTGCCCGGCCCTGCGTGCACGGCGGCGCCCACCAGGGTGGCGTACACCGCGACCAAGAGGCCCCGGGCATTGCTTTCGCTGCGCAGCCAGCGCAGGCCAGCCAGTTCCAGGCTCACCGGGCGTCAGGCCTTGAAGCGGGCGGCGATGTCCACGTCTTGCAGTTCCTCAGAACTGAACTTCAGCAACTCCGCACTCTTGAAGTTGAAGAAACGCGCCACCAGCACGCCGGGGAACTGCTCGATCCGCACGTTGTTGATGTTGACGGACTCGTTGTAAAACTCGCGGCGGTCGGCAATGCTGTTTTCCAGGCTGCTGATGCGGGCCTGCAGTTGCACGAACTGCTCGTTGGCTTTGAGGTCGGGGTAGCTTTCGGCCAGGGCAAACAGCTGGCCCAGGCCGCTGCGCAGCCCGGACTCCGCCCGGCCGACCGCCGCCACGTTCTGCGACTCACGGGCACTGGACACCTGGGCGCGCGCCGCCATCACTTTTTCCAGGGTGGCCTGCTCGTATTGCATGTACTGCTTGCAGGTGTCGATCAACTTGGGCAGCTCGTCGTGGCGCTGCTTGAGCAGCACATCGATGTTGGCCCAGGCTTTGGAGACGGCGTTTTTTACCTCCACCAGCCCGTTGTAGACACTGATCAGGTAGAACACGGCCACGGCCAGCACGATCCAGAACACCATTCCCATGCCTTACTCCTTGCGTTGGTTTACAAGCCAAATCGCCGTCTAGCGCCCATGGAATGTGCGCCAGCAGCTCCTGAATTTATAGCGAAAAGATTTTTCCGGGGTTCAAGATGTTGTGCGGGTCCAGCGCGCGCTTGATGGTGCGCATCATGTCCACCGCACCCGCGCCGGTTTCTTCCACCAGAAAGCCCTGCTTATGCAGGCCCACGCCGTGTTCGCCGGTGCAGGTGCCGCCCAGTTGGAGCGCGCGCGCCACCAGCTGGTGGTTGAGCTGCTCGGCCAGCTCGCGCTCTTCGGGCTTGGCGGGGTCAATCAGGTAGCCCATGTGGAAGTTGCCATCGCCCACGTGGCCGACCAAAAAGTAGGGCAGGCCGGCTTGTCGTGCTTCGGTCACGCTGTCCAGAAGGGCATCGGCCAGGCTGGAGATGGGCACGCAGGTGTCAGTGGTAATCGCTTTGCAGCCCGGGCGCGACTGGATACCGGCAAAGTAAGCGTTGTGCCGCGCGGTCCACAGGCGGGTGCGCTCTTCGGGCGTTTCGGCCCACTCAAAAGCCGAGCCGCCGAATTCCGCTGCAATGTCCTGCACGGTTTGCACCTGCTCTTTCACCCCGTCGGGCGAGCCGTGGAACTCGAACAGCAGCATGGCGCCCTCGCGCAGCGTGAGCTTGGAGTGCGCATTCACCATGCGGATGGTGTTGTCGTCCAGCAGCTCGCAGCGCGCAATCGGCACCCCCAGCTGGATGAGCTGGATGGTGGTGTTCACCGCGTCGGCCAGGCTGTTGAAGGAGCAGGTGGCGGCCATCACCGCCTCGGGCAGCGGGTAGAGCTTGACGGTGACTTCGGTGATCACGCCCAGCGTGCCCTCGCTGCCCACCATCAGGCGGGTGAGGTCGTAGCCGGCGCTGCTTTTTTTGGCGCGGGTGCCGGTGCGAATCACTTCGCCGCTGGCCGTCACCACTTCGAGGGCCAGCACGTTCTCGCGCATGGTGCCGTAGCGCACGGCATTGGTCCCGCTGGCGCGGGTGGCGCTCATGCCGCCAATGGTGGCGTCCGCACCGGGGTCGATGGGGAAGAAGAGGCCGGTGCTCTTTACTGCTTCGTTGAGCGTCTTGCGGGTGACGCCGGGCTGCACGGTCACGGTCAGGTCTTCGGCGTTGATGGCGAGCACCTGGTTCATGCGGCTCACATCCAGGCTGATGCCACCCTGCACGGCCAGCAGGTGGCCCTCCAGTGAGGAGCCCACGCCAAACGGAATCACCGGTACCCGGTGCTGCGCGGCCAGTTGCACGGCGTCGCTCACATCCTGGGTGCTCTGGGCAAACACCACCGCCGAGGGCGGCGGCACGTCAAATGCCGATTCGTCCCGTCCGTGCTGCTCGCGCACCACCAGCGCGGTGGAGAACTGATCGCCGAAGCGGGCTTTCAGCGCTTCCAGGAGCGCGGCAGGCACCTCGCGCAGGTTCACTTGGGGCAACAGGTGGGTCAGGGCGGTAGGGGCGTTCATGGCGGGTCTCCTTGTTGTCACCATTGTAGGAAGCCCGTAAGCACCTGCCTGCCACAATGTGCGCATGGCCAACCGACTCACACAAATCGCCACCCGCACGGGGGACAACGGCACCACGGGGCTGGGCGACAACACCCGCGTTTCCAAAAACAGCTTGCGCGTGCACGCCATGGGCGATGTGGACGAGCTCAACAGCCACCTCGGGGTGCTGTTGTGCGAAGACATGCCACCTGCCGTGCGCAGCTTGCTGGTCGAGATCCAGCACCAGCTGTTCAACCTGGGGGGCGAGTTGTCGATTCCCGGCTTTGAGCTGCTCAAAAATGAGGCCGTGTTGGCGCTGGACGAGGCCCTGGCCGAACACAACGCGGCCTTGCCGCGGCTGGAAGAGTTCATTCTGCCGGCCGGCACCCGCGCGGCTTCGCTGGCCCATGTGTGTCGCACGGTGGCCCGCCGCGCCGAGCGCGCGGTGGTGGCGCTGGGCAACGAAGAGGCGCTCAAAGACACGCCTCGCCAGTACCTCAACCGCCTCTCGGACCTGATGTTTGTGCTCTCCCGCGTGCTCAACCGCTACCGCACTGATGGCACGCTGGGTGACGACGTGTACTGGAAGAGCGAGCGCATGGCGCGCCGTGGCGGCGAGGCTCCCTAAGCCTAGGTCTGCGCTTGCAGCGCCAGGCTGCTATTCCGCCGAGAGCACAAAGTTCTGGATACCGGTGCTGTGCTCTATGGCAGGGGTGGTAGCTGTCGCGGGCAGTGAGTAGGTCATGCGCACCGCCATCGGGAAGATGTTGGGCAGCGCGGTGGTGCCGATTACCTCGGCCCGGCTCAGCTCCCAGCGTAGGGCCTGGGACTGGTTCAGTGTGAGCGTTTCCTGGCGTAGCACCCGGCCGTCGCGCACCGACACCACTTGGAGCTGGTAGTTGCCGGCACGCGCCCCCTCCAGCTGCACTTCCAGTTGCCAGTTCTGCTTGGGCAAGGGTGTTGCCCGCAACGCGCTGATGTGAAAGGCTCCTTCCACGGAGGCGGCAAACGCGGCCTGGTCCTTCGCGCTTTGTTGCTGGCGCGCAAGAAAGGCGGCGGCCTCTTGCGCGCAGCGCTGCGGGGTGTGGCTGGAGCCGTCGCCCAGGAGCGTGCGGCGCTCCACCACCTGCGGGCACAGCTCGGCGCGGCCGGTGCGGCGCACCAGCTCCAGGTAGCAGGCGGAGCGGTAAAAGTAGGTGCGCCCGCCGCCGGGCAGGCTGAACCAGGCGCCATCGGTCAGGCCACTCACATAGCGGCTGGGCGACATGGCTTGGCACACCGCCTCCAGCTCGGTATTGTTGTAGCGGTAGTACTGGTTGCCGGGGTCTTCACCGCCCGGCTGGGCGCGCAGGCTCGGGTTGCTGAGCAGCAGCGCTGCTGCCACGGCCCACACGGCACCAGGGGGGCGAGGGCGCAGGCTCACAGGTTCAACACCTGCCATTGGCTGGTGCGTGCATTGATGAAGCCGCACTCCCGGTAGGCGCGCTTGAGGCTGCCATTGGCAACCAGTGTCCCTAGGGCAGGGAACACACTCTCTGCAATCGCTTGCCCGCCAGGCGTGCTGGACGCCGCCAGGTGCCGCGAGCCCTGCACGGCCAGGCTCACATCCCGGATGGGGAGCAGGGTGACACCTTCGGCTAAAAGCAAGAGGTCGTCGCTAGCCGGAAACGGCGCCAGCATCACATCGGCCCGGCCGCGCGCCACCGAGAGCACCATTTGCCGCCAGGTTTTCATGTCGACCATCTGCTGGAAGCCCAGGGCTTTGAGGGTGCTCCAGTCGGCGGTCCAGTCGCTGTTGGAGACCACGCTCAGCGTCTGCAAGTCGCGCAGCCGTTTGGCGTCCAGGGCTTTGCGGTTGAAGGCGGCGGTGTAAAGGCCCACCACGAACCCGCCCTTGGGCAACAGGGCTGGCGATGGCAACACGGTCTTGCCCAGGCTCTGGAGGTCTACCTGCCACACGGTGGTGCCCAAGGCACTGATGCGGCCGGCACGCAGCTCTACCAAGGCGCGCTGGTAGCTGTCGATGGCCGTGAGCTCGGGGCGGGCCTCGGGCAATTGGTGGTGGATTTCCCGCAGCAGCACGGCCAGTTCCATCACATCGCGGCGGGCATGGGGGCCGTCGAAGCTGCGCAGGTCGGCGACATCGCGGCTCGCCAGAAACAGGGCGTAATCGCGCAGCACGTCCGAGGGGGCTGCAATCCACAGATCCGGCGCAGCAGCGCGCGCCCACCGGCCTGCGCTGGCCGCGGCGGCAACCGTCAACAGCTGCCTGCGCTGTACAGGCAGGGAGCGCAGCAGACATGGGAGACCTGGGACGAGCGGCTGGTGCATGGGTGCAGCCAGTATGGCGGGTCGCCTGCATGGTGACAAGCCGGTACGCGGCTTGGTAGTCATCCCGAGGCGCAGCGGGGGCAAACTGCGTTATCTTGTGGGTATGGTTGAGCTCCACACGCCCACGTTATTGCTGGTTATTCTGGTGTTGAGTGCCGCCGTGAGTGCGACCTTGGCCTCCGGGGCACGGCGCTTCCAGCGCGATGGCATGCGCTACTGGGCGTGGGGCCTGGGCCTGCACACGCTCACTTACGTGCTGTTTATGCTGCGTGGCCATGTCAGCGACTTGATTTCGGTGGTGCTGGCCAATGCCTTGTTGGCGGCCAGTTTTGCGCTGATGTCCGAGGGCGTGCAGCAGTTCTTGCAGGTCCGGTGGCCCCGCTGGCTGGTGTGGGCGCCGGTGCCGTTTGTGGCGGTGGTTTACCTGGCGCTGCTGGGGCATCCGCAAATCCGTATTGTGATTGCCGGCTTGGTGATTGCCTGGCAGTGCTCTTTCATCGTCTGGCAGTTGGCGTCCCAGCGGCACCGCATCACCGGGCGCGGGGCCTACATTGTGATGGGCAGCTTTCTCGCCATTGGTGTGGCCTTTTTGCTGCGTACGGTGGGTGCGCTGTCGGGGGCGGTGGGCATCGGCTCCATCACCACCCCTAACCCCTTGCTGAGTGCCACGTTTTTGTTTGTCGCGGTGTCCTTGATGATGGTGTGCCAAGGCCTGGTGCTGATGACCAACGAGCGGGCCGACGAGCGCAACCGTACCCTGGCCATGCAGGACGAACTCACCGGCCTGAGCAACCGCCGTTTTATTCTGGAAGCCCTGTCCCTGCACCTGGCGCAAGCCATTCGCAATGGCAAGCCCCTGACGGTGCTGATGCTGGATGTGGATTACTTCAAGACCATCAACGACAGCTACGGCCATCTGAGTGGCGACCGGGCGCTGCGTGAGCTGGCTGCTTGCCTCAAGACCCGCCTGCGCGGGCAGGATTTGGCAGGGCGCTGGGGTGGGGAGGAGTTTTTGGTGGTGCTGCCCGATACCGATGCCGCTGGAGCCTGGGTGCTGGCGGAAAAGTTGCGCTTGGAGGTGGAAAACACCCCGTTCACAGCCCGCGATGGCCGTGCCATTCCGCTCACGATCAGTGTGGGGTTTCACACCGTGGTGCCCGAGTGGTTGGGCACAGCAGATCTGGACACCCTGATCAGCAGTGCAGACCAAGCTCTTTACCGCGCCAAGCAAAATGGCCGCAACCGGGTGGAGAGCGCCTGAGCCTGCGGGTTGAGGGCTTTAACGGGGCTCCAGAATCGCCATGGTGATGCGTGATACGCAGGTCGGCTCACCCGCGTCGTTGCGCATGTCGATCTGCCAGACCTGGGTGCTGCGGCCCCGGTGTACCGGGCGGGCCGTGCCTGTGACCCAGCCGCTTTTCACGCCTTTGAGGTGGTTGGCATTGATGTCCAGACCCACCGCGCTATAGCCTTGCGGGATGCAAAAACCGGCGCCACAGGACCCGAGCGTTTCTGCCAGCACTACCGACACGCCACCGTGCAACAGGCCAAAGGGTTGGTGGGTGCGGTGGTCTACCGGCACCCGGCCCACCAGGTAGTCCTCTCCCACCTCTAAAAACTCGATGCCCAAGTGTTCGACGGCGGTGTTTTTGCTGATGTGCTGCAAGATGTCGAGAGAAACCGGTTGTTGCCAGATGCGCATGGGAGTGTCCTGAATCGGTGAAACGGAGACCTCAATATAGCCAAGATACCGGCGTAAAAAAGGCCATCACGTGGATGGCCTTGGTGCAGGGGCAGCGGTCGCTGCCAGTGCGGGGTTTACTTGGCAGGTGTTGCCGGTGCAGCAGGCACGGCAGGGGTCGCTGGCACGGCGGGTGTAGCCGCCTTGTCGGCCTTGGGGTGTTCCCGCTTTTCTTTGTGGGCGGCACGTTTGGCAGCGTGCTTTTCTTTCATGGCCTCGTGCTGGCCCTTCATCTCTTCATGCTTGGCCTTCATGGCTTCTGCGTCCGCCTTGTGTTCGGCGTGTTTCTCTTTCGCTGCTTCGGTGGCCTTGGCGGCAGCAGGGGCTGCGGCGACGGCGGGTGTTGCGGGGGTGGCCGCAGGGGCTTGGGCAAAGGCGCCAAAGGTAGAGATAACCAGAGCTGTAGCGATCAGAGATTGTTTCAACATAGAACTTCTTCAGTGCATGGCGATGTTGCCATGTGTACTTAACAGTCCCCGGCACTACACCGTTTACCGGCGTTGCGTAAACGTTTGTAAAGCAGCTGATGCGTCTCTCAACGGGCCGGCACCGCTAGCGCCGGAATTTGCCGGACGCCGTGATGATGGAGAGATCCACAAAATCCAGACCGGTGTGGTCGGTGGTGCTGAAGTTCAGGGTCAAGCCCCCGATGTCGAAATTGCGCAGTCCCTCGAGGGCGGCGTGCAGCTTGTCCCGGGTCGGTTTGGGGCCGGCACGGCGCAGTGCTTCAACCAGCACTTTGGCCGACACAAAGCCTTCGAGCATGGCCGGGCTTACTTCCAGCACATTCTGGGCTTTGGCGAGGGCGGAGGCTTCTTGCACGAGCGCATAGTTGGGGGACTGGGGCAGCACCTGCGTCACGATGACGCCCCGTGCGTGGTTCCCCAGCAATTTGATGAAGCCGCCGGAAGCGTTGTTGGACAAGGTGATGAACTGGGCACTGCAACCCGCTTCGCGCAGGGCCTTGATGGCATCCACCACAGCGGTGCCCGAGCCGATGATGGTGATGGCTTGCGGTGCCAGCTTGGCCATGGCCGGGGCGATCTGGGAGAAGTCCGGCTTGCTGCGATCGAACTTGGCAATCGACACCGCCGTCAGCTTGGCGGCTGCCAGGCCTTTTTGGGTGCCTTCCAGCCCGTCTGCGCCAAAGCTGTCATCCACGTGGATCACCGCCAAGCGGGTCATGCCGGTGGCCGCCAGATGGGTAACGGCGCGCTCCGCTTCGCGCTGGTAGGTAGCGCGCACGTTGAACACATTTTTCTTCAGCGGCTGGTGCAACACCATGGCACCGGTGGAGGGGCCGATGAGCGACACGCCATGCTGGTCCAGTAGCGGGATGATGCCTTCTGTGTGCGGGGTGCCCCGGGTCATGAACAGGGCCAGCACGCCGCGTTGCTCAATCAGCTCCTTGGCGTTTGCCAGGGCCTGCTGGGTGTCGAACTTGTCATCCAGCGTGATCAGCTCAATTTTTTCGCCTCCCACGCCTCCTTTGGCGTTGACGGCATCCAGATACAGCTGCGCCCCCAGGCTGCTCTCCTTGACGGTGGCGGCAACCGCCCCTGTGACTCCGGTGGTTTGCCCGATTTTCAGTTGGGCACTGGCTGAAACACAGGCACTTGCAAACCAGAGTCCGATCAGGGCAGCACGCAGGGTAGTCATAGAAGAGAGCCTTCGAAAAAAAGGGGAGCGTATTACATCCGTGCTTTCGCCGCCGCCTCAATCCTCCACAAACGCCTCTTCCCGCTTAGCCTTGACCGAAGGCAGCAACACAATCACCAGGAGCGCCAGAGCCGCCACCAACAGGCTAGCAGACAAAGGCCGTGTCACAAACACACTCCAGTCGCCACGGGAGAGCAGCAATGCCCGGCGCAGATACTCCTCCATCATCGGCCCCAGAATAAAGCCCAAGAGCAGCGGAGCAGGCTCCGTCCCCAGCTTGATGAAGAGATAGCCGATCACCCCGAACAAGCCCACCATCCAGATATCAAAGGTGTTGTTGTTGGTCGAATACACCCCGATCGCACAGAACAGCACGATAGACGGAAAGAGCCAGCGGTAAGGCACTGTGAGCAGTTTGATCCAGATACCGATCAACGGCAGGTTCAGGATCACCAGCATCAGGTTGCCGATCCACATGGAGGCAATCAGACCCCAGAACAGTTCGGGATTGGATGTCATCACCTGCGGGCCGGGCTGGATGTTGTGGATGGTCATCGCACCCACCATCAAGGCCATCACCGCATTGGGTGGGATACCCAGGGTCAGGAGAGGAATGAAAGACGTCTGGCTTCCTGCGTTGTTGGCCGCTTCAGGGGCTGCTACCCCACGGATGTTGCCCTTGCCGAAGGGGACTTCCCCGGGGTTGAGCTTGGTCTTCTTCTCCAGGGTGTAGGCCGCAAAGGCGGCCATCACTGCACCGCCACCGGGCAAGATACCCAGCAAGGAGCCCAAAGCGGTTCCACGCAGCACGGCAGGAAACATATTCTTGAAGTCTTCCTTGGTAGGCATCAGACCGGATACAGAAGCGGTAAACACTTCCCGCTCGCTCTCGCTCTTGGCCAGGTTGCTGATGATTTCTCCGTAGCCGAACACGCCCATGGCGATCACGATGAAGCCGATACCGTCGGTGAGCTCCGGGATGTCAAAGCTGAAACGGGCCACCCCGGAGTTCACATCGGTGCCCACCATGCCCAGCAAGAGACCCAGCACGATCATGGCAATGGCTTTGAGCAGGGAGCCCGAAGCCAGCACCACCGCACCGATCAGGCCCAGAATCATCAGGCTGAAGTATTCGGCAGGGCCGAACTTGAAGGCCAGCTCGGTCAAGGGGCCTGCAAAGGCCGCCAGGATCAAGGTACCCACGCAACCGGCAAAGAAGGAACCCAGACCCGCTGCGGCCAGCGCAGGACCGGCTCGCCCGTTACGGGCCATCTGGTAGCCGTCAATGACGGTCACCACCGACGAAGACTCGCCGGGCAGGTTCACCAGAATCGCAGTGGTGGATCCCCCGTACTGGGCACCGTAGTAGATGCCGGCCAGCATGATCAAGGCAGCTACCGGCGGGAGCGCATAGGTAGCCGGCAAGAGCATGGCGATGGTGGCCAAGGGGCCGATGCCGGGAAGTACCCCGATCAAAGTACCCAGCAAACAGCCGATGAAGGCGTAGATCAGGTTCTGGCCGGTGAAGGCCACGCCAAAGCCCAGGGCGAGGTTGTTAAAGAGTTCCATGCTTGAGTTCCAGTCGATGTGTCAGTCGTGACGTAATTCGTGACTTAGGCGGTGAAGTACGCAGGCCAGACGGGGAACTGCAGCTTGAGGAGGAGGATGAAGGCAACAAAACTCAGGGCGGCCAGGATGGTGGCAAGTACTGCCACTTCCTTGAAGTTGTGCTCGGTACCGGCGTGGCTGGCGATGTAGGTGAGCAAATAGATGCCCACGATCAGGCCCAGAGGTTTCAAGCCCAGCACAGGCAGGCCACCGATGCAGGCGCCGAACACGAGGTTGGCGGCAATGATGAAGAACAGGGGCTTCCAGGCAAACTTGCCTATCTTGTCGCCGTCCGGCGTGGGGGTGAGCATGCTCTTGGCTGCAATGGCACAGCCCAGTACGGTGAGCATCAGCCCCAGGATGAGCGGGAAGTAGCCCGGGCCCATGCGCGCGCCGGTGCCGATCTGGTAGCCGCTGGCGCCCATGGCAAAGCTGCCGCCGACCACGCTGAACATCAGGCCGGAGTAGAAGTCTTTTTGACTTTGGATTTTCAAGTGAATGCCCCTCATTGTTATGGCGACGATCTGGTGTCCGCAGCTTGCTGCAAGCCGTATCCGGACTCCGCGGGGCGAAGGTTATCGAGGGGGCAAGGCCAAGGGAACTGTGGCGTTCAACAGCTCGGGAAAACCCTTCGGTAAAAACCCTAGGCTGTTTTTTGAAGGGCTTTTTGCACCGTGTCGAGCCAGTCCTGCCCTATGCGTGCTGCGAGTTCTGCGTGCACCGGCTGCGCAGCGCGCTTGAGCAGGCGCAGTTGGGCAGGGGATGGGTTGTGGATGTTGGCTGCCCCGGTCAGGTGGAGGGCGGCAAGGGCTTTGTCGTTTTGTGCATCGGCGATTTCATCCCCGAAGACCAGGGCCTCGTCCAGGGCGCCTTGGACGAGGCGGCGGTCACTGTAGGCCAGGTTGTCCCAGAAGCGCTGATGGGTCACCACGGCATACCCCAGGTAGCCGTGCGCCGTCAGGCTCAAGTCGCTTTGCACGGCCTGCATGCCCTGCGTCCAGAAGTTGGAGACCGGGTTTTCGGTGCCATCCACCACGCCGGTTTCCAGTGCCCTGCGTGTTTCACTGAAGGGCAGCGTTACCGGTATGGCCCCCCAAGCGCGCATCTGTTGTGCGATCACCCGGGACCCCTGTATCCGCATCCGCAGCCCCACAAAATCGCGGGGTTCCAGCAGCGGCCGGTTGGCGCTCATGTGCTTGAAGCCGTTGTCAAAGAAACCCAGTCCCAAAAGGCGCTGGCGGTTCAGTCCCCGCAGCAGTTTCTGGCCGACGGCGCCCCGTGTCAGCCGGCGCACGGCGTCCACACTGTCAAACACAAACGGAAGGTCAAACAGCTCAAACTCCGGAAAGCCGATGGGCCCGAACTTGGAGAGCGAGGGGGCCACCATGTCGATGGCGCCCAGTTGCAGGGCCTGCATTTCATCGTGGTCGCCATAGAGTTGGCCTTGGGGATAAATCTGCACGCGCAGGCGGCCTTTGCTGTGCTCTTCCACGAGTGCCCGGAAGCGCTCCAGTGCCATGCCTTTGGGGGTGTCGCGGGCTACCACATGCGACAAACGTATCGTGCCGGTCGGCACGCTGTGGGCGGGTGTGCCCAGACCGCTGGCCACGCTGGCCGCGGCCGCCTGCAGCCAGCGGCGGCGGGGCAAAAGGGCCGTGGGTGCGGTAGGGGCGGTGGGCATGGTCGCTATTATGCGAGGGCCCTTTTTCAGACCCCTCCATGCCCGAGCGCACCACCTCTCCCGCATTTGACTTTGCCGCCCTGCGCAATACGGCGGCAGGTACGGGCGTGCGCAGCGGGTGGCCGGGCCTGTGGCTACTGGGTTTTTTGACGCTGGTAGTGGCCTCGGTGATTGCGTTGGTGCTCTATTTGCAGCACTTTGAGGCGGAGGAGGATACGCGCCGCCAGGCTGCCGATGCGCAGTGGCTGGAGCAAAGTGTGCAGTTTCACTTTCGTCGCCTGGAGGAGGACTTGCGTGTTGCAGCCCGCCAGTCTGCGGACGTGCGGGGCGGGCTGCTGTGGCGTGAGCCGGGGGTTTTGCTGGCTCAGGGGTGGGTCGGGGCGCCCGCCAGTGCGGCACCGGCCCAGTGGCACACCGATGAGAGCCGCCACCCCCTGAACGCCCAGGCTCTCGCCACCATGGACGCTACGGCACGCGGCTTGCGCCGGTCTGCCTACGCCGGCCCCATGCGGGATAGCGCCGGCTCGCTGATGCCGCTGGTGTGGCTGGCGGTGCCTTATTTTGAGCGCGGCTATTTTGTCGGCAACTACGTGGCCGGCTTGTCGCTCGATGTGGCGGTGCAGGCGCTGGTACCCGAATGGTTTACCCGCAACCACGCCGTTCGTCTGGTGCTGGATGAAGGCGCCGCGCCGCCCGCACCCGGTGGCCGCAAACCCTTTCGTGCAGCCATGAATCTGGCGGGTACCGATGTGTACCTGGAGGTGACCCCCATTCAGGATCAGGCCGCCATGGTGCCGCGCCTGTTTTTGCTTGTCGCCATGGTGTTTCTCGGGGGCATGCTGGTGAGTCTCTGGGCCTTGCGCCGCGACATTCAAAAACGCCAGCAAGTGCAAGCCCGGCTGCAGGCCGAAGTTGCGCTGCGCACGGCCATGGAGAACTCGGTGACCATTGGCCTGCGCGCTTGGGACATGACGGGGCGTGTGCTTTATGTGAACGAGGCGTTCTGCCGGCTCGTGGGGTACCCCGCGGAGCAGCTGGTGGGCGTGTCTGCTCCCATGCCGTATTGGCCGCAAGGCGATGACAGCCATATCGAGCAAGTACACCGTGATGTTTTGGCCCACGGTACCGGCCTGGACGGCGTAGAGGTGCAGTTCCAGCACCGCGATGGTCGTCTGCTGGATGTGTTGATTCACGAGGCCCCTCTGCATACAGCCACGGGTGAGCACATTGGGTGGATGAGTTCGGTGCTCGATATCAGCGAGCGCAAGCGCGCACAGGCGGTGGCCGCGCAACAGCAGGAGCGGTTGGAGGCTACCGGCCGGCTGGTGGCGGTGGGGGAGGTGGCCTCCACACTGGCCCACGAGCTCAACCAGCCTTTGGGCGCCCTCAGCAGCTTTGCCACCGGCCTGCTCAACCGCTTGAACGCAGGCCGCATCAGCCCGGGAGAAACCGCCCCCGTGGTGCAGCGCATTGCCGGTTTGGCCGAGCGGGCCGGCCGCATCATTCAACGGGTGAATGCCATCGCACGACGCCGCGAAATTTCGCTGCAACGGCTGGACCTGATTCCGGTGCTGCAACGCATGGCACCCCATGCGGTGCCGGACGCCGCTCCGGTGTGGGTGAATGCCGATGAGCTGCTGATCGAGCACTTGCTCAACAACCTGTTGACCAATGCCCAGGAGGCGGCCCAAGCCCACTCGGCGACTCCGCAGCTGCATCTGGGGCTGCGCCTGGAGCAGGACTGGGCGCAAATCAGCATTTCCGACAACGGCCCCGGTGTGCCCGAGGAGAACCAGGCGCACATCTTCGATGCTTTCTTCAGCAGCAAAGAGGGCGGCATGGGCATGGGCCTGGCCATCTGCCGCTCGATTGTGGACGCCCACCATGGCCGCATCCAGGTCGACCGCTCGCCGGAACTGGGCGGTGCCCGCTTTACGGTGAGCCTGCCGCACAATAAGCACCCTATGGAAGACGCCCCGTGAGCACTGCAGCCATTCACATTGTTGATGACGATGCCGACATGCGCGAAGGCTTGGCATGGTTGTTCGACTCGCGCGGCCACAAAGCCACCACCTGGGACAGTGGCCCGCCCTTTCTGGACGCCGTCAAAGCCCGTGCAGGGGTGTGGGAGCAGGCGGTGGTGGTGCTGGACATCCGCATGGTGCCCATGACCGGCCTGCAGGTGTTTGAGCAACTCAAGGCCTTGGCCTGCCCCTGGCCGGTGTTGTTTTTGACCGGCAATGGCGACGTGGGTATGGCCGTGGCGGCCGTGAAAAACGGTGCTTGGGATTTTCTGGAAAAACCGTTCCAAGACAACCTGCTGGTGGACCGCGTGGAGCAAGCCTTGGCCGCTGCGGCGGCCGATGGCGATGCCAATCAGGAAGCCCACCGCCTGCGCTACGCGCTGGCGTCACTCAGCCCGCGCGAGCGCGAGGTGCTGGACCAGCTCATCCTGGGGCACTACAACAAGAACATTGCCGACCACCTCGGCATCACCCCACGCACGGTGGAGTTCCACCGCGCCAATATTTTCGAAAAAATGGGCGTGAGTTCGGCCATTGAGCTCGCCCACAAGCTAGGCCGTTTGCAGCCCATGGGCACGCCGGCTGATAAGGGTTGAGCGGCGGTCCCCGTACAAACCCCCATGGCCTGATTGGCACGGAACTCGCTAGGATGCATCCATAAGTTGACCGTTTGGTTAACTTGTATGGGTTGAATCGGCGGTTGCGCCCAGATGTGGTGCAACCATGACTCCTGCTACTGTGTGTCAATGAACCATTCCGAAGCATCCGGCCTTCAGGCCACCTCCTCTGCTGCCCGCACTGCGGTGGCTGTGCGCAATGCCAGCGTGGTCTACCAGACCGCCGATACGCCGGTGCATGCGCTGTCTGATATTGATCTGGACATCCGCGAGGGCGAGTTTGTCTCGCTCATCGGCCCTTCGGGCTGCGGCAAAACCACGCTGATGCGGGTGATTGCCGACCTGGAGCACATCAGCGCCGGCGAGGTGCTGGTCAACGGGGTGAGCCCGCACGATGCGCGGCTGGCCCGGGCCTACGGCTATGTGTTTCAGGCGCCGGCCTTGTTCCCCTGGCGCAATGTGCTGGCCAACGTCACCCTGCCGCTGCAAATTCAGGGCAAAGGCAAGGCCGAGGCCAAAGCCATTGCGCTGGAGCACCTGGAGCGCGTGGGCCTCAAGGGCTTTGAGGGCAAGTACCCTTGGCAGCTCTCCGGCGGCATGCAGCAGCGGGTATCGATTGCGCGGGCGCTGTCGTTTGAGCCCAAGATTTTGATGATGGACGAGCCCTTCGGTGCGCTCGACGAGATCACCCGCGACCGGCTCAACGAGCAGCTGCAGCAGCTGTGGCAGCGCGAGCGCCGTACCGTGGTGTTTGTGACCCACAGCATCGCTGAAGCGGTCTATCTGTCCACCAAAATTGTGGTGATGTCGCCGCGCCCGGGGCGCATCGTCAAGGTGATTGACTCGCCCTTGCCGGATGCGCGCCATTTGGGCCTGCGTGACACGCCGGAGTTCATGGCCTTGGCCCACGAAGTGCGCGAGGCGCTAGCCGATGGCCACCACTAAAACGCTACCCCCACGCATCGTGCACGACTGGCTGCCAGTGGCTGTGGTGCTACTGGCGGTGGTGCTCGCTTGGTACGGTGCCGCATGGCGCTTGAATGCGCCCGGCGCGATTGAGCGCGTGCTCGATGAAGAAGCCGGCTACACGCAAATGGAGCTGTTCGAGGCCACCATGGCCATGGAGCGTCCGCTCATGCCTGCGCCTCATCAAGTGGCCATGGATTTCTACGAGAGTTTGACCGAGTGGCCGGTGGACTCGCCCCGCAATCTGATGTACCACGTGGTCGTGACCGGCCAGTCCACCCTGCTGGGCTTTGCACTCGGGACCTTGCTGGGTTTGGTGCTGTCGGTGCTCATCGTGCATAGCCGCACGCTGGACAAGGCGCTCTTGCCCTGGATCGTGGCTTCGCAAACCGTGCCGGTGTTGGCGATTGCGCCCATCGTGCTGGTGGTGCTAGGCAGCCTGGGTTTTGCTGGGACCGCCCCCAAAGCCTTTATTGCCATGTACCTCTGTTTCTTTCCGGTCACCGTGGCCATGGTGCAGGGGCTGCGTTCGCCGCAAAAAATCGAGATGGAAATGATGCACACCTACGCCGCCAGCCGCTGGCACACGCTGTGGTTGCTGCGCTTGCCTGCAGCACTACCGTTTTTGTTCCCTGCCTTGCGGGTGGGCGTGGCTGCAGGCCTGGTGGGTGCCATGGTTGCCGAGTTGCCTACCGGGGCGCAGGCGGGCCTAGGCGCGCGCCTGCTCACGGGCTCCTACTACGGGCAGACCACGCAAATCTGGTCGGCGCTGGTCATGTCGGCCCTGTTGGGTCTGGCACTCACCGGCATCGTGGCCGGGGTGGAGCGCCTAGTGTTGCGTAGCCGGGGGGGCGTATGACCGAAGGAATGACGCCTCTGTGGTTCTGGCCGGCCATGGTGGCCTTGGCGGTGGTGGCCGGGTACAGCGTGTACCGCATGGCCGCCCTCAATGGTGCGCGCTGGGTGGGTATGGCCACGGCGGCCTTGTTTGGCGCGTGGGTGGTGCTGTTTTGGGAGATTCTGGTGCGTGCGCTCGATGTGCCGCGTGTGCTGCTGCCGGCGCCCAGTCTCATCGTGGGGTCGCTGGGGGACCATGCACCCAAGCTGTGGGGCGACTTTGTGCAAACCGTGGGCAAGGCCGTGTTGATCGGTTGGGCGCTGGGTTGCGGTGCGGGCTTTTGTGTGGCCGTGGCCATTGACCGCATGCCGTTTTTGCAGCGCGGGCTCCTTCCCGTGGCCTCGCTCACCAGCGCCATCCCCTTGGTGGGGGTCGCACCCATTGCGGTCATGTGGTTCGGCTTCGAGTGGCCGTCCAAGGCGGCCGTGGTGGTGCTGATGACTTTCTTCCCCATGCTGGTGTCCACCTTGGCGGGCCTGCAGGCGGCGGGCAAGCTGGAGCGTGAGTTGATGTACAGCTATGCCGCCAGCTACCCGCGCACCTTGTTGGCGCTGCGCTTGCCTGCCGCGATGCCGTTCATCTTTGGTGCGCTCAAGGTCAACGCCACGCTGGCGCTCATTGGCGCTATCGTGGCCGAGTTTTTTGGTTCGCCCACGTCGGGCCTGGGTTTTCGCATCAGCACCGAAGCTGCGCGCATGAACATGCCGCTGGTCTGGGGCGCGATTGTGGTGGCGGCGGTGACCGGGTCGGTGGCCTACGCCTTGCTAGTTGCATTGGAGCGCCGCGCGGCGTTCTGGCATCCCTCAGTGCGCGAAGGGTGAGCCCGCGCTGCGTTTGGTGTGAGTTGCGTTTTTCATTAACCCCCTAGAAGGAGCCTTCCATGATTCGTTCTTCCCGTTGCGCCAAGAGCCTGCTGGCCTTGGCGTTGGCTGCTGCAGGTCTTGCTGCCCAAGCGGCTGACAAGGTGACCGTGCAGCTCAAGTGGGTGCCGCAAGCCCAGTTTGCCGGCTACTACATGGCTGCGGCCAAAGGCTTCTACAAAGACGCCGGCCTGGATGTGACCATCAAGCCCGGTGGCCCCGACATTGCGCCCACCCAGGTGATTGCCGGCAAGCAAGCCGACATCGTGGTGGACTGGATGCCCTCCGCTCTGGCGGCCCGTGAAGCAGGTGTTCCTTTGGTGAACGTGGCCCAGGTATTCAACCAGTCCGGCCTGATGCTGACTTGCAAGAAGGCCAGCGGCGTGGCCAGCCCGAAAGACTTCAAGGGCAAGACCCTGGGCGTTTGGTACGGCGGCAACGAATACCCCTTCCTCAACTGGATGGGCAAGCTCGGCCTGAAGACCGACTCCGACATCAAGATCTTGAAGCAAGGCTTCAACGTCGACCCGCTGCTGCAAAACCAGGCCGCGTGTATCTCCACCATGATTTACAACGAGTACTGGCAAGTGGTGGACGCGGGCGTGAAGGAAAAAGACCTGGTCACCTTCTTCTATGAAAAAGAAGGCGTTGCCACCCTCGAAGACGGTCTGTACGTGCTGGAGTCCAACCTGAAAGACGCAGCCTTCGTGGAGCGCATGGGCAAGTTCCTGAAAGCCACGCTCAAGGGCTGGGACGCAGCCGTGAAAGACCCCGAAGGTGCCGCCAAAGCCGTGGTGGCTGCCGACACGTCCGGCAGCGCCAGCCTGAAGGTGCAAAAGCGCCAGATGGAAAACGTGGCCAAGCTGATCACCAACGCCGGCACCAAGAAGATTGGTTACCTGGAGCCCGCCGCCTACGAGCGCACCGTGAAGGTGTTGCTGGCCGGTGGCAGCGACCCGGTGATCAAGAAAGACCCGGGCAAGACCGCGTATTCCCATGCCATTTGGGAAGCCGCGCAAAAGTAATTGGACAATCGGCGGCATGACACACGTTGCCGATGCTCCCAAGGGCCTCATTCGCCAGGCGAATGAGGCCCTGATACTTTCTGCCGCCGAGAAGGTGTTTGCCCGCGCCGGTTTCGGTGGCGCCACCATGGCGGCCATTGCCGAGGCCAGCGGCCTGCCCAAGGCCAACTTGCACTACTACTTCGGCAGCAAAGAGGTGCTGTACCGTGCCGTGCTGGCCCAAATTCTGAGCGACTGGCTGGTGCCTACCCACGGCATCACCGTGGACGCCGACCCGCGCACCGCACTGGAGCAGTACATCCGCGCCAAGATGGAGCTATCTGCACAGCGGCCTGACGGCTCCAAAGTGTGGGCCAACGAGCTGCTGCATGGTGCCCCCGTGGTGCGGGAGCTGCTGGCCACCGATCTGCGCCAGCTCACCCTGGAGAAAGCCGCCGTGGTGCAAGCCTGGGTGGATGCCAAGCGCATCGCCCCGGTAGACGGTATGCACCTGTTTTTCACCATCTGGGCCGCCACCCAAACCTATGCCGACTTTGATGTGCAAATCTGCGCGGTGATGAATCAGGAGGCGCTGGGCGAGCCCGATTTTGAACGGGCCACCCAGCATCTGGTGTCGTTTATTTTGCGGGGATGTGGTTTGTAGGTATGACTAAAAAGGCCGCCGTGTTGATGAGATTTATTTTTATCATTGACGGCCAATTTATTGAAAAGTGAGCTTGCACTTAGATGGGTACGATATTGATAGGTTGTTTATCGACAAGTAAGAGCGTTTCAAGATGGTTGGTTGGTTGATTGTTTGTTAATAAATAGTCTAGAGGCGTATGTATGAGATCGAGTAAAAAAATGGCCGAAAGAATTTCTACTTTCTCGTCGGAGTTTCAAGCCGCTGCGTATAGAAATGAGTTGAAACGGATTTCTATAAAAACACAAGAACGGGAAAACAAGACAGCGAAGATCATTCGTGACGAGTTACATAAACTAAAAAAACAACTTCAACTAACAACGATAGAGGAAGATAGAGTTCGTCTAAAAGAAGCTATTTCGATAAAAGAGAAAAAAATGCCTAAATCTAAGCGCAAGTGGTCACCCATATTGCCAGGATCGTTTGAATCGAGTTTTAGGTAAGAGTTTGTTCTATATCGACGCGGACTACAAAGCCATAGCCAAGAGCTAAAAGGTTAAGGGCCGGTAATGAGTGGGAATATCGCTATGTTGCTTGACAAAGCTGCATGTTGGATACAAACCGCGAGAGCGAGCGATTTGCCGAGAAGTTGAAGAAGCTCAAAGTTAGTGTTCGCTTAAAGATGGCGCACTCGTCTCGGGTGATCAAGTTGCCCTAAATCAAGGAATGAAAACGCGTTTTGCACATTAGGCCACGCTGTGGATGAGCTTTTGCAAACTTTTCTTCAGATTTTTTTGTAAAACATACTGCTCATCAGCGTCTTTTGCCTGATCCATAGCTGCCAGGAAGCCGTGACGGATGATCTAGAGCATCGACGTCGTCTTTACCTTGTCTTTGATCGTGTTTCCTGTAGATATTTGGTGCGGGAGTTTTTGTTTTTATAAGAAGATCTTGAGTTTTCTTTTGGGAATGACGTGAGCTTGTTTTTGTCGAATGTTTTTTTGATTTATTCGGGTCGGTTAAATTGCGGCCATGCTCTGTTGTTAAGTGAACTCTTAATTCTGCATAAGATGTTTTTTGTTTCCTGCAAATAGGGCACGGCGGAATAATTGAATCTGAAAAAGGACGACTTGAGTTCTGTTTTGTAGGATTTTCTTCATTTGGAGCGTGCTTGACTGGGTGAGCCTTTTGAAGGTGCTGCTGAAGCCGACTTGCTCGAACTAACGTACCGCATTGTTTACAGTTCGTGTATTCACGAGTTTTGGCTGGAGCTGGCGGACGTTTTTTTAAATTTTGTTTTTTCGATGAGTTAACTGCATTTGCAAGATTTCTTTGAGGACGACCAACCATCGGAGTGGCATTTTCAACTAGTCCAGTTCCATAGCAGTGAAAACAGTTTGTGTTGAGACCATTGCACGTGCAGTTGTAGTTATCCATATTAATTAACGGGGTTTAATATCGAGGTATGTGCCATTTGGTCTCAAGTGGCTAGCCACACTATGTTCACAATCTCATCGTGACTGATTTCGTCTGGTGTAACCGTATCAAAGCTGCTAACTGAGTATTGTGATAATGAGTCAATATGTAGCGTGGAGTTCGATGCATTTTTCCCCGCTGAGTAGGTGATGGTTTTTACTGATGAAAGTTGTAGTCCTGTTGCTACAGCGAAGTCAGTGGCAGATTCTTTCGCTTTTGCGGCTGCAGCAATTCGAGCCTCCCGTTTTAAAGGCTCCATATCACGAATAACGAACGATATTTCCATGTCTGCATTGCTATCGCTTTTAGCTAACTCTTGAACAATCGACCCCAAGAGTTTTGTGTTCAACGGAATGGTAACGATTAGTTTTTGGGTTGCACTGTATCCTTGAAACTTGCGTTTTTGACGATCGTATTGGTCAGTCCATACTTCCGTGATGGCGTAAGACTTAGTGAATACAGATTCATTTGTGCCCGCGCGCTCAACACCATCAATAATTTTTGCGACGCACGTATTCAGGACAGATAAACACTCTGAATAATCGATATTTTCGGAAATGACAGACAAGTCGATTTGAATTCCATCGGGCGACGCACTGACAGTAC
The DNA here is from genome assembly GCF_005876985.1 of Rhodoferax bucti. Classification (GTDB taxonomy): domain Bacteria; phylum Pseudomonadota; class Gammaproteobacteria; order Burkholderiales; family Burkholderiaceae_C; genus Allorhodoferax; species Allorhodoferax bucti. The sequence goes on from NZ_VAHD01000001.1 coordinate 830,306, forward strand.
CCCGACCAGTGACGTTAATTTCTGCTGTTTGTTGCATATTTTTTTCCATGTTGGTATCAATGAATTTCAGGAGTTGTTGATGTCAACCATGCCGTTACCGCTTCTAGGCTTGGGAGTGCTGGGACTTGGTCTTTTGTTTCGGGGTCAATGATCAAGCCGCCAACCACACATTGGCCATCTTCAAACAAATCCCACCCTGTTTTTCGGACGACTGCGGTTGGATGTGCTTTGGCGGGGCAGCGCGTCCTGCATTGGAAAACTGCTGGTCGTGCGATGCATTTGCGGCCAGCCGCTTCAATCACTTTTTCTTCAACCAAATGTTTGAACTGGTAGCTTGGCAACGCAGTTTTTTGTGCTGCAACGGGTGTAGCTCGAAATGCTTTCCAATTGGCTTGGGTTTGCTGACATTGCGGGCACGCGGTCTCAGTACAAAGCAATTGAAGGAGTACAGAGTGTTCCAGTCGTACACCGTCGTAGCTGTACCCAAACAACTCTTTGCCATTGCGAAGTGTCTTGACGCGCACTTCAACCGTTATGCCGTTGTGCAATCTGGCGGCGTGGCCACTTGGCCTTGCTGCTTTTGACGCCAATAAATCCAAGCGTGCTTGTTGTTGCAGGTCTTTGATCACGAGTCCTCCCTAAGTTAATTGCCCAAAAAGAAGATCGCACCACGTAATGAAACCTGTGATGGTTCAGTACGGCGGGTGCGATCTATCTAGGGACTGAGGTTCGCAGACACAGCGTGTCAGGTCAACGGGTGGCGTCTGCGGGGCACAACGGAAGGTCTTGTCAAAATTTCATGGTCGTGCTAAGCGTCACTCTTTAGCCATGATTTTTGATCAAATCGGCTTCTAGCCCTTATATACAAGGCGCAAGCAGCTCCTGATTTCATAGCAACTTGCGCATTCAGGTCATGGCGGCTTCGCCGTGGAGCCAGGACAAGAATGCTTCAACCGCCGGTCGTTTGGCGTGGCGCTGCGGGTACACCGCAAAGTGGGCCTTCACACGGATGGCCTTGTCCATGCCGAACAGCGCAAGCAACTTGCCTTCGGCCAAATGCCCGCCTGCATTGACGGCGCTCTCCAATGCCACTCCCAGGCCTTGGGTGGCCGCGTCGAGTGACATCTGGGCGCGGTCAAAGCGCACGGGAAAACGGTCCGGCGCCCGCAGGTCGGTGTAGCGTGCAAACCAGTCTGACCACTGCACCACACTCACATTGCTTTGGATCAGAGGCACCTCCAGCAACTGGGCGACGCGTTTGAGCTTGTGCTGCTTGATGAAAGCAGGGCTCGCCAAGGGAATGATGGACTCCTCGAACAAAGGCTCCACCACCAGGTCTCCCCATTGCGGGATGCCATAGCGGATGTCGATGTCCGCCTGGCCCAGCGCAAAGTCACTGGGCGTGTGGGCAGCCGAGAGGTTCAGCGCAATATCCGGGTAGGCCTGTGCAAAGCGGTGCAGGCGCGGCATGAGCCACAAGCTCGCAATGCTGGGGGCAGAGTGCACATACAGGCTGTTGCGAATGCCCTGGCGCAAGTCCTCGGTGGCTGCGGTAATGGCCGACAGCGCTGCACCCACGTGCATAAGGTAGTGCTCACCCGCCGGGCTGAGGCGCACCCCGTGCGCACTGCGCTCAAACAAGCGGATATCCAGATGCGCTTCCAGGCGCGAAATCTGGTGGCTGATGGCGGATGCGGTGAGGTGCAGCTCGGCGGCGGCCAGCGCAAAACTCTTGCGGCGGGCCACGGCTTCAAAGGCTTGCAGATTGGCAATCGGGGGCAGTGCAGACATGGGGACAACCCTGACGTCAAATGACAAACGTTCATCTTACGCTGACATTTAATCGCTTGTCATCAACCTGAGTGGCTTCCAGAATCCGCATCCAGAACAGGAGACCTGCTGCTGACCTTGCCTGCCGAGAAGGGCGGGACGCGGTGGAAAAGGGAGCTCCTGGTGCTGTTCACTACCAAGGAGATAAAGCTATGTTGCTCAAAGATCAAGTTGCCATCATTACCGGCGGAGCCGGCGTCAATGGCTTGGGTTTTGCCACGGCCCGCCTGATGGCCGCACACGGCGCACGGGTTGCCATTCTCGATCTGGAGCGCGCGGACCCCGCTGCCGCTGCCGCCCAGCTGGGCGCGGGTCATATCGGCCTGGTGGCGGATGTGACCAACAAGGCCTCGTGCGATGCCGCTGCCGCAGAGGTTCTCAAGGCCTTCGGCCGGATTGATGCGCTGGTCAATAACGCCGGCATTACCCAACCGGTGAAAACCCTGGAAATCACCGGCGCGGATTACGACCGCATCCTCGACGTAAGCCTGCGCGGCACGCTCTACATGTCGCAAGCGGTGCTGCCCGCCATGCGTGCGCAGCAAAGTGGTTCCATCATCTGTATTTCGTCGGTGTCGGCCCAGCGCGGTGGCGGCATTCTGGGCGGGCCGCATTACTCGGCTGCCAAGGCCGGTGTGCTGGGTCTGGCCCGTGCCATGGCACGTGAGTTCGGCCCTGAGAGCATCCGCGTGAACTGCATCACCCCTGGCCTCATTGGTACCGACATCATTAAGGGCAAGCTCACCGAAGAAAAGAAAGCCGAGATTGCAGAGACGGTGCCGCTGGCCCGCTTGGGCCGTGCCGACGACATCGCAGGGGCATGCGTTTTTCTGGCCAGCCCGCTCTCGGCGTACTGCACTGGTATCACGCTGGACGTGAACGGCGGCATGCTCATTCACTGATTTTTTCTGACTGACAAACATACAAGGAGACACAACCATGCAACGCAAAACCTTCACGCGCACTCTCTTCGCTGTTGCCGCCCTGGCGGCCGCACTGCCTTTGGCTGCGCAAGCCCAGGCACTCAAACTCACCTTGGGCCACGGTGCTGCACCCGGCAACCCCCGGCATGAGGCGGCGGTCAAATTCGCAGAGGTACTCAAGGCCAAGAGCGCAGGCCGCATCGAGGTGCAGGTGGCACCCTCCGCCCAACTGGGCGATGACGCCGCCATGGTGACTGCGTTGCGTACCGGTGCGCTGGATATGTCGGCCAACTCCCAGGGCGCACTGTCTGCAGCAGTGCCCGAGTACGCGGCGTATGGCATGCCTTTCCTGTTCTCCACACCCGCGCAAGCGTTCAAGTTGCTGGATGGGCCATTGGGTCAGGAACTGGCGCAGAAAACGGCCGACAAGGGCATGGTGGTGCTCGGCTACTGGGACAACGGCATCCGCCACATGAGCAACAGCAAGCGCCCCATCACCAAGGTCGAGGACATGAAGGGCCTGAAGATGCGCACCCCGCCCGACGCGGTGTTGGTGGACATCATGCAGGCGCTGGGTGCAGATGCACAGCAGATCAAGTTTGCGGAGTTGTATGTGGCCTTGCAACAGGGCGTGGTGGACGGGCAGGAAAACCCCCTCGTCAATATCCACGCCAGCAAGTTGTATGAGGTCCAGAAGCATCTGGCATTGACCAGCCACATGTTCCAGATGACGCCCTTTTTGATGAGCAAGCGCACTTGGGACCGCCTGTCTGACGCTGACCGCAAGGCGGTGCAGGAAGCCGCGACCGAGGCCACCGCACTGCAACGTAAGATGTCCCAAGACGCGGACGACAAGCTGTTGGCAGAGCTCAAAGCCAAGGGCGTGCAGGTGACCACCGTGGACAAGGCCGCGTTTGCCAAGGCCACATCTGCCGTGGACGACAAGTGGCTGGCCACGCCCATCGGGCCTTACCTCAAGAAGGTGATTGCAGCGGCTCGCTGAGCAGGCTGATCGGGGAACACCATGAACACCTGTCTTGATTGGGTCAACCGCAGCATTGGAGGTGCTTGTCGCTTCGTGCTGTACGTCACGCTGACCTTGACGTTTCTTATCCTGAGCGCCAACGTGGCTCTGCGCTATGTCTCGGGCACCAGCCTGGCCTGGGCGTCCGAACTGCCGGAGCTGATGTTCCCCTGGATCATCATGTCCGGCGTGGTGTTGGCGGCCCAGCACGGCTCGCACATTGCCGTGGTGTTGCTCACCCAGCGCCTGGGTAGCGCCCGCCGCTGGGTGCTCGCAGGCGGTGCGGCCCTGGTGGCTGTGCTTTACCTGGGGCTGACCTGGGCCACGCTGCCGCTGATGGAAATATCCGCGGACGAGTACACCCCCATCCTCAACGTGCCGGGCTCCGTCACCGTGGGCTGCCTGATGGCGGGCTTCGTGTTGCTGGCGGTGGTCACTCTCACCCAGATACCTGCCTTGTGGCACAGCACCGGCGCAGACGCCGAGTCGGAAGGAGCTTCGTCATGACCATGCTCATCATTGGCTTGTTCATCATCGCCGCGCTGGCGTCTATCCCGATCGCGCACGCCTTGGTGTTGTCCTCCGTGGGGGCGCTGCTCATGCTCGGTCGCATTCCGGTGGATCTGGCGGTGCAGCAGATGATTTCGCAGGTGCAGAGCTTTCCGCTGATTGCGATTCCGTTTTTCATGCTGACCGGCGCCCTCATGGTGAGCGGCAAGCTGGGTCAGAGCCTGGTCAACCTGCTCTCCATGATGATTGGCCGTGTGCACGGCGGGCCGGCTCAGGTGGGGGTGCTGTCGTCCACTATCTTCGGTGGCGTGTCGGGCTCGGCGGTCGCCGACGCCTCGGCCATCGGCTCCATGCTGATCCCCTGGCTCAAAAAGCTGGGCTACCCGGCGCCGTTTGCGGCGGGCACGCTGGCGGCTGCGGCCACCATCGACATCCTGATTCCGCCCTCGATTCCGATGATCGTGTACGCCTTGGTCTCGGGCGCCTCCATCGGTGCGCTGTTCGTGGCCGGCATCCTGCCGGGCCTGCTCATGTGTGGTGGCTTCATGCTGGTCTGCTACATCCAGGGCCGCCGCCGCAACTTTCCGCGCGACACCACGCCCTTCGAGTGGAGCGCTTTCGGGCAGCAGTTTCTGCAAGCCGGGCCGGCCTTGTTGATGCCGGTGCTGATCATCATCTTCTTGCGCTTCGGCATCGCCACGCCCACCGAGGTCAGTGTCATGTCCACGCTGTACGCCCTGGTGGTTTCGGGTCTGGTGTACCGCGATCTCACCGTAGCCAAGCTCAAGCATGCTGCGGTGGAAGCCGGCATCTCCACCGGGGTGGTGCTGTTGATCATCATGGCGTCCAGCATCGTGGGCTGGATCGTCACCTACGAGCAACTGCCTGCCGCGTTCACCCGCTTTGCCACCGAGACCCTGCAGCAACCCTGGCTGATCATTCTGGCGATGAACCTGATCATGCTGGCCACCGGCATGTTTATTGACCTGCCCGCTGCGGTGCTGCTGCTGACCCCCATGTTTGTGCCATTGGCCTCGGCTGTGGGCATGGACACCATCCAGCTCGGCATCATGATGATCGTGAACCTCTCGATCGGGCTCTACCACCCGCCCATCGGCACCACGCTGTTCATCACCAGCACCATTGCCAAAGTGCGTATCGGTGATGTGGTGATGGAGCTGATCCCCTTCTACATCGTTGCCATTGGTCTGCTGCTGGGCTTTGCTTACCTGCCCTGGCTCACGATTCATTGACCACCCTTGCGCGCCCGCGGCGCTCTCCTTCCAGGGGAGCGCTGCCAGCGGCCCGGCAGAGCCGGTTCCGCGGCGTGCGCTTGCCCCATTTATTGGAGAACCCCCATGTCTGATCTCAGTTCATTGCGCGCTTGCGCGCACCGCATCCGCCGCTACGCCCTGCGCATGGGCGAAGTCCAGGGCCAGGGCTACATTGGCCAGGCCCTGGGTTGGGCCGACGTGCTGGCCGTGGCCTATGGCCACGCGCTCAAGCTCAAGCCCGAAGACCCCACCTGGGAAGGCCGCGACCGCTTTCTGCTCTCGCACGGCCATTACGCCATTGCCCACTATGCGGCGCTGATTGAAGCGGGTGTGGTGCCAGAGGAAGAGCTGGAAACCTACGGCAGCGACGACAGCCGCCTGCCCATGAGCGGCATGGCCGCCTACACCCCGGGCATGGAAATCTCGGGGGGCTCGCTGGGCCAGGGCCTGGTGATTGGCGTGGGCATGGCGCTGGGCCTCAAGCACAAACGCAACCCCGCCTTTGTCTACAACTCCATGAGCGACGGCGAGCTGGACGAAGGCTCCACCTGGGAGGCGGCCATGTCTGCCGCCCACCACCAGCTCGACAACCTGATCTGCCTGGTCGACATCAACAACCAGCAAGCCGACGGCCCCAGCAGCAAGGTGCTGGGCTTTGAGCCGCTGGCCGACAAGTGGCTGGCCTTTGGCTGGCATGTGCAGCGCGTGGACGGCAATGACATGGCCGCCGTGCTCGCCGCCTTTGACATGGCGCGCTCGCTGAAAGAAGCCAAGCCCCGCGTGATCCTGTTCAACACCCTGATGGGCAAGGGCGTGCCTTTTCTGGAGACGCGCGACAAGAACCACTTCATCCGCGTGGACCCGCCCGAGTGGCAGCAGGCCCTCGCCATCCTGGACCAATCTGCACCCGAAGGAGCTGCCGCATGAACACCGTCGTTGAAAAGAAACCCCGCCTTACCACCTCGGCCATGATCGCCTCCATCGCAGGCGAAGGCCAGCGCGTGAAGGCCGCGCCCTTTGGCAAGGCCCTGGTGGAGCTGGCCGCGAACCGCCCCGAGATCGTGGGCATGACGGCCGACCTGGGCAAATACACCGACCTGCACCTCTTTGCCCAGGCCTACCCCGAGCGTTACTTTCAGATGGGCATGGCCGAGCAGCTGCTCATGGGTGCTGCGGGCGGCATGGCCAAGGAAGGCCTGATCCCGTTTGCCACCACTTACGCGGTGTTCGGCACCCGCCGCGCCTATGACTTCATCCACCAGGTCATCGCCGAGGAAAACCTCAACGTCAAGATGTGCTGCGCGCTGCCCGGCCTGACCACCGGCTATGGCCCCAGCCACCAGGCCACCGAAGACCTGGCCATGATGCGTGGCATCCCCGGCCTCACCATCCTCGACCCCTGCGACGCGCTGGACATCGAGCAGGCCGTGCCGCAAATGGCCGCGCACAACGGCCCGGTGTACATGCGCCTGCTGCGCGGCAACGTGCCTCTGGTGCTGGACGAGTACGACTACCAGTTTGAACTCGGCAAGGCCAAGCGCCTGGTGGATGGCAACGAGGTGCTCATCATCTCCAGCGGTTTCATGACCATGCGTGCGCTCGAAGTGGCGCAGAAGCTGAAGGCTGACAACATTGGCGTGGCCGTGTTGCACTGCCCGACCATCAAGCCGCTGGACGAGGCCACCATCCTCGCCGAAGTGGGCGCCAAGCCACGTCTGGTGGTGGTGGCGGAGAACCACTCGGTCATCGGGGGCCTGGGTGAAGCGGTGTCCAGCAGCCTGCTGCAAAACGGCGTGCAGCCCGCGCGCTTCCGCCTGGCAGGCTTGCCGGACGCCTACCTGGATGCCGGTGCTTTGCCCACGCTGCACGACCGTTACGGCATCAGCACCAGCGTGTTGTCCAGCCGTATCAAGGCTTGGCTGGCCTGATGGTCTATTGCGGTTAGGTATAAAAAGAGCTGCTTGCGCGCGTGAAATATGCGCAAGTAGCTCCTTATTTCATAGCAAAAAAGGGCGCTTGAGGCGCCCTTTGCTTTGTGGGCTTCAGCCCAGCTCCACCAGCCGCCTGCTGCGTGCGGCCTCCACAATCGCCTCGGTCACTTGCAGGTTGTGCAGGCCGTCGCGGGCGCTCACCAAGGGTGCGACTTCGCCGCGCACCACCGCGCCGAAGTGGGCCATTTGCAGCAGCAGCGGGTCTTGCCGCGTCATGGGCACCACGCTGCAGTCAAACGGTTTCCACCACGAGCTGTCCGCTGCACTCGGGTAGGTCTTGAGGCGCATAGTGGGCACCGAGAGGCTGCCGCGCGTGCCGGTGAGCACGTAGCAGTCTTCGTCTTCATAGCTGGTGTAGGCCTTGTTTTCTTGCGAGGTCTGTTCCCAGCTGCGCGGGCAGGCCGCGGTGTCGGACAGCAAAAACGTGCCCAGCGCGCCGCTGGCAAAGCGCAGGCTGATGACTACCGTGTCTTCCACCGCATGACCACGCACTGCGTTGGAGCTGATGGCTTGCACCGCGCTGATGTCGCCGCACAGCATGCGCAGGTTGTGCACCTCGTGGATCATGTTGATCAGCACCGGCCCGCCGCCCGGCTGGGTGCGCCAGGGCGCTTCGGCAAAGTAGTGGTCGGGCTTGTAAAAGGTGGCGCTGCCCATGACCGCCACCAGCCGGCCGAGCTGGCCGCTTTGCACCACCTCGCGCGCCTTGGCCATGATGGGGCTGTGCGCCCGGTGGTGGCCGATCAGCACGCGCGCACCGGTGCGCTCCACCGCGTCTACCAGCGTGCGGCCCTCGGCCACCGTGGTGGCAATCGGTTTTTCCAGCAGGATGGGCAGGCCCTCCGCCACGCACTGCAGGGCCTGGGGCACGTGCAGGGCGTTGGGGGTGGCCAGCACCAGGCCGTCGGGCCGGTCGTGGGCGAGCAACTCGTCCAGTGTGCGGTACAGGGGCACGCCAGCGCGCTCGGCGACTGTCGCAGCGGCGGGCGAGGGGTCTACCAGAGCGCTCAGGCGCAGCTCGGGCCGCTGGGCCAGCGTAGCGATATGGGCCTGACCAATGAGGCCGGCGCCGGCAATGGCGATGCGGGTGGGGGATGCAGAAGAAGTAGTCATCCACGCATGATCGAAGCATGCACTTTAATTAACAATATGCAGTTGAATGGAATCACTTTTTCCAAAAGGAAAACAATGCATGGCCAAACCGGCGTGGGAACTGATTGATTTGCGCGTGCTGTGCGCGGTGGCACGGCGCGGCAGCTTTAGCGCAGCGGCGGTGGACTTGGGCATTTCGGTGGCCTACGTCACCAAGCGGGTGGCGCATTTGGAGAAGGCCTTGGGCAGCCCACTGTTTTTGCGCACCACCCGCAAGGTGAGCATTACCGCGCAGGGCGAGACGGTCTACACCTGGGCCTGCAAGGTGCTGGAAGCCGCCGAGGCGCTGGACCAGGAGGTGGCCCAGTCGCGCAACACGCTGGCCGGCAGCCTCAAGGTCAGCACCAGCCACCGGCTGGGCAGCCTGCACATTGCGCCCATCCTGGCGCGGCTGCGCCAGCAGCACCCCGGCTTGCAGGTGTGGCTGGAGATGGTGGACCGCCGGGTCGACCTGATTGCCGAGAACTTTGACCTCGACATCCGCGTGGGCGAAGTGCAAGAGCCGCATCTGGTAGCGCACAAGATCGCCAGCAGCGCCCGCGTGCTGTGCGCTTCGCCGGCCTACCTGGCCGCGCGGGGCGTGCCGCACACCTTGCAAGGCCTGGCCGGCCATGAATGCCTGATGTTTCGCGACCGCGACCAGCCGTTTTCGGTGCTGCGGCTGGAGGGGCTGCAGGGCCCGGAGTCGCTGCAGCTCTCAGGCACGCTGGGCTCCAACCAGAGCGACGCCATCCACCACTGGGCCCGCCAGGGCTTGGGCATTGCGCTGCTTTCGCGCTGGGATGTGGCCCAGTCCCTGCGCGAAGGCGCCTTGGCCCCGGTGCTGCCGCAGTACCGACAGCCCGCAGACATCTACGCGGTCACCCCGGTGCGCTCGCACCTCTCGACCAAGCTGCAGGTCTGCCTGAACTATGTGCGCGAGCAGTTGACGGCGGGGGAGTTTGCGCTGGATTTATAAGTGAAAAGAGCCGCTAGCGCAGGTGGCGTGTGCGCTAGCAGCTCTTGTTTTGATAGCAAGCGGTGGGTGGCGCTTAACGCTCTTTAGCGCCCGCTGTCGCCCACCAAGGCATACGGCGCCCAGAACGCGGGGTGGGCGTATTTGGGGATGGCCATGACCTTGAGCATGGCCTGGCGCAGGCTTTCTGCTTTGGGGGCTTGGGGGTTGGCGGCGTAGTGGGCAAAGGTGTTGGTGGTCAGCAGCTTGGCAGACTCACTCTCCACCGCCCAGTGGGTGACCAACAGGCTGCGACTGCCCGCGTAAAAGAAGCCGCGCGCGAGGCCACTCAGGGCTTCTTCGCCCCGGCCGTCGCCAGAGGCGGTGTTGCAGGCGGACAGCACCACCCAATCGGCGTTGAGCTTGAGCGAGAGCACATCTTCCAGCGTGAGCAACGGGGCCAGCGGGTTTTGCGCCGCGTTGTCGGTGGCGGCCAGCGCCAGCGCCGGTTGGGTGAGGTTGGGCAGGTCGCCGGCCATGAGTCCGTGGGTGGCAAAGGCGATGACACGCTTGTTCTGCAAGCTGCCGTCTCGGCTGGCCGCCAACACGCTGTCACGCGTGGCACGGGTGCCCAGGTACACATCCTTGTTGGGGTCGGACTTCAGCGTTTTGGCAATCGCCAGCAGTTCGTCGCGGGTCTCGGGCAGGGCGGGAATGTCGGCGTAGCGCAGGCCGGAGGCCGAGGGCACAGCCAGTGCGTCCAGGTCCAGCGCCAGGTCCGCCGCGGTTTTGGACGTTTGGCTGCGGGTGGCGTTTTTATTGCCATTTGCCACGGCTTGGGCGCGGAATGCGGGGTCGCCCCACGCCGCAAAGTTCTGGTTGGCCACCGCGCCCTGGCCCAGCGATTTGATGGCCAGCCAGGCCGACAGACTGGGCACGTGGGCAATGGCGGCGTCGCGGATCAGCCACGGGGCTTTGCTGTCAAAGCCTGCGCCGGCCTGGGTGTGTAGCAGGCCGAAGGGGATTTGTCCTAAAACGCCGCCCGCTGCCACGATGAGCTGCGTCTTGCCCTTCCAGGCCGGGGCCACGGGTGCGAGCAAGGTGCTGTAGAGCTGGTAGGCGGCGTCGCTGTCAAAGCGGGTGCCGGCGCCTTCGGGCGCGGCAAAGTCCAGCTGCAGGCGCAAGCGCTTGACCAGCGCTTTGACGCTGCTGTCACTCATATTGGCCCGCACAAATGCTGCGGGCCGGTCGGCGCTGAGCGCCCACACGTACACGGCTTGAGGCGTGGGCAGGAGCAGCAACACGGCTTGCTTGCTGTCCAGCCTGCTCGCAATGTCTTGGATGGAGGGGGCTGAGGGGTGCACCAGCCGGTCGTACTCCGGCATGGCGGCTTTGATGTCGGATTGCAGTTGCAGCCGGTCCCGCTCCAAGGCGGCAATTTTGTCGCGGGCTTGGGACAGGGCTTGCCCCGCATCGTCGCTCAGGGCGTTGCGCAGGCCTGTAATTTCCAGCTTCAAGTCTTGCTCGCGCCGCACCAGTTGGGCGAGGGCGGGGGTGCGCACGGCGGCCCGTACCGCTGCGTCGTTCAGTGCGTCTTGCACTACACCGCCCCGTACCCAGTCGGCCGCGCCCATGGCTTGGCTGGGGTCTTCGCCGGGGGTGAGGGCGAGCGCATCGAGGTAGGCGGCAAAGATGTCTTCGCGCCGCTCTTTGCGCATGCCGATGTTTTCCAGGTAGTCTGCATTGGCGGGCAGCATGTAAGCCTGCACTGCGGCTTTGAGCAGAGGCAGTGCAGCCGCTTGGTTGGTCGCACCCCCGGCGCGCCAGAGCGCGGCGCCTTGCATGCCTTGGGATTCGGCCGTGCTGAAATGGCTCTCGCCCAAGGTGGTGCGGTTGAAGTTGGCCGCCGTGGCGAACAAGCCAGCCGCTTTGGGGTACTGCCGGTTGCCAAAGTACAGCACGCCGTTGTCGAAGTTGTAGTTCACATGGCCCTTGAGCTTGGGCGTGGTCTCTGCCAGTTTGTCCAAGCGTTGGCGCTCTGTCAGCGCCTCTTTCCATTTCGATTGGGCTAGCAAGCAGGTCATCAGCGAGCGGCCGGCGTGGGCACGGTCCAGACTGGTTTCGGGGTCGCCGATGCGGGCCAGCATCTCGTCCGCTTTGCGGTACAGCGCCTCCGCCTGGGTGAACTCGCGCTGCGAAAAACGCAGGCTGGCGGCGTTGCTGTAAATCGTGCTCAGCATGCGCGGTGGCAGGCGCTGCTCCTTGGAATAGGCGATGACTTGCTTCAGCGTTTGCTCGGCATCGTTCAGCCGGCCGGCATTGCGGTAGGCCTGTAGCAGGGTGGACAGCGTGCCCGCCATCTCTTGCCGCACAAAGATAGACATGGTGGCCGAGGGCGACGCCATGGTCTGCAACACCGCCTCGGATTGGCGCGCTGCGGCCACCGCCTGCACGGCCGCATCGATAGCCTGCTGGGTGTTGCCTGCACGCAGTGCGAGCCGGTAAGTGCACACCTGGGTCTGGCGGCTGGCGCGCGACAGGTCGATCTGTGCCGCCGCCTCCCGCGGGGTGGCGTTGGCGTGCTGGATTTTGGCTTTCGCATCTTCCACCAGCCGGGCGGCTTCTTGCGGGTTGTTCTGGTCGAGCCACTTGCAGGCAAAGTTGGCGGTGCGAAAGGCCGCTGCGACTTCATCGGCTCCGGCAATGCTCTGGCGCATCAGTTCGTTGGCTTCCTGTTCGGCGCCACCACGCTCGTACAAGCGCATGGCCAGGTTGTGCTTGTATGAGCTGTTGTTGGGCAGCGCTTTAACCGCCTCGCGCATGACTACCTCTTCGGCCGCCTGGTCGGACAAGCGGCGGGCGGCGGCCTGCTTTTCATTGAGGAGCTTGCGCACGGTGCCTTCGTTGGCACTAGGGGGCAATGGCTTGTCCAAAATGGCCCTGAGTTTCGCCATTTCCTCGGGCGTGGCTTTGTTAAAGGCATCGGCAATATCGTCGGATTGCGCCCATGCCCCCGTGTGGCTCAGCAGGACGGTGAGGACCAAGCTTCCGATCTTCAAGAATGCCTTCACACGAATATCCCTCTGTGGCGCTAACCTGATTTAACATTTCAGGCAAATTTCGTGCAAGTTTAGCAATTGTTGGTTTTTTGCCTCGATAAACTGGCACCATCCGCGCAGGGCAAGATGGCCGCGCATTTGAACCATCCACATCTATGAAACATCGCATTCGCCACGCTGTGGCACTTCTACTGGCGTTGACGTTGGCTGGCTGCCAAACCCCTCCGCCTGCAGCCTCTGCCACCGCGCCTGTAGCCAAGCCGGAATTGCAATTTGTGGACTTGCAAAGCTTTGACCGCGAGCTCTCCGGCGCCCTGGCATCGCAGCTGCCCAAGGTGCAAGTGATGTTTTACGACCGGGTGCCTCCTAGTGCCATGCCCGAACGCCTGCAGCGCTGGATGGCCAGCGTGGAGGCGGGTGGCGGCAAGGTGAAGGTGGTGCCCCCGCCGGGCAGCGTGACGCCCAAGGACCCGTTTTTGCTACTCAGCGCCATCAGCGCGGTGTGGAATGCCTCGCGCCTGGCCAATGCCGCATCGGCCAGCAGCTTGGTCAAACCCGCGCAGGCTTACGACGTCAGCATCGTGCTCAAGGCGGACGAGCAAGCGGGCTCGGTGATTGACCAACTGGTTTTTGTTCCCCACCGTAAATAAGCGAGGCCGGTATGCGACGTTTTGTGATTCTCAGCCTGGTGCTTGGCGGCCTCGTATCTACTGCCCCGGCACAGGTGCCCACGCCTAGCGCAGACCAGATGGTGCAGCAGCTCAAAGCGCCCGTGCGCACCCGCAGCCTGCGCAATTTGAATGTGGAAGCCACCGAGGCAGAGGCGGTGCGCCCCTCCTTGTCTTTGTTGATTCAATTCGATTTCAACTCTGCCCGTGTCAGCCCGCAGAGCCAGCAGGCTTTGGTCACGCTGTCGCAGGCCCTGCAGTCGCCCGAGTTGGTACGCAGCCGGTTTGCGGTGGAAGGGCATACCGATGCCAAGGGCCGCGATGACTACAACCTGCAACTCAGCGCCCAGCGCGCTCAAGCGGTGGTGCGGGTGCTCAAGGCCCATGGTGTGGCGGAAGAGCGCTTGTTGCCGGCCGGCAAAGGCGCCACTGAGCTGGCCAACCGTGAAGACCCCCTGGCGGCTGAAAACCGCCGCGTCCGCATCGTGAACCTGGACTGAGCCTGTCGCTACGCCATGGGCTTGTGGGACCGCATCAGCCGCCGTATCGGCGCTCTGCCGGCGCGGCGGGTCACGTGGGGTTTGGTGCTGGTGTTTTCGCTGTGGGTGCTGCTGGATGTGTTGGTGCTCCAGGTCACCGGCGGGCTGACCCAGTCCACCTATGACGCCATGGTGCGTGCCCGCGTGCTGGCGCCCGCCCCCGACCCCCGCCTGGTGGTGGTGGATATTGACGAGGCCTCGCTCGCACGCATGGGCGCGGAGTTCGGGCGCTGGCCCTGGCCGCGCGACACCCTGGCCACGGTGCTGGCGCATATTGAGCAGCAGCAACCGGCCGCGGTCGTGTGGGATGTGCTGTTTTCCGATGCAGACCGCCTGAGCCCCGGTGGTGACGCGGCGTTTGACCAAGCGGCCGCACGCAGCACGCACAGCCACTACTCGGTGGTGCGCCTGCCCCAGGTCAATGACGCGCACAGCGAGCTGGGCCAAGCCGCCCTGCCGGGCCTGTGGTTGCCGCAGCCCTTGAATGCTTTGCGCAACGTTCCGGCGGATGCCGGGCCCGCTGCCACCGTGGCGCTGATTCCCCCCGCCTTGCCCGCGATTGCGAATGGCCGCCTGGGCTACAACAACGGGTATGTGGATGCGGATGGCGTGCTGCGCCGCTACCGCTACATTGAGCCGCTGCGCGATGGAAGCGCTTTGCAGTCGCTGCCCATGAGTGTGCTGTCTGCTATCAATAAAGAAGCGGCTGGCGCATACGTTACGGAGGCTAGCGCCGTAAATAACGCCAAAGGCGAGCTCATTGTCTGGCCCCGGCGCGCCGATGCGTATCCGCATGTGGCGTTTGCCGATGTGTTCGCCATTGCAGACGGGGGCAAGCCTCTGGCGCCGGTACCGTCGTTTGCGGGCAAGGTGGTCATCATCGGTTCCACTGCGCCCAGCTTGCACGATATTCACCCCACGCCGCTGTCCAACATGCAAGCCGGTGTGGATTCACTGGCGGCGGTGTTGGACAACGCCTTGAACCAGCGCCACCTGCGCGAGCTGCCGCGCAGCTTGCAGGCGTGTTTGGCGATTGCCCTGTGCATCGCCTTGGCCCTGTGGGTGCAGTTCAAAAGCGTGGCTTCCCTCGCGCCCGCCTTGCTGGTGTTGCCGGTGTCTTTGCTGGGGTTGAGTTATTTGAGCCTGAATGGGGGCCCGGTGTTTGTGGACTTGCATTTGTCCGCCGCACTGGCGCTGGTGTTTTTGGCAGTGCTGCGGTTTTGGAGCACTTTGCGCCGGGTGCATTGGTGCACACCGCCGGCCCAAGGCCCGCTTTTGTTGTGGCCCTTGCAGCGCGATAGCGCTTGGCTGGAGGGCGAGCTGGATCGCTTGATAGATGCCGTAGAGCGCCACGCCCCCGCCTGCCGGGTGCTGGTGTGTGACGCCCACATTGCCTGGCCCGCTACGCTGCGCTGGCCGGAGTTGGCCCGCAACGCGGCTCTGGTGGGGCCGCCCGATGCCTTGCGTAGCGCCTTGCCGCAGCTGACGCCCGCCCTGCGGCGCCTGGTACAGCGCAGTGGCGAGCCGGTGGAGGTTAGCGCCCCCAATGGCGCAGCTTTGTTTTTTGCAACTGCGGCGGGCCGTTTGCACTTGGCGCAGTGTGCCTATCGTGCGTGGGCGCAGTGGGATGCTGCCGGGGATACGATTTCTATCACTTACAACGTTCCGGGGAGGACACCATGAATCAATTACCTGCACGTCGCAGGCCGGGTGCCGCATGGCACATTGCCTGTGCGCTGACTTTGGGTGCGGCGCTGGGCCCACCCGCGCAGGCCCAGCTGGCACCCGGCACTGCGCCGGGCCAGGCCTTGACTGCCGTGCGCGCGACCGAGTTGCGGTCCGACAAGCTGGGCTCCGCCCCGGTGCTGCGTGCTGTGAGCGCCGGTGCACCCCTGCGCTTGCTGAGTGTGGAGGGGGGTTGGGCCTTGGTGGAAGCGCCAGCGGCCGACAAAGCGGCGCCTGCCCTCACAGGTTGGGTGCGGGCCAGCACGGTCAATTTACAAGCCGGTAGCTCGGCGGCGTCGGGCCTGTCCAGCGGGCGCGAGAGTGCGGGCAACACGGCGCTGACCTTGGGGGTACGCAGCCTGCCCGCGCGCTCCAACCGCCATGCCCTGATCATCGGCATCAGCCGCTACGCCGATGCCGCCACGCCGCCCTTGCCCGGCGCGCGTATCGACAAAGAGTCCGCCACCCAAATGGCACGCGCCATGCAAGTGCCTGCCAGCAACATCCAGTATTTGCAGGACGACCAGGCCACCGGCGACAACATTCGCAACGCACTGCGCGAGCTGACCAACAAGGTGCAAGACGGGGATCGCGTGTTCATCCATTTCTCCGGCCACGGCACCCGCTACAACGATCCTGCGGCCGGTGGCTGCGTAGAAGCCTTGCTGGCCTACGACGGTGGCCAGAGTGGCACGCTCACCAACCGCGAAGTGGCGAGCCTGCTCAAGCCCATGACCAACAAGACCGACAAGCTGTTCGTGATGTACGACGCCTGCCACTCTGGGGGCGTGGTGCAGGCCGCCTCCAGCGTGCGCACCCGTGGTTTTAGCAACATCAACGACGTGGGTGTGCTCCGACCCAAGTTCGCCAGCATTTCGGATGCATGCGGCCGCCCGGTGAACGTCAAAACCCGCAACCTGGTGGTGGAGGCGCAAAGCACAGGCGCATTGCCGCAAGACATCATTCACGTGAGTGCCTCGCGGGACAACGAAATCAGTTTCGATGACGAGCTCAAAGGCGGCTTGGCCACCCAGTACATGCGCGATTGCATGTTGCGCGATGCCAAGGACTTGGACCGGTCCGGCGCGATTTCCATGGAAGAAATCCGTATCTGTGCGCAGGAAAAAATCAACAAGCGCATGGCCAATGACACCAACTACAAGCCCCACAACCTGGTGCTCAATGGCAATGCCGACTTTGTGCCGGCTTGGTTCAGCCAGATCAGTGCGGCTCCCGTTGTCAGTGTGCCGGTGGCAGCTCCTGCAGCCGTGGTGGCTGCTCCTGTACCTTCCGTGATCGCTTCTTCTCCGGCAGCGCCGGTAGCCGTCGTGGCCGCTACGCCTGCACCAGTGCCTCCGCCTCTCACCGGCGAGCAGGCCTTGCGCCAGATGTTTGACCAGCGCGATGCCAAACGCAATGTGCAGGTCAGCCTGGGCCAAGCCTCTCTGCGCATCGGCAAAGACGCCCTGGACCTGACGGTGCAGTCCGACCGCGATGGCTACGTCTATATTGCCTTGGCGGGGTCGGACAACCAGGCGGTGTACATGCTGTTCCCCAACGCGCTGGATGGCAATAACCACATCAAAGCCGGCCAAAAGCTGGTGCTGCCACGGCCCAACTGGCGCGTGACGGCCGGCGGCCCGGTGGGTACCGACCACGTGATGGTGATGGTGAGCGACGCGCCCCGCGACTTGAGCGCCCTGGCGGCCAACAAGGCCGGGCCATTTGTCAGCTCACTCAACGATGCCCAAGGGCGGGCCCAGCTCGGTGCGCTCTTGAGCAGTGCGCGCTTGGCCGATACCACCCAGTGCCAGAATGCCGCGACCCGTGTGCAAAACTCCGCATGTTCAGATGCTTATGGTGCTGCCATGGTGGCGGTGGAGGAAGTGAAATGACATCGATTTTCAGAAAATATTTGCGTCGTACTGCTATTGTTTGTATAGCGTTTGGCGCCGTATCTGGTTGGGCTCAGGCACCCATGGTCTGGTTGGTCACGTCGGAGGAGGCGCAATCGTTCGAAGGTGCTCCGGCCTTCAATGAAGAGCCTGCCTTGCGCCCCCGATCCGTGGTGCCGGTGATTGACATTTTGAAGCCCGAGCCAACGGCCGATATGAAGGTCAAAGCGCCCTTTGCGATTGCGGTGCAGTTCAAGGCCCAAAGCGATGCCGACATCGACCCCGCCACTTTCAAGGTGATGTACGGCGCCTTGAAGCTAGACATCACCAACCGCATTGCCAAGTACGTCAAGATCAGCAAAGAGGGCTTCACTCTGGAAAACGCCCAAATCCCCCCGGGCAAGCACCGGCTCACCTTGCAGATTCAGGACGTCAAACAGCGGGTGGCTGAGCGCGAACTGCGTTTGGAAGTGGAGTGAGCACCGTGGTGAGCAAACCCTTTCAAGCCAAGCCGCGCATGGCGGCAACCATTTTTGTAGCTTGCATGACTCTGATGGGCTCTGCCCAGGCGGCTCGAGTGGTGCTGGCCCAAGGCAATTTGAGTCTGGAGCGTGGTGACAAAACCTTACCCGTGGTGGCCGGCATGCAGTTGCAGGAAGAAGATGTGTTGCACACCGCTGCTGGCGGCGAGACCTTGCTGCGCTTTGACAACGGCGCCCGCATGCTGGTGCGGGCGGATTCGGCCGTGCGCTTCACCACCTTGCGCGAGCGCGGGCCGGTGAGCAAGCGCCGCAAAGCCATCCGCTTGGTGCAAGGCGGATTGCGTTACATCACCG
This sequence comes from Rhodoferax bucti, assembly GCF_005876985.1. Taxonomy (GTDB): domain Bacteria; phylum Pseudomonadota; class Gammaproteobacteria; order Burkholderiales; family Burkholderiaceae_C; genus Allorhodoferax; species Allorhodoferax bucti. The sequence continues at coordinate 848,666 of NZ_VAHD01000001.1, forward strand.
GCGTGGGGGCTGCCCGCCACCGGGTGGCTTTTGAGACCGACACGGCCACGATCGGCATTCGCGGTACCGACCTGGACATTGCGGTGTCCAAAGACGCGCAGCCGGATGCGCCTACTGGCACCTATTTGCAAGTCAACCAAGGCGCTGCGGTGTTGCAGGCATTGGATGGCACGGTGCTGGATGTGGAGCGTGGCGAGCAGGCCTTTGGCGGCGAACCTGACCTGACGCCCAAAGGTGAGGGCGGCGTCAAACGCCCTGCAGGTCGCAAACTGCAGGGCTTGGCAGGTATCTTTAAAAAGTCCGGCCTGGACGCGTTGATGAAGTAGCCCGCGCGGGCTACTTTTTAGGCGGTAAACACCCGCGCTTTGCGCGGCGTCAGCACCACGGTGTCGCCGTCCTTCAGATCAAGCGCTTTGTATTCCTGGGCGCCGATCTGGGCTTCGATGATGTCGCCGCTGCCCGCTGCGCTGCGGTCTTCGGGCAGCAGCTCCAGGCGGGCAATCGGGCCGACCACAATGGCGCGCACCAGCTTGGCGACGATGCCGCCTGCAGGCTGGCCGGCCTTGTAGGGCTGCACATCCAGGTCGTGGGGGCGCACATAGGCAAAGGCTTTGGCGTTCTGCGCTTCGCTGTGTTCAGGGCTGTCCAGACGCACGCCGTGGTGGTCTTCGCCGATCAGCATTTCGCCCTCGTGGGCACGGCCGTGGAACAGGTTCACATCACCCAGGAAACCGTAGACAAACGGGCTGGCGGGGTGGTCCCACACCTGCTGGGGGGAGCCGATTTGCTCGACTTTGCCGCTGTTCATCAGCACCACGCGGTCGGCCACTTCCAGGGCCTCTTCCTGGTCGTGGGTCACGAAGATACTGGTCACATGCAAGTCGTCGTGGAGGCGGCGCAACCAGCGGCGCAGCTCTTTACGCACCTTGGCATCCAGCGCGCCGAAGGGCTCGTCCAGCAGCAGCACTTTGGGCTCCACCGCCAGAGCGCGGGCCAGGGCGATACGCTGGCGTTGCCCGCCGGAGAGCTGCGCGGGGTAGCGGTCGGCCAGCCAGTCCAGCTGTACGAGACCCAGCAGTTCATGCACCTTTTGCTTGATGACGGCTTCTGAAGGGCGCAGGGCGCGTGGTTTCATGCGCAGGCCGAAGGCCACGTTGTCAAACACGGTCATGTGGCGGAACAACGCGTAGTGCTGAAACACAAAGCCCACGTTGCGCTCGCGCACATGCACGTCGGTGGTGTCTTCGCCGCTGAAGAGGATGTTGCCTTGGTCGGCCGTTTCCAGCCCGGCAATGATGCGCAGCAGGGTGGTTTTGCCGCAGCCGGAGGGGCCGAGCAGGGCGACGAGTTCGCCGGATTCGATGTCCAGGTTCACGTCCTGCAGCGCCTTGAAGCTGCCGAAGTCTTTGCTGACGTTGCGGATTGCAATGCTCATGATGGTTTTCTCAATTCGGGGGTTCAGGCCGTGGGGCGCTCGGGCGGAAGTTCGGCGGCTACCTTCTGGTCGCGCTCAAACTGCCACTCCACAAAAGATTTGATGACCAGGGTGACCAGCGCCAGCAGCGCCAGCAGCGAGGCAATGGCAAAGGCGGCTACCGACTGGTATTCGTTGTACAAAATCTCCACGTGCAGGGGCATGGTGTTGGTCTGGCCGCGGATGTGGCCCGACACCACCGACACCGCACCGAACTCACCCATGGCGCGCGCGTTGCACAAGATGACGCCGTAGATCAAGCCCCACTTGATGTTGGGTAGCGTCACATGCCAGAAGGTCTGCCAGCCGCTGGCACCCAGCACCTGGGCCGCCTGTTCTTCGTCGGTGCCCTGCGCCTGCATCAGCGGAATCAGCTCCCGCGCCACGAAGGGGAAGGTCACAAAGATGGTGGCCAGCACGATGCCGGGCACGGCGAAGATGATCTTCACATCGTGCGCCTGCAGCCAAGGGCCGAACCAGCCGTGGGCGCCGAACAGCAGCACATAAATCAAGCCCGCCACCACCGGTGACACCGAGAAGGGCAGGTCCACCAGCGTGGTCAAAAAGGCCTTGCCGCGGAACTCGTATTTGGCAATGGCCCAGGCCGCCGCCACGCCGAACACCAGGTTCAGTGGCACGGCAATGGCCGCCGTAATCAGCGTCAGCTTGATGGCGCTCCATGCGTCCGGCTCTTTGAAGGCTTCCAGAAAGGCGTCGAACCCTTTGCGCAAGGCTTCGGTGAACACCGCCGCCAGCGGCAGGATCAGGAACAAAAAGATGAACACCAGCGCAATGCCGATCAGCGTCCACTTCACCCAAGCGGGCTCGGTGGTGCCGGCCTTGGCACGCCGGACATCTCGAGCCCCCACGCTTGTCGCTTTGCGTACTGCGCTGCCCCCCGAGGGGGTGCTCACACCTTGGGACGGCCCGGCGGTGTTCGGGCGGGAATTGGCGCCGCTCATGACTGGGCTCCTCCGCGCTTGCGCTGCCAGGACTGCAGCGAGTTGATGACAAATAGCATGAGGAACGAGAAGCTCAGCATGACGACCGCGACCGCCGTGGCGCCTGCGTAGTCATATTGCTCCAGCTTGCCGATGATGATGAGGGGCGTGATTTCAGACACCATGGGCATGTTGCCGGCGATAAAAATGACCGAACCGTATTCACCGATGGCGCGGGCAAACGCCATCGCAAAACCGGTGAGCAGCGCAGGCGCGATGGTCGGGAAAATAACGAAGCGAAAGGTCTGCCAGCGCGTGGCGCCCAGGCAGGTGGCGGCTTCTTCCAGCTCTTTTTCGGCGTCTTCCAGCACCGGCTGCACCGTGCGCACCACAAAGGGCAGGCCGATGAAGATCAGGGCGATCACCACCCCGTTGCGGTTGAAGGCGAGCTGGATGCCATAAGGCTCCAGCAGGCTGCCGATCCAGCCATTGCTGGCCAGGAGCGCGGTGAGCGAAATGCCGGCCACCGCCGTGGGCAGGGCAAACGGCAGGTCCACCAGCGCATCCACGATCTTTTTGCCGGGGAACTGGTAGCGCACCAGGACCCAGGCCACCAGCAGGCCGAACACCGAATTGACCAGCGCCGCCAGAAAGGAGGCGCCAAAGGTCAGCCGGTAAGAGGCCAGCACCCGCGGGCTGGTGACGGCGGCGACGAACTGCTCCCAGGTCAGGTTGAAGGTTTTGAACAGCAGGGCCGAGAGCGGGATCAGCACGATCACGCTGAGATAAAACAGCGTGAAACCCAGCGTGAGATTGAAGCCCGGCAGCACCCGCTTGGGGGCACGTTTTGCAGTCGTCATTTACTTCACGGTGTAGAGCTTGTCGAACTGGCCGCCATCGTTGAAGTGCACTTTTTGCGCCTCGCTGAAAGAGCCGAAGTAGTCTTCCACGCGGAACAGGCTGATGGGCTTGAACACGTTGCTGTACTTCTTGAGGATGGCTGCGTTGGTGGGGCGGATGGCGTGCTTGGCGGCGATCTCCTGGCCCTCATCGGAGTAGAGGAAGTTCAGGTAGGCCTTGGCCACGTCGGCCGTGCCCTTTTTCGCCACGGTGCGTTCTACGATGGCCACGGGGTTCTCAGCCACGATGGAGCTGCTGGGGTGCACCGCATCCACCTTGCCGGCACCGAATTCGTTGTCCACGCTCACCACTTCAGATTCGAAGGTGATCAGCACGTCGCCGATGTTGCGCTGCAGAAAGATGGTGGTCGCATCCCGGCCGCCCTTGGCGAGCACGGGCACGTTTTTGTAGAGCTTGGACACAAAGTCCAGCGCCTGCGCGTCGGTGCCGCCTTTTTTGCGCACCTGGCCCCAGGCGGCCAGGTAGGCCATGCGGCCGTTACCGCCGGTTTTGGGGTTCACTACCACCACCTGTACGCCGGGCTTGATCAGGTCGTCCCAATCCTTGATGCCCTTGGGGTTGCCGTTGCGCACCAGGAACAGCATGGTGGAGCTGGTGGGCGAGGCGTTGTGCGGGAATTTTTTGGTCCAGTCTTTGGCCACCACACCGGTGCTGGCCAGAAAGTCCACATCGGTGCTGGTGTTGAAGGTCACCACATCGGCGTCCAGGCCATCGTTCACCGCGCGGGCTTGCGCGCTGGAGCCACCATGGGCCTGGTCGATTTTGAGGTCCTTGCCACTGGTTTTCTTGTAATTGGCAATGAAGGCGGTGTTGATGTCTTTGTAAAACTCGCGTGCCACGTCGTACGAGGCATTGAGCAGCGTGGTTTGGGCTGCTACCAAATTGCTAGCTGTCAGCGCAACAGCGGCGAGCGCCAGCGTGGCTTTTTGTTTGAAATTCATATCGGCTCCTGGGAATAAAAGGGCCGCGAGAATGCGGCCGTTGAGTCGGTGAACCCCGATTCTGGGGACGCCGCGTTCAAACTACAACGAATAGTTCGTTGTTTGTTTATGCCAAAAACAATCTATCTGCGGGGTTCTGGGCCCACTCTTTGGTTATTAGCGGGCGCGGGCCTCGGAGCGGCCCAGTGTCCAGTTCAGGCCGATGCCGGTTGACGTGCCGGTATTGCGCAGGTGCAAGGGGCTGGCGGTGTTGGCATTGCCGGCATAGCTTTCGCTGCGCACAAAGCCGAAGACCCGCACATCCGGTGTGAGTGCGCGTGAGGCGCTCAGGCTCAGGCGCGCTGCGATCAGGCCACTGCCGGCTTCGTAGGCAGGGCGGGTGGCGGTGGCGTATTCGGTAGGTACGCTGTATAAGTAGCGGTTCAGCTGCGCATCGCCCCAAATCAGGCTGGCGCCGGTGGCAAACCGCCAGGCGGAGCCGGGGGCCCGGGTTTCCCAGATCAGCTCGGGCTCGGCGGCCCAGCCCTGGCTGCGCACACCGCCGCGCAATTCCAGCACGCTGCGCACCGGCAGCTCCACGCGCACCTGGCTGTGGGGGCTGGGCCGGGCCAGCACGGTTTTGAGCCGGGGGCCGAACTCCACCAGGGTGCCCAGGTCGGGCATGCCGTTGCGCGCGGCAATGTCGTTGGAGCTCGCCGGCAGCGAGGCGGCAAAGCCGATGTCGAATTCGGTGTCTTCGGTGTGTACCAGCCGCGCACCCACATTGCCCCGCTCGGCGCGGAAGATGTCGCCGCGGTACACCAGCACAGGCAGCACCGCCACCAGCCCGCTGCGTTCGATGGACGCGGGGTAGGCCGGCGTGGAAACGGCACCGGCAAACACGCCGAGCTCCCACAGCGGCAGGTGGGCTTCGTCCGTGCTTGGGGTTTGTGCGGCAGCGCCCAGGCTGAGCGCAAGTCCGGCGGCCAGAAGGGGCAGGGTGGTGCGTGTCATGGCGGTTTGCAGGCTCAGTTCAGGAGTTTGACGGCGGCAATCGCGGCCCAGCCCAGTGCAAAGTTGGTGACCACCAGCATGTGGATCTGCCCCGCTGCCTTGGCGGCGACAGGCCATTGGGCGGCCGCCACCGCACGGCGGAACTTGGCAAAACCCGCAAAGTAGATGTGCCCGAAGATCAAAAACATCAGCCCGCCCAGTGCGGTCATCACGGTCCAGCCCAAGGGCACCACGCCATGGCCGGTGGCTTCGCGGGCGGCCTTCATGGTGCCCCCGAACATGTAGCCGCCGGTCGCCAGCAGCACTACGATCGCGATGAGCACCGCCACAAAAAAGCGCTGCCACACGGCGGCCATCAGCACCGCACGGGGCTGGGCCTCCATGACCGCCAAGGCGGCAGGGCGCAGGGCGATCAGCATGAAGGTCATGCCCCCCATCCAGACGATGGCGGCAATCAGGTGCAGGAGTTTGAGCAGGTCGTACATGCAGTCTTTCAGTGGGGGATTCGGTGGGGAGGTGAGGCCGCATTGTCCACGCGGCGGTGACAGAACGGGGTCAGCTGAACAATTGGCCCCGCGCGGTTTTGGTAATCGCCACCACGCAGGGGTGGGTGATGCGCCGCTCCACCGAGACGGCAAAAAACTCCTCCACCAGTTCGTCGCTGCGGCCGATCACCTCCACACCGAATTGCTCCACGATGTCGGCCTCCATCACCGAGGGCGCCATGAACACGCCGCGCCCCTTGCGGCCGAAGGCGGTCATGAGCGCGCCATCGTCAAACTCGCCGATGGTGCGCGGGTGCAGCTGGTGGCGGCTGAGCCACCCCTCCCACTGCTGGCGCACCGAGGCCTGTGCGCCCTGGATGAGCACCGGCGCATCGTTCAGGCATTCGGGGAAATCACCTTGGAGCGTCTTGCGCAGGGTGGGCGCGCAAAAGAAGCTCATGGGCGTGCTGCCCAGCGCGTGGTTAAAGGCCTTGACGCTCATGCGCTTGGACATGGGCTCGTCTGCAATCACCAGGTCCAGCTGGTTGAGGGCCAGCTTGGCCAGCAGGTCGGGGAACTTGCCCTCGCTGCAAATCATGCGCACCGGGTCGTCCAGCGTCAGGGCGGGTTCCAGCAGGCGGTAGGCGAGGGATTTGGTCACCGAGTCGGCCACGCCCACCTTGAAGTCCAGCACCCGGTTGCTGCCGCGCGGCAGGCGCACCGCGTTTTCCAGCTCGGCGCCCAGGGTAAAGATCTGGTCGGCATAGCCCAGTGCCAGCCGGCCGTCTTCGGTGAGCTCCAGCTTGCGGCCGCTTTTTTGAAAGAGTTTGCGGCCCAGCCAGTCTTCCAGCAGCTTGATCTGGCCCGACAGCGTTTGGGGCGTGGTGTGCAGCTGCTCGCCCGCGCGCATGATGCCGCCGGCCTTGGCGGTGACCCAAAAGTAGTGAAGGTGCTTGAAGTTCATGCGCGGCCCCGACTGAAACAAACTGAAATACTGCGAAAAAAACGAATTAAAAATTTACAAAATTCGAATTTACGCGAAGCATAACCATCCTTACAGTACAGGTCTATCAGTCGTTCACCAAAGGAGACCTTGTATGCGACTCAGTACCCGCGGACGTTTTGCCATCACCGCCATGATTGACCTGGCCCTGCGCGAAAGCGGCCAGCCGGTGCCTTTGCAGGACATCGCTGTGCGGCACCGCATTTCGCTGTCGTACCTGGAGCAGGTGTTCGCCAAGCTGCGCCAGCACGGTCTGGTAGAGAGCACCCGTGGCCCCGGCGGCGGTTATTCCCTGGGCTTCCGGGGCGACAGCATCACCGTGGCCGACATCATTGGCGCCATTGAAGAAAAAGAAGAGTCCAGCCGCGAAACCTCGCAGAGCGCGCAGGACATGACCCGCGACCTGTGGGCAGCTCTGCAAAGCACCGTGGTGGCGCACATGCGCACCATCACTTTGCGCAGCCTGGCTGAAGAACAGCGCGCCAAGGGCTTTGCGGTGAAAGAGCGCAAAGTGGCCAAAAAGGGTGTGCTTCAAAAGCTCAAGCCTTTGGCGCCGGTGCGCACTACGGCCCCGAACTCGGTGTTTGCCTTGGGGCAGGCGTTTTCGTTCAACAGCGGTCGTTGATACCGAGATTTAAGAGCCTAATCGGCCGCTAGCGCACGGTAGTTGTGCGCGAGTAGCTCCTGAAACCATAGCAAAAAGGGCTGCCGGCAATGCTGGCAGCCCTTTTGTTTGTGGCGTACAAAAAGCGTGGGTCAGGTGGCACTTTGCTGCGCCAGCATGAACAGCTGGGTGGAGCGGGCGCCCGAGCGGCAAAACGCCAGCACGGGTTGTTGGGCGGCGTCCAATGCCTGTTTCATGGCCACGGCTTGCTCGGGGGTGATGGAGCCGGCCACCACGGGCAAGTACACGTAGTGCAAGCCGGCGGCCTCGGCGGCCGCTTGCATGCTGCTGCTGGCGGGTTGCTCGGCGCCACCTTCCATATCGGGGCGGTTGCAGATCACGGTTTTGAAGCCCATGGCAGCGGCAGCGGCCATGTCAGCCGGCGCCAGCTGTGCGGCGACATAGAACTCGGGGGTGACGGAACGTACGGGCAGGCTCATGGCGGGTTCATCCTTTGGGGGCGAGTGTAGCGGGGCGGCGCTCCAGCACTTCAAACAAGGCCATGCCCGCCAGCATGGCCAGCACAAACACCACGGCCTTGGGGTTGCCGGTGCCCAAAGACACGAGCGCCGGGCCGGGGCAAAAGCCCGCCAGGCCCCAGCCCGCGCCGAAGAGCAGGCTGCCGATCACCAGGCGTTTGTCGATGTTGCGGCTGGTCGGCAAGTGCATGGCCCCGCCCAGAAAGCTGGTCGTACGTTTCTTGGCCAGGGCGAAGGCGCCCAGGCTCACCAGAATGGCGCCGCCCATGACGAAGGCGAGCGAGGGGTCCCACAAGCCGGCCAAGTCCAGAAAGCCCAGAACCTTGGACGGGTCGGTCATGCCGGCCAGGATCAGGCCCACGCCGAAGAGCAAGCCCACGCCGAATTCGGCCAGGCGGTGGTGGTGAAAAGCGTTTTTCATAGCAGTAGCTCCAGAGGTAAAGGGCTCTATTCAAGCCAGCAAGTGGCGAATGACAAACACAACCGCGAAGCCCGCGCCCATGAAGGACAGGGTGGCGACCAAGGAACGTGGTGACAGGCGGGACAAACCGCACACGCCATGGCCGCTGGTGCAGCCCGCGCCGTAGCGGGTGCCTACGCCCACCAGCAGGCCGGCCACGATCAGCGTGGCCCAGCCGGCATCGACCGTGGCCGGCACCGGGCCGCCTACCAATGCGTACACCGCGGGCGCGATCACCAGACCCAGTACAAACGCCAGGCGCCAGGCCGCATCTCCACCGCGTGGCATGAGCAGGCCGCCCACGATGCCGCTGATGCCCAGAATGCGGCCATTCACCAAAATAAACAGGCTGGCGGAGAGCCCGAGCAGGATGCCGCCGAGCAGCGACGCCCAGGGGGTGAAATGGTTCCAATCGATGTGCATAGTTTTCTCCTAAAAATGTTAGTGCTTACTCGGTGCCAGAGGCTTCGCAGTACTGGTTGTAGAGAACGCTCATGACCGCCATGGCCTGCGGGCTGTCGATGCCGTAGTAAATGGATTTGCCTTCGCGCCGGGTGGTCACCAGGCCTTCTTCCCGCAGCACGCCCAGCTGTTGCGACAGGGTAGGCTGGGCAATGCCCACCAGCTCTTCGAGTTCGCCCACCCGCTTTTCGCCTTGGCTGAGCTGGCACAGCAGCAGCAGGCGGTCGGGGTTGGACATGACTTTCATCAGGCGGCAGGCGGCGTCCGCAGCGCGGCGCAGCTGGTCCAGGTCCAGCGTGGCGGGAGAGGGGGTGGCAATGTCGGCTGGCATGGCAGGCTCCTTTTCACATTCAATGCCGATAGTTTATTGACAAACAATATATAAGTCAATAAACTATCTTCATCGCAATTGATACAACGACCTTTACAAGGAGTTTTCGATGACCGCTTCCACTGCCACCCCCCTGTCGTCTGCCACCCCGCAGATCAAAGCCTTTTTTGACCCCGCCACCTGGACCGTGAGCTACGTGGTCTATGACCATGCCGGCGGCCAGTGCGCCATCGTCGACTCGGTGCTCGACTACGACCCCAAAGCCGGCCGCACCAGCACCACGTCAGCCGATGCGTTGATGGCTTTTGTGAAAGAGCAGGGCTTGCGCGTGCAGTGGATTCTGGAAACCCATGCCCATGCCGACCACCTGTCGGCGGCGCACTACCTGCGCAAGCATTTGGGCGGTCGCATTGCGATAGGCGCGGCCATCACCCAGGTGCAAAACGTGTTCAAAGGCATCTTCAATCTGGAGCCCGAGTTCTACCCCGATGGCAGCCAGTTCGACCACCTGTTTGCGCCGGATGAGACCTTTGCCATCGGCAGCCTGCACGCCCAAGCGCTGGCGGTGCCCGGCCACACACCCGCCTGCATGGCCTTCAAGGTGGATGGTGGCGGCGAGCCTGATGCGGTGTTCGTGGGCGACACCTTGTTCATGCCCGACGTGGGCACCGCCCGCTGCGACTTCCCCGGCGGCAATGCCAACACCCTGTATCGCAGCGTGCAGTCGCTGCTCGCCATGCCGGCGGACACCCGCCTCTACATGTGCCACGACTACCCGCCCGAAGGCCGCGAAGCCGCGTGGGAGAGCACGGTGGCGGCCCAGCGCGCGGCCAACATCCACATCCGCGATGGCGTGAGCGAGCAGGCCTTTGTGGCCATGCGCAGCGCGCGCGACGCCGGCCTGGCCATGCCCACACTCATCCTGCCCTCGGTGCAAATCAACATCCGCGCCGGCGACCTGCCGCCGCCCGACAACAACGGCGTGTCCTACCTGCGGGTGCCGCTCAACGCCCTGTAAGGCGGGCGCTGCCATGAACACGCTCGCTCTCTGGTGGGCTTGGGGCGCCACGGCCGCGCTGCTGCTCATCTATGCGCTGTACCTCGCCGTGCTGGCCCGTGGCCCCGCCTGGCGGGTGCATGGCCGGCTGCGGCACGACTGGCTGGACGCCATGTCCGCCCAGCCCGGCACCGAGGTGCTGGCGGTGCAAACCCTGCGCAACTCGGTGATGACCGCCACCATGACTGCCTCCACCGCCGCCCTTGGGTTGATGGGGGCGCTCGGTTTCGCTGCGCCTGCCCTGCGCGCCCTGTCGGAGGCGGCAGGCAGCCCTGCGCTCACCCCGGCCTTGGCCGGTGAAGTGATGGTCTTGCTGCTCCTGGTGGTGACGCTGGTGAGCACTACCTTGTCGATCCGCTACTACCACCATGCCGGTTTTGTGTGCGCCATGCCGGTGGGTTCGGCAGCGCGGGTGCGGTGGATGGACACGGGCCGCCAACACCTGCGCCACGCCGGTGTGCTCTACAGCGTGGGCCTGCGCAGCCTGGTGTGGGTGACGCCGTTTTTGGCGGGACTGGCCTGGGCGTCGGCCGGGCCGGTGTTGGCGCTGGTACTGCTGTTGGCCGTGGGCTGGATGGAGCGCCCCACCCAGCCTCTGGCGCCGGCATGACACGGCGGTGGGGCATCCGCCCCAACGCCCAGCAATTCGGCCTGCAACTGCTGCAGGTGTTTCAGGTGGGCCTCACCCTCGGCATGACGCGCACCGTGATTCCGGTCATGGCGGAGGCGGATTTTGGTGTGCCCCGAGGCTCTTTTTTGCTGCTGAGCTCGTTTGTGGTGGCCTTCGGGCTGGTCAAGGCAGGGATGAATTTTTTGGCCGGCCGCCTCTCCGAGCGCTACGGCAGGCGTGCGGTGCTGGAGTGGGGCTGGTGGCTCGCCCTGCCCATGCCGTGGATGATGGGCTTCGCACCCAGCTGGGGCTGGGTGGTGGCCGCCACCGTGCTGCTGGGGGTGAACCAGGGCCTGACGTGGTCGATGACGCAAACCGCCCAGCTCGACCTCACCCGCCCGGAAGAGCGCGGCCTCACCCTGGGCCTCAACGAGTTTGCCGGCTACGCCGGCGTGGCGCTCGCGGGTATGGCCACCGCCAGCCTGGCCGCCACATGGGGCGTGCGCCCCGCCCTGATGCTGTTTGGCGGCCTCACCACCGTGAGCGCGTTGCTGCTGGCGCGCTATGCGGTGCACGAAACCTTGCCCTGGGCGCGCAGCCTCACTGCGCCGGCCGCGGCCGCAACACCGCAGGTGGTGCTCAGCACCCGCGCCGTGTTCTGGCGCATGAGTGGGGGCGACCTGCGGCTCATGGCTCTGAGCCAGGCCGGCTTGGTGGAAAAGTTTGTCGATGCCCTGGTGTGGGTGTTTGTGCCGGTGTACCTCCACCGCGAGGGGCTGACTTTGCCCGAGGTGGGCGGGGTCACCGGCGTGTATGGCTTGGTGTGGGGCGTGGCGCAGCTGGGCACCGGCCGCTTGTCCGACCGCCTGGGCCGGCACGGGCTCAATGTGGGCGGCATGTGGCTGTGCGGTGCCGGGGTGGCGCTGATGGTGAGCGGCCACGGTGCGGTGTGGTGGCTGGCGTCGGCCGCAGTCACCGGGCTGGGCATGGCCTTGCTGTACCCCAATCTGTCGGCCGCCGTGGCGGACTTGGCCGATCCGGCGTGGCGGGGCAGCGCCATTGGCATTTACCGCTTCTGGCGCGACCTGGGCTACGGCGTGGGCGCGCTGCTCCTGGGCGCGGTGGCGCACTTCTCGGGGCAACTGGAGCCGGCGTTTTGGGCCGTGGCGGCTGCCATGGGCGCATCCGGTGCCTGCTTGCTGGTCTGCGGGGAAGAAAGCCACCAGGCCTTGGCGCGCCGGGCGCGGGCACCGTGAGCGGATTGCGCCCTTAGCGATCCGGCTCCATGCGTATGAGCACCAGCTTGCCGCTGTCTTGCACCACATCGAAGCGGACTTTGTCGCCCGCCTTGGCGCCTTCCAGCAAGGCGGGGTCTTTCACGGTGAAGACCATGGTCATGGGCGGCATCTCGATGGACGGGATGTCGCCGTGCTTGATCGTCACTTTGCCGGCGGCCTTGTCGATCTTGCGGATTTCGCCTTGGGCCAGCGGCTGGGCAGGCTGCGCGCCCGCGACACAGCTGGCCAGCAGGGCGGCCACGGTGGCGGCGGTGCGCAGGGTGGAAGTAATCAGGGTCATGGCGGCAGTCCTTTACCGGTAACTTTGGAATACGGTGCTGCTGCCATTCTTGGCCACCAGCAGCACATCGAACGGGTCTTTGCGACCCTTGTAGATGGCGCCATCCATGCCCGGCGAGCCAATGGGCATGCCGGGCACCGACAGGCCCAGGGCGGCCGGCTTTTCGCGCAGCAGGCGTTGGATGTCTTTGGCCGGCACATGGCCTTCGATGGCGTAACCGCCTACCACGCCGGTGTGGCAGGAGCCAAGGGCCTGCGGCATGCCGAGCTCGGCGCGTTTGGCCTCGTTGCCTTTTTCAAACACCCGCACGGCAAAGCCGGCTTGCTCCAGGTGCTTCACCCAGTCTTTGCAGCAGCCGCAGTTGGGGTCTTTCCAGACTTCCATGGCGGTGCCTTGGGGCTTAGCCGCCAACGCGGGCAGGGCGAGCACGGCGCCCAAGGAGGTGATGAGGGTGCGGCGTGTGGTCATCATTTTGCGGCCCCCACTTTCACGGCACCCTTCATGCCGGCCTCATAGTGGCCGGGGTGCAGGCAGGCAAAGCTCACGGTGCCCGCTTGGGTGAACTGCCAGATGACCTCGCCGGTCTGGCCGGGTGCCACGCTGGCGATGTTGGGTTCGTCGTGCTCCATTTCAGGGAATTTCTTCATCATCTCGTAGTGGGCCTTGAGGTCTTTCTCGGTACCGAGGTTGAACTCGTGCTTGAGCTGCCCCGAGTTTTTGACGACAAAGCGTACCGTCTCGCCCTTGCGCACCGTCACGGTGGAGGGCGTGAAGCGCATGGCGTCGCTCATGTCGATTTGCACCGTGCGGCTCACTTTGGCGGCGACACCGGGCTTGCCGATGGCGGCCAGGCTATGGCCGTGGCCACCGGCGTGGTTTCCTGCAGCAAATGTGCCGGTAGCGCTCGCCAGTAATGCGCAAGCAGCTATGAATTTGATAGTGTTTTTCATGGGTGTCCTGGGTTGAATAAGGAGAAAAAGTTTCAGTGGTGGGCGGTGCCTGCGGGCTTGCGCACTTGCACCTCGGTCTCCACGGTGGCGGGGGCACTCAGAGGCATGCTGCCGTGGCCGTGGTGCATGCCTTCGTGCATGGCGGGGCGGGTGGGTTCGGAAAGAGCACCTTTCCACTCAAAAGCGCGGGTGCCCGGGGGCTGTGCGTACCAACCGGGGTCTTTGTAATCTCCCGGCTTCTGGTCTTTGCGCACCTTGAGAATGCTGAACATGCCGCCCATCTCCACCCCGCCGTAGGGGCCTTGGCCCGTCATCATGGGGGCGGTGTTGTCGGGGATGGGCATTTCCATCTCGCCCATGTCGGCCATGCCGCGCTCCCCCATCACCATGTAGTCGGGCATTGCACGCTGCAGCTTGCCCACCAGCCCGCGGTGGTCCACGCCGATCATGTTGGGCACGTTGTGGCCCATGGCATTCATGGTGTGGTGGCTCTTGTGGCAGTGGAAGGCCCAGTCGCCTTCTTCATCGGCCACAAACTCGAACTGCCGCATCTGCCCCACCGCAATGTCGGTGGTGATCTCGGGCACCCGCGCAGCCAGCGGCCAGGGCCCCCCGTCGCTGCCGGTCACCACAAACTCGTGGCCATGCAGGTGGATGGGGTGGTTGGTCATGGTGAGGTTGCCCACGCGGATGCGCACCTTGTCCATCTTGCGCACGTTGAGCGTGTCAATGCCGGGGAAGACGCGGCTGTTCCAGCTCCAGAGGTTGAAGTCCAGCATGGTCATGGCTTTGGGCGTCATGCTGCCGGGGTCAATGTCGTAGGCATTGAGCAGGAAGCAAAAGTCCCGGTCTACCTCGCTGATCAGTGGGTTTTTCGCCTTGGGGTGGGTGACCCAGAAGCCCATCATGCCCATGGCCATTTGCGTCATCTCGTCCGCATGCGGGTGGTACATAAAGGTGCCGGGGCGGCGCGCCACAAACTCGTACACAAAGGTCTTGCCCACCGGAATGGGGGGCTGGGTCAGGCCCGACACGCCGTCCATGCCGTTGGGCAGACGCTGGCCGTGCCAGTGCACGCTGGTGTGCTCAGGCAGCTTGTTGGTTACAAACAGGCGCACCCGGTCGCCCTCCACCACCTCGATGGTGGGGCCGGGGCTCTGGCCGTTGTAGCCCCACATATTGGCTTTGAAGCCGGGCGCCATCTCGCGCACCACCGGCTCGGCCACCAAGTGGAACTCCTTCACGCCCTGGTTCATGCGCCAGGGCAGGGTCCAGCCGTTGAGGGTGACCACCGGGTTGTAGGGCCGGCCGGTGCCGGGCACCAGGGGCGGCATGGTGGCGGGCGATGTTTGCAGCACCGGCTCAGGCAGGGCGGCCAGGGCTACGCGGCTGACGGAGGCGGCTGCCACTGCGCCCATGGCGGTGGCGGCGGCACCGTTGAAAAAGTTACGTCGGTTCATACAGATCCTTGAATGGGGGCGGGGCGCTCAATGCGTCGCTTTGGCGTCAGAGCCGGCTGCGGCACCGGTGCGGGCGGGTGCATTGCCTTCGGGCGACACACCGGCCAGCACCGCTTGCATATCGGCAAACGCCAGCCAGTAGTCGCGCAGCGCTTCTGCGGCTGCCAGGTTGCTGAGCGTGCGGGTGCGGCTGTCGGCCAGCACCTCAAACACGCTGGTCAGCATGCCGTTGTAGCGCAAGGTCAGCTCGTCGTGGATGAACTGGCGCAGCGGCACCACCTCGGTTTGCAGGTGGTGGGCAATGTCCCACTGCGTGCGCAGGTTAAAGGCCGCTTCGCGCGCCTCGCTGCGCACTTGCACCGCTTGGGAGCGCACTTTGGCGGCATCGCCCAGTGCGTCCCAACGCTCGTCAATGCTTGCCGGTACTTGGGTGGCTTGTTTGCGCTGCCAGCTCAGGCGCTCGGCTTGCAGGTTGCTGCGGGCGGCAAGGGCGCGCGCTTCCAGATCGGTGGTGTCTGCGGGGCTGGCGGGCAAAGCCGGCAGGGACGTCGCCAGGGTAAAGCCGGTCTGCGCACCCCATAGGCCCAGCACCCGGATGAGTTGCTCGCGCGCGGCAAACGCCGCTTGCTCGCCCCGCGCCAGCGCAACTGCGGCGTCTGACAGCGTGGCTTGGCTTTGGGCTTGGGTCAGGCGGCTCACATTGCCGGCCCGCACCATGCGGCGGGTGAGTTCGTCAGCGGTTTCGGCCGTGGTTTTGGCCTCGCGTAGAAGCTGGACGCTGCGTTCTGCGGCTACCGCGTTCACCCACGCTTTGTAGGCGCGCAGGGCGAGCCGGGTGGCTTCTTCGCGGGCACGCAGCCGGGCCGGAAAGCCGGGGCTTTGCATGTCGGTGATGCTGCTGCCCTCTGCACCCAGCGCCATCTGCAGCTCGGGGTTGTGGAGCAGGGCAATGCGGATAGTGGCAGGGCCGTCCATGGGGGCCTGCAGCAGCTTCGTGAGCTCCTCGGCACCGCCATACGTGGGGCTGGCAATGCGCAGGGGCGCGGCAGCCGGGCCCAGCAGGCTGCTCAGCCGGGTCTGCACCTCGGCTTGCAGGCCTTGCACGCCGCCATCGATGGGCGCAGCCGCGTGGGCGTGGCTGAGCAGCAGCGCCAAGCCCAGCGCGCGCACCATGGGTCGTACGAACCGGTGTGTGAACCCGTGTGCGATGGGGCGTGTCAATGTCGGTGCAACTTGTGTTTTTCGCGGGCCGTTCATGGCTGCTCCTTGGGTGCCGCAGCGCGGGCTTTTTCCCACTGCAACAGGTCGGCGTGGCCGCGCGGAAACTGGGCAACCGCCTTGTTGGCGGCTTTCCAGTCGGTGCTGGCTTCTTCCACGCCACGCGGCAGGTCGGCAAACACCGAGCGGTAGGCCAGTGCGGGCACGGGGCTGGCGGCATCACTGGCTTGCAGCGTGCGGGCAGGTTCGGCCAGCGTCGGGGTGGCGGGTTGGGCGTGGGCCGGGGATGCCAGCAAAAGTGCGACGGCGAGCCTCACGCCAGAGACGCAAGCGGGCCGCCAAAGCGGACGACAAATGAACATGGTTGGTTTCCTGATTCAAGGTGAAAACACCCCGCCGGCAGGCTGCGCAGGGCAGCGTGGGGCGGACGATAGACCCACTACGGGCCTTGGAATCAGGAAATGGGTGGTTTTTGGGCCAATGCCGCAGGGGCGCTGGCAAAGCGATCGGTGTGCGCAGGCGCTTGCAACTGCGGCACAAGCACGGGCAAGGCTACGCGCAGCTCGGCTGGCAAGGCGGCAGAGGCGCACATCTGGCACAGCGAGCAGTTTTCGCAGCCGTCGTGCGAGGCTGCGGTGGTGGTGTCAGAGTGGTGCGCGGCTGTGGTGCTGGTGTGTTCCGCCATGGCGCTGTCGGCCATGTCTTCACAGTGGTGGCCTGCGGCGGGCGGCGCATGCTGGTGGGCGGGGGCGCCCACACTGGCTGCCACGGTGCTGGCCATGCGCGTCGCCATCCACTCATTGGCCATGCCGCGCAGGGGCGCCAAGGCGATCAGCAGGATGAGGAGGACAACACGCATAAGTGAATGATACGCCGCAGGCTTGTGAAGTTCCGTGCGCTATTGGTTTGGGTATGAAATCGGCCTCTGGCGCTTATGGAATATGCGTAAGCAGCTATGAAATTCATAGTAATGACAAGGGCGGTTCACGAACTGTTTACCGCTGGACAGTCGGGTTGGACGGTACGAGCCGTGGCCGTAACAATGGCGGCGTTTCCCTTTGTCACGCTCCGGCGCTTTATTTTTATGAACCGTTTTGCCGCATTCCGCCCCCGACCTGTGCACTACTGGCGCTGGCTGGTGATTGCTGCGTGCATTGGCTGGATGGCCGGGAACTCGCACAAGGCAGAGGGCAAATCGCCCCAACAGGGGCGCAGTGCTGCCGCTACACAGGTCGTGCAAGCCAGCACGGGTCAAAGCGGCCAGTAAACCCAGGCCGCAATCGCCGCGATCACCAGCGCCATAAAGCCGCCCAGCCAGCGTTGGATCTTGCGGGTCAGTACGCAGTCGTTGCAGATGCGACCGTGCCGGTCGGTGGTTTGGGGCATGGCGCCGCAGCTGTAGCACAGGCCGGCACGCTCCCACTTTTCGCGCCGCTTGGTGCGCCAGGTGAAGACCACTACCAGCACCAGCAGCACCGCGATCAAAAAGTTGAATCCGAGTTTGAGCATGGGTCAGCGTGCCGCAATCACTTTGCGGATGCGCTCAATCGTCTCGGGCATGCGCGCCTTGCGCGATACATCCAGGCCCAGCTCGCGGGCAATGTGGTTCACCACCGCCACGTTCAGCGGCACGCCGCCGGCGTCCACCGCCCGCAGCAAGTCCCGCGCGCGCTGCTCGGCGCTGCGGGGTTTGGGGCGGAAAAGGAGGGTGGAAAGGGCGGTGAACCAGTTCATGCATGTCCTGCGGGTTGGCAGGACTGTAGCGCGTCCGGGCGTACCGTGCGGCTGCCCGGTCATGCGCTGCGCAATTTGGGCATCAAAATGGCTTTTGGCACCCGCGCCGTATGCGCAAGCAGCTATCAAATCAGGAGCGATCTGCCACTTGCGAGCCCTGCTTCCAGGCTTGCAGGCGGTGTGCGCCGTAGGCAAACCAGCTGTCTGCGGTCAGGGCCAGCCACCCGGTCAACAAGGCGCCTTGCAGGATGTAGGGCGTGTTGAAGCCGCTCAGGCCGATGATGATGGGCGACCCCAGGTTTTGCGCGCCCACCGTGGCTGCAATGGCCGCCGTGCCGATGTTGATGGTGACCGAGGTGCGCAGGCCCGCCAGCATGAGGGGTGCCGCCAGCGGCCACTCCACGGCGCGGAACTGTTGCCAGGGCCGCATGCCCAGGCCTTTGGCGGCGTCCATGGCCGCAGGCGGCGTGGATTCCAGCCCGGTAATCACCCCCTGCAGCATGGGCAGCAGCCCGTACAGCGCCAGGGCGATGTAAGCCGGCTGCTCCCCGAAGCCGATGAGCGGCACCGCAATGGCCAGCACCGCCACCGGCGGAAACGTCTGCCCCATAGCCACCAACGATTCCACCAGCGGCCGGTAGACCCGTCCGCCAGGGCGGGTGACCCACACCCCCGCCAGGAGCGCCACCAGCAAGGCCGCGCCACTGGAAATGCCCACCAGCGACAAGTGCGCCAGCAGCAGCTGCCAAAACGGCTCTTGCCGGTACATGGCCCGCTCCTGCGCCGGGAATGCGGCGTGGAACACAGGCTCCAGCGCAGGCATTCCCCAGGCCAGCAGAGCCAGCGCCCCGCTCAGGCCCAGGGGCACGGCCCAGGCGGGCAGGCGGCAGGCGGGCGCGGCCATCAGGCGTTTGCCGCCTGCGGGGCGGGCCCGGTGTGCAGCAGGTCTTCAAAATGCAGCGCGCCGGCGTGGCTGCCGTCGGTGTGCACCACCGGCAGGCGATCCCGCCCCTGGCTGATGAACGCAGACAAGGCCTCGCGCAAGGTGGCGTCCATGGCCAGTGGCGGCCCCTCGGCCCCAGCGCCCTGTCGCACCCGGCTGCGCACCAAGTCCAGGCCCAGGCGCTTGATGCCGAGGTCGGCAGGCCCCAAAAACGCACGCACAAAATCGTTGGCCGGGCGCGCCAGCAGGTCCAGCGGGCGTCCGTCCTGCACCACCTGCCCGTCGCGGAACAGCACGATGCGGGTGGCCAGAAACAGGGCTTCGTCAATGTCGTGGGTGACCAGCACAATCGTTTTGCCGGAGAGGGCGTGGATGCGCTTGATCTCTTTTTGCAGTGCGATGCGGGTCACCGGGTCGAGCGCGGCAAAGGGCTCGTCCATCAGCAGAATTTCGGGGTCGGCGGCCAGGGCGCGGGCCACCCCCACGCGCTGCTGCTGGCCCCCGGAGAGCTCGTGCGGAAAGCGGTGGGCAAAGTCGGCAGGGTTCAGTTGCAGCAGCAAAAGCAGCTCTTGCACCCGCGCCGCAATGTTGGCGGCCGGCCAGCCCAGCAAGCGCGGCACGGTGCCGATGTTTTTTTCCACCGTCCAGTGCGGAAAGAGCCCTACCGACTGGATGGCGTAGCCCATGCGCCGGCGCAGGTCCTCGGGGGCGAAGTTGCGGATTTCCTGGCCCGCAAAGCGGATGCGGCCGGCGTCATGCTCGACCAGGCGGTTGATCATGCGCAGCGTGGTGGACTTGCCCGAGCCCGAGGGGCCGATCAGCACCACCAGCTCTCCGGCGGCAATGCCCAGGTTCAGGTCGGCCACCGCAACGCGGTCGCCATAGCGTTTGCTGACGTGGTCAAACTCAATCATGGTGAGGTGCGCAGTCCGGGTGGCAAAAAAGCGGTGCTTGCCGCAAACAAGCCTTCGGCGCACCAGGCCAGCACCACAATGGGCGCCACTGCCAGCAGCACCAGGTCCAGCGCACTGCTGAACAGGCCTTCAAACATCAGGGCTCCCAGGCCCCCCGCGCCAATGAGTGCGGCCACTGCCGCCAGCCCGATGGTTTGGATCAGCATCACCTTCAACCCCGAGAGCATCACAGGCGCCGCTAGCGGCAGCTCCACCTGCCACAAGCGCTGCCGGCCCGACATGCCCATGGCCTGGGCCGACTCCACCGCCGCAGCCGGCACGCTGGCGAGGCCTTCAAAGGTGCTGCGAACCAAGGGCAGCAAGGAATACAGCGTGAGTGCCAGCACCGCCGGAGCGAGGCCAATGCCCTGAATGCCCCATGCCGGCAGCAGCGGGAACACCGCCCCCAGCCAGGCCAGCGCCGCCATCAACAGGCCGAACAGGGCAATCGATGGAATGGTTTGCACCAGGCTCAATGCGGGGAACACCCGCGCCGCCCACCGCGGTTGCCGGTGCAGCCATACCCCCAAGGGCAGCCCGGCGGCCAGGGTGAGCCCCACGGTCCAGCCGATGAGGTGGAGGTGCTGCCGCACACCGCGCCAGAAGTCTTCTTGCCTGTTGGCGTACTCCCGCAGGGTGGACAGCGCATCCAGCTGCCCGCTGGCCAGCAACACCAGCACGCCTGCCAGCAGCCCGGCCCAAAAGCCTAGGGTAAGCCGTTTGCCGGCGCGCAGGCCGCGCAGCAACTCGTTGGCCAGCAGCCAAACCAGCAACAGCGTGAGCCAAAACCCGCTCGCTACGCTGGCACGGCCCAGGCCGTCGGTCTGCACTTGGTGGGCCGCCGCCAGGCTGCCGCTCAGCGCACACAAGCCCCACACCAGCCCTGCGAGCCACACCAGCATGCCGTAAGACGCATACCGCTGCGCTGCGCCCACCTGGCGCGCCCCTACCAAGAGCGCACCGGCAACGCCCCACACCCCGGCCGCCGCCCACCAGCCCGGCCCTGCCGGGCTGAGTGCCTCCAGCAGCAGCCGGCCTTTGCCGCTGAGCAAGCGGTTCGGCGCCTCGCTCAGCAGCGGCAGGCCGGCCAGCAAGCCCGCGTTTGCCAGCAGTAACAAGGGCACCGTGCGGGAAGACGCCGGGCTGCGCATGCGGGGGGCTTAGCCTTTGATCAGGTTTTTGGACTTCAGGTAGTCCGCAGCCACCTTTTTGGCGTCCTGGCCTTCCAGTGCAATCTTGGCGTTGAGCGATTGCAAAGTGGGGCCATCCAGCGTCTTGAATACTGGTGCCAACACCTCGCGGATTTTGGGGTTCTTGGTCAATACGGCTTCGCGGATGATGGGCGCCGGGGCGTAGACCGGCTGAATGCCTTTGGGGTCATCCAGAATCACCAACCCCAAGGCGGCGACCGGGCCATCGGTGCCGTACGCCATGGCGGCGTTCACTCCGGAGGTGCCTTCTGCGGCGGCCTTGATGGTGACCGCCGTGTCGCCCCCCGCCAGGGTGAGCAACTGCGCCTGGCTCAGCTTGAAGCCATAGCCGGCTTGGAAGGCGGGCAGGGCGTCGGAGCGCTCAATAAATTCGGCCGAGGCCGCCAGCTTGAACTTGCCGCCCGCGTTGACCCAGCGGCCCAAGTCTTCCAGGGTTTTCAGGTGGTTGGCCGACGCTACGTCTTTGCGGACGGCTATGGCCCAGGTGTTGTTGGCCGGTGCCGGCTCCAACCAGGTGATTTTGTTGGCGGCGGAGTCCAGCTTGTTCACCAGCTCGTAGCCGGCCTTGGCGCTCTTCCAGGCCGCGTTCTTTTCATCAGAGAAAAAGAAGGCGCCGTTGCCGGTGTATTCGGGGTAGATATCGATTTCGCCGGCCACGATGGCGCTGCGCACGATCTTGGTGTTGCCCAGGCGCACTTTGTTTTCGGTTTTGATGCCGTTGGCTTCCAGCACCTGCACGATGAGGTTGCCCAGCAATGCACCTTCGGTATCGATCTTGGAGCCCACGCGCACCGGCGCGTTTTGCGCCCAGACGCTAGTGACTGCGAGGGCCGAGGCCAGGGTGGCCAGTGCCAGGGTGCGGCGGGTGAGGGTGGGGGTCATGCTAGGTCCTTGTGGTGAAAGCAATGTGGCTTGCTGTCGAGTCCATCGCCCGGATGGGCGCGGTGTACCGCATGGTAGTGGTTGTTGGGCTCCACCGTGCGCCCACCGGGCGGAGCCCCTTGGGCGAGCGGCCTGCCCCCACCCGGTACAGGCCGTATTCAAGCATCATTTTGTTCTCTAGCGCAGGTAGGATATGCGCGAGCAGCTATCAAATTAGGAGCGCTGCGCTACACGCTGCATTGCACTTGCGAGAACGCAATCGGGGGAAAGCGCCCCGCAATCGACAACCCGGTCTGCAAAGACTCGGTCAGCAGGGTGTTGACCGCGTCATCCAGGCGCTGGCCGATGTCGGCACTCACCTGGTAGCTGCCGGACTCGTTCAGCGTGACCTGCGCATCGGTGGCATAGATGCCGGGAAGAATGTGCTTGGCCCCCAGCGACTGCAGCACCGGGCGCAGCGAGTAGTCCAGCGCCAGCATGTGGTGCGGGCTGCCGCCGGTGGCCAGTGGCAGCACTACTTTGCCCTTGAAGCCATCTTGTGGCAGCAAGTCGAGAAACACCTTGAGTACGCCGCTGTAGGCCGCCTTGTAAACCGGTGTGGCCACGATCACCACATCGGCCGCCGCGACCTGCCCCGTGGCTTGGCTGATGGAGGGGTGGCCGAAGTCGGCGAGCAGCAGGGCCTGGGGCGACAAGTCGCGCACCCGCAAGCGGTCTACCAGCACACCCCGTGCCTCCAGGCGCTGGCCTGCGGCTTCCAGCAAGGCTGCGGTGCGCGAGCGGTCAGAGGGGCTTCCGGCAATGAGTAAAACAGACATGAATGGGTACCTGGTTCAAAGAATGCAGGCATTGTGGAATGCCGCCATCTTTTGAAGAAGGTCTGATTTTTCATTTCCTTATGACTTTTGTGATGCGAGCCGGCGCTCTATCCGCACCTGCGCAGCCGTGTGAGCGCGCCAAGGTAGTAGTCCCCTTGCGCCATAGCGCTACCATTCGCCGCCGCAGCGGCATATCAAGGGAGTTGGATTTTGTTAGTTCCAAGCAAAGAGCAGGTCGACATCATCAACGCTGTCGCACCGCGCATCCTTATTGAGGCCAATGCTGGTTCGGCAAAGACCACGACAGCGGCCATGCGGATTCAAAAGCTGGTGGAGCGCGGGGTGGACCCCGGCAAGATCGTGGCCTTGGCCTACAGCACTCCAGGGGTGAGCGCGTATGCAGGGGCGTTTCACCGCATCGGCATGCCCGATTCGGTGTCGTCCAAGGTGCGCGTGGGAACGGTGGATGCGCTGTGTGCCACCCGTCTTAAGCGGGTGGAAGCACCGGTGCAGGATGGCGTGCGGGCCCAGCCGGTTAAAAGCTTTGAGCGGGCAGTACAAGTCCGGCCCTATGTGCTGCAGGCTGTCCAGCGGGCCCGTGAGGTTTCGCAAGAGCGGTTTGCCAACGACTTTTCTATTCAAGGCACCGGCGCGCTGTCGGTAGAGCACCTGCTGGAAGAGTTTGCGGTGCTCAAAGGCACCTTGGCCGTACCCCGCTATGGCGAGGACTTCAGGTGCACCCCTGCGGTGGCTGCGGAGCTGGGCACGGACTACACCCCACTGGCTGTGTTTCTCCAGTACGAACGGGACAGAACCGGTTTCGTCAACCCGGAGGGCGAGCAAGTCAAATTTCGCTATCCGGGGGACGCGACCTACGACATGGCCAGGTGGTTGTTGTCGGAAAACGCACCCTGGTCGTGGGACAGACACCCCCTTAGCTTGGGAATCGAAGCCATCGTGCTGGATGAAATGCACGATTGCGGCTGGGCGATCTTCACCGTCATTCGTGCCTTGTTGGAGTGCAACCCGGGGGCCACGTTTTTGGGCGTGGGCGACAGGGATCAAGTCATTCATGCAAAGAACGGCGCGGACGCCTATTTCCTGGGGCCCAACCTCAGCCGGGAGCTGGGGGAGATAGCCACATTCCCGCTGACGGTGACGCGCCGGTTCGGTCCATCCATCGCCCGCCCCCTGGGCGTGTTTGCGAACAAGGCCTACAACGTGCATACGGACCACACCTCGAACGCCGTGCTGCGGTTGGCCGATAGCTCGAAGGCCAATGCTGACCTGATCGTGCAGCTGATTCAGCAGCATCAGGTTGACCCCAATACCCTGGGTAATGACTTTGCGGTTTTGTTGCGGCATCCGGGCGCCGCAGTCGGCATTGAGCACGAATTGCTGTTGAAAGGCATGACCTACCAGACCGTGGGCTTCCGGCCTTTCCTGCAGCGACCCGAGATTGCCTTTGTGCGGATGCTGCTGGCCATCGCTGTTGACCACCAAAGCAAATTCATTGCGCCTGCGCTGCTGGAGGCCAAGCAAGCCGTTTGGGAATTCATGGGCAGCAACCTCTCGGTGCCTGATGCGCAGGACGCGACGGATGCCATCATCAGCTCCGCCACAGAAGACAACTTCAGGCAGTTTGTGTTTCCAGATTTGCTGGGTGCGGCCGATCAGGAGACCCAGCACGCCATCCACGCCGCCTTGGAGATTGCGGCAACCAATGACGCTTCGAAAATCAAAGAGTTTATGGACGCCTTGGATTTCAACCGCATCGGCCAGAAGATCTATGTGACGCAGGCGGACTTTGAGGAGGTGCGCTACGCGCTGGACAGCATCGGCAAGGTCGCCAGCCAATACTCGTCGATGGATGCCTTTTTGGCAGCCATGAATATGTTTGACCACACGCTCCGAAAGCCAAGCGCAGCACATCGCCAACTTCGGCTCTCCACCATCGAGGATGCCAAGGGCCTGGAGTTCCGGATCGTGTTCATACCCGACTGCAATAGAAAGACCTTCGACAGCACGAGCCAGGATGAGCGCAACCTGTTTTACGTGGCCGCATCCCGCGCCAAAGAGCTGTTAGTCATGGGGCATGACCAAGGCGCAGAGTCCTCGTACCTGAAGCATTTCGCGCACTAGAGCGAACCTGCAGGGCCGCGCTTCACCATGCAAATGGTGCGTTGCCTTTCAGCGCATTTGCACCGACAGCAGCCACAGGTTCACGAGGAGGGCAATGGCCGTAACACCCACCAGGGCGTACCCTAGCGATACACCCAATTCACGCCAGGTGAAGGGGCTGTCCAGCTCGTGGTGGGGTGGGTTGTTGGGCATGGTGTCTCTCCTGAACGGCACGGTGAAAGTCATTGTGCAAGGACAGTGCCAGGATGATTAGGAATGAAAAAGCGTCAGCAACTGCGCAAACTGCATAAGGGCAGCCCGGGTCGGGCTGCCCCGGGCTTCATGCGTCCAGGTGGCTGGCCTCGGCCAGCGTGCGGGCCACCACCGCTTTGTTCAGCGTAGGCACAAAGGTCTCGATGAAGCTGTAGGCATAACCGCGCAGCCACGCGCCTTTGCGCAGGCCCAGCCGGGTCACATTCACCTGAAACAGGTGGCCCGCATCCAGGATGCGCAGATTGCGGTCGCGCTCCGCATCCAGCGCCACCGAGGCGACGATGCCCACGCCCATGCCCAGTTCCACATAGGTTTTGATCACGTCCGCATCCATGGCGGTGAGCACCACATCGGGGTGCAGGTTTTCTGCCGCGAACGCGTTATCGATGTGGGCCCGGCCGGTGTAGCCCAGCTCGTAGGTGATGATGGGGTAGTGCGCCAACTGGCGCAGCGTGACGGGCTCCGTTTGCTCCAGCAGTGGGTGGCCCGGGGGCACCACGATGCTGTGCGTCCAGCGGTAGCAGGGCAGGGTGACCAGCTGGGCGTAGTCGGCCAGTGCTTCGGTAGCCACGCCGATGTCCGCCTCGCCCGAGAGCAGCATGGCTGCCACTTGTTTGGGCGAACCTTGGTGCAGGTGCAGCGTGACCTTGGGGAATTTGTCGCGGAAATCTTTCACCACATGGGGCAAGGCGTAGCGTGCCTGCGAGTGGGTAGCGGCTACCGACAACTGGCCCTCGAGTTGCGCGCTGTAGTCCTGGCCGGCGCGCTTGAGGTTGTCGGCATCCAGCAGCAAGCGCTCCACGATGGGCAGCAGGTCTTTGCCGGGCGGCGTCAGGCCAGTCAGGCGTTTGCCGGCGCGGTTGAATATTTCAACGCCCAGCTCCTCTTCCAGCTCGCGAATCTGGCGGCTCACGCCGGGTTGCGAGGTGTGCAGCATGCCGGCTACTTCGGTCAGGTTGTAGCCGCAGCGCACGGCCTCGCGCACGGATCTCAGTTGTTGGAAATTCATGCGCGCTCCTTCCATGTGAGGGCGGCGGCATTCTGGGGGTGTGACATGGGAATCTCTTTTTTGCTATTGATTTTGTAGCTGCTTGCGCTTGTTGCACCTGCGCTAGAGGCCTATTGAATGCCTAAAAGTCTGTGCTGCAGTGCGTGGATGGCAGTCGGGTGTGGGGGACTGTAGCCATCCACTTTCAAAACGCAAACGAATAAAAAGTTGATTCTTTACGCCGAAATCATCTGAGGCGCGCTGCGGGCCCGCACACTGTTCCATGCAAGCCACGCAAACAGCGGCACAAAACAGACAAACATGGTTTGCAGCCCGATTGCCGTACCTGCGGTGCCGCCCAGCAGTCCGCCCAGAAAGCCACCTGTGGGCCCGGCCAGCGCGCTCAGGCCCGATACCCGCCCCCGCCCCAGCTTGGCGCCCCACACCGCGAACTGGCTCAGGGTGTGGATCTGCAGCAGCCCCAAGCCCAAGCCCAAGAGCGCACCGCCCGCCCACAGCCCGCCCATGCTGCGGGCGCTGGCCAGCAGCACCATGGCCAGCGCCGCCGCCACTGCGCCGCCCACCACCGTGCGCAAGGGACCGAGCCGCGCTGCCCAGCGCCCCAGAAAAATCAGCGCAAAGATGAATGCGCTGCCCTGCACCGCCACCAGCGTGCCGGCCCCCAGCGCGGGCAGGCCCAGCTGCTGCACCGCAATCACCACGATGTAAAAGGCGTAATACATGTGCGCCGCCTGCACCACAAACTCCAGGCTGGCCAGGGTGCGCACGGCGGGCTCGGCCCACAGCGCACGCACCGAGCGAAAGATGCCCACGCGCGCACCCGCTGCAGGCGGGGTGTGCGGCTGTGCGCGCAACACCGGCCCGGCGAGCAGGGCGGTGAGCACAAACATGCCGGCAATCAGCCAGTAGCTGCCGGCATGGCCGCCCCAGTGGATCACGCTGGCAGCCGCCACCGGCCCGAGCAAAAACATGCCTGACATGTGCGCTCCGCGCTGCCAACCCGCTTGCGCGTGGCCGATGCGCTCCAGCGCCGCCATGAACACGGTATTGAGCGACACAAAGCGCAGTGGCATCAGAAAGCTGATACACGCAGTTACGCCCAGCAAGAAAAAGGCATGGGGAACCGCAGGAATCAGCGCATACAGCGCCCCCATGAGCCAGCTGCCCGCGATGAACAGCCGCGCCGGCCCGAAGCGCTCCACCCAGAATCCCACCGGCAGGCTCATGAACAGAATGCCCACTGATTGCGCACCCGCCATGGCGGCCAGCAACCAGCCGTGGGCGCCCAGCTCCAGCGCATACAGCGTGGTGGTGAACTTGGCCAGGCCCACGCTGGTCCCCATGAATGAGGACAGCAGGGCAAAGCGAAGCAGAAAGGCATGGCGGGTGAGGAACCCGCGCATCAGGCTGTGTGCGTGACAGCGTTGGCCGCGTCGCCGGGCACAAAGCTGTGCTGGCCGTTCACCGCCACCGGTACTTCGCCGCGCACCGTCACGCGGCGCACCACGCGGTGTTGCTTGCCGTAGTCGTTGATGGCGTAGTGCTGGGTGGCGCGGTTGTCCCAGATGGCTACGTCGCCCGTGGTCCACTGCCAGCGCACGGTGTTTTCCAGGCGGGTGATGTGGTGCTGGAAGATCTCAAACAAGCGGTCCGAGTCGTGGGTGTTGTAGCCCGCAAAGCGCTTGATGAAATGGCCCGCCACCAGCGTGCGCTCACCGGTTTCAGGGTGCACACGCACCAGCGGGTGTTGGGCCTCAATCAGGCGGGAGGCAAATACCTCTTTATGGTGTTGGGCGCCGGTGGCGTCGATGTCGATACGCGTGGCGGCGTAGTCATAGTCGTTGCTGTGGACGGCCCAGAGCTGCTCGGCCAGGGCTTTGAGTTCAGGGGGCAACTCCTCGTAAGCGGCCGCGGTGTTGGACCACACCGTGTCGCCGCCGGAATCGGGAATGGTGATTCCGCGCAGCACCGACACCTTGGGGTAGTCGGTGGTGAAGGTCACATCGGTGTGCCAGGAGTTGGCGCGCCCGCCGTGTTGCGAGTCGAGTTCAAAATTCTGGGTGCCCGCTTTGGCCGGCACAGTGGGGTGAGCCACCAGCTCGCCCCACAGGGAGGCAAACGCTTGTTGCGCCGCGTCGTCCAGGTGGTGCTGGCCGCGGAGGAAGATCACCTTGTGGCGCAGCAATGCCTGGTGAATGGCCACGAAGGTTTCAGGTGCCAAGTCGCCCGAGAGGCGCACCCCCTGAATGAGGGCGCCAATGCGGCCCGCCAGGGGTTTGATTTCCAGCGCTGCGGGCGCGGTGGCGAGTGGGCTTTGCAAAACAGCAGACATAAAAAACTCCTTGAAGTGACAGCTAAAAAATAGAGAAGAGGTCTGCATCCTAGGAAGCGGCAAGCGCTTTGCGAAGCGCGCATTTCGCATGTGCACATGTGCTTTTTGCGGGGGTATTTGCTTGCTTGTTTTCCTTCGTTGTCGGTGGGGTGATGCGTCTTTACGCTGACACCCCATCAACAACCAACGAGGGAAACCCATGCAAAAAATCTTCAAGCTCCTCACCGCCGCCTGGCTGGCGTGGGGCACCGTCAACAGTGCTACCGCCCAGGAGGCGCTGGAGCTCACCGACATCCGCTACCAGGGCAGTGTGGGCACCGTGGTCTGGATCGAACTGGCCGAGCACCTGGGCTATCTGGCCCCGCTCAAAGCCAAGTGGGTGGGCAACACCATCAGCGGCCCGCAGGATGTGCAGGCGGTGGTGACCAACGACATCGACATTGGCGGTGCCTTCAATGGCGCGTTGGTCAAGCTCATCGTGAAGCGCGCACCGGTCAAGGCGGTGATTGGCTACTACGGGGTGGACGACAACACCTGGACGGGCTACTACGTCAAAAACGACAGCAACATCAAAACCGCCCGCGACCTGTTGGGCAAAAAAGTGGCCATGAACACCCTGGGTGCCCACCACGATTTCATGGTGCGCGAATACCTGGAGCGCAGCAAAGTGACGGATGCAGAAGCCAAGCAAGTCACGTTTGTGATCACCCCGCCGGTGACCGGCGAGCAGGCGCTGCGCCAGGGGCAGGTAGAAGTCACCACCCTGGGTGGCATCTTGCGCGACAAGGCACTGGAGCGTGGCGGCATACGCCCACTCTTCACGGACCGTGATTTGTTCGGCAACTTCACTGCGGGCTCGTATGTGCTGCGCAACAAGTTCATTGAGCAAAACCCCAAGGCTTCCAAGCACCTGGTGGGCGCCATAGCCAAGGCCATTGAGTGGGCCAAAGTCACACCCGCTGCCCAGGTGCGCAGCACCTTTGAAGGCATCATCAAAGCCCGGGGTCGTGCAGAGAGCGCCGACGCCATCCAGTACTGGAAGAGCACCGGCGTGCCCTCCACCGGCGGGTTGGTGCTGGACAAAGACCTGCAGACCTGGATCGACTGGCTGGTGAAGGAAGACATCATCAAGGCCGGCCAGGTCAAGCCCACCGATCTGTACACCAACGCCCTCAACCCCTACGCCAACGGCGCCAAGGTGGCCCTGAAATGAGCGCCGCCAAAATCCAATTCGAGCACGTGAGCAAGACCTTCACCGTGCGTGCTGACGATGGCGCTCCCGCCAGCAGCTTTGTGGCGCTCGACGACGTGAGCCTGGAGGTGCGCGCCGGTGAATTTCTGGTGCTGGTCGGGCCCAGCGGCTGCGGCAAGTCCACCTTGCTGGACTTGTTGGCCGGCCTCACCTTGCCCAGCAGCGGCCGGGTGTTGATTGATGGCAAGCCCATCACCGGCCCTGCGCGGGACCGCGGGGTGGTCTTCCAGCAATACGCGCTGTTTCCGTGGCTCACTGCTTTGGACAACGTGGCCTTCGGGCTGGAGATCGCCGGGCTGGGCCGCAGTGAGCGCCGTGCCAAGGCGGCCGCTTATCTGGACCTGGTGGGCTTGAGCGCTTTTGCCAAGCACTACCCCCACGAAATGTCAGGGGGCATGAAGCAACGCGTGGCCATCGCGCGCAGCCTGGCTTATGAGCCCGAAGTGCTGCTGATGGACGAGCCGTTTGCCGCACTGGACGCGCAAACCCGCGAGACCCTGCAAGAGGAGCTGGTGGACATCTGGCGCCGTACGGGCAAGACCATTGTGTTCATCACCCACGGCATCGACGAAGCCGTGGTGCTGGGCCAGCGGGTCGCGGTGATGACCTCGCGCCCGGGGCGCATCAAGCAGATCGTGGACATCCCCGAGAGCCTGCACGCCGGCACGCCCGATGTGCGCTCGCTGCCGCAGTTCGGCGCATTGCGCCATGAAATCTGGAACCTGCTGCACGACGAAGTGGCCGCAGCCCGCCAACAGCGCCGCGCCCATATCGCCACGCTGCCCACCACCCGCAAGGAGAACAGCCATGTCTGAGATCAGTTTGAGTGCTGCCAATGCCGGCAGCGTATCGGCCCCCGGGCCGTTGGCGATTGCGCCGCCCGCCGCCTGGCTGCGGGTGTGGCGCCATGTGCTACACATAGGCTGGCGCTCTGCGCTGGTGGTGGCATTGGCCGCGTGGTGGGAGCTGGCTCCGCGCCTGGAGCTGACCGACCCGGCCTTCTTCCCGCCATTGAGCGAGGTGCTGGCTGCCGGCTGGGCCTTGGCTTTGAATGGCCAGCTCTGGCAGCACACCTCGGCCAGCGTAGGCCGAGCGCTGGGGGGCTTTGGCATTGCGGTGTTGTATGCCGTGCCCTTGGGGCTGGCCATTGGCTGGTACCGCAGCCTCGGGGAGTTTTTGAACCCGCTGATTGAGCTGCTGCGCAACACCGCGGCACTGGCCTTGTTGCCGGTGTTCATTTTGTTGCTGGGCATTGGCGAGGTGTCCAAGGTGGCCATGGTGGTCTACGCCTGCTCTTGGCCGCTGTTGCTCAACACCATTGCAGCGGTGAAGCAGGTAGACCCACTGCTCATCAAGTCGGCCCGCACCATGGGGGCGAGCGCGCGGCAGCTGTTTCTCAAGGTCATCCTGCCCGCATCGGTACCCACCATTTTTGTGGGTATCCGCCTGGCCAGTGCCACCTCCATTCTGGTGTTGGTGGCGGCCGAAATGGTGGGGGCCAAGTCCGGCCTGGGCTACCTGATCATTTACGCGCAATACAGCTTTCTGATTGCCGACATGTACTTCGGAATCATCGCCATCACGCTGATTGGGGTGCTCTTCAACGCGCTGCTGCAAGTGGCCGAGCGCCGCCTGACCGCCTGGAAACCCGGCGCGGGCAACACCTGATTTTTCACTCCACGTTTCATTCTTTCATTCGCAAAAAAGGAACTGCTATGTCACAACGCAAACTGCGCCTGGGCGCCTTCATCATGGCCACCGGCCACCACATTGCCGCTTGGCGCCACCCAGGGTCGCAAATCGACTCGGGCACCAATATCGACCACTACATCGAGGTGGCCAAAACCGCCGAGCGCGGGTTGTTTGACCAGGTTTTTGTGGCCGATAGCCCCGGCCTGTGGTTCGATGGAGACGACGAAGCCTTCAGCCGCCAAGGCCGGGTCTCGCACTTCGAGCCCGTGACGCTTTGGGCTGCACTGGCCACGGCCACCAAACACATCGGCTTCGTGGCCACCGCGTCCACCACCTACGAAGACCCGTATCTGTTGGCGCGCAAGTTCGCGTCGCTGGACCACATCAGCAAAGGCCGTGCGGCCTGGAATGTGGTGACCACTGGCGCCGAGAATGTGTACGGCAACTTCGGTTTCGACAAGCACCCCGACCCCGAGACGCGCTACGAAAAAGCGCATGAGTTTGTGGATGTGGTCAAAGGTTTGTGGGATAGCTTTGAAGACGACGCCTTCAGCCGCGACGCGGCCAGCGGCGTGTACTTCGACCCCGCCAAGCTGCACACCCTGAACCACGAGGGCAAGTACCTCAAGGTGAAGGGCCCGCTCAACATCGAGCGCTCCCCCCAAGGCTACCCGGTGATCGTGCAGGCCGGCTCGTCCGAGCCGGGCAAGGAGCTGGCGGCAGCCACTGCCGAGGCCATTTTTACCGCCTGGACCAGCCTGGCCGAGGCGCAGGCCTTTTATGCCGATGTGAAAGGTCGTCTGGCCAAGTACGGCCGCCGCCCCGAGCAGCTGCTGGTGCTGCCGGGCATATCCCCGGTGGTGGGCCGCACGCAAGAAGAGGCGGATGCCAAATGGGCCGAGTTGCAAAAGCTCATTCACCCTTCGGTGGGTCTCAGCACGATTGCACCGTTCTGGCCCGGTGAAGATTTGTCGAAGTGGGACCTGGATGCACCACCGCCCTACATTCCCCAGCCGCCCTTGGGCCGCAACAGCCGCGCCCACGTGGTGCTGGAGTTAGCCCGCCGCGACAAGCTCACCGTGCGCCAGTTGTACGAGTACCTGGCGGGTGCGCGCGGGCACTGGGTGGTGGTGGGCACGCCCGAGAAGATTGCCGACGAGATCCAGACCTGGTTCGAGAACGACGCGGCCGACGGCTTCAATGTGATGCCTCCAGTACTGCCTGAATCGCTGGACGACTTTGTGGAGCTGGTGATTCCGGAGTTGCAACGCCGCGGCCTGTTCCGCACCGAGTACGAAGGCAACACCTTGCGCGAGAACCTGGGCCTGGACCGCCCGGCCAACCAGTTCACTGTGCGCAAACAGAAAGCCGCGTAGTCATAGGCGTGGCCGGGTGCATGCCCGGCCCGTTTGGCGTGTTCAGGCGGCCAAGGCCGTGCTGGGTTGGGGCAGCAGCGATTGCAACAGCGCGCTACCCAGCGGCCAGGGGCCGAAGCCGGCTTCCACGTTGATATGGCCGGCGTCGGGCAGGCGCACAAACTCGCTCTTCCACGCCCGCGCGTAAGCACCTGCGGTGCGCACCGGGCAAAATGGATCGTTGGTGCTGGCCACCACGATGCTGCGATAGGGCAGGGGTTGGTAGGGCACAGGCGCAAAGTCCGCCAGAATGCCGCGCCGCTCGGGGTCGGCCGGGGCTACTAGCAGGGCGCCCACAATCCGATCAGTTGCTTCGGGTGGCAAGTGACTGGTGGCGATGCAGCCCAGGCTGTGGGCGGCAATGACCACGGGGCCCTCAATGTCCAGAATGTGGCGGGTGATGGAGGCGACCCATGCGGAGCGCGTAGGGGTGATCCAGTCGTCCTGATGCACACGCACGGCACCCGGCAGCTGCTCGGCCCACAGGGTTTGCCAGTGGCCGGGGCCGGAGTCGCGCCAGCCGGGAACAATCAACACAGTAGACATGGACTCACCTTCAAAACTTGCGAGGGGCCATTCTGCGCAAGCCGCCTTCGAAACCCAACGAATACTTTGTTGTTTGCTTATGCGCAGCACGCACGGCCACGCGCGCTGAAGGTGGGTCTTTAAGATCGGTGCATGACTTTGCGCTCTACCTCTTCCGCTTCGCCTTTGGCCGCCCTGTATCCGCTCTTGTTTGTGGCCCTGTGGAGCACCGGCTTCATCGGAGCCAAGTTCGGCTTGCCTTATGTGGAGCCGCTCACTTTTCTGGCCGTGCGCTACGCCGCGGTGTTGGTGTTGATGGGCGTGGTGGTGTGGCGCACCCGCGCACCCTGGCCGGCCACCTTGCGCGAGTGCAGGCACATTGCCGTGACCGGCGTGCTGGTGCATGCGGTGTATCTGGGTGGTGTGTTCATTGCCATCGGCCATGGTCTGCCGGCCGGTGTGGCGGCCATTGTGGTGGGGCTGCAGCCTTTGCTCACCGCGCTGGGGGCTGGCTGGTTGCTGCGTGAAAAAGTGCGGGCGACGCAGTGGGCGGGCTTGGCGGCAGGCTTTGCCGGTGTGGCGCTGGTGGTGGCGCACAAGGTGGCCGCCGGTGCGGGGTTGGCCACGCTGTGGACCTTGTTGTTCCCGGTGGTTGTGGCCCTGCTGGCCATCACGGCCGGCACGCTGTACCAAAAGCGCTATTGCCCTTCGTTTGATTTGCGCACGGGCTCGCTCATTCAGTTCATTCCCAGCCTGATGTTGACCGGCTTGGCAGCCGTTGCCACCGAGACCTTGCACATCGAGTGGACCGGGTCCTTCGTGTTTGCGTTGGCCTGGTTGGTGCTGGTGTTGTCGCTGGGGGCCGTCACGCTGCTCAATGTGCTGATCCGCAGCGGCAGCGCCGTCAATGTGGCCAGCTTGTTTTACCTGGTACCGCCTTGCAC
Organism: Rhodoferax bucti; assembly: GCF_005876985.1. Lineage (GTDB taxonomy): Bacteria > Pseudomonadota > Gammaproteobacteria > Burkholderiales > Burkholderiaceae_C > Allorhodoferax > Allorhodoferax bucti. Next base: position 882,797 of record NZ_VAHD01000001.1, read on the forward strand.
TGCGCTGGTAGCCTGGGCCTTGTTCGGCGAGACGCTGACGGGCTTGGCGCTGGCCGGCATGGGGCTCACCGTGTTCGGAGTCTGGCTGGCGCGCAAATAGAAAAGCCCGGGCCGTGAGGCCGCGGGCTGTGCTGGCTGGAATGCGGGCGATCAGAGCTTGGCGATGGACACTTCGGTGGACTTCACCAGAGCGACGACGTCCGACCCGATGGCGAGTTGCAGGTCGTCCACAGAGCGCGTAGTGATGACAGAAGTGACGATGCCCCAGGGGGTTTCAACATCGATTTCCGAGACCACGTCGCCGCGGATGATTTCGCGTACCTTGCCCTTGAACTGGTTGCGTACGTTGATGGCTTGAATGGACATGGCAGTTTTCCCTTGCTGTAGTTTGCTATATTTTTTGTAGCTGCTTGCGCATGTTCTATAAGCGCTAGCAGCACTTTTGATTACTTTTTGGTGTAAATCTGGTCAAAGCTGGCGCCGTCGGCAAAGTGTTCCTTGTCTGCCTTTTCCCAGCCTCCGAATGCTTCTTCAATGGTGAAGGTCTTGAGAGGCTGGAACTGCTTGGCGTATTTCGCACGGGCCTTCTCGGAAATCACGGGGCGGTAGAAGTTTTTGCCGGCAATGTCCTGGCCTTCTTCGCTGTACAGGTATTTCAGGTACTCCTCGGCCACGGCACGGGTGCCTCGTCTGTCCACGTTCTTGTCGACCACGGCCACGGCAGGCTCGGCCAGGATGGACAGGGGCGGCGCAATCACGTCGAACTTGGCGCCGAATTCTTTTTCCAGCAGGTACGCCTCGTTTTCCCATGCAATCAGCACATCGCCCTGGTTGCGCTGGGCGAAGGTGATGGTGGAGCCGCGCGCGCCGGTGTCCAAGATAGGCACATTGCCGTACAACTTGGCCACAAACTCTTTGGCCTTGGCGTCGCTGCCGTATTTGCGCTTGGCAAATTCCCACGCGGCGAGGTAGTTCCAGCGTGCGCCACCCGAGGTCTTGGGGTTGGGGGTAATGACTTTGACGTCAGGGCGGATCAGGTCATCCCAATCCTTGATTTTCTTGGGGTTGCCCTCACGCACGGCCAGCACGATGGTGGAGGCGTAGGGCGTGGAGTTGTGGGGCAGGCGTTTTTGCCAGTCTGCTTTGATCCAGCCGCCGTTCTTGGCGATGGCATCGGTGTCGCCGGCCAAAGCCAGGGTCACCACGTCGGCATCCAGGCCGTCAATCACGGAGCGGGCTTGCTTGCCGGAGCCACCGTGGCTTTGCTTGATGGTCACGTCCTGGCCGGTTTTGGCTTTCCAGTACTTGGCAAAGGCGGCATTGAATTCCACGTACAGCTCGCGGGTCGGGTCGTACGACACGTTGAGCAGGGTGATGCTTTGTTGCGCAAGGGCAGGGCCCGCAGCGGCAGCCAAAGTACCAGCGAGTACCAAGCCGCCCAAAGCGCGGCGGGTGAGAGTGGTGCCGCGAACTGCGGTGGCGATAGAAGCAAAGGGCATATCAACTCCAGAAAACAACGCGTTAATGCGATAAGGAGGATTCTGGAGAGCCTTTAATCAAACTGGAACTACGGAATTTTCAGTTCTTAATAACTAAAACATCCTTAGACGGGTGATTTGCATGCTTTCTCTGCGTGGGGTTGGCCTGTCGCTGCCACCGGACTTCTCTGCCCGAACTTTGCAAATATTTCCCAATATCAATACGTTATCGCATCTGTATGGGAAAACCCTAGTCACATGATGCATAAAAATACATGCAATCGTGCCAAAAGTATTAACCTCCATTTAGGCCGACTCCTACCATTCAGGCCTGTCGATGCGTAGTTGGCATTGGCTGAACACCCCCGGAAATTAACAACAGGAGACAGTTACATGAAACTCAAAGCGTCTTTGGCTTTGGCCTTCGGTCTGGTTGCTAGTGCTGCGTTTGCGCAGACAGAGTTGGTCGTGGCGACCGTGAACAACGGCCACATGATCGAAATGCAAAAGTTGAGCAAGAACTTCGAAACCGCCAACCCCGACATCAAGCTCAAATGGGTGACGTTGGAAGAAGGCGTGCTGCGCCAGCGCGTGACGACCGACATCGCCACCAAGGGTGGTCAGTTCGACGTGATGACCATCGGCATGTACGAAACCCCCATCTGGGGCAAAAAGGGTTGGCTGCAAGAGCTCAAGACCGACGCCAAGTACGACGCAGACGACATCCTGCCCGCCATGCGCAATGGTTTGAGCGTGGACGGCAAGATGTTTGCCGTGCCTTTCTACGGCGAATCCTCCATGCTGATGTACCGCAAGGACTTGGCTGACAAGGCCGGCATCAAGGTGGCAGACAAGCCCACCTGGACCGACATCAAGGCCCTGGCTGCCAAGATTCACGATCCCAAGAACGGCGTGTACGGCATCTGCTTGCGCGGCAAGCCAGGCTGGGGCGACAACATGGCCTTCCTGAGCACCTTGGTGAACACCAACGGCGGCCAGTGGTTTGACATGAACTGGAAGCCCCAACTGGAAAGCCAGCCCTGGAAAGACTCCATCAACTTCTACGTGGACCTGCTGAAGAACTACGGCCCTCCCGGCTCTTCTGCCAACAGCTTCAACGAAATTTTGGCGCTGTACAACGAAGGTAAGTGCGGCATGTGGATCGATGCGACCATTGCAGCGTCCTTCATCACCGACCCCAAGCAGTCCAAAGTGGCTGACAAGGTGGCCTTCGCACAAGCACCTACTGCTGTGACCCCCAAGGGTGCCAACTGGCTGTGGGCATGGGCATTGGCCATTCCTTCCGGCTCCAAGAAAGTGGACGCAGCAACCAAGTTCGTGACCTGGGCGACTTCCAAGGAATACATCGAATTGGTGGCCAAGACCAATGGCTGGGCCCACGTGCCTACCGGTACCCGCAAGAGCACTTACGCCAACCCTGAGTTCACCAAGGCCGCCAAGTTCGCTGCTGCTGAAAAGGCTGCGATCGACTCTGCCAACCCCAACGACAGCACTTTGCCCAAGTCTCCGTATGTCGGTGTGCAGTTCGCCGCGATTCCTGAGTTCCAGGCGATCGGTGCCACTGTAGGCCAGCAAATGAGCGCAGCTTTGGCCGGCAAGACATCGGTGGATGCAGCTTTGAAGGCTTCTCAAGTCGCGGCAGACCGCGAAATGAAGAAGGCCGGCTACTACAAGTAAGCCTTTCTCTCCGGTAGGTTGACTTCAGGCGCGCGGGGAAACCTGCGCGCCCTTTTTCACCGCTTTTCGAGCGACGCTCAGCGAGAGACTTCCCCATGAACCGATTTATCCCCCGCGCCCTCATGACGCCGGCGATCGCCACGCTATTTCTGTGGATGATCGTGCCCTTGGTGATGACCCTGTACTTCTCGGTCATTCGCTACAACCTGATGCAGCCCGACCAGAGCGGCTTCATCGGACTGGAAAACTTTGAATACTTCGTGACCGACCCTTCGTTCGGCACGGCGGTGATGAACACCTTGCTGCTGTTGGGCAGCGTGATCCTGATCACCGTGGTGTTTGGCACCTTGATTGCGTTGCTGATCGACGAGCCTTTCCCCGGCCGTGGTCTGGTGCGCATTCTGCTGATTTCGCCCTTCTTCGTGATGCCCACCGTGAATGCCTTGCTGTGGAAGCACATGATGATGAACCCGATTTACGGGGTGCTGGCCCAGGTCTGGCATTTCTTCGGTGCTGCGCCGGTGGACTGGCTCACCGACTTCCCGCTCTTCAGCGTGATCGTGATCGTCTCCTGGCAGTGGTTGCCGTTTGCGACCCTGATCTTCATCACCTCGCTGCAAAGCATGAACCGCGAGCAGTTGGAAGCCTCCCGCATGGACGGCGCCAACTACCTGCAACAGCTGCGCTACCTCTACCTGCCCCACATGGCCCGCTCGGTGGCGGTGGTGGTGATGATTGAAATGATCTTCCTGCTCAGCGTGTTCGCCGAGATCTATACCACCACCGGTGGTGGGCCCGGCGATGCGAGCACCAACGTGGCCTTCTTGATCTTCAAGCAGGCGCTGTTGAACTTTGATGCCGGTGTGGCTTCCGCAGGCGCGCTCTTTGCCGTGGTGCTGGCCAACATTGCTGCCGTCTTCCTGATCCGCATGGTCGGCAAAAACCTCGACAAGTGAGTAAGTGAGCTGCACATGACACAACCCAAATCTTTCCCCTGGCTGCATTGGTTGCGCACTATCGTGGCGTGGCTGGTCACCCTGATGCTGTTCTTCCCCTTGGGCTGGCTGGTGCTCACCGCCTTCAAGACGGAGTTGCAAGCCATCTCGGTGCCGCCCCTGCTGTTTTTCACGCCCACGATGGAGAACTTCGAGATCGTGCAAGAGCGTAGCGACTACATGCTCTACGCCCAGAACTCACTCATCACCAGCGTGGCGTCTACCATTCTGGGCCTGGCCTTGGCCTTCCCTGCGGCCTACGCCATGGCCTTCTTCAAGGGCAAGTACACCAAGGACATCCTGATGTGGATGCTCTCCACCAAGATGATGCCGGCGGTCGGCGCCCTGGTGCCGGTGTATGTGATGGCACAGACCAGTGGCCTCTTGGATACCCGCACCGGCTTGGTGATCGTGTTCACCCTGTCCAACCTGCCCATCATGGTGTGGATGCTGTACTCCTACCTCAAGGAGATTCCGAACGAGATCCTGGAAGCCTCCCGCATGGACGGCGCCACGCTCTGGAGCGAGTTCCGCTACGTGCTCTTGCCTCTCACCATGGGCGGTCTGGCCTCCACCGGTCTGTTGACCCTGGTGCTGAGCTGGAACGAGGCCTTCTGGTCCCTGAACCTGAGTGCGGCCAAGGCCGGCACGCTGGCCACCTTGATTGCCAGCTACTCCAGCCCGGAAGGCTTGTTCTGGGCCAAGTTGTCCGCCGCGTCCTTCATGGCGATCGGCCCCATCGTGGTCTTCGGCTGGTTCAGCCAGAAACAACTGGTGCAAGGCCTGACCTTCGGCGCCGTGAAGTGATGCACACCCCCCGGCTTGCCCACTGCGTGTGGCCGCGCTCCCCCTTGCAGGGGGCGGTGCCAGCAGCCCGGCTGAGCCGGTTCTGCGGCACCCCTGGGCCTGTGTGCCTGGTACGTCAACGTTCCTAACAAATACATTCAGGAGACCTCTTTCATGTCTTACCTCCAACTCAGCGGTGTTGAAAAACTGTTCGGCGAACACCGTGTTATCAAGGGCATTGACCTGTCCATCAAGCAAGGCGAATTCGTGGTGTTTGTGGGCCCGTCGGGCTGTGGCAAGTCCACGCTGCTGCGCCTGATTGCCGGCCTGGAAACCATCGACGGCGGCAGCTTGCAGCTCGACGGCCGCGACATCACCCACCAGCCCTCCAGCAAGCGCGACCTGGCCATGGTGTTCCAGAGCTACGCGCTCTACCCGCACATGAGCGTGTTCGAAAACATGAGCTTTGCGCTCAAGCTGGCCAATGTGGACCCCGCCATCATCAAAGACAAGGTGGACCGCGCTGCCAAGATTCTGAACCTCACCAACTACTTGGAGCGCACGCCCAAAGAGTTGTCGGGCGGACAGCGCCAGCGCGTGGCCATCGGCCGTGCCATCGTGCGCGCGCCCAAGGTGTTCTTGTTTGACGAGCCGCTCTCTAACCTGGACGCCGCACTGCGGGGCCAAACGCGTATCGAGATCGCCAAGCTGCACCGCGACCTGGGCGCCACCACCATCTACGTGACCCACGACCAGGTGGAAGCCATGACTCTGGCCGACCGCGTGGTGGTGCTGCGCGACGGCAACATCGAGCAAGTCGGCACCCCGCTGGAGCTGTATGACCGCCCGGCCAACCAGTTCGTGGCCCAGTTCATCGGCACGCCACAAATGAACGTGGTCGAAGCCGCCAAGCTGCCCTCGATTACCGACGTGGCCGGTGTGCAAGTGCCTGCCCTGGGCTCCATCGGACTGCGCCCCGAGAGCATCACGCTGGTGCCTGCCGGCCAGGGTGCGGTGCAAGCCAAGGTGGAGTTGATCGAAGCCCTGGGTGCCGAAACCCTGATCTACGTCACCACCGACAGCGGTGCCCAGCTGGTCGCCCGCTTGAACACTCGCACCGACCTGCATGTGGGCAACGCCGTGGAGGTGCAGATCGACTCCCAGGCTGCGCACTTGTTTGACGCCAACGGCCGCATCGTGGCGGCGCCTGCTGCCTGATTCCAACTTATCCGCCCGATTGCCATGACAACTTCCACAACAACTCCTTTGCAAGGCCAGGTCGCTGCTGTGACCGGTGCGGCCTCCGGTATCGGCTTTGCCAGCGCGCAGGCTCTCGTGCAGGCCGGTGCCCGTGTGGTGCTGGTCGACCGCGATCAGGCGGCACTGGACCGCGCCTGTGCCGCGCTGGGCGCGCAGGCGCTGCCCTTGGTGCTGGATTTGCTGGACCCCAAGCAATGTGCCACTTTGCTGGCGCGCGTGCTGGAGCTGGCCGGACGTCTGGATATTTTTCACGCCAACGCCGGTTTGTATGTGGGCGGCGATCTGGTGGAGAACGACCCGGACGCCATCGACCGCATGCTGAACCTCAACGTCAACGTGGTGATGAAGAACGTGCACAACGTGCTGCCGCACATGATCGAGCGCGGCGTGGGCGACATCATCGTCACCAGTTCGCTGGCTGCCCACTTTCCGACTCCCTGGGAGCCGGTGTACGCCTCGTCCAAATGGGCCATCAACTGCTTTGTACAAACGGTGCGCCGCCAGGTGTTCAAGCACGGCATCCGCGTCGGCTCCATTTCTCCCGGCCCGGTGATTACGTCCTTGCTGGCCGATTGGCCTGCGGAAAAACTGGCCGAGGCCAAGGCCAAAGGCAGCTTGCTGGAGGCCTCCGAAGTGGCCGATGTGGTCATCTTCATGCTCACCCGTCCGCGCGGCATGACCATCCGCGACGTGGTGATGATGCCCACCCAGTTCGACCTTTGAGCGCTTTCTGACCCTATTCCTTTTTATTGCTGACCATGACCACGATTCTTCACCTCGGATTGGGCTCCTTCCACCGCGCGCACCAAGCGCTGTATATCCACCAGCTGCGCCAGTTGGGCGATGCCGCATGGTCTATCACCGGAGGCAACCTGCGCCCCGACATGCTCGACACCATGGCTGCCCTGCAAGCCCAAGGTGGTGCCTACACGCTGGAAACGGTGACGCCCCAAGGCGAGCGCAGCTACACCCGCATTGAGTCGATTCAAAAAGTCATTCCTTACCAAGACGATTTGGCCCCCTTGATTGCCGCGGGTGCGGATGCTGATACGCGCATCATTTCGTTCACTGTGACCGAAGCCGGTTACTACCTCGATGCCAAGAACCAGCTGGACTGGGCCACGTTTGCCGATTTGCGCGCGGACCTGGAAGCCGTCAAAGCCGGCAAGGCCGGCCACACCATTTATGGCGGCCTGGTGAGCATCTTGCGGGCCCGCATGGCCAGCGGGGCCGGCCCAGTCACCCTGATGAACTGCGACAACCTGCGCCACAACGGCGAGCGTTCACGCAGCGGGCTGTTGCAATTCATCGATGCCCTCGGCGATGCCGCGCTCAAGGCCTGGGTGGAGCAGAACACCCGCAGCCCCAATGCCATGGTGGACCGCATCACCCCCCGCCCCACACCCGATGTGGCCGAGCGCGTGAAAGCCGCCACCGGCTGGGACGACAAAGCCGCCCTCATGGGTGAGAGCTTTATCCAGTGGGTGATTGAAGACAACTTCATCGCCGGCCGCCCCGCGTGGGAGACGGTCGGGGTGGAAATGGTGGCCTCGGTAGACGCTTATGAAGAAGCCAAAATCCGCCTGCTCAACGCCACCCACAGCTGCATCGCTTGGGCCGGCACCTTGGTGGGCTACCAGTACATCCACGAAGGCACCCACGATGCGGTCATCCGCCGCTTCGCCTACGACTATGTGACGGATGACACCATCCCGGTGCTGGACACGCCCGAAAAGCCCAGCCCGCTGGACCTGCGCGCCTACCGCGATGTGGTGCTGGACCGCTTTGGCAACCCCGCTATCTGCGACACCAACCAGCGCGTGGCCATGGATGGTTACTCCAAGATTCCGGGCTTTATCGTGCCCACCATCCGCGAGCGCTTGGCCCGTGGCGAGTCGATTGCCAGCGTGTCCATGCTGCCGGCCTTGTTCCTGGCCTACTTGCAGCGCTGGCACAAAGGCGAAATTGCCTACACCTACCAGGACCAGGCCATGGACCCGGCCGCTGCCCACGCTATTTGCGAGGCGGCCGACCCGGTGGCGGCCTTCGCGGCCGACCCGGTGCTGTGGGGCCCTCTGGCTTCCAAGCCCCAGTTGGTGGACGCTTTGCGCGTGGCGAGTGCCCGTGTGCAGTTGTTCGTCAAAAACCACTTGGGCTGAGCCGCCGGCTGGAATGCTGGTAAGGTGCTTCTTTGACGTTTTTGTGAGGAAGTTGCCATGGTTGCGACCTATTCATCACATCCGCAGGCGGGAAGTCCGGCCGGTCGCAGCAAAGCGCCCGAGCTGGAGGCCGACTACAACCGCAACCCGTCCTTGGGTTATGAGCCGACCAATGAGGTCGGCTTTATCCGTTGCCTGGACCACGGCTACCCCACGCCGCTGGCGCGGTGGCACTGCCACGACGAATACGAGCTGCACCTGATCACGGCCACTTCCGGCAAGGCTTTTGTGGGCGATTGGATCGGCCCGTTTGAGGCGGGGCAACTCGTGCTCTGCGGCCCCCGCTTGCCGCACAACTGGATTTCGCTGGATGTGCCCGAGGAAGGCGTGGCCCGCCGGGACCTGGTGATCCAGTTCCGCCACGAGCCCCTGGAGAAAGCTTGCCAGTCCATCCCGGAGTTAGGCGAGTTGTTGCCCTTGATGGAGCGTGCGCGGCACGGTATCGAGTTCTTCGGCCTGTCGGACCAAGCGGAAACCCATTGGCGTGCCATCAAGGGTTCGCGGGGGCTCAAGCGTTTCTCGGCGTTTTGCGATTTCATGACCGATCTGGCCCGCTGGGGGGACTACCGCCTGCTCTCGAACGTGCAGATGCGCGGGGTGGAAAACGACACCGAGTTGGACCAGATCAACACCATCGTCAACCGCATTACGGAGAACCCCTCGCACTCCCAATCGGCGGCAGAGGTGGCGGCCGAGCTGGCCATGAGCGAGAGCCGGTTCTCGCGCTTCTTCCGCCGCGCTACCGGCAACACCTACACTGATTTTGTGAATCGGGTGCGCATCAACCGGGCTTGCCAGCTGCTGATGACTTCGGACCGCTATGTGACCAATATCTGCTACGACGTGGGCTTCAACAACGTGGCGAATTTCAACCGCCGCTTTCTGGAGCTCAAGGGCATGACGCCGTCGGAGTTCCGCAAGCAGGCGGAAACCCGTTTCGGCGGCGCACCAGCCGGCGTGTAAAGGCCTGTCTCGCGCGTCAGGCGTGGGCGGCCTTACGTAGCTCGTCCGGCGTGCTGCCGGCCATCTTTTTGAACATGGTGATGAAGGCGGACGCGCTGCCATAGCCCAAATCGAGGGCAATGGTTTCCACCGTTTGCCCCGCTTCCAGCAGCGGCATGGCCCGCACCACCCGCAGGCGTTGGCGCCATTCGGCAAAGGTCATGCCCAGGTCACGCTGGCAGCGGCGCATCAGGGTGCGCTCGGTGCTGTGCACGGCGTTGGCAAATTCGGGCAGGGAGCGGTTGTCTCCGGGCTGTGCCTCCAGCATGCGCAGCACGGCGCCCAGCGCCGGGTCGTCAGAGCCCGGCAGGTAGCTGCCGGCACGCGGTGCGGCACTCAGTTGGTCCAACAGCACTTTGAGCAAACGCGACTCCGCCCCTGCGGCGGGAATGCCGGCGGGTTGCTGGCGCAAATGCTCCAGCAAGGCCCGCACCAAGGGGCTCACCGTGAGCGCGCAGGGCTCGGACGGCAGGTGGTGGCACAGCGGGGTAGATACATACAGCGAGCAGTGGTGGGCGGCTTTGCGGTTCAGGCCCACGTGTTCCAGGTGGGGGGGCAGCCAGATGCCGTATTGCGGGGGCGCCAGGTAGTGGTGGCCGAGCACCTTTACCTCCATCACCCCGCTGAAGGAGTACACAAACTCGCCCCAGGCATGCTGGTGCTCGGGGTAGAGCCCGTGGTCGGGCACATAGGCGCTGCGGAACATGATGGGCGCCGGCAGGCTGGCGCTGGAGAGTGGTATTTCCAGTTTCGGGCGCAGGATGGGCATGCTTGTCGGCTACGGCGTATGGCTTGTCGGTTTTTCACTATATCAAGGAAAGCCGTCACTTCAATAATGACTCCAAGTAGCTAGATAGGAAGTGGTATGGATACGCGCAAGGCAATCGATGGTCAGGCCATCGCCGTGATGATGGTGCTCTGCGCCGCATGGGGCATGCAGCAGGTGGTCCTGAAGGCCACGGCGGCCGATATCTCGCCGGCCCTGCAGATCGGCCTGCGCTCGGGCATTGCGGCGGTGCTTGTGGGGTGCTTTATGCGCTGGCGGGGGCAGCGCATGTCCTTGCGCGACGGTACGTTGCGGCCGGGTATTACGGTAGGGGTGTTGTTTGCCCTGGAGTTTTTGCTGGTGGCCGAAGGCCTGCGCCACACCAGTGCCTCGCACATGGTGGTGTTTTTGTACACCGCACCGATTTTTGCCGCGCTGGGCCTGCATTGGCGTCTGCCCGCAGAGCGGCTGAGTGCCGTGCAATGGCTGGGCATCGCGCTGGCCTTCTCGGGTATTGCCATGACCTTTCTGGGGCGCGGCCAGTCGGGCAGCGCAGATGCCGCCTCCATTTTGTGGGGAGACTTTCTGGGGGTTTTGGCCGCGATGTCGTGGGCGGCGACGACGGTGGTGGTGCGCTGTTCCGTGTTGTCCACGGCGCCGCCGGCACAAACCCTGCAATACCAGCTGGTCATCGCCTGTGTGTGCTTGCTGGCGGGAGCCGTGTGGACAGGCCAAACCCAGGTGCATTGGACGCCTGCGGTCTGGGCGAGCCTGGCCTTTCACGGGATCATCGTGTCATTCGCCAGTTTTTTGGCTTGGTTCTGGATGTTGCGCACCTACCTGGCTTCGCGCTTGGGCGTGTTTTCTTTCATGACACCGTTGTTCGGCATGCTGTTTGGCGCTTGGCTGCTGGGCGAGCCGATCGAGGCGGGCTTTCTCGTGGGGGCCATTCCGGTGTTGCTGGGCATTGTGCTGGTGAGCGCCGGGCCCGTACTTTACAGACGCTTTGCATTGCAGTCGGAATAGACACGATCAATTCACATCTGGGCGACATATCATCAAAAATGCAGGCACAACGTTCGCGTTGACGCCGTATCTCTTTTTTTGATTTTGAAGCCCCGCCCATGAATCTTTACCGTGCCAAAGTTGCGCTGGCTTGCTCAGCCCTTCCCTTGTTGATGCTGGGCTGCTCCGGCAAAACAGATTCCCCTCCGGCCGCCTCCTCAGGAGCGGCCAGCCCGGCGGCAACCCCGGCCAGTGGGGCCGCCAGCGCTCCTGCCGGAGGGCCGGCATCTGTGAGCACGGTCAAGGCACAAAAGAAAGACTTGAGCATCACCCTCAAGGCCACTGGTACCGTGGTGCCCCTGAACGTGGTGGATGTACGCACCCAAGTCAGCAGCACCATCAAGGCGGTGCATTTCAAGGAAGGCCAGTTCATCCAAGCCGGCCAACTCCTGTTCACGCTGGATGCCCGCACGGACGAAGCCAACGTGGCCAAAGCTGCCGCGCAGTTGGCCAAAGACAATGTGTCGCTGGCGGATGCCAAGCGCCAGTTCGAGCGCGCCAAGCAGCTGTTTGCCCAGAACTTCATTTCCCAAGGCTCGGTCGATACGGCCCAGGCGCTGGTGGACAGCGTGAACGCCACGGTGAATGCCGATCAGGCCGCGCTGGATGCTGCCAAGGTGGCCTTGTCGTACTCCCGCATCGTGGCGCCCGCCTCGGGGCGTGCCGGCGCCGTCAATGTGTTTGCGGGCAGTGCCGTGCAAGCCAACGTGACCAGCCTGGTCACCATCACCCAGCTGGACCCGGTGGGTATTCAGTTCAGCATTCCCCAGCGCAACCTCAGTGACGCCTTGGCGGCCCTGAAGGACGGTGCGGCGGTCAAAGCCACGCTGGCCGATGGTGGCGGCACGTTCAAAGGCAAGTTGCAGTTTGTGGACAGCGCGGTGGATGCCAGCTCGGGCGCCGTCAAGGCCAAGGCCGTGTTCCCCAACAAGGACAACAAGTTGTGGCCCGGCGCGTTTGCCGAAGTGCAGCAGACGGTAAGCACGATTGCAGATGCCGTTGTCATTCCGGTCGCGGCCATCGTGCAAGGTGCGCGCGGCACCATCGTCTACGTGGTGGAAGACGGCAAGGCCGTGCTTAAGCCTATCAAGTTGGTGTACTCCGAGGCGGGCGAAGCCGCGGTCACCGGCATCAAGCCCGGCGACGTGGTGGTGCAGGAAGGCAAGCAGAACTTGCGCCCCAATGTGCCCGTGGTGGAGCGCGCCAAAGAGAGCAAGGATGGCAAAGACAAGCCCAAAGAAGGCGATGCCAAAGCCACCGATCCCAAGCCTACCGATCCCAAGTCCACCAGTGACGCCGCAGCACCGGTGAAGCCATGAGTATTTCCGAACACTTTATCCGCCGTCCGGTGATGACGGTGCTGCTGAACCTGGCCATCGTCTTGGCCGGGGTGATCGGTTTTCGCAGCATCCCCGTGTCGGCTTTGCCCAGCTACGACACACCGGTGATCAACGTGTCGGCCGCCCTGCCGGGCGCCAGCCCGGAGACCATGGCGACCTCCGTGGCCTTGCCGCTGGAAAAGCAATTCCAGACCGTGCCCGGGCTCAAAACCATCAGCTCGACGAGCACACTGGGCAGCACCTCGCTGACCCTGGAGTTCGAAGAGTCCCGCAACATCGATGCCGCTGCGGTGGACGTACAGGCCGCCTTGCTGCGCGCCCAACGCTCGCTGCCCAGCGACATGACCAACCCGCCGTCGTACCGCAAGGTCAACCCGGCGGATGCGCCGGTGCTGCTGGTGGCGCTGCAGTCGCCCTCGCTCTCGCCTGCCGAGTTGCAAGACTACGCCGAGCATTTGATCGTGCCCACCTTGTCGACGGTGGATGGCGTGGCCCAGGTCAACGTGTTCGGTGCCAAGCGCTATGCGGTGCGTGTGCGCGTCAAGCCCGACGCGCTGGCGGTGCGCAACATCGGTCTGGACGAAATCAGTGCGGCGCTCAAGGCGGCCAACGTCAACACGCCGGTCGGCACGCTGGAAGGCCCCAAGCAGACCCTGGTGCTGCAGGCCAACAAACAGCTGCGCAGCGCGGCGGAGTTCGCCGACCTCATCGTCAGCACCAAAGGCGGCAACCCGGTGCGCCTGCGCGATGTGGCCACGGTGGAAGACAGCTTGGAAACCCTCAAGAGCTGGGCCACCTTGAATGGTGACCCCTCCATCACCTTGGCGGTGCAGCGCCAGCCGGGCGCCAACACCGTGCGCGTGGTGGACTCCATCCGTGCCGCCTTGCCGGACCTGCAAAGCCAGATGCCCGCCTCGGTGAAGATGACGCCGGTGAACGACCGCTCCCTGTCGGTGCGCGAAGCCCTGCACGATGTGACGCTCACGCTCATTGGCACCATCGCGCTGGTGGTGCTGGTGATCTTCTTGTTCCTGCGCCGCTTTGTGGCCACGGTCATTCCCACGCTCTCGCTGCCGGTGTCGCTCATTGGTGCGGTGGCGCTGCTTTGGGGCCTGAACTACAGCCTGGACAACATCTCGCTCCTGGGCCTCACGCTGGCCGTGGGCCTGGTGGTGGACGACGCGATTGTGGTGCTGGAGAACATCATCCGCCACGTTGAAAACGGGGAGAACTCCTTCCAGGCCGCGCTGCGCGGCGCGCGCGAAGTGGGTTTCACCATCATCTCGATTTCGGTGTCGTTGATTGCGGTGTTCATCCCGATCTTCTTCATGCCCGGCGTGATCGGCCTCTTGTTCCACGAGTTTGCGGTGGTGGTGGCCTTGTCCATCGTGGTATCGGCCTTTGTGTCTTTGACCTTGGTGCCCATGCTGGCCAGCCGCTTCCTCAAAGACGAGGCGCACATGAAGCCGCCGGGCGCTGTGGTACGCAGTTTTGAGCGTGCCTTCAATGCCACTCTGGCGGGTTACACCCGCATGCTGGACCTGGCGCTGGCGCACCGCTATGTGATTCTGGGCGTGGCGATTGCCACCTTTGTGGCTACCGGTTGGTTGCTGCAAGTGATTCCCAAAGGCTTCTTCCCGGAAGAAGACATCGGCCAGATCCAGGTAACCACCGAAGCCGCAGAAGACACCTCTTTCCCCGCCATGGTGGCCCTGCAGGAGCGTGCTGCCGAGATCATCCGCAAGGACCCCAATGTGGCCATGGTCAGTTCCTTCAACGGCGGCAATGGTGCGCAAAACACCGGGCGCATGTTTGTGACCCTCAAGCCGCAGAGCGAGCGCGAGCCCATGAAGAAAGTGGTGGAAGGCCTGCGCAAGAAGCTGCGCGGCGTGGCCGGCATCAACGTGTTCATGCGGCCCACCCAAAACTTGCAACTGGGCGGCCGCCAGAGCAAGGCGCAGTACCAGTACATCCTGCAAAGCATCAAGGCTGATGAGCTCAGCACCTGGGCCCAGAAGCTGCAAGAGAAGCTGCGCGCAGACCCGCTGTTCCGCGACGTCACCAGCGACTCGCAGCTGCGTGGCCTGCAGGCCCAGCTCAAGATCGACCGCGACCGCGCCAACTCCCTGGGCGTGTCGGTGGACAGCATCCGCACCGCACTCTTCAGCGCCTTCGGTGAGCGCCAGGTCTCCACCATCTACCTGCCGACCGACAGTTACCAGGTCATCATGGAAGTGGCGCCCGAGGCTAAGCAGGATGAGGCGGCCCTCAACAGCATTTATGTGCGCTCCAGCAACGGCGGCCTGGTGCCCATGAGCAGCTTCACCACGGTGGAACGCGCGGTGGGGCCGACCTCCATCAACCACGTGGGCCAGTTGCAGGCGGTGACGGTGTCCTTCAACCTCGCGCCCGGTGCGGCCTTGGGCGATGCCACCAGCCATATCGATGCGGCGCGCGAAGCCATCCAGATGCCGGTGTCCATCATCAGCACCTGGGGCGGCGATGCGGCGGTGTTCAAGAACTCGCAGGGCAGCCAGGCCATTTTGGTGGTTGCGGCGCTGCTGGTGATTTATGTGCTGCTGGGCGTGCTGTACGAGAGCTACATCCACCCCATCACGATTCTGGTGGGCTTGCCGTCGGCCGCGACCGGTGCCTTGGCCACGCTGATGTTCTTCGGCCAGGACCTGACGCTGATTGCCACCATCGGTTTGGTGCTGCTGATCGGTATCGTGAAGAAGAACGCGATCATGATGATCGACTTCGCGCTTGACGCCCAGCGCCACCAGGGCATGACGCCGGCCGAGGCCATCCGCGAGGCCTGCATCTTGCGCTTCCGCCCCATCATGATGACCACGCTGGCGGCCTTGATGGGCGCTTTGCCGATTGCTTTGGGCCTGGGTGCGGGTGCCGAGCTGCGTCAGCCCCTGGGCTTGGCGGTGGTGGGGGGCCTGATCTTCTCGCAGGCCATTACCCTCTTCATCACGCCGGTGCTCTACCTGATGCTGGAGCGCTTCAGCGGCACCGGGCCTATTCAGACGCCGGAGGCCGCGCAGGTCGAGGTTTAAGCACCCGTCCGGGCTTTGCGCTTGGCGCGGGCCCGGATGTTCAAGGCTTCTACCGCCAGCGAAAACGCCATGGCCGCGTAGATGTAGCCCTTGGGGATTTCCTGGTCAAAGGCTTCTGCGGTGAGCGCCATGCCCACCATCACCAGAAACGCCAGCGCCAGCACCTTCACAGAGGGGTGGCGGTCCACAAACTCCCCGATGGGCTTGGCCGCCACCAGCATCACCCCCACCGAGGCCACCACGGCGGCCACCATCACACTGATCTGGTCCACCATGCCCACGGCGGTGATCACCGAGTCCAGCGAAAACACGATGTCGATGATGGCGATTTGCCCGATCACCGACCAAAACAACTTGGCGCCGGCCGACTTGACCACTGCCGGGTCGGTGGCCGCAGGGGCATGTTCATCCTGCGCTTCCACCTCTACAAAAATTTCGTGCGACGCCTTGTAGAGCAAAAACAGGCCGCCGGCCAACAGCACCAGGTCGCGCCCGCTAAAGCCTTTGCCGGCCACGCTGAACAAGTCTTCGGTCAGGCCCATGACCCAGCTCAGCGAAAACAGCAGCAACAGGCGCGAGCCCATGGCAAAACCCAGCCCGAGGCGGCGGGCCTTGTCGCGCACATCCGGGGGTAAGCGGCCCACCAGAATCGAGATGAAGATGATGTTGTCAATGCCCAGCACGATCTCCAGCGCGGTCAGCATGGCGAAGGCAATCCAGACATTCGGGTCGGTGAGAAATTCCATGGTCAGGTCCTTGAGAGAGGGTGGTTGTGCGTGGCATCCTAGCGGCTTGGCCTGCCGTGTGGGGCATCTTCTTGCGGGGACGTCTCTGTTTTGCTCCTGTTTTTGTAGCTGCTTGCGCATGCTCCACGAGCGCTGGAGGCCGATTTCTTTACAATTTACCCATGACTGACACCACCACCCTGATCGCCACCCACAGTGGCACCTTCCACGCCGACGATGTATTTGGCGTGGGCATTTTGATGGGCGTGTTCCCATCGCACCGCCTCATCCGCACCCGCAAGCAAGAGTTGATTGACACCGCCGACTTGGTGGTGGACGTGGGTGGCGTGTGGGACGCCGCCACAGGCCGCTTTGACCACCACCAACGCGGCTTTGACGGCGCCCGCCCTGCCACCGAGGTGGATGGCACTACCGTGCCCGGCGTGGGCTACGCCAGTGCAGGCCTGGTGTGGTCGGCCTATGGCACTGCCTATGTGCAGGCCTGGGCCGCCAGTCACGGCCACGCTTTGGGTGAGGCGGCGGTGGCGGAGATCGTGCGCTCCATCGACCACTCGCTGGTGCAGTACCTCGACATCGTGGACACCGGCCAGGGCGATGTGTCGCCTGGCATCTTTGGCCTCTCCAGCCTGATCGCCCAGCTCAACACCCACTGGCTGGAAGAAAAAGGCCTGGACCACACGGCCAAGGCCCAGCTGCTGGAAACCCGCTTCCGTGAGGCCATTGCCATCACCCGCAAGTTTCTGGACCACGCTATCAGCAAAAAAGTGGCCCAGCTGCAAGCCATGGACACGGTGCGCGCCGCCCCCCGCCTGCTGCGCGGCCGGGTGCTGCACCTGCAAGAGGGCGGCATGCCCTGGACGCATGTGGTGTTGGCTGAAATGCCCGAGGTGGTGTTTGTGATCTACCCCGACTCGGATGGCGACCAGTACCAGATCAAAACCGTGCCCGTCGAAGCCGGCTCCTTCACCGCCCGCATGGACCTGCCATCAAGTTGGGCTGGCCTGCGCGACGGCGAGCTGGCCGCGGTGAATGGCGTGGCTGATAGCGTGTTTTGCCACCTCAACCTCTTCATCGGCGGTGCGCGCAGCTTCGCAGGCGCACTCAAGATGGCCGAGCTGGCCCTGGCTGAGCCCACAGCGTCTGCTTGATGTCGGGCCACACAGCTTCCCCGGCATCGGTGCCGGTCTTGCAGCAGGTGCGCAGTGCGGTGGTGGCCAACCTGCGCCCCGGGCTGGTGCTGTGGTGCGGCCTGGCAGTCTTGTTGCTGGGGTATGCGCTCAGCCCGGCGGTGCAGTCCGGCTTGGCGTGGTGGGGCACGGTCAAGCAGGCCTGGGGCTATCCGTTTGCCTTTGCGTCGTACGTGACCTTTGCGGTGCTGGTGCCCGAGGCGCTGAGCCACCTGCTGCTCAAGGAGCCGTGGACGCGCCAGGCGGCGTTCAACATGGCGTTTGCCGCGCTGGTATTCGGCTGCATCGGCGTGACGGTGGATGTGTTTTACGCCCTGCAGGTACGCCTGTTTGGCGAGGGCAACGACGGGGTCACGCTGCTCAAAAAGATGCTGCTCGACCAGTTTGTCTACTCCCCCATGACCAACTTCACCGTGATCGCCATGCTGGCGTGGCGGGACGATGGCTTCAGCGCCCGCACCTGGCGGCGGGTGGTGTCGGCCGACTTTTTGAGCCGCAGCTATGTGCCGGTGCTGGTGGCGCTGTGGTGTGTATGGATTCCCGGCGTGCTGGTGATTTACTTCATGCCCACCGCGCTGCAGTTTCCGGTGGCCAGCATCATCCTGAGCTTCTGGATTCTGATTTTCAAGTTCATGCGCCGGAGCTGATTGCTCCTGAATTCATAGCGGCTTGCGCATATTACACGAGCGCTAGGGGCTAATTTGGCACATAAACCTGCTGCTGCGCCACCCAGCCGTCAAACGCCGCCAGCAGCGGCTGCCAGCGCGTAGCGTCACCCTCCAGCTGGGCCAGGGCGGTGCAGGTGGCCTCCAGGGTCGATAGCTGCCCCGGTTGCTGGGCCTTGCGAATGGCGTAGCGGCTGGGCGGTAGCGCCTCCAACGCCAGCCGCGGCAGGCTTTGCAAGCCCGGGCTCAAGTGCAGCATCTTGCGGCTCTTGCGCCAGGTGGCGTCCAGCACTACCAGGCGCAGTCGCTCCGGCGCAGTGAGCGCGGCCGGGTCGAGCACCGCAGGCGCGGCGTGGCCTTCGCTGCGGGTAGGCGGGTACAGCAGCATGTGGGTGCGGTCTGCAGGCAGCAGGGCTTGTAGGGTGGTGGCGTCAAACGTCTCGCCCACCACCAGGCGGCTGCCCGGCAGGCTCAGGTGCAGCAGCCGGGCGGTGTTTTTGGCGTGCGCCACCTCCAGCGGGTGCTGCAGGATCAGCACCTCGCAGGCACTGGGGGTCGGGGTCACCCAGTGGCACAGGCAGGCGGATACCGGGCGCAGGCAGTGCGCGCACAGGGGCCGTTGCGGTGGTGCGCTAGCAGCGTGAAGGGGCGTGCTTCTAAGGGAAATCATGGACGGCCAAATGCTAGCCGGTTTGATCTAGCGCACTTGTGACGCGCGCTTGTCATCACGTACACTGAAAATTCAGGTCATTTTTGTGAAATTCTGCACAGTGACAACACGCAAGGCCGAACCAGCGCAGAAAACTGCACTACCCGGCCGCCGTCAATGGATGGCGGGCGCCGCTGCATGGGTGGGGGCGGCCCTGGCGGGCACCAGCTTGGGGGGCTGTAGCAAGCCGCAAGAGCTGATGCGGGTGGGCTCCATTGTGTTTCCCGGTTACGAGCTGATGTTTCTGGCCCGCGAGCGCGGCCTGCTGGACCCGCGCCGGGTGCGCCTGGTGGAAATGCTGGCCACCACCGACACACTGCGAGCTTTGGCCTCCGGCCAACTGGAAGTCGGCGCCATGACCCTGGACGAGATGATGAGCGCCCGCGCCGATGGTCTGGACTTGCGTGCGGTCGTGGTGCTGGATGTATCGCAAGGGGCCGATGTGGTCATGGCCCGCCCCGGCATCACCCTGGAGAAGCTCAAAGGCAAGCGCGTTGCCGCCGAAGAGGGCGCCATGGGCGCTGTGATGCTCAGTGCTCTATTGCAAGCGGCCCAGTTGGAGGTGCACGAAATCCAAAAAGTCCCGATGACCCTGGACCGCAGCGTGGCCGTCTTCCGCTCGGGCAAGGTGGACGCCGTGGTGACCGCCGAACCCTGGGCCAGCCAGCTGGAGGCGCAAGGGGCGAAACGCATTTTTGACAGCGCCCGCATTCCAGGCCGCATTGTGGATGTGTTGGCGGTGCGGGCCGATGCCATGGACGAATGCGCTGCCGCCATCCGCACCTTGGTGGCAGCCCATTTTGAGGCGCGGCGCTACTTTGCCGAGCAGCCGGTGCAGGCGGGCGCCTACATGTCGGCCCGTATGCAAACGCCGGCCCACGAGGTGCCCGGTGCGTACCGGGGCCTGAGCTTGCCGGATGTGGCCGAGAACCGCCGTTTGTTGAGCCCCGGCGGGCAACTGCACGCCACTGCCCAAGAGCTGCAACGGGTGCTGTTTGAGGCGGGCCTGATCCGCAAGATCGCCCCGCCCGGCGACCTGGTGGACACCCGGTTTTTACCCGCCTGAACCCCATGCCGACCAACCGCTTTACCCTGCGTTTTGCCCTTCCTGCGGGCTTGGCTGCTGCAGTGGTGGCGATGCTCATGACCTCGTTTCTCATCAGCTGGGCCAACGAGCGGCATGCGGTGATGGAGCACCAGAAGGCTGACGCGGTGCTCACGGCCGAGCACATGGCCCGCGCCACCGAGCGCGGCCTGAAGGGCGCACGCGAGCAAGTGGCTGCCGACCTCGCGGTGGCCTCTACCGACCCGGCGCTGGTGGTAATTGCCGTACTGGACCCGCAGGGCAAGGTCGATCTGGCCCAGCGCTTCAGCTGGCGCGGCCAGATGGCCGGTGCCGTGATTCCCGGTTTTGACCAGGGCCGATTCCAGCGGGCGGTGGCCAGCAACCTGCCTGACGTGGAGGCCTCGATGGAGCAGGCGCGCGTTACCGTCATCACCCATTACAACCTGCCGGTGAGTGAGCAGGAGCTGCGCAGCACCCAGCGCGGCGCGGTCTATGTGGAATACGACCTCCAGCCCGACTTTGACCGCGTGCTCTGGAATGCGCAGCGCCGCCTGCTGCCGGAGCTGCTGATTGCCTGTGCCCTGATTTGCGTGGTGTATGTGGTGCTCAAGCGCCGGGTGATACGGCCGATCCGCCAGCTGGAGCTGGCCGCTGCGGAGTTTGCCGACGGGGGCCATGTGCTGACCCCGGTGCCCGAAACCGGCCCGCGGGAGGTGGAGCGCCTGGCGCAGGGCTTCAACAGCATGATGCAGCGCATCACCCTGGCGCAACAAAAAGTGCTGGCCAGCCAGGCGCGCATGGAGGGCATTATTGAAGCCGCCATGGATGCCATCATCACCGTGGACCAGCAGCACCGCATCGTGGTGATGAATCGCGCCGCACTCGATTTGTTTGGCTATACCCTGGACGAGGTGCTCGGCCAGTCGGTGGAGACCCTGATTCCGGCGCCCCAACGCACCCGCCACGCGCAGGATGTGGAGAAGTTCGTCGCCACCGGCGTCACCCGCCGCACCATGAGCCACCACTCGGTGGTGCGGGGCTTGCGCAAGGATGGCAGCGAGTTCCCGGCCGAAGCCTCCATTTCGCACCTGGTGGTGGATGGCGAGCACCTGCTCACCGTCATCATGCGTGATGTGACGGATCGCGAGCGGGCGGAGCAAGCCATTCGCAGCCTCAACGCCAGCCTGGAAAACCAAGTCACCCAGCGCACGGCCAGCCTGGAGGCGGCCTTGCAAAAGCTCTCGGAAGAGCAGCAAAAGCTCACCCTAGCCCATGCCCAGCAACGCGCGATTTTCGAGATGGCCACGGTGGGCATCGTGCTGCTGGTGGACCGGATCATCGTGCAGTGCAACCGCAATCTGGAAGAGCTGTTCGGCTACGAGCCGGGCGGCCTGATCGGCCAGTCGCCCCGCAGCTGGTACCTCGATGACGAGAGCTTCCACAGCATGGGCCGCGAGCTCGAAGCCATGGAAAAAGGTGGTCTCCTGCAGAAAACCGAAATGCGCATGGTGCGCAAAGACGGCAGCCTCTTCTGGGCCCGCATTTCGGCCCGCATGTTTGATACGCCGGAGTACGGCAATGCGGTGCTCGGCGTGCTGGAAGACATCAGCCCCGCGCACGAGGCCGCCCAGGCCATTGAGCATGCGCGTGTGCAGGCCGAGGAGGCCAACCGGGCCAAGAGCAGCTTCCTGGCCAACATGAGCCACGAAATCCGCACGCCCATGAATGCGATCATGGGCATGTCCTACCTGGCCTTGAAGACCGAGCTGTCCGAGCGGCAGCGGGGTTACCTGAAGAAAATTCAGACGTCCAGCCAGCACCTGCTGGGCATCATCAACGACATCCTCGACTATTCCAAGATCGAAGCCGGCAAGCTCGACATTGAGCACATCGACTTTGAGCTGGACAAGGTGCTGGAAAACGTGGCCAGCCTGGTGGGCGACAAGGCCGCCTCCAAGGGGCTGGAGCTGGTGTTCAGCGTGGACTCCAAAGTGCCGCTGCACCTGATTGGCGACCCGCTGCGCCTGGGGCAGATTCTGGTGAATTACACCAACAACGCAGTCAAATTTACCGAGCGTGGCGAGATTGATGTGCTGGTCCGGGTGCAGGAAGACACCGAGCACCATGTGACCCTGCACTTCTCGGTGCGCGATACCGGCATCGGCGTGACAGATGAGCAACTGGAGGTGCTGTTCCAGAGTTTCCAGCAGGCCGATGCTTCGACCACCCGCAAGTTCGGCGGCACCGGCCTGGGGCTGGCCATCTCGCGGCAACTCGCCCACATGATGGATGGCGAGGTGGGTGTGGAGAGCAAGATCGGCGAGGGCAGCACCTTCTGGTTCACTGCCAAGTTGGAGAAGAGCAGCGTGACCGGCCGTGCGCGCGTGCTGCGCAGCGAGCTGTATGGCAAGCGCGTGCTGGTGGTGGACGACAACGAAAACGCCCGCCTGCTGCTGCAATCCATGTTGCAGGACCTGAACCTGCAAGCCGAGTCCACCTCGTCCGGCCCCTCGGCGCTGGACCTCGTGTACAAGGCCGATTACGAAGGCCGGCCGTTTGAAATTTTGTTTGTCGATTGGCAAATGCCCGGCATGAACGGCGTGGACCTGGCCCGTCGCGTCAAGGTGCTGCCCTTGGCCCAGCAGCCGCTGCTGGTGCTGGTGACCGGTTATGGCCGCGAGGAAGTGCTCAACAGCGCCGAGGGTGCGGGCATCCCCACGGTGCTGGTCAAGCCGGTGAGCGCGTCCATGCTGTTTGATTGCGTGGTGCGCGAACTCAACGGCTCGCAGGGGCAGCTCCCGCCCGAGCCCACCGGCCGCGACCACTCGGCCACCGATGTGTCGCAAATCCGCGGCGCGCGGGTGCTGCTGGTGGAAGACAACGAGCTGAACCAGGAAGTTGCCACCGAGCTGCTGCGCGGCGCCGGGCTGGTGGTGGAGCTGGCCTGCGATGGCCGCGAGGCCTTGGACAAAGTGCAGTCCTCCCACTTTGACCTGGTGCTCATGGACATGCAAATGCCGGTCATGGATGGCCTGACCGCCACCCGCATTCTGCGCAGCATGCCCGAGTACGCCACGCTGCCGATCGTGGCCATGAAGGCCAATGCCATGCTCGCCGACCGCGAGGCTTGTCTGGCCGCAGGCATGAACGACCACCTGGCCAAGCCGATCGAGCCGGAAGACCTGTTCGCCAGCCTGCTGCAATGGATTGCCCCCCGCGCCACCCCGCAACCGCCGCCCGAGCCACCCGTGGCTGCGCCCGTGTCCGCCGAGGCCTTGCCCGTGGTGGCGGGGCTGGATACCGCCACCGGCCTGCGCCGTGTCATGGGGAACCGCACCCTGTATCTCTCGCTGTTGCGCAAGTTTGTGCAGGGGCAAGGCGAGGTGGTGCCCCACATACGCCGTGCGCTGGCCGTGCGTGACCAGCCCCTTGCCCTGCGCTTGGCGCACACCCTCAAATCGGTGGCCGGCAACATCGGCCTCACCCAGGTGCAACTGGCTGCCGAGAGCCTGGAGCTGAGCCTGCGCGGGGTCGATGCCGCAGTGCAAGCCGCCGAACTGATTGCGTTGGAAGAGGTGCTGGAGCCCAGTCTGCAAGGCCTGCGGGCAGCACTGCAACCGGCACCCGAGGTAGCGGCTGCGACCGGTGTGGTCTCGCCGGAGGCGCTGCAGCGTGTGTGCCAGGAGCTGCGTCGCTTGGTGGAGGATGACGACATGGAGGCCATTGAAGTCGCCCGCCGCCACGAACCCCTGCTGCGCGCCGCCTGCTCGGAGGACTTCGCGCGGCTGGATGCCGCGCTGCAGGTCTTTGACTTTGAGGCGGCAGCAGCCATCATTCAACAGGCCATGGACAACGGCGCACATGGCCTGCACCAACCGGAGGACTCCCCCCCATGACGGATGACCTCACGAGCTTGCCCCCCCGGCCCACCATTCTGGTGGTGGACGACACGCCGGAAAACCTGATGCTGATGCAGTCCCTGCTGCGGGACCACTACAAGGTCAAGGGGGCCAACAACGGGGAGCGTGCCCTCAAGATCGCCATGGGCGAGGCACCGCCGGATTTGATCTTGCTGGACATCATGATGCCGGGCATGGATGGCTACGAAGTCTGCCGCCAGATCAAGGCGGACCCGCATGCCCAGCACATTCCCATCATTTTTCTGACCGCCAAGGCCCAGGCGGAGGATGAGGCTTTTGGCCTCTCGCTGGGGGCGGTGGACTACATCACCAAGCCCATCAGCCCGCCCATCGTGTTGGCCCGGGTGCGCAGCCAGCTGGCGCTCAAAGCCTCTTCAGACTTTTTGCGCGATAAAAACGAATACCTGGAGGTCGAGGTCGTCAAGCGCACCCGCGAGGTGAGTGCTATCCAGGACGTGACCATTCTGGCCATGGCCTCGCTGGCGGAAACGCGCGACTCGGACACCGGCAACCACATCCGCCGCACCCAACACTACGTGCGCTCGCTGGCGCGCAAGCTCTCCAGCCACCCCAAGTTCAAGGACTACCTGACGCTGGCCACCATTGCCATGCTCTACAAGTCCGCGCCGCTGCACGACATCGGCAAGGTGGGCATTCCGGATCGCATCCTGCTCAAACCCGGCAAGCTCACGCCCGAAGAGTTTGAGATCATGAAAACCCACACCACCCTGGGCCGTGATGCGATTGCGCACGCCGAAAAAGAGCTGGGTACTGAGGTGGCCTTCCTCACCATGGCCAAAGAAATCGCCTACAGCCACCAGGAGAAATGGGACGGCAGCGGCTACCCGCAAGGGCTGGCGGGCGATGCCATTCCCATCTCTGCCCGGCTGATGGCGATTGCCGATGTGTACGACGCCCTCATCAGCCGCCGGGTCTACAAGGCCGCCATGCCCCATGCGCAGGCGGTAGAGATCATTGCCATGAGCAAAGGCCGCCACTTTGACCCCGACATGGTGGATGCGTTTGTGGACATCCAGGACCACTTCAACGCCATCGCCTCCACCTACCAGGACAGCAACCAGGACCTGCAGCAAAAGGCGGATTACGCGCAGATTGCCGGTTTGCCCTTCGAGTAAACGGCCTCAGTGCGCTTCAGCCTTGCGGTTTGCCGTCGAAGTCGCTGGCATCGTGGCGCTCGCGTAGCTGCTCGGACGGCTCGCCCGTCACCCGGTTGACCATGCGGCCCCGCTTCACGGCCGGGCGGCTGTAGAGCTGGTCTGCCCAGCGCTGCACATGGGTGTACTCGTGCACGCTCAAGAACTCGGCAGCGCCATAGGCCCAGCCCTTGACCAGCCCGCCGTACCAAGGGAAGACTGCCATGTCGGCAATGGTGTACTCGCTGCCCGCCAGGTATTCGTGGTCGGCCAGGCACCGGTCCAGCACGTCGAGCTCGCGTTTCACTTCCATGGCGAAGCGGTCAATGGCGTATTCAATTTTGGTGGGTGCATAGGCATAAAAGTGCCCGAAGCCACCGCCCAGATAAGGCGCGCTGCCCATCTGCCAGAACAGCCAGTTCAGCGTTTCGGTGCGGCCCGCAATGTCTTTGGGCAGGAATGCGCCGAACTTTTCGGCCAGGTACAGCAAGATGGAGCCCGACTCGAACACGCGCAGGGGCTCGGGCCCGCTGCGGTCCAGCAGGGCCGGAATCTTGGAGTTGGGGTTCACGTCCACAAAACCGGAGCCGAACTGGTCGCCGTCCCGGATGTTGATCAGCCACGCGTCGTATTCGGCACCAGTGTGGCCGAGTGCCAGCAGTTCTTCGAGCAGGATAGTCACCTTCACCCCGTTGGGCGTGCCCAGCGAATACAGCTGCAGCGGGTGCTTGCCCACGGGCAGCGCTTTGTCATGGGTGGGGCCGGCAATGGGCCGGTTGATGCTGGCGAAGGCGCCGCCATTTTCTTTGTCCCAAGTCCAAACCTTGGGAGGTACATAAGGGGAAGAGTCGGTCATGTGGCTTACGGGGTAAAGGGGGGTGTTCAAGCCATGATAGGGACGAAACGCAAAAAATGCCGGCGCAGGGGTGTTTGCCGTGTCTCAGAGACAATGCCGCATGAGCACTTTTCTCCTCCTCGTTTTGTCTAACGTCTTCATGACGTTTGCCTGGTACGGCCACCTCAAGTTCGGTCACGATTGGCCGCTGTGGCGCGTGATTTTGGTGTCTTGGGGCATCGCCTTTTTTGAGTACTGCCTGGCAGTGCCCGCCAACCGCTTGGGCTACGGCGTGTTCTCCGGCTTTCAGCTCAAGATCCTGCAAGAAGTGGTGACGCTGAGCGTCTTCCTCGGCTTTGCGGTGCTGGTGCTGAAAGAGAAGTTCGCGTGGAACTACGTGGCCGCATTTGTGTGCCTGGGGGGCGCCGCATTTTTTGCGTTTGCCTTCAAGGCGCCGGCAGCGTAAAAAGCAGGGCAAGGAGTTTTCCATGACAGCACCCGAGAAAGTCAAAGGCCCCGCGTCCTACTTCCCCTCCATCGAGAAAACCTACGGCCACCCCATGGCCCACTGGTTTAACTTGGTGAAACAGCAGCAGGGCAAGAAGCACATGGAGATCGTGGCTTGGCTCAAGGCCGAGCACGGCCTGGGCCACGGCCACGCCAATGCCATCGTGGCGCATTGCCTGGCAGTCGCCCAGTGAGCGCGCCCCTTGCACCCGCAGAGGCGGCACGCCTCAAAGCCCTGCCCAAAGCCGAGGTGCACCTGCACCTGGAGGGCTGCTTTGAAGCTGCGCTGATTGCGCAATGGGCCAAGAGCGAAGGCGTGGCCTTGCCCCGCCCGCAAGAAGACTTGTTCAAGTTCTCGGGCCTAGCGGACTTTCTGGGCTTCTTGGATCTGGCCTGCGGCCTGGCCCGCACGCAAGACCGCTTGGTGGAGCTGAGCTACGGCCTCAGCCAGCGCCTGGCCGCTAACGGCACAGGTTATGCCGACGTCATCTTCAACCCGACCCACTGGCACGCATGGCATGGCCGCCTGGGCCCCATGCTCGACGCCATCCACGCCGGCTTGAGCGCAGCGGAGCAAGACGGCCTGCCCAACGTGGGGTTGTGCGTCAGCCTACTGCGCACGCAGTCGGCCGACGAGTCCATCGATCTAGTGAACACTTTAACGACGCTGCGCCACCCGCGCGTGGTGGCCCTGTCGGTAGACGGCAACGAAGCCGCCGCCGGCCGCACCGGCCCCCGGTTTGCAGACGCCTTCCGCAAAGCCGCCAACGCCGGCCTGCGCCGCACCGTGCACGCGGGCGAATCCAGCGGCCCCGAAGGCGTGTGGGACGCGGTGGACCTGCTGGGCGCCGATCGCATCGACCACGGTGTGCGCGCCATCGACGACCCGGCGCTGGTGCAGATGCTGGCGGACCGGCAGATCCCGCTGGGCGTGTGCCCCACGTCGAATCTGGTGCTGGGGGTGTATCCGTCGATTGAGGCGCACCCGATTGAGCGCTTGCGGCAGGCGGGTGTGCGTGTCTCGCTCAACACCGACGACCCGGCGCTGCTGGGCGCGAGTTTGGTGGGGGAGTACGCGCTGTGTCGGCAGGCGTTTGGGTGGACGGATGAAGTGACGCGGGAGGCGGCGCGGACTTCGATTGAGGCTAGTTTTGCGAACGAGGATGTGAAGGCGGGGTTGTTGGAGAAGCTTCGTCGTTGGTAGTGGCCATTTAACACTACCTCACCATGCGGGTACGGAGTGCACCGCAGGCACGTAGACTTCATCCGCATACAGCAATGAAAGATGGGTTTGATGTCTACTCCGAATGAATGTCTCCATGCACAGGCTCTTGAAGCCGAAATGCAATGGCTTTCCGCCGTCATGGATGCGCGGTTCAAGCAGCATTTTGAACAAGAGGCCGATCAACCGATACCTTCACCCCCGAAAGTGTTGTCGGGTAGCGCTTTGGCAACTGTTCTCCACCAGTATCAATGTGGGGAATCTGAACGTTTGGTACTTGCACTCGCATTAGCCCCACATTTGCGCCCAGAGCTTCTGGATGCGTTCTTCGTTCGCAATCAAAATCTTGATCGTGGATTCACAGAGTTCGGCGGTTCAAAAGGAGTGGCGCATGGTGGGTTTATCCCTACGGGCGAAACGGCATCTTTCTTGTTGGCGGGGAACTCTTTAGAAAAACGCTTTGCACTCATGCAGATCTTGGGGCCCAGTCATTCGTTTTGTCAGAACGAAATACTGGCATTGGAGTCTTCCCCTTCGGGTGAGCCTGCACTCAGCGGGCGACTGACGCTCAGTTCGGAATGGCTAAGCCGTTTGTGCATGGGAGAGGGGACCAAACCCAGCTTCAGTAGCGAGTTTCCCGCTCAGCGTGTGAGCACCCCCTTGGCGTGGGAAACATTGGTGCTCGGTGAACATACCTTGAATCAAGTGAGCCAACTGCGCTTGTGGTTGCAACGTAGTGTTGCGTTGATGCATATGCCGGGATGTCCACCACATCGCGAGCAGGGTCTGCGGGTCTCGCTACATGGACCAGCCGGCGTAGGTAAGACGTTATCGGCACTTTTGCTTGGTAAGGAGTCCGCAACGGACGTTTACAAACTAGACCTCAAGCTGATTGGTGGGTGGGATGCCGATTGCGCTCAGCGTGGGCTAGACCGTGTTTTCAAACTGGCAAGTAATCGCCAGTGGATGCTTTTGATAGAGAACGCCGGATTGCTTCAAGACGACGGGGTGACAGCGACGCAGGCATCGAATTTTGCTCATCTGCGAATGCATTTGGCGAGCTTTGCAGGCTTGGCTTTGCTGGAGTCGCGCCAGCCCTTCGCGGATGAGTCCGGCCTCGTGGACATGGCAGTGCGGTTTGGGTTGCCCGACGTTGGGCAGCGCCTTCAACTGTGGAAGATCTACCTTCCAGAAGCCAAAACAGATGCTGATGTGCGGTTTGAGGACGTCGCTGAACGTTATCCGTTCACCGGTGCGCAAATTGCCAATGCAGTTTTCTGCGCTTTTTTGTACTGTGCACAAAGAGGAGGCGCCACAGTGTCTGACAGTGATTTGCAGAGGTGCTTGTCGGATGTGGAGTAGGTCGGAATGCGCTCGATAGCAGGCATTCTTGAGTAGCTGCAACGGCTCCCAATTTGCTCGTCTGGTTGTCGCGCTAAAACGGCATACCTATTAAAAAAAGCGCCGCGGGTATAAGTCCCCGCGGCGCTTTTTGGGTGGTTGCTGCGCAACTTAGCTGACCACCCCAGCCCGCTCCAGCATCGCATGCAACAACACATTGCACCCGGCGGTGATGTGCTCCGGCTTCGCATCCTCAATCTCGTTGTGGCTGATGCCGTCTTTGCAGGGGATGAAGATCATGCCGCTGGGGGCCAGCTTGGCCATGTAGACAGCGTCGTGGCCGGCGCCTGAGACTGCGGGCATGTTGCTGTAGCCCAGCTTCTTGGCGGCGCGGCCCACGGCGTCCACGCAGTTCTCGTGGAACTGGATGGCGTTGTAGCTGGACACCATTTCGATCTTCACATCCACGCCGTGCTCTTGGCCCACCTTGGCGGCAAAGGCTTTCACCTCGTCGGCCATCTGGTCCACCAGCGCGTCGGTGCTGTTGCGCAGGTCGATGCTGAACTTCACCCGGCCAGGGATGACGTTGCGGCTGTTGGGGAACACCTGCACCATGCCCACGGTGCCGCGGCCATGCGGCGGGTGGCGATGGGCGGCGGCCACCACGTCTTGCATGATGCGCGTGGCGGCCAAGAGCGAATCCTTGCGCAGCGCCATCGGCGTGGGGCCGGCGTGGGCTTCCATGCCGGTGACGGTGCAGTCAAACCAGCGAATGCCCAGCACGCCGCTGACCACGCCAATGGTCACGTCGTTGTCTTCCAGCACCGGGCCTTGTTCGATGTGCGTCTCAAAGTACGCGCCGATCGGGTGGTCGCCGGGTTCTTGGTCACCGATGTAGCCAATGCGCTCCAGCTCACCCTTCACGCTCTTGCCTTCGGTGTCTGTGGCGGCATACGCATGCTCCAGCGTGAAGGCCTTGGCAAACACGCCCGAGCCCATCATCACCGGTACAAAGCGGCTGCCTTCTTCGTTGGTCCAGAAGGCCACTTCGATCGGCGCTTCGGTTTCTATGCCCAGGTCGTTCAGGGTGCGCACCACCTCAATGCCCGCCAGCACACCATAGTTGCCATCGAACTTACCGCCGGTGGGCTGGGTGTCGATGTGGCTGCCGGTCATGATGGGCGGTAGGCTGTTGTTGCGTCCCGGGCGGCGCATGAAGCCGTTACCAATCTTGTCGATGGTGACGGTCATACCCGCCTCACGGGCCCAGCGGGTCACCAAGTCGCGGCCTTGCTTGTCGAGGTCCGTCAGCGTCAGGCGGCATACGCCGCCTTTGGGCGTGGCGCCAATCTGCGCCAGCTCCATCAGCGAGCCCCAGAGGCGCTCGCCGTTGATGCGGATCTTGTCGATGTCGAGTGCGGTGGCGGTTGTCATGTCGAATTCCTTCCTAAACAAATAACGCTACGTGTCGCTGGAGTGCGTATAGCCGGGCGGCGATTTCTGCGCGTTTGGCAGCATGAGCCGCTCGGCTATACGCACTCCAGCAGGCCAGCCTCTTAGCGTTTGACAGCAGTGGGAGCCAGCGTCTCGGCGCGCAGGCGGCTGGCGGAGAAGTTGTCATTGAAGGCCGGGCGCTTGATGTAGCGGCCCTTGCCCTGTACGGCGCGCAGATCGCCCTGCACAAACACCAGCTCGCCTTGGCTCACCGTGTGGCTCGGAATGCCCTTGACCGTGCGGCCTTCGAAGATGTTGAAGTCGCCTTTGCTGAACTGCGTCTTGGCCGACATAGTCTTGGTACCTGCGGGGTCCCACACTACCAGGTCGGCATCGGCGCCAACTGACACGCTGCCCTTTTGCGGATAGATGTTGAACAGCTTGGCCGTGTTGGCAGACGTGACCGCTACAAACTCGCTGGGGGTCAAACGCCCAGTGTTCACGCCTTCATCCCAGATCACGGCCAAGCGCTCTTCCACGCCGCCGCAGCCGTTGGGGATCTTTGAAAAATCATCTTTTCCTGCGGCCTTTTGCGCAGCGCAGAAGGTGCAGTGGTCGGTGGCGGTGGTGTGCAGGTTGCCGCTTTGCAGGCCGCGCCACAAAAATTCGCTATTGCCCTTGGGCCGGAAGGGCGGGCTCATCACGTGGGCAGCTGCCGTCGCAAAGTCGGGGTGGCGGTAGACGCTGTCGTCCAGCACCAGGTGGCCGGCCAGCACCTCGCCGTACACGCGCTGACCGCGTGCGCGGGCACGGGCAATCGCCTCGGCCGCTTCAATGCAGCTCACGTGCACTACGTAGATGGGCACATTGAGCACATCGGCAATGGCAATGGCGCGGTTGGCGGCTTCGCCTTCGACCATGGGCGGGCGCGACAGCGGGTGGCCTTCGGGGCCCTTGATGCCCATCTCGGCCACTTGCTTTTGCAGCAGGTAGACCAGCTCGCCGTTTTCGGCGTGCACGGTGGGCATGGCGCCCAGCTCCAGCGAACGCTTGAAGCTGTTCACCAGCGTTTCGTCGTCGCACATGATGGCGTTTTTGTAGGCCATGAAGTGCTTGAAGCTGTTGACGCCTTCTTGCTGCACCAGCGTGCCCATGTCGCGCCGCACGGTTTCGTCCCACCAGGTGATGGCGACGTGGAAGCTGTAGTCCGACGCCGACTTTTCGGCCCAGTCACGCCATTTTTGGTAGGCGTCCAGGATGTTTTCTTTGGGGTCAGGAATGACGAAGTCGATGATGGTGGTGTTGCCGCCCGCGAGACCGGCTGCCGTGCCGGTGTAGAAGTCGTCCATGGTGACCGTGCCCATGAAGGGCAGCTGCATGTGGGTGTGCGGGTCGATACCGCCGGGCATGACGTACTGGCCGCCCGCGTCTACCGTGGTGGCGCCCGCGGGCGCCGTCAGGTTCTCGCCCACGGCCACAATCTTGCCGTCCTGCGTGATCACATCGGCCTTGAAGGCGCGGTCGGCGTTGACCACCGTACCGCCACGGATAAACAGAGTGCTCATGAATTGCTCCTAAAACAATAGCTGCTTGCGCAATAAAACCGAGGGCTGGAAGTCATTTTTATGCCTAAGTACCAGCCTTGCAAGTCCGTTCAGGCAGTTGCCCGCATGGGGTTGTTGGGGTGGGTGGTCCAGTCGGCGTGCTCGGCGCTCACGGTCTTGCCGGTGCGCAGGTCTACTTCACCGGGTGCCAGGTCGCGCAGGGTGATGGTGTCCGGCACGGGGCACACGGTCACGCACAGGTTGCAGCCCACGCACTCGTCCTCTTTCACCTCGAAGTGGCGCTTGCCGTCTTTCTCCAAGGTGATGGCCTGGTGGCTGGTGTCTTCGCAGGCGATGTGGCAGCGCCCGCACTGGATGCAGCTGTCCTGGTTGATGACGGCTTTGCTGATGTGGTTCAGGTTGAGGTAGCGCCAGTCGCTCACCGTGGGCACGGCCTTGCCCACAATCTCGCTCACGCTTTTGAAGCCCATCTCGTCCATGTAGTTCGAGAGGCCGCTTTCCATCTCCTGCACGATCTTGAAGCCGTAGACCATGGCGGCGGTACACACCTGCACCGTACCGCTGCCTAAAGCGATGAAGTCCAGCGCATCGCGCCAGTTGCCAATACCGCCAATGCCGCTGATGGGCAGGCCGGCGGTGAGCGGGTCGCGGGCAATCTCGGCCACCATGTTCAGGGCAATCGGCTTCACGGCCGGGCCGCAATAGCCACCGTGGCTGCCCTTGCCGCCGGTGGAGGGCGACATGGTGAGCGTGTAGGGGTCCACGCCCATGATGGAGTTGATGGTGTTGATCAGGCTCACCGCATCAGCCCCACCGCGCTTGGCCGCCTGCGCGGGCTTGCGGATGTCGGTGATGTTGGGGGTGAGCTTCACGATGACCGGCAGCTTGCTGTACTGCTTGCACCACTCGGTGACCATCTGGATGTACTCGGGCACCTGGCCTACGGCGGCGCCCATGCCGCGTTCGCTCATGCCGTGGGGGCAGCCGAAGTTGAGCTCAATGGCATCGGCGCCGGTGTCTTCCACGCGGGGGAGGATGGCTTTCCAGCTCTTTTCTTCGCAGGGCACCATGAGCGAGACGATCATGGCGCGGTCCTGCCAGTTGCGCTTGACCTCGGTGATTTCGCGCAGGTTGAGCTCCAGGTCGCGGTCGGTGATCAACTCGATGTTGTTGAAGCCGTTCAGCCGGCGGTCGGCGGACAGCAACGCGCCGTAGCGGGGGCCATTCACGTTGACAACCGGTGGGCCGGCTTCGCCCAAGGTCTTCCAGACCACGCCGCCCCAGCCGGCCTCAAAGGCGCGGTTGACGTTGTAGGCCTTGTCGGTCGGCGGAGCCGAGGCGAGCCAGAAGGGATTGGGGCTTTTGACGCCGCAGAAGGTGGTTTCCAGATTGGCCATGGTGTTTCTCCGAAAGTCGATGGCCGCTCAGGCCGAAAGGGTTGCGTGAATGGCCAGTGCGGCTTGCTTGCCGTGCTCCACGGCTTCCACGGTCAGGTCCAGGCCGCCGGCACGGCAGTCGCCGCCGGCCCATACACCGGGCAGGTTGGTGGCGCCTGCGGCATCGGTAGCAATCTTGCCGTCGCGCAGGGTGAGGCCGGCCTCGGCCAACACCGGGTTGCCCAGCTTCTGGCCGATGGCTTTGAGCACGGTGTCGGCCTCCCAGGTGATTTCGCGGCCGGTGGGGGCGAGCTTGCCGTTCACCAGGGCCTGCTCGGCAAAGCGCACGGCGCGCACCTGGCCGCTGTGGGCACCCTCGTGACCCAGGATTTCGACCGGCGCCAGCCACTGGTGCAGCACCACGCCGTTGGTTTGGGCCCATTCCTGCTCGTCTTTGGAGGCACTCATGGTGTCTGCACCCCGGCGGTACACCATGTGCACCACCTTGGCCCCCAGCAGCTTGCTTTGTACGGCGGCGTCTACCGCGGTCATGCCGCCGCCAATCACGATCACCCGGCGGCCCACGGGCAGGGTGGCTTTGTCTTCCGTCTGGCGCAGGGTGGCAATGAAGTCGACCGCGTCTTGCACACCTTGCAGGGCTTCGCCGGGCACGCCCAGCGCCTGGGTGGTGGCCAAGCCCATGCCGAGGAAGACGGCATCAAAGTCCTTGCGCAAGGTGTTCAACTGCGCCACGGTGTCCAGCTTCCACTGGTTTTGAATGGTGATGCCGCCAATGTCCAGCAGCCAGGCGATTTCGCGCTGGGCAAAGTTGTCGGGCGTTTTGTAGCTGGCCAGGCCGTATTCGTTCAGGCCGCCGGCCTTGGGCTTGGCGTCGAACACCACCACGTCGTGCCCGTGGCGTGCCAAGGTGTGGGCGCAGGCCAGGCCTGCGGGGCCGGCACCCACCACGGCCACTTTTTTGCCGGTGGCGGGGGCGCGGGTAAAGACTTGGGGCTTGGCGCTTTCCATCAGTGCGTCGACGGCGTGGCGCTGCAGGCGGCCGATGGCCACGGGCCGGTCTTCCTGGGTGTTGCGCACACAGACGGCTTCGCACAAGTTTTCGGTGGGGCACACACGGGCGCACATGCCGCCCAAGGGGTTGCTCTCCAGAATGGTGTGGGCCGAGCCGCGCAGATTGCCGTCTGCAATGCGCTTGATGAAGGAGGGCACATCAATGCTGGTGGGGCAGGCCGTGGCGCAGGGCGCGTCATAGCAATAGAGGCAGCGCTCGGCTTCCAGCAGGGCCTGGGTGTGCGTAAAGCGCGGGGTGGCGTCGGCAAAGCGTTGGGCGTATTCCTCGCTGGCGAGGCGGCCTGCACGAACGTCGGGAGAGGTAGAGGGGGTGGACACGCGGGCTACTCCTTAAAAAACTGACCGTTTGGTCAAGTCATGGATTGCATGCTAGCAATCGACGTGCCACGCTGTAACTAGGGGTTTGCACCATAAAACAGCCCGTTGGTCGGGCAGATTGCACCGGTGTGGGGTGCGGGCCGTTGCCGGCTTGCACGCTTGCGGGGCATGGGTCGGGTGTCGCGCGCCTGTCATGCCTTTGTCACACGGGGCGGAGACAGTGGCAGGCTGTCTTTATTGGAGTTCTCCATGTCTCTTCGTCTTTTGTCCGCCCTGGCGCTTGCTGCCAGCCTGAGTGCCTGCGCCACTGCACCGGGCACGCCTGTGAACAGCTACAGCTTTGGCCTGTGGGGCGACATGCCTTACAAAAAGGCGGGCGACGACACCAAGCTGCCGGCCGTGCTGGCCAGCATCAATGCCGCTGATATCGCGTTTTCCATTTACGACGGCGACATCAAGGACGGCAGCTCCACTTGCTCCAACGAGATTTACACCGACGCCCTCAAGATGTTTGGCGGCATGAAAAAGCCGGTGGTCTATGTGCCCGGCGACAACGAGTGGACCGACTGCCACCGCACCAACAACGGCGGCTTTGACGCGCTGGAGCGCCTGGCCCACTTGCGCAAAGTGATGTACCCCACGCTCAACAGCCTGGGCCAAACCACCTTGCCGCTGGAGCATCAGGGCAAGCTGGGCGAGAAGTATGTGGAGAACACCCGCTTCAGCATGGGCCCTGTGGTGTTTGCCGGCATCAACGTGCCCGGTAGCAATAACAACGTCATCATGAGCGCCAAGGAATGCACCGCCAAGAGCGCCCGCAACGCCGCGCAGTGCGATGCGGCCAATGCGGAGTATCTGGAGCGCGACGGCGCCAACATCCAGTGGGTAGAGTCCACCTTTGCCAAAGCCCGCGCCGACAAGGCCGAGGGCGTGGTGCTGGTGATCCAGGCCGACCCCGGATTCGACTGGCCCGAAACCGAAGAGGCGGATGAAAGCCAGCTGCCCCAGTTCAGTGGCTACCGCGCCTTCATGGCGGCGGTGGTGAAGCAGACCGAAAGCTTTAAAGGCCAAGTGCTGCTGGTGCATGGTGACACGCACTTCTTCAAGGTGGACAAGCCGCTCTACAGCCCTGCCAAGTTGCTACCCAACCTCACGCGCCTGCAAACCTTCGGCAGCCCCAGCCTGCACTGGGTGAAGGTGGGGGTGGAGCCGGGCAGTGCTAACCTGTTCAACATTCAGCCGGTGATCGTGCGCCAGCCTTAAGCAAAACGCCTATTAAAAGACGTGCCCTGGAAGCCGCGGTGCAGCAATGCCCGCGGCTTTTGCTTGTGTCCTACAGCGTGTCAGACGTGCACACTGCCTGAAGCCATTCGCTGAATAGCTCCACCGCAGGGCCGGCCTCGGTGTTTTCCGGGAGCACCAGGTAGTAGTGCCGCTCACCGGGCAGCGGAGCAGGGTGCGCGAGCACCAGCTCACCCCGGGCCAGCTCTGCCTCTATCAACAGGCGTGGCACCAAGGCCACGCCCATTCCGCAGGCGGCAGCGGACGAAGCCATCGAAAACTGCTCATAGCGCGGCCCGGCAAAGGCGTTGGCTGCTTCAATGCCTTGCGCCGAAAACCAGCTTTGCCAGCTGTCGGGCCGGGTGCTTTGTTGCAGCAGGGGCAGCAAAGCCACGTCTGCCGCACTCAATGCCCTGCGCCCGCGCA
The DNA here is from genome assembly GCF_005876985.1 of Rhodoferax bucti. Classification (GTDB taxonomy): domain Bacteria; phylum Pseudomonadota; class Gammaproteobacteria; order Burkholderiales; family Burkholderiaceae_C; genus Allorhodoferax; species Allorhodoferax bucti. The sequence goes on from NZ_VAHD01000001.1 coordinate 919,315, forward strand.
GCAAGGCCGGGCTGCACACGGCAACCACCTGTTCTTGCAAAAGCGGGTAGCAGCGCGTGCCTGCCCAATGGCGGATTTGTAATTCGGTGCAGGCGAAGATGGCTGCGTCGAACGAGGTGTCGTTGAACAGAAACGGGCGGGTACGGGTTTCAATGTGCACAACCGTGTTGGCGTGTCGGGCGTGAAAGTCGGGCAAGCGCGGCAGGAGCCAACGCGCTGCAAAGGTGGGCACGCTGGCCAACTGCACCGCGCCACCATGCCCGCGGGTGGACATGAGGTCCAGGGTGTCTTGCTCCAGCCCGCGCAGCCAGGACGCGACTTGGGTGGCGTAGCGCGTGCCCGCACTCGTCAGCGCCACACCATGCCGCGTGCGGCGGAACAGCGCCATGCCCACCAGCTCTTCGAGCGTGGTGATCTGCCGCGAAATGGCACTTTGGGTGAGCGACAGCTCCTGGGCCGCGCGGGTAAAACTTTCGTGGCGCGCCGCAGCCTCGAAACAGAGCAAGGCTTGGGTGGCGGGTATTTTTCGTCGCATGGGGCGGGTTAAGTCGGTGGGTTGTAGAGGGCCTTCAGGTCTCGAACGTGCTGCGCGGCGTTGCGGGCGGCAGTGAGCCGCTCATCGTTGAGAGTGGCAAACACCAGCGCTTCTTCGCGCCCGGCTTGTGCGAGGGTGGCGCCATCGGGCCCGGCCACCACGCTCAGGCCACCGTAGTGCAGTGCGCCCTCGGGGCCGGTGAAATTGGCATAGGCCACAAACAACTGGTTCTCATAAGCGCGCACCGGCACCAGCGAGCGGGCCACGAAGTCGTACTCCTTCATGTTGGCTGTAGGCACCGCGATCAAGTCTGCACCTGCCAGCGCAAGTGCGCGGGTGGCTTCGGGAAACTCCACGTCGTAGCAAATCAGCATGCCAATCTTCCAGCCATGGAAGTCGAAGGTCCGGGCGCTTTGCGCCTCGGCTGAAAACTGGCTGCGGTCGAGATCGCCGAACAAATAGGCCTTGCGGTAGTTCAGGCAGCGCCGGCCCGACGCATCGATCCATTGGGCTGCGTTGTACACGCGGCCGTCCGCGCCGCGCTCGGGGTAGCCGTACACCACCGCCACTTGGTGGCGTTGTGCAATGCCGGCCATGGCGTCGGCCCAGGCCCCGTCTGCCGCTTGGGCCAGGGCCTGCACGGCCGACGCACCAATGGCGTAGCCGGTGATGAACATTTCAGGGCACACCAGGAGTTGTGCTCCTGCACTGGCGGCCTCGCGGGCTGCAGCTTCAAGCCGCTCCAGATTGCCCGGCACATCCAGCGGAGCGGGGGCACATTGCCACAGTGCCAGTTTCAGAGGTACACGCATGGCAGTCATTCGGGGAGCGCCATCGGGCCCAAGGTGTCAAACACATCACCGGGGCCGGGGTTGGCGGCATGGGTGTGACCGCCCAGATGTTGCACGATGCCCCACACTGCGTTCAGGGACGTTTGCACCGCGCCCTCCACCCAAGCGGGTGTCCAAGACACGTCATCCCCCGCAATGAAAATGCCGCGTTGCTGCGGTGGAAGCTGGTCCTGCTTGAAGTGGGCGTACATGCGCTGGTTGTAGCGGTAGTGCCCGGGCAATGCGCCCTTGAAGGCTCCCAGAAAGTAGGGGTCAGCCTCCCAGGAAACGCAAATCGGATCGCCAATGATGTGGCTGGTAATGTCCACTTTGGGGTAGATTTTCTTGAGGGCCTGCAGGGCCAGCTTGACGCGTTTCTCCGGGGTTTGCGGCAGCATCTTGAGGGCGTCGCCCATCCAGGCATAAGACAGACAAATCACCGCCGGTTTGTCCGGCCCGTTGTCAAACAGGTAGGTGCCGCGGGTCAGCCGGTCGGTGAGTGTCATGCTCATCACATCGCGGCCGGTCTCCGGGTCTTTGTCTTTCCAGAATGGCCGGTCCACCATGACAAAGGTCTTGCTGGATTGCATGTAGCGGGTGCGGTCCAGCGCCATCCACATCTTGTGGGAGAAAAGGGATTCTTCGACCGCAATCTGGGTGGTGAGCAGCCAGCTCTGGCAGGTGGTCAGCACCGCGTTGTAGTGGCGCGTATCGCCCCAGGTGTCCGTCACGGCAAGTCGGCTATCCGTTGCACGGGCAATGGCGGCCACCCCAGCACGGGTCGCGCCACTGTGCAGGCTTTGCAAGGTAGTGCCTGCCGGCCAGTGCACCAGTTGGGTGGGGGCATGGCGCCACAGGCCGTGAGGCACCTGGTCGGCCCCGCCTACGATGAGCTGCTGGTTGTCATCGCAGTTGGTCAGCACCACCCGCAGGATTTCCAGCATGGAATTCGGAAAGTCCGAGTCCCAACCGCCGGTGCCAAAACCCACTTGACCAAAAATTTCCCGGTGCTGGAAGGACAGCTTGGCAAACGCTTTGGAGTTGGCGATGAAGTCGTAAAACGTGCGGTCATCCCAGAGCGGCACCAGCGCATTCCACATGCGCTTGAGCGCCGGCACATCCCGGTTGCGAATGGCGTTTTGCATGTCGCTGAAGCGAGCATCGTCTTCGAGTGCCTGGGCCCAGGCGTCCGCCACCTCTTTGAAGATCGGGGGCAGGTCTTGCAGGCTGCGCGCGTAGTGGGTGTTACCCTCCAGGTCGATGACTGTGCTGCCCGAAGCGGGCGTCAGGGGGTTGGGGAAGTCCCGGGTCTCCAGGCCCAGCAGGTGGACGTAGTGGTAGAACGCGGTGCCCGAGACCGGAAAGCGCATGCCGCCCAGTTCCGCCACCACATCCTGCGTACCTTCAAAGACTTGCGAGCGCAGCCGCCCGCCCATCTTGGACGCCTCATAAATCACCGGCTTGAGGCCCAGCTTCATCAGCTCGTAGGCGGCGACCATGCCGGCCATGCCGGCTCCGACGATGGCCACCTCCTCGCCCAAGCGGTGTGCGGGTAGCTGGCCCAGCCCGTCGGGGTGGGCGATCCAGTCGTCAAACGCGAATGGGAAATCCGGGCCGAAGATGGTGACCGGTTTGCGCACTTCAGGTGCTGTTGTCGTGATGGTGTCGCTCATGGGATTGCTCTCCAAATTGGCGCGGACTATGTCATAGGTATGCACCGCATGCAATACATCGGCGTCAAAGCGTCAAAAACTGCGTTTTTTTGGATTTAAAAATGAGTTAAACGCATGCCTGTGTGCAAAACGCTTGCTTGCACAGGCACTATGCAGGGGCTACGATCTCTGCATTCCTTTCTTCTGCCGGAGCACTCCATGAGCCAAGCCGCCTTCAATTGGCAAGACCCTTTTTTGCTGGACAGCCAACTCTCTGATGACGAGCGCATGGTGCGCGATGCCGCCGCTGCCTACTGCCAGGACAAGCTGCTCCCCCGCGTGACCCAGGCCTTCCGGGACGGCAGCACCGACCCCGCCATCTTCCGGGAAATGGGGGAGTTGGGTCTCTTGGGCCCCACGATTCCCGAGCAATACGGCGGCCCCGGCCTGAACTACGTGGCCTACGGCCTGATCGCCCGCGAGGTGGAGCGGGTTGATAGTGGCTACCGCAGCATGATGAGCGTGCAGTCCTCGTTGGTGATGGTGCCTATCTTCGAGTTCGGCACCGAGGCCCAGCGCCAGAAGTACCTGCCCAAGCTGGCCACCGGCGAATGGATAGGTTGCTTTGGCCTGACCGAGCCCGACCACGGCTCCGACCCCGGCTCCATGGCCACCCGCGCCCACAAGGTGCCCGGCGGCTACAAGCTCACTGGCTCCAAGATGTGGATCAGCAACAGCCCGATGGCCGATGTGTTTGTGGTGTGGGCGAAAGAAGTCACCGAGTCAGGTGCAGTCGGCCCCATCCGCGGCTTTGTGCTGGAAAAAGGCATGGCCGGCCTGTCCGCCCCCGCTATCCACGGCAAGGTGGGCCTGCGCGCCAGCATCACCGGCGAAATCGTCATGGACGGCGTGTTCTGCCCCGAAGAGAATGCCTTCCCCGAGGTGCGCGGCCTCAAAGGCCCCTTCACCTGCCTCAACAGCGCGCGCTATGGCATTGCCTGGGGTGCACTGGGTGCGGCCGAAGACTGCTGGACGCGCTCCCGCCAATACGTGTTGGACCGCAAACAATTCGGCCGCCCTTTGGCCGCCAACCAGCTGATCCAGAAGAAGCTGGCCGATATGCAAACCGAAATCGCTCTCGGCCTGCAGGGCTGCCTGCGCCTGGGCCGCATGAAGGACGAGGGCACGGCCTCGGTGGAAATCACCTCCATCCTCAAGCGCAACAGCTGTGGCAAGGCCTTGGACATTGCCCGTATGGCGCGCGACATGATGGGCGGCAACGGCATTAGCGACGAGTTTGGCGTGGCCCGCCACCTGGTGAACCTGGAGGTGGTCAACACCTACGAGGGCACGCACGACATCCACGCGCTGATCCTGGGCCGGGCCATCACCGGCATTGCAGCGTTTGCGAACTGAATAGCGCCGGGCATGGCGGGTGCGGCAGGGGAGGCATGGCATACACTCGCCCGCCATGACCACCACCCTTGACACTTCGCCCTCCGGAACAGAGGCCGTCACCCTGCTGGACGTGGCCCGGGTTGCCGGGGTGTCGCCCAGCACGGTGTCTCGCATCCTGAACGGCACTGCCCGCGTGGCCCCGGCCAAGCGCGAGGCGGTGGAGGCGGCGATTGCGCAGCTCCAGTTCCGGCCTAACATCTTCGCCCGCAGTTTGAAGACCGGCATCACCATGACGGTGGGGGTGCTCACCCAGTCGATTGAGAGCCAGTTTTACTCGCGCGCGCTCAAGGGCATTGAGGTGGGGCTGGAGGCCAGCGGCCATTCGCCCATCATCGTCAGCGGCCACTGGAGCGCAGAAACGGACTTGGCCAGCCTCCAACTGCTGACCTCGCGGCGGGTGGATGGCCTCATCATCCTCACCAGCAACATCAGCGATGCCGATGTGCAGCAACTGGCGCGCCAGCAACCGGTGGTGATCACCGAGCGGGCCCTGGAGGGGCCCAAGCTGCGCTCACTCCATGTGGACCAGAAATTCGGCGGCTACCTGGCCACCCAGCATTTGCTGGCGCTGGGTCACACCCGCATCGCCCATATTGCCGGTGTGGAGAACCGTGCCGACGCGCAAGACCGCTACCTCGGCTATTTGCAGGCCCATGCCGAAGCCGGCGTGACCCCGGACCCGCGCCTGCTGGTGCGGGGCAATTTCACCGACCAAGGCGGTCACCTGGCGGCACTGCGCCTGATCGACAGCGGTGTGCCTTTTAGCGCGGTTTTTTGCGCGAATGACGACACGGCGCAAGGTGCGCGCCTGGCGTTGTACCAGCGCGGCTTGCGCGTGCCGGACGACGTATCGCTGGTGGGTTTTGACGACATGCCCACTTCCAGCTTCATGACCCCGCCGCTCACCAGCGTGCGCCAGCCGGTGTACGAGGTCGGCCTGTATGCCGCACGCATGCTGCTCGACATGATGGGCTACCCCGCAGATGCGGTGCAGTTGCCCCCGCTGGAGCTTATGGTGCGCGAGACCACCCGAAAATGGCAGGCTTGATGCAGGCCTGAATCAGTAGGTCCCCAACGGCAGACGTAAAAAAGGCCCGAGGGCCTTTTTTGTTTAACGCTTGCGCTGGCTGGCGATGAACGCCCGGTAGCGCAGGGCACTGTCTTTCAGGGTGCGCGCTTGGGTGGCGTAGTCCACATGCACCAGGCCGAAGCGTTTGTCGTAGCCGCAGGCCCACTCGAAGTTGTCCATCAGGCTCCAGTAAAAGAAGCCGCGCACATCCACACCCGCCGCCATGGCCTCGTGCAGCGCTTGCAAGTGGGTCTGCATGTAGGCCTGGCGGCCGGGGTCATTCACACGGCCATCGACCACCTTGTCGGCCTCGGCGTAGCCGTTTTCCGTGATGTAAATGGGGGGCAGGGTGTAGTCGCGGTGAATGCCTTGCAGCAGGTCTGAGAGGCCTTGCGCGTAGTTTTCCCAGCCCATGTCGGACACGCCGTCCTGGTTGGGCGCGGGCACCGGTGGTGTGCTGGTGCTGGCCCAGATGCGGGTGTAGTAGTTGATACCCAGAAAGTCCAGGGGCTGGGCAATGATGTCGAAATCTCCGGCCTCGATGTTGTCGGGCTGCGCCAGCTCCGGGCCTTGGGGGTAGGCCTTCTTGAAGATCGGGTCCATGTACCAGCGCACAAACCGGTCGTACTCGCGCTGGGCACGGGCCTGGTCGGCGGGGCTGTCGGTGGCGGCGGTGGTAGGCGACTGGTTGAGCACAATGCCCAGCGGCGCTTTCACGCCGGCCGCGCGCATGGACTGCAGCGCCAGCCCGTGCGAGAGCAGCAGGTGGTGTGACACGCGCAGCATGGCCGGCACGTCTTTCTTGCCCGGGGCGAACACGCCTAGGTCGTAGCCCAGGGTGGCGGTGCACCAGGGTTCGTTGTGGGTGGCAATGCTGGCCACGCGGTCGCCCAGCAGGCGGCCCATGCGCTCGGCGTAGTCGGCAAAACGGTAGGCGGTGTCGCGGGCTTCCCAGCCTTGCTGCAAATCTTGCAGGCCCTGCGGCAGGTCCCAGTGGTAAAGGGTGGCGTAGGGGGCAATGTCGCGCTTCAACAGGCCGTCGACCAGGCGTTCGTAAAAATCCAGCCCCTCGGTGTTCCAGGCGCCATAGCCCAGCGGTTGCACGCGGGACCAGGCGATCGAGAAGCGGTAGCTGTCTACGCCCAGGCTCTGGATCATGTCGAGGTCGGATTCCAGGCGGTTGTAGTGGTCGCAGGCCACATCGCCGGTGTCACCGTTCACCACCTTGCCGGGGGTTTTGGAGAACGTGTCCCAAATGGACGGACCGCGGCCCCCTTGGGCGGCAGCGCCTTCGATCTGGTACGAGCTGGTGGCCACGCCCCAGCGGAAATCGGCGGGGAAGCGGAGGGATTCAGGGGCCACGGGGGAAGTCTCGGGAAGGGTCACGTTGCGTCCTTGCGTTATTCTCATTTGAAATCGTTTTCAAGTGCGAATTTTACGGGTGAAATCGCCCATGTCAATCCGGCCCTGCGCGCTACCATGGGCCTCCCCCATTCTGGCTGCCGGCATGACCACCTCTTCCACCGCCGCCCCGCAAGGCGCACTCTCTCATCTCAAGGTTCTGGACCTTTCCCGCGTGTTGGCCGGGCCCTGGTGCACCCAGATGCTGGCCGACCTCGGGGCCGATGTCATCAAGGTGGAGCGCCCCCAGGCCGGTGACGACACCCGCCACTGGGGCCCGCCCTTCGTGCCGGATGCCGAGGGGCGGCCCACGTCAGAGGCCACCTACTTCACCGCCTGCAATCGCAACAAACGCTCCATCACCATCGACATGGCCCAGCCCGAAGGCCAGGCGCTGATCCGCCAGATGGCCCTGCAGAGCGATGTGCTGGTTGAGAACTTCAAGGTCGGTGGGCTGGCCCACTACGGGCTGGACTACGCCAGCCTGAAGGCCCTGAACCCGCGCCTGATTTACTGCTCCATCACCGGTTTCGGCCAGACCGGGCCTTACGCCGAGCGCGCGGGCTACGACCTGATGATCCAGGCCATGAGCGGCATGATGAGCATCACCGGCCGCCCGGACGGCGAGCCCGGTGGCGGCCCGCAGCGCGCGGGTGTGGCGATTACCGATGTGTTCACCGGCGTGTACGCCACCAGTGCCATCCTCGCGGCGGTGGAAATGCGCCACAGTACCGGCGAGGGCCAGCATATCGACATGGCCTTGCTGGACGTGGGCATGGCCATTCTTGCCAACCAGGGCGCCGGCTACCTCAACACCGGGGTGGAGCCCGTGCGCACTGGCAATGCGCACCCCAGCCTAGTGCCGTACCAGGACTTTCCCACGCTGGACGGCGCGATGTTGCTGGCAGTGGGCAACGACGGGCAGTTCGCCCGCTTCTGCCAGGCGGCGGAGCATCCCGAGTGGGCACAAGACGCCCGCTTTGCCACCAACACGCGGCGGGTCGAAAACCGCGCCGTGCTGGTCCCGCTGATGCAAGCCGTGACCCGCACCCGCAGCACGGAGGCCTGGATTGCCCTGCTGGAAGACAAAGCCGTGCCCTGCGGCCCCATCAACACGCTGGCGCGGGCCTTTGCCGACCCGCAGGTGCAGGCCCGGGGTTTGGTGCTCCATCAGCCTCTAGCGCACGTGGAATCTGCGCAAGCAGCTCCTGAAATCATAGCGCATGGCGGGGCGCAGAGCATTCGCAGCGTGGCCAGCCCGATGCGCTTGTCAGCTGCGCCCACCCAGTTGCGCTACCCGCCACCGGCCTTGGGCGAGCACACCGGCGACGTCCTGGCGGAGTTGGGGCTTGATGCACATCAAATACAAGACTTGCAAGCCCGTGGCATTGTGTAGACTGGCCCGGACAGTGCGGCTGCGCTGCCCGCTGAACTACAACTTGTCGTGGAGACGCTATGAACTACCGTCGTGGGGTACTGACCCAATCGTTGCTGGCCTTGGCGGGCCTGATGTCCTGGGGGGCTGTCCAGGCCCAGGAGGGGCCGGTGTACCGCTTCTCCCCGGTCAACCAGTATGGGCTGGAGCTCACCGCCAAGTACTGGAACCCCATCATTGAATACATCACCGCCAAAAGCGGGGTGAAGCTGCAGCTCAAAATCGGGCGCACCTCGGCTGACACCACGGCGTTTGTGCTGGCCAACGAGGTGGAGTTTGTGTTTTCCAACCACCTGTTCAGCCCCGACCGCGATCAGCTCGGCTGGAAGGTGTTTGGCCGCCGCGAGACGCCGCCCATCCACAGCCAAATCGTGGTGCTGGCCGATTCGCCCTACCAAAAGCTGGAGCAACTGGCCAACCAGCCGGTGGCCTTTCCCGGCCCCGAGGCGCTGGTGGCCTACAAGTTCAGCTATGCGCAGTTGATCAACCGCAACGTGCCGGTGGAGGTGGTGTTCGGCGGCAATATGGACGGCGCTTTTGCCCAGCTCGCCAGTGGCAAGGCCAAGGCGGTGGGGGCCAACTCCCAGCTCACCGAAGGCTGGGCCAAGCGCGAGGGCAAAAAGCTGCGGGTGCTGTGGCAGTCCGAGCCGCTGTATGACCTGGCGCTGATGGCCTCGCGCAACGTGCCGGAAAAAGATCTCAGGGCCGTGAGCAAGGCGTTTGCCGACATGGGCAAAGACGTGCAAGGGGTGAAGATCCTGGCCGCCTCCGGCAACCTGGTAGGCCTGTTGCCCACGGCCCGCTTTGTGCCGTCTAATGGCAGCGAATACAGCAGTTACCGCAACTTTTACAAGACGGCTCCTCCCAACCTGCGCTAAGGGCCTTCCACCTGCCCACGGACACCTGCCACGCCACCATGCCTGCACGCTTTCTGGACCGCCTCATCCCGGCGACGCTGACGAACCGCATTTTTGCGATCTACTCCGCGACGCTGCTCACCTTTGTGGCGGCAGGGCTGACAGCCTTTATCAGCTACGAGTTCCGCAAGCAGATCGAGGAGACCCAGTCTTCCTCGGTGATGTTGATGGAGGTGGTCGCCCAGTCGGTGCAGGACAGCGTGGTGATCGGCGACTACGACACCGTCAAGCGCATCCTCGAAAAAGGCGTGCAGGGCTCGGTGTTCTCTACCGCCATGTTCAAAGACACCAGCGGCGCCAGCGTGGTGGCCAAAAGCCAGGGGGCGGCAGATCACACCACGCCCGCCTTCATCACCACCTGGGTGGAACAGCGCCTGGACGATGTGAACCGCCCGGTGTCGGTGGGGGGCAAAGACTATGGCTTGCTGCGCCTGCAGTACGACGCGGGCGAGGTCGCTGCCGATTTGTGGTCCATCACCGTGCTGGTGTCCGGCGTGGGCTTGGCCAGCCTCATCCTGGGCCTGCTGCTGATCCGCTGGGCGCTCAACCACTGGCTGGGCGGTCTGGAGCGCCTGCGCGAGGTGGTGCAGACCCTGGGCGCCGGCAACGGCCAGACAGAGACGCTGGTGATTGACGGCGCGCCGGCCGAAATCCAGAGCCTGGTCACCATGTTCAACCAGACCGCTGTGCTGGTGCACGAGCGCGAAAGCGGCCGTGCAGCGCTGGAGCAGGCCAAGCTCGCCGCCGACAAGGCCCGCGTGACCGCTGAACAGGCCAGCCTGGCCAAGAGCCAGTTTCTGGCCAACATGAGCCACGAGCTGCGCACCCCCATGAATGCGATTCTGGGCATGCTGCAGTTGCTGGATGGCACCGAACTCAACGACAAGCAGCGCGGCTACACCCACAACACGGCCAGCGCGGCCCGCTCGCTCCTGAGCCTGCTCAACGACATTCTGGATTTCTCCAAGGTCGAAGCCGGCAAGATGACGCTGGACCCCCGCCCCTTCCGCACCGACCAGCTGCTGCGCGACCTGTCCGTCATCCTCTCGGCCAACGTGGGCAGCAAAACCATCGAGGTGCTGTTTGATGTGGACCCTGCCGTGCCCCACGCAGTGGTGGGCGACGACATGCGCCTGCAGCAGGTGCTGATCAACCTGGGCGGCAACGCCGTCAAGTTCACCGAGAAAGGCGAGGTGGTGATCCGGCTGCGCCTGAAAGCGACCAACGGTGACCGCGCATTTGTGGAGTTTGCGGTGTCGGATACCGGCATCGGCATTGCGCCCGAAAACCAGGCGCACATCTTCAGCGGCTTTTCGCAGGCGGAGGCTTCCACCACCCGGCGCTTTGGTGGCACCGGGCTGGGGCTGGCGATTTGCCAGCGCCTGGTCGGGCTGATGGGCGGCACCCTGCAGCTGCACAGCACCCCCGGCGAAGGCAGCAACTTTTTCTTCACCATTCCGCTGCAGCTGGCGCCGCCGGTTGAACTGGTCAGCCCCCGCCACCCCTTGCTGGCGCAGCGTGCGCTGGTGGTGGACGACAACCTCGTTGCCCGCACCCTGTTGGCGACCATGGCCCGCTCCCTGGGCTGGGAGGTGGATGTGGCCGACAGCGGCCCCGAGGCCCTGCGCCAGGTGCAGGCCCGGCGCGAGGCCGGAGCGCCGTACCAGGTGATCTTCATGGACTGGCGCATGCCCGAGTGGGACGGCTGGGAAACCACCCGCCGCATCCGGGAAGCCACGCAAGTCAATGGCCCGCTCATCCTGATGGTGAGTGCCAATGGCCGCGCCATGATGGCCGAGCGCACCGCCGATGAGCAGGCGCTGCTCAATGGCTTTCTCGTCAAGCCCGTCACGGCGTCCATGTTGCTGGACGCGGTGATGGATGCCCAGGCCGCCAGCGCCACGGCCGCCACAGGCGCCAACCCGGCGGCCCCGCAAACCCTGGCCAAGCCGCAGCGCCTGCAAGGCATGAAGCTGCTGGTGGTGGAGGACAACAAAATCAACCAGCTGGTGGCCAAAGGCCTGCTTAAACAAGAGGGTGCCGACATCACCCTGGCAGACAACGGCCGCATCGCCGTGGACTTGCTCACCGCCCAGCCGGAAGCCTTTGATGCGGTGCTGATGGATGTGCAAATGCCGGTGATGGATGGTTATGAGGCCACCCGCACTCTGCGCGCTTTGCCCGGCTTTGCTGAGCTGCCGGTGATCGCCATGACGGCGAACGCCATGGCCTCAGACCGCGAAGCCTGTTTGGCCGCCGGCATGAACGACCACGTGGGCAAGCCCTTTGAGATCGACCATTTGGTGGCCACCCTGCGGCATTTCACAGGGCGGCCGGCGCTTTAAGCGGGTTTGCCGAGTTCTTCCCAGCGCTCCAGCTCGGCCATCAACGCTTCGTCGGTCTCGGCGTTGTAAACATAGGGTATGTGGGCTAAACGGACTATTGTTGCCGTCGGTCGCAAGCAAGAAAATTGCGCTATCCGAAATTTTCCGATAGGGATGAAGATGAAAAAATTGATGGCTACTTTGGCGTTATCTAGCTTGACTTCAATTGCTAGTGCCGCTCCGGTAACGTTTGAAAGCGGGCTAGTCAGCGGACAAGTGTTCACTGCCTTTGGTGGTTTGAATTGGAGCGGCTTTGCTGCGCTGAACACAGCAAGCTTGCCATCTTCCGGCTTGAAGTTGGCGGCAACTTCCGGTAGCTTTGTTGCCTTTAACAAAGGCGCTGGTGTGGCCACCATTTCGAGCGCAACTCCTTTTTCATTGGTTGGGGCAGATCTCACCGCAGGATGGCGTGATGGCCTGTCTGTCACCGTAGTTGGCAAGCTGGGCGGGAGCACCGTCAGCTCGACGACTTACACCTTGAGTGCAACATCCCCGACCCACATCGCTTTCGGATTGGGCAATGTGGACTCGGTGAGCTTCACTTCTTTCGGTGGAACACCTCACCTGGGTTACAACGGAACTCAAGCCACTTTCGCTTTGGACACACTCACAATTGCCGCTGCAGTTCCTGAGCCGGAAACTTACGCCATGCTGTTGGCGGGGCTAGGGCTGATGGGAGCTGTTGCCCGTCGTCGCAACAAGCGCGCTTGAGTTTCAAAGAATCCGGAGAAATCACATGTTTAAAAAAATTGCACTCGCTGCTGCATTGACAGTAGCTTTTACAGCCCAAGCCGCAACCACCATTGAAACTTTTTCTGCTTGGAACGGGAATAATTTTGTCTGGGAATGGGGGAATCCGGATACCGCTACTTACGGTCAAACTTTCACCACTGGTGCTACTGACACGGTTTTGAAGTCTTTCACCTTTGCAATGACCGACTTGGATCAGGATTTCAAAGCCTACGTCGGGGCATGGGATGGCAGCAAAGCCAGTAGCATTCTGTGGACTAGCCCCGTGCTGAATTTTAGCTACGGCTATGACGGTTTTGAAAAAATCGCAGTTAGCACCCCAAGCCTGCAACTCTCTGCCAACACACAGTACGTTGCATTTTTTAGTACCTCTGGTCTGCAAACGGCATCAAGGGGCACCAACAAATGGGGACTTGTAAATTCAAATGAATATGCAGGTGGGGAGTTCGTTTATTTCAACAATGAAAACGATCCCTCCAAGCTGACGAGTGCAAACTGGGATGGCCTCAATTGGGGTGGTGACTTGGCATTTCGAATGGAGTTGACAACCCCTGTGCCAGAACCAGAAACCTATGCCATGTTGCTGGCGGGTCTGGGCTTGATGGGGGCAGTGGCCCGCCGCCGTCGCAAACAGGCGTAATTCCCGGTGCTGTAAAGCACGGAAGCACAAAAAAAGGGCTTGCAGTAGCAAGCCCTTTTCCATTTGTAGAGTGCTGGCAACTTCAGTTGCCAAGAGCTGCAGGCTTAGGCCGGCTTGCCTAGTTCTTCCCAGCGCTCCAGCGCCGCCAACAACGCTTCGTCAATCTCTGCATTGCGCGCGCTCAAGGCGAGTGCGCGGGCGTTGTCTTTGGCGAACAGGCTGCCGTCGGCCAGCGCAGCGGCAATGTCTTTTTGCTCGGCTTCCAGGGCCGCGATGGCGGCAGGCAGACCATCGAGCTCGCGCTGCTCCTTGAAGCTCAGCTTGCGGGCCTTGGCTGGTGCCGGGGCTGCAGGCGCAGTGGCGCTGACCTTGGCTACAGCCTGCTCCTGTTTTTGTAGCTGCTCGCGCTCGTAGTTAAAGGGCTTGGCCTGAGTTTTGCCTTGGGCGGCGGCAATGTCGTTAGCGCGCTTGGTCTGGATCAGCCAGTCGCTCACACCGCCTTCGTACTCGCGCCACTTGGCATCGCCCTCAAATGCGATGGTACTGGTGACGACGTTGTCCAGAAAGGTCCGGTCGTGGCTGACAAGGAACACGGTGCCGTCGTAGCTTTGCAGCAGATCTTCCAGCAGCTCCAGGGTGTCGATGTCCAGGTCGTTGGTGGGTTCGTCCAGCACCAGCACGTTGGCCGGGCGGGCAAATAGGCGGGCCAGCAGCAAGCGGTTGCGCTCGCCACCCGACAAGGACCGCACTGGTGAGGTGGCGCGGGCCGGTGAGAACAAAAAGTCGCCCAGGTAGCTCTTGACGTGCTTGCGCTGGTTACCGATCTCGATCCACTCCGAGCCGGGGCTGATGAAGTCTTCCAGCGTCGCGTCCAGATCCAGCGCGTTGCGCATCTGGTCGAAGTAGGCCACCGTGACGTTGGCACCCAGGCGCACCGTGCCCCAAGGGCTGTGGCCGGGTTCGGGCTTGGGCGCATTGGCCGGTGCCGGGTCGGGTTGGTGTTCGCCCAAAATCAGCTTGAGCAAGGTGGTCTTGCCCGCGCCGTTCGGGCCGAGCAGGCCGATCTTGTCGCCGCGCAGAATGGTGGCGGTGAAGTCTTTGACGATCATGCGGTCGCCGAAGGTCTTGCTCACATGCACCATCTCGGACACCAGCTTGCCGCTCTTGTCGCCGCTGTTGACGTCCATGTTCACGCTGCCCATCACCTCGCGGCGGGCTTCGCGGTTGGCGCGCAGCTCTTGCAGGCGGTTGATGCGGGCGGTGGCACGGGTGCGGCGCGCCTCCACGCCCTTGCGGATCCACACCTCCTCTTGAGCCAGCAGCTTGTCGGCCTTGGCGTTGATGACCGCCTCTTGCGCTAGCTGCTCTTCCTTTTGGGTCAGGTAGGCGGCGAAGTTGCCGGGGTAACTCATCAGCTTGCCGCGGTCCAGCTCCACGATGCGGGTGGCCACGTTGTCCAGGAAAGAGCGGTCGTGGGTGATGGTGATGATGGAGCCCTTGAACTCCTTGAGCAGGCCTTCCAGCCATTCAATCGAGTCCAAGTCCAGGTGGTTGGTGGGTTCGTCGAGCAGCAGCACATCGGGTTGGGCGACCAGCGCCTGGGCCAGGGCCACGCGCTTTTTGGTACCGCCGGAGAGCGCGCTCACGATGGCCTCGGGGTTCAGGTGCAGGCGCTGCAGGGTCTCGTTGACACGTTGTTCCCAGTTCCAGCCGTCCAGCGTTTCGATTTCGCTTTGCATGGCGTCCAGATCGCCTTCACCTGCGCAATATTGCTCAATTAAGCCGATAACGCGCTCCAAACCTGCGCGAACAGCTATAAAAACCGTAGCGTCAGCGTCGAGCTGCGGCTCTTGCGCCACATAGGAAATGCGGGTGCCGGTTTGGACTTGCAGGGTGCCGTCGTCGGGCCGCTCCATGCCGCCCAGGATTTTGAGCATGGACGATTTGCCGGCGCCGTTGCGGCCGATCAGGCCCACGCGCTCTTGGGTTTCGAGGGAAAAATCAGCGTGGTCGAGGAGTGGAACGTGTCCAAAAGCCAGCTGGGCGTCAAGAAGAGTAATAAGTGCCATGTGCCGCGATTATCCCCGCAGCGCTTTCAAGCCCTTATTTTCAGACCACCCGGTTGCGCCCCCGCTGCTTGGCGAGGTAGAGCGCCTTGTCGGCGTCGGTGTAGAGGCTGTCGAAGTCCCGCTTGGCGGCGGCCGGGGCGCTGGCTACCCCGAAACTGGCGGTCACGGGGATGTGGATGCCCTCCCACACCACGCGGGTGGCTTCCAACCGCTGGCGCAGCTTTTCGGCGATTTTGCGGCCGGCCTCTTCGGAGGTGTGGGGTAGCAGCACAATGAATTCTTCGCCGCCCAAGCGCCCCACCAGGTCGGTGCTGCGCACGGTTTGTGCCGCCAGGGTGGCGACCTGGCGCAGCACTGCATCGCCGGCGGGGTGGCCCCAGGTGTCGTTGACGCGTTTGAAATGGTCCAGATCCAGCAGCAGGATGGTGGTGGCACTGCCCTGGCGCTGGGCGCGCAGGAGCTCGCTACGGCTGAGCTCCACAAATGTGTTGCGGTTGAAGAGGCCGGTCAAGCCATCCTGCCGCGTCAGGCGCTCCAGCTCACGCTGCTTGTCCTGCAAGTCGCTGTGGGCTTTCTCCAGTTGCCGGCGTTGCATCGCAATCGTCACGTGTTTGCGCCACAGCAGCGCAGACAGCGCCCAGCCCATGATGCAGGCGGTGATGCCGTTCATGCGGTTGGAGAGCAACACTTCGGGGTCGGCCTGCGTCCAGCCCAAGGCTACGTAATAGCCCAGATACGCTGCCACATACAGGCATGTGGCCGGTAGCGGCCGGAGGTAGAGCGCCAGGCTGACGCCCAGGCTGGCCATCAAAAACGGGGTGATGCTGGGGGTGATCCACTGGTCCACACACACGATAGCGATGGCAAAACCCAGAATCGTGGCGGCCGACACGAGCTCTAGCCAACGCCCGGACAGGCTGCGCTGCTGGTGGCGCAGGCGGTAGGCGCCCCAGGTGCACAACAGCAAGGCCAGGCCCATGCCGGTGTGGATGAGAAACAGGCCCAGCTTCCAGCGGGTGTGCGGGTCACCCGGCGCGGCTTGCAGCGTCAGTACCAGAAACACCAGGGCGTGCAAGGCGTTGATGCCGACCACCACCGGCCCCAGCCAGCGCATGCGGCGCAGGTTGGCGGCGGACGCTTCGTCTGCCACTTGGGTGTGCTCGATGCGCCACCGTTGCAGCAACAGACGCAGGTCGTGGAGGTAGGGGCTGTTCATAAGGAGCGATGACTTTAGCAGAGCGGAATTGCTACCATGGGCCTGTTGCCACTATGGGTTTACCGAGGAGTTTCATGAGCAGCCCCATCATTCCCCGCGCCCATGATCTGGGTGGTGGTTTCACCGTGCGCCGCGTGCTGCCCTCGGTGCAGCGCCAGGCCATCGGCCCGTTTGTGTTTTTTGACCATTTCGGCCCGGTGTCCGCCCGGCCCGGCGACAACCACGATGTGCGTCCGCACCCCCATATCGGGCTGGCCACGGTGACCTATCTGTTCGAGGGCGCCATGATGCACCGCGACTCCACGGGCGTGGTGCAGCGCATTGAGCCCGGCGCCATCAACTGGATGACGGCAGGGCGGGGCATCGTCCACTCCGAGCGCACACCGGAGGACTTGCGCGATGTCGAGCGCCGCAGCCATGGTTTCCAGCTGTGGTCGGCCCTGCCTGCCGAGCATGAGGAGGATGCCCCGGCTTTCGCCCATACCCCTGCCAGCGCCATTCCGGTGGTCGCACTGCCCAGCGCCACGGTGCGGGTGCTGGTGGGCAGTGCGTTCGGCGCGACGTCGCCCGTGGCGACCCTGTCGCCCACCCTGTACCTGGCGATAGAGCTGGAGGCCGGTGCGTCGCTGGCAGTGCCTGCGGCCGCGGTGGAGCGGGGTATTTACAGTGTGGACGCGGACGTGTCAGTAGAAGGCGCATCGCTGCCCGCTGGGCAGATGCTGGTGCTGGACGAAGGGGCTGAGCCCGTGGTCCGTGCTACAGAGGCCACGCGTTTGATGGTGCTGGGTGGGGCGCCGCTGGGGCACCGCTTTATGGTGTGGAACTTTGTGTCTAGCCGCAAGGAACGCATTCTCCAGGCCCAGGACGAATGGGAGGCACAGCGCTTCCCCACTGTGCCGGGCGAGACCGAGTTCATCCCATTGCCGGCGCGGCGTCCCTGACTTTCGCACTGTCTTCGGCAGCCTGGCGCATGGCGTGCGCCGCAATGTCCAGGGAGCGCAGGCGCAAGGCGGGGTCGTAGATGTCGCAGACCAGCATCAGCTCGTCGGCAAGGGTGGCGTCTGCCATTGCCAGCAGGCCTTGCTGCACGGTGTCCGGCCCGCCGATAACAGCTTCACCCAGAAAGTCTTGGATGGCGGCCCGTGCATCGGGTGGGCACTGTTGCAGGAACTGCGGCTTGGGCGGGGGCAGGGCCCCGCGTTGCCCGGTCAGGATGCCCAGCACCCGCTGGTAAATGCTGCTGGCGAGTAGCTCGGCCTCTTCGTCCGTTTCCGCCGCGACCAGCGGCACTCCCACCATCACATGTGGTTTGGCCAGTGAGGCTGACGGTTTGAACAGGCTGCGGTACATCGCAATCGCCTGGTGCAGATAGCGTGGTGCGAAGTGGGATGCGAACGCATAAGGCAGCCCCAAGTGGCCGGCCAGTTGGGCCGAATACAGGCTGGAGCCCAGCAGCCAGATGGGCACTTGCGTGCCCGCGCCAGGCATGGCGACCAACCTTTGCCCCGGTTGCAGGGGCGCCAGAAGCGCTTGCAGCTCGGCCACGTCGCGCGGGAAATCGTCTTCGTGTTCGACCTTGTTGCGGCGCAGGGCGCGCATGGTGGCCTGGTCGGTGCCGGGGGCGCGGCCCAGGCCGAGGTCGATGCGGCCCGGGTACAACTCGGCCAAGGTGCCAAACGCTTCGGCCACGACCAGCGGCGCATGGTTGGGCAGCATGATGCCGCCTGACCCGACCCGGATGCGCTCGGTGCCGCCTGCAATATGGCCCACCAGTACAGCGGTGGCAGAACTGGCGATGCCCGGCATGTTGTGGTGCTCTGCCAGCCAGTAGCGCTCGAAACCCAGCGCCTCCACATGCTGCGCAGTGCGCAAAGCGATTTGCAAGGCCTGCCCCACCGTGCCGCCTTCGCGGACGGCAACCAGATCAAGCATGGAAAGGCGGGGGAGGTGGTGTGAGGACATGGTGAGATTGTCGCGAATGCGGCAAAACCATGCGGCGGGTAGTCCGATGGGGCTATTGTTGCGGTGCAGTAATTCAGTGAGACTACGCGTCAGTTATACATATAGGGGGTAACTCGTGATCCTAAATTTCCTTAAAAAAGCTGCTGCAACTGTAATGTTGATGGCATCCGCTGCCGTGTCCCATGCTGCGATCGTCAACATCGGACCGTTGAATTCGAGCTACGCCAATACGGTCGACTTCGTAGGCTCATTCGAAGATACCTATACCTTTACCTTGCCAAGCAGTTTTTCTGGCATCACTGGCTCCTACATCGGTGTTGATTACGTCGGAACTGGTCTAGCGACAAGCGTCATCTTTGGATTGGGTTCTTACAGTACGCCCACACAATCGCTGCCTCTGAATGGCGTGGTAGACGGCTTCGGTGTTGCCTCTTATTCGACAACGTTTGCCTTGGCCCCCGGCGCAAGCTACTGGTTTAAGTTGAGTGGCACCGGCGATATCGGCAGTTACACAGTCACTCTGGCGCCCGTGCCAGAGCCTGAAAGCTATGCTTTGTTATTGGCCGGTTTAGGCTTGATGGGTGTGATCGCTCGTCGTCGCCAATCTAAATAATCGGGAGTAGTCATGAAAAAATTTCTTCAATCGATCGGTATTGCAGCTATTGCAGCGACGGCGATGACTGCCCAGGCAGCAACAACTACTGCAACCTTTAGTGAAGCGAGTAGTGGTGCCTTTACCGAGTCGTTTTTGGTGACTCCCGATGCGGCAAATACCCTGGTGGTGCGGCTCAGCGGTATGGGGAGCCAGTTCTCTGCCTTGTCTTTCTCTTTGTGGGATGGCTCAGCATCGATCGCTAGCGTTTCAGCTTCTAAATTGAACGGAAATTACCTCGCGTTTTTTAGCGACTTGAATAGCACAACCGTCTCTTTGGTGGGCGGTAAGGCTTACACCCTTAAGGTGACTGGTGTTAGCACACCTGCCCCTAACTCACTGGGTACAGTCTCCGCTTTTAACGGTTCCGTGACACCCGTTCCAGAACCAGAGTCCTACGCCATGTTTTTGGCTGGTTTGGGCTTGATGGGTGCGATTGCTCGCCGCCGCTTCTCCAAGCGCGCTGCATAATTCGAATCTAACTTTCTTCAAAAAGGGCCTGCGTTTTCGCAGGCCCTTTTTGTTTGTGTAAGCGACAAGGGGCCCTTAGTCCATTTGGGCTATTGGTGCAATGCAGCATAGGGTTAATACTTAATTTGTCACACATTCACCAAGGGGGGTTTATGAAACTCAAGTCGTTGATGCTTATTGCCGTTACTGCTGCGCCTGCTTGGGCTGTGCAGGTATCCGGTGCTGATTTGTTGACTTCCGTGGCAACCACTGACGGCAACTCCTTGGCCATGTTGGCCGTGGGGTTGGGCCTGATGGCCACCATCGCTCGCCGTCGCTTCAAGTAAAGCGCCACACGGCTCCTTGAGGAGCCTTCTAACGAAAAAGGGCTTGTCTGATGACAAGCCCTTTTTCGTTAGTGCAGCAGCTGAAAACACCGGGTGGCAGTCGACGCTGCCACCGGTTTCAGTCTCAGCGGCTGCTGGGGAAGCTGAACACTGCCCCCTCACGCACACCGGCACTGGGCCAGCGCTGGGTGATGGTCTTGCGCTTGGTGTAGAAGCGCACCGCGTCGGGTCCGTAGGCGTGCAGGTCGCCGAACAGGCTGCGCTTCCAGCCGCCGAACGAGTGGTAGGCCACAGGCACGGGCAGCGGCACGTTCACACCCACCATGCCAACCAGGATGTTGTCGGTGAAGTAGCGTGCGGCTTCGCCGTCGCGGGTGAAGATGCAGGTGCCGTTGCCGTACTCGTGGGCATCGATCATGTCCATGGCCTCTTGCAAGGTTTTGACGCGCACCACGCCCAGCACGGGGCCAAAGATTTCTTCCTGGTAGATCACCATGCCGGGTTTGACGTTGTCAAACAGGCAGGGGCCGAGGTAGTAGCCGTCTTCATGGCCTGCTACCTTCAGGCTGCGTCCGTCCACCACCAGCGTGGCGCCTTCTTTCACGCCCTGGTCCACATAGCCTTTCACCTTCTCAAAGTGCGGCTTTGTAACCAGCGGGCCCATGTCCATGCCGAGAGCGGTGCCGGGGCCCACTTTCATCTTGGCGATCTCGGCCTTCAGGCCTTCAATCACCGCGTCGGCGGTCGCGTCACCCACCGCCACCACCAGCGGGATGGCCATGCAGCGCTCGCCGCAAGAACCATAGGCCGCGCCCATGAGCGCGCTCACGGCGTTGGCTACATCGGCGTCGGGCATGACCACCGCGTGGTTTTTTGCGCCGCCCAGGGCCTGCACGCGCTTGCCGTGCTTGCAGCCTTCAGCGTAGATGTATTCAGCAATCGGGGTGGAGCCCACAAAGCTCACGGCCTTCACGCGCGGGTCGCGCAAGAGCGTGTCCACGGTTTCTTTGTCGCCGTTGACCACGTTAAGCACGCCGGGTGGCAGGCCGGCTTCCAGTGCCAGTTCGGCCACGCGCAGGGTGGAGCTGGGGTCGCGCTCAGACGGTTTCAGCACAAAGGTGTTGCCGCAGGCGACCGCCATAGGCCACATCCACAAAGGCACCATCGCCGGGAAATTGAAGGGGGTGATGCCGGCGGTCACGCCCAGCGCCTGGAACTCGGACCAGCTGTCGATAGCTGGGCCCACGTTTTTGCTGTGCTCGCCTTTGAGCAGCTCGGGCGCGTAGGAAGCGTATTCCACATTCTCGATGCCGCGCTGCAGTTCGCCCAAGGCGTCACTCAGCACCTTGCCGTGTTCGGCGGTGATGAGGGCGCAGAGTTCTTCGGCGTGCTTTTCCAGCAAGACTTTCAGGTTGCTCATCACGCGGGCGCGCTTGAGCGGGGGGGTGTTGCGCCAGGCAGGGAAGGCGGCTTGCGCGTTGGCAATGGCTTCTTCTACCGTGGCTTTGGGGGCCAGCAGCACGCGTTTTTCTGCTTGGCCGGTGGCGGGGTTGAAGACGTCCTGGGCGCGTTCGCCGGTGGTGATGATCTTGCCGCCGATGAGGTGGCCGACTGTTAGGAGTTGGGACATAGAGGGGTTTACTAGTCAAAAGGGCTGCTAGCGCACGAGGAATGTGCGCTAGTAGCTATAAAAAGAATAGCGAGTGGATGGTTCGCTTTAGGCAGTTTCGTTGATGGCCTCGCCCAAGGCGTTGACCAGGCTGTCGATTTCTGCCTCGGTGGTGATGAAGGGCGGCGCCAGCGCAATGCAGTCACCGGCGTAGCGCACGTAAAAGCCCTTGTCCAGGCAGCGCATGGCCACCTCGTAAGGGCGCTTGGCGGGCTCGCCGGGCACGGCGGCCAGGGTGAAGCCGGCGGACAGGCCCAGGTTGCGGATGTCGGTGATGTGCTTGGCGCCGCGCAGGCTGTGCACGGCTTTTTCAAAGTAGGGAGCCAAAGCGTTCACCCGCTCAATCATGTTTTCCTTGACCAACAGGTCCAGCGCCGCAATGCCGGCCGCGCAGGCCACGGGGTGGGCGGAGTAGGTGTAGCCGTGGGGGAATTCCAGCATGTAGTCCGGGCCGCCCTGCGCCATGAAGGTGTCGTAAATCTCTTTCTTGGCCACCGTCACGCCCAGGGGCTGCGCGCCGTTGGTGATTTGCTTGGCAGCGTTCAGGATGTCCGGCACCACGCCAAAGTAACCTGCGCCGGTGTAGGCGCCCAGGCGGCCGAAGCCGGTGATCACTTCATCAAAAATCAGCAGGATGTTGTTCTGGGTGCAGATCTCGCGCAGGCGCTGCAGGTAGCCTACCGGCGGCACCACGATGCCGGCCGAGCCGGACATGGGCTCCACGATCACGGCCGCAATGTTGGAAGCGTCGTGCAGCGCGATCAGACGCAGCAGTTCGTCAGCCATGTCACCGCCTTTTTCGGGCAGGCCCTTGCTGAAGGCGTTGGACGCCAGCTGCGTATGAGCCAGGTGGTCGGCCTCAATGCCCTGGCCAAAGGTCTTGCGGTTGGCGGGCAGGCCGCCCACCGAAATGCCGCCAAAGTTCACGCCGTGGTAACCCTTCTCGCGGCCAATCAGGCGGGTCTTGCTGCCCATGCCCTTGGCACGCCAGTAGGCGCGGGCCATCTTGAGCGCGGTGTCGGCCGACTCAGAGCCGGAGCCGGTGTAGAACACATAGTCCAGGCCTTCGGGCGTCAGTTCCACAATCTTGTTGGCCAACTCAAACGACAGCGGGTGGCCGAACTGGAAGGCGGGCGAGTAGTCCATGGTCGCCATCTGCTTGCTCACCGCCTCGGTGATTTCGCGGCGGCCGTGGCCCAAGCCTGCGCACCACAGGCCCGATAGGCCGTCGAAAATCTTTTTGCCGTTGGAGTCGGTGAAGTAGGCGCCTTGGGCGCTCACCATCATGCGCGGATTGGCTTTGAAATCGCGGTTGCCGGTAAAGGCCATCCAGTGCGACTCCATCCACTCACGGGACATGGGGAATTTGGATGCGCTGGTAATGGCTTCACCAATGGCGGGGCTGCTGGTGTCGTTGAGCTTCATGAGAGGACTCCGTTTCAGAGGGACATGCCACAGGGGCGATGGTGCATTGTGGTGGCTCCTGTTACTCTTATGAATTAACAAATAGCACTATTTACTTGGCAGTTTATGAAAGTAACCTTCGCCCCTACGCTCCCCTATTGCATGCGGGTCGCGGCCCCCCGAGGGGGCGCCTTTGGTAAAACCCCAAAGCCTCATCTTGGGGCGGCCCTGCGATGAAAGCTTCCCCCACAAAAGCCAAAGCCGTCCTCGGCCAGATCAGCGATATGGATTTGCGCTTGCTGCGCGTCTTCAAGGCGGTGGTGGATTGCGGGGGCATGGCTGCCGCCGAGCTGGAACTCAACATCGGCACGTCCACGGTGAGCCGCCACATTAAAGACTTGGAAACCCGCCTGGGCCTCACCCTGTGCCGGCGTGGCCGGGCCGGCTTTGCGCTCACCGCCGAGGGTGAAAAGATCTACGCCCAGACCACCCAGCTACTGGCCGCCACCGATGCCTTTCGCAGCAGCGTGGACGAAATCCATCAGCGTATGGGGGGGCAGCTGCAGGTGGCCGTGTTCGACAAAACCGCCAGCAACCCTGCCAGCCACATTGCCGAAGCCATCGCTCACTTCCACGCTGAGGCTCCGGATGTGGGGTTGAACCTGCACGTCGCTACGCTCACGGCGATTGAGCGCGGGGTGCTGGACGGGCAGTTCCATGTGGGCATCATCCCCGGCCACCGTGCGTCGGACGTGCTGGACTACACCCCGCTGTTTGACGAGCACATGCTGCTCTACTGCGGCACCCGTCACGCGCTGTGGAACGCCGACCAGAGCGCCCTGAGCTGGGACACCTTGCCCCAACACGAGTTTGCGGGGCTGGGCTACCACTCCCCCAATATGGAGCTGAGCCAGCGCATGCGCCTGCCACGCCGTGCCACGGGGTTTGATCAGGAGTCGATCGCGACGCTGATCCTCTCAGGCCAGTTCTTGGGGTTTTTGCCCGATCACTATGCCGAGAGCTTTGTGCGCCGGGGCTTGATGCAAGCCGTGCGGCCTGATTTGCTGAGCTACGCTTGCCAGTTCTTCGCCATCACGCGCAAGTCACCGCAAGCCAGCCGTGCGACAAGGGCGTTCCAGCAGTGCCTGGAAAAAGTGCATGCGAACTGAAGAGTCGTAGCCGGTATTGGCGCAGGATTTCCCTAAACCTATGCCAGAGCTGGCGGGGTAGGCGTTCTGCGCAGGTCAAGGAGGAGGCCGCAAAGCGGCCGGGGGACACGGAGCAGAACGCCTACTCCGCTAGCTCCCACCAGACACAGTGTTGAGCCGTGCCCAAAAAGACGCAAGGTTAGGCCTGCGCTCCGTAAAACTTGAAGTTCATCTCCGGCTTCTTGCCGTGGATCAGCTCGGCAATCGCCTTGCCTGAACCCGCACCATGCGTCCAACCCAGCGTGCCGTGGCCGGCGTTGACCCACAGGCCGCGCACCGGGCTTTGGCCGATGTACGGGATGTTGGTCGGGGTGGCGGGGCGCAGGCCGGTCCAGTAATTGGGCTGGCCGCCTTGCGCTTCGGTGCGGGTGTCGCACACGCCGGGCAGCACTTCTTCAATCCGGCGGGACAGCATATGGCATCGGGCTTGGGCGACCGAGGAGTCCAGCGTGAGGTCAAAACCGCCCACCTCGATGGTGCCGGCCACCCGCAGCTGGTCGCCCAGGCGGCTGATGGCCACTTTCTTGGCGTCGTCGATGGTGGAGACAAACGGTGCCAGCTCGGGCTTGAGGATTTTGAAGGTGGCGCTGTAGCCCTTGCCGGGGTAGATAGGCAGGTTCACACCCACAGTGCGCATCAGCGGCGCGGTGTAAGAGCCGGCGGCCACGACCACGTGGTCGGCCTTGATGAGGCGGATGGAACCGGGCACATTCCGGCCCTTGGCGCCCGCAGACAGTGCGCGCACTGCTACCGAATGTATAGCGTCTCCCGCCGTCTCCAGACGCTCCACGCTGTGCTCGTACAAAAACTCGGCGCCGCGCGCCACGCAGCGCTGGGCCAGTTCCTGGGTGAAGACCAGGCAATCGCCCGACTCATCGCTGGGGGTGATGGTGCCGCCCACAATCTGGTGCGCGAACTGCTTATAGGCCGGTTCGATCTTGAAGAACTCTTCCTTGCTGATGACCTGGCGGTTCACCCCGTACTTGCGCATCAGCGCAGCGGCTTCGCCGGCAGTGTCAAACGACTTTTGGTCGCAGTAGTAGTGGGCAATGCCGCGCTCCAGCCGGTTGTACTCGATGCCCGTAGACGCCACCACCTCTTTGAGGGCGGCGTGGCTGTAGGCACCCAGGGCCACGAGCTGCTGCACATTGCGCTCAAAGGCGGCATCGTTGCAGTTCGCCAAAAACTGCAGCCCCCAGCTGTACTGGTGCAGGCCGGGGCCGAAGGGGTTTTGGGGGCGGAACAGCAGGGGCGCTTCCTTGCTGAGCATCCATTTCAGGGCTTTGAGCGGGGCGTCCTTGTTGGCCCAGGGCTCGCAGTAGCTCACCGAGATTTGCGCGCCATTGGCAAAACTGGTTTCCAGTGCGGCACCGGCTTGCCGCTCCACCACCGTGACTTCGTGGCCGAGCTCCAGCAAATGCCATGCTGTGCATACGCCGATGGTGCCTGCGCCGAGAACAATAATTTTCATCCGCGCAGTGTCAGGGAAGCCGAAGACTTGTAAAAGTAAAATTAACTGGTTTGCGAAAACATTAGTTGGATTAATAAAGAAAACCATGCGCACTTTTGACTCAGACGCCCTCGAATGCCTGGCCGCCATCGTCGAAGAGGGGGGCTTCGAGCGCGCAGCCGTGCGCCTCTCCATCACCCAATCCGCCGTCTCGCAGCGGCTGAGGGCGCTGGAGGCGCAGGTGGGCACGGTGCTGCTGGTGCGCAGCCGCCCGGTCAAGGCCACGTCGGCCGGGCGCTTGCTGATCAAGCACGCCATGCAGATGCGCCTGTTGCGCGCCGACCTGGAAACCGACCTCAAAGACCTGGCCCCCAGCACCGGTGCGGTGCGGGAGGACGAGCGCATCTCGATTGCCATCAACGCCGACAGCATTGCCACCTGGGCCCTGCCCGCGCTGGACCCGCTGGTGCACGATGGCCTGCCGCTGGAAGTGATCACTGATGATCAGGATTTCACCCACGAGTGGCTGCGCGAAGGCCAGGTGCTCGGCTGCGTGACCACCTTGAAGCAGGCGCTGCGGGGCTGCAAAGTGCAGTCGCTGGGCGCCATGCAGTATGTGGTGGTGGCCAGTGCCGACTATGCGGCGGCCCACTGCCCGCAGGGGCTGACGCCGCACAACTTCCGCAGCATTCCGTTTGTGGCCTTCAACCGCAAGGACGACCTGCCCACCGAGTTCGTGAGCCGCGCACTCAATCTGCGCCGGGTGTCTTTGAGCCAACGCTTCGTGCCCAGCTCTGAGGGGCAGGTGCGCGCGGTGCTGGCTGGCTGGGGGGCGAGCATCGTGCCCGAGTTGCTGGTGCAGGGCTTGCTGGAGAGCGGCCAACTCGTTAACCTGGCGCCCGATATCCGTCTGCCGGTCAACCTGTATTGGCACTGCTGGAACCTGGATTCTGAGGTGATAGACCGCCTCACCCAAGCCTTGTCTGGCGCGGCCATCCGGCTGCTGGGCGCGAAAACCAAGTAGTCACAAAGTAGCCGAAGCGCCTATTTTTTGACAGCGGGGCATAAAATACCCGCATGACCGAACCTACTGCCGCCCGCGAGCTGCCTGCTGCCCCTGCCAAAGTCTCTTTCAAAAAGCAGATGTTGCAGGCCCGCGAGGACGCCATCATCCGCGCCGTGAACCTGCTGCTGGCCGAAAAAGGCTTCGAGGCGATGACGGTGGATGAGGTGGCCGCGAGTGTGGGCATTGCCAAGGCCAGCTTGTACAAGCACTTTCCCAGCAAGGAAGACCTGGCCGCCGCCGCCATGGCCTACCTGATGGGGCAGGCCCAGGCCTTTCTCGATACCTTGCCGGAGGACATGTCGCCCCTGCAGCGCCTGCGTGCGGTGGTGCGCTGGACCATGGCCCTGAAACTGGCCGGCGAGATGCCCTCGCTGCCCAGCCAGAACAGCACCTTGCGCGCCACGCTGATGGGCCACAAGGGCTATATGGATGGCCTGATGGATGTGAGCGACCGCTTGGGCGCCTGGATCGAAGCGGCCCAGGCCCAGGGGCTGATCAACCCCGAGCTGCCGGCTATTGCCGTGCTCTACACCCTGTACGCCCGCGCCTGCGACCCGGTGCTGGAGTTCTTACGCATGGGCGGCCAGCACACCGATGCGCAAATCATCGACCTGGTGATGTCCACCTGCTTTGATGGCTTAAACACCCGCTAGCGCTTGCAGAATATGCGCAAGCAGCTATCTATTTGATAGCAAATTGCTGGCGCACGCCATCGGGTGCGTCACAGGAGTGCTTCAAAGCGCCACTCCACGGCTTGGCGCAAGGTCTGGCCCATTTCCAGCACCTGCATGCCCGGGCGGCCTTCCATGTGGAACGCATCGATGGGGTGGCTCACCGGCTCAAAGCAAAAGTGCGCCCCAGTGGGTGGGCGGTACAGCAGGCAAAACCCATCCTTTCGCCCGCGGGCGGCTACGGCCGACTCCCGCATGTGCAAGCGCAGCGCGTGCTCGGGCCAGTCGATGTGCGCCTGCCCGCTCCAGCCGGCGTAGGCGTTGTCGATCAGGCTGCCACTCACCTCCATACCGACGCTTGGGTCCCACCCCGGCGGGAAGGCGGTGGTGTAGCCGGTGGGCATCGGGTCGGCGCCGCTGAGCCACACCCCGTCCACTTCCGCATGCAAACGCGTCTGCGGTGTGCGTAAAAAAGCCGGGTGTTGCCCCAGGCCGTAGGGCAGGCTGCTTGCGCCCAGGTGGGTGACTTCTAGCAACTGGTCCATGCCGTCGTCGCGCAGCACAAAGCGTTGCAGGGCGCGGTAGTGGTAGGGGTTGCCGCCAAAGTGGTGGGATTCAAGGTGCAGCTCCAGCGTGTCGGGGCGGGGCTGCTGGATGTCCCACGGCTGCAGCCAGCCATCGCCGTGGATGGGGTAGGGCTCCCCAGTGCGGTTGGGCTGCATGGGGTGGTGCCGGCCCTCGTGCACGAAGCCGCCCTGCCCGATGCGGTTGGACCAGGGCACGAGCGGGAAGGACGCGGTGGTGTACAGGTCTGCCGCGCCCGCCCAAGGGCGCCAGAGATCGTGCACGCCCTGCGCAGTGTCGCGCTGCCAGGCGGCAACGCTGCCTCCCAGGCTGGGAATCAGGCCCAGGCGCTGGCCGGCATGTTGTAACCAATGGATGGGGTGGGAAGGGGCAGGCGTCGGGTGCATGGCAATGTGGGCTGGTGGTGGGGTGGCGCATGCTAGTCCTGCGGCGGTGGAAAAGAAAATCACGATTCAGGCTTTTGACATACCTGAATTGCAATGAATAAAACAAGTGGCCACATTTAGTCTTCTAGGCGAACTAAGTCAATAAATCTTTTTAAAACAATAACTTAGGGTAAACCTGAATTATTCGATTGATATCAGAAACATCTAAATAACTATTAGATTGATATATTTTTGATTCATATGATGACAGCCACTCCTGCACATCCGGGTCGCTTGAAAACGTTGTCTGGTGGAAGGGGAAGACAAGTAGCCGAACGCGGGCGGCTGCTTTGAAATCGATTTCCCCGCATCTACAACGAAAGAGGAGACAACATGAACAACCATCGTCGCACGGTACTGGCATCCGCCCTGGCCGCATCCATCGCCATCGCTACCCCCTTGACGGCCTTTGCGCAAAAGAAAATTGTGGTGGGCTTCAGCCAGATCGGTGCGGAGAGTGAATGGCGCACCGCCAATACCAACTCCATGAAGTCCGCTGCCGCTGCCGCTGGCATTGAACTGAAGTTTTCTGACGCGCAGCAAAAGCAGGAAAACCAGATCAAGGCCCTGCGCTCCTTTATCGCCCAGAAGGTGGACGTGATCGCCTTGACCCCCGTGGTCGAGTCCGGCTGGGACACCGTGCTCAAAGAAATCAAGGATGCCAAGATTCCATTGATCCTGATGGACCGCTCGGTGGATTCCAAAGACACCTCGCTCTACGCCACCCACATCGGCTTCGACTTTGTGAAGCAAGGCGAGATGGCCGGCCAGTGGCTGGTGGAGCGCGCCAAGACCATGAAGGGTGACATCAACGTGGTGGAGCTGCAAGGCACCGTGGGCTCTGCGCCTGCCATCGACCGCAAGAAGGGCTTTGAAGACGCCATCAAGGGCAACGCCAACATCAAGATCATCCGCTCGCAAACCGGTGACTTCACCCGCGCCAAGGGCAAGGAAGTCATGGAGGCCTTCCTGAAGGCAGAGGGCAAGAAGATCAATGTGCTCTACGCGCACAACGACGACATGGCCATCGGCGCCATCCAGGCCATCGAGGAAGCCGGCCTCAAGCCCGCCAAGGACATCCTGGTGATCTCGGTGGACGGTGTGAAGGGGGCGTTCGAAGCCATGATTGCCGGCAAGCTCAACGTCAGCGTGGAATGCAGCCCGCTGCTCGGCCCGCTGGTGATGGCCACCGCCAAAGACATCGTGGCCGGCAAAACCGTGGCGCGCCGCATCATCGGCAAAGACGGTGTGTACCCCATGGAAACCGCGGCCAAAGAGTTCCCCAGCCGCCAGTACTGATCTCCCGTTAGTTAGTTCGCTTCAGTCATTCGTTTTGGCCTGCGGCTTCGGCTGCAGGCCTTTTTTGCACGACACCATGACACACACATCACCAGCGGCTCCTGCGGTGGCCCCCGTGCTGGAGCTCTCCGGCGTGGCCAAGCAGTTCGGTCCGGTCAGGGCGCTCTCAGGCGTCGGGCTGCGGCTGTATGCCGGCGAAGTCCATGCCCTGATGGGCCAGAACGGCGCGGGCAAGTCCACCCTCATCAAAGTGCTCACCGGCGTCTACCCGGCCGATGAAGGCGAGATGCGCCTGAACGGCCAGCCCATACGCGCCAGCTCCACGCTGGACGCCCAGCGCCTGGGCATCAGCACCGTGTACCAAGAGGTCAACCTCTGTGCCAACCTGTCGGTGGCCGAAAACATTTTTGCCGGGCGTTATCCGCGCCACGGCTGGCAGCGGGCCGGCGCCATCGACTGGACCCGCATGCACCGCGAGGCCCGCGAGCTGCTGGCCCGCCTGAACCTCGATATTGACGTCACCCAGACGCTGGCCAGCTACTCGGTGGCGGTGCAGCAGATGGTGGCCATTGCGCGGGGGCTGAGCATCTCGGCTCAAGTGCTGATATTGGACGAACCCACTTCCAGCCTGGACGACGAAGAGGTGGAGCGCTTGTACGTTGTGTTGCGCCAGCTGCGCGACCAGGGCATGGCGATCCTGTTTGTCACCCACTTTCTGGACCAGGTCTACGCGCTGTGCGACCGCATCACTGTGCTGCGCAACGGCGAGTTGGTGGGCGAATACCCGGCGGCCGAGCTGGGCCACAACGCCTTGATTGCCGCCATGGTGGGCCGCGAGTTGGCGGCTGCCCACAGCGCGCAGGCGGCCGATGGTGACGCCCGTGCAGCGGAGCCGGAGTGGCTGCAAACCAAGGCCCTGAACCGCCGCGGCCATGTGAAAGCGGTAGACCTCGGTATCCGCCGGGGCGAAGTGGTGGGCCTGGGTGGCCTGCTGGGCTCGGGGCGTACCGAGCTGGCGCGCCTGCTGTTCGGGCTGGACCGCAGCGATGCGGGGGAAATCACGCTGGGCGGCAAAACTGTGCGCATGGACTCACCCGCTACTGCCATCCAGCTAGGGCTGGCCCTGTGCCCGGAAGACCGCAAGGCCGAGGGCATCATTGCCGAGCTCTCGGTACGCGAGAACATCGTGCTGGCCTTGCAGGCCCGCCAAGGCTTGTGGCCTGCCATAGGCCGGGTGCAGCAGACCACGCTGGCCGAGGGCTATGTGAAGGCCCTGGGCATCAAGACCGCCGATGTGGACACCCCCATCGGACAGCTCTCCGGCGGTAACCAGCAAAAAGCGGTGCTAGCCCGCTGGCTGGCTACGCAGCCCAGCTTGCTGATATTGGATGAACCCACACGCGGCATCGACATTGCCGCCAAGCAGGAAATCATGAACGAGATACTGGCCTTGGCTACACAGGGGATGGCGGTGCTGTTCATCTCCTCGGAAATGGAAGAAGTGGTGCGCGTCTCTGACCGCATCGTGGTGCTACGCGACCGGGCCAAGGTGGGTGAACTGCCCGCAGGCACCGACGAGCATGCGGTCTACGCCATGATTGCGGGGCAGGTATGAGCACTTCGAACATGCCTTCTCTTTGGAAGCGGGTGCAGTTGCACTCTTTGTTGTGGCCCGTGGTCACGCTGGTGCTGATCTTGATGGTCAATGCTAGCCTGAACCCCGGCTTCTGGATGCTGCAGTGGCGCGACGGCCACCTGTACGGCAGCGTCATCGACATCCTGAACCGCGCAGCGCCGCTGATGCTGGTGTCTCTAGGCATGACGCTGGTCATTGCCACCCGAGGCATTGATATCTCGGTGGGCGCTACCGTGGCCATCAGTGCGGCGGTAGCGACCCTGATGGTGGGCGGCAAGCTGGTCATCACCGATGGGGTGGCTCAGCACATCAGCCGTTTCCCCATGTGGCTGGCCATCGTGTGTGCGCTGCTCACCGCTTTGGCCTGCGGGCTGTGGAACGGCTTGCTGGTCGCCAAGATTGGCCTGCAGCCCATCATTGCCACGCTCATCCTCATGGTGGCGGGCCGCGGCGTGGCCCAGCTGCTGACCGACGGGCAAATCGTCACGGTCTACTACCCGCCTTACTTTTACATTGGCAGCGGTTACCTCTGGGGCCTGCCGTTTGCGCTCTTCATTGCGGGCTTTGTGTATCTCTTGATGCACCTCGCCGTCACGCGCACCGCGCTGGGCCTGTTCATCCAGGCCATCGGCATCAACCCCGCAGCGGCCCGGGTTGCGGGTGTTAAAGAGCGGCTCATCAGCATCTGTGTGTACGCCTTCTGTGGCCTGACCGCAGGCATTGCCGGCCTGATCATCAGCTCCAACGTCAAGAGCGCCGACGGCAACAACGCCGGTAACCTGCTGGAGCTGGACGCTATCCTGGCCGTTACCCTGGGCGGTACCTTGCTCACCGGCGGGCGCTTCAGTCTGGCTGGCAGCATGATTGGCGCCCTCATCATCCAGACGCTCACCTCCACCATCTATTCCATTGGCGTGCCGCCGGAGATCAACCTCGTGGTCAAGGCCGCTGTAGTGTTCGTGGTGATGCTGATGCAGTCCGCCGAATTCCGCCGCGCGGTGCGCGGGTGGGTGGTGCGTCCTGCCACAGGGAGCCACGCATGAAGCTCCAGAGCAAATACATTCCGCTGGCGGCCACCATCTCGCTGTTTGCCGCCATGTCGGTGTTCGGTGGCGTGTCCTACACCGGCTTCTTCTCGGCCCAGGTGTTCCTCAACCTGCTGATCGACAACGCCTTCCTGGTCATCGTTGCCGTGGGCATGACCTTCGTCATCCTGTCCGGTGGCATCGACCTGTCGGTGGGCTCGGTGGTGGCACTGAGCACCATCGTGCTGGCCAAGCTGGTCCAGCACCTGCATTGGGACTTGATGGTGGCGATTCCGCTGGTGCTGGCCATGGGCACGCTGTTTGGCGCCTTCATGGGCTGGCTGATCCAGCGCTTCCGGCTGCAGCCTTTCATCGTCACGCTGGCGGGCATGTTCCTGGCGCGGGGGCTGTGCTACCTGATCAGCATCGACTCCATCAGCATCACCGATGAGGCCTACACCGTGCTGGCGCAAACCCGCATCCATCTCTGGTCCGAGGGGCCTATGGTGTCCATCAGCGCCATCCTCGCGCTGGCTGTGTTGGCTGTTGCGGTCTTCATCGCGCACGGCACCGAGTTCGGCCGCACGGTGTACGCCATCGGCGGGTCCGAGTATTCGGCCGTGCTCATGGGGTTGCCGGTGGCGCGTACCAACGTGGCGGTGTATGCGCTGAGCGGCTTCTGTGCCGCATTGGGAGGCGTGGTGTTCACCTTCTACATGCTCTCCGGCTACGGCCTCCACGCAGTGGGGCTGGAGCTGGATGCCATTGCGGCGGTGGTGATTGGCGGCACGCTGCTCAGCGGCGGCGTGGGCTACGTGGCAGGCACGCTGTTTGGTGTGCTGACGCTGGGCGTCATCCAGACCCTCATCATGTTCGATGGCTCCCTGAGCTCGTGGTGGACGCGTATCGTCATCGGCGCGCTGCTCTTCGTGTTCTGCGTGCTGCAGCGGGTGTTTGAAGCCGGGCGCAAGCCAGGGGCATAGCGTTTGGGATTAAATCGGCCCCTGGCCCACGTATGGATTGCGTGGGCAGCTCCTGAAACCATAGCAAGCTGAACGGATACACCCTATGCAATACCGTCCCCTCGGCCGTACCGGCTGGAACATCTCGACCGTCAGCTTCGGCGCCTGGGCCATCGGTGGCACCTGGGGCGCGGTGGATGATGCGGACTCCATGGCCGCCTTGCACCGTGCGTTGGACCTGGGCGTCAACTTCTTTGACACCGCCGACGTGTATGGCGATGGCCGCAGCGAGCGCCTGCTGGCACGTCTGCGCAAAGAGCGCAGCGAGCCGTTTTATGTAGCCACCAAAGCCGGCCGCCGCCTCGACCCGCATGTGGCCGCCGGCTTCACGCGCGCCAACCTCACCGCCTTTGTGGAACGCAGCCTGCAAAACCTCAACACCGAGGCCATCGACCTGCTGCAACTGCATTGCCCGCCGACCGAGGTGTTCTACATGCCTGAAGTATTTGGCGTGCTGGATGACCTGGTGGCAGCCGGCAAGCTGCGCCATTACGGCGTGAGTGTCGAGAAGGTGGAAGAAGCGCTCAAGGCGATCGAGTACCCCGGCGTGCAGAGCGTGCAGATCATCTACAACCTGTTCCGCCAGCGCCCGGCCGAGCTGCTGTTTGAGCAGACGCAAAAGCGCGGTGTGGGCATCCTCGCGCGCCTGCCGCTGTCCAGCGGCTTGCTCAGCGGCAAGATGAGCGCGCAAAGCACCTTTGCCGCCGACGACCACCGTGGCTTCAACCGCGAAGGCGCGGCCTTCGACAAGGGCGAGACGTTTTCGGGGCTGGACTACAACGTCGGCCTGCAGGCCGTGGAGGCCATGCGCCCGCTGGTGCCTGCGGGCATGAGCATGGCGCAAATGGCGTTGCGCTGGATCCAGATGCATCCGGCGGTGACCTGCACCATCCCCGGTGGCAAGAACCCCGCGCAGGTGCAAGACAACGTGGCCGCCGCTGACTTGCCCGCGTTGCCCGATGCCACCATGCAGGCCTTGGCTGACATCTACGCGCGTTACGCCAAGCCGCTGGTGCACCAGCGCTGGTAGCGCGCTCCGCGCTGGGGTGCGGCAGGTGCCGGGCCTTGTGTGTCCGCTATTTTTCAGCGGGGTAAAGTTGGCTCCATAGGGCCTCAGCCCCGCCGGTTTTGCGTCGAAAGCCCCTCATCAGCAATCAATGAGGGGACGCAATGCAACGATGGTGGTGGTCTGTGGGCTTGGCTTTTTTGTGCAGCGGTTGCTCGGTGCTGGCGGTGGCGGATGCCGCTGTCACCACGGGGGCGGTGGTGGTGAAAACCGGGGTGCAGGCCACCGGCGCCTTGGTCAGTGCGGTTTTGCCAAAAAAATAAAGCGGCCGAGCACGAAGCTGCGGCCGCTTTGGCAGGGGTGTGCGGGTGGGGCTTAGCGCACCAGCAACACCGGAGTCTTGCAGTGCGCCAGCACCTGGGTAGCTACCGAGCCCATCACCAGGTTGGTGAGCGCGCTGTGGCCGTGGGAGCCCATGATCAGCAAGTCGTACTTGCCGCTATCAGCTTGCTTGGCGATGGTGGCGCCGGCCGGGCCGACTTTGGATTCGAGCTTGGCATTGATGCCATGGCGCTTGAGGAATTTGCCCACGGGTGCGAGCACCTTGTCGGCTTCTTCGCGGTAGTACTGCTCCACGATGTCTTTGCCCAAGGCTGCCTTGGCGCGCGGGGGCAGAGCCGACTGGGTGTTGAACACGGTGTACTCCTGGTCGGGAGACAATAGGGCCTCGTGGGTGCTGAGGTAGGCCAGCATTTTTTTGCTGTAACTGCTTCCATCCACTGCGAGCAAAATCTTCATCAGGCATCTCCGGTTGTGTAGAAGTCCAGTGTAAAACCTGTGCCTTGCACGAACTTGAGCTTTGTCAAGAATTCCGTTCGGTTCACAGGGAGAACACCATGCCGCACCCGCCCATGCCTCTGAGCACCCGTCGCCAATGCCTGACGGCTTTGGCCGCTACCTTCACTCTGGGGCCCCAGAGTGCGTGGGCGCAGAGCGCAGAGGCACCGCTTGCGCCCGCTGCCGCCCCCACCCGGCCACCGCTGATGTTGGCCGGCGTGTACCGCACGGCCTACCCCTTGGCAGATGCACGGGTGAGTGAGAAGTACGACGGAGTCCGTGCCTACTGGGATGGCCAGCGCTTGTGGACGCGGGGTGGGCAAGCCATTGCCGCGCCCGCGTGGTTCACGGCCGGCTGGCCCGCCACGCCACTGGATGGCGAGCTGTGGGCGGGCCGCGGCCAGTTTGAGGCGGCGGTGTCCACCGTGCGCCAGCAGGTGCCCGATGACGCGGCGTGGCGCTCCCTGCGCTACATGGTGTTTGACATGCCGGCGCACGGCGGCGTGTTCAGCGCGCGGCAGATGGCTCTGCACGCTGCGGTTGCGCAACTCGACCACCCCTGGGTGCATGCGGTGGCGCAGCAGCCGGTGGCGTCGGCGCACAGTTTGCAGGCCTTGTTGACGCGCACTGTGGCCGAGGGCGGCGAGGGCTTGATGCTGCAGCAAGCCGGTGGTCGCTACTTGCCCGGCCGCTCGGTTGAGCTGGTCAAGCTCAAGCCGTTTGACGATGCAGAGGGCCACGTGGTGGCGCATGTGCCCGGCCAAGGGCGCTTGCAGGGACGCATGGGTGCCTTGTGGCTGGAGATGCCGGCTGCCGATGGTGGCAAGCCCCTACGCTTCAAGCTGGGGACGGGCTTCACCGACGCGCAGCGCCAACACCCGCCTGCGGTGGGCAGCTGGGTGAGCTTCCGGTTTCGCGGATACACCGGGCAAGGCGTGCCCCGGTTTGCCAGCTATTTGCGGGCGGCGCAGGCGCCCGAGAGCTGACGGAAGAGCGTGCGCGCTTCGCGATTGGGGCCTGCCTTCATGCCCATTTTGCTCCTGATTTCATAGCTGATTGCGCATAGCGCACGTGCGCTAGGTGCCGATTTCTATCAAAAGCTCCGGCCGGTAGCCCAGCTGCTCGCTTTTGCGCACATAGCCCAGCGGGTTGGCCACCACCCGGCAATTGCCCACGCTGTAGTCGCTGGGCGCGTGCAGGTGGCCATGCAGCCACAGGTCGGCCCGCGGGAGCAATTCGTCCAGCGCATTGCAAAAGCCGGCGGTGCCGGGCACCAGGCCGTAGCGCGGGTCGGCACTGCGCAGGCTGGGGGCAAAGTGGGTTACCACCACCGTGGGGCCGTCATGCGGCTTTGCCAAGGCCTCGCGCAGCCAGGCTTGGCAGACCAAGGCCTGCTCGCGCAAGCCGTCTGCCAGCCACGGCTCGTCGGCACGGGTGGTGAGTGTTTTCTTCAGGTAGTAGTTGGCGGCGCGGTAGGCCTTGTCGCGGGCTTTGAGCTGGCGCTCTGGCGGCTCCTGGGCGGCGAGCGCGTCAAAGTCGGTCCACAGGGTGGTGCCGACGAAACGCACGCCTTCCATCAACACAGTTTCACGTTCCAGCCAGTGGATGCCCAAGCGCTCGCAGGTGGCGCGCAAACGGGTGTGTGCGGCGTCAAAGTTCAGCGTGTCGTACTCGTGGTTGCCGGGCACAAACAGCACCGGAGTCGGCCAGTCGTGCAGGGGCGAAAAGCGCTCCAGCCCGAAGTCGTCGCCGGCGAGCTGCGAGCCGGGCTGGTAGGAGCCCACATCCCCTGCCAACACCAGCACATCGGCGCCGGGCAGCGGCGTGGCCTGCCAATGGGGGTGGGCCTCCAGATGGAGGTCGGAGAGCAGCTGGATCTTCATGCGGAAAAAATGGTTTCGCCCAGCGCCGCCACCTGGGCCCGCAGCCAGGCGTGGGGGCTGGCGCCGTCCAGCCGCTGGTGCCACAGGGCATCGACCTGAATCGGCGGCACCGCGAAAGGCAGTTCGCGGATGACCAGTTGGTCGGCATAGCCGGTGACGTTCACAAAATGGCGGGGCAGCACGGTGAGCAGGTCCGACTGGACCACCACTTTGCCGGCGGTAAAAAACTGGTTGACGGTGAGCACCACCCGGCGTGTGCGCTTGAGGCTGACCAGCGATTCGTCAATAAAGCCGAAGGCGCGACCGGAAAAGCTCACCAGCATGTGGTGCGCGCTGCAAAAGCGGTCCAGGGTGAATTCGCCCACGGTGAGCGGGTGGTCTTTGCGCATCACGCACACGTAGTCACCCACAAACAGGCGGTGGTGCAAAAAGGTCTCCGAGGCACCGGCTTGCGCACGCGCCGTCAGGTCGGCCAAGACCGCCGGAAAGTGGCCGATGGCCAAGTCGGCACCGCCTTCTTCCAGCACCTTGCGGGGGTCGCGGGTGGTCAGGGGGACCACCCGCAACGACACGCCGGGCGCATCGCGCGCCAGCACCTTGACCAGACCGGGCATCAGCTCGGCGGCGGTGGCATCGGCCATGGTGAGCACAAAGGTGTTGGTGGCTTCGGCCGGCTCAAACACGCTGGGCGCCAGGGAGGCCTGCAGTTTTTGCAAGGTTTCGCGCACGGCGGGCCACAGCTCCTGCCCGCGCGCGGTGGGCTCCAGGGTGCGGCCGTTGCGCACCAGCAGCTCGTCGTCCAGCGCTTCGCGCAGGCGCCGCAAGGCGTTGCTGACAGCGGGCTGGGTGAGGTTGAGCTGCTCGGCAGCGCGTGTCAGGCTGCGTTCGGACATGACCACATCGAACACCTTGAGCAGGTTCAGGTCGAAGGTGCGGAGGTTGATGTGGTGGGCGGCCATGGGGAAGTATAAATTCTGTGAATACCAAGCATCACCAACATAAAGTTGAACGACACTGGGGTAAACCCTATGATTCGCCCATCTTAGAAATTTTTATCCAGTGAGCATCAACCTTTTCAAGGAGTTTGCCATGACACAAGCTATCAACACCCCCTATTTCTCGTACTCCACCGCTCAGCCCCGTACGCCCCGCGCACGCCGTGAAAAAGTGGAAGCTTCCCGTACCCTGTCCGGCATGTTGCTGGCTGCAGTGCTGTCCGCCTTGTTGGTGGTGGCAGACCAGGTGATCGACACTTGGGTCGACGGCCACATGCTGGCGGCTTGGGTGGCTTTGTGGACCGTGGCATTTGCGGCCTTGGCCCTGTTGGCGCCCCCGCTGCGTAAAGTGTCTTCCGGTTTGGCGACCCTGATCGCTTCTGCCGTGCAGGCCTACCAAGTGCGCCGCATGGAAGAAAAGATGTGGGAATACGCCCACCACGACCCCCGCATCATGGCTGAGCTGCAACACGCTTGGTTGCGCAGCCAGACAGAAGCCTGATTGCTGTCACGCCGGTTCACGCTCACGAACCGGATGCAAAAAAGCCACCCTCGGGTGGCTTTTTTGTTTTTCTTATCAACCCGCTCAGGCAGCCAAACGCTGCGCCAGTTGGGTCTTGGTCTCTTCGAGTTCCTTCGGCAAGTGGTAGGCGAGCTGGGTGAACAGCTCGGTGTGCAGGGCGATCTCAGCCTTCCAGTCGTCCTTGTTGAGGCTGGTCACCGAGTCAAATTGGGCTTGGCTGAAGTCCAAACCGGTCCAGTTGATTTCGCTGTACTGGGGGGCAACGCCGAAGCCGGTTTCCACACCCGCAGCCTGGCCTTCCAGGCGGTCGATCATCCACTTCAGCACGCGCATGTTTTCACCGTAGCCGGGCCAGACGAACTTGCCGTCGTCACCTTTGCGGAACCAGTTGGTGGTGAAGATTTTGGGTTGCTTGGCGCCGGATTGGGCCAGCTTGGCGCCCATGTTGAGCCAATGCTGGAAGTAGTCGCTCATGTTGTAGCCCATGAAAGGCAGCATGGCGAAGGGGTCGCGGCGCACCACGCCCTGTTGGCCCACGGCCGCAGCGGTGGTCTCAGAACCCATGGTGGCAGCCATGTAAACACCTTCGGTCCAGTTGCGGGCTTCGGTCACCAGCGGCACGGTGGTGGAGCGGCGGCCGCCGAAGATGAAAGCATCAATCGCCACGCCGTTGGCGTCGTCCCACTGGCTGTCCAGCGCGGGGTTGTTGCCGGCAGCCACGGTGAAGCGGGCGTTGGGGTGGGCGGCCTTGGCGCCGGTTTCCTTGGCGATGGCGGGCGTCCAGTCCTTGCCTTGCCAGTCGATCAGGTGGTCGGGCAGGCCGCCGGTGTCTTTCTCCATGCCTTCCCACCACACGTCACCGTCGTCGGTCAGCGCGACGTTCGTGAAGATCACGTTCTTGTCCAGGCTGGCCATGCAGTTGGGGTTGGTGTGGAAGTTGGTGCCGGGGGCCACGCCGAAGTAGCCGGCTTCGGGGTTGATGGCGTAGAGTTTGCCGTCGGTGCCGGGTTTGATCCAGGCAATGTCGTCGCCAATCGTGGTGACTTTCCAGCCTTCGAAGCCGGTAGGTGGCACCAGCATGGAGAAGTTGGTCTTGCCGCAGGCGCTGGGGAAGGCCGCCGCCACGTGGTACTTCTTGCCCTGGGGATTTGTCACGCCCAAGATGAGCATGTGCTCGGCCAACCAACCCTGGTCGCGGCCCATGTTGGAGGCAATGCGCAGCGCAAAGCACTTCTTGCCCAGCAGCGCGTTGCCGCCGTAGCCCGAACCGTAGCTCCAGATTTCGCGGGTTTCGGGGTAGTGCACGATGTACTTGGTCTTGTTGCAAGGCCATTTCACATCGGATTGGCCTTGGGCCAGGGGCGCACCCACCGTGTGCACGCAGGGCACAAAGGGGCCGTCCACGCCAATCACGTCAAACACCGCCTTGCCCATGCGGGTCATGATGCGCTGGTTCACGGCCACGTAGGGGCTGTCAGAGAGTTCAATGCCGATGTGGGCAATGTGGCTGCCCAGAGGGCCCATGGAGAAGGGCACCACATACATGGTGCGGCCGGCCATGCAGCCATCGAACAGGGCTTTTTCGCCGTCCTTGCCGGTTTGCAGCAGGGTGCGCATCTCGGCCGGCGCCATCCAGTTGTTGGTGGGCCCGGCGTTTTCCTTCTTCTCGGAGCAGATGTAGGTGCGGTCTTCCACGCGGGCCACATCGCTGGGGTCGGAGCAGGCCAGGAAACTGTTGGGGCGCTTGGCGGGGTTGAGTTTTTTGAAGGTGCCGGCGTCGACCAGTTGCTGGCACAGGCGCTGGTATTCCTCGTCGGAGCCGTCACACCAGTACACGTTTTGGGGTTTGCACAGGGCCACCATGTCCGCCACCCAGGCAATGAGTTTGGCGTTTTTGACGTAGCTGGGGGTGTTGAGGGCCAGGCCCTGCATCACGGGTGCGTTCATGAAAAGCTCCTAAGTTTGAAAATCGTCTTTTCAAAATCAGGTGCCACTGACATCAGCACTGCCACGAACTTTGAGAAACCGGCTTTCAAGGTCTTGCCCGCAGCAGCGGGAGGACGGAGAGTGCCGGTGATTCTAGGGATAGGTACTCAAGTTACCAAGCGATTACGAATCAATTTTATGCAAACCATGCATGGGTTTATGCGTAGGGTGGTGGTCAGGGACTTTGCAGCGCCTTTTGAATGCGCTCCAGCAACCGGGGGTCTTCAGGCAGGGTTTCGCTTGCAAAGCTGCCAACAACCTTGCCCCGGCGGTCAATGAGGTACTTGTGAAAGTTCCAGCGGGGGCTTTGCCCGCTTTGTTGTGCGAGCTCTCTGAACAAGGGGTTGCTGGCGCTGCCGGTGACCTTGCTTTTGGCAAACATCGGGAATTTCACGCCGTAGGTGTTGAAACAAAAGTCGGCAATTTGAGCGCTGCTACCGGGTTCCTGCTGGCCGAAGTCGTTGGACGGAAAGCCCAACACCACCAAGCCCTGGCCTTGGAAGCGCGCGTAAACGCGTTCCAGCCCTTCGTATTGGGAGGTAAATCCGCAGTAGCTGGCGGTATTGACCACCAAGGCGACTTTTCCGCTGAACTGGCACAGGCTTTGGGGTGCGTCGTCTTGCAAGCGAGGCATGGTCTTTTGCCAGAGGGCGGGGCAGGACGGCGCTTGGGGCGGCGGTGGCGCTGCAAGCACGGTGTGGGCGATGAGCAATAAAAAAGCGGCCGAAGCCGCTTTTGTACAGAGTGTCATCCGCGATGGAGCACGCAAGGTGCTGTACATGGCGGCAGGGCCTTCAGGCCATGGACACGGCAATGAACGCCAGCAAAAACATCAGAACCGCGCCCACGATGGGCAGCACC
Source organism: Rhodoferax bucti (assembly GCF_005876985.1). Taxonomy (GTDB): domain Bacteria; phylum Pseudomonadota; class Gammaproteobacteria; order Burkholderiales; family Burkholderiaceae_C; genus Allorhodoferax; species Allorhodoferax bucti. Next base: position 960,633 of record NZ_VAHD01000001.1, read on the forward strand.
ACGGGCATCAAGGGGACGACCTCATCAACAGGGTCGGCGGCGTGGTGGTCGTCAGAGTGGGCGGGTGCGGACATAGTCAAACCTCAGGTTGTACGTTGGTATCGCCGGATTTTAGCGGTATGCGTGCCCGGGCGTCACCCCGTGTCTTGCCAAGGGTTGTTGCAAGGAGGTAGTTCCTGCGCTATCGTGATTCCGGCACAAGGCAGTGCCGGAGGCGTTGAATGGCCAAGCGTTCCTTGTTTCTGCCGCAAGGCGGGCATCTTTTACCTTCCCCCGGGTTGGAGCGCGCGCCTGTGCTGGATTTGATGTGCTCCCATTTTGTGTTGACCCTGGCAGCCCGCCAAGGCGCCAGCTTCAATGTGCGGCGCGATTTCAACGGGGTGGTCGGCTTGGCCGGGCGGCACTTGGTCTGGCCGGTGTCGGTGTTGGCCCGGCTGCGCGAATTCCTGGCCCGCCGGTGTGTGGGCAATGAGTTGTGGCGTGGGCACGAGGCGCTGAGCGCGCCCGAGTTTTTGACCCGCTTCGGCACCTGGTGCGGCCCCTATGACGAAGCCACGCTGTTTTTCTTTCTGGATGAATACGCCAAAGACCAACCCAAGGACCTGATTTCGGTGCTGGCAGTTACCGGAGAGTGGTTGCAGCAGGCCTTGAAAAAACAGTCCACCCTGGTGGAAAAAAATATCAATGCCTTAGCGGGCCTGCTCCAGCTCAACAAGGCAGAACGTGCCTTGTTGCTGTACGGAACGCTGGCCCGCTACCAGCGAGATATGCGCAGCATTCTGGTGGAGTTCAAGGTAAACAACGCGGCCGAGGCCTACGCCGCCATTGCCGAAGTGGCCCATGTGAATGCCCAGGAGCTGAGCGAGGCCTTGCGCGCTGGCTCGCGGTTGGAGCGCATCGGGTTGGTGGAAAACCTGATCTCGGAGCACAACATCACCGACCTCGCGGACCTGATGAAGGTGAGCGAGAAGCTGCCCCCCGTGTTGATGCGCCAGTACCGGGACCAGTCGGAGCTGATGGCCGTCTTTACCCGACTCTCAGGTAAAACGCACTTGACCTTGGCGGACTTCGCTTTTGTGGGCGAGGAGGCCTCGGTGCTGCGCAATATGCTGGCCCACGCGGTGGCGCGCAACGAGCCAGGGGTCAACATCTTGCTGTACGGCCCCCCCGGCACAGGTAAAACCGAGCTGGCCAAAGTGCTGGCCCAAGAGGCGGGGCTTGACTTGTTTGAGGTCGAACATGCGGACCGCGATGGCAACTCACTCAGTGGCCGCGACCGCTACCGTTCCCTGCAGATTGCCCAGGTGTTTTTGAAAGGCAGCGCCCAGGCGGCGCTGTTGTTTGACGAGGTGGAAGATGTTTTCCCCCCGCTCAGTACGGAGGCCGCGCACTATATGGCACGTGCTGACGCCCATGCGGCAACGCCCAGTGCCAGCGTGAGCGGCAAGGCGTGGGTGAACCAGATACTGGAGAGCAACCCGGTCCCCACCATCTGGGTCACCAACCGCATCGAGCAGATTGACCCGGCTTTTCGCCGCCGGTTCGCCTTTCACCTCGAGCTCAAATCGCCTCCGCCTGGCGCGCGGGAAGGCGTTGTGCGCAAAACGCTGGAGGGCATTGCGGTGAGTGATGCGTTTGTGGCCCGCTTGAGTGGCCGCAAGGGCCTGACTCCGGCGCAAATCCGCACGGCAGCCCGGTTTGCCCGCTTGAGCGCCCAAGAAGACAAGGCAATGGATGGCGCGCTGATGGAAGCCTTGATGGACCGGCAACTCAAAAATGCCGATCTGGCCCTGGGCAACACGGCAGCCCCCGCCGCCCGCCCCAACGCACTCAGCCAGTACGACTTGCGCTACCTCCATATAGAGAGCCGGTTTGCGCTACCGGCCATGGTGCAGTCTTTGCAGGTGCGTGGGCATGGCACCTTGTGCTTTTATGGGCCGCCGGGCACCGGTAAAACAGCGCTGGCCGAGCACATAGCCGGTGAGCTGGGGCGCCCACTGCTCATCAAGCGCGCCAGCGATTTGATGAGTAAGTATGTGGGGGAAACCGAGCAAAACATGGCCGCCATGTTCCGCGAGGCCGAGGCGGAGCAGGCCGTGCTCCTGCTCGACGAGGCCGACAGCTTCTTGCAGGACCGCCGGGGCGCGCACCGGCACTACGAGGTCAGCGAAGTGAATGAAATGCTGCAGGGGATGGAGCGCTACCGCGGCATCTTCATCTGCACCACCAATTTGATGGACCGGCTGGACGAAGCGGCCCTGCGGCGATTTACTTTCAAAATCCGTTTCCGTTGCTTGAGCGCGGAGCAGCGGGAGGCCGTTTTCGTGCAGGAAGCCTGTGCAGGGGACGTTGCTGGCGTCGATGGCTCCATACGCCACGCCTTGCGCCAGCTGGACCAGCTCAGCTTGGGGGACTTCGCGGCGGTGCGCCGCCAGGCCGAGATTTTGGGTGTTGCCATGACACAGGCAGAGTTTCTGGCGCAGCTGGAGGCCGAACACCGCCTGAAGCCCGAGGTGCGGGAGCGGCGTTCCATGGGATTCACCGCCTGAGGCCGGGCTGTGCGCTGGGACAGGTGCGGTGCAGACCCCGTGGTAACTTCTTTGAAACTTTTTCAAACTTCTGTCAACCAGTCCCCTAGCTGGTGCGTGATTACCCTAAGCGAGTGCATTTCTTCCATCGTTGGAGCCCAAAACAGGGCGTGAAATGTGCTCATTCATGACTTATTACGCAGCAGATATGCAAAAAAACACGATTCAAGTGCCGGAAAAAGGAACTTACAAGTGGCAGCTGTTTGACTACTGGTCGGGCGAGTTCCGCCAGACCCATGCCGGCCACAATGCCTACATCGCACTGAATTTCGCCGGCGCCTTGGATGCGTGCAAGTCCAAATTCCAGGCCTTGGTGCAGCAGCACCGTGCCCAAGCGGCGGATGCCGCCACCGGTGCGCGCCACATGCGTGCCATTGAGCGCCTGCAGAACACTATGTCCGGCGCGGCCGTGGCGTACGAGAGCGGTTTCCACCGCCACTGAGCGTTCCCGGGGTTTACTGCAAGGCGACGACTTGGAGCACGTCGTCGCCGTAAGCTTCCAGTTTTTTGGCGCCAATACCGCTGATTCCCTGCAAATCGTCAATCGTTTGCGGTGCCCGTTGGGCAATCGCGGCCAGGGTGGCGTCATGAAAAATCACATAGGCCGGCAGATTGTGCTGCTGCGCCACCTCTGCACGCCACGCCTTCAGGGCGGAGTAGCGTAGCAATCCCTCACTGTCCAGATTGATAGGCGCTTTGACCACAGCGCCCAAGCGCGCGTTGCGCCGGGGTTTGCGGTCCGCCGGGGTCGAGACGGACTCCCGCAACATCACCGCCACCTCCCCTTTGAGTACGCCGCGAGATTCGGCGGTCAGTTGCAGCGTATTGAAAGCCTGGGCATCCACCGCGACAGCGCCCATCGCGATCAGCTGGCGCAGCACACCGCGCAATTGCAGTTCGCTGAAATCCTGGCCGATACCGAAGGTGCTGAGCGCCTCGTGGCCGTATTGGGTGACTTTTTCGGTGGTTTTTCCGCGCACGATGTCCATCAAGTGGCCCGCGCCAAAGCTTACCCCGCTCATTTGCTGGACGCGGTAAATGGTGCTGAGGAGCTTGCGGGCGGCATCTGTGCCGTCCCACACGTCTGGCGGATTCAGGCAGTTGTCGCAGTTGCCACATCGCCCCCACGCTCCGTCGCTTTGCGGGTCGCTGCCCCCCGGGGGGGCGAATTCCCCTTGGGGCGGCCCAGCGGGGAATTGTGGCCCGCGTCCGTAAACCTCGCCAAAATAGCCCAGCAAGCGGACCCGGCGGCAGTCGGTGGCTTCGGCCAAGCCGAGCAGCGCGTCGAGCTTGCCGCGCATGACTTGTTTGAACTCTTCGCTGGCCGGACTCTCGTCAATCATGCGGCGCTGGTTCACCACGTCCTGCAGGCCATAGGCCATCCAGGCGTCGGCGGGCAGGCCATCACGACCTGCGCGCCCTGTCTCCTGGTAGTAGCCTTCGATGTTTTTGGGCATGTCGCGGTGGGCGACAAAGCGCACATCCGGCTTGTCGATGCCCATGCCAAAGGCGATGGTGGCCACCATGACGATGCCTTCCTCGCGCAAAAACCGGTCCTGGTTCTGTTGGCGCACCTTGGCATCCAGCCCGGCGTGGTAGGGCAGGGCCTTGATGCCCGCGTCTACCAGCGTCTGCGCCATGTCTTCCACTTTTTTGCGGCTCTGGCAGTAGACGATGCCGGCCTCTCCTTCGTGCTCGCGCTCAATAAAGCGCAGCAGTTGGGTGGTGGAGTCTTTCTTTTCAACGATGGTGTAGCGGATGTTGGGCCGGTCGAAGCTGCTCACAAAAGCGCGGGCTTCTTCGAGTTGCAGGCGCTCCAGGATGTCGGCGCGCGTCAGGTCGTCGGCGGTGGCGGTGAGCGCTATGCGGGGTACGCCGGGGTAGCGCTCGTGCAGCACCGTGAGGTTGCGGTAGTCGGGCCGGAAGTCGTGGCCCCACTGGCTCACGCAGTGGGCTTCGTCAATCGCAAACAGGCTGAGCTTGCCGCGCTCGAATAGCGAATCCAGCAAAGCCAGAAACCGGGCGTTGCTGACGCGCTCCGGCGCTGCATAGAGCAGGGTGATTTCGCCGCGCAGCAGTTGCTGCTCGATCTGGTAGGCCTCGTCGCTGCTGAGGGTGGAGTTCAGAAACGCTGCGCTCACGCCGGCTTCGTGCAGCGCGCCCACCTGGTCGTGCATCAGCGCGATCAGGGGGGAGATGACGAGGGTGGCGCCCAGCCCGGCCTGCTGGCGTGCAATGGCCGGCACCTGGTAGCAGAGGCTTTTGCCGCCACCGGTGGGCATGAGCACCAGCGCGTCGCCGCCCGCAATCACGTGCTCCACGATGGCCTGTTGGGGCCCGCGGAAGGCCTGATAGCCGAATACGTCGTGAAGAATCTGCAGGTGGGGCACTTAAAACGCTATCAAATCAGGAGCTGCTCGCGCATGCGTGGCGGGCGCTAGAGGCATAAAACATTCGTAAATAGGGCGGTGGCGGCTTGAGGAGCTGAGCCACTGCGAAGGGCCTATTGTCGGGCAAGCCCGGCCGCTGCCTGCTGGCACGCTGCCGCCGACAAGCCCGTGCTTGCCGCTACCGGGTCGCTTGTCGTTTAAAATCCGCGTCACCCAAGGGGCGCTGCAGCCGAGTTTGCGATACCGCAAAACCGGTCAGGCTTGGGGACCCCAACTGCGCTCACTTGTTTCAATCCACACAGTGAGCCGCACCATGAAGCCCATCACCTACACCCGCGCCCAAGCACTTCCCGGCATTTTGGCCAGCCGCATCGCCATTCTGGATGGCGCCATGGGTACCATGATTCAGCGCTTCAAGCTGGGCGAGGCGCAGTACCGGGGCGAGGGCTACACCGGCCCGGGCAACCAAGGCGAGCGCTTCAAAGACTTTCCCAAAGACGTCAAAGGCAACAACGAGTTGCTGAGCCTGACGCGCCCGGACGTGATCACCGACATCCACGAGGCTTACCTGGCTGCGGGTGCGGACATGATCGAGACCAACACCTTCGGCGCCACCACCGTGGCCCAGGCGGATTACGACATGGCCGACTTGGCCATTGAGATGAACTATGTGTCTGCCCAACTGGCCCGCGCCGCCTGCGACAAATACAGCACCCCTGAGAAGCCCCGCTTTGTCTGCGGCGCGCTCGGCCCTACGCCAAAGACGGCCAGCATCAGCCCTGATGTGAACGACCCCGGCGCGCGCAATGTGACGTTTGAAGAGCTGCGCGCCGCCTATTACGACCAGACCAAGGCACTGGTCGAAGGTGGAGCGGACGTGATTCTGGTGGAAACCATTTTTGACACGCTCAACGCCAAGGCCGCGCTGTTTGCGGTGGACGAGTACTTTGAAGCCAGTGGCGAACGCCTGCCCATCCTGATCAGCGGCACCGTGACCGACGCATCCGGTCGTATTTTGAGCGGGCAGACCGTGACCGCCTTCTGGCACAGCGTGCGCCATGCGCAGCCTTTGGCCATCGGCCTGAACTGCGCGCTGGGTGCCGCGCTGATGCGCCCCTACATTCAGGAGCTGAACAAAGTCGCCACCGACACCTTCATCAGCTGCTACCCCAACGCCGGCCTGCCCAACCCCATGAGCGACACCGGCTTTGACGAAACCCCGGACGTGACCAGCCGCTTGGTGCGCGAGTTTGCGCAAGAGGGGCTGGTCAACATCGTGGGGGGCTGCTGCGGCACTACGCCTGACCACATTGGTGCGATTGCGCAGGCGGTGAACCCGATTGCGACGCGGAGGGTGCAGCGTGGGTACTTTTACAAAGAGGCGGCGTGAGCCGGGACATCGCCATGAACAAAGTCCGCTGGGGCGTGCTGAGCACCGCCAAAATCGGGATGGAGAAAGTCACGCCTGCGCTGCTGCGCAGCCAGTGGTGTGATGTGCAGGCGATTGCCTCGCGTTCGCTGGAGAGCGCGCAGGCGGCGGCGGGCAAGTTGGGCATCCCCAAAGCCTATGGCTCTTACGAGGAGCTGTTGGCAGATCCGTCCATCGAGGCCATTTACAACCCTCTCCCCAATGACCAACACGTGCCCCTGACACTGGCGGCCGCGCGTGCGGGCAAGCATGTGCTGTGCGAAAAACCTATCGCCTTGAATGCTAACGAGGCGGCGCAGCTGCGCGAGGTGGCGGGCAAGGTGCACATCATGGAAGCCTTCATGGTGCGCTTTCATCCGCAGTGGCTGCGCACGCGCGAGCTGGTGCAAAGCGGCGCTTTGGGTGATGTGCGGGCGGTGCAGGTGTGGTTCTCGTACTTCAACCGCAGTGCCACCAACATCCGCAACGACGCCAGCAAGGGTGGCGGTGCGCTCATGGACATCGGTTGCTACCCGATTGTGGCCGGACGCTTTTTGTTTGGCGCCGAGCCGGTGCGGGTGATGGCGCTGGCCGACATGGACCCGGACTTTGGCGTGGACCGCAGTTTTAGCGCCTTGCTCGATTTCGGTAATGGCCGCCGGCTGGACTTCACCGTCTCCATGCAAACCACGCCTTACCAGCGGGTGCAGGTGATCGGCACCGAGAAGCGGGTGGAGATTGAGATTCCCTTCAACGCGCCTCAAGGCCAGGAAACCCGCATTTTTGTGGATGACGGCAAGGTGCTGGGTGGTCGCGAAGCGGTGGTGGAAACCTTCGCCCCCTGCGACCAGTACAGCCTGGAGGGTGATGCCTTCTCGCTCGCCATTCGCGGCGAGCAGCCCCTGCACTACGGCGTGGAAGACGCCATTCAGAACATGCGCATCATCGACGCGCTGTTTGCTTCCCAGCGCACTGGCGGCTGGGTGACGGTTTAAGTGGCTGCTCCAGCTGCATCATAAAAATTACAGGTCGTTTATGCCTCAAGCCCCCGCATCTTCTGCGCAAGCAGCTATTAATTCCGTAGCGCCCATGCTGCTCTCGGGCCTGGAGCCCATCACCATCGACAGCCGCAGCCTGTTTGTGAACGTGGGGGAGCGCACCAACGTCACCGGCTCCAAGGCATTCGCCCGCATGATCCTGAACGGCCAGTTTGAAGAGGCCCTGGCCGTGGCTCGCCAGCAGGTGGAAAACGGGGCGCAGATCATCGACATCAACATGGACGAGGCCATGCTGGACAGCCAGGCCGCCATGGTGCGCTTCCTGAACCTGATCGCGTCGGAGCCCGATATTTCCCGCGTGCCCATCATGATCGACAGCTCCAAGTGGAGCGTGATCGAAGCGGGCCTGCGCTGCGTGCAGGGCAAAGCGGTGGTGAACTCCATCAGCATGAAAGAAGGCTTGGATGAGTTCAAGCGCCAGGCCAAGCTGCTGCGCCGCTACGGTGCCGCCGCCGTGGTGATGGCCTTTGATGAAAAAGGCCAGGCCGACACCTACCAACGCAAAGTGGAAATCTGCGAGCGCGCCTACCGCGTGCTGGTGGACGAAGTGGACTTTCCGCCTGAAGACATCATCTTCGACCCCAATATCTTTGCCATTGCCACCGGCATCGAAGAGCACAACAACTACGCGGTGGACTTCATTGAGGCCACCCGCTGGATCAAGCAGAACCTGCCCGGCGCCAAGGTGAGCGGTGGCGTGTCCAACGTGTCCTTCAGCTTCCGCGGCAACGATCCGGTGCGTGAGGCGATCCACACCGTGTTCCTGTACCACGCTATTCAAGCGGGTATGGACATGGGCATCGTGAACGCCGGCATGGTCGGCGTGTACGACGACCTGGAGCCTGCGCTGCGCGAGCGGGTGGAAGACGTGGTGCTGAATCGCCGCGAAGACGCAGGCGAGCGCCTGGTGGAGATTGCCGAGACCGCGAAAAGCGGTGCCAAGGACGAGAGCAAAAAGCTCGAATGGCGCGGCACCCCCGAGGCGCCGGTGACTGTGGCCCAGCGGCTGAGCCATGCCTTGGTGCACGGCATTACCGACTTCATCACCGAAGACACCGAAGAAGCCTACCGCGAGATTCTGGCCAAGGGCGGCCGTCCACTGCACGTGATCGAAGGCCCGCTCATGGATGGCATGAACGTAGTGGGTGACCTGTTCGGTCAGGGCAAGATGTTCCTGCCGCAAGTGGTGAAGAGTGCCCGCGTGATGAAGAGCGCGGTGGCGCACCTGCTGCCCTACATTGAGGCTGAAAAGCTCGCCATGGTGGAAGCCGGTGGCGAGGCCAAGGCCAAGGGCAAGATCGTGATTGCGACCGTCAAGGGCGACGTGCATGACATTGGCAAAAACATCGTCACCGTGGTGCTCCAGTGCAACAACTTTGACGTGGTCAACATGGGTGTGATGGTGCCTTGCCACGAGATATTGGCCAAGGCCAAGGAAGAGGGCGCAGACATCATCGGCCTCTCCGGCCTGATCACTCCCAGCCTCGAAGAAATGCAGTATGTGGCAGGTGAGATGCAGAAGGACGAGTACTTCCGCAGCCGCAACACGCCACTGCTGATCGGTGGCGCCACCTGCAGCCGGGTGCACACGGCGGTGAAGATTGCGCCCAACTACGAAGGCCCGGTGGTCTATGTGCCTGATGCCTCGCGCAGCGTGAGCGTGGCCCAGGGCTTGCTCAGCGATAGCGCCGCCGCGTACATCGCCGAGCTGAATGCCGACTATGACAAGGTGCGCCACCAGCACGCCAACAAAAAGCAAACACCGCTGTGGCCCTTGGCGAAGGCGCGCGCCAACAAGACTCCTATCGACTGGGCGCAGTACCAGCCCACTAGCCCGAAGTTCATCGGCCGGCGTGTGTTCAAAAACTTCGATCTGAGTGAGCTGGCTCAGTACATCGACTGGGGCCCCTTCTTCCAGACCTGGGATCTGGCGGGCCCCTACCCGGCCATCCTGCAAGACGAGGTGGTGGGCGAGCAGGCGCGCAAGGTCTTGGCCGATGGCCAGGCGCTGTTGAAAAAAATCATCGATGGCCGCTGGCTCACTGCCAATGCGGTGGTGGCGCTGTACCCGGCCAATACGGTGAATGACGACGACATTGCTTTCTACACCGATGAGAGCCGCAGCGACGTGGCCCTCACCTGGTACGGCTTGCGCCAGCAAACCGAGAAGCAGGAGATTGATGGCGTGATGCGTCCCAGCCGCTGCCTGGCCGACTTTGTGGCGCCCGCAGGCGTCAAGCCGGACTACGCGGGTATGTTTGCCGTGACCGCGGGCATTGGTGCGGACAAGCGGGCCGAGGCCTTTGAGGCCCTGCATGACGACTACAACGCCATCATGCTCAAGTCGATTGCCGACCGGCTGGCTGAAGCCTTTGCCGAATGCCTGCACAAAAAGGTGCGTACCGACCTGTGGGGTTACGCCGCGGGCGAAACCTTGAGCAACGAGGAGCTGATCGGCGAGAAGTACCAGGGCATACGCCCCGCCCCCGGCTACCCGGCCTGCCCGGACCATAGCGTCAAGCACGACATGTTTGCGCTGCTGCAGTGCGATGAAATCGGCATGGCGGTGACCGAGAGCCTGGCCATGACACCCGCTGCCAGCGTGAGCGGCTTTTACATTGGCCATCCAGACGCTGCGTACTTCAACGTCGGCAAGATCGGCGAAGACCAGGTGCAGGCGCTGGCAGAGCGCCGCCAGCTGGAGCGGGCTGCCTTGGAGCGCTTGCTGGCGCCCAATTTGTAAGCAAAACGCGGTACGCGGCCCCGGCGGCCGGGTGCCGTGTGCGTGCACTGTGTGCGCGGGGACAGCTTTACCCAGCGTTACAAAAGAGATACCTGCCAGCCGGATGGGCTGTGTACCTTCAGACCCCATGGAGCGTTAGCTCTACAGCGGGTGCCTTCGTGGCACCGGTTTGAACGTCTGAAGGAGATGTATGTCGACTGCTTTATCCACATCCGGCGCCACCGTGGCGGCCGGCAATAAGTTTTTATGGGCGGCCGTAGGCGCACTTGGGGCCAGCACTTTGGCCTTGGGGGCGGTGGTGTTGCATCAGCAGAGCAACACGGCACAGGCGGAAGCGCCGTTGGAGGTAGTAGCCGTCAGCGCGCCAGCGCCTGCTGCGTCCGCTCCGGCGATCGAGTTGATGGAAAAATCCACTGCAGCCCCAGCGCAAACCGCGGTCAAGCCGGTCGTTGCGGCCAAATCGGAGCAAAAAGTGCCTGTGGCGCCCGTCAAACATGCGCAAGTAGCTCCTAAAACAATAGCAAATTCGGATGGGACGGTGGCAGCAGTGAAGCCGTCGCATCCCGCCGCAGCGCCCGCTACCGGCGTACAGGTGGCGGCGAACGAGTCCGTGCTGGCCACTCCTGCCACTTTGCCGGCCCCGGTGCGCCTGCCTGCCAAGGTGGTGTGCACCCACTGCGGCGTGGTGGAGGCTGTCACCCCGGTGCAGCGCGAAAGCGCCAACCCCAGCGGTGCGGGCGCCGTGGCCGGTGCGGTGCTGGGTGGGCTGGTGGGCAACCAGTTCGGTGGCGGCGATGGCAAGGCCTTGGCCACGATTGCGGGCGTGCTCGGGGGCGGCTGGGCAGGCAACACGGTGGAAAAGCGCCTGAAAAAAGACACGGTGTACCTGGTGGATGTGCGCATGGAAGACGGCAGCTTGCGCTCCATCGAGCAAGCCACCGCTGCCAGTGTGGGTCAGCATGTCACGGTGGAGGGCAACCGCATCACCCCCGCGAATGCGCCATCGGCCGCGGAGCGTGCGCCGGCAGTGGCCAACAGCACAACCTGAAAGGCCCCCGTGCTATTATTTTTGCAAACCGCAAAAGGAATAGCGCATGAACATGGCAACGGCAGCGCCCGGTGCGCCGGACGCCCATCGGCCCCCTTCGGGCCGCCCTGAGAAACTGCGTTTGGGCGATGTGCTGGTTCAGCAAAAGCTGATCTCGCAAGAGCAACTGCAGCAAACCCTGGACTTGCAGCGCACCACCGGCAAAAAGGTGGGGCGCCTGCTGATTGAAACCGGCGTCATTACCGAGGAGCTGCTGGCCAACGGCCTGGCGCGGCAGCTGCGGATTCCGTTCGTCAACCTCAAGACATTCCCTTTCCGTGCCGATGTGATCAAGCTGCTGCCCGAGGCGGCCGCCCGCCGCTTCAAGGCGCTGGTGCTGGAAGACAGGGGCGACACCCTGCTGGTGGCGCTGGCCGACCCGCTGGATTTGTTCGCCTACGACGAGCTGACTCGCCTGCTCAAGCGCAACATTGGCATTGCTGCCGTGCCCGAGAGCCAGTTGGCGTTGGCGTTTGACCGCCTGTACCGCCGCACCGAAGAAATCAGTGGCCTGGCCCGTGCCCTGGAGAAAGACCTGGGCGATGCGGTGGACTTCGGCGAACTCACCGCCAGCGTAGGCCTGGAGGGCGCGCCCGTGGTGCGCTTGCTTCAGTCTTTGTTTGAGGACGCCATACAAGTCGGCGCATCTGACGTGCACATCGAACCGCAAGAGGGCTTTTTGCAAATCCGTGTGCGGGTGGACGGTGTGCTGCAAACCCAAACGCAGGCTGACAAGCGCATCGGCGGTGCGCTGGCCCAGCGCCTCAAGCTGATGGCGGGGCTGGATATTTCAGAAAAGCGCTTGCCGCAGGACGGCCGCTTCAGCGTGCGCCTGAAAGACAACACGATTGACGTGCGCTTGTCCACACTGCCGACCACCTACGGCGAATCGGCCGTGATGCGTCTGTTGAACCAAGGCGCCGGCATGCGCCGCCTCGACACCATCGGCATGCCGCCCGAGATGCTCAAGCGCTTCCGCGAAGTGCTGTCCCGCTCCTCCGGCATGGTGCTGGTCACCGGCCCCACCGGCTCCGGCAAAACCACCACGCTGTATGCCGCGCTGGCCGAAATCAATGCGGCGGAGCTCAAGGTGATCACGGTGGAAGACCCGGTGGAATACCGCCTGCCCGCCATCACGCAGGTGCAGGTGAATGACAAGATTGAGCTCACCTTCTCCCGCGTGCTACGCGCCTGCCTGCGGCAAGACCCGGACGTGATCCTGGTCGGCGAAATGCGCGATGCTGAAACGGCCGAAATCGGCCTGCGCGCCGCTATTACCGGCCACTTGGTGCTTTCTACCTTGCACACACGCGATGCCATCAGCACGCCGTTTCGCTTGCTCGACATGGGCGTGCCGCCGTTCATGGTGGCCACCTCGCTGCAGGCGGTGATTGCCCAGCGCTTGCTGCGTCTCAATTGCCCGGAATGCCTGGCACCGCACAACCCCACGCCGCAAGAGCAGTCGTGGCTGGAGTCCATGCTGGAGCCCGGCGACACGGTGCAGCCCAAGCGGGGTCTGGGTTGCTCGCACTGCAACGGCACCGGCTACTTCGGTCGCCAGGGGGTGTACGAGTTGCTGGAGATGGACGCCGCCCTCACCCATGCGGCTTCGCACAGCGACCCGGCCGGCTTTTTGCGCACTGCGCGGGAGCGTATGAAAGGCCACACCATGGCGTTTCATGCGCTGCAGCTGGTGCGGGCCGGCAAAACCTCGCTGGCCGAGGCCTTGCGTATCGGCTTCGATGCCGATGACGACGTGGCCTTGGTGGGCTGACGATGGCTGTTTACGACTGGCGCGGCCGTAATAACCGGGGCGAGGCCGTCAGCGGCCAGCTGGAAGCCATGACCGAAGGCGGCGTGGCCGACCAGCTGCTGTCTATTGGCGTGGCACCGGTGCATATTGCGCTGGCCAAAGTGGCGGAGAGCAAAGAGAAAAAAGACCCTCTGGCCTTTTTGACCCGCCGCCCGGTGGATGTGGAGGATTTGCTGATCTTCTCCCGCCAGATGTACACCCTCAACAAAGCGGGAGTGCCTATTCTGCGGGCCTTTGCGGGGCTGGAGGCATCAGCCACCAAGCCGGCCATGGTGGAGCTGCTCAAAGACATACGCGCCAGCCTGGATCAAGGGCGCGAATTGTCTGCTGCGCTTGCCCGCCATGCGGCTTTGTTCGGCAATTTCTATATCGCCATGATCCGCGTGGGCGAGATGACCGGGCGGCTCACCGAGGTGTTTTTGCGCCTCAACGAGCACATGGAGTTTGAGCGCGATGTGCGCGAGCGCATCAAGCAGGCCATGCGCTACCCCAGTTTTGTGATGATGGCCATGGCAGCGGCCATCGTGATTCTCAACATCTTTGTGATTCCGGTGTTTGCCAAGGTGTTTGCCGGCTTCAACAGCGAGCTGCCGCTCATCACACGTGGCTTGCTCGGGTTCTCCAATTGGATGATTAACTGGTGGCCCATGCTGCTGGCGGTCACCGCCGGGGCGGTGGTGGCGATACGGGCTTACCTGCGCACACCGGATGGGCGCTACCGCTGGGACTCGCGCAAGCTCAAGCTGCCGATTGTGGGCGACATCATCCGCAAGGCCACCTTGGCCCGGTTTGCCCGCAGCTTTGCCTTGTCCAGCCAGAGTGGGGTGCCGCTGGTCCAGGCCTTGACGGTGGTCGCGCAGACGGTGGACAACGCCTTCATCGGCGCCCGTATCGAGCAGATGCGCGATGGTATCGAGCGCGGCGAAAGCATTTCGCGCTGCGCGGCGGCGACCGGTGTGTTCACACCGGTGGTGCTACAAATGATCAATGTGGGCGAGGAAACCGGCGAGCTGGACAACCTGTTGTTCGAAATTGCCGCCATGTACGAGCGCGAGACGGACTACAGCATCAAAGGCTTGTCCGCAGCCATTGAGCCGATTTTGTTGGCCATCATTGGTGTGCTGGTTTTGTTGTTGGCGCTCGGCGTGTTTCTACCCTTGTGGAACATGGGTCAGGCCGCCATGGGCAAGGGCGGGGGTTAAGCGGTGGCTACCGCTTCCATACCCGCCAGTCCGCGCCCGTTCTGGAGCAGCCGCTGGGTGGAGTGGGGCGTGCTGGCGGTGTGTATCGCGCTGGTGACCGGCGTGCTGTGGCGCTATGGTCAGCAGGTGCGTGCCCAATCCGAGCGGGCGGCGGTGCAAAGCACGCTGGGGGCGCTGCGCACCGCCCTGGTGCTGGACTATGTGCGGGGCATGTTGCCTGCGGCCAAAAAAACGGTGGTACCGGTTGCGCAGGCCACGACCCCACCCAATCCGTTTGCCTTGTTGCAGCAGGCCAGCGTGAATTACGCGGGCGAAGTGCCTGCGGCTCTCTTGCAAGAGGTGGCGGGCGGTAGCTGGGTGTTCGACAAGCGCTGTGGCTGTGTGGGCTATAAACCCCAGGATGTTGCGGTGCTGGACGCCCCGGCTGGCGCGCAAGCGGTGTGGTTTGTGGTGGAGCTCACGGGGGCCGCTCCCCAGCTGCGTCCTTTGCAACCGTATGTCTGGAGTGGAGTGCCTCTGGAGTAGCGGTGGCGGCTGTCGTAAAACGCGCAAACTTTGCGAAAAAGCATGAAAAGTCGTGTACTTGCCGCGTAAAGCTCATGCACAACAATACGTCATTGGCCTAGAATTAGTCGCAGATAGCCGGTGGGTCAGGCGTTGAGAGCGCTGGGTACCGGATACACAATTTCCTTGAAAGGTGGACAACATGAAACAAGTGCAACGTGGCTTTACCCTGATCGAGCTGGTCATGGTCATCGTGATTCTGGGCATTTTGGCCGCCGTGGCGATTCCGAAGTTTGTGGATTTGTCGTCGGATGCGCGTGCGGCGTCTACGCAAGGCGTTGCAGGTGCTTTGTCCTCTGGCTCGGCTATCAACTACGCGACTTATGCAGCAAAAGGCACTTCTGGCGGACGTGTGGTTGTTAATTCTTGCGATGCTGCAAAAGCAACGCTGCAGGGTGGCACTTACCCTACTAGTGGCGGTACGTATTCGGCTGATGCGACTGCATTTGCAGGTGCAAATGCAGTCGCTGGAGCCTCAAATACCTGCACATTGACATTGACGCCCACTAGTGGCTCGGCAGTGACTGCCTCTTTTACAGCAATCGCTGTTCCTTAAATGACGGACGGCTTGAGCCGTCTGTGTCTGAATACCAAGCCAGTGAGGGCAACCTCACTGGCTTTTGTTTTGCCTAGTGCTGCTGCATCTCCATGCGCCACGCTGGGGGCGCAAGGGCCAAGGCTTCTGCTTGCATTTCCGCTTCAGTGGGCCAGCCTGCGACCCATAGGCGGTAGGCCTGGATGGCAAGGGCTTGGTCGTGCGTCTCCACGCCGATCGCTATGGCAAAACGCAGCAAGTCGTAGTCGTGAATGCCTTGATTGAAGTAGCTGAGGAGTCGGTGGGCAGCGTCGGCATCCTTTCCGCTACGGCGCAGCAACAGGATGTCTAAAGCGCGGGTACGCGGGGCATCAGGCTGCAGCGCGGCCAGGGCCTCCCATGCCTCTCGCGCAGCTTGCGGATGCTGCAGGCTGGAGTGCAGCAGCACCCGGTTGGCTTGCACATCCGGGATATAGGGGCGCGAGGCGCCCACCGAGTCCTGGGCCCAGAGCGCGGCTTCCAGGTTGCCGGTGGCGGCAAACTGGTCAGCCGCCAAGGCGGTGAGCTTGCGGTAGTGGGGGTTGATGCGTACGCCTTCTTGCAGTCGCGCAAAGGCCCGGTCCTGTAGAGTTTGGCGATCGGGTACAGGCATGTCCGGGTGGAGCACCAGTTGGTTGAGTAGCTGCACACTGCCCACAATATTGCTCTCTGCACGCATGGCCTGCGCGCTCACGATGGCTGCGCCGCAAAAGGTTAGCACGCTTATTGCCAGTAGCCCTTGAACCGTGCGCCGCGACACCACCAAGGTTCGCGTCGAGCCGGATGCCAACAGCGCCAGCGACACCATCATGAGCGCCCCGGTGCTGGCCAGTCGCCAAGGGAAGCCAGCGTTGCTCACCACCAGCAGTGCCAAGAGGCTGCACAGGGCTACGGCACGCAGCGCGGCGTCGTGTCCTGCACGTCCGTGGACGGGCATGCGCCAGGTCGTTTGTGCGCTCCACAGCAGGTAGGCCAGTAGCACCGCCAGTACGCCGCCGCCCACGGGCAGCCCGTATTCGCCCAGCAGTTGCAGCAGTTCGTTGTGGGCGTAAAAGTCGGTTTCCACCGAGTTGTTCCAGCCTTGGTAGCGGGGGATGTGCACTTCCCAGGCGCCAGCGCCCACGCCGGTCCATGGGTTGTCTATCACCATGCGGGCAGTGGACTTCCACATGCTGGCCCGCACCGAGAACGAGCCCACGGTGTACTCCTGACTTTTCATGACGGAGCCGGCCCGCAAAAAGCTGCGTTGCAGTGCGGTGCTGCCATTGCCCTCTGCGATCAGGTCTTGCTGGGTCGTGGGCAGCACGCCCAAACTCAGCACACCCGCTGCCAAGGTGCAGCCTGCCAACCAGCGTGAGCCCCGGCTCCATTGGGCCCAAGCCAACGCGCGGCGGTAGCGCCACAGGGCGTACACCAGCAGCGGCCCGATGAGCAGCAAGGCCGCCAAGGCGGAGCGGGTGCCGGTCATCATCAGTGCGACGAGGTTGAAGGCGATGGACAGTGCCACGAGCGGACGCCAAGGCGCTTGCCGCAGTTGCGCGAAGGCGTAGGCCGAGAAGGGCAGGGTGCAGACGAGGTACTCCGCGAAGAAGTTGCGGTTCACAAAGGTGGATGCAGGTGCAGCCGCTTGCGGAAACCAGTCCAGCCCGTCCCAAAACTGGGCGGCCGCCCAGGCGCTGGCCCCCACCGCTCCCCAGTGGATCGCCCACACGAGCAGGGGCATGGTGGCTCGCCGCAGTATTTGTAGGCCCAGCGCCATGAGTACGCCCAGTGCGGCCCAGCGGCAGGCCTCTGCGGCGGCCAGGTAGGTGTGCGACCACACCATGCTGCCCAATGCATACACGCATAGCACCAGTGGAAATGCCAGCACGCCATGCCAGCGCAAGGCCGGCAACATGTTGCCACGGCCCGAGTGGAGACCTTGCGTCAGCAACACCACTGCGGCCAACAGGGTGCCCAACACCAATATGGTGGATTTGAGGGTGTCTTGCAACACCCATTCCCCCGGAATACCGGCCACGGGCACCAGCAACAAGGTGACGGCCAAACACCATGCTGCGGCCGGGAACTTGTAGGCCTTGAGGAGGGTCTTGTGATCGGGTGTGGCAAGCATGGTGCGGTGTGACGTGCTGCCACACCGCACAGGCGGAACGTAGCAGCTGTTTAGTGGTTAAATAGGGCTCTGGCGCTCGTCAACAGTGCGCCACAAGCTCCTAAAAGCGTAGCAACTGTAAACCATCCATGCCTTCATCTTCGCTGGCTCAACGTGCCCGATTGCCCTGGGTGGCCGCTCCAGGTCGGCCGCAGTGCGGATTCACCTTGATCGAGCTGGTGATGGTGCTGGTGCTGTTGGGCATTTTGGCGGTGTATGCGGTCCCCCGCATGATCAACACCGGTGATTTTTATGCCCGCGGATTTCACGACCAATCGCTGGCCTACCTGCGCTACGCCCAGAAGACCGCCATCGCCCAGCGCCGTACGGTGTGTGTGACGCTGAGCAGCAACGGTATCAGCCTGAGCATGGCGTCTGCCGCCGCCAGCAATACCTGCGCGGCTACGTTACCGGGGCCGAATGGCGAGGCGGCACTCAGTGCACGCAGTGGGGTGGCGTTCAGCAGCACGCTGAGTAACTTCAATTTCGACGCTCTAGGCCAACCGGTGACGACTGCCGCCACGCCGGCGCAAGCGGCTACGCAGGTGCTACAGGTGGCCAATGTGTCGCGCAGCATCACCATTGAGACGGGGACGGGCTATGTCCATGAATAAGCCCTCGCAACGTGGATTTACGTTGATCGAGCTGATCATCTTCATCGTGATCGTGGCAGTGGGGCTGGCGGGCATTTTGCTGGTGATGAACACTACCGTGAAGTCCAGTGCCGACCCGATGGTGCGCAAGCAGGCGATTGCCCTGGCAGAGTCGGTGTTGGAAGAGGTGCTGCAAAAAGCCTATGCTGATCCGGACAGCACCAATGTGGGCGAAACCGGCCGCAGCGATTGGGACAACGTGGACGACTACAAAAACCAAACTCAGGCCGCGTTCAGCCTGCCCCCGGCCTTGTCGGGTTACACCATCGCCATTGGCGTGGTGGACGACACCACCACCCTGCCGGGCCTGACGGCCAAAAAAGTCACCGTGACCGTGACCCGGGGCGCCGAGTCCATCACCCTCACCGGCTACCGGACCAACTATTGACTATGGCGCATCAGTCCCATTCATACAGTCGGCAGCGCGGCTTCACCTTGGTGGAGCTGGTGATGGTGATTGTCATCCTCGGTGTGATTGGCGGGGTGGTGGCGGTGTTCATGCGGGCGCCTATCGATGCGTACTTTGCCAGTGGGCGCCGCGCCGCCATGAGTGATGTGGCCGATACGGCGGTGCGCCGCATGTCCCGCGATATCCGCAAAGCCTTGCCCAACAGTCTTCGGGTCAATGCTGCAGGCACCTGCCTGGAGTTCATCCCCACCCGCACGGGCGGGCGCTACCGCGAGCAAGACCGCACTTCCGGTGATGGCAAAGGTATGAACTTTGCCATTGCCGAAAGCGGCTTCAATATGCTGGGTCGCAATGCGGATTGGAGCGCTGACCAGCAAATCAAATCCAATGACCTGATTGCCGTCTACAACCTTGGCATCACTGGCGCCACTGCCTACAACGGCGACAACGTGGCCCGTGTCAGCACCGTGGTCGCAGACACCACCAGCGGTAGCGAAGAAAGCACCATCAGTTTCACAACGCCCAAGCAGTTTCCCCTGGAGTCGGGGAGCAAGCGTTTTCATGTGATTCCGGTGGAAGAAAATGTGGTCGCCTATGTCTGTAACGGCACGACTTTGCGCCGCCTGGTAACACCGGGGCTCACCACCGGCACCGGAGCGTTGTTCACCAGCAGCGCCACCAGCTACTGCGGTACTGCAACGACGCTGAGCGCCGCGCCGGTGCTGGTGTCCAACCTCACGTCCTGTGCGTTCACCTACAACGGCAACGATTTGCAGCGCAACGGCTTGGTGCAGATGGCAATCAGCTTGGGCAACGGCACCGGAGATGGCGAAACCGTGAGCTTGTACCACCAGATCAATGTGAACAACACCCCATGAGCGTGCGCACATCACCCCAACACGGCTTTGCCGCCATTGCCGCCATTTTTCTGGTGGTGCTGTTGGCGGCGCTGGGCGGCTTCATGCTGACGTTTTCCAACACCCAGCAATTGACGGCGGCGCAAGACTTGCAGGGCTCGCGGGCCTATTGGGCGGCGCGTGCCGGCTTGGCGTGGGCGGTGGCCAAGATTGTGGCAACACCGGGGTGCCCCGCCGGTACGCCCACGACGGTGGATGGCTTTACGGTCAACGTTACCTGCACCCCGTCGAGTTATGTGGACGGGGCGAACACCGTGCTGATTTACCGCTTGGAGTCCCGCGCCAGTCTGGGCACGGCGGGCACAAATAACTATGTAGAGCGCAGTGTGAGCGCTTCCTTGGAGATGTAACTATGTTGCCTGGCGCCGTACTTCGCACTGTCGCATTCCGGTTTGTCGTGTGCGTATTGGGGGCTGTCTTGGGCGGTGTGCTGATGTCCGGTGCTGCATTCGCGGCCAACTACACATTTCCGGGCGCCCTGCCGTCCACATGCACTGGCTCCGGCCCTAGTTACACCTGCACTGGACTCACATTGGCGAACGGAGACAAACTGGTATTCAGCTCGCAGTTGCCTGCCACCGTGACAGTCAACGGCAACGTCTCTACCGACAACGCTGAAATCAATAAATCGGGCACGGCATCGAATGTTTCCTTTGTCGTGACCGGGAGTTTTACGACTGCCTATCAGGCGAACGTCAATGCCAACGTGCAGGCTGGATCCGTTAATGATTCCGGGGGCAATGTGGTGTTTGGCGGTACGGTTACCGCGACGTCAGGCAATATTGTTTTGGGGTACAAAACGACGGCAGGTGGCAACGTTTCCTCCAGCACCGGGTCTATCACTCTGGGCAACGAGGCGGTGATTTCCGGCGGGGTGTCCAGCAGTTCGGGCGGTGCGATCAGCATCAAGTACAAATCCCAGATCAATGGCTCGGTGACCACTACCGGTGCCATCACCATTGAAAACGAATCGGTAATCAATGGCTCTATATCCGGCGGCACCGGGGCTATCAACGTGCAATACCGCGCACAAGTCACGGGCTCTGTCACCAGCTCCTCCGGCACCATCCTGATGGACAACGAAACGGTGGCAGGCGCATGTGTCAAGTCCACGGGCTCGGCCGCCATTACGCTGAATTACAGAGCCAGCATCAATAGCGTTTGCTGCGGTTCGAGTTGCGGCAATAGTTGCGTGACCAACAACACCAGCCTGGCCATGCCGGCTGCGTGCGCGCCATCGCAAACCTGCATCACGGACAATTTTTCGACCGGTACGCTGGACACCTCACTCTGGAACGCCTTGACCTTGTCAGGCTCGTTTACACCTCAGGTGGTCACCGTTGGCAGCCAAAACCGCCTTCGCCTGACCGACGCCCGCGGGAGTGAAGCCACTATGGTGCAGTTGAAAAAATGGTTTCCCGCTGCCGGCAATAAAGTGGTCGTGCAATTTGACTATTCCGTATATAACGGTACCGGGGCGGATGGTGTGGTGGTGGTTTTTTCGGATGCCGGCATATCACCTGCACCGGGAGGGGCCGGCGGGTCGCTGGGGTATGCGCAGAGTGACAGCACGGCCGGGTTTTCCGGTGGATGGCTGGGGGTTGGTATTGATGAATACGGCAACTTTCCCAACACCAACCAAAACAGGCAAACCTACCCTTCGGGCTGGACGGCGCCGACGGGCGCCAACACATCGGCCGGTTTTTACCCTAACAGCGTGGCGGTGCGCGGCTCGGGCTCGGGAACAACGGGCTACAAGCTACTGGCCAATACCGGCACGGTCAGCCCAGTCATTTGGAATAGGTCCAGCACCTCCAGCACGGTGCAGCGGTTCCGCATCACCATCGACAACTCCAACAACGTCAATGCCTACGTGACCCTGGAGCGCGACACCACGGCCACCGGCAATAGTTTCACGACGCTCATCCCCAAGTTTGACGTGTTGGGCACCAACAGTGGGCAGGCGGCAGTTCCCACCAACCTGTTGTTGTCTCTGACGGGGGGCACCGGGGGAAGCACCAACATCCATGAACTGACGAATCTGAGTGTTTGCGCCACCTATGTGACGGACCCCGGAAGTTCGACCGCCGCCGCCGCCTTTGATTGTTTGGAAACCGGCACCAATGTGCCCTGGGTGGCAACCACCAGTTCGACAGTAAGGCCTCTGTATACCAAGTTGGCAGCGACCAACTTCACCTTCGATATTGCGGCCTTGAAGTCGGACGGAACCCTGGAGAGCAACTACGTCGCGGCTGGCGCTAATTCCAAGTATGTGTTGGCCGAGTTGTTTGACAACACCTCGCCTGCGGCCTCTTGCAGTGCTTACAGCAGCCCTGTAGCAAGCCAGATTGTCACGTTTGCTTCCGGTACCTTTTCAGGTGCGGCAGGGCGCACCAAGACCCCAAACTTCACCGTTCCGTCGGCACGGGCCAAGCTCATCTGCCGCGTGAAAGAGTGCACCAGCAGCACCTGCTCGGCATTCACCGCGGTTTCACCTGCATGCTCGACAGACCAGTTTTCCGTGCGTCCTCAGCAGTTCACAGTGACGGCTCCTGCGATGAGCAACACGGCCCTCACAGGCACGCCGGCTGCCAAGGCCGGTACAGCGTTTACCTTGACGGCAGCAGCGGGTGTGACGGCGGGCTACACTGGCACCCCTACCATCGACAGCACCAAGGTTCTGGACCATAACGGCGTGACTATCGCCGCAAATACCCTGAGCGGCAGCTTTTCGGCGGGTACTGGCACCGGTGCGACCGGCACCTCGTTCACCTACCAGGACGTGGGCAACATCCAGTTTCCTGCGGATACGGTGGTGGACAGCAGCTTTACCGCTATTGACCAATCCAACAACGGTTGTGTGACCGGCAGCACCTCCAACACCTTGAGCGGCGGCAAGTACGGCTGCAACATCGGCAGTCCGGCCACGGCCAAATTCGGCCGCTGGTACCCCAGCCACTATTCGTTTTCAGGGGCACTGACGGCGAGCTGTGCAGCCGGTGGTTTCACCTATATGGATCAGGATGCACTGGGGGTCGTACTCACGCTCAAGGCCCATGCCACCACGGGGGGCGCGGCCTCTGCCAGCGATCCGGTGCTGAGCCGCTATACCAGTGGCTACAGCCGCTTGGCGCCTGTCACCATCAGTGGGGATAACGGTGGAACTGCGGTGGCAGTGTCCCGCCTAGGCAGCCCGGCTTTTCCGGCCATGCCCAACACCGCCTTGTGGAGCGCCGGGCAAATGCTTATCAATGACACCTACGCCTTCAGTAAACTGGCGTCGCCCGATGGGCCGTATGACAGCTTCAAGCTCAAAGCTGCCATCAGCGATCCCGATGGCGCCACCTTCCTGAGCGCGACCAACGAAACCAACACCACCCGCGTCCGTTACGGGCAAATGCGCTTGTTCAATACCTATGGCTCGGAGCTGTTGGCTTTGCCGGTGCCGTTGGAGGCGCGGTATTGGAACGGCAGCTTTTACGTTACCAACACCTTGGACAGCTGCACCACGCTCAACCTCTCCAGCGTCATCATGTCGAACTATGTGTCCAACTTGCCCACGGGCTTGGCCGCCTGTGAGACGCAAATCAGCCCCACCACGAACCAGACCTTGAACGGAGGCAAACTGCTTTCGCCCGGTCTGGTGCTGTCTAAGCCGGGTGCCGGCAACAGCGGCAGCGTGTTGTTGACCTTGAACGTGTCTGCCACCGCGACTGGCAAAACCTGTGTTTCGACCACGGAGAGCAATGCCACCGCAGCCAACTTGCCGTGGTTCGGCAGCAACCCGACGGCCAGAGCCACCTTTGGGGTCTACAAAAGCCCGCTGATTTATCTCCGTGAAAACTACTGAATGCCGGAATTCATCAATTCTCCTGAAAAACCCCGTCCAATCGATGTCATGATTGCGCAAGCAGCTATTAAAATGAGAGCAAGCCGATTGGAGATTCAGTAGATTCATGATTGAAGCGACGCGCCCATCACACCTCAGCCTGCCTGGAGCCCATTGAGTATGCGTTGGCCTTGGCAACGTAATGCTTCCGGTGAACGCTTGGTCGTTTCCTGGTCCGGCCAGGCCATGTCGTATGTGCATGCGAAGCGTGCTGGCAACGATTTCAAGATCATCCGTGCCGGGGTAGAGGTGCAAGGCAGTGACTCCCGCGAAGACTTTGTCCGCCGGCTTCAAGCCCTGGGGCTGAAGGGGGTGCACGCGAAGTTCATGCTTAAACCCGAGCAGTACCAATTGCTGCAGATTGAGGCTCCTGCGGTCGCCCCCGAGGAACTCCGTTCGGCAGCCCGTTACCAGATCAAAGAAATGGTGGATGTCCATCTGGACGATCTCACCATCGATGTGCTCCGTGTGGGAGATGGCCAAGGCCGCGCTGCATCGCAGCTTTTCGTAGTGGCAGCCAACAACGCCGTGGTGCGCGATGCCATGGACCTGGCCCATGCCATGCAGTGGGATGTGCGGTTGATTGATGTGCAAGACATGGCCCAGCGTAACCTGCAAACCATGGCAGAGCCCGAGCGGGCCAATGCCTGCCTCGTTCTGGCCGAGGGCCGCCAGGCGCTGCTCACCATCAGTGCCGGTGGCGAGCTGTTTTACAGCCGCCGCCTGGACCTGCCCGATGGCTTTATGGCTATGACCTGGACTGCTGTGGCCACCGCCGAACAAGCGCCCGTAGATGCCTATACGCCGGTGGAAGAGTATGTGCCGGACTATGGCGGCGGTGCCTATGGCGCTGCGGCGTTCACCACCACCGGCGCGGCCACGGCCAGCCCCGAGCAATCCGATATTGACCGCGCGCAGCGTTTGCTGGTGGAAGTGCAGCGCTCCATCGACCTGTGGGACCGCACCTGGTCTAACCTGCCTTTGGCCGGCTTGCACGTGTTTGCCGGCGAGCGCAGTGCCGAGTTGGCAGACTGGCTGCAGCGGGACACGGGCCAACGCGTGCAGCCCATTGCATGGGACACTGCCTTTCCCGGTTGGAGCGCCGTCAGCCCCGCCGATCAGCCCTATTGCCTGCCCTTGTTGGGCGTGTTGCTGCGTACCGAGCACCGCACCGCCTGAGGCCCGCTCACCATGCCCCAACAAATCAATCTTTGCGCCCTGACCCTGCAAAAACCGCGGCAGCAGTTTTCTGCCGACACCATGGCTGTGGCGCTGGGGGTGTTTGTGGTGCTGGGCGGCTGCCTGTGCGCAGCCTGGGTGTGGAATCTGGAGCGTGCTGCGCAAGGCTTTGCCAGTGCCACACAAACCCAAACCCTGGAAATGCAGACCCTGCAGGCAGCCATTGACCGCAGCAAAGCCATGGCACAGCCACCCTCGCCGGAACTGGTCAAAGAAGCGCAAGCCCGCCGCACCGAGGTGGAGGCCAAAGAGCGGATGCTGAGCGCCCTCCAGCAAGGCGTGCTGGTACCAGGCTACGGCCACTCTGACCGCCTGGCCTTGGTCGCGCGCAGCATTCCGCCGGAGGTCTGGGTTACCAGCGTCAAGGCGGACAGCGCCCGCATGGAAGTCGATGGTTTTACCCTGGAGCCCTCTGCGCTCAATGACTGGGTGGCCCGCCTGTCGGTCAGCCCACTTATGCAGGGGCTGCGTCTGGCCACCGTCAAGGTACAAAGCACGACCTTGCAAAATCCGTCCGCTGCGAATGCGACGCCCCAGACCGCAGCTGCCAACCCCGGCGGTGGCACCGCACCCGGGCGTGAGGCCTGGTCGTTCACTCTGGTGAGTGCCCAGGTTGCGCCGGTATTGGATGCGGCAGCGGGGGGCAAGCCATGAAGGCGTGGTGGTTGGTCCAGTCCGCGCGCATCAATGCGCTGAGCTTGCGCGAGCGGGTGTTTTTGTTCGTCTCGCTGTTGGTGGTCGTGCTGGCTATTGCAGATGTGCTGTGGCTCACGCCAGCACAGGCGGCCTATAAGTTGGCGCAGCAGCGCTTCACGACCCAGAGCGCGGAAGTGCGGCGTTTGCGGGCCGAGTTGGCCGCTGTGCCCGCGCCGGTGGATGCGAGTGTGGCGCTGCAGGCCGAGATTGCGGAGTCGCAAAACCGTATTGAAAACTTGCGCGCCCAAATGGCCTTGTTGGCCCCCGACGCCGCCAGTGCGCAAGCACTGGAGCCGGTGCTGGTGCAGTTTCTGCGCCGCAGCCCGGGTTTGCGTTTGGTGTCGTCTGGTACCGTCGCGGCAGATGCTGACCCCAGCGGGGTGGCCCCGGCTTCTGTGTCCGGCATTCAGCGCCGCGGCCTAGAGCTCAAGGTGGCGGGCTCGTATGGCGACCTTACCCGGTACGTTAAAAGCTTGGAGCAGGCGCTCCCCCGTTTGCGTTGGGGCAGCATGCAGCTGTCGGCTGACAAGCAAGGCACCGAGCTGACCTTGCGGGTGTATGTGCTGGAGGTGCAACCATGATGCCGCGCAGCCTGGGGAGCCGGGTGATTGCCATGGTGCTGACGATCTTCGTGATTGCACAGGCGCAGGCCCAAGACCGCGACCCGACTGCCGCCCCGGCGCTGGCCGAAGGGCTGACGGGTGGTGCCGGTGGCGGTAACGGCCCCTTGCCTGCGGGTAGCAGCGTGATCGTGCAGAGTGGCAAACCGTACCTGGTGGTCGGCACCCGCTTGTATGCGGTAGGCCAAAAGGTGGGCAACGCCACGCTGGCCCGCATCACCGAAACAGAAATTTGGCTGCAAGAAGGCAAGCACGTCACCAAGGTGCCCCGGTTTGCCGGCATCCAGCGCCGGGTGGCCCAGGCGGAGGCGTGCGCCCCGGCACGCCCCGCCTCCTCCCCCCGCCGTGCGCGCAGCCGCGCGGCACAGCCCCCCTCAACCGATCGCGCCGTGACCACAGTGGCTCCCTGCGATGGAGCCCAACCGTAAAGTCCCGACCTATGAACCCTTCTGTCTCCCTGTCCTCCTTGCACTCGGGCTTCCCCCGGTTGGCACTGTGCTCGCTCCTGGGCACTGCCTTGCTCAGCGGTTGCGGTGCTTTGGATCGCTCCTTGCGCACACCGGATGTCAGTGCGGCCATCAAGGCCGATTTGCCTGCGGCGGCCCCCAAAACCACTGCGGTGGTGCCTTCCAAGGTGAGCGATGCCCTGGCCGAGCCCGCGCCGCCTGCCGTGGCCCCACCACCCGAGCCCCGGCTGGACTTGCTGGTGAACAACGCCCAAGCGCGTGAGGTGTTTTTGGCCATCGTGGCCGATACCCGCTACAGCATGCTGATGCACCCGGATGTGAGCGGCACCCTGTCGGTCACCTTGCGTGGCGTCACCGTGTTGGAGGCGCTGGAGGCGATTCGTGATGTGTATGGCTACGACTTCAAAATGGAAGGCCGGCGCATCACGGTGTACGCCCCCACGCTGCAAACTCGGGTGTTCACGCTGAATTACCCCACCTCCCAGCGCCAGGGCAGCAGTGAGTTGCGCGTGTCCTCCGGCGCGGCGCTGCAGCAGTCCACCTCGGGCGGCAGCACCACTACGGCCAACAATGCCACTTCTGGAGCGGCCCAGCCGGAAAACAGCCGCGTTTCCACCACCTCCAAGTCCGACTTTTGGGGCGAGCTGACGGGTGCCATCAAGAGCCTGGTGGGCAATGGCGAGGGCCGCAGCGTGGTGGCCAGCCCGCAGGCCGGCATTCTGGCGGTGCGCGCCATGCCCGAAGAGTTGCGCCAGGTGGACAAGTTCTTGAAAGCCACCCAGGCCTCTGTGGAGCGCCAGGTGATGCTGGAGGCCAAAGTGGTGGAGGTTGAGCTGCGCGATGGCTACCAGAGCGGCGTGAACTGGGGCGCCTTTGGCAACGATGGCACCACCCAAGCGGCGGCCGGCGTCATCGGCAGCGGCGTCACCAGCACCAACGCTTATGTGCAAGGCACCACCACCATCAATGGTGCGGTGGCCTTCCCGTCGGTAGCCACCGGCGGCGGCTTGTTTGGCCTGGCCTTGGCCACCAGCCAGTTCGGCGCCGTGCTGGGCTTTCTGGAAACCCAGGGCGATGTGCAAACCCTGTCCAGCCCGCGCGTAGCCACCCTCAATAACCAAAAAGCGGTGCTCAAAGTCGGCACTGACGAGTTTTTTGTGACCAATGTGTCCGGTGGCACCAACTCCACCAGTACGACCACCAATACCAATAGCACCAGCACCCTGCCCACAGTGACGCTGACGCCGTTTTTCTCCGGCATCTCGCTGGATGTGACGCCGCAGATTGACGATGGCGTCAATGTCACGCTGCATGTGCATCCGGCCCTGACCACGGTGTCCGAAAAATCCAAGCAGATCGACCTGGGCAGCGCGGGCAATTTCAAGTTGCCGCTGGCGTCCAGTGCGGTCAATGAAACCGACACGCTGGTGCGTATTCAGGACGGCGCCATCGTGGCCATCGGTGGCTTGATGCAGCTGGAGTCCAGCCGCAATGCCTCCGGCATTCCCGGTACCACCAGCATGCCTGGCTTGGGGGCCTTGTTTGGCAACCGTGCCAGCCAGGGGCGCAAGAAGGAAGTGATTGTGCTGATCAAGCCCACCATCATCCGCACCGCCGCAGACTGGGAAGCCCAAGGCCGCCGCGCACGCGCCGCCATTGACGATATGGATGCCGCCCGCGCCCGGGTCATCCAGCTAGATGGTCCGGCCAAGTAATGTATTTGGGGCACTTTTCGCTGCGTGAGGCCCCGTTTTCCATCACGCCGGATACCGATTTTTACTTCGCCCATGAAGGTGCCCAGTCCGCCCTGAACACCTTGCTCGTGGCCTTGCGCAGTGGCGAAGGCTTTTTGAAAGTCGTGGGTGAGTTGGGGTGTGGCAAAACCGTGTTGTGCCGCCAACTGCTCAAGACGCTGCAAGACGAGTGCGTGACCGCCTACATCCCCAACCCCGACATGGGTCCGGATGATTTGCTCGCGGCATTGGCCCTGGAGCTGGGCTTGAGCGTCAGCCAGCCCCCGCACCGCCACCAGATCCTGGCTGACATTGCGCAGTGCCTGCTGACCCACGCGGCTCACAACCGGCGGGTGGTGGTGTGTATCGACGAGGCGCAGGCGATTCCGGTGCGCACGGTAGAGAGCTTGCGCCTGCTGTCCAACCTGGAAACTGAAAAACGCAAGCTGCTGCAATTGGTGCTGCTGGGCCAGCCCGATCTGGACAGCAAGCTGGCCCGCCCGGAAATACGGCAGCTGCTGCAACGCATCACCTTCAGCGAGTACCTCGGACCCCTGGCCCAAGGTAGCGAGGGCGACTATTTGCGCCACCGCCTGGCCCGCGCGGCGCGGGACGAGTCCACGGACCTCGATGTGTTCACCCCGGCGGCTGTACGGGCCCTGGCCAAGGCCAGTGGCGGGGTGCCACGGCTGCTCAACATCCTGGCGCACAAGTGCCTGATGCTGGCCTATGGCGAGGGGGTGCACCGGGTGAGCGCTCAGCATGTGAAATGGGTAGCCCGGGACACGCCGGGCGTGCCATCCGCCGCCTGGACGTGGCGCGCGTGGTGGGCCGGCTTGTGGGGCCGGCGCCCCCGCGCCGCCGTGAGCACCCGGACCGCCGGAGAGGTAGACGAATGAGTGTGATCAACAAAATGCTGCGCGACCTGGACCAGCGCCGTGCCACCAGCCTGGAGCCAGGTCTGCGCGCCGGAACGCGTGCAGTACTGGCACCACCGGTGGCGGGCACGCGGTCGTTGCGGCGCGTGGCGCAAGGGCTATCGGCCGTGGGCTTGGTCGCGGGTTTGGGTGCGGCGGGCTGGTGGTACCTGCAAGCGCAGCCCCGGCCGACTGCCCCGCCGGTGGCAGCTGCGCCGGTCGTGGCCACGCCCCCTGTGCCGGCCGTGAGTGCTGTGCCGGCAGCGACGACCGCCAGCGCAAGTGCTAGTGCAGATGCGGGTGTCAGTGGGCCGGTGGAGTTGCCCGTGTCCGCCGCCCCCGTGGCAGCGGGGGGTGCTGCCGCGCAGCATGTGCCTGCATCCTCGTCCATGGCGGCACCAGCACCAGCACCAGCACCAGCACCAGCACCAGCACCAGCACCAGCACCAGCACCAGCACCTGCACCTGCACCTGCACCTGCATCCGCGCCGCTCCCGGCCTCTGTGCCCGCTACATCAACGCCTCCGAAGACCGCGACACCGTTGCAGCTGCCGTCTGTTGCGCCTAAGGCACCGGTAGCTCCGCCGTCCGCAGAGCGCACCGGCTTACAACTCACGCCGTCGATTTGGGGTGTCACCCCGCCCGTACCGCCAAAAGTAGCCGCGACGCCTGCACCAGCCGCCGTGGTCCCGGTGGCGCCAGAGCCCGCCGTGCAGGCGCAGCGACAGCAGAACGCGGCGCGCGAAGCCCTGGTGCAAGCCCAGGGCTTGTACAACGGTGGCTCGGCGGATGCAGCAATGGCCTTGTTGCAGGATGCGCTCTCCGTGGCGGAGCGGGCATCGCCCCCGGCGCCCGTGGCAGTCCAACTGTCGCTGGTACGGGAGCTGGCCCGCATGGAGCTGGCCCAAGGCCGGGCTGCGGCGGTGTTGGAGCTGTTAGGTCGCGTCGAGCCGCTGTTGGCGGGCCAGGCCGACCTGTGGGCGGTGCGCGCCAACGCGGCACAGCGCTTGGGGCGTCATCAGGAGGCGGTGCAGTTTTATGCCACGGCGCTGCAAACCCGGCCTGCCGAGCAGCGCTGGCTGCTGGGCAGCGCGGTGTCTCTGGCCGCGCTGGGGCAGCTAAGCCAAGCCGCTGAGTTGGCAGAAAAGGCACGCGCCATCGGGCCGGTCAGTAAAGACGTGCTGGGCTATCTGCGCCAGCAGGGTGTTGCACTGCCAGATAAGTAATAAATCTGGCTCTAGCGCACGTGGAGTATGCGCAAGCAGCTATCTATTTAGTAGCAAATGTGTTGCGGCAATGGGGTGCTTGCGCCCCGCGCTGAAGCGGGTACTACCCACCGGCTCGCAGCACCCGCCGGTATTGCATGGCCTCGGCCACATGGGGTAGCAGGGTGGCGTCGGACTGCGCCAGGTCGGCAATCGTGCGGGCGATTTTCAGGGTGCGGTGGGTGCTGCGGGCCGACCAGCCCAGCTGGGTGGCTGCGGTTTGCAAAAATTTGGCCGCTGCCGGGTCCAAGGCGCTCGATTGGTCGATGGCTTGACCGCTGAGTGTCTGGTTCGGGTGGCCCTGGCGCCGGATGGCCCGCTCGCGGGCTTGCACGCTGCGCTCACGGATGGCGGCGCTGCTTTCGCCCGGCGGGCTTTGAATCAGTTCGTCGGCCGGTAGCGCGGGCACTTCCACATGCAAATCGATGCGGTCCATCAAGGGGCCACTGAGCTTGCCTTGGTAGCGCAGCACCTGGTCCGGCGTGCAGCGGCAGGTGCTGGTGCTGGAGCCGAGGTAGCCACAGGGGCAGGGGTTCATGGCCGCCACCAGCTGGAAGCGGGCCGGAAACTCCGCCCGCCGCGCAGCCCGGGCGATGGTGATGGTGCCGGTCTCCAACGGCTCGCGCAAAGCCTCAAGCGCGCTCCTGCTGAACTCTGGAAATTCATCTAAAAAGAGGACTCCATGGTGCGCCAGCGAGATTTCACCCGGTCGCGGCGGGGAGCCTCCACCCACCAAGGCCACCGCGCTGGCGGAGTGGTGGGGGTGGCACGTCGGCCTTTGGCCCCACTGCTGTATCTGAAAGCGACCGCACAGGCTGCCGATGGCCGCGCTCTCCAGCGCTTCGTCGGTGCTCATGTCGGGTAGCAAGCCCGCAAAGCGCTGGGCCAACATCGACTTGCCGGAGCCGGGCGGACCTACGAGCAACAGACTATGGCCCCCTGCCGCTGCAATTTCCAGGGCCCGTTTGGCACTGGCCTGGCCTTTGACATCGGCCATATCGGCGTGGTGTGCGCGGGCCTGAAGGGGCGCGGGCACCACCCGCACCCAGCCTTCCGGGTCTTGCTCCAGGGGCACGCCTTCGGCATCTTTGGCCTGCCCGCCGGGTGCAAAGTGGTGCACCACATCCAGCAAATGGCGCGCGCGGATGACCCGGGAGTCCGGCACCAGCGCGGCTTCCTCGGCATTGCCCGGCGGCAGCACCAGTTGGGGGCGCGTGGGGCTGCGGCGCAAGGCCAGCGCCATGGCCAAGGCGCCGCGCACGGCCCGCAGCTCGCCGGACAGGGACAACTCGCCTGCAAACTCAAAGCCGGCCAGCGCTGCCGCGTCGATTTGGCCGCTGGCAGCCAGAATGCCCAGGGCAATCGGCAAATCCAGCCGCCCCGAGTCTTTGGGCAGGTCAGCCGGCGCCAAATTCACCGTAATGCGTTTGTTATTGGGGAACTCCAGCCCGCTGTTCTGGATGGCGCAGCGCACCCGTTCGCGGGCTTCTTTGACTTCGACATCGGCTAAACCCACCAGCGTGAAACTGGGCAGCCCGTTGGCAAGGTGGACTTCCACGGTGACCTGCACCGCTTCCAGCCCCAATAAGGCGCGGCTTTGCACCAAAGACAAGCTCATATTTCCGTTCCTCCCAAAAAGGTGCGCAACGACACGGTGCATGGCGCCTGTTTGCACCACAAGCGTGCGTACTGTTGTTTTGTACAGTTATCTTATCGCAAGTCCTTAAATCGTGCGGGGAAATCTGCGCTGCGTGGCAGCGCGAGAACTTGGCACGGCTTCTGCTTTACGTCATTCAGCTCCCGAAACCTGGTGCATTGCGTCGCCGGGGCCGGACTCTGTCATCAACTATCAAGCTGAGGTGAACACATGAAACTCGTGACGGCCATCATCAAACCGTTCAAGCTCGATGAGGTGCGCGAAGCCTTGTCCGGCATGGGCGTACAAGGCATTACCGTGACCGAAGTCAAAGGCTTCGGCCGCCAAAAGGGCCACACAGAGCTGTACCGCGGTGCAGAGTACGTGGTGGACTTTCTCCCCAAAGTGAAGATCGAAGCCGCGATTGACGACGCCCTCGTCGAGCGCGTGATCGAAGCGGTGGAAGCCGCAGCCCGCACCGGCAAGATCGGTGACGGCAAGATTTTTGTCTACGACCTCGAACAAGTGGTGCGTATCCGTACCGGTGAAACCGGTAACGAAGCGCTGTAAAAGAAAGAGAGCCCGACCATGAAAAAACTTCTCGCCACCATTGCCTTGGGCATGAGTCTGCTGACCGCAGGCACCTTCGCCCTGGCCCAAACGGCTGCGCCGGCTGCAGATGCCCCCGCGGCAACCGCCTCCGCACCGGAAGCTGCTGCGCCTGCCGCAGCCCCCGCTGCCGCTCCAGCGGCTGCAGAAGCCGCTCCCGCAGCAGCCCCTGCGCCCGTACCTAACAAGGGCGACACCGCCTGGATGACCATCTCCACCGCCCTGGTGTTGTTCATGACCCTGCCCGGCCTGGCCCTGTTCTACGGCGGCTTGGTGCGTAGCAAAAACATGCTGTCCGTGCTGATGCAAGTGTTCGTGGTCACCGCACTCATTTATGTGCTGTGGGCCGTGTACGGATACACCTTGGCATTCGGTGGCGATGGCGCGTTCTTCGGCACCTTTGACAAGCTGTTCCTCAAGGGCATTACCCCTGACTCGGTGGCTGCCACCTTCAGCAAGGGCGTCGTGATTCCTGAGCTCACCTTCGTGGCCTTCCAGGCGACGTTTGCGGCCATCACTTGCGCGCTGATCGTCGGTGCCTTTGCGGAACGTATCAAGTTCTCCGCTGTGTTGGCTTTCTGCGTGATCTGGTTCACCTTCAGCTACCTGCCCATGGCACACATGGTCTGGTACTGGGCCGGCCCTGATGCGATCACGGACGCTGCTTCTCTGGAAAAAGTGGTGGCTGCTGCCGGTTACCTGTGGGCCAAGGGCGCACTGGACTTCGCAGGTGGCACCGTGGTGCACATCAACGCAGCGGTTGCCGGCCTGGTCGGTGCCTATGTGGTGGGCAAGCGTATCGGTTACGGCAAGGAACCCATGGCGCCTCACAGCCTGACATTGACCATGGTGGGCGCTGCCATGCTGTGGTTCGGCTGGTTCGGCTTCAACGCCGGCTCCAACCTCGAAGCCAACGGCTTGACTGCTCTGGCCTTCATCAACACCTTGTTGGCCACTGCGGCTGCTACCTTGGCCTGGATTACCGGTGAAGCCCTGTCCCGCGGCAAGGCTTCCATGTTGGGCGCTGCATCCGGTGCAGTGGCTGGCCTGGTGGCCATCACGCCTGCTTGCGGTTTCGTGGGCCCCATGGGATCGATTGCGATCGGCCTGATCGGCGGCTTTGCCTGCCTGTGGGGTGTGAACGGTCTGAAGCGCCTGCTGGGTGCGGATGACTCCCTGGACGTGTTTGGTGTGCACGGCGTGGGCGGTATCGTCGGTGCTTTGTTGACCGGCGTGTTTGCGGCTCCTTCCTTGGGTGGTACCGGCGTGTACGACTATGTGGCCAA
This sequence comes from Rhodoferax bucti, assembly GCF_005876985.1. Taxonomy (GTDB): domain Bacteria; phylum Pseudomonadota; class Gammaproteobacteria; order Burkholderiales; family Burkholderiaceae_C; genus Allorhodoferax; species Allorhodoferax bucti. The sequence continues at coordinate 994,548 of NZ_VAHD01000001.1, forward strand.
TGCTGTGGGCGCTGAGTACTCCATCGGCGGCCAGGTGTGGATCCAGTTGCAAGGCGTGCTGGTGACGGTGGTGTGGTCTGCGGTCGTGGCCTACATTGCCTTCAAATTGGTGGACTTGGTGATCGGTCTGCGTGTCTCTGAAGAAGAAGAGCGCGAAGGCCTGGACATCTCCAGCCACGGCGAAACCGCTTACAACCGCTAAGTTCTGAACGCAGCGCTCCGCGCTGCAGTTTCCAACGAGTTTCTTCTTGAGACTTGAGCCCGGTCCCCGCAAGGTGGCCGGGCTTTTTTACGCACGGGCGGTGCACAATGCCACGCTGTTGTATTGCCCCTCTCAGAATGGATACCCTATGAGTACGCCCCTGACCCTGCGCCACGGCCCCTTGCGCTGTGACATTTGCCCTGCATTGGGCGGTTCGATTGCCGGCATGTGGTTGCAAGACCTCCCGGTCATGCGCTCCACACCGGGCACCGAGCTGCGTTCGGTGCGGGAGTCGGGCAGTTTTCCGCTGGTGCCGTTTTCCAACCGCATCGGCTATGGCACCTTGGCGTGGTCGGGCACGGACCACCCTTTGGTCAAAAATTTTGACCCCGAGCCCCATACCATCCACGGCATTGGCTGGGAGCGGCCCTGGGCGGTGCTGGAAAGCACCGACAGCTATGCCCTGCTGTCCTTGGAGCACAAGGCCGATGCGGCCTGGCCCTTTGACTTCGATTGCTCCCAAGTCTTCAAGCTGGAAGACGGGGCGCTCGACATGAGCCTGAGCGTTACCAACCAAGGCCATACGCCTGCCCCCGTGGGTCTGGGTTGGCATCCGTATTTTGTGAAGCGCCCTGATGCGGAAGTGCAGTTCGCCGCCACCGGCCGCTGGGAAATGGCGGCTGACAAATTGCCCACCCACCGCGAACCCCATGCGGGCCTAGACCAAGCCACGGCTGCCTTGACCGTGGACCACTGTTTTGACGGCTGGGGCGGGGTGCTCACGCTGCGCGATAGCTTGCTCCAGGTAACCGTCCGCTCGGCCTTGAGCCGGTTGGTGGTGTTCACCACGCCTCAGCGCGACAACATCGCGGTGGAGCCGGTGAGCCACGTCAACAATGCCTTGAATTTGATGGCCGCCACGGGAGCCAGCGCAGACAGCCTGGGGGTGGTGGTGTTGCAGCCGGGGGCGAGCTTTAGCTGCAGCATGCGGATCGAAGTCTGTGCCGCGCAGGAGGTGCAAGCATGAGCTGGCAGGCATTGAGCGATGACGTCTTCGAACTGGGCGAATCCCCGTTCTGGCACCCGGCGGAGCAGCAGCTCTATTGGGTTGACATCCCGGGCAAGGCCATTTTGCGCGCCAACATTTACATGGGCACCGTGCAGCGCTGGGACATGCCCAGCGAGCCGGGTTGCATAGCGCCTGCGGCCCAAGGCGGCTTGGTGATTGCCCTGCGCGACGGTGTGTTCCGCGCCCACGCGTGGGGTGGAGCGCTGCAGCGCATTGCCACGCTGCCGTACGACACGGCGGTGATTCGCGCCAATGACGGTAAATGCGATGCGCTAGGCCGCTTCTGGGTGGGCACGATTGACGAGCCCAAGGCGGGCCGGGCGGCGGAGCTGTTCTCCATTGACTGCCGCCAGGGTAGTGCGGTGGTGCAGCGCCATGCCGGCGATGCCTTGACCGCCAACGGCCTGGCCTGGAGCCCGGACAACCGCACGGTGTATTGGTCCGATACGCCTAACCACCTCACCCACGCCTGGGACTTCGATTTGGCAGCCAACACCTTGAGTGCCCATCGCGTGTGGCGCACCTATGACGCCAAACCGGCGGGCTGGACGTTCGAGCACACCGCCTACGCCGGCCGGCCGGACGGGGCGGCCGTGGATGTGGAGGGCAACTACTACGCCGCCATGTTTGAAGGACGCCGCATCTGCAAGTTCGCGCCCGATGGCCGCCTGCTCGCCAGCTGGGAAACCCCGGCCCAGTGCCCCACCATGCCGTGCTTCGGGGGCGAGGACCTGAAAACCCTCTACATCACCACCGCCCGCCACGGGCGCAGTGCGGCCGAGCTGGCGCAGTTTCCCTTGTCCGGTGCGGTATTTTTCATGCGCGTGGAGGTGGCCGGTTTGCCGGTGAACAGCTTCGCCGGCTGAGCCCCGGCGGGGCGGATGGAGGCGCCAAGGTCAAAAAACCGGCGCCTGCGGTTTCAAAAAATTCACGCTCAAGGCAGGGGGGGCCGCTTAACATTGCCGCCATGTCTTCACCGCCCGACGCCCTCCTGCCCCTGCTGGACCAGATCCGCACCGCTGCCGCCCAGCGCACACCGCTCCACATCCGGGGCGGTGGCAGCAAAGACTTTTATGGCTCTATACAGCCCGCTGCGCTGCTGGACACCCGCAGCCTGACGGGCATCATCGACTACGCCCCCAGCGAGCTGGTGGTCACAGTGGCGGCCGGTACCCCTTTGCACGAGCTGGACGCCTTGTTAGCCGCCCAAGGGCAGTGCCTGCCTTTTGAGCCACCGCACTTCGGCTGGTCGGGGAGTGACCGCATGGCGACCGTGGGCGGCATGGTGGCAAGCGGCTTGGCCGGCCCGGCGCGCGCCACGGCAGGCAGCGTGCGTGACTATGTGCTGGGCTTGAAGCTGGTCAACGGCAAGGGGGAGTACCTCACGTTTGGTGGCCAGGTCATGAAAAACGTGGCGGGCTACGACGTGTCGCGCCTCATGGCCGGCGCCATGGGTACGCTGGGCTTGATCACCGAGGTGTCGCTCAAAGTGCTGCCGGTGCCACCGGCGGAGGCAACGCTGGTGTTCCCGCTGGCCCAAGCGGCGGCGCTGGAGCAGTTGCATTGCTGGGGCGGGCAGCCCTTGCCGCTCAATGCGAGTTGCTGGGTGCATGACCCATCGGCAGGCGGTACCGGGCAGGATTTGCTCTTTGTGCGCCTGCGCGGTGCCGTGGCGGCGGTAGAGGCCGCGTGCCAACGCATGCTGGCCGACGTGCCCGGTGAGCGCATGGACACCGCCCAGGCGGCTGCCGATTGGGCCTTGTGCCGCGACCAGAAACTCCCGTTCTTTACCGACGGTGCCCGCACCGGGCAGGTGCTGTGGCGCCTGTCGGTGGCCCAGACAGCGCCTGCGCTGGACCTGCCCTGGGCACAGCTTGTGGAGTGGCAGGGCGGTTTGCGCTGGCTGTGGGCCCCGCTGGATGCCGGTGCGCAGCTGCAGGCAGCCGCCAAAGCCGCAGGTGGAAATGCTACTGTTTTTGTAGCTGCTGGCGCAGACCTATCAGGCGCTAGAGGCCAAAATCATTCCTCATCGGCAGGGCAGGGCGCCTTGCTCCAGCGCCTGAAGGCCGCGTTTGACCCGGCGGGCATTTTCAACCCCGGCCGTCTGTACTCCGACTTCTGACCATGCAAACCCACCTCGCCCCCGAATACCAGAACACCGCCGACGGCCAAGCCGCAGAAGCCATCCTGCGCAAATGCGTGCACTGCGGCTTTTGCACTGCCACCTGCCCCACCTACCAGTTGCTGGGTGACGAGCTCGACGGCCCGCGAGGCCGCATCTACCTGATGAAGCAGGTGCTCGAAGGGCAGGAGCCCACCCGCGCCACCCAGCTGCACCTGGACCGCTGCCTGACCTGCCGCAACTGCGAAAGCACCTGCCCCAGCGGTGTGGACTACGGCCATCTGGTGGACATCGGCCGCAAGCTGGTGGATGCCAAGGTGCCGCGCCCCGCGGGCGAGAAGGCGCTGCGCTGGGCGCTGAAAGAAGGCTTGCCTTCGCCCCTGTTTGCGCCGGCCATGAAGCTGGGTCAATTGGTGCGCCCCTTGCTGCCCCAGGCCCTCAAAAACAAGGTGCCGGTGCCGCACGAGGCGGGCGCCTGGCCCACCCGCACCCATGCGCGCAAAGCGTTGATGTTGGCAGGCTGTGTGCAGCCCGCCATGTCGCCCAATATCAACAACGCCACCGCCCGCGTGCTGGACGCTGCGGGCATTCAAGCCGTGGTGGCGCCTGCCGCCGGTTGCTGTGGCGCGGTGAAATTCCATTTGAACGACCAGGACGGCGGCAAGGCCCACATGCGCGCCAACATCGACGCCTGGTGGCCCTATGTGGAGCAAGGCGTGGACACCCTGGTGATGAATGCCTCGGGGTGCGGCGCCACTGTGAAGGACTATGGCCACATCCTGCGCGATGACCCGGCCTATGCGGACAAGGCCGCCACCATCAGCGCGCTGACCAAAGACCTGAGTGAGTTGTTGCCGGAGCTGGTGCCGGCGTTGAAAGCCTGGGTGCGTGTGGATGCCGCCACCCCGGCACTGGTGTTCCACCCGCCCTGCACTTTGCAGCACGGCCAGAAACTCAAAGGCGGGGTCGAGGCCCATATGAGCGCGCTGGGTTTTGCGGTGCGCGTGGCGGCTAACGAGTCCCACCTGTGCTGCGGTTCGGCAGGCACGTATTCGGTGCTGAACCCGGAAATTTCCTACCAGCTGCGGGACCGCAAGCTGGGCCACCTGGCGCCCGCCGGAAATGAAGTCATTATCAGCGCCAACATCGGCTGCATCAGCCACCTGCAAAGTGGCACAGAAACCGCAGTGCGGCACTGGGTCGAGGTGCTGGACGCGGCTTTGACTGCAGGCGGCTAAGCCGCGCAGGGCGCCTGCCGCCGGGGGCGCTCAGGCCAGCGCCGCCTCAATATCCTTCGCCAGGCTGGCCGGTGTGTCGGTAGGTGCATAGCGCTTGAGCACCTGACCGTCCTTGCCGATCAAAAACTTGGTGAAGTTCCACTTGATGGCCTTGAGGCCCAGTAGCCCGGGGGCTTCCTTCACCAGCCACTGATAGAGCGGATGGGCTTCGCTGCCGTTCACATCGATCTTGGCCATCATCGGGAAGCTCACGCCGTAGTTCAGTTGGCAGAACTCCGATATTTCGTCGTTGCTACCCTTGTCTTGGCTGCCAAATTGGTTGCAGGGGAACCCGAGCACCACGAGGCCCCGCGTGCCATACGTCTTGTGCAACGCCTCCAGGCCGGCAAACTGGGGCGTGAACCCGCAGGCGCTGGCGGTGTTGACGATCAGCAGGGCCTGGCCCTCGAAGGTGCGCAGGGGCACCGGCTTGCCTTGGATGGACAGGGCCTCGAAATCGTAAATGCTGCTCATGGCGTTCCTCGGAGTGGTGAAGTCCTGCACACCATACCAGCCGCCTAAAAAACTTGTGCTCGCATGGCAATGCTGGGAAGATTTGTGGGGGAGAAGGAGACACAGATTGCGAAACACACCGTGGTATCAACGCTGGTGGGCCCTGTGGATGGGGGCACGCAGCGCCAGTGCGCAAGTCCAGGGCGAGGCCACCATGGAGTCCTTGCGGCGTTACCGCATCATTGCGTGCTTTACCGCGCCATTGCACTTGGCCGTGGCCGGCATTTTTGGCACCGGCGGCGCGCCGAGTGGCCGCCCCGAGTTGGCCAGTTGGGGCACTGCCATTGCGCAAGCCCATCTGGCGGCGGCGGCGGGGGTGGTGCTCACCGCCCTGTGGGCCCACTGGTTTGTGGCCTACCGCCAGCGGGCCACGGCCGGCGCCATCGGCCTGCAAATAGCGGTGGCAGCGGCCTACCTGTACTTTGGTGCCCACGTCACATTGATTGATTTGGCCTTCAACACCGGGGCGGGTGTGGCCACGTACCTGATGATTTGCATCATGTTCGGAGTGCTGGCGCTGATGCGTCCGGCGATTTCGGTGCCGGTGTACCTGCTGACGTATCTGGTGTTTGCCTGGTTGTTGGAGCGCGCCACGGTGAGCGCATCGCAGCTCACCAGCGTGCGCATTCTGGCGCTGGTGGCGCCCGCCTTGGCGCTGATGACCTCGTGGATCAACTGGTCCCAGTACTCCAAAGCAGTGCTGCTGCGCCGCCAGCTCAGCCGCAGCAACGAGGCCATGGCCGCCCAACAGCATGAGCTCGCCTTTCTGGCCGACCACGATGCGCTCACCGGCCTCTACAACCGCCGCGAATTCATGCGGCTGGCGCAACTGGAGCTGCGCCGCGCGAGCCGGGTCCCCGGCGAAACCGCGGTGATCATGGTGGATTTGGACCACTTCAAGCAAATCAACGACCGCCACGGCCACCCCGGTGGGGATGCGGTGCTCGTCGCTACCGCCGCCTGCCTGCAACAGGCTTTGCGGGTCACCGACACACTGGCCCGCTTGGGCGGTGAGGAGTTCATCGTGCTACTGCCCGACACCGGGCGCGAGGGTGCCCTACGGGTGGCAGCCAAGCTGCGGGAGGCCCTGTGGCAGATGGTGGTAGTGTTTGAGGGGACCAATATTCCCGTGACCGCCAGCTTTGGTGTGAGCAGCATGTTGGCGGGTACCGCGGCCAGCGAGACGGCCACGGTAGACACCATTTACGCCGCAGCCGACCGGGCTTTGTATGTGGCCAAGCAGCTGGGGCGTGACCGGGTAGAGTACGCCGCGCCCGAAGGCTAAATCTTAGCCGTGTAGGCTGTCGTTGCGGGCCACATCCAGCAAGTGATTGACCACCGCCGCATGCTCGCGGCAGTTGCGTTCATGCCAGCGCTTGATGAGCCACATGCATCCGGCCACCACAATGCCGAACACGCTGATCGCTCCGAATGCCGAGAGGCCCATGCCGGTCGACAGGCTGTAAAACCCGCCCAAGCCCAGAATGCAGGCCTGCTCATTGAAGTTTTGCACCGCAATCGAGCGGCCCGCACCCATCAGGTTGTGGCCGCGGTGTTGCAGCAAGGCATTCATGGGCACCACCAGGAAGCCGCCCAGGCCCCCCAGCAAAATCAGAAACGGTGCGGCCACCCAGACGTTGGTGATGAAGTTCAGCAAAATCACCAAGAGGCCCATGGCGATGCCCAAGGGCAGCACATTCACCGCATGCTCCAGCCGCATGCGCAGCGAGGCTGCCACCGCGCCCACGGCGGTGCCGATGGCCACCACGCCCACCAGCGCCGACGCCTGCGTCACGCTGTAGCCCAGCGCAGCCGAGGCCCAGGCCAGCACGATGTAGCGCAGGTTGCCGCTCACGCCCCAGAACAGGGTGGTGGTGCCCAACGAAATCTGGCCCAAGCGGTCTTTCCAGAGCTTGGTGTTGCACGACCAGAAATCGGGCAACAGCGTCAACAGATTTTTGGGCATGGCGCGCATGCTCACACCGGTTTCGGGAATGCGGGTGTTGAACCAGGCCGCAACCAGGTAGACAAAAATCATCACGCCAATGGCGGCTTCGGGCGCGGTGTCGATGCTGGTGTCGATCACCGGAAAGTCGAACGACAGCAATAGGCCCGAAATGGTGGGGCTCACCAGCTGGCCGCCCAGCAACACGCCCAGGATGATGGAAGAAATCGTCAGGCCCTCGATCCAGCCATTGGCTTTTACCAGTTGGGAGGCGGGCAGCAACTCGGTCAGGATGCCGTATTTCGCCGGTGAGTAGGCCGCCGCGCCCAGGCCCACGATGGCATAGGCCATGAGCGGGTGGGTGCCAAACAGCATCAGCAGGCAGCCCACGACCTTGATGCCGTTGCTGATCAGCATGACTTTGCCCTTGGGCATAGCGTCGGCAAACGCACCCACAAAAGGCGCCAAAACGACGTAAAACAACGCAAACATGGGTACGAGCGCCGCTTGCTGCCACTCCGGCGAACCGGAACTGCGCAGCAACTGGACGGCTCCCACAAACAAGGCGTTGTCGGCCAGCGAGCTGAAAAACTGCGCTGACATGATGGTGTAAAAGCCGCGTTTCATGGGTCGGGTCAGGGCGCATTAGCGGGGCTAATGCGCAGGGTATTGTTGTGAGTCTCCAAACGTGCGATGGTTATAGCACGGCATGGAATGTCAAAATTCTCCCAGTTCCTTCTTGCCGTCCTGCCCATGCCACGTCCCATACAAGCCACCATCCATACCCAGGCCTTGCGCCACAACCTCGAAGCCTGCCGCCGCGCTGCGCCGGATGCCCGTATCTGGGCCGTGGTCAAAGCCAACGCCTATGGCCATGGCATCGAGCGTGCTTTCGAGGGCTTGCGGGGCGCAGACGGCATTGCACTCCTGGATCTGGACGAGGCCCAGCGGGTACGCAACCTGGGTTGGCGCGGGCCCATCCTGTTGCTGGAGGGCGTGTTTGAACAACGCGACCTGGAGCTGTGCTCCCGCCTGGGGCTGTGGCACACGGTGCATTGCCAGGAGCAGATCGACATGCTGGCCATCCACAAAACCAACGAGCCGCACCGCGTGTTCCTCAAGGTCAACTCTGGCATGAACCGCCTGGGCTTCCAGCCCGAGCAGGTGCGCTCGGCCTGGACGCGCCTCAACGCCCTGCCGCAAGTGGACGAGATTTCGCTCATGACCCACTTCAGCGATGCCGACGGCCCCAAAGGCATTGCGCAGCAGATGGCGGTGTTCAAGCGGGCTACCGACGACCTGCCCGGCGAGCGCACCGTGAGCAACAGCGCGGCCACCCTGCGGCACTCCGGCCCTGGCTTGGTGTCCGACTGGGTGCGGGCCGGCATTGCCACCTACGGCAGTGCGCCCGACTACCCCGAGCACGACATCGCCCACTGGGGCCTGCAGCCCACCATGACGCTTGCTGCAAAAATCATAGCTACTCGCGCACTATCGGCGGGCGATACAGTCGGATATGGCTCTACTTTTGTAGCTGACAAGCCCATGCGCATCGGTGTGGTGGCCTGCGGTTATGCCGACGGTTACCCCCGCATCTGCCCCACCGGCACCCCGGTGCTCATCAACGGGGTGCGCAGCCGCATCGTGGGCCGCGTCAGCATGGACATGATTACCGTCGATCTCGACCCCGTGCCCCAGGCCGGCATGGGCAGCGACGTCACGCTGTGGGGCCGGGCGGCGAATGGCGCGGTGCTGCCGATTGACGAAGTGGCCGCCGCAGCCGGCACCGTGGGCTACGAGCTGATGTGTGCGCTCGCGCAGCGGGTGCCGGTGGTCGTGGCAGACTAGCCCCCCATGAAATATGTGCCCATTCCTATCGCCATGCTGGAAGTGGGCAGCCCTTTGCCGATTGACATCTGGAGCGACACCGGCCAGTTGCTCCTGAAGAAAGGGCAGCCCGTCGTCTCCGAGCAGCACCGCGCCAAGCTGCACGCCTTCAACGCCTGCTCCACGCCGGGCGACGCACTGGCCTGGCAGCGCGCCTACGAGCGCATGGTGCACGAGATGCTGCGCGAGGGGGTGGATGTGCAAACCATCGCCAGAGCGCCCATGCCTCAGCGCATCCGCGAGGCCGACTACGTGGTCGGCACTCCTTTGAGCGGTGGCTGGCCCGATGTGCAGGATGTGCTGCGCGGCATCGTTTACCAGGGCGGGCTGGCGATCAGCCCCTTGTCCCGGCTCGACGGCATTGCCCGTGCGGTGCTCAAGCTGGTGGCGGCTGACCCGGACGATGCTTTGTTCCGCCTCTTCCAAATGCTCTCCGACAACAGCCTGGGCTACTGCGCCACCCACGGCCTGCTGTGCGGCACCATCAGCCTGCTGACCGCCGACAAACTGGGGCTGGATGCCAGCGTGCGCCGCAGCCTGTTGGACGCCGCCCTGACCATGAACATCGGCATGGCGCGCGACCAGGACAGCCTCTCCCGCCAAAAAACACCGCCCACCAAATGGCAGCGCCAACTGATTGTGGACCACCCGGTCATCAGCGCCACCACCCTGCGCAACCTGGGGCTGGAAGACGAAGACACGCTTGACTTGGTGCGCTGGCACCACCACCCGCAGCACCCGGATGCGCTGCCGCGCAACAGCATGGCCCGCCGCATTCTGGCCACGGCCGATGCGTTTGTCGCCAAGATGGCTGCCCGCAAAAGTCGCGGGCCCTTGCCACCGATTGCGGCTGCCAAATCCATCTTCGCCGGTACCGAGGGCGAGGCCGCTACTGTGGGCGCAGCCATGGCCACTGTGGCCGGTTTTTACCCGCCCGGCACCTATGTGATGTTGGCCAGCGGCGACACGGCGGTGGTAGCCCAGCGTGGCATCCGCGCCAACGCGCCCTGGGTGATTCCGGTGCTCGATAAAAACGCCATGCCGGTCTTGCAATACACCTGCCGCGACACCAACGACCCTGCCTGGGCGCTGGTGGCCCCTTTGAGTTTTCAGACGGTGCGGGTCGCCGTGAATGCCGACAAGGCCCAGCGCGCCCGCAGCCGCCTGCCTAAGCCGGCTTTGAAGAGCGCCTGAGCGCGGCGGCCAAGGGCTGCACTGCCTTGAGGGCCATACAGGCCGCCAGGGTCAGGCCCACCAGCGCGGCGCACACGCCCCATTGCGCTGCATCGAGCGGTGCAAAGGCCGAAAGCTTTTGCAGCCAGGGCACATACACCATGGCCAGCAGCACCGCTAGCGCCACGGCGCACACGCCCCACAGCAGCCGGTTGGGGGGCAGCAGCCAGGTACGCGGGCTCCAGTGCGCGCTGCGGTTCATCAAGATCAGGCCCAGGTTCACCAGCAGCAGGGTGGCAAACGCCAGGGTGCGCGCCTGCTCGGGGCCGCCGTAGTCGGGGGTGGCGTGCGCCAAACCCCAGGCCATGGCCCCCATGACCGCCAGCAAGCCCAAGCCGCCCTGGGCCAGCGCCTGCCAGAGGGTGAAGCGGCCCAGCAGCGCTGCACGCACATCGCGCGGAGGCTGCTGCATGCCGTCCTGCTCGGCGGGCTCGTTTTCAAACACCATGGAGCAGGCGGGGTCGATCACCAGCTCCAGAAACGCAATGTGCAGCGGGTAGAGGGCCGTGGGCCAGCCCAGCAGCACGGGCAGCAGCGCCATGCCGGCAATCGGCACATGCACCGCCAGCACATAGGCCATGGACTTGCGCACATTGTCAAAAATGCGCCGGCCCAGCTGCACGGCGGCGGCAATCGATGCAAAGTTGTCGTCCAGCAGCACCAGCGCCGCGCTTTCGCGGGCCACATCGGTGCCGCGCTGGCCCATAGCAATGCCGACGTGAGCGGCCTTGAGGGCGGGGGCGTCGTTCACCCCGTCGCCGGTCATGGCCACGATCTGGCCCTCCGCTTGCAAGGCCTGCACAATGCGCAGCTTTTGCACCGGCGCCACGCGGGCGCACACCCGGGTGTGGCGCATGCGGGTGCGCAGGGCTGTGTCGTCCAGGGTGTCGATCTCGTGGCCGCTCAGCACCTGCGCGCCCTGTGCGCCTGCTGCGTCGGGTGCTGTGCGCAGGATGCCGGCGTGCCGGGCGATCGCGGTGGCCGTGCCGGGGTGGTCGCCGGTGATCATCACCACCCGGATGCCTGCCTGGTGGCAGCTCGCCACCGAGGCGGCAATGCCGGGGCGCAGCGGGTCTTCCAGCCCGATCAGGCCGAGCAGGGTGAAGTCGAAATCATGTTCATGCCCAGGCAAGGTCACGGTGCCCGCCGCCCCCGGCACCCGGCCGGCGGCCACACCCAGCACCCGCAGGCCCTGGCCCGCCAGGGCGGTAGCCGCTGCCTGTACGCGGACCAGCTCATCCGGTGGCAGGTGGCACAAGTCAAACACCGCCTCCGGCGCACCTTTGGCGGCCACGATGTGGGCATCGCCATCCACCGCCGTCCACACATGCGACATGGCGCGCAGCTGGGGGCTCAGGCCGTATTCGCGCACCAGCGTCCAGTCGCGGTGCAGGTGTTCGGTGTCTTGCAGGGTTTGCGCGCCTAGGTGGTGAAAGGCTTGCTCCATCGGGTCAAACGGTTCTTGCACGCTGGCCAGAATCGCGTATTCAGCCACGCCGTGAAAGGCCTCCGGCAAGGCGTGGGGCGCCGCATCGGTCAAGGGCAGGGTGGCATCGGGTGCGCTTGTGCCGCCATAGGCAAACAGGGCGGCCACGCGCATGCGGTTTTCGGTCAGGGTGCCGGTTTTGTCCACGCACAGCACCGAGGTGGCGCCCAGGGTTTCAATGGCGGCCAAGCGCCGGGTCAGCACCTGCTGGCGTGCGAGCCGCCACGCGCCCAGCGCTGGCAGCACGGTGAGGATGACGGTGAACTCCTGCGGCAGCAAGGCCATGGCCAGCGCAATCGCGGAGAGCAGGGCGGCCGTCCAGTCGCCATGCATCCACCCGCTGGCCAGAAACAGCAGCAGGCTGGCCGCGCCGGCGATGACCGCCAGGCGCTGCACCAGCACGGCGGTTTGCCGCTTGAGCGGCGAGTCTTCGGGGCCCAGCCCGTCCAGCGCACTGCCGATGCGCCCCATGGCGGATGCCGCACCGGTGTGCTCCACCACCGCCAGCCCGTGGCCGCGCACCAGCAGGGTGCCGCCGAAGAGTTGGGCATCGCCCTCCGGGGCCTTGTCTACCGGCACCGATTCGCCGCTGAGCATGGACTCATCCGCCATCACCTCGTTGCCGCTGAGCAGCCGCGCATCTGCCGCCACGCGGTCGCCCTCGGCCAGCACCAGCACATCGCCGGGCACCACGGTGTGGCCCGGTACGGCCTGGGTGACGCCGTCGCGCAGCACCTGGGCCTGCGGGCTGGCGAGCTGGCGCAGGGCCTGCATGGCGTGCTCGGTTTTGCCCTCCTGGTAGAGGGTGAGGGCCAGCACCAGCAGCACCAGCCCCATCAGAATGCTGCCCTCCTGCCAGTCGCCGAGCAGGCCGTAAAGCAAGGCGGCGCCCAGCAGCAGCAAAAACATGGGCTCGGTGAGCGTTTCGCGGGCGATGTGGGTCCACCGGCGTGAACCGGCACCGGGCAGCGTATTGGGCCCGTGGGTGGCGAGCAGCTCGGCGGCGCGGGCGCTGCTCAGCCCCCGGCTGGCGGGCTCGGCCGCATTCGTGCGATCTGCGCTGGTTTCAGATGAAAGTGCCATCTAGCCCCCGTGGAATATGCGCAAGCAGCTCCTGATTTGGTAGCAAGCAGAGCCTTGCGCAGTGCCCCATGTTAGACCGCCTGCGCTGCCAAGTCTGTGATCTGGCACATGGTGGCGGCGGTTTGTGTATCTGTGATTTTGTACAGTATTATGGGCGCCATGGCCAAAGAAAAAACCATCTACACCTGCAATGAATGCGGCGGCACCAGCCCCAAGTGGCTGGGCAAGTGCCCGCACTGCAATGCGTGGAATACGCTCATCGAATCCGTGGCGAGTAGCGACGCCCCGGCCAAAAACCGCTTCGCTTCCTTGGCCAAGACGGCCGAGGTCACGGTGCTCTCCGACATCGAGGCGCAGGACGTGGAGCGCACCCCCACCGGCCACGAGGAGCTGGACCGCGTGCTGGGTGGTGGCATGGTGGAAGGCGGCGTGGTGCTGATTGGTGGCGACCCCGGCATCGGCAAGTCCACGCTCTTGCTGCAGGCGTTGGATTCGCTGCAGCGCTCGGGCAAGTCCACGCTATATGTGACCGGTGAAGAAAGTGGGGCGCAGGTCGCCTTGCGATCGCGCCGCTTGGGGCTGGACCACTCGCAGGTGAAAGTGCTGGCCGAGATTCAGCTCGAAAAAATCCTCGCCACTCTGGAGGCCAACCGCCCGGACGTGGCGGTGATTGACTCCATCCAGACCGTGTACTCCGAGCAGCTCACCAGCGCGCCGGGCTCGGTGGCCCAGGTGCGGGAGTGCGCAGCCCACCTGACCCGTACGGCCAAGGCCAGCGGCACCGCCATCGTGCTGGTGGGCCATGTCACCAAAGAGGGCGCGCTGGCCGGGCCGCGCGTGCTGGAGCACATGGTGGACACGGTGCTGTACTTTGAGGGCGACACGCACAGCCAGTTCCGGCTGGTGCGCGCCATCAAAAACCGCTTTGGCGCGGTGAACGAGATTGGCGTGTTCGCCATGACCGAAAAAGGCCTCAAGGGCGTGAGCAATCCGAGCGCCATCTTTTTGAGCCAGCACGCCGAGCCGGTACCCGGCAGTTGCGTGATGGTGACGTTGGAGGGCACCCGCCCGTTGCTGGTGGAAATTCAGGCGCTGGTGGACATGGGTGGCCCGTCCCCTCGCCGCTTGAGCGTGGGCTTGGACAAAGACCGCTTGGCCATGCTGCTGGCCGTGTTGCACCGTCACGCCGGCGTGGCGTGTATGGACCAGGATGTGTTCATCAATGCGGTGGGCGGCGTGCGTATCGGCGAACCCGCGGCCGACTTGGCAGTCATGCTCTCCATCACCTCCAGCCTGCGCGGCAAGCCGCTGCCCAAAGGCTTCATCGCGTTTGGCGAAGTGGGGTTGGCCGGCGAGGTGCGCCCGGCACCGCGCGGGCAGGAGCGCCTGAAAGAAGCTGCCAAGCTGGGCTTCACCATGGCCGTGGTGCCCAAGGCGAATGCACCCAAAAAACCCATTGAGGGCATGATCATCCACGCGGTGGACCGGGTGGAAGAGGCCATGAACGTGGTGCGCGGCCTGGGCTGACACGGGCGCTAAATCCGTCTTTCCTCGGGTTGTTGTAGCCCATGGGCAGGGCTAAGATGGCTCCAAACCATAAAAGGAGACCTGTTCATGAAATCCAGTCACCTCACCCTGGCCGCGAAACTGTGGCTGTTCGTTGGGGGCATCATGGCGTTGTTGGTGTTTACGCTGATGTTTGCCACCGCCCGCAGCAGCGCGCTCCAGGCCCGTGCGGATGCCGCCGCAACCGCCCAAAACGCCAAAATCAATCTCGCACTGCAGTGGGCTGGCCAGGTGGAAACCCAGTTGACCCGCATCGTGGCCACGGCTGCGACGGCCGACACCGCGGTGGACGAGCTGTTCAAAGCGCAGATTCCAGCCGCCAGCGCGCGCATCACCGAAATCCAGAAGCAGGTGGAAGCCAGCGGCCTGGATGACGAAGAGAAGGCCCTGGTCGCCCGCATTGTGGAAGAGCGCAAGGTTGCCTTGGTGTCGCTGGCCAAAGTGCGAGATTTCAAAGCTGCCGGGGACCAGCCGTCTGCCGCCGCAGAGGCCAAAACGAATTTGCAGCCCGGCGTCGACAAGTATGTGAAGTCGCTGCAAGAGTTCACCGAGCTGCAAAAGAGCCGCTCCACCAAGCTCAACGAGCACCTGCAGGATGAGCGTGCCGCCAACAACTGGTTGACGCGCGGCATGGTGGGCGTGTTGCTGCTGCTCTTGGCGGCTGGAACCATGGTGCTGGTCCGCCAGATTCGCCAGCCGCTCAAAGATGCGATTGCGGTGGCCGAAAAAATTGCCTCGGGTGATTTGAGTGCCCGGATTCACACCGACCGTGGTGACGAGTTTGGCGAAATGATGCTCGCGCTGGCCCATATGCAAGACCAGCTGGTGCACCTCGTGGCCGATGTGCGCCATGGCACTGACAGCATTGCCACCGCCAGCGAAGAAATCGCTACCGGCAACCAAGACCTAGCCAACCGCACCGAGCAAACGGCGTCTAACCTGGAGAAAACGGCCTCCAGCATGCAGCAGCTCACCGGCACGGTGAAGCAGTCTGCCGAGTCGGCGCGCCAGGCCAACCAGTTGGCTGCCTCGGCTGCCCAAGTGGCCGAGCGCGGGGGCGAGGTGGTGAGCCAGGTGGTGTCCACCATGGATGACATCAACGCCAGCTCCCGCAAGATCAGCGACATCATCAGCGTGATTGACGGCATTGCTTTCCAGACCAACATCCTCGCCTTGAATGCGGCGGTGGAAGCCGCCCGCGCCGGCGAGCAGGGCCGGGGCTTTGCGGTGGTGGCCAGCGAGGTGCGCAGCCTGGCCGGCCGCTCGGCCGATGCCGCCAAAGAGATCAAAACCCTGATCAACACTAGCGTTGAAAAAGTGGATGGTGGTGCGGCACTGGTCGCCCAGGCCGGCCAGACCATGACCGAAATCGTGAGCTCGGTGCGCCGTGTGACCGACATCATGGGTGAGATCACAGCCGCCGCCACCGAGCAGTCGGATGGCATTGCCGAGGTGAATGGCGCCGTGGGCCAGCTCGACCAGATGACCCAGCAAAATGCCGCGCTGGTGGAAGAGTCTGCGGCCGCTGCCAGCAGCATGAAAGACCAGGCCCATCGCCTGGCGCAGGTGGTGGCGTCCTTCAAGCTGCAACCGGGTTTGGCCACCGCGCGCGCCACCCCGGCGGTGGTCAAAGCGCCGCCCAAACTGAGCACCGCATCGGCGCCCCGGAGCTTGGCGGCTGCGTCTGTCAGCGCGCCCGTGCTGGCGCGTGTTGCAGCGCCAGTGGCTGCCAAGCCCAAGGCGAGCGTGCCCAAGCCCGCCCCGGAGCCGCTGCGGACCCCACCGAAACTGGCCAAAGCCACTCCCGCCGGCGGGGATGACGATTGGGAAACCTTCTAAGCCCTTCCATGCGCTGGCTCAACAAGTTGCCCCATAGCATCCGCTCGGCCTCCGGGCTGGAGTGGGCGCTGTGGCGCAAGCTGCCGCTGATTGCATTGTTGGGCACGCTGCTGCCGGTGCTGGGCTTGCTGCTCTACCACTGGGCGCAAGACGGTGGCACCCCGGCCCAGGCGCGGGCCCTGCAGTTGGCGGACTACATCGTGCTGGGGGTACTGATTTTTCACTGGACCCTGGTGCTCACCGTCGCCATCGGCTGTGTGGTGGTGATGGTGATGAAGGGCCCCGGCTATGTGGCCGATGGGCTGGAGGTGAGCCACAGCGACCATCCCCGCGCGGACCTCTAGCCCGCGCTGCTCTTTGCGCTGGCACCGGTGGTGCTCCGCCGGGGCGTCCCTTAAGACCTGCTTAATCTTGGCCGGCCACCATGCAGGGCATGGAGGTAAGCATGTCATTCATCCGCACCGTAATCCGCCCGCTGGCAGGGAGCTTGGCGCTGGTCGCCGCCCTGGCGGGCACGGCTTGGGCCGGCACCCCGCAAGAGCAGCTCAACGCTTTGAGCGCTCAGGCTGGCCGCAGCCCCAACCCGGCGCAGGGCCAGCAGTTTTTCAACGCCAAGCATGGCCGTGAATGGAGCTGCGCCTCCTGCCACAACGCCCAGCCAACGGGCGAGGGCAAGCACGCCAACACCGGCAAAACCATCTCCGCCCTGGCCCCGGCCTTCAACCCCGAGCGCTTTACCGACCCCGCCAAGAGCGAAAAGTGGTTCCGTCGCAACTGCAACGACGTGCTCGCCCGCGAGTGCACCGCCGCCGAAAAGGCTGACATGCTGGCCTGGCTCATCAGCCTCAAGCGCTGAGCCCTTCTGCATACCGTGGACAGGAGAAATTCATGAAAAATAGCCCTCTAGCGCCCGCGTTTCGTGCGCAAGTAGCTATCAAATGTGTAGCAATTGTTGGTGCCTTGCTTGCCGGTGTTGCGCAGGCTGACAGCCCGCAGCGCGTCACCCCTTTGCCCAAATACCAGCAGGAATGTGTGGCCTGCCACGTGGCTTACCCGCCGGGCATGCTGCCGGCCGCGTCGTGGAAACGCATCATGGGCTCGCTGGACAAGCACTTCGGCACCGATGCCTCGCTGGACGAAGCCAGTGTGCGCGAGATCAGCGGCTGGCTGCAAACCCATGCGGGCACCTACAAGCGGGTGTCCGAAGAGCCGCCGCAGGACCGCATCACCCGTTCGCAGTGGTTTGTGCGCAAACACCGCGAGGTAGATCCGCAAATCTGGAAGCAGGCGGCCGTCAAAAGCGCGGCCAACTGTGCCGCCTGCCACACCGCCGCCGACAAGGGCAGTTTCCGCGAATCTGAAATCCAATTTCCCAAAGGGCTGGACGCGCGCTTTCGCCGCGGCTGGCCCGACTGATGGCCCGGCCATTGAAAGGCGTCTTCATGTCTTCTACCTCTTATTCCGGCGCAGCAGATACGCGCGCCCCTGCCTCCCCCGCGCGCAGCCGCCGCGTGGTGGATGCACCCACGCGGGTGTTCCATGCGCTGTTCGCGTTGTGCTTTCTGGGGGCTTACCTCACGTCCGAGGGCGAGTCCATGCGCTTGCTGCATGTGACTTTGGGCTACAGCATGGCCGGCTTGCTGGCGTTCCGGGTGGTCTACGGGCTGGTAGGTCCACGCCAGGCCCGCTTGAGCCTGCTCTGGCGCAAGCTGGGTTCTCTGCCGCAGTGGCTGGCGTCGCTCAAGCAGGGGGTGGCAGACGGCAGTCTGGTGGCCGTGAACTGGCGCCAGGGCCAAAACCTGGTGCTGGCCATCGCGGTGGTGGCCCTGCTGGTGCTGGTGGTGCCGCTCACCGCGTCCGGGTATGCCACCTACAACGAATGGGGTGACTGGCTGGGCGAGGTGCACGAGGTGGCGGGCAACGCCTTTTTGCTGCTGGTGCTGGCTCACATCGGGGTGATTGCGCTCATGAGCCTGCTGCGCCGCAAAAACATGGCTATGCAGATGGTGCACGGCCGCACCGAGGGCCCCGGCCCCGATCTCGTGCAGCGCAACCACGGCTGGCTGGCGGTATTGATGCTGGTGGCGGTGCTGGGCTACTGGAGCTGGGAGTGGCAGCAGTCTCCCAACGGCCTCATCTCGGCGCAGGCGGTGAGCGACCTCGTGAGCGGGCGCGAGACGGACGACGGCGACGATTGAATCGGAGATACTGAACCATGCGCATCCTTTTGGCTGAAGACGACTCCATGCTGGGTGACGGCCTGCGGGCCGGCTTGCGCCAAGCCGGTTTTCAGGTGGATTGGGTGCGCGATGGCTTGGCCGCCGAGCGCGAGCTGCGCGCGGTGGACTATGCCGCGGCCGTGCTCGACCTGGGCCTGCCCGGCCAGGACGGCATGGACGTGCTGCGTGCCCTGCGGGCCGCGCGCAACACCACGCCGGTATTGGTGCTGACCGCGCGGGACGCGGTGCCCGACCGCATTCGCGGGCTGGATGCGGGAGCCGACGACTATGTGCTCAAACCGGTGGACCTGCACGAGCTGGCGGCCCGGCTGCGCTCGCTGGTGCGCCGCTCGCACGGCGTGGCGCAAGACGTGTTGCAGGCCGGTGCCTTGCGCCTGGACCCTGCCGCCCGGCAGGTGAGCTGGCACGGCGAGCCGGTACTGCTGTCCACCCGCGAGTTCGATTTGCTGCATGCCCTGATGCGCAGTGCGGGCCGCGTGCTCTCGCGCGAGCAGCTGGAGCAGCAGATGTACAGCTGGGGCCTGGAGGTGGAGAGCAACACCATTGAGGTGCACATCCACCACCTGCGCCGCAAGCTGCAGGCGGATGTGATCCAGACCGTGCGCGGCGTGGGCTACCTGCTCAATACCCAGGCGGGCGTGTGATGCTTTTGCGCCTGCATTCCATCCAACTGCGCTTGCTGGCGTATTTGTCGGCGGGAGTGGCGCTGGTCTGGCTGGCGGCTGCCGTGTGGACCTGGGTGGACGCGCGCCACGAGGTGGACGAGCTGCTGGACAGCCACCTCGCCCAGGCCGCCGCGTTGCTGGTGGTGCAGCAAGCCCATGTGGACGATGACGACGATGCGCTAGAGGCCCCGGTGCTGCACAAGTACGCACCGCGTGTGGCGTTTCAGGTGTTTCACGATGGCGCACTGGCCACCCGCTCGGGCAATGCGGGCACCACGCCCATGAGCGGCGAGACGCGGGGCTTCTCTACCGTCAAGGGGGAGGGCGGCGAGTACTGGCGTGTCTTTGCCACCCGTGGCAACAAGCGCGATATCCAGGTGTTTGTGGGCGAGCAGCTGGACTCGCGCAACAGCATTTTGATGGCGGTGTTGCGCGGCATGCTCTTGCCCTCGGTGCTGGCTTTGCCCTTGCTGGCCGCACTGTTGTGGTGGGCGGTGCGCAAGGCGCTGGCGCCGCTAGATGCGCTGGGCCGCACCCTGAGCAGCCGCGCGCCGGACAGCACCGAGCCGGTGCCACAACACGATTTGCCCAGCGAGATGCGGCCCATGGTGGACGAGCTCAATGCGCTCTTGCAGCGCATCGAAGGCATGGTCGCCGCTGAGCGGCGCTTCACCGCCGATGCCGCGCATGAGCTGCGCACGCCGATTGCCGCCATCCGCGCCCAGGCCCAGGTGGCCATGGGCGCGGGGGACGATGCCGATGAGCGCCGCCACGCCCTGCAACACACCCTGGCGGGCTGCGATCGTGCGGCTCGCTTGGTCGATCAGCTGCTCACCCTCGCCCGGTTGGAGGCGCCCGCCGCCACGGCGTCATCGGGGCGCACCGACCTGAGCGCCCTGGCCCGCAGCGTGGCTGCCGACATCGCTCCCCAAGCCTTGGCGCAGGGACAGGATCTGGAGTTGCAGGCAACAGAATCCTGCGGGGTCGCCGCTGATGAGGTGTTGCTGCGGGTGCTGCTGCGCAATTTGCTGGACAACGCTTCCCGCTACGCGGGCCCGGGCGCACGCCTTGCCGTGGTAGTGGCCGTGGCGCAGGGCCGGGTGCAGCTCACGGTGGAGGACAGCGGGCCCGGATTGACCGATGCCGAGATGGCGCGCCTGGGCGAGCGCTTTTTCCGGGTGCTGGGCAATGCGCAGACCGGTAGCGGCCTGGGCTGTTCCATCGTGCGGCGCATTGCGCAGGCCACGGGCGCGCAGGTGCAGGTGGCGCGCTCCAAGGCCTTGGGGGGCTTGCAGGTGCAGGTGGCGTGGCCGCTGGCGCCTCCGGCGTAGTGGCGTTGGCCTGAGGGGGTTTTGTGGCTAGGCCGCCGGAGCCTGCCAAAATCGCGGCATGTTGTTTCAAAAATTCCAACGCATCGTGATTCCGCTGGCCGCCTTGGCCGCGCTTGTTTTGAGTTATCGCCATTACGGCTGGCCCGGTGTGGCCTTGGTCGGGGGCGGTTTGGTGATGTGGCAGCTGCTGCACTTCACCCGCATGCTGCAGGTGCTCAAGCGGGCGGCGAACCGCCCCATCGGGCATGTTGACAGCGCCGTCATGCTCCACGCCAAGCTGCGCGCCGGGCTGCCGCTGTTGCATGTGGTGGCCATGACCCGCTCCCTGGGGCAACTGGAGTCGCCCAAAGACACCCAGCCGGAGCGCTTCCGCTGGACGGATGCGTCCGGCAGCAGCGTGTTGTGCGTGTTTTTAGCGGGCAAGTTGCAAAGCTGGGACTTGCAGCGCCCGCCGGTGGACGACACCGCACCCACCGCCGCCGGCCCCCTGGGGCTGGCGACGGACGCAGCCCCGTAAAATCCGCCTTTTGGCAAAACCTGCAACCAAAACCCTACAAGGACACCCCGATGAGCGTACTACCTCCTTCCATGTCGGATCGCGACGGAAAAATCTGGATGGATGGCCAACTGGTCGACTGGCGCGACGCCAAGATCCACGTGCTGAGCCACACGCTGCACTACGGTTGCGGTGCGTTTGAAGGCGTGCGCGCCTACAACACGGTCAACGGCCCCGCCATCTTCCGCTTGCAGGAGCACACCGAGCGCCTCTTCAACAGCGCCAAGATTCTGCGCATGGCGATTCCCTTCACCCAGGACCAGGTGAACGAAGCCCAGTGCGCCGTCATCCGTGAAAACAAGCTGGAATCCGGCTACCTGCGGCCGCTCACCTGGATCGGCGACAAGAAGCTGGGCGTGTCCCCCAAGGGCAACACCATCCACTTGATGGTGGCTGCCTGGGCCTGGGGCGCCTACCTGGGCGAAGAGGGCATGAAGCGCGGCATCCGCGTCAAGACCAGCAGCTACACCCGCCACCACGTCAACATCACCATGACGCAGGCCAAGGCGGTGAGCAACTACACCAACTCCATCCTCGCCAACATGGAAGCCACCGACGACGGCTACGACGAAGCCCTGCTGCTGGACAGCTCCGGTTTCGTGTCCGAAGGTGCGGGCGAAAACATCTTCGTGATCAAGAACGGCGTGATCTACACCCCCGACCTGTCGGCCGGTGCCCTCAACGGCATTACCCGCAACACGGTGTTCCACATCGCCAAAGATTTGGGCCTGGAAATCGTGCAAAAGCGCATCACCCGTGACGAGGTCTACATAGCCGACGAAGCCTTCTTCACCGGCACCGCCGCCGAAGTGACCCCCATCCGCGAGCTGGACCGCATCGAGCTGGGCAAGGGCGACTACGTGGGCAGCCGTGGCCCGATCACCGAAAAAATCCAAACCGCGTTCTTTGACATCGTCAACGGTCGCAACCCGAAATACGCCCACTGGCTCACGAAAGTCTGATCATGTCCCAAGCTGTTATTGAACTCCTGGCCTCCGACCTGAATCACCAAGGCGGAGTGTTCTGCCCCAGCCCGGTCGCAGGCATGCAAACCTGGAACACCCACCCCAAGGTGTACCTGGACGTAGGCCGTTCCGGCGAAGCCAAGTGCCCCTACTGCGGCACTGTCTACAAGCTGAAGGACGGCGAGCATTTCGAAGGCCATCATTAAGTCTCTGGTCATCGCGCCCCAATGGATAGGGGATGCGGTGATGACCGAGCCGCTCCTGCGCCGCCTAGCCGCGCGGGGCGAGCGCATCACGGTGGCGGCGGTGCCGTGGGTGGCGCCGGTGTACCGCGCCATGCCCCAGGTCGCCGAGGTGTGGGTCCTGCCCTTTGCGCGCGGTGGCGTGCAGTGGGCCGCCCGCCGAGCCTATGCGGCGGGTTTGCGCGGCCAGTTCGCCAAAGCCTATGTGTGCCCCAACTCCCTCAAGAGCGCGCTGATTCCTTTTTTCGCCGGTATCCCTGAGCGCATCGGCTACCGGGGGGAGCTGCGCATTGGTTTGCTGAACCGTCGCTTGCCCAACCCGCCCAAGCACAGCCGCCCGCCCATGGTGGCGTTTTACTCGGCGTTGAGTTGCGAAGCCGGGGTGGAGGCGGACCGCCCCACGCTGCAAGTGACTGCAAACACCATTCAGACCGTGCTGGCCCCGCGCGGCTTGCAGGCCCACGGGTTTTACGTGGTGGCGCCAGGGGCCGAATACGGTCCCGCCAAGCGTTGGCCGGCCGCGCATTTCAGCGCCTTGGCCGCCCGCCTGGAGCTGCCGGTGCTGCTGCTGGGTTCCGCCAAAGACGATGCGGTGTGCACGGAGATTGCTGAGGCGGTCAACGCGCAGCGCCCCGGGCACTGCACCAACCTGGCAGGGCGCACCAGCCTGGACGAGGCAGTGGCACTGATTGCCGGTGCGCACGCCATGGTGAGCAACGACTCAGGTCTCATGCATGTGGCCGCCGCCTTCGGAGTGCAGCAGGTGGCGCTCTTTGGCTCGTCCAGCCCACTGCACACGCCGCCGCTGAATGACGCGGCCACGGTGATCTGGCTCAAGAACGATGCCGCTTACCAGCCGCCGCTGAATTGCGCGCCCTGCTTTCAGCGCGAGTGCCCCTTGGGCCATACCCGCTGCCTGCAGGACATCACACCGGACAAGGTGCTATCAGTTTTGTAGCTGCTTGCGCACATTCTGTAAGCGCTAGCGGCCAATTTGGCACAAAAAAAAGCCACCCGAGGGTGGCTTTGTAAAGTCCCCGGAGGGACGTCGTTGGAACCTGTTGAAGGAGGCCTATTGATTGGCCTTCTCTTCTATCCTTGTGAACTGTGACAGCAGCTGGGATGAATTTTCCAGCGATGGCGCACAAAGTGCCATCCCCCATTCGGGTGAATTTGCACACTTTTCCAAAAATTTTTGCGGCTGTGCAGCATTTTTGGGTCTACCACCGGGTTCGGGCCCTCAAAACGAGGGCAGCACCCAGTCCGCCCGGTGTTGGGTGGCGTTGATGCGCACGGCGTTGGGCTCGTCGGTGCTGGCAATCCAGTCGCGTGCGGCCTGCTCGCTGCGGCCGTAGCGCATGTGCCGCTCCAGCAACCGCGTGTGGCGCACGCCGGGGTCCAGGTCGAGGTACCAGGCTTCGTCCAGCAAGGCACGCACGCCGGCCCAGGGCCCTTCGTCCATCAGCAGGTAATTGCCCTCGGTGATCACCAGCGGCTTGTCCGCGTGGACGGAGATGCTGCCGGCAATGGACTCTTCCAGCGTGCGGTCAAAGTCCGGGGCGTACACAGTGTCGCCTGCCTGTTGCGCACGAATGCGCTGTAGCAAATGCACATAGCCGGCGCTGTCAAAAGTCTGGGGCGCGCCTTTGCAGTGGCGCAGGCCCAGGCGTTCCAGCTCGCGGTTGGCTAGGTGAAATCCGTCCATGGGCAGGTACTGGCTGCGGGTGCTGAAGTGCTGCTGCAAGGTCTGCGCCAGTGTCGATTTGCCGGCCCCCGGCCCAGCGGCAATGCCCAGAATGACGCGCCGGCCCTGCGCCAAGAGCGCTTCGACCCGCGCAAGGGCCTCGGCGGGCAGCGTCACGGTGGGCGGTGAGGTGGTGGTGGGAGTCGAAATATTTGCAGCGGGATTAGGGTTTTCCATAATTAAAGTAACTTGATTTAATAAGGTTTCAAAGTCTATAGTTCCGCCACGCCGAAACCAGAGCGTAGTTGCCCGGGGAGTCCCCCGGGTTTCATGACCACAAGTGTCGTACCGACCGAGGAGACTTGAATGAAAAAATCCGCACCCCTGATCTTGTCCGCATTGGCTTTGGCCGCTTCTGGCGCATTTGCCGCTAACGAACCCGTGATCGGCCTGATCACCAAAACCGAAACCAACCCCTTCTTCGTGAAGATGAAGGAAGGCGCTGCCGCTGAAGCCAAGAAGCTCGGCGCCAAGCTGCTGACCGCTTCTGGCAAAAAGGACGGCGACACCGCCTCCCAAATCGCCGCGATTGAAAACATGACCGCCCGCGGTGCCAAGACCATTCTGATCACCTACTCGGGTGACGCCGTGATCCCCGCAGTGAAAAAGGCCCAGGAAAAAGGCGTGCAAGTCATCGCTCTGGACAGCCCGTTTGAAGGCGCTGACGCTTTGTTCGCCACCGACAACTACAAGGCCGGCGAGCTGATCGGTCAGTACGCCAAGGCTTCTTTGGGTGGCAAGCCCGCCAAGATCGCCATGTTGGACCTGTTCCCCGGCCACCCTGTGGGTGCCCAGCGCCACAACGGCTTCATGAAGGGTTTCGGCCTGCAAGCCAATGACGCCAAGTCCAACGAGCTGTCCAAGACCGCAGAAACTGTGTGCGCGGCCGACACCGACGGCAACCAGGCCAAGGGCCAGACCGCCATGGAAACCTGTTTGCAAAAGGACCCGGCCATCAACGTGGTCTACACCATCAATGAACCCGCTGCTGCCGGTGCTTACAACGCACTGAAGAAGGCCGGCAAGGAAAAAGGCGTGCTCATCCTGTCGGTGGACGGCGGTTGCGCTGGCATTGCAGACGTGGGCAAGGGTGTGATCGCAGCTACCTCGCAGCAATACCCCTTGAAGATGGCTTCCATGGGTGTGGCCGCTGGTGTGGAATACGCCAAGACCGGCAAGAAGGCATCTGGCTACGTGGACACCGGCGTGACCCTGATTGCAGGCAAGCCCGTGGCTGGCGTGGACAGCAAAGACGTCAAGGTCGGTACCGACCTGTGCTGGGGCAAGAAGTAAGCTGAAACGGGCTCACGCCGTGTGGGCCTCGCGGCCCGGAGGTCAGAGTGTTCTGACGCCGGGCCTTCTCTGTGGACCCGATGACAGAACTCATCGCAAGCCGCATTTTCCGATTTTGTTTTTATGGCGCCGCGTGGCTCCCCCTTGGAACCTTCCATGGCTCAACCTACCCCTAAAAAAATCCCTTGGGCGATGCTCGGCCCTTGGCTGGCCCTGTTGGCGGCATGCGCGTTTTTTGCGACGCAATCAGACCGCTTTTTGACCGGGGAAAACCTTTCGCTGGTGCTGCAGCAGGTCATGATCGTTGGCGTGTTAGCCATTGGCCAGACCTTGATCATCCTGACCGCCGGCATCGACCTGTCTTGCGGGATGGTGATGGCGCTGGGCGGCATCATCATGACCAAGTTCACCATGGACTTGGGCCTCCCCCCTGTGGTGGGGATCGCCTGCGGTATCGGTGTCACAGCCCTGTTCGGTTTGCTGAACGGCTTGTTGGTTACCAAGGTCAAGTTGCCCTCGTTCATAGTGACGCTAGGCACCATGAACATCGCCTTCGCGATTACCCAGATTTACTCTGAAGCCCAGACTGTGGGTGATTTGCCCGAGGTGATGACAGGCTTGGGCAACACCTTTACCCTGGGCGGCACCTCGGTGGCGTGGGGCACGGTGGTGATGTTGGCTTTGTACGTCCTCGCATGGCACCTGCTGCGTGACACCGCCTCCGGCCGCCACGTGTACGCCGTGGGTAACAACCCCGAAGCCGTGCGCCTGAGCGGTATCTCGGTGGAGCGTGTTCTGTTGGGTGTTTACGTGCTTGCCGGCGTGCTGTATGGCATTGCCGCTCTTCTTTCTGTAGCGCGTACCGGTGTGGGCGACCCGCAGGCCGGCCAGACTGAAAACCTGGATGCCATCACCGCTGTGGTGCTGGGGGGCACGTCGCTCTTCGGCGGGCGGGGTGTGATTTTGGGTTCCTTGGTGGGCGCGGTGATTGTGGGCGTGTTCCGCAACGGGCTTACCCTGATGGACGTGGCTTCGGTCTACCAGACCTTGATCACCGGCATTCTGGTCATCCTGGCGGTGGCCGCAGACCAACTTTCTCGCAAGGGAGCTCGCTGATATGTCCACTCCCCAAATCGTTCTTAAAGCCAGTGGCCTGGTGAAGCGCTACGGCGGTGTCACGGCGCTGGATGGCGTGGACTTCGAGCTGCGCGCCGGTGAGATCTTGGCGGTCATTGGTGATAACGGCGCTGGCAAGTCCAGCCTGATCAAAGCCCTGTCGGGCGCCGTGGTGCCGGATGAGGGCACCATGGAGCTCGATGGCAAGTCCGTGCTGTTTCGCTCGCCCATCGACGCGCGTCGCCATGGCATTGAAACCGTGTACCAGGATTTGGCGGTGGCACCTGCCATGTCGATTGCCGAGAACCTGTTTCTGGGCCGTGAGTTGCGCCGCCCCGGCGTGCTGGGCAGCGTGTTCCGTTCGCTGGACAAAAAACGCATGCTGGACGAAGCCATCAGCCGCATGAATGACCTCAAGGTCGGCATCCGCTCCATGACGCAGGCGGTGGAAACGCTCTCCGGAGGCCAACGCCAGTGCGTCGCGGTGGCCCGTGCGGCGGCGTTCGCGCAGCACGTGGTCATCATGGACGAGCCCACCGCCGCCTTGGGCGTGAAGGAGGGCAATATGGTGCTGGAGCTGATCCGCCGGGTGCGCGACAAGGGCTTGCCAGTGATCCTGATCAGCCACAATATGCCCCATGTGTTTGAGATTGCGGACCGCATCCACATCCAGCGCCTAGGCAAGCGGGCCTGTGTGGTCAACCCCAAGGCCATCAGCATGAGTGACACTGTTGCGGTGATGACAGGTGCCAAAGCCGTGGAAGACTTGCCGGAGTCGGCGCTCGCCTGAGAGCGATGGGAAAGCGCTGGCCGTGGGATCGGGAAAATCCTCTAAAAACTTTTCCGCCGGGCGGAGAGTTCCTAGGGGAAAATCCGCCCACCATGAATCTTGATGCCCCTCTGCCGAACGCCATTCCCGACGCCCTTGCACTTTCAAGTGCCTCTGCGCCGCCGGTGCTGCGGCCGCGCGGGTCCAACCATGTGGGCATGCGCCAGTTCAATGAACGGGTGGTGCTCCAGGCCATCCGCCTCAATGGCAGCTTGCCCAAGGCCGATCTGGCCCGCCTCACCGGGCTGACGGCGCAAACCATCGGGCTGATTACGACCCGCCTGGAAGACGACGGCTTGCTGCTGCGGCAAGACCGCGTCCGCGGCCGCATCGGTCAGCCCTCGGTGCCGATGGCGCTGAACCCGGACGGTGCGTTCTCCATGGGGATCAAAATCGGCCGGCGCAGCGCAGACTGGTTGCTGGTGGATTTCACCGGCGCGGTGCGGATGCGCGAAACACTGCCCTACGACTTCCCCGACGCCGAAGTGCTGCTGCCTGAAGTGCAAAAGCGCATGCGCGCCCTGCAAGAGGGCTTGGGCCCCCTGGCCCAGCGGATTGTGGGCGTGGGGGTGGCGGCTCCGTTCAACTTGGGGGGCTGGCACAAGATGCTGGGCCTTTCCCAAACCGTGTCGGACCAGTGGAACCATATCGACTTGGCCGCCCAGGTGCAGGCCATGACCGATGTGCCGGTGAGCTTTGCCAAAGACACCCAGGCCGCTTGCGTGGCCGAGCTGGTGTCCGGCCGGGGCCGGGACCTCAAGAGCTTTTTGTATTTGTTTGTGGACACCTTTGTGGGCGGCGGGCTGGTGCTCAACTCGCACCTGCATGGCGGCATCCACGGCAATGCGGGTGCGGTGGCCTCGCTGCCCTTGCAAGTGGCCAGCGGCGGTACGGTGCCCGAGCAGTTGCTGGCGCACGCCTCGCTGTGGGAGCTGGAGCAGCACTACAAAGAACGTGGACTGGACCCCAGCGCCGCCTACGACGACCGTGCCATGGAAGGCGCCCATGCCCCGGTGACTGACGCCTGGATTGCCAGCGCAGCCCAAGGTCTGGCGCAGTG
Source organism: Rhodoferax bucti (assembly GCF_005876985.1). Lineage (GTDB taxonomy): Bacteria > Pseudomonadota > Gammaproteobacteria > Burkholderiales > Burkholderiaceae_C > Allorhodoferax > Allorhodoferax bucti. The sequence continues at coordinate 1,022,811 of NZ_VAHD01000001.1, forward strand.
CGTGGTCAGTGGCACGGCCTTTTTGGATATCGACGCGGTGGTGATCGACGGCTCTTTCTCCCGCCCCATGCTCAAGCGGGTGATTGAGCAAACCACGCTGGCACTGCGCAACTACAACTGGGAAGGCATCTGGCCGGCCAAGGTGATTGCGGGCAGCATGGGTTCGGACGCCCGGGCCTTGGGGGGCGCCTTGCTGCCCCTGCACGAGAACTTTGCACCGGACCGGGATTTGTTCCTGAAAGTGACCGGCTGATCGCCGGTGCCGGGCCTCTTGGCAGACTGAGACTCAGGCTGTTTTCAGAGGCAGGCGGATTTCAAAACAGGCCCCGCCTTCGGGCCGGTTGCGGCAGGTGACGCTGCCGCCATGCCGCGTGGCAATGGACTTCACCAGCGCCAAGCCCAAGCCGACGCCGCCCTCGCGCTCTGAGGCGCCGGGCAGGCGGTAAAAGGGCTCAAAAATACGTTCTTGCTGGTCTGGGGGAACGCCGGGGCCACCGTCGCAGACCTGGATGACGGCCATGTCCGCCTCCTGTGCCAGCACCAAGTGGACTTCGCCGGCGCCGTAGCGGCGGGCGTTCTCCAGCAGGTTGCGCACCGCGCGGCGCAGCAGCTTGGCCACGCCGGGTACATCCAGTTCGGCCACCGCGACGTCCAGTTGCGCCTGGTTGCGGGCGCACTCCTCGGCGGCCAAGCCCACCAGGTCTACCTGCTCAATGGTGCCCAGGTCTGCCTCTTTGGCGTCCAGCCGGCTGGCCAGCAAAATCTCTTCAATCAGTTGGTCCAACTCGCTGATGTTGCGGGAAATCTCTTGCTTGAAGGCAGGGCTGGGGGAGCTGCCCATCAGCTCCAGGCCCATGCGGATGCGCGCGAGCGGGGAGCGCAGCTCGTGCGAGGCATTGGCCAGCAGGGACTTTTGTGAGGCCAGCAAGGTATCGCGCGACTTGACCAGGGTTTCAATCTGCTCGGCCGCATGGTTGAAGCGATCGGCCAAGAAGCCCACCTCGTCGTCGCCTTGCATGGGCACCCGGGCGCTCAGGTCGCCATTGCCCCAGCGCTCGACGCCGTGCTGCAGGGTTTCCAGCCGGCGGGTGAGGCGGCGGATGATGGGGTAGGTGCCCAAGGCCACCGCAATCGCCACCAGCGCCAGCGTCCAGACAAAGCCGAAGGGTGCGCGGAAGCTGCTGTTGGGCGGTTTGGGCAGGTGCAGGTGAATGGTTTGCCCGTCTTGCATGCGCACCAAAAATTCGGGGCCACGGCCAAAGCGGCCGGGGCGGTCGTCGTCGCGGTTGTCGGGGCCGTCGTCTTTGGCGTCGATGGCAGGGGGCGGGCTGCCCATCTCCAAGCCGGGTACCGGAGGTGGCCGGCTCAGCCGCGCACGGCCAGTGCCTATGACTTCGCCGTACTCATTGCGCACCACCACTTCGCGCAGCGGGGGCTCGGTGGTCATGCGCCACGCCCAGCCGGCCAGCAGTGTGAGCACCATGACCGTCACGATGACGGCCAGCCAGATGCGGACGTAGAGCTTGCGCAAAAACACGGTTTAGTCCTGCTGGCGGGCAAACACATAGCCCACGCCACGCACGGTAAGAATGCGCTTGGGGTCTTTGGCGTCCAGCTCAATGGCCGCGCGGATGCGGCCCATGTGCACGTCGATGGAGCGGTCAAAGGCCTCCAACTCCCGGCCGCGCACGGCTTCCATGATCTGGTCGCGGGTCAGCACCCGCCCGGCGCGCTCAGCCAGCGCCACCAGCAGGTCGAACTGGTAGGACGTGAGTTCGCAAGGGTTGCCGGACACGGTGACGGTGCGGGCATCGCGGTCAATTTCCAGGCTGCCGAAGCGCATGGCTTTGCTATTGGTGGTGGGTGCCTCACCTTTGCGGCGCAGGATGGCGCGGATGCGGGCCAGCAGTTCGCGCGGCTCAAAGGGTTTGGGCAGGTAGTCGTCCGCACCGATCTCCAGGCCGATGATGCGGTCCATCGCGTCACCTTTGGCCGTGAGCATCAGCACGGGAACTTGTCCGATGGGGCCGGGCAGGGCGCGGATGCGGCGGCAGATTTCCAGGCCGTCCATGTCGGGCAGCATCAGGTCCAGAATGACCAGCTCCGGGGCGTTGGTCGGGCTGTCAGGCGCCAAGCGGGCCAGGCCACTGTGGCCGTCGCCGGCGTGGGCCACGGTGAAACCGGATTGGTCCAGGTACTCGGCCACCATGGAGGCAAGCCGGGCGTCGTCTTCGATCATGAGCAGGTGTTGGCGCATGGGGTCAGTCTATCCGGCAGGCCTGCGGGCCGGATGCGCCGGCCTTGAAGTTTCCGTAAAGTTGGGTAAATTTCGCTATCAAATATATAGCTGCTTGCGCATGTTCAATCGGCGCTGGAGGGCTATTTGATGCGTGAAGCCAGTGCGATCAGAATCAGTACCGGTAACCCCAGACAGGCGCTGGCGGTGAAGAATGCGGGGTAGCCGTGGCCACTCACAAACCAGCCGGAGTAGCCCGCCAGGAACTTGGGAAACAACAGCATCATGGAGCTGAACAAGGCGTATTGGGTCGCGGAGTAGCTCACATTGGTGAGTGACGACAGATACGCGACAAACGCGGCGGTGGCAATGCCGCTGGACAGGTTGTCGGCAGAAATCACCAGAATCAGCGCCTGCAGGTTGTGGCCCTGGCCACCCAGCCAGGCAAACAGCAGGTTGCTGGCCGAGCTGAGCACCGCGCCCAGCATGAGCACCCGCATCACCCCGAAACGCATGGCCAAGGCTCCGCCCACAAAGGCGCCTACCAGCGTCATCACCACCCCGTAGAGCTTGCTCACCGTGGCCACTTCGGTTTTGCTGAAGCCCATGTCCACGTAGAACGGGTTGGCCATGATGCCCATGACCACGTCGCTGATGCGGTAGCTGGCGATCAGTGCCAGGATCAGCACGGCATGCCAGCGGTAGCGCTTTACAAAGTCGGCAAAGGGGTCGAGCAGAGCGCCCTGCAGCCACTCGGCCGCGTTGCGGGCTGGGGGCAAGGCCTGCTGGGCGGGTTCCTTGGAAAACAAGACCGTCAGCATGCCCGGCACCATGCTGGCGGCCATGAGCAGGTAGGCGGTTTTCCAGGCGGCGTATTGGTAGTTGTCCGTGTTGGGCGTTTCGGCGCTGGCCGCCAGCCACAGGGCGCCGGCACCCGCCCAAATCATGGCCAGTCGGTAGCCGGTCATGTAGGTGGCCGACAGGGCTGCTTGATGGCGGGTGTCCGCAGACTCGATGCGAAAGGCATCCAGCGCAATATCCTGCGTGGCAGAGCCGACAGCCACAGCGATGGCGCACCACACCACGGGCATCAGCGCAATTTGGGGGTCGGTGAACGCCATCATGGCCAAGCCACCTACGATCAGGCTTTGCGCTACCACTAGCCAGCTGCGACGCCGCCCCAACAGCTTCGTCAGCAAGGGAATGGGCAGGCGGTCCACCAACGGCGACCAGGCCCACTTGAAGGCGTACACCAGCCCGACCCAGCTCAAAAAACCGATGGTTTTGAGGTCGATGCCGGCCTCCCGCAGCCAGAAGCTCAGGGTGCCGAAGACCAGCAACAAAGGGAGTCCGGCAGAAAACCCCAGCGACAACATGCGCAGCGACGCCGGCTCCGCATAGACCTTGAGGGTGTCCCACCAGTGGGGCTTGTCGTCGGTGCGGGGGGTATCAGGCGTTAGGGAACTCATCGGGGAATAATACCCGTCCACTTTGGAGCGCAAGTCCGCCATGTTTTCTGTGTTTGCCTGTGTGTTGTCTGTCCGGGGCGTGTGGGTTCGCCGTGTTGCGATCGCGTTGTTGGGAGCGTCTGCTTTGGCGCTGGCCCCTGTGCACGCCCGGGAGGGGGTGGAGGTCGGTGGTAATTCTGCGTTCAGCAAATTGGTGCCTGCGGATGAGGTGGAGCAATCGGCAGGCGTGCAATATGCCGAGATGCTGGCCAAAGCCCAACAACAGCGGGCACTGGCGGGCAAAGACCATCCGCAGTTGCAGCGTTTGCGCGCGATGGCGCGGCGCATCATCCCCTATGCGGTGGAGTGGAACCCCCGGGCCAAGGACTGGCAGTGGGAAGTCAACCTGATTGGCTCCAAACAGATCAACGCGTTTTGCATGCCCGGTGGCAAGATCGCCTTCTATACCGGCATTCTGGACACGCTCAAGCTCACGGATGACGAGGCCGCCATGGTCATGGGCCACGAAATTGCCCACGCCTTGCGCGAGCACGCCCGCGAGCGCATGGGCAAAAATGCCGCCACCGGCCTGGGTGCCAACCTACTGAGTCAGGTGCTGGGCCTGGGGCAAGTAGGGCAAACCGTCACCCAATACGGCGCCCAGCTGCTGACCTTGAAGTTCGGGCGTGAAGACGAGTCCGAGGCCGATTTGGTGGGACTGGAGTTGGCAGCCCGTGCGGGCTACGACCCGCGTGCGGGCATCACACTGTGGCAAAAAATGGCGGCGGCCAACAAGAATGCACCACCGCAGTGGCTGTCCACTCACCCTGCCGGCGAGACACGCATCGCCGACATACAGGCCGCCCTGCCGCAAGTTATGCCGATCTATACCAAGGCGCAGAAGCCGCCCAGACCCGGTGTGCCGTAATTCTGATGGGCCAAAGTGTTGCAAATATCACAGTCCGGTAGTCCGCGCGGACTATTGCCGGTTTGCTGCGGCGCAATGAAAATTACCAACACTTACAGATAAAGGGATGGCGATGACAACTTCATTGAAAAAAATACTTGGTGGTTTGGTCCTAGGTCTCGCATTTGCGGGCCAGGCGATGGCAACTGCTGTGACCACGCCCGAGTTTTCTTTGAGCGGGGGTTCGAGCATCTCTTTGAGCACTACGTCTTCGTCCAACCGCTTCGATGTTGCCCTGCCCACAGGTTTCAGCCTGATTGGTGCCAAAGTCGGCAGCTTTCTGTCCTTGAGCAGTGCCGCGGATCTGGTGTTCACTTTTGTTGGCAAAGAGGCTGCATTAAATAATGCATTCGGCGCTCTGAATGTTGGCAGTCATGACATTGACTCTTTCTCCAACAAAAATTCTGCAGTGGGCTCCAGCTTTGCTTTCGACGACGTGAGCAAGGGCCGTTTGAACTTCAGCTTCTTCTCCAATTCCAATTTGTTCCAGGCTTTTGGTAACGGAAGCTCGCGCGTCGGTATCGTGTTGAGCAGCGATAAGCAAAGCGCTTTGCTGATGTTCAACGACAAGGGCAGCGATAAAGACTACGACGACATGGTCATCAAAGTGTCCATTTTGAGCGCCGTGCCCGAGCCAGAAACCTATGCGTTGATGGTGGGTGGTTTGATGGTGTTGGGTGCCGTTGCACGCCGCCGCAAGCAACAAGCGTAAATACATTACGCGCCAAGAAAAAAAGAGCCCTCGGGCTCTTTTTTTGTGTCTCAAGCACGGTGGACTTGGTATCAGAGCGCCAAGTCGTAGCCCACAGTGATAGGCGCGTGGTCGGAGAATTTTTCGGCTTTGTAGATCGCGACTTCGCGAGCGGTGGATGCGATGGCAGGCGTTGCCAAGTGGTAGTCCAGCCGCCAGCCTACGTTCTTGGCGTAGGCCTGACCGCGGTTGCTCCACCACGTGTAGCAATCGTCGGTGGTGTCGGGGTGGAGCTTGCGGTACACGTCGACCAAGCCGCCCTCGCTCAAAGTCTTGCTCATCCAGGCGCGCTCTTCAGGCAGGAAGCCGGAATTTTTTTTGTTGCCTTTCCAGTTTTTCAGGTCGATTTCCTGGTGGGCGATGTTGATATCCCCGCAAAGTACGAAGTCGCGCTCGGCACGAAGTTGCTGCAGGTGTGGATACAACTCCTCCAAGAAGCGGAATTTCGCTGCCTGGCGGTCTTCACCTGACGACCCGCTGGGGAAGTAGGCGCTGATGATGGAGAACTTGCGCGAGGACGTGTCGAAGCGCAGCTCCACGTAGCGGCCTTCGGCATCAAACTCGGCAGAGCCGTAGCCGATGCGCACCTCGCTGGGCTCGTGGCGGCTGTAGACGCCCACACCGGAATAGCCTTTTTTTTCGGCGAACTGGAAATGCCCACGCAAGTCTCCGAAGGATTCGAACTTGCCGGCAATGTCTGGTGCCTGGGCCTTGACCTCTTGCACGCAAATACAATCAGGCTGTGCCTGCGCAAGCCAGGCTTCGAGGCCTTTGCTGGTGGCGGAACGGATGCCGTTGAGGTTGAGGCTGGTTAATTTAAACAAGGAATTCCCCATGTCGGACAAAGACCCGTTGGCCCAAAAGTTTGTGCAGTTTGCGATCGAGTGCGGGGTGCTACGGTTTGGCGAATTTAAGACCAAGGCCGGGCGCATGAGCCCCTATTTTTTCAATGCCGGGCTGTTTGACGACGGGGCCAAACTCGGACGACTCGCCGGATTTTATGCGCAGCGTTTGCTGGCCAGTGGCATCGAGTTCGATATGGTGTTCGGCCCCGCGTACAAGGGCATTCCCTTGGGGGCAGCGGTCGCGATTGAACTGGCGCGCCTGGGCTGCAATGTGCCCTTTGCCTACAACCGCAAAGAGGCTAAGGACCATGGCGAGGGCGGCACCCTGGTGGGCGCTACTTTGAAGGGGCGCGTGCTGATCATTGATGACGTGATGTCCGCCGGGACTGCCGCCCGCGAATCGATTGCCATCATCCGTGCCGCTGGTGCTACGCCGCACGCGGTATGTATTGCATTGGACCGCCAGGAAAAAGCCACCGAGAACGGCCAGGACGTGCCCTACAGCGCGGTGCAATATGTCCGCACGCAACTCGGCCTGCAAGTTTGCGCGATTGCGAAGCTGGGGGATTTGATGCAGTATCTGGAGCACAGTAGCGGCGCATCGCAAGACGCAGCGCGCGTTCAGGCGTACCGCCAACGCTACGGTGTAGAAGAAAGCTAAGGCATGACCAAGGTATTCGGGATCGCGCAGGCGGTGGCACTGTGTGCGGCGGTGCAGGTGCTAACGCCTGCAGTGGCGCAGGCACCGGTAACGGGGGTGGTTTACACCTGCGTGGACGCCAAAGGGCGTAAGCTCACCGCGGACCGGCCTATCCCGGATTGCATAGACCGGGAGCAAAAAATCCTGAATCCCAGTGGTACTGTTCGCTCCAAGGTCGGCCCTAGTTTGACGGCTAAGGAAGAGGCCGATCTGGAAGCCAAAGCCAAGCGTGAGGCCGAGGAGCGCAGCCGCACCGCCGAAGAGAAGCGCCGCGATCGTGCCCTGCTGACCCGTTTCCCCAACAAGACGGTGCATGACCAGGAGCGGGCAGACGCCTTGGCGCAAATTGCGGTGGTGGTGAAGGCTGCCAGCACCCGCTTGGAAGAGTTGGCCCGCCAGCGTTCGCTGATAGATGAGGAGATGGAGTTCTACCGCAAAGACCCCTCCAAAGCCCCCGCCTATGTCCGACGTCAGCTCGAAGAAAATACCCAGAGCCAAGCGGTGCAACGCCGCTTTATCGGCGAGCAAGAGGCCGAGGCTCGCCGGGTTAACGCCCGGTTTGACGATGAATTGGGGCGGCTGAGGCAACTCTGGGCTGCCGCAGCCGCTGTGCCCAAGTAAACGTCAGCCAGCGAGTTTGGCGCGCAGCAAGTCGTTGACCTGTTGCGGGTTTGCTTTGCCTTTGCTGGCCTTCATGATCTGACCCACCAAGCCGTTCAAGGCTTTCTCGTTGCCAGCCTTGAATTCCGCCACGTTTTTGGCGTTGGCGGCAATGACTTCATCCACGATGGCCTCCAGCGCGCCCGTGTCATTCATTTGCTTGAGGCCCTTGGCCTCGATGACGGCATCGACTTCCATGGCGCCGTCCCACAAGGCATCGAACACCTGTTTGGCGGCGCTGTTGGAAATGGTGCTGTCGGCAATGCGTGTCACCAGTTGGGCCAATGTCTGCGCGGCTACCGGAGATTGCTCTACCGGCAGGTCTTGGCCATTCAGGCGCCGGGCCAATTCGCCGGTGATCCAGTTGCTGGCCAGTTTCGCTTGTCCACTCGCTTTGGCAGCTGCTTCAAAGTAAGTGGCCAGTGCCAAGCTCTGTGTGAGCTGCGTGGCGTCATATTCACTCAGGCCATAGTCGGCTTGGAAGCGCGCTGCCATGTTGCGAGGCAATTCGGCCATTTGCCCTCGTACTTCCTGCACCCACTGCTCCGAAATGCATAGCGGAGGCAAATCCGGATCAGGGAAGTAGCGGTAATCGGCCGCGTCTTCCTTGGTGCGCATGGCACGTGTTTCACCCGTGTCGGGGTTGAAGAGCACGGTGGCTTGCTGGATCTCGTGGCCGTCTTCAATCTGCTCGATCTGCCAGCGCACCTCGTAATCGATGGCTTGCTGCATGAACTTGAAGCTGTTCAGGTTTTTGATTTCGCGGCGGGTGCCCAGGGGCTGGCCGGGTTTGCGCACCGACACGTTGGCGTCGCAGCGGAAGGAGCCTTCCTGCATGTTGCCGTCGCAGATGCCGATCCAGGTCACGATTTTGTGCAGCTCTTTGGCGTAGGCCACCGCCTCGGCGCTGGAGCGCATGTCCGGCTCGGTCACGATTTCCAGCAAGGGGGTGCCTGCGCGGTTCAGGTCGATACCGCTTTGCCCGATGAAGTCTTCGTGCAGCGATTTGCCGGCGTCTTCTTCCAAGTGGGCGCGCACCAAGCGCACGGTTTTCTTTTCCCGCACCAAGTCGGCGCCTTTGCCTGTTTCGAGGAAGAATTCCACCGCGCCACCTTGCACCACTGGAATTTCAAATTGGCTGATCTGGTAGCCCTTGGGTAGGTCGGGGTAGAAGTAGTTTTTGCGGGCAAAGATGCTGCGCGGCGCAATGTGGGAGCCAATGGCCAGGCCGAACTGGATGGCGCGTTCTACCGCGCCTTTGTTCATCACGGGCAAGGTGCCGGGCAGGGCCAAATCCACCGCGCAGGCCTGGGTATTGGCTTCTGCGCCAAACGCGGTGCTGGCGCGCGAAAAAATCTTCGATTGCGTCGAGAGCTGGGCGTGCGTCTCAAAGCCGATGATGACCTCGTAGCCATGCACCAGCGGGCCCGTCGGGCGACCCTGTTGTTGTGCTTCAAATGTGTTCACAGTCTCACTCATGTTCAGAATCCAGCGGGCTTGGCGAGGTGGTAATCGGTGGCTTGTTGGAAGCGGTGGGCTGCGTTGAGCAGGCGGGCTTCGTCCAGGTAGTTGCCCAGCAGTTGCATGCCGATGGGCAGGCCCTTGTCGGCATCCGCTTTGGCAAAGCCCACAGGAATGCTCATGCCCGGCAGGCCCGCCAATGAGCCGGACAGGGTGAAGATGTCGGCCAAGTAATTGGCCACCGGGTCATCCGATTTTTCGCCAATCTTCCATGCCACTGTTGGCGCCACCGGACCGGCGATGACATCGCATTCCTTGAACGCGTTCTGGAAATCGTCGGCAATCATGCGGCGGATTTTTTGCGCCTGCAGGTAATAGGCGTCGTAGTAGCCGTGGCTCAGCACATAGGTGCCGATCATGATGCGGCGCTTGACCTCATCGCCAAAGCCTTCGGCGCGGGTCTTCTTGTACATGTCGGCCAGGTCGCCATAGTCCTTGGCGCGGTGGCCGAACTTGACGCCGTCAAAGCGGCTCAGGTTGCTGGACGCTTCGGCTGGCGCAATGATGTAGTACACCGGGATGGAGAATTCGGTGCGCGGCAAGGCGATAGGCACCAGCTTGGCGCCCAACTGCTCGTACTGCTTGAGCGCCGCATCTACAGCCGTGCGCACGTCGTCTGACAAACCTTCCCCGAAAAACTCTTTCGGTACGCCAATGCGCAGTCCTTCAATGCTGTCGTTGAGTTTGCGAGAGAAGTTCTCCGCGGGGGCGTCCAGAGAAGTGGAGTCACGGTCCGGGTCGGGGCCACACATGGCGGACAAGAGCAAGGCGCAATCTTCGGCGCTGCGCGCCATCGGGCCGGCTTGGTCCAGGCTGGAGGCAAACGCCACCATGCCGTAGCGCGACGCGCGGCCGTAGGTCGGCTTGATGCCAGTGATGCCGCAAAACGCAGCGGGTTGACGGATGGAGCCACCCGTATCCGTGCCAGTGGCTGCCGGCGCCAAGCGGGCTGCCACCACGGCTGCGCTGCCACCGGAGGAGCCGCCGGGAATGCGTGCGGTGTCCCACGGGTTGCGTACGGGCTGAACGGTCTCGCTGCCCACAGGGGTAATCGCGGTGTTCTCATTGCTGGAGCCCATTGCGAACTCGTCGCAATTGACCTTGCCGAGGGTGACTGCGCCAGCGTCGGCCAATTTGCGCACCACGGTGGCGTCAAAGGGTGAGTGGTAGCCCTTGAGCATGCGGGAGCCGGCGGTGGTCGCGAAGTCGCGGGTCACGAAAATGTCTTTGTGGGCCAGCGGCAGACCTTCCAGCGGACCTGCGGTACTGGCGGCAATGCGGGCATCCGCTGCGCGGGCTTGGGTCAGTGTGGCTTCGGCTTGCACATCGACATAAGCGCCCAGATCGGCGTGAGCGGCGCTGCGGTCCAGAAAATGCCGGGCCAGCTCAGTCGCGGAAATTTGCTTGTCTGCAAGGGCGTGCACCAGTTCCTGAACGCTCAGGTCGTGCGGCGCGCGGGTGGAGAGGGGAGTCGTCATAACAATACGGTGCTTTACTCAATAACCTTGGGGACCAGAAATAGGCCACGTTCCACGGCGGGGGCATTGCGCTGGTTGGCGTCGCGCTGGTCGGGCTCGGATACGGCGTCTTCGCGCAGGCGCAAGGCGATGTCCTGAATTGCCGCCACCGGGTGGGCGAGCGGCTGGATGCCGGAGGTGTCTACCGACCGCATGGCTTCCACAATGCCGAAAAATCCATTGAGTTGAGTGAGTATGCGCTCACTTTCTTCGGGCTGAAGTTCAAGCCGCGCCAGATTGGCGATGCGCGCGATGTCGGAAGATGTCAGTGACATGGGTGTAGAAGAGTTGAAACCAAGGGTAATTCGTGAAAAACCACGCATGCCCCGGCAAGTTATTCACAGGCGATGGGTTATTATCCTGCCTTTGGCCGAGAGACCGTAGAACTGCGGACTTTGACGCCAATCTTACGATTTTGAATTTGTTAAAACCGGTGACGCAGCGCCGAAGCGCGCTGCGTGCCTGAGAGGATTTGTAATGTTTGGAGCTTTCCGTCAGTACTTCTCGACTGACTTGGCGATTGACTTGGGTACCGCCAACACCTTGATCGTCGCCCGCGGACAAGGCATTGTGTTGAATGAGCCCTCGGTCGTTGCCATCCGCCACGAAGGCGGCCCCCAGGGCAAAAAAACCATTCAAGCGGTCGGTAAAGAAGCCAAGGCCATGCTGGGCAAGGTACCTGGCAACATCGAAGCCATCCGCCCGATGAAAGACGGCGTGATTGCCGACTTCACCGTCACCGAGCAAATGCTCAAGCAGTTCATCAAAATGGTGCTGCCCCGTGGCGTGTTCAAACCCAGCCCCCGCATCATCATTTGCGTGCCTTGCGGTTCCACCCAGGTGGAGCGTCGCGCGATCCGCGAATCGGCGCTCGGCGCCGGAGCCTCCGACGTGTATCTGATTGAAGAACCCATGGCAGCTGCCATTGGCGCAGGTCTGCCCGTATCGGAAGCGTCCGGCTCTATGGTGGTGGACATCGGTGGTGGTACCACTGAAGTGGGCGTGATTTCCCTGGGCGGCATGGTCTACAAGGGCTCTGTGCGCGTGGGTGGCGACAAGTTTGACGAAGCCATCATCAACTACATCCGCCGCAACTACGGCATGTTGATCGGCGAGCCTACCGCCGAAGCCATCAAGAAGCAGATTGGCTCTGCCTTCCCCGGTTCCGAGGTCAAGGAAATGGAAGTCCGCGGCCGCAACCTGTCTGAGGGCGTGCCACGCAGCTTCACCATTTCTTCCAACGAAATTCTGGAAGCGCTGACCGACCCGCTGAACAACATCGTGTCGGCCGTCAAGAACGCTTTGGAGCAAACCCCCCCCGAGCTGGGTGCAGACATTGCCGACCGCGGCATGATGCTGACCGGCGGCGGCGCGCTTTTGCGTGACCTGGACCGCTTGTTGGCGGAAGAAACCGGCCTGCCGGTGCTGGTCGCCGAAGACCCGCTGACCTGCGTGGTGCGCGGGTGCGGTATCGCGTTGGAGCAGATGGAGCGTTTGGGTTCCATTTTCACCAGCGAATAAGTTTCCCGCCTATTGAATACCGGACACAGCGATGCCACTCGGTACGCTGGATAGAGACCCCCCTCCGTTTTTCCGACAAGGCCCTTCGGCCTTGTCCAAGTTGGCCGTCTGTAGTGCGCTGGCACTGCTGCTGATGGTGGCGGACGCCCGCTTCAAGGTCATGCAACCGGTGCGCGTGGCCTTGGCTGCGGCGCTGTACCCGGTTCAGTGGCTGGCTTTGCAGCCGGTGGAGCTGGGTGGTCGGGTCGTCAATTACTTTTCGACCCTGGCCACTGCAGAAACTGCACAAGAAGAAGCCCGTCGCAAGTTGAGCATGCAATCGCAGCGTGCTAACCAGGTGGAAGAGCTGGAGCTGGAAAACCAGCGCTTGCGCAAATTGCTGGACCTGACCCCGCGTCTCACGGCCACCTTCCATGCGGCACAGGTCATTTATGACGCTGCCGACCCTTACACCCGCAAAGTCATTATCGACAAAGGCCTCGCCCACCACATGGCGGTGGGCTCTCCGGTGCTGGATGAGACCGGGGTGATCGGCCAGATCACCCGCGTGTACCCCTTGATGAGCGAAGTGACTTTGGTGACTGACCGGGACCATGCGATTCCTGTGTTGAATGCCCGCACGGGCGCGCGCGGCGTGGCCTTTGGCGACACCTCGTCCCATGCGGACGCGCTGGAGCTGCGCTACATGGCCGCCAACGCCGATGTGGCAGTGGGCGATTTGCTGACCACCAGCGGTGTGGATGGGGTGTACCCGCCCGGTTTGCCGGTAGCCCGGGTCGAGAAAGTAGAGCGCCGCGTAGATGCAGTATTTGCCCGCATTTATTGCGTGCCCTTGGGCTTGGTGTCCGGCGCAGAGCACGTTGTCGTGTTGGACCCTTTGAGCGACAAAATCCCCCCCCGCCCTGTACCCGAGCCCGTGGCTCCTGCAGCCAAGTCCAAAGGGGCCAAACCATGATCATGCGTCAAGGGCAGCAACTGCTGCTGCCGGCCAAGCCGCTGTTTATTTGGGGCAGTTTGTTGGCGGCCTTGTTGATCAATATGTTGTTCAACATGGGCTTGTGGGGCCGTGCGGCTTGGATGCCGGATGTGCTTGCCCTGGTCTTGGTGTTTTGGACGGTGCACCAGCCGTTGCGCGTCAGTATTGGTGCGGCCTTTGTGTTCGGCTTGTTCATGGATGTCCACCAAGGCGCACTGCTGGGCCAGCATGCGATGTCGTACACCGTGCTGAGTTTTATGGCGATCACGGTACACCGCCGTTTGTTGTGGTTCTCGGTGCCGTCACAGGCCGCGCAGGTGTTCCCGCTGTTTGCGGTGGCGCATGCGCTGGAGTTGTTGTTGCGTTTGTCGGGTGGCGGCGCGTTTCCGGGTTGGTTGCTCCTGTTGGCACCGGTGTTGGAGGCCGCGCTATGGCCTGTGGCCAGTGTGCTGTTGCTGGCTCCCCAGCGCCGCGCACCGGACCCCGATGAAAATCGCCCCCTCTAAGGTGCCCGCTGCATGACCGAGTTGCGCAATGTGCAGGTGGACCTGGCGCGGTTCCGCACCCGGGTGTTTGTGGTCAGTGTGCTGGTGCTCGCCTGCTTTGTGTTGCTGCTGGCACGGCTGATGTACCTGCAGATCTACCGGCATGACGATTTGCGCGCGCAGGCCGAGAGCAACCGGACATCGATTGTGCCTATCGTGCCCAACCGGGGCCTGATCGTCGACCGCAATGGTGTGGTGTTGGCGAGCAATTACTCGGCTTACACCCTGGAAATTACGCCGTCCAAAAGCGGTGGCGTAGAAGAAACCCTGGAAGAGCTGTCCAAGGTCGTGGACATCACGCCGCGTGACCGTCGCCGTTTCAAGAAGCTGATGGACGAGTCCAAGAGCTTCGAGTCCTTGCCCATACGCACCCGCTTGACGGACACCGAGGTGGCGCGCTTTGCCGCGCAGCGCTTCCGCTTTCCCGGGGTGGAGATCAAGGCGCGCCTGTTTCGCAACTACCCCTATGGCGAGTTGGCCAGCCATGTGATCGGCTACATCGGCCGTATCAACCCTTCGGAAAAAGAGAAGATTGACGACAGCGACGACCAGGCCAACTACCGTGGCACCGAATACATTGGCAAGCTTGGCGTGGAGCAGAGCTTTGAGCCGGTGCTGCATGGCGTGACCGGGGTAGAGCGCATCGAAACTTCTGCTGGCGGGCGCGCGGTGCGCAAGCTCGCCAGCAACCCGTCCACCCCCGGCAACGTGGTGGTGCTGTCCATCGACATCAAGCTGCAAAAGCTGATTGAAGAGATGTATGGCACCCGGCGTGGTGCGCTGGTGGCCATGGACCCCAAAACCGGTGAAGTGCTGGCGTTCGTGAGCAAACCGACCTTCGACTCCAACCTGTTTGTAGAAGGCATTGACCAGGAAAACTGGCAAATGCTCAACGAGTCCATCGACAAGCCGCTGCTCAACCGCGCGCTGCGCGGCACCTACCCGCCGGGCTCCACCTACAAGCCTTTCATGGCGCTGGCGGCGTTGGAGACGGGCACGCGCACACCGCAGACCCTGATCAATGACCCCGGGTTTTACATGTTCGGTGGCAACCGCTTCGGCAGCCCCGAGAACGAGCGCGGCGGCATCATGGACATGCGCCGCGCCATCGTGGAGTCCAGCAACGTGTACTTCTACTCCTTAGCCAACGAGCTGGGCGTGGACACCATGCACGACTTCATGAAGCCCCTGGGCTTCGGGCAAATCACCGGCATTGACATCAATGGCGAGGTGCGCGGCGTGCTGCCGAGCCAGGAGTGGAAGCGCAAGTACTACAAGCGCCCCGAGCAGCAGAAGTGGTATGCGGGCGAAACCATTTCGCTGGGCATTGGCCAGGGTTACAACAGCTTCACCATGCTGCAGATCGCGCAAGCGGTGTCCACCGTGGCCAACAACGGCGTCAAACACAAGCCGCAATTGGTGATTGCCACCCAGGATGCCACCACCCGTGTGCGCACCCCGATTGCCCCCGAGCCGCCGATTGACTTGGCCTTCAAGCCGGAGAACCTCAAAGTGGTGCGTGACGCCATGGTGGGCGTGACGCAAGGCGGCACGGGCACCCGGGTGTTTGCCGGCGCCGGTTACCTCAGTGGTGGCAAAACGGGTACCGCGCAGGCAGTGAGTCTGGGCAAAAACCAGAAGTACAACGCCTCGGCCATGGAAGAGCACCAGCGTGACCACTCGCTCTATATCGCGTTTGCCCCGGCGGATGACCCCAAGATCGCGCTGGCCGTGATTGTGGAAAACGCGGGCTTCGGCGCGGCCTCTGCCGCCCCGATTGCGCGTCGCACCTTCGACTATTGGTTACTGGGCCAGTACCCCAGCGAGGAAGATCTGGCGGCGGTCAGTCAAGGCAAGGCAACGGCGCCGATTGGCAAGCCACGCGTTGCCAAAGACATTCCGTTGCCCGCAGGCCGATAAGCGGGCGCTCAACGGGCTATATGCCGCGCAGGAAGGCGTCGTAAGCCGTCTTCAAAATCAGGGCCGACACCACGGCAATAAACACCGAGCGCACAAAACCCGTTCCGTGTTTGAGTGCCAAGTGGGTGCCGCCCAGGCTGCCCAGCACATTGGCCACCGCCATCACCACCACGTAGTGCCACCAGACATGGCCGGTGAGGCTGAACAGCACTAGCGCAGCCGAGTTGGAGGCGGTGTTGAGCACCTTGGCGCCAGCCGATGCGTGCAAAAAGTCGTAACCCAGTACCCGCACCAGCAGAAACACAAAAAAGCTGCCCGTGCCGGGGCCGAAAAATCCATCGTAAAAGCCGATACAAGCGCCGATACCGCAAGCCACCCACACCTCCTGCCGGCCGGCAAAGCGGGGCGTGTGCTGCTGGCCCAGGTCCTTTTTCATCAGGGTGTAGGCCAGCACCAGCACCAGAATGAACGGGAGCAGTTTGCGCATGTACTGGGGCGACACCATGGTTACCACCCAGGCACCACTCAGAGCAGCCGCAAAGCACACCAAGGTGGCCGGCAACATGGCCCGCCAGGCGAGGCTCACCCGGCGGTTGTACTGCACCGCTGCGAATGCGGTGCCTGCCACCGCCGCGCCCTTGTTGGTACCGAACAGGGTGGCCGGGTGGGCATTGGGAAACAACGCAAACAGCGCCGGAGTGAGGATGAGGCCACCACCGCCCACGATCGAGTCAATAAAACCGGCCAGAGCCGAAGCGAGCGAGGCGATGAGCAATTCCATGCGGGGATTGTCGCATCCGCTAGACGCGCCCCTTTGCTCCTGATTTGATAGCTACTAGCGCATATTCCATGAGCGCTAGGACCTGATTTGATGAGGAAAATAAAAAAGCACCGGGGTTGCCGGTGCTTTTGTGAAGCTGCATCGTTATGTGCAGAATTATTTGATGTGGTTTTTAGCCGTCTCCTCGGCGTCGTTTCTCGCTTGGCTTGGGGCCTCGCAGTTGCTGTGTGGTTCAGCGTTGAAAGGACTGTAGCCGCCCTGCATGCACTTGGGCATCAGGACAAACCCTTCATTGCCGCAGTTCTGCGTCCTCTGCAATCCACTGGGCGGCCTTCTCGGCAATCATCAGCGTGGGCGAATTGGTGTTGCCACTAGTAATCAGGGGCATGACGCCCGCATCCACCACCCGCAGCCCGGCGACGCCCCGCACTTTCAGGCGGCTGTCCACCACGGCCAGGGGGTCGTGGTCAGGGCCTTCCACGCGCCCCATCTTGGTGGTGCCTACGGGGTGGAAGATGGTGGTGGCAATGTCGCCGGCCAGCTGGGCCAGCTCCGCATCCGTCTGGAACTGCACGCCCGGCTTGTATTCCTCGGGCTGGTACTTCTGAAGGGCGGGCTGCGCCACGATGCGGCGGGTGATGCGCAACGAATCTGCGGCCACCTGGCGATCCTCATCAGTGCTCAGGTAGTTGGGGGCAATGCGCGGTGCGGCGCGGAAGTCCGGGGACTGCAGGGTCACCGTGCCCCGGCTGGTGGGGTTGAGGTTGCACACACTGGCGGTGAAGGCATTGAAGGTGTGTAGCGGCTCCCCGAAGGCATCCAGGCTCAGCGGTTGCACGTGGTACTGGAGGTTGGGGTAGGGCCGGTCAGGGCTGCTGCGGGTGAAGGCGCCCAGCTGGCTGGGCGCCATACTCATGGGGCCGCTGCGCTTAAGGGCATATTCCAGCCCGATCTTGGCCTTGCCCCACAGGCTGTTGGCTTGGGTATTGAGCGTGGTGGTGTTCTTCACCTTGAAGACCGCGCGGATCTGCAGGTGGTCCTGCAGGTTGGCGCCCACCCCCGGCGTGTCTTGCGCCACCGGCACACCGTGGTTTTGCAGCAGGTTCGCAGGGCCGATGCCGGAGAGCTGCAGGATGTGCGGCGAGCCCACGGCCCCGGCACACAGCACGACCTCGGCACGGGCGGTGGCGGTCACCATCTCACTGCCGTTCCACACCTGCACGCCGGTGCAGCGCAAGGGCGCATCCAGCGGGCCACTGCCCGCGTGGGGCTCTACTACCAGCTTGGCCACCTGGGCGCCATTCCACAGCTCGAAGTTGGGGCGGGCGTAGCACATGGGGCGCAAGAAAGCTTTGGCGGTGTTCCAGCGCCAGCCGTTTTTTTGGTTCACCTCGAAGTAGCCCACGCCCTCGTTGTTGCCGCGGTTGAAGTCGTCGGTGGCGGGCACGCCGGCCTCGGTGGCCGCTTGGGCAAAGGCGTCCAGAATGTCCCAGCGCAGGCGTTGCTTTTCGACCCGCCACTCGCCCCCTGCCTTGTGGTGGCGCAGCACCTTGCCGTAGTCGGTGGTGACGTTTTGGATCAGGGGAGAGGCGCTGCCTTTGGCGCCGTGCGCGGCATTGGCACCTTGGTAGTGGTCTTCATGCAGCTTGAAATAGGGCAGGCTGTTGTCCCAGGTCCAGCTGGCGTCGCCGGTGAGCTGGGCCCAGCCGTCGTAGTCGCGGGCTTGGCCGCGCATGTAAATCATGCCGTTGATGCTGCTGCAGCCGCCCAGCGTCTTACCCCGGGGGTAACGCAGGCTGCGGCCATTCAGCCCGGCTTCGGCGGCGGTGTGGAACATCCAGTCGGTGCGCGGGTTGCCGATGCAATACAGGTAGCCCACCGGAATGTGAATCCAGTGGTAGTCGTCCTTGCGACCGGCCTCGATCAGCAGCACCCGCTTGGAGGCATTGGCGCTCAGGCGGTTGGCCAGTAGGCAGCCGGCGGTGCCTGCGCCGACGATTATGTAGTCGAAAGTGGTGTCGTGGGTCATAGCATCAAAAAGCAGGCCGCTGCAACGGCGGTGGGGAGCAGGGCGCCGAGCAGCAAGCCGCCCGCACCGATCGATTGGTCTTCAAAGCCCTGGCGCAGCAGAGCGGCTCCGGCGGGGTTGGGGGCGTTGGCAATCACCGTGAGCCCGCCGCCTGCGACCGCGCCCGCCATGAGCATGTACTGCGCGGCCGGCGAGATGCCCTGGATCAACGAGCCCAAGTAAGTGAGGGCTGCGTTGTCGGTCACCGCAGTCAAGGCCAGCGCTCCAAAGAACAGCGCGGTGGGCGCCAGGCTGGACACGATGGGCTGCAGCCACCACTGCTGCATACCGCCCAGCACCACCAGTCCGGCCAGGAAAAAGCCCACGAGCAGGCCTTCTTTGAGAATCAGCGGCGTTTGGAATTTCGAGTAGGCCTGGGTGTACCCCAGGAAGAACAAAAACAGCCCCAAAAACAGCACCGGATGGTGGGCCAGCACCACCACGCCTGCCAGAAATGCTAGGTGCACCAGGCTCACGAGCCAGGGCACGGGCGCACCCGCAGGGGCGGTGGTGCGTGACGCGGGGGTCAGGTGCTTGCGCAGCAGCCACACCACCGTCGTGGCGTTGATGACGACCGCCAAGGCCGCCTTCCAGCCGAAGTGGCTGGCCATGTAGGCGGTGTCCCAGTGCCAGGTGGAGGCCACCATCAGCACCGGCGGCGCAGCGTACGAAGTGAGCGTGCCGCCGATGGAAATATTCACAAACAGGACCCCCAACGCTGCGTACTTGAGGCGCTCCGGCACCTCCGGGCGGAAGATTTGGGGCGCGAGCATGAGCGCGGCCAGCGTCATCGCCGCCGGCTCGGTGATCAAAGAACCCAGCAGAGGGACCGCCGCCAGGCCCAACCAAGCCAGCGCGATGGCCGGTGGCAGCGGCAGCAGGCGGCTGATGCCCGCCAGCGTGGCGCGCACGGCTTCCAACACCGGGCGGGAGGCCGCAATCACCATGACCACACACACAAACAAGGGCTCGGTGTATTGGCGCGACTCGGCGTAGCGAATCGCCTCCTGGCTGCCGGCCATCAAGGCCATGGCCGCCACCAGCACAAAGGCCCAGAAGCCGAACACCACCTCCACTTCGCCCAGCAAATGCAGCAGCCCCGCATGGGCCGGATGGCGGTGCGCGAGCGACTCAAAAAACTTGGCGCAAAAGGTGTGGACGAGGGCGATGCCAAAAAGCACCGCACCCACGAGCTGGAGTAAAGACGAGGTTTCAGCCATAGCGTGCATTTTCTTGTTGGTCTGCAATGTAGCCTGCCTTGGTGAGCAGGTACCATGCGCAGCTTATTCACTCTGTATTTGCCGCATCGTGGAGGATACCCAGCCCGGACTCAGCACCACCCATGGCCCCGACGGTCTGCGCGTGGTGTTGCACGGCCGCTGGACGGCGGAGAGCCTCTCTGCCCCGCAGGTATGGGGGCGCTTGCAGCAGCAGTTGCAGCCGGTATCGGCCAACCGCGCGGGCGCGGCTCCGGTGGCGTGGGATGTGTCCTCGGTGCAGCGTCTGGACCATACCGGGGCGCAAGTGCTGTGGGATGCCTGGGGCCGCCACTGGCCTGCGACCCTGCATGCCGAGCCGGTGCAAAAGGCCGTGCTGGAGCGCGTAGCCAGCTTCTCGGTGCCCATGCCCCCGCCAGAGTCGCCCAATGTGTTGTCCTTGTTTCTGGGGCTGGGGCGCCGTGTCAGCCGGGTGGGCTATCACGCTGCCGGTGCGGTGCGTCTGATGGGCCAGTTGCTGCTGGACATTTTGCAGCTGCTGCGCCATCCCCTGCACGCGCCGTGGCGCGATGTGTCTGGCCACCTGTACCGCATCGGCGCCACTGCGCTGCCCATTACCGCCCTGGTGGGGTTTTTGATCGGCGTGGTGTTGGCCTACCTCATGTCCAAACAACTGCGCCAGTTCGGGGCCGACAGTTTTATCGTGAACATTCTCGGCCTGGCACTGATCCGCGAGCTGGGGCCGGTGCTGGCGGCCATTCTGGTTGCGGGGCGCTCGGGCTCGGCCATTACCGCGCAAATCGGTGTCATGCGGGTGACCGAAGAGCTCGATGCCATGCGCGTCATGGGCATCCCCAAAGGGTTCCGGCTGGTCATGCCACGCACGCTGGCCATGGCGGTGGCGATGCCTCTGGTCACCGTGTGGACCACGCTGGCTGCGATGCTCGGGGGCATGCTGGCGGCCGACCTGGCCATGGGCCTGACCCCAGCCTACTTTTTCACGGCGCTGCCCAAAACCGTCAACATTGCCAACCTGTGGCTGGCGGTGGGCAAGTCCTGCGTGTTCGGGGTGCTGATTGCGCTGATTGCCTGCTACTACGGGCTGCGGGTGAAGCCCGACACCCAAAGCCTGGGCGAAGGCACGACCGCCTCGGTGGTGAGCTCCATCACCATGGTGATTCTGGTGGACGCCTTGTTTGCCGTCATCTTCAAATCGGTGGGGGTATGAACTTGCCTGAGCCCATGGTGCGTATCGACAAGCTGTGGTCGGTGTTCAAAACGGCCGGCGTACCCACGGTGATTCACCAGGACCTCGACCTGGACGTCGCCCAGGGCGAACTGCTGTCCATCGTGGGTGGTTCGGGTGGCGGCAAAACGGTGCTGTTGCGCCAGATGCTGGGGCTGGAAACCCCGGCCCGCGGCACGGTGACCGTGCAGGGCCGTCCTGCGGCGGAGCTAGGCCGCGCGGGCGCATCCAGCCGGGTGGGCATGCTGTTTCAGCACGGGGCCTTGTTTTCGGCGTTCACGGTGTTGGAAAACATCGCCTTCCCTTTGCGCGAGCGGGGTACCTTGCCCGCCCGCTTGGTGCGCGATGTGGCCATGGTCAAGCTGCAAATGGTGGGGCTGGATGCCAAGCACGCCCACAAAATGCCGGCAGACTTGTCGGGCGGCATGGTCAAGCGTGTGGCATTAGCGCGCGCGCTGGCCATGGACCCGCCCCTGCTGCTGCTCGACGAGCCCACCGCCGGGCTGGACCCGGACAGCGCAGACGCTTTTTGCGCCTTGCTGCAAAGCCTGCACCATGAGCTGGACCTGACGGTGGTGATGGTGACGCACGATTTGGATACGATTTTCGAGCTCAGTACCCGCGTGGCGGTGGTGGCCGACAAGCATGTGGTCGTCAACGCCACCCCGCAGGCGGTGGTGGACTTTGACCACCCTTTTGTGCACGATTTTTTTCGGGGCGGCCGGGGTCGCCGCGCACAGGCACTGTTGCGCCCGCCGGTGCACCCCGCCTAGAAAGACACAACGATGGAAAACAAATCCCATGCCTTCGCCGCAGGTGCCTTTGTGCTGCTACTGCTGGCCGTGCTGACGGCGCTGGCCGTCTGGCTTACCCGCGACACCACGGAGCAGCGGGTGTTTGAAATCTCCAGCCCCGAAGGGGTCACCGGCCTGCAACCCCAAGCTGCTGTGCGCTACAAGGGCGTGCTGGTGGGCCGGGTGACCGAGATTGCGCTGGACCCGGTGCAGCGCGGCAACGTGCTCTTGCGTATTGCCGTCAACGAGGCCGCACCCATCACCACCAGCACCTTTGCGGCCCTGGGCTTTCAGGGGGTGACCGGCCTGGCGTTCATTCAGCTGGATGACAAGGAAGAGGGCAGCAAAGCCCTGGTCGCGCAGGGCGACGCAGCGCCCCGCATTCCGATGCGCGCGAGCATGGTGTCGCGCCTGACCGAGCAGGGCGGGAATTTGCTGACGCAGCTGGAGCAAGCCAGCATCCGCATGAACGGTTTGCTGGCCACCGACAACCAGAAACAGCTGATGGGCGCGATCAACAACCTCAGCCAGGCGGCGGCCAATATCAGTGCCCTGAGCCAGCGGGCCGACCAGGTGCTGGGCGCCAATGCCGCTCCGGACGCGATGAACCTGCCACGCATGGTGTCGCAGGCCGACCTCACCCTGAAAAGCATGCAGGCCACGGCGGAGCGCTTGAGCACCAGTGCCGAGGCGGTGCGCAACTCGGCCGAAGAGTTCCGCCGCACCAACCGCCGTATCGGCGAGCCCGGCGGCACCCTGGACAAAATTGCCCAGAGCACGGATGCCCTAGCTGCCACCAGCCGCCAAGTGCAAAGCCAGCTGCTACCCCGCTTGAACCGTGCGGTGGAAGACACCGGGCGCACGGTGCGCCAGGTGGGGCGCACTGCCGAAACCGTGGGCGACAACCCGCAAAGCCTGCTGTGGGGGCGTGGCGGCACCGCGCCCGGCCCCGGGGAGCGGGGCTTTGTGGCGCCCGCTGCGGCCCCGGCCGCACCGTGAGTGATATGCCCCGCTATTGGATTGGAAACGCCATGCCTTCTTTTGCTATCAAAATGCTAGCTACTTGCGCAAGTAAATCAAGCGCTAGAGCCGTATTGGGCTTGGTATTCGCTGGTGTGCTGACTGCCTGCGGTACCTCACGTCCCGGCCCCGCACTGGTGTATGACTTCGGCCCCGGTGCGGTGGTGCAGGCCCCTGCCAACCGCATGGCGCCCCAGCCCCCCATGGTGCTGGCCGATGTGCTGGCGCCCGCCGCGTTGGACAGCACGGCCGTGCTCTATCGCCTGAATTACAGCGACGCCCACCTGCTCCAGCCCTACGCCCAGGCCCGCTGGACCATGCCGCCCGCCCAGCTGCTGCGCCAGCAACTGCGGGCTGCGTTGGCGGAGCACCGCGCCGTCATCAATGCCAACGAGGGCGTGCAAGCCCCGGCAGGCGCTCTCATCTTGCGCCTGGAGTTGGAGGAGTTCAGCCAGCTTTTTGACACGCCCCAGTCCAGCACCGGGCTGCTGCGCTTGCGCGCCACGCTGTCCCAGCCGGCACCCGGCGGTGAAGCGCTGGTGGCCCAGCGCCAGGTGCTGGTGCAAAGCCCCGCCGCCTCGGCCGATGCCGCAGGCGGTGTGCGCGCACTATCGGCGGCGGCGGCCTCCGCCGTTCAGCAGTTGGAGCAGTGGGTGCAGCAAACGCAGGCCGCCCAGCCCGCGCGGCCCTGAAGCGGCAGCCTCGTCATGTCGGACCTGCTCACGCTCCAGTCGCTGCCGCTGTTCCCGCTGAACACGGTGTTGTTTCCGGGCGGGAGCTTGCAGCTGCAAATTTTTGAGGTGCGTTACCTCGACCTCATCAGCCGCTGTGACGACACCGGTGCGCCCTTCGGGATCGTGGCACTCACCAAAGGGGAGGAAGTGCGTCGCCCCGATCCGCAGGCCCGCGATGGCGTGGCCGACGAGGTGTTTGCCGACGTGGGCACCCTGACCACCGTGAGTACCTTGTCGGCCCCGAAGGCCGGCTTGCTGCTGGTGCGCTGTACGGCGGGTGAGCGTTTTCGCATCACCCGGCGGGAGCGCTTGAAACACGGCCTCTGGGTGGCCGATGTGGAGCTGCTGCCCGCCGATCAGGCGGTGCCGGTGCCGGATGACTTGCGGGTGGTGTCGCAGGCCCTGCAATCATTGTTGGAGAACCTGCACCTGCGGGGTGAGGGCGACCGCCTCTCGGCCCAGCTGCCCTACCGGTTTGACGACTGCGCCTGGGTGGCCAACCGCTGGTGTGAGCTGCTGCAATTGCCGCAGCCCTTGCGCCAGAGCCTGCTGGAGCTGGACAGCCCTTTGCTGCGCCTTGAGCTGGTGGGCGACTTTTTGAACCGCAGCGGCATCGCCGAGGTGTAAGCCGCACTGCAATGCCCTTTACAGGGCGGCAGTGGCTGCTCAGCCGCCGTGCAACACGGGGAACAGTTTGGTCAGCCCGTCGCTCATCACTTCTACCGCCAGCGCGGCCAGAATCAGACCCATCAGCCGCGTCATCACATTGATGCCGGTTTTGCCCAGAAAGCGGGCAATCGGCTGGGCCAGCGAAAAGCACACCGCTGTGGCCAGCGCCACCACCACGCCGTAGCCGACCAGGGTGCTGAGTTGGAAAAAGGTTTTGGCCTTGTCGGCATAAATCACCACGGTGGACATGGTGGCCGGGCCGGTCAGCAGCGGAATGGTCAGCGGCACCACCGCAATGCTGGCGCCCATGGCGGCTTTTTCCGCGCCGTCTTGCAGCTCATGGCTGCTGGGCTTGGCCTCTGCAGGTTGGGCGTTCAACATGTTGAGCGCGCTGGTGAGCAGCAACATGCCGCCACCCACCTGAAAGCTCGCCAGCGAAATGCCGAAGAACTCCAGAATCTGCAGGCCCAGCAAAGCGCTGATGGCAATCACCACAAACGCGCTGAAGGACGACACCCAGATGGTGTTGCGCCGCTGCGCCCCCGAGAAGCCTTGGGTGTAGTGAATGAAAAACGGCACGATGGCCAGCGGGTTGACGATGGCCAGCAGAGTCACCAGAGGTTTGAGGTCCATAGCAGGGTCCGGTTGGCTGCCGGGGGGGCAGAGGGCGCATGGTAATGCACCGGGCCGGTGCGCGGTGCGCGGTGCGCGGAGAAGGGCGTCTGGCAGCGCCTTGGCGCCTTTAGCGGCCGCCCGCCACGTCGATCAGCGCGCCGGTGGTGTAGCTGGCCTGCGGGCTCATCAGCCAGAGGATGCTGGCGGCCACCTCTTCCGCGCGGCCCGGGCGCTGCATGGGCACTTGGGGTGCCAGGCGTTGGGCGCGGTCCGGCTGCCCGCCGCTGGCATGAATGTCGGTGTCGATGATGCCCGGGCGCACGGCATTCACCCGCACCCCTTCACCCGCCACCTCGCGGGCCAGGCCCACGGTGAAGCTGTCAATCGCCCCCTTGCTGGCGGCGTAGTCCACATACTGCCCCGGCGAGCCCAGCGTGGCCGCCACGCTGGAGAGGTTGACGATGCTGCCGCCCTCACCACCGTAGCGGGTGCTCATGCGGCGCACCGCCTCGCGGGCGCACAGCATGCTGCCCAGCACATTGGTGTCCAGCATGCGGCGCAGGCGCGGCAGCGTCATGTCGGCCACGCGGCAAGCCTGGTCCACCACGCCCGCACTGTTCACCAGCGCGCTGATGCGGCCGAGCTTGGCGTCCACCTTGGCAAACATGGCCAGCACCTGGGTCTCAATGGCCACATCCGCCTGCACGGTGATGGCGTTGCCGCCTTGCTGGCGGATCTGCCGCACCACCTCATCGGCGGCCAGGGAGTTGTGGGCGTAGTTGACGGCCACGGCGTAGCCGGCTTCTGCGGCGGCCAAGGCGGTGGCTGCGCCAATGCCACGGGAGCCGCCGGTGATAAGAACGATAGCTTGCATGCGCCCATGGTACCGGTGTGGCCCGGTTTTGGCTTACGCTAGCGCGTTGTGGCCGCGCGGGGCGGCATCACCCCATGAATTCGGAGAGTTTTATGACGACTTGGTTGACTCAGGCAATGGCAGGCGCACGCAGCGCTTTCACTCACAGTGTTCGCACTGCTTCAGGCGCTGCAGTGGCTGCATTGATGGCCGTGGCATTTGCCAGCGCGGCCCATGCCCAAACCGGGCCGGTGCGCATCCTGGTGGGTTTTCCTGCAGGCGGTGGCACCGACGCGATTGCCCGCACTTTGGCTGACAAACTCAAAGACCAGCTTGGCGTGGCCGTGGTGGTGGAAAACAAGGCCGGCGCCGGCGGCCAGATTGCTGCCCAGACGCTCAAGGCCGCAGCGCCGGATGGCAACACCATCTTCTTGAGCCACGACCACACCATCTCCATCCTGCCGCAGGTGGTCAAAAACCCCGGATTTGATCCCGCCCGCGACTTTGTGCCCGTGGCCGGCTTCGCCACCTTTGTGAATGCGCTGGCCGTCTCGGGCGGTACGCCTGCCAAGACCACCGCCGAGTACATGGCCTGGGTACGCACCCAGGGCGGCAAAGGCACGCTGGGCGTGCCGGCACCGGCCTCGACACCGGAATTCCTGGTGAAGGTGCTGGGCGAGAAATACAAGCTGGACCTGGTGGCGGCCCCCTATCGTGGCAGCGCCCCCATGATGGCCGACATGCTGGGCAACCAGATCGCCGCCGGTGTGGGCTCCGTGCCGGACTTTATCGAAAACCACAAGGCCGGCAAGATCCGCATCGTGGCCGTGTTGGGCGGCAGCCGTCAGGCCATCCTGCCGGATGTGCCGACCTTCAGCGAGCTGGGGCTGGCCGGTCTGGAGGATTTGCCGTATTACGGTCTGTTCGCTCCTGCCGGTACACCCAAAGCCACGCTGGACAAGCTCTCCGACGCTCTGGCCAAAGTGGTCGCTATGCCTGATGTCAAAGACCATCTCACGGCCATGGGCCTCACTGTGGGCTTTATGAACCAGCAGCAGCTCGCCAAGCGCGAGCAGGCTTACACCCAGGTCTGGGCCAAGCTGATCAAGGCCAGCGGCTTCCAGGCCCAGTAATTTCACATTGATTTTTCAGGACGCATCCATGGGCAGCACCATCACCCTCACCGCCGCCGACGGCACTTCCATTCCCGCCTACGTGGCAACTCCGGTGGGTGCCCCCAAGGGCGGCTTGGTGCTGTTGCAGGAGATCTTCGGCGTCAACGCGCATATCCGTGCGGTAGCCGATGGCTATGCGGCGGACGGCTATTGGGTGGTGGCACCGGCGACCTTTCAGCGCGTGCAGTCCGGCGTGGAGCTGGGCTACACCCAAGGCGACATTGCGGCCGGTGTGGCTTTGAAAGCGCAGGTCGAGGCCTTGCCTGCCCCGGGCGTGATGCAAGACGTGCAGGCCGCCGTGGACTATGCCGCCCGCGCCGGCAAGGTGGCGGTGCTCGGTTACTGCTGGGGCGGTTGGCTCAGCTGGCGCGCCGCTGAGCAGGTGAAGGGCTTGGCCGCTGCGGTGCCCTACTACGGTGGCGGCATGACCACGCCCGCCGAGGCAGCCCGGGTGCCCACCTGCCCGGTGCTGGCGCATTTTGGCGAGCAGGACCACGCTATTCCCATCGATACCGTGCATGCGTTTACCGAGGCGCAGCCCGGCGTGCAGGTGCAGATCTACCCGGCCCAACACGGCTTCAACTGCGACCACCGCGGTGCCTACAACGCCGAGGCGGCGGCCTTGGCCCGCCAGCGGACGTTGGCATTTTTGCAACTGCACGTGGGTTGATCGGGCCTGGCCCTCGCCGTTCTGCCCTGCGAGAGCAGGGCGGTAGGGGACACGGTTGGCAGAGCGTCCCGCGGGGCCCGTGACGCCCGTGGCACGGCCTCAGCGGGTGGTGCGGGCGAGGTAGCGCTTGCGCCAGAAGATGAGGGCCAGCCCGGCCGCCGTCAGGCCCATGGCAGCCAAGGTCCACCAGAAGCCGCTTTGCTGGTGCAGCAGGGGGATGAAGTCGAAGTTCATTCCGAAAATGCCGGCCATCAGGTTCAGCGGCAAAAAGATGGCGGTAAGTACCGTCAGGGTGCGCATGATGTCGTTGGTGCGGCTGCCCTGTACGCTGAAGTGCATTTGCACCGCGGTTTCCACGCTCTGCTCCAGCCGGCGCACATGGTGCACCACACGCTCGATGTGTTCCAGCACGTCCCGGCTGCGCACTTGCAGCAGCTCGCGTTCGCGGGCCTCCAGCGGGCTTTCCGGTTCGGGCCAGGTTTTCACGGCTTCGATCCAGTCTTGAATGCTGGAGCGTTGCTCTTCGCACACATCGTCCAGGCGATGCAAGGTCATGCGGGCTTCCAGCAGGGCGCCCCAATTGGTGAATCGGGTCTGCGGGTTGAGCAATTCGCTCTGCCAGTGGTCGAGTTGCTGGGTGAGTTCGCGCCGTAGTGCCAGGTAGCCGTCCACCATGGAGTTGACGATGCGCAGCATCAGGTCTGCCGGGCTGGTGGGCAGGCGTGCACCCGCGGCACGGGACTCGGCGCTCGCGGTTTGCAGCAGCTTGTCGGCGTAGGTGTCGCGCACCGTGCAGTCGTCGGGGTGCACGGTGAGCAGCACCCGGTCAAACACCGCAAAGCCCACGGGGCTGGTGTCGATGCGCCGCAGAATGGGCGGCCCGCTCAGGCGGTTGCCCATCGGTGCGGCGACCGGTGTGCTGGCAGATTTGCCCGTGGCGCCAGCCGCCAGTCTGCGGAACACCAGCAGGTCGTACTGCGAGGTGTAGTCGTAGTGCGAGGGCAGCTGTTTGTTGATCAGGTCAGAGATGTGCAGGTCCACCAGTTGCACGCCGCACAAGGCTTGCAAGGCCGCTTGCACCCGCGCCTGCTCCGCCTCGAATTCCGGCCGGCCACAGGCAATCCACACATAGCCCTGCGGGTCCAAGCCCTGCGCGGACAGGGCTTCCAGGTCGGCGCTTTCGCGAATAGGCCCCGGCTCGATGTGAAAGATGCGCATGGCGTGCCTTATGGGTAAAAAGTGCCGCTAGCGCTCGTGGAATATGCGCAAGCAGCTCCTGTTTTGATAGCGTCAGGTTTTCAGCGCGCGTGCGGCGTCGAGGGCGAAGTAGGTCAGGATGCCATCGGCACCCGCGCGCTTGAAGGCCAGCAGGCTCTCCAGCATGACCGCGTCGTGGTCCAGCCAGCCGTTCTGCGCGGCGGCCTTGAGCATGGCGTATTCGCCGCTCACCTGGTAGGCGAAGGTGGGCACTTTGAATTCGTCCTTTACACGGCGCACCACGTCCAAGTAGGGCATGCCGGGTTTGACCATCACCATATCCGCGCCTTCGGCGATGTCCATCGCCACTTCGCGCAGGGCTTCGTCGGTGTTGGCGGGGTCCATCTGGTAGACCTTTTTGTTGCCCTTGCCGAGGTTGCCGGCGGAGCCCACCGCGTCGCGGAAGGGGCCGTAGAAGGCCGAGGCGTACTTGGCGCTGTAGGCCATGATGCGGGTGTGCACCAGCTTTTCGGCTTCCAGGGCGTTGCGGATGGCGCCGATGCGGCCGTCCATCATGTCGCTGGGAGCCACGATGTCCACGCCGGCACGGGCTTGGGTCAGGGCCTGCTGCACCAGCTGGGCGGTGGTTTCTTCGTTCAGGATGTAGCCGTTTTCCTCGGGGCGGGTGTCGGGAATGCCGTCCTGGCCGTGGGTGGTGTAGGGGTCCAGTGCCACGTCGGTCATCACACCGAGCTCGGGGAATTCTTTTTTCAGGGCTTGCACCACACGGGGCACCAAGCCGTCCGGGTTCAGGGCTTCGGCGCCGTCGTAGGTTTTGAGTGACTGGTCCACCACCGGGAACAGGGCCATTACCGGGATTTCCAGCTTCACGCATTGCTCGGCCACCGGCAGCAACAAATCCAGGCTGAGCCGCTCCACGCCGGGCATGGAGGCAATCGGCACCCGCTGTCCCTGGCCATCCACCACAAACACGGGGTAAATCAGGTCGTGGGCAGTCAGGGCGTTTTCACGCACCAGGTTGCGGGTGAAAGTGTCGCGGCGCAGGCGACGCGGGCGTCCGGCAGGAAAGGGTGCGTAGGTGGTCATGCCCAAAATTGTGCCCGAAAGCCTCGCCACCGCCGACTTGACTATTTGGTTAATTTGTTAGATACCTTAGTCAATATAAAGGGTATTGCGAAAAAACACTTGTCACACGCTCGCAACATTGCTAAATTCCGCTCCGGATAGCTTGCTATCCCCCGCTTTTCCTCCCTGAGCGGGGCCTTGATGTGTGACAGCAAATAGGCTTACCACCCCAGCCGTGTGCTGGGGTTTTTTTGCCTGTACGTTTTGCTGCGCCCTGAGTTAGTCGGGCGGGGTGGGCGTTCTGCGTAAGTCAAGGAGGAGGCCGAAGGCCGGGGGACATGGAGCAGAGCGCCCACCCCGCCCGACCCGGGAGTGTTGCGCGCGCTGATCCGCGCAGCGGCGGAGCGCGGGGGCTACACTTGCTCATGCTCTGGATCAAAGCCTTCCACATCGTCTTTATTGCCAGCTGGTTCGCCGGCTTGTTTTACCTGCCTCGCATTTTTGTGAACTTGGCCTTGGTGCCCGCCGGGTCGGACGCCGAGCGCGCCCGCCTGTTGCTGATGGCGCGCAAGCTGCTGCGCTTCACCACCATGCTGGCGGTGCCCGCAGTAGGGCTGGGGCTGTACCTTTGGCTGGGTTACGGCATTGGCAAAGGCCCTGGCAGTGGCTGGATGCATGCCAAGCTCACGCTGGTGTTGCTCGTCATGGGCTACCACCACGCGTGCAGCGTCATGCTGCGCAAGCTGGAGGCGGGTGTGAGCCCACGCAGCCATGTGTTTTACCGGTGGTTCAACGAAATCCCGGTGCTGCTGCTCACGGCCATCGTCATTCTGGTGGTCGTCAAACCTTTCTGATCGGCGCTCGCCATGCACAAATCCACCGCATGGCCTTTGGCAGCGCTGTATGCCGCGCTGGTGGTGTACGCCAGCCTGTTCCCGTTTGTGGAGTGGCGCGATCAAGGCATCGCCAGCTGGGAGTTTTTGCTGGCCCCCACGCCCCGATATTGGACGGGGTTTGATGTCGCGGTCAATGTCGCCGGCTATGTGCCGCTGGGCGGGTTGGTCGCCCTGGCAGCTTTGCGTTCGGGCTGGCGTTCGTCCCAGGTCTGGTGGGCGCCCGCCGGGGTGATGCTGTTGTCCTTGGTGATGGAGGGCTTGCAAAGCTATCTGCCCTCGCGCGTGCCGTCTCGGGAGGATTTTTTGCTCAATGCTGCGGGTGCGTGGAGCGGTGCTGCGCTCGCGTTTGTGTTGCAAAAAGCGGGCGTGATTGACCGCTGGAATCAGCTGCGCAGCCGCTGGTTTGTGCCGCACTCCCGCGGCGGTATCGTGTTGCTTGCCACTTGGCCTGTGGGCTTGTTGTTTCCTGCCTCGGTGCCTTTGGGGCTGGGGCAGGTGGTGACGCGGTTGGAAACGCTGGTGCAAAGCTATGTAGAGGATTCGCGTTTCGAAGCCTGGCTGCCTGTGCGGGATGCCGATTTGCTGCCGCTGGCCCCCAGCACCGAGTTACTGTGTGTGGCGCTCGGGCTGCTGATTCCTTGTTTGCTGGGTTTTTGTGTGGTGCGGGCGGTGTGGCGCCGCACGGTGGTGGTGGCGGTGACTTCGGTGTCTGCCATTCTGGTGTCTGCGTTGTCGGCCGCATTGAGTTGGGGGCCGGTGCACGCCTGGGCGTGGCTGGATGTGCCTGCGCAGATCGGTTTGTTCGCAGGGGGCTCGTTGGCCTTGTTGCTGGTGTTCGCGTCCTGGCGGGCGAGTGCGGCTTTGGCGTTGTTGTCGCTCGGGGTCTACCTGAGTTTGCTCAATCAGGCACCGGAGAGCCCTTACTTTTCGCAAACCCTGCAGCTGTGGGAGCAGGGGCGTTTCATCCGTTTCAACGGGCTGGCCCAGTGGGTCGGCTGGTTGTGGCCTTATGGGGCGTCGGTTTATCTGCTCGGCCATCTCGGGCGGCGGGATGCAAAAAACTAAAATCCTTCCATGACCGACACCACAACCCCCACCCCTTCGTACTACGAGCGCCACATCTTCTTTTGCCTCAACGAGCGCAAAAACGGGGAGGACTGCTGCGCCCACCACAACGCCCAAGAAGGGTTTGACCGTTGCAAGCAGCTGGTCAAAGAGGCGGGTTTGTCCGGCCCCGGCCAGGTGCGGGTGAACAAGGCGGGTTGTCTGGACCGCTGCGCTGCCGGTCCGGTGGCCGTGGTCTACCCCGAGGCGGTTTGGTACACCTTTGTGGATGCGCAAGATATTGACGAGATCGTTGAGTCCCACCTGAAGAACGGCAAGGTCGTGGAGCGTTTGCTCACCCCCGCACATCTCGGTCGTTGATCCATGCCTTTTGAGGTCGTAGCGCTCGTGCATATTGCGCGGGTAGCTATGAAATTAGTAGCAAAATGAATTCCTCTACCCAAAAATTTCAAATCACCGGCCCTGCTGGCGTGATTGAGGGGCTGATCGACGAGCCTGCGGATACGCCGGCTTCGGCATGGCGCGGCACCGCCGTGATCGCGCATCCCCATCCCTTGTTTGGCGGCACCATGGACAACAAAGTGGTGCAGACCGTGGCACGTGCCTTTGTGCAAACCGGCTGGCGTGCTGTGCGCTTCAACTTCCGGGGCGTAGGGGGCAGTGCCGGTGTCCATGACAACGGCACCGGCGAGTTGCAAGACCTGCTGGCGGTGGTGGCGCACGCGGCCCCGGATGGCGCTCTGGCTTTGGCCGGGTTCTCATTCGGCGCCTTTGTCACCAGCCATGCGCTGGCAGCGCTGGCCGGGCGTGACCCGGCCAAAGTGGTGCTGGTGGGTACGGCAGCCAGCCGTTTTACCGTGGCACCCGTCACGCCGGACTTTCATGACCGGACCCTCGTGCTGCATGGCGAGCAAGATGACACCGTGCCCCTGGCCGATGTGATGAATTGGGCCCGCCCGCAAAGCCTGCCGGTGACGGTGGTGCCCGGTGGCGGTCATTTCTTTCATGGACAATTGCCGCTGCTGCGCAACCTGGTGGCCCGCCATCTCCGTGCTTGAGGGTGTATTGCCCGTACGCCGTGCCGCTTCTCTTTCTGAATCCCCCTACTTGACGTATTTATGAAACTTCTGATTGCCTCCGTTCTGGCGGCCTTGAGCTTTGCTGTTGCCGCTGAGGCCCCGCGCCCGCCCGAAGTGGCGGCCCGCGCTTACTTGTTGTTGGATGTCACGTCCAACCAAATTCTGGCGTCCAAAGACCTCGACATGCCGGTCGAACCAGCATCACTTACCAAGCTGATGACGGCGTATCTGGTGTTTGATGCCTTGCGGTCTAAAAAAATCGATTTGAAGCAGACCCTGCCGGTCAGCGAGCGCGCCTGGAAGATGCCCGGCTCCCGCATGTTCATCGACCCCAAGATGCAAGTGCCGGTGGAAGATCTCGTCAAAGGCATGATTGTCCAGAGCGGCAACGACGCCACCATGGCGCTGGCTGAAGGAGTGGGAGGCTCGGTGGAGCGCTTCGTGCAAATGATGAATGACCAGGCCAAGGCTCTGGGCATGAAAAACACCGGCTACAAAAACCCTGAAGGTTTGACCGAAGCCGGTCACACCACTACGGCGCGCGATCTGAGCATTCTGGCCACCCGCCTGATGGGCGACTTCCCGGAGTACGTGGGTTACTACGCCATCAAAAAATACCGCTATCCCGGAACGCCGGCCGCCAATGACAGCAACCGCAATTTGCTGCTGTTCCGCGATCCGACAGTGGATGGCTTGAAAACCGGTCACACCGATGCCGCTGGCTACTGCCTGGTGGCGACGGCCAAGCGCGATTTCCCTGCGCTGGCCACGGCAGGCGCGCCTGCGGGTACGCCGGCGGCGGCCGGTAGCCGCCGTTTGCTGTCGATCGTGCTGGGTACCGAAAGTGAAAATGCCCGCGCCAATGAATCCCAGAAGCTCCTGAACTGGGGATACACCGCTTTTGAAGCCGTCAAGCTGTATGACGCTGGTGCCGCCGTTGTCACGCCCAAGGTGTGGAAGGGCGCCAATTCGGAAGTCAAGCTGGGTCGCCCGCAAGGCGTGATCGTGGCGGTGCCCGCCGGTACGGCCGCGCAACTCAAGACCGAAGTGGTCCGCAACGAGCCTATCGTGGCGCCGGTCGCCAAGGGGCAGGTGCTCGGCACATTGAGGGTGCGGGCGGGCGAGCAAGTGGTGGCGGAAGTGCCTTTACTGGCGTTGGACGGGGTGGAGCAGGCCGGCATCATCGGCCGTGCCTGGGACGCCATGCGACTGTGGATCCGCTGATGGCGGCGCACAGTTTGCGTAGAAACCCTTGATCTGCTACATTAGAAGGCTTTTCGGAAATTCCGAAGGGATTCACGTTTTCGTAATATTCAAACGTTTAGGGACGTTTTTCAATGCCAACCATTAACCAACTCGTGCGTCAAGGCCGTGAGGTCGAGACCATCAAGTCGAAGAGCCCTGCTATGCAGAACTCTCCGCAGCGTCGCGGTGTATGCACTCGCGTGTACACCACAACGCCTAAAAAGCCTAACTCCGCTCTGCGTAAAGTCGCCAAAGTGCGCTTGACCAACGGTTTTGAGGTCATCTCTTACATCGGCGGCGAAGGCCACAACCTGCAGGAACACAGCGTGGTGCTGGTTCGTGGCGGTCGTGTCAAGGACTTGCCAGGTGTGCGTTACCACATCGTTCGCGGTTCTTTGGACTTGCAAGGCGTGAAAGACCGCAAGCAGTCTCGTTCCAAGTACGGTGCTAAGAAGCCAAAGGCTAAATAAGCTCTGTAGGTTCGAATTTTTCGGTGCTGTTCCCCGCGTGGCGCGGAGATACAGCGAAGTGACCCAAAGCCCGGAATTGTCCGTGTGGGTCGAGTAAGTGAGTGTTTTGAATAACGCTCGCGGTGTCTGAGAAGACGCCAACTGAAGCAATATGAGGTGAAATATGCCACGTCGTCGCGAAGTCCCTAAACGTGAAATCCTGCCGGATCCCAAGTTCGGCAACGTCGAGCTGTCCAAATTCATGAACGTGATCATGGAAGGCGGCAAAAAAGCGGTTGCAGAGCGCATCATTTACGGTGCACTCGAGCTGATCGCTAAAAAGCATCCCGATAAAGACGCTTTGGAAGCCTTCACCGTTGCCATCAACAACGTGAAACCCATGGTGGAAGTGAAATCCCGCCGCGTGGGTGGTGCTAACTACCAAGTGCCTGTGGAAGTGCGCCCTGTCCGTCGTTTGGCTTTGTCCATGCGCTGGATCAAGGAAGCCGCCCGCAAGCGTGGCGAAAAGTCCATGGCTCAGCGCCTGGCCAACGAAATGTTGGAAGCCACTGAAGGCCGTGGCGGCGCCATGAAGAAGCGTGACGAAGTGCACCGTATGGCTGAAGCCAACAAGGCCTTCTCTCACTTCCGTTTCTAAGCAACGGAAATCGCGGCTTTCAGAGCTTGGCAGGTCCGGGCAGCGCAATGGCGCTGTCATGTGGGCTGGCCACACTCTGAAAGTCGTTTGTCTTGCTGCATGGTGCGGCAGACCCCCTCAAGAATTTGATCAACCAAGGATCCATCATGGCTCGCACTACCCCCATTGAGCGCTACCGCAATATCGGTATTTCTGCGCACATTGACGCCGGCAAAACCACCACGACCGAGCGTATTCTTTTCTATACCGGCGTGAACCACAAAATCGGCGAAGTGCACGATGGCGCGGCCACGATGGACTGGATGGAGCAAGAGCAAGAGCGCGGTATCACTATTACTTCCGCCGCTACGACTTGCTTCTGGAAGGGCATGGATTCTTCCTTCCCTGAACACCGCATCAACATCATTGACACTCCCGGACACGTGGACTTCACGATTGAAGTGGAGCGTTCCATGCGCGTGTTGGACGGCGCTTGCATGGTGTACTGCGCAGTGGGTGGCGTGCAGCCCCAGTCTGAAACCGTGTGGCGTCAGGCGAACAAGTACAAAGTGCCTCGTTTGGCTTTTGTGAACAAGATGGACCGTACCGGTGCCAACTTCTTCAAGGTCGTGGACCAGATGAAGCTGCGCTTGAAGGCCAGCCCTGTGCCTATCGTGATCCCGATCGGCGCTGAAGAAAACTTCACCGGTGTGGTTGATCTGCGCAAGATGAAGGCCATCATCTGGGACGAAGCTTCCCAGGGCATGAAGTTCAACTTCGAAGAGATCCCCGCAGAACTTGTGTCGGTTGCCAAAGAGTGGCGCGAGAAGATGGTGGAAGCTGCTGCCGAAGCCTCTGAAGACTTGATGAACAAGTACCTCGAAGAGGGTGAGCTGACCGAAGAAGAGATCACCGCTGGTCTGCGCGCTCGCACCATCGCTGGTGAAATCCAGCCCATGTTGTGCGGTACCGCGTTCAAGAACAAGGGCGTGCAGCGTATGTTGGATGCTGTGATTGAACTGATGCCTTCTCCTCTGGACGTGAAGGCCATCAAGGGCTTTGACGAAGACGAAAAGGAAGTCACCCGCAAGGCCGACGACAACGAAAAGTTTGCTGCTTTGGCGTTCAAGTTGATGACCGACCCGTTTGTGGGCCAGTTGACCTTTGTTCGCGTCTACTCCGGCGTGCTGAAGAAGGGCGACACCGTGTACAACGCGGTGCGCGGCAAGAAAGAGCGTATCGGCCGTATCGTGCAGATGCACGCTAACAACCGTGAAGAAGTGGACGAAATCCGCGCTGGCGACATCGCTGCTTGCGTCGGCTTGAAGGATGTGACCACAGGCGAAACCTTGTGCGATCCCGCTGCCGTGATCACCCTGGAGCGCATGGTGTTCCCTGACTCCGTGATTCGCCAAGCCGTCGAGCCTAAGACCAAGGCTGATCAGGAAAAAATGGGTATTGCTTTGAGCCGTCTGGCTGCAGAAGATCCCTCTTTCCGCGTGCAAACCGACGAAGAATCTGGCCAGACCATCATTGGTGGTCAGGGCGAATTGCACTTGGAAATTATCGTGGACCGCATGAAGCGCGAATTTGGTGTGGAAGCCAACGTGGGCAAGCCCCAAGTGGCTTACCGCGAAACCATTCGTAAGAGCGTGTCCGACGTCGAAGGCAAGTTCGTGCGTCAGTCCGGTGGTAAAGGTCAATACGGTCACGTCGTGTTCACCGTGGAGCCGAACGAAGCCGGTAAGGGCTTTGAGTTCGTCGACGCGATCAAGGGCGGTGTGGTTCCTCGCGAATACATTCCTGCTGTGGAAAAGGGCGTGATTGAAGCCCTGACCCAAGGCGTGATGGCGGGCTACCCCGTGGTGGACGTGAAGGTTACTTTGACCTTCGGTTCGTACCACGACGTGGACTCGAACGAAAACGCGTTCAAGATGGCCGCTATCTTCGGTTTCAAGGAAGGTTGCCGCAAAGCCAACCCCGTGATTCTGGAGCCCATGATGGCTGTGGAAGTGGAAACGCCTGAAGACTACGCCGGCAACGTGATGGGCGATTTGTCCTCACGCCGCGGTATGGTGCAAGGTATGGACGACATGGTGGGCGGTGGCAAGGCGATCAAAGCCGAAGTGCCATTGTCTGAAATGTTCGGCTACTCCACATCGCTGCGTTCGATGTCGCAGGGCCGTGCCACTTACACGATGGAATTCAAGCACTACTCGGAAGCTCCGCGTAACGTGTCTGAAGCCATCATGGCAGCTCGCGCTAAGTAATTTTTTGTTGTCTGCGACGGTGTGCCGCCCTGTTCCCGTGCGGGGCGAACCAGCAACACCGTGCAGACGTAAAACCACCACACGGAATTAGCTCTTTGGAGATTTGAAACATGGCAAAAGAAAAATTCACCCGTACCAAGCCCCACGTGAACGTGGGCACGATTGGTCACGTGGACCACGGCAAGACCACCCTGACAGCTGCTATCACCACCGTGTTGGCTGCTAAGTTCGGTGGATCTGCCAAGGCCTACGACCAGATCGACGCTGCTCCTGAAGAAAAAGCACGCGGTATTACCATCAATACCGCCCACGTCGAATACGAAACCGCCAACCGCCACTACGCTCACGTGGACTGCCCCGGTCACGCTGACTATGTGAAGAACATGATCACTGGCGCTGCTCAGATGGACGGCGCTATCTTGGTTTGCTCTGCTGCTGACGGCCCTATGCCCCAGACCCGCGAGCACATCCTGCTGGCTCGTCAAGTGGGTGTTCCTTACATCATTGTGTTCCTGAACAAGTGCGACATGGTCGATGACGAAGAATTGCTCGAACTGGTGGAAATGGAAGTTCGCGAACTCCTGTCCAAGTACGACTTCCCTGGCGACGACACTCCCATCGTGCGTGGTTCTGCCAAGCTCGCCATGGAAGGCGACAAGGGCGCTTTGGGCGAAGAAGCCATCATGAAGCTGGCTGACGCACTGGACACCTACATCCCCACCCCTGAGCGTGCAGTGGACGGCGCATTCCTGATGCCCGTGGAAGACGTGTTCTCCATCTCCGGCCGCGGCACCGTGGTGACCGGTCGCGTGGAGCGCGGTATCGTCAAGGTCGGCGAAGAAATCGAAATCGTTGGTATCGCTGACACCCAAAAGACCACCTGCACTGGCGTGGAAATGTTCCGCAAGCTGCTGGACCAAGGTCAAGCAGGCGACAACGTCGGTATCCTGTTGCGCGGCACCAAGCGTGAAGACGTGCAGCGCGGCCAAGTGCTGTGCAAGCCCGGCTCCATCAAGCCCCACACCCACTTTACCGGCGAAATCTACGTTCTGTCCAAGGACGAAGGCGGCCGTCACACTCCTTTCTTCAACAACTACCGTCCCCAGTTCTACTTCCGTACTACGGACGTGACCGGTGCGATCGAGTTGCCTGAAGGCAAAGAAATGGTGATGCCTGGCGACAACGTGTCCATCACTGTGAAGTTGATCAACCCCATCGCTATGGAAGAAGGCCTGCGTTTCGCTATTCGCGAAGGCGGTCGTACCGTGGGCGCTGGCGTGGTTGCCAAAATCATCGCGTAATTCGTACATTAAGGAATTACCATGGCAGCCAAGCAAAAAATCCGCATTCGCCTGAAGGCGTTTGACTATAAGCTGATCGACCAATCGGCAGCTGAAATCGTTGATACCGCTAAACGCACCGGCGCAATTGTCAAGGGCCCCGTGCCTTTGCCAACACGCATGAAGCGTTTCGACATTCTGCGTTCACCCCACGTGAACAAGGCCAGTCGTGACCAGTTTGAAATTCGCACCCACCAGCGTTTGATGGACATCGTGGATCCTACGGACAAGACCGTGGACGCACTGATGAAGCTCGACCTGCCCGCTGGCGTGGACGTGGAAATCAAGCTGCAATAAGCGAATCAGTCCCGCATGAAAATGCGGGACTTTCTATGTGAGAAGGCCGGAGCTTGCGTCAAGCGCAAGTGCAGGCTATACTCACTGGCTCTGCTCTTCGGCTTATGGCTGGAGAGCGGGGTTTTATTAACAGTCTTCCATCATCAAAACACGGCGGCCAATTGAAGTTGGCGTGGGTGGAAGTTACGGAGAAAACAATGAGTCTTAGCAATCACTTAGGGTTGCTGGGTCGCAAAGTTGGCATGATGCGTCTATTCACGGACGACGGGGACGCAGTTCCCGTTACCGTGGTGGATGTGTCTAACAACCGTGTGACACAGGTGAAAACCCAAGAGAACGATGGCTATGTGGCCTTGCAGGTTACATTCGGTGCGCGCAAAGCTTCGCGTATCACCAAGCCCGTTGCTGGCCACCTGGCCAAAGCTGGTGTTGAAGCCGGCGAAATCATCCAAGAATTCCGCGTAACTGCTGAATCTGCTGCGAAATACGCTACAGGCGCTACTGTGCCTGTGACTGATGTGTTCTCGGTGGGTCAAAAGGTCGACGTGCAAGGTACTTCGATTGGTAAAGGCTATGCCGGTACTATCAAGCGCCACAACATGTCCTCCCAGCGCGCATCTCACGGTAACAGCCGTTCGCACAATGTGCCCGGTTCTATCGGTATGGCTCAAGATCCTGGTCGCGTTTTCCCCGGAAAGCGCATGACTGGTCACCTGGGCGATGCCACCGTGACTACTCAAAATCTGGACGTGATCCGTGTTGACGAAGCCCGTCAACTCTTGTTGATCAAGGGTGCGATCCCTGGATCCAAGGGCGGTTTCGTGACCGTGCGTCCTGCTGTCAAAGCCAAAGCCTCTCAAGGAGCGAACTGATGCAAGTCGAACTCCTGAATGAACAAGGTCAGGCAACTTCCAAGTACGACGCTCCTGAAGCGGTATTTGGTCGTGACTACAACGAAGATCTGGTGCACCAAGTGGTGGTGGCTTTCCAAGCCAACGCCCGTCAAGGTACCCGTGCGCAAAAAGACCGTGAGCAGGTCAAGCACAGCACCAAGAAGCCTTTCAAGCAAAAGGGAACCGGTAACGCGCGTGCTGGTATGACTTCCTCCCCACTGTGGCGTGGCGGCGGTCGTATTTTCCCGAACATGCCTGATGAAAACTTTGGCCAGAAGATCAATAAGAAGATGTACCGCGCAGGTATGGCTTCTATCTTGTCTCAGTTGGTGCGCGAAGGCCGTTTGGCAGTGGTGGATTCCTTGAAAGTGGAATCTCCCAAGACCAAGGCTTTGGCTGCAAAGTTCAAGGCAATGAATCTGGAATCCGTGTTGGTGATCGCTGACGAGGTTGATGAAAACCTGTACTTGGCGTCCCGCAACCTGGTGAATGTCTTGGTGGTTGAGCCCCGTTATGCGGATCCTCTGTCGCTGGTTCACTACCGCAAGGTATTGGTAACCAAGGCTGCTATGGACAAACTCAAGGAGATGTTTGCATGAGCCACGGTCCCAATCTGACCAAATTCGACGAAGGTCGTTTGATGCAAGTGCTCGTCGCTCCCATCGTGTCCGAAAAGGCCACTATGGTTGCTGAAAAGAGTAATGCTGTGACTTTCAAAGTGCTGCAAGACGCTACCAAGTATGAAATCAAGGCCGCTGTGGAATTGATGTTCAAGGTCGAGGTTAAAGGCGTTTCTGTGGTGAACACCAAGGGCAAGACTAAGCGTTTCGGTAAGTCTGTGGGTCGTCGCGACAACGTTCGCAAGGCTTACGTGACCCTGAAGCCTGGTCAAGAGCTGAACCTCGGCGGGGAGGCTGCGTAATCATGGCTGTCATTAAAATGAAACCCACTTCCCCAGGCCGTCGTGGCGTGGTGAAGATTTCGCGTGACCACCTGTACAAGGGTGCGCCCCACGCAGCTTTGTTGGAACCCCAGTTCCAGCAAGCCGGCCGTAACAACAACGGCCACATCACTACCCGTCATAAGGGAGGTGGTCACAAGCATCACTACCGCGTGGTGGATTTCGTCCGTAACAAAGATGGCATCCCCGCGAAAGTGGAACGCATTGAGTACGATCCAAACCGCTCCGCACACATTGCTTTGGTGTGCTATGCAGACGGTGAACGCAAGTACATCATCGCTCCACGTGGCTTGGAAGTCGGCGCAACCATTCAAAACGGTTCCGAAGCTCCTATCCGCGTTGGCAACACATTGCCTATCCGCAACATTCCAGTGGGTTCCATCATCCATTGCGTAGAGTTGCAAGTGGGCAAGGGCGCTCAGATCATCCGATCTGCCGGTACTTCCGCCACACTGTTGGCTCGTGAAGGCACATACGCCCAGGTGCGTGTGCGTTCCGGTGAAGTCCGCAAGATCCACATCGACTGCCGCGCGACTATCGGTCAAGTGGCCAACGAAGAGCACAGCCTGCGCCAGTTGGGCAAGGCCGGTGTGAAGCGTTGGATGGGTATCCGCCCAACCGTCCGTGGTGTGGTGATGAACCCTGTTGACCACCCGCACGGTGGTGGTGAAGGCAAGACCGGTGAAGGCCGTCATGCAGTCGATCCTTGGGGTAATCTGACCAAGGGCTACCGTACCCGTAACAACAAGCGCACGCAGGTCATGATCGTGTCGCGTCGCAAGAAGTAAGGGGTAGGTAAATGACTCGTTCACTGAAAAAAGGTCCTTTCGTCGACCATCACCTGATTGCCAAGACCGAAAAGGCCGTGGCAACCAAGGACAAGAAGCCGATTAAGACTTGGTCCCGTCGCTCCATGATCCTGCCCGAATTCATCGGCTTGACCATCGCCGTTCACAACGGCAAGCAGCACGTGCCTGTCTATATCACCGATCAAATGGTTGGCCACAAGTTGGGTGAGTTCGCGCTCACACGTACTTTCAAGGGTCACCCTGCGGACAAAAAAGTCCAGAAGAAATAAGGAGGTGACCATGGAAACTCGTGCAACCCTTCGTGGCGTCCGTTTGTCTGTTGACAAGGGTCGTCTGGTCGCGGACCTGATCCGTGGCAAGAAAGTTGATCAAGCTCTGAACATCTTGCAATTCACACAGAAAAAAGCTGCTGTGATTATCAAGAAGGTTCTGGAGTCCGCTATTGCCAATGCTGAACACAACGACGGCGCTGACATCGACGAATTGAAGGTGAAAACTATCTACGTTGAGCAAGGTGCTTCTTTGCGTCGCTTCACAGCCCGTGCAAAGGGCCGTGGCAATCAAATCCGCAAGCCCACGTGCCATGTGTACGTGACGGTTGGAAACTGAAAGAGGCCAGGAAGATATGGGACAAAAAATCCACCCAACCGGCTTTCGTTTGGCGATCAGCCGTAACTGGTCTTCTCGCTGGTACGCAAGCAACCGTGATTTCGCCGGCATGCTGTCGGAAGACATCAAGGTTCGTGAATACCTGAAGGCCAAGCTCAAGAACGCATCGGTTTCTCGCATCCTGATCGAGCGTCCTGCCAAGAACGCACGTATCACCATTTTCTCGGCGCGTCCGGGCGTGGTGATCGGCAAGAAGGGTGAAGACATCGAAAACTTGAAGCGTGACCTGGGCAAGCAATTGGGCGTGCCAGTGGCAGTGAACATCGAAGAAGTGCGCAAGCCTGAAATCGATGCAAAGCTGATTGCTGACAGCATCACCCAACAGCTCGAAAAGCGCATCATGTTCCGTCGCGCCATGAAGCGTGCCATGCAAAACGCTATGCGTTTGGGCGCTCTTGGCATCAAGATCATGTCGTCTGGCCGTTTGAACGGTATCGAAATTGCACGTACCGAGTGGTACCGTGAAGGCCGCGTGCCTTTGCACACACTGCGTGCTGATATCGACTACGGTACTTCTGAAGCCAAGACAACCTACGGCATCATTGGCGTGAAGGTTTGGGTCTACAAGGGTGATACCTTGGGACGCAACGATCTGCCAGTAGCCGTTGAGCCTCGCGCTGAAGAAGAGCGTCGTCCACGCGGTCCCCGCCGTGACGATCGTGGTGCACGCCCAGGCGCTGCTCCCCGTGGTGCACGTCGTCCCGCAGGTGGCAATGCCGCTCCTGCTGATGGCAGCGACAAACCCGCAGAAGCACTTGGTGCTGACGCTAAACCCGCCGTTAAGCGCGTTCGCAAAGTCGCCGCGCCAGCTGCAGCAGCTGACGGTAAAGGAGAATAATCATGTTGCAACCCGCTCGCCGGAAATACCGCAAAGAGCAAAAGGGCCGTAACACCGGTATCGCAACCCGCGGAAGCTCGGTTGCCTTCGGTGACTTCGGTCTGAAATGTACTGACCGCGGCCGTCTGACGGCTCGCCAGATTGAAGCTGCACGTCGTGCAATTTCCCGTCACGTGAAGCGTGGTGGTCGTATCTGGATCCGTGTGTTCCCTGACAAGCCGATCTCCCAAAAGCCTGCTGAAGTGCGTATGGGTAACGGTAAAGGTAACCCCGAGTACTACGTGGCTGAAATCCAGCCCGGCAAGATTGTGTTTGAGATCGTCGGCGTGCCCGAAGAACTCGCTCGCGAAGCTTTCCGTTTGGCCGCTGCCAAGCTGCCATTGCGTACTACATTTGTCAGCCGCATGATCGGCCAGTAATTCAGGAGATATCGAAATGACGAAAGCTGCTGAACTGCGCCAAAAAGACGTTGCTGGCCTGCAAAACGAAGTCAAAGAGCTGCAAAAAGCCCACTTTGGCCTGCGTATGCAAAAAGCCACGCAACAGATCAACAACACCGCTTCGCTGCGCTCTGCGCGCCGTGATATTGCTCGCGCCAAGACTATTCTTGTCGAAAAGCAAAGCGCTGAAAAATCCGCCAAATAAG
Source organism: Rhodoferax bucti (assembly GCF_005876985.1). Lineage (GTDB taxonomy): Bacteria > Pseudomonadota > Gammaproteobacteria > Burkholderiales > Burkholderiaceae_C > Allorhodoferax > Allorhodoferax bucti. The sequence goes on from NZ_VAHD01000001.1 coordinate 1,066,637, forward strand.
GAGCGATAAATGACGGAAGCTAAAAAATCCCTCAAGCGCACCTTGATTGGCAAGGTGGTCAGCGACAAGCGTGCTAAGACTGTGACCGTGCTGATTGAGCGCCGTGTGAAGCACGAGCTTTACGGCAAGATCGTTGCAAAGACCAGCAAGTATCACGCCCACGACGAAAAAGGCGAGTACAAGTTGGGCGATGTGATCGAAATCACAGAGAGCAAGCCCATTTCCAAAACCAAGAACTGGGTTGCGACCCGCTTGGTGGAAAAGGCAGCTGCGGTTTAAGTCTTTACGACTTCATCACTGCAGTTGATTAGAAAACGGCCCACAATGTGGGCCGTTTTCATTGGTACTTACACATTGCACAAGGAGCAAACATGATTCAAGTTGGTGACGCCCTTCCCGCGACCACGTTGATGGAGTATTCCGAGGTCGAGGGAGAGGGCTGCAGCATCGGTCCTAACCCCGTGGACGTTGTAAAGGCCACTGCAGGCAAGACGATTGCGCTGTTTGCGCTGCCCGGTGCGTTCACCCCCACGTGTTCAGCAAAGCATGTGCCAGGTTATGTGGAAAGTGCCGAAGAATTCAAGGCTGCCGGCGTAGACGAAATCTGGTGCGTGAGCGTGAACGACGCCTTCGTGATGGGCGCTTGGGCGCGTGATCAGAAGACCGGCACCAAAGTACGCATGTTGGGTGATGGCGATGCAGCGTTTGCCAAGGCCACGGGTCTGACATTGGACCTGACCGGAAAAGGTCTGGGTTTGCGCAGCAACCGTTACTCCATGCTGGTGAAGGACGGCAAAGTAGTCACCCTCAATATTGAAGGCCCTGGCAAGTTCGAGGTGAGTGACGCGGCGACGCTGCTCGCACAAGCCCGCAGCTAATTTCCTGCAAGGTGCCGCTCAGAGCGTCACCTTGAGGTAATGCGCACCGGCTATTGGGTTGAAATAGTACGGTGGCACTTCTTCAAAGCCTAAGTCCTCATACAGGGCGCGGGCGGTTTCCATTTCATCCAGTGTGTCCAGCAAGACGGATTCATATCCCGCTTCGCGTGCAGCATCCAAAATAGCCTCAACCAAAATGCGACCCAAGCCCAAGCGCCGGTATTCTGGCTTGATGTAGAGCCGCTTCATTTCTGCCGCATTGGGGTAGTCCGAGGTGTCCAAGGGGCGCAAGGCACAGCAGCCCGTCCACGTGCCGTCGCAGTTCACGAGCAGCAGCGCTCCGCGTGTTGGCCCGTATTCACCGGGTAAAGCAGCCAGCTCTTCCTCAAAATTCTGAAAACACAAGTCCACCGACAAGCTGGCGGCGTATTCACGGAAAAGTGTGCGCGTGGCATCTATCTCTGCCGAAGAGCACGCACGAATCACGGTGTATTGCTGAGAAGCTGCGGTATCGGGCTGGAGCATGAGTAGGGCGAGGCGCAATAGGTTTAGGCAAGGAGATGCAAACCAGTCTTGCCGCCGACGATTAGCTTTCTTTCAGCAGCTTTTCAATCAGCTGGTGCAGCTCTGCAAAGTCGGGCTGTCCGATATAGCGCTTCACAATCTCTCCCCGCTTGTTCACGAGGTAGCTGGTCGGCGTTAAGGCCACATCGCCCCACGACTTGGCAACCGCACCGGTGTTATCGATGGCCACGTCAAACGGCAACTGGCGGGTCTGGGCAAAGTTCACCACATAGCTGGGTGGGTCGTAAGCCATGGCGACGGCCAACATGGAGTAGCCTTGGCCTTTGTACTTTTGGTACGTCTCCGCCATATGTGGCATTTCAGCGACGCAGGTGGTGCAGCTGGTGGCCCAGAAATTCACCAAGGTCACTTGGCCTCGCAGGTCGCTGGTGGTCTTGGTGCTGCCATCCAACAGCACAAAGGTAGATGCCGGCGCGGCTTCGCTCCCGCTTGTGAATAATGCGGCAGCACCTAAAACGCAAGCAGCTACGATGCTGCCCACCACAATCAGTTTCTTCATAGTAGGAATCCACAATGGACCGTCGACAGTTTAATTCTTTATCGCTCAACGCACTGGCATTTGCAGGCTTGTGGGCGCATACCCAAGCCAGGGCGCTCAGTCTGGCTGAGTTGAGCAACGCCGATGCAAGCAAGGGCTTGAAGCTTGCGTTGGAAAAAGGTGCCAGCGCGGCCATTGCACAGCTTGGCACGGTAGATGGATTCCTGGGTAACGAAAAAGTTCGCATTCCCCTGCCGGGATACTTGGAAGACGCCGCCAAATTGCTACGGACGTTCGGTCAGGGCGCCCGCGTGGACGAATTGGTGACATCGATGAACCGTGGTGCGGAAGCCGCCGTGCTCATGGCCAAAGACCTGCTGGCACAAGCCGTGAAGTCGATGACGGTGCAGGACGCCAAAGGCATTCTGGGGGGCGGTGACACCGCCGTGACGGAGTTCTTCGCGGGCAAGACCCGCGCGCCCTTGGGGGTGAAGTTTCTCCCCATCGTGACGCAGGCGACAGCCAAGGTCGGTTTGGCGGACAAATACAACCAACTCGCGGGTAAGGCCTCCGAGCTGGGGTTGATGAAAAAAGAAGATGCCAATATCCAGCAGTACGTCACCGGCAAAACCCTGGACGGCTTGTATTTCATGATCTCCGAAGAGGAGAAAAAAATCCGCCAGAACCCGGTAGCGTACGGAAGCAGCGTGTTGAGCAAGGTATTCGGCGCTTTGCAATGACCATGCGGAGCAATCTGTGCGCGCTGGGCCGTGGTGGTCTGGGTGGTATAGCAGTGGTTGCGCTGCTGGGCGCTCTTACGGCCTGCAGCCCGGGGCTGAATTGGCGCCAAGTTCCCATTGCCGGAATGACGGCCATGCTGCCCTGCAAACCCGACACCGCAGAGCGCACCGTGAGCTTGGGAGGGCAAGCCTTGCCCATGCAAATGGCGGGCTGTGAGGCCGAGGGCAGTCTGTTTGCGGTCAGCCACATGGAGGCGCCCCGTGCGGCGGACGTGCCTGCGCTCCAGCGCGAATGGCAGCAACAAGCTTTGGCGTCCATGCGCGCGAGTACGTTTACGCTGAGCACCCAAGGAGTGCCCGCATGGGCGCAGCAAGCAATGGGTGTGCAAACCGTAGGCAGCGGGCCCGACGGAAAGCCGCTGCGGGCACACCTGCGCTGGCTGGTGCGGGGCGCGCATATCTACCACCTCGCGGTGTACGGAAGCGCGATCCCGGACACCCTGACAGAACCCATGACCCTGGAACCCTGATGCACCCCGACACCCTTCCGCGCCGCCAAGCGATTGCCGTTTTTGTGGCGTTTGCGCTCGCCTATCTTTTGTCCGCACTGATCAGGGCGATTACTGCCACCCTGGCGCCTACGCTGGTGCAGGAATTTCAACTTCGGTCTGCGGACCTCGGTTTGCTCGCGGGAGGCTATTTCCTGGGCTTCGCGGCCATGCAACTACCGCTGGGGCGGTGGCTGGACCGGCATGGCCCGCGCAAAGTGGTGCTGCTGTTTTTGCTCGCTGCCGTAGCCGGATGTGCTGCGTTTGCCGCCGCCGATCAGTTTGCCGGTTTGCTGGTGGGGCGCATTCTGTGCGGCATGGGCGTGAGCGCGTGTTTGATGGCGCCGCTCACCGGTTACCGCCGCTGGTACCCGAAAGACCAGCTCATGCGGGCGAACTCCTGGATGCTGATGGTGGGGGCTTCCGGCATGGTGGCGTCGACCTTGCCCGTGCAGTGGCTGATGCCGCTGGTGGGGTGGCGCGGCATTTTTCTGGCGCTGGGAGCCTTGGTGGTGCTGAGCATGCTCATCATCCGGTGGCAGGTGCCTGCTTGGAAGGCCCAGGAGGCCGCAGGTCCGGCGGCAGACGGTGCGGCCCCCGATGCGGGGTATGCCGCTATCTGGCGGCATCCGTATTTCCGCCGCCTGGCGCCCCTGGGCTTCTTTAACTATGGCGGCATGGTGGCCCTGCAAACCTTGTGGGCCGGCCCCTGGATGACCAAGGTCGCCGGCTACAGCCCCGCACAGGCGGCAACCGGGCTGTTCTGGTTGAACCTTGCCATGCTGGTCACCTACTGGCTGTGGGGGATGGCCAACCCGTGGTTGAGCCGGCGCGGCCTCAGCGCGGAGAAGCTCATCCGTCAATGGATGCCGCTGAATTTCGTGCTACTTGCTATCTTAATCATAGCTGGCGGCTCATATTCTGCGTGGGCTGGCGTGCTGTTGAGCTTGGTATGTGTGAGCTGCACGGTGGCCGCACTGGCCCAGCCTGCAGTGGGCATGGCGTTTCCGGGGCATATGGCGGGGCGGGCGCTGTCGGCTTACAACCTGGTGATATTTGCCGGGGTGTTTGCGGTGCAATGGGGCATTGGTTTGTTGGTGGACGGGTTCAAGGCCGGAGGCCTGCTGGAGGCGCAAGCGCTACAAGCCGCGTTCGCAGTCTACGGGGCCACCTGCGTGGCAGCCTACCTGGTGGCCTGCAAAGCAAAGGCGCCATAATCAACGCCCACACCTGACACACCATGAACACCGGAATTCTCCTCGTCGCCCACGCCCCACTCGCCAGCGCGTTGCGGGAGTGTGTGCTGCATGTGTATCCGGATGCAGGCGCAGCGCTGGTGGCACTGGATGTACCTGCCCATGAAGACCCGGAGGTCACACGTCGGGCGGCCAAAGCACTGCTCACCGGCCTAGGGGCTCCCCAAGTCTTGGTGCTGACCGATGTGTTTGGCGCTACCCCTTGCAACGTGGCGCAAAAGGTGGTAGACGGCTTCCACTCCAAGCTGGTTGCAGGGGTAAATTTGCCGATGCTGCTGCGCATCGTCAACTACCGCAGCGAGCCTCTGGATGTGCTGGTGACCCGTGCGCTGGCCGGCGGCTCCCAGAGCATCATGCAAGTGGCCGTGACGGCCCCACAAAACCAACATCGAAAAAACCATGATCAGCACCAACACGACCATAGTCAATAAGCTGGGCCTGCATGCGCGCGCCTCGGCCAAGTTCACCAAGCTCGCAGGCAGTTTTCCGTGCGAGGTGTGGATGTCCCGCGGCGAGCGCCGGGTGAATGCCAAAAGCATCATGGGCGTCATGATGCTGGCGGCCGGGCTGGGGGCCGAAATTACCCTGGAGACCAATGGTGCTCAGGAGCAAGAAGCCATGGATGCCCTGCTGGCGCTGATCAACGACAAGTTCGGCGAGGGCGAATAAGCGCATGACGTTTTCCATCCACGGTCTCACCGTCTCGCGGGGTATTGCCATCGGGCGTGCGGTGCTGGTGGCGTCCAGCCGGGTGGATGTGGCGCACTACTTCATCCCGCCGGCGGAAGTAGAGTCTGAAATCGCCCGTGTGCGCGCCGGGCGCGACGCCGTGGTGGAAGAAATCCACCGCCTCCAAGACAGCATCTCCCGCATGGGGCCCAAGGAGGCGCCCAGCGAATTGGCTGCTTTGCTCGATGTCCACCTGATGCTCTTGCAGGACGAAGAGCTGGTGGGGGGCGTCAAACACTGGATTACCGACCGCCTCTACAACGCCGAGTGGGCACTGACCACACAGCTCGAAATCGTCGCCCGCCATTTCGATGAAATGGAAGACGCCTACCTGCGCGAGCGCAAGGCCGACATGGAGCAGATTTGCGAGCGGGTGCTGCGCGCCATGAAAGGGACGCAGTCTCCGGTGATCCAGCCGGTGCAGCGCGGTGGGCGCAAAGGTTCGCAACAAGACTTGCTGCTTGACGACACGGTGGACGTGCCGCTGGTGCTGATTGCGCACGACTTGTCGCCCGCTGACATGCTGCAGTTCAAGCAAAGCGTGTTTGCCGGCTTCATCACCGATGTGGGTGGCAAAACCTCGCACACCGCCATCGTGGCCCGCAGCATGGACATTCCTGCCGTGGTGGGTGCGCGCACCTGCAGCCAGTTGGTGCGCCAGGACGACTGGGTCATCATCGATGGGGATGCGGGCGTGGTCATCGTGGACCCCTCGCCCATCATCCTGGCCGAGTACGGATTCAAGCAGCGCCAGGGTGAGCTGGAGCGCGGTCGCCTGCAGCGCCTGCTGCATACGCCTGCGGTGACGATGGACGAGGAAAAAGTCCAACTCCTGGCCAACATCGAAATGCCGGAAGACGCCGAAGTGGCGCTCAAGGCCGGCGCGTTGGGGGTGGGCTTGTTCCGCAGTGAATTTTTGTTCATGGGGCGCCAAGGCCGCTTGCCGGACGAAGAGGAACAATACCTCGCCTACAAAAAAGCGGTGGAGGGCATGCAAGGCCTGCCAGTGACCATTCGCACCGTGGACGTGGGGGCCGACAAGCCGCTGGATGAATCGGTGCGAGACGACGCCCACCTGAACCCCGCGCTGGGGCTGCGGGCCATCCGCTGGAGCCTGGCAGACCCGGCCATGTTTTTGACGCAATTGCGCGCCATTCTGCGGGCTGCAGCCCACGGCCAGGTGCGTTTGTTGATCCCCATGCTGGCGCATGCCAGCGAAATCCGCCAGACCTTGGCCCACGTGCAGCAGGCCCGTGCGCAGTTGGACCGGCGTGGTGTGGCTTACGGGCCGGTGCAATTGGGCGCGATGATCGAAATCCCCGCTGCCGCCCTGAGCCTGCCGCTGTTTTTGAAGTATTTTGACTTTTTGTCGATCGGCACCAACGACCTGATCCAGTACACACTGGCGATTGACCGCGCGGATGAGTCGGTTGCCCACTTGTATGACCCGCTGCACCCCGCCGTGTTGCGTTTGGTGGCCGATACGATTGCCGAGTGCCGCCGCCAGCGCAAAGATGTGAGCGTGTGCGGCGAAATGGCAGGCGACGTGACGATGACCCGTTTGCTCTTGGGCTTGGGGCTGCGCAGCTTCTCCATGCACCCCGCGCAGATTCTGGCGGTCAAGCAGGAAATTCTGCGCTCCGATACCACCAAGCTGGCTACCTGGGCTGAGCGGGTGCGCACCGCAGAAGACCCGGCGCTCGAGCTCAGTGGCGGCCAGATCTAGGCCTCAGTCTTTCACCCGCGAGCCCAGCACGGCGGCACCAATGATCATGGCCGCAGCTAGCACCACCGATGCACTGGGCCACTCGCCCCGCAGCCACAGCAGTGCCAGTGTGGACAGCAGCGGCGTGAGGAAGGACAGCACCCCAATCTGCCGCGCGTCACCGCGTTTGAGCGCTGCATCCCACAGGTAAAACGCACCGCCCAAAGGGCCCAGGCCCATGGCGAGCAATAGTGCCCCGTCGTGTGCATTCAAATCCACCGGGCTTTCCAGCAGGGCGTGGCACAACAGCGAGAGCAGGCCCGACACCAACCCGAACAGGCCGATGGCTGCGCTGGGAAAGGCCGGCACGCGCCGCGTTAGTAGCGAGTAGCTGGCCCACACAAAGGCCGATGCCAAGGCCGGGATGTAACCCCACGCAAAGCCGCCCTGCAGATCACGCCCACCCACGATGGCCAGCGCCGCGCCGGCAAAGCCCAGCAGCGCTGCGGCAATGTGCAGGCCGTACAGGCGCATGCCGGGCAGGAAGAGCGGGGCCATCAGCACAATGCCCAGCGGCCACAGGTAGTTCACCAGATTGGCCTGCACGGGCGGCGCGCTGCGCAGCGCAATGAAGAACAGGAAGTGGTAGCCAAACAGGCCATACAGGCCCAGTGCCAGCGTGCGGGCAGGCACTTTCCATTGCTGCACCCGGCCGCGTGAAAGCACCAGCCCAATGAGGCTGCCGATGAGCAGCGAGCAGCCGGTCAGCAGAAACGGGGGAACGTGGGCCAATGAAACGCCCAGCGGGGCGAGTGAGCCCCAGAGGGCGATGGCGGCGAGGGCGAGGAGGGAGGCATGCATAGGGCTGCAAGCTTAGCCGCAGGCACTGGAGCGGAACCACGGTGTGCTGTCGTCCAACACCGGTTTCAGTGCCGGACCACTCCGAGCTAAAACGAATCCCCTTTTTTTGGCCTGCCTCAGTGCCGTGTGTGCTGGCGTAATGCGGCGGTCAGGGCCGATGCGGACTGGTAGCCGCAGCGCCGGGCAATGTCGGCCACGGCGAGGCCTTGGGCACGCAGTTGGCGGGCGCGCTGCAGGCGCAGGTCGCGCAGCCACTGCATGGGGCGCATGCCCAGCTCCTGCTGGCAGCGCACGGCAAATTGCGTGGGGCTCAGAAATACCTGTTGTGCCAGGTCGGCCACTGTTAGCGGTGTGTGCAGCTGGCGCTCGCACCACTGGATGAGGCCGCTCCAGTCGATGCGGCGCTGGGCACGCGCAGGTTTGGCCTGCGGTGCGCGCCAGCAGTCCAGCAGCAAGAGCGGGCCGTAGTGCTGGGCCAGGCTGTCCTGCCGGGCCAAGGCCAGCTGCAGGTAACGCGCCAGGGCCAGCGCGGTGGCGGCTTGCACCGGGGTGCCCACGGCAGTGGCCCAGCCGGCTTCGGCCGTGTCCAGCACCAGGCAGTGCGCCTTGCCGTCGGCCTCAAAGTCATGCCGCTCTCCCGGTGCAATCACGCAGCCGCTGCCTGCCGCAATGCGCTGGCCGCGGCCTTGCACCTCCAGCTCCAGCGTGCCTTCCAGGCCCAGCAGTATCTGGAAATGGTCGTGCGCATGGCTGCCCGGCGACGGGCCGTACTGGCGCAGCGACAGGGAGCCATGGGCGGCGTGCATGGTTGGCAGGGGCTCAGGCCAGACGCTGGTCGGTGGAGGGGCGCTTCCACAGGTTGATGCCACCGTCCACGGCGTGGCCGTCAATGGTGTCCAGCTCGGCCTGGGTAAAGCTCAGGTTTTGCATGGCGCCCACCAGGTCCACGATTTGCTCGGGCTTGCTCGCGCCGATCAGGGCGGACGTGACGCGCTTGTCGCGCAGCACCCAGGCGGTGGCCATTTGCGCCAGGCTCTGACCGCGCGCCTGGGCAATGTCGTTGAGGGCGCGCACGTGCTTGAGGTTTTGCTCGCTCAGGTGGTCTTGCTTGAAGGAGCCACCGCCGGGGCGGTTGATGCGCGCGTCGGCGGGCACGCCGTTGAGGTACTTGTTGGTCAGCAGGCCCTGGGCCAACGCGCTGAAGGCGATGCAGCCCATGCCGGTGTCATCCAGTGCGTCCAGCAGGTCTTCCTCGATCCAGCGGTTCATCAGGCTGTACGAGGGCTGGTGGATCAGCATAGGCACGCCCATGCTCTTGAGGATGGCGGCCGCTTCGCGCGTCTTGGTGCCGGAGTAGCTGCTGATGCCGGCGTACAGCGCCTTGCCTTGCTGCACGGCCGTGGCCAGTGCGCCCATGGTTTCTTCCAGCGGGGTGTCAGGGTCAAAGCGGTGGCTGTAGAAAATGTCCACGTACTCCAGACCCATGCGCTTCAAGCTCTGGTCCAGGCTGGCCAGTACGTATTTGCGCGAGCCACCGCCCTGTCCATAAGGGCCGGGCCACATGTCGTAGCCGGCCTTGCTGGAGATGATCAGCTCGTCGCGGTAGGGCTTGAAGTCGCGCTTCAGGTGCTCGCCAAAGTTTGTTTCTGCGCTGCCGTAGGGCGGGCCGTAGTTGTTGGCCAGGTCAAAGTGGGTGATGCCCAAATCGAAGGCGGTGCGCAGCATGTCGCGCTGGGTCTGGAAGGGCGTGGCATCGCCAAAGTTGTGCCACAAGCCCAGCGATACGGCGGGGAGTTTGAGGCCACTTTTGCCGCAGGTGCGGTAGGGGACGGCGCCGTCGTAACGGCTTTCACGGGCGTGGTATTGCATGGTGCAGGTCGTTGTATGAAGTAAATGGGTCTCTGGCGCCCGTCTGGTATGCGCGGGCAGCTATGGTTTTGGTAGCGGCGCTTGCTGCTTCCAGCAGATGCAATCACGGCGGCCAGTCGCCATGCTAGCGGCCCTTGGCACCGATTGCACGGGCAGGGGGCAAAATCCGGCCTTTCCCTCTTTTTGTTGCGAGCATTCCGCGTTTGACTGATTCCATTTCTTCCAAAATCCAAGAACCCCGCGTGTGGCGTGACAACGGCTGGACGGCCCGCGTGATCAAAAACGAGGACGATGATGGCTGGGCCGTCGCCATGACGCGCGATGGCCAGTCGGAGCCCGCGCTCGTCGGCCCCTGGACCATGGGCCGCGACAAAAAGAACCCCAAGCCCCTGGACGGCGCAGCCTTCAGCACCTTGGTGAAAACGGCCAGCGAATTCGTGCGCCGCAGTGAGCAGCAATTGCACGCCGCGTTGCACCAGAGCATCACGGTGACTGCCGGTACCGCGCGGATCACGGTGTACCTAGACATCGAGCCGGACGAAGACAACCCCAGCGCCACCCTGACTGCGCGGGATGAGGGGGACGATGTCTTGGCGCAGGTCAAAGTGTCCCCCGGCTTCAAGCTCAACCGTAGTAGTGCGGTTGCGTGGGCCGAGAGCGGCTACGCCAAGCCTTGACGTAAAAATAGCTGCTAGCGCACGTCCGTTGTGCGCGAGAAGCTATTGATTTGATAGCGTTCTGCGTTTTAGGCGGGGGTGTTCAGTGCGTGCCCGGCTTGCACGTCGGCGTGGTAGCTCGATCGCACCATGGCGCCCACTGCGGCGTGCTTGAAGCCCATCTTGTAGGCCTCTTCCTCGAACATCTTGAAGGTGTCGGGGTGCACATAGCGGCGCACCGGCAGGTGGCTCGTGGAGGGCGCGAGGTACTGGCCGATGGTCAGCATCTCGATGTTGTGGGCGCGCATGTCGCGCATCACCTCCAGAATTTCTTCGTCCGTCTCACCCAGGCCGACCATCAGGCCACTCTTGGTGGGCACGTCGGGGAAGAGTGCCTTGAATTTCTTGAGCAGGTTCAGGCTGAACTGGTAATCCGAGCCCGGGCGCGCTTCTTTGTAGAGGCGGGGGATGGTTTCCAGGTTGTGGTTCATCACGTCGGGCGGTGCGGCCTTCAGGATTTCGAGCGCGCGGTCATCACGGCCGCGGAAGTCAGGTACCAGCACTTCGATTTGCGTCTTGGGCGAGAGTTCGCGCGTTTTGCGGATGCATTCCACAAAGTGGCCGGCACCGCCGTCGCGCAAGTCATCGCGGTCCACGCTGGTGATGACCACGTAGTTGAGCTTGAGCTGGGCGATGGTCTTGGCCAGGTTGTCGGGCTCGTTCACATCCAGCGGGTCGGGGCGGCCGTGGCCCACGTCGCAGAAGGGGCAGCGCCGGGTGCACTTGTCGCCCATGATCATGAAAGTGGCCGTGCCCTTGCCGAAGCATTCGCCGATGTTGGGGCAGCTGGCCTCTTCGCACACGGTCACCAGTTTGTTGGCGCGCAGCGTGTCCTTGATTTCGTAAAAGCGGGTGGTGGGGCTGCCAGCTTTGACGCGGATCCAGTCCGGCTTTTTCAGCACTTCGCCTTGCTGTACTTTCACCGGGATGCGGGCCAGCTTGGCCTGCGCTTTTTGCTTGGCCAGCGGGTTGTAGTCGGCGGTGGACTGGGCTTCGCGCACGGTGGGGTTGGCGCTGCTGTGGTCGCGGCTGGTGGGGGTATCGCTGTGGCTCATGGTGTGGCGTCTTTGCAGGTGGGCGTGGGCCCCGGTGCACCTTCAGGGTGCGAGGTAGGTGGCGAGCTTGTGGCCCAACACATCAGCGGCGTCCTGCCAACTGACTTGGACCCCGATTGTAGAAAGGTCCACCGTTTGCAGCTGGGCGTAGCCGCAAGGGTTGATACGGGAGAAGGGTTCCAGGTCCATGGCGACATTCAGCGCCACGCCGTGGTAAGTGCAGTTGCGGCTGACCTTGATGCCCAGCGCAGAGATTTTGCCCAGGCCGGTGAAGTCCGGGTCTGCCGTGCGGGCGGCGCCCTGCTGGGGGCGCTGTGCCAGCGGTGCATGGCCGGTGGGGTCCTCGAGCCGGACATAAATGCCCGGCGCGCCAGCCACGCGGTGCCCGGTCACGCCGAAATGGGACAAGGTTTTGATGACCGCCTCTTCAATGCGGTAAACATATTCTTTGACGAAATAACCCGCGCGCTTGAGATCGATCAGGGGGTAGCCCATGACTTGGCCGGGGCCGTGGTAGGTCACTTGCCCGCCCCGGTTGGTTTGCACGATGGGGATGTCGCCGGGCATGAAAATGTGTTCCGGCTTGCCGGCAAGGCCCTGCGTGAAAACAGGTGGATGCTCACAAATCCATAGCTGGTCGCGCACATCCGACAAGGGCCCTACGTCTCTTTCGTTTGTAAAGCGCTGCATGGCCTCGTAAGTCGGCACATAGGCCAAGCGGCCGCGCTGCTGGAGGTCGATGGTCACGGCGTCAGAGCACCACTTTCACCATGGGGTGGGTGCTCAAGGTGCGGTACAGCTCGTCGAGCTGCTCACGGCTGGTGGCGGTGATCGTGATGGTCACACCCAGGTAGTTGCCGCCTTTGCTTTCGCGCAGCTCGATGGTGGAGGCATCAAAAGTCGGGTCGAATTCTTTGGCAATCAGGGTGATCGCATGGACCAAGCCATCGACCTTGTGGCCCATCACCTTGATGGGGAATCGGGACGGGTACTCGATCAACGATTCAGCGCGAGAAATTTCCGGAAAGTTGCCGGGAGTGGGTGGGGTGGCCATGGATGCGCCTTTCGCAGAAATAGAAGGGGAAGCGGGTCCGATTATCGCTGTGCCTACCAACGCCGCTCTTTGCTGTGTCGACCTTACGGAGGCCTTTCGCTGTGCGGATTTGCGGGAAATTGCTGGCGCAGACGGGTTTCTACGTATAATCAGAGGCTGTGCATTGAACTGGGCAACAGTCTGAGCGCGAATTTGATAATGACAAACACGCACACAGTGACCGACGCCCGCGATTCAGATATTCCAGATGGGGTGTTTGATGAAGAGTTCAAGCCCTTGACGGCTGAAGAAGTGCGCCAATGGCGCCAAAGCAATCCCTCGGTGTCTCCTTGGTGGGTCATCAAGATGCAGGTCCTGGTGGCCTGTGTGATTGCGGTGGTGGCTGGGTGGGCTTTCGGGCAGGTGGTGGCAGTTTCTGCCATTTACGGCGCGGTGGCTGTCATCTTTCCTGCCATGGTGCTGGCGCGCGGTTTGCGCATGCAGCCCACGCTGAAGGATTCAGGGGCGGCGTTTTTGAGTTTTGTGGTGTGGGAAGTGGTGAAGGTGGTCTTGACAGTGGCTCTGCTGCTGGCTGCGCCCAAGCTGGTCCCTCAACTGAATTGGCTGGCACTGGTGGCTGGCTTCGTGGTGACGATGAAGGTGTATTGGGTGGCCGCGTGGCTGCAATCCAAGCGCCGCATCCAACCGTAAACCTTTGAATATTGGTGACATATGGCTTCTGAACACGCTGAAACCCATGCCCCATCTGCCGGTGAGTACATCCAGCACCACTTGCAGCATCTGCAAAAAAACTTTGACTTCGAGAGCGTCAAGCAGACCAGCATTGTTGATTTCAGCTTGTTCAACTTGGACTCGGTTGTCTTCTCCGTGATTCTGGGTGTTCTGGGTTGCTTCATTTTGTGGAATGCTGCTCGCAAAGCCACCTCTGGTGTTCCCGGTCGCTTTCAAGCAGCGGTAGAAATTTTGTCCGAGATGGTGGAAAACCAGGCTAAGGGTGTGATTCACAACGCCACCAGCCGCAAGCTCATCTCCCCCTTGGCGTTGACGGTGTTCGTCTGGATTTTCCTGATGAACGCCATGGACATGTTGCCGGTCGACCTGATTCCCGCTATCTGGCACAGCGCCGGCCCAGCCATGGGTTTCAAGGACTACATGCGTGTCGTGCCTACAGCTGATTTGTCCACTACGCTGGGACTGTCCTGCTCTGTTTTGTTTGTCTGCTTGGTTTACAACATCAAGATCAAAGGTCTGGGTGGCTGGGCGCACGAACTGATTGCTGCACCGTTTGGTGATCACTGGGCTCTGTACCCTGTGAACTTCCTGATGCAGATGATCGAATACCTTGCCAAAACCGTGTCCCATGGCATGCGGTTGTTCGGCAACATGTTTGCAGGTGAGTTGGTGTTCATGTTGATTGCCCTGATGGGTGGCGGCTGGGCGCTGTCGGCAACCGGTGTTGGTTTGGCCATTGGTCACATCATCGCAGGAACCGTGTGGACACTGTTCCACATTCTCGTGATCACCTTGCAAGCCTTCATCTTTATGATGTTGACGCTGATCTACACCGGTCAAGCGCACGACGCACATTGATGTAACTTTTTTCCTTTCGTTTTCTTTCTCTTTTTCCAACTAACTTTTAGGAGCTTCTCATGGAAAACATTCTCGGCCTCGTGGCACTGGCTTGCGGTTTGATCGTTGGTCTGGGCGCTATCGGCGCATCTATCGGTATCGCGCTGATGGGTGGCAAGTTCCTCGAATCTTCTGCACGTCAACCCGAATTGATGAACGAACTGCAAACCAAGATGTTCATCTTGGCTGGTCTGATCGACGCTGCGTTCCTGATCGGCGTTGCTATCGCTCTGCTGTTCGCATTCGCTAACCCCTTCGTTCTGAAGTAATTAACGGCCCCTTCACGTTAGAGAAGGAATCAAACCGTGAACATTAACGCTACCCTGTTCCTGCAGGCTATCGTTTTTGCGATCCTGGTGTGGTTCACGATGAAATTCGTGTGGCCCCCGATCACAAAAGCGCTGGACGAGCGGGCACAGAAAATCGCCGACGGCCTCGCTGCCGCCGACAAGGCGAAGGCTGAACTCGCCTCTGCCAACAAGCGCGTAGAAGCCGAATTGGCCAGCTCACGCAACGAAACAGCAACCCGCTTGGCGGATGCTGAGCGCCGTGCCCAGACGATTGTCGAAGAAGCCAAGGCTCGCGCCGTGGAAGAAGGCAACCGCATCATTGCTGCAGCCAAGGCGGAAGCCGAGCAGCAATCTGTGAAGGCCCGGGATGCTTTGCGTGAACAGGTCGCCGCTCTCGCTGTCAAAGGTGCTGAGCAGATTCTGCGCAAGGAAGTCAGTGCCGGCGTGCATGCAGATTTGCTGTCGCGCTTGAAGACTGAGCTGTAAGGGAATCACATGGCTGAACTTGCCACCATCGCCAGGCCTTACGCCGAAGCTTTGTTCAAGGCTACGCAAGCGGACTTGAGCGCTGCAGCTGTGTGGCTGGATGAATTGGCTGAAGTTGCGCTTAATAGCCAACTCCAGCAGTTCGCCGGCAACCCCAATAGCTCCAACAGCCAGGTGTTTGACCTGATTGCTGGAGTGATCAAAGCTGCATTGCCTGAGCAAGGAAAGAACTTCCTGCGCACTGTGATCGATAACGGACGCCTCGCTGCGTTGCCGGAAATCGCAGCCCAGTTCCGTGCACTGAAGAACGCCCAAGGCGGCTTTTCTGATGCCGTTGTCTATAGCGCCTTTCCGATCGATGCAGCTGCATTGTCGGAAGTCGCCGCTTCTCTGGAGAAGCGTTTCGGCCGCAAGCTCAACCTTTCTGTTGAGTTGGATGCTGAATTGATTGGCGGTGTCCGCGTGGTGGTGGGTGACGAAGTTCTTGACACATCCGTCAAGGCCCGTCTGGAACAAATGAAAGTGGCTCTTTCAGCGTAAGGCTTTGCCTTCCGCTGTCAGCCCAACCAAAGAAAGAAGGAAAGAGTCATGCAACTCAATCCCGCAGAAATTTCTGAATTGATCAAGAGCCGCATTGACGGTTTGTCCGCCAGCGCAGACATCCGCAACCAAGGTACCGTGGTTTCTGTGACCGACGGTATCTGCCGCATTCACGGTCTGTCCGATGTGATGCAAGGCGAAATGCTGGAATTCCCCGCCGGTAGCGATGGCTTGCCCACCTACGGTCTGGCCCTGAACTTGGAGCGCGACTCTGTCGGTTCCGTGATCTTGGGCGAGTACGAGCACATCTCCGAAGGCGACACTGTGAAGTGCACAGGCCGTATTCTGGAAGTGCCCGTGGGTCCTGAGTTGCGTGGCCGTGTGGTGAATGCCTTGGGTCAGCCTATCGACGGCAAAGGCCCCATCAACGCCAAGATGACTGACGTGATCGAAAAGGTGGCACCTGGTGTGATCGCCCGCGAATCCGTGAGCCAGCCTATGCAGACCGGCCTGAAGTCCATCGACTCCATGGTTCCCGTCGGCCGTGGTCAGCGTGAGTTGATCATTGGTGACCGTCAGACCGGCAAGACCGCCGTGGCGATTGACGCGATCATCAACCAGAAGGGTCAGAACATGACCTGCGTGTATGTCGCGATCGGTCAGAAGGCTTCTTCTGTCAAGAACGTGGTGCGCGCACTCGAGCAAGCTGGCGCGATGGAATACACCATCGTCGTGGCGGCTACCGCTTCTGAATCTGCTGCCATGCAGTACGTGTCGGCCTACTCCGGCTGCACGATGGGCGAATACTTCCGCGACCGTGGCGAAGACGCTTTGATCGTGTACGACGACTTGTCCAAGCAAGCTGTCGCTTATCGCCAAGTTTCCTTGCTGCTGCGTCGTCCACCAGGCCGCGAAGCCTACCCTGGCGACGTGTTCTATCTCCACAGCCGTTTGCTGGAACGCGCAGCTCGCGTGAACGCCGACTACGTGGACGCCTTCACCAAGGGTGCCGTGAAGGGCAAGACCGGTTCTTTGACCGCGTTGCCAATCATCGAAACCCAAGCCGGTGACGTGTCTGCCTTCGTTCCTACCAACGTGATTTCCATCACTGACGGTCAGATCTTCTTGGAAACCTCGTTGTTCAACGCTGGTATCCGCCCTGCGATCAACGCCGGTATCTCCGTGTCCCGCGTCGGTGGTGCAGCGCAAACCAAGCTGGTGAAGAACCTGTCCGGTGGTATCCGTACCGACTTGGCCCAGTACCGTGAATTGGCTGCGTTCGCGCAGTTCGCCTCCGATTTGGACGAAGCCACCCGTAAGCAGTTGGATCGTGGTGCTCGCGTGACTGAGTTGCTGAAGCAGGCCCAGTACAGCCCCCTGACCATCAGCCTGATGGGCGCTACGCTGTTTGCCGTGAACAAGGGTTTCATGGACGACATCGAAGTGAAGAAGGTCTTGGCGTTCGAACACGGTCTGCACGCTTTCCTGAAGGACAAGCACGCCGCCCTGTTGGCCAAGCTGGAAGCAGACAAGGCCATGGACAAGGATGCTGAAGCTGAGTTGAACGCCGCAATCGTGGCGTTCAAGAAGTCTTTCGCCTAATTCCGACCTGATGACCCAAGGAGCCTTGTATGGCAGCAGGTAAGGAAATACGCGGCAAGATCAAATCGGTGGAAAACACCAAGAAGATCACCAAGGCGATGGAAATGGTGGCTGCATCCAAAATGCGCAAAGCGCAGGACCGGATGCGGGCTGCCCGTCCGTATAGCGACAAGATTCGCAATATTGCTACCAACCTCGGCAAGGCCAATCCGGAATACACGCACGCATTCATGCAGACCAATGACGCGAAGACCTCAGGGTTTATCGTCGTAACCACAGACAAGGGTCTGTGCGGTGGCATGAACACCAACGTGTTGCGTTCCGTGACCGGTAAGCTGCGTGATTTGCAAGCCGCAGGCGTTTCGGCGCAAGCGGTGGCTATCGGTAACAAGGGCTTGGGTTTCTTGAACCGTGTGGGCGCCAAAGTGGTTTCGCACGCTACCCAGTTGGGCGATACGCCCCACCTCGACAAGCTGATCGGGCCTGTCAAGGTGTTGCTGGATGCGTATGTCAAGGGTGAAGTGAATGCGGTGTACCTGTGTTACACGAAATTCATCAACACCATGAAGCAGGAACCCGTGGTTCAGCAGTTGTTGCCTCTGTCTGCTGCGCAGATGGAAGCGGAATCTCAAGCCAGTGGTTCCAACCACGCTTGGGATTACATCTACGAACCCGATGCGCAAGCGGTGATTGACGATTTGTTGACCCGTTATGTCGAGGCACTGGTGTACCAGGCTGTGGCTGAGAACATGGCGTCCGAGCAATCGGCGCGCATGGTGGCCATGAAGGCTGCGACGGACAACGCTGGAAGCGTGATTGGTGAACTGAAGCTGGTCTACAACAAGACCCGCCAGGCCGCCATTACCAAAGAGTTGTCGGAAATCGTGGCCGGTGCCGCGGCGGTGTAAACCGTACCGCACGGAAGCATCCGAGTTTTTGTTAAAGATTTAATTTTTGGAGCGAAAAATGGCTCAAGCTAACTCCCAAGTTCAGGGAAAAATTGTTCAGTGTATTGGCGCGGTGGTGGACGTTGAGTTCCCCCGTGACAAGATGCCCGGCATTTATGACGCGCTGAAGATGGAAGGCTCTACCCTGACGCTGGAAGTTCAGCAGCAGCTGGGTGACGGCATCGTCCGTACCATCGCTTTGGGATCTTCCGACGGCCTGCGTCGCGGCATGGTGGTGTCCAACACCGAGAAGCCGATCATGGTCCCCGTGGGCCAGGCTACTCTGGGCCGTATCATGGACGTGCTGGGTGCGCCCATCGACGAACGTGGTCCTGTGGCTTCCGAGCTGACAGCTTCTATCCACCGCAAGGCGCCTACTTACGATGAGCTGAGCCCATCGCAAGAGCTGCTGGAAACCGGTATCAAGGTGATTGACTTGGTGTGCCCCTTCGCCAAAGGCGGTAAGGTCGGTTTGTTCGGTGGTGCCGGTGTGGGCAAGACCGTGAACATGATGGAGTTGATCAACAACATCGCCAAGGCACACAGCGGTTTGTCCGTGTTTGCCGGTGTGGGTGAGCGTACCCGTGAAGGTAACGACTTCTATCACGAAATGGCTGACTCCGGCGTGGTGAACCTCGAAGACCTGCCCAAGTCCAAAGTGGCCATGGTGTACGGTCAGATGAACGAACCCCCAGGCAACCGTTTGCGCGTGGCCTTGACCGGTTTGACCATTGCGGAATCCTTCCGTGACGAAGGCCGTGACGTGTTGTTCTTCGTGGACAACATCTACCGTTACACCTTGGCCGGTACCGAAGTGTCCGCGCTGTTGGGTCGTATGCCTTCTGCTGTGGGCTACCAGCCTACACTGGCCGAAGAAATGGGCCGTCTGCAAGAGCGTATTACGTCGACCAAAGTGGGCTCCATCACTTCCATCCAAGCCGTGTACGTGCCTGCCGATGACTTGACCGACCCATCTCCTGCGACCACCTTCGCTCACTTGGACTCCACCGTGGTGTTGTCCCGTGACATCGCTTCCCTGGGTATTTACCCTGCGGTGGATCCTTTGGACTCCACCAGCCGCCAGTTGGACCCCAACGTCGTGGGCGAAGAGCACTACAACACTGCCCGTGCAGTGCAAGGTACTCTGCAGCGCTACAAGGAATTGCGCGACATCATCGCGATTCTGGGTATGGACGAATTGGCCCCTGAAGACAAGCTGACCGTGGCACGCGCTCGTAAGATCCAGCGCTTCCTGTCCCAGCCTTTCCACGTGGCTGAAGTGTTTACCGGCTCCCCCGGCAAGTACGTGACTTTGGCTGAAACCATCCGTGGTTTCAAGATGATCGTTGCCGGCGAATGCGACCACCTGCCAGAACAAGCGTTCTACATGGTCGGTACCATCGACGAAGCGTTCGAAAAAGCCAAGAAGGTCTAAGTCATGAACACCATCCACGTTGATGTGGTCAGTGCAGAAGAGTCCATCTTCTCCGGTGAAGCCGTCTTCGTGGCGCTTCCCGGTGAGGCTGGCGAGCTGGGCATCAAGCCCCGCCACACGCCCCTGATCACGCGCATCAAGCCCGGCTCGGTGCGCATTCAAAAAGCCGATGGCAGCGAAGAGTTTGTGTTCGTCGCTGGTGGCCTGTTGGAAGTGCAGCCTAACTGCGTGACTGTGTTGTCTGACACGGCGATTCGCGGCAAGGATCTGGACGAGGAAAAATCCAATGCAGCGAAGGCTGCAGCGGAAGAAGCCTTAAAGAACGCTAAGAGCGAAATCGACATTGCCCGCATTCAGTCGGAAATTGCCATCATGGCTGCAGAAATTTCTGCTGCTCGCAAGTTCCTGCGCAAGAAATAAGCTCCAGCTTCTTCTCTCCACAAAGCCACCTTCGGGTGGCTTTGTTGTTTCTGGGTGGCGTTACAGGAGCACCGGAGTGTCGGGCAGCTCGTTGGGGTTCGTCTCACCGCTAGAAGCAGGTGCATGCCGTGTGAGCAGTGCATGCACATCGTCGATGGCCTCACCCAGGCCGGCTTCCCACTGACCTGCTCGCAACTGCACCGACAGGCGCTGGACGATGGCACTCCACGCGTCTTGGGAGACATGCCGGTCGATCCCTCGGTCCGCCACCAACTCAATCGCGTGTTCTGCTAGACAGAGGTAGATCAGCACCCCGTTGTTGTGCTCGGTGTCCCATACCCGCAAGCGACCGAAGAGCGCAATGGCACGCTGCCGCAGGAGTGCCGCAGTACCGTCGCGGCGCAGCAGGTAGCTATTGGGCAAGCCGGCCTCGATGCACACCCGGATTTCGCCGGAGTGCAGTGCCTCACTCGCCACAACGCGTGCTTGGATTCGGGCCAGGGCAGGTGCAGCCAATGTGCGGTGTGCATCATCCGCCCAACGGTGCCTGAACCAACGGGATAGTCGAGCAATCATCACCAACCTCCTGAGGCACCACCACCCCCGAAACTGCCCCCACCCCCGGAGCTGAAACCGCCACCCCCGGAGCGGCCGCTACCGCTGCTGTTGCCAGAGCCAAAGCCTCCATACCCACCAGAACCCGTGTGGGTAGCGTATTTGTTCAAACTCGTCAGCAGGGTCAGCACAAATGCGGCGACGGCTGCGCCTGCTGCCAACAGCAGGCTTTGGGTCACAAAAAATGCCAAACCACCCGCCGCCACGCCGGTCAGCATGGAGCCCCAGCGGGTTCCAAGCGCTCGCCGTGCCATCCTTCCTCCGACCGTGACCGCAAAGAAAAGAAAGACGGCCAAATCCATCCATTGAAAGCCACCTTGGGGGCGGGTGGCTGTCGGGGCGGGGAGTGCTTCACCTCGAATCAGCCCCATCAGCTGTTCAACGCCTATCGTCAACCCGCCAGCGAAGTCGCTTTGCTTGAAGCGTGGCGCTATGGCTTGGTCGATGATGCGCTTGGCCATCAGGTCGGGAATCGCGCCCTCCAGCGTTCTGGCAACCTCTATGCGCAGGGTGCGGTCGTCCTTGGCGACCAGCAGCAATACGCCGTCGCCAATGTCTTTGCGGCCAATCTTCCAGGCGCTGGCAACCCGGTTGGCATAGACTGCAATGTCTTCTGGCGCGGTGCTGCGCACGATCAACACCACCACTTGCGCGCCATGGCTGGTCTCAAAGCGGCTCAACGTGGCGTCGAGCGCAAGCTGTTGTTGTTCGCTGAGGGTGGCCGTCATGTCCACCACATGAGAGGAAAGTGCGGGAACCGCTTGCACGCTCTGGGCGTGCACGCCCCAGGCGCCGAAAGCCAGCACGCCACCTAGCAACCAGCACCACCACACCCGTGGCCACTGGAACACACACAAAGGCCAGCCCATGGTGCTTACTTTTTGTTGAAATCCACCACCGGCGGGCTACTGATGGTCGCCTCGTTGGCCACCGTGAAAGCGGGCTTGGGCGCGTAGCTGAAGAGCTTGGCCGTCAGGTTGGTGGGGAAGCTGCGAGCCAGTACGTTGTACTCCTGCACCGCCTGAATGTAGCGGTTGCGGGCGACCGTGATGCGGTTCTCGGTGCCCTCGAGTTGTACCCGCAGGTCGCTAAAGCCCTGGTTCGCCTTCAGGTTGGGGTACTGCTCACTAACCACCATCAGGCGGCTCAACGCGCCGCCCAGTTCACCTTGGGCTTTTTGGAACTTGGCAAACGCGTCCGGGTTATTCAAGGTTTCGGGGCTCACTTGCATGGAGGTGGCTTTGGCGCGGGCCTCGACGACTTTGGTCAAGGTGTCTTGCTCAAACGCGGCCTCGCCTTTGACGGTAGCCACGATATTGGGCACCAAGTCCGCGCGGCGTTGGTACTGGTTGAGCACCTCGCTCCAGGACGACTGGGTTTGTTCATCCAGCCGCTGGAAATCGTTGTACCCGCAGGCGGTCAGGCTCAGTACCGCGCTGCACAAGGCAAGCCGTGCGGTGCGGAGCAACCAGGTGGACCATGGGGAGCGTGGGGCCATCGCAGCGTGCATGAAACATCCTCCAAATGAAGACCGCATCCTACAACCGTGCGCGGCGCCCGTCCGGCCGGTATGCGAGAGAATCGGGCCATGCCAAAAAATAAAGCCAAACTCCACGCCGTCATGGGCGGCACGCCCGACGAAGTGGAAACCGCCTTTTACGAAGCACTGCAACGGGGCGACCTCGATCAGCTCATGGCGTGTTGGGCCGATGAGGACGACATCGCCTGCATCCACCCCGGCGGGCAGCGGTTGATGGGGGTTGGCGCCATACGGGCGGCGTTCGAGGCCATGTTTTCGCAAGGGGGCGCCGTGCATGTGCGGCCGGAGCACATCCGCCGCGTGGATTCGCTGGCCAGTGCGGTGCACCATGTGCTGGAGACGGTGGACATTCTGACGCCGGACGGCCCTGCCTCGGCGCATGTACTGGCCACCAACGTGTACCACAAGACCGCACAAGGCTGGCGCATGGTGGTGCACCACGCCAGCCCCGGCACACCGGGCGATGCGGGCGGTAGCACGCTGGTACCGCAGGTTTTGCATTGAATCGGGCGCTAGCGCCCGTACTACCTGCGCAAGCTACTATGAAATATATAGCGCCCGCCTGGCTGCCCGGTGGCAACCTGCAGACCATCTGGCCGGCTTTGTATTCGCGCCGCGTGTTTGGCCCCACCCCGCACTACCGCCGTGAGCGCTGGACCACGCCGGACCAAGATTTTGTGGATGTCGATTGGCTCGAATCCACCGTGTCCGAGGGCGCACCGCTGCTGGTGCTGTTCCATGGTTTGGAAGGCACTTCCCGCAGCCACTATGCAGAAGCCTTTGCCGACTTCGCGCGTGAGCGCGGCATGGCCTACGCGGTACCGCACTTCCGGGGGTGCAGTGGCGAGATCAACCGCGCGCCCCGGGCCTACCATTCGGGCGACTACGAAGAAATCGGCTGGATGCTGCAGCAGTTCCGCGCCGCCCATGCCGGGCCCGTGGTGGCGGTGGGCGTGTCTTTAGGGGGCAACGCCTTGCTGCGCTGGGCCGAAGAGGCGGGGGATGCGGCATCGCAAACCGTCCGCGCGGTGGCGGCGGTGTGCTCCCCCATCGACCTTGCGGCCGGCGGCCATGCGATCGGGGCCGGCTTTAACCGGCTGGTGTACACCCGCATGTTTCTTAAAACCATGGTGCCCAAGGCCCTGATGAAGCTGCAGCAGTACCCCGGGTTGTTTGATGGCCAGGCCCTGCGGGCAGCGCGCACGCTGCATGCGTTCGACAACATTTTTACCGCCCCCCTGCACGGCTTTAAAAACACCGAAGACTATTGGGCGCGGGGCTCCGCCAAGCCCCATTTGCACCGCATTCGCCTGCCGGCGCTGGTGGTGAATGCGCGCAACGACCCGTTTGTGCCCGCATGGTGTCTGCCCCACGCCAAAGAGGTGGGTGCCCACGTCACCCTGTGGCAGCCGGCACATGGCGGGCATGTGGGCTTTCCGCATGGGCGCATGCCGGGCCACGTGCGCAGCATGCCGCAGGCCGTAGGGAACTGGCTGCTGGAAGCAAGCGCTTAAAGTAAGCGACCGCAATGGATGACATCGTTCAGCAAGCCATGGTCAAGTGGCCCAACGTGCCCGATTGCTACGGTTGGCTCGGCCTGGACACCCGAGGGCAGTGGTGCCTGCGGGACGACGCGGCGCAAGCCGCAGGCCCGTTTGCCAGTGGATTACCCGGCGCCAAGGGCAGCGTGCTCCAGCACGAAAAGCTGCTGGGTTTCATCGCCCGCAACTACGCCTCGGATGCGCAGGGGCGCTGGTATTTCCAAAACGGCCCGCAACGGGTGTATGTGGAATTGCAGTGCACGCCCTACATCTGGCGTGTGGACGGGCAGGGCGCCGTCACATCGCACACCGGGGTGCCCACGGACGTGCTAGCTTGCTATCTGGATGATGCCGGGTGGCTTTACCTGGACACACCGCTGGGTTTTGGCTTGGTGCACACCGCCGACATGGAGCGCGCGGCGGAGCAGGTTGAGCGCGGTGCGTGGCAGCCGCTCGAGGTACGTACCGATGCGCTGCCGACACGATTTGGCTACGTCACCAGTCCGCAAGCCAATCCGGCAACCCATTAGGGTTGCTATGCTTTTCATAGCTGGTTGCGCAGGATCTACGGGCGCTAGACGCAAAAAAGCCGACCAAAGTCGGCTTTGAAGTTGGAAGCAGGTGGGGTTTACTTGGCTTCGGCCGCAGGCTTCTTGGGTTCGTCAAACTTGGCTCCGCCAGCGTTGGCCATATAAACCACAGCACGGGCAATTTCCAGGTTGTCAAAATCGCCACCACCCTGTGCACCCATGGCGCCTTTGCCCTTCATGGCAGAGTTCACCAAGGCTTCAAAGCCGGTTTTGATACGGGGGCCCCATGCAGCAGCATCGCCAAACTTGGGGGCGCCCGCTGCACCGGAGCTGTGGCAGGCAGAGCATTGGGCTTTGAACACGTCTTCACCCGACTTGAGCTCGCGGTTGGCATCGCGGACTTCGACCATGCCAATTTTTTGGATGCGCTCGGCCGTTGCCTTTTCCATATTCACGGCGCCGGCGGCAGGTTTGTTGGCAGACGTAACGTAGTACACCAAGCCGATGATCACAAAGATGGGGATCACGAACGAAAAGAACGCTGCCAGCAACAATTGTTTGGGCGTCTTGATAGGGCCAGTGTGGGCTTCTTCGTGCACAGTGGCTTGGCTGTTGTCGCTCATGGGTGTCCTCAAAATAATCAGGGCCTTCGAATCAGCTCGGGATTATAGCGGCCGACCTTTTGAAAACACCTACAATGCCAGCCTGTGTTAGCGACTGTAGCTCAGTGGATAGAGTATTGGCCTCCGAAGCCAAGGGTCGTGGGTTCGATCCCCGCCAGTCGCACCAGTCACCCCTCTCAGCGCCAATGACGGTGCCCCCCATACCCGTAGTCAAAGTTCAATCGCACCGCCGGGTAGTAATACGGGCGTGGATAGTAGGGTTGGTAAATCACTTGGGACTCGATCACCGCAGGCTGCGTATACACGGGCGGTAGTGTTGCCACGGTCGCTTGGGTAACGACGTTAGGCGCAACACTGCCCACCGGAGTGACTTGGGGTGCAATGGTCGGGCCTGGGTCGTTCGGCAATTGCACGCTGTACTGGCGCCCTGCGTATTCGTACACCACGTTGTAGGCCACGGTGCGTGTCTCATACATGTTTTGCACATTGCAACTGCGCACGGTTTGCACCTGGGGTGACGGGCTGCCTTCGATCCGGTCGCCCAACACGGCACCGCCCAGCACGCCAATGACGGTGGCTGCTGCATTGCCTGCACCACGTCCTACCGAATTGCCGATGGCTCCGCCGGCCACCGCGCCCATCACAGCGCCTGCGCCGGATTTTTGTGGAACGACCTCTACCTGTTGGTTGCTGCACACTTGCCGTGGCACGGCCACCTGTTGAATGATGGGCTGGGTGGAGAGCACGCGGCCCAGATCTTGCGCCCCGCAGGCTGCGCTCCATGTGGCGCAGACGGATACCAACACTATCGACGGAATGAACTTCATGACTCGCTTTCGGTGCATGGAGCGCATTGTCGGTAGGCCATGTAAAGCCTGTGCGAAGCCATGGCGAGATGCACTCGCACCTTCTTTAACTCCGCCCGGCGTGCGGGCGTTTACCGGTGCAATGTAAAGATTCGGCTTCTCCGCCGGGTTGCCTAGCGAAAGATGCGCCCCAGCCAGGAGAGGTCGCAGCAGTCGGTAAACACATCGGCCATGAGCCAGACCAGCATGCCGCAAAACAGCACGGCAAACCCGCACACGGCCAGCAAGCGCCCGAATTTGGGGTTGTCAGAAGTCGGGCTGTTGGATTGGAGGCGTGGAGGTGTCATGTCTCCATGCTATCCGCCCAGGCCAGCGATTCCATGTGCGCGATATTGATCTGTCGCAGCGAAAAGGGCAGCTGGCGAAAGGCGGCTGAGAAGGCAGCTTCATCATCACTTTCGCAGGCCACGACCAGCGCCAACAGGCCGCCGTAGGGGCCGGTGCCGTGTTGCAGGGCCTCGGCTACGGAATCGTCCAGGCCCAGCTGGTTGAGCAATTGGCCCATCGGCTGCCCCAGCAACTGGTCGATTTGCGAGAGCAGCCCCACCAGAAATGCCGCGCCGGGGTCGCCGACGTCGGGCGCTGCTTGTACCAGCAGCTCCATCATGCGGCCGCGCACCACGGCGGCGGTGGCTTGCAGGCTGGCTTGGTCATGGGTTTGGGTGAGCAGCATGGCGGCCCAGCGGGTGAGTCGTGCATAGCCCATCAGCATCACGGCCTGGCGCAGGGAGGTGACTTTGTGCTGCAAGCCCGTGGCCGCCGAGTTGATGATGCGCAGCAAGCTCACCCCCAAGCCGGCATCTTTTTTGAGCACCACTTCAATCTCGTCCAGCGGGGCCTGTGCTTGCAGGCGCGCCACGAGCTGGAGGGCCATGGTCTGGCGAGGGGTGAGCACGCGGGACTGGATGGTCTCCGGCATGGAAAACCAAAAGCCCTGAAACGCAGGAATGCCCAGCGCCGTCATGGATTCCAGCTGCTCAGCAGTTTCGATTTTCTCGGCAATCAGGCGGGCGCTGGTACGGGCCTTGGCGGCTTGTACCAGCGGTTTGCGTTGGGCGGGGTCGATGCGCGAGGTATCGAGCTTCACAAAGTCTGCCAACGCCTGCCACGGCTTGTAAACCGGTGCCACTACGCTGTGTTTGAACGCCAGCCGGAACCCGCGGATGCGCAAGGCTTGCAACGTGGTGCTCAGGCTGGCAATGAAGTCCGGTGCATGTTGTGGGGCAGGGGGCACTTCGATGACGGTGGTGCTCGGGTTTACAAAGTCCCAATGCGGCCCCTCCAGCCCGGCGTGGACCGAGTGAATGAACACGTCGTGTTTGCTGGTGGCAAAGGGGGCCGCACTTTCCGCCACCGCATGCAGGGCCAGCGCCATGTCACTCGCTTGCGAATGCGCGCCGCCAGCCAGAGTGCGGTTGAACAGCTCGTAAGCCACCACGGCACGCTCTGTGTTGACGATGGGTTGGCGAGCGATAGAGATGCGGTCCAGTGCTTCGCTGGACCTAGGGTCTCGGACTGACATTGCGACATTTCCCCCTGCGGCTTTTGTCAGCCAGACTACCGCAGACGGCCTGCGCTTACAAGCGCAGGGTGCATGGAGGCCGCTTAAAGCGGCAGGCCCACGTAGTTCTCCGCCAGTGCGGTGGATGCGGCGGTGGATTGCACCAGGTATTGAAGCTCTGCGTCCTGCAACTTCTGGCCAATGGCGCCGCCATCGGGGAAGCGGTGTATCAGGCTGGTAAACCACCAGGAGAAGCGCTCGCCCTTCCAGATGCGCTGCAGGCATCGCTGGGAGTAATGGTCAATGCCTGCCGACGATTGCTCTTGGTAGAACTCGATGAGGGACGACGACAGGTATTTCACATCCGTGGCCGCCAGGTTCAATCCCTTGGCACCTGTGGGCGGCACGATGTGGGCGGCATCGCCGGCCAAAAACAAGCGGCCGAAGCGCATCGGCTCCGTCACAAAGCTGCGCAAGGGGGCAATGCTTTTTTCCAGCGAGGGGCCAGTGACCAGGGCTTCGGCGGCCTGCGGGTCGAGGCGCTTGCGCAGCTCGGCCCAAAAGGCGTCGTCCGTCCATTGGTCGGCCCGCTCGGTCAGGGGCACTTGCAGGTAGTAGCGGCTGCGGGTGGCGCTGCGCTGTGAGCACAGGGCGAACCCACGCGGGCTGTTGGCGTAAATCAGCTCGTGGTGCACGGGCGGCGTGTCCGATAGCAGGCCCAGCCAGCCGAAGGGGTAGACCTTTTCATACTCGGTGATGGCGCCTGCAGGCACGCTGGCGCGGCACACGCCATGAAAACCATCGCAGCCGGCAATGAAGTCGCAGGTCAGTTCGTGCCAGGCCCCGTCTTTTTGGTACCTGACGCGTGGAGTTGCGGTGTCGAAGTCATGGATGCTCACGTCCGATGCTTCGTAAATGGTGGGCAGGCCTGCGGCTTGGCGGGCTTCCATCAAATCGCGGGTGACTTCGGTTTGCCCGTACACCATCACTTTTTGTCCGCCGGTCAGGGCTTGCAGGTCAATGCGGTGGCGGCTGCCCTGGAACAGCAAATCGAAGCCGGTGTGGGGCAGCCCTTCTGCGTGCATGCGTTGGCTGACACCCGCCTCGTCCAGCAAATCGGTGGTGACTTGCTCCAGCACGCCGGCCCGGATGCGCGAGAGCACGTAATCCGCGCTCTGGCGCTCCAGGATGACGGCATCAATGCCGGCTTTGTGCAGCAACTGTCCGAGCAACAGGCCGGAGGGGCCCGCTCCGATGATGGCAACTTGGGTACGCATAGTGCTCCTTGGGTGAATGAGTTGAGCGTAAATTTGTGCCGGTCTAGTGTCACCATGCTCGTGACGGCTTTGTGCGATCATTGGCATGCTTGTGCGATCACCGCGCAATACATCGCAAGGACTCTTTATGGCGTGGTTGCAAGATGGGCGCGAGGCCCCGCCGATTGCGGCGACTGATTTGATTGCCGGCATGGCCAAAGGCATGGCGGTGCTGGAGAGTTTTGACACCGAGCGCCAGAAGCTCAATGCGACCCTGGCGGCCCAGCGTGCCGGCATTACCCGCGCGGCAGCCCGGCGCCACCTACTCACCCTGGCGCATCTGGGCTATTTGGAGAGCGATGGCAGCTACTTCTGGCTCAGCAGCAAGATACTGCGTTTCTCCGGCACCTACCTAGCCTCTGCGCGTTTTCCTCGGGCGGTGCAGCCCACGCTCAACCGCCTGGCGGCGCAGACGCAGGAGTCCTTCTCTGCGGTGGTGCTGGATGGGGATGAGGTGGTGATCGTGGCGCGCAGCGGTAACGACTGGCGCAGCTCGGCCACCGGCAAGGTGCAGGTGTTGGCCTACGGTTTGCACTTGGGGGCGCGGTTGCCCGCGCACGCCACCTCGACCGGGCGGGTGCTGCTGGCCGGCTTGGCCAAGCCGGCGTTACAGCAATGGCTCACCACCCACACCTTGCGCCGCCTCACGGCCCACACGGTGACGGATACCAAGGCGCTCAAAGGCCTGATTGATGCGGCCCGCAAAAACGACTTCAGCCTCGCCGTGCAAGAGCACGAATTGGGCGTGCAGGCTTTGGCGGTACCGCTGCGTAATGCTCAGGGGGTGGTGGTGGGCGCCCTGAATGTGGTGGCGGCCCCCCACCGCTGGGAGGCGGAGGACTTTGTGCGCACCTTGTTGCCGGTGCTGCAAGATGCGGCGCAGGAGTTGCGCGCCTTGGTGTGATGCGCGAAGCCGAATAACAGGTCGGCAAAGGGCGGCCTGTTTAAAACTTGACTTTCAGGCTTAATTCGTTATATTTCAATTAAATTGAATTGAATGAATAAAAGCCATGTCGCAATCTTCTAAATCCTCGTCGGCGCCGGTGAATACCTTTTGGCTGAACCCCAATGTGGTGGCCCGTATGCAGTCGGGGTTCAAAGCTTGCTTGTCGAAACCTATCGAAATCCGGGAACCGGAACCCGAGTTCGCATTGACGGTACCGGGCGAGTTGACCGCCATGCCCGACGTGGCGGATGCCAAAGAGTGGCATTAAAAATCACACTTTGCCTGTTTTAATTTTGTAATAAAGAGCGGACGGCTTCAAAGTAACGGGTTGATTTGGCGGCGCATTGCGTAAAATGCACCCGAAGCCCCAAAACTGAGAAATTTGAATTTCAGTGAGGAATATCCACCCCACTTCCGTCCGACCATGACCAATAGCAGCGATGTCCTGACCACCCAACAAGCCGCCCGCATCTTGGGCCTCTCCACCACCTCGGTGCAGAAGATGGTGATCAGCGGGGAGCTCGAAGCGTGGGTCACGCCGGGTGGGCATCGCCGTATTTTCCGCAGTGCCATTGACAAACTGGTGCAGTCACGCGGCACCACCACCAGCAGCGAATCCGGCGCCCGCCCCATGCGCGTGCTGTTGGCAGAAGATGATCCGGTGCAGGTAGCGTATTTCCAAGCCTTGCTGGCCCGCGGCGGGCACGAGGTGGCGCTCACCGTGGCCAACGATGCCTCGCAAGCGCTGATCCAATTGGAGCGCCAGCGCCCTGATTTGGTGGTGACGGATTTGATGATGAAGCCATTCGATGGCTACCACCTCATCAATACCATGGCCCAAGAGGCCGCTTACCAGCCGATTGAAGTGATTGTGCTCACCGCGCTCACCCGCAAAGAGGTGGAAGACGACGGCCGCCTGCCCAACTGGGTCACCCTGTACCAAAAGCCCTTGCAAGCCGAGCGCCTGCTGGGGTACCTGGATGCGTTGGCGACCCGCCTCAACCGTAGCGGCCAGTTCATCCACGCCCCTGCACAACCCAAGCGCGGCAGCGCCGCGTAAGGCGCCTGCGGGGGCTCCTGCCGCCGTTGATGCCAGAGAGTAATCCCGTATGACATTTTCTTCCTTGGGTCTCCACGAGACCCTGGTTGCCGCTATGGCGCAGCAGGGCTATGCCCAGCCCACTCCCGTGCAATCAGCCGCCGTGCCGCCCGCTGTGGCCGGCCGTGATGTGCTGGTATGTGCCCAAACCGGCTCGGGCAAAACAGCCGCCTTTGCCTTGGCTGTGTTGCAGCGTTGCAAGCCGGCATCCAGCGCCGGTTTTCGCCATCCCCAAGCCTTGGTGTTAGTGCCTACGCGCGAGCTGGCGGTGCAAGTGGGCGGTGTGCTCTCGGGGCTGGCGCGTGTTGCGGGTCTGCCGGTGCGTGTGTCGGTGGTATTCGGTGGGGTGTCCATCAACCCGCAGTTAATGGCCTTGCGCGGTGGCACCGATGTGGTGGTCGCCACCACCGGCCGCTTGCTGGACATCGTTGCGCACAATGCCCTGGACCTGGGCCGGGTAGAAACCTTGGTGCTGGACGAAGCAGACCGCATGCTGGACCTGGGCTTTGCCGAAGAGCTGGAGCGCGTGCTGGCCATGGTGCCTGCGCAGCGGCAAAGCCTGCTGTTTTCGGCCACTTACAGCGCGGCAGTGCGCCGCCTGGCAGAGGCGCGCTTGCGCGATCCGGTGGAGGTCACCATCGACACCGGTATGCAAGCCGCACCCGACATCATGCAGCGCGCCGTCACGGTTGATCCGTCCCGCCGCACCCAGTTGTTGCGCCACTTGGTGCAGCAAGAGCAATGGCCCCGGGTGCTGGTGTTTGTCGCCACCAAATACGCCGCCGAAATGGTGGCCGACAAACTTCGCCGGGCGGGCTTGCAGGCCGAGCCCTTCCATGCCCAACTGAGTCAGGGTAAACGCGGCCAGGTGCTGGCCGATTTCAAGGCCAGCGACGTGCAGGTGGTGGTGGCCACCGACGTAGCCGCGCGGGGTGTGGACATTGCAGGCCTGCCGGTGGTGGTGAACTTTGATTTGCCTCGCGCCGCTGCCGACTACATCCATCGCATCGGTCGCACCGGGCGGGCGGGCTTGCGCGGCATGGCGGTGAGTTTTGTGACCGCAGAGAACGCGGCGCACTTCGCGCTGATCGAGAAGCGCCACGCCCTGGAAGTGGTGCGTGAAACAGTGGCCGGCTTCGAGCCAGAGGTGGCGCTGCCCACGGTGAGCCGCGACCAGGCCGCTGGCGGCGTCAAGGGCCGCCGGCCCAGCAAAAAAGACAAGCTGCGCGCGGCAGGGTTGCTGCCACCCCTCGCCTGATTTGCTATTAAAAGCATAGCTGCTCGCGCTGATTCTGCGAGCGCTAGAGGGCTAAATGATGCTTCATTGCGCGCCTGGCCTGCCTGAGTGCGTGTGGGCCGCCCGGGGCGCCTAGCCTGGCGCTGCGGATACCGCGTGGGCTGTGTGTGGACCCGCCTGTAGACCGGCGTGTGTGCCAGCGCGTGGCCAGGGCGCTGCGCCACAATGGCCCATGACTGACTTTGCCCCCCCCATCGAGATACCCCCTTCCTTTTTAGCGCTCTATACGCCGGTAGGTCGCGCCAAGCCCACGGCCCCGTGGGCGCAGGTGCTAGCCGACTATGAGTTGTGTGAAGACATGGCCCACATGCTGGCGCCCACTGCGGCGGATTTGCAATTCAAGCTCGGCGTGACCGAGCAGGACGTGATTGCGCGTTGTTACACCGGATTACGTACCGAGCCCTGTGTGCTGTCTGAGCCCCAATCTCGCTGGGTCCTGCAACGAATGGCTGAAATTTTGTCGTGGCCATGGCAGAATTTTGAAAACGATTTCAAGCCGTAACCGGACTGTAACTTTATTGCCGCCTGAGGGCTTGGTCTTCAGGTTTGCCGCCGGTGTGGCTTCTTTGTACAAAACCGGTTTTGTTTTTGCAAAAAAACAGCGAAATAAGTGATTATCTAAGGGTTTGCCCGAGGTGTTTTAGGCGGTAATTTAATTACGATCCGTGAAACTTTGTGGCAGCCGCTTACCGGTTGCGTGTCTCGTCAGGAGCATGTGTATGAGTCAGTCGGATGTCCGCTTGCGCGGAATCGTCAAAAACTACGGCAAGGCCGATGTCATTCACGGCATCGATCTCGATATCGAGCCCGGCGAGTTCGCGGTCTTTGTGGGGCCTTCCGGCTGCGGCAAGACCACGCTCCTGCGCATGATTGCCGGCCTGGAGGAAATTTCCGGTGGCGACCTGAACATTAGCGGCGCCCGGGTGAACGACCTCGGCCCGTCCGAGCGCGGTGTGGCCATGGTGTTTCAGAGCTATGCGCTGTACCCGCATAAAACGGTGTTTGACAACATGGCCTTCGCTTTGAA
Organism: Rhodoferax bucti; assembly: GCF_005876985.1. Taxonomy (GTDB): domain Bacteria; phylum Pseudomonadota; class Gammaproteobacteria; order Burkholderiales; family Burkholderiaceae_C; genus Allorhodoferax; species Allorhodoferax bucti. The sequence continues at coordinate 1,099,361 of NZ_VAHD01000001.1, forward strand.
GATTGCGAAGACCCCCAAGGCCGAGATCGAGCGCCGGGTGCGCGAGGCGTCTGACATCCTGCAACTCACCGAATATCTGGACCGTTTGCCCAAGGCACTCTCAGGTGGACAGCGTCAGCGCGTGGCCATTGGCCGTGCCATCGTGCGCGACCCCAAGGTGTTTTTGTTTGACGAGCCGCTCTCCAACCTGGACGCTGCGCTACGCACCAAGATGCGTGTGGAGTTGGCCACCTTGCACCGCCGTCTCGGGGCCACCATGATTTACGTGACCCACGACCAGGTGGAGGCCATGACTTTGGCCGACAAGATCGTGGTGCTCAACAAGGGCCGCGTCGAGCAGGTCGGCAAGCCGCTGGATTTGTACAACAAGCCTGCGAGCCTGTTTGTGGCCGGCTTCATTGGCTCCCCGCAAATGAACTTTTTGGGTGGTGACTTAGCGGCGCGCCACAACGTGGCCACCATCGGCTTGCGCCCTGAGCATTTGAAAGTGACCGAAGGCGGCCCGATTCAAGGCACCTTGAAGCATTCCGAGCAGCTCGGTAACGAAACCTTTGCCTATGTCACTGCCGGTGCATTTGGCGAAATTACCGCGCGCATGGACGGCACATTGGGCTTGCAGCCCGGCGCCGCAATTTCACTGGGCTTTGCGCCTGAGCATTTGTACAAGTTCAACGCGGACGGCAAGCGCGTTGACTAAGCCTGTTTCAACAACGCAGCGCGGATGGGCCGCGATGCACCATGAGGAGAAGACGATGATGAAGAAAACCGTGATTGCCGGAGCCACCGCTCTGGTGTGGGGTGCCGTAGCCGCTCCGGCAATGGCTGCAGACTACAAAGGGCCGGACTTGAAGGGTGAAGTCGTCACCATCACCTGCCCGTGGACCGGTGCTGAAGAAGGCATGTTCAAAAAGGTGATTGCCAACTTTGAGAAAGCCACTGGTGCCACCGTGAAGCACTCTTGCTCACAGAGCTCCGAGCAGCAAATCGTGATCGACATCAAGGCCGGCTCGCCGTCCAATATCTCGGTGTTCCCCCAGCCCGGTTTGGCCGCCAACATGGCCGCCATCGACGGCCTGAAGCCCCTGGGTGCCAAGGCCCAGGAATGGGTGAAAAAGAACTACGCCGCCGGCAGCTCCTGGGCGGACTTGGGCACCTACGCCAACAAGGCCGGCAAGAAAGAGTTCTACGGCATGTTCTACAACGTGAACGTGAAGAGCCTGGTCTGGTACGTGCCCGAGAACTTCAAGGAAAAGGGCTACAAAGTGCCCAAGTCCATGGAAGAGCTGCAAGCACTGACCAAGAAAATCGCTGCCGACGGTGGCAAGCCTTGGTGTATCGGCCTGGGTTCTGATGCCGCCACGGGCTGGCCCGCCACCGACTGGGTGGAAGACATGATGTTGCGCACCCAGACCCCTGAGGTGTATGACGACTGGGTCAGCAACAAGATGAAGTTCAACGACAAGCGTGTGATTGAAGCGATCGAAGCCTACGGCTGGTTCGCCAAGAACGATGCGTATGTAGACGGCGGCGCCAAGGCCGTGGCCACCGTGAGCTTCAAGGACAGCCCTAAAGGCTTGTTCGGATCCCCACCCAAGTGCTACATGCACCGCCAAGCATCGTTCATTCCCGCTTTCTTCCCCGAAGGCAAGACCGACGAAGCCGACTTCTTCTACTTCCCTTCTTACAGCAGCAAGAAGCTGGGCAATCCCGTTCTCGGTGGCGGCACGATCCTGACCATCACCAAGGACAGCAAGGGCGCCCGCGCGTTCATGGAATATCTGCAGCACCCCCAGTCGCATGAAATCTGGATGGCTGAAGGCGGTTTCCTGACACCGCACAAGGGTGTGGACCTGGCTAAGTACAAAACTGCGTCGCTGCGCAAGCAAGGCGAGATTTTGCAAAACGCCACCACCTTCCGCTTTGACGGCTCCGACCTGATGCCCGGCGCAGTGGGTGCAGGCAGCTTCTGGAAGGGCATGGTCAATTACTCCGGCGGTGCATCTGCCAAAGAAGTGGCTGACGAAATCCAGAAGAGCTGGGACGCTATCAAGTAAGTATCTCCTCTGACGTCGCCACGCGGCACGTCTTCAGGCCGGCGGCTTCGGCTGCCGGCCCTTTTGAAATCTTTCCCGCAACACGCAAAAGCATTGATCCCATGACTGATCAAGTCCTCCAGACCCTCTCCGCTGTACTGGTCAGCATTGCGTTCTGCTTGCTGTACTTTGCAGGCTCCAACTTCGTGTTGGACAAAATTGTGCATCTGCCGATCGGCACCCGTTATGGCCGCGAAATGGCGCGTAACAACGTGCGGCCCTGGCTGTTCATCGCTCCGGCCCTGCTGCTTCTGGGTACCTACTTGGTGTACCCGCTGTTTGAAACCTTCCGCTTGAGCTTCTATGACGCGACCGGTGAGCAGTTCGTGGGTTTGGCGAACTTCCGCTGGGTGTTTGTAGACCAAAACTTTTTGCTGACCATCCGCAACAACTTCATGTGGTTGCTGGTGGTGCCTGCTGCTGCCACCGCATTCGGTTTGGTGGTGGCAGTGCTGGCCGACCGCGTGTGGTGGGGCGGCTTTGCCAAGTCCATGGTGTTCATGCCTATGGCCATCAGCTTTGTGGGCGCCAGCGTGATCTGGAAGTTTGTGTACGACTTCCGCGGCCCCGACGCTGATCAGATCGGCATCTTGAACGCCATCGTCATGGGCATGGGTTTTCAGCCCCAAGCCTGGGTGACTGTGCCGTTCTGGAACAACTTCTTTTTGATGGCCATCCTGATCTGGATTCAGACGGGCTTTGCGATGGTGATTCTGTCTGCCGCGCTGCGTGGTGTGCCGCACGAAACCATTGAGGCGGCACGCATTGATGGCGCCAGCGAGTTGCAGATCTTTTTCGAGATCATGGTGCCCCAAGTCATGTCCACCATTCTGGTGGTGTGGACCACCATCACCATCACCGTGCTCAAGGTGTTTGACATCGTGATGGCGATGACCGGTGGCCAGTGGGATACCAGCGTGCTGGGTAATCTGATGTACGACTGGATGTTCCGTGGCGGTGGCGATTACGGCCGCAGTTCCACATTGGCGATGGTTTTGATGTTTGCAGTGGTACCGGTGATGGCCTTCAACATCCGCCGCTTCCGTACCGAGGAGGCACAACGATGAAAAAGTATTTTTCCCTTCCTTCCCTGATGGCGCAGGCTTTGTTGCTGGTCATCGTGCTGATGTGGGTCCTGCCCACCTTCGGCTTGCTGGTGTCGAGCTTCCGCGAGAAAACCCAACTGGTGTCCAGTGGCTGGTGGACGGCCTTGTCTACCCAGACGCGTGCAGACATGCGTCGCACCGCCGGTGTCCAAAGTCTGGTGAAAGAAGGCGACCGCTATGTCATCAGCGGCCGCCTGTTTGCCGAAGGCGGTGGCATCAAGATCAAGCAGTTCTCGCTCAAATCGTCCAACCCCAAAGAGTTTGCCGTGGGCACCTCCGTGCAAGTGGAGGACGGCCAGATTTTTGATGAGGAAGACGGCCAACCTGATGGCACCTTGAGCGTGCAGGCCGATGGCAGCTACCGCTTGGAGCTGAGCCAGCCCTATGACAAAGACCGGGGTGTGCGCGTGTTTTATGTGGCCGAGTCCCCACCGGTCTTCATGACGCAAAACTATGAAAAAGTGATTGCGGGTGAGGGCGTGGGCCAAGCCTTTTTGAATACCTTCAAGGTCACCATTCCGGCTACTTTCATCCCGATTCTGATCGCGGCATTTGCGGCCTACGCGTTCAGTTGGATGGAGTTTCCCGGGCGCAAGTTTCTGTTCATCGTGGTGGTGGGCTTGTTGGTGGTGCCGCTGCAGATGTCGCTGATTCCCTTGCTGCGCCTGTACAACCAGGTGGGCGAGGCCTTTGGCACCGAGTCCAAAACCTACCTCGGCGTATGGCTGGCGCACTCGGCGTTCGGCTTGCCGCTGGCGATCTACCTGCTGCGCAACTACATCGCGTCTTTGCCGCGCGACATCATCGAGAGTGCGCGCATGGATGGCGCTTCGCATTTCCAGATCTTCACCGGCATCGTGTTGCCGCTGTCGGTGCCTGCGTTGGCCAGCTTTGCGATCTTCCAATTCCTGTGGGTGTGGAACGACTTTTTGATTGCCCTGGTCTTCCTCGGCAAGGCGCCGGACCAGGTGGTCCTCACCATCAAGCTCAACGACTTGCTCGGCTCCCGCGGCGAGAGTTGGGAAATCTTGACAGCCAGTGCCTTTGTGTCAATTGCCGTGCCTGTGGCAGTGTTCTTCTCGCTGCAGCGTTTCTTTGTGCGGGGTCTGCTCTCCGGCTCGGTCAAGTAAGGCCGCGTACGATTCTTGCAAGGCGAATTTGCGTGAGCAGGTTCGCCGTTTTCTTTAAAGGGATATCCGATCATGACGAAAGCATCCAACGACAACTGGTGGCGCGGTGGCGTCATCTACCAAATCTACCCCCGTAGTTTTGCGGACAGCAATGGCGATGGCATTGGTGATTTGAACGGCATCACCGCCAAGCTGGACTATGTGGCTGAGCTAGGCGCGGACGGCATTTGGCTGTCGCCCTTCTTCAAAAGCCCGATGAAAGACTTCGGCTACGACGTGAGCGACTACTGCGATGTCGATCCGATGTTTGGCACGATTGCCGATTTCAAGCAGTTGGTGGACCGCGCCCACGCGTTGGGCCTGAAGGTGATGATCGATCAGGTGCTCTCGCACAGCTCCGACCAGCACCCCTGGTTTGTAGAGAGCCGCTCCAGCCTCACCAACCCCAAGGCAGACTGGTATGTCTGGGCCGATGCCAAAAGCGATGGCACTCCCCCCAACAACTGGCTCTCTATTTTTGGCGGTAGCGCTTGGCAGTGGGACACCCGCCGTTGCCAGTACTACATGCACAACTTTTTGACCAGCCAGCCCGACCTCAACTTTCATAACCCCGAGGTGCAGGACGCACTCTTGGCCACGGTGAAGTTCTGGCTGGACTTGGGGGTGGACGGTTACCGCCTGGACACGGCCAACTTCTATTTCCACGATGCCCAGCTGCGCGACAACCCGCCCCGTGGCCGCCCTGATGGCGAAGACCCCGCGGTCAATGCCGTCAACCCCTACGGTTGGCAGTGGCACCAGCACGACAAGAGTCAGCCCGAAAACCTGGCCTTCTTGCGCCGCTTGCGCGCTTTGCTGGACGAATACCCCAACACCACCATGGTGGGTGAAATCGGGGATGACGATGGTTTGGCCCGCGTGGCCGAGTACACCAGCGGCGGCGACAAGCTGCACATGGCCTATTGCTTTGACTTGCTGGGCACGGCCCACAGTGCGGCCCACTTCCGTGGTTTTGTGAAGCGTTTTGAAGAGGTCGCGCCCGGCGGCTGGCCTTGCTGGGCACTTTCCAACCACGACGTGGTGCGCGTCGCCACCCGGTGGGGCAGCACGGCACCTACGGCGGTGCCAGCGCTTTTGCGTTTGGGAGCTGCATTGCAAATGTCTTTGCGCGGCTCCCCGTGCATTTACCAGGGCGACGAGTTGGGCTTGCCCGAGGCAGACATCGCGTTTGAAGATTTGCAAGACCCCTACGGCATCACCATGTGGCCCGAGTTCAAAGGACGCGATGGTTGCCGTACGCCCATGCCTTGGGTATCGCAGTCCGCAGACCTCGGCTTCTCCTCGGTACCTGCCGCAGCAAAGCCCTGGTTGCCGGTTGCGGCTACCCACGTGCCCCTGGCCGCGGATGTGCAGGAGCGCGACAGTGCATCCCTGTTGCACTTCTACCGCCAGTTGCTGCGCTGGCGCAAAACCCGCCCCAGCCTGTTGAGCGGCAGCTTGCAAGTGCTGGAGGCCCATCCTCAGGTGCTGGCCTATGTGCGCCAGTTTGAGGGGGAGACCACGCTGTGCGTCTTCAATTTCAGCGATGCTGCAGTGAGCTGGGCCATTCCGGCGGATTGGGCTCATCTCCAGCCCTTGCAGGGCAGCGGCTTGCCGCAGGCGTCAGTCCAAAACGGCACTTTGGCCTTGGCCGCATGGGGTGGGGCTTTCCTCGCTGCATAAGCTCCGGGCGGGGCGTCGCTGGGTTACAGTGAATCCATGAGCACTGACGCACGCCCCCGCCTCAACACCATCGCCGGGCCGTTGCTCGGCGAATTTTTATTGGGCATGACCGTGGCCATGGGCGGCCTTTGGCTGGCCTCCCATGAGTCCGATGTGGCGGCCGGTGCGTTTGGCTTGGTGAACCAGATTCTGGAAACGCTCAATGTGGCTTTTCGCGTGCTGGCCATTGGTTTGGGTGTGATGGTCACCCAGTACCTGGGCGGCGCACAGCATGCCGCCTCCCGCCGGGCGGCTTTGTTGGCGCTGGGGGCGAGTACTTGGGTCGGTACCTTCGTGATGGTGGGGGTGGTGGCGGGTAACGACTTGGCGCTGGATTGGCTCAACGCGCCGCACGAAGTGGCGGCGCTGGCCGCCCCGTACCTGCAGTGGTTTGCGCCGGCGCTCTTGCTGGATGCCTACAACCTCAGCATGGCGGCGGTGCTGCGCGCGCACCTGTTTGCCAAAGACTCGCTGCGCATCATGATCGCCATGCACTCCACACACCTGGGGCTGGCCTTCATCATCATGCGCGGCTGGGGGGAGTGGAATGGCTTGGGCCTGGAAGGTTATGCCATCGCCATGTTGGTGAGCCGGGCGCTGGGGCTGGTGCTGCACCTGTGGTTCTGGCGGGTACGTATGCAACTGGTGCCTACGGCGCGCGATTGGTGGGCGGTGGGCTGGAAAGACTTTGGCCCCGTGTTGCGCGTGGGCCTGCCAGGTGCAGGGGTAGAAATTACCTACCGCGCTGCGTTCATGGTGTCTCTGGCGGCAACGGCCCGACTGGGGGTGACTGCTTTAGCCACCCATTCCTACACTTTGCAGTTGTTGAAATACGTGTTGCTGACCAGCATGGCTATCGGTTGGGCCTGCGAAATCATGGTGGGCCGCTTGATTGGTGCGGGCGACTTGCGGGTGGCCAACCGGCTGGTACGCAAGGCGGTGCGCAATGGCTTGCTGGCCTCAGGTTCTCTCGCCTTGTTGGCGGCGCTGGGGGCGCCGTGGCTGATGCGCGCATTTACCAAAGACCCTGCCGTTATCCACGCCGCGCAAACGCTGCTGTGGTTGTCGCTGATTCTGGAGACAGGGCGTGTATTCAACCTCATTTTGAACGGCGCCCTGCGTGCTACAGGCGATGCGATTTTCCCGGCCACCTCTGCCGTGGCATCGCTGGTGTTGGTGCTGGGTGTCGGCTCGTTCTGGCTGGGGCGCCTGTTTGGCTTGCCCGGCATCTGGATGGCCTACGCGATTGATGAGTGGATTCGCGGGCTCATGCTGCTGGCCCGCTGGGTGTGGCGGGGTTGGTTGCCCAACGCGCGAGACAGCCGCCGCCGTCTGCGCGCCGGGGATTCTTAGGCAGCCAGGGGGGCGCCGTACGCGCAGGCAGGCAAGCCCGTTGCGCCGGTGTGCAGGGTGAACACGCTGCCCGATGCCGGGTACAGGGCCAGTACATCCTCACTCAAACCGGTGCGCGCGCTGGTCACTAGCATGGTGCGCATGTCCTCGCCCCCAAACGCGATGCTGGTGATTTGCAAAGCCGGCATGGGGATGGTTTGCAGGCATTCGCCCGCCACAGTGAACTGGCGTATGCACGCGCCGCCCCAAAAGGCAATCCACACGTGGCCTTCAGCGTCCAGGGTCATGCCGTCGGGGGTGCCTTCGGCATCGCTGAATACTCGCCACACGGTCTTGTTGCCCAGGCGGCCATCCGCGCCCAGCTCGTAGCGATACACGGTGTTGAGAAAGCTGTCGGTATGTAGCATCCACCGGGCGTCCGGCGCAATGGCCGGGCCGTTGGCAATGTAGATGCCGGTTTCCACCACCTCGCAGCGTCCGTCTGTGTCCAGGCACGCCAACTGACCCTGCCGGCGGGATGGATCGTCGTTGTCCATGGACCCGGCCCAAATGCGTCCCTGGGCGTCGGCCTTGGCATCGTTGAGCCGCACCTCGGGTTTGTCTGCATGGGGCTGGGCCACAGGCTCCCAGCGCACATCCGGCTCCAGCCACAGGCGAACGATGCCGCTCTGTAAGCCGGCCATGAAGCCGTCACCGTCTTTGCGCGGAATCAGCCAGCCCACGCGCTGGGGCATCTTCCAGCTTTGGCGGCGGTCGGTGGCGGGTGTCCAGGCATGCACGGCGCAACCATGGATGTCTACAAAGAAAAAGCGCTGGCTGGTGGCATGCCACAAGGGCCCTTCGCCCAGTTGCAATTCCGCGGGCCAGATGGCGGTGGGAGGAGTGGGGTTCATCAGGTCCATCCGGCATCCACCACAAAGTCTTGCGCCGTCACCATGCCGCTGTCGGCAGCCGACAGGAACAGGGCCATATTCGCCACGTCCGCGCCCAGGATGCGGCCGGGCAGGCAGTGGTTTTCTTTCATGGCGCGCTCGCCGGCCTCATCGACCCACATCGTCAGCTGCTTGTCGGTCATGATCCACCCGGGGGTAAGAGTGTTGACGCGGATGTTGAACTCGCCCAGCTCGCGCGCCAGGCTGCGGGTCAGACCCACGGTGGCGGACTTGCAGGTGGCATAGACCGGGTAGCCCTTGCCCTTGATCTTCCAGCTGGTGGAGCCCAGGTTCACGATCGCGCCTCCGCCGGCGCGCTTCATGCCTTCGGCCACTGCTTGAGCGGCAAAAAAGTGGGGGCGCAAGTTGACGGACACGCGCCAGTCAAAGTCGTCAGCGGTCACCTCAGCCAGTTCGTGGCGCTGGTCGTTGGCCACGTTGTTGACCAGCACGGTGATGTCGCCAAACTTCGCTGCGGCGGTGGCAATGGCCGATTGCAGTGCCTGCACATCGGCCGCATCGCTTTGCAAAAACAGGGGCTCGGGGCCCAGTGCTTTGGCGGCGTCGATGACCTGCTGGGCGGCCTCGGCATTGCGGCCGGTGAAGGCCACGTGGGCCCCCTGGCGGGCAAAGGCAATCACGATGTCACCACCGATGCCGGAGCTGCCGCCCGTCACAAAGACGCTGCGTCCGCTCAAGCTCGGGTAGTGGGCGAAGTGGGAAAGGGTGTCCGGCTTCATGGGGCTCCAAGGGCTGAAGAATCGCCGGATTGTAAAACAAAGCGTTTATTTGTCATACAAATAAACGTAGTGTTTACGCTGTCAACTGACGTCAGGCTGGATGGTCTGGCGGATCAGCTTGCGGGTGTCAGAGAGCATGCCCGCCATGCGGTGCAAGGCGTTTTGCGGTTCTTGCGCCTGAATGGCCTCAAATACCTTGCGGTGATCGGGCAGGGCCTGGTTGAAGTTGTCCGAGGTGCGGGCTGTCACGCCGAGCAAGGACTCGAGTGCGCTGCCAATGATGGCGGCCAGGGGCATCAGCAAGGGGTTGTTGGTGGCTTTGAGCACGGCGGTGTGAAAGCCCAGGTCGGCCTGCACCCACTCGGTGATGTTGCTGGCGGCCTCCATGGCATGCAAGGCCGAGGCAATGGCCTCCAGTTGCTCGGACGTGCGGCTGGTGGCAGCCAGTGCTGCGGCAGAGGGCTCAATGATCTCGCGCAATTCGGTGAGGTGGCGCAAAAATTCGGCGTCCACCCCGGTGGCGCAGCGCCAGGCCAAAATATCCGGGTCCAGCAAATTCCAGTGGTCGCGGCTGCGCACCCGGGTGCCAATGCGGGGGCGGGCCTCCAGCAGGCCTTTGGCGGCCAGTACCTTCACCGCTTCGCGCAGTGCCGTGCGGCTCACGGCCAGTTCCTGGCACAGCAACTCCTCATTGGGGAGCACACTACCGGCGGCGTAGGTGCCGCCCACCACGCGGTGTCCTAGTTGCTGGACAACCAGGCCATGCAGCTTGCGGCCGGTGTAGGTGGCTCCCTGGCGGGGTGTTTGTGCGCTCATGGATGGTGTGCAGAGGGGTGAAAATGGAGGTTAATCATCATATGTTTAAATCGGGCCTCACACCATTGGATTGATTCACCATGTCTTTGAATTCGACTACCCGCATTGTCGGGGTGGATTGGGGTACCACCCATCGCCGCGCCTATAGCCTCACTCCGCAAGGCGACTGCCTGCAAGAAATGCACGACAGCGATGGCGCACTCGCCTGCAAGGGGCGGTTCCCGCAGGCCCTCACGTCGGCGCTGGAGGTGCTGGGCACCCCTTCGCCGGCATTGGTTATTGCGTCCGGCATGGTGGGCAGTGCCTTGGGCTGGCATGAGGTGCCCTATGTGGATGCCTCGGTGCCTCTGACGGCGCTTGCCGCCCACGCCTACCGGGTGCCGGATGCCAACGGCGCAGCCCCTGTGCTGCTGCTGCCGGGCTATTGCGTGCGCAATGCCGTCGGCCTGCCGGATGTGATGCGGGGGGAAGAAACCCAGTTGTTGGGCGCTTGCGCACAAGGCCAGCACTCCGGATGGTTTGTCTTGCCCGGCACCCATAGCAAGTGGGTGCTGCTGGAGGAGGGGCGGGTGCTGCAACTGCGCACTTACATGACGGGCGAGTTGTTTGACCTGCTGCGCAAACACGGCACGCTGGCTGCAGCGGCTGCTAGTGCAGGCAACGAACCTGATTGGAGCGATGCGGCCTTTGCGGAAGGTGTGCAGGCGGCAGGCGGCCATGCCCTGAGCCATGTGCTGTTCAGCGCCCGTGCCCGCGTGGTGGCCAAAGACATGCCGGCCGGGCACACCACGTCTTACCTGAGCGGCTTGTTGATCGGCACGGAGTTGAAAGACGTGCTGGGTAGCGGGCCGGGAGGCTCTCCGGCAGCGTTCCGCCTGATTGGGTCGCCCCAGTTGGCAGCGCTGTACCAAAAGGCTGCGTTGCAACTCGGCACGAGCTTTGACATTCTGGATGCACGCCAGGCCTTTTTGGCGGCCGTGCAGCATATTCATTCCCACTGGAGCACCTCATGAGCACGTCCCATCCTTTGCTGACTGCCGCGCGCAACCTGCCCTTGATCGCCATTCTGCGGGGCTTGGCGCCTGCCGAGGCCTTGGACGTGGGTCGGGCGCTGTATGCCGCAGGCTTTCGCACGTTGGAAGTGCCGTTGAATCGCCCGGGTGCTATCGAATGTATAGCTGCTCTCGCAGCTGGTATGCCCGCTGACACCCTGATTGGTGGTGGAACCATGCTCACCGAGGCGCATGTGGAAGAGGTGCATGCCGCCGGTGGCCGCCTGCTGGTGTCGCCCAACTGCGACCCGGCGGTGATTCGCCGTGCGGTGGCGCTGGGTATGCTGGCCGCCCCTGGTGTGGCGACGCCTACCGAGGCCTTTGCGGCTCTGCAAGCCGGCGCGCATGCGCTCAAGCTGTTTCCGGCCGAGTCGCTAGGGCATGGCGGCCTCAAAGCTTTGAAGTCGGTCGTGCCGGCGGGCACCGATTTGTGGCCCGTGGGTGGTATCACGCCCGAGAGCATCCCGGGTTGGGTGGCTGCAGGCGCGACAGGTTTCGGTATCGGCAGCCAGCTCTTCGCCCCTGGTGTCAGTGTCGCGCAGGTGGAAGAGCGGGCAAGGGCCTATGTGGCGGCGTGGGTTGCCGCGAAGAAGGCCTAGTCTTCTGCCGAGGCCCCGCGCTTAAGCAGCAAAGCCCGCTCGTATAGCGCGTTGCGTGGCTCGCCGGTGATGTCGGCGGCTAGTTTGACGGCGGATTTGAGCGGCAGTTGCTCCAGCAGCAAATGCAGCACGCGGTCATCCTGGGTGGCTTCTTGCGTCACGGCAGGGTGAATCACCAGGGCGAATTCGCCGCGCAGGCGGTTGGCGTCCTGGGCCAGCCAGGCGGCAAATCCAGCCGCTTCCACGGTGGCAATTTCCTCAAACTGTTTGGTCAGCTCCCGCCCTACGGTGAGCTTGCGCTCGCCCAGCACGGCCAGAGCCTGTGCCAGTGCTTCCATGCGGTGGGGGGCCTCCAGCAACACCACGGCGTGAGGCTGGGTGGCCAGTGCGGCAATTTGGTGCTGCCGCTCGGTGGCCTTGGACGACAAAAAGCCCCGGAATAAAAAGCCGCTATGGCTCTCGCCCGCATCCACCAGGCCTGCCGCTGACACGGCGGTCACCACACTGCTGGCACCCGGCAGCGGAATCACTGTCAAGCCCTGCGCCCGCACTTGCGCGACCAGGCGGGCGCCTGGGTCGCTCACGCCTGGTGTGCCAGCATCGCTCACGTAGGCGATGCGTTGTCCTTCCCGCAGGCGTGCAATCACGGCCTGGGCGGCTTCAGTTTCGTTGTGTTGGTGCACCGCGAGCAGGGCCGAGCCGGGTTTGTCGATGCCGTAGGCGCGCAGCATTTGCTGCGTGTGGCGGGTGTCTTCGCACGCGATGCCGTCGGCCAAGCCCAGCACATGCAGCGCCCGCAGGGTGATGTCCGCCAAGTTGCCTATGGGCGTGGCCACCACATACAAAGCACCTTGCGGATAATGCTGCGCACCGGCCGCTTCTTTGGCGGCCTGGATGGCTGAAGAAAAAGACGCACTCATATATGGGCTTACTTCCATCGCGGCCTGCTCGCGCCAGCACCAAACAAGTCGGGGATGCGGCAGAGGAGCAGGCCTTGGGTTTTTTGCAGGCCAAGGGGCTGCAATTCGTTGCGCGCAATTATCGGACGCCCGGGCGCGGCGGGGGCGAAATCGACCTCATCCTGCGCGACCGGGATGGCACCCTCGTGTTTGTGGAGGTGCGCAAGCGCAGCCGCAGCGACCATGGCGGTGCCGCGGCCAGTGTGGGGCATGTGAAGCAGCGGCGCATCATCTTTGCCGCACGGCACTATTTGTTGACCTTGCGCACCATGCCACCCTGCCGTTTTGATGTGGTGGTGATCGATGGCGACGCGGTGGAATGGCTGCGCGCCGCGTTTGACGCATCCTGATACATCCGTAAAGGGTTCTGACATCAGGGTTTTCAGGGGGCGCGGTATCATGCCCGCCATGCTGGAACAACGAATTCAACAACATTTCATCGACAGCGCAGACCTCAAATACCAATCTGCGCAAGGCTTAAGCAAACCCATTGCCGACGCGGTACAAGCCATGCTGGCTTGCGTAACCAGCGGAGGCAAAGTGCTGGCCTGCGGCAATGGCGGCTCGGCAGCCGACGCGCAGCATTTCGCGGCCGAGTTCGTGGGCCGCTTTGAGCGCGAGCGGCCCGAATTGGGCGCGATTGCGCTGACCACCGACAGCTCCATCCTCACCGCCATTGCCAATGACTACGACTTCAATGTGATCTTCTCGCGCCAGGTGCGCGCGTTGGGTGCGCCGGGGGATGTGCTGCTGGCCATTTCTACCAGCGGCAACTCGGCCAATGTGCTGGCTGCCATTGAGGCCGCGCATGAGCGGGAGATGGTGGTGGTCGGCCTTACCGGCAAGGGCGGCGGCAAGATGGCCCAGGCCCTGCGGGATACCGATGTGCATATCTGCGTGCCCCACGACCGCACGGCCCGCATTCAGGAAGTTCATATTTTGGCGCTGCACTGCATTTGTGATGCGGTGGACGCCCAACTGCTCGGAGAACAGGAAACCCCATGATGACATTCACACCCCGCCGTTTGATCCAACGCCTCACGCTGGCAGCGCTGCTGGCCGCCAGCCTGAGCGCCTGTGTGCCCCTGGTGATGGGGGGCGCATTTGTCGGCACCGGCCTGGTGGCTACCGACCGCCGCACCTCCGGCAGCTTGGTGGAAGACGAAGGCATTGAGCTGCGCTCTGCCAGCCGTATCCGCGAAAACCTGGGGGAGCGTGTGCATGTGAACGTGACCAGCTACAACCGCCAGGTGCTGCTGACCGGCGAGGTGCCTAATCTGCAGGACAAGCAGCTGGTCGAAAAAATTGTGAGCGGCGTGGACAACGTGCGCAACATCGTGAACGAGCTGGATGTCATGGGCAACTCCACCCTGACCCAACGCTCCTCGGATTCTTTGGTGACCGGCCGCGCCAAAGCCGGCCTGGTGGATGCGAAAGATTTGTTTGCCAGTGCCTTCAAACTCACCACCGAGCGCGGCACGGTGTATGTCATGGGCCGGGTGACCGCGCGTGAAGCCAAACGCGCAACCGACATCATCAGCAACACCAGCGGGGTGCAGCGCGTGGTGCGGATTCTGGAAATCATCTCGGAAGAAGAGTTGGCCCGCACCTTGCCCCAGCAGCCGCCTGCTGAGCAGAAGAAGTAAAAAAGGCCCACAGGGGCCTTTTTTATTGCCCCTCAGGGGGCCTGCGCCCCCGCACGGCGGCGGAGTGTGGAGCCTTGTTACTTCAGGCGCTTGATCAGGCTGCTGGTGTCCCAGCGGTTGCCGCCCATGAGTTGCACGTCGGCATAAAACTGGTCTACCAATGCCGTTACCGGCAGGCGTGCGCCATTGCGCTTGGCTTCGTCGAGCACCAGGCCCAGGTCTTTGCGCATCCAGTCCACCGCGAAACCGAAGTCGAACTTGTCGGCCACCATGGTCTTGCCACGGTTGTCCAGCTGCCAGCTTTGGGCTGCGCCCTTGCCGATCACGTCCAGCACCTGGTTCATGTCCAGCCCGGCGCGCTGGCCAAACGCCACGGCCTCGGACAGGCCTTGTACCAGCCCGGCAATGCAAATCTGGTTCACCATTTTGGCGAGCTGGCCCGAGCCGCTTTCGCCCAACAGGGTGAAGGCCCGCGAGAACGCCATGGCCACTGGTTTGACGGCTTCAAACGCAGTGGCATTGCCACCGCACATCACGGTAAGCAGGCCGTTTTGCGCGCCGGCCTGGCCGCCCGACACAGGAGCGTCGATGAACTGCAGGCCGCGTGTTTGCGCCACGGCACTGAGCTCGCGTGCCACGTCGGCAGAAGCGGTGGTGTGGTCCACAAAAATCGCGCCCGGTTTCATGCCCGCAAAGGCGCCGTCGTCACCCAGCGTGACACTGCGCAGGTCTGCATCGTTGCCCACACAGCAGAACACGATGTCTGCGTGCTGCACGGCTTCACGTGGCGTCGGTGCATGCGAATGAGAGCCCAGTTGGCTGCTGGCGCCCGTAAATTCTGCGCACCATGCTACGGATTTGCTAGCGGTGCGGTTGTACACCGCCACCTGGTGGCCAGCCCGCGCCAAGTGCCCGGCCATGGGGTAACCCATGACACCGAGGCCCAAAAAAGCCACCGAGTAGGCGGGGGAGGGTTCGTAGGTTTTTTTGTTGATGTTTGGCATGATGGCGAAGATTCAGTGGAACGAATGGACAATTTTGCGCCGGGCCGCCCCGAGCAAAATTAGCCCTCTCGGGGGGCAGCGACCCGCTTTAGCGGCGAAGCGTGGGGGCCACATTTACATGATCGCGAAGTTTTCGGTACCAGCGGACAAGTCGGTGGACTTGCCGCGGTGGCTGTTGAGTTTGATTTGCAGGCGCAGGTCGTTGAGGGAGTCGGCGTTGCGCAGCGCATCTTCGTAGGTGATGACGTGGCCTTCGTAGAGGTCGAACAGCGCCTGGTCGAAGGTCTGCATGCCGGCCTGGCGGCTCTTCTTCATGATCTCTTTTACCTCGGACACTTCGCCCTTGAAGATCAGGTCGGAAATCAGCGGCGAATTCAGCATCACCTCTACCGCCGCTACACGGCCTTTGCCGTCCTGCTTGGGGATGAGCCGCTGCGACACCATGGCCCGCAGGTTGAGGGACAAGTCCATCAGCAGTTGGCTGCGGCGCTCTTCCGGGAAGAAGTTGATCACCCGGTCCAGCGCCTGGTTGGCGCTGTTGGCGTGCAAGGTGGCCAGGCACAGGTGACCGGTCTCCGAGAACGCGATGGCGTGTTCCATGGTTTCGCGGTCGCGGATTTCACCCATCAGGATCACGTCTGGCGCCTGGCGCAGGGTATTTTTGAGCGCGGCCTCCCAGCTGTCGGTGTCCAGGCCGACTTCGCGCTGTGTCACTACGCAGTTCTTGTGGGCGTGCACAAACTCCACCGGGTCCTCGATGGTGATGATGTGGCCGTAAGAGTTTTCGTTGCGCCAGTCCACCATGGCCGCCAGCGTCGTTGATTTGCCCGACCCCGTGGCCCCCACCAGAATGCACAGCCCGCGCTTGGACTGCACAATTTCCTTCAAGATCTGGGGCACGCCCAGCCCGTCGATGGTAGGCAGCACCTGCGGAATCACCCGCAACACCATGCCGACTTTGCCCTGCTGGATGAACGCATTCACCCGGAAGCGCCCGATGGTGGCCGGCGCAATCGCGAAGTTGCTCTCCTTGGTGCGCTCAAACTCGGCCACCTGCTTATCGCTCATGATGGAGCGGGCCAGTGCCATGGTGTGCGCGGCATTCAGAGGCTGCGGCGAGACCTTGGTGACCTTGCCGTCCACCTTGATGGCAGGCGGAAACTCGGCGGTGATAAAGAGGTCGCTGCCATTGCGGCTGACCATCAGCTTGAGCAGGTCGTTGATAAATTTCGTGGCTTGATCGCGCTCCATGAGAGCTCCTTCAGGAAAAGTTCGAAAGCAAAAGCGTCGTACTGCGAGCAACAATTTGCCGCCGGGCCGCCCCAAGGCAAATTAGCCCCTCTGGGGGGCAGCGACCCGCGTAGCGGCGGAGCGTGGGGGTAACAGTCACCCCGGGAAATTCTCGGGAATCTTGGCTTTTCCGCGTGCCTCGGCGGGGCTGATGATGTTGCGTTTGACTAGCTCGGTGAGGTTCTGGTCCAGGGTCTGCATGCCCACGCTGTTGCCGGTCTGGATGGCCGAGTACATCTGCGCCACCTTGGCCTCGCGGATCAGGTTGCGGATGGCGCTGGTGCCCAGCATGATCTCGTGCGCCGCCACGCGGCCTTGGCCGTCTTTGGTTTTGCACAGGGTTTGCGAAATCACGGCCTGCAGTGATTCGGACAGCATGGCCCGCACCATTTCTTTCTCTTCGGCCGGGAACACGTCAATGATCCGGTCAATCGTTTTGGCCGCACTTGAGGTGTGCAGCGTGCCGAACACCAAGTGGCCGGTTTCGGCTGCCGTCATCGCCAAGCGAATGGTTTCCAGGTCGCGCATTTCGCCCACCAGAATCGCGTCCGGGTCTTCGCGCAGGGCGGATTTCAGGGCGGCGGCAAAACTCAGGGTGTGCGGGCCGACTTCGCGCTGGTTGACCAGGCACTTCTTGGATTCGTGCACGAATTCGATGGGGTCTTCCACCGTCAGGATGTGGCCGAACTCGGTTTCGTTCAAGAAGTTCACCATCGCCGCCAGCGTGGTGGACTTGCCGGAGCCGGTAGGGCCGGTGACCAGCACCAAGCCGCGTGGCTTCAGGGCCAGGTCGCCAAAAATCTTGGGGGCGTTGAGCTGCTCCAGCGACAAAATTTTGCTCGGAATCGTCCGGAACACCGCGCCCGCGCCGCGCTGGTGGTTGAAGGCGTTGACGCGAAAGCGCGCCAGACCGTCGATCTCGAACGAGAAGTCGATCTCCAGAAACTCCTCGTACATCTTGCGCTGGGTGTCGTTCATGATGTCGTACACCATGGCGTGCACCTGCTTGTGGTCCAGGGGCTCCACGTTGATGCGGCGCACATCGCCATGCACCCGGATCATGGGCGGCAGGCCGGCCGAGAGGTGCAAGTCAGACGCTTTGTTTTTGACGCTAAATGCGAGCAGCTGGGTAATGTCCACGGAGTCCCTCTCTAGGCGGATGGCAGGTTTGTTACGCTCGGGAGATTATGACGATGATTGCCGACAATCTCCACGCTGTGGCCCAGCGTATTGCACACGCGTGCCAGCAGTGTGACCGCCCGGTGGACGCGGTGCGCCTGCTGGCGGTTTCCAAGACCTTCGGGCCGGACGCGGTGCAGGCGGCCTTTGATGTCGGGCAGCGCGCGTTTGGCGAAAACTACATCCAGGAAGCAGTTGAAAAAATCACCGCTCTACAGGCACTGCCTATCGAGTGGCATTGCATCGGCCCCATCCAGAGCAACAAGACGCGGCTGGTGGCCGAGCATTTCCAGTGGGTGCACACGGTGGACCGCCTCAAGATCGCCCAGCGCCTGAGCGAGCAGCGGCCGGCCCACCTGCCGCCGCTGCAGGTGTGCATTCAGGTGAATGTGGATGGGGGCCCCACCAAGTCGGGTGTGGCGCCGCAAGAGGCGGCTGCGCTGGCTGCAGCGGTGGCGGCCTTGCCACGGCTGCAGTTGCGCGGCATCATGTGCATTCCCGAGCCTGCTCCTGATTTTGTAGCTGCTCGCGCAGTGTTCATGAGCGCTAAGGCGGTATTTGATGCCTTGTTGGCCCAAGGCTTGCCGCTGGATACCCTCTCCATGGGAATGAGCGGCGACCTGGATGCTGCGATTGCCGGTGGCAGCACCATGGTGCGGGTGGGCAGCGCCATCTTCGGCGCGCGCCACTACCCGGCCTCTGCTTAGGTACGCACCCGGCCGTCGCCGGTGAGCATGGTCATTTCCACAAAGGTGGAGGCCACATGGTCGGTTTTGGAGAAGTTCACATTGAAGCCTCCAAAGGGCTGGCCGTTGATGCTCTCCATGGCGCTGATGAGGGCATCCGCACCGCCTTTGCCGCCGCTGCGGCGTAGGCCCTCTGCCAGCACCTTGGCGGACAGGTAGCCCTCCATGCTGGAGAAGTTGGCCTGCACCGCGCCATTGCTTTTGCGCACGGCCTCGGCAAACTCACGTGAAATGGCTTTGTTGCCCACATAGGGCGAGGGCATCACTTGCGACACCACCACGCCGGCAGCGTCTTTGCCCAACTCGTCGGCCAGCGCCTGGGTGCCCACGAAGGACAGGTTGTAAAACCCGCCGCCGTAGCCCGCCTTGCGCGCCGCCCGGATGTAGGCCGCGCAGGATTTGTAGGCGCTCACCTGCACCACTGCCTCCGGCCCCGCGGCGTTGATGGTGGCCACGGCTGCCGCCACATCCACCGAGTTGCGCTCCACCGTGGCCACGGCCACCGGCTTGAGGTTGAGGCTGGCCAGTGCGGCCTGCACCCCGTCGAGCCCGGCTTTGCCGTAGGCATCGTTTTGGTAAAACACCGCCACTTTGGTAATGCCCACATGGTGCAGTTGTTTGACGATGAGGGCGGTCTCGTCGTTGTACGAGGCACGCACATGAAAGGCGTAGCGGTTGAACGGCAGGCGCAGCGCCATGGCACCAGTGAATGGCGCAATAAACGGCACTTTGGCCTTGGTGGCCAGGGGCAGGGCGGCAATGCTGGTGGGCGTGCCCACGTAGGCAAACAGGGCGGCGACGTCGGCCTCCAGTAGCTTGCGGGTGTTTTCCTCGCAGCGGGCGGGTTCGTAGCCGTCGTCCAGGTTACGGATTTCCACTTGCCGCCCGCCAATGCCGCCTTGGGCATTGAGCTGGTCGAAATAGAGCTTAGCGCCCGCATGGAGCTGGATGCCCAGCTGCGCGGCGGGGCCGGTAAAGGCAGCCGACTGGCCCAGCACGATTTTGTCGGCTTGGGCATGTACAGCAGGAAAGCCGGCCAGTGCGGTGGCACCAGCGGCGAAGGAGAATTGACGGCGATTGAGCATAGGCAGATTCTGCTTCAAGACGGAGACGGCCAGTGTCGCGGGCGGCCGCCTGTTACAACTTGAGATGGGTTGTGTTCTTCACTTCTTCCATCACCGCGTAGGTGCGGGTTTCGCGCACACCGGGCAATTGCCAGAGCACCGTGCCTGCAAAGTGGCGGTACGCGGCCATGTCGGCCATGCGGGTTTTGAGCAGGTAGTCAAAGCCGCCAGCCACCATGTGGCACTCCATGATTTCCGAATGCACTTGTACCGCGGCCTTGAAGGCCTCAAAGACATTGGGCGTGGTGCGGTCCAGCAACACCTCTACAAACACCATCATCCCGGCGCCCAGCTTGAGCGGGTTCAGACGTGCTTCGTAACCGAGGATGTAGCCCTCTTTGCTGAGCTTCTGCACACGGGCCAGCACTGCGGTGGGGGAGAGGCCCACCGTTTCGGCCAGTTTCAGGTTGGCAATGCGCCCGTCTGCTTGCAAGCAGCTCAGGATGCGCAGGTCGATGCGGTCAAGTTCGATGTGGTCAATCACATCGTGAGCTTACTTCAGCTTGAAGAAGGACACCTCTTCGGCCAGGCGGGACGCTTGCTCGGACAGCGCAGATGCCGCTGCCGCAGTTTCTTCCACCAGCGCAGCGTTCTGCTGGGTGTTCTGGTCCAAGTCGTGCACGGCTGCGCCTACCTGGTTCACACCCAAAGATTGCTCCTTGGTCGCGTTCGCAATTTCAGTCATCAGACTGTCGATGCGGGCGGCGTTCGTCACGATGTCTTCAATGGTCTTGCCCGCTTCGCCCACCACCAGGCTGCCGCGTTCCACTTGCTCGATGCTGGCGGTAATCAGGCTCTTGATTTCCTTGGCTGCTTCGGCACTGCGGCCCGCGAGCGAGCGCACTTCAGATGCCACCACCGCAAAGCCGCGGCCTTGCTCGCCTGCGCGGGCGGCTTCCACCGCCGCGTTCAGCGCCAGGATGTTGGTCTGGAAGGCGATGCCGTCAATCACGCTGATGATGTCGGCAATCTTGTTGGAAGAGGTATTGATGCCCTGCATGGTGCTCACCACTTGCGAGATCACCTCGCCGCCGCGCTTGGCGGATTGGGCGTTGGAGCGCACGATTTCGGCGGCACCGCTGACCGTGTCGGAGGTGCGCTGCACGGTCTCCGAAATCTGGGTCATGGTGGCCGCCGTTTGTTCCAGCGCAGCCGCGCTGGCCTCAGTGCGGCGGGACAGGTCTTGCGAGGCGGAGGCGATCTCTTCACTGGCCGTATTCACATTTGCAGCACCGTCCAGGGTGTTGCGCACGATCACGCGCAGGCTGGCTTCCATGTCGCGCAGGGTGATCATGAGGTGCGCAGCTTCGTCCTTGCCCCAGGGCGTCGGTGCGGTGACCAGGTTGCCCTGGGTGATTTGCTCCAGGTGGCCGGTGACCTCGCGCAGGCCACCCATCATCACTTTGTAAAACGCCAGCAGCATGTAGAAGGCAATCGCCACAAAGAACACCGCAATGCTCACGCGCATGTTCAGGTCGCTGCGCAGACCCACAATGCGCTCGCCCAAGCGGAGTTCGAGCTGTGCCATCATTTTTTCGTTGAGCTGGCGCTCGGCTTCCAGGGAAGCTGAGCCCATCTTGAGGTAAGCATCGGCGTCGCCTTCCACTTTTACGCCCACCACCTGCTTCCTGCTGGCTTCCTGAAAAGCGTCGTAGGCGTCATCATTGGCCTTCATGCCGAATTTGGCGTCCGCCTCGGGGGTGCCGCCGGTGCTGCGGATATAGGCGTTTTCGACGATGTTGTCGACAAAGCGCAGGATGCCGAAATCCTGGTTAATGCGTTCGGCGATGTACTCGGATTTCTGGCCTGCTTTGAGTGCAGACCATCCCATCACGGACAGCTCGGACACGTTCTCCATCTGCTGTGGGCCGTACAAAACGGCGTAGTTCATCAGGTGGAAGGTTTCCAGCTGCGGGTCCAGGGCCAGTTCGGAGGTGTCGGAAACATGCTCGCCCAACTTCAGCAGTGTGTCGATGTATTCGTTGTGAATATCAAATGTCTCTTGCTCGTCTTTGCCCGTAGGGTTGGCAAGCAGGGCCTGATGCAGCTTTTGTACATTGCCTAGAGCCTCGGCGGTGTCAAGATCCTTGCCCAGTTCTTTGTCAATGGCCTGGAGTTTGCTGAAAGCCTGGGTGACCGCGGTTTGGCTTGCGCTGAGCTCGGGGGACTTGGTGATGGCGTTGAGGCGGCGAAGCTGCGCTTGGCGGATCAGCTCGTGCAGGGGTTTGACGTAGGCCACACCTTGCAGCTCGTGTTCGGTGGTCGCTACCTGCACACGGGTGTTGTTCCAGGTGTCCGCAATCAGCAGCACGATGGGAATCAGAAACATCACTGCAATCCACGCGGACTTGGCAGTGAAATTGAGCTTGCGGAATAACCGGACGCCGGGGGACAACCAGCCGTGGTAGCGAAAGAAAGAACCAAATCCGGCATCGCCGGCCAACGTCGTCTTGCTCACGAAATCCCCTTTATCAAGCGGGTTAATTTAAATGCATCATAACGGTGCGGAACCCGTTCAAACGATTTTGAAAAGGGCTTTGTCGCCTCATTCAAGCTGCCTAAAGCACTTGACTGCGATCAAACCATGTTCCATAGCGATGGCGAAATTCGTCTTCTGGATATCTCGGAGATAGCGTGACGAAATTGAATTGAAAGCCCATTCGCAATATATCAATTTTAATGAAATTAATATAAAAACACAATATAAATGTTTATTGGCTCCAGTAATTGGTGTGAGAAGTGCGATCCGCCTAAATGGACTACACGTTTGACAGATGAATCTACTATCTGATTGTGAAAATTTAGAGAAAAACTCAGATGGATTGTTGAAAGAATAGCGATAAATCATTTCGTTGCCCTGTGCAGGAGTCGCTATGTCCCAACCCGCCCGATCTATCGCGTTCACCCCCGTCCCGCCCCGTTTGCCCACGCCTTATCGCGCGGAAGACCACATCGTCTCTCACCGTTTGCAGATGTTGGAAGGCGCGCTCGACTGGGCCCACGCCGCTCGCAGCGCCGAGCCTTGGGTGCAAGCGGTGCGCGACAACCCGCCCCCCTTTTGGGCGATGGAGAGCCTGCTCAAGGAATACCCCATCTCCAGCGCTGAGGGCCTGGCCCTGATGCGCCTTGCCGAGGCCCTGCTGCGTGTGCCGGATGCCGAAACCGCGATTGCGCTCACCACCGACCAACTGGGCCGCGCCGACTTTGAGGCCAGCGGCGACAAGGTGCTCTCCCGCCTGTCGAGCACCGCCATTGCCCTGTCCAAGCACTTTTTGCCGGATGCGCAGAACGAGCCCGGCTTGATGGCCAAGCTCGGCGCCCGTACGGTGGTGGCCGCCACGCTGCGTGCGGTGCAGCTGCTGGGTCGCCAGTTTGTGCTCGGCCAGACCATGCCGGAGGCGATGAGGGAGGCCGATGTCTCTCGCAAAAAGGCCAATGTGCGCTTCAGCTATGACATGCTCGGCGAAGGCGCCCGCACTGACAAGGACGCGCTGCGCTATCTCAAGAGCTATGCAGATGCTATTGAATTCATAGCTGCTTGCGCAAACAAGACGGGCGCCTTGGCCGAAAATGATGGTATTTCCATCAAGCTCAGCGCCCTCTACCCGCGCTATGAAGACGCGCATCGTCAGGCCGTGCTCGACGAGCTGGTGCCCCGCGTCTGGACGCTGTGCGAAGCCGCAGCTGCCGCCAACATCAACCTCACCATCGACGCTGAAGAGGTGGACCGCCTGGAGCTGTCGCTCGAAGTGCTGGAAGCCCTGCTGGTGAAAGTGGCTGCGCACTGCCCGCAGTGGGCCGGACTGGGGCTGGCCATGCAGGCCTACCAGACCCGTGCGCTGGAGCTGATCGAGCACGTCACCGCGCTGGCTCGCAAATACCAAATCAAGCTGATGTGCCGCCTGGTCAAGGGCGCTTATTGGGATGCCGAGGTCAAGCGCGCCCAAGAGCTGGGCCTGCCGCACTACCCCGTGTTCACCCACAAGCACCACACCGATGTGTCCTACCTGGCCTGCGCCCGTGCGCTGCTGGCGGTGCCCGATGCCATTTACCCCCAGTTCGCCGGGCACAACGCCGGCACCATTGCGGCCATCCTGCAAATGGCGGCCAAGAGCGGTGCGCCCTTTGAGCTGCAGCGCCTGCACGGCATGGGCGAGGGCATCTTCCGCGAGGTGCTTAAGAACCCGCTGGTCGCCTGCCGCGTCTACGCCCCCGTGGGCGCGCACAAAGACTTGCTGGCCTACCTGGTGCGCCGCCTGCTCGAGAACGGCGCCAACTCCAGCTTTGTGCACCAGCTCGCCGACGAATCGGTGGGCATGGGCGAGCTGCTGATTTCACCTTTGCGCCTGGAGCCGCACCCCAGTTTGCCGCTGCCGGCCGACCTGTTCGGCAAGCACCCCGGCAGCCGCGCCAACAGCACCGGGCTGGACTTGACCGTGGCCGCCATGCGCGACCCGCTATTGGCTGCTCTGCAGACCGCGCCTGTGCCGGTGGTGCCGGAGTTTGATGTCAAAAACATCCCTGGCGCCTATGCAAGCTGCGCGAGCAGCTATCAAAAGTGGAGCAAAGTGCCGGTGGAAGAGCGTGCTGCCACCTTGCGGCGCGCCGCCGATGCGCTGCAAACCGCCATGCCGCAGTTTTGCGCGCTCTTGGTGAAAGAAGCCTTCAAGACCTGGGGCGACGCGGTCAGCGAAGTGCGCGAGGCGGTGGACTTCTTGCGCTACTACGCCGACGAGGCGCAGCGCATCATGCAGCCCATTGCTTGTCCCCAAGTGCATGGTGTCACCCATGCACCCTCCGCATCCCAGGCGAACGCCCAAGCGGGTTACCAATACGGCGTGACCGGCGAAACCAACACCTTGCGCCTCACCGCGCGTGGCGTGTGGGTGTGCATCAGCCCGTGGAACTTCCCGCTGGCCATCTTCATGGGCCAGGTCGCTGCGGCCTTGGCCACCGGTAACACCGTGCTGGCCAAGCCGGCTGAGCAAACTCCGGGCGTGGCCAAAGCTGCGGTGGATTTGATGGTGGCTGCCGGTGTGCCAGCTGACGCGTTGCAGCTCTTGCACGGCGCTGGCGAAACTGTGGGTGCGGCGCTTGTAGCCCAGCCCGGCGTGGCCGGTGTGGTGTTCACCGGCTCCACCCAAGTGGCCAAAATCATCCAGCGTGCGCTGGCCGCCAAAGACGGCCCCATCGTTCCGCTGATTGCCGAGACCGGCGGCATCAACGCCATGCTGGTGGACAGCAGCGCGCTGCCTGAGCAGGTGGTGGATGCGGTGGTGCAAAGCGCCTTCCGCTCCGCCGGCCAGCGCTGCTCCGCGCTGCGCCTGCTGGTGGTGCACGGCGCGATTGCGGATGGGGTGATCGAGATGCTGCAAGGCGCAGCGCAAGAGCTGCAGGCCGGCAACCCGGCCGACCTGGCCACCGACCTGGGCCCGGTGATTGACCGCGAAGCCTTTGACAATATCCAGCGCCACATCAGTCGTCTTCAGATGGAATCAAAAGTGCTGGTCGGGGCGGGCGCGGCGCAAAGCGCGTTGCCGCGCCCACTCATCGCAAACCTGATCGCGCCGCATGCGTTTGAGGTGGCGAGCATTGCGCAGGTGAAGGCCGAAATCTTCGGCCCCGTGTTGCAAGTGGTGCGCTGGGACGGTAACCCCGAAGACGTGATCGCCCAGATCAACGCGCTGGGCTATGGCCTGACCTTGGGCATCCAGACCCGCATCGACAGCCGTGCCCAAGCGCTGGCCGCTGCCGCCCACGTGGGCAACATCTACATCAACCGCAACATGATCGGCGCGGTGGTGGGGGTGCAGCCCTTCGGTGGCGAAGGCCTGTCAGGCACTGGCCCCAAAGCCGGTGGCCCGCACTACCTCTACCGCTTCTGCGCCGAGCAAACGGTGACGGTGAACACCACGGCCGCCGGCGGCAACGCGGCACTGCTAGCCAGCTTGCACTAACCAGAGTGCTGCGCCCGGATTAGAGGGGGCCGGGCCCGGTCTGGACGGGCGGGTGGCGGATGAAGTCGGGCACGTAGGGCGCCCCGTCCAGCACCTGCCGCAGGGCTTGCCGCATGGTGCGCAGGCCGGCGGATTTGGGGCAGTAGCCGTTGGCGCCGGCGGCTACTGCCGCCTCGTAATCGGCCGGGTCTTCCGAGCCGGCGACTACCAACACCGGCAGGGCCGGTTGCATTTGGCGGATCTGGCGGATGGTGGGGATGCCACCCAGCGGGTGCATCTCCAGGTCGATCAGCACGGCCTTGATGCGGACATGGTTTTCCAGCAGCTCCAGGCCTTGTGCGCCGTCACTGGCCTCCAGCACGTCCACTGCTGGCTGCATCTGTTGCAGGGCGGCCACCATCCCTTTGCGGACAATGGGGTGGTCATCAATCACAAGCAGTTGCATGCCTGCGAGTGTAGTCTGCGGCAGCCAGCGTTCGTCAGTGCCGGGGGTGCTCAGCAGGGCTTCCAGCTCATGCGGGGGCAGGGGCTTGGAGAACAGGTAGCCCTGCGCAAAATCGCAGCCCACCTCCAGCAGCAAATCACGTTGCTGTGCAGTTTCCACCCCTTCGGCCACCACGCGCAGGCCCATGGCGTGGGCCATGACCACCATGGCTTTGCACAAGATGAAGTGCGTGCTGTGGGGGGCCAGGCCATGCACAAAAGATTTGTCGATTTTGATGAAATCGATATCCAGCTTTTGCAGGTAGGCCAGCGAGGAGTAGCCGGTGCCGAAGTCATCCAGCGCGACCTGGATGCCGGCGTCCCGCCACTCCAGCAGTTGGCGGGTGACGGCTTCGTCGGCGTCCAGCATCAGGCCTTCGGTGATTTCCACCACCATGGCGGCTCCCGGCAGGCCCATGCGGTGCAGGCGCTGCACCCAGCTGCGCTCCCCGGAGCAGGGCCGGCGGAACTGCACGGGCGAGCTGTTGATGCTGATCTGAAAGTGGGGGTGCAGGCTGCGCCGCCACACCTGCAGTTGGCTGGCGACCTGGTCGAACACCCAGTCGCCGATGTCCACAATCAGTTCGCTGCTCTCGGCCACCGGAATGAATTCGGCAGGGCTGATCATGCCGCGCACCGGGTGGCGCCAGCGCAGCAAGGCCTCTGCCTTGCGCACGTGGCCGGTGGCCAGCTCCACAATGGGCTGGTAGTGCAGCTCCAGCTGCCGGCGCTCCAGGGCGTCGTGCAGGTCGTTGGCAATGCGTGCGCGCTGCATGGCGGCTTCGTGCAGTGCCGGCGTGAAGTAGCTGAAGCGGTTGCGCCCGGCGTTTTTGGCGTCGTAGAGCGCCTGGTCTGCGTTCTTGTAGAGCGACTCCACTTCGGAGCCGTCGTCCGGGCACAGGGTGACGCCGATGCTGGCCGACACAAACATGCGCTCCCGCCCCAGCTCAAACGGGGCGGCCATGGTTTGCAATAGTTTTTGCAGCAAGGGCTCCAGCCGGTCGCCCGCGTCCAGCTCGGTGATGAGCAGGGTGAACTCGTCGCCGCCCATGCGGGCCACGGTGTCGTGCTCACGCACGCAGCCCCGCAGCCGCCGCGCGGCTTCCACCAGGAGCGCATCGCCGTTGTCGTGGCCCAGGGTGTCGTTCACTTCTTTAAAGTGGTCCAGGTCCATGAACAGCACGGCGAGCTTTTTGCCGTCGCGCCGGTTGCGCTTGATTTCCTGCTCGATGCGGTCGCGCAGCATGCGCCGGTTGGGCAGGCCGGTGAGCGGGTCAAAGTAGGCGTGCTGGCGGATTTGCGCCTCGGCTTCTTTGCGGGCGGTGATGTCGGTGTGGGTGCCCAGCATGCGCAGAGGGCGGCCGTCAGCGTCGCGGCTGACCACCATGCCGCGGGTCATGATCCACTTCCAGCTGCCATCTTTGCAGCGCACCCGGTGCTCGTTGTAGTAGGTGGGCGTTTGGCCGTCGAAGTGGGCCTGCCGGTCGTTGAACATTTGCGCCACGTCTTCCGGGTGGGTGCGGCTGTCCAGGGTGTCGGGGTGTTGCTGCAGATCTTCTTCGGTGTAGCCGTACATCTCTACCAGGCGCTTGGAGAAGTATTCGCGCTGGTCTTGGATGTGCCAGTCCCACACGCCGTCGCCGGTGCTTTCCAGCGCCAGCTTCCAGCGCTCTTCGCTGGTGTGGAGCTGGGCTTCGGCCTGTTTGCGCTGGTCGATGTCCACATGGGTGCCGATCATGCGCAAGGGGCGGCCCTCCGCGTCGCGGCGCACCACCATGCCGCTGGTGAGTATCCATTTCCAGCTGCCGTTCTTGCAGCGCAGGCGAAATTCGGTGGAGTAGGTGGGGGAGCGCCCTTCTATATAGGCGTTGTAGGTTTCTTTGACCCGCTCCAAGTCGTCGGGGTGGATGCGCTCTACAAAAGTTTGGTTGTGCGCAGCCACTTCACCATGCTGGTAGCCGAGCATTTCCAGCCAGCGGCGGGAGTGCATTTGCACACCGGTTTCGATATTCCAGTCCCAGGCGCCGGCCCCCGAGCCTTCCAATGCCAATTTCCAGAGGCTGGCGTCATCGTCGTCAAACCGCGCCTCATCCCACCGAGGTGTGGCGGTTGGTGGGGGGGATGGGGGTTTTGGAGATGTCACAAACAGGCCAAGAGTGCTAGTTTCACTGTACCTGAATGGGCGAAATCCGTAAGCATTCTGGTGGTGCGAAAAAGTATCAGTACTTGTTTTCTTGCGTTGGATCACAGCAATTGCGTTAAAATTCGTTAATATTGAAATATTTGTTTTATCGAGGCCATTTATGTTTTCCAAACAGTCCACCCAAAGCAGCACCGAGGCCCTCGCCCAGTTGGGCGATCGGGTGTTGCTGAGCTACATCGTGCTGTCGGCCATTGCCGCTGTGGCTTTGGGTGTGCAGTTTGTCGATAGCGGGCTCGCCATCGCGGCGACGGTGCTGTTGCTGGCCATCGCGTTCGGGGTGTTCGCCATGGCGCGCTACACCGTGTTGAGCCGCTTTGTGCTGGCTTTTGTGATGGTGGCGTTCGTGGCGCTGCATATCCAGTTGGCGCGTGGCATGGAGGAAATGCACTTCGGCGTGTTTGTGTCGCTGGCCCTGTTTTTAACCTACCGCGACTGGCGGGTCATTGTGTTTGCCGCAGCACTCTATGCGGTGCACCATGTGATGTTTGACCGCCTGCAGGCTGCCGGCTTTGGCTTGTATTGCATTGCCCAGCCCGACTTCGGGCGGGTGGTGATTCATGCGGTGTACGTGGTCATCCAGACCAGCGTGCAATCGGTCATGGCCATCAACATGGCGAAAGCGGCCCGCGAGGGGGACGAGTTGCGGGTGCTGGTGGCCCAGGTGAACCGCGATGACACCATCGACCTGAATGTGCACGAAGTGCAAACCACCACCAAAGGTGGCGACATGTTGCGCGCCACCCTGGCCCGCATGGAAACAGCCGTGGCCGCTGTGCGCAGCAGCACTGCCAATATTGACGTAGCTTGCTCCGAGATTGCCATGGGCAACCAGGACCTGAGCAACCGCACCGAGCAAACCGCCGCCAACCTGCAGCGCACCGCCAGCAGCATGAACCAGCTGACCCATGTGGTGCACCAGTCTGCCGACAATGCCCGCGAAGCCAATACCCTGGCCCTGGCGGCCAGCAACACCGCCGCCAAGGGCGGCGAAGTGGTGAGCGAAGTGGTGGAAACCATGAAGGGCATCAACGAATCCAGCCGCAAGATCAGCGACATCATCAGCGTGATTGACGGCATTGCCTTCCAAACCAACATCCTGGCGCTGAATGCGGCGGTGGAAGCCGCCCGTGCCGGCGAGCAAGGCCGGGGCTTTGCGGTGGTGGCCAGCGAGGTGCGCTCACTGGCGGGCCGCAGTGCGGAGGCGGCCAAGGAAATCAAGACGCTCATCAACACCAGCGTGGAGCGGGTGGAGCAGGGCAGCACGCTGGTGAACCACGCGGGCGAAACCATGACCGAAGTGGTCAGCAGCATCCGCCGGGTGACAGACATCATGGGTGAAATCAGCGCCGCCAGCGCTGCGCAAGCGCAAGGCGTGGCCGAGGTGAGCGATGCGGTGACCCAGATGGACCAAGCCACCCAGCAAAACGCGGCCTTGGTGGAAGAAATGGCCGCTGCCGCCGGCAGCCTGCGCACCCAGGCACAAGACCTGGTGCAGACCGTGGCGGTGTTCCACCGCTAAGCGCAGGGGCTTAAGCCGAGCGGGGCTTGACCTTGCTGGCCGCCAGTTTGGCGTTGGCGCGGGCGGTGTCGGTATCCGTGGCGCGGGCCAGGGCCACGCCCATGCGGCGTTTGGTAAAACTCTCGGGTTTGCCGAACAGGCGCAGGTCGGTGTTGGGCACCGCCAGCGCTTGCTCCACGCCGTCAAACACAATGCCTTTGGCCTCTACACCGCCGTAGATCACGGCGCTGGCGCCGGGGTTGCGCAATGAGGTGTCCACCGGCAGACCCAGAATGGCGCGGGCGTGCAGCTCAAATTCGCTTTGGTGCTGGGTGCACAAGGTCACCAGGCCGGTGTCGTGCGGGCGGGGGCTCACTTCGCTGAACCACACTTGCTCGCCTTTGACAAACAGCTCTACACCGAACAAGCCCTGGCCGCCGAGGTTGTCAGTCACCGCCTTGGACACTTCGCGCGCACGCTCCAGCGCGGCGGGGTGCATGGCCATGGGTTGCCAGCTTTCCACATAGTCGCCGCTGACCTGGATGTGGCCGATGGGGTCGCAAAAGCTGGTGACGATCTGGCCATCCGCGCCCACCGAGCGCACGGTGAGCTGGGTGATTTCGTAATCGAAATCGATAAAGCCTTCCACAATCACACGGCCATGGCTGACGCGGCCGCCGGCCATGGCGTAGTCCCAGGCTTTTTGCACATCGGCGGGGCCGTCGATCTTGCTTTGGCCCTTGCCGGAGCTGCTCATCACTGGTTTGACGATGCAGGGGTAGCCGATGCCCGGCTTGCCATCCACACCCTCAATAGCCGCTTGCAGCTCGGCCAGCGAGTCACAGAATTGATAGGGGCTGGTGGGCAGGCCCAGGGTTTCGGCGGCCAGGCGGCGAATGCCCTCGCGGTCCATGGTCAGGCGGGCCGCGCGGGCCGTGGGAATCACGCGCACGGTGCCGGCGGCTTCCAGCTCTTCGAGCATGGGGGTGGCAATCGCTTCAATCTCGGGCACGACCAGCATGGGGCGCTCAGCTTCGATCAAGGCCTTGAGCTGGGCCGGGTCGCTCATGGTGATGGTGCGCGCGTGGTGGGCCACCTGCTGGCCAGGGGCGTTGTCATATCGGTCCACCGCAATGGTTTCCACGCCCAGGCGCTGCAGCGCTATCAGCACTTCTTTGCCCAGCTCGCCGCTGCCCAGCAGCATGACTTTGGTGGCGTGGGGGGAGAGGGGGGTTCCAAGAGTGGTCATGGCAAATAAATTCAAAACAGGGGTAAATGTGACGGGTGCAGCTGCGTATTGTCGCTGGGCTTATTTGCGCATCAGAGTGCTCTTGCCGAACAGCGATTCAATCAGGTCCACCGCCACCTCGGCGGTGCGGTTGCGCTCGTCCAGCGCGGGGTTCAGCTCAAACACATCCAGGCTCGCCATGCGGCCCGTGTCGGCAATCATCTCCATGCAGAGCTGGGCCTCGCGGTAGGTGGGGCCGCCGCGCACGGTGGTGCCCACGCCGGGCGCAATGTCGGGGTCCAGAAAGTCCACGTCAAAGCTCACATGCAAGTGGGTGTTGCTGTCGATCAGGGCCAAGGCCAACTCCATCGCCGCTCGCATGCCCATCTCGTCGATGTAGCGCATGTCAAAAACCTCGAGGTCCTGCTCATGCACAAAACGCTTCTCGCCCTCGTCCACACTGCGGATACCGATCTGGCGCACCCACTTGGGTGAAATGGCCGGCACCTGGCCACCAATCTCAATCAGCTCCTGCGGCCCGAAGCCGCACAGGCAGGCCACGGGCATGCCATGGATGTTGCCGCTGGGCGTGAGGGTGTTGGTGTTGAAGTCGGCATGCGCGTCCAGCCACAGCACGCGCAGTTTCTTGCCCACGTCGCGGCAGTGGCGTGCCACGGCGCTGATGGAGCCTATGCCCAGGCAATGGTCACCGCCCAGCACGATGGGCAGGCGCCCGTCCTGCAGCTCGGCGTACACGGCGTCGTGCAGGCTGCGGTTCCACGCGGTCACCTCGGCCAGGTGGCGGTAGCCGTTCACGGGCGGTAGCCAGGGGTTGCTGGGGCCGCTGAGGTTGCCTTTGTCCAGTACCTCCAGCCCATGGCCCTGCAGCACGCTGGTGATGTTGGCCACGCGCAGGGCTTCGGGCCCCATGCTGGCACCGCGGCTGCCCGCGCCAATGTCGGTGGGCGCGCCTATGAGGCTGATCTTGGTGTTCATGGGGTCTCCAGTTGGAAGACAGGGAGCCGCTCGCCCACCAGCAGGCCGCGCGCGTTGCGAATTTCGGCCGCGCGCCAGGGTCGCAGTGCGGCGCGTTGCGCATCGTCTAGCCAGCCCAGTTGGTCCAGGATCTCCACGCTGGCCGCAAACAGCGCGGGCTTGTTGCCGTCAATGATCTTGAGCGCAAAGGCCTCGCCGCGGCTCTTGCTGCCCACCACCTGCACGCCGTCCGCGCCCACCTTGCTGACCCAGTCGCCCCGGCCCACCCGCATGAAATCCAGGTCGTTGCGGCCGGTGCCGCTCACCATCTCGGGGTGGGCGGTCATGGCCTCGCTCAGCAGTGCAAAGCTGGCGCCAAACTCAGCGTCTTGCGCGCCGCTGGCCAGGCGTGCGTAACCGCGTGCGAGTTTGGAGAGGGGCATCGCGAAGTTGGGTGCCGAGCAGCCGTCAATGCCACGCGGCATGTCCTGCACGTCCATGCCCACGGCACGCGCCACATCGCGCGCTATGGCCTGCTGCAGCGGGTGGTCGGCTGCGGTGTAGTCGTCCAGCGGCAGGCCGTGCTGCACGCAATAGGCCACAAAGCCTGCGTGCTTGCCGCTGCAGTTGTTGTGCGCCTCGGTGACCGCCAGGCCTTCTGGCGCGCCCTTGTCAAAGTAGCTAAACAGCAGCGGCACATGGCAGCCGCAACGCAGCGTCTTGTAGGTGTGGCCCGCCTTGGCCAGCATGCTGTTCGCGCCATCCACATGCATGGCTTCGCCGTTGTGGCTGGCGCACAGCAATGCGTTCTCCGCCTGGGTAAAGCCAAACTGCGCAGGGCCGCCCGCTTCCACAAAGGGCAGGGCTTGCAGTGCCTTGAGGGTGGAGCGGGTAAAGGTAACCAGGTGCGGGTCACCCGCAAAGGCTTTGAGCTGGCCGGCGCGGTTGACGACGGCCACGGCGCCAAAGTGCAGGCATTCGGGCGTGCCGCCACGGGTGAGCTGGATCAGGGGGGTGAGGTTCATGGGCTAACGGTCTCCTGCGCACAAGCGTATCCGAATTGCTCCGGTTTGTGCCCCGGCTGTCTATACTGAAACGCTATTGCCACAGCCCCACTTTGCATAGCCCATGTTGATCGAAGACCAGAAAACCCGCTACCACGAGGATGGCTTCCTCATCCTGCCGAACTTCAAGTCCGCCGCCGAGATCGCTGCCGTGCGCGCCCGGGCCGAGGCCATCGTTGACGCCTTTGACCCGAACGAGAGCAAAACCATCTTCACCACCAACGACCAGGTGCGCCAGGTGGACCGCTACTTTCTCGATTCGGCCAACCGCGTCAGCTGCTTTTTTGAGGAAGAGGCTTTCGGGCCGGACGGCGAGCTGCGCCAGGCCAAGGCCCTGTCCATCAACAAAATCGGTCACGCGCTGCACGACCAGGATCCGGTGTTCGAGGCCTTCAGCCACGGCGCCGCGCTGGCCGAAGTGGCGGCCGACGTGGGGCTGACCCGGCCGCAGGTCTGGCAGTCCATGTACATCTTCAAGCAGCCCGGCATTGGCGGCGAAGTGGGCTGGCACCAGGACGCCACGTTTTTTGATACCACGCCCATCAGCGTGACCACCTTCTGGTTTGCGTTGGAAGACGCCACGCTGGCCAACGGCTGCCTGTGGACCGAACCCGGCGGTCACCGCGGCCCGCGCGGCGTGCTGCGCGAGCGCTTCGAGCGCCGTGGCGACACCATCACCATGAAGAAGCTCGACGCCACGCCCTGGCCTGCGAGCAATGTGAATGCGATACCGCTGGAAGTGAAGGCCGGCGCGCTGGTGGTCTTCCATGGCCTGCTGCCGCACTACAGCGCGCCCAACCGCTCGGCGGTGTCGCGCCACGCCTACACGCTGCACGCGACCGATGCCGGCACGCAGTACGCGTCGACCAACTGGCTGCAGCGCGGGCCCGACGACCCGGTGCGCGGGTTCTTGATCTGATTTGCTATTGTTTTGATAGCTGTTTGCGCATATTTCTAGAGCGCTAGGGCTCTTTTTGATAGGGAAGATGACGGGGAAGAGGGGGCTTTTTCGGCTTTTCAAGCCGGTGGGCTTGTGCCACACTAGGTCTCTGCTCGTGTCAGGAGTGCGCCATGAGAGCTGTTGTCTTCGCATCCTTCTGCTGTGCCGCCCTGCCGGGGCCGGTGTGCGGGCAAGAGCTGATCTCACTCAACAAGCTGCCCTCCGGCGCCGCGCCCTCGCTCAACCAGTCGGACCGCGGCTTGCTCGCCAAGGCAGACTCTGACCGCAAGTCCATCGAACTCTCTCTGCAAAACACCTTGGTGGCTTTTGACACCCGGCACGATGGCGGGCGCAAAAAGCTGGGCGTGGCGCTCACGTCGTTCAGCCACAGCCCCTTGGAGCTGGCCTACGACCCCAGCGGCAAAAGCCTGATGGCGCAGTGGCGCTCGGTGTACACCACCGCGGCCGGCCAGTCGTTCCAGTACCAGGCCTTCGTGGGCGAGTCGGGTGCGATCAACTTTGTGATCAGCTCCAAATTTTGAGTGCGCTGCCTACAGGGCTTCAGCGGAAAAACAAGGGCAGCAACAAGGCCGCCAGCACCACCTGCAGCCCCAGCGCCAGTCCGGCGTAGGCGCCTGCATCCGGGTTCACTTGCAAAGCCCGCGCGGCGCCAATGCCGTGTGATGCGGTGCCTAGCGCAAAACCACGGGCGGCCCAGCCGGACGGGGTGTAGGGCAGCCGCAGCAGGGTGAAGAGGGCTTTGGCACTCAAGGCGCCGATCAAGCCGGTCAACATGGCAAACACGGCAGAGAGGGCCGGGATGCCGCCGATTTTTTCGGCAATCCCCATCGCCACCGGCGCGGTGACCGACTTGGGCGCCATGGAGAGTAGCACCTCCTGCGGCAAGTCCAGCGCCCAGCTCAGCGCAAGTGCCGACCCGCTGGCCGCACCGCCACCCAGCAACGCCGCCAGTAGCAGGCGCCCCCAGCGCTGGCGCACCTCCGTCCGCCGC
Source organism: Rhodoferax bucti (assembly GCF_005876985.1). Taxonomy (GTDB): domain Bacteria; phylum Pseudomonadota; class Gammaproteobacteria; order Burkholderiales; family Burkholderiaceae_C; genus Allorhodoferax; species Allorhodoferax bucti. Next base: position 1,134,251 of record NZ_VAHD01000001.1, read on the forward strand.
TGCCACAGAGGCCAGCCCAGTGCGACCACCGCCGGCCCCAGCAAAAAGTGGATGAACTGCGCGCCTGAAAAATAGCCCGGGTACGACGTGCCGGTGGCCAGCAGCAAGCCCGCCAGCGTGACCACGCTCCACAGCACCGGGTTGGCCCAAGCCGCCTGGCCGCTGCGCAGGTAGAGCGCATGCGCCAGCACATACACGCTGAGGGTGGCCGTCAGCCCGAACAGTGGCGTGGCCGACAGGTAGACCCAGAGGGCCACCACTTCAGACATGGGGCGGGTTCTCGGGTGGGCTATCGCCGCGATTCAGGGCGTAGAGGGTGAGTGCGCTCACCGCCATGCCGATCCAGGTGGACAGCACCAGCACTACGGCAATGCGCCCGCCGTACTGGCTGAGCAGGTGCAAGTGCGTCATCACGCCCACCCCCACCGGAATGAACAGCAGCGAGAGGTGGTTGAGCAAAAAGCCTGCGCATTCGCTCACCGGCTCACGCACCACCTGCCAGCGCAGCGCGCCCAGCAAGAGCACCATGCCCACCACCGGGCCGGGAAACGGCAGGTGCAAGGCACGCGCCAGCAGTTCGCCGGCGCTTTGAATCACCAGCAGCCATGCCAATCCGCGCAAACCTTGCATGGGGCTAGAACCGGGGCAGGTCCGGGTGCTTGATCTTGCCGCCGCGCACCAGCTCTTTGCCGTATTCGGCGCAGCGGTGCAGGGTGGGAATCACCTTGCCGGGGTTGAGCAGACTTTTCGGGTCAAAGGCTTCCTTGAGGGCAAACATCTGCGCGTTTTCTTCCGCGCTGAACTGCACGCACATGCTGTTGAGCTTTTCCACGCCCACGCCGTGTTCGCCGGTCACCGTGCCGCCCATGGCCACGCTGGTTTCCAGAATGTCGGCACCAAACAGCTCGCAGCGGTGCAGCTGGTCGGGGTCGTTGGCATCAAACATGATGAGCGGGTGCAGATTGCCGTCGCCCGCGTGGAACACGTTGGCGCAGCGCAGCTGGTATTTTTTCTCCATCTCCGCAATCGCCAGCAGGATGTCGGCCAGCCGTGCGCGGGGAATGGTGCTGTCCATGCACATGTAGTCGGGGCTGATGCGGCCGCTGGCGGGGAAGGCGTTTTTGCGCCCGCTCCAGAAGCGCAGGCGCTCGGCCTCGCTGTTGCTCACCGCAATGCCGGTGGCGCCGGCGCCGCGTAGCACCTCGCTCATGCGGCCGATTTCTTCTTCCACCTCTTCGGGGGTGCCGTCGCTCTCGCACAGCAGAATGGCTTCGGCACTCAGGTCGTAGCCCGCGTGCACAAAGTCTTCCACCGCCGCGGTCATGGGCTTGTCCATCATCTCCAGCCCGGCGGGGATGATGCCAGCGGCAATCACCGCCGCCACCGCGTCGCCCGCTTTGCGCAGGTCGTCAAAGCTGGCCATGATGCAGCGGGCCAGCTGGGGCTTGGGCACCAGTTTCACGGTGACTTCGGTGGTCACGGCGAGCATGCCTTCGCTGCCGACCACCACACTCATCAGGTCGTAGCCGGGGGTGTCCAGCGCGTCGCCGCCAAACTCGATGGGCTCCCCCTCCATGGTGAAGCCGCGCACTTTGAGCACATTGGGCAGTGTGAGGCCGTATTTGAGGCAGTGCACGCCGCCCGAGTTCTCGGCCACGTTGCCGCCAATGGTGCAGGCAATCTGGCTGCTGGGGTCGGGGGCGTAGTACAGGCCATGGGGGGCCGCCGCTTCGCTGATGGCCAAGTTGCGCACGCCGCACTGCACCACCGCCGTGCGGCTGCGTGCGTCCACTTTCAGAATTTTGTTGAACTTGGCCAGCGACAAGGTCACCCCCAGCGCATGGGGCATGGCCCCACCCGAGAGCCCGGTGCCCGCACCGCGTGCCACCACCGGCACGTTCAGGCGGTGGCAGGCTTTGAGCACTGCGGCGACCTGGTCTTCGGTTTCCGGCAAGGCCACCAGCAGGGGGCGCTGGCGGTAGGCGGTCAGGCCGTCGCACTCGTAGGGTGTGGTGTCTTCAGTCTGGTACAGCAGCGCATGCTTGGGAAAATAGGCCTCTAGCGCAGGCAGGATCTGCGCGAGCAGCTCTCTTTTTTGTAGCATTTCCTGGGCGGTAGGGGCAAGAGGGGCATTCATACGGATTTCCGGGGACGGCTGCGGAGAGTCTCACTCTAAAAGAAAGCGGCGCTCCGCGGTGTGAAGAAACTTGCAGCTCCGCGTGAAAAGCGCTGGCCGCCAGCGGTGTAGGGCGGGCCTGGCTCAGGCCACGGCTTTTTTGAGCCACTCGGCAAAGGCGGCGACCTCCCAGCGGTCCATCGCGCCGGTGCGCCAGCACAGGTAGTGGGCGTGGGGGCTGGGGGCGTTGTGGTCGTACAGCCGCACCAGCGAGCCGTTCTCGAGCCAGTGGGCGGCGAGCTTGAGGCGCACCAGGCCGGCCCCCATGCCGGCGGCAGCGCCGTCGCACATGAGGCCGATGTCGTTGAACTGCGAGCCCTCCACCGGCTCCGGCCAGTCCAACCCGTTGGCGGCAAACCAGGTGCGCCAGGGCTCCAGCGGGCTGCGCAGCAGGGGCAGGTTGGCGAGGTCTTGTGGGGTTTCAAAGGGGCCATGCTCCCGCACAAAGGCGGGCGAGGCCAAGGGGGTGACCTCGTCTTTCATCAGCAGGGTGTGCTCCATGTCGGCATAGCGGCCGGCGCCAAAGCGCACCATCAGGTCGGCGTCCTCGGCCACTACGTCGAGCAGGGGGATGGAGACCTGCAGCGTCAGGTCGATCTCGGGGTAGGCGTCGGTGAATTGGCGCAGGCGCGGGATGAGGATGGAGCGCGAAAACGTGGGCGTGACCGCCAGCCGCAGCTTGCGCTTGCCCGGTGCCGCCGCCGCGCTGGGGAATTTTTGCAGGATGGTCAGCCCCTCGCGCACATGAGCCAGGTACTCGCTGCCCTCGGTGGTGAGCGAAAAGTCCGCCCGGCCGAACAGCTTGGTGCCGATGATTTGCTCCAGCTGCCGTACCCGGTGGCTGACCGCACTGGGCGTGACAAACAGCTCTTCGGCGGCCAGTGTGACCGAGCGCAGGCGCGCCAGGGCTTCAAAGGTCAACAGGCATTGGATGGGGGGAATGCGGGAGGCGCTCATGTCGCCATGATGCCATTACCAAGGGAAAACAAGCAGTTTGCGCAAGGGGGGCGTCAGTAGAATGGCCCTCTTTTTCTCCCGGGAGACCCCCTGTGTCCGACGCCCTTGCTGTACTGCCGCAGTACCTTCTCCCCAAAAAAGCCCTGACCGCCTTTGCCGGTCTGGTTGCCGGTGCCCGTGGCGGCAAGGCCACTACCGCGCTGATCCGTTGGTTCATCGGGAAGTACCGGGTCAACATGGCCGAGGCGGCCAACCCCGATCCTGCTGCCTACGCGACGTTCAACGAATTTTTCACCCGCGCGCTGAAAGACGGGGCCCGTCCGCTGGCAGCAGCGCCATTTGTGTGCCCGGTGGACGGCGCGATCAGCCAGTTCGGTGCCATCGACAAAGACCAAATCTTCCAGGCCAAAGGCCACCACTACAGCAGCACAGCTCTGGTCGGGGGCGATGCGCAGCTGGCCGCCCAGTTTGACCACGGCACCTTTGCCACCATTTACCTCAGCCCGCGCGACTACCACCGCATCCACATGCCTTGCGATGGCGAGCTGCGCCGCATGATTTATGTGCCGGGCGATCTGTTTTCGGTGAATCCCACTACCGCACGCGGTGTGCCGGGTTTGTTTGCCCGCAACGAGCGGGTGGTGTGCGTGTTCGATTCCCCGCATGGCGAGTTTGTGTTGACGCTGGTGGGTGCCACCGTGGTCGGCAGCATGGCCACGGTCTGGCACGGTGTGGTGAACCCGCCGCGTTTGCCCCAGGTGACCGAGTGGCACTACGACGCCGGCAAGGTGGTGCTCAAGCAGGGGGATGAGATGGGCCGGTTCTTGCTTGGCTCTACGGTGGTCTTGCTGTTCCGCAAGAACACACTGGAGTTCAATTCTGCGTGGGCCCCCGCCAAACCCGTACAGCTCGGGGAAAGCATGGGTATTTCTGCAAGCACAAAGTGCTGAATTTCAGTATCCTGAGTTCTTTGAAACCCCATAGAGGGAAAACATGAATACTGTTGTTACTGTGAATGATTTGCCCGGTTTCGTCGTTGGAAGTCCGGAGTTCCAGGACGCCGCGCCCTACCAGCGCACCCGCATTGCCGCACTCGAGAACATGACGGTACGCACCAGCCTCTGGCTGGCCTTTGCCAGCGTATTGTTGGGGGCGGTGGTGATCGGGGTGCTGTCGCTGTTTCAAATGGGGCGGCTCAATGCCTCTACCCAAGACATTTACGAGCACGAGTACGCTGCAGGCCAGGCGGCTGAAGAGACGCGGGGCCTGATCCTGCGGGCCAGCCGGGCACAAACCCAGCTGCTCACCGCCACCACCGCTGCCGAGCGCACCACCTTGGGCGCAGCCATTGAAACCAGTCTGGGCGATATCAGCAAGCGCCTGGAAACCATCAAAAGCCTCTCTAACTCGGAAGAAACTGCGGCCACCAGCCAGCAACTGACCGAAGCCATGGGCAACTGGGCCAAGCGCCAGCGTGCCTACATTGCCTTGGTCAAAGAGCAGCCGCTGGACTTGATGCAAATGAGCACCGATGTGCCGACCGAAGACGCCCGCTTGCTCAACGACACCCGCAAGCTAGAGAAGATTGTGGACACGCTGGTGGAGCAGCGCACCAAATCCGCCGAGGCCACGATTGCGCAAGCCGGGCAGATTTACCGCTCTTCCCAAATGTGGGTGGTGGGCATCATGGTGGCCCTGCTGATCGTGTCGCTGGTCATCAGTGCCTGGGTGGCGGGGCGCTTGTCGCGCCAGCTCGGCGGCGAGCCGGCCTATGCCAAATCGATTGCCAGCCGCATCGCCAGTGGCGATTTGTCCATGCAGATTGAGCTGGGCCCCAAAGACAACGAAAGCTTGCTGTACTCGCTGCGCGATATGCAAATGAAGCTCTCAGACACCATGCGCGACATAGCAGACAGCTCCAAGCAGGTGGCCAATGCATCCCGCGAAATCTCCATGGGCAACCTGGACCTGTCGCAACGCACCGAACTGCAAAGCGCCTCGCTGGAAAAAACCACCACCAACGTGGAGCAAATGGCGGCCCTCACCCGCCGCTATGCCGAAAGCGCCGCCGAGGCGGCCCAGCTCTCCGGCAACGCCAGCCGCTCTGCCCGCCAAGGCGGCGAAGTGGTGGCCGAGGTGGTGAGCACCATGGAGCGCATCAGCAAGAGCACCCAGGCCATCCACGGCAACATCAGTGTGATTGAGGGCATTGCCTTCCAGACCAACATCCTGGCGCTGAACGCCGCGGTAGAAGCCGCCCACGCGGGCGAGCAGGGCCGCGGCTTTGCGGTGGTGGCGAGCGAGGTGCGCTCCCTGGCCGAGCGCAGTGCCAAGGCGGCGCGCGAGATCAACGCGCTAATTGAAGAGTCCACCCGCCAGGTGCAGGAGGGCGCGGTGTTGGCCAACAAGGCCGGCCAGACCATCAGCGAAATGGCGCAGACCGTGCAGCAAACCAGCGCGGTCATGGAAGAAATTTCCGGTGCCTCCGCCCAGCAAAGCAACGGCATTGAGGAAATCAACCGCGCGGTTGCGCAGCTGGATGACAGCACCCAGCAAAACGCGGCCTTGGTGGAGGAGGCAGCTGCGGCAGCCCAATCGCTCGATGAGCAGGCCCAGTCACTCGACCAGTTGGTGGGGCGCTTTCACTTGCGCGGTTGATTCACCGCGACGCGTCCATAAAAAAAGGCGGCCACTGGCCGCCTTTTTTGTATCTGCGTGCAGGGCTTCAGCGGAAGATCACGGTTTTGTGGCCGTTGAGCAGCACCCGGTGCTCGCTGTGCCATTTCACCGCGCGCGCCAAGACCTGGCTTTCGGTGTCGCGGCCGATGGTGGTCAGGTCTTCCACCGTGCGGCTGTGGTCTACGCGGGCCACGTCCTGCTCGATGATGGGGCCTTCGTCCAGGTCCGCAGTCACATAGTGGGCAGTGGCGCCAATCAGCTTCACGCCGCGGTCATGCGCCTGGTAGTAGGGCTTGGCGCCCTTGAAACTGGGCAAAAAGCTGTGGTGGATGTTGATGGCCCGGCCATTGAGCTGGCGGCACAAGTTGTCGCTCAGGATTTGCATGTAGCGGGCCAGCACCACCAGTTCGGCACCTTCGGCCTCGATGATTTCCAGCTGCTTGGCTTCGGCCTGCTCTTTGGTCGCCGCCGTCACTGGGATGTGGTGGAAGGGCACGTTGTAGCTCGCCGCCAGTTGGTAAAACTCGCGGTGGTTGGACACAATGGCCCGGATGTCCAGGGGCAGCAGCCCGCTCTTCCAGCGGAACAGCAAATCGTTGAGGCAGTGGCCTTCCTTGCTGACCATGATGACGGTGCGCATCGGCTGGGCCACGGTGTGCAGGCTCCACTGCAGTTGCAAGGGGCTGGCAAAGCTGCCGAGCTGGCTCTTCAGGTCGTCGTGGGTGAGCTGGCCGCAACTGAACTGCACCCGCATGAAAAACAGGCCGGTATCGTGGTCGTTGTACTGGGCCGCTTCTTCAATATTGCCGCCGCGTTCCAGCAAAAAACCCGAAACAGCATGGACAAGCCCCAAGCGGTCGGGGCAGGAAAACGTAAGAATGTAAGTCTGGCTCATCCCCCGATTGTCGCAGTTCCGGCCATCGGTCCGCCGCCACGGGGCCTTGGCAGGCCGGGGGCTTAGTGCCGGAATTTGCCTTGCGTGGTCACGATGGACAGATCCACCAGGCTCATGCCGGTGTGGTGTTCGCGGGTGTAGACCGCGGGCAAGCCGTTCATGTTGAACGGGCTGCCACCGTAAATGCCCTGCACCAGACGCTCGCGGGTGGGCTCGGGGCCCGCCAGCTGCAAGGCGTTCACGAGCGCCTTGGCCGTGATGTAGCCCTCCAGGCTGCCATACGAGAAATCGGTGCCCGGCTTGAACTTGGCAAACACGTCCTGGTATTCGCGCGTCATGGCCGTCTTGCGTTCCCAGGGGCTGGGCACGACTTGTGAAAACACCATGCCATGCGCCAGCGGCCCCAGATGCTTGGCCAACTGGGCGGAGCCGGAGTTGACCGCATTGAAGGTGCTGCGCACCCCGATGCTTTTGGCCGCGCGGATGAGCTTTTCATACGCCCCGATGCCGCCGTGGTTGAACACCAGCTGGGCACCACTGTTCTTGAGCTGCTCTGCCAGCTGGGCGATCCGGGCATCGTCCGCATTCGACTTGAAGGGCAAATCGGCGACCAACTCCATGCCCAGCTCCTGGCACAGCAGCTTGACGTTGGCCAGGTGCGCAGCACCGTTGTCAGAGTCCGAGCGGAAGAAGGCGACCTTGCTGCCCCCGGTGCTCTTGCTGTACTGCAGCAAGGCACGGAATTCATCGCGGTGCTCCGCACGCACCGGAAACACCATGGGCAGAAACGGCCGGCGCAGCCCGGGGGCTCCCGCAATCGGCCCGAAAAACGGTACCTTCTGCTCACTGGCTACTTTGGCGACTTCGGTGGACGGTCCGCCTTCCACTGAGCCAAAGAGAATGAACACCTTTTCTTTTTCGAGGAGTTGGGCGGCGTTGGCCGCCGCCTTGGCAGTGCTGTTGTCATCGTCCAGTGTTTTCAGGACGATCTGGCGGCCTAACACGCCACCTTTGGCATTGACAGTCTGCAGGTAGGCCTGGATGCCGTCCTGCACATCATTGCCATATTCGTTTTTGCCGCCTTGCAGGGTAATGCTCTGGCCGATCAGCAGTTGCCGTGGGCTGACGCCCGGTTCTGCGTAGGCGAGGGAGGCGGTGCAGGCTGCCAGCGCCCCGAGCCAGCCGGAGAGGGTGCGCGCCCAAAACGCGCGACGGGGTGGGACGTGGGACAAAGGCATCAGGAAACTCCTTGCAAGATGGCCACAGCTTAGCCACCCAGCCTTATGCCAATTTGACAGCCCTCAGTGCACCGACACCGGCGTCTGTGCCAATTCGGCGTATTGCTCCAGGGTGTCTTCCACTTCTTCCTGGGTCGGGGTGTTCACCTGCCAGGCCATGATGTGCTGCTGGAAGAGTTCGGCCCAGGAGCCGTCCAGGTACACCTCTTTGTTGGAGCGTTTGTCCACGATTTCAAAGCCATGGCGTGCCAGCGTGGGAATGCCCAAGGGGTAGCGCTCGGTTTTTTCCGGTGCCTGGTCCTCGGCATCGCCATTGGCGAGCATGTGGGTGACGGAGAAAGAATCGGAGTCGTAGAGCGTTTGCATAGGTGTATTCAGAGAGATGAACCGTACATGGATGCCATCTGCACCGATTCAAGAGTAGCAGCAAATGGCGTTCTCTGCGCGCGACTCACGGGTTTGGGCCCACGGCCCGCAGCAAATCGAGAAAATCGCCATTGGATTCGGTAATCCGGATGCGTACGGGCAAAAACTGCTGGCTGGCCGCGTACCAGAGCTCCAGACGCTGCTTGCGCTCGGCGGTCGGCTCGTGGGTGAATTTGACCGCTTGCACGCTGCCGCCCGCCAGCTTGACGGCCTCTGGCTTGGAGGCCTTGAAGCTCCATTGCTCGGCATAGCGGTCGCCGATGGCCTGGAGGCTGATGGCGGGGCCCGTGTCTGCAACTGGCCGGCTTGTGCTGCTGCCGGCCAGCAGACTGGCGAGTTGCATAAATACGCTGAGCTGGTCCTGGGCGCCGCTTTGCAGCGCCGCATCCGGCGTGCCCTCGCTGAACACTACGCGGCCGGTGGTCCGTTGAAAACGGGCATTGATTTCTGATTGGCCGAGCCGCTTGCTGGTGAAAATGTCCGGCTCCAGCCCGCGCTCACCCAGCGCGCCTTGGCTGGTCCAGGCTTGCAGTGTGAGGCCGAATTTTCGGATCAGCAGTTGCGACTGGTAGCGCTTACCGTCGTGTGCCCACACCAGCTCCGCGCTACCGGTGTAGGGGGAGCCGATCACACCCTCCACGTCGTAGGCAATGCGTACCGGCGCCGGGGCTTTGAACGGGAGGGCTGCGTCTGCTGCCGGGGCTTGCGCATGGGCGGCTGGGGGCAGCAGCAGGGCGGAGGAGAGCCCCAGCAAAAGGCACAGGCGGCGCGAGAGGGGGGCTGCGGATGTCAGGGGCATGGCAATCAGGGGAGTTGGCTGTCCGTCCACACCATGTCCAGCACGTTGCCGTTGGGCTCGGAGAGGCGGATGTGTGCGGGCAGATACGCGAGTTGCGGGGCCAGCCAAATTTCGGCTTTGGTGCTGTAGTCGCTGGTGGCTTCGCGGGTGAGCTTGATGGCCTGCATGCTGCCGCCGGGCACGGTGATGTGTTCCTCCGGCGAGACCACAAAGGTCCAGGTTTCGGCTTGCTTGGGGCCGATGGACTGGAAGGTCAGGGTGTCGCCGCCGGTGAGGCGGTTAGGTTCCCCGGCCCAGAGGCTGGCGAGTTGCATGAACACGCTCAAATGGTCTTGCGCCCCCGGCAGCAGCGTGGCGGGGGCCGAGTTGGCGCTGAAGATCACGCGCCCTTCATCCCGCACAAAGTGGGAGGCCACCTCGGAGCGGCGAAAGCCTTTTTCCCCAAAGCGCACCGGTGCCAGCCCGCCGGCGGTGAGCGCGCCCTTGCTCGTCCACTGGCGCAGGCTGACCAGGAACTTGGTGATCAGCAGGCTGGCCTGGTAGTTCTCACCATCGTGCTTCCAGGTGATGGCGGCACTCACCACATTCTTCTGCCCATCGGTCAGGCCGATGACGTCGTAGTTCAGCACCACGGGCGGGGGGAACGCGAAGCGCGCAAGCCGCTCTGCTGGCGCCGGTGCCACGGCTGCTGTTGCTGCTGGGGCTGTGGCGGCAGGCTCGCTCGCCGGGGTGGGCGCTGGCGTGGTGCTCAAGGCGGTGTCGCTGTCAGCCCCGGCGGGTACTGCGTCGCTCGTTAAGGGTGCGGCCGGACCGGGTTCTTGTGCTGCTGGGGTAATGGCCGCTTGCATGTCCAGCGCTACGGGCGGGCGGGCAGGCGTGTCGGTGCGGGGCGCCGGGGGCTGCACGGGGCGCAGTTCCACAGGGACGGGGGCGGGGGGAGCAATGAGGCGGGTGCTCAGCGTGAGGGGCTCCTCTGCCGTGGCAGTGTCGGCAGCGCCGGGCCAGTGCAGTGCACGGGGCAAGCCCCCCAGCAGCCAGAGGTGCAAGGCCAGCACCGCCCCCAGTAGCACGGCCACACGGCGCAGCGAGCGGGCAGTCAGGGCGGGGGGCAGGGAAGTTCCGGGGGAGGCCACGGGCATGATGAAGGAACGCAAAAGGCCAGTGTACGGTAGACACGTGAAGGCCCTGGGGTGCCAAACCCAGCGAAAATGCCGGCATGAAACTCGCAACCTACCAGGACGGTTCCCGTGATGGCCAGCTGGTCGTCGTCTCCCGGGACCTGACCCAGGCGCACTACGCCACCCACATTGCCAACCGGCTCCAGCAGGTGCTGGACGACTGGAACTACCTCGCCCCCGCGCTGCAAGATGTGTACACCCAGCTCAACCAGGGGCGGGCGCGGCATGCGTTTCCGTTTGACCCCGCCCAATGCCTGGCGCCCCTGCCGCGCGCCTACCAGTGGCTGGATGGCTCTGCCTACCTAAACCACGTGGAGCTGGTGCGCAAGGCCCGCGGGGCCGAGATGCCTGAGAGTTTTGCGACGGACCCGTTGATGTACCAGGGCGGCAGCGACGACCTGGCCGGCCCGCAGGCCGACATCGTGTGCGGCAACGAGGCCTGGGGGGTGGACTTTGAGGCCGAGCTGGCCGTCATCACCGGTGATGTGCCCATGGGCTGCGCGCCGGACCGCGCGCTGGACGCGGTGCGCCTGATTGGCTTGGTGAACGACGTCACCCTGCGTAACCTGGTGCCCGACGAGCTGGCCAAGGGCTTTGGCTTTGTGCAGAGCAAGCCTGCCACCGCCTTTGCGCCGGTAGTGGTCACCCCCGACGAGCTGGGCGATGCCTGGGCGCGCGGCCGGGTGCACCTGCCGGTGCAATGCACCTGGAATGGCCGCAAGGTGGGCCTGTGCGAGGCGGGCAACGACATGCATTTCCATTTCGGCCAGCTGATTGCCCACGCCGCTACCACCCGCCGCCTGCGTGCCGGTACCCTCATTGGCTCCGGCACCGTCAGCAACAAAGGCGTGGCCCGCAAAAACCGCACCGACTGGCCCAACGGCTACAGCTGCATTGCTGAGAAGCGTGCCATGGAAACCCTGCAAGACGGCCAACCCAGCACCGAGTACATGAAGTTGGGCGACACCATCCGCATCGAAGTCAAAGGCCGCGATGGCGTGAGCATGTTCGGCGCCATCCACCAAGAAGTCGTGCCGCTGGAGGTGCGCACGCGCGCCAGCGCTATGGCCAACACGGCTGTCACAGCCGCCGAAGATACTGCCCCCGATACCCCTGTCACACCCTCTACCGAAAGCCCCGAATGAAAACACGTGCCGCCGTCGCCTGGAAAGCAGGCCAACCCCTCACCATTGAAACCGTGGACCTGCAAGGCCCCAAGTTCGGCGAAGTGCTCGTCGAAATCAAGGCCACCGGCATCTGCCACACCGACTACTACACACTCAGCGGTGCTGACCCTGAAGGCATTTTCCCCGCCATCCTGGGCCACGAAGGCGCCGGCATTGTGGTGGACGTGGGCCCCGGCGTGACCAGCCTCAAAAAAGGCGACCACGTCATCCCGCTCTATACGCCTGAGTGCCGCCAGTGCAAGTTCTGCTTGAGCCGCAAAACCAATTTGTGCCAGCTGATCCGTGGCACCCAGGGCAAGGGCTTGATGCCCGATGCCACCTCGCGCTTCAGCCTGAATGGCGATCCCATCTTTCACTACATGGGTACCAGCACTTTCAGCAACTACACCGTGGCGCCGGAGATCAGCCTGGCCAAGATCCGCGACGATGCACCTTTTGACAAGGTCTGCTACATCGGCTGCGGCGTGACCACCGGCATTGGCGCGGTGATCTTCACCGCCAAGGTGGAAGCGGGCGCCAACGCCGTGGTGTTTGGATTGGGCGGCATCGGCCTGAACGTGATCCAGGGTCTGAAGATGGTGGGTGCGGACAAGATCATCGGTGTGGACCTGAACCCGGCCCGCGAGGCCATGGCCCGCAGCTTTGGCATGACCCACTTCCTGAACCCCAAGGACATTGAAGCCGCTGGCGGGAACATCGTGGACGCCATCGTCCAGTTGACCGACGGCGGTGCCGACTACAGCTTCGAGTGCATCGGCAACACCAAGGTCATGCGCCAGGCGCTGGAGTGCACCCACAAAGGTTGGGGCCAGAGCATCATCATCGGCGTGGCCGAAGCCGGTGCCGAAATCTCCACCCGCCCCTTCCAGCTGGTCACCGGCCGGGAGTGGAAAGGCTCTGCTTTCGGCGGCGCACGCGGCCGCACCGATGTGCCCAAGATCGTGGACTGGTACATGGAAGGCAAGATCAACATCGACAGCCTGATCACCCACACCATGCCGCTGGAGGACATCAACAAGGGCTTCGATTTGATGAAACGCGGCGAGTCGATTCGCGGCGTCGTTATTTATTAATGAAATAGGGTGTTAGCGCTCGTGGAATGTGCGCGAGCAGCTTCTCTTTTGATAGCAAATTCAAGGTCGCAATCCATGCAATCCAGCCAGTTTGAACTGCTCAGCGAGCACGCCTGCTTCGGCGGGGTGCAGCGCTTTTACAAGCACTTTTCTACCGAAATCGGCTTGCCCATGCGCTTTGGCGTCTTCTTGCCGCCGCAGGCCTCCAGCGGGCCGGTGCCCGCAGTGGTTTATCTGGCAGGCCTGACCTGCACCGAAGAAACCTTTGCCTTCAAGGCCGGCGCCCAGCGGGTGGCGGCTGAGTTGGGGCTGGCCCTCATCAGCCCCGACACCAGCCCGCGCGGCGCAGGGTTGGTGGGCGAGGCCGACCATTGGGACTTTGGCGTGGGCGCCGGTTTCTACCTCGACGCCACCCAGGAGCCTTGGAGCGGCCACTGGTGCATGGAAAGCTATTTGCTCAAGGAGCTGCTGCCGCACATCACCCAAGACCTGCCGGTGGACGCAGCGCGCATCGGCATCACCGGCCACTCCATGGGCGGGCACGGCGCGCTCACGCTGGCGCAGCGCCACCCCGGCGTGTTCAAAACCCTGTCGGCCTTTGCGCCCATTTGTGCGCCTACCCAGTGCCCCTGGGGCAAGAAAGCCTTCACCGGCTACTTTGGCCAGGACGAAAGCCTGTGGGCGGCGCATGACGCTACTGCACTGATGGCGGCGCAAAGCACGCCCCCATACCCCGGCGGCATCCTGGTGGACCAGGGGCTGGCTGACAAATTTCTGGAAGAACAGTTACACCCGCACCTGCTGGAGGCCGCGTGTGCCCAGGTGGGCCAGCCGCTGACCCTGCGCCGTCACGCGGGCTATGACCACGGCTACTACTTCATCAGCACCTTTATGGAAGACCACCTGCGTCACCATGGGCAAGGGCTGCTGGCGTAGCCAAACCAGCATAAAAAGCACCCATAAAAAAAGCGCTCCACGAGGAGCGCTTTTTTCTTGGGGCGTGTCGTGCTCAGGTGGCGGCGGCCACTTGCTGCACAAAAGTCTTGATGCCGCGCAGCATCATCTCAATCGCCACCGACACCAGCACCAAGCCCATCAGGCGCTCGGCAGCCACCACCAAGCGGTCGCCGATGATGCGCTGGATGCGCTCCGCACTCACCAGCACCACCGCGCTCACCAGCATGGTCACGCACAGGGCGCCAATCCACTCCATGCGCCGGTCAGGCTGCTGGGAGACCAGCAGCAGCACGGTTGCCAGTGCCGAGGGGCCCGCCACGGCCGGAATGGCTAGGGGCACGATCAGCGGCTCGGTTTTCATTTCGCTCTCCGCGGTGGCGGCAGGCGGGAACACCATGCGCAAGGCGATCAAAAACAAGATCACGCCGCCGCCGATCTGCAGGGAGAGCTCGCTCAGGTTCATCACCCGCAAAAAGCTTTCGCCCACAAACATGAAGGTCAGCAGCAAGGCAAACGCAATCAATATTTCGCGCAGGATGACCTTGGGCCGCCGCTCGGGCGCGACGTGCTTGAGCGCGTTGGCAAAAATGGGGATGTTGCCGATGGGGTCGGTAATCAGGATCAGCAGGATGGTCGCAGAGGCGAAGGTGTAATTCATCATGGCGCCTGAGAATACCAGTCCGCCGCCTCAGCGAGCGCGGGGTCAGGCCGCTTCGAGTGCGCTCTGGCAGTCGATGCAGCGCTCTGCATCCGGGTTGGCGTGCAGGCGCGCTTCGGGGATGGTGGTGCCGCAAGCCGTGCATTGGCCGTAAGTGCCGGCCGTGATGCGCTGCAGGGCGGCATCGATGCGGCGCAGCTCGGCGCTCTCGTGCTCGTCCAGCGCCAGCTCCAGGTCGCGCTCGGTATTGGCCTGGGCGGGCGCATCTTCATGGCCGGCAAAGTGGGCCGCCGAGGCGGCGGCGCGGCTGGGCTCGCCACCGCGCAGCTGGTTGAGGCGGGCGCGCAGCTCGTCGCGCTGTTGCAGCAGTTGCTGCTGGTAGGTGTGCGGGGTGGGGTGGGTCATGAGGGGCTCCAAACGGGTGGGGAAAAACGGGTGTTGCACAAGGGCTGGTCACCATGTTCCGCCTGTGCCGCCCGCATTGCATTGATGCGGGTCAATGGCAGGGCGGATGGCGTGTGCGACATAATCCGGCCCCATGTCCTTCCTCCAGTCCCTGCGCCAGGCACGCTCCATCGTCCGTTGGATGGTGGTGAGCTTTGTCCTGTCCATGGGCGTGGCGGTGGCGGCACCGGTGCTCCACCCGCAGGCGCTCACGCTGGTGTGCACCACGGCCGGCAGCGTCAAGTTTGTGGCCGAGTCCGGCGACAGCGCCGACAGCCTGCCGGCTGGCATGCAAGCCCACGCGCTGGACTGCGTGCTGTGCTTGCCCGCCGGGGCCCCCCCCTCTACACCGGCCGCTCAGCCGGTACCCATGGCGGCGCGCACCGTGCAGCCTGCTGCGCCCCCGGCGCAGTTCATCACCCGCCTCGTTAACACCGCCCCTGCGCGCGGCCCGCCGGCCCGCCTGTAACGCGGCAAGCCTCGCGCTTGCCTTGTTGGCCCTGCGCAGCGCGCCTGACCACGGCCACGCCTGCGCTTATTTCCTGTTTCGAGTTGTGTTGCCCTTGCGCCCCTCTGCGTGGCGACAGGGTGACTGTATAGAGGTGATGTATGAATCGTTTTGCTATTCAATTGATAGCTGCTTGCGCAACGTCTATGGGCGCTAGCGCCGCTTTTTCTCATGTAACGCTGGAAGACCAGGCCGCCGCAGCCGGGGCGGGCTACCGCGCCGTGCTGCGTGTGGGGCATGGCTGTGCGGGCTCGCCCACGACGTCCATGACCGTCACCATTCCCGCAGGCTTCAATGCCGCGCAGCCTCTGGTGAAAGCCGGCTGGGCGGTGAGCACCAAGGTCGGAAAGCTCGACCAGCCTTATGAAATGCACGGCACCAAGTACACCGAAGGCGTGCAGGAAATCACCTGGACGGCCAAGAGCGCCGACAGCGCACTGCCCGACGCGTTTGCGGACGAATTCGTCTTCCGTGGCACCACGCCCAAAAAGCCCGGTACGCTGTGGTTCAAGGTAGTGCAGGGCTGCGACAAGGGCAGCAACGCCTGGGTCGAGATTCCGGCCGCCGGCCAAGACGCCCACGGCCTGAAGTTTCCCGCCGCCCGTCTGGATGTGTTGGATGTGCAAGCCGCTGGCGGCCACGCCCACTGATTTTTTACAAGGAGCTTTCCATGAGTGTGTTCCGTTCTACCCGTGCCGCGCTGACGCTGGCGGCCCTGTCCCTCTTGGCCGCCGGTGCGCATGCGCAAGCCGTGGAGGTGCAAAACGCCTGGGCCCGCGCCACGGTGCAAGGCCAAAAAGCCTCTGGTGCCTTCATGACGCTGACTGCGCCAAGCGCCGCCAAGCTGGTGGCGGTGAGCTCGCCCGTGGCGGGCGTGGCCGAGGTGCATGAAATGAAGATGGAGGGTGATGTCATGAAGATGCGCGCCCTCACCAACGGCCTCGATTTGCCCGCCGGCAAGGCGGTGGACCTCAAGCCCGGTGGCTACCACGTCATGCTGATGGATCTGAAGCTGCCCCTGCAAAAGGACACCACCATCCCACTGACCCTGGTGTTCAAAGACGCCAAGGGCGTGGAGACCAAGAAAGAGCTGAAAGTGCCGGTGTCGCAGGTGGCGCCCGCAGGTGCTGCTGCCTCGGCGGCGGCACATGGGGAGCACAAACACTAACTTCCCCAAAGTCATCTGCGTCAGGTAAGCTGCACCAAGAGCCTCGGTAGCAGGCCCATGGAGCACTTATGAGCGATTCAGACAGCACCGGTTTCGGCAAATTCGTTCCCGGTTTCGACTTTCTCCAAAACCTGGCCAAGGGCGCGAGCACCAGCATCCCCCAGATGCCCAACCTGGGCAACTGGGTGGCGCCCACGCTCAATGTGGAGGAGCTGGATAAGCGCATCGAAGAGCTCAAAAACGTGCACTTCTGGCTGGAGCAGAACTCTCGCGCGCTGGCCGCCACCATCCAGGCGCTGGAGGTGCAGAAAATGACGCTGGCCACCCTCAAGGGCATGAATTTCAACTTGGGCGACATGGCCAACGCCCTCAAGCTCAAGGCGACCGAGGCGGCGGCGACCACCGCCAAGTCGTTCAGCGACGCAGTGGCCGCCAAAACCGAGGCGCCGGCAGAGGCCAAGGCCCCCGCTAAACCCGCCGCCCCATCGGCGGCAGCTGCCGACAAGCCGGCCACCCCGATGGTGGACCCCCTGCAGCTCTGGGGCTCGTTGACCCAGCAGTTCCAAAACATTGCGGCTACCGCCCTGAAAGAAGCCACCACCAAAACGGCGGTGGACATCACCAAAAACATGGCTACCGGCTTGGCCAAAGAAGCCATCAAAACTGCCACGGCTGCGACCAAAAAAGCGGTCACCAAACGTGCCGCGCCGCGCAAGGCCGCTGCCAAAAAAACCGGCGGCCGCTGACCGGCTGCCCACGCTCACCCTGCCATGCACCTGTTTCCCTACGCCCATGCCACCCACCCGCAGTGGCCCATGGCGGCCGCACTGGTGCTGGCGCAGTTGCGTGGGCAAATGGCTTTGCCGCAGTACGCCAACAGCCCCACGCTGGCGCTGCTCTACATCACCGACCACTATGCCGCCCATGCCGACGCCATTCTGGAGCATCTGAGTGGCGAGCTGCCCCTGGTCACCGACTGGTCCGGCACGGTGGGTATTGGCATTGCCGCCAACAACGTGGAGTATTTCGATGAGCCCGCGTTGGCCGTCATGCTGTTAGACATTCCCGCTGACCAGTACCGCGTGTTTTCTGGCGTGGCGCCATTGGGGCTGGGGTTTGAGGCCCACACGGCCCTGGTGCATGCCGACGGCAGCACGTTTGACCTCGGCGAGCTGGTGTATGAGATGGCCGGGCGCACCAGCGCCGGGTATGTGTTCGGGGGCTTGAGCAGCAGCCGCACACGCAGTGTGCAATTTGCCGTGGCGGCTGATGGCAACCTGAGCGGCCATGGCGGCGCCAGCGGCGTGTTCAGTGGGGGCCTGAGTGGCGTGGCGTTTTCGGAAGAGGTGGCCGTTATTTCCCGCGTGACCCAGGGCTGCAGCCCCGTGTCCCCGGCCCGGCGGATTACCGGGGCGGACCGCAACCTCGTGGTGTCGCTCGATGGAGAGCCGGCCTTGGACGTGTTGCTGGCGGACTTGCAGATTTCACTGGACCAGCCGGAGCATGCCCTGGAGGCGGTGCGCGCAACCTTGGTGGCCTTGGCCCCGGCCGACAGCGCCGAGCCCACGGGCATGGTGCGCCGCACCGGCAATCTGGGGAGCGAGGTGACGGTGCGCCACATCATTGGCTTGGACCCAGGGCGTCGTGGCATTGCGGTGTCCGAGCAGGTGCAGGTAGGGGCCCAGTTTGCCCTGTGCCGACGCGACCGGGAGGCCGCTCGCATGGATGTGATGCGCATAGGCGCCGAAATCCGGGAGGCGCTGGAGCCGCAGGAAATGAGCCTGGAATTGGCGGCCGCCATGCACGCAGACGAGGCGCAGGCGGCTCCCCACCCGGCCCGTCAGATCGCCGGAGCCATCTATGTGAGTTGCTCCGGGCGCGGGGGGCCTCATTTTGGTGTGCCCAGTGCCGAAATGCAGATTGTGCGGCGCGCTTTGGGCGATGTGCCGCTGGTGGGTTTTTTTGCCGATGGAGAGATTGCTGGGGCGCAACTCTATGGATACACCGGAATACTGACCGTTTTTGTTAAATAAAACACAAAATCATTATTTTGTGTAAAATTCGTTTGTTGTAATGCATAAGTGCGCAATTTTCAGGAGACACACATGGGAAACTTAAAAATCGGTACCCGGTTGTACATGGCGGCGGGCTTGTTGATCGTGTTGATGCTCGTCGTCGTGGGGGTGGGCTTAACTGCGCAAAGCAAGCTCAATGCGGCAACCACCGAGATCACCGAAAACTGGCTCCCAAGTGTGGAGGTGGTGAACCAAATTGACGCGGCAATCAAGTTCTACCGGGTGTACGAATTTCGCCACGTTCTCAATACCGACGAAGCCCAGATGGCGGGTATCGAAAAATTGATAGACGCCAAGAAGCTCGAAATCGAGGCCATGCGCAAGCGGTACGAGGCGCTCATCAGCAGCCCGGAAGAGCAAAAGCTCTACGACACCTTCGCTGCAGAACGGGCTCAGTACTTAGCGGTGCACCAAAAAATGATTGAGGCCTCTCGCCGCAATGACAACGAATTGGCCAAGACGTTGCTGGAAACTGATTCCAAAGCCCTGTTCGATAGCTCCGGTGCAACCCTTAAAAAATTGGTGGAGCTGAATCACAACGGTGCCACGGCCGCGCGGGAGGTTGCTCAGTCTGCCTACTCCACCGGGCGCACCATCATGTTGGGAACCGTGGCCTTGGCCGTGCTGTTGGCGGTGGTCATTGGCACTGCGTTGGCGCGCTCCATCACCAAGCCGTTGAATGAAGCGTTGGCCGTTGCCACCAATGTGGCCGCCGGTGACCTGACCGGCAGCATCGACAGCACCAGCCAGGACGAAGTGGGTCAACTGCTGCATGCCATGCAAGGCATGCAAGACAGCCTGGTGCGGGTGGTGAGCCAGGTGCGATCCGGCTCCGACAGCGTGGCCAACGCCAGTGCCGAAATCGCCCAAGGCAATAACGACCTGAGCGCCCGCACCGAGCAACAAGCCAGCGCCCTGGAAGAAACCGCCGCCAGCATGGAGGAGCTGAACTCCGCCGTGCGCCAGAACGCCGACAACGCCAAACAGGCCAACCAGCTCGCCGTCAACGCCTCCAGCGTAGCGGTGCAGGGCGGCGAGGTGGTGAGCGAAGTGGTGGAAACCATGAAGGGCATCAACGAGTCCAGCCGCAAGATCAGCGACATCATCAGCGTGATTGACGGCATTGCCTTCCAAACCAACATCCTGGCGCTGAATGCGGCGGTGGAAGCCGCCCGCGCTGGTGAGCAAGGCCGCGGCTTTGCGGTGGTGGCATCGGAAGTGCGTTCGCTGGCAGGCCGCAGCGCCGAGGCGGCCAAGGAAATCAAGAGCCTTATCAACGCCAGCGTGGAGCGGGTGGAGCAGGGCACGGCTTTGGTGGACAAGGCGGGCAGCACCATGAGTGAAGTGGTCAGCAGCATCCGCCGGGTGACGGACATCATGGGCGAGATCAGCGCGGCCAGCAATGAGCAAAGTGCCGGCGTGGCCCAGGTGGGCGAAGCCGTGCAGCAAATGGACCAGGCCACCCAGCAAAACGCGGCCCTGGTGGAAGAAATGGCCGCCGCCGCCAGCGCGCTCAAGTCGCAGGCTGGGGACTTGGTGCAGGTGGTTTCGGTATTCAAGTTGGCCGATGGCCGCAGCAGCAGTGTCAGCACCTACCGTGCGCCCGCAACCGCGCGCCCGGCACCGCCGGTGCTGAACCGCCCTGCCTTGGCCCCCAAAGCCAAGCCAGCCCTAGCGACTGCCAGCAAGCCGGCCGCGCAGCCGGCAGCCTTCCAGCCCGCGCCTCAGTTGGCCGCAGCCAAACCGGCTAGCAGCGCCAAGTCGGCCGGTGGCGATGACGACTGGGAAACCTTTTAAACCAACCGTTCGCGGATGGAGACACGATGAACTTCAAGCCCCTCGGCATCCGCGCACGCATCACCGTCGGCTTGGCGGTGATTCTGGCGCTCGCGATTGTGAGCGCCGCCAATTCGCTGTACCGCAATCTGTCGGTCAAGTTCGAGTCGGGGGAGGTGGCGACCTCCTGGATTCCGGCGATTGAAAACCTCGGCAATATGAAGGGCTACCTCGCAGACCACTATCTGCTGGTCAGCGACCGCATTGGCGGGCGGGACCTGGAGGATGCGGCCTCCTTTGCCAAGCGGGTCGCTGGCCTGAACGACGCCCTGCGCAAAGCCACCGAGGTGTATGCCGCCACCCTGCTGACCTACGAAGCCGGCGATCCCCAGGCCGATGCCGAGAAGGCCTTGTTTGCCGATTACCAGGCCAAGCGGGATGCGTATTTCAAAACCATCGATGTGGGCTTGGACGCGGTGGGCGCGGCGCAAGGAGCCGAAGAAATGCTCATTTTGGCGCGCAAGGACTTTGCTGACAAAGCGCCCCAGGCGTTTCGCCAGACCTACGACGCGATGGAAAAAATCTTGAAATTCAATTTGGACGGCACTGCGGCGGCCGCCTTGAAGGTGAAAGACATGGTGACATCGGTGGAGCTGGCCACGCTGGCCGCTCTGCTGGTGAGCGTGGTGGTCGGCTTGCTGCTGATGTGGGTGATTCCCCGCAGCGTGATCCACCCGGTGCGCGAAGCCATGGACTTAGCCCACCGGATTGCCGAAGGCGACTTGCGCCAGCGCAGCTTGGTCAAAGGCAGTGATGAGCTGGGCCGCTTGCTGGGCAGCTTGGAGCAGATGCAAGCCCGGCTGCAGCATGTGGTGGCCCAAGTGCGCGAAGGCTCCGAAGGCGTTGCCACCGCCAGCGCCGAAATCGCCCAAGGCAACAACGACCTCTCGGCCCGCACCGAACAACAAGCCAGCGCCCTGGAAGAAACCGCCGCCAGCATGGAAGAGCTGGGGGCGACGGTGAAGCAAAACGCGGACAACGCCCGCCAAGCCAACCAACTGGCCATGAGTGCATCGACCGTCGCTATCCAGGGCGGCGAAGTGGTGGGTCAGGTGGTGGAAACCATGAAAGGCATCAACGAATCCAGCCGCAAGATTGCTGACATCATCAGCGTGATTGATGGAATTGCCTTTCAAACCAACATCCTGGCCCTGAATGCAGCAGTAGAAGCCGCACGGGCGGGTGAACAGGGACGAGGCTTTGCCGTCGTAGCCTCCGAAGTCCGTAGCTTGGCAGGACGCTCTGCCGAAGCCGCCAAAGAAATCAAAACCCTGATCAACGCCAGCGTGGAGCGGGTGGAGCAGGGTAGTAGCTTGGTCGACAAAGCCGGTGAAACCATGACCGAAGTGGTCAGCAGCATCCGCAGAGTCACCGACATCATGGGAGAAATCAGCGCCGCCAGTTCAGAACAAAGTGCAGGGGTCTCTCAAGTCGGTGAAGCGGTGACTTCCATGGACCAGACCACGCAGCAGAACGCGGCTTTGGTGGAAGAGATGGCAGCGGCGGCCGGCAGCTTGAAGAGCCAGGCCAACGACTTGGTGCAGGTGGTGGCGGTGTTCAAGCTTTAAGTCAAATCGGGCTCTAGCGCACGGTGGGTATGCGCAAGTAGCTATAGATTTGGTAGCAAATAACAACGGGGCCTCAGGCCCCGTTGTTATTTGCAAGTGCCGTGTGGCGGGTTGGCCTGCTTAGACGCCGCGCGCCCGGTCGGTGTGGAACTGCTGCACGAACGCGCCAAAGCGGCCGGCGTCCAGCGCATCGCGCACTTCCTGCATCAGGTTCAGGTAGTAGTGCAGGTTGTGTACGCTGGCCAGCATGGGGCCCAGCATCTCGCCGCAACGGTCCAGGTGGTGCAGGTAGGCACGGCTGAAGCCTTCGCGCCCGCCGTTAGCCCAACTCACACCACTGGAGCCCGCGCAGGCGTAGCAGGTGCAGGTCACGTCCAGCGGCTGCTCGTCGCTCTTGTGGCGGGCGTTGCGGATTTTCAGGTCGCCATAGCGGCTGAACAGGGTGCCGTTGCGTGCATTGCGGGTGGGCATCACGCAGTCGAACATGTCAATGCCGTTTTGCACGCCGGCAATCAGGTCTTCTGGCGTGCCCACGCCCATCAGGTAGTGGGGCTTGTGCTTGGGCAGCTTGGGGCCGATGTGCTTCAGGACGCGCATCATGTCTTCCTTGGGTTCGCCCACCGACAAGCCGCCCACGGCGATGCCGGGGAAGTCCAGCGCTTCCAGGCCCGCCAGCGACTCGTCGCGCAGGTGCTCAAACATGCCGCCCTGTACGATGCCGAAGAGCGCGTTGGGGTTGTTCAGCCGGGCAAATTCGTCCTGGCAGCGCTTGGCCCAGCGCAAGCTCAGTTCCATGGAGCTGCGGGCTTCGCGCTCGGTGGTGATCTGGCCTTTGGTCTTGGTCTCCACCGACAGGTAGGGGGTGCACTCGTCGAACTGCATCACGATGTCGGAGTTCAGCGTGGTCTGGATCTGCATGCTGATCTCGGGCGTCAGGAACAGCTTGTCGCCGTTCACAGGAGAAGCGAACTTCACGCCTTCTTCGGAAATCTTGCGCATTTCGCCCAGGCTCCAGACCTGGAAGCCGCCGGAGTCGGTGAGGATGGGTTTGTCCCACTTTTCGAACTGGTGCAGGCCGCCGAACTTTTGCACCACGTCCAGGCCGGGGCGCATCCACAGGTGGAAGGTGTTGCCCAGAATGATCTGGGCATTCATGTCGTGCAGGCTGCGCGGCATCACGCCCTTGACGGTGCCATAGGTGCCCACGGGCATGAAGATGGGGGTTTCGACCACGCCGTGGTTCAGCGTGAGGCGCCCGCGCCGGGCGTGGCTGCCGAGGTAGCTGCCATCGGCGCTGGCGGGGTCGTTGTTCAGTAGGTCAAATTTCAACATGGTGGTGCTCGTGTCAGTGTTCAGGGGAGATTAACGGCGGCGCGTCAGCAGCATCGAGTCGCCATAGCTGAAGAAGCGGTAGCCCCGTGCAATCGCCTCGCGGTAGAGACTCATCACATGGTCGTAGCCAGTGAAGGCGCTGACCAGCATCATCAGGCTGCTCTTGGGCAGGTGGAAGTTTGTCACCAGCACATCAACCAGTTGGAACGCAAAACCGGGCGTGATGAAAATATTGGTGTCGCCGCTCGCAATACCGGTTTTGGCCCAGCTCTCCAGGGTGCGCACGCTGGTCGTGCCGACCGCCACGATGCGGCCGCCGCGCGCCTTGCAGGCGGCAATGGCCTCTTGGGTTTCAGGCGGCACCTGGTACCACTCGCTGTGCATCTGGTGCTCGGCCAGGTTCTCGGTTTTGACGGGCTGGAAGGTGCCTGCACCCACATGCAGCGTCACGTGCGCGCGCTGCACGCCCATGGCATCGAGCTGGGCGAATACGCCTTCGTCAAAGTGCAAGGCGGCAGTCGGGGCGGCTACTGCGCCGGGGTTCTTGGCAAACACCGTCTGGTAGCGCTGCACGTCTTCGGGCGAGTCGCTGTGGGTGATGTAGGGGGGCAGGGGCACATGGCCGTGGCGCTCCATCAGGGTGTAGGGGTCATCGCCTTTGTCGTTACTGAGTACAAAGCGGTAGATGGGGCCGTCCACATTCGGCCAGCGGCCCAGCAGGGTGGCGCAGAGGCCGTCTTCCTGGCCGGGGGCACAGGTCATTTTGATGGTGGCTCCGACCTCCGGTTTTTTGCTCACCCGCATGTGGGCCGCCACTTGGTTGCCGCCCAGCACCCGCTCGATCAGCAGCTCCACCTTGCCGCCGGTGGTTTTTTCACCGAAGAGGCGGGCGTTGATGACCTTGGTGTCGTTGAACACCAGCAAGTCACCTGCACGCAGCAGGCCGGGCAGGTCTTTGAAGATGCGGTCTACCGAGGTGTCACCCGTGCCATCCAGCAGGCGGGATCCGCTGCGTTCTGCAGCGGGGTGTTGGGCAATCAGCGCTTCGGGGAGTTCAAAGTCGAAGTCGCTGAGGGTGAAGACGCGGCCTGCGTCGGGATGCGGGTGGGGCATGGTGCTTGAGGGCCGGACAGGCCCGTTCCAAGGAAAAGAAATAAAAAAGGGAGGCTGGATTATCCCAGCCTCCCTGATGACGCGGCATGCGTCCGGGTGATAAGGTTTATTCGACCTTGGCGCCGGAAGCCTGCACGATGCCTTTCCACTTGGCGTAGTCGGTTTTGAGTAGGTTGCCGAATTGCTCGGGCTTCATGGCCTGGGGCTCTGCACCCTGGGCATGGATGGCCTCTTTGAACTCGGGCTTGGCCAGCAGTTCGTTGACCTTGCTGTTTACCAAAGTGACCACGTTGGCGGGAGTGCCGGCAGGCATGAAGAGGCCGTACCAGGTGCTGACGTCAAAGTCTTTGTAGCCGGACTCGGCCACGGTGGGCACGTCGGGCAGCGAGGTGCTGCGGGCGGCAGAGGTCACGGCCAATGCACGCAGTTTGCCGGCCTTGATCTGGGCGATGGCCGAGGGCACCGACGACACCAGCAAATCCACATTGCCGGCCAACGCGTCCATCAAGGCCGGGTTGGAGCCCTTGTAGGGAATGTGGCGGATGTCGACCTTGGCGGCTTTTTCAAACAAATGGCCCGCCAGGTGGATGGTGGTGCCGTTGCCGGGGGAGCCGTAGGTGATGGTGTCCGGCGCAGCTTTGGCCGCCGCCACCACATCGGCGAGTGTCTTGAACCTGGAGTTGGCGGCGGTGGCGATCACCACCGGTGTATAGGCCACGTGGGCTACGGGTACGAGGTCTTTGGTCGGGTCCCAGGGCAGGTTGCCGTACAGCCAAGGGGCCACGACCAAGTTGTCTTTCTGGCCCATGACCATGTCATACCCTGTGGGCGCAGCCTTGATGGCTTCGGCAATGCCGATGGTGCCGCCGGCACCCGCCTTGTTGTCGGGCACCACGGTCCACTGGAAGTTCTCCGTGAGCTTGTTGGCCACCAGGCGCGACAGGATGTCGGTGCCGCCACCGGGCGGGAAGGGAATCACCAAGCGGATGGACTTGCTCGGATAGGCCGCGTTTTGGGCGTGGGCGGGAGCGCTGGCAAAGCTGCCCAGCAAGGTGGCCGCGATGGCCAAGGGTGCAATCAGTTTCTTCATGGGGCTTCCTCTGGTGGTGGGCCTGCGCGTGCAGGCAAACACCACAGTGTAGTGGGCGGCATTTGCCGCCCACTACTATCTGGAGCTCATTTCAAGGAGTCGATGCCCAGCTTGGTAACGGGTCTGGATGTGTCAGAACTTGCCGATGAGGCCAATGGTCCACAAATTGCTGTCGTTGCCACTGATGCCCGCAACGTTGTTGTAGCTTGTGTAGGCAATGCGGAAATCCAGTTTGTCATTGATTTTCCCGTCATAACCAAGCCCGATCAGACTGCCGGTGCCACTGGTGGTTGAGTTGCTCACGCCGGAGGAGCTTCCTGTAACGATACTTACGTCGGTTTGTATGCTCATGGAGTGTCCACCGACTCGCACGAAAACACCGTTGAAACCTGTCGACACATTGGGGCGAATAAGTGCGGAGTAGTCGAAGCCACTGATTTTTTGCGAGGCACTGCCGGAGTAGGCAACGGACGTACGGCTCACGCCAGAAAAGGTGGCATTGGCGGTGCCCGACATGACGTAGCCCAGCTCGGCGCCTACGTTTTCTGTGAGATTGATTCCGCCGAAGAATCGCCCTACGCTGATACCAGTGTCTTGGACGCTGCTAGCGGACCCGCCTACTGCGCTGACGAGTGCACTCGCCACGGACGTTTGGTCTTTGAACTTGACGGCACCATATTCGACGCCGAGATAGCCCTTGGCAGGCGCAGCGTCCTGCGCCATGGCGGAATGTGCAAGGAGAGTCGCTGCAAGTGCGACAACAGATGTAAAGCTGGTTTTCATGAAATGTTTGAAAAAGGGTTTGTGTGCTCGTGCCATCGTGAGGCCCGAATAGAGAAGAGACGGCCAGCTCTGCGGCCAAGGCGCGACTCTTAAAACGCATCCAACGTGCGTTGAATATATACGAATTAGTGTGTATGTGAATTAAGG
This sequence comes from Rhodoferax bucti, assembly GCF_005876985.1. Taxonomy (GTDB): domain Bacteria; phylum Pseudomonadota; class Gammaproteobacteria; order Burkholderiales; family Burkholderiaceae_C; genus Allorhodoferax; species Allorhodoferax bucti. The sequence goes on from NZ_VAHD01000001.1 coordinate 1,160,538, forward strand.
CAAAGCATAGAAAGTGCCGAGCGTGGAAACGTCTCTGGCTCAATCTTTCGGCGCGTGCGTGCGAGCCTTGCGGCAGGAGCAGGGGTGGACGCAGGTGACGTTCAGTGAGCGCTGCGGCTTCTACCAGACGTACCTCAGCCGGATTGAAACCGGGCGCGCAAATCCCACGCTCAATGCCATGGAGGTGATCGCTGTTGCGTTGGGGATGGATGTGTTTGAGTTGTTTAAGCGAATCCGAGCATTCCGGGAGCAAGAGGCTTGAGTTGTCGATGCAAACTCTTTAGACTTGCACAATTTACAGCACAAGTCTCTAGCCATGCGAGTCGTCAATTTTTCAGATGCCCGTAACAGCCTCAAAGCGGTCATAGACCAAGTTACCGAAGACGCCGACTACACCGTGATCGCCCGCCGTGATGCACCGGACGCCGTGGTGATGTCGCTGGAGAGCTTCAATAGCTTGATGGAAACGGTGCATTTATTAAGGTCGCCGGCCAATGCTGCGCACTTAGCCAACTCCATTGCACAGTACCGTCAGGGACAAGTGTTGGAGCAGGGCTTGGCGGATGTCTGAGCCTCGCCTTGTGAAGTTGACCTGGACGATTGCCGCGTGGGCCGACTACGAGTGGTGGCAGGGGCAAGACAAAAAAACGCTGCGGCGTATCAATCAGCTGATTCAAGAGTGCTTACGCCACCCATTTGACGGTATCGGAAAACCCGAGCCCTTGCGGGAAAACCTGTCGGGTTTTTGGTCGCGTCGGATTGACCAAGAGCATCGCCTCGTATATCGGGCAGACGGTGAAAATTTGATCATCATTGCCTGTCGGTATCACTATTGATGAAGGCTTCAAAAAAAACGCCAGCCAAAGCACCTTTGAGCGAGAAGGCATCCGCCGCAGCCAAAGCCCTCGAAAAGCTGGGCTTGCGCCGGGACATCGATTTGGCCTTGCACCTGCCGCTGCGCTATGAAGACGAGACCCGCATCGTCAAACTGGCCGAGGTGCGCGACAACAGCCACCCGGTGCAGATTGAAGCCACGGTGACGCACCAGGAGGTCACCTACCGGCCACGCCGCCAACTCATCGTGACGGTGGACGACGGCACCGACACTTGCACCCTGCGCTTCTTCAGCTTTTACGGTTCTCAGCAAAAAGCCCTGGCCGTGGGCAACAAGGTGCGGGTGCGTGGCGAGGTCAAAGGCGGTTTTCTGGGCCGCACCATGCTGCACCCCAGCTTCAAAGCAGCGGGTGGCGACTTGCCCACCGCGCTCACACCGGTCTACCCCACGGTGGCCGGGCTGCCCCAGGCCTATCTGCGCAAAGCGGTGCTCTCGGGCCTGGTGCGGGCGGATTTGAGCGACACCTTCGCGCCGGGTGATCTGGACATCATTCGGCACGAAAACGGCCGCCAGCCCTTGTGGACGCTGCGCGACGCGCTACAGTTTTTGCACCACCCCACGCCCGATGTGTCGCTCGATACGTTGATGGACCACACCCACCCGGCTTGGCAGCGGCTCAAGGCCGAGGAGCTGTTGGCCCAGCAACTGAGCCAGCTGCAAAGCCGGCGCGAGCGGGCGGCGCTCAAGGCCCCGCAACTCAAAGCGGTGGAGGGCGGCACCCTGCACGCCCGCTTGCTGGCGGCGCTGCCCTTTGGCCTCACGAATGCGCAGCAGCGCGTCGGGGCCGAAATTGCCAAAGACATGGCGCGCCGCATTCCCATGCACCGCTTGCTGCAAGGCGATGTGGGTGCCGGCAAAACCGTGGTGGCGGCATTGGCCGCCGCCATTTGCATGGATGCGGGCTGGCAGTGCGCGCTGATGGCACCTACCGAGATATTGGCCGAGCAGCATTTCCGCAAATTGCTGGGCTGGCTGGAGCCCTTGGGCATCACTACTGCCTGGCTCACCGGCACCCAAAAGGCCAAAGAGCGTCGCGCCATGCTGGCCTTGATTGAGAGTGGTGAGGCCCAGTTGGTGGTGGGCACCCATGCCATCATCCAGGACAAGGTGAAGTTCAAAAACCTGGCCCTGGCCATCATCGACGAGCAGCACCGCTTCGGTGTGGCGCAGCGCCTGGCCTTGCGCAACAAGCTGCACCACGAGGACATGGAGCCTCATTTACTCATGATGACGGCGACGCCAATACCCAGAACGCTGGCCATGAGCTACTACGCGGACCTGGATGTCTCCACCCTGGACGAGCTGCCCCCCGGGCGCACCCCCATCGTTACCAAGGTGGTGAACGATGCGCGGCGCGACGAGGTGATTGAGCGCATCCGTGCCCAGATCAGTCAAGGCCGGCAGGTGTACTGGGTATGTCCGCTGATTGAAGAAAGCGAGGCGCTGGACCTGACCAACGCCACCCAGACCCACGCCGATCTGGCCGAGGCGCTGCAAGGCGCTACCCGGGCCGATGGCCAGCCGGTGCTGATCGGGCTGCTGCACTCGCGCATGCATGTGGATGACAAAAAGGCGGTCATGGGCGCCTTCACGGCCGGGCTGATGTCGGTGCTGGTGAGCACCACCGTGATTGAAGTGGGCGTGGATGTGCCCAACGCCTCGCTGATGGTGATTGAGCATGCCGAGCGCTTTGGCCTCAGCCAGCTGCACCAGCTGCGCGGGCGGGTGGGGCGGGGCGCGGCAGCTTCCGCCTGCGTGCTGCTGTATTCCACGGGCGATGCCCCGCGCTTGGGCGAAGCGGCTCGGGAGCGCCTCAAGGCCATGGCCGAGACCAACGACGGGTTTGAGATCGCCCGGCGCGACCTCGAGATTCGCGGCCCCGGTGAATTTCTGGGGGCCCGCCAAAGCGGCGAGGCCATGCTGCGCTTTGCGGACTTGCAAACCGATACCGAGCTGCTGGAGTGGGCCAAGGCCGAGGCCCCCATGCTGCTGGACACCTACCCCCACCTGGCAGCCAAGCATGTGGCGCGCTGGCTGGGCGGGCGGGCAGAATATCTCAAGGCGTGAACTAACAAGGGAGTGCAAATGACCAGGATCTGGCGTGTACGACTGTGTGTGTGCTTGTGGATGGGGTTGTCGGTGGCCCAGGCCGCGTGTGTCAAAACGGCGCGCTGGTTTGAAGACGGGGTGTACTCCTACCGGGGTGCAGATGGGCAGCCCACCGGACTCTATGTGGAGCTGCTGCGGGACGCGATGCGCCGCATGGATTGCACCGTGCAGTGGATGGAGTTGCCCTGGGCGCGCGGCTTGGCGGAGCTGGAAGGCGGGCAACTCGACATCCTGCCCGGAGCCCGCAAAACGGTGGAGCGCGAACGCTTCGCCTATTTCTCCCGCCCAGTGAACCGCTCGCCCAATGTGCTGTTCATGAGCGCGGCGGCCAACCAGCGCTACAAATTCAACAAGCTCGCAGACATGGTGGGCACGGAATTTCGCTTGGGCATACAAGTCGGCGTCGCCTACGGAGCGGAGTACGACGAGCTGATCAAGAACCCCGACTTTGTCGCCCGCACCCAGCCGCTGACGGTGCGGCGCAACGCCTGGGGCATGCTGCAAATGGGTCGACTGGATGGGCTGATTGCCGATGAAGTGACCGCTTGGGGTGAGCTGGAGAGCTTGGGCCTGAGCAAGGCCGTGGTACGTACCAAAGTGGTGACGTCGGATGAGCCCGGCCAATACGCCTTGAGCAAACGCACCAACACCCCGGAGTTCGTGGCGGGGTTGGACAAGGCGCTCAACGCGATGCTGGCCGATGGCAGCTACAAGCGCATCCGTGAACGCTTTGTGCCTTGCACCACCTTGGTGGAAACACAAGGCTGCCGGTAAGCCGCCCTGCCGATTAACATCACCGCATGAACGGACACATGGATTGGTTGTGGTGGAGCCTGGGCTTGCTTTTTGTAGCGGCGGTCGCGATGTATTTGTACGCCGAGCTGCAGGCCTACTGGACGCGCACCGCTGTGCTCAAAACCCCCAGCGGCCACCGCTTTCAGGCCCACGGCTGGAGTGTGGACATGATGCGCAAGACCGGCAAGGTCCGCGTGAAGGCCCGCCACGCGCACTACAGCCAGCAGGCCCACGGCGACCAGCCGGCCCTGGACAAATCCGGCGCCCTAGACGTGACCTTTGACGCCCTAGGCCTGCGCATCGAAGCCAGCCGCATGGTGCGGGTGGCGGCCAACCCCAAGCCGGGGCAGGACGCCCAGGTGCCCACCGGCTCGTACAGCATTGCCTTTAATGGCACCGAAGAGCAGGCCGCACTGCGCTTGGACCATGTGCCCGCCAAGGTGGCGGAGCCGTTTGCCACCTTTGCCAAGCAGATTCAGGTGTGGGTGGAGCGGTTGGAGCAGCAGCGTGCGGCAAAGCAGGAAGCAGAAGCCGCGGCGCAGCGAGAGGCCGAAGAGGCCGCCGCAAAGCGCGAAGCCGCCAAGATCAAAGGCAAAGTCGCCGCCATGACGCCGGACGAACAAGTCGCCCTCTGGCGCAAAACCGCCGGCTTCACCGGTGGCAGCAGTGAAATCGGCCTGGATGGCAAGGGCGGCATCGAATGGTTTGTGGACCTGGACGCGACCGGCCGCATCACCCTGCACTCCAACCGGCGCACGGCGCACACCACCTTGCGGGGCGCCGTTGTCACCTCGCTGGGGGGCGAGTTGGAAGTCACGGTGCATGACGTCGAGGGCAGTGGGGACACGCTGTCCTTCCAAATCCTCAAAGGCATGCCGCCGGAGGTGCGCCGCGCCTGGAAGGAGCGGCTCGAAATCTTGCGGGACAGCTTGCGCAGCGCTACTTTGCCGGCCGTCTGAGCGCATGGGGTTCGCATGGGTATCCCGTTGGCGTGGGTTGCATGGCAACACCCGTGGCGTGCTGTTGGTGATGCTCGCCATGGGGTGCTGGTCGGTGCTCGATGCCTGCAACAAGCAACTCATGGCGCAAGGCCTGGCGCCCCAGCAGGTCTTGTTTTTGCAGGCCTCTGTGGTGCTGGCCTTGTGGGCGCCGGTGTGGCTGGCCACACGGGGGCGGGTGCTGCATAGCCGGCGGCCTTGGCTGCACCTGCTGAGGGCCTGTTTCATCGTGACCTCGGCCTGGTGTGCCGCGTATGCGGTGTCGCACCTGCCGCTGGCGGATGCCAGCGCTTTGCTGATGGCGGGCTCGCTCTTCATGTTGCCCTTGGGCGTGCTGCTGCTGGGCGAGCGGCCGCACTGGTTGCGCTGGAGTGGCGTGGGGGTGGGCTTTGGGGGCGTGTTGGTGATTTTGCAGCCCGGTGCCGAGGCGTTTCAGCCCGCCGCGCTGGTGGCCTTGTTCGGGGCGCTGATGGAGGCGTCGCTGGGCGTGGTACTTAAAAAGTACTCGGGTACCGAGCACCCGATTGCGGTGCTCACCTGGAGCCAGGTGGCGTGTTGGTGCACCTTCGGCGCGCTGTCGGGCTTTGCGTTGCCGGTGGTGCCCGCCAATCTGTGGCCCTTGCTGCCGGTGGTAGCGGTGGCGGCCTCGGGCATTTATCTGGGGTACTTTTTTGCCTACCGGGCGGGTGATGCCTCGGCGGTGGAGGCGGGCAGCTTCTCGCTGCTGCTGTTCAGCCCGGCGCTGGGCGCCCTATTTTTTGCCGAGCAGCCCGATACCGCGTTCTGGCTGGGCGCGGGGTTGCTGGTGTGCGGCATTGCCCTGGTCATCATTGAGCCCAAAGGCCACGCGCGCTGACGTGGCTCATTGATTCACGCTATCGACCGTGGCATCATGGTTGATAAACAAGGAGGCTCTAGATGACGCTCACCGAACTCAAATACATCGTCGCCGTGGCCCGCGAGCGCCACTTTGGCAAGGCGGCAGATGCCTGCTTTGTCTCGCAGCCCACCCTGTCGGTGGCGGTGAAAAAGCTCGAAGAGGAGCTGGACGTCAAGCTCTTCGAGCGCAGTGCCAACGAGGTGGCAGTGACCCCGCTGGGCGAGGAAATCGTGCGCCAGGCGCAAAGCGTGCTGGAGCAGGCGGCCAACATCAAGGACATTGCCAAGCGCGGCAAGGACCCGCTGGCCGGCCCCATCAAGCTGGGCGTGATCTACACCATCGCCCCCTACTTGCTGCCCGCGCTGGTGCGCCAGGTAATTACCAAGAGCCCGCAAATGCCGCTGGTGTTGCAGGAGAACTTCACCGTCAAGCTGCTGGAAATGCTGCGCACCGGCGAGATCGACTGCGCCATCCTGGCCGAGCCTTTTCCGGATACCGGCCTGGCGCTGGCACCGCTGTACGACGAGCCTTTTTACGCCGCGGTTCCCTCCGGCCATGCGCTGGCCAGCCTGGAGTTTGTGACCGCGCAGCAACTCAAAAGCGAAACCATGCTGCTGCTCGGCAACGGCCACTGCTTCCGCGACCATGTGCTGGAGGTGTGCCCCGAGTTCGCCCGCTTCTCCAGCGATGCCGAGGGCATCCGCAAGAGCTTTGAGGGTTCGTCGCTGGAAACCATCAAACACATGGTGGCCGCCGGCATGGGCATCACCCTGGTGCCGCGCCTGAGCGTGCCCAAAGAGGCGCTGGAGCCCAAAAAGCGGGGCGCGGAAGAGAGTTTTGTGAAATACCTGCCGGTTCAGGACACCAAGGCGGATGGCAGCAGCCTGCCCCCGCCCACCCGCCGCGTGGTGCTGGCTTGGCGCCGTAGCTTCACCCGGTACGAGGCGATTGCCGCGCTGCGCAACGCCATTTACAGCTGCGAGTTGCCGGGTGTGGCCCGGCTCTCGTAATTTATGAGTCAAAAGTGCCGCTAGCGCCCGTATAGATTGCGCGAGCAGCTATTTATTTCATAGCAATATGTCTTCTGTGTTCTCCACCAAACTCCGCCTGTATTTGGATCTGATCCGCTGGAACCGGCCTGCCGGTTGGCTCTTGCTCTTGTGGCCCAGCCTGTCGGCGCTGTGGCTGGCGGCGGGGGGCTTTCCGGGCTGGCATCTGATCGTGGTGTTTACCGTGGGCACTATCCTCATGCGCAGTGCCGGTTGCTGCGTCAACGACGTGGCCGACCGCGAGTTTGACAAGCACGTCAAGCGCACCGCCCAGCGGCCGGTGACCAGCGGGCGCATCTCCACCCGCGAGGCGCTGCTGGTGGGGGCGGTGCTGGCCCTGGCGGCCTTTGGGTTAGTGCTCACTACCAACAGCGTCACCATCGCCTGGTCGTTTGCTGCGCTCGCCGTGGCGCTGGTGTACCCGTATGCCAAGCGCTATGTGTCCATGCCGCAGGCGGTGTTGGGGGTGGCGTTCAGCTTTGGCATTCCCATGGCGTATGCCGCCGTGCGGGCCGATATTCCGTGGCAGGCGTGGGCGTTGTTGGTCGGCAACCTGTTCTGGGTGCTGGCTTACGACACCGAGTACGCCATGGTGGACCGGGACGACGACCTGCGCATCGGCATGAAAACCTCCGCCATCACCCTGGGCCGGTACGACGTGCCAGCGGTGCTGGCGTTTTATGTGCTCTACCTGCTTATTTGGACGGGGCTGGTGCTGCCCGCTGCGCTAAACTCGTGGGCTTGGTGGCTGGGGATGGCGGTGGCAGCGGCCCAAGTAGTGTGGCACGGGACCTTGATCAAAGACCGCACCCGCGAAGGCTGCTTCAAGGCCTTCCGCCTCAATCATTGGGTGGGATTTGCGGTGTTTGTGGGCGTGGTACTGGCGGTGGGGCCATAAAAAAACCCGGCCAAGGGCCGGGTCGTTTGCGGGGTGCTTTGGGCGCTTATTTGGCGCTCAGGCACTCGCTCATGAACTTTTTACGCTCGTCGCCCTTGAGCTCTTTGGTCTTGGCGTCGGCGTTGCAGGTTTTCATCTTGCTTTGCTGGGCGGTTTTGCCGTCTGCGGGGGCTTCGGCTTTAGCGCTCAGGCATTCGCTCATGAATTTTTTGCGCTCGTCGCCCTTCATCTCTTTGGTCTTGGCGTCGGCGTTACAGGTTTTCATTTTGTTTTGCTGGGCGGTGGGTGCCTTTTCGTCCGCAGCGTGCGCGCCGCCCACGGCCAGTGCCAAACCCAAGGCCAAGAAAGAAATCAAGTGTTTCATGTGTAGTCCTGTCTAGTGAAGTTGGCAGACGCGCTGCCGTTGCAGAAATCCCCCGGGGGAGGGAACATCAGCATACAACGCCCCTGTGACGGCTCGCGCTGACAAAGTCACACAAATGCGTGTTTTCCGTGGCCCGTAAAATCCGCAGATGCTTACCGTCAAACACGATCTTCTGCAGGCGCTGGCCGCCTGCCTCGAAACACTTTCCCCCGGCGCCGGCCCCAAGGCGGCGTTTGAATCTCCCAAAGTGGCCGCGCATGGCGACTTCGCCACCACGGCCGCCATGCAGTTGGCCAAGCCGCTGAAGATGAATCCGCGCCAGTTGGCCGAGACCCTGCGTACCGAATTGCTCGCCACACCCGTGTACCAGCAGTGGGTGCAGGACATTGAAATCGCCGGCCCCGGCTTTATCAACATCCGCCTCAAGCCTGCCGCCAAGCAGGAAGTGGTGCGCGAGGTGCTGGGCCAAGGCGCGCGCTTTGGCTACCAGGCAGAGAGCGGCAAGCCGGTGTTGGTGGAGTTTGTATCAGCCAACCCCACCGGCCCCTTGCACGTGGGTCACGGCCGCCAGGCCGCGCTGGGGGATGCCATTTGCAACCTGTTTGCCACCCAGGGCTACAAGGTGCACCGCGAGTTTTATTACAACGATGCAGGCGTGCAGATCGACACGCTTACCAAGAGCACGCAACTGCGCGCCAAGGGCTTCAAGCCCGGCGACGACTGCTGGCCCACCGACAGCGACAACCCGCTGGCCAAAAACTTCTACAACGGCGACTACATTGCCGACATTGCCGAGGCCTTCAAGGCCAAGGCTTCCATCAAGGCCGATGACCGCGAGTTCACTGCCAATGGCGATGTGGACGACTACGACAACATCCGCCAGTTCGCGGTGGCCTACCTGCGCAACGAGCAAGATAAAGATCTGCAAGCCTTTAACCTGCACTTCGACCAGTACTACCTGGAATCCAGCCTCTACACCAGTGGCCGTGTAGATGCTGCGGTGAACAAGCTGGTTGCCAACGGCAAGACCTACGAGCAGGATGGTGCGCTGTGGCTCAAGAGCACCGACTATGGCGACGACAAAGACCGCGTCATGCGCAAGCAGGACGGCACGTACACCTACTTCGTGCCCGATGTGGCCTACCACATTGCCAAGTGGGAGCGTGGTTTCAGCAAAGTGGTCAATATCCAGGGCACCGACCACCACGGCACCATCGCCCGCGTGCGCGCTGGCTTGCAGGCGGCCGATGTGGGCATTCCCCAGGGCTACCCCGACTACGTGCTGCACACCATGGTGCGCGTGGTGCGTGGGGGTGAAGAGGTCAAGATCAGCAAACGCGCCGGCAGCTATGTGACGTTGCGCGACCTGATCGAGTGGACCAGCAAGGACGCCGTGCGTTTCTTCCTGCTGAGCCGCAAGCCCGATACCGAGTACACCTTCGATGTGGACTTGGCCGTGCAGAAGAACAATGACAACCCCGTTTACTACGTGCAGTACGCCCACGCGCGCATCTGCTCGGTGTTGGCGAGCTGGGGTGGCGATGTGGCGGCACTCCGAGGCGTGGACTTGTCTGCGTTGGAGAGCCCGCAGGCGCAGTCGCTCATGTTGCTTCTGGCCAAGTTCCCCGAAATGTTGACGGCCGCTACCGAGGGCGAAGCCCCGCACGACGTGACCTTCTACCTGCGCGAACTGGCGGCCAGCTACCACAGCTACTACGATGCCGAGCGCATTCTGGTGGATGACGAAGCCGTCAAACTGGCGCGTCTGGCGCTGGTCGCGGCCACGGCGCAGGTGCTGCACAATGGCTTGGCAGTGCTGGGCGTGAGCGCTCCGCAAAAAATGTAATTCCCTCAAAAGAGAGCAAGGCATGAAGTTTGAACGTGGCGGAACCCTGGTCGGGTTCATCGTAGGCGTGGTGGTAGGCTTGAGTGCGGCCCTGGCGGTGGCGATTTACGTCACCAAAGTGCCGGTGCCTTTCATGAACAAGAGCCAGAGCCGCAGCGCCGATCAGGACGCCGCCGAAGCCCAGAAAAACAAAAACTGGGACCCGAATGCCTTGCTGTATGGCAAGAACCCGGCCCCGGCAGCGCCGATTGCCTCGGTGCCTGCGGGCTCCGCGTCCGGTGCCAAGGCCAGTGGCAAAGTGGACACCAAAGCCGATGCCAAACCCGAGGTGAAGGCGGACGCCAAGCCTGACGCGAAGACAGATCCCAAAGCCGATGCAAAGGCAGACACTAAAGCGGCCAAGGCCGATGGCAAAGCCTCTGCAGACCCCTTGGGCGATCTGGCCAAGGCGAAAGCGGGTGGCCCGGATGGTGATGTGTTCTCTTACTGGGTGCAGGTCGGTTCCTTTCGCACCGCCGAAGACGCCGAGAGCCAGCGCGCCAAACTCTCGCTGAGCGGCATAGAAACCAAAATCTCCGAGCGCGAGCTGTCGGGTAAGCCGGTGTTCCGGGTACGTGTCGGCCCGTTTGACAAAAAAGAAGACGCCGACAAAGCCAAAGACAAGCTGGACAAGTCCGGCCTGGAAACCGCCTTGGTGCGGGTGCAGCGCTGAAGCGCATCCGCCCTGCTACTGGAACTTTTGGGGCTGCAGCCAGTCCCACCCCCGAACTTAGGAGTCTTATGGATATGAAACGTCGTGCATTCACCCAGGTGGCTACTGGTGCTGCGTTGGCCGCCTCTGCGGCCTGGAGCCCCCTGGCCCACGCCCAGGCCAAAAAGCCGCAAGCCGGCACCGACTACCTGCCTTTGGACCCGCGTGCGCCTACCGAGGCGGCCGCCGGCAAGATCGAAGTAGTGGAGTTCTTTTGGTACAACTGCCCGCACTGCAACGCGTTTGAGCCCACCCTGCAGGGCTGGATCAAATCGCTGCCCAAGGATGTGTCGTTCCGCCGTGCGCCCGTCGCTTTTCAAGAGAGCTTTGTGCCGCAGCAGCGCCTCTACTACACCTTGGAAGCCATGGGCCTGGTTGAGAAATTGCACGCCAAAGTGTTTGCTGCCATCCATGCGGAGAAGCAAAACCTCGCGAAGCCCGAAGGCATCGTGGAGTGGGTGGCGCAGCAGGGCGTGGACAAAGACAAGTTTGTGGCGCAGTACAACTCTTTCACCGTAGCCACCAAGGCCAGCAAAGCGGCCCAACTGCAAAACGCCTACAAGGTGGAAGGCGTGCCCGCACTGGGCGTAGCCGGCCGCTTCTACACTGACGGCTCCATGGCCGGCAACATGCAGCGTGCATTGCAGGTGGTGGAGTCGCTGATCGCCGACGTGCGCGGCGGCCGCGCATAAGCCGGTCGCGATAGTGCCCGCGAGCCCCGCGGGCGCAAAACGGCGGGGCTAGAATGAATTTCCTTATCTTTGCGTCAAGGGGTTCGTTCTATGTCGAGTCAGAAGTTCCGTCTGGTCACCCGCAGCGATTTTGATGGCCTCGTCTGCGCCGTGCTGCTCAATGAGCTGGATTTGATCGACGAGATCAAGTTCGTTCACCCCAAAGACATGCAAGACGGCAAGGTGGAGGTGTCCGACCGCGACATCACCACCAACCTGCCCTATGTGCCCGGCGTGCACCTCGCGTTTGACCACCACGAGTCAGAGACGGTGCGCAACACCGGCGAGCGCGCCAACCACATCATCCTGCCCCATGCCGACTCTGCTGCCCGCGTGGTGTTTGACCACTACGGTGGTGCCAGCCGCTTCCCGGCACGCTTCAACGACATGATGGACGCCGTGGATAAGGGCGATTCGGCCCGCTTCAGCCATGACGAAATCATGAACCCCACCGGCTGGGTGCTGCTGAACTATCTGATGGATTCACGCACCGGCCTGGGCCGCTTCCGCGAGTTCCGCGTCAGCAATTACCAGTTGATGATGGATTTGATCCAGTACTGCCGCAACCACGGCATTGATGAAATCCTGCAACTGCCCGACGTGGTGGAGCGCGTAGAGCTGTACTTTGAGCACGCTGAAAAAGCCAAGGAGCAATTGCTGCGCTGCTCCACCGTGCATGGCAACTTGCTGGTGCTGGACCTGCGCAACGAAGACACCATTTACGCGGTCAACCGTTTCATGGTCTATGCGCTGTTCCCGCAGACCAATATCTCCATCCACGTGCTGTGGGGTCTGCAAAAGCAGAACACGGTGTTTGCCACCGGCAAGTCCATCACCAACCGCAGCTCTAAAACCAATATTGGTGAGCTGATGCTGGCCTACGGCGGCGGTGGCCATGCCAATGCCGGCACCTGCCAGGTGGAGAACGACCGTGCGGCCGAAGTGCTGCAAGCCCTGATCCGCCAAATTAACGCCAACGGTTGAGCAGCGCAAGGGCATTCAACACCAAGCGCTCGGTACAATGCACCGAGCGCTTTTAGAGCAAGTTTCGTGCCCTTATGAAAAAAATACTTTTCTCCCTGTCGGTATTGCTGGCCTTGGCTGGCGTCGCCGGAGGCGTGCGGGCTGAAAAAGCCGACCGCAACAAACCCATGAATGTCGAGTCGGATGCGCTGCGCTACGACGACGTCAAGCAGGTCAGCATCTTTACCGGCAATGTGGTGCTCACCAAAGGCACCATCCTGATCCGGGGAGCGCAAATCGAGGTGCGCCAGGACCCCGAGGGCTACCAATTCGGTCTGGTGACCGGTGCGCCCGGTCAGCAAGCCTTTTTCCGCCAGAAGCGGGACAACCTGGACGAATACATCGAGGGCGAAGGCGACACCATTGAGTACGACGGCAAGGCCGATACGGTGCGCTTCATCAAAAAAGCCCAAATGCGCCGCTTGCGTGGTGCCACCTTGGCGGACGAGACCACGGGCGCGGTCATCCTCTACGAAAACCTGACCGACCGCTTCACGGTGGATGGCGCGCCCAAAACCGCGACCGCACCGGCCGGCCGCGTCCGGGCCATGCTGACGCCCAAGCCGGAGCCGGTGGCTGCCAACGCCACGCCCGCACCCGGTGCCGCGCTCAAAATGAGCCCCCAGGCTGAGAAAGCGGGCCAGTGAGCGATATGCCAACGGAGACCCCGGACACCTCCGCCGGGCGGCTGGAGGCGCACCACCTGCAGAAGTACTACGGCAAGCGCCAGGTCGTGAAAGACGTGTCGCTGGCGGTGCGCACCGGCGAGGTCGTGGGTTTGCTGGGCCCCAACGGGGCGGGCAAAACGACGTCGTTCTACATGATCGTGGGCTTGCTGCGCGCCAGCGCGGGTGACATCACCATCGACGGCCAGAGCATTGAGCACATGCCCATCCACCGCCGTGCGCGCCTTGGGCTGGGCTACCTGCCGCAGGAGGCGTCCATCTTCCGCAAGCTCAATGTGGAAGACAACGTGCGCGCGGTGCTGGAGCTGCAGCGCGACGACGCCGGCGCACCGCTTAAGCCTGACGAAATCGAGCGCCGCCTCACCGATTTGTTGCAGGAGCTGCGCGTGGAGCACCTGCGCGAGTCGCCGTCCCTGGCGCTTTCGGGGGGCGAGCGGCGCCGGGTGGAGATTGCCCGCGCCTTGGCGACGCGCCCGCGCTTCATCCTGCTGGATGAGCCGTTTGCCGGTATCGACCCGATTGCGGTGATCGAGATCCAGCGCATCATCAACTTCCTGAAGGCCCGTGGCATCGGGGTGCTGATCACCGACCACAACGTGCGCGAAACCCTGGGCATTTGCGACCACGCTTACATCATCAGCGACGGGCATGTGCTGGCGCAGGGCACACCGTCGGACATCGTGAACAACCCCGATGTCCGCCGCGTGTACCTGGGCGAACATTTCAAAATGTGACTATGACCCCCACGCTCCACCGCTGTGCGGGTCGCTGCCCCCCGAGGGGGCGAATTTGCCTTGGGGCGGCCCGGCGGCAAATTGCCCTTCTCTCCGATAACAGGCTCGCTTTGGCATGAAGCAAGGGCTGTCTTTACGCGTCTCGCAGCACCTAGCGCTCACGCCGCAGCTGCAGCAGTCCATCCGCTTGCTTCAACTCTCCACGCTGGAACTCAGCCAGGAGGTGGAGCAGATGCTGGACGAAAACCCGTTTCTGGAACTCACCGAAGAGCGTGCCGAGCGCGAAGACTTCGGCCTGGAGGCGGTAGATGCCCCGGTGAGCGAGGGGGATCGTCTATCGGAAGAAGGTGATTTTGCTCCTAATTCCATAGCTGACTATGCAAGCAGTACGAGCGCTAGCAGCACAAATGATGAGGAATCCACGCCGCTGTCCAGCAGCGACGAGCCCAACTGGGAAGGTGATGGCACCACCGAGATGACCCCGGACGACGGGGAGTGGGGCGTGGACGCCAAGGCCAAAACCAACAACATCGATGAGGACGACCAGAAAGACGCCACTGAGCTGGCCCGCTCGGGTGAGTCCTTGCAGGCGTACTTGCACCGCCAGGCCGCCGGGCTGCGCCTGAGTGCCGAGGACGCCGCCGCACTGCGCTTCCTGATCGAATCCCTCAACGACGATGGCTACCTCGAAGAGCCGCTGGCCGAGCTGGCCCAGAGCCTGCACCCGGCGGATGAAGAGCAGTTGCATGACTTGGTGCACCACTTCACCGTGGCGCGCGGGTTGTTGCACAGCCTGGAGCCGGTGGGTGTGGGCGCTCGGGACCTGGGCGAATGCCTGCGCCTGCAGCTGCAAGCCTTGCTGAAGACCGCAGATGAAGACGGCGAGTGGGACCGTATCGAGGCCTTGCAAGTGGCGCTGGCTATTTGCCAGCAGCCTATGGAGCTGCTGGCCCGCCGTGACATCAAGCGCCTGGTGCAAGCCGGTGTGGGCAGTGACGCTCTGGTGCGCGAGGCGATTGCGCTGATCGGCCGCTTGGAGCCCAAGCCGGGCCGCCGCTTTGTGGATGTGGAGCGCAACATCGTGGTGCCCGACGTGCTGGTGGTGCCCATCGGCAAGGTGGGCGGCATGCCGAAATTCAGGGTGCAGCTCAACCCGGATGTGATGCCCCGCCTCAAGGTGCACGACATTTACGCCAACGTGCTGCGCAACCACAAAGCCAGTTCCAGTCATGCCGGTTTGCAGCAGCGCCTGCAGGAGGCGCGCTGGTTCATCAAAAACATTCAGCAACGGTTTGACACCATCTTGCGCGTGAGCACGGCGATTGTGGACCGGCAGAAAAACTTCTTCACCCACGGTGAGCTGGCCATGCGCCCGCTGGTGCTGCGCGAAATCGCCGACGAGCTGGGCCTGCACGAATCCACCATCAGCCGGGTGACGACGGCCAAGTACATGGCCACGCCGTTTGGCACCTTTGAGCTGAAATACTTCTTCGGCTCCGGCCTGGGTACCGAGTCGGGGGGCAATGCCTCCAGCACCGCGGTGCGCGCGCTCATCAAGCAGTTCATCGCCTCCGAGAGCCCCAAAAAGCCCTTGAGCGACAACCAGATTTCCGACATGCTCAAAGAGCAGGGCATTGAATGCGCCCGGCGCACCGTGGCCAAATACCGCGAGGGCCTCAAGATCGCCCCCGCCTCACTCCGCAAAGCGCTATGAACCAATTGACTCTTTTTCTCCCCTGCGCCGCTGGCGTGGAGGAATACCTGGCGCCGGAGATCTTGCAGATCACCGGCTTGCCACCCGGCTGCATCACCAAGCAACGCGGTGGCGTGGCGGTGCGCACCGGGTTTACGCATGCGATGTTGCTCAACCTGTACAGCCGTTTGGCCCAGCGCGTGCTGGTGCTGGTGTCGTACACCGAGTACCGCAATGAGCAGGACCTGTACCGCGCCGCCATGCAAGTAGCGTGGGAGCGCTGGTTCACCCCACGCGAGAGCATCAAGGTTGAGGTGACGGCCCAGCACAGTCCGCTGACCTCGTTGAACTTTGCCGCCCTCAAGGTGAAGGATGCCGTGTGCGACCGCTTCCGCGAAGTCGCCAACGGCGTGCGTCCCGATGTGAACACCCAGTGGCCCGATGTGCGCATTTACGCCCACCTGACCACCGACGCCTGCTCGCTCTATATCGACACGTCCGGCGAGCCCCTGTTCAAGCGCGGTTGGCGCGAAGACAAGGGCGACGCGCCGCTGAAGGAAACGCTGGCCGCCGCCATGATTGCCGCCAGCGGCTGGGCCTCGGGCGATGACGATTTGTTGCCTCTGTACGACTCCTGCTGCGGCAGCGGCACCGTGGCCATCGAGGCTGCGCAGATTGCCTGCAACATTGCCGCCGGATCGCTGCGCCGGTTTGCGTTTGAGAAGTACAAGCCCTTCCGTTCCGAGGAATGGGCTGCTATGAAGCAAGAAGCGGCTGACGCTGTGGTGAAGCCGGAGCCAGGCCAAAAAGCCTTGATTTACGGCAGCGATGTTTCGCACCGCATGGTCGACTTTGCGCAGCGCAACGCCCAGCGCGCCGGTGTGGCGGATGTGATTGAGTTCCGTGGCGGCGATGCCTTGCAGCGTATGCCCCCGATTGATGTGAGCGAGACCGGTGGTGGCGTGATGGTGATCAACCCGCCCTACGGCGAGCGTATCGGTATCGGCGGGGTGGCCGGCGAGGGCGAGGGGGCCCGCTTCGGCGCCCGTGAATTGGCGGAAACCGATGACGGTGTGGACTTTTTCAACCAGCTGGCCAGCCACTGGAAGAAGAATTACAGCGGCTGGACCGCCTGGATGCTCACCCCCGACCTCAAGCTGCCGGGCAAGATGCGCCTCAAAGAGTCGCGCCGCGTGCCCATGTGGAACGGGCCGCTGGAGTGCCGCTTGTTCAAGTTCGACATGGTCAAGGGCCGCCTGGCCAAACCTGCCGCTGAAGCGAATGACTGAGCAGGTGCCCGGCATCGTGCTGGACACCAACATCGTGCTCGATGTGTTGGTGTTCCAGGACCCGCTCACCCAGCCACTGCGGGACGCTTTGCAGGCGGGGCAGCTCCGTTGGATCGCCACCCCCGCAATGCGTGACGAACTGGAGCGTGTGTTGGCTTACCCGCAAATCGCCAAACGCCTGGCCTTTTACCAGCTCACGCCCGACGCCGTGTTGGCGGCCCGCGATGCCTGGGTGCACACGGTGGAGGTGGCGCCCAAGGCGCCCATCAGCTGCAAAGACCCGGATGACCAGCGTTTTATCGACCTGGCCGTGGCCCAGCGCTGCTTGGTGCTGAGCAAAGACCACGCCGTGCTTTGCATGGCAAAAAGACTTCTAGCGCTCGGTGCGTCTGCGCGAGCAGCTATGTAATTGATAGCGCCTTCAGGGCGCTTGCACCGTGGCCGGCGCCACGCGGGGCAGGTCCAGGGCAATCCGGGTACCGTGCCCTTCTTCGCTGTGGACGGTGATGCTGCCGGCCAACACGTTGTGCACCAGGTTGTAGACGATGTACATGCCCAGCCCGCTGCCGCCCCGCCCGAGTTTGGTGGTGTAGAAGGGCTCAAAAATATGCGGCAGGCTGGCGGCGGGAATGCCGCAGCCGTTGTCCTCGTAGTGGAGTTGCACCCGCTCGTCCCGCGATGAGGCGCGGATGGTGATGTGCCCCGCCTCCCGGCCATCAAAGCCGTGGTGCACCGAGTTAGTTAAAAAGTTGGTCAGCACCTGCTCCAGCGGGCCGGGGTAGCTGTCCAGCACCAGGCCGTCTTCAATGTCCAGGTCGATCTGCACGCCCCGCCCTTTGAAAACGGGTTGCGTGGTGTGCAGCACCTCTTCCACCATGGCCTGCAAGTTGAATTGGCGGCGCCGGGTGCTGCTCTGGTCGACGGCGATTTCCTTGAAATCATTGATGAGCTTGGCGGCGCGGGTGGCATTGCGTTCGATCAGCAAGCTGGCCTCCAGCAGACGCTTGGCGCCTTTCTCCACATCCGAGCGGCGGGCGGCGCCGGAGAGCAGCTTCTCGCTGAACGAAGCCGTTTCTTCCGTCAGTGTCGAGGCCACTGCCATCACGTTGCCGATGGGGGTGTTGAGCTCGTGGGCCACACCGGCCACCAGGCTGCCCAGCGCCGCCAGTTTTTCGCTTTGCACCAGCTGGCCCATGGCGCGCTGCAGTTCCTGGTTGCGGGCTTCCACACGGGCCTCGAGCTCGCGGTTGAGGTCTTCCAGGTTGGTCTGGATGCGCTTGAGCTGGGTCACGTCGATCAGGGTCTCAATCGCTCCGGTGATGCGCCCGCTGGCATCCCGCAAGGGGGCGGCGCAGTAGCGGCCCCACATGCCCCGGGATTGGTCCATGCTGGTGAAATAGTCTTCCCCTTCCAGCGCGCCGGGTACCACCGCGCTGCGGCGCAAGCGGCCGGGGTAGTAGCGCTCCAGGTCTTCAGCACTTGCGCCGTCTACCAGCACATCGAGCAGGCAGGGGCGGGGCGTGGAGTAAATGCCCCTCCAGCTGTCCTTGGTGCCCACCACTTCTTCGGCGGGGACGCCGGTCAGCCGGGTCATCTGGGGGTTCCAGAAGGTTACGCGGTGCTCGGCGTCAATCGCGAACACGGCAATCGGCAGGTTCTCGTAAATCTGCCGGATGCGGTATTCCATGTCGCGGGCGAGCTGCTCCGCCAGCTTGCGGTCGCTGATGTCGCGCACGGTGGACAGGGTGCAGGTGCGCCCGGCAATTTCCACCCGCATCATGGAGATTTCGGACCAGAAGGTGCTGCCGTCCTTGCGGCGCTGGTGCCACTCAAAGCCGTGGTACCCATTCTCGAGAACGGTGGCCATGCGCTCCTGGACCAGCTCCGGGCTCAACTGGTTGTCCGGCGCGCTGAGGTCCTGGATGCTGATCTGCCGCGCCTCTTCCGGGGTGTAGCCGAACAGGGTTTGAAAGCGCGGGTTGATCTCCAGCAGCTCGCCGGTCAGGGCGTCCCGCACGGCCATGGCGTCGGGACTGTGGTCAAACAGCTCCCGGTACTTCCGCTCGCTTTCGCGCACGGCACGGCTAGAGACCTTGCGGCTGTGCATGCCGAACAGCAGTAGGCCGATGATGACCAACAAGCTGCCAAACAGCGCCAGCAGCCACGCCATGTGGGGGCGCAGGCCATCAAAGGGCTCGGGGGGCAGGTTCAGGATGGTTGCATCCGCCGGGAGGCGCTGGACGTCCATGCCCCAGCGCTGCATTTGTGCAAAGTCGAAGGTGGCGTGGCTGCGGCTGGACTCCAGGGGCAAGGGGGACGCGATGATGCCGCTCATCAGCAAGCGCGCCATGCGCCCCACGCTTTCGCCTTGTTCACGCCCCGACACCAGAAAGCCCCCCAGAATGCCCGGCCGCATGGCGACATCGCGTGTCACGGTGACCGGGGCCAGGGAGGCGTCTGCCCATAGCTCGGCCGCCTCTTCGTGGGTGAACACGGTGCCACGCGCATCGCGGTTGAAGGGCAGGGCAAACACGAGGTCCTTGTTGTCCAGCAGACCCAGGCGCCCCTGGATGGCTTCGGCAGACAGGTTGGTGAGGTACTCCACCTGCAGCTTCGGCATGCGTTGCAGCACCTCCCGCACGGTCGCCACCTGGGCCAAACTCGTGCGGCTCTGGTCATGGATGACGACCAGCTTGCGGGTGTTGGGTAGCGCCTGCAATGTGAGCGTGAGGCTGTCGGCCACGTCGATGTCGTCAAACACACCGCCGATGTTGTCTTCCTGTTCCAGGGCCTTGCGCCGGCTGATGGCCACCCCGGAAAACAGGATGGGCATCCGCTTGAAGTATTTCTGGCGCAGCCGCAGGGCCAGGTCGAGCGCATCGTCATCCGCCACCAGAATCACCGCCGGAGGCAGTGCGCCTATTTTGGTGAGCAGCAAGGCTTCCATCTGCCCGTAGTAGCGCTCGCTGGGAGCGACCCGCTTGGTGTCCAGAAACTCCAGCTGCAGGTCGATGGGGGGCTGCATGCCATCCAGCTCCGCGCGCACACCGGCGATTTGAGCGTCACTCCAGGCCATGCCGGGGTGGTAAGAGGCGAGCATCAACACCCGCGTTGTCTCGGCAGCCGTGCCGGCCCGGGGCAGCAGGCTGGCCAGCAGTAGCAGTCCTTGCAGGAGCAGAAGAAAGATGGAGCGGCGCAAAAACCGTGTCATGTGCACGCGTGGAGTCCCTGGGGTGCCGTCGGCAAACTGGCGTATTGGTGGTGTTGGCGCCAAATGTACTTGCGCCAGCAGGGGGCTACAACGGGTGTTTCCCGCAGGCAGCGCCCTAGTCAAATGCCAGCGCAAAACTGTGCGCCTGCGCACGGGGCCAGGCATGCCGGTAGATGAGCGGCAGGGTGGCCATGTCGGCGTTCAGCAAGGCCCCGTTGGGCAACTGGGTGAGCATCAGCTGCGCCAGGGAGTGCACCTTGTTGTCGCCCGAGCGACGTACGATGTGGTGGGTCGTGATGTCGTTGGGGTGCTGCACCCCCACGGCTTGCACCATCTCCTTGAGGGCAAACAGGGTTTGCTGGTGGAAGTGGTACACGCGGTCGGCCTTGTCGGGCACCACCAGGCTTTGCTGGCGCACCGGGTCCTGGGTGGTCACGCCGGTGGGGCAGTGGCCGGTGTGGCAGTGCTGGGCCTGGATGCAGCCCAGCGCAAACATGAAGCCGCGCGCGCTGTTGCACCAGTCGGCCCCCAGCGCCATGAGGCGGGCAATGTCAAAGGCGCTCACCACCTTTCCGGCCACACCGATCTTGATGCGCTCGCGCAAGCCCGCGCCGCGCAGGGTGTTGTGCACCAGCAGCAAGCCCTCTTGCACCGGGGCGCCCACGTGGTCGGTGAACTCCAGCGGGGCGGCACCCGTGCCGCCCTCGGCCCCGTCCACCACGATGAAGTCAGGGGTGATGCCGGTCTCCAGCATGGCCTTCACCATGGCAAACCATTCCCACGGGTGGCCGATGCACAGCTTCATGCCGGTGGGCTTGCCCCCCGAGAGCTCGCGCAGGCGGGCAATGAACTGCATCATCTCAATCGGCGTGGAAAACGCACTGTGGGCGGCGGGCGAGATGCAGTCCACACCCACCGGCACACCACGCGCCTCGGCAATTTCGGGGGTGACCTTGGGGCCGGGGAGCATGCCACCGTGGCCGGGTTTGGCGCCCTGGCTGAGCTTGAGCTCAATCATCTTGACCTGGGGCTCGCGGGCGTTGGCGGCAAACTTGTCGGGGTTGAAGCTGCCATCGTCGTTGCGGCAGCCGAAGTAGCCCGAGGCCACCTCCCAGATCAGGTCGCCGCCGTGCACGCGGTGGTGCACGGAGATGGAGCCCTCGCCGGTATCGTGCGCAAAGTTGCCGCGTTTGGCGCCCTGGTTGAGAGCGAGGATGGCGTTGGCACTCAAGGCCCCGAAGCTCATGGCCGAGATGTTGAACACGCTGGCCGAGTAGGGCTGGGCCGTGTGCTCGCCAATGGTCACCCGAAAGTCGTGCGAGCCGATTTTGGTGGGTGCTACTGAGTGGTTGACCCATTCGTAGCCCTCGGCATGCACATCGAGCTGGGTGCCGAAGGGGCGCTTGTCCGGCTCGCCCTTGGCGCGCTGGTACACCAGCGAGCGCTGGGCGCGGGAGAAGGGGGTGGCCTCGTTGTCTGCCTCAATGAAGTACTGGCGGATTTCCGGCCGGATGAACTCCAGGATAAAGCGCAGGTGCCCGATGATGGGGTAGTTGCGCAGGATCGAGCGTTTGGTTTGCCGCAGGTCGTACACGCCTAGGGCCACGAGCAGGGCGGACAGCACAAACGCGCCCCCCCCCACCCCGAGCGCCAGCAAGCTGAATACGCTCAGCAGCAGGGCAAAAATGCTGAGGCCCAACACGGTGTACCGGATGGGAAAGATGGCGTTGAGCGCATTGAGCATGTCGGAAGACTCCTTCGGAGAGACAATACCAGCCTGCCTCCCCCATTTGCACAGTCTGCACAGTTTATGACCACCACATTACCGAATGACGCGTCTGCCGACGCCTCCGAGACCCCCGAGCACACCCTGAGCCCCCAGGAGTTCGACGAAATCGACACCATCCTCGACGACCTGCGCACCCGCCACGACGAGATTCCGCAGTGGGAGTTCTGCGAAGGCTTCATGGCGGCGCTGGTCGTTTGCCGTCGCCCGATTGCACCGCAGGAATACTTCCCGGTGCTGCTGGACATGGAGCTGCCCGCGCCCGGCGAGGCCGGTGGCTTTGCGGATGCCGCGCAAGCCGCGCGCTTCATGGAGCTCTGGACCCGCCGCTGGGACGACGTGGTGCGCGGCCTGGCCGTGGAGATCAAAGGCCTGGATGACGAAAACGCCTACCACCCTGAGGTGATGGACGTGCGCGGCGCCGTCGCCGGCTTGCCCGAAGCCGACCGCGCCGCCATGGAGGGTGAAGACCTGCCGTCCTTCGGGCAGGTGTGGGCGCTGGGCTTCATGTTTGCAGTGGAAACCTGGCCGGAAGAATGGGCCGCTCCGCGCGACAAAGAAGCCGAAAAGTGGCTGGACGCGGCCCTGCAATCCATCGTCGCGCTGACCGAAGACGACACCGACGAGCCGACCATCGCCGTGTTCGATGACAACGGCCCGCCCAGCGTGAGCCAGCAGCGGATCAATGACTTTTCAGATGCTGTGTGGGCGGTGTACGACCTGCGCGAACTCTGGCGCAACTTCGGCCCCCGTGTGGAAACCGTGCGCAAAGAAGCCGAGCCCGGCCGCAACGACCCTTGCCACTGCGGCAGCGGTAAAAAGTTCAAAAAATGCCACGGCGCGTGATCACGCCCGCCTAGACATCCACCAAGCCCGCTGCCCGCGGGCTTTGTTTTATGTGCCGGGGCTCGGGATTGTCACCACGGCAGCGGGCTGCCATCGTGGTTGAAAAAGCCGCCACTGTCCGCGGCCGTCAAGCCCTCCAGCACCGCCAGCAGGCGCAGAGCGGCTTGCTCGGGCGTGCGCACCTCCAGCCCGGTTTTGGCGAAGGGGGTGGAAAGGCCGGTGTCCACCGTGCCGGGGTGCAGCGCAATGCACACGGCCTGCGGGTGCTTGCGGCGCAGCTCGATGGCGGCGGTGTGCACCAGCTGGTTGAGCGCGGCTTTGCTGGCGCGGTAGCTGTACCAGCCGCCCAGGCGGTTGTCGCCAATGCTGCCCACTTTGGCCGACAGCGTGACAAATACGCTTTTGCCCTCGCGGGGCAGCAGCGGCAGCAGGTGCTTCATGAGCAGGGCCGGGCCGATAGCGTTCACGGCAAAGCTGTGCGCCATGTGCGCGGGGTCCAGCTGCTGCCAGCTTTTCTCGGGGCTCCAGGTGCTGTTGTGCAGAAAACCCGTAGCGTCCATCACCAAGCGCAGTGCCAAGCCGTGGGCTTGCACGTTCTGTGCACAGGCCTGAATACTCTGCTCATCCAGCAGGTCCAGCGTCGGGGTATTGCTGCGGCTCAGGCCCACGACCTTGGCAAACAGGCCGCTGGCTTCGAGCGCGTGCAGCAGCGCAGCGCCGATGCCGCCGCTGGCGCCCACCACCACTGCGAGTCCGCCAGGGGGAAGGCTAGGCAGCGTGGCTTGCAGGGCTGCGTTATCCATGAAAAAACTCCCGCAGGTGCTGCGCGGTCAACTCTGGCAGCTCTTCGGGGATGAAGTGCCCGGCCGGCAGGGCGACCCCGCGCACGGTGGCGCTGCATTGCGCTTGCCACAGCGCCAGCGGGTTAAACAGCTGCTGCACCACGCCGCGCTCGCCCCACAGCACCAGGGTGTCGCAGGCAATGCGGCCGGCACCGTCGGGCAGGGCGCGGCTCACCCGGTCGTGCTCCAGGTCGATGCCTGCACTCGCCCGGTAGTCCTCGCACATGCTGTGCACCGTGCCGGGCAGCAGAAAGCAGCGCTCGTACTCGGCCAGCGCTTCGGGCTCGATGAAGCCGGTGCCGCTGCCGCCCCAGCCGCCCAGCTTGGTGTGCAGGTAGGGCAGGGGCGCGCCGAGAATCATGGTTTCCGGCAAGGGTGTGGGCTGGATCAGGTGGAACCAGTGGTAGTAGGCACGGGCGTAGGCAAAGTCGGTGGCGGCATACATGTCCAGCGTGGGAGCGATGTCGATCACGCACAGGCGGCTTACCCGCTCGCGGTGGTCCACCGCCAGCCGGTGGGCGACACGCCCGCCCCGGTCGTGCCCGCACACGCCGAATTGCGCCACGCCCAGGGCGTCCATGAGCGCCACCATGTCGGCGGCCAGGGTGCGTTTGCTGTAGTTGCTGTGGTCGGCCAGGCCCGCGGGTTTGCTGGAATCTCCGTATCCGCGCAGGTCGGGCATGACCAGGTAGAAGTCGTGCTGCAGTTGCCGGGCCACCCGGTGCCACAGCACATGGGTTTGCGGAAAGCCGTGCAGCAGCAAGAGCGCTGACCGCGTGCCTTGCGGGTGGGTGGGCACCCGTGCGTGGATGCGCACGCCATTGACCTCGAACGTGCGCTGCTCAAATCCGTCAAACCAGGCCATGGGGGCTCCTGCAGTGGTGAGAGGGCTTGAGCGTATCCTGTTTGTAAAGCAGGTGCTGTCGCGCCGGCATGGGCCCTGCCCCCACTATGATGGCCGGTAAAACGTTGCCACATCCCCTGACGCGCCCATGGCTTCCCATCACATTTCCCGGCTGACAGGTCTGCGCACCTGCGTGGCTGCGCTATGGTTGGGTTGGGCGGCTGTAGCGGTGCATGCGACGACCTTGCGCTTTGCCACCGGAGAGCTGCCGCCCTACGCCACCCAGGAGCGCGCGGACCAGGGTATTGCGCTCGACCTGATCCGCAACGCTTTTGTGTTTGCCGGCATGGAGGTGGACTACACCTTCAAACCCTGGACCCGCACGCTGGAAGAAGCCCGCGCCGGCCTGTGGGATGGCACCGCCTACTGGGGCCGCAACCCGGAGCGGGACAAAGGCTTTCTCATCAGCGACAACGTGCTCACCGAGCAGTGGGTGCTGGTGTACCGGCAGGCGGCTTTCCCCACCACGCCGTTTGACTGGAAGACCTTGGCGGATTTGAAGGGCCTGCGCATCGGCATCGTGCAGTCTTACACCTACACGCCGGAGTTTTGGGCCTTGCAAAAGTCGGGCGTGTTGCACGCGGCGGTGGCGCAAGACGACTTGGCCAATTTGCGCCTGCTGATCGGTGGCCGCCTGGACGTGGTGCCCATGGAGCGCAATGTGGCGTGCTACCTGATGCAGCACCACTTCATGGACAACGAAGTGCAAGACCTGCGTGCCCACCCACGGCTTTTTGCCCCCAACTTCACCACCCACGTGATGTTCAGCGACAAATTGCCCGAGAGTGCGGCCCGCCTCAAGGCCTTCAACCAGGGGTTGCGCGCCCTAAAACGCACCTCCACCTACGCCGACAAACTGAGTTGGCCCGGTTGCCGCTTGAATGCGGCTCCGCCCGAGAAGCCACTGCAAAAGCGCAAGCGGTAAACCTGCGCGCGGCGGAGGCGAGAGGCGCTGAATGCGCCGTGGGCGCTAGTCCGGGGTGCGCAGCAGGTTGACCAAACGCTGCAGGCTGTGCTGCACCGTAGCAGCGCGCACGGCGGCGCGGTCGCCGTCAAAACGCTGCACCTCGCTCCACACGCCACCAGGCGTGGCCCAGCCGAACCAGACAGTGCCCACCGGTTTGTCCGGGCTGCCGCCGCTGGGGCCGGCAATACCGGTGACTGAGAGGGCCACCTGCGCGTGGGAGTGTTGCAAGGCGCCACTCGCCATGGCCCGCGCAACGGGTTCGCTCACGGCGCCATGCGTGGCAATGAGCGCTGCGGGCACACCCAGGAGCTCGGTTTTGGCCGCGTTGGAGTAGGTCACAAAGCCGCGCTCCAACCAGGCGCTCGACCCCGCGAGGTCGGTGCAGGTGGCGGCAATCAGGCCTCCGGTACAGCTCTCGGCAGTGGCGAGCATCCACTGGTGTTTTAGCATCAAATCGGCCGCTAGCGCACATAAGTCATGCGCGAGCAGCTCCTGATTTGATAGCGACTGCATTACACAAACCTCCAGATCGCCACCACCAGCAAAGTGCAGCCGGCGGCCACCAGGTCATCGAGCATGATGCCCCAGCCGGCCTTGGTCCAGGCGTGGCGGTCGGTGTCGGCTTGCAGGTCGTGGAAGAGCCGGTCTGCCCACCCTACCGGGCCGGGTTTGGCGGCATCGAAGTAGCGGAACAGGCCAAAGGCCAGCGCCTGCCCCACCAGCGAGGTCGGCGTGACCAGCCAGAGCACCAGCCAGAAGGCCACCACCTCATCAATCACGATATTGCCGGGGTCGAGCACGCCCATATTCCGCGCGGTGACGGTGCTGGCCCACCAACCCACCGGAATGCTCAAGGCAATCAGCACGCCCCAGCCGAATTCGCCCAGCCACTGCGAGAGCGCAATAAACGCCACCCAGGCCCACAAGGTGCCCGAGGTGCCGGGTGCAATGCGCGACAGGCCGGAGCCCAAGCCCAGCGCAATCACATGCGCCGGGTGGGAAAACATGAATCGGGCGGTCGGCCCCGCCGGCTTGCGCGGGCGGGGCGGGTACAGCAGTTCGCCGGTCTGGGTGTCTACGGGGATCAGGGTCACGGGTTCGCTCATGCCCCGATTATTCAACGGCGGCAGACGCCGGGGGCGCTGCTGGCGGCACATGGCCCTCGGCCATGGTGGCAATCCATTCCCGCCAGTAGTCGGTGCAGGCGCGGATTTTGGGCAGGCGGTGGCGCTCTTGCAGCATCACGGCGTAAATCGGTGTGCGGCTGCGGTCAAAGTGCTCTTGCAGCAGTGGCACCAGTTGGCCGGTGCGTACCAAGGGGGCCACCATGAGGTCATTGAGGCGGGCGATGCCTACCCCGTGCAGCACCAGATTCATCAGAATGGCCGTGTTGTCGGTGCGGGTGTGGCCGGGCACCGTCAGGGCGTCGTGCCCGCTGGCGGGGGCGCGGGGCCAGCGGTTGAGCACGGGGCTGGCGCTGTTGGCAATCAGGTGGTGCCCGGCCAGCGCATCGGGGTGCTGGGGCGTGCCGCAGCGGGCGAGGTAGGCCGGGGCCGCGTACAGGGTGCGGCTGTGCTCCCCGAGTTTGACGGCCACCAGCGTATCGCTGTGCGGGGTGCCGGTGCGCACGGCAATGTCGATCCCGTCGCGCGCCATGTCGGCCATGCGGTCATCGGCGCTGATGTCCAGGTGCAAGCCAGGGTGGCGCGCGTACAAGCCGGTCAGGCCGGGCGCGATGACGCACTCCGCCAGCAGCGGGCTCACGCTGATGCGCACCCAGCCACTGGGGCCACTGAGTTTTCCGCTGAGTTCGCTGTCGAGCTCGGCGGTGGTGTCCAGCAGGCGCTGTGCATAGGCCAACAAGGTGTCGCCCTCGTCGGTCAGGCTCAAGCCGTGGGTGCTGCGGTGCACCAGGCGCACCCCGCAGGCGGCTTCGAGCCGGGTGAGCGCGCGGGTGATCTGGCTGACCGGCACGTTGCGCTCGCGTGCTGCCGCCGATAGCGTGCCCAGCTGGGCGATGCGGGTGAACAGGGCGATGTCATCCAGGTGGAATTGCATGGGGTAATTGTCTGTGGAGGTGCCTGGTTTTGCAATTTATGCAAAACCAATGTGGATTTTTAGAGGTTTCCGGGGGGTGGATGAATCAATAAAGTTCAAACCATCGATTCACCCCTGGAGCACACCATGCGTTCTACCCCTCTGGACACCGCCACTCTTGCCCGCTTGCATGCCGAGGCACGGCGCGAAGCCCGCCGCCTGCATCGCGAGGCCTTTCACTGCGCCTGGCACGCAGCGCTGGCGTGGGCGCACAGCCGCCTGAGCCGCAAGCCTTGGCACACGCTGGAGGCCTGACATGCCCACCTTGCACCTCAAAGTGTCACCGCTGCAAAACCCCAACCGCTACCGCGCCTTGGCGGAGGCTTTGACCCGCATCACCGCCTCCACCCTCGGCAAGCAAGCCGGTGTGACGGCAGTGATGGTCGACGACGTACCCGCCGCGCGTTGGTATGTGGGTGGCGACGAAGTCCAGAGGCCCACCGCCTGGCTGGAGATCAGCATCACCCAAGGCACCAATACGGCGGAAGAAAAGTCTGCTTTTGTGGCGCAGGCCTACGCCGAGTTGGCCGCGCAGCTGGGCGGCAGAGGTGGCCTGGAGCCGGCCAGCTATGTGATCGTGCGGGAGCTACCCGCCACGGACTGGGGTTATGGCGGCGCCACCCAGGCCGCCCGGCGCGTGGCGGCGATGCAGGCCGCTCAGGCCAGCGCCATCTGACCCACGGGGTGCAGCACGCAGCGCACCGCGTGCTCACCCTCCAGTGGCAGGCCTTGCATCAGGTCGCTCAGGGTGTGGCCTTCGGCCCGCGCCACGAAGCCGCTGCGGGTGTAAATGCCTTCGGGGCGGGACCAGACCCACTGAATCTCGCCGCCGTCCATGGTTTGAAAGCCCTGCGCGCCGCGCACATGCAGCTCCAGCCGGAAAGACTTGCCGGTCAGCTGCGAACCCGCTTGCGACAAGATTTGAATGCCGCCTTCGCTCACGTCCAGCACCAGCGCGGCAATCGCATCGGGCTTGTCGGCATCGCGAAAGGCAAAGTAGGTTTCTGCGTGGCTGCCGCTGCCCAAGCGGAAAAAGATGGCGCGGGTGTGCACCCGTTGTTCAGGAGAAGACATGCCCCAGGCACTCCAAAGTGGTATTGCCACCCATAGTGCCCGCTACGCGTTGCAGGAATATGACGAGGCCGGTGGTCCCGCGCTGTGGTGCCCCCACCCTGGGTAGTGCTCTCAGTTCTTAGACAGGTATTTGGACAGGTTGGCGGGCGTCACCAGCTCAAACGGCACGTCCACAAAGCGCTGCACCGTTTGCTTGCGCAGCAGGCGCAAGGCGGACTCGACGGCCTTGGCGCCCTGGGCATCGGCGTTCTGCAACACGGTGACTTTGAGCTCGCCCTCGCGCATGCTGTGCAAAGCGTCGGGGGTGGCATCGATGCCGCCAACGATGAAGTCCGGCGTCCACTGCTGGGCGGCTTTCAGGGCGGTAATCGCACCTAGGGCCATTTCGTCGTTGTTGGCAATGATGGCGTCGATTTTTTTGCCTGAGAGTTTGCTGGCGGCCAGCACGTTGCCGGTGATCAGCCGGGCCCGCTCGCGTTCCCATTTGCCGATGCGCTTGTCATGCACTTTGATGCCGGTGCAGGGGGCGGCGGCCAGCACGTCCTCCACATCCTGCGTGCGGGTGCGGGCGGCTTCGTTGGAGAGGTCGCCCATCAGCACCAGCACCTGGCCGCGGCCATTCATCAGACGGCAGATTTCGCGGGCTTGCAAGGTGCCGGAGACTTTTTCGTCCGAGCCCACAAACACCGCACCGGGCGGCAGCTGCTCAAAGTCCACCGGCTTGCGGTTGACGTACACCAGCGGAATGCCCGCATTCATCGCCATGCCGGTGATGCGCTGGGTGGCGCTGGTGTCCACCGGCACCACGATGAGCGCTTCCACCTTCTGGGCAATCAGGCTTTCAATCTGGTTGAGCTGGGCGGTCTTGTCGGAGCGGGCGTTTTCCGCCACCACCGAGGCACCGCTGCGGCTGCTGGCCACCTGCACGCCGTTTTTGAGCAGCGACAAAAACGCATCCTGCTCCGCCATGGCTAGGCCGATTTTCTGGGCCTGGCTGGCCAGGGGGGCGAGCAGCGAGAGGGCGAGCAGGGCCCGCACAAGGGAGTGCTTCATGGGGTTCCTCGGGGTCAAGGGTCAGCGGGGCAGGGCCGGTGTGGATTGCAGCTTGAAGGCCACCACCGCCTGCGCCAGCGTGTCGGCCTGGTCGCGCAGGCTCTCGGAGGCGGCGGCAGATTGCTCCACCAGTGCCGCGTTTTGCTGGGTGAGCTGGTCCAGCTCCACCACGGCGGTGTTGACGCGGGCGATGTCGGTTGATTGGGCGGCTGCGGTGCTGGCCATCTCGCCCATGATCTGGTTGACCCGCTGCACCGAGTGCACGATCTCCAGCATGGTGTCGCCCGCAGCCTGCACCTGGCGGGCCCCCGAGCCCACCCGGTCTACTGATGCATCGATCAGCTGTTTGATCTCTTTGGCGGCTTCGGCGCTGCGGTGGGCCAGGCTGCGCACCTCGGCGGCCACCACCGCAAAGCCCCGGCCCTGCTCGCCGGCACGGGCGGCTTCGACCGCGGCGTTGAGCGCGAGGATGTTGGTCTGGAAGGCAATGCTGTCGATCACGCCGGTGATGTCGGCAATCTTGCGGGAGCTTTGGGTGATCTCGCCCATGGTGGTCACCACCTCGCTCACTACCGTACCGCCCCGGTGGGCCACCTGCTCGGCCGAGGCGGCCAGTCCGTTGGCCTGGCGGGCGGCATTCTCAGAGCGCTGCACCGTGTCCATGAGCTGGGCCATGCTGGCGGCGGTGCTTTGCAGATTGCTGGCGGTGTGCTCGGTGCGGTTGCTCAGGTCCTGGTTGCCGGTGGCGATTTCCATGCTGGCGATGCGGATGCTCTCGGCCGCTGCGCGCACTTTTTCCAGGGCCTGCTGGTAGCTCTGGCGCAGGTGCTCCACGCTGCGCACCAGGGTGCCGATTTCATCGCTGCGTGCGGTGGCAAATGCCTGGGTCAGGTCGCCCTGGGCCACCAGCGTGACGGCGGCGGTCAGCTCCCCCAGCGGCGCGCTCACGGTGCTGCGCACCAGATAAAACAGCCCGCCGCCCAGCAGCAAGGCGGTGGCTCCCAGCAGGCCGCCCACGATGCCGATGTTGCGCCAGAAGACGCGCATGGACTCGGCTTCCGACACTTCGGCCACCAGCCAGCCGTTGCCCGAGCGGGTCTTGCGCATCACGGCCCAGCGGGCGCCTTCGGTGTCGCCCAGCAAGGGCGTGGCGGCGGCTACATAGCCGTCTTCCGCCTGGGCCAGGGCGTCCAGAAAGCCGGCCGCCTGCGGTGCCGTGGCCAGCACGCCCTGGCCTTTGGCCGTGGGGTGGACGAGGAAGCGGTAGTCCGCCGGGGTGCCGCTGGCGTCCAGGTAGTACATGCCGCCGGTGTCAAAAATCTGCACTTTCGAAACTTGCTGTTCCAGCACAAACTCCTGCAGCGACACGTCGTTGCCAATCGCCAGCACGCCGACCACCTGGCCGTCTTCGGCTTTGACGGGCTCGTACCGGGCCAGGTAGGACTTGCCGAACAGGCGGGTATAGCCGGTGAAGGGCTGGCCCGCCATCACGTCGTTGTAGGCGGGGTGTTTGGCGTCAAAGGCGATGTCCAGCGAGCGCTGGCCCGCATCGGTGCGGGTGGAGCTGGAGATGCACACCATGGCCTCGCCCTTGCGCGCGAACACCATGGCCACGCCCCCGGTTTCTTTGGTGAAGCGGTCCACAGCAATGAAGTCGTCGTTCAGGGCGCTGCCTCCGCTCTGCATTTCGCCGGTGGCCACGTTCACCTTGAGCTCGCGGTCCAAGTTGCGGCGGAAGCTGGCGTAGGCGCGCAGCACCAGGCCCCGGTTGATCTGGTCGGCGGTGTCGGCCACGGCCACCATGCTTTGCACCTGTTCGGCCACCCCGTTGATGACCAGGGCACGCGTGCTGCGGTACTCCAGCACGCCCATGGCGGCGGCCACGGCCAGCAGCACCAGGGTCAAACCCGCCAGCGCCAGCAATGCCAACCGGCGGGCGACAGAAGGGGTCAGGGGCAGGCGTGAGCGCATGGTGGGTCGGCCGGTGGCGGCATGGAAAGGGAGGGGTGACTATAGTGCGAGTGGAAAAAATTTTACTTAGGTGTAAATACGTAGAAATGTTTTTCTGATGCTGCCGAAGAGGCTCCTGACACCCCGTTGTCAGCAGGGGGTGCGCACCATGCGGGCTTCTTCAACACTCCCAGGAGCACCCGGTATGCACAACGCCATCAGCTGGTTCGAAATCCCCACCACCCGCCTCGACGCCGCCCAGGCCTTTTATCAAGCCGTGCTCGCCCGCCCCATGCGCCGCGAAGCCATGGGCCCCAGCTTGGGCGCCGTGTTTGCGTATGACGCCGGGGCCAATGGCACCGGCGGCGCCCTGATGCAGGGCCCCACTGCGCCGGCCGTGTCCAGCGGCGGCACGCTGGTGTACCTGGATGCCTCGCCCTCGCTGGACGCTGCCCTGACGCGGGTACTGGCCCAGGGTGGGGCGGTGGTCTTGCCGCGCACGGCGCTGCCGCCGGGCATGGGCTACTTTGCCCACATCACTGATCTGGATGGCAACCGCGTCGGCCTGCACGCGCTGGACTGACGGTCGCAACAGGGCGCACCGGGTCGGTACTCTGGCAGAGTAAATGCTTCACTTTTGATAGCGGCTTGCGCATGTATCATGGGCGCTAGAGGCCTAAAACACCCCCAATTACCATGCGCCGTGCCGACCGCTTGTTCCAAATCGTCCAGCTCATCCGCGGGCGCCGCCTCACCACGGCGGCGTTTCTGGCAGAGCGGCTGGAGGTGTCGGAGCGCACGGTGTACCGCGACGTGGCCGACCTGCAGCACCAGGGCGTGCCCATTGAGGGCGAGGCCGGCGTGGGCTACCGCCTGGGGCGGGGCTTTGAGTTGCCGCCGCTGATGTTCACCGCCGACGAGGCCCAGGCGCTGGTCGCCTCGGTGCGCATGGCCCAAGTTTGGCAAGACCCGGCGCTGGCCCGCAGCAGCCAGGTGGCGCTGGGCAAAATTTTGTCGGTGCTGCCACCCGCTGCGCGCACCGCCGCCCAAAGCCTGGCGCTGTATGCGCCGCCGGTGGGGCTGGCGCCCGAGGTGCAGGCCACGCTGCAACTGCTGCGTGAAGCCGCCCAGGCCCAGCGCAAAGTCATGGTGCATTACCTGGACGCCCAAGGGTGCACCAGCCAGCGGATCCTGCGGCCGCTGGGCTGTTTTTACTGGGGCGCTGTCTGGACCTTGGCGGCCTGGTGCGAAACCCGACACGACTTCCGCAGCTTCCGGCTCGACCGCATCCAGCAGGCGCACGCGGTGGCGGGCCCGGAGGGCCGTTTTGACGACGAGCCCGGCCGCACCCTGGCCGACTACCTGCGCGCCGCCGCACCGCCCGGGGTGCCCGCGCGGTTGACACAAGACAGCTAGCTTTACAAAGCTTCACCTCCGGCGCACAGACATTTCAAGCGCAGCCGTCACCATCAGGGCAACTTTGATTGCACCGGGTGTGACTTGAAATCTGCTCTCTTTTATTACCCTGCCTGGCGGCATAGCCTCCTCGTTTGCGCACTGGTGTCGCTCGGGGGCTGCGCCAGCATTGGCACCCAGGCCTCTATCGCCACCACCACTACCGCTAGCGCCACGTCCCCGGCATCCGCCCCGCTGGTTGCGCCCGAGCGCTGGTCGCAACAGTCCGCTGCCCCAGGCAATGCCACCCAGCTGGCGGCGTGGTGGGGCCGGTTCAACGACCCCCAGCTCAGCGCTCTGGTGCTGCGGGCCTTGGATGCGAATACCGATGTCAGCGCGGCCCTCGCTGCCCTGCAGCAATCCCGTGCGCTGCGGGACGGCCAGCAAGCGGCGTTGGGACCCACCGTGTCGGCCACCGCATCGGCCCAGCGCAGCACGGCGGGCACCGGCAGCAGCGCCACCGCAAGCAACCGTTTTGCGGCCGGTTTTGATGCCAGTTGGGAGCCCGACATTTTTGGCGGCAAGCGCGCGGCGGTCGATGCCACGCAGGCCGATGCGGACGCCGCACTCACCACTTTGGGCCATGTGCAGGTGTCGGTGGCAGCTGAAGTGGCGGTGGCCTACATCCAGCTGCGCGGCTACCAGGCCCAGCTCGCCATTGCCGAGCGCAATTTGCAAAGCCAGACGGAGACTGCCCAGATCGTGCGTTGGCGCGCACAAGCCGGGCTGACCACGGAGGTGGAGGTCGAGCAAGCCGCTACGGCGGTTGCGCAAACCGCCGCCCAGATTCCGGCCTTGCAGACCACCATCAGCACCATGGTGCACAGCATGGCGGTGCTCACCGGCCAGACGCCGGACGCCTTGACCAACGCGCTGGCCACTGTGCAGCCGGTGCCGCTGCCCCAAGAGGCGCTGACGCTCAGCCTGCCAGCGGACACCCTGCGCCAGCGGCCCGATGTGCGGGCGGCCGAATACCAGGTGGCCGCCGCCCGCGCCCGCGTGTCGCAGGCCGAGGCTGCGCGCTACCCCGGCTTCAGCCTGGGGGGCACCTTGGGGCTGCAGTCTCTCACCCTGGGCGCGCTCACCGATGGGGCCTCGCTCGTCAGCAGTCTGCTGGCCAGTGTGTCTGCGCCGCTGCTGGATGGCGGTGCCGCCCGCGCAACGGTGCGTGCCCAAGAGGCCGCCCTGGCACAAAGCTACGCCAGCTACCGCGCCACCGTCCTCACCGCCCTGAAAGAGGTAGAGGACGCGCTCGCCACCCTGCAAGGCGACCGGCTGCGCCTGCAGCAGCTGCAGGCGGCGGCAGATTCGGCCCAGGCCGCCGCCACGCTAGCCAGCCAGCGCTACCAAAGCGGGCTGATCGACTTCCAGACCGTGCTCACCACCCAGCGCACCCTGCTCACCACCCAGGACAGCGTGGCATCTGCCCGGGCGAGCGTCAGCGCCGACCACGTACGCCTCTACAAGGCACTGGGCGGTGGCTGGTCCTAGCCCACCACGCAGCTTCCCACTCAGCCCGCGCCCCCATGTGCCTCTTACCGCAGACCGTTTTATGAACCTGATTGAAGACCTCCTCCCTCCCACGCCAGCGCCACCCGCAGCTGCAGCTGCAGCAAGCACTACGGCCGCTGCCCCCGTGGCGGCATCCGCCTTGAAAAAAGACGATGTGCTCGCCCTCATCAACGAGCCGCAGGCCCGCGTTTGGTGGCGCCGCCCGTGGCTGTGGGGTGCGGCCCTGTTGGTGCTGGCATCTGCCGGCGGCTACACCCTGTGGAGCCAGCGCACCCAGGCCGCACAGGCGCCCGCGTATGTGACCGAGACGGTGGCCCGTGGGCCGATTGCCTTGTCGGTGATTGCCAATGGCACCTTGCAGCCCACGCGCTCGGTGAGCATCGGCAGCGAGCTGTCCGGCACCGTGGCCCGGGTGCTGGTGGATGTGAACGACCGCGTCAAAAAAGGCCAGGTGCTGGTGGAGCTGGACACGGCCAAGCTGGGCGACTTGGTGAAGCGCTCGCGCGCTACGCTGGCCTCTGCCCAGGCCAAGCTGGCGCAAGCGCAGGTGGCCACCCGCGAGGCCCGCACCAGCCTGGACCGGCTGGAAGAAGTGTCCCGCCTCTCGGGCGGCAAAGTGCCGGCCCGCACTGAGCTGGACACGGCCCGCGCCACCTGGGAGACCGCCAAGTCTGCCGAGCTCAGCGCCCAGGCCACGGTGGCCGATGCCACAGCGGCGGCGTCTACCGATGAAACCAACTTGTCCAAAGCCTCCATCCGCTCACCCATCGACGGCGTGGTGCTGACCCGCACGGTGGACCCCGGCAATGCGGTGGCGGCGTCTTTGCAGGCCGTGACCTTGTTCACCGTGGCGGAAGACCTGAGCAAGCTGCGCCTGCAAGTGAATGTGGACGAGGCCGATGTGGGCGCGGTGCAGGTGGCGCAGAAAGCCAGCTTCACCGTCAGCGCCTACCCCGCGCGCAAGTACCCGGCCAAAGTCACCCGGGTGGCCTTCGGCTCCACCACCACTGACAACGTGGTGACCTACATCACCTACCTAGAGGTAGACAACGCGGACCAGAGCCTGCGCCCCGGCATGACCGCCTCTGCCACCATCGCCGCCACCGAGCGCAGCGATGCCCTGCTGGTGCCCAACACCGCCTTGCGCTTCAGCCCTGCCACCAATGCGGCGGCGGGCAAGAGCAGCGGCGGCATTGTCTCCAGCCTGATTCCCCGCATGCCCGGCGGTGCTGCACGCAAAACTGCGGGCGCCAGCTCCGGCACACGGCAGGTGTGGGTACTGCGGGACGGCGTGGCGGTGGCTGTGTCTGTCACGCCCGGCATTTCGGACGGCCGCATGACCGAGGTGGTGAGCGGGGATGTGAAGGTGGGCGACAAAGTGATTACCGACCAGCGCACCGCAGGAGCTGTCCCGTGAGCGCAGCCACTTCGCAAACTGCAGGCGCGGTGCTGCTGCCCGACAGCCAGGTGCCCCTGATCCGCCTGCGTGGCATCACCCGCGACTACGGCATGGGTGCCACCCGGTTTCAGGCTCTCAAGGGGGTGGATCTGGATATTGAGGCGGGGGACTTTGTGGCCATCATGGGGCCCAGTGGCTCAGGCAAGTCCACCGCCATGAACACCTTGGGTTGCCTGGACACGCCCAGCAGCGGCCGCTACCTGTTTCAGGGTGTAGAGGTGCAAAGCCTGAGCCGCGACCAGCGGGCGCGACTGCGGCGCCGCTACCTGGGGTTTGTGTTCCAGGGCTTCAACTTGCTGGCGCGCACCTCGGCGCAAGAAAACGTGGAGCTGCCCCTGCTGTACCGCGGTGAGTCGCCTGCAGCGCGCAGAGCGGCGGCCGCCCGTGCCCTGGCCTCGGTGGGGCTGGCGGGGTGGGAGCACCATACGCCGGCCGAACTCTCAGGCGGCCAGCAGCAGCGTGTGGCCATTGCGCGTGCCATCGTCACCGAGCCGGCCGTGTTGCTGGCCGATGAGCCCACGGGTAACTTGGACACCCAGCGCAGCCATGAAATCATGGAGCTGCTCTGGCGCCTGAATGTGGACCGCGGCATCACCGTGCTCATGGTCACCCACGAGCCCGACATGGCTGCCTACGCCAAGCGCATGGTGCGATTTGTGGATGGCGTGGTGGCTTCGGATGTGCGCAACCCGCACCCTGTGGCGGAGGTGGCCCATGCTGCTTAGTACCTTGCTGCTGGCGCTGCGCTCTATCCGCCGCAACCTGCTGCGCTCGTTTTTGACCATCCTGGGCATCGTGATCGGGGTGAGTGCCGTCATCACCATGGTGACGCTGGGGCAGGGCGCCACGTTGGCGGTGAAAAACCAGATATCCAGCCTGGGCAGCAACCTGCTGATGGTGCGCCCCGGCCAACGCCAAGGCCCTGGTGGTAGCGGAGGGCCAGCTTTCAAGGAGAGTGATGCGCAAGCCATTGCCACCCAGATTGGTGGCATCCAGGCAGTCGCGCCCGAGGCCCGCTCGGGCGTCACGGTGGTGGCTAACGGCCGCAACTGGACGACGAGTGTGACCGGCAGCACCAGCGCCTGGCTGGACGTGAGCAACTGGACGCTGGCCCAGGGCAGGCGCTACAGCGACGAGGAGCAACAGGCCGGCTCGGCGGTCTGCATCATCGGCGAGACGGTGCGGCGCGAGCTGTTTGGCAGCCAACCGGCGCTGGGGGCGCAGGTGCGGGTGAAACAGTTTTCGTGCGAAGTGGTGGGCATTCTGGCGTCCAAAGGCCAGGCCGCCATGGGCAATGACCAGGACGATGTAGTCATGGTGCCCCTGCACACCCTGCAACGCCGGGTGACTGGCAACTTGCATGTGAGCACGCTCTTGGTGTCCATGCAGGACGGCAGCGACAGCAGCCGCGTCAAGGCCGCCATCACCCAGCTGCTGCGCGAGCGGCGCAAGCTGGCCGATGGGGATGACGACAACTTCAACGTGCTCGACACCCAGCAACTCGCCGAGGCGCTCTCCGGCACCACGCAGGTCATGACCATGCTCTTGGGCGCGGTGGCGGCGGTGAGCCTGCTGGTGGGCGGCATCGGCATCATGAACATCATGCTGGTCAGTGTGACCGAGCGCACCCGTGAAATCGGCCTGCGCCTGGCCATTGGCGCACTGGAGCGCGAGGTGCTGCTGCAGTTTTTGATGGAGGCGGTGGTCTTGGCCGCGCTGGGCGGGGTGGTGGGCATCGTGCTGGCCACGGTGGCATCCATCGGCCTGGCGCAGGTGATGCAGGTGCCTTATGTGTTCAACCCCGGCATCAACCTGCTTTCGCTGGTGTTTTCGTCCGGCATCGGGGTGGTGTTCGGCTACTTTCCGGCACGGCGCGCGGCACGTATGGACCCGATTGATGCGCTGCGCCATGAGTGACGGTGCACCGCCCTCCGGCGCAGGCCCGACTAGCGGGTTTGCAAAAGGGACAGGTAGTCTTCCAGCACATCGAAGTTGCCGCTCCAGCCCTGCGTCATGCTGGCGTGGCTGGACGCAAACAGAGCTTGTTCCTCCGCCGTGGCTTCATGGGGCGCCCACACCAGGCTCAGCAGCGTGCCGCCGTCCTGCTCGCTCAGGGTGGTGGTCGAGTGGGTGTACAGGGGCCAGCCAGCAGCCCACGGGTTGCGTGTGCTGCCCCCTGCGGGGTCTGAAAAGCACTGAATCAACACCAGCTTCTCCGGCGGCACGATTTCCTGCAGTTGCCACTTGCCCCACAGCGCCGGGCCGCCTTCGATTTGCATGGCGTAGTGGTAGGTGCCGCCCACCCGGAAGTCCAGCGCGCTGTGCGTCACTGTGCTGCCTTTGGGGCCCAGCCAATGTTGCAGGTGCTCCGGGCTGGAATACACCTCCCACACGAGGCTGCGGGGCGCTTTCAGGAAACGTGAAATGGTGAACGGTGCGTGCATGGCGACTACTCCGGAGTGGGCGACGACGCATTGTGCGACGGATGGCCGGGCTGGTGACGCCCCCGGTTGCACACGCCATGGCTGATGGCCAGATTCTCCAGGTGGCTGCTGCCGCCCTCGCTTTGGGGGCGGATGTGTTCCAGCGTGGCATCTTCTGGCGCCACATGCTGGCCGCAGACCCAGCAGGGAACTTGCCCATGCAGTTGGCGGGCCACGGTGTGGTAAATCTTGGTGCGGGTGAGGGCGAGGCGGCTCATACAGGGGCGGTAGCGGCGGAATTGTTCAGCGGTGGACGGTTGAGTTTGCCAGTGTCTGGCGTGGGATTTGTAATCGCTCCCACTCACCTGCCCGGAGGGCTTCCCATGATTCAAAACCCTGTACTTGCCATGACCTTAGAGGTACTGGCCGATGCCCAGAGCCTGATGGGAAATGCGCTGTCCATCACCTGGGATGCCACCAAGTCGCAAGAAAGCTACCTGAGCCGGGGGGCGTCCTGGCAGGGCTACCACGTTCCGTCGGACTTGCTGTTTGACAAGGCCAGCCGCTTGCGGCTGATGGAGTTGGCGCCGCTGTTTTCGCACGAATTTCACCAGGCCTTGCAGCGCCGCATGCTGTCCTCACTGAGCATGGTGCGCAGTGATGCGGCACCGCGCACCCGCTCGCCGGGCGAGGGGCGGGTGGACGGGGAGTTGCAGCTCTCCACCGATGCCGAGCTGATCCGCAAAGTGGGCACTGGCCGCATCGTGAATGTGCTGGAAAGCGTGTGCGCGGCGGAGCTGGAGGTGATGGTGGGTTTGCAGATCGAGTGCCTGCGTTTTCACAAGGCAACGCACAACCCCTTCAGCGCCGCCAATTTCGCGGGCGCTCTCATGCAGGCCGTGGAGCGCGCCATTCCGGATGAGGCGTCGCGGCAGGTCTTCTTGCAAGTGC
The DNA here is from genome assembly GCF_005876985.1 of Rhodoferax bucti. Taxonomy (GTDB): domain Bacteria; phylum Pseudomonadota; class Gammaproteobacteria; order Burkholderiales; family Burkholderiaceae_C; genus Allorhodoferax; species Allorhodoferax bucti. Next base: position 1,199,809 of record NZ_VAHD01000001.1, read on the forward strand.
TGGTGCCGGCATTCGCACAGGCATTGCAGTACGCCTTGCGCTTTTATGCCAAATCGCTGTCACGCAAATTGGCAGCCCTTGCACCGCCACCGGAACCCCGTGCAAGCCGCCGGACGAGCTGGCATATGGATTCACAATACGAACCCACCGTGCCTTCAGCCCTGTGATGGAACGGTGAGGGAGAAAATCAAAATGAAAAAGACCACGAAACTCAAGCATTACCTATCCGCCCTGCGTACCTGGGCACGCCGCGAGGGCCAGGCTCCCCGCGTCCGCATCATGCGCCTGCTGGCAGAGCGTTCCCTGGAGCCGGTGTTTCAACCGCTGGTGGACTTGCGCAGCGGCGTGCTGCTGGGGCACGAGGCGCTGATCCGCGCGCCCCGCAGCCTGGAGGTGAGCGGTTTTGATGTGCTGCTTCAAGCCGCCCAGACAGAGCGCTGCCAGAAGAATTTTGAGTTGGCCTGCCTGGAGCTGGCCATGCAGCAATGGACCGCCCAGAGCGGCAAAGACACCTTGTTTGTGAACATCAGCGCGGCCACGCTGGTGCAGTTGCAGGAGTCGGACGCCAGCGGCATGCTGCTGCACCTCATGCGCAAGCACAACATGTCGCCGCGCCGCATGGGCTTGGATATTTCGGGCTACACACGGGTGCCCCAGCTGGAGGTGCTGATACAGGCCCTGCGTCCCCTGCGGGATGCCGGCGTGACGATTGCCCTGGACGATTTCAAGGCCTCGGAAAACAGCATGAAAGTCTGGGCCAAGGTACTGCCTAATGTGATCAAGATGGCCCCGCGCTGGACCCACAACATCGGCGTGGACGCGGAGCAGGGCCGGGTGGTCAGCAGCTTGGTGCGCCTCACGCGCAACCACAACGCTTTGCTGGTGGCTAAATCGGTGGAAACCGAAGCTGAGCTGCGCGCCCTGCAGGCCCTGGGGGTGGATATGGCACAAGGCTACTTTTTGGGCAGCCCCGCAGAGGCCCCCGTGCGCTCGCTCAACCTGCGTGCCCGCGAGGTGCTGCGCACCCCCGAAGCAACGCCTGCACGCGGCCCCCAAGCCACGGTGCCGGGCAAGCCCGCCAAACCCCCAGTGCTGGACACCCGTTACCAACTGCTGCACTGAGCCGGCAAGCCGGGGTGTAGGGCCCTGGCGATTTCAGGGTGGGGTGTTGGCGGCCTTCAGCAAGGCCAGCAAGTCCTGGATGCTGGCGTTCAGGGTGTTGAGGTTGTCTTCCCGCTGGCGGCGGGCAAAGGCATGCCAGGCCGTGATCGACAGGATTTCCAGCTTGCCGTAAGACAGTTTGAGCCAGCCGTGCTGGGCCAGTTGCTGCACATACTCCGAGAACAAGGTCCGCGACACCCCGCACAGCGAGGCCAGGGTGTTTTGCGAAATCGGAATCTCTACCCCTTCGCCGAACCCTACGGTGGGCGGCCGGTCCGAGTGGTAAGCCAGTGCCTCGGCGAACTGGGCCAGGCCCATGACCACCCGCATGCAGGGGTTGCCCAGTTTCATGAGCGTGAGGGTTTCGGAAGTTTTTTGCACCCGCCAGGCCATCAGCTTGGCTACGAAGCGGGCGAAGTTGGGCTCGTTCACAAACAAGTGGTCAAAGCGGGCGGCGGGCAGGGTCAGCACCTCGGTACCGGTAAGGCACACATAGTCCGCAAAACTCGGTTTGCGGTTGATGATGGACTGCTCCCCGAACCACGCACCCCGGCCGTAGATGGAGATGGGGGTGGACTCCGAGTTGGTGGTGGGCACCGAGGCCGACACCAGCCCCTGGATGATGAACATCCAATGCCCCACCTCGGCACCTTTGGTCCAGAGGCGCTTGCCCGCGTCATGGGCCTGCACTTTGACCAGCGGCGCGGTCTCGAGAGCAAGGGCGTCGCTCAGGCCCAGTCTGCGCAGCTGTTTGTACACGTAGCCATTGGCCGCAGAGCTCACCGGTTGCACGCAGACTCCAAATAAATGTGATCGGCTATTTTCGCGGGAAGCCTGCGCGAGGGGAAGGAACTATTGCTGATTTACGGACTTTTACAGCTTGGGCCGCTGCGGGGCGCCGCAATGTCAGGCTTTGAAGTGGTCAAAGCTGGTCCATGCGCCTTGCAGCGGGGTGCCATCGGCCGCCAGCACGCGCACGCCTGCGCCGGTGGTGATGCGTCCGATGCGCGTCACCGGCGTGGCCGTGGCATGCCCTGCCTGCACCACCTGGTCGCGTTGCCCGGCAGGCGCGGTAAAGACCAATTCGTAATCGTCGCCCCCGCTCAGCACGTGGCGCAACACTGTGGCGTCCAAGTTGCTTTGAGGATCAAAATGGCCGCTAGCGCTCGCTGAATGTGCGCAAGCAGCTATCAAATGCATAGCGGTTGATGCATCCAGCTCGGCCCCCACGCCACTGCGTTTCAGGATGTGGCCCAGATCCCCCAGCAGCCCGTCGCTGACATCCGCGGCCGCACTGGCGATACCGCGCAGGGCCTGGCCCAGGGCCACCCGGGGCGTGGGCTGCTCCAGCCGCTGGCGGGCGGTGGCCAGCGTGGCAGGGGGCAAAGCTGTGTGGCTCAGCAGTGCGTCCAGCGCCAGGGCGGCATCGCCCAGCGTGCCGCTGACCCACAGGTCGTCCCCCGCGCGGGCGCCGCTGCGCAGCAGGGCCTGGCCCGGGGGCGTTTCGCCGAACACGGTGATGCACAGGTTCAGCGGGCCCTGGGTGGTGTCCCCACCGACCAAGGGGCAGTGGTGCCGGTCTGCCAGGGCAAACAAGCCCTGCGAAAACGCCTGCAACCACGCCGGGTTTGCCGAGGGCAGGCTGAGGGCGAGCGTGAAACCCAGGGGCGTGGCCCCGCACGCCGCGAGGTCGCTGAGGTTGACGGCCAGCGCCTTGTGGCCCAGGGTGGCGGGGTCTACATCGGCAAAGAAATGCCGGCCGCTCACCAGCATGTCGCTGCTGATGGCGAGTTGCATGCCCGGGGTGGGTTGCAGCAGGGCGCAATCGTCGCCAATGCCCAAGACCACCTGAGTGGGCAAGGGATGGCCGGCGCGCTCGAAGTAGCGCGCAATCAGCTCGAACTCGCCGACGCCGCTCATTCCCTGGCAGGCCACAAAAAGCTCAATGGCGCTTGGCGAAGGCGCTGCCAGATGCTGCTGCGGATGCGCGAGCGGTCGATGCCCGACACGTTGTGCGCCTGCAGCGCCACCCGGAAGGCCAGGTAAAAGCTCACGCCCACATTGAGCAAGCCGATGAAAGGAATGCTCGCCACAGCCCACCACAGGGCCGGGTTGCGCACCACCTCCCAGCCCAGCGCGGCACAGGCAGCGCCCAGTTGGCCGGCCGACAGGGTGACGTGGCGCACATCCAGCGCCGGGCCGATGAAGGCCAGAATCGCCGGCACCAGCCCGAGCATGAAGCCCAGCGAAATGTTGGCCGCCAGCCCGGAGATGTGGTGGCGCATGAAGTGGGCCCAGCGGTCGGCACGGGCGGCGCCCAGCCACGCGGTGATGCGCGGGTTGTAGCGGATGGCCGAGTCCAGCCGGTGCAGCACAAACCAGTTTTCCACCCAGCCCGCCACGATGCTGCTGGAAAACAGCAGCACCCCGGTGAATGCCGCAAACAGCAGCGAGGGGCCCAGCAGAGTCAGCGAGTGCAGCACGTAGTCCGCCTTCTCCGGTGAAATCATGGGGGAGCCACTCACCCCAAACAGCGCCACCGACAACAAGGCTGCAGCCGGAAACACCACCACCACGTTGCCGATGACGGCCGCCACCTGCGAGCGCACCAGGTGCGTCACTTCGTCCACAAAGGCCTGCAGGGCCTGGGAGTCTGAAATGTCTTTGAGCTTGGCGGCCATGGCCGGCGCCGTCATGGCGGGCTGCTTGGTGGCCAGCGTGAAGTGCAGCATCTGGATCAGCACAAAGCTGGCGGCGTACATCACGCTCGACCAAAAGCCGTACCAGAAGGCCGACAAGCCCAGCGCCATGATGCCGAACTTCATCGCGGTGGTCAGCGCGGTGAGCGCACCGCCGCCAGCGGCATTGCCCAGCATGGCGCGGTATTCCGCATGGTTACGGGTGATGTAGTGCTCGCCGGTTTCCGAGCTGCGCTCGGCCACTTTGGCCGCCAGCAGGGAAGAGTTGGAGGCAATCAAGGCGCCCACGCTGCGCTGCTCCTGGCCCACGCTGGCCAGGTGGGACAGCAGGCGCGCGGTGGCGATGTGGCCATCGGTTTCCAGCAGGCAGTCCAGCAGGGCGCGCACCCGCAGCACCCGCTCGCGCAGCTGGCGCAGGCGGAACACCAGGTCCACCGAGATGCCATGCGCATCCAGGTGGCTGTACACGGTGGCTGCCGCGTGCCGGCAGGCGTCGAGCTGGCTGCGGAAATGCAGCACCGCCTCAGAAGTGTCGGCGCCTTGCAGCCAGGTGTCCAGCACCGTGTCGAGGTCGGTCGCCAGGGTGTGAAACGGGCTGCCGTCGCGCAGCGGGCTGCTCATGCGCAGGCGCATTTCCTGCGAGAAGCCGGTGGCGCGGATCTGGCTGATGCAAAAGGTCAGGGCGTTGAGTAGCGTGTACTGCCACACGGTCACTGCCCGGGCCGCAGCTTGCACCTGGCCGGGGTGTGCCGGGGCGGGCAGGGTCAGCAGCTCGGCCAGTTGGTCCAGGGTGGCAGCGGGCAGGGCGGCAATCCAGCGAGCGTCGCGCGGGTCGTGCAGCACCAAGGCAAACAGCTCGGAAGCGTCGTTGGTTTCGGGGGTGGCCGGCAGCAGTTTGCGGTTCAGGCGCTCGACCAGTTCGCTCATAAACGCGTTGCGCGAGCCGAAGCCGTAGTCCGACAGCAGGGTGCTGCCGTCCACCGTGCCCAGCAGCTCGGCCCACCAGGCGCGCAAGATCTCGGTGGTGGCAGGGCGGGCGCGCAATATATCCAGCAGCAGGGCCACACGGGCCACGGCGGGTTCGGGGGCGTCTTCGGTGCCGCGTATCCAGGTGAACAGGCGGATCAGCCAGATGTGCCGCTCTACCGGGCTGCCATGTGCGCCGAATTGCTCCAGCAGGGTCGAGATGTCTTCGCGTGCCATGGTGGGCGCGTTAGTGCAGCGTGCGCGGGCCACCCGCGTCGCTCAGGGCGTCCAGCACAAACATGGGAATGTCGGTGTCAAACTTTTCACCGTCCTCGGCCACGCAGAAAAAGCTGCCGTGCATGGTGCCGGTGGGGGTGCGCAAGCGGGTGCCGCTGGTGTATTCAAACGCTTGCCCGGGTTTGAGCAGGGGTTGCTGGCCTACCACGCCCAGGCCTTTGACGCGTTCGGTGTGGCCGTTGGCGTCATTCACATTCCAGGTGCGGGAGATCAATTGCGCCGTCACATCGCCGATATTGGTAATGGTGATGGTGTACGCGAACACATACAGATCGTCCGCCGGTGCGGACTGGTCCGCCAGATATTGGGGTTTGACTTCCACCAGAAATGCGTATTTGGCCATTGGGCAATGCTACCTGCGAAAATGTGCAATTCGAAATACCCCCACAAACCCGAAACCCCACCCTCTGGACGTCGTTGTCATGATCTACCGCATTGCCCCCTCCATCCTCTCCGCCGACTTTGCCCGCCTGGGCGAGGAAGTGAAAAACGTGATCGCCGCGGGTGCGGACTGGATCCACTTTGATGTGATGGACAACCACTATGTGCCCAACCTGACCTTCGGCCCCATGATTTGCAGCGCCTTGAAGCCCCATGCCAAGACCGCCGAAGGCGTGGCCGTGCCGATTGATGTGCACTTGATGATTTCGCCGGTGGACGCCTTGGCGGCCAGCTTTGCGGAAGCGGGTGCGGACTACATCAGCTTTCATCCCGATGCCTCGGGCCATGTGCACCGCAGCGTGCAGGCTATCAAGAGCAAGGGTGTGAAGGCCGGCCTGGTGTTCAACCCCGCCGAGCCGCTGGATGTGCTGGACTGGGTGATTGACGACATCGACCTCATCCTCATCATGAGCGTGAACCCCGGTTTTGGCGGACAGAGCTTTATTGACTCGGCCCTGCGCAAGATCGAGGCGGTGCGCAAGCGCATTGATGCCAGCGGCAAAGACATCCGCCTGGAGGTGGATGGCGGCATCAAGACCGACAACATCCGCCGCGTAGCCGATGCGGGTGCCGACACCTTTGTGGCCGGCAGCGCCATCTTCGGCAAGCCGGACTACAAGGCGGTGGTGGACGCCATGCGCGTGGCACTGGCGGCCTGAGCCACCTTCACCCCCAAGCCCTGACACCGGTGACCGATTTGGACACCCCCGCCCCCTGGACCGATCGGGTCCGGCACTATCTGAGCGGCACCTGGATGGATGGGCGCAGCACGCACCAGCGGGTGCGGCTGGCCATGTACGGGGTGCTGCTGTTGCTGGTGGCTTTGGGGGTGTTGCGGGGCGTTTTGTCGCAGCAATGGCAGGAGGACCGCCAGCTCGATATCGAGGTGCTGGAGTCCATCAGCGAGCAGCGCCTGCTCGCGCAGCACCTGGGCCTGCGGGTGCAGCAGTTGCAGAACACCGCAGTCGGGCCGGCGCAGCTGGCGGTGGTGCGGGCCTCGGGCCGCAGTTTGCAGCAGGAATCTGCCCGGCTGGATGCGCTGGTGACGCTGCAAGCCGGGCGTGCGCCCCTGTCATCGGTCGCAGCACTCAGCGGCTTGCAGGAGTGGCGCGACAGCCGTGAGGCGCTATGGCCCCGCTTGGAGGCCTTGCTGGCAGTGGCGCCCGGCGAGCGGGCCGAGGCGCAGGCGCGGGTGTTGGACTTGCAGGCCGCACTGCAGCGGGCCGAAATGGCCGTGGCGGCGCTCACCCAGTCGCTCAACACCGACATGGAGCAGCGCAGCCGGCGCCTGGTGACCGCCATCTGGGGCATTGTGGGCGGCATCGTGTTGTTGGCGCTGCTGCTGGCCTTGGCGGTGGTGGAGCCCACGGCCCGCGCTGTGCGCCGCCAGCACGGTGTGCTGTCACAGCAGGCCGACCGGCTCAAGCGCCTGGCCATGGTGGCCGAACTCAGCTCCAATGCAATTGCCATCACCGATGGCGCCCACCGGGTGGTGTGGGTGAACCAGACGTTTAGCGACCTCACCGGCTACTCGCAGCGCATGGCGCGCAGCCGCCGCATCGGTACCTTGCTCAAGGCCCGCAGTGCGGACCCCACCCACTTCACCGAATTCACCGAGGCCCTGGCGCGGGGCGAGGGCATCAAGCGCGAAGTGCGGGTGGTCACCCGCAATACCGAGCTGGGCTGGGTGCTGGTGGACATGCAGCCCATCCGCGAGCCGGATGGCAGCATGTCGGGCTGGGCATTTGTGGCGACCGACTTGACCGAAGTGCGCTCCCAGCAGGAGATGTTGTCGCTGGCCGTGTCGGGCGCCGGCCTGGGTATCTGGCACTGGGACCTGGTGTCGGACACCGTGGGGTGGAACGAGCGCATGGAGCACATGCTGGGCTACCCGACCGGCAGTTTGACGCCCCGCTCTGCCACCTGGGCCCAGCTGGTGCACCCGGATGACCTGCCGGCTTGGACCGACTCCATGCGCCAGCACTTGCGGGATGAAACTCGGGAGCACCGCATTTCGGTGCGGCTGCGCCAGCACTCCGGCCGCTGGGTCTGGATTTTGTTTGCCGGCCGCGCGGCAGACCGGACGGTGCAGGGGCGGGTGCTGCGCTTGGCCGGTGTGGCGATGGATGTGAATGCCCAAAAAACGCTGGAGCAGCAGCTGCGCACCGCTGCCCGCACCGATGACCTGACGGCCTTGCCCAACCGGGCGGTGATGCTGGAAATGATCCGCGCAGCCATCGCCCGACGCAGCGTGGAGCCGGGCTACCACTTCGCGGTGCTGTTCATGGACTTTGACCGCTTCAAGCAGGTCAACGACACTCTGGGCCACACCGTGGGCGATGCGCTGCTGCGGCAGATCGCCCGCCGCCTGGAAGACAGCCTGCGCCCCGGCGATGCGCTGGCCCACGGCGGTGACTTCGACAAAGTGGCCGCCCGCATCGGTGGCGATGAGTTTGTGGTGCTGCTTGACAACATCCGGGGCGATCTGGATGCGATCCATGTGGCCTCCCGCCTGCTCGATGTGCTCTCGGCCCCCTACCTGGTGGAGACGCACCGGGTCAGCTCGACGGTGAGCATCGGCATTGTGAGCAGCATCCATGTGGAGTCCGATGCCGACAGCGTGCTGCGCGACGCCGACATTGCCATGTACGAAGCCAAACGCACCGGCCGCGCCCGGTATGTGATGTTTGAGCCCGGCATGCGGTCGCAGGTGAACGACTCGGTATCGCTCGAAAACGACCTGCGCGATGCGCTGGCCCAGGGCGAAATGCATGTGGTTTTTCAACCGCTGGTGCATTTGCCGGGGTACGCGCTGGCCGGCATGGAGGCGCTGGTGCGCTGGCGCCACCCGGTGCGGGGCGCGGTGTCGCCGGTGGACTTTATTCCGCTGGCCGAGGCCTGTGGCGTGATCGGGGCACTCGGGCAGTTTGTGCTGCTGGAGTCTTGCCGCACCTTTGAGATGCTGCAGCAAACCCTGGGGCCTTTGGCACCGCCGACCTTGTCGGTCAACCTGTCGCGTGCACAACTGCGTGAGCCGGGGCTGGTGGCGGATGTGCGCGATGCGCTGCGCACCTTCCAGATGGAGCCGCACCAGCTGGTGCTGGAAGTGACTGAGAGCCTGGCCGCCCAGGACGCCCAGGTGCACAGCACCTTGCAGGCGCTGCGGGCTATGGGGGTGGCCTTGGCGCTGGACGATTTCGGCACCGGCTACTCCTCGCTGTCCTGCCTGCACGAGCTGCCGGTGCATGCGGTCAAGATTGACAAATCCTTCATCAACCAGCTGGGCGATAGCCAATACCACCGCGTGCTGGTGGAAGCCACACTGCGGGTTGCTCAGACACTGGATTTGGGCACCGTGGCCGAAGGCATTGAGACCCGCGAGCAGGCCGAAATGGTGGCCGGCATGGGCTGCTCCAAAGGGCAGGGCTACTGGTTCGGCCGGCCTATGGACGCTGCCGCCCTGGTGGCCTGGGTACAGCAACGCAATACGGATACCGCATGACTTTGACGACACACACGCCCTGGCGGCGACAGGATTGGGACGCGATCATCGTGGACCTGGACGGCACCATGGTCGATACCCTGGGCGATTTTGTACAGGCCTTGCAGCGCATGCTGGGGGATTTGCCCGAGCCTTATGCCTCGTATGTGCTGGACAAGGACCTGGTCGAGCGCTGCGTGGGCAAAGGCTCTGAACACTTGATAAAAAGCGTGCTAGCGCACATCCAGCCTGCGCCAGCAGCTATGGAAAATGTAGCGCTTTACGAATCGGCCTGGGCCAGCTACCAGCGCCACTACCCCGCGGTGAATGGCCGCTTTTCAGCGGTGTACCCTGGTGTGGTCGCCGGGCTGGACGCCTGGTACCGCGCCGGGCTGCCCCTGGTGTGTGTCACCAACAAGCCCACGACCTTTGCCCGGGCGCTGCTGGCAGACAAGGGCTTGGCGTCGTATTTCGGGCTGGTGGTGGGTGGGGACGCCGTGGCCCGCAAGAAGCCGGACCCTATGCCGCTGCTGCATGCCTGCGAGCAACTGGGGGTGCAGCCCGCTCGCACGCTCATGGTGGGCGACTCCAGCAACGACGCCCAGGCGGCGCGCGCCGCAGGTTGCCCGGTGTTGCTGGTGAGCTATGGCTACAACCATGGCGAGCCGATCCGCGCGGTGGATGCGGACGCCTACGTGGACAGCTTGGCCGAGCTGCAGTTCGCTTAAAAGGTTTCCCAATCGTCGTCACCCCCGGCGGGCGTGGCGCGGCTGCTGGTTTTGGGCGCACTGGCAAAGGACTCTGCAGCCGGCGCTGCGCCGGGGCTGGTCGCCGTGGTGCGGCGCTCTGGCCCGGCAAAGTTTGTCAGCTTCGGTGGGTTGGCCCGCACCGCCGCTTTGGGCAGCGGCGTGGTGAGTTGGGTGCTGCCGGCTGCGCTGCCCATGGGGGCGCTGGCTTTCGGCGGCGGGGTGTGGGGGCGGTTGCTGTGGCCTTCGTCCCCCAGCTTGAACACCGCCACCACCTGCACCAAGTCATTCGCCTGACTCTTCAAGCTGCTGGCCGCCGCCGCCATTTCCTCCACCAAGGCCGCGTTCTGCTGCGTGGTCTGGTCCATGGACGTCACCGCTTCACCGACTTGAGACACACCTGCGCTTTGCTCTGAGCTAGCGGCGCTGATTTCTCCCATGATGTCGGTGACTCTGCGGATGCTGCTGACGACTTCGGTCATGGTTTCACCGGCTTTGTCTACCAGACTGCTGCCCTGCTCTACCCGCTCCACGCTGGCGTTGATCAGGGTTTTGATTTCTTTGGCGGCTTCGGCAGAGCGTCCTGCCAGAGAGCGAACTTCAGAGGCTACGACGGCAAAGCCCCTGCCTTGTTCACCCGCCCGTGCGGCTTCTACCGCTGCATTGAGGGCTAGGATGTTGGTTTGGAAGGCAATTCCATCAATGACGCTGATGATGTCTGCAATCTTGCGGCTGCTCTCGTTGATGCCTTTCATGGTCTCCACGACCTGGCTGACCACTTCTCCGCCTTGAATCGCCACGGTTGAGGCATTCATGGCGAGTTGGTTGGCTTGGCGGGCGGAGTCGGCGTTTTGTTTGACGGTGGAGCCGAGTTCTTCCATGCTCGCTGCGGTTTCTTCCAGGGCGCTGGCTTGTTGTTCGGTACGGGCCGAGAGGTCGTTATTGCCTTGGGCGATTTCGGCGCTGGCGGTGGCGACCGCATCCGCGCTGGATTTCACCGCGCGCACCGTGCGGCCGAAGCTGGCCTGCATTTGCTCCATGGACTGGAGCAGCTGCACCGTCTCGTCACTGCCGGCGGGGTGGATGCGGGTGTGCAAATGGCCATCGGCCAGTGCGTTGGCAATGTCGGCAGCGTGTGCGATGGGGTGCGACAGCTCTTTGGCCAAAAAGATGGCGCCAGCCACCAGCAGCAGGGTGGAAATCACCCAGGCCACCAGGACCTGGATCTTGGAGCTGCGCACCTTGTCCTGCGAGAGTTTGCGCGTTTCCTCCACACTTTTTTCAATCGCATCGGCCTGGGCGCCCATCTGTTTTTCCAGCTTGGCGAAGGCCTCCTGAAAGCTGTCGATCGTGGCGCCGGCTTCAATCAGGTCTTTGGCCGCCATCTCCTGGGCCTTTTTGCCGTGGGCGATGTAGTCGGTCACCATGGGCTTGGTGGTTTGCAGCAGCGCCTTTACCTCCGGGGGGAGTGGCTTATCTTCCAGCTCCCGAATGGCGTCTTCAAAGGCTTTGGCATGGGTCTGCAGGTCTTTGCTGGCTTCGGCCATTTGGTCGGCATTCTGGGTGCTGGCGCCTTGCACCAGCAGCAGCACATCGCCCCGGATGGCGTCGTGCATCATGTCGGCGTCCTGGCTGCTGCGCAGCGCGTTGGACATGAGCTCGGAGTCGGCAATGGCGTCTGCCAGGTGCGCGGTTTGCAACAAGCCGATACCGCCGACCAAGGCCGAGGCCACGATGCCGACCAGCCCGAGTGCGACGATTTGGTGCTTGAGTTTCATGAGGGTGTCTCTCGGGCTGTGGGTAATGCCAAATTATGCAAAGTTTAGGTTGCTGATGAAAATTTATTTGTTTTAAATACAGAAACCATTTCAACCAAATTTCGTGCCTGCTGCTTGAGGCCGGCCGCAGCGGCGGCCATTTCTTCCACCAAGGCCGCGTTTTGCTGGGTGGCCTGGTCAATGCGGGTGACGGCATCGCCCGCCTGGGATACGCCAATGCTTTGTTCGCCGCTGGAGGTGCTGATCTCGCTGACCATGGCGCTCACTTCGCGGATCGCGTCCACCACTTCTTTCATGGTGTGGCCGGCTTGCGCGGCTTCGGCGCTACCACGCTCCACTTGCTCCACGCTGGAGCCGATGAGCCCCTTGATTTCTTTGGCCGCTTCTGCCGAGCGGCCGGCCAGCGAGCGCACTTCGCTGTCGACCACCGCAAAGCCGCGCCCTTGCTCGCCCGCGCGAGCCGCCTCCACCGCCGCATTCAGCGCCAGGATGTTGGTTTGGAAGGCAATGCCGTCAATCACACCGATGATTTCCGCAATCCGGCCGGAGGACTGGTGGATGCCGCCCATGGCGGCCACCACCCGGTCCACCACCTCGCCGCCCCGCACGGCTACTTGCGATGCGTTGCTGGCCACCTGGTTGGCGCGCACCGCGCTGTCGGCGCTGCGCCCTACGGTGGTGCCCAGCTCGTCCATCGACGCTGCGGCTTGCTGCAAGGCGGAGGCTTGTTGCTCGGTGCGGTTGGACAGGTCCTGGTTGCCTTGGGCGATTTCGGCACTGGCGTGCGACACGTTTTCTGCGCCTTCCCGTACCTGGTTGACCAGCTGCGAGAGGCTGTGCTGTATGGTTTGCAAAGAGCGCAGCAGGGCGGCGATTTCATCCCGCCCCTCGGCGCGCAGCGTCGTGGTGAGGTCCCCGCGCGAGACGAGGTCGGCCGCATGCACGGCCTCGCTCAAGGGCCGCACGATCTGCCGGCTCAGCCAGATGCTCCCGCCGAAGCCGATCAGGGTGACCGCCACCATCACGCTATAGGCCAGCATGCTTCCGCGTGCGGCGAGGGCACTGGCCCCCTCGGAGGCGCGGGCCTCTTGCTCGGAGAGGTGCTTGCGCAGGTCTTGCAGCAGGGTGGCGGCTTCGCGGTCTTTGCCCCGGGCAGCTTTGTCGCCTGTGGCGAAATCTAGGTCGCTCGATTTGTAGGCCTCGAACGCAGTCTCATACCCTTTGGCGGCCGCACGCATGGCCTGGCTCAGTTTGGCGCTGGTGGCCTTGCCGGTTTCGTCAGCCATCTCCAGTGCGAGGGCATCAATGCCCTGAATGACTTTGGCCATTTCTTTCTGGTGGGCGGCCCAGTAGGTGTCGAGGTCTTTGGGGTTCTTTCCGCGCAGGAGCACGTTTTTCCACTCCTGGACGGCGACGGAGAACTGGCTGGAGATGTCGGCCGCTTTTTTGTTGGCGTCCACGTGATGCAGGACGTCGACCCGGTAGGTGCTGACTGCATGGTTGACGGTGGCAATCCCGAACACCCCACCCACAAACAGCAGCGTTAATGCCAAGGCAAACGCCAACGGAAGTTTCAAGCTGAGTTTCATCCGAATCCCCTATTCAGTGTTTTTTGTGTACTCCGTGCGCGGCCCAATCTACATGGAAGCGCCGGGTTTGTCACTCGAGCAAAAAAAGGCCGGCATATCGCTATGCCGGCCTGTGAGGCTTGGAGTAAACCGGAGATACGCTTATTTGCCGCCCAACATGGCTTCTTTGAGCTTGAAGTCGGCGGGTGAAGGGCCGAACCAGATAGACATGATGGCCTTGAAGAACTCAGGCTCCTTGAAGGGCTCGCCCTGCACCTTGCCTTTGGCGGTGATCACCATGCCGGTGTCGGGAATCCAGTCGAGGTGAATAACGTCGCCGGGCATCAGGGCCTTGTTGACGGTGAAGATGTCGCCCATGCGGATCAGGCCGGGCACCAGCTTGGACATTTCGTTCTTGGGCACGTTGTCCTCCACGCCGCGGGTGAGCAGCTTGCCGAAGGGGCCGGCCTCGATCTCGCGCAGAAACGTCATGCTCAGGCGCTTGGGGCCGGGGGCGGCCACGAGTTCTTCAAGGGAGGTGACTTTTTGTGTCGTGTGCAACTCGCCCACATACACCTTGAAAATGGCCTTGTAGCGGATGCCCGCGCCATTGAGCTGCAACTTGGTACCCGCGACCGTGATGTTGTCTTCCACCTTCACGCCATTGATGTCTTGTGCGGCCCCGGCCCCGGTGGCGGCGCATAAAGCAATCAAACCGGCGGCGAGGGCGTGGAACAGGGTCATGGGATACCTTAAAAGAACGGTCGTTCGTTTTTGAGAATGCTGGATTGTGCAGTCGCACCCGCAAAAGTGCATCAGGGTTTTTGCGGGTGACGTGCGAAGAGTGTGCGCCAGACGGGGTCTGTTTGCTACACTGTGCCCATGTTTATCCACCACATCAGCAGAACAGGTTTGAGCGACCGGGGAGCCTGGCCCTGGCGTACCTTGTCTGTTGTGCCTGGGCTCTGATACCTGCCGGCCGCACCTAGCGGCTATCGCGCACGGTTTGTGAGCTTTGCGCGGTCAAGTGGCACGGATTCCCCTCCGATCTATTGCGCGCACCTTTTCCGGGTTTGAGGCCTCGCCTGCAAGCCCCCCGTGAATAGATTGTTTGAGAGGCGCAGCCCCCCGATGACTGAATCTGAATTTCTGGCCCTGCAGCAGCAAGGCTACAACCGCATTCCCTTGAGTACCCAGGCTTTTGCGGACCTGGAAACCCCGCTTTCCGTTTACCTCAAGCTGGCCCGCAATGCCGGCGACGCCGAACCCGCTGCCCACAGCTTTTTGCTGGAATCGGTGGTGGGCGGCGAGCGTTTCGGCCGCTACAGCTTTATTGGCCTGCCCGCCCGCACGCTGGTGCGCGCCAGTGGATTCGGCGCCGCAGCCCGCACCGAGGTGGTGACGGACGGCGTGGTGGTGGAAACCTCTACCCTCAATCCGCTGGACTTCATTGCCCAGTACCAGCAGCGCTTCAAGGTGGCGCTGCAGCCCGGCATGCCGCGCTTTTGTGGTGGCTTGGCCGGCTACTTCGGCTACGACGCGGTGCGCTACATCGAGAAAAAGCTGCAAGACAGCTGCCCGCCCGACGAACTGGGCACACCCGACATCCTGCTGTTGCAGTGTGAAGAGTTGGCGGTGATCGACAACCTCTCCGGCAAGCTGCACCTCATGGTCTATGTGGACCCGGCCACGCCCAATGCCTATGCTGCCGGTCAGGCGCGCCTCACTGAGCTGAAGGCCAAGCTGGCGCAAGCAGTGAGCGCGCCCGATATCAAGCCCTCGCAAAGCTTTGAAGCCCAGCGCGACTTCGCCAAGGCCGACTACATTGCCGCCGTGGAGCGCGCCAAAGAGCTGATCGCCGGGGGCGACTTCATGCAGGTGCAGGTGGGGCAGCGCATCAAAAAGCGCTTTACAGCATCCCCCTTGAGCCTGTACCGCGCGCTGCGCACGCTGAACCCCAGCCCGTACATGTACTTCTACAACTTCGGCGACTTCCACGTGGTGGGCGCGTCGCCCGAAATCTTGGTGCGCCAGGAGCAAATTACTGCCGGCGACAAGTCCGGTACCAAAGTCACCATCCGCCCCCTGGCCGGCACCCGCCCACGCGGCGCTACGCCGGAGCTGGACAAGGCCGCCGAAGTCGAGCTGATCAACGACCCCAAAGAGCGTGCCGAGCACGTGATGCTGATCGACCTGGCCCGCAACGACATCGGTCGCATTGCCGAAATCGGCTCGGTCAAGGTGACGGACGCTTTCATCGTAGAGCGCTACAGCCACGTGATGCACATTGTGAGCAACGTGGAAGGTACCTTGAACCCCGGCATGACCAGCATGGACGTGCTCAAGGCCACCTTCCCGGCGGGTACGCTGACCGGCGCACCCAAGGTGCACGCCATGGAGCTGATCGACCAGCTGGAGCCCATCAAGCGCGGTATTTACGGTGGCGCCTGCGGCTACTTGAGCTACGCGGGTGACATGGACGTGGCCATTGCCATCCGCACCGGCATCATCAAAAACGAAACCTTGTATGTGCAAGCCGCTGCTGGTGTGGTGGCCGACAGCGTGCCCGAGCTGGAGTGGAAAGAAACCGAAGCCAAAGCGCGTGCGCTCTTGCGCGCCGCGGAGTTGGTGGAGGAAGGTTTGCAATGAACACCGCACACAAAGTCCAACCCCAAGCAAAACACTGCAACACCATGGCCGAAGTGCGCAGCCACATTGACGCACTCGATGAGCGCATCACCGCGCTGCTGGTGGAGCGCACCCACTACATGAGCCAGGCCGCGCGCATCAAACAGGATGTGACCAAGGTGCACGACCAGGAGCGCATTGAATTCATCGCCGCGCGCGTACGCCGCATGGCGGCCGAGCTGGGCGGCCAGCCTGACGTGCTGGAAGCCGCCTACCGCGCCCTGATGGACGCATCTATTGCATTTGAGCACCGGGAATTCGCCCGATTGCGGGAAGGAGCAACAGCATGAAACTCGTGATGATCGACAACTACGATTCGTTTACCTTCAATATCGTCCAGTACTTCGGTGAGCTGGGTGCGGAGGTGGAAGTGTTCCGCAATGACGAAATCACGCTCGAAGGCATTGCCGCACGCGGCGCCGATCGGTTGGTGATTTCCCCCGGGCCGTGCTCGCCCAATGAGGCGGGCATCTCGGTGCCCGCCATCCAGCATTTCATGGGCAAGCTGCCGATCCTGGGCGTCTGCCTCGGGCACCAGAGCATTGGCGCTGCGCTGGGGGGCAAGATCATCCGTGCGCAGGAGCTGATGCATGGCAAGACCAGCGTCATCACCACTACGCAAGAAGGCGTGTTTTCCGGCTTGCCTGAGAAGTTCACGGTGAACCGCTACCACTCGCTGGCCATTGAGCGCGCCAGTTGCCCCAAGGAACTGGCCGTGACCGCGTGGACCGATGATGGCGAAATCATGGGCGTGCGCCACACCGGCCTGCCGCATGCGGTGCGCATGGAGGGCGTGCAGTTCCATCCGGAAAGCATCCTCACCGAGCATGGCCACGCCATGCTGAAGAACTTCCTGCAATAAGCGGTAGGCAAGCAGCTATGGTTTTGATAGCTGCTTGCGCATACTCCACGAGCGCTAGAGGCCGGAATGAATACTAAAACGCAGTTGATTGATGGGAGCTTGAATGCAAATTGAGGTTAAACACCCAACGGTGGAAGAGGTATTCACAGCGTCTTTTTATGAAATTCCAGCTTTTCAACGGGAGTACGTTTGGAAGGAGGCCCAGGTTAGTTCTCTCCTGAGTGATGCACAAGACGCTCTCTTTGATGAAAACGGCTCTCCCACCACGGGTGAGTATTTCATTGGAAGCATCGTGGTCTATTCAAGTGCAGATGGAGTTTTTCAGCTTATCGACGGGCAACAGAGACTCACCACGCTGTTCATTTGTCTTTGCGCCATTCGCGACGCTAGGAAGCAAGCGGAAGATGTTGAGTCGGTCTCGTTTCTTCAAGGAATGATTCAAGATCAATATCAGACGTTGGAAGGCACAACAGGAACGAGACTCCGACTAAAGCCTTTGTATGAGGACGCTGGGGATGTTTTGGAGTCCATTGCACTCGGCCAATTCGGTTGCTTAACGGATGGTAAAGGACTGCCCAACTCTGCTCGCAACATGATTCATGCCTATGAAACTGTTTCCGAGTTTTTGCAGGAGCAGTTCAATGGTGATGCGACTGCGATCCGAAAATTTCAAGCACATCTGACAAAACGCGTTAGGTTGGTTCGCATCCAAACTGCAGGTATCAGTGATGCGTTGAGAATATTTGAAACCATTAACGATCGTGGCGTGGGTCTTAACGCCCTGGATTTGTTGAAGAACTTGCTGTTCATGCAAGTCAAAAAGAAAGACGACTTTGACAAGTTGACTTCGATTTGGAAAGACATGGTTCACACCATCGAAAAGACCGGACGAGGCGAGAAACCACTGCGGTTTTTGCGTTACTTCATGATGGCGAATTTTGCCAATGCGCGCAAAAAAAATAAACCGTTGACCGAAGATGACTTGTACGAATGGCTGTCTGACAACAAAGACGCTATTGGTATTACTTCCAACCCGATTGCATTTGCAAAAAGGTTGCTGGTATCTGCGCAGGCCTATCGAAAGTTTGTCACTGAGCCCGATTTCCACCTTTCAAATATTTATGCACTCTCCGGCCGCGCCCGGCAGCATCTGATCGTGTTGCTGGCGTGTGAGGTGCTGGAAGGTAGCAGTCTTTCTGTAGTCACTCGCCAGTTAGAGCGATTGCTGGTGGCCTACGTGTTGGCGCAAGAACCCACAAAGGCGCTTGATTTAATTTTTGCGGACGAGGCGCCAAAGTTGCAAGCGTGGATTGCGCACCACTTGGGACAATCAGATTTCGGCAGTGCTTTGAACGCAATGTTGGACGTTTGGGTCCAAAGAGAGATTGATCGACTGAATCCCCGAATTGAGGCTGCTCTGGATCGCCTGGGTTTGGATCGAAAAACTACTTGTCGTTTTGTTTTGTGGAGGCTTGCGCAGCAGCTTGAACTTGTCGCGGGTAGCCCTCTTGCCGACGCGCCTATCGGGCATTTTGCAAAGTTTGAAGTGGAGCATGTTTTGCCCAATACGCCAACGCAGGAACATTTGAACAGCTTTGACCAAGAGGCGGAGTACGGCGCTTACAAGCAGCTTCTGGGCAATTTGACCTTGCTCGAGAAGCCGATAAACGCCTCAATCGGACAGGATTTTTTCGCTTTGAAACGTATTGAATATCAGAAGTCAGGCTTGTTCATGACGAAGTCGCTGTCGGAGTCTCAGTCGGTAGGTGTGAAAACTAGCTTCGGGCGTGCGGCTAAGCTGCTATCTCAGCACGCAGTGTGGTCCAGCGCAGCTATTCGTACTCGACAAGCGGAGTTCGCACGGCTTGCGATGGATATGTGGGGCTTTGCGCGGAAGTCCGCGCTGTGACTTCTGTGTGTAATCTCACCGAGCATGGCCACGCCATGCTGAAGAACTTCCTGCAATAAGCGGTAGGCAGGCAGCTATGGTTTTGATAGCTGCTTGCGCATACTCCACGAGCGCTAGAGGCCACTATGACCAAAATTGTTGATTTGCGCAGTGACACCGTCACCCAGCCCACCGCCGCCATGCGCGCGGCCATGATGGCCGCCCCGCTGGGTGACGACGTGTTTGGTGACGACCCCACGGTGAACGCGCTGCAAGAGAAGCTGGCTGCGCTGCTGGGCTTTGAGGCCGCGCTCTTCATGCCTACGGGCACGCAAAGCAACCTCTGCGCCATCCTGGCGCACTGTGGCCGCGGCGATGAGTACATCGTGGGCCAGCTGGCCCACACCTACCGCTACGAGGGCGGTGGCGCCGCCGTGCTGGGCAGCGTGCAACCCCAACCGCTGGTGCAGGATGCCAGCGGCCAGATGGCGCTGGCCGACATTGCCGCTGCCATCAAGCCCGACGACTGCCACTTCGCCCGCACCCGCTTGCTGTGCCTGGAAAACACCTGGAATGGTCACCCCATGCCAGCGAGCTACCTGCAGCAGGCCAGCGCGCTGGCGCGCGAGAAAGGCCGGGCCGTGCACCTGGACGGCGCGCGCCTGTTCAATGCGGCTGTGGCCTCACGCCAGGACGGCGAAACGGCGCTGGCCTCGGCCAAACGCATCACCAGCTACTTCGACAGCGTGTCGGTCTGCTTCAGCAAGGGGCTGGGCGCGCCGGTGGGCTCCATGCTGTGCGGCAGCAAGGAGCTGATCGCCCGCGCACTGCGCATCCGCAAGATGGCCGGTGGCGGCATGCGCCAGGTGGGCCTGCTGGCCGCCGCGGCCAACCATGCGCTGGACCACCACCTGGAGCGCCTGGCCGACGACCACGCCTTGGCCCAGCGCCTGGCGCAGGGGCTGCAGGGCATCAGCGGCCTCGCCGTGCGCTCGGACCAGACAAACATCGTCTTTGTCGACGTGGCCGACGGCCGCGGCCCGGACCTGTTGGCGCACCTGAAGGCGCAGGGCGTGTTGGCCACGGGCCTCATCGGCCTGCGCTTTGTCACGCACTTGGATGTGGACGTGGCCGGCATTGACCATGCGCTTGCCAGTATTCGCACCTTCTTTGACCAGCCTGCCACCGCAACCGCCGTCCCGGCAGCGCGGGGCGCGGCCGTGTACTGAAGCGACGCCATGCCCATCGACCAACTCCTGCTCTTCATGGCGGCCGGCGTGCTGCTCAACCTCACGCCCGGGCCGGATGTGCTCTACATCGTGACCCACGCGTTGCGCAGTGGCGCGCGCGCCGGCATGGTGGCCGCGCTAGGCATCACGGCGGGCTGCTTTGTGCACATCTTCGCGGCCGCCGTGGGCGTGAGCGCGCTGATGGCCGCGTCGGCCACCGCGTTCACCGTGCTCAAGTGGGTGGGCGCCGCCTACTTGGTCTATGTGGGTTTGCGCCTGCTGCTGGCCAAGACGGGGTCTGCTATGCAATTAGGAGCTGCTGGCGAAGATTCTACGAGCGTTACAGGCCAAAATGGCTTGAAGACCGTGTTCCTGCGCGGTTTCTGGACCAATGTGCTCAATCCCAAGGTGGCGCTCTTCTTCCTGGCCTTTGTGCCGCAGTTCATCGCCCCTGGCGTGGAGAACAAGCCGTTGGCCTTTTTGCTGCTGGGCTTGCTCTTTAACTTCAACGGCCTGTGGGTCAACCTGGGCTGGGCGGTGGCCGCCGCCTGGCTGGCGCGCCGCGCTGGCGTGGTGCAGCGGAGCATGCACTGGTTAGACCGCATCGCCGGCGCGATGTTTGTAGGATTCGGAATCAAACTGGCGCTGACTTCAGCGCCCCAGGCTTAAGGACGTGGACATGACCCAGACCAGCAAGATCACCCCGCAGGAAGCCCTGCAACGCACCATTGAGCACCGCGAGATTTTTCACGACGAGATGCTGCACCTGATGCGCCAGATCATGTCCGGCGAGATGTCGCCCGTCATGATGGCCGCCCTGATCACGGGGCTGCGCGTCAAAAAAGAGACCATCGGCGAGATCACCGCCGCCGCGCAGGTGATGCGCGAGTTCTCCACCAAGGTGGACGTGGCCGACAAAACCCATTTGGTGGACATCGTGGGCACGGGGGGCGATGGCTCGCACACCTTCAACATCTCCACTTGCAGCATGTTCGTGGCCGCCGCCGCAGGCGCCAAGGTCAGCAAGCATGGCGGGCGCAGCGTCAGCAGCAAGAGCGGCAGTGCCGATGTGCTGGAAGTCCTGGGTCTGAACATCAACTTGAAGCCCGACCAGATTGCCCAGTGCATTGCCGAGCAGGGCATTGGCTTCATGTTCGCGCCCAACCACCACCCCGCCATGAAAAACGTGGCGCCGGTGCGCAAGGAGATGGGCGTGCGCACCATCTTCAACATCCTGGGGCCGCTGACCAACCCGGCCGGTGCGCCCAACATCCTGATGGGCGTGTTCCATGCGGATCTGGTGGGCATCCAGGTGCGCGCGCTGCAGCGCCTGGGCGCCGAGCACGCTATCGTCGTTTATGGTCGCGATGGCATGGACGAAGTGAGCCTGGGGGCAGGTACGCTGGTCGGGGAGCTCAAGGATGGTGAAATCCGCGAATACGAGATCCACCCCGAAGACTTTGGCATGGTCATGGCCAGCAACCGCGCCTTGAAAGTGGAAACGGCGGAAGACTCCAAGGCCATGCTCTTGGGCGTGCTGAACAACCAGGCCGGCCCTGCCAAAGACATTGTGATGTTGAATGCGGGTGTTGCTTTGTATGCCGCCAATGTGGCCAATAGCATGGAAGCCGGCATTGCACTTGCGCGAGCAGCTATCGAATCAGGAGCGGCCAAGGCCAAGCTCGACGCCCTGGTGGCCCTCTCTGGCCGCCTGGCGAACTAACTTATCAGGACACCCCATGAGCGACATTCTCGACAAAATCGTAGCCGTCAAGCACCAGGAAGTGGCAGCCGCCAAAAACCGCAAATCGCTGGAGTTCGTTCGCGCCGATGCGGAGTCCCGCGTGCTGACCCGTGACTTTGTGGGTGCCTTGCGCGCCAAAATCGCCGCTGGTAAACCTGCGGTGATCGCTGAGGTCAAAAAGGCCAGCCCGTCCAAGGGCGTGATTCGCGCGGACTTCATCCCTGCCGACATTGCGCAGAGTTATGCCGAGCACGGTGCGGCCTGCTTGTCGGTGCTGACAGACGTGCAGTTTTTTCAAGGTGAGACGGACTATCTCAAGCAAGCCCGGGCCAGCTGCCAGCTGCCGGTGCTGCGCAAAGACTTCATGGTGGACCCGTACCAGATTTATGAATCCCGCTCCATGGGGGCCGATGCCATTTTGCTGATTGCTGCGTGCTTGGACGATGCCCAGATGAAAGATCTGGAAGCCATCGCGCTGGGGCTGGACATGGCCGTGTTGGTGGAAGTGCACGACCAAGCCGAGTTGGAGCGCGCGCTGAAGCTCAAGACGCCTTTGCTGGGCATCAACAACCGCAACCTCAAAACATTCGACGTCACGCTGGACACCACGCTGACGCTGCGCTCCATGGTGCCGGCCGACAAGCTGCTGGTGACCGAGAGCGGTATCCATACCCGCGAAGACGTGCTGCGCATGGGGGCTGCCGGCGTCAATGCCTTCCTCGTGGGCGAGGCTTTCATGCGCGCGCCGGAACCCGGTGAGGCCTTGGCCGCCTTGTTTGGTTGATGGAATGCAGTTCTCTTTGCTTTCCGAAAGTGCTGGCGATGGCGTCACTGCCGGTGCGTCCGGCCAGCTGACTTCCGCCGATCCTCCGCAGTGGCCGGTGGATGCCAGTTGGAGTGGCGTGAAGGAGGCATTTTTCAGTAGCGTGGCGGGTCAGCAGTTGCTGGCTTTTTTGAAGGCCCGACTGGAGGCGGGTGCGGTGGTGTTCCCGCCGCAACCGCTGCGTATGTTGGCGTTGACCCCGCTACCCGAGGTGCGCGTGGTCATTTTGGGGCAAGACCCCTACCACGGGCGCGGGCAGGCAGAGGGGCTGGCGTTCTCGGTGGCGCAGGGTGTCGCCATCCCGCCGTCTTTGCGCAATATCTTCAAGGAGCTTGCCCGGGAAGGTGCGGCTGCGCAGGCATTGTTCCCCGTGACCACCGGGAGCCTGTTGCCGTGGGCGAAGCAGGGCGTTTTGTTACTCAACACCTGTTTGACCGTGGAAGAGGGGCTACCCGCCAGCCATGCCCGCCAAGGCTGGGAGGTGTTGACGGACTGTGTCATCCGCGCCGTGTCCGCGTCGGCGCATCCGGTGGTTTTCATGCTCTGGGGCGCGCATGCCCAATCCAAGCGGCCGCTGATTGATGAGGGGCGCCACCTGGTGTTGATGGCCAATCACCCGTCGCCCTTGTCTGCTTCCCGCCCACCGGTGCCTTTTGTGGGATGTGGTCATTTCAGCCAGGCGGCGCATTGGTTGAGGGTTTGCTGAGTCCACCGTTCCCTGCGCGTTGAGACCTCTTTTGGCCTCGATACACAAAAAACTTCAAGTCAGGTGACAAGCTACCCAGAAAGCTGGCATAATCCGAGGCTCACCTAGGAGAGGTGGCCGAGTGGTTAATGGCAGCAGACTGTAAATCTGCCCTCTTACGAGTACGCTGGTTCGAATCCAGCCCTCTCCACCAGTGACATAAAAGACTGTTAGATTGGCGGGCCTGTGCGGGGTTCGTATAGTGGTAATACCTTAGCCTTCCAAGCTAAAGCGAGGAGTTCGATTCTCCTACCCCGCTCCACAGTTTTGAAGTCGCTGCGCAGTGTTAAAGATTTCTCAAGGCTTGTGCAAACAAGTCTTTGCCCTTTTGGCTCAGTGGTAGAGCACTCCCTTGGTAAGGGAGAGGTCGCGGGTCCGATTCCCGCAAAGGGCACCAATTTGGCGTTGCCGCTGGCATGCGTGTGATGGCGGTAGTACGGCGTTAGATAGTTATTTGTTTGAACCTATTACTTTTCGGAGCTAAGCATGGCAAAAGAAAAATTCACCCGTACCAAGCCCCACGTGAACGTGGGCACGATTGGTCACGTGGACCACGGCAAGACCACCCTGACAGCTGCTATCACTACCGTGTTGGCTGCCAAGTTCGGCGGATCTGCCAAGGCCTACGACCAGATCGACGCTGCGCCTGAAGAAAAAGCACGCGGTATTACCATTAACACCGCTCACGTCGAATACGAAACCGCCAACCGCCACTACGCGCACGTGGACTGCCCTGGTCACGCTGACTATGTGAAGAACATGATCACTGGCGCAGCCCAAATGGACGGTGCTATCTTGGTTTGCTCCGCAGCTGACGGCCCTATGCCCCAGACCCGCGAGCACATCCTGTTGGCTCGCCAAGTGGGTGTTCCTTACATCATCGTGTTCCTGAACAAGTGCGACATGGTCGATGACGAAGAATTGCTCGAGTTGGTGGAAATGGAAGTTCGCGAACTCCTGTCCAAGTACGACTTCCCCGGCGATGACACCCCCATCGTGCGTGGTTCTGCCAAGCTCGCCATGGAAGGCGACAAGGGCGCTTTGGGCGAAGAAGCCATCATGAAGCTGGCTGACGCACTGGACACCTACATCCCCACCCCTGAGCGTGCAGTGGACGGCGCATTCCTGATGCCCGTGGAAGACGTGTTCTCCATCTCCGGCCGCGGCACCGTGGTGACCGGTCGCGTGGAGCGCGGTATCGTCAAGGTCGGCGAAGAAATCGAAATCGTTGGTATCGCTGACACCCAAAAGACCACCTGCACTGGCGTGGAAATGTTCCGCAAGCTGCTGGACCAAGGTCAAGCAGGCGACAACGTCGGTATCCTGTTGCGCGGCACCAAGCGTGAAGACGTGCAGCGCGGCCAAGTGCTGTGCAAGCCCGGCTCCATCAAGCCCCACACCCACTTTACCGGCGAAATCTACGTTCTGTCCAAGGACGAAGGCGGCCGTCACACTCCTTTCTTCAACAACTACCGTCCCCAGTTCTACTTCCGTACTACGGACGTGACCGGTGCGATCGAGTTGCCTGAAGGCAAAGAAATGGTGATGCCTGGCGACAACGTGTCCATCACTGTGAAGTTGATCAACCCCATCGCTATGGAAGAAGGCCTGCGTTTCGCTATTCGCGAAGGCGGTCGTACCGTGGGCGCTGGCGTGGTTGCCAAAATCATCGCGTAAGGAAAGTCTGTAGGGGTATAGCTCAATTGGCAGAGCGTCGGTCTCCAAAACCGAAGGTTGTAGGTTCGATTCCTACTGCCCCTGCCACCGAAAGCAAGGTCGGTGGATAAAAAATAAGCCCGCTACGGTGTAGCGGGCTTCAGCGTCTTAAAGTCGCTGAAATTGAATGCAAGCAAACGCGAAAAAGAAACATGGCTTCGACACAAATTGAGACGGTCAACACCGGCGCTGACAAGCTGAAGCTTGGAGTGGCGGTTGCTTTGCTATTGGCGGCGCTGGCTGCCTTTTATTTGCTGAGCAAGCAAGGCCAGTTGGCGCAATGGGGTGCGTTAATTGTGGGTCTCGCGCTGGCTGCGGGCGCCTTCTTCTCGTCGGAGTCCGGGCGTCAGTTGATTGCATTCGGTCGTGATGCCTGGCGTGAAGTGAAAAAAGTGGTTTGGCCCGCTCGCAAAGAGGCGATTCAAATCACGGCATATGTCTTTGGATTTGTGCTGATCATGGCGGTGTTCTTGTGGTTGACGGACAAGACACTGGAGTGGCTCTTTTACGACTTGATCCTGGGATGGAAAAAATGATGACTGACGATGTGCTTGTTCCCGCTGCGGAAGCTACTGCGTCTGCCGCCGTGACCAATCCGGATTTGCGCTGGTATGTAGTGCACGCTTATTCCGGTATGGAAAAGGCCGTTGAGCGAAACATCTTGGAGCGTATTCAGCGCGCTGGCATGGAATCCAAGTTCGGTCGGATTCTGGTCCCCATGGAAGAAGTGGTCGAGATCAAGAACGGCCAAAAGAAAACCACTGAGCGCAAATTCTTTCCCGGCTATGTGCTGGTCGAGATGGTCATGGACGATGACACTTGGCACTTGGTGAAACACACCAATAAAGTGACCGGTTTTGTGGGTGGCGCAAAAAATCGCCCGGCTCCCATTTCTGAATCTGAAGTGATGAAAATCGTCAATCAGATGCAAGAAGGCACTGACAAGCCACGTCACAAAATTGAATTTGTGGTCGGCGAATTTGTGCGGGTCAAAGAAGGCCCGTTTACAGACTTCAATGGTTCTGTGGAAGACGTCAACTACGAGAAGAGCAAAGTGCGGGTTTCCGTCACCATCTTCGGTCGCTCTACTCCGGTGGAGTTGGAGTTTTCTCAAATCGAGAAGACGTAAACAACAAATACGCCGCGTTCGCGCGGCAACTCATCGTGCTTCTATCGACTCGGCACGGTGCTTCACAGTGAGTCGTTAACCCCGGGAAGCTGAGAGTTGTTTTTAACTCAAGGCGCTATACCCGCAAGGAGAAATCATGGCGAAAAAAATCGTCGGCTTCATCAAGCTGCAAGTGCCAGCTGGCAAGGCTAACCCATCCCCACCTATCGGCCCCGCATTGGGTCAACGTGGTTTGAACATCATGGAATTCTGCAAGGCGTTCAACGCGCAGACCCAAGGTGTCGAGCCAGGTTTGCCATTGCCAGTCGTGATTACAGCTTTTGCTGACAAGAGCTTCACGTTCGTTATCAAGACGCCGCCCGCGACTGTCTTGATCAAGAAGGCCATCAAGTTGGACAAGGGTTCTTCCCGTCCGCACGTGGACAAGGTTGGCAAAATCACCCGCGCTCAGCTGGAAGAAATCGCCAAGACCAAAATGAAAGACATGACTGCTGCTGATCTGGATGCTGCAGTTCGTACGATCGCTGGTTCTGCCCGTTCCATGGGCGTGAATGTGGAGGGCGTGTAAATGTCCAAGTTGACCAAAAAGCAAAAGACCCAAGTCGGCAAGATCGACAGCAACAAGCTGTATGCACTGACAGACGCATTGGGTTTGGTGAAGGAATTCGCTAACGCCAAGTTTGATGAATCCATCGACGTGGCCGTACAACTCGGTATTGATGCCAAGAAGTCGGACCAAGTGGTTCGTGGCGCTGTCGTGCTGCCTAACGGTACTGGTAAAACCAAGCGCGTTGCCGTGTTTGCTCAAGGTGCCAAGGCTGAAGAAGCCAAGGCAGCAGGTGCGGATGTGGTCGGTATGGACGATTTGGCTGCCATGGTCAAAGCGGGTGATATGCCTTTTGACATCGTGATTGCGGCTCCTGATGCGATGCGTATCGTGGGTACATTGGGTCAAATTTTGGGCCCACGTGGTCTGATGCCTAACCCCAAGGTTGGCACTGTGACTCCTGATGTGGCTACTGCCGTGAAGAACGCTAAGGCTGGTCAAGTTCAGTTCCGTGTGGACAAAGCCGGTATCGTGCACAGCACCATCGGTCGCCGCTCCTTTGAGTCCGCCCAGTTGCAAGGCAACTTGGCTGCACTGGTGGATGCTTTGAACAAGGCCAAGCCTGCTTCCAGCAAGGGCTTGTACCTGCGTAAAGTGGCCGTGTCCTCGACAATGGGTGTGGGCGTTCGCGTAGACATCCAGTCCATCGCGGCGTAATCGTGAATTTGGGCCTTCCTCGCGGAAGGTCCGATGTGGTGGGCTGGCGCAACTTTCGAGGGGCGCCGGGCCATCCAAGACCGTTGGTGTGCAGTTCGCTGCACTTAATACCCCAACCAACGCAGATGGCGATCCCGCTGCAGATGGAATGAATATTCTGTTAACAGTTGGTCGCTGCAATGTGGAGCATGAGTGACGCAAGTTGCAAAGTGCATTTAAAGGAGTAGACCTTGAGTCTGAATCGCAGTGAGAAAGAAGCGGTCATCAGTGATGTGACCAGCCTCGCCGCTAAAGCTCAAACGCTCGTGATCGCGGAATACCGTGGCATCACGGTCGCTGACATGACCAAACTGCGCAACACCGCGCGCAGCGCTGGTGTGAGCCTGAGTGTGTTGAAAAACACCTTGGCCCGCCGTGCTGTGGCTGGTACCGCGTTTGAAGTGGTGTCCGACCAGATGACCGGTCCTCTGATCTACGGCTTTTCCGAAGACGCAGTAGCTGCCGCGAAAGTGGTTGCCGAATTCGCGAAGACCAACGACAAGTTGGTGATTCGTGCTGGTGCGTACGGCGGTAAGGCCTTGGACGTGAACGGCGTGAAGCAATTGGCAAGCATCCCTTCGAAGGAAGTGTTGTTGGCTCAGTTGTTGGGCTTGATGCAGTCCCCCATTTCGCGTACAGCCCGTGTGCTGGCCGCATTGGCGGAACAGCGTGGCGCAGGTGCAGCAGAAGCTGCTCCCGCAGAGGCAGTGGCTGCTTAATTGCGCCCTGTCTGTAGTAACCAATATTGTTAGGAAATCAAAATGGCATTCGATAAAGACGCATTTTTGACCGCGCTGGACAGCATGACGGTCATGGAACTCAACGACCTGGTGAAAGCCATCGAAGAGAAGTTTGGCGTGAGCGCTGCTGCAATGGCTGCTCCTGCTGCTGCTGGTGGCGGTGCTGCTGCAGCTGCTGAAGAAAAGACCGAGTTCAACGTGGTCTTGACTGAAGCTGGCGCAAACAAAGTGTCCGTGATTAAGGCTGTGCGCGAAATCACTGGTCTGGGCTTGAAAGAAGCCAAGGACCTGGTGGACGGCGCTCCTAAGGCTGTTAAGGAAGGCATCTCCAAGGCTGACGCTGACGCAGCCAAGAAGAAGCTGGAAGAAGCCGGCGCTAAGGTCGAACTCAAGTAATCGACCGATTTGCATGGGCTGGAGGTTCCAAAAGGGCCTCCAGCCTTTGCCGCTTGTAGGTGCCGAAATTAGTGTGCACTGGAAAGTAGTGGTTCACCGCTTTCCAGTGTCTTCTGATCCGACTGCAGAAGATGCCTTGGTTCGGGTTGCGTGCAATGCGCGACCGTCCGCCAATGATTGGTAGTGGCCAATCACCAAGCCTGTTGAGAGTGGTGCTCAACGCGACAGTCGCCTAGGACCCCCAGGATTCCTCAGCCTTTGCCCGGAGATCTAATGGCTTACACATACACAGAACGCAAGCGAATTCGCAAAAACTTCGGTAGTCGCGATAGCGTGCTCGAGATTCCCTACCTGCTCCAAATGCAAAAAGATGCGTATACCGCATTTCTGCAAGCAGACGTAGCCTCTAAAAAGCGCACCAATGAAGGCCTGCAAGCCGCCTTCGAAGCCGCTTTCCCTATTGTTTCTCACAATGGTTTTGTGGAAATGAAGTACCTCGAGTACAACCTGGCGAAGCCAGCGTTTGATGTTCGTGAGTGCCAGACCCGTGGCTTGACCTATGCGTCTGCGGTTCGCGCTAAAGTGCAATTGATCATTTATGACCGCGAGTCTTCGACGGGTCAAAACAAGGTGGTCAAGGAAGTGAAAGAGCAAGAGGTCTACATGGGCGAAGTGCCTCTGATGACTGGCAAGGGCTCCTTCATCATCAACGGTACGGAACGAGTGATCGTGTCCCAGTTGCACCGTTCGCCTGGCGTGTTCTTTGAACACGACAAGGGCAAGACCCACAGCTCTGGCAAGTTGCTGTTCTCTGCGCGCATCATCCCTTACCGCGGATCTTGGCTCGACTTTGAGTTTGACCCCAAAGACCTGCTGTACTTCCGCGTGGACCGTCGCCGCAAAATGCCGGTCACGATTCTGCTGAAGGCCATCGGCCTGAACAACGAATCCATCTTGGCTAACTTCTTCGTCAACGACAACTTCCGTCTGATGGACAGCGGTGCCCAGATGGAATTTGTGGCTGAGCGTCTGCGTGGCGAAGTGGCCCGTTTTGACATTACCGACAAGTCCGGCAAAGTGGTGGTGGCCAAAGACAAGCGCGTGACTGCGCGCCACACCCGTGAACTGGAGCAATCTGGCACCACGCATATTAGCGTGCCGGAAGATTTCCTGATTGGTCGCGTGGTGGCACGCAATGTGGTGGACGGTGATACCGGTGAAATCGTGGCCAAGGCCAACGAAGAGCTGACCGAAGCCTTGCTGAAAAAGCTGCGTACTGCAGGCATTCAAGATCTGGCCTGCATCTACACCAACGAGTTGGACCAAGGCGCCTACATTTCGCAAACTCTGCGTACCGACGAAACGGTCGACGAATTCGCAGCGCGCGTAGCTATTTACCGCATGATGCGTCCCGGCGAGCCGCCTACGGAAGATGCGGTTCAGGCCCTGTTCCAGCGCTTGTTCTACAACCCCGATACATACGACCTGTCGCGCGTGGGTCGTATGAAGTTCAACGCCAAGATGGGTCGCTCGGAATCTACCGGCCCTATGGTGCTGACGAACGAGGACATCTTGGCTGTCGTCAAGATCTTGGTGGATCTGCGCAATGGCCGTGGCGATGTCGATGACATTGACCACTTGGGTAATCGCCGCGTGCGTTGCGTGGGCGAATTGGCTGAAAACCAATACCGCACCGGTTTGGCACGTATCGAAAAAGCCGTGAAAGAGCGCTTGGGCCAAGCAGAGCAAGAGCCCTTGATGCCGCATGACCTGATCAACAGCAAGCCGATCTCGGCAGCCCTGAAGGAATTCTTCGGCGCTTCGCAGCTGTCTCAGTTCATGGACCAGACCAATCCCCTGGCCGAAATCACTCACAAGCGCCGTGTATCGGCCCTTGGCCCAGGTGGTTTGACGCGCGAACGCGCTGGCTTCGAGGTGCGAGACGTGCACGTGACCCACTACGGTCGTGTGTGCCCAATCGAAACCCCCGAAGGTCCAAACATCGGTCTGATCAACTCTTTGGCGCTTTACGCCCGCCTGAACGAGTACGGTTTCATTGAGACACCGTACCGTCGCGTCGTCGATAGCAAGGTGACCAATGAGATTGATTACCTGTCTGCGATTGAAGAAGGCAAGTACGTCATTGCCCAGGCCAACGCGGCCTTGGACAAGGAAGGTACGCTGACCGGCGACTTGGTTTCTGCCCGCGAAAAGGGTGAATCCATTCTGGTGAGCGCTGACCGCGTTCAGTACATGGACGTGTCGCCTGCGCAGATTGTGTCGGTGGCGGCATCCCTGGTTCCGTTCCTGGAACACGATGACGCGAACCGTGCGTTGATGGGTGCCAACATGTCACGTCAGGCCGTGCCCGTGTTGCGTCCTGAAAAACCCATGGTGGGTACCGGTATCGAGCGCGTCGCTGCCGTCGACTCCGGCACAGTGGTGACCGCGACCCGTGGCGGTATCGTTGATTATGTGGACGCAACTCGTGTGGTGATCCGCGTGAATGACGCTGAAGCGCAAGCCGGTGAAGTCGGTGTGGACATCTACAACCTGATCAAGTACCAGCGCTCCAACCAGAACACCAATATCCACCAGCGCCCCATCGTGAAGAAGGGCGACAAGCTCTCCAAGGGCGATGTGATTGCCGATGGTGCATCCACTGACCTGGGCGAAATCGCCATTGGCCAGAACATGTTGGTCGCCTTCATGCCTTGGAACGGCTACAACTTTGAAGACTCGATCTTGATCAGCGAGCGTGTGGTGGCAGAAGACCGCTACACCTCCATCCACATCGAAGAACTCGTCGTGATGGCACGTGACACCAAGTTGGGCGCGGAAGAAATCACCCGGGATATCCCCAACTTGAGCGAACAACAGCTCAACCGTCTGGACGAGTCTGGCATCATCTATGTCGGTGCGGAAGTTCTGCCGGGTGACACCTTGGTGGGTAAGGTCACGCCCAAGGGCGAAACTACGCTCACCCCCGAAGAAAAGCTCTTGCGTGCGATCTTCGGTGAGAAGGCCAGCGACGTGAAGGACACGTCCCTGCGTGTGGACCAGGGCAGCTCCGGCACCGTGATCGACGTGCAAGTGTTCACCCGCGAAGGCATCCAGCGTGATCGCCGTGCACAGCAGATCATTGACGACGAGCTCAAACGTTTCCGTCTGGACCTGAACGATCAGCTGCGTATCGTGGAAGCGGATGCGTTTGACCGTATCGAGAAGTTGTTGACTGGCAAAGTTGCTAATGGCGGCCCCCAGAAGCTGGCCAAGGGCACCAAGCTCGACAAGGCTTACCTGACTTCCGTTGAGAAGTTCCATTGGTTTGACATCCGTCCGGCGGACGAAGAAGTTGCCAGCCAGCTCGAGAGCATCAAGAACTCCCTGGAGCAAACCCGCCACAGCTTCGACCTCGCTTTTGAAGAAAAGCGTAAGAAGCTGACACAAGGCGACGAGTTGCCTGCCGGCGTCTTGAAGATGGTCAAGGTCTACATCGCCGTCAAGCGTCGCTTGCAGCCTGGTGACAAGATGGCCGGCCGTCACGGTAACAAGGGCGTGGTCTCCAAGATCACGCCAGTGGAAGACATGCCTTACTTGGCAGACGGTACACCGGTAGACATCGTGTTGAACCCCTTGGGCGTTCCATCCCGTATGAACATTGGTCAGGTGTTGGAAGTGCACTTGGGCTGGGCTGGCAAGGGCTTGGGCCAGCGCATTGGCGACATGCTGCAACGCGAAGCCGCATCCACAGAAATTCGTGGCTTCTTAGAGCAGGTCTACAACAGCACCGGTCGCAAGGAAGACTTGGCGCAGTTGTCGGATGCCGAAGTGCAAGAAATGGCCCAGGAGTTGACCAGCGGCGTGCCGTTTGCGTCGCCTGTGTTTGACGGTGCTACCGAAAAGGAAATCGGTGACATGCTGCAACTGGCGTACCCAGATGACGTCGCCAAGGCCAAGGGCCTGACTGCCACCCGTACGCAAGCCCAGCTCTATGACGGACGCAGCGGTGATGCCTTCGAGCGCACCACGACCGTTGGCTATATGCACTACCTGAAGTTGCACCACTTGGTGGACGACAAGATGCATGCCCGTTCTACCGGTCCTTACAGCTTGGTGACGCAACAGCCTCTGGGCGGTAAAGCCCAGTTCGGTGGCCAGCGCTTCGGTGAAATGGAAGTGTGGGCGCTGGAAGCCTACGGCGCTTCCTACGTGTTGCAGGAAATGCTGACGGTCAAGTCCGATGACGTGCAAGGTCGTACCAAGGTGTACGAAAACATCGTCAAGGGCGAACACTCTATTGAAGCCGGCATGCCGGAATCGTTCAATGTGCTGGTCAAGGAAATCCGTTCCTTGGGCATCGACATTGAGCTGGATCGTTCTTAAAGACAAGGGAAAGAGTCACATGAAATCTTTACTCGACCTGTTCAAGCAGTTCACGCCCGATGAGCATTTCGATGCCATCAAGATTGGCATGGCGTCCCCTGAAAAGATCCGTTCCTGGTCTTTCGGCGAAGTCAAAAAACCTGAAACCATCAACTACCGCACCTTCAAGCCTGAGCGTGATGGTCTGTTCTGCGCCAAGATTTTCGGACCTATCAAGGACTACGAATGCTTGTGCGGCAAGTACAAGCGCCTGAAGCACCGCGGTGTGATCTGCGAAAAGTGCGGCGTTGAAGTTACACAGACCAAAGTGCGTCGTGAACGCATGGGTCACATCGACTTGGCCGCTCCGTGCGCGCACATCTGGTTCCTGAAGTCACTGCCAAGCCGTTTGGGCTTGGTGCTGGACATGACCCTGCGCGACATCGAACGCGTGTTGTACTTCGAGGCATACGTGGTCACCGACCCCGGCATGACTCCGCTCAAGAAGTACAGCATCATGTCCGAAGACGACTTTGATGCCAAATTCCAGGAATACGGTGACGAGTTCACCGCCAAGATGGGCGCCGAAGGTATCAAGGACTTGCTGGAAAGCATCGATATCGATGGCTCCATCGAGAAGCTGCGCAATGACCTGACCGGCTCTGAGCTGAAGATCAAGAAGAACGCTAAGCGCCTGAAAGTGCTGGAAGCCTTCAAGAAATCCGGCATCAAGCCCGAGTGGATGGTGCTGGACGTATTGCCTGTGCTGCCACCGGACTTGCGTCCGTTGGTGCCCCTGGACGGCGGCCGCTTTGCGACCTCCGACCTGAACGACCTGTATCGCCGCGTGATCAACCGCAACAGCCGTCTGCGCCGTTTGCTGGAGTTGAAGGCGCCCGAGATCATCGCCCGTAATGAAAAGCGGATGTTGCAAGAAGCCGTGGACAGCTTGCTGGACAACGGCCGTCGCGGCAAGGCCATGACCGGCGCCAACAAGCGCGCCTTGAAGTCTTTGGCCGACATGATCAAGGGCAAGTCCGGTCGTTTCCGCCAGAACTTGCTGGGTAAGCGCGTGGACTACTCCGGTCGTTCCGTGATTACCGTGGGACCAACGCTCAAACTGCACCAGTGCGGTCTGCCCAAGTTGATGGCCCTCGAGTTGTTCAAGCCCTTCATCTTTGCGCGCTTGGAAGCCATGGGCATTGCGACCACCATCAAGGCTGCCAAGAAGGAAGTCGAATCCGGCACGCCTGTGGTGTGGGACATTCTGGAAGAGGTCATCAAAGAACACCCCGTGATGCTGAACCGTGCGCCTACGCTGCACCGTTTGGGCATCCAAGCGTTTGAGCCTATCCTGATCGAAGGTAAGGCTATTCAACTGCACCCACTCGTTTGCGCGGCCTTCAACGCCGACTTCGACGGTGACCAAATGGCTGTCCACGTCCCTCTGTCGGTGGAGGCGCAAATGGAAGCTCGCACCTTGATGCTGGCCTCCAACAACGTGCTGTTCCCTGCCAACGGCGAGCCGTCCATCGTTCCTTCCCAGGACGTGGTGTTGGGCTTGTACTACACCACCCGGGACCGTATCAACGGCAAGGGTGAAGGTCTGGTGTTTGCGGATACCGGTGAAGTCCAGCGCGCATTCGATGCGGGCGAGGTGGAGTTGAATGCGCGTATCAACGTGCGTTTGACCGAATGGACCAAGAACAAGGAAACCGGCGAATTTGTGCCAGAAACAAAGCTGTGGGAAACCACCGCAGGCCGCGCCTTGTTGTCCGAAATCCTGCCCAAGGGCTTGCCTTTTGCCAACATCAACAAGGCGTTGAAGAAGAAGGAAATTTCCAAGCTCATCAACGTGTCCTTCCGCAAGTGCGGATTGAAGGAAACCGTGGTGTTTGCCGACAAGCTGCTGCAAAGCGGTTTCCGTTTGGCGACCAAGGCGGGTATTTCCATCTGTATCGACGACATGTTGGTGCCGCAGGAAAAGCACGACATCATCGGTCGCGCCCAGAAGGAAGTGAAAGAGATCGAGCAGCAGTACGTGTCCGGTCTGGTGACTTCCGGTGAGCGCTACAACAAGGTGGTGGATATCTGGGGCAAGTCGGGTGACGAAGTGTCCAAGGTCATGATGGCCAAGTTGTCCAAGGAGTTGGTCACTGATCGCCATGGCAACCAGGTCCAACAGGAATCCTTCAACTCCATTTACATGATGGCCGACTCCGGTGCCCGCGGCTCTGCGGCCCAGATCCGTCAGGTGGCCGGTATGCGGGGTCTGATGGCCAAGCCAGATGGCTCCATCATCGAAACGCCGATTACCGCGAACTTCCGCGAAGGTTTGAACGTGTTGGAGTACTTCATCTCCACCCACGGTGCTCGTAAGGGCTTGGCCGACACCGCGTTGAAGACAGCGAACTCCGGTTACCTGACACGTCGCTTGGTCGACGTGACCCAAGACTTGGTGGTGACCGAGCAGGATTGCGGAACCCATGATGGCTCGCTGATGCGCGCCATTGTCGAGGGCGGTGAAGTGATTGAATCCCTGCGTGACCGTATCCTCGGCCGTACCGCAGCGGACGATGTGCTGCATCCAGAAACACGTGCCGTGCTGTTGAATGCTGGTGCCATGTTGGAAGAAGACGAAATCGAAATGCTGGAAGCTGCCGGCGTCGATGAAGTCAAGGTCCGCACCGCACTGACTTGCGAAACGCGCTTTGGTATTTGTGCCAAGTGCTACGGACGCGACTTGGGCCGTGGTGGCTTGATCAACGGCGGAGAAGCCGTCGGTGTGATCGCTGCACAGTCCATCGGTGAACCCGGTACCCAGCTAACCATGCGTACCTTCCACATTGGCGGTGCCGCGTCCCGTGCAGCTATCGCTTCCAGCGTGGAAGCCAAGTCCAACGGCAACATCGGCTTCAACGCCACGATGCGCTATGTGACGAACAGCAAGGGCGAGCTGGTGGTGATTGCACGTTCCGGCGAGATCATCATTCATGATGAACATGGTCGTGAGCGCGAGCGTCACAAGGTTCCTTATGGCGCTGTGTTGACCATCAAGGCAGACCAAACCGTCAAAGCGGGTGCGATCCTGGCCAATTGGGATCCATTGACACGACCCATCATTACCGAGTTCGCGGGTAAGGCCCACTTCGAAAACGTCGAAGAAGGTTTGACTGTTGCCAAGCAGGTGGATGAAGTGACTGGCCTGTCGACCCTGGTGGTAATCGATCCGAAGCGCCGTGGTTCTGCCAAGGTTGTGCGTCCGCAGGTGAAGCTGATCGATGCTTCCGGCCACGAAGTCAAGATTCCTGGTACCGACCACTCGGTGACGATCGGCTTCCCGGTCGGCGCCCTGGTGCAAGTGCGTGACGGTCAGGACGTAGGCCCCGGCGAAGTGCTGGCCCGTATCCCGATCGAAGGCCAGAAGACTCGCGACATTACCGGTGGTCTGCCACGGGTTGCCGAGTTGTTTGAAGCCCGCTCGCCTAAAGACAAGGGTGTTTTGGCGGAGGTGACCGGTACCGTGTCCTTCGGTAAAGAAACTAAAGGCAAGGTTCGCTTGCAGATCACCGATCCCGAAGGCAAGGTCTGGGAAGAGCTCGTGCCCAAGGAAAAGAACATCTTGGTGCACGAAGGCCAGGTGGTCAACAAGGGCGAGTCCGTGGTGGACGGTCCTGCTGATCCGCAGGACATCCTGCGTTTGCTGGGCTCCGAAGAACTGGCGCGCTACATCGTGGACGAAGTGCAGGATGTGTACCGCTTGCAAGGCGTGAAGATCAACGACAAGCACATTGAAGTGATTGTTCGCCAGATGCTGCGCCGTGTGGTCGTTGAAAACGCTGGTGATTCCGGCTACATCAATGGCGAGCAAGTCGAGCGCTCTGAGATGCTCAATACCAATGACGCTTTGCGCGCCGACGGCAAGATCCCTGCGACTTACACCAATTTGTTGCTGGGTATTACCAAGGCATCCTTGTCTACTGACAGCTTCATCTCTGCGGCTTCCTTCCAGGAAACGACGCGCGTGTTGACCGAAGCTGCCATCATGGGCAAGCGCGACGAGCTGCGTGGCCTGAAGGAAAACGTGATCGTGGGCCGCTTGATTCCTGCTGGTACCGGCTTGGCCTACCACGAAGCACGCAAAGTCCGCGAGACCATGGACGATGCGGAGCGCCGTGCGATTGCCGAAGCCGAAGCGGCTGAGTTGGCAGGCGTGTCGGATGCTGCCGATGAGGTTGCTGCCGGTGACGGAGCGTCTGCCGAATAACTGACATTCGCTGACGATGTAAAGGCCTCAAGTTGCATGCAGCTTGAGGCCTTTTTCTATGAAAGCCGCATAAGTGGTTTGGAGGGGCAGGCATGAGTGCATCAATATGGTGGTGGCTTCTCGCAGCGGGGGTCTTGTTTTGGCTGGTGGGTTTGCACAACCGCATCACCCGGCAACGTGCCCGTGCGATTGAAGTGTTGGGGGTGTTGGAAAAGCAGGTAAGGGCTTGTGCACAGTTGGTGTTGGAGCGTCATGCTGTACTGGGTGGCGGCACAGACGCCGAGCCAATGAGTCCTGATGCTTCGCTTCAGTGGCTGGGCGTAGTCACTGCCGCCCGCCAGGTTGACAGCGTATGGGGGCAGGTCCAAAAAAACACCTTGAGCCCTATGGTGCAAGCGTTGCGCGCGGAGTGCTGGCAAGCACTGCAGGGTGCGTGGAGTCATCTGATTGCGAGTCCCTCCGATTTGGCGGGTTCTCCGGTGCCGGAAGACTTCAAAGTCGCATGGGAGAGCGGTGCTGCCAAAGCCATTGCGGTTCAGAATGCCTTGAACGGCATCATCGCAACCTACAACGAGTGGGTACAAGAACTCCCCGCACGCCTGGTCGCACGCCGTATGGGTTTTGAAATCAGCGCAACTATTTAGGAAACGAATGAACGAAAAAACTGCTCCCGCTTTATGGCAACAGCTCAATGCAACCGTGCAGGTGTTGCTGGCCGTTCGAGAGGGGCAATCCGGTAGTGTGGCGATGGAGGCGGTCGCCCCCGACTTGCGCAATGGCGTTCAAGCCCTTGCATTTCATGCGTGGCGGCAGTGGGGGCGCGCCGTCGCGTTGCGGTCCCTGCTGGCGCCGAAGACGCCGCCTCCTGCTGCGGACGTTTTATTGTGTTTGGTGTTGGCCCTGTTGTGGAGCAAGGTCGATGCACTTTATGACGACTTCACCTTGGTCAACCAAGCCGTGGAGGCAGCGAAAGCAAATGCGAAAGCCAAACCGCAGTCCAGCTTTATCAATGCCTGCTTGAGGCGTTTTTTGCGTGAGCGTGATGCGTTGGTAGCGGCAACCAGCGTACGACAGGAAGCCTTGTGGAATCACCCCTTGTGGTGGATACAGCGGGTGCGAGCCGAGCACCCCGAGTGCTGGCAGTCTTTGCTCGCCGCCGCCAATCGCCATCCGCCTATGTCGCTCCGGGTGAACGCGCGCAAATCTGCGCCTGCCCAGTATGCGGAGCTGCTGCGTACGCAAGGGATTGCGGTGGCACGTGTCACCCGAGCCGGTGTGGAGCTGGCAAAGCCGGTCCCGGTTCACACCTTGCCGCACTTTGCGGAGGGGTTTGCGTCTGTGCAAGACGGTGCGGCGCAAATGGCCGCAGAGCTACTACTCGGTGATGTGGTGCAGTCCAACGGTGGGCAAGAGCGCATTCTGGATGCATGTGCCGCACCAGGTGGCAAAACGGCGCATTTGCTGGAGCGCAGTGATGCGCAGGTCGTGGCCTTGGAGGTAGACCCCGCCCGCGCAGATCGCATTACGCAAACCTTGACACGCTTGGGGTTGCAAGCCCGGGTTCAAGTGGCGGACGCAGGGCAAATCTCTGACTGGTGGGATGGTCAGTTGTTTGATCGTATTTTGCTGGACGCGCCTTGCACCGCCTCCGGCATTGTCCGCAGGCACCCCGATATCCGCTGGTTGCGTCGCGAGAGCGATATTGCCCAATTGGCGGAGCAGCAGCAGCGGCTCCTGAACGCGCTGTGGCCGCTGTTGCGGGAAGGGGGGCGCTTTCTGTATTGCACTTGTTCCGTGTTCAAGGCAGAAGGTGCGGATCAAGTGCATTCGTTTCTTGCGCACCACAAAGATGCGGTACTTTTACCGTCTCCGGGGCACTTGTTGCCGCGCGCATCGGCGCTGGAAGACGACGTGTCCGACAATGGGTTCGGGGATCACGATGGTTTCTTCTATGCCTTGTTTGAGAAAAAATCTGTTTAAAAAACTGTTGCTCGGTTTTTGCGTTTGGGCTTGGATGGCCCTGTGCACGTCCGCATGGGCTCAAACCCCCGTGGAGTTGAGTCAGTTTGAGGTCGAGCGAAGCAGCGAAGAAGTGTCCATCACGGCGCAGCTGCAGTTCGAGCTTTCTGGCGCCGTAGAAGAGGCGCTTCTGAAAGGCGTGCCGGTCTACTTCCGTGCGGAGGCCGAGGTCTTGAAAGAGCGGTGGTACTGGTACGACAAGTCCCTTGTCTCGGCATCCCGCCAGTACAAGCTGGCCTTTCAGCCACTCACTCGCCGGTGGCGATTGAGTATCGGAACCGGCAGTGGCGCAGGCGCGGGGCAGGGGTTGGCGCTCAGCCAGTCGTTCGACAGCCTCCAGGCCGCGTTGGCCTCGGTCAAGCGCATTTCCAAGTGGAAGGTTGCGGGTGCTGCTGAGCTGGATCCCACGGTGAAATACCGCTTGGACTTTCGGTTTCAGCTCGATCTCAGCCAGCTACCGCGCCCCTTTCAAATCGGGGTCATCGGGCATACCGACTGGGACGTCGGCGTTGCCCGCTCTGTGACGCTGGTGCAAGAGGGGGCCAAGTGAGTGCGTCTGGCGACGGAGCCCCTGGCGGCGTGACAAGCATTCGCCACACCTCCCGGGCCATGCGTCGCACCATCGCCGTGGGCGCGGTCACGATGGTGATCATCGGCCTGATGCTGCTCTATCTGCTCACGCAGGCCACCAACAACCGGGAGCTGTACGAGAGTAACTACGGCACGCTGTTCGCCATCAATGTGGTCGTGGCGACATTGCTAGCAGTGGCTATTGCCTGGGTCAGCTATCGCCTGGCCGTGCGCTTGCGCCAGGGGCGTTTTGGTAGCCGCTTATTGCTGAAGTTGGCCACCACCT
Organism: Rhodoferax bucti; assembly: GCF_005876985.1. Lineage (GTDB taxonomy): Bacteria > Pseudomonadota > Gammaproteobacteria > Burkholderiales > Burkholderiaceae_C > Allorhodoferax > Allorhodoferax bucti. Next base: position 1,239,716 of record NZ_VAHD01000001.1, read on the forward strand.
TCGCATTGGTGGGGGTGATGCCAGGGCTGTTGATTTATGTCGTGTCTTACCAATTTGTGTCCCGCTCTATTGAGACGTGGTTCGATGTGAAGGTGGAAGGCGCCTTGGAGGCGGGGCTGAATTTGGGGCGAGTCACCCTGGACACCCTGACGGTAGACCTGGCTGTCAAATCCAAGGCTGCTGCGAATTTGATAGCAGAAAACCCAGAAAGCGCGGCGGGTGAGCTCGCAGAGCGCTTGCTGGAGCAGCTTGGCGCCTCGGATATTGCCATCTGGAGTGGCAATGGCAATCTGATCACCAGTGTGGGGCAGTCTACCTTTCAGCTCAGTCCGGACAAACCCAGTACCAGCCAGTTTCGCACCGCCCGCCAGCAGCGGTCTCTGGCGTGGGTAGAAGGTTTGGATGACATCACTCCTACCGCTTTGAGTGGGGCCCGTATCAAGGCGCTTGTGCCGCTTGCCAGTGCCGGCTTGGGCCTGAACGCCGAGCCTCGTTACATGCTGGTCACCCGCGCGCTGCCGGCGAATCTGGTTGCCAATGCGCTGGCGGTGGAAACGGCCAACCGCGAATACCAGGAGCGCGCTCTGGGGCGGGAGGGGTTAAAGCGCATGTACATCGGTACTTTGACACTCAGTCTGTTTCTCGCAGTGTTTGGCGCCGTGTTACTGGCGGTGATATTGGGCAACCAAATTGCGCGGCCTTTGCTGCTGCTGACAGAGGGCGTGAGCCAAGTGGCGGCCGGTGATTTGACGCCCAAGCTCGCCTTGCAAGGCAAAGATGAACTGGGGGGGCTTACCCGCGCATTTGCCTCCATGACGCAACAACTTGCGGATGCCCGTGCGGCGGTGGAGAGCAGCATGTCGGCCGTAGACGCGGCACGCTCCAACCTCCAAACGATTCTGGACAACCTGACGTCTGGCGTCATCGTGCTGGATGCTGCCGGCAACATCTGCAGCTCGAATCCCGGCGCATCTCGTATTTTGCAAATGAATGTCGCGTCGTCAGCGGGCTTGTCCTTGGCCAGTTTGCCCGGTTTAGAGTCTTTCGGTGCGGGTGTCCAAAAGCAGTTTGAGGAATTGTCTTCCCGGCCATTGGATACGGCGGCGGACCATTGGCAGCAATCCTTTGAATTAGGCGCGGGCGCAGATCGCGCTCTGGGGCCGTTTGACAACGCCATCACGCTGGTGGCGCGCGGCGCCGAGTTGCCATCCCAGATGCATTTGCTGGTGTTTGACGATATTTCTGAAATTGTCTCGGCCCAACGTGCGCAGGCATGGGGCGAGGTGGCGCGTCGGCTGGCGCACGAGATCAAGAATCCGCTAACCCCCATTCAGCTATCGGCTGAACGGCTGGAAATGAAGTTGAGTGGCAAAGTGGCCGCTCCGGAACAGGCGGTGCTCGTCAAATCAGTAAAAACCATCGTCGACCAGGTCGACGCCATGAAGCGGCTCGTGAACGAGTTTCGCGATTACGCCCGATTGCCTGCGGCCGAACTCAAGCCGCTCAACCTCAATAGCCTGGTGCAGGACGTGATGCATTTGTATGACCTGGATAACGCCAAGGTGCCTATTCGCTTGGAGCTCGAAGAGACATGCCCCTTGGTGATGGGAGATGCTGAGCAACTCCGGCAGGTCATTCACAACTTATTGCAAAACGCTCAAGATGCCTGCTTGACTGCCGTGGGTGCAGTGAGCGAGCCGAGGACCGTGACATTACGTACCCAGTGGCAAAGTGCCAGCAAACGCGTCCGACTTGCGGTGCTGGATCAAGGCGATGGCTTTGCCGACCACATTCTCAAACGGGCCTTTGAGCCTTACGTCACCACCAAGTCCCGGGGTACCGGTTTGGGCTTGGCCGTCGTGAAAAAAATTGCAGATGAACATGGCTCTCGCGTCGAGCTCGGCAACCGCCTCAAGGACGGTGTCGTGCTGGGCGCGCAAGTGTCGTTATCATTGGCCATTGCGCCTGACGTACAGGCATGAGGCACAGTCAGGTTGAACGAGGAATAGCGCAAGCGATATGGCGAATATATTGGTAGTGGACGATGAGCACGGTATCCGGGAGTTGCTCTCGGAAATCCTCAATGATGAGGGGCACACCGTAGAGCTCGCCGAGAACGCGGCACAAGCACGTGCCGCTCGCTTGCGCGAACGGCCGGACCTAGTGTTGCTCGATATCTGGATGCCCGACACCGATGGCGTTACCTTGCTCAAAGAGTGGTCTGCCACGGGCGCGCTCACCATGCCTGTCATCATGATGAGTGGCCACGCCACGATTGATACCGCCGTAGAGGCCACCAAAATTGGTGCGCTCGCCTTTTTGGAAAAACCCGTCACCTTGCAAAAACTGCTGAAAGCGGTGGAGCAAGGCTTGGCCCGCGGTGCCGTACGCAAACCCACTGCAGCGGTGCCGCAAGGGCCGGTATTTGCAGAGCTGCAATCGACGAGCGTGGTTGCAGTGGTTGAGCCGGTAGAGCAAGGCCCGCAAGCCCATCAGGATTTCGGGTTGGACAAGCCTCTGCGCGAGGCCCGCGATGAGTTCGAAAAAGCGTATTTTGAATTTCATCTCTCCAAAGAGAATGGTTCCATGACCCGTGTTGCCGAGAAGACCGGCTTGGAGCGCACCCACCTTTATCGCAAGCTCAAACAGCTGGGCGTTGATCTATCTCGCGGCAAACGAAATCACGCCTAAATTTGATGCTATAATTCAAGGCTTAGGCCCGGTAGCTCAGTCGGTAGAGCAGAGGATTGAAAATCCTTGTGTCGGTGGTTCGATTCCGCCCCAGGCCACCAAAACGCGAAAGCGGCATTTCCTCACGGGAATGCCGCTTTTTCTTTGCCTGAGACACGCGCCTACGCATTTCCAGCGCCCGTTAGCCCGTCCGGGCTCTTGCATGGCGGCGTTCTTGGAAGTACTCTCGCACCACAGTCTGCAAGGGCATGGGAGTGACCTGCAGACGAGGGTGGTCAAACAATACAGACTACGCGTTCAGCGCAGTCGAAGAATAAGAGGGTATCGCATGTTCAGCAGGTTTCTGGGGAAAGGCGGTTCCGGAGCATCCAAGCGAGTGGATGCTGTGGATTCGCGCGGTCTGGAGGTGGTGGAGGACGATCCGGAAACCTCTTGGAGCATGTGGGACAACGCGCTTGCGGAGCAAGATTCCCGCTACAGCGGCATGGCACCGCTGTCTAGCTCCGCTCCCTTGCCCAGCCTGCCGCAGGCCATGCCGCGCAGCCGCAGCGAAACCAAATCGGCAGAAGCCTTCCCTGATTTTGATGAAGTCGCCACCGAGCCCATGGGCTTGGAAGAGCGCTCGCCCGAGCAACGTGCGGTCACCGCGCTGGAGGTGGTGGAGCTCTACCACCACCGCATTGCCAACACCATCCGCACCTTGTGGGGTTACAAGGAGTGCAGCGTGTACATCAATCGCCTGATCATGAATGGCGGGGATGGCATGGGCAATGCGCGTGTGGGGTTCAACCCAGATGCGGCGCAGGCCATGCTCTTGTTGGCCGATTTGCACGACCAGATTTTTGGCCCGGCCGACCCCGGCAGCACGCTGGGCTTTTCAGACTCTTACCACTCCACGTTTGACGGTCACCGCTAAGGCGGTTTACCAGTCCAGCAGCGTAAGGCCCACGCTGAACACCGTGCGCTGGCGGTTGTAGTCCATCAACGAGTCGCCGTAACCGCTGAACAGCTCCGTGTGCAGGCGCAGGCTGCTGCGGTTGCCGTTGTCGGCGGCGCTGCCGATTTTTTTGAACCATGCCAGCCGGACCGAGCCGCTGTCACTGCCTTGCAAAGCGTGGCGCAGGGTGACGGTGAGTGAGTTGCGGGGATCGATATTCCACGCGGCAGTGAGTTCGGCGCGGCCGATGCGGTCCACGATGTCGGGGTTGTCGTCGCCCGCGCTGTCTTCTGGAATGCGCTGCCACAGGGCGCCGGTGATGGATACCTGATTGCCCAGCTCCAGCCCGGCGCGGCCGATGATGCGGTTCCAGCTGCGCGAGAGCGGCAGGCTCTGCCCATTGCTCTGGTGGTTGATGCCGATGCCGCCGTAGCGCAAGCGCCAACCCGACGGCAATGCTGACTCCACCGGAAAGATGTAAATCAGCTCCGGCTCATGGTCGGTGGCGCGAAAAGGGCGTGACAAATCGGCATTGAACAGCTGCCAATACGACTGCTGGCTGTAGGCAAACCACAGCGAATCGAGCCGGTTCGGGTCGCCGCCGGTGAGCAGGCCTTGGGCAATTTTGGTGCGCACCGACAGGTTGATGCGCGTTTCGCTGGTGGTGTAGGGCTGAAAGCTCGCGGTGTGGCCGGCTGCGGGGGAGCTGGAGGCGGTGTTGACGCTGTCCGAGCCGATGATGGCCAGGCTGATGGGGCGGTAGCCCCGCAGCCCAAAGGTGCCGCAATCGCTGGCCGGCTCCAGCTCCCAGATGCGGGAGAGGGGCGATGCCGCCGGATTTTTGCAGCTCACCACCTCGACCGGAGCCGACAGTTTGGCGCTGGGTGTGGCCTCGGCGAGCGGGTAGTCGCTTGCCAATGCCTCCGTGCCATTTTGGGCTGTAGCGCTGACTGATAAAGCGCAGACAGCTATGAAAAAGATAGCAGTTCGAGGCGAGTTTTTCATGGCTTGGCAGCGGCTGCGTTGGCGGCGGTCACGAGGGCTTTGGCGGCAAATTCGGCGCGCAAGGCACGCAGCTTCTCGCGCGGGTCTTCTTTGGCGGTGGCTTGGTCCAGGCCCATTTCTGCAATAAAGCGGCTGGGCAGGGCGGCCACCATCTCGCGCCCCTTTTTGCGACGGCGCGTCCAGCTCACCGCCAGGCTGCGCTGGGCGCGGGTAATGCCTACGTACATGAGGCGGCGCTCTTCCTGCAGGCGAGCGGCAATGTCTTCGTTGGCTGACTCATGCTCCATCGTGGAGCCGCCCAGCGTGTCGGCGCCGTCACCGAGCTTGAAGGGCAGCATGCCCTCGGTCACGCCCACCAGCATCACATGCGGCCACTCCAAGCCCTTGGAGGCGTGGAGGGTGGAGAGGGTCACCACGTTTTGGTCCTTCTCGCGCTCGCTGATGGTGGAGAGCAGGGCGATGGTTTGCGACACTTCCAGCAGGTTTTTGATCTCGCGCGTGTTGGTCACGCCAGCGGCATCGTCAATCTGCCCGCCGCAGCGCTGCGCCATCCACTCGCAGAACTCCATCACGTTGCTCCACTTGGCAGAGGCCACGCCTTCGCTGTCTTCGCCGTCGTAGAGGTGCTTTTCGTAGCCTATCTCTTTGAGCCAATCCATGATGAAGGCCATGGCCGCTTCCGCGCCTTCGGTATGTCGGGCGCGGAACTGCAGGTCGTTGATGTAGCGGCCGAACTCATGCAGGCTGCCCAGCGCCTTGGCGCTCAGCACACTGGCCAGCGAGGACGAAAACAGCGACTCAAACAGGCTCAGCTTGTACTGGGTGGCAAAGGTGCCCAAGGTCCCCAGCGTGGTGTGGCCAATGCCCCGCTTGGGCGTGGTCACAGCGCGCAGGAAGGCCGGGTCATCGTCGTTGTTGCTCCACAGCCGGAACCAGGCGCACAGGTCGCGGATCTCGGCCCGGTCAAAAAAGCTCTGCCCGCCGGACACCTTGTACGGAATGCCCGCCTTGCGCAGCGCTTTCTCGAATGGCTTGGCCTGGTGGTTGGCACGGTACAGCACCGCAAAGTCGCGGAACTCTTTGTACTGCTTGCCTTGCGCGTCTGGTACACCGTTCGCGCGCAGGCTCTGGATGCGGGCGACGGCGCGCTCGGCCTCGTGTTCCTCGTTGTCCGCATCCACAATGCGCACCGGCTCGCCTTCACCCAGCTCGCTGAACAGCGTCTTGGGAAACAGCTTGGGGTTGGGGCCGATCACATTGTTCGCAGCCCGCAGGATGGCGCTGGTGGAGCGGTAGTTCTGCTCCAGCTTGATGACCTTGAGGGTGGGAAAGTCGACTGGCAGTTTTTTGAGGTTATCCAGCGTGGCGCCGCGCCAGCCGTAGATGGACTGGTCGTCGTCGCCCACGGCGGTAAAGCGGGCCTTATCGCCCACCAGATACTTCAGCACCTCGTATTGGGTGGCGTTGGTGTCCTGGTATTCATCCACCAGCACATGGCCCAGCATGGTTTGCCAGCGCTCGCGCACTTGCGGGTAGTCGCGCAGCAGCTTGAGGGGCAGGCTGATCAGGTCATCAAAGTCCACACTCTGGTAGGCCACCAGGCGCTCTTCGTAGCGCGCCATGGCGGTGGCGATGATGCGCTCGTTGTCGTCCGCCGCCACGGCCAAGGCCTGGTCGCTGTTCAGCCCCGCACCTTTCCAGGCGCTGATGGTCCATTGCCATTGGCGGGCTGTGGCGGTGTCGATGGTGCCCCCCGCGTCTTTGATGATGCTGGTGACGTCGTCGCTGTCCAGAATGCTGAATTGCGGCTTCAGGCCCAGCACCGCACCGTCCTCCCGCAGCATGCGCACGCCCAGGGCGTGGAAGGTGCACACCACCACGTCTTTGGCCGCCTTGCCGATCAGGTGTTTGGCCCGCTCGCGCATTTCGGCCGCCGCCTTGTTGGTAAAGGTGATGGCCGCAATCCGGTTGGCCGGCATGCCCATCTGGATGAGGCGGGCGATTTTGTGCGTAATCACCCGCGTTTTGCCCGAGCCTGCCCCGGCCAGCACCAGGCAGGGCCCGTGCAGGTAGTTCACCGCCTCTTGCTGGGCGGGGTTCATGCCGTGGTTGGCGGATGGGGAGGACATGGGGGAATGGAGTGCCTGACGTGCGGAGAGCGGACAATCTTAACGGGTCGCTCGGTTGCTCGTGGGGGGCTGGTGTTCGCCCACTCCTGGGAGGGGGTGCATTGCGCCGTTCGTGTCCCCCGCCCGCGTGCGCGGGCTCCTCCTTGACCTCACTTTGCAAAGCACCCCCTCCCCGGAGTTCGAGTGTGTGGCGCACGCCAGGTCAACCATGAAGCCACCCCTCTGTATCCCCGACAATTACGCCCATGCTGCAAATCCTGATCGTCACTTTCCCGTTCTTTGCGCTCGTGCTTTGCGGTTATTTGGCTGCCCGCCGGGGCATGCTGCCGCTGGCAGCCATTCCGGGGCTGAACGGGTTTGTGCTGTTTTTCGCGCTACCGTGCATGCTGTACCGCTTTGGCGCCAGCACGCCCATTGGCCAGTTGCTGGATGGGGGGCTGGCGCTGACGTACATGCTGTGCGGCTTGGTGATGGTGGCCTTTGTGATTGCCATCACCCTGCACGGCCGCATTGGCTGGAACGATGCGGCCTTCGGTGCGCTGGTGGGCGCCTTCCCCAACACCGGCTTCATGGGCGTACCCCTGCTGGTGGCGTTATTGGGGGCCAAGGCGGCGGGGCCGGCCATCGTTACCATTTTGGTGGACATGCTGGTGACCTCGTCGCTTTGCATTGCGCTGTCCCGTTTGGGGGGCGATCCGGCGCAGGGCGGGGCTTCGGCCGCGCAGGCAGCCAAAAACGCACTCAAAGGGGTGGCGGCCAACCCCATGCCTTGGTCCATCCTGCTGGGGGCCTTGTTCTCCGCCCTGCAGTTGGACCTGCCCAAACCGGTGGCAACCACGGTGGGGCTGTTGGCCGACGCGGCATCGCCCGTGGCCTTGTTCACCATCGGCGCAGTGCTGGCCCGCTCGCAGATGCTGGCTAAAGACGACAAATCGCATGAGGTGCACTGGCAGGAGTATGTGCCGGTGGCGCTCATCAAGCTGTTTTTGCACCCGCTGCTGGTGCTGCTGGTGGGCGTGTCGGCGGTGAGCCTGGGCGTGCCGATCGACAAGTTCGCCCTCACCGTGCTGGTGCTGCTGGCCGCACTGCCCAGCGCGAGCAATGTGTCGCTGCTGGCGGAGCGTTTCGGGGCCGACAACGGGCGCATCGCTCGCATCATTCTGGTGTCCACTGCCGCGGCCTTCTTTACCTTCTCCGGTGCGGTGGCGCTGATGGTGGGGATGTAGTTGCTATTGATTTAGTAGCTGCTTGCGCATATTCCACCTGCGCTAAGGCCTGATTTGGCTGCCAACTACGGACGCCCTTGGATTTGCCGGTGGTATTCCCCGGCGCGGCACAATCCCCTTATGGACACTTTGAATCGCCTCGTTTCCGCCATCACCCGCACCGTGCTCAAGCTGGTGCTGATTGCCGCTGCGGCGGTGTTCGCGCTGAGCCTGATCTTGGTGGCGCTGGTCAGCCTCGTCTGGGTGCTGCTCAAGGCCCTGCTTACCGGCCGCAAGCCGGCGTTTGTGACGACGTTTCAACGCTTCAACCAGGCGCGCCAGCAGTTCAAGCGCGGTGGCTTTGGCGCAGCAGGCCCGTCAGCAGCGGGAGGTTTCGGGCACGCCGCGCCCGTGGCGGATGTGGTGGATGTGCAGGCGCATGAAGTGCGCAATGACCAAGCCCTGCCTTACGGGTCTGGGACCGACAAGCGCTGAGGGTGCTATTAAATTGCTAGCTGCTCGCGCATATTCTGCGGGCGCTAGAGGCGATTTTCCTTCAAATCACTAGTGGATCCACATCAATCGCCCAGCGGATCAGGCCTTTGCATTCGGGCTGGCTGCGGGTCGCGTGGAGCACGCTTTGCCAGGCGGTCAAAAACTGCTGCAGCGTGGCGCGTGAGGGGCACTCGATGAGCATCTGGGCGCGCTCGATGTTGGCCACCCGCTGGATGGCCATGGGCACGGCGGGGTAGAGGAAGATTTGCTCCAGCGCCTCGGCCCAGCCGTCCCATGCGGCCATCTCGGTTTGGGCGAAGGTGCGGGCGGCGTTCAAAAAAGCCTGTGCCGCTTCCTGCGTCTTGGCCTCGGCGCGCACCAAGGCTTGGGCGCTGAAGGGCGGCATGTTGGCTTGCTCGCGTTCTTTGAGCTGCTGAGCGGCGAAGGCGGGGTAGTCGTGCTTCTTGAGTGCGGCGTACAGGCCGTGCTCGGGCTGGAAGGTTTGCAGCCACACCTCACTCTGCGCGCCCAGTGACGCATCGCGTCCGGCACGGCCTGCGGCCTGCATCAGCAGGCTGAACAGGCGCTCGGGCGCCCGGAAGTCACTGCTGAACAAGGCGCCGTCCGGGTTTACCGCTGCCACCAGCGTGATGCGGCGGAAGTCGTGGCCCTTGGCAATCATTTGCGTGCCCACCAGCACATCCACGTCGCCCGCATGCACGGCGGCCAGCTGCTCTTCGAGCTGGCCTTTGAGTTTGGTGCTGTCGGCATCGATGCGGGCGATGCGCACATGCTCGCCGTCCGGGTTCTCGGGGGTGACAGAGCCGTGCCGTCGCACATCCACCAGCAACTCGGCCAGGTGTTCTTCCAGCTGCTCGGTGCCGCGGCCGAAGGGGGCGATGTCCACATTGCCGCAGTCCGGGCAGGCGCGCGGCACCCGCTCGGTAAAGCCGCAGTGGTGGCAGCGCAGGGTGCGGTCGATTTTGTGGAACACGCGGAAGGCGCTGCAGTGCGGGCACTCACTCTTCCAGCCGCAGTCCTCGCAGGTCAGCACCGGGGCGTAGCCGCGCCGGTTCAAAAACACCATGACTTGCTCGCCGCGCGCCACCCGTTCTGTAATGGCGGCAATCAGCGGGGTCGAGAAAATGGCGCGCCGGGGCTGGTGGTTCATGTCCACCCGCCGCACGAGAGGTAATGCCCCTCCGGTAGCGGGTAATTTGGAAGCCCCACCCACCCGGCTGGGCATGTGCAGGCGCAGGTAGCGCCCGCCTTCCTCGGCCGGCCGGCTGTGGTGCCAGCTCTCCAGCGAGGGCGTGGCCGAACCGAGGATGACCTTGGCCCCCTCCAATTTGCCCCGGTAGACCGCGAGGTCGCGCGCTGAGTAGCGGGCCCCTTCGCCGCTTTTGTAGCTGGGGTCGTGCTCTTCGTCCACGACGATGAGCCGCAGTTTTGGCAGAGAAGCAAACACTGCCATGCGCGTGCCCAGCACGATGCGGGCTGCGCCCCCATGGGCGCTGAGCCAACTTTTGAGGCGCTGCGGGTTGGTCATGCCGCTGTGCAGGCTGACCACGGCCTGTTCGCCATAGAGCGGGGCAAAACGGGCCTTGAAGCGCTCTTCCAGCTGAGGGGTGAGGTTGATTTCCGGCACCATGACCAAGGCTTGTGCATCCGGGTCGGCTGCCAGCAGCTTGTGCACGCAGTGCAGGTAGACCTCGGTTTTGCCGCTTCCGGTGGCGCCGAAGAGCAAAAAGGGACCGGGGTTGGCATCGATCTGCGCAATCGCGCTGGCTTGCTCGGGGGTGAGGGCCGGCGCGGCCAGTACCGCGCCGCCGGCGCCTGCGTCCGCTTTTTTGCGTTTGAGGCGGCGCGCCATCTGCTCGGGGTTCAGCTCGCGCAACTGCGGGGGCAGGGCGGCCAGCGCCACTTCGCCCGCCGAGCGCTGGTAGTAGGCCGCTGTAAAACTCAGCAGTTGTTGCCAGGCGCGGCTCAGGGGCGGAATGCCTTCCAGCACGCCGGCAATGTCACGCACCTTGGTGGGGTCGAACTCGCCGGTGGCCTCCGCAGTGGCTGCATCCCACACCACGCCCAAGGTTTCGCGCTTGCCCAATGGCACCCTTACCAGCGTGCCGGCCGGCAGCAACTGCTCGCTGCGGTAGGTGAGCACCGGGCCGAGTGCCGCATGCGCCGGCGTGTGCACCAAAACGGGCAGCCAGTGGCTCATGGGCGGTGTCCGGCAAGGCCGGAGCTTCTCAGGATGCGGAATGACACTTGGGACTTCTTGTTGAGGTGAACTTGCGGAGTGTGGGCTAAGTGCTTGATTTACAAGCGCTTTACAGTCGATTCAAGTTTTCTGTGGATAACTTTGTTGATATGTGCCCTGAGCCCCCGCTGAAGCCTTGTAAATCAAGGGTTTTCTTACGGTGCCCAGAAAAAAAGCAAATCCGTGATTCCTTATAAATCAAGCACTTACGAGCGCTATTCCTTTGATAGCGCATACCGTCCAAACGGATCAACGGGTTAACCCTGACCCCCGGTTTTTGTGCATAACTAAGTCCGCAGAACTTTGTTTTTATGCACAAACCGTGGTAGGGGCCGCTCAGGCCCGCAGCTTTTTGGAGTAACTGTGCACCGCAGCCACCAGCGCCGCCACATGGTCCGGCGGGGTGTACTGGCTGATGCCGTGGCCCAAATTGAATATGTGCGTGGGGCCGGTGCCGTTGCCTTGGTACGGTGTGCCGAAGCTGTCCAGCACCTTGGCCACTTCCGTTTCGATAGCAGCCGGTGGCGCAAACAACACGTTGGGGTCGATGTTGCCTTGCAGTGCTTTACCGGGGCCGTTCTCCGCGCCACCCACCAAAGCACGGGCTTTGGCGAGGTTGACCGTCCAGTCCAGACCCAGCACTTCGCAGTCCAGCACCTGCATGTCGTGCAGCCACAAACCGCCGCCTTTGGTGAACACTATGCGCGGCACCACTTTGCCATCGGTGCCGAAACGCTTGAGCTGCTTCAGCACGCGTGCGGTGTAGGCCAGGCTGAACTCCTGGAACGCGCCATCGGCCAGCACGCCGCCCCAGCTGTCAAACACCATGACCGCTTGGGCGCCGGCGTCGATTTGGGCATTCAGGTAGGCGGCGACTGAGTCGGCGTTGATGGCCAGCATGCGGTGCATCAGGTCCGGGCGGCTGTACATCATGGTTTTGACCAGGCGGTAGTCGTCCGATCCTTTGCCTTCCACCATGTAGCAAGCCAGTGTCCAGGGGCTGCCGCTAAAACCAATCAGGGGCACGCGGCCTTTGCCGTCCACGGTGAGTGCTTTGCGGATGCTGCTGACCGCATCAAACACATATTGCAGCTTGGTCATGTCGGGCACTTCGAGCTTGGCCACATCGGCCTCATTCTTGATGGGGCTGGCAAAGCGCGGGCCTTCGCCTTGGGCAAAACTCAAGCCCAGGCCCATGGCGTCCGGCACGGTCAGGATGTCGCTGAACAGAATGGCCGCGTCCAGCGGGTAACGCTCCAGCGGCTGCAGGGTGACTTCGGTGGCGTACTCGCGGTTGGTGGCCAGGCCCATGAAGCTGCCGGCCTTGGCGCGCGTGGCCACGTATTCCGGCAGGTAGCGGCCGGCCTGGCGCATCAGCCACAGCGGCGTATGCGCGGTGGCCTGGCGCATGCAGGCTTGCAAAAAGGTGGGGTTATGCAGGCCGTCGAAGGTGGTGGCGGCTGGGGTGGAGGCGGTGGACATGGCAGAGGTGTGGGTCATGCCTGAATTGTCGCAGTTCAGGCCATGCCGGCGTTTGTCTTGCCTCAAGTCAAGACGCGATGGCAGCCGGCCATCAAAAGCCCGGGGCGCGCACCTTAACCGTGGGCTTGGCCTTGCGAGCGGGCGTGCTCCACCAGCAGGCATTTGTCTTGCACGCACTGCAGGCCGGCGGCCTGGGCTTGGGCCAGAGCAGCGTCGTGGCGGATGCCCAGTTGCAGCCAGAGGGCGGGCGCCCCGATGGCGATGGCTTCATCTACCACCGGCGGCACGTCGTCGCTGTTGCGGAACACGTTGACCAGCTCAATCTTCTCTACCGCCGCCGCTTCAGTGAGGCTGGTGTAGACCTTCTCGCCCAATATCTCGCTCGCATTCGGGTTGACATTGGGATTAATGGGCACGATCCGCCAGCCCTGGCGCTGCATGTACTGCGCGACCTTGAAACTCTCGCGGTGCGGCTTGGGCGACAGGCCAACGACCGCCACGGTGCGCGGGCGGCTGACCAGGTCGGCAATGGTGTGGGCTTCTGTCAGGGGCATGTCGGTTCCGGTTGGGGCTGGCGTGCGGGTCACGCCGGGAGCGCGGACAAGGCGGCCATCACTTCGCCGGGCGTGAGGATTTCGGTCAGCACCACCGGAGGCTTGCCCGGGGCGTACAGCACATACACCGGCACCCCGCTGCGGCCCAGCGCCTGCAGGGCTTGGGTGATGGCGGGGTCGCGCCGCGTCCAGTCGGCGCGCAGCAGGCGGACGTGCTTGGCGGCGAAGGCGGCCTCCACCTCCCGGTGGCGGAGGGTGGTTTGCTTGTTGACTTGGCAGGTGATGCACCAGGCGGCGGTGAAGTCCACAAACACCGGCTTGCCGTCCTGCAATGCTGCTTGCACGGCCGGCTCTGACCAGGTCTGCCAGCCTGGGGTTGGTGCGCCCCTGCTGTCGGCGTTGGCTGCCGAGTCAGGCGCAGTTTTTAAGCCGAATTGCCATGTAGCGCTTATGGATAGTGCGCAAGCAGCTATGGAAATGATAGTGAAAATGGCCTTGTGCCGACCGCTTTGGCGCCCCGCCCACACCAGCAGGCACAGGCTCAGAAGCAAGAGCAGCAGGCTGGCCGCGCCATCCACGCCGCTCAGGTGCCCCAGCACCCACACCAGCCACACCACCGTGGCCGCCATGGGGAAGGCGAGAAACTGCCGCAGCGTTTCCATCCAGGCACCGGGCCGTGGCAGCCAACGGCCGACCGCCGGCACATAGCTGGCCAGCAGGTAGGGCAACGCCAGGCCCAGACCAAGTGCCGCAAACAGCAGCAAGGATTGCAGTCCTGGCAGCGTGATGGCGTAGCCCAGCGAGGCGCCCATAAAGGGCGCAGTGCAGGGCGATGCGACCGCCACGGCCAGCACTCCGGACAAAAATGCCTCTGCCACCGGGTGGCGCAAGCGCACTCCCGCCAGCCCGGCCGGCAAAAAGTTGCCGATGTGCAGCACACCGGCCAGGTTGAGCGCCAGCGCGGTAAACAGCAGCGCGAGGCCGGCAATCACCCCCGGGGATTGCAGCTGAAAGCCCCACCCCAGCTGCTCGCCACCCGCCCGCAAGGCCAGCAGCAGCCCGCCCAAGGTCAGAAACGACAGCACCACCCCCGCGGTGTACGCCAGCCCCTGCGCCCGTTGGCTGGCGCGGGACTGGCCGCTCTGCGTCGCAAACCCCAGCACCTTGATGGCCAGCACGGGGAACACGCAGGGCATCAGGTTCAAAATCAGCCCGCCCAACACGGCGCCCAGCACCATCACGACCCAGCCGCCGGACGGCGTGGCAGGTGGGGGCGCGGAAGCCTTGGCGGCCGTGCGGGCGTTGCTGTCCAGCGCAGCTTGCAGGGCGGCAGGCACCTGGGCCTGGCTGGCCACGGTGGGCCAGGTGCCATCCACAGAGGCGTTGGCGCGCACGCTGTTGTTGCCCATGCTCAGCACCCATGCCAGCGCGCCGGGGGCCGTATTGCGTTGCGCGGAGTACGGAATCAGCGCCTGCCAGGTGCTGCCGCTCCAGCCTTGCTGGCCGGCGCGCAAGGTGTTGGCTTGGGCGGCCTCGTTGTGCAAGCGGTCTGTAGAGGCGGGGAGTGCAGGGGTGTGCAGCAGCTCAGCGGTCTCCGGCAGGGCCTGCAAGGCCTTGCCCACCCAGGCGGCGGGCAGGCCGCGCACCTTCAGGCGCATGCCGTCGGCCTCGGCGCGGGCATCCAGCGTGCCTTGCAGGGGCGTGGGTGCTGCCGCTTGGGTCGCTGAAAAACGTGTCGCATGCAAGGCGGTGGAGCCCCGCACCGGTATGCGCAGGCTGAACTGCCCTTCTTGAGGAATGCACTCCTCGCGGCACACCAGCCAGCTCGCATGGAGCTGGATTTCTGCGTGTTGCTCCAGCCCTTGAGGCTGGAAGCTGCTGTCCACTTGCACCGGTACCGGCAGCAGCACCTCCCCCTCGTAGCCCAGGTTGGCCAGGGTGCCAATGGCAATTTTGCGTGGAGCCGGCCAGGCGATGTCGCCCGCGCTCAGGCCTGCAGGCAGTGTCCATTGCAACTGGGTGGGCAGGCCGGAGTCGCCGGGGTTCTTCCAGTACGTGTGCCAATGCGGCTGGTGCTGCAGCAACAAGCCTAGCCACAGCGTTTTGCCGGGGGTGACGCCGTCCGGCGCGTGCACCACCAATTCGGCTTGCACCTGCTCGGTGCTGACGCGGGCCGAGGCGTTGCCACCCAAGGCGGAGGCCGCTGTGCTGCTGGAAATGGGGTTGATTTGGGCGTTTGCACCCGTGAATAGTGCGCAAGCAGCTATCAAAAAAAGAGCAAAAACCGCGCGTGCCCAGAGTGCAGGGGCGGCGGTAGGCAGTGGGAGGCGGGCGGTCATCAGTAGTCGGAGGCCCTAGGGGCCTGAAAGTTCCTGCGGTGTGGGGGCCGCCAAGACGGGGCGGTTGAGGTTATAACAGCGGTGCCCGCAAGCTGTGCGGTGCGCCATCACCTTCAGGAGAGAGAACGATGCCCTTTGTATGGAAACACGCTCGCGCTGTCGCTCTGATGCGTGCGGCTTCTTGATTTACCCGCAACCAAGGCGTTGACCGTGAAATTACCCAGCCTGTCCTTCCGGCAAACCTTGATGGTGGGGGTGGCGCTGGGTATTTTGTTGCCGGCCTTGTTTTTTGCCGGCTTCCAGGTCACCAGCAAATTGCAAAGCGAGGTGGCCCTGCGGGTAGAGGCCCCTCTCAAACAATATGCCGACGTGCTGTCGCGCGGCATGGCGGTGGCGGTGTGGAACCTCGACCGGGGCGTGGCGATTGAGCTGGTCGAAGCCGTCATGCGCAACCCGGATGTGGTCAATGTGACGGTGACCGACGAATTCGGCGAAACCTTTGTCAAGCGCGGCGACTTGCTGGATGCCGGCGAAAACCTGCTCCAGGAGCAGCGCGATATTGCCTACAACGGCGCCAAGGTAGGCACCTTGTCGGTGGTGATGTCGTCCCAGCGCATTGAGCGCGAGGCCCGTGCCGAGCTGCTGCGTTTTGCGGCGGCGCTGCTGCTGCAGGTGGGCTTGGCGTTTGCGTTTATCTGGCCTTTGTTTAACTCACGCATCGTGCGCCCCTTGCTGAGTTTGCGGGAGAGTGCCTTGCGCCTGGCGCGGGGGGAGCTGACGGGGTCGCTCGCCAGCACCAAGCAGGACGAAATCGGCCAGCTCTCCAATGCCCTGGACACCATGCGCGTTGATCTCGGGGCGCTGCTGTCTGAGCGGGAGCAAAAAACCCAGGCCCTGCAGCGCGAGCTCGAAGAGCGCGCCCGCACCGAAGAGGCCTTGCGCGTCAGCCAGACCAAATTTGCCGCCATTTTTGATGCCTCGCCCATGGCCATGTCGGTGTCTTTGCTGGAGGGCGAGGTCACTACCGTTGATGTCAACAGCGCCTGGGTGCGGGTGTTCGGCATCGACCGCGCAACTGCCATTGGCTCCAACGGCGCGCGCACCGGCATCTGGCGCGATGTGGATCAACGCAAGCTCGCGCTGCGCACCATCCAGGAGCGCGGGGAGGTGTCGAACTTCAAGGCCTGGATGCGCCGGGGCGACACCGGTGTTGACATGTTCTGCGACCTCTCCGGTCGTTTGGTCACCCTCGGGGACGAGCGGGTGCTCATCATGGCGTTTGAAGACATCACCGAAAAACACCGCTACGAAGAAAACATCCTCCAGCTCAATGCCACGCTGGAGCACCGGGTGCAGGAGCGCACCCAGGAGTTGACCGATGCCATGGGCCAGCTGCGGGCTGCCCAGTCGGAGCTGGTACGCACCGAAAAAATGTCGGCCCTGGGCTCGCTGGTGGCCGGTATTGCCCACGAGCTGAACACCCCCATCGGCAACAGCCTTACCGTGGCCAGCACCTTGCAAGACCACGCCAGCAACTTCTCGGAAACCATGGGCAAGGGCCTGACGCGCAGCCGGCTGGACGAGTTCGTGGCCAACACCCAGCAAGGGGCCGGTATTCTGATGCGCGGCTTGCAGCATGCGGCGGAGCTGGTGTCCAGCTTCAAGCAGGTGGCGGTGGACCAGACCAGTGTGAACCGCCGGGCCTTTGACCTGCACAGCACCGTCACCGAAATTTTGCTGACCCTGGGGCCTTCCATCCGCAAGTCCTCGCACACGGTGCTCAGCGAGATTCCGGCCAGCATCGTGATGGACAGCTTCCCCGGCCCGTTGGGGCAGGTGCTCACCAATTTGATCAACAACGCCTTGCTGCACGCCTTTGAAGGCAAGGAGCACGGCACGGTGACCATCAGCGCCAGCATGGAAGGCAGCGACCGCGTGCGCCTGCTGGTGCAGGACGATGGTTCCGGCATTCCGCAGGCGCATCTGGCGCGGGTGTTCGACCCGTTCTTCACCACCAAGCTCGGCCAGGGGGGCAGTGGCCTGGGGCTCAATATTGTTTACAACCTGGTCACCAAGACGCTGGGCGGTACGGTGCATGTGGCAAGTGCCCCGGGCAGCGGCTCCACGTTCAGCATGTCCTTGCCGCTGCAAGCGCCGGTCATCGTTCCGGATGGCTACCCGACCAGCGCCTTTTGAATCGTTTCCATGCACACACTCTCCCGGTTTTGGGCGGACTGGACCAGTCCGCAGTTTGAAGCAGCGCGCAGCGCCGGGTCTCTGGACCGCCTGATTGCCGTGCTCCCGGTGGCCGCTACCGAGCAACACGGCCCGCACTTGCCGTTGCAAGTGGACACGGCGCTGGTCGATGGCGTGATTGCCCATGCGCTGCCGCACCTGACGCCCGAGCTGCCGGCCTTGTTTTTGCCCACCCAGGCTGTGGGCTTCAGCCCCGAGCATGCGGCCTTCCCCGGCACCTTGACGCTCAAGGCCGAGACGGTGATCCGCCTGTGGACTGAGATCGGTGAGTGCGTGGCTGCCGCCGGCGTCAAGCGCCTGGTGCTGTTGAACAGCCATGGTGGTCAGGTGGGCTTGATGGACGTGGTGGCGCGCGATCTGCGAGCGCGGCTGGGCATGTTGGTGTACAGCGTGAACTGGTTCGGCCTGCCGCTCA
Organism: Rhodoferax bucti; assembly: GCF_005876985.1. Lineage (GTDB taxonomy): Bacteria > Pseudomonadota > Gammaproteobacteria > Burkholderiales > Burkholderiaceae_C > Allorhodoferax > Allorhodoferax bucti. The sequence continues at coordinate 1,257,484 of NZ_VAHD01000001.1, forward strand.
CGGGCCCGGATGGCAGCGATGTGCATGCGCTTTTCAGTGCGCACGAACACCGCTTCGGCATCCATGCCGGCGATATCGAAACCTCCATGATGCGGGCCCTGCGCCCCGATCTGGTGGACATGGCCCGGGCAGAAAACTTTGCCTCCACCTCGGAAGAGCGCGCCAAAGCCTTCCCGATTCTGGGCAACGGCAAAAGCGCCAAGCTGGGCTGGCAGATGCAGGACTACCACCCCGCCGGAGCGGTGGGCAACGCGGCGGCCGCCACGGTGGACAAAGGGCAGGCGGTGCTGGCTGCCGCAGGCCGGGCTTTGGCGCAGTTGCTGGCAGAAATCAACGCCCTGCCCGCAGACACGGTGCGCCCGCGCGGCTAAGTCTCGTTCAGCGCAAGCGGCGTAGTGCCGCTAGCTGTGTTGCTTCAAGACGGCGCGGGTGTCAAAAGCCTGCACTCCCTGCCGGTCCATACGCAGGCGCAGCACCCAGGCGCGGCGCTGGTTGTCGTTGTCGGTTTCCTTCATCACGAAGTTGCCCACGCTGTATATGAGGGGTTTGCCGCGGTACTGCTCGGTGTCTTGCGTCACATGCGGGTGACCACCGATGACGGCGTCCGCCCCGGCCTCCACCATCAAGCGGGCCAGTTGGCGCTGGCGGGTGTTGGCGGCAGGTTCGTTTTCCCACCCCCAGTGCATCACCGGAATAACCAGGTCGGCCCGGTGTACGGTGCGGGCCGCGCGTATGTCGGCCACCACCTGCTCATCTTCGCTCCAGGCGCTGCCGGGGGCGTCAAAGTCGGCCTCGAAGCTTCGGGGCATGAACTCGTTGTAGCCCAGCAGCGCAATGCGCAAACCTTTGCGCTCCAGGATCAGCGGGGTGTGCGCCTCTTTGAGGTTGCGGCCGCCCCCAAAGTACTGCAAGCCTGCTGCGGGCAGCAGGGAGAGCATTTCATCAAAGGCTTCGCGGCCGTAGTCGCCCGAGTGGTTGTTGGCCAGGGCCAGCGCGTCAAAGTGGCGCCGGAGCACTGGCAGGGTGCGCGGGTGGGCGCGGAAGGTGTAGTTTTTGTCACCGGCCGAGCCGGTGGTGGCGACCACGCATTCGAGGTTGCCGATGCGGATGTCCGCATTCTTGAAAAAATGGCTGAAGCCGCCAAAGGGGTCGTCCCCCCGCGCGATCATGGCGCCGGCCACGTCGTCCAGCACGATATCGCCGGCAAACACCAGGGTGACCACGCCCGCCTTTTCTGGCGCGGTGGTTGGCTGCTGCGCGAGAGCGTGTCCGCTACCCAGCCAACCAGCACAGGCAAGTAGTACGCCGAACAGCGCGCTGGAGAGGCGGCGGCTCATGGCTGCACCCCGTGCAATACACACTCGTACTGCAGCTCGCGCTCGACCGGGCCTGCATACACAAACTGCTTGCCGCTCAGCCGCTGCCCGTGCGGGCTTGCCGGAAAGGGCGGCAGGTAGGTCACCTGCTGCACCAGCACCGGCTGGGTACGCGTATCCAGGTAGGCGTAGGTTTTGATGTAGTCGGGCTGCGCACCTCGCCCCACCACCACGGCCTTGAACCGGAAGCGCCCGCCCACCTCCACCGAGGCTACGGGGTACGGGTCTTCCACCGGCGTGGCGTCCAGCGTTTGGGTGCTGCCGGCGTAGGTGAGCTCGCAGCGCAGCAAGGGGCTGGCATGGAGTGCACTGGCGCATACGGCCGGGGCCAGCAGGCCCAGCGCGAGCCGGCCAACACGATGCAAAGTGGGGGAGTCAGGTGCCGCAGTCATGCGCGCATTGTGCATGGCTGCGCTCGCTCGCCGGCGCCGCTTACAGCGATTGCACCAGCGTAGGGGTCAGGGAGCGCAGGCTGTCGATAGTCACATCGGCCAGCGCCAGGGTGGGGGCATCCAGCGGGAACTCCGGGCAGGGCGCCGCCACTGCGCGCATGCCGGCCGCGCGCAAGGCCAAGAGGCCGTTGGGCGCGTCTTCAATGCCCAGGGCCTCGCCGGGCGCAACGCCCAAGGTCGCCACTGCACGCAGGTAAATCTCGGGATGAGGCTTGCCGTGTTGCACGTCATCGCCAGTCCAGATGCTCTGGAAATAGCGCCCGAAGCCGGTGAGCCGCATGGCGCAGTCCACCAGGTTGCGGGGTGAGCCCGAGGCCAGCGCAAGCGGGTAGTGCTGCGCCAAGGCCTCCAACGCCTCGGCTGCACCGGGGCGGGTGGGTAAGGCCGACTCAAACGCGGCTTGTACCCGTTGCTTGACCTGATCGGCCACGTCCTGCGCCTGGAGGTGCAGCAGCCCCAAGCGCTGGCGCATCTGCTCTGACCATACCGAGGTGCTGCAGCCCAGCATGGCCATCTGGTCCTCATGCGTCCAGACGTGGCCCAGCGCTGCGGCGTAGTCGGCACGCACGCGCTGCCAGATGACTTCGGAGTCGATCAGCACCCCATCCATGTCGAACACGATGGCGCGGATGGGGCGGTGGAGCGTCACCTTATCGATCCTTATGCCCGTCCGTGGGACACGCGGGACTGGCGGGCCAGCGAATCCACGATCACGGCCACCGCCAGCACGGCACCGGTGATCATGTACCGCAGGGAGGACGACAAATCCAACAGCGTGAGCCCGCTGGAGATGGACTGGATCACGATGATGCCCAGCAAGGCCGAGTAGGCGCTGCCCCGCCCGCCGAAGAGGCTGGTGCCGCCGATGACGGCTGCTGCAATCGCGTTCAGGTTCACATCCCCGGTGCCGGCCTGCTGGCTGGCCGACGCCAAGCGGGCCGAGGCCAGCACACCACCGAAAGCGGCCAACACCGCGCACAGCACGAAGGCGCTGGAGTACACCGCCCGCACATTGATACCGGCGCGGCGCGCGGCTTCGCGGTTGCCGCCTACAGCGTGAATCATGCGGCCCCACTGGGTGCGGGTGAGCAGGTAGTTCAGGCCCACCACCAGGCTGATGAAGATGCCGAACAGCCACGGAATGCCACGGTCTTGGTAGAAGTACAGCGCAATCACTTCCAGCACCACCGTCGGGGTCAGCGTGCGGAACAGCAGATGCCCCATGCTCTCACCCGACAAGCCGGCCGCACGGCGGCGGTCAGAGGTGCGCTTGCCGCTCACAAACATTACCAAGCCCGCTAGTGCGACCAGGCTGTACGCCAGCCACGCCGGCATGAACAGGCTTTGGCCCAGGTCCACCAGCGGCGAGCCGTAGGGCAGGTTGATGGAGCCGGTGCTGCCCAGGATGTAGAGCTGCGCGCCCAGAATGGCCAGCAAGCCCGCCAGGGTGGACACAAAGCTGGGCATGCCGAAGCGGTTGAACAGCTGGGCATACAACAGGCCGATGACGGCGCCGGTGGCCACGGCAGCCGCAATCGCCAGGCCTACCGGCCAACCCTGGTTGACCCAGAGCACGCCCACGATGGCAGAGGCAAAGCCGCTCACCGAGCCGACCGAGAGGTCGATCTCGCCCACCATGAGGATGCAGACGATACCCAGCGAAATGACGCCGATGGTCGAGGCATCAAACAGCATGTTGATGAGGTTGGTGCTGGAGAGAAAGATGGGGTTGATGCTCTGGAAGATGGTCCAGATGATGGCCAGCCCGACGATGACGGGCAGCGAGCCCAGGTCACCCGAGCGGACCTGGTCGATAAAGGTGCGAATGGCACCGGCAACGCCGGTTTCTACCTGGTAGCGTTCGTCGCTGCGGTCCAGCAAAGGGGCGGCCGCGGCGGGAGGAGTGTTAGCGCTTGTCATAGAGGGTTCTCACGCGGTCGGGGTGGAGGCGGTTTGGCGGCGGTTGGAGCGGCGGGATACGGAGTTGTCCGAGGCCCCGGTAATGGCACTGACCAGCTCCTGGTTGGAGGCATCGGGCAGGAAGACGCCGTTGTTCTTGCCCAGGCGCAGCACCACAATGCGGTCGGCTACGGCGCGCACGTCTTCCATGTTGTGGCTGATCATGACCACACCCAGGCCTTTGGCGCGCACCCGTTCAATCAGGTCCAGCACTTCGGCGGTCTGGGCCACGCCCAGGGCGGCGGTGGGCTCGTCCAGCAAAATGAGTTTGGGGGCAGATAGCAGGGAGCGGGCAATCGCCACCGTTTGGCGCTGGCCGCCGGAGAGCGATGCCACCGGAATGCGCACACTCGGAATGCGGGCCGACAACTCGTTGAGCAGTTGCCAGGACTTCACTTCCATGTCTACCTCGTTGAGCGCCAGGGGGCTCATTTCGCGGCCGAGGAAGATGTTGGCCACCACGTCCAGGTTCTCGCACAAGGCGAGGTCCTGGAACACGGTGGCAATACCCAGTTCCAGCGAGGCGCCGGGGTCGTCCAGTACGACCTCCTGGCCGCAGAAGGACATGGTGCCCGAGGTTGGCTGGTGCACACCGGACAAAATTTTGACCAGTGTGGACTTGCCGGCCCCGTTATCGCCAACCAAGGCAACGACCTCTCCTGCATGAACGTCCAGATCGATGTCGGTGAGCGCGGCCACCGCGCCGAAGCGCTTGGACACGCCTCGCAGACTCAGAACCGGCTCGCGCTTGGACTGTGCGGGAGCGGTTGTTGGCTTTGGTTGGTTTGTCATGGTGCGTACTTACTTGGTGATGCCCAGCTTCTTGCAGCCTTCGGCGTAGCGGTCTACGCAGAGTTCGGCGGCGGTCTGGATCGGCTTGCCGCTGACCATCTTGTCGATGATTTCGGCCTTCAGGTTCTCGGCAGTGACCACCGCTGGGGTGAACAGTTGCGAGGGGGTGTCATACAACATCATTTCGGCCTTGGGCGTTTCGCCGGCCAGCAGCTTCACGGCCACTTGGGCAGCCGCCGCCGCCACGATTTCGCTGGGCTTGGAGATGGTGTTGTACTGGTCGCCGGCAATGATGAGTTGCAGTGCGGCAATGGTGGCATCGTTGCCCGACACCGGAGGCACGGGGTTCACGCCAGCGGCCTTGAACGCAGCGATGGCGCCACCGCCGGTGCCGTCGTTGGCAGCGACCACGCCCACGATCTTTTTGCCGAAGCGGGAAATCTGGCCGGCAGCCCATTGCTGCGCCTTGGCGGGCACCCAATCAGGGGTGTCGTACTCGGCCAGGATTTTGTAGCCGCTGTTGTCCAGGCTGGAGTGGATGCCCTTCTTGATCAGGCCGGCAGCCGCGTCGGTGGGCGAGCCGTTGATCTGCAGCAGGCCGACGTCCTTGGGCGACACGCCCTTGGCCTTCAGGTGGGCCACCAGCGAGTCGGCAATCGCTTTGCCGATGCCTTCGTTGTTGAACGACACGTAAAAGTCTGCCTTGGCCGCAGGAATGGGGCGGTCATACGCAATCACCTTGATGCCTTTGGCCTGGGCGGCTTTCACCAGCGAGGCGGCGGCGGTGGAGTCCACTGGGTCCAGCACGATGGCCTTGGCACCTTGGGCAATGGCGGAGTTGAACTGCTGTTGCTGGCGGGAAGCGTCGCCATCGGCGTTTTGGTAAATCACTTCGCAAGCGGCGCAGAGCTTCTTCATCTCGGCCACGAAGCCGGGGCGGTCGTGCTGCTCATAGCGGGTGGACGATTGGTCGGGCATCAGGAACGCCACTTTGGCGGGGGTGATGGTTTGGGCGTACACCGAAGCGGCGCCCAGTACCAGGGATGTCAATGCGGCAGCGCGTGCCAATTTCCAGGAATGAACTTTCATGGTTGTCTCCAATATCGTGAGTTGTTAGTCGTATCAATGCAATAAACACAGGCAAGGCAAAAGCGGTCAGGGTCGGTGCGGGGTCTCCTCAGGTTAACGTGGTGGGTGCGCCACGCAAAGCGTGCATGGCGGGTTTCAGGGCCGGGTACAGGGCCACGTACTGCGCAAACAGTGCGTCGTAAGCGGCCTGTGCCTGGGGGTTAGGGGTGGTGCGCAATACCGGGGTGACCCAGCCTTGGCGCACCGCATCGGCGGTGATCAGCCCTGCGCCATAGGCGGCCAGCAGGGCGGCGCCCAGCGAGGCTTCCACCTCTTCTTGCAGGGTGTAGACGGGGCGGCCGGTGACGTCGGCAATGATCTGCATCCACAGGTCGGAATGGGCGGCACCGCCTACTACCACCAGGCGCTCGTCCAGCGCACCCACGCCCCGGATGCCGGCTTCGATGTTGTGGCGCAGCGCGTAAGTCACACCTTCGAGCACCGCGCGGTAGAGGTTGGCGCGGCCGTGGTGCAAGCCCAAGCCCACAAAGGCGCCGCTGGCCTTGGCATCCCACACGGGGCTGCGCTCGCCCATCAGGTAGGGCAAAAACAGCAGGCCGTCGCTGCCGGGGGGGAGCGGGGCTGCGTCGTGCTCCAGCAGGCTGTGCGGGTCCACGCCTTGGACTTTGGCGGCAGCAATTTCGGCCTGGCAAAAGGTCTCGCGGAACCAGGTGACCGAGGCACCGGCGGCAATGGCACCGCCGAACACATACAAATCCTGCGCGCCGTTGAACACATGCGGCATGCTGATGAGGCCGTGGCGGGCATCCACCCCGGGGCGGATGGTGCCCCAGCACATGCTGGTGCCGATCATGGCGACATGGTTGCCGGGCTGGGCGGCACCGGCGGCCAGAGTGGCCACGGCTGCATCCACGCCACCAGCCACCACAGGGGTGCCGGCCTCCAGGCCCAGGCGCTCGGCCCACGCGGGCAGCAAGGGGCCGACCACGCCGCTGGACTCCACCAAGCGGTCCGGCATCATGCGGCGGGGAATGCCCAGCATGGCCAAGGCCTCGTCAGACCAGGTGCGGGCCTTCACGTCATACACCCCGCCGATGTTGCCGGCCGAGCTGTGGTCCACCGCCACTTCGCCGGTCAGGCGGGCGTTCACGTAGCTGTTGGGCGGCAGGAACTTGTTGGTGGCGGCCCACACCGCGGGCTCATGCTCACGCAGCCACAGCATCTTGGTGTAGCCGTAGTAGCTGTCCACGCTGTTGCCGGTGATGTCATACAGGCGCTCCAGGTCCACGGTGCGCTGCACCCACTCCACCTCTGCGGTAGCGCGGCGGTCCATCCAGATCAGGCAGGGGTACAAGGCCTTGCCAGCGGTATCCACCGGAATGCCACTGCCACCGTACAAGCTGCTCACACATATCGATTTGATAGCACTCCGCGCAATACCGGCGGGCGCTAGCACGCCTTTGATGCATATTTCCACCGCATCCAGCCACACATCGGGCCACTGCTGGGCCCAGAGCGGCTTGGGCGTTTCCACCTGGTAGGCGTGGGAGTGCTGGGCCACGATGGCGCCGGTGGTGCTCACCAGCACCGCCTTGGTGCTTTGGGTGCCGATATCGACCCCGATGACGTAGGCTGCGGTGCTCATGCTCACAGGTCCACGCTCAGGGGCAGGATTACCAGGTCGCGAATGACCACATTGCGCGGGCGGGTCAGCATGAACATCACCGAGTCGGCCACTTCCTTGGGCTGCATCAGGCTGCCGTTGGCCAGGGCTTCGTCCATCTTGGCTTTAGGCCAGTCGTCCAGCAGGGCGGTGACCACCGGGCCGGGGGCCACGGCGCCGATGCGCAGGCCGTGGGGCGCAATCTGGCGGCGCACGGTGTGCACAAAAGCCTGCACGGCGAATTTGGAGGCGGTGTAGATCGGCTCCCACACCACAGGCACCATGCCGGCGATGGAGCTGGTGACGATGATGTCGCCCGTCTTGCGCTCTTTCATGTGCGGCAGCACCGCCTGGATGGAGCGGAAGCAGGCGTTGATATTGAGGTTGAGCATGCGGTCCCAGGCGTCGGGGTCGCCGGTGGCCACTTCACCGCCGATGTAGGCACCGGCGTTGGCGTGGAAGATGTCGAGCTGCCCGGCGCGCGCCAGGATGCTGGGCACCATGGTGGCGACGCTGGCACCGTCGAGCAGGTCAATGGTCAGCGGGATGGCGCGCTCACCCAACTCGGCGCACAGGGTGGCCAGGCGGTCTGTGGCGCGGTCTACCAAAAACACGGTGGCGCCGGCTGCCAGCATGGACTTGGCACATTCCAGGCCAATGCCCGATGCTGCGCCGGTGACAGCGGCGACTTTTCCGGTGAGGGGGAGCGAGGTGTTCATGTCGTTCTACAAGTGGTTAAACAAAATTCGGGCAAAGCCTTCCCCCGGGAAGGCGGCAAGCCTTCCAAAAAATCAGGGGCGGGCGGTGGGTGGGGGGCTTAGGCTGCGGCCTCGCAGTCCTCGTTCAGGCGGTAGTAGCGCCGGAAGCGCGAGGGCGGCATGTTCTTCTGGGTCAAAAACTGCCGGTTGAAGTTGGACACATTGTTGAACCCGCAGGCGTAGCAAATGTCGGTGACCGGCGTGTCGCTGGAGATCAGCATTTCGCAGGCCTTGTTGATGCGCAGACGGTTGAGGTACTGGATGAAGGGCACATCGGTATGCCGGCGGAAAAAACGCGAGAACGCGCTGGGCTCCATGCCGGCGTAGCGGGCCATGTCGGATTCGCTGAGCTGCTCGTCCAGGTGGTCCGCCAGATACGACAGCACCTGGTTGATGGTGGAGGACTGGTAGTCCTGCGTGTCGGGCCGGAAGCTGGGGCTGGCCAGCAGCGTGCTGTCCGAGGCAGTGGTCAAAATTTCCAGCAGGCTCAAAAACTTGTGCACGCGCTGAAAGCCTTTGACGTGCAGCAGGTCGCGCATCAAGGGCTCGGCCTTGGCAGAGGTAGCGGCGGAGAACAGGATGCCGCGTTGGGCGTCGGCCAGCAGGCGCTCAATCTGGCCCAGCTCGGGAAAGGCCTCCATGCCGCCCAGCATGCTTTTGTGGGAAAACTGCAGCACCACGCAGCGCTCGGGCACGGGCTAGTGGTCAGGCACTTCGCTGATCCAGTTGTGCGGCACGTTGGGGCCCACCATGTAGAGCTGGCCGGGAGCAAAGGTGCCGGTCTGGTCGCCCACATAAAAACGGCCGGAGGTGTGCGTCACCAGGTTGAGCTCGTACTCGGGGTGGAAATGCCAACGCACGGTCTCGTACGGGTACCCGTGCGTCCAGACCTTGAAGGACTCCTGTTCCTGAATACCCACCAGCTCGAGGTAAGGTGCCATGGCTTGTCTCCGTATCGTTGTGGCTCTTGGCGAATCAATGGCGCAAGCTTACGAACGGAGCCATGTGCGCACTACTGCGCAGCGGGCTATTTATTGATACTTTTTTTGCTTATAGGGTAAACACTGAGTTTGTATCAGTAGGGCACTCCGGCTTAGCGGATGCCGCGTATGTAGCGGTGTGCGTCGCTCTCCGTGGCGCCGATCAGCGAGTCCGATGCGCCGGGTGCCGCCCCCGAAAAAGGGGCCGGGCGGGAGTTGCCGCCCAGCACGCCCAGCAGCCGGTCGCGGTGGCTGGTGCGCGGGGGGGTGTGAGGCACCATGGCCAGCTCCAGCTTGGCCGCCCATTCGCCGAGGTCGGCATGGCCATCGTCTTGCGCGGCGGCCCGGGCAAAGCGGATGATTTCGGCTGCGTACTCGGTGTTGGCCGCCATCCACTCCGTGTCGGTCACGCGGCCGGTTTTGCGGCGCAGCAGCACGTGCAGGTGGGCGGCAATGGCCAGTTTTTCGCTGTTCAACATGGGGTCCTCCTTGGCCTCAAGCTAGCCGGCAATGTGCTCCCGGTGTTGCGATACATCCAGGCCCACCAGCTCCGCGTTATCGTCCACCCGCAGGCCCACGATCAGTTTGGTGACCCAGAGCAAGACAGCGCTCATGACACCGCTGTACACAATGACCACCACCGCGCCCAAGGCTTGTGTGGCCACGCTGCCATTCACCCCGGAAATTGTTTTGCTGGCGAAGTAGCCCGTCATCAGCGAGCCCACAATGCCCCCGATGCCGTGCACGCCGAATACGTCCAGCGAATCGTCGGCATTGAGCATGCGCTTGAGGCCGGTGGCACCCCAGTAACAGGCCAGGCCGGCGACCAGGCCGAAGACCAGCGCGGCACGCGGCGTCACAAAACCGGCGGCGGGCGTGATCGCCACCAAACCGGCGACCAGGCCGGAACACAAGCCCAGCAACGAGGGCCGCCCGCGCATCACCCACTCGCCCAGCATCCAGCTCATGGCCCCTGCGGCTGCGGCAATGTGCGTCACTGCCATGGCCAGCCCTGCGCGGCCATCCGAGGCCACTGCCGAGCCGGCGTTGAAGCCGAACCAGCCCACCCACAGCAAACCTGCGCCGGCCATGGTGAGGCCGAGGTTGAAGGGTTCAAACGGCTCTTTGCCATAGCCCCGGCGGGCGCCCAGCATGTAGGCGCATACCAGCCCGGAAATGCCGGCATTGATGTGCACCACCGCGCCACCCGCAAAGTCCAGTACGCCCATTTGCACCAGCCAGCCGCCGGGCTCCCACACCCAGTGGGCAATCGGGGCATACACCAGCACCGACCACATGCCGATGAACCACAGCATGGCCGAGAAGCGCATGCGCTCCACCAGCGCGCCCACAATCAACGCCCCGGTGATGATGAAGAAGGTCAGCTGAAACATGGCGTACACCGACTCAGGCACATTCGGCGCCACGTGGCTCACCGCCACCATGCCGGCTTCTTTCATGTAGTTCAGGCCGCTGAACCACATGCGCTCGGTGCCGCCCAGCCAAGGGCTGCCAGGTGTGAAGGCCAGCGAGTACCCCACCGCAAACCACAGCAAGCTGAGCAGGCCGGCAATCGCCACCACGCTGGCCATGGTGTTGATCACGCTCTTTTTGCGCACCATGCCGCCGTAAAACAAGGCAATACCGGGCAGCGTCATCAGCAAGACCAGTGCGGTGCTGGTCATCATCCAGGCGGTATCGGCCGCGTTCAGCGTGCTTTGCGCTACCAGCCCGGGTTTGGACAAAGGCGTTGTTTGCGCGTAGGACGCCAGAGCGCAAACCCAGATACACAAGCCCAAGCAAGGGGCCAACCACTTCGTTCCGAATCGGTGCATTGTTTTCCTCTGTGCGGTCCAACAGAGGCTTCAAAGCACGAGCCGTGCCAGTCAGCGCGGGGCTGCGCCCAGGTCGCTCAGGAGTAGGTCACCCAGTCGGCGTAGGCCGCGTCGTCCAGATGCGGCAGGGTGTTGTAGGTCACCAGCATGTGCCGCTTGGGGGTGTAGGCCAGCTCGGTCACTGAGCTGTTGCGGATGCGCAGGTTCAGCTCGATGGTGGTCTCCGGCGTGGTGCCCAGCACATGGCCCACGGCGGTCGAGATGGGCCCGCCGCTGCTCACGATGAGCACATTGCCGGTATGCGACTTGCGCACATGGTCCAGCGCACTGGTGACGCCGTGCACAAAGTCGTCGTAGCTCGGCATGCCTTGCGGGCTGAGTACCCCGTTCATCCACTGCGTAAGCCCGTCGCGCAGCAGGCGGAAGTGATGGCGGTACATCTCGGGCGTGTCAGGCTTGGCCAGCGGCCCGGGGTGGATGGCTTTGATCACCGCCTCGCTGTCGTACTCGTTCAGGCCCGGCCATTCGAGTGCCTGGTGGGTCAGGCCCGCGCCTTGGGCGATGCCTGCCCAGGTTTGGGCATGGCGCTTGAGCGTGCCAGTGATCACCGCCTCAAACTGCAGCCCCTTGCCCGCCCAATATTCCCCCAGCCGCACGCTCTGCCGGTGGCCGAGCTCGCTCAGCTGGTCGTAATCGGCCGCCCCAAAAGAGGCTTGCCCGTGGCGGACGAGGTAGAGATTTCCCATGCACAGAATTTAAGCTGAAACGGCACTGAGCCCATGTGAAATGCGCGACAGTAGCTATGCTTTTAATAGCAATTTCAGTGAAATCCCAAACGCTTCACGCCAGACAGCACCTGCACCACCGCCGCCGTAGCGCTGGAGAACGGGGTTCCGGGCGCGAGTGCGTCTTCTGCATCGGCCAAGCGTTTTTCATTGATCAGGGTGCCCACCTGTCCGGCTATCCGGTGGAAATGGGCATGGCGCTGAATCAGTTCCGTGAAGGAAGCGCGGTTGCCCAAGCGCTGTCCGTCACCGTAAATCCACTTGCCCAGTGCGCAGCAGTCATCGCGTGACAGGGTGCCTACATCCACCGGGGCGCCGCTCTCGATGGCGTCGCGGAGTTTGACCTTCCACTGCCGGTGCGCGTCGATGATGGTGTCTACATCGATACCTTCGACCGCAGCCGCCGGCCGGTGCCCGGGCAGGCGGAACTCATCCACCTGCGCAGCCATCCGCACGGCCACGGTGCGCTGCGAGCTTGCAACGGCGGCGGTTTGTTCCACCAGCGCTGCATTGCTTTGGGTATTCCGGTCCAGCTCTTGCACGGCCTGCCCCACCTGGGCAATGCCCAGACTCTGTTCCCGGGCACCGTTGGCCACATCATCCAGCAGCTTGCGCACATGCTCTGTGCTGGAAACGATGTCTTTCATGGTCTCTTCGGCATTGCGCACTACGGTGGCGCCCGCCTCGATCTCTTCGGAGCTACCCAGGATCAGCGTTTTGATTTCCTTGGCGGCACCAGCACTGCGGCCCGCCAGGGCACGTACCTCTGTGGCTACCACCGCAAAGCCGCGCCCCTGCTCGCCGGCCCGCGCGGCTTCCACGGCTGCATTCAGCGCCAGGATATTGGTTTGGAAGGCGATGCCATCGATCACGCCGATGATGTCACTGATCTTTTGGGAGGACACCTGGATGCGCTCCATGGTGCGGGCTACCTCGTGCATGGTGCGCCCGCCGTGTTCTGCGGTGTCTGCATTGCGTGCGGCGATCTCCGAGGCTTTTTGGACAGACTCCGCGGTCATTTGTACGGTGGATGTCGTCTGCTCCAGGGCCGCAGATGATTGCTCCAGCGCTGCCGCCGCAGACTCGGTGCGTGTCGCCAAGTCTTGAGTGCCTTGTGCAATCTCAAAGCTGGATTGCACCACGGTGTCGCTGGCATGGTGCACCTGTGAGATGGTTTCTGCCAGCGCGAGCTGGACGTTGCGCAGCTCTTTGAGCAAGCCGGCCACCTCGTCGCGCCCCTTGGTCTCTATCGGGGTGCGCAAATCTCCCATGGAGAGGCTGATGAGGTGGCGACGCAATGCCTTGAACCCCCCGCGCAAGGACTTTTGAAACCCCATGAACAAAAACAGGGCTACACCCAAGCCCCCCAGGGTAATCACCAAGGTAATCCAGATGGTGTGGGTCAAACCGGCTTGCCGCTGCGCCAGCAAAAGATCCAGTACCTCCAGGTTTTTGCCTACCTGGGTGAACTGGATCTGCAGGGTCTCCTGGGCGCTGCGATTCCAGGCCGCCGGATCCCCGGAGACGTTCTGGCTGCCTGGAGGGAACTGGCTTTGCACCAGGTGCAAAAACGTATCGCTGGCTGCGGGTGCGTTGCTGAGCATGCGCTCGGCGGCCACGGCAGATGCTTGTTTCACTTTGGCGAGCGCGTCCTTGCCGCCATGGAGTTCGTGCAGCGTGGTGGCCGCAAAAGCGTTGATGCGTGCGGCAGTTTCCGGCGACATTTGCCCGGTTTTCAGTGCTGCGTACCCCAAGCCACGCAGGGACATGGTGCCTTCGATGACCACCGGGCCATGCATGAGGGCGGCGCTCATCAGGTAGTACGAGGCGAGATCCGGATCCAGCGCCAAACCGGAGTTGTCCGTGATGGTGGCCAAAAGTGCAAACAGGGACAACGGCACCTGCGCCAGGGTGTCCGGGCTGGTGGTTCCGGCGGATGCTGCTTGCAATGCGGACGTGACCTGGCCCAAGGCGCCATCACTTTGCAGCAGCGTCCCGAGCTCTGCGTGCACCGCTACCAGCTTCTGCTGGGCGTCCTGCAGTGCCTGTCTTGCAGTTGCAACGTCCGCGCTGTCGCCCAAGGCTGCGCTGAGGGCTTGGTGCTGCCAGCTGCTGGCTTTGTCCAATACGGCGTAGGTGGCCTGCGCATAGCGTACGCCTTGGCGTTCGCGCTCCACAAAACGGAGCTGCTCCATTTGCAAGCTCACATAAGAAAACATCAGCCACCCAAGCGGGAGCAGGAAGGCGGTGGAGATCAACGCCATTTTTGAACTGAACCGCAACTGGTGCATCAGCCGTGCGGCCGGTTTCCAAATAGACGACTCGATCACCAACGTACTGATTTTTTTCATGTGGAAGACCCAATAGATGTGGGTATTCACGGCAGTGAATACCTGACTACGTGAATTTAACTGATTTGACCCGAGGCAATCCCAAGAGATGCATTGGGTTTCAGTAATTGACGAAACGTACGTCATTCCGTACCATTTTGAAAAAAGGACAACCTATGCACGCACTCACCGCCAGCGAAGCCCGCGCCAATTTGTACCGCTTGATGGACGAAACCGCGCAGTCGCACGAGCCCGTCATGATTTCCGGCAAGCGCAACAGTGCGGTGTTGGTGTCCGCCGAAGACTGGAGCGCGATCCAGGAAACTCTGTATTTGCTGGCCGTGCCCGGCATGCGCGAGTCCATCAAGGAGGGCATGGCCGAGCCCTTGGCGGAGAGCGCGAAAGCCTTGGCGTGGTGAGCTGGGAGCTGGTCTTCGCCAAGCAGGCGCTCAGAGATGCGCAAAAGCTGGCGGCTGGAGGACTCAAACCCAAAGCCCAAGAGCTGTTGGCGGTACTTGCTGCGGACCCTTTTCAAAAGCCGCCCCCGTTTGAAAAGTTGGTGGGCGATTTGGCCGGCGCGTATTCACGCCGCATCAACATCCAGCACCGGCTGGTGTACGAGGTTTTTCCCGAAGAACGCATCGTGCGGGTACTGCGGATGTGGACGCACTATGAGTAGTCAAGAGCGGCATGTATCTCTGGACATTGTGGCGAAAGCTGCTGCGCTACATGACGAGGCGCAACTGCTGCTTCGGTTGTTGCGCCACGGCAATGACGAAATTGAACGAGGTGAATTCAGCGATGCGGAGGGTGTTTTTGCCCGCTTGGACGGCGCTAGCCTTGAATAGGCGTCAACCTCGCAGCACCTCTGCAAACACCGCCGAGTCCACATTCCCCCCGCACAGCGTGATCCCCACCGTCTGCCCTTGCAGGCTGGTGCGTTCCTGCATTGCCGCCGCAAAACTTGCGGCGCCGGCGCCTTCCGCGACGTTATGGGTGCAGGCGAAGAGGTCGCGCATGGCTTGGGCGACTTCGGTGTCGGTCACCTGCACGATGTGGTCGATCTCACCCAGCAGGATGTGCAGCGCTTCGGGGTCGGCCACGCGGCAGGCCATACCGTCGGCGAGCTGGGTGGTGACCGGCGCCTCCACCACCTTGCCGGCTTTCAGCGAGTCGGCGTACGTGGTTGCGTGGGCGCTCACCACGCCGACGATGCGTGTCTTGTGCTGAAGTGCCCGCTTGGCGGCCACAGCACTGCAGGCGCCGGAGCCCTGGCCGATGGGCACGTAGATGACAGCGATGTCGGGCGCGGCTTTCAGTAACTCCCACCAGTAGGTGGCCACACCGCGCAGCAAGTCGGGGTGAAAGCTGGGCACCATGTGGGCGCCGCGCTCCCGGGCCCACTGCATGGCGAATTCGCGGCTCTCTTGAAAGTCGGTACCGTGCTCGATGAGCGTGACACCCAGCGCCCGCATGGCCGCGTTTTTTTCCACCGAATTGCCGTGTGGGACCACGATGGTGCAGGGCACGCCGTGGGCGCGGGCGGCCCAGCCGATGCTCTGGCCATGGTTGCCCCGCGTGGCGCTGATGACCTCGGTGGGCAGCGTGCCGCGCCGGGCGAGCTGGTCAAAGTAGGTCAGGCCGCCGCGTATTTTGAAGGCGCCCACCGGTGCGTGGTTTTCGTGTTTGACCCAGCAAGTGGTGCCCAACAGGGCGTTGAGCTGGCCCCAGCAGTACTGCGGCGTGGGGCCGAACTCGCGGTACACCACCTGGGCGGCGGCTTCGATGTCGTGCAGGGTGGGGAGCAGTGCGTTCATAGAAAAACCTTTCCGTCAATGCAGGTCACCGAGTGGCCGCCTACCCACACCTGGCCGGCCGCGTCTTGCGTAATGAATACCCGCCCTGCGCGGCCTATGCAGGTGCCTTGGGCGGCCACGTAGCGGGCGGGCGTGATGCCGTCGGCAATCAGCCACTGGGCGAGGCTGGCGTTGAAGCTGCCAGTGACCGGGTCCTCCAGCACGCCGATGTCGGGCGCGAAAAAGCGCACTTCCACCGTGGGGGTGTCGTCGTCTGTCTCCGCGGTGGCGGGCTCGCGGCCGCCGAAAGCACGGGCTTCGCGGTTGCTGCGCACTATCAAATCAGGAGCGGGTGGGGCTTGGTCCATGCCGGCTACACCCACACCAGGCACCAAACCCTGGAGCAGGGCGGCATCCGGCTGCAGGCTGAGCACGGTGTCCATGCTGTCGAGCAACAAGCCCAGCCAGGTGGGGCCGTTGTTGAGCCATTGGGCTGCCACGATCTGCCCGGGTTGCAGGCCCAGCGCGGCGGCCACGCGGGCCAGCAAGGCGTCGTCCGGTGTGCTGCGTTGCAGGCTGGGGGCGGCAAAGGCCAGGCGTGCGCCCTCGCGCCGCAGGGGCACGAGGCCCTTGGCGCATTCCTGCACGATGCGGTCCGGGGCTTGGGGCTGGCCGCCTGCCTGCAGCCAGGCGTGGCAGCTGCCCAGGGTGGGGTGGCCGGCAAACGGCAGCTCGCTGCCGGGGGTGAAGATGCGCACCCGGTAGTCCGCACCCTGCGCCGCCGCTTGGGGGCTGGGGGGCAGCAAAAAGGTGGTCTCGCTGAGGTTGGTCCAGCGGGCAAAGGCCTGCATGGCCTCGGTGCTCAGGCCGGTGCCATCGAGCACCACGGCCAGCGGGTTGCCGAGGTAGGGCTGGTCGGTGAACACGTCCACCTGGCTGTAGGGGCGTTCTTGCATGGGGCCTCCCGGAGAAAAAGAGTCAGAGCAGGGCGGTGCCGCGCAGGCAGGTCACCGAGTCGCCTCCCACCCAGACCTGGCCGCGCGCGTCCTGCCGGATGTGGATGCGGCCTTCGCGCTG
This sequence comes from Rhodoferax bucti, assembly GCF_005876985.1. GTDB lineage: Bacteria > Pseudomonadota > Gammaproteobacteria > Burkholderiales > Burkholderiaceae_C > Allorhodoferax > Allorhodoferax bucti. The sequence goes on from NZ_VAHD01000001.1 coordinate 1,274,376, forward strand.
GATACAGGTGCCCTGGCTCACGGTGTACTGCGCAGGCATGTAGCCATCGGCAATCAGCCACTGGGCGAGGCTGGCGTTCAGGCTGCCGGTGACCGGGTCTTCGTTGATGCCGTTGAGCGCGGCAAAGGCGCGTACTTCGAGGTGGTTTGCTATCGAATCAGGAGCTGCTGGCGCACTGTCCATGGCGGCTACGCCCACTTTGACGCCCAAGTGCTTGAGCGCGGGGTGGTCGGGCTGCAGTTGCAGCACGGTCTGGCGGTCGTCCACCAGCACGCCCAGCCAGTCGGTGCCGTTGCTCAGGTGCTGGGCGGAGATGACTTGCTTGGCGGTCAGCCCCAGCGCATGGGCGACCTGGGCCAGCAAGGCCGGGCTGGGGTTTTTGCGGGTGAAGTCTGGCGCAGCAAAGGCCAGGCGGGTGCCGTCGCGGCAAATTTGCACCAAGCCCTTGGCGCACTCCTGCACGATGCGGTCAGGGGCTTGGGACGTGCCACCGGCCTCCAGCCAGGCGTGGCAGCTGCCCAGCGTGGGGTGGCCGGCAAAGGGCAGTTCACCGCCGGGGGTGAAGATGCGCACCCGGTAGTCGGCACCTCGCGCCGCCGCTTCGGGGCTGGGGGGCAGCAAAAAGGTGGTTTCACTCAGGTTGGTCCATCGTGCAAAGCCTTGCATGTCTGCCTCGTTCAGCCCGGCGCCGTCGAGCACGACGGCCAGCGGGTTGCCCAGGTACGGTTGGGCGGTGAACACATCCACTTGGGAGTAGGGGCGTTGCTGGGGCACGAGAAACCTTTCTGTGTGAAACGGTTGAAACCTATGAAAGAGGAAGATCCAAAACACCACGTGTGGCCGGCCGGGCCAGGATGGCGGCAAACCAGCGCTCCAGGTGCGGCCAGTCCGGGCGCGGCTGGGGCAGGCCAAACCAGCGGTGCACATCGCAGGCCACAGGAATGTCGGCCATGCTGAAATGCTCGCCGCACACCCAGGGGCGGTCGGCCAGGTGGGCGTTGAGCTGGGCCAGGGCCGGCTCGGTGGCGGCGGTGGAGCGGGCAATCACCGCCGGGTCGCGCTTGTCTGCAGGCGTGCGAAACCACTGCACAAAGGCGCCGCCGCTTTCGCGGTTCAGGGTGGTTTGCTGCCAGTCCATCCAGCGCTCGGCGTCGAAACGCTGCGCCAGGTCCTGGGGGTAGAGATGTGCGTTGCCCGCCGCCGCGCCGGGCCGCCCCAAGCCAGGCGACGCCCCCTCGGGGGGCAGCGAGGACACGCTAGTGCCGAGCGTGGGGGCTCCATACTTTGCACAGAGGTAGCGCACGATGGCGTTGCTCTCCCAGAGCGTGAAGTCGCCATCCTGCAGCGTGGGCACCAGCGCATTGGGGTTCATGGCGAGGTACTCGGGGGTTTTGACCACCCCGAAGGCCAGACCCGCATCGCTGCGGGTGAAGGCGACGCCGGTTTCCTGCGCGGCCCACACCACCTTGCGAACGTTCAGCGAACTCAGACGGCCCCAGATGTGCAGTGCCATGGTCAGCCCCGTTGTGCCTGGATGGCTTCGGCCAGTGCGGCCACGCCGCGGTGGATTTCTTCCACGCTGGGGGTCACAAAACTCAGGCGCATGGAGCGCGCATCGGCCTCGCCGGCGTAGAAAGGCGCGCCGGGCACAAAGGCTACGCCCTTGTCTACCGCGTGGGGTAGCAGGTTCACCGCGTTCATGCCTTCAGGCAGGCGCGCCCACAGGAACATGCCGCCGGCCGGAGTGTTCCAGGTGAGCGACTGCTCGGGCTGGGTGGCCGCGTTCGGGAAGTGCTGTGCCAGTGCTTGCAGCATGGCGTCGCGCTGCGATTTGTAGAGGCTGCGGATGGTGGGCACATGGCGGTCCAGGAAGCCGTTTTGCATCACCTCAAAAATCAGGCGCTGGTTGAAGCTGGGGCTGTGCAAGTCCGCTGCCTGCTTGGCTTGCAGCAGCTTGGGGTACACCGCCTTGGGCGCCACGATGAAGCCCATGCGCAGGCCGGGCGCCAGCACCTTGGAGAAAGAGCCTAGGTAAATGCCGCCCTCGGGGTTGCGTGCCGTCAGCGGGGCTGGGGGCGCCTGGTCAAACCACAGGTCGCCATAGGGGTTGTCTTCCATGATGGGCAGGCCGCTGCGGGCCGCTTCGGCGCTGAGTGCCGCGCGGCGCGCCTCGGTCATGCTGCGGCCGGTGGGGTTCTGGAAGTTGGGCAGCACATACAAAAAGCGGGCATCGGCAGACTTGGCGGCCAGGTCGGCCATGTCGATGCCGTCGGCGTCGCTGGCCACGCTCACTACATTCGGCTCCATGGGGGTGAAGGCCATCACGGCGCCCAGGTAGGTGGGCGACTCGACCAGCACCTTGCTGCCCGCGTCGATCAAGATTTTGGCGACCAGGTCCAGGCCCTGCTGCGAGCCGGTGGTGATGAGAATTTGGCTGGGGTCCACATTCCAGGTGACGCCGGCGGCGGCGCTTTGCGCCTTGAGTTGGGCGGCCACCAGTTCGCGCAGCGGGCCGTAGCCCTCCGAGGCGGCGTATTGCAGGGCGCCTGCGGGGTCATCCTTGAGCACTTTGGCGCAGGCTTCTTCAAACTCGGCCACCGGGAAGGTTTTGCTGCTCGGCAGGCCGCCGGCAAAGCTGATGATGCCGGGCTTCTCGGTGACTTTGAGGATCTCGCGGATCACCGAGGGGTTCATCTTGGCGGCACGTTCGGCCAGGGTCCAGTGGGTTTCGTGGGTCATGGTTGTCTTCTCGTGAAAATGCGGGTTCAAGCCTTGAGCATAGGGTAGAGCGAGGCCACCAGGGCCAAGGCCATGCTGATATTGAAGATGCGCAGGCGCAGCGGGTCTTGCAGCAGGCCGCGCATGGCCTGCCCGAATGCCACCCAAAACGCCGAGCAGGGTGCCCCCAGCACCATGAACACGCCCGCCAACAGCGCCACCTGTGCCATGCCGGCGGTGGGGGCGAGGTAGGTGCTCATGCAGGTCACGGCCATCACCCAGGCTTTGGGGTTGACCCACTGAAAGGCGGCGGCTGCCAGAAAGCCCATGGGGCGGGCCGTGCCGCTGGCGGCCGGGGTTGTTGTGTTTGCGTTTGCCGATCCGCTAGGGGCCGCAGGCTTCGCGCTGGCGAGCTTCCAGGCAATCCACAGCATGTAGGCCGAGCCCAGGTAGCGCAGCAGATCGTAAAACTGCGGAAACCGGTCCAGCACCGAGTGCAGCCCCAGGCCCACGCACAGCAGCATGAAGGTAAAGCCCAGGTTCACGCCCCAGAGATGGCGCTGCGACTGGCGAAACCCGAAGTTCACGCCCGAGGCCATGAGCATGGTGTTGTTGGGGCCCGGGGTGACCGAGCTGACGACGGCAAACAGGCCGGCGGCGATCAGGGTGTCAGGGGTCATGCGGTTCTCACCTGTGCTGGGGCCGGTGTGCTGGCCGGCGCTGCGCCGGCAAAACGCTTGCCAATGAACACGGTGGCCACCACCGCCATGGCAAAGCCCACGGTCACGCCGTCCAGCGACTCGCCCAGCAGGGGGATGGCCGCCAGAATGCTCAAAAACGGTTGCAGCAGCTGCACCTGGCTCACCTTGAGTGTGCCGCCCAGTGCCAGCCCGCGGTACCAGGCGAAAAAGCCCGCCCACATGGAAAACACACCCACGTAGCCCAGCGCCCACCAGGAGGTGGTTTGCACCGCGTGCTCCGGCCAGGTGAGCCAGGCGCCCGGCAGGGTGACGGGCAGCGCCAGCACGCACACCCAGCAAATCACCTGCTCCGCACCCAGCGAGGGCGTGACCTTGGCGCCATACACATAGCCCAGGGCCGCAGACACCACGGCGCCGAGCATGAGCACATCGCCCCACTCCAGCGCCATGCCGCTGCCGTGCTGCAGCGCACGGTAGAGCGAGAACACCACCACCAGCCCGGCGCCCGCACAGGCGCTCACCCAAAAGCCCAGCCGTGCGCGCTGGTGCATCACCAGGGCCGCCACCACGGCGGTGGCCAGCGGCAGCAGTGCAATGATCACCGCCGCATGGCTGGCGCTGATGGTGCGCAGCGCATAGCCGATGAGCACCGGAAAACCCAGCGCATTGCCCAGCGTGGCCACGGCCAGCGGGCGCCACTCGCCCGGTGTGGGCCAGCGCGAGCGGGTGGCCAGCAGAAACACCATCGACAAACCGCCGGCCAGCGCGGCGCGGCACAGCGTCACAAACCAGGGGCTGAGCTGCGGCGCATCGACGGTGCCAGTGGCCAGGCGGGTCATGGGCAGGGTGACGGCAAAGATCGCCACACCGAGCAAGCCCAGCCAGAGGCCGCGTGTTTCGTTTTTGGAATTCATGCGATTCACTGTACTTTGAAAAACAGCACACTTGCAGTACAGTTTTGGCAAACACTCTGCAAACTGTATTGCTGACTCGACCGTTACAGCGCCGTGACAAAGGACTGCCCATGTTGATGAAAACCGCCGCCCAATCCCTGGCCGAACAGCTGTGTGCAGTGTTCGCCCAGCGCATCCGCGACCGGCTGCTGGCCCCCGGGGCCCGCCTGCCCTCGGTGCGCCTGTGTGCCCAGCAGCAGGGGGTCAGCCCGTCAACGGTGGTGGCGGCGTACGACCAGTTGCTGGCGCAGGGGCTGGTGGAGGCGCGCCGCAACCGCGGGTTTTATGTGCGCGATGTGCCTTCAGCGCCCGTGCACAGTGCGCGAGCAGCTATGAATTCCGTAGCGGGAAGCACCACCGCCGGTGCGGCTGCCACACCGGCTGCGCCTGCACCCCGTGCGCCGCTGAATGCCACCGCGTTGATCCGAGGCATGTTCAAGGGCATCAGCAACAAGCCGCAGCCCGGCATGGGGGTGTTGCCGCAGACGTGGCTGCAAAGCACCTTTCTGGCCACGGCGGTGCGGCGCAGTTGCAGCGTGGAGGCGCTGAACGCGTTTTCGTTGCAATACGGGGAGCCTGCGGGTGATGTGGGCCTGCGCCGCGCCTTGTCCACCAAGCTGGCGGGGCTGGCGGTGCACGCGGCGCCGGAGCAAATCATCACCACCGTGGGGGCGACCAACGCCTTGGATGTGGTGAGCCGCACCCTGCTGCGTGCCGGCGACTATGTGATGGTGGAGGAGCCCGGCTGGGCGATTGAGTTCGCCCGGCTGGATGCGCTGGGGGCCCGCATCTTGCCCGTGCCGCGCCGGGCCGATGGGCCGGATTTGGAGGTCATGGCCAAGTATTGCGAGGTGCACCGCCCGAAGCTGTTTGTGAGTGTGAGCGTGTACCACAACCCCACGGGTTTTTGCCTCTCGCCCAGCAGCGCCTACCGCATCCTGCAGCTGGCACACCAGCACGACTTCCATATCGTGGAGGACGACACCTACAGCCACTTCGCCCCCGAGCACGCCACCCGCCTGTGCGCGCTGGATGGCTTGCAGCGCACTATTTACGTGGCAGGGTTTGCCAAAATTTTGGCGCCCAACTGGCGCATCGGCTACTTGGCGGCGCCCAAAGACCTGGCCGAGCGCCTGCTGGACACCAAGCTGCTCTCTACCCTGACCACGCCGGCCTTGCTGGAAAAAGCCATGGCCTGGTGTATCGACCAGGGCCAGCTGCGCCGCCACGCCGAGCGCATCCGCACCCAGCTCGACGGCGCCCGCGCCCGCAGCGTGAAGCTGGCGCTGGCCCACGGCTGCACGTTTGCAGCCGACCCGGTGGGCCTGTTCGGCTGGGTGGAAACCGGGGTGGACACCGACGCCCTGAGCCAGCGCATGCTCGACGAGGGTTACCTGCTGGCGCCGGGCGCCCTGTTTCACGCGCGGCGTACGCCGAGCAGCCTGATGCGCATCAACTTCGCTTGCACCCAGGAGGCGCAGTTCTGGAAGACTTTTGCCCGGCTGCGGGATGAGCAGCTGGGAAAGAGCTGATTGCTATGAAATGAATAGCTGCTTGCGCATGCCGCACGAGCGCTAACGGCTTATTTGGCACTTTATTTTGTGGTGCTTAGCTCTGGGCCAGCGCCCGCAGCAGGGCGCGGTTTACCTCGTCCGCCGGCATCTGGTGGGCGCGGCATACCTCGCGAATGACCTTGGTGTTGCGGCCCTCCAGGGCGGCGGCCACTTCCAGCCACGGGGCGTAGGGGCCGGTTTGGCCCACGACGGCAGACGCCACCCGCCCCGGCAAGGGCAGGCGGTGCAGGGCGGCGCCCAGGTTTTCACCTAGCAGCAAATCGACCTGCGAGAAAACGCCGCATAAAAACACTTCGCGCCGCAAGTCGTCTTCCACGCCCGCATCGGCCATGTGCTCCATGATGCGGGCACGCAGCACCATGGTGTGGCGGATGGGGTCGAGGTTGGTGTCGGCGCTGGCGTGGGGCAATTGCTCCATCAGCCAGGCGCGCAGGCGGCTGTAGCCCAGGGTCATCAGGCCTTGGCGCAGGCTGCTCACCTCATTGCGCAGGCCCAAGCCGGCAGAGTTGGCGTAGCGCAAAAAGCGGTAGCAAAGCAGCGGCTCGTTGCCCATGGTGTGCTCCAGCGCTTCGAGTGATTCGTCCGCCTCAATCGCATGCACCAGGTCCAGCAGAATCTGGCGGGCGGGCTGGATCTGGCGGTAGCGGTAGGCGTAGAGCATTTCCTCGTTGGGCCAACCGGCGACGCCCTGCACATGCTGCTGATCCAGCGCGTGTTCCACCAGGGCCTGGCTGGCCAGGGCCTCGTACAAAGCGCCGGCGCGCACCGGGCTGGGAATGTGCTGGGGGCCGTGGCTGCCGCCGTCATGTCCGTGGCGCAGCGCAGCGCGCAGCGAGGCCAAGGCCTCTTGCGCGGTGAGCGAAAGGATGTGGGTGTGAAACCAGCTTGCGGTTTCCGGCTCCGGGTGTTGGCCCGGCTCGCCGAGCCACACCAGCTTCACGCCGCGTTGGTGCGCCTTGCGCACCCGGCCGGCCAGCAGGGCGTCGCTCAGCCAGAGCTGGGGCACTTCGAGCCAGATGTTGTGCGCGGTGGTGTGGTCCAGCAGGTCAGACAGCAGGCCCGGCGAGCGGGCGTGCAGCAGGCAAATTTCCTTGGGTGCCGGCCACAGCTCTTGCAGCGACTCGATGAGGTGCCTGGCATCCACCGCGCTGCTGCTTTCCGGGTCCAGCCACAGGCGCACGCCGATGCGTTTGCGCCATTGGTTCCACAAGGGCTCGTAGCCCATGGTGATGCTGCCCAGTACCGATTGGGTCATGGCATCAGCCCAGGTAGTTGAACAGCGACAGCTTTTGCACCTGCGCGTAGGACTGCAGGGCGGCCTGGTAGGCCGTGGTCTGGTTCTGGAAGTCCGCCACGCCCTTGATCATGTCCAGGTCTTCCGCGCGGGAGCGGTCGGCTTCGAGCTGGATGCTCTTGCTCTCCTGGTTGGAGGTAATGCGGTCTGCGCGGTTGAGCAGGTCACCCGCCTGGCCGCGGATGGCCGATACGCGGTTCATGCCCACATCCAGGTTGTACAGCGCCTGCCCCACCGCTTGGGTGGCCGCGTTGGCGTTGGTCGCACCGCCGATGTCGCGAATGGCATCGTCCATCACACTGAAGATGCTGGGGTTGGGGTCTATGGTGATGACGTCGTTGACAGCCGGTGTGCCAGTGAGGGAGAGGGTCAAACCTGGTATGCCGGTGATGGTCATGGGAGTCAGTTGCCCAGTAGGAAAACTTCCGGTTTGCGCGGGAATGGGGCCGCTAACGCTGGGGTTTTCAGTGACGGAGTACGTCACGCTTGTGGTTCCCGGCGTCGTCGTTGTATCAACAGCGGTGATTTGTAAGGTGTAAGCAGAACCCTTCACCAATGCGGAATTACTGATGCTGACGCCGCTTGTCTGCAGCGATCTCCCGACAGGAATCACACTGAGGGAGACGTTGAATACCCCGTCGCGCGAAGGCTGGCTCATGAATGCGCTCTCACCATCCAGCGCACTGGCGATGGCGGTTTCGCTGGTCGCTGTTTGGCCGGGCAGGCCGTTGTAGGCGTAGTCGGGGGTGCCTGCAGTCGGACCGCTGAAGGGCACCGCCGCGCTGGCCAAGGCGCCGAAGAGGGGTTGGCCATTGGTGTCGGTGCGGTTGGCGTAGCCCAAAATTTGCTCGCGCAAGCCTTGTAGCTGGCCGGCAATGGTTTTGCGTTCTGCCGCAGTGTGGCTGCCGTTGCCGGCGCTCACCACCAGTTCGCGGAACTGTTGCAGGGCGTCCACCACATCGCCGAGGGTGCTTTCGGCGTTGGCAATGGTATTGCGCTGGGCTTCCAGGGCGCGCTGGTCGGTGGCGATGCGGGAGAGCCGCGTAAGCGCGCGCTCGGCCTGGGCGGCGCCGGTGGGGTCGTCGCTGGCACGCACCACTTTTTTGCCGGACGTGAGTTTTTCCTGCAAGTTAGACAAGGCATTTTGCCGCTGGGACAGATTTGCCAGTCCGTTGTCGTAAGTGTTGGCAGATGCGAGGCGGGAGAGATTGACGGCCATGGGGTGACTCCTTCAGGCCTTAACGGCCGAGTCCTTGGATCAGGGTGTCGAAAATGTTTTGTGCAATCTGGATCATCTTGGCCGAGGCCTGGTAGGCCTGCTGGTACTGGATGAGCTTGGCTGCTTCTTCGTCGAGGTTGACGCCAGAAACAGCGGTGCGGTCTTTCTCCAGATTGGCCGCGATGGAGCTGGATACGGTGGCGGAGTAGCTCGCGCTCTGGGTGCGGATGCCGATTTGCGAAATCGCGCTGGCGTAGCCATCGGTCATGACGGCGCCGTCAAACATGGGTTTGTCCCGCAGGTTCATCATGGACGTGGCGTTGCCGCCATTGAGTTTGAGGTCCAGTTTGTACGCCGGATCCTTGATGTCCACAACGGTAAACGTATCGCCGGTTTTAGGTGTGCCACTTAATTTAAGGCTCCAATCAGCAGAGGTGATTGCCGTGTTTGGATTGAATGCAAAAGCAGTTGGCGGTAGGCCAGTATCGTCAGAACGGGTATAGGTCACTGCGCCTGTGGTGGCATTCACTGCGAAAGTTAGCGTGATCGCTGCATGTGGCGTTGCGCTCTGGTTGTTGCTCAGCGCGGTGAGAGATACCTGCTGCAAGCTGCCCTTGTTCGTGGTGCCCATGGCGCCGGCAATCGGGCTGGCGACCGCCAGCTGGCGTGGGGTGGAGAACACCCGGGCCACGTTACTCGCGGAGGTGGAGAACGGCTTTATCAGGAATCGGTCGCCCACGGCGGGTGTTTGGGGAGTGGCCAGCGTGGAGCTGGGCATGTCGAACCGAATGCCGTCCACCGTGGCCAGGGTGGTGGAGGGGAGGGTTTGGGTGAAATTGGTGACCTTGCCATCCGACAAGCGAGTGATGGTGCCGGTCGTGGCCGAGTTGAAGTTCAGGGTGTAGTCCGACGCCGCCAGCTGGGTGGAGTCCGTGATCGTCATGGTGATTTGCACCAGTGGGTTGGAGTTGAGCTTGGCGGGGGCTTCAGGGGCACGGATGTTGGCGGTGGTGTTCAGGTTCACGGTCGTGAATAGGGGGCCTCCGGCATTGCCGTCCAAGTCCAGGCCGAGTGCGTGCTGGGTATTCATCTCGGTGGTGATGGCCATGGTCAGGCGGCCCAGCAGGTTGCGGCCCTCGGCCAGATCGGTGTTCTGGAAACGCAGCAGACCGGACACTTCGCCTCCGCCCAAGGCGTTTTCGTCCAGCAGGATTTGCTGTCCATCGCGGGTCATGGCCAGTTTGCTCTTGAGCGGGTCGCCAAAGTCATCGTTCACGATGGAGACGGGCGACACCGTGGTCCCCAGCACCAGCGGTTGGCTGCCAGCCAGAAAGATGCCGACGGTGCCGTCATCCGCAGGGATGGAGGTGGTTTGGACATACTGGTTGAGCTCGCGCACCAGTTGGTCGCGGCGGTCCAGCAGGTCGTTGGGTGGTTGGCCAGAGCCTTGGGCGCGGGCGATTTCCTGGTTTACGTCGGCGATGTTGTGGGCCAGGGTGTTGATGGCGTCTGCCTTCTGGCTCAACTCCTGTTGCACGCCGGTCATCAGGTCGTCCAGCGCTTGCGAGGCGGAGCGGAAGCGGCCTGCCGTTTCATCGACCCGGGTCAGGGCCACGGTGCGGGCAGTGAGGTCGGTAGGCGCGCTGGCCACATCCGAGAAGGCGTTCATCATGTCGCTCACTGCAGCGCCCAGGCCGGTGCTGCCGCCTGAGAAGATGTCCTGCAGCTGGTTGAGCTTGCTGGAGCGGGCGACATCCGCGTTCTGGGTGGCGCTGGCCAGCGTGGCCTGGCGGGTCAGAAAGCTGCTGAAGTTGCGCAGAATGGTTTTGACTTCCACGCCCTTGCCCACATAGCCACCGCCGCTGAACTGGCCGGCCACGGTGTTGAGCACCACGCTCTGGCGCGAGTAGCCTGCGGTGTTGACGTTGGCAATGTTATTGCCCGTGGTTTGCAGGGCAATCTGATTGGCCTGCAGGGCGCGGGTGCCGATGTTGAGGATGCTCATGGTCCGTCGCTCGTGCGGTTACACCTGCACCTGCGCACGGCGCAGTTGCAAGGTGGTGTTGATGGCGCGGCTCAGTTTGGCGGCGTACTCGGGGTCGGTGGCGTAGCCCGCTTTTTGCAGGCCGCTGGCATAGGCGGTGACGGAGCCGGTCTGCGCCTTGGCTTTGGCGTAGCGGGGGCTGTCGGAAATCAGCCGCGCGTAGTCTTTGAAAGAGTCTTCAAACGAGTCGTAGGCGCGGAACTTGGCCACTTTCTTTTGCGCGACACCATTCACATACTCGGTCGTTGTGACTTCAGCAACCTTGCCGGTCCAGCTGGCGCCGGCCTTGATACCGAACAGGTTGAAGGAGTTTTCGCCGCCTTTGGTCTTGATTTCGCGTGCGCCCCAGCCGGTTTCGTGGCCGGCTTGGCCGAGCATGAAGCTGGCAGGAATGCCGGTAGCTTTTTCTATCTTGCTGGCAGTCTCCGAGTGTTTGGCTACAAACTCGGCCTGGGTGGCGGTCGGTGCCTTTTTGGTTTTGACGGGAGTGAGCGCCACGTCCGATGCCGTGACCTTGTCGGTGCTGCCGGTTTTGCTGCTCAGGGTGTCGGGTGACCGCACGGTCACCGGGGTGATGGAGTTGCCACTGGTGCCGGCGCTGCCAGGCATGTCTACCCCCATCTGGCGCCCGAGTTGCTGGGCAATCAGGTCGGAGAGGCCGCCGGGCTGACCCGACATGCTCACGGCGAACTGCTGGTCCAGCAAGTCGGTGCCCAGGTCGCTGCCGGGGTTGTCCAACATGCCGGATTTCATACTGCTGCTGGCCTCACGCATGCTTTTGATCAGCTCGCGCATGAACAGCGACTCAAACTGTTTGGCCGTCTCGCGGATGGTTTCCGGCGTGGCCTGCTCCGCGCTGGCTTTAAGGTTGCCCAGTGAGCGTGCGTCGGCAGCGAGGTCTTGCGCGCTGGGCGCAATGGACATTCCGTTGAGTGAACCGTAGCCCATGTCAGATCACCTCCAACTCCGCATTCAGCGCACCGGCGGATTTGATGGCCTGCAGGATGGCCAGCAGGTCTTGCGGGGTGGCACCGAGCGAATTCAGGGCCTTCACCACATCGGTGAGCTGGGCGGCTTGGGGCAGCTGAATCAGTTTGCCGGCGTCCTGCTTGATTTCGATATTGGCTTTTTCACCGACCACCGTCTGGCCGTTGGACAGCGCATTGGGTTGGCTGATGACAGGGCTGGACGACACGCTCACCGACAGGTTGCCGTGTGCAATCGCACAGGCGCCCAAGGTCACGGCTTGGTTCATCACGATGGAGCCGGTGCGGGAGTTGATGATGATCTTGGCCGCAGCGATGGAGTTGTCCACCGGCAGCTCTTCCATGTCGGCAATAAAGTTCACCCGGTCATTCGGGTTGGTGGGCGCCTTCACCTGCACAGTGCGGCCATCGAGTGCCTGGGCAACGCCGGGGCCGAACTTGTTGTTGACAGCCTGCGCAACTTTACGGGCGGTTTGAAAGTCGGAGGCGTTCAGACTGAGGTTGATGGTAGGGCCGTCTTGCAGGCTGGTGGGCACTGCGCGCTCTACCTGGGCGCCGTCGGGGATGCGGCCTGCGCTCAGGTGGTTGACCTGTACTTTGCTGCCACCGGCAGCAGCACCAGCGCCGGCCACGATCAGGTTGCCTTGCGCGAGCGCATACACCTCGCCATCTGCGCCCTTGAGGGGGGTGGCAATCAGGGTGCCGCCTTTGAGGGATTTGGCATTGCCAAGGGAAGAGACGTTGATGTCCAGCAACTGGCCGGGGCGTGCGAAGGCGGGGAGTTGCGCGGTCACCAGCACGGCGGCCACGTTTTTCATTTGCAACTGGGTGAGCGATGCGGGCGTGAGCGTGAGGCCCAGCTGCTCCATGTAGTTTTTGAGGCCCTGGGTGGTGTAGGGCATCTGGGTGGTCTGGTCGCCGGTGCCATCCAGGCCGATCACCAGGCCGAAGCCGGTCAGCTGGTTGCTGCGCACGCCTTCAATGGCGGCTACTTCCTTGATGCGGGTGGCACTGTGGGCCACAGGGAGCACGGCGACGCAAAACGCCACGCACAAGCCGCCCAAGCGCCGCAGGCGGAAGGTGTTTGAGAGCTGGTTCCAGTGTGTCATGTGCCGAGTCGGTTAACGGGGCGATCCGACTGGATCTGTTACCCCTCGGCACTATTCTGGATTTCTTTAGAAGGGCTGAAAACTCAAAAAGAACCGTGATAACCATCCAACTGTTTGCGCTTCGCCTTGGGCACCACGTCCCCGGGACTCAACCCGGACATTGGCGACTTGGTTGGAACTGATGACGCTGCCTGGCTGCAGCATGCGCGGATCGATGGTGCCAGAGAAGCGCAGCACGTCCACATTCTGGTTCACACCGATTTGTTTTTCACCGGTGACTACCAAGTGGCCATTGGGCAGGGTCTCGATCACGGTGGCGGTGATGGAGCCTGAGAACGTGTTGGCGCTCTCGGTGCCGCCTTTGCCCGAGAAGTTGTTGTTGGTGGCCGCGCCCACATTCAATTTGCCCAGACCGGCCAGGGTTTGGTCGGGCAGGGCGGTGATGGCGGAGTCCACCGACGTGTTGCGGTTGACGGTGGATGTCGATTTCTGGCTGGCGGTGACGTTCTCCACAATCTGGATGGTTACCGCATCGCCCACCAGGCGGGCGCGCCGGTCTTCAAACGCGGGGCGGAATGCAGCAGTTTGGTAAATGCTGCCATTGGCAGGTTTGGACACCACTGAGGTGATGGGGGCAGCGGGCACGCGGGGCTCCACAAAGTCCACGGCCACTTTCTGCGGCATTTGCTGGCACGCGCTGGCCAACAGCGCCACGGCGACGGCCACAGCGAGGCGGTTGAAAACGGGGTGTGACATGGCGGCTCCTTACAGCTGGCCGAGCTTTTGCAGCATCTGGTCAGAGGTTTGAATGGCTTTGGAGTTCATCTCATACGCGCGCTGGGTCTGGATCATGGTGACCAGCTCCTGCACGACGTTCACGTTGGAGGTTTCTACAAAGCCCTGCGCCAGGGTGCCCAGCCCATTGGCGCCGGCGGTGCCGGCATTGGGCTGGCCTGATGCGGTGGTTTCCGCATAAATGTTCTGGCCTTTAGGTTCTAGTCCTGCCGGATTGATGAAGCTTGCCAAGGTGATGGTGCCTATGGGCTGGGGAGCCACGTTACCGGGGACTTGTGCTGTTACGGCGCCATCTTGGGCAATGGCGATGCTGGTGGCATTGGCCGGAATGTTGATGCCGTTCAAGATGGGTAGGCCGTTGGATGTGACCATACGGCCGGCATTGTCGATCTGGAAAGCTCCATCACGGGTGTAGCCGGTGGTGCCGTCGGGCATGGTGACCTGGAAGAAGCCATTGCCTTGAATGGCCACGTCCAGATTGTTGCTGGACTGTTGCAAATTGCCTTGTGAAAAGGAGCGGCTGGTCGCCACCGTGCGCACCCCCAAGCCCAGTTGCAGGCCGGTGGGTAGGGTGGACTGCTCCGACGTGTTCGAGCCGACTTGGCGCAGGTTCTGGTACATCAGGTCTTCAAACACCGCGTGCGATTTTTTGAAGCCATTGGTCGAGACGTTGGCCAAGTTGTTGGAGATCACGTCCAACTGCATTTGCTGGGCTTCCATGCCCGTTTTGGAGATCCAGAGCGAGTTAATCATGGTGTTTATCCTTGCATGTTGAGGAGCTGACCGGCAGAGCGGTCATTGGATTCGGCAGTTTGCATGAGGCGGGTTTGTGCCTCAAACTGGCGTGCGGTCTGGATCATGCCGACCATGGCTTCAATCGCATTCACGTTGGAGCCTTCCAGCATGCCGGCCTGCACGCGAGCAGTATCTTCGTTGTTCAACGGATCGCCGGAGAGTGTGCGGAACTGGCCATCACGGCCACGCACCAGTGGGTCTTCGCCAGTGGGCACGACCAACTTGAGCCGCCCTATGGCGTTGGCGGGTTGGTTGCCGACTTTGGCGCTCACGGTGCCATCTGGCTGGATGGTCAAATCCGCTCCTGCCGGGGCTGTGATGGGCGAACCATCACTGGACAAAATTTGCAGCCCGTTCCCGGTGGTCAGGGTGCCGTCGGTGGCTACTTCCACATGGCCATTGCGCGTGTAGGCCTCGGTGCCGTCCAGGCCTTGCACTGCGAACCATGCGTCACCCTTGGCCATCACATCCAGGCTGCGATCGGTGCGCATGGCGGGGCCGGGGGTGTTCAGGTGGCCGGCCGTGGCTTCCAAAGCGAAGACGCGCGTTGTGGCCCCATCGCCCCGCAGCGGTACTGCGCGATAGGTGGCCAACTGGGCACGAAAGCCATTGGTCGAGACATTGGCCAGGTTGTTGGCCAGGACCGACTGGCGGCTTGCCGCCGCGTTGGCGCCGGTCATTGCGGTGTAGATCAGACGGTCCATGGTTCAGCTCCAGTGGTTGGAATTAACGCAGGTTGACCAGGGTCGACATGATCTGGTCTTGCGTTTTAATGGTTTGTGCGTTGGCTTGGTAGTTGCGCTGGGCGGTCATCATGTTGACCAACTCACCGGTGAGGTCGACGTTGGAGTCTTCCAGAGAGCCAGAGCGCACAGCGCCAAACTTTCCTTGCCCTGGACTGCCTAACACTGGTTGGCCGGAGGCATAGGACTCGATCCAGTTGCCGCCGCCAATTTGCGTCAAACCCTGCACGTTGCGGAAGTCTGCCAACAACAACTGGCCGCGCGCCTGCGTTTCTCCGTTGGAGTACTTGGTGGTGATGACACCGGTCTCATCAATGGTGATGCCGGTCAAGTCCCCTGCGGTGTAGCCGTTTTGTGTCAAATTTGACACTGCAAAAGCAGTTCCGTACTGCGTCGTCTTGCTGACGTCGAGTGTTGCAGTAAATGGACCAATGGCTGTATTAGACGACGTCAGCGTTAGGTTCTGTGTCGTTGACGGGGATGTCAATTTTCCATTGACGTCGTAATTGAGTTGGAATAGTGCGCCTGTAGCTACAGTCGCTAAACGTGCTGCCGCGAATGCCCCAGTCCCTACTACTGCGAAAGTAGGTTTTTGATCTGCAGGTGCCGGATTGGCCGTGTTGTAGGCCACGTTGGCCTTGTGTGTTGCGTACGTTGCTGCGTTGGTATTTAGCGCGGTAGTTCCTGCAGTCACAGTTGTCGCGTCAAAAACATCCCATGTATCTACAGTCACTGCTGGGTTGACGGTGGTGTCTGGTCCGCGTTTTACAAAATACAAATTGACGGGAACCTCATTTCCTTGCGAATCAAATGCAGTCAGAGTTGTCCCGTAAGTTGATATGGGTGTGGGCGGTGAGGTTTGAATAGCTGGTTTCGTACGCGCGTCCAAATTGAATTCTGCGGTAATCGCAGTTGTCGCCTTGGCGGGGATCGGCGCGTTAGTTGGAATCACCATATTCTGTGGAGTGATACTGGTGCGGTTTCCCAGCAGGTCCGTCGGGTAGCCCATGATGTTGGCGCCACCATTGGTGATCAAGTTGCCGGTGGCATCCAGCTTGAACTGACCATCACGTGTGTAGGCAGTTGAACCATCGGGCTGTGTGATCTGGAAAAAACCGCCGCCGTTGATAGCGACGTCCAGATTGTTGCCGGTGATGCTGATGTTGCCTTGCGTGAACTGCTGTGCAATCGTGCCCACCGCTACCCCGATGCCAGGGCCTGTGCTGCCACCAGCGGCACCCAGTTGAGATGCGACCAAGGCAGAAAATTCGGTGCGGGAGTACTTCATGCCCACGGTGTTGGCGTTGGCGATGTTGTTGCCAATCACGTCCAGGCTTTTGCTGGCGCCGTTCAGGCCGGAGAGTCCTGTTTGAAAGCTCATGGTGGTGTCCTCTAAATAGGTACTGGGTCAGAGAATGGATTTCACGGCGCTGTAGGCCACAGCGCTGCGGCCTTTGAGCTGCAGAGACATGGCGCCGTTGTCGGTGCCCACTGCCGTTACCGTGTCTTTCGCCAGCGTGGTGGTACTCACGGTCTGGCCGGCTTGTGTGGCCTTGACGGTGATGTTGGCACTGGTCAGCCCCGGGTATTTGGAGGCATCCCACTCAAAGTTGCTCTGGCCTGCTGGTAACGCGCCCAGCTCCAGGGTATCTAGCACTTGCCCGCCCGGTGTTGTGATGTTGACGGTGACTTTGTCTGCCTTGTTCGTCAAATTGAGTGCACCTTTAGCGACACCGCCGTCGATGGACAGGGTGTTGGATTCCAGCATGACGCCGCGGCCGACCATGCTGGCCCCTTGCAGCACTTGCATGGAAGTGAACTGGCTGGCCATGCTTTGCATGGTGGCGTTCAACTCTTGGATGCCGGACACGGTGTTGATCTGCGCAATCTGGCTAGTCATTTGCGCGTTGTCCATCGGGTTCATCGGATCCTGGTTGTTAAGCTGTGCCACCAATAGCTTCATGAAGCGGTCGGTTTGCTCTTTGGCACTCACGGTACCCGTGGTGCTTGTGCTGGAACTGGTGCCGCTCAGTGCGGTGCTGCTGGTGATTGCGCTTGCCATGGTGTGTACCCCTCAGGTTATTGGCCCATCTGCAGCGTTTTGAGCAGCAGGCTTTTGGCGGTGTTCATGACTTCGACGTTGTTTTGGTACGAACGCGAGGCGGAGATCATGTTCACCATTTCTTCCACCGGATTCACGTTCGATTGGGTGACATACCCTTCCGCGTCTGCAGAAGGGTGCATGGGGTTGTGTACCTTGCGCAGTGGCTCGTTGCTCTCTTTGATGGAGCTCACTTTGACGCCGGATGACGCCTCGGCGCCCATGGGCACCGTTTCAAACACCACTTGGCGGCTCTTGTAGCCCTGCCCGTCCGGGCCGGCCACTGCGTCGGCATTCGCCAAATTGCTGGCGACGACGTTCAGACGCTGCGACTGGGCGCTGACGGCGCTGCCGCTCACGTTGAAGATGGAAAACATGGACATGGGGTAGCTCCGTTCCTGCTAGTCGGGCTTATTGCCCTTGAATAGCACTCAGGATGGTGCGGGAAGAGCCGTTAATAAAGCGGAGAGTCGCTTCGTAACGCACCGAGTTGTCGACAAAGTTGGCGCGCTCCCGGTCCAGGTCCACGCTGTTGCCGTCCATGGCCGGTTGGGTTTGCACGGTGTAGCCCAGCTTGCTGCTGTCGCCGATGCTGGAGCCCTCAATCGGGCTCAGTGGAATGTGGCGGCTGTGGCTGGTTCCGTCCGACGGGGCCTCGTTGGAGGGGGATGCGAGTTTCATGGCTGGGCCGGAGGTGGCTTCCGCCATGGCTTTTTTGAAATCGAAGTCGCGGCCGGAGTAGCCGGGCGTGTCTGCGTTGGCAATGTTGCTGGCAATGACCCGCTGCCGTTCAGCGCGCAGCACCAATCCCTTCGATTGGAAGTCCAAAGCGTTGGTTAGATTGGAAAACATGGGCACCTCGACGAATGTCTGTCGCGCTAAACGGAGGGCTTGGCTGGCGACGTGGGGCAATTATGGAAATTTCTTTAATTTTTTAGCTTTGGAATAAGGTGCCGAAAACCTCGTATTTGTGGGGTTCCGCCGGGGTGGGCATTCCTATAGTTGAAGCCTGCTAAGGAGCCTTCCATGCCTACACTTTCCCTGTTTACTGTGCCGCCTCGTCGTTGGGGTGCTGTGCTTGCTTTGTATGCGGGCGTTGCAGTTTTGCCGGTCATGGCACAAGAACAGGGGGCGACCGAATTGCAGGCCATGGCCCAGCGTTGGGTGACAGACGCAATATGGAAAGCCCAGAAGTTAGAGGGCAGGCAGTTGCGCATGGAAGCGGTTGTGGGCGCACTGGATAGCCGGGTCAAGCTGGCTGCTTGCGCTAACGTGGAAGCCTACGTGCCGCCGGGCACCCGTTTGTGGGGGCGTACTCGTGTGGGTATGCGCTGTGTCGATGGCATGAGCCGTTGGAATGTCACGCTGCCTCTGACCGTAAAAGCTTTTGGGGATGCTTGGGTGGTGAAGACCCAAGTTGCTTCGGGTGTTAATTTGACGGAGTCCGACATCACTCTGGGTGAAGTGGATTGGGCAGAAGACGCCAGCCCCGTGTTGACCGACCGCGCCGCTTGGTTAGGGCAAACAGCCAGCCGGGTGTTGAGCACCGGTCAGGCGCTGCGGCAAAACATGGTGCGACCTGCCCAGGTGTTTCAAGCCGGTGCGCCGGTCAAAATCGTGGCCCAAGGCCCAGGATTTCAAATTTCCAGCGAGGCACAAGCCTTGTCGGCAGGCGTTATCGGCCAGCAGGCGCGGGTGCGTATGGATAACGGGCGCGTCGCTACAGGCACGGTGCTGGATGTGCGTACAGTAAAAATCGACCTGTAACGGCAGATTTTTGTGCAAAAAAACCTTAAGTCCGCTAGGCAGGGGCCGATAACATCCGTACGAGGCTGCGCTTATCGCAGTTTTGGAGAACGCGATGAAAATTGGTCAACCCTCAGATTTACCCACTTCCGTAACGTCTACGGTGTCCGGTGCAGCCCAAAAAGCGGCACAGAACAGCAATGCGGCGGCCAACGCGAGCACCAACGCCAACCAAAGCACCCGGTCTGCCGGTGTAGCGGTGACGGTGTCCACCGCGGCGCGAGCGCTGGAAAAACCGGAGCGCAACGATGCGGCGGATGTCGATACCGCCAAGGTGGCATCCGTGCGGGCAGCCATTCAGGACGGCACCTACACAGTGAACGCCGAAGCGATTGCGGACAAACTTCTCTCCAACGCGCAGGAAATGCTGGACCGCACCACGCGGTAACGGCCACGGGCCTGCGCATCAGCTTTGATGTAAAGGCCTCGCCATGAGCAACACCTCTCCTGATTCGTTTTTCGACGCGCTGGAAGCGCAATTCAACCAACTGGCCATCGCCGTGGCTGCCGGTGACGCCGACGCGTTGCCAGCTATCTCTGCACAAGTTCACGAACTCTCCGTCAATCTCAACACAGTTTGGCAACAATGGCTGCGTCAAGGCCTAGCGAGCCACGTGGTAGAGCAGCGTGTGCGAGCCCTGGCCGAAGGTATGCAGGTAGTGCGCGCTAACTTGCTTCGCCGTATGACACTCATTGAGCAAACCCTCCGATTGGTGGTGCCCGCTGCAGAAGATCCTACTTATGCCGGTGGTGGCTCCTATGGTGCAGGCCCTCGGACTTCCGGTCGTTTGCCATCGATGTCCGCTTGAGCGCTAACTGCCAAACTTAATAACAAAGGGCCCTCGAGGCCCTTTGTTATTGCTGACGTGCAGAAAGTGGTCTAGCTATTGTGAGCTTGACCTAGATCAGTTCTAGTGGGAGCGCATTTTGGCGCGCAAGCGTGCAATCGACTGGCTATGCAGTTGGCAGACGCGAGACTCGGTCACGTCCAGCACAGCAGCAATTTCCTTGAGGTTCATGTCCTGCTCGTAGTACATGCTCATGATGTACTGCTCACGCTCGGGTAGCCCCTTGATGGCTTGCACCAAAGACTCACGTAAGCGCTGGTCGCGCAGCATATTGAGTGGGTCCGCTTCGGTATCGGCTACGTGGCGGTCCAAGTAGGTATCGTCATCCTCGCCGCGGCGCGCCATGTCTTCCAGATACACCAGTTGCGTACCACGCACTTTGCCCAGCAGGGCCTGGTAGTCAGGCAATGACATACCCAGCTCTGCGGCAATTTCTGACTCTGCGGGGCTTCGGCCTAACCGGTGTTCCAGGCGGCGCAGGGCCGTTTCGATTTCCTTTTGGCTCTTGCGAGAGCCACGGGACATCCAGTCGTTTTCGCGCAGTTCGTCGAGCATGGCGCCGCGAATGCGCTGGGTGGCAAAGGTTTCAAACTGCACGCCTTGCGATGCCTCGTAGCGCGACAAGGCATCTGACAGGCCGATCAGGCCCACTTGAATCAAATCATCCACCTCAACGCTTGCCGGCAGCTTGGCCATCATGTGGTGGGCCAAGCGCCGCACCAAGGGCTGATATTGCTTAATCAGTGCGGAGCGATCGAGTTGCCCTTTGGCGGTGTACATCAATGTCTCCCTGCGGACGATGCGGTGCTGAACGATTGCCGGGAGTGATGGGGGGCATAGGCCCAACCCGACTCCAGTGGCATCGCGTTTTCCAAGAGACCCAATGATAGGCGCTCGATGCTGGCGGACGGGCGTTCATCGCCACTCGGCGCCAGGATATGCAGCGGGTTGACGTCGTAATTCAGGAAATACTTGGCACAGTCACTCAGACTGGTCGGCAAGGTCATGTCGGCTTTTTTGTGCTGCGAGGCGTCCACCATATTGACAATAGTAGGCTCAACTTTCGCTTTCAGCAACAGCCGCTTCAGCGCCAAATAACTCGTCAATAACGACGCCTTGGCCCCCGACATGGCGAGCAGAGGCCGGACGCTGCTGCCGTGCAACAGGGGGGTCAGGTTATTGGCATTGGCATACACGATCACGATGCTTTCGTGCGGGAAAAACCAGCCGCATTCCGCAATGCTGGGCCCGCCGTGCCGGTGCGCTGCGGACAATGTTTGTAATCCCAAGCCTGCCGGCAGAATGCTCCAGTTAGGTAGATCGGAGTGGTTACTGGTGGAGTACGTGAAGTTCAGCAATTGCTCCAAGCCAGGGTTGTCGTGTGTTTCCAGCACCGAGCCATCGAGCACCGTCACCGTGTAACCAAACCCGACCAATGCCGCGCAAATGCGAAGCAACAAGGGCAGTTCAGCATGCTCATCGCCGTGGCTCACCATAGCCAGTAGCTTGGGCGTTTGGGGGGCGGCAAAGTCCATCAACCCCGCAGCCTGGTTGTTGGGCCGCTCAAGCATCCATGCGCCCCTTGTGGGTTGTGGAGTTGGCCGGCTGGCTGAAGAAGAAGCCCAGGTCACTGGTCTTGGGGTCGTAGGCAGAGGCGCCGGTGCTGCGCATGGAGGCACGCACCAGTTTGGCGGCAATGGCGGGCTCCCAGTCTTCGGGCACCCGCTGCCCGGTGGTGGTGCCGCGCAGCAGCAACTGGTGGCGGATACTCGCGTCAATGGCGGGGCCTAGCTTCACCGCTTCATCGATTTTCGAGAGGATGGCCTGCTGGGTGCCGGTGCTCTTGAAGCAGCCTACCGCTTCGTCCAGGGTGTCTCCGTGGCCGCCAGCGTTCAGCACCAGCAAGCGCTTGACTTCGGGCAGATCCAGCAGCTCCAGCAGGTCTCGCTTGCGCGGGTCCCGGGGCGCGATGCCGGTGGTGTCGATCAACACCATTTTTTTGTTGGACAGCAAACCGAGCAGATCTTGCAGTGCCGCTTTGTCATGCGCCAAGTGGGCCACGACGCCCAGCATT
This sequence comes from Rhodoferax bucti, assembly GCF_005876985.1. Lineage (GTDB taxonomy): Bacteria > Pseudomonadota > Gammaproteobacteria > Burkholderiales > Burkholderiaceae_C > Allorhodoferax > Allorhodoferax bucti. Next base: position 1,296,136 of record NZ_VAHD01000001.1, read on the forward strand.
TTTCCGTAGGCACGCAATTGTTCATGTGCACCAATGCGGTAGGTGTCCAGGGTAATCAGGCCGACACTGCCGGGGCCATGCATGCGGGCACATTGCCCGGCAAGCTTGGCGGCGGTGGTGGTTTTGCCCACGCCAGTGGCACCGATTAGGGCAAAGATGCCGCCCTCTTCATGGATGGCGGGCATATCGGCGTCGGTGTGCAAATTGCGCTCCAGCACTTCCATGACCCAGCGCACGGCTTCCGTGGCATCCATGTCTTCCGGCAGGCGCTCCAGAATGGCGCGCGACAGGGTGGGAGAGTAACCCGAGCGGATCATCTTCAACATCATGTTGGATTGGATCGGGTTTTGCTTGGCCTGGCCCAACCACGTGAGCGTGTTGAAGCGGTCTTCAATCAGCTCTTTCATGGCTTGCAATTCGTCCATCACCACCTTGTTGACGGCGGGAGCCTGGGGCGCCGGTGCGGGCTTGCGTGCGGGCGCAGGGCGCTTCGGTTGTGCTTCCATGTCGACCGCAATACGCTGCGTCAAGGTCGGCCGTGGGGGGCGCTCTCCGGGCGCGGGTGTAGCCACCGGCATTTCTGCGGGTGCTGGGGCCGGAGCTTGGTTCGATTCATGGCGACGGCGCAGCATGCGCTCACGCACGTAGTCCTGGAATGACAGGGTGCTCATGGCCAGCTGCTCGGCATCCTCTTCCACCTGGCTGGCGACTTCGCGGTAGCTGGGCGGGTTTTGCCGTGGCGCCATGCTGGCAGGCTTGGCTGCTACCGGGCTGGGGGACCCGCCGCTCAACGCGGCCAGGCTGTCCTCTGCGGTGGCAACCACTTCCACGCCGTGTTCGGTGGGGCGGTTCGACAAAATGAGGGTTCCCTCGCCAAAGGCCAAGCGTGCTTTGGCCAGGGCTTCGCGGGAGGTGGCGGCGGTAAAGCGTTGGATGTTCATGGTGTTGCGCCTCTCAAGATCGGACCAATGCGAATGGTGTGGGTTTCTGGAATTTCACTGTGCGCCAGCACTTGCAGGCGGGGTGCCACGCGGCGTACCAAGCGGGAAATCGCGCCACGGATTTGGTCGGGCACCAGCAGGCAGGCGGGCACGCCAATTTCTTCCTGTTTCATGGCGGTTTCAGCGGCGGTGCGGCTCAGCATGTCTGCCACGCCGGGGTCGAGCGCCGAGCCCGATGCGCTGCCTAAAGCCTGCACCAGCAGACGCTCCAGACCGGGGTCGATGGCAATCACATTGAGTTCCCGGGTGGGGCCGTAAATCTGTTGCACGATGGCCGGAGACAAAGCAATGCGTACCCGCTTGGCCAGCTCCACCGGATCGGTGGTGCTGGTGGCGTGCTCTGCAATCGACTCGATGATGGTGCGGATATCCCGGATATGCACCGACTCATCCAGCAGCAACTGCAGTACTTTTTGGAAGACTGCAAGCGAGACCATCTTGGGGACGACCTCTTCAATCAGTTTGGGTGCCAGTTTTGCCACGTGTTCCACGAGTTGTTGTGTTTCTGTCCGGCTCAGGAGCTTGGAGGCCTGGACTTGCATCAAGTGTGACAAATGGGTCGCCATGACGGTCTCGGAATCAACCACGGTAAATCCGGCCATTTGCGCGGCTTCCTTCTGGCGTTCGTCGATCCAGTGTGCGGGCAAGCCAAACGCAGGGTCGGTGGTAGCGGTGCCGATGAGCGGGGTGCTGATACCGCCAGGGTTGATGGCCAGGTATTGGCCGGGGAATGCCTCGCCTTCACCCACAATCACCCCGCGCAAGGTAATGCGGTAGGCGCTGGGCTTGAGCTCCAGGTTGTCACGCACATGTACCGAGGGCGGCAGGAAACCCACTTCTTGTGCAAACTTGCGGCGCACACCTTTGATACGGTTCAGCAAGTCGCCTTGGCGGGTCTTGTCCACGAGGGCGATCAAGCGGTAGCCCAGCTCCAGGCCCAGCTGATCCACGGGTTGGAGGTCGTCCCAAGTGGCGTCTCCGTCACCTGTGGGTGCTGCCACAGCGGTTTCTGCTTCTACAGGTTCTGGCTTATGGGCCAGCACCCAGGCACCATAGCCCAAGACGCTGCCGATGCTCAAGAACACAAAGTGCGGCATGTTGGGGATCAGGCCAAGGATCAGCATGATGACGGCCGTAATGCCCAACACTTTGGGGGAGATAAACATCTGCCCCACGATTTGCTTGCCGATGTCTTTGTCTTTGCCTACGCGGGACACCACCATGGCGGCTGCCACGGAAATCAACAGGCCTGGAATCTGTGCAACCAGCGCATCACCAACAGCCAACAATATGTAGGAGTTGGCGGCTTGCGAGGCACTCAGGTCGTGCTGCAGGATACCGATGGCAAAACCACCGAAGATGTTGATCAGCAAAATCAGAATGCCGGCTACCGCATCGCCGCGCACGAACTTGGAGGCACCGTCCATGGAGCCGAAGAACTCAGCTTCTTCACCAATTTCGGCGCGGCGGCGTTTGGCTTCTTTTTCGTCGATCAGGCCAGCGTTCAAGTCGGCATCGACGGCCATTTGCTTGCCGGGCATGGCGTCCAGGGTAAATCGGGCAGACACTTCGGCAATACGCTCCGAGCCTTTGGTCACCACCACAAAGTTGATGACCACCAGAATCGCGAACACGATCAAACCGACCGCGAAGTTGCCACCGATCAAGAAATGACCGAAGGCCTCAATCACCGCACCCGCTGCACCGGGGCCGGTGTGGCCTTCCAGCAGCACCACGCGGGTGGAGGCCACGTTCAGCGACAAGCGCATGAGAGTGGTCAGCAGCAAGACAGACGGGAAGGCCGCAAAGTCCAGCGGGCGGATCATGTAAGCCGCCACCATCATCACCATCAGCGCTACGGCGATGTTGATGGTGAAGAACATGTCGAGCAACAGCGGCGGCAGTGGCAACACCATCATGGACAAGATGGCGACGACCAACATGGGCGCAGCGGCCCCTTGCATCAGCCCAGCATTGTTGGCGTACCACTGCTGGAAGGATTTCATTTGCGCGTTCATACGGTGCTAGCCTTCACAGTCTTGGACAGGGGGTCGAGTTCCGGAGGAACAAATGGTTGCGGTACTTCGGAAGGCATGCTGCCTTCGCCCCGCATGGCGGCACGCAAGCGATACACATAGGCCAGCACTTGGGCGACTGCGGTGTACAAAGTGGCGGGAATGTCCTGGTCCAGCTCGGCATTGGCATACAGCGCACGTGCCAGCATGGGGGACTGGAGCACTGGAATGGAGTGCTGCTTGGCCACATCACGAATCTTCATGGCCAGCAAATCGGTGCCTTTGGAGATGACGCGCGGGGCACCCATGCTGGCTTCGTCGTAGCGGATGGCCACGGCAAAGTGGGTAGGGTTCATCACCACAAAATCAGCCTTGGGTACCGCGCCCACGCTGCTTTTTTGGGAGAGTTCACGCTGTTTCTGGCGGATCTTCCCCTTGAGCTGCGGGTTGCCGTTGGACTCTTTGCCTTCTTCTTTCACCTCTTGGTGCGACATCTTCATCTGGTCTTTGTGGAGAAAGACCTGCAAGGGGACATCGACCATGGCGGCCATGAAAATCACCAAAAGCATCAACCCCAGGCCGCCCGTCATCCACTGGGTCAGGTGGGTAATGGCTGCAGGAGAGGGTTGCAGCAGCATGGCGGCCATGTCTTGCATACCCGACTTGAGAAAACCTACGGCGATGGCAAACAAGATGCCCGTCATCAACGTCATCTTGGCGGTGTCGAGCAGCTTCTTCTTGGAGAAGAGGTTGGCAAAGCCGGAGAGCGGGTTGAGCCGGGAGAAATCCGGCATCAGGGGCTTGAGGCTGTTGACCCAACCACCAGAGGCCACCGCGCCCAGAATAGCGGCGGTCATCACAATGGCGGCAAAGGCGACGCACCCGGCTGTGCCTATGGTGCTGGCATCGCCCAGGCGCTGGACCATGGTGCCGGTGCGGCGCACGGTGTCCGCATCGAAGCTGAGCTGCTGCACCATGCTGAGCTTGAGTTGCTCAAACAAAATGGGCGAGAGGGACAGTACTGCTACCGCGCCTGCGCCCAACACGGCAAGGTGAGACAAGTCCTGCGAGCGACTGACTTGACCGTCGTCGCGCGCTTTCTGCAGCTTCCGTTCGGAAGCCGGTAGGTTACGGTCTTGGCTGCCTTGATCCATGATGGTGAGACTCTTTCGTTCTCACCATTGTCGCGAGCACCCTTTGAAACTAAAGGGTGAAAAGAGGGGTGTTTCCCTCTCTGATCAAGAAGGTTTAAAAGCCCAGGCTGGCCAGCAAGTCGTCCACTTGGGACTGATCGGTCACCACTTCCTGGTTGCTCTGACCCTCCACGACGGGACCGGCCAGCGCGGGCACGTACTCTGCAGGAGGGGTGGCGGCCTTGAGGGCTGCTTCCGGCGGAGCCGTTTGAATCAGCAGGAGCACCAATTGCTCTTCAATGGTGGCCGCCAGATTGACCACTTTGGCAATCACTTGGCCGGTCAGGTCGTGAAAATCCTGGGCCATCATGATTTCGGTCAGGTGGCCATCCACTTTTTTGCTGGCTTGTTCCACGTCGTTGATGAAGTTCATCACGTGGCCTTTGGCAACGGCTGCCACTGGGTCTTTCACGATCAACTGGCCAATGCGGCGGGTTTCGGCAGCAATGAAATCGTGTTGCTCTTTGGCTTGGTCGACCTGATTGAGCACTTTTTCGGCTGCTTGGCCTGTCAGGCGTGCGATGTACGACAGGCGGCTCTTGGCGTCCGGCAACTCACCCGCCCAGTCCTTCACCTTTTCGGCCAAACCCAATCCATTCAAGGAGTCGTGCAGCTGGCGGGTCAGTGCCCCCAGCTGTTGGTGCACCTCTACGGTGCTGAGTGTGGGGGTGGAGGGCGTGGTGTCGGCGGACATGTTTACTTCAATCCTAACTTGGTAAGGATGTGGTTGACCTTGTCTTCCAGAGTGGCCTTGGTGAAAGGCTTAACGATGTAGCCGGATGCGCCTTGCTGCGCAGCCAGCACAATGTCTTCCTTGCGGGCTTCGGCGGTCACCATCAGTACCGGAATGTGCTTGAGCTTGTCGTCTTTCTTGATTTCAGCAAGCAACTGGAATCCGTTCATATTCGGCATGTTGATGTCGCTCACCACAAAGTCGAAAGAGCTGTTGCGCAGCTTTTGCAGGGCCGCAACACCGTCTTCCGCTTCATCTGCATCGGCATAACCGCTTTCTTTCAAGAGGTTCCGCACAATCCGTCGCATGGTGGAGAAGTCGTCAACGATGAGAAAGCGCAATTCTTTAGACATAGGTAACCTTTGGCCGGACGATTTTCAATTTTAATAAGTATGACTGAATTTTAGAGATTTCACGGACTGACTTTCGTATTTCCGGCGGCCGGAGGGCTGATTTCTTCCTCCGTCTCCAGTGGAATCACGTTGCCGCCCAACAGCCGTTCCTCGGCATCTTTCGTCATGACCAGAATACTAATGCGGCGGTTTGCCGCGCTCAAGGGATTTTGGGGCTCTGCAAGCAAACTGGACGCCATGCCCACCACCCGGGCCAGCTTGGCCTCCGGCATGCCGGCGGCAATCAGCTCCCGCCGTGTCGCATTGGCGCGGTCTGCCGAGAGTTCCCAGTTGCTGTAACCCCGCGCGGCGTTGCCATAGGGGGTTTGGTCGGTGTGGCCGTCTACGCTGATTTTGTTGTCTACATCGGACAGGGTGACCCCGATTTCCCTCAGGATGTCGCGCATGTAGGGTTTGACCGACGCGCTGCCGATGTCAAACATGGGGCGTTTTTGATCGTCCACAATCTGGATTTGCAGGCCGTCCGGGGTGATTTCCAATTTGATCTGGGAGTTGAACTCCGCCATCTTGGGATTGTTGGACAGCGTGCTGGCAATCTTCGCGGCCAGAGCGGCCAGTGTTTGGGCATCTTTTTTGGCGCGTTCTATCTTGCGCTGATCGCCTGCGGTTTTCTTGGCTTTGGCGTCTGCCCCTTCGCCGCGTTTGGATTGGCCTGCGGATTGGGTCAGGTCGTTGCCGCCGCCGTTAATCAGGCTGTTGCTGGCGCCGGCCCCGGCTCCCCCTTGCATGGCAACCTTGAGCGGGGACTGAAAGTAATCGGAAATGCCTTTTTTGTCGCCTTCCGTGGTGCTACCCAGCAGCCACATGAGCAAAAAGAAAGCCATCATGGCCGTGACGAAGTCGGCGTAGGCAATCTTCCAGGCGCCACCGTGCGCAGCGTGGCCGCCCTTTTTGACCCGCTTGATGATGATCGGCTGGAGTTTCTTGGCGTCTCCGGCCATGCTCAGGCGCTCCCGCCTTTATTTCTTTTTGACATGCGCCTCCAGCTCGGAGAAGGTGGGGCGCTCGGTGGAGTACAGCACTTTGCGGCCGAACTCAATGGCCGTGGACGGGTTGTAGCCTTGCATGCTGGCTAACAACGTGGTTTTGATGCACTGAAACTCTTTGCTACCTTCTTCGACCTTTTGTTCCAGCAAGCCTGCCAAGGGCTCTGCAAAGGCGTAAGCCAGCAAAATACCCAAGAAGGTTCCCACCAGCGCGGAGCCGATCATTCCGCCCAGCACGGCAGGCGGTTGGCCCACCGAGCCCATGGTGTTCACCACCCCCAGCACGGCCGCAACGATACCGAAAGCCGGCAGACCACCGGCGATTCGCTGGATCGCAGCAACGGCCGCATGTTCTTCGTGGTGATGGGTTTCGATCTCGCTGTCCATGAGCGATTCGATTTCGTGCGCATTCAGGTTGCCCGACACCATCATGCGCAAGTAATCGGTAATAAATTCCACCACATGGTGGTCGCTACCCACGGTGGCGTATTTTTTGAAGATTTCGGACTGCTCGGGCTCTTCGACGTCTTTTTCAATCGCCATCAGGCCCTCTTTGCGGGCTTTTTGCAAAATGTCGAACAACAGCGCCAGCAGCTCCATATAGCGGGCCTTGGTGTATTTGCTGCCTTTGAAGCAGGCACCCAAGCCTGCCATGGTCTTTTTGACCACTTTCATCTGGTTGTTGGCGAGAAACGCACCGACGGTGGCGCCCCCGATGGTCAGCATTTCCCAAGGAAGTGCGTGCACGATGACCATGATGTTGCCGCCGTGAATAATGAACACGCCGAACACACAGCCCAGACAAACAAGCCAACCGATGATTACAAACATAGCTTCATTGTGACAGGGAAGCCCAAGGCTTCAAGGGTTGAACAGCAGGGCCTTTTCGGCCCAGACCTATCATATCGTCCACAAATGAAGGTGGCTTGAATTTATTGCCAAATAGGCCTCTGGCGCATATGGAGTGTGCGCAAGTAGCTATTGAATTTGTAGCAATTAGTGCAGCAGGATGCCACCGCCGGATGCGCCCTTGCCGGCGCGGGCGGGTGGGCTGCACAGGCCGCACTCGAAGTGGCGGGAGTTTTCGTAGGCTTCAGACACAAAGTGGCCGCCGCATTTGGAGCACTTGGTCATGGAGAGCATGTTGTTGTCGATGAACTTCACCAAGCGCCAAGCGCGGGTGATAGACAGCAGGGGCTCCACGCCACAGGCTTCAATTTGCTCTGTGTACAGGCGGTAGGCGGCCATGATGGCGTCGATGTCTTCCATCGCGCTCACTTTGGTGAGGTATTCGTAGGTGTTCTGGAACAGCGAGGCGTGGATGTTGGGCTGCCAGGTCAGGAACCACTCGGTCGAGAAGGGCAACTGGCCCTTGCTGGGGGAGCGGCCGGCCACTTCTTTATAGAGGCGCAACAGGCGCTCGTAAGACAACTCGGTTTCACTCTCCAGCACCTGCAGGCGTGCGCCCAACTGAATCAAAGACACTGCGCGTTCCACTTGCTTGGAATCGTTCAAAACACTTTTTTGGGTGGCCATGGTGCTGCTCCTGGGCGAAATCGGGTGAGGCGGGAAGGTACGGGTGAGGGCTTAAACGGCTTCGGCGAAGCGGCCGGCCATCAGGATGCTGGCGTGCAGCTTGGTGGTAGCGTCGTTGTCCACTTTGGTGACCGAGTGATTGGTCAGCAGGTTCCACACAATGTCGTCGTCCACCCGGAAGCGGCACAGCAGCATGTTGGTGGATGCAATTCGCATGACTTGCGCGGGAGACAGCGCCGCGATGATGTCGGCAGACTCTTCCGACATGCCTAGGCGAAACAGGGCCTCGGCCTTGTTTTGGCGAATCAGGTTTTGGGCCAGCATGAGGTACGTCATGTTGGCTTCGCGGATTTCGGCGAGGATTTGTTCGTTGGTCATGTGACTCTCCATTCCGGTAAAGCAATTTGCGGGGTGTTTGCCGGCTATTTCTTGCTTGCAAACCATGGAATGGATTCTGAAACTCAGCGTCCAGAACTTGAATCGGAAGATGACTAAGGTTGGTGTCGGCTTATTGCTGACGTTGTTGTAAGGGAAATTCCTACAAACTCTTATTTATTGAAAATAGAGCATGTCATTAAGTGTTTTTTTGGGGTTTAACGTTCGTATTGCGATGTCACTATCAGCGGACTAACAGTGAGCGCACCTAATGTTCTGGTCGCTCGCATGTGTTTGGAAATAGGGTAACTGTTAAATGCAAGCGACTCAGTCTGGTGATACGTTGGAAGTGCCTTTGGTTGATCCGGAGTCGCCGGTGTATGCGCTGTCCCAAAAGACCATGGCTCTTGCTCTGAGTTTTCACAGAGAAAAAAATTTACCTCAGGCAGAAGAGTTGTACCGTGCGGTCTTGAGCCTCGTGCCAAACCATGCAGATGCGAATCACAATTTAGGTGCAATTGCCGTGGAGTGCGGGCAGTTCTTGGCTGCAGTGCCGTTTTTTCAGGCCGCCTTACAGGCCAACCCCAAAAACCGACAGTACTGGGTGAGTTTGGTGGATGCGCTGATGCAGGCCAGAGAGAACGAACTGGCGGCAAATATTTTGGAGGACGCGCGCCGTGCAGGGCTCGCACCGGCAGCCGTTGGGGAGATGGTGGAGCGCCTGGTGAACACTGCTGTGCATGCGGCTTGGCAGTCCAAGCCTGTGCAGGGCCGCCTGCCGCCCCAGAGCCAGATTCGGGAGATTACGCGCCTTTTTGATGAGCAGCGATTTGAAGAAGTCTTGACCTTGGGGCGCAAGATGACCCGGCAGTATCCGCAATGCGCCATGGGATGGAAGTCTCTCAGTGCAGCCTTGATGCGGCTCGATCGCTCCGACGAAGCGATTGAGCCAATGCGGCGAGCGCTGGCACTCCATCCTGGTGATGTGGACATGCTCAGCAACTATGGCCTGGCGCGGTCAGTGAAGGGCGACATGGTGCAGGCCGAGGTGTTGCTGCGCTGCGCAGTGCGCCATGCGCCCAAGTTCAAGCAGGGTTGGTTCAATCTGGCCATCGTGATGCGTGCCCAGGCCCGTCTGCAAGATGCTGAGAAGGCTTACCTCAGTTGCATGGATGCAGGGGGGGAGGAGTCTCGGGCGTTGCTGAACTTGGCGATCCTGCTGGGCGAAATGAACCGATTCACAGAGGCCGAAGCGCGCGCGCGGCGCTCTATAGAGCTAGAGCCGACCCAGGCACAGGCGCATGTGAGCTTGGGCATGCTGCTCAAAGACCAGGGGCGCTTGCCCGAAGCCATGGAGGTGTTGCGACATGCTCTGGAGGTGGATCCCAAGGACCAGGCCGCGCACAGCTGTTTGCTGTTCGTGTCCAACTGCATTCCGGACATGGACCCGCTGGTGCGCTACGCGGCATATCAACGATTCAATGAGCATTTTGGAAAGCCCTACCGGGGCCACTGGCGCTCGCACACGAACGTACGGGAGCCGGGGCGGCGCTTGCGGGTGGGCTACGTGGCACCGGTCTTTCGCACGCATGCCTGTCGGCCCTTTCTGATGCCCTTGTTGGAGCACCACTCGCATGATCGGGTGGAGTTGTTTGCCTACTCCGGTCTTTACGAGCTCGAGGATGACGTCACCGATCACTATCGAACCTTGTTCGAGCATTGGATAGATACCCGCCAGATGAGCGACGATGAGTTGGCCGACCGCATCCGTGCGGACGGCATTGATATTCTGGTGGACATTGCTGGACAGACCAAGGGGCATCGGCTGGGTGCGTTTGCGCGCAAGCCGGCGCCGGTATCGTTGCACTGGCTGGATTCGGGTTACACCACCGGATTGACAGCGATTGATTACTACCTCACCGATGCCGTTACCGTTCCACCCGGCTACGAGCGTCTCTTTTCGGAAACGCCTTGGCGTTTGCCGCACACTGCATTGGTGTACCGGGCAAATCCCGACGCAGGAGAGGTCAGCGAATTGCCTGCACTGGCTCAAGGGTGCGTTACCTTTGGTTCGTTGACCCGCGCCGTGCGACTGAATGAGCGGGTCATCCGTGCCTGGGCTGAGCTGCTCAAGCGGGTGCCCCATTCGCGTCTGGAGCTAAACAGCGGCAATTTCAGCCAGGCGAACGAGCAAGAGCAATGGTGGCAGCGATTTGAGGCCCTGGGCATTGCGCGGGAGCGTGTGGTTATGGGCTTTGATAGCCCGCCGTGGAACGTCCTGCGCCGTATTGACATTGCACTGGATTGTTTCCCTCAGAACTCAGGCACCACGCTGATGGAATCGCTCTACATGGGGCTGCCATTCGTATCCCTAGCGGGTACGCCCAGCATGGGAACACTAGGCGCTTCGGTACTGGCCGCAGTGGGGCGGCCGGAATGGATCGCGCATTCTGAGGCTGAGTACGTGGACAAGCTGGTGGCTCTGGCCTCCGATCTCCCTCGGCTCGCGGATGTCCGCCGTCGGCTGCGGCTACAGATGCAGACCTCGGCCCTGATGGACGAACCCGGCTTCGCCCGCGATGTGGAGGACGCCTATGACCAGATGTTTGCCCGTTGGTGCGCAACTTCTCAGTAATGCTTAATGTGGGGCCCTAGGGCTCAGGACTCATTTGGTGATAGATAATGGTTCAAGATGCACCGTCTTTCCCCCCCGACACCAGCTTTGCCCGTCGGACTTGACTCACTATGCTTGACGCCATGAAAGCCGTACTGCTCGCTGGCGGGCTCGGAACCCGCATCTCCGAAGAGTCGCACCTCAAACCCAAACCGATGATCGAGATCGGGGGGCGGCCTATTCTGTGGCACATCATGAAAATGTATGCTGCGCACGGCGTCAACGACTTCATTATCTGCCTGGGTTACAAGGGCTATGTGATTAAGGAATATTTCGCCAATTACTTCCTGCACATGTCGGATGTGACCTTCGACATGGCCAACAACCGCATGGAAGTACACCACCGCCATGCCGAGCCCTGGCGCGTGACACTGGTGGACACGGGCGAAGGCACCCTGACTGGCGGGCGCCTGCGGCGGGTGCGGGAGTACTTGGAGCCCGGCCAGCCGTTCTGCTTTACCTATGGTGATGGCGTGGCAGACCTCGACATGACCGCGCAATTTGCCTTTCACCGTGCTCATGGCCGCCAGGCCACCGTCACGGCAGTACAGCCTCCCGGCCGGTACGGTGCACTTGTTCGTAATGGCGATGCAGTAGAAGGTTTTGAAGAAAAGCCTCGGGGTGACGGCGGCTGGATCAACGGCGGATTTTTTGTGCTGCAGCCTGCGGTGATTGACCTGGTTGAAGACGATACCACCAGCTGGGAGCTGGAGCCCATGACCCACTTGGCCCAAAGCGGCGAGCTGCGCGCGTTTGAGCACACCGGTTTTTGGCAGCCCATGGACACGCTGCGCGAGAAGAACCTGCTCGAAGACCTGTGGCAAAGCGGCCAGGCCCCTTGGAAGACTTGGTGATGTCGAACCGTGTGCAGCCCACCCTTGACTTTTGGCGCGGCAAGCGTGTGCTGCTGACCGGGCACACCGGCTTCAAAGGCAGCTGGCTGGCCCTGTGGCTGGCCCGTCTGGGTGCCGAGGTGACGGGCCTGGCCCTGGCGCCCGCCACCGAGCCCAACCTGTTCACCCTGGCCCGTGTGGCCGACGACGTGTATGCGAGCCATGAGTGCGATGTGCGCGATGCCCAGGCCGTGGCCGCCCACGTGCAGGCGGCGCGCCCGCAGATCGTGCTGCACCTGGCCGCACAGGCGCTGGTGCGCGCGGGCTACGCCGACCCTTTGGCTACCTACTCCACCAACGTGATGGGCACGGCCCATGTGCTCGATGCGCTGCGAGGGCAAACCGATGTGCGCGCCGTGGTGGTGGTGACCACCGACAAGGTCTACCGCAACCGCGAATGGGCCTACCCCTACCGTGAAGACGACCCGCTGGGCGGCCACGACCCCTACAGCGCCAGCAAGGCGGCGGCCGAGATCGTCATCGCCAGCTACCGCGATGCCTTTTTGGCTGCGCAGGGTGTGGCCGTGGCCACGGCGCGGGCGGGCAATGTGATTGGCGGGGGGGACTGGGCGACCGACCGCCTGCTGCCCGACGCCGTGCGCGCCTGGAGCGCCGGGCAGCCCCTGCACATTCGCCACCCTGAGGCCACGCGCCCCTGGCAGCATGTGATCGAGCCGCTGGCCGCCTACCTGTGCCTGGCCGAGCGCCTGTGGGCCAACCCCACCCGCGCCGGGGCCTACAACTTTGGCCCACTGCCGCACGAGGCAGCCACCGTGGGACATGTGGTCAAAATGGCCTCTGGCGCTTATCCATCGAGCGCAACCAGCTATGAAAATCATAGTAAAAACCCGCATGAGGCGGGCTGGCTGGCGCTGGAAACCGCCCATGCCCGCCAAGCACTTGGCGTGGCCCCCCGCTGGGGTCTGGACACCGCCGTGGCCCGCACCATGGCCTGGTACCGCGCCCAGCACGGCGGGGCCGATGCCCGCGCTCTGTGTCTGGCCGACCTGGACGCGTGGGAGGCTACCGCGTGAGTTCGCATTTCTTATGCACCCCCTTGCCTCTGCACGGTTTGGTGCTCGTGCAGCGCCAGCCCTTGCAAGACGCCCGCGGCCTGTTCGAGCGCATGTTCTGCGCCGACGAGTTAGCCGCCGTGGGTTGGACCCAGCCCATCGCTCAGATCAACCACAGCATCACCCGCCAGCGCGGCAGCGTGCGCGGCCTGCATTACCAGCGCCCGCCCCATGCCGAGATGAAGCTGGTGAGCTGCCTGCACGGCGAGGTGTGGGACGTGGCGTTGGACTTGCGCGCAGGCTCGCCCACCTTTTTGCAGTGGCACGCCGAGCGCCTGTCGCAGGGCAACGCCTGTGCGTTGCTCATCCCGCCCGGCTTTGCGCACGGGTTTCAGGCTTTGAGCGACGATGCCGAGTTGCTGTATTTGCACTCCGCCGCCTACGCGCCCGGCGCAGAGGCCGGACTGAATCCGCTGGACCCGCACTTGGCACTGCCTTGGCCGTTGCCGGTGGGCGAGATGTCTGAGCGCGACCGCAGCCACACGCTGCTGACAGAATTGTTTGAAGGAGTGCGCCTGTGAAGTGCCGACACTGCGGCCAGCCGCTGCACCTGCCGTTTTTAGATCTGGGCAGCGCGCCCCCTTCCAACGCCTACCTGAGTGAGGCTGCCCTGCGTGCGCCCGAGGTCTGGTTCCCCCTGCGCGTGCTGGTGTGCACGCACTGCTGGCTGGTGCAGACTGAAGACCACGCCGGGCGCGAAGCGCTATTCACGCACGACTACGCCTACTTCAGCTCGTTTTCTACCTCTTGGCTCGCCCATGCCAAAGCCTATGTGCAGGCCATGCAACAGCGCTTGGATTTAGGCGCGAGCAGTTGCGTGGTGGAGGTGGCATCGAACGATGGCTACCTGCTGCAGTACGTGCAGCAGGCGGGCATCCCGTGCTACGGCATCGAGCCCACGGCCAGCACCGCCAAGGCCGCGCGGGCGCTGGGGCTCACGGTGATCGAGCGCTTCTTTGGCGTGGCCCTGGCCGACGAGTTGGCCGGTGCTGGCCGCCAGGCCGACCTGATCGCCGCCAACAACGTGCTGGCCCATGTGCCGGACATCAACGACTTTGTGGGCGGCTTCACCCGCCTGCTCAAGCTCCACGGCGTGGCGACGTTCGAGTTTCCGCACCTGCTGCGCATGGTGCAGGGTTGTCAGTTCGACACGGCCTACCACGAGCACTATTCCTACCTCTCGCTCACCGCAGTACAGCGCATCTTTGCGGCCAATGGGCTGGTGGTGGTGGATGTGCAAGAGCTGCCTACCCACGGCGGTAGCTTGCGGGTGTTTGCCGCCCGGGCCGACGCCACTGCCCATCCCCAGGCCACACCCGAAGGTGCCGCCCGCGTGGCGCAACTGCTGGCCACCGAAGCGGCTGCAGGCCTGCTGGGCGAACGTTTTTACAGCGATTTTCAGCCCCAGGCCTTGCGGATAAAGCGCGAGCTGCTATCGTTTTTATTGCAGTGCCAGGCCGATGGCCTCACCGTGGGGGCCTACGGCGCTGCCGCCAAGGGCAACACCCTGCTCAACTTTGCAGGCGTGCGGCCCGACCTGCTGCCCTACGTGGTGGACAAAAACCCCGCCAAGCAAGGCCAGTACCTGCCGGGCAGCCGCATCCCCATCGTCGATGAAGCCTACCTGCGCCAGCATCGTCCAGACCGGGTGCTGATCCTGCCCTGGAACCTGCGTGATGAAGTCGCCAGCCAGCTGGGCGATGTGCGCAGCTGGGGCGGCCAGTTCGCTGTGGCTGTGCCACGGCTAGAAGTGTTTTGAATTGCCCTATCGCTTGAATTTGAGGAGCCCTGTGCCATGACTTTCACCCCTGCCGTGACCAGCAATGACCCGCGTGACCTGGACGGCAAGCGCCTGCAGCTCGCCATGCAAACCTTGGGGCGCGACCCGGCGATGCGTGCGCGCATGATTGCGCTGTTGCGCGAGTGTGAGGGGCACATTACCTGCGCGGGCTCGGTGCGCGACGAGGTGGTGGGCCCCATCATCGACGCCCTGCACCTGGACACCGACCAGTACGACAAGGTGCTGGCCGACGGCACGCGCTTTCAGTTTCTGTACCGCACTAAGATTGCCCGCGACTTTCTGCTGTCTGAATCAGAGCACCCCAGCCATGTGTGGGAGCCACAAACCACCAAGCTGCTGCTGGAGCTGGGGCTCGACCTGCAAGGCGACGTGCTGGTGGGCGGTGCGTACTTTGGCGACCAGGCCGTGCTGGTGGCCCGCCAGCTCGCCGGGCGCGACCTGAAGGTGCACTGCTTTGAGCCCAATCCCCAGCAGGCGGCTATGCTGCAGCGCAATATCGACCTGAACCACCTGAGCAACGTGGTGGTGAACGTGGCAGGACTGTGGAGCCGCAGCGGCGAGCGCATGCGGCTCGACGGGTTCGACTCGTTTGCCAACATGGTCAGCGTGCAGGACGGCAGCGGCTTTGACACCGTGGCCATGGACGACTACGCCCAGCAACAGGGCCGCCGCATCGGCCTGATCCAGCTGGATATTGAAGGGGCCGAGCTGGCGGCGCTGCAAGGCGCGAAGCAAGTGCTGGCGCGTGACAAGCCCCATGTGGTGTTCGAGCTGCACCGCACGTATGTGGACTGGAGCCAAGGCCTGCATGCCACGCCCCTGTGCCGCTTGCTGCTGGACTTGGGCTACACCGTGTATGCGGTGCGCGACATCAACTCCCACCGCGAAATGCCCGGCCAGCCCGTGGAGCTGGTGCCACTGGATTCGGTGTACTTGGACGGCCCGCCCCATGGCTTCAACATGCTGGCCGTGCCCAACGCCGCGCGTGTGCAGGGCAGTGCCTTCCGCATCGTGGAAGGCGTCAGCCCCAAGCTGCTGCCGCACAAGGACCCGCACCTGCACCACCCCGTGGGCGGGTTCTGAAGGGGCGTGCTTTTGATGTCGCGTGCGGATGACCTTGATGTGCAAGGCCAGTACTTCACCGTAGTGGGGGCGGCAGGTTTTGTGGGGCAGCGGCTGTGCGCCACCTTACGGGCGCGTGGCGCGCAGGTCTGGGCACCGGCCCGCCATGAGACGTGGCCCTGGCAGCTGCCGCCCGGCCATGTGTTGGGCCATGTGATGTATTGCGCGGGGCTCACGGCCGACTACCTGGCCCGCCCCTTCGACACCGTGCAGGCCCATGTCAGCCACCTGGCGCAGGTGCTGCAGTACGGGCTGGCACAGGGCAGGCTGCAGTCGCTGGTCTATTTGTCGTCCACCCGGCTGTACGACGGTTTGGGTGATCTAGGGGACGAGGGCGAAGCATGCGAGGATGCCGTGCTGCCCATGGACCCCGCTAACCCCCGCCATCTGTATGACCTCTCCAAGGGGCTGGGGGAATCCCTGTGCCATGTGGCGGGGCAGGGGCGGGCCCGCGTTGCGCGGCTGGCGTGCGTGTACGAAGGCCCGCAGGATGCCGATGGCTTTCTGTCCACCTTGCTGAAGCAAGTGCTGCAGGCCCGTGCCTCCGGGGCTAGGCAGATCGCCGTGCAGTCATCACCCCATTTCACCCGCGACTACGTACACCTGGACGACGTGGTCGATGCCTTGATCCGCATTGCCGTGCAAGGGCGGGCACCGGTGTACAACGTGGCCTATGGGGTCAATGTGTCCAATGCCGAGCTGTTTGATTACCTGAAGCAGCGCTGGGGTTGTGCTGTGCAGCCCTTGCTGGATACCCGGCCAGCCCCCACGCCGCGTATCAGCACCGAGCGCATGTGCACGGAGCTGCAATGGCAGCCCCGAGGGCTGCTGGCGGCGCTGGATTCACTGTGGGCCACTGGCCAAGGAGTCTGAACATGCTCAAGCCACTGCATTTGTCGCGCAACGAACTCTCCACCTACGTGGCCCGGCAATTGGCCACGTTCTACCCCGATGGGCTTGGTTCCGATGCCCCGGTGGTGCTGGCGGCCCATATGGATGCCGCCCTGGCGCGGCTGGGCCGCTGTATTAACGAAGTGCGGTGGTGGACGCCCAATGAGTTTGACCATTTGCATTCCACCCAGTACACGTTGTTTCTCTATTACCTGGCCAATACGATTTGGAAGGCGACAGGTAACCGCACGCTGTGCACCAAGCTGTTTGGCCTGAACAAGGCGCTTAACGGGATTGATTTGTTCTACGAGATCGAGATGCCGGAGGTGATGTTCATTGGCCACTCGGTGGGCATCGTCTTTGCCAAGGCCACTTACGGCAACTATCTAGTGGTGTATCAGAACTCCACCGTGGGCAAAAACCATGGCGCGGCCCCCGTACTGGGCGAGGGGGTAGTGATGTATGCAGGCACCGCCATCATCGGCACTTGCCAAGTGGGCAGTGGCTCGGTATTGTCTGTCGGTACTCACCTCATAAACACAGATACGCCTGGGAATTGCACCGTTTACCCAGGTTCAAGTGGTCAGGTGGTATTTAAGAAAACTCGGCGCCCAGGATTGCAAGATATTTTTCGACTTTAGATGTGTAAAACCCATAACCGTTCTACAGCGGTTATGGGTTTTTTTGCAAGTTCGATTGTCAGCCCTTGAGTAAACTGAGTACGCCCTGTGGCAACTGATTAGCTTGAGCCACCATGGCAGTGCCTGCTTGTTGCAGTATCTGTGCGCGTGACAGATTGGCGGTTTCTGCCGCGAAGTCTGCATCTTGAATTCGCGAACGGGAAGCAGATAAGTTTTCCGATGTGATGTTCAGGCTCGCAATACTAGATTCAAAGCGAGACTGCAAAGCACCCAGTTTTGCTCTCTCTCCGTTAATAAAGGAAAGCGCTGAATCGACAGTTTTTAGTGAATTCGTGGCTTTATTAAAAGTGGTTACATCAAGGTCAGCTACCTTCTGTAATGAGGAGCCGCCACTTGTCATAGCATTACTGGCAGAGGTTACTGCAAAAGACTTGTCGGAATCCAACGTAATGTATCCACTTGCGGTCGTGAAATTCGCATTGGTATCCGCTGTCAAGCTTACCCCACCACCCACTGCAGCTCCAGCAGCATCTAGTTTGGTGACTGTTGTTGCGCCAGCATTTTGAATAGCAGTGTCGCCGACCACTATGTCATTGCCTGTCGCGTTAGTTAGTATGATCTTGTCAGCCTCTAGCGTGGCGGTAATCCCTGTTTTTGCTGATTTGTCATTGATTGCGGCAACCGCTGCAGACAAGCGATCTGCACCCGATGTAGCAGTTAGGGTGAACGAAACGGTCTCTGCGGTTGTATTGTCGCCTTGCAGCGACAAGGTGTAAGAGCCTGCGGTCGCCGCAATATTTAACTCTACCTGGGTACGTGCTGTCGCGGTTACACCTGAGTTGGCCTTCACGGCATTGATTTGGTCCGCAATCGTCTTGGCAGAAGAGCTGCTCGCCACGTTCAGGGTAGCTGTACCCAAAGAACCGCTAATGGACACCGCACCGGAAGTAACGCCATTGGCTGGTACAGAAGTAGCTGCTGCAGCTGCTGACACACCAGCTCCGGCCGACGCTAAATTCTGATTGTTGCCATACACACTGGTACGCAAGTTGGCAGTAGCCGCAGTAATAGTCTGGTTCGCATTGGCGCCCACTTGGAATTGTTGGGTGCCAAACGTGCCATCCAACAACTTGGAGCCGTTAAATTCTGTGGTCTGCGAAATACGATCAAGTTCAGCAACCAGTTGACCGACTTCTTGCTGTAGCGCTTGACGATCGCCGGCGCTGTTAGACGCGTTGGCCGACTGCACAGATAGTTCCCGCACGCGCTGCAAGATATCACCAGCAGATTTCAGTGCACCTTCCGTAACCTGCGCTAACGAGATGCCATCGTTTGCGTTGCGTGCGGCTTGGTTTAAGCCTCGGATCTGGCTGGTAAAGCGCTCAGAGATTGCGAGGCCGGCAGCATCGTCTTTAGCGCTGTTAATGCGCAAGCCAGAAGACAGGCGCTGAATAGACGTATTAAGCGAACTCTGGCTTGCTCCCAGATTGCGCTGTGCGGTCAACGATGAAACGTTGGTGTTGATAGTAGATGCCATTGCGTGACTCCTGCAGAGCTGAAGGAAAACATTTCTGCCGGGCTAATCGTTGCCTCACCGGCGGTCTTTTTAGGAACGATGGTGGGATTGTGGTGAAGGTGAGATTTCGTGTTGCCGGGATAAAGCGCCATAAATCCCCGCATTTTTTTGTTTCCCGGCTAAAGTTTTACGGAAAACACCCGAAATGAACTCCAACGGGATGCAAAGTGATGAGCTAGCTCCCGCCATTCACTGGCTAACTACAAGTTGGTAAGTGAAAGCTGTAGCCAGGGGTTCTGGTCTGCAGTTGGCGGAAACGCCATATTCAGTCAGTTCTTTTCAGGAGATTTGTCATGGCATCCACCATCAATACCAACGTAGCTTCGTTGACCGCACAGCGCAATCTGGGAGCAAGCCAGAGTTCGCTTAATACGTCTATTCAGCGTCTGTCTTCTGGCTTGCGCATTAACAGCGCTAAAGACGATGCTGCCGGCCTCGCAATCTCTGAGCGCTTTACCAGCCAGATCAAGGGTTTGAACCAGGCTGTGCGTAACGCTAACGACGGTATCTCTTTAGCGCAAACCGCTGAAGGTGCGCTCAAGGCTTCTGGCGACATCCTGCAGCGTGTGCGGGAGCTCTCTGTGCAGTCGGCTAACGCGTCTAACAGCGCTGGTGATCGTCAAGCGCTACAGCAAGAGGTTTCGCAACTTGTTTCTGAACTTGATCGTATTTCGCAGACCACAGAATTTAACGGCTCCAAGTTGTTGGATGGCACGTTTGGCACCCAACAATTCCAAGTGGGCGCCAATGCGAACCAGACTATTACTGCGGCTACTGCCAACTTGCGTACCAGTGTGTATGGCAACAATCAGAATTTAGCGTCGGCCGGAGCTGGTGTGTCAGCAGCTGCAGCAGCTACTTCTGTACCAGCCAATGGCGTTACTTCCGGTGCGGTGTCCATTAGCGGTTCTTTGGGTACAGCTACCCTGAACGTGGCGAGCAGCTCTTCTGCCAAGACGATTGCGGACCAAATCAATGCCGTGAAGGCCAACTCAGGTGTAACCGCGACGGCACGTACCCAAGTGGAGTTAGATATTGCGGCGACCGCAGGCTCTTACACCTTATCGTTGCAAGGCGACAATACAACCGCAGAGACCGTTTCGTTCACCCTAACTGCTACATCGGGTGCAGATCGCTTGTCTGCAGCAGTATCTGCGATTAACGATAAAGCGGCCAAGACTGGTATCACGGCCTCTCTCAATAGCGCCGGTGATCGTGTAATTTTGACAAATACCTCAGGTAATGATGTTGTAGTGGGAGATACCGCCGTTCAAAATGCGGGTGCAACAACAGTGACTAAACTGAATGCTGCTGGAGCTGCAGTGGGTGGTGGGGTAAGCTTGGCAGCGGATACCAATGCGAATTTCACGACCGCAAGTGGATACATTACGTTGGATTCCGACAAGTCTTTTGCAGTAACCTCTGCCAGTAACGCCTTAACGACGGGTGGCTCCGCCTTGCAAAAGGTTGCTGACTTGGATGTGACTACATTTGATAAGTCCACCAATGCGCTGAAAACAGTGGACTCTGCACTTTCTTTTATTAACGGAGAGCGAGCAAAGCTGGGTGCGTTGCAGTCTCGTTTTGAATCCTCTATTTCGAACCTGCAAGTGACTTCTGAGAACTTGTCTTCCTCGCGCTCGCGGATCTTGGATGCTGATTTCGCTTCTGAAACTGCGAACCTGTCGCGTGCACAAATCTTGCAACAAGCAGGTACTGCGATGGTTGCGCAAGCGAACCAACTGCCCCAAGGTGTGCTTGCCTTGCTGCGCTGATTGAGTGAAGCGCTTTTGTTGAAAGCGTACACCAGATGAATCAAACGGGGGGCAACAGCGTTGCCCCCCGTTTGTATTCAGAGGCACAAATGGGCCTAATTGCTTGTACTTATCTGGGAGACAAAAACGCAATTGGTTTTCATAATACGCAAGACTAAATTTAGGAGCAGTCCATGGCCACGATTTCCTCACCTGGCGTAGGTACCAACGGGCTTGATGTGAAAAGCATCATCTCTCAGTTGGTAGCGCTCGAAAAAAAGCCTTTGGATACGCTGAAGCTACAGGCAGCGACGGTCAGTACAAAAATTTCTGCTTTTGGGCAAATTAAGTCACTCGTTTCAACGTTGTCTGATGCAACGAGCAAGTTGACAAGTGTCACTGGGTGGAATGCTGTCACAGCAGTGTCTTCTGATAGCAAGTACGTATCAGCTTCTGCGCTGGGCGGAACATTACCCACAACATTCAGTGTTGAGGTACAAGCTTTGGCCAAAGCGCAAGCAACAGCATCTGCCTCAATATTGCCAAGTGCTACAGCCGTTGGTGCAGGCACTCTACGCCTTGAGGTTGGCAAATGGGCAACGTCGCCCGCCACGTTTACAGCTACAAGCGGCACTGCTCCGGTGGATATTGCGGTCAGTGCGAGTGACACCATGGCAGACATAGCCAGCAAAATAAATGGATCTAGTGCGGGAGTCACAGCATCAGTTTTGACTGATGCAACTGGTGACCGTTTGTTGTTGCGCTCCAAGTCCACAGGCGAAGATTTCGGCTTCCGCTTGGGGGTAATGGAGGCGGGTGACACAGACATTGCAAGTGTTGCAAATACCGATGCATCGGGGCTTTCTCGTTTGGTCGCAGGTGCAACTGTGACCCAGGCGGCAGCCAATGCAAAAGCAACGGTAAATGGCATTCCAGTTTCTTCTTCTACCAACACGTTTGCAACGACTGTTTCTGGTGTGACATTCAAGGCAGAACAAGTAACAACTGCTGCTGTTGAAATCAATGTGACGAAAGACAACAGCACTATTCAGAGCAACATTGATAGCTTTGTCAAAGCTTACAACGCGATCAATCAGTTACTGCAAGAGGCAACGAAGTACGACCCTGCAACCAGTGCGGGTGGATTACTGCAAGGGGATTCAACAGCAATCACGTTGCAGAACACTCTGAGGAATGTCATACAAGCTACGACCTCTAGTGGTGGTGCATTTACGCGTCTTGCAGATGTCGGCATAACTCAGCAGCGAGGTGGGGATTTGGTTGTAGATAGTACTAAGCTGGGAAAAGCGATAGCAGACGCCCCAGAAAACTTAAAGAACTTGTTTCGGAGTACTGGCGGGGGCTCAGCCGATGGAATTGCTGTAAAAATTAAAACGGTGACTACAAACTTGCTCTCGGTGACTGGATTTTTTGGATCGAAAGATGCGTCGTTGCAGCTGAGTCTTAAACAGAATGCTAAAGATCAAACGACCCTGAATGCCAAAGTTGATGCCTATGAGAAGCGAATCACAGCCCGCTACAACGCTCTGGATACGCAGTTGACGAAACTGAACGGTATCAATGCTTACGTTGCGCAGCAAGTGACTGCTTGGAATAAGACGACGGGCTAGTATTTCTGTTCAGTTTTTTGTGTAACGGCCGATAACTCAAGTAATACACAAAAAGGGCCCGCATCATGTTCAGTTCATACAGTGACCGCACAGCCAATGCTTACAAACGAATCAGTGTTGAGACCAGCATGAACGTGATTGATCAACACAAACTAGCGGCGTTGCTGTTTGAAGGGGTCTTGAACTCTATTGCAATAGCGCGCGGTGCAATGGCTCGCGGAGATGTTTTAACTAAGGTAAATGCGATTGCTAAAGCCATACGCATTCTGGAAGAGGGGTTGAGTACAGCACTTGATCGCGTAGATGGTGGAGAGTTAGCCGCGAATTTGAGTGATTTGTACGCATACTGTGTACGACAACTCACCCTGGCAAATGTACGTAATGACGATTCGCTTATGGCAGAGGTTGTAGATTTAATTCAGCCAATTGCAAAAGGGTGGAATGAAATGCGCCAACTTGGCTCGTTTCAGCCTTCTATTTCGGTGAATATGTAATTCATGGTTGACTTGCAAGGTGAATTAGCATGAGTTTACTAATTGATTTTTACAAAGCCATCGAAGAAAGCAGCGCCAAAATGCTAGAAGCTGCAAAGGCGGAGGACTGGGATGGTGTTGTGCGATTTGAAGGTGCATGTGCCGTTTTGATAGAGCAACTGCGACAACACGCCAAAAGCGAAGAATTAGATGCTGCAGCGCGTGTTGAGAAGACGCGCATCATGCAACGCATCTTGAACAACGACGCGCAAATACGTTATTTGGCTGAGCCTTGGCTTGCGCACTGCGAGCAGCGCTTCGAAGGTTCTCAGCAATACTTGCATTAACGCGAGTCACACCTGCATATTCATGATGTCTGTGTAGGCTTGTACCATGCGATTGCGTACGTGCAGCGTGGCCTGAAAGCCGATTTGGGCTTTCTGGATCGCCACCATGGTTTCCTCCAGACTGACCTTAGGATTTTCCATTTGTACTTCTTTTTGTAGCCGGGTCGACTCGTTTTGTGCCGCGCTGACAGAGCCAAGGGCATCTTTCAGGGCGCCGGAAAAGCCTGCGCCGCCTGCAGCGGCTGCGCCTGTAGCTCCGCCGGGCTTGATGCCAGTTGAGGGGCGGATGCTGCTGGGCATGGAGACGGGGGTGAGCTTGAGGTCCATATCGGGTTCCCTGTAGGTTGGGTTGCCGCGAATCCTATTCCTGCAATCGCATCGATAAATTTTTGAATTGGCGGGTAAATGGCGGGCTTATTACCCTAATGTTTTGGAGGGTGGGGCAAATAATCGGCTCCACTAACGCGGAGAACCAACCGCTCAAGCCCTGGAAACCAAGACATGCCCGCAGTTGCCACGATTCCTGTTAACCCCACCCTCGGGCAACGCCTACACGCTCTGGACCAAGGCCAGCGCATCCGTTTGGCGTTGGGAGTGGCCTTGTTTGTCGCGATTGCGGTGGTCGGCCTGGTGATGGGGCGCCAAGCCGAGTGGCGGGTGCTGTACTCCAATCTCGCAGACAAAGACGGTGGCGCAGTCATTGCCCAGCTCACCACTATGAATGTTCCCTATAAGTACACCGAAGGCGGCGGCGCCATCATGGTGCCTGCCGACCGTGTGCACGACGTGCGCCTCAAGCTCGCATCTCAAGGGTTGCCCAAGGGCTCGGTCAATGGTTTTGAGATGATGGAGGCAAATCGCTTTGGCATGACCCAATTCCAGGAGCGCCTGACATTCCAGCGGGGTCTGGAGGGGGAGTTGACTCGCTCTATTCAGGCGCTGGCCTCGGTGTCCAGCGCTCGCGTGCATTTGGCCTTGCCGAATCAGAACGGTTTTTTTCGCGAGCAGCAAAAACCGTCTGCATCCGTCTTGCTGAGTTTGCACCCCGGCCGCGCGCTCGACAAAAACCAGTTGGCTGGTATCGTGCACTTGGTGGCCTCCAGCGTGCCGGAAATGAACCCCAATGCGGTGAGCGTGCTGGACGACACTGGCAAGCTGCTGTCCGCCAATCCTGATGCTGCAGTCGGCGTGGACGCTGAGCAGCTTCAATATGTGCAGCAGATCGAGCAGTTGTACAGCCGCCGCATTCTGGACATGCTGGAGCCGCTGGTGGGCAAGCAAAACGTCAAGGCGCAGGTTACAGCGGAGCTGGACTTCTCTCAAACCGAGAGTACGACGGAGTCTCACAAGCCCAACCAGGCGCCTGACAGCAGCGCGGTGCGCAGCCAGCAGCTGGTAGAAAGCACCAACGGCGCGCAGCCCGCAGCCCCCTCCGGCGTGCCGGGAGCTACCACCAACCAGCCACCTGCCCAGCCTGCTGCGCCTATTAACGGCCAGCCGCAGACCGTGGCGGCCAATGGCCAAACCGGCTCTCAAGCCAACAACAGCTCCTCCAAGAAGGAGTCCATCATCAATTACGAGGTGGACAAGACGGTGCGTGTCACCAAAGGCGCGGTGGGCGTGATCAAGCGGATCAACGCGGCCGTGGTACTCAACAACCAAACCACCACTGACGCCAAGGGCGTGACGACCAGCGTGCCTTTGACAGAGGCTCAGCTGGAAAAAATGACAGCGTTGGTGCGTGAAACCGTGGGATTCAACCAGGATCGTGGTGATTCTGTGAATTTGATGAATGCGCCTTTTGCTCCTGAAAAAGTGGAGGTGAACGATATTCCTGTGTGGCGTCAGCCGGAGGTGCAGGAGTTGGCACGCAGCTTGGCGTGGCCACTGGGTACCTTGGGCCTGGCTGCTTTGGTGTTGCTTGGTGTGATCCGCCCTGCCATGAAGGCGATGAATCAACCCGCACCCGTAGCAGCAGACATGGCGGAAGCCGGCGATCTGGCCCAGCTCGACGCCATTGAGAACGACCAGCCCGAGCGTCCGCAGCTCACAGGTCCGAGCGCCTCGAATGAGCCTCACGCAGCTTCTCCTGGTGAGCTTCGCTTGGAAGATGCCCGTAAGCTGACCCGGGATAACCCGGCGGCTGTGGCCAATATTGTCAAAGCGTGGATGAATGGAGAGGCACCGGCGTAACACCCGGAGCAAAATACCCCCATGGCAAATGACGACGGACTCCAAGACGCAGCGATCCTCATGATGTCTCTCGGCGAAGCCGAGGCATCCGAGGTGTTCAAGCACCTGTCACCCAAAGAGGTGCAGCGCCTCGGCGAGGCAATCGCCAAAACCACCCAGCTCTCCCGCGAAAAGGTGGACGAGGTGGTGGAAAAATTCACTGGCGTAGCGGCTTCCCAGAGCTTGCTGGTGTCCAACTCGGGCGACTACGTGCGCTCGGTGCTCAAGCTGGCCTTGGGCGACGATAAGGCAGCGCTCCTCATCGACCGCATTTTGCAGGGCGGTGACGTATCCGGCATTGAGAGTCTGAAGTGGATGGATCCGCTCTCGGTGGCCGAGCTGCTGCGCAACGAGCACCCGCAAATCGTGGCGGCGATTCTGGTGCACCTGGACTACGACCAGGCGGCCGATGTGCTCAAAAACCTGACTGAGCGCCAGCGCAATGAAGTCATGCTGCGTGTGGCCACCATGGAAGGCATTCAGCCCACTGCGCTCAAAGACTTGAATGAAGTGTTGTTCAAGGTGCTGGCGGGCGGCGACAAGATTCGCAAGTCCTCTTTGGGTGGCGTGAAGACAGCGGCCGAAATGATCAACCTGATGGGTACCGCCATCGAGGGCACCGTGATCGAGTCCATTCGCAGCCACGATGCCGATTTGGCCCAGAAGATCATGGACAAGATGTTTGTGTTTGACGATGTGCTCAAGTTGGACGACAAGGCCATTCAGATGGTGCTGAAAGAGGTGTCTTCCGATGTGCTGATCGTGGCGCTCAAAGGGGCTCAGCCTGAGCTCAAAGACAAAATTTTGGCCAACATGTCGTCCCGTGCGGCAGCTACCCTCAAGGAAGACTTGGAGTCCCGCGGACCCATGCGCTTGTCTGAGGTGGAGGCGCAGCAGAAGGAAATTCTCAAAGTCGTACGCCGTTTGGCAGACGAGGGCCAGATTGTGATTGGCGGTGGAGGTGGCGACGACGCCATGGTGTGATGACAAGAAACCAAGCACGTTTTATCCCGGGGGAAGAGCTGGGCACCGTCACCGATTGGAGCTTCGGAGATGTGGACAAAGCGTCTTCCAAGTTCGCTGCCAAATTGGCCGCTCAAGCACTGGCGGAAGAGCAGGCCAAAGAGGCAGTGGTTCGCCAGTCTTCTTTTTCTGAAGGGCATGCGCAAGGCTACGCCGAGGGTTACGCCCAAGGCCATGCCCAAGCCACCTTGGAGGGGCAACGGCAGCTGAATGACTACATTGCCAACGAAGGTGCAACCGCAGCCCAGAGTTTTGCGGGCTTGTTTGCATCGGCACAAGCCCAGTTGGCGGAGTCGGAGCAAGTCATGGCCCGGGGGGTTTTGGAGCTGGCCTGCGAAATCGCTCGCCAAGTGCTGCGGCATGAAATGTCCAGCAATCCGAATGCGTTGCAGCCCGTGGTGCGTGAGGCCTTGAGTGTGCTGGCTATCGACAGTAAAGCTGCGCTGGTGCGCATGAACCCGTTGGATATGGAAGTGCTGTCCGAGGTGTTGCGCCAGGAGTTCTCCAATCTGTCGCTGACCCTGTTGGCAGACAGCGCGATCAGCCGCGGTGGCTGCCTGGTGGAAGCTGCCGGCACCGTGGTCGATGGCACGTTGGAGCAGCGTTGGAAAAAGACCGTTGCAGCCCTAGGGCTGGACGCACAGTGGGATGAGTCGGATGCCATCGCCTGAAGACAACCCTGTGTCGACCACCCAAAAGTGGACAGACTACTTTGCACATGCGCGGGGCGCGGTGTCGGAGGAGTCGTCTCTGGAAGTGCGTGGCACTTTGACCAAATTAACAGGTTTGGTGCTGGAGGCCAGTGGCATCCGGGTGCCCGTGGGTTCCCAATGCGTCATCACCATGAAGGCGCGCGAGCCGGTGCTAGCCGAGGTGGTAGGTTTTTCGGGCGATCGCGCCTTTTTGATGCCGGCGGGTGATGTGCATGGGCTGTCCAGCGGCGCAGGCGTGGCTGCGGCAGCTGCATTTGTGCCCGTACCCCGCTTGGGTGAAAAAGCAGTTTCTGTGGATGCCTCCTCTTCCGGCATGCTGCGTCTGCCGCTGGGTGACGGTTTGCTGGGCCGGGTGGTGGACTCCCAAGGGTTTCCCATGGATCGGATGGGTCCATTGCACAACGTCTCCGCCCGCGTGCTGGACCGCAAGCCCATCAACGCCATGGATCGTGCGCCGGTGCGCGAGGCACTGGATACTGGGGTGCGCAGCATCAATGCCCTGCTGACAGTGGGGCGTGGCCAGCGTTTGGGTTTGTTTGCTGGCTCCGGTGTCGGCAAGAGTGTGTTGCTGGGCATGATGGCCCGCTACACCCAAGCGGATGTGATTGTGGTCGGCCTCATCGGCGAGCGAGGCCGTGAAGTGAAGGAATTCATTGAGGACATCCTGGGCGAGGATGGGCGTGCCCGCTCGGTGGTGGTCGCTGCACCTGCTGATGCGCCTCCTTTGTTGCGTATGCAAGGTGCGTCTTACGCCACGGCGATTGCAGAGCATTTCCGCGACGAAGGCAAACATGTTTTGTTGTTGATGGATTCCCTCACCCGTTACGCCATGGCGCAGCGCGAAATCGCCTTGGCTATTGGTGAGCCACCGGCCACCAAGGGCTATCCACCGTCGTGTTTTGCGAAGTTGCCGCAGTTGGTGGAGCGCAGCGGTAATGGTTTGAACGGGGTGGGCTCCATCACCGCGTTTTACACCGTGCTGTCGGAGGGCGATGACCAACAAGACCCGATTGCGGATGCTGCCCGCGCGATTTTGGACGGACACATTGTGTTGTCCCGCGCACTGGCCGAGTCCGGCCACTATCCGGCGATTGATGTGGAGCAGTCGGCATCCCGTGTCATGCACAACGTGGTGGATCGCGGGCATTTCGAAAAGGCTCGCCGCTTCCGCAGTTTGTATTCCAAGTATCAAAAAGGGCGCGATCTGGTGCAGATTGGTGCCTATGCACCGGGTTCCGACCCCGTGTTGGACGAAGCCATCGCACTGCAACCCGGCATGCATCAGTTTTTGCAGCAAGACATGTTTGAGGCTGCGCCCATGGAGCAGGCTCTGGCGGAGTTGGCGCTGAGTACCTCGGTGGAGGCCTTGCCATGATGAGCTTTGGTTTGCAGGTGTTGCATGGCTGATTCTTCAGGTCTGTTGCTTGCCATTTCGCTCGCAGAACGCAAGCGTGATGCATGCAGCCGCCAATTGATGCAGTGCCAGCAGAGCGTGCAGTCGGCGGATATGCAAATGGAGCAACTTCGGTCTTACGCCGGCGAGACGGACGGCCGCTGGATGTCGCGTGGTGCATCGGGCCTGTCGGTGGAATTGATGAAACACCACTACCAGTTCAGCGGGCGTCTGCAGCAAGCGATGGACATGCAGCATGGCGTGATTGCCAACCTTCAACGCCAGGTGGATGCTGCCAAACAGCAATTACTGGCGGCGGAAAGCCGACTCTCCGGGCTGAATGCAGTGTTGAAAAATCGCCGTTTGGAGGCGGAGCACCGCGCCCGCAAGCGCGAGCAAGCTGCCATGGACGAAATGGCCGCGCAATTGTTTGCCCGTACCCGGGCCCAACAAACACATAGGGACGCATGATGGCTATTGAACTCGCACCTAAAGCACCTCCTACCAAGGCATCTAGCAACGCTGGTACGGATGGGGCAAGCAAATCAGGCAGTGCCTCCCACGCCGCAGACAAAGGTGGGCAAAGCTTTTTGTCCATTTTGGGCTTGATGGATGCACAAACCGTTTCTCCGGTGGGCGCCGGTAGTGCAGAAGACGGTGACGCTGCTGTCGGATTGTTGGCCGGGCTTGGGGGCGATACGCTCACTGGTGTGGCTGCGGATGGACAGCAGGCCACGCAATTGGCCCCCGATCCATCGGCATTGCTGGCGCAGTTGCAGCTAGCGCCTGCGCTGGCTGGAGCGTCTCAGCCCGAGCCCAGCGCAGCTCCTGCCGTTGGTGCCACACGGTTAACGTCTTCCCGTGCCGGAGAGTTGCGTGCAGATGCCGCGCTGGGCGTAGACGCTGGGGCAACTAAAGCCGGTTCGTCCGTTGTGAAATCTGGCAAGGCGGCACTGGATGCTGCCGCTCATGCTGCCAATGCCGCTAACGTCACTGATGCGGGGGCTGGCGATTCCAAGCAGGCTTCTAGCGGGCAGAGTGCGGAAGGCAAGTTCGCTTTGCCGGAGTCTGTGGTCAAAGCGGTGCGGGAGGTGGCGGCGACTGTGTTCCGCGCGCCGGAAGTGAGTACCTTGGCCCTCGGTGGCCAGCGGGAGAAGCTCCAAGATGCGCAAACCACACACAAATTGCCCGTCAGTGATGTGGTCGCGGGTGTGCCCACGGGCACAGGTGGCGCAATGGGTGTGGATGGTGTAGTTGCCAGTGCCGATGCTGCACCGGTGGATGGCCAGTTTGCCGAGCAGGTGAGCTATTGGACCGGCGGCGACATGCACAAGGCGGAGTTGACCTTGGATGGGTTTGGGACGAATCCGGTGGAGGTCAGTATTTCCATGCAGGGTAAAGAGGCGCACGTGATGTTCCGCTCCAATGAGGCGCAAACACGGGATGCATTGGCCAACGCCAGTGTGGAATTGAAGGCTTCTCTGGACCGCCAAGGCGTGCTGCTTTCCGGCGTGTCAGTCGGCACTTCCCATGCAGGAGACTCGTCGCAACAGCAATCTGGCAATAAGTCATCGGGATGGCGGGCTGCAAAAGTGGAGGCAGCTCCCCAGGAGGCCAAGGTGGTTGCCAGACCCGGTGCAGCGGCCTCTAGCCGCTCCATAGATCTGTTTGTGTGAATGTTTTTGGCGAAAATGCGTAGAAGAATCGAATAATCACCGTTATTCATGCTTTGCCCGTGGGGCGGCCGTGAATAATCCAGTCATTGAAAGCATCTGAGGTACTCACGTGTCAGCAAAACCCGAAGCGGCCGACGCAGCCAAACCGCCAGCGAAGAGCAAAAAAATGTTGATCATCATCATCGGGGCCGTTCTGGTTCTGGTGTTGGGGGGCGGAGGCGCTTTTTTCTTTATCAGCAAGCAGCGCGCTGCTGCTGAAGACGGGGGGGAAGAAGCGGCTGCACCGGCAAAAGCCGCCGCCCACGCGGCCCCCAAAACACCACCGGTTTATTTGCCGCTGGACCCCATGGTGGTGAACTTGGCAGACCCCGGTGGTGAGCGGGTGGCGCAGGTCGGGATCACGCTGGAAGTGATGGATGCACATGCCTCCGACACCGTCAAGGCCTATTTGCCCACCATCCGGAGTAGTGTGCTTATGCTGATTTCTCAGCGCAATGCGGAGGAGCTGCTCAAGCCGGAAGGCAAAGAGAAGTTGGCCGAAGACATCTTGCGTGCGGCGTCTGTGCCTTTCGGTGGTGGTGAGGAAGAGGAGGAGTCCACAGCCAAGAAGAAAAAGAAAAAGGCGGTGCACGTGGAGTACCCTGTGACCAATGTGCTCTTTTCCAGCTTTATTGTGCAGTGAAGGGCTTGAAGGCTTGCTATGAGCGAATCGTTTCTTTCCCAGGAAGAAGTTGATGCCCTTCTGGAGGGGGTCACTGGCGAGAGCCAGAAGACCGTAGAGGAAGCGGCTGAGCACGGCGAAGTCCGTGCTTACAACATCTCCAGCCAGGAGCGGATTGTTCGTGGGCGCATGCCGACGATGGAAATCGTGAATGAGCGGTTTGCCCGCAATTTGCGGGTTGGCTTATTTAACTTTATTCGTCGTAGCCCGGAGATTTCCGTGGGGCCGGTGGTGGTCCAGCGCTACAGCGCGTTTTTGCGCGAGCTGGCAGTTCCCACCAATTTCAATATTGTGGCCATTCGCCCCTTGCGCGGTAGCGGACTGGTGGTGTGTGAGCCTGCACTCGTGTTCGGGGTGATTGATACCTTGTATGGCGGTATCGGTAAATTTCAAACTCGGATTGAAGGGCGTGATTTTTCGGCCACAGAGCAGCGGGTGATTAACCGGCTGGTTGATGTGATCACCTCGGAGTACAAGAAGGCGTGGAAGGGCATTTACCCTTTAGAGCTGGAGTACCAGCGCTCTGAGATGCAGCCCCAGTTTGCCAATATTGCGACTCCAAGCGAAATTGTGATTTCTACCTCGTTCCAGTTGGAAATCGGGGATATCACCGGCGCAATTCACTTTAGTTTTCCGTATTCAACGCTTGAGCCTATACGAGATGTGTTGTACTCCTCCACGCAGGGCGACTCGATAGAAGTTGACCGCCGCTGGGTGAATGTACTGACCCGGGAGATTCAAGCCGCAGAGGTCACCATCGTGGCAGAGTTGGCGCGGGCCGATGCCACGGTGGAGCAACTGCTGGGCATGAAGAAAGGCGATTTCATTGAGTTGGATCGTCAGCCGCGTATTCAGGCGACTGTGGACGGTGTTCCTATTTTCGAGTGCCAGTACGGCACTCACAATTCCAAATACGCGATTCGCATAGAAAAAGCGCTTCGCGGTAACGACCAAAATTGGTTGGGAGAACGTAATGCCATCTGAAGACAAACCCGACGATCTACAAGGCGCTGCCGACGACGGCATGGCAGATTGGGCAGAGGCTTTGCTGGAGCAAAAAGCCAGTGACGGTGGCGCAGACCCCGCCCCCGGCGGGCCGTTGGCAGGCGATAGCCCCAAGCCCTTTAGCTCTAGTGGGGACGGACACGTCAACGATATCAACATGGTGTTGGATATTCCTGTTCAGCTCTCGGTGGAGCTGGGGCGTACCAAGGTTCCTATCAAACACATCCTTCAGTTGGGGCAGGGCTCGGTGGTGGAGCTTGACGCATTGGCCGGTGAGCCTATGGATGTGTTGGTGAATGGCTACTTGATCGCGCAAGGCGAAGTGGTGGTGGTGAACGACAAGTTCGGTATCCGGTTAACAGACGTTGTGACGCCCTCAGAGCGACTGCGACGTGTCAGTAAAAATTAAGCGGCGCATTAGCCGATGTATCAGCAGTTTCTTCCTGTCATTTTTTTCCTGCTTGCGCTGGCGTGCATGCCTTTTTTGATTCGTTGGCTTAAAGCCCGCGTGCCTTCTGCAGCCAGGGTTGCTGGTCAGCAGAATCGCGTGATTTCGGCTGTTGCCGTTGGGCCGCATCAAAAAGTAGTGACTGTTGAAGTCGGGCCTGAGAGCGCGCGGGTGTGGCTCACTTTGGGGGTCGGTAGTAACGGCATTACCTGTTTGCATACTGCTGCGGCTCCGACTGTCGTGCATGACTACGATGGCCCTTCTACGGTCCCTGGGGTTTAGGGTGTATATGCGTCGTGTGTATCAGTTAGCGGCCCATTTGGCAGGGCGTGTGGGGTGGGGGATCGCGCTGTCGCTGTGCGTGAGCGGTGTGTTTGCACAAACGCCTGGGCAGTTGCCCCTGTTGGTAGGGGCTGGGCCGAGTGGCGTGAATTACTCGGTACCGATTCAGACGCTGCTGTTTTTCACGGCGTTGTCTTTTATCCCGGCCATTTTGCTCATGATGACGGGCTTCACCCGCATTGTGATTGTGTTGTCTTTGTTGCGGCAGGCACTGGGTACGCAGTCTGCGCCACCAAATCAGGTCATTGTCGGCTTGTCTTTGTTTTTGACCTTGTTTGTCATGGGCCCTACGTTTGACCGTGTTTACGCCGATGCTTACGAGCCCTACTCTCAGGGTACCATGACTTTTGATGAGGCCTTGCGCAAAGCAGAAGCACCGGTGCGTGGCTTCATGGTGAAGCAAACGAGGCAGTCTGACTTTTCGTTGTTTGCCAAGCTGGCCAAGTTGCCCCCCGATGTGACTGCCGAGACGGCGCCGATTCGGGTGTTGGTGCCCGCTTTTGTGATCAGTGAGCTGAAGTCTGCTTTTCAGATCGGTTTTATGATTTTTATCCCCTTTTTGGTGATCGACATCGTGGTGGCCAGTGTACTGATGTCTTTGGGCATGATGATGCTTTCGCCCGTTTTGGTGGCTTTGCCGTTCAAGCTGATGCTGTTTGTTTTGGCGGATGGCTGGAATCTGCTGATCGGCTCGTTGGCCGCCAGCTTTGTGACCTAGGGGACTCCACATGAATGCACAGACCGTATTGACCATGGGGCAGGAAGCCTTGCTGATGCTGCTGATGGTGTCTGCGCCCGTGCTTGGTGCCGCACTCATAGTGGGCTTGTTGGTGAGTCTTTTTCAAGCGGTTACGCAGATTCACGAAGCCACTTTGGCGTTTGTTCCCAAACTATTGGCAGTAATTGCCGTTTTTGCGATTGCAGGACCGTGGATGTTGACGATGTTGGTGGAGTACATCCGCCGCATGTTGGAGGCTATTCCTGCCTCGGTTGTCTAACGGGTGCCAGTGATTACTTTTGACGAAGCGCAGATCGCGCAATGGTTATCACCGATTATTTGGCCATTTTTGCGCGTTTTGGCCGTGTTCACGGCGGCTCCCGTATTGTCTTCGCGTGCATTTCCTACCCGGGCGAAAATAGGTCTCTCGCTGCTGGTGGCTTTGGCCATGCAAGCCAGTTTGCCCGATGCATCCGTTATTTCATTCAATGACCCGCAAGCTCTGGCGGTGGTGGTGCAGCAAGTGCTGATTGGCTTAAGCATTGGCTTCGCGGTTCGCGTGGTGTTTTCCGCCGTAGAACTAGCGGGCGAGGTGGTCGGCTTTCAGATGGGCTTGAACTTTGCCGCATTTTTTGACCCCTCTATGAATACGCAGTCCAGTGCGGTAGCCCGGTTCTTTTCGCAAATGGCTTCGCTGTTGTTTGTGGTCATGAATGGCCATTTGCTGGTGCTAATGGCGGTGACCCGAAGCTTCGAGGCTTTTCCCGTATCTCCGCATTTCTTGGACGCGTTGGCCGCTATGCAGTTGCAGCGGCTGGGCGCCGAGCTGTTTGCCAGCGCTTTGTGGATCGCCCTCCCCATGGTGGGCATCCTGATTTTTACCAATATGGCGCTCGGGATCATTTCCAGGGTTGCGCCTCAAATGAATATTTTTGCAATCGGTTTCCCGATTACGCTGGTCGTTGGAATTGTCGGAATTGCGGTCACCCTGCCGATGTTGGATCAACCATTCACTGCGTTAATGGGAAAAATTTTGACGCTGTTTGCGTCCGGATGACGTGGCTGCTTAAACCAGCTCGTTCCGGATGGCGTAAACCGTAAGCTCTGCGTTGTTGCTCAGGGCCAATTTTTCTAATAGGCGAGCCCGGTACACGCTCACTGTTTTCGGGCTGAGCATGAGTTCCTCCGCAATATCCGAGAGTTTTCTACCAGACGCAATTTTGATCAGCGTTTGGAGCTCCCTTTCAGAGAGCCGTTCGTGAAGCGCTTCATTGCTGGGCGCAGCAAGGTGGTCTACCAACATTTCGGAAACTGCCGGAGTGACATACTTACGCCCGCTGTGAATGCTTGCAACGGCTTTGGCAAGGTCTGCTGGGTCGCCGGCCTTATTCAAGTAGCCCGAGGCCCCGGCGCGAAGGCAGCGAATGGCGTATTGGTCCTCCGCAAACATTGAAACAATGAGTGTTTTGATATGAGGGTGCGTTTCTTTGACAGCCGCTAGGATTTCCAATCCACTCCGCCCGGGCAGGTTGAGGTCTAGAACCAGCACCTCGCAGGCCACAGTGCGCAGCAACTCGCGTAGTTCGTTGTAGGAGCCCGCCTCGCCTGTTACAACGATATCGCCTGCATCCGTCAACGTATCCCGTATGCCCCGCCGAATCATGGCGTGGTCATCGCACAGTACGACATGAATCATGGATGTTCCTCATGTTGTGGGGTTGTGGCTGTGTTTGCCAAGGGCGCTGTCATGTTGATGGACGTGCCCCGATCCGGTGTGCTGCTGATGTCCAACCAGCCGCCTATGCTTCTCGCTCGTTCGCTAAGTCCCTTCAGGCCGAAGCCAGTCGCTTGGGAAAGAGTTTTTACGTCAAACCCCGGGCCACTGTCGGTGATTTCGGCAGTCAAAACACCGCCTTCGTTAGAAATGTCTATCTTCACCTCGGCGGCGGGGGCGTACTTGCTGATGTTGGTCAGAGACTCCTGCACGATACGGTACGCAGTCAAGCGCACGGTGTCTGGCAAGGGCATAAGGTCAAGTCTGCAATCCAGCGTTACTTTTTGCCCGGTGCGACGCCTATGCGCGCAGACAAGCCAGTGGATGCTGGGCCCCAAGCCCTGATCCAAAATGGCCGGGCGGGTGTTTTGCATGATGCGCTGGGTAGCGATGAGCGCCTGCCCGACCATTTCTTGGGCTGCTGTTGCATGCGATCGTTGGGCTTCGGAATCCGCATGTCTGGCGAGCCATGCAACATCCAGCCGTATGGCTGCTAGGGCGCCTCCTATGTCATCGTGTATTTCTCTTGAAATTTCGGCGCGCTCTTGCTCTAGAGACGTTTGCAAGTGGTGTGCGAGAGCCGTTATTTTTCTTTCGGACACGAGTAAATCGGCAAGGGCTTGTTCGCGCTGTCGGTTGGCTTCATGCAAACGCAGCGCTCGGAGGACGACACGCCCGATTTCCTGCAAATTATCTTTGTGAAGATAGTCGCTGATGCCCATTTGGATGGCGGAAACAGCCGCGGACTCGCCGATAGCCCCTGAGACGATGACGCATGGTGGCGGATCTGCGCGTTCAGAGATGGCATCCCATGCATCCAGCGCTGTAAATCCGAGCAATCGGTAGTCCATGAGAACGATGTCGAACGCATGGCGCTCTAGCAGCGCCAGCAACTCGTCTTTCGTTTCCGCCCTTAGAACCGTGGAGTCCAGGCCAGAGTCACGGATAGCCCGCTTGAGCAGGTGATGGTCCGCGTCCGAATCCTCCAAGTGCAGCACTTTTATGGGGTTCTCCCATGGATTCGGTTCGTATTTCGGGGCTATCATGCGTTGAATTATGTGTTGTCAGTGCGGAATTTAAATTTTTGTTCTGTCAAAGTAATTGATTTTTCCCAAAAATTCGTTATTTCTGCTAACCTAGCGTCGGTTGGGATTTAAAGCGTACCGATACGGCGTAGGATAGCTAACAAGACTGGCACCGAGGAAGAATGACAATGGAACCATCGTTGACGCCACCTGCTGCTCCGGCTGTACAGCTGCCCGTGATGTTGGTCGCTGAGGTGCAAGACTCCCTTTTGGTTGTGGTCCATGACTTAACCCGTTTGGACGGTCTCCTTGCGCACACCATGGAAAATTTGATGGAACGCTTCACGACCGCAAGCGCCAACCTCGCATCCCCAAGCCTTGGTAGCTCTGCTGAGCTTGAGTTAGTCCGTAGTGCTTTGCGCGCAGCCGTGACGGAGCTCCAGTTCCAAGACATGGCCTCTCAATTGATCGTACACACCTCGAAAATATTGCAGGGTTGTGCATATCGCTTGGCCTCTGAGTCTATGGGCAGCGAAGACGGCGAAGCGGTGCCCTTCGTAGAAGAGGTGCCTGAGCGCCCCAATCCTGTTACGCAAGACGAAATGGACGCAGGTTCCATTGAGCTTTTCTAAACTTCAAAAAATTTATAGCGATTTCTTTCGGAGCCACTCATGCCTTTAATCCTTGCTGTTGATGATTCTCCTTCTATGCGAAAAATGGTTTCTTTCACCTTGACGGGTGCGGGATACCAAGTCGTCGAAGCTGTGGACGGGCAAGATGCCTACGAGAAAGCGCAAACACAAACGTTCGATTTGGTTTTGACAGACCAAAATATGCCGCGATTGGATGGTTTGGGCCTGACTCGGAAGCTGAGGGAACATCCTCAGTTCAAGACCACCCCTATTTTGATGCTGACTACCGAGTCCAGCGACTTGATGAAGCAAGCGGGACGTGCAGCCGGTGCAACGGGTTGGCTGGTAAAGCCGTTCGACCCAGCCAAGTTATTGGACGTCATTAAAAAAGTCATTCGCTAAGCTGCGGCGGACGTCGCTGGATCGCACATAAAAGGAGCTCGGTATGGCCGAAACGCATCAAGAGGGTGGCGCAGGTGGGGACTTTGACCTCAGCCAGTTTTACCAAATTTTCTTCGAGGAAGCGGGGGAGAATTTGGATCAGATGGAGCAGATGCTGCTGAATTTGAATCTGGAGACTGCGGACGACGAAGAGCTGAACGGGATATTCCGATGTGCCCACTCTGTGAAGGGCGGAGCCGCGACATTTGGGTTTGCAGATGTAGCGGAATTGACGCATCAGATGGAGTCTTTATTGGACCGCTTGCGACGCCACGAACTCCAGCCGAATGCATCCATGGTGGATGTGCTTCTGGAGTCGGCTGATGCGTCGCGTAGTCTGCTTGCGAGGCACCAGGCGGGTGATGAGGGTGAGGCAATGCCCACCGCAGATTTGGTCAAGCGAATCAGTGTATTGGCCGCAGGTGGGACCTTGGATGTTCCTAAGGCCGTCGCTGCCACGGTGGTTGCACCTGCCCCCAAGCCGGTTGCGATGTCGCAACCCGTCGCTACTGCTCAGGGCCTGCGGCAGCTTGAAATTGTGATTGGGCCCTTGGAGAAGCCTGAACAAGCGGATGCGATCCAAGAACTGTTTAGAGATATTCCGGGGCTTGGGACAATTTCTCCAGTTGTTTCTACTCAGTCCTCACTGAAGATTTTTCATGCTGAAACCTCGTCAACAGATGATGATTTGCTCGATTTGTTTGCCTTTCATGTGTCGCGCGAACGAGTCAAGATATCTGCTCGGGTTGTAGCTTCCCCCGCTAAAGACGAGGGCTTCGGCTTTTTTGAGGGTGCGGCTGGTTCTCCTGGTCAGGTGGCGGCTCCCGTTGATTCCAAGCCTGTGCCTGAGGCAGGGTTCGGGTTTTTTGATGGAGCGCCCGGTGTTCCGTCCGAGCAGCCGGATGTGATTGCTGCGCCGGCAGCTTCCTCTCATGAGGTTGCTCCCATGGTTAAAGCGGCTGTTAAGCAGAATCCTGCCAGCGCGGCTCAGCCAGAGGCCGCCACTATCCGCGTGGCAATAAGCAAGGTTGATCAGCTGATTAACTTGGTGGGTGAGCTCGTGATTACCCAAGCAATGCTCGCCCAAAATAGTCGAGCGTTGGACCCTGCTGTTTACCA
This sequence comes from Rhodoferax bucti, assembly GCF_005876985.1. Lineage (GTDB taxonomy): Bacteria > Pseudomonadota > Gammaproteobacteria > Burkholderiales > Burkholderiaceae_C > Allorhodoferax > Allorhodoferax bucti. The sequence goes on from NZ_VAHD01000001.1 coordinate 1,334,526, forward strand.
ACAGTTGTTAACTGGGTTGGCCGATTTGGATCGCAATACGCGAGACTTGCAAGAGTCTGTGATGTCGATCCGAATGATCCCGATGTCTATCGTATTTAGCCGCTTCCCTAGAATGTTGCGCGACTTGGCGGGCAAGTTGGGCAAGAAGGTTGAATTTGTCACCCAAGGCGAGGCAACTGAATTGGACAAGGGTCTGGTGGAAAAAATCACCGATCCTTTGACGCACTTGGTTCGCAATAGTTGTGATCACGGCATCGAGCTGCCTTCAGAGCGTGTTGCTGCTGGAAAGTCGGAGTCCGGCACGATCACCCTCTCTGCATCCCATCAAGGCGGCTCGATCGTCATCGAAGTTCGTGACGATGGTAGGGGGCTGTCCCGTACCAAGATCCTCAATAAGGCGCGTGAGCGGGGCTTGGATGTATCGGATCAGATGTCGGATGCGGATGTGTGGCAGCTTATTTTTGCCCCAGGCTTCTCAACGGCAGCTGTAGTTACTGACGTATCGGGACGTGGTGTCGGTATGGATGTGGTCAAGAAAAATATCACTGCACTGAACGGTACTGTAGACATCGACTCTGCTGAAGGCTACGGAATGAAGGTTTCCGTTCGGCTGCCTCTTACTCTGGCCATTATGGATGGCATGTCAGTGGGTGTTGGCGAAGAGGTTTATATCTTGCCACTTTCCTCTGTCATTGAGTCTTTCCAGGTGAAAGCAGACGCGGTTAGTACCGTGGGGCAAGGGTCACAGTTGGTCAAGGTTCGAGACGAATATATGCCTGTCATTGAGCTGGAGAAAGTGTTCCAGATTCCTCGATTTGATTTTGAAAAGTCCAGCGACATCATGGTTGTTGTCGAAGCGGATGGCAATAGGGTTGCTCTGCTAGTAGATGAGCTACTGGGGCAACAACAAGTCGTCGTGAAGAACTTGGAGTCGAACTACCGGAAGGTGCCGAATGTCTCGGGTGCCACGATTCTTGGTGATGGAAAAGTGGCTTTGATTCTTGACACCGGTGCATTGGTGCGCAGATCTCGCCACTAAATCGCGTAGACCTAGGAGACTCTCATGGGAATGATGGAAAAACTAAATGAACTCACTACGAGTGGCGCACGTGAGTATCTGACCTTCCGATTGGATCAGGAGGAATATGGCATTGATATATTGAAGGTACAAGAAATCAGAGGCTATGAGCCCCCGACTAGAGTGGCCAATGCGCCATCCTTCATTAAAGGCGTAGTGAATTTGCGCGGGACAATTGTTCCTATCGTGGATATGCGACTCAAATTTAACTGCTCCAAGTCAGAGTACAACTCTTTTACTGTTGTCATTGTCTTGAACTTGCGGAATCGGATCGTGGGTATCGTGGTCGACTCTGTGAGCGATGTCATGGAGTTGCCTCCTGAAAGTTTGAAGGTTGCTCCTGATATTGAGTCAGTGATAGATAGTTCTGCAGTGTTGGGTTTGGGCTCCGTTGGAGAGCGTATGTTGATACTTTTAGATATTGAAAAACTGATGTCGGCTCCGGAAATGGGGTTGGTGTCAACTACCGATCAGCTCTAAGCAGATTGGTACACGATAGACCTATTTAAAGTCTTTGAAAGAAGCTAATGGCGATAAGTTCAGCCGAGGGAATGCAAGGTCGAGAGTTTCATTGGACAAATGCAGACTTTGATCATGTTCAAAAGCTGATTTATCAACGTGCCGGCATCAGTTTGCATGACGGTAAACATGCCATGGTTTACAGCCGACTTTCCCGTCGGCTACGGGAGACAGGCCACCAAAGCTTCAAAGACTACCTGCAGTGGCTCGAGTCAGCTGCGGATGGGGTTGAATGGCAAGAGTTCGTTAATGCACTTACGACTAACCTGACTTCATTTTTTCGGGAGGCGCATCACTTTCACATACTTAATGAGTATTTGAAATCTGGTAAAACGCCTGGTGGTTGCAAGATATGGTGTAGCGCGGCCTCAACGGGCGAAGAGCCTTATTCCATAGCAATCACTGCTGCAGAAGCGTTAGGCTTGAACGGCGCTTTCTCTATAGCAGCGAGTGATATAGATTCCAAAGTCTTGCGAACAGCATCTCAAGGTGTTTATCGTTTGGAGTCGTTAAAAGGGTTAGATCAAGCGCGTTTACAACGTTTCTTCTTGCGTGGTAAGGGTGAGAATGGCGGAATGGCAAGGGTTAAAACCGAATTAAGATCGAAGATCGATTTTTTAATGGTTAACTTGATTCGCAATGATTGGCCCTTTAAAGAAGCCTTTGACGTTGTTTTTTGCCGTAATGTCATGATTTACTTTGACGCGTCGACGCAACGTCAAGTGCTTGAGCGTATTCACAAAGTCATGAAGCCGGGCGGACTCCTGTTTGTAGGACATGCTGAAAATTTCAGTGATTCGAGAGATTTGTTTGCCCTTAAAGGGAAGACTGTTTACGAGCGCGTGTAATGGCGCATTAATCGAGATCGAAAATGGCCATAAACTCCTTCTCCCAAAACTCGACTTTGATTAAAGGTGCCGCAGCATCTGGCAGTCTTGCTCCTAAAGTTCTAGCGAGTGGACGAGTTTCGCGTGTTGATCAATTGAAGTCTCAACCACGCAAGCCTGGAGAGGCCTCCTTTTTTTATGCAGATCACCATTTTCAATACGATGCCGTGAAAGTTTTGCCGGGCGAATATTTCGTATCGAATGAAGACATTGTCATCATGACGGTTTTGGGTTCGTGCATTGCCGCTTGTATTTGGGACGGGAAGGCACGAGTCGGAGGGATGAACCATTTCATGCTGCCCGACGGCGAGGGTGGTGATGGCTCAGGGCGATATGGCTCGTTTGCCATGGAGTTGCTGATTAATGAAATGTTGAAACTCGGTGCGCGGCGTGAAACTATGCAAGCCAAAATATTTGGTGGTGCGCAAGTGATGGCCGGATTTACCACAATGAACGTGGGTGAGCGAAATACGCAATTCGTTATTGACTAC
>NZ_VAHD01000001.1:1342500-1344605 GCF_005876985.1 Rhodoferax bucti
TCTGTAAGCCTGTGAAGGTGTGTTGTAAAGCATGCTGGAGGTATCAGAAGTGCGAATGCTGACATGAGTAGCGTTAAAGGGGGTGAAAAGCCCCCTCGCCGTAAGCGCAAGGTTTTCTACGCAACGTTCATCGGCGTAGAGTGAGTCGGCCCCTAAGGCGAGGCAGAGATGCGTAGCTGATGGGAAACAGGTCAATATTCCTGTACCGATGTGTAGTGCGATGTGGGGACGGAGAAGGTTAACTCAGCCAACTGTTGGACATGTTGGTTCAAGCTTGTAGTCGTGCCTGGTAGGCAAATCCGCCGGGCTTAGATGAGGAGTGATAACGAGAGTGCTTGCACTCGAAGTGAGTGATACCCTGCTTCCAGGAAAAGCCACTAAGCTTCAGCTACACACGACCGTACCGCAAACCGACACTGGTGCGCGAGATGAGTATTCTAAGGCGCTTGAGAGAACTCGGGAGAAGGAACTCGGCAAATTGACACCGTAACTTCGGAAGAAGGTGTGCCTTTAGTAGGTGAAGTCCCTCGCGGATGGAGCCCAATGAGGTTGCAAAAAATCGGTGGCTGCGACTGTTTATTAAAAACACAGCACTCTGCAAACACGAAAGTGGACGTATAGGGTGTGACGCCTGCCCGGTGCTGGAAGATTAAATGATGGGGTGCAAGCTCTTGATTGAAGTCCCAGTAAACGGCGGCCGTAACTATAACGGTCCTAAGGTAGCGAAATTCCTTGTCGGGTAAGTTCCGACCTGCACGAATGGCGTAACGATGGCCACACTGTCTCCTCCCGAGACTCAGCGAAGTTGAAATGTTTGTGATGATGCAATCTCCCCGCGGAAAGACGGAAAGACCCCATGAACCTTTACTGTAGCTTTGTATTGGACTTTGAACAGATCTGTGTAGGATAGGTGGGAGGCTTTGAAGTAGGGTCGCTAGATCTTATGGAGCCAACGTTGAAATACCACCCTGGTGTGTTTGAGGTTCTAACCTAGGTCCATTATCTGGATCGGGGACAGTGCATGGTAGGCAGTTTGACTGGGGCGGTCTCCTCCCAAAGCGTAACGGAGGAGTTCGAAGGTACGCTAGTTACGGTCGGACATCGTGATGATAGTGCAATGGCATAAGCGTGCTTAACTGCGAGACTGACAAGTCGAGCAGATGCGAAAGCAGGACATAGTGATCCGGTGGTTCTGTATGGAAGGGCCATCGCTCAACGGATAAAAGGTACTCTGGGGATAACAGGCTGATACCGCCCAAGAGTTCATATCGACGGCGGTGTTTGGCACCTCGATGTCGGCTCATCTCATCCTGGGGCTGTAGCCGGTCCCAAGGGTATGGCTGTTCGCCATTTAAAGAGGTACGTGAGCTGGGTTTAAAACGTCGTGAGACAGTTTGGTCCCTATCTTCCGTGGGCGCTGCAGATTTGAGGAAGCCTGCTCCTAGTACGAGAGGACCGGAGTGGACACACCTCTGGTGTATCGGTTGTCACGCCAGTGGCATTGCCGAGTAGCTAAGTGTGGAAGAGATAACCGCTGAAAGCATCTAAGCGGGAAACTCGTTTCAAGATGAGATCTGCCGGGGCCTTGAGCCCCCTGAAGAGTCGTTCAAGACCAGGACGTTGATAGGTCAGGTGTGGAAGCGCAGTAATGCGTTAAGCTAACTGATACTAATTGCTCGTGCGGCTTGACCCTATAACTTTGATGCACGTAAGTGTTTCAAGGAAGTTATGCCAAGTTGACGCATTCAAATGACCATCTCTAAGCGAGATGGCGTCGTAAAAGACAAGCTGATTAGCTCTATAAATTGGTTGCCTAGACCTTGTGTCTGGGTGACAAAAAGTTATGCCTGACGACCATAGCGACTTGGTACCACTCCTTCCCATCCCGAACAGGACAGTGAAACGAGTCAGCGCCGATGATAGTGCGGATCCCCGTGTGAAAGTAGGTCATCGTCAGGCTATTTACAGTGAGAAACACCCCGTCAAGTGGCGGGGTGTTTTTTTTAGTGCTGGTAGCAGTGCTAAAAAAAGCAAGAAATGTTCGCTAAGTTTGACGGCGACTTAAAAAGTGTGTCATAATTTGAGGCTTCGCTGATCACAGCAAG
>NZ_VAHD01000002.1 GCF_005876985.1 Rhodoferax bucti
GCGTTCAGTTACCAGCTTTACAGCTTCAACCTTGAACTCCCGGCTGAATTGCCTTCTCGTTGCCATTTGCAATCTCCTGTTTCATCGACAACCTTAACAAAGTGTCTTTGAAACCGGCAGCAGCCCAAAAGTCGCAAGGGATGCTGATGTTCAAATCGGCTACTTGCCCAGTCGAAGGAAAATCTGGTCCTTGCATGCAAGAGCACAGTGCAGGCATTGGAGGCACGTCGCGACTGATCCGCCGTCATAAAGCGTAGATAGAGTGTTCCAACCGTATGGTGCTGCAGTGTTGTTTGTACCGAACTGAAAACTTCTGGAAGGCAGCTGGTCAAAGTGTGTAGACCTGTTGGAATACACCGTTTTCTACTGGCTCTAGGTGCATCGAACAGGAGGATGCCTGTTAGTGATTGCTTGCGCCATGCCGTGAGCTGATGAAAGCGAGAGCACACACTGAAAAGAGTTTCGCCAGCATGCGGGGATGGAAAGTTTCCACACAGTGAAGCCCTAACTTGTGGAAGATAGTGCTGAATGTCGTTCATCGTTTGGCCACATCAACAAGTTTTCCCGCTCGGTAAAGTCGTGCGTTCTCCAAGTCCAACTGTGCTTTCGCAGGCAAGAGATCTTCGTAGGCCTGGAAGCGATAGGGGTCGTCGCTGCGAAGCGCTAGCAACGCTGGCTTAAGCAAAGCACAGTGGCGTTCGAACGCCATGTCGAGATGAACTAGCTCCAGACTGCGGGCGCCCGAGCGCAAGGCAATCTTTTGCGCTTGGGTGAACACACAGATCAAGACTGCGGGGAGTCCCAGTGTGAGTTCAAAGAATTTTGCTGCCCAGGTTTCGTCAAATTTAACGATTTCATCCATATATTGGTGAGCTGAGAGTGCTTTGACCAACAAGAGAAAGTGTGGATCCTTGGGTGATGAGGGAAGTGCAAAGTCAATTTGCCCTCCCGATGAGCAACGTCGAGCTGCTTCCAGTGAACCTGCCAATACGCGTACGAGTTGATGTGTGCCGCTAAAGACCAGAGGGACCTTCACAACATTCGTCAGTTGAATCAGCATGTCCAAGATCAGACGGCCTTGCTTTTTTCCACCATCCAGAACTCGCTGCAGATCATCAATGTGGATCAAACCGATGTGATAAGTCGACGCAATCTGCGCGAACTCTTGTATCTGTTGGTCGATCGACATGCGGACACGACCGTACTGGCTGACGTAGCTCATCGGTCCTTCAAGCCCCAGAGCCTTGTCTACAGATGCAAAGAATCTAAGCATGAGCCCGCGTGGTGAGCCACTGATAGGCGCGTCCAGCGATAGCCAGGCTATTTGGGTTTGTGCAAATCTTTTGCGATCGTATTTCACATGCTGGATGACTTGCGGTGTCAGCGAGAGAATCGACCGAATAGCTCTAGTCTTTCCTGACCCACTAAGTGCCGTGCAAATCAGGCAAGGTGGTAATGACGAAAATGATCCCCCCTGAAGTCGCATGCGCTCACGGGTTGTGTATATGCTCTGATTAGTCTTAGCCAGTGTAGGATTTCGCCTTAGATAGCCGGATCGCATGAGAAGGCTAATTTCCGACTCCATTTCCGACAAGTTGGGTCGAGGAATGTAGAGAGCATCCATTTCCGTCATGGCGTGCAGGCGGATATGCATGGGGAGTTTGCGTATTTCTGCGAAGTTGGTCGCGGGGCGATTCAGCAGTAAGGCGTCGAGTTCTGCAGGCCGCAAAATTGGAGGCAATGCTTCAATGAGCGGATTGCCCCTGTAATGTGGCGGCAGGTCTTCGGTGATGTATTTTGCTTTCTCCCTCATGGGGTACCCCATGAATCGAGTTGCTCGGCCAAGCGTGCAAAGTAGGCGTCAGTTTCACTTTCTCCGCTCTCGGCTTCGATAGGCGCCGATTTTGCAGGAGGTGTTTCGTGCGCTTGCGAAAGAGGTTGCTCTGATATTTGGGTTGCATCGACTCGTTCGCCCTCTGCCTGGCGATTCGCTTTGATGCCATTTCCTTTTAACTGTTTGCTGATTGGTTGCGCCTGGTTGGCCGCTTTCGTGACTGCTATTGCTTCCTTGAGTTCGTCAGCATTCTGTCGCTGGATATCCAGGCTTTCGGCCTTGGTGTCATCTACCATGTCCTCGCCAACAAAGCGTTTCACTTCATAGACTTCACGGAAGTCTTCGACGCAAAATAGATTTGCGTCAGCCAGTGGACGTTTGAATCGAATTTCACGCATCAAGGTTTCCTCTGGTAGAAGACACCAAGCTGCCGAAGAATCATCCGGCGAGGTTATTAACCCGACGGGCAATTGATCTCCAAAGCCCGCCAGTTTCACTGATGGATGGTCGTTCATCCATGGTGCGGCGTATTCCCACTTGTCGTCGATGATCCCGGTTCGAGTTAACTTAGCTTCCTTATGGATTAACGTCTTTCTCATTGCAGTCTCGTGATCTAAAAACACGGCACTGCCGTGTTTGTTGGCGATTCCATCAGACCAGAAGCCAAGTGGGTTTGGAACTACCTCTCGTGTGATGAAAGCCGAGCTCAGATGGCCACTCATGTTTTTGGTCAAGTTCAGAATCGCAATTCGTCTGACCAGCAGTCGCGTGAATTCTTTGATGGTCAGCACCGCGTCCAATCGGGTGTCACGCGTACCCCTCTCACGGATGCGTTCTGTAACGGCACCTGGTATCCAATGAATGAACTTTGTGTTGAGAACTCCAAAGGTGCGCTCAACGAGGGCCTTCCAATCTGCTCGGTAGGCGCCGGCGATACTGAGGTTTGTCCTCAGTTCAAGCTGAATTCCTCGACTGCCTTTGCTGTGCAGCTCTCCTCTGTCTGCCAGCCAGAACGTGGGCACGCATCCTTGCGGCATAAGGTGGGCGAGTTCTTGCACCCCGAGCCACGACAACCACCGACCTTTGTCCGAAATAGCTCTACACATAGCAATGCGTGCTTGATCCAAATTCGGACCTTCGAGCGCCACATGTACTCCAACTATCAAGGACGAGAATGCGTCAACCACCAAATAGATGACAGGCCTGCCTATTAAGCGTCGTCGATCAAACGCGCTGATCAAATACACATCGGCCACGGTGGCATCAACAATATAGGTATGGCCTGGATAGGGAATGCGATCTCTGGCACTTCCTAGTGCGGGTCGATGTGAGAGGTTGATCCTGCGCTCACCTGCTTCGGTTTGAAGCAGTTTGAGTTCACCCACAATTTGACTCAGGTGATATCTGAACTGCCTTTCGGAAATTGTCGGAATGGAAGCGTCAGCCTGAATTTCTATGCCACCATTCGGGTTTGTGGTGATCTTCTTTGGCCCGAAGTTCAACAGAAAGCTGTTGTACATCGCGCTCTTGGAAACGGTTTGATTCGCCAAACTTTCGTAGTGAGCCTTGATACAGGTCTTATCTGTTTCTGTGACATTTCGACCCTCTGCACTCTGACGGTGCCCCGTCTTGAAGCGGTCTGCTGGTCGGCCTAACTTTTGGGTGACTTTGCGCCGAACCCCTCTACACCAATACCGGTCTTCACTGGCCAGTTCTATGTCCATTTTTAGGGTGAAATAGCGTGCGAGAAGTCGCACTACCGTTGTGGCATTTACTTTGTGCTGTGCCGCAGCTTCATCTACTTTTGTTTTCCACAACCCGAGACATAGCATCGCAACCAAGGTTTCGGGTTCCACAAGGCTGGTCAAAATCTCTTTGTTGCGTTTGTAGCTTTTGCGCTCCAAAGCTGATTCCCGGTGCCGGTTGCTCGGTTTTGATGCGTCGGTTGCGGTTTCAGGGACGTGCTGAAACATCTGGGATTGCAGGTGCTGAGTAACGGATCTCCAAGAGTGAACCCGCGGCTTCTTGCAGTGTTTATGTATTCCTGCTGTCTTTTCCTTATCGGCTTCTCCTAACCAGAACAGCGCGACGAATTGCCCGTGCCGCTCAGAGGCGGCCACAACACGGTGGATTCCAGCCCTAAAATTTGCAATACCGGGCGGAACCAAGATGAGTTGATTGGGCGTGGTCATAGGCCCGGCATCCGACATGTGCGAGATGAAGTCGCGTTGTGGGTGCGAGCGCGTTTCCCAAGCCAGGGAAGTCCCAAGTCATAGTCTTGGCTGGGATTTTGCGGGATCCAGAGTCTTGTAAGAACCGCATACTTGAACCCAATGACTACGGTTTCATCGCTCAAGCCGAGTCGTTGAGCGCAGATACTCAGACGATCGCCAATTTAGGCTTCTGATGGAGTTTTGCTCAAACAATCCAGAATGCTGTTTACATCGATGTCTTTAGCCAACCACTTCATTCCATCGATGGCCCACATCATCCGCGTGGCTAGTAATGAAGTGAACGGCGTCTCTGTCATGACGATGTGACGCACTTTCCGATCGCCCCAATAGGTCCTCTCGATACTTCGCAGTTGGTGAGCGCGCTCCGGCCCCTCTTCAATTTCTTTCAGGTATTTGGCATGGATGGATAAGAGGGTGGCATCCCTAAAGTTCACCAAGAAATCCGTGGTCATAACACGGGGATTCGTCTTGGTAATCTGCGGATGTTTCAAGCCCAGGCTGCCTGCTATTTCGGCAGTCCCCCTGGGTTTTGTTTTCATGAGTGGGAACGCGGGGTCATATTCATAGACCTGCAATGGAAACTGCTCGCGGCAGTCGACTGGCCGTAGCGACCAAATCCATAGGAAGATCAGTAACTCCAAGTCGCTCAGCAAGTGATGGAATCGACCAATAGTCTCGTTGAAGACAAGATGTGATCTTCCCCGGGATTGAAAACCGCTGCGCTCAATCTGGATAAATGGCCGATAGTCGGCACCAGTGCCAGTGCCACGTCCTTCGAGAAGAAACGCTCGTTGGCGTTTTAGCTCTCCTTTGACCTTCGGTTCCTTGGTTTTGTTGGGGACTCGGTCTTCTCGCGCATCTTTCAGTTGTGACTGGGATGGCACACGCGTGCCTTGGACTGCTGAGTTCATGGGTACTCTCGCTAAATTTGGGGCAGGCTCGCGCCAGCACCTGGATGGCACTTGACGACGCCGAAAGAAGGGGAGATACTTGAACCAGGGTCCGAAACCTAGTTAAGTTTTCACCAGCTTTTCGGCAGCGCCGGTCTTTTGATCGGCGTTTTGCTTTCTACGCCTTTTGTCCCTCCTCGATTAGGTGGATAGGTCCGAAACCAAGGGACGGCGAACGCATCCCCTCAAAAAGCTTTGTGTTTTTGGGTTGTGGTCGTAGCCCCAGAGCGACACCAATTTTGAAGCTCTCGCCACGACGAGCTTGGCTTCGCCCACTAAGTACTGAGTACACCAGTGGTAACGAAAACCCCTTATCCCTTGCCCATTCGGCAACGCTCACGCCGTTTTCCTCGAAGCACTGGCGAATTTCTTCCAAATTCTTGAGCTTCACTGTGTGTTGCGACATAATTGTGGCAATTCTTTCACTTAATTGTGAAATTTTCAAGAGGTTTCTTTATGAAAATTGAAGGCATGGGCGTTCGACTGCGGGAAGAACGGGAGCGCCTCAAATTGAATCAGGAAGAGATTGCGGCGTTTGCTGGGACGAACCGGATGACACCCAATCGATACGAAAAGGGGCTGTACCTTCCAACACTTCCATTTCTGGATGCAATCAGTGGTGTCGGTGTAGATGTTGACTACGTGCTTTTAGGCAAGCATGGTGATGTCACTTTGTCATTCAAAGACGCCGCGCAGCTTGGTGTTGCCGTCTCAATAGTGTCAGATTTACTTGAGAAACATCGACTCGAAGTATCGGATGAGGTCAAGGGATCGCTGATTATTAAACTGTTGAGAATGGCAGAGCTCATGCCGCGTGACGCAAAGATGAAGGTCCCATCTCTTGTAGATTTGTTGTCACAGTCAACGCCCTGAATCGACCCATGACGAGCCAGGATTCCAAGTTGGCGGCGGTGCTGATCGAGCTGGAGAGCAAGGTTTCGAAACTGCCATCAGTTGACAGTCCAATGGAGGCCTTGGAAAGGCTCCAAAGCAGTCAGCAGAATGAAATGGGTGAGCAATATGCTCGAATGCTAGGTACAGACTTCCCTTGGTGGCAGATACGTCGCAGTCCGTTTCACGCAATGCGGTTCTTTTGCATCAAGAGGAAATATGCACATACCGCTCTCAACCTAAGCCGGTCTGATTGGGTGAGACTTAAGGCATTGGTCGTTCGCATTCGGTTCGGGTTTTATATAGACGATGCCAGTACCCGACTTCTGGAGTATTTGATCAGGCAAGACTTTTTGACGGAACGCGATGCCTGGCGACTACTGCATTCACCGGGTTGCCGCATTTCAGAGGAAGGGCTGGAGCCAGCACCGTTGTCGCCAATTGCTGGCAACTTTGGATTGTCCATTTCACTATCCCTTGGCATTTTGGCAGTGTTACTTCTGCAACCCCTCTTGATGTCACTATTGGGCGAATGTAAGTCTCCAATCTGTCAAATTGTTGGAGATGCTGTTTTGGCATCTTGGTCCCTTCTCACTGGATATTTGGTTGCGGTGTGTACTTGGGGACGACGTGATGCGGCAAAGGTTTTGTCAAGGCTTCTGGAATTAGATTTCAATGCCAGACAAGCTGAGCGTCTCGCGGTGAAGAGGCCGCTCGTTGTCCGGCTGCTTTGGTGATTAGGAGGTTCATTGAGCGTCGTTGCGGGCTGAGCTCCAATTTTGGGGGGAGCTTAGAAATTTGCTGATGTTTGAGGAAAACGTAAGCCGTTCAATAGCGCGAACCATCCCGGTAAACCCGCGGACATTCCTCCCGAGGCGACGCATTTCATGCTGGAAACATGCATAAAAAAACCGCCAAGGTTGCGCATGCTGGAGGCAGAGGCGTGGCGGTTATGTTGTCCAAATTTTAGCAGACCTGTAGTTGCAATGCACGTCTAAGAAATTGACGCATATCAATATCCATCGTTGCTGCATGTCGATAATCACTAAAGAATATCGACTTACACATGCCAACGAAAAACAGCACATCACTCTCCAGGAAATTGGTGCGAATAGGCGTCGCTTTGCTGGTGGTGGCGCTCACTTCGATTGGCCTGACACTTTGGGTAACTTGGCAGTTGGAAGGTGGGGCGGCTTCGGTAAACGAAGCAGGGCGCATGCGGATGCAGACTTGGCGCATGGCCAGCGAGATTCAAGCTGGCATTGCCGAGAGTCAACGGATGGCGCGTATCGCTGACTTTGACCAGAACTTGCGAATTCTGGAACAAGGCGATCCATCTCGACCTCTATTTGTGCCCTGGGATCCGGTGGTAAGACGCAAGTTCAACGCAGTGCAAGACCTTTGGACCGAACAGCGAGCTGGTTGGGTATCGGGTGTCGCAGCGCAGCCCGACGCAATTCTTCTCTCCACAAATGCGCTCGTTGCCGCAATTGATGCCTTGGTCAGTTCCATAGAACACCAGCTTGCCAAGCTGACTGCCCTGCTGAACTTGTTTCAGTTTGTGATGATGGTCCTGGCCATCTTTGCCGCAGTCGTCATGCTCTACACCGGCTATCTGTACGTGATCAATCCACTGGGTCAATTGCAGAAAGGTTTACGACGTGTAGAGGAGGGAGACTTTCAAGCACGCATTGAAGTGGATAGCAAAGATGAATTTGGATTGGTTGCCGAAGGCTTCAATGGCATGGCGGAACGCTTGCAAGATATGGTGGATGGATTGGAAGCCCAAGTGCAATTAAAAACTCAGCACATTGAGGCGCAGCGCGCGCGTATCGAGACCTTGTATGACTTTAGTGCGTTTTTGGCAGGCGTAAATTCAATTGAGGAAATGTCGAAGGGCTTTGCTCAGCGTTTGCGCGTTGTGATGGGGGCCGACGCTGTGACATTGCGTTGGTCTGACGATGCGAATCAGCGCTATCTGATGTTGGCATCGGACTGTTTTCCGCAAGACATGCTGGATGAAGAACGCAGCCTTTTAGCCGGTGCTTGTGCTTGTGGTAGCTTGCAGCAGGAAGCCCGTACACGTGTGATACCTATCCAGAACGCTGACGCCGCGCCAATGCGCCACTGTGCAAAGGCGGGTTACGAAAGCCTAGTGAGTGTGCCCATCCGGCTGCAGAGCCGGTTGCTCGGTGAAATTGATCTGTTCTACCGAAAGACAGTCTTATTGTCTAAAGACGAAGAGGTGCTTGTAGATGCTTTGGCAAGCCATTTGGCCAGCGCACTGGAGGGACTGCGCGCGTCGGCATTGGAGCGAGAAGCCGCAGTGGGAGAGGAGCGAGCTTTGCTGGCGCGGGAACTGCACGATTCGATTGCGCAGTCATTGGCTTTTTTAAAAATTCAGGTGCAGCTGCTTCGTAGTGCCGCAGACAAGGAACAAGGCCCGCAGATGCAAGCAGCATTGGACGAACTCGATGCAGGTTTGAAGGAAAGTATTGGTGATGTACGTGAGTTGCTAGTGCATTTCCGAACCCGCACCAACACAGACGACATCGAGGCTGCGCTGCAGGAAACTCTGCAGAAGTTCCGTCATCAAACTGGAATACACACAGAAATCGCAGTAAAAGGAGCGGGCCTACCATTGCCCTCAGACGTTCAGGTGCAGGTCTTGCACGTTGTACAAGAAGCCCTGTCCAACGTACGCAAACACGCGCATGCAACAGCAGTCGTGCTCGAGGTTGACAAGGGGCAGTTCTGGTCGTTTACGGTTCAGGACAATGGCGTCGGCTTTCCCACCGATGCGATGCTTGGCAGTCAGCACGTCGGACGACACATCATGAAGGAGCGCGCCCAGGCGATTGGTGCGACGGTGAGCGTTAGTTCAACGCTTGGAAAGGGAACTCGTGTTCAGCTCCGCTTACCAGAACATCCTGTGAACACGCCAGCTGCGTTGGCACTTTGACTCTACTGGATTAACTCATGCGCCTGATTCAACTGTTGGTCGTCGATGACCACAACTTATTTCGTCGTGGACTCATTGCGCTTCTTAAGCAGGATGGTCGTTTCGATGTTGTCGGTGAAGCCGCTGATCTGGGTCAGGCGCTGCGATCTGCGGGACAAATAGAACCCGACCTGGTTTTGCTGGATAACCACTTACCGGGGGTACGCGGGATCGACGGCATCGGTGCACTTAAACAGGCTTTTGCTCGCGCTCGCATCCTAATGCTTACCGTGAGTGAGAACGAAGAGGATTTGGCTGCTGCAATGCAGGCTGGGGCGGATGGCTATCTACTTAAGACTGTGGAGTCTGATCAGCTTTGCCAGGCAATTGTGCGTGTGCTAGCAGGTGAGCCGGTGATAAGCCCTGAGATGATGACAAAGTTCGTGGCCGCATTCCGTACTAAGCAAATGGTGACTTCCCGGCAGGAGGTCTTGTCTCCAATGGCAGATACACGTCCAAGCTTGGAGAATGCCTTGTCTGCCCGTGAACGAGAAATTCTGTTGCTTGTTGCGCACGGAGACAGTAACAAGCTAATTGCTCGTCAATTGGATATTGCCGAGACTACGGTCAAGGTTCACGTGCAAGCTATCCTGCGCAAGCTGCAGCTAACTTCTCGAGTGCAAGCTGCTGTTTACGCAGCCGCACAAGGATTGGTTTGATTTAGATCAGTCTTCTTGACCATTCGACGGTCACTAAGCCTTTAGAACTAGGCCTGAAAATTGGGGCATAGTTCTTTTCCGGTTGCTACTTGTTCCAACGGCGTATGGGCAAGCAGCCCACAAACCGCGACAGTCATTCCATCCCTAGGAGATGGAATATGGCTTCTGATTTAAGCAACGCACGTAAAGCCTGGTCGGTGCTGATCGTCAGCACCCTGGCATTTACCGTGTGTTTTATGGTGTGGATGATGTTCGGCGTGATCGGCATCCCGATCAAGAAAATGCTGAACCTCAACGCCACCGAGTTCGGCTTGCTCACCGCCACGCCGGTGCTCACCGGCTCGCTGATCCGCGTGCCGCTGGGCATCTGGACCGACCGCTTTGGTGGCCGCATCGTCATGGCGGTGCTGATGGCCATTACGGTGCCGGCCATCTGGCTGATGGCCTACGCCACCGAATACTGGCACTTCATCACCATCGGCCTGTTTGTGGGCCTGGCGGGTGGATCGTTCTCGGTGGGCACGCCTTATGTGGCGCGCTGGTTCCCCAAGGCCAAGCAAGGTACCGCCATGGGCATTTATGGCGCGGGCAACTCAGGCTCGGCGGTCAACAAGTTCGTGGCCCCCGTCATCCTGGTGGCCTTCGGCTGGGCCATGGTGCCGCAGGTGTACGCAGCCATCATGCTCGGTACGCTGGTCTTGTTCTGGCTGTTCAGCCACAGTGACCCGGCGCACCTGGTGCCCAACAACGTCAAGTTCACCGATCAGCTCAAAGCACTGAAGGACCCCAAGGTCATCAAGTACTGCCAGTACTACAGCATTGTGTTTGGCGGCTATGTGGCGCTGGCGCTCTGGATGGTGCAGTACTACGTGGGCGAGTTCGGTCTGGACATCCGCGTGGCGGCGCTGCTGGCGGCTTGCTTCTCGCTGCCCGGTGGCGTGTTGCGTGCCTTTGGCGGCGTGCTGTCGGACAAATACGGCGCCCACAGCGTGACCTGGTGGGTGCTGTGGGTGAGCTGGATTTGCCTGTTCCTGCTGTCCTACCCGCAGACCGACTTCACCGTGATGACCGTGAACGGCCCCAGCACCTTCCACATCGGCCTCAACGTCTATGTGTTCACCGGCTTGATGTTCATCCTGGGCATTGCGTTTGCCTTCGGCAAGGCCAGCGTCTTCAAGTACATCAGCGACGACTACTCGCACAACATCGGCGCCATCAGCGGCATCGTGGGCCTGGCCGGCGGCTTGGGTGGCTTTGTGTTGCCCATTCTGTTCGGCGTGTTGATGGACCTGACCGGCATCCGCTCCAGCGCTTTCATGCTGATGTACGGCGTGGTCTGGGTGTCGCTCATCTGGATGTACTGGACCGAGGTGCGCAAGACCGAAGTCATGGGCCAGAACGCCAAGAACTTTTCCCTCCAAAGCTAGGACGCCACCATGAGCACCACCACACCTTCGCGCGCTGACATTGCCGACTGGCGCCCGGAAGACGAGCGCTTCTGGGCAAGCACTGGCAAGTCCATCGCCTACCGCAACCTCTGGCTCTCCATCCCGGCCCTGCTGTGTGGCTTCGCTGTCTGGGGCATGTGGGGCATCATCACTGTGCAGATGCTCAACCTGGGCTTCCCCTTTACCCAGGCGGAGCTGTTCACGCTGACGGCCATCTCTGGCATCTCGGGTGCCACCATGCGCATCCCGGCCAGCTTTTTGATTCGCATGGCGGGTGGACGCAACACCATCTTTTTGACGACCGCCATGCTGCTGGCCCCGGCCATTGGCACCGGCGTGGCGCTGCAGCACCCTGAGTGGCCGCTGTGGGTGTTCCAGCTCATGGCGCTGTGGTCGGGCGTGGGGGGCGGCAACTTTGCCAGCTCCATGTCCAACATCAGCACCTTCTTTCCCAAAAAGCTGCAGGGCACGGCTTTGGGCCTGAACGCGGGCTTGGGTAACTTTGGTGTGACCACCATGCAGATCGTCATTCCGCTGGTGATGACTATCGGCCTGTTTGGCGCCTTCGGCGGAGAAGCCAAGGCGCTGGTCAAGGACAGTGGCTGGATCTTCGGCAAGATTGCCGCAGGCACGCCCACCTACATCCAGAACGCTGGTTTTGCCTGGGTGCTGTCGCTCATTCCCCTGTCCATCTTGTGCTGGTGGGGCATGAGCAACCTCAAAACCGTGTCACCCGCAACCGGCAACCCGGTGGTGGCGTTTGCCAAGATCACCTACCTGTATTCGCTGGCCTTCATTCCGTCCATCGGCATGTTGTACCTGTACCTGCCAGCGCCTACCGGCCTGGGCTTGCTGAACATGTGGGTGGCGATTCCGTTGGACATCGTGGCCGCCGTGCTGATGATGCGGGTGGCGGCCTTTGGCGCCATGCGCGAGAACGTGGAAAAGCAGTTCGCCATCTTCCGCAACAAGCACACCTGGAGCATGACCGCGCTGTACGTGGTCACCTTCGGCAGCTTCATTGGCTTCTCCATGGCCTTGCCGTTGGCCATCACCGTGATCTTTGGCTTCCAGCACATCCCCGATGCTGCCGGTGTGTTGCAGCACACGCTCAAAAACCCCAATGCCCCCTCCGCCCTGACCTACGCCTGGATTGGCCCCTTTGTAGGCGCCGCGGTCCGCCCCGTGGGCGGCTGGATTTCGGACAAGGTGGGCGGCTCCATCGTCACGCAAATCATCTCGGCCATCATGGTGCTGGCCTCGACCGCGGTGGGTTACGTGATGTTGCAGGCCTACCAGTCGCCCACGCCTGAGCAGCACTTCATGGCCTTTATGGGCTTGTTCATCGTGCTGTTTGCCGCCAGCGGCATTGGCAATGGCTCTACCTTCCGCAGCGTGGGTTTCATCTTTGACCGCCAGCAGGCCGGCCCGGTGCTGGGCTGGACCTCGGCGGTGGCGGCCTACGGCGCCTTCATTGCCCCCGTGCTCATCGGCCAGCAAATCAAGGCCGGCACACCGCAATACGCCTTCTACGGATTTGCCGTGTTCTACGCCGTGTGCCTGGTGCTGAACTGGTGGTTCTACCTGCGCAAGGGCGCAGAAATCCAGAACCCCTAAGCACCCTATTGCTCCTAAATACATAGCTTCTTGCGCATATTCCACGAGCGCTAGAGCCCTATTTCATTCAAAAATTTTGACCAACAAGGGATCTCCATGAGCCACTTTCTGGACAGACTGAGCCACTTCTCGGCTCCCAAAGAAACATTTGCCGATGGCCACGGCGTGGCTACCGGCGAAGACCGCACCTGGGAAGACGCTTACCGCGACCGCTGGGCCCACGACAAGATTGTGCGCAGCACCCACGGCGTGAACTGCACCGGCAGCTGTAGCTGGAAGATTTACGTCAAGGGCGGCATCGTCACCTGGGAAACCCAACAGACCGACTACCCCCGCACCCGCCCCGATTTGCCCAACCACGAGCCACGCGGCTGCGCACGCGGTGCCAGCTACAGCTGGTACCTGTACAGCGCCAACCGGGTGAAGTACCCCATGATCCGCGCCCGCCTGCTCAAGCACTGGCGGGCGGCCCTGCTGGTGGCCAAGAGCCCGGTGGACGCCTGGGCCAGCATCGTCGAAAACCCCATCGCCCGGCTGGACTGGCAAAAGCAGCGCGGCCTGGGCGGCTTTGTGCGCAGCACCTGGGAAGAGATCAACCAGCTGGTTGCCAGCGCCAACGTCTACACCGCCAAGCAGTACGGGCCGGACCGCATCATCGGCTTCTCGCCCATTCCGGCCATGAGCATGGTGAGCTACGCCGCCGGCAGCCGCTACTTGAGCCTGATCGGCGGCGTGTGCATGAGCTTTTATGACTGGTACTGCGATCTGCCACCGGCCAGCCCGCAGGTCTGGGGCGAGCAGACCGATGTGCCCGAGAGCGCCGACTGGTACAACAGCACCTTCTTGATCGCCTGGGGCTCCAACGTGCCCCAGACCCGCACACCCGACGCCCACTTCTTCACCGAGGTGCGCTACAAGGGCGCGAAGACGGTGGCCATCACCCCCGACTACGCCGAAATCAGCAAGCTCGCCGACCTGTGGATGCACCCCAAGCAGGGTACCGACGCGGCAGTCGCCATGGCCATGGGCCACGTCATCCTCAAAGAGTTCTATTTCAACAAGCGCAGCGCGTACTTTGACAACTACGTGCGCCGCTACACCGACATGCCGAATCTGGTGCAGCTGGAGGAGCGCACGCTGCCCGATGGCCGCCACGTGATGGTGCCCGGTCGCTACCTGCGGGCCAGCGACGTGGGCGGCCAATTCGGCCAGAGCAACAACCCGGACTGGAAGACCTTGGCGTTGGACCAGAACGACGCCATGGTGCTGCCGAATGGCTCCATCGGCTTCCGCTGGGGGGCCGCCGAGCGCGACGACATCGGCAAATGGAACCTCGAAAACAAGGAAGCTCAGGGCGACACCGAAGTGCAACTCAAGCTCAGCCTGATGGAGGGCGAGCAGCCCCACTACGAGGTGGGCGACGTGGGCTTCCCGTACTTCGGTGGCATCGACACCCCGCACTTCGACGCCAACAAGCAGAGCACTGCAACCGGCGATGTGCTGGTACGCAAGGTGCCGGTCCGTCGGGTCACGCTGAACCAGGGCGGCGAATCGCGCGAGGTGCTGGTCGCCACCGTGTTTGACTTGACAGTCGCGAACTACGGCGTCGCCCGCGGCCTGCCCGGCGAGAACGCCGCCATGAGCTTTGATGACGACACCCCTTACACCCCTGCCTGGCAGGAAAAGATCACCGGTGTGAAGCGCGACCAGGTGATTGCCGTGGCCCGCCAGTTTGCTGACAACGCCGACAAGACCCAGGGTAAGAGCATGGTCATCATCGGTGCGGCCATGAACCACTGGTACCACAGTGACATGAACTACCGCGGCATCATCAACATGCTGATGATGTGCGGCTGCATCGGCAAGAGCGGCGGCGGCTGGGCCCACTACGTAGGCCAGGAAAAACTCCGCCCCCAAACCGGCTGGACTGCATTAGCCTTTGCGCTGGATTGGGTGCGCCCCCCCCGCCAGATGAACAGCACCAGCTTCTTCTACGCCCACACCGACCAGTGGCGTTACGAGAAGCTGGGCGTGGAAGAAATCCTCTCGCCTCTGGCCGACAAGGCCAAATTCGGTGGCAGCCTGATCGACTACAACGTGCGCGCCGAGCGCATGGGCTGGCTGCCCAGTGCGCCGCAGCTGCAGACCAACCCCATGCAGGTGGTCAAAGACGCGCAGGCCAAGGGCCTGGACCCCAAGGACCATGTGGTGCAGTCGCTCAAAGACGGCAGCCTCAAGATGAGCTGCGAAGACCCGGACCACCCCGCCAACTGGCCGCGCAACATGTTTGTCTGGCGCTCCAACATTCTGGGCTCCAGCGGCAAAGGCCACGAGTACTTCCTCAAGCACCTGCTGGGCACCACCCATGGCGTGCAAGGCAAGGACCTGGGCGCCGATGAGGCCAAGCCCACCGAGGTGCAGTGGCACGACAAAGCCCCCGAAGGCAAGCTGGACCTGCTCGTCACGCTGGACTTCCGCATGAGCACCACCTGCCTGTACTCCGACATCGTGTTGCCCACCGCCACCTGGTACGAAAAAAACGACCTCAACACCAGCGACATGCACCCCTTCATCCACCCACTCTCTACGGCGGTGGACCCAGCCTGGCAAAGCAAGAGCGACTGGGACATCTACAAGGGCTTCGCCAAAGCGTTCAGCGAAGTCTGCGTGGGCCACCTGGGCGTGGAAAAGGAAGTCATGCTCAGCCCGCTGATGCACGACAGCCCTGCCGAGCTGGCCCAGCCCTTTGGCGTGGCCGAGTGGAAGAAGGGCGAATGCGATCTCATCCCCGGCAAGACCGCGCCGCAGGTGCAGGTGGTGGAGCGCGACTACCCCAACACCTACGCCCGCTTCACCGCCTTGGGCCCGCTGATGGACAAAGTGGGCAATGGCGGCAAGGGCATTGCCTGGAACACCCAGACCGAAGTGGCCCAGCTCAAGGAGCTCAATGGCAAGGTACACACCGAAGGCGTAGCCAAAGGCCTGGCCAAAATCGAAACCGACATTGACGCTTGCGAAGTGGTGCTGCAGCTCGCTCCCGAGACCAACGGCCATGTGGCCGTGAAAGCCTGGGAGGCCCTGGGCAAGCAAACCGGCCGCGACCACACCCACCTGGCCCTGCACCGCGAGGACGAGAAGATCCGCTTCCGCGACATCCAGGCCCAGCCGCGCAAGATCATCAGCTCGCCCACCTGGAGCGGCATCGAGAGCGAGACAGTGTCCTACAACGCGGGCTACACCAATGTGCATGAGCTGATCCCATGGCGCACCCTCACCGGTCGCCAGCAGTTCTACCTGGACCACCCCTGGATGATCGCGTTTGGTGAGGGCTTCACCAGCTACCGCCCGCCGGTGGATTTGAAGACCGTGGGCGACATCATGGGCCGCAAGCCCAATGGCAACAAAGAGATATCGCTCAACTTCATCACACCGCACCAGAAGTGGGGGATCCACTCCACCTACACCGACAACCTGATGATGCTGACGCTCAACCGCGGCGGCCCGGTCATCTGGCTCAGCGAGGACGACGCAAAGAGCGCCGGCATTGTGGACAACGACTGGGTGGAGCTGTTCAACACCAACGGCGCCATTGCAGCCCGTGCGGTGGTAAGCCAGCGCGTGAAAGTGGGCATGGTGATGATGTACCACGCCCAGGAAAAGATCATCAACACCCCCGGTGCCGAGATCACCGGCACGCGTGGCGGCATCCACAACTCGGTGACGCGCATCGTGACCAAGCCGACCCACATGATCGGCGGCTACGCGCAGTTCAGCTACGGCTTCAACTACTACGGAACCATCGGCACCAACCGCGACGAGTTTGTGGTGGTGCGCAAGATGCGCAAGGTCGATTGGCTGGACGGTGAAGGCACCGACACGGTTCAGAAGTAACGCGCACGCAAGGAGAAACACAATGAAAGTACGCGCACAAATCGGCATGGTGCTGAACCTGGACAAGTGCATCGGGTGCCACACCTGCTCGGTCACCTGCAAAAACGTCTGGACCAGCCGTCCCGGCGTGGAATACGCCTGGTTCAACAACGTGGAAACCAAGCCCGGCATTGGCTACCCCAAGGACTGGGAGAACCAGGACCGCTGGAACGGTGGCTGGGTTCGCAAAGTCGATGGCTCGATCGAACCCAAGCAAGGCGGCAAGTGGAAGCTGCTCATGCGTATCTTCGCCAACCCGAACATGCCGCAAATTGACGACTACTACGAGCCCTTCACTTTCGACTACGACCACCTACAAACCGCCAAGGAAACCAAGGCCGCGCCCACGGCACGGCCGCGCTCGCTGATTACTGGCAAGCGCATGGAGAAGATCGAGTGGGGTCCCAACTGGGAAGAAATCCTGGGTGGCGAGTTCAGCAAGCGCGGTCAGGATGCCAACCTAGCCAACTTCGACCAGGTCCAGAAGGACATGGTGGGCCAGTTTGAGAACACCTTCATGATGTATCTGCCTCGCCTGTGTGAGCATTGCCTCAATCCAGCGTGTGTGGCCAGCTGCCCCAGCGGCTCTATTTACAAGCGCGAGGACGACGGCATCGTGCTGATCGATCAGGATAAGTGCCGCGGCTGGCGCATGTGTGTCTCCGGTTGCCCCTACAAGAAGATTTATTACAACTGGCAGAGCGGTAAGGCCGAGAAGTGCATCTTTTGCTACCCGCGCATCGAGGCTGGCCAGCCCACCGTGTGTTCAGAGACCTGCGTGGGCCGCATCCGTTACCTGGGTGTGGTGCTGTACGATGCTGACCGCATTGCCGAGGCCGCCAGTGTGGAAAACGAGAAGGACCTGTATCAGGCACAGCTCGACATCTTCCTGGACCCAAGCGACCCCGAAGTCATTGCCCAAGCGCGCAAGGACGGCATTCCCGAGGCGTGGCTGGAAGGCGCGCGCAAGAGCCCGGTCTACAAGATGGCCGTGGAGTGGAAGGTGGCCTTGCCCCTGCACCCTGAGTACCGCACGCTGCCCATGGTCTGGTACGTGCCACCGCTCTCGCCCATTACCTCAGCGGCCAACGCCGGCCACATCGGGCCCAATGGCGAGCTGCCCGACATTGCCCAGATGCGCATTCCCGTGCAGTACCTGGCCAACCTGCTCACCGCGGGTGACTGCGGCCCCGTGGTGCGGGCGCTGGAACGCATGCTGGCCATGCGCGCCTATCAGCGCAGCAAGCATGTGGACCAGATCGAGAACCTGGCCGTGCTGCAGCAAACCGGCCTGACCGTGGCCGAGGTGGAAGAGATGTACCAGATCATGGCGATTGCCAACTACGAAGACCGCTTCGTCATCCCCACCAGCCACCGAGAGTACGCCGAAAACGCGTTTGACCTGCGCGGCGGCTGCGGCTTCTCCTTCGGCAATGGCTGCTCCGATGGCGCGACCGAGACTAGCCTGTTCGGTGGCAGCAAGGCGCGCACCATTCCCATCAAGTCCATGCTCTGACTAGGAGACACCCATGAAAGACAATCGTTATTCCCTGCGGGCCTTGGCGCTACTGCTGGGCTACCCTGACGCGGCCCTGCGCGCCCAACTGCCTGCCTTGATGGATGTGCTGGACCAGGAAGGCAGCGTGCCCGCCGCGCGCCGCGCCGAGCTGCGCAGCCTGGCCGGCGACCTCTGCCGCCGCGACCCGCTGGAGGTGGAAGCCCAGTACGTGGAAACCTTCGACCGGGGCCGCGCCACCTCGCTGCACCTGTTTGAGCATGTGCATGGTGACTCGCGTGACCGCGGCCCCGCCATGGTGGACTTGGCACAAACCTACGACAAGGCGGGCCTGCACCTGGCGCCCGAGGAACTGCCTGACCACCTGTGTGTGGTGCTGGAATTCGCCTCCACGCAGCCACCACAACTCGCCCAGGACTTTTTGGGAGAAATGGCCCACATCCTCACGTCCATCTTCAGCGCCTTGCTCAAACGCGGTAGCCCCTATGCCGCAGCAGTGGCCGCCGTACTAGAGCTGGCCGGCCAGCGCGTGCAGGCCGTGCCCTTTGCCGCCGACGAGCCGTTGGACGACAGCTGGGCAGAGCCTGAAGCTTTTGATGGCTGCAGTACCAAAGGCCAGGCTCGCCCGGGCGAGGCCCAGCCTATCCACATCGTGCGCAAAGCCGCTGCTTCGCAAGGAGTCTCTGTATGAACCCCCTCGACAATTTCCTGTTCGGCATCTACCCCTACATCTGCCTGAGCGTGTTTCTGCTGGGCAGCCTGCTGCGTTTTGACCGCGACCAATACACCTGGAAGAGCGACTCTTCGCAGCTGCTTCGTGCCGGCCAGCTGCGCTGGGGCAGCAACCTGTTCCATGTGGGCGTGTTGTTTCTGTTTTTTGGCCACAGC
The DNA here is from genome assembly GCF_005876985.1 of Rhodoferax bucti. GTDB lineage: Bacteria > Pseudomonadota > Gammaproteobacteria > Burkholderiales > Burkholderiaceae_C > Allorhodoferax > Allorhodoferax bucti. Next base: position 18,969 of record NZ_VAHD01000002.1, read on the forward strand.
TTTGGCATGTTGACGCCGCACTTTTTGTACGAGCCCTTTATCAGCGCCGGCGCCAAGCAACTGGTGGCCATGGTCTCGGGCGGCGCGTTTGGTCTGCTGGGTTTCATTGGGGTTAGCCTCTTGCTGCACCGCCGACTGAGCGATGAGCGTATTCGGGCCAACTCCAAAACCAGCGACATCGTGCTGCTGGTGCTGCTGTGGCTGCAGCTGGCCTTGGGCCTGGCCACCATTCCGCTGTCGGCCCAACACCTGGACGGCGGCATGATGATGAAGTTGGCTGAGTGGGCCCAGCGCATCGTCACCTTCCGCGCTGGTGCGCCCGAGCTGCTGGCCGAGGCGGGTTGGATTTTCAAGGCGCACATGTTTCTGGGCATGTCCATCTTCCTGATTTTTCCGTTTACCCGCCTGGTGCATGTGTGGAGCGGATTTGGCACTGTTGCCTACCTGGTGCGCCCCTACCAGTTGGTGCGCAGCCGCCGCATCGGCATGACGCCCCGCGACCCCATGAGCCGCAGCCACACCCACCGTTGAAAGGAGCCCTTCCATGAATACCTCCACCTCCTCTTCTGGCGGTTGCGGCAGTGGCAATTGCCACTGCGCCACCGCGGCGGCCCAGAGTGCTGGGCCCGTGCCCAGCATCAACGGTATCGCTTTGCATGCGCCGGGCGAGCAGCCGGACGTGCAGACGTTGCAAGAGCTGGCCTATACCGAGCTGCTGCGCCAGCAGGCGGTCAAGACCGGCCTGCTGCAGCGCAGCAAGGGCCTGAGCGCGCCGGTGCTGAACGACGCGGAGCGCAAGGTGCTGGAAGACATGCTCGATGCAGCCGTCACAAGCCCGCAGCCCACCGAAGACGAATGCCTGCGCTACTACACGGCCAATAAGGCCCAGTTTGTGGTGGGGCAGGCGGTGCATGTGCGGCACATCCTGTTTGCCGTCACGCCCGGCGTGAATGTGCATGCCCTGACGGTGCGAGCCGAGAAGGCCCTGATTGAATTGCTGGGCAAAGACGTGGCGCCCGACCGCTTTGCGGCCTTGGCGGCCGAGCTGTCCAACTGCCCCACCAGCACCCAAGGCGGCGACCTGGGCTGGCTGCAGCCGCACGATTGCGCGCCCGAGCTGGCCAACGAGCTGTTCCACCAGGCCCCGGCGGGTCTGGGGCTGGGCGTGCACCCGCGGCTCATCCACACCCGCTTTGGCTTTCACATCATTCGGGTGCTGGCCACCCGCAAGGGCAAGCAGGCCCCGTACGAAGAAGTGCGCGAGCGCATTGCGGCCCAGCTCACGCTGCAGTCTCGCGCCAAGGCCCTGCACCAGTACATGAGCCTGCTGGTAGGCCAGTCTCTGGTGGAAGGGGTGCACCTGGAGCGGGCCGACTCCCCCCTGGTGCAATGAGCGAAGCGACGCCAGCCCCTGACGAGCTGCTGCTGCGGCTGCGTCGCTTCCATTCCAATTACTTTCCGCTACACCAGCAGCGCTTCCAGGATCTGGTGGCAGACGGGCAGCACCCCAAAACCTTGTTTATTGGTTGCTCCGATTCCCGCCTGGTGCCCTACCTGTTGACCGGTGCGGGCCCGGGCGAGCTGTTCATTGTGCGCAATGTCGGTGCTTTTGTGCCGCCCTACGACGGTTCGCATGGTCTGCATGGCACGACTGCGGCCATCGAGTACGCCGTGCTGAACTTGCATGTGGAGCGCATCATCGTCTGCGGCCACAGCCATTGTGGCGCCATCCGCGCCGCCTACGATGGGGTCCCCGACGAAGCGCGGGCCCTGCAGGCTTGGCTCAAGCTCGCGCAAGAAGCTTTGCTACCCGTACAAAGCAGTCCAGAAGCCCTGCTGCGCACCGAGCAACGCTCGGTGGTGCTGCAGTTGGAGCGGCTGATGGACTACCCTATGGTGCGCCGCGAGGTGGAGGCGGGCCGGCTCACACTGCATGGCTGGCATTACGTCATTGAAGACGGCGAGATCCATGTGTTTGATGCCCAAAAAGCCGGCTTTGTGCCAGCCTCCACGGCGTCCAATAGCGGTACCGGCCCCTACCAGCCTTATGTGGAGTACGACGGCCAGGCTTTTACCGTACCGGAGGAGGATTTGCCATGATGGAAGACCTGTCTCCCCAGGCGCTGCGGGCGCGGTATGCCAGCCTGCCCCTTGTCTATGCCTGCTCGGGCTGCTCCAGTGCGGCCCAACTGTCCAACCAGATGGCGCTGCGCCTGGACCACGCCGAACTGGCCGAGATGTCCTGCATCGCAGGCGTGGGCGCAGGCGTCAAGCCGCTGGCGCGTACCGCCCGGTCCGGCCGTCCCATTTTGGCGCTGGACGGCTGCCCGCTGCATTGCGTGCGCCACGCGCTGGCCCAACAGAGCGTGCAGCCCACCGTGCATGTGGACCTGTCGGACCACGGTGTGCGTAAAGACCTGCACCGCCTGCCCAGCAGCGCCGAGAGCGAGGCCGTGTGGACCACAGTGGTGCTGCCGGCCCTGCAACAGACCCTGGCGTCCGCACCTGTGGACGTGATTCCCAAGAAAGAAACACTATGAGCTCCCACGGCCCGAACTCCGACACCGCACAGCCCATCAGCGAGGATGTGCTGGCCGAGAAATACCTCAAACTCGGTGAAAACAGCGCCGACGATGTGTATCGCCGTGTGGCGCGCGCACTGGCCAGCGCCGAAGTCCCGGAGCAGCGCGCGCACTATGAGGCGCTGTTTCTGGGCAACCTCCGCGCAGGCGCCATCGGTGCGGGCCGCATCATGAGCGCGGCCGGCACCACCATCCAGGCCACGCTGATCAACTGCTTTGTGCAGCCCGTGGGCGACTGCATCCAGGGCCTGGACGACGACGGCTACCCCGGTATCTACGAAGCGCTGCGCGAAGCCGCCGAGACCATGCGCCGCGGCGGTGGTGTGGGCTACGACTTCTCGCGCATCCGCCCGCGCGGGGCCGATGTGAAAGGCACGGCCTCGCTGGCCTCAGGCCCCTGCAGCTATATCAATGTGTTCGACCAGTCCTGCTCTACGGTGGAGAGCGCGGGGGCGCGACGCGGGGCCCAAATGGGCGTGCTGCGCATCGACCACCCCGATGTGCTGGAGTTCATCACCGCCAAGCGCACGCCGGGGCGCTGGAACAACTTCAATGTGTCGGTGGGTGTGCCCGATGCCTTCATGCAGGCCCTGCAGGCCGATGCGCCCTGGGAGCTGGTGCACCGCGCCAGGCCCGGTGCGGCCCTGCTGGCGCAGGGGGCGCGCCAGCGTGCCGACGGGCGCTGGGTCTACACCACCGTACCGGCCCGCACTCTGTGGGACGCGGTGATGCGCTCCACCTACGACTTTGCCGAGCCTGGCATCCTGTTTCTGGACCGCATGAACCAGGACAACAACCTGGCCTATTGCGAAACCATAGAAGCCACCAACCCCTGCGGCGAGCAGCCGCTGCCCGCCTATGGCTGCTGCGACCTGGGGCCCATCATCCTGCCGCGCTTTGTGCAGCACCCCTTTGGCCAGGGCGGCGGCGCAGCGTTTGACTTTGCGGGCTTTGCCCAGTCCGTGGCCCTGCAGGTGCGGGCGCTGGACAATGTGCTGGACGTGACGGTGTGGCCGCTGCCCCAGCAGCAGGCCGAGGCCGCCGCCAAGCGCCGCATCGGCGTGGGCTTTACCGGCCTGGGCGACACGCTGACCCTGCTGGGCCTGCGCTACGACAGCGCTGAGGGCCGCGCCCTGGCCGTGCAGATTGCCAGCTGCATGCGCGACAGTGCCTACGCGGCGTCCGTGGCTCTGGCGCAAGAGAAAGGTGCCTTTCCCCGGTTTGACGCAGACGGCTACCTGGCGGAGGGTACCTTTGCCAGTCGCCTGCCCGCAGCCCTGCAGGCTGACATCCGCACGCACGGCATTCGCAACAGCCATTTGCTCTCCATCGCCCCCACCGGCACCGTGAGCCTGGCCTTTGCCGACAACGCCTCCAACGGCATCGAGCCTGCGTTCTCCTGGACCTACACGCGCAAAAAACGCGAGGCCGATGGCAGCACCAGCGAATACGCGGTGGAAGACCATGCTTGGCGCGTCTACCGCGCACAAGGCGGCGATGTGAACCAACTGCCTGCCAGCTTTGTGTCTGCGCTGGAAATGGCTGCGCAAGACCACATCGCCATGATGGAGGCGGTGCAGCCGCTGGTGGACACGGCCATCTCCAAGACCGTGAACGTGCCGGCCGACTACCCCTATGAAGATTTCAAGGGCCTGTACCTGCAGGCCTGGCAGGCGCGGCTCAAGGGCTTGGCCACCTACCGGCCCAACGCCATCCTCGGCTCCGTGCTGCAGGTCACGTCTGCGCCTGCGGCAGAGTCTGAGAATGCTCCTGATTTGATAGCTGCTCGCGCAGATCCCATGAGGGCGGTGATCGAAAAACGCCCCAAAGGTGCCTTGGCTGCGGTGGCCGAGAAGGTGGAGTACTGGACGCAGGAGGGCCACAAAACCCTGTACCTGCTGGTCTCTTTCCTGCCGGTGCCCAGCGCCGATGGCAGCGGGACCGTGGAGCGCGCCATCGAGTTCTTCATGCCCCTGGGCCAAAGCGGTGAGTCACAGCAGTGGATCACCTCCAGCATGCGCCTGCTCTCGCTGGCGGCGCGCGGGGGCTTTCTGGAGCGGGCCCTGCGCGACATGCGCAAGGTCGCCTGGGACCGCGGCCCGGTGCGCCTGGGCCACTACACCAAGCAGGACGGCAGCCAGGTGCCGCTGTGGCACGACTCGGAGGTGGCCGCCATTGCCTACGCACTGCAGCAAATCATTGCGCGCCGGCAGGCGCAGGCCGATGTGCCGCAGGCGGTGGACGCGGCCGACGACGACAGCCTGGGCCTGAGCACCCCGTCTGCCAGCCCGGTCATGGTGGGCAAAAAGTGCGGCGAATGCGGCGCCTATGCCGTCATCCGCAAGGATGGTTGCGACTACTGCACCCAGTGCGGCCATGTGGGGACCTGCGGATGAGCGCCGCACTGCCTTGGCGTCTGCGCCATCTGCTGCTGGCGCCGCACCGCTTGGGGTTTTTTCTAGCCATGGTGTTGCTGTGGTGCGCCGGCCTGTGGTGGGCCTTGGTGCAGTGGGACCGGCTCAGCGGCGCGCTGGGCCTGGCCTATGTGCTCTCGCCCTCGCTGGTGCATGGGGCGGTCATGACGTTTGGCTTTATTCCGCTGTTCTTCTCCGGTTTTTTGTTCACGGCGGGCCCCAAGTGGCTGGGCGTGGCGCCGCCAGCGGCACCGCAGCTGCTGGCGCCTTTGCTCTTGCAGGCCAGCGGCTGGCTGCTGTGGCTGGCCGGTGCGCATTGGCACCTGGCGTTGGGGCTGGGCGGCTTGGCCTTGGCCTGTGCGGGGCTGCTGTGGATGAGTGCGTTGTTCTGGCGTCTGCTGGCGCGCAGCCCGGTGGTGGACACTCTGCACGCATTGGTGATTGCGCAGGCCTGCGGCGTGGGCTGTGCCAGCCTGTTAGGCCTGACCGCCAGCGTATGGGCCGGGGCCGATGCCGTGGCCCTGGCCTGTGTGCTCACCGGCCTGTGGGGCTTTGTGGTGGCGGTCTATGTGGTGGTGGCCCACCGCATGATTCCCTTCTTCACCTCCAGTGCGATGCCGCAGCTGGCTGCGTGGCGGCCGTTCTGGGCGCTGGGCCTCATGCTGGCGGTGGTGGTGCTGGAAGTACTGGCCGCCTGGCTGGACCTGCTGCAGCCGACCGACGCAGCCTGGGGCAATGTGTGGCTGCTGCTGCGGGGAACGCTGGAGCTGGCCGCGGGCGCGGTGCTGCTCTGGCTGGCTAGAAAGTGGGGCCTGGTACAAAGTTTCAAAAACCGCTTATTGGCCATGCTGCATATCGGCTTTATGTGGCTGGGGGTGGCGCTGGTATTGGCAGGGTCCAGCCAGTGGACGGGGTGGATCACTGGCACAACAGTGCTGCCGCTGGGTGCGCTGCATGCGCTGACCATGGGTTGCCTGGCCTCGCTGATGCTGGCCATGGTGACCCGGGTGTCTGCTGGCCACAGTGGTCGTGCCTTGGTAGCGGATGGTGCCGTGTGGACCTTGTTTTGGGGGCTGCAGGCCGCCACTGTGGTGCGGGTACTGGCCGCATGGTCCGGCGCGCACGGCGCTTGGCTGCTGTTGCTGGCGGCGTTGGCCTGGTTTTGCCTTATGACCCTGTGGGGCGGACGCCTGGTCAGTTGGTATGGTCGACTGCGCCCTGACGGGCGTGGCGGCTGACGTGTACAAGAAAGGTTGCTTCTATGATTGCTAGTTTTGACGATTTGCTGCAGGCAGCGCGCGCCCAAGCCGCACCCCAGCGCCTGCTGCTGGTCTTTGCGGGGGCCGAGTTGCCCGATGGTGCCAGTGCAACACAGCGCGCCGAGTTTGAGGCCGGGCAAGGTGGCGCCCTGGTGCCGCTGATGTGTGTGGACAAGCGACCTGAAGAGATCACATCCTTCGTGCAGCTGCGCACCGAAGCCGACGCCATGCACGGTAGCTGGCGGGTGATGTTGGCGGGCGCCCTGTCTGGTCAGCAGGGCGCGGCCCCCACGGACCAGGCGGTCGACCAAGCGCTGGAGCGCCTGTTGGGTCTTATGCAGGCAGGGCGCATGGAGCAAGTGTTGTCACAGACGCTTGCTTTCACGCGCGACGGGCAGGCTGTTACTCTGAAGGACTGACATGACAAGCTTTGCCATACCGTCCCGCCAGGTGCTGGGTATGCAGACGCTTTCCGCCAGTTGGGTGCAACCATTTGAGATGTTGCGGGCCTGCCATGAACGGGTGCACCGCATGCTGGCTCTGTTGGACAAGCTGCAGGCGCATGTGGCTGTGCATGGCGCAGATGACAAGGCAGCACAGGCTGCGGTGGATGTGATGCACTACTTTGACCAGGCAGCGCCGCTGCACCATCTGGATGAGGAGGAGCAAGTCTTCCCGGTGGCGCTGGCCCGTGGTTCCGCCGATGTGCAGGCGGCAGTGGCGCAGTTGCAGCAGGACCACACCGCCATGGAGGCGGCCTGGGCTGCGCTGCGTGTGGTGCTGGCCGCCTGGGCCAACCCGGCAGCCGCACCCGAGCTGCGCGCGTCGCACAGCACTGCCTCTCTGCCCGTCCGGGAGTTTGCCGAGCACTATCAAGCGCACATCGCCTGTGAGGAGTCGCTTGTCTACCCCTGCGTGGAGGCCTTGGTGTCGGTCCAGGAGCTGGAGTCCATGGGGCGTGCCATGGGCGCACGGCGTGGCGTTGTTGTATGAATTTTTTGGACCCATCGCCAGCCCGTCATCGCACCATTCCCATTCAGGACGCCCGCGAACGGTACGTGGCACCTGATGTTCAGCTGCTACCGCAACATGCAGAAGACCGCTCGCCGGACTACATGGGTCCGGTGCAAGACGCGCTGGACCGGCCTTGGCATGACCTGCGGATCAGCGTCACGGACCAGTGCAATTTCCGCTGTCGCTACTGCATGCCCAAAGAAGTGTTTGGCAGAGACTACCCGTTTCTGCCGCACAGCGCGTTGCTGAGCTTCGATGAGATTGCCCATTTGGTGGCCACCGCAGTGCCCTTGGGCGTACGCAAGGTGCGGCTCACAGGCGGTGAGCCACTTCTTCGCAAACACTTGGAGCAACTGATCGCCACCTTGGCTGCGCAAGCCGAGGCACGTGCAGTGCCCCTGAACATTGCCATGACCAGCAACGGATCTCTGCTGGCTACCAAGGCGGCCGCGCTCAGGTCGGCCGGGTTGGGCCGCATCACCGTCAGTCTGGACGCGCTGGATGAGCGCATCTTCCAGCAGATGAACGATGCCGATGTGTCGGTCGCCACAGTGCTGCGGGGTATTGACGCGGCTTTGCAGGCCGGTTTCGAGCGGGTCAAGGTCAACGTCGTGTTGCGCCGTGGCTGGAACGAGGACCAGATCGTACCGCTGGCACGGCACTTTCTCGGTATGCCGGTGTCGCTGCGCTTTATCGAGTTCATGGACGTAGGGCAGAGCAATGGCTGGACCATGGCTCACGTTGTCCCGGGGGCGGAGATTCTGCAGCGGCTGCAGCGCGAATTCCACTTGACGCCATTGGCGCCAGCTGCAAAAGGGGAGACGGCGCGGCGCTGGGCCTACCAGGAGCTGAGCACGCCAACTTCAACAGTGCAGACCGAGATCGGGCTGATCAATAGCGTGACCCAGGCTTTTTGTGGCGACTGCAATCGTGCGCGAATCACCGCCGATGGACAACTGTTCACCTGCCTGTTTGCGCAGAGCGGCGTCAACCTGCTGCCCTATCTGCGGGGAGGCGACGCAACGACGCAGCCGCTTGGTCGTTTGTTGCGCGCCGTGTGGAGTCAGCGCACAGATCGCTACTCAGAGGTCCGAAAGGAAGTAAACGTAAAAGCGCGAGCAAATAAAGCCGAGATGAACTACTTGGGTGGATAAAAGCTAATGGCGCAATAGCAGAACGGTGAACCGCCACGGGGCGACTCACCCAATCAAAGGCGATTCAGCAAGGACTACTCGTCTGATTTACCTAGGCCATTTGCCTCTGAAAGCACTGCGTGCAGTAGTCCGTGCACATTAGTTGGATCTCCCCCGCTTTCATAGTCATATTTCAGCTTCCGGTTTACGGACATTCGTGACTGTATGCATCTGACCCTCAGCGGCAGTCGACCCAAAGCTGAATTCCAACTATTCGGATTCAATGTCCGAAAGCCGACATTCTTAGTTGGCGAACCCGCAGATCGCAAGGAGACGGAAATTCAGCGGCCATCGAAATTTTCCCGAAGGATCGCAATTTCAGGGCGAATTTCTGACAACCGCAGCCATTATTTTGTTGCCTTGCAGCTTCCTTGCGATGACTTCGAATGCGAGGTGTGGCCTGTGCGTGACAGACCTATAGATGGTTAACATTGCCTGGCAAGGAGGTCGTAGACCTTGAAGACCATGCGCGACTAAGCAATGCGTACATAGCACTACTGACAAGTGCAGGAGAGGAAAATCTATGAGCAAGGCTGGCATACAGTCCAACCGGGGGGATGGTTACCAAACATTGGTTGCATTCGATTGGGCATTGCAGGTCTTGGCGGATCCCGTTTATGAATGGCTCGAAGTGGACTCTGCCACTTCACCTGTTGATGATGTTGTTGTTGGACGAACGGACGGCACCACTATCCACTGCCAATGCAAGAAAAATTCTCCAACGCATATAGCTTGGTCCGTTGGCAATTTGAAGGACGAGTTGCTGAAGGCTGCGCAACTGCTGTCGAGCAACAACTCTGCAGTCGTTCGGTACTACTCACGGTCAGCATTTGGCGAGCTAGAAGCACTCAAGGAGTTCAGCGCCAACTACCCAGACCCAGACATCTACCAAGCCAATCTCGGCGCATCCACCCAAGCGACTGACGAGGCCCTAGGCAAGCTACTTTTTGCCGCCAGCCCAAACCTCTCGACTTACGATTTTCTACAACGCACTTGGTTTGAACCGACACCAAGCTTGGAACGTATGCAAGAACTGCTGCAGGCGCGACTGCGCAACATTGCCAGCAATTCTGCCAATGCCTATCAAGCACTCTGGACTCGCCTCGACCATCTGGGAATGCGCGTCAACACCAACGGGAGTTCAAGCGCTGCCATACAGCACCGCCTAAGCAAGGCGGATATCAAAAGCACTCTGATTGAAGCTGGTGCAATGCTCACGCCGCCCATGGACTTGCGCGCAATACGCACGGAGTTTCAAAGCACGTCTGCCATCGGCAGGAATTGGCGTCGCGATATTGGCGGTGAACAGATTCCCAATCCACTCGTTGATGAAATCATGTCAGCCATTGACAGGAATAGCCGCGCCTTCCTAGTTACGGGAACCCCAGGTGCAGGAAAGACCTGCATCATGCTGGCACTTCAAGAAGCCTTAGAGAGGCGAAGTCAAACTACATCGGACATACAGCCATTTTTCATCCAGTCACGGGAGTTTGCAGACCTGAACTCTGCCCAAGAACGGCAGGCCATGGGCCTGAAAGAGCACTGGGTTGAATGGGTTGCACGAATGGCTGACATGATCCATACAGTAGTCGTCATCGACTCACTGGATGTACTGTCCATCGCACGGGAACACAAAATTCTGGACTACTTCTTGGCCCAGATGGACCGATTACTGTGCCTCCCCAATGTCACCGTCATTACCGCCTGTCGTGACTTTGACCACCGATATGACCGCCGCATTGCGCAGAGAAAATGGGATCGGGAGTTCAAGTGCGCCCCCTTGAATTGGGTATCTGAAGTTACCCCTCTTCTCAATAAATTGGGGATTGATACATCTACCGTCGATGCCACGATGCGAGAACTCATCAGCAATCCACGGGAATTGGCCTTGTTTGTGGAACTGGCACAACAAGACGGCAGCTTCAATGTAGTTACTAGTCAAGCCTTGGCGCAACGCTATTTGCAGACCATCGTGCTGGCCAACCCCGCACTCGGGGATGCCGCCATGCGTGCCATAGAGAGCGTTGCCACCGAGATGCTCAGCCAACGTAGCTTGGCCATACCGTCGCAGCGCTTCACTGCATCCCACGACATTCAGCGCACGTTGCTCAGTCATCAAATACTGCAATGGACGCAGGATAAGAAGTTGACGTTTGGGCACCAAACCCTGCTGGATGTGCTGGTGATCAGCGGTGCGATTCGCCAAGGCATCACCTTGGACACATTCATTCGCAACCTCCAGCCTGTCCCATTTGTACGCCCTAGTATTCGCAGCTTTGTGGCCCAGTTGGCAGCCGGAGACAGGCGGGCGTTCAGAGGGCAGTTGCGCACAGTACTCACTGGAACCCACGCTTTTCACATCCGTCGTCTAGTCGCGGAGTGTCTAGCGGGGCAAATTCCACAAGATGATGACTGGCCGCTGATCCGCGATTTGAAGACTCAACAACCTGAAGTCTTTCAGGTGATCTACTATCAAGCAGTACAGGTAGAGTGGCATCCTTTCTGGCGCAAACACTTGATACCCACGCTCATAGCCAATCGTGACAGCGAAGGGCTGACACGACATGCTCAGCGCATAGCGCAATGGAAAAATGCAGATGCCCAGGACGTGATCAACTTCTGGATCGAAGCCTTTTCGCACGATTGGGTTGACCGGAAACAGCTAGGCAGACAAGTAACCTATTCACTGCACAACTTCGACATGGCCCATGCCGCGTTGCTGGCTCCGGTGCTGGGGATACTGCTCCAGATGCCACGCGAGGAGCACAGCTTTTTGGGACATGCCCTTGCTCGGTGCGTCGCAGCGGGCGGCTTGGAGGACGCTACCCTCTGGCGGTACATCGTCGCAGACATCGGCGATGAAGAGGTTCGTTCCTACAACCTTGGCGACAAGCTGCATTGCCAACCCCATGAATTTAACAGCAGCGATGAGAACTTTTTGTCGCAGCGGATGCAGCAATCACCCGCCTTGTTGGCCTTGGCTATCTCCACCATTGAGCAATGGAGGCATGTCAGAAAAGAACGCTGGCACACTTTTCTGCGTGACAGCTCCTACAACGACACCCATAGCCAAACAGACATGCACCACGTTGATGCCGCGCGTGTCTTGTTAAATGCCATTGAGGCTGGAATTGGGGTACATGCCCAGGCCCATACAACCTGGTGGCAAAAAAACCGCGAGCGACTTTGTTTCAACGAAGAAACTGCACTGCGCTACTTTGCCATTCTTGCCTGCACGTCCTCACCAGCACAAAACCTGGACGTAATAGGTCGCATGCTATGTGATAGGGACAATCTAGAGTCTGATTTGACCTATGAGTTGGGCACACTGATACATCATGCTTTCATCCTCTTGGATGAACCAACGCAAGCTGCAGTTCAGAAGGCCATTTCAGCGATTGATCAGGAACACGCAGCTGACCCAGCACGCAGGGTTTGGATGCTTCAAGCACAGGCCCAACTGATACTTTCAATCCCCTGTAATTTGCGCCAGCCTGCGGCACAGGCCATCGTCGTCGAGTGTGAAAACCACACATGGCCATTGCTACGACAGCCAAGTATCGGCATACGCGGCGGCATAGTTGTTGCCCCATTTTCGTTTGAGGTATTTCTTTCTACAAGCAACGACGGTGTACTTCGCTTGCTGGCGCACTACAGTGGCTACGACAGAGATTCCTGGGATGATTTCGGTATGGGTGGTGACTCCCAGGTAGGCGGACAACTGCGAGAAGCCGCATCCCGCAGTCCAAGCCGCTTTATGGCACTGCTGGATACGCATTGGGATGCAGTTCCAGGTCGATTCCGCAATGACATACTGGATGGCGCACGCACTTACTTGGCCTACACCTACGGCAATTTGCAGGCCAACAACTGGGCTCCCGTAGATGAGCCCGAGGCCATGACGCTAACACGACAGGTACTGGATGAGCTTGAACGCCACCCAGACCATTGGCACCACAGCCGCGACGCAGCCAAAGCACTGGAGGGTGCTGCGCACGTTGTGAAAGACATGCCTACTGCCGCTAGGTTGGTCGCGCTGGCGTATGCATTTTTAAGCCTGCATGAAGAAAGCTCTGTCTCTGGAGATAGGGTCAACTTGTTGACCCATGGGATCAACATGGCAAAGGGAAACGTCGCAGATGCCCTGATGATTCTGGCAACAAAACTTCAGCAGGAAGACGTTCCCTGGCCAGATTCTTTGGCACCGGCGTTAATGGGTATATCGGGCGATGCACACCCCGCTGTTCGTGCCGTAGTGCTACGCAGACTCCACTACTTGCAACACCTCGCACCTGACATTGGCTGGAAAGTTTTCCGGCAGGCGATGCAAGAGAGCACGGATGGGCTTTGGCAAATGGCAGAGCCCTGCCTCTACTACGCCTATCACCAACAGTTCACTATCGTTCAACCATGGCTGGATCAACTCTATATGGAAGGCAAGGACAAGGACTTGGAAACCTGGGGACGGATTTCGGCACTAGCAGCGCTTTCCGACAAGATACGCTTCTCCTCGCTACTGGCCTCGCTGAAATCCCTCAATGCCGAAAGCGCTTGGCGCGGCGCGGCGAGCGTCTGGACACATCCCTCAAATGTGCAACAGCACCAAGAGCAATGCTTCGGTGGTCTTGAAGCGGGCCTCGATACGGAAAACCCCTTCGCGTCCAGTGTTGCCCGGAAGATCAGCCGGTTCTTTCACGAAACAACTTCCTTGGTCCACATACCGTTACCCATCATGCAACGGTGTTTTGGGTTACTTGCTGATTCCGCTGACAAATCACAAGTTGACTTGCATGGTATCGACGCTTGGCTCAATGCCACTGCGTTACACGCTCCCGCGCATGCGTTGGAAGTAGCGGAAATGTATTTGACCCTGAAACGACATACCCAGTCCTATCTTTACGACCACGGGGACAACTTCACCCAGCTCTTGACTCGCCTGTTCGCGCAGGCCGAGGAACAAGAGGAATCTGACCGCGGCGCCATGCTCCAGCGCGTAGTTGCCGTACAGGACACGCTGATGACGCTCGGCATGCACGGCATTGATGACTGGCTGAAAGCCATAGAGCGGCCATGATCTCCCTGATTCCTCAATAAAAATCCGCGCAGCCCTTACGTTATCTGCGCGGCCCGCTACTGAATCAGTAGCGGGCGAAGCTTTTATTTCTTGGCCGGCGGCACATCCGTGCAGCTGCCATGCGCTATCTCCGCCGCCATGCCGATGCTCTCGCACAGCGTGGGGTGCGGGTGTATGGTCTTGCCGATGTCGACCGCATCGGCACCCATCTCAATCGCCAGCGCGATCTCGCCGATCATGTCGCCCGCGTGGGTGCCCACCATGCCGCCACCCAGAATATTGCCGTGGCCACGCGCTTCCGGAGAGTCTTCAAACAGTAGTTTGGTAACGCCTTCATCGCGGCTATTGGCCATCGCGGGGGCCGGATGCGGTCCAGGGGAACAGGCCCTTCTTGACCTTGATGCCTTGCGCCTTGGTTTGAACTTCGGTCAGGCCGACCTAGACAATTTCGGGATCGGTGTAGGCCACGGTAGGAATGACGCGAGCTTTGAACGCTGCGGCTGGTATCCACTTATCAATGTGCCGGAAAACCGACATTCATTTAAGCCCGCAATTGGCCCGAGGCTGCTGTTCATTTCACGGAAATATGCAGCGACAAGCATTCGGAAACTTGCGTGCAATTTGAGTTTGAGATTGCAAACCTACTAAAACGGCCCGTGTAAGTTGTTGATTTGTAATAGGGTGCTTTGCAAACCTAATTGCAAAATTGCAGACTCAATTGTTTCTGATAATCACCACTCTCCGGTCTCCATGCGGATGGCAACTTCACAGTCTTCAAAAATTTCCAGTTTCGCGATCTTGACGCGCACGCCCAGCACGCCGGGCAACTGCATCAGCCGGTGGGCCAACTTGCCGATCAAGGTCTCCAGCAGGTTCACGTGCTCGGCCGTGCATTCGCTGATGATGATCTGGCGCACTTTTCGGTAGTCCAGCACGTGGTTGATGTCGTCGTCATGCGGCAGCAGGGGCTGGGTGCCCAGGCTCAGCTCGGCGTCCACCTGGATAGGCTGGGGTGCGACTTTTTCGGACTCCAGAATGCCGAGGTTGGCGTCAAAGCGCAGGCCCGTGAGGGTCAGGGTTTGGTGACCGGTGCTGGCCTTCATGTCCTCATTACGCATTTGCGCCTTTCATGCGGAATACTTCGACGCCCACGCCCGCGCAGTCGGGGTACACGTCCGGTTTTTGGGTAGACAGGCGCACGGCGCGCACCTGCGGGTGGGCCAGCATCTGCTGCACCAATTCATCGCACAGGGTTTCCTGCAGTTCGACATGGCCACGCGCAATGCGGCGGGCAATGAGTTCGCGCACAAAGTCGTAGTCCACCACTTCTGACAAGCTGTCAGAAACAGGCGTGCTGCCATCGTAGGGTACGAACAGTTCCACATTAAAAATCAGGCGCTGCGACACGCCTTTTTCAAAGTCATGGGCGCCGATGTGCACTTGCACTTCGTGGTCCCGCAAAAAAAGGCGGCGGCATTCCAGTGCCAGGGTCACCAAGGGATCGTGGCTCATGGGTTGTCTTTCACAGAAATGGTTTCCACGGCAAACATCACATCGCGCTCCAATGGCACCAAATGTTGGCCGTTGTCCACGCACAAGGTGCTGCCGGTAATGCAAGGGTTCTCCGCCAGAAACAGGCATGTGGCAGCGACCTGGCCGGGGTCTATGGGTTCGCGCAACAGGTTGACGCGTGCGGCCTTGTCGAAGTTGTCCTGGGTTTGCGGGCCGCTCAAAAACATCAGGCCCGGGGCCACACCGCACACGCGCACGGCTGGAGCCAGCGCCTGGGCTTGCAAAGCCACTGCCCGTTCGAGCGCCAGCTTGCTGACGGTGTAGGAAAAATAGTCGGGGTTGAGGTTGAACACCTTCTGGTCCAGCACATGGATGATGCTGTGCGCGCCCGGGGTAGCGTCCGCACCCAGGCTGTTGGTCATCCAGCGCGAGAGCGACAAGGGTGCCATCAGGTTGACTTCCAGCTGCTGGCGAGCGCCTTCGGTGTCGATGGCATCGCCACTGTCGGGCTCGAAGCTGGAGGCGTTGTTCACCAGGCAATGCAGCGGGCCGGACTTGGCGGCAATTTCTGCAATCACGGCCTTACGGCTGCCTTCATCTGACAGGTCCGCATGGATGGCTTGGGCCTCATGCCCTTGGGCACGCAGCCCGCCGCATAGCGCCTCAGCCGCTTCAGCGCTGCGCTGGTAGTGGCACCACACCTCCCACCCGGCCGCAGCAAAGCGGGCGCAGAGGAGTGCGCCCAAACGATGGGCACCACCGGTGACAAGTACGCGCTTCAACACAAATGCATCCTGAAAAAAGGGAGGGGGCGTGGGGGAAAGATAATCCGTGGCTTTACGCAACACGAGACCCATGCCCATGTCCACGACGGAGAGCATTCCGGCCAACTTGACCCGAATTATCGCGGATGCCATCGAAAAAGCGGGCGGCTGGATCGGATTTGACACTTTCATGGCCCAGGCTTTGTATGCGCCGGGTTGGGGGTACTACGCCAACGGCTCTACCAAATTCGGCCAGATGCCCCAAGGTCTGGTCGGCGAAGCAGGGGTAGAGGGGGCCGGCAGCGACTTTGTGACTGCACCCGAAATCAGCCCCTTGTTCGGCCAGGCGCTGGCTCGCCAGGTGGCCCAGGTGCTGGACGCTACAGGCACCGACGAAGTTTGGGAATTCGGTGCAGGCACCGGCGCCTTGGCGCTGCAGTTGCTCGAAGCATTGGGCGACCGAGTGCGCTCGTACACGATTGTGGATCTGTCAGATTCCTTGAAAGCCCGCCAGCGCGAGCGGCTGGCGGCGCATGCCGGCAAGGTGCAATGGGCGAGCGCGCTGCCTGCGCAAATGCGTGGCGTGGTGGTGGGTAATGAGGTGCTGGATGCCATGCCGGTGCAGCTCTTGGCCCGCGTCGGCGGGGTCTGGCATGAGCGTGGCGTGGCCTTGGCGCAAGGGCAGCTGGTGTGGGCGGACAAGCCTACGGCCTTGCGCCCGCCTGTCGAGATTGAGGGCGAGCACGATTACCTGACCGAAGTGCATGCGCAGGGCGAGGCCTTTGTCCGCACGCTGGCTGACCATCTGCAGCTGGGGGCAGTGTTGTTGCTGGACTACGGTTTCCCTGAGAGTGAGTACTACCATGTACAGCGCTCGGGCGGCACCGTCATGTGCCACCGCGCCCACAAGGCGGATGCCGACCCCTTGAGTGATGTGGGACTCAAAGACATCACCGCCCATGTGAACTTTACCGGCGTGGCCTTGGCAGCCCAGGACGCCGGAATGGATGTGTTGGGCTACACCAATCAAGCCCACTTTTTGATGAACTGCGGGCTGGTGGAGGCCATGCAATCGCAACCCCTGCAAGCCCGCGTGGCGGCCCAAAAGCTGCTCATGGAGCATGAAATGGGCGAGCTTTTCAAGGTGGTTGCGGTGGGGCGCGGGGTGTATACGCCATTGCTCGGCTTTGCCCGTGGAGATCGCACCCACCGCCTGTAGCCCTGCGGGTTTCGTGGGTACTGCACAAAAAGCGTTGAGAGGGTGTAAATAGTCCGGCTACAATCTAAATGCGAATTGTTGTTATTTGTGTTGTGGCCGTTTACACACCGGCATCTTTCCATCCATAGCCTGCACCATGAAACGTAACTTTCTGACTTCTGTTTTTCGCTTGGCCGCTTTGAGCGCTGCTGTTGCCGTGGGCCTGCCTGCGCTGGCCCAGACGCCGTCGCCCGAGGGCATTCTGGTTTACAACGCCCAGCACGCCAGCTTGACCCAGGCGTGGGCGGAGGCCTTCACCAAAGAAACCGGCATCAAGGTTACTTTGCGCCAAGGTGGCGACACCGAATTGGGCAACCAGTTGGTGCAAGAAGGTGCCGCATCCCCGGCTGATGTGTTTTTGACGGAAAACTCCCCCGCCATGGCGCTGGTCGATGGCGCCGGCCTGTTCGCGCCCCTGGATCCCGCCACCATCAATCAAATCGCGCCGGCTTACCGTACCGCCCATGGCCGCTGGGTCGGCATCGCGGCACGCAGCACCGTGTTTGTGTACAGAAAAACCAAGTTCACACCGGACCAGCTTCCCAAGTCCTTGATGGATTTGGCCAAGCCCGAGTGGAAGGGCCGCTGGGCGGCGTCACCCGCAGGTGCTGACTTCCAAGCCATTGTGAGCGCGGTGTTGGAGCTCAAGGGTGAAGCTGCCACTGTTGCCTGGCTCAAGGGCATGAAAGACAACGTGGTGCCCTTCAAGGGCAACAGCATCGCCATGAAGGCGGTGAATGCCGGCCAGGTGGATGGTGCGGTGATTTACCACTACTACTATTACGGCGACATGGCCAAGACCGGTGAAAACAGCGAGAAGGTCGGCCTGCACTACTTCCGCAACGAAGACCCGGGCGCTTTTGTGAGCATTTCTGGCGGCGGCGTGCTGGCTTCCAGCAAGCACAAGGCCGAAGCCCAGGCTTTCGTGAAATGGATCACCGGCAAGGGTGGGCAAGAGATTCTGCGCACCGGCAACTCGTTTGAGTACGCTGTAGGTCAGGGTGCGGCCTCCCACCGCAGCTTGGTGCCGCTGGCCGATTTGAATGCCCCCAAGGTCGAGCCGGCTAAACTCAACAGCAAAAAGGTATCGGACCTGATGACCCAGGCCGGCTTGTTGTAATTCGTTTGTGACTTCTCTCGCGGTGCATATCCCTGCGCCCCTGGCCCGCCCCGCGCGTCAGGGGCGTTTGTCGTGGGTGGTTCTGGCGGCCCTCGCGGTTTCGGTTTTTGCTTTACTGCCCTTGGGCTTTGTGGCGTGGGTGGCGTTTCAGAGCGGTTGGGATACGGTCGTGGCGCTGGTATTCCGGCCCCGCGTGGGGGAGTTGTTGGTCAACACGGCCATGCTGGTGGTGCTGACGGTGCCTTTGTCGATCGGGCTATCGCTCACGCTGGCGTGGCTCACTGAGCGCTCGGATTTGCCCGGTGCACGCTGGTGGTCCTGGCTGGCGGCCGCGCCGCTGGCGGTGCCAGCCTTTGTGCACAGCTATGCCTGGATCAGCGTGGCGCCCGCCATGCATGGCCTGTGGGCGGCGGTGCTGATTTCCGTGGTGGCCTATTTCCCCTTTGTGTACCTGCCGATTGCAGCGGCCTTGCGTCGGCTCGATCCGGCAATGGAAGATGCGGCTGCCTCGCTGGGCTACGGCCCGTGGGCGGTGTTTTTCAAGGTGGTGCTGCCGCAACTGCGCTTGGCGATCTGGGGTGGGGCGCTGCTGGTGGGCCTGCATCTGCTGGCGGAGTACGGGTTGTTTGTGACCATCCGCTTTGATACGTTCACCACGGCCATCGTGGACCAGTTCCAGTCCACTTACAACGGCCCGGCGGCCAATATGCTGGCTGGCGTGTTGGTGTTGTGCTGCTTTGTTTTGCTGGGGCTGGAGGCGGGCACCCGGGGCCGGGAGCGCTATGCGCGCGTGGGCGCCGGCTCGGCACGCCAAGTACCGCTGCGGGCGCTGGGGCGTTGGGCGCCGGTCTGTGTGTTGTTGCCGGCCGCTACGGCGCTCTTGTCGCTCGGGGTTCCTCTGGTCACTTTGACGCGCTGGCTGTGGGCCGGTGGCGCAGAAGTCTGGAACTTCAAAGAATTAGCCCCTGCGCTGTGGCAGACCCTGCTGCTGGCCGGTTTGGGGGCGTTGCTGACCACGCTGTCTGCGGTGCCCATGGCGTGGTTGTCCATCCGCTCCCCCGGCAAAGCCCAGCGTTGGGTGGAGGGGGCAAACTATTTGGCCGGCGCCTTGCCCGGCATCGTGGTGGCTTTGGCGCTGGTGACGATTACCGTGCGCGTGGCGCGGCCGCTCTATCAAACGGTGTTTACCGTGTTGCTGGCGTACGCACTGATGTTTTTGCCCCGTGCGCTGGTGAGCTTGCGGGCCGGCATTGCACAGGCGCCCATGGAGCTGGAGCAGGCTGCTCGCAGCCTGGGCCGCACCCCGTTGCAGGCGCTGTGGCACATCACCATGCGCCTGGCCGCACCGGGGGCGGCTTCGGGCTACGCCATGGTGTTCTTGGCCATCACTACCGAACTCACGGCCACTTTGTTGCTGGCTCCCAATGGCACCCAGACTTTGGCGACCGCGTTCTGGTCGCACAGTGCAGAGATTGATTACGCCGGTGCCGCGCCTTATGCGCTGCTCATGGTGTTGCTCTCTTTGCCGCTGACCTGGATGCTGTACCTCCAATCCCGACGCATGGCTGGACGATGACGACTCTTGAACTGCACGGCGTGCACAAATCGTATGGAAACGTGGAGGCCCTCAAAGGCATTCACCTGAGCGTGCCGCGCGGCAGCCGCACGGCCATCGTGGGGCCTTCGGGCTCGGGTAAAACGAGCCTGCTGCGCATCATTGCCGGCTTTGAGGCGCCGGATGCCGGCCGCGTGGTGTTGCAGGGCCAGGTGCTGGCAGACGGCCCCGCCATCGTGCCCGCGCACCAGCGTGGCATCGGCTATGTGCCGCAAGACGGCGCGTTGTTTCCGCACCTGAGCGTGGCCGACAACGTGGGCTTCGGATTGGACAAATCAGCCCCCGATCGCAAGGCGCGGATTGACGAACTGATGGACATGGTCTCGCTGGATCGCGCCATGCTGCAGCGCCGCCCGCATGAACTCTCCGGTGGGCAGCAGCAACGGGTGGCGCTGGCACGCGCTTTGGCGCAGCGCCCCAAGTTGATGCTGCTGGACGAGCCTTTTTCTGCGCTGGATACCGGCCTACGGGCCTCTACCCGCAAGGCGGTGGCACAGCTGCTGCAGGCTGCGGGTATCACCACCATTCTGGTCACGCACGACCAGGCCGAGGCCCTCTCGTTTGCCGACCAAGTGGCGGTGATGCGGGGTGGGGTGCTGGCGCAGGTGGGCACGCCGCTGGACCTGTATTTGCGGCCCAATGATCCGGTCACTGCCAGCTTCTTGGGCGATGCGGTGGTGCTGGATGCGACCTTGTCTGCTGGCTGGGCGGATTGCGCGCTGGGCCGATTGCCCACGCAAGAGCATGCCCGTGCGGGTGCCGGCCAGATTTTGCTGCGCCCGGAGCAACTGGCGGTGTGTGCTCTGGATGATGCCACCTCGCCCGCTGGCCTTGCCACTCCCTGCGCAGGCACGGTGGTGGAAGCCGACTTTTGCGGTGCGGTGTGTGAGCTGATCGTGCGACTCGACCAGCCCTCCCAAGGCGGCTTGGTGCATGTGCACAGCGCAGGCTTGGATGCCCCGCCCGTGGGTGCGCGGGTGGCCGTATCGGCCCGCGGCACTGCGCATGTATTTCCCGCATCCTGAGATTTGGCAGTAACAACCCCGTAACGCCGGTGGGTGGTTGCGGGGTAGTATCGGCGCGCCATTTTAAGGAATGTTTAATGATGCAGACCACCTTGCGCACCGAGACCATTGAACGCACCCTGCGCCCCTGGGGCTGGTACGAAACCATTTCCGAGGTGCCGGGCAACAAAATCAAGCGCATCGGCGTGTACCCCGGTCAGCAGCTGAGCTTGCAAAAGCACCACCAGCGCGCCGAGCACTGGGTGGTGACAACGGGCACCGCCCGGGTGACGCTGGATGACCGCCAGTTTGACCTGCAGCCCGGTGAGTATTGCGACATTGCCATCGGCCAGGTGCACCGCTTGACCAACCTGACGGATGCGCCGGTAGAAATTGTGGAAGTACAGTTCGGCAGTTATCTGGGGGAGGACGATATCGTTCGCCTGCAAGACGACTACGGCCGCAACTGAAACCCCACCCCCTGTGTGTTACCAAGATTTGAGAGCGAGTGCAGCATGGCTTTGACCCAAGAGATTGAACTGAACATTGCCCCCGGCACCGCGCCCGTGGCCTGTGTAGACATTGGCGGCACCAAAGTGGCCGTCAACATTGCCGATGCGGCCGGTGTGCGGGGCAAGGTGTCCGAGCCCACCGCCAAAGAGGGTGACAACGACGCCTTGGCGCGCCAGATCATCCGCATGGTAGGTGAGAGCTGTGCGCTGGCAGGCGTTGCTGTGGCAGACATCGCCGCAGTGGGTGTGGCCACTTGTGGCCCGTTTGTGATGAATCAGGGCTTGGTAGAGCTGGCCGGCCCCAATATTTGCGGTGGCTTGGCGGGCAAAGCCCGTGGCCTGCCCAACGACTGGGCGACCGCCTTGCTCGAAGCCCCGCTCAAAGCCGCCTTCCCCAACGTGCGGGTGGAGAACGACGGCGTAGGCGCCTTGGAGGCCGAGCGCCGCTGGGGTGCATTGCAGGGCGTGGCGAACTGCGCGTACGTAACCTGGAGCACCGGCATCGGCATGGGACTGTGTGTGGATGGCCACATTTTGCGTGGCAAAAACGGAAACGCCGGCCACGCCGGCCACACCTTTGTGAGCTCCAACGATGACGCCCTGTGCGGCTGCGGCAACGTGGGTGATGTGGAAGGCTTGGTGGCGGGTAACGCGATTCCGCGCCGTTTTTCAGCCCAGGGTTTTGCGGATGCTGCTACGCTTTTTGTAGCTGCTCGCGCAGGCGATGCGGGCGCTACCGCCATTGTGGATGATCTTTGCAACGTGATGGGGCGTACGCTTTACAACATGGTGGCGACCCTCGACCTGCAGCGCATCAGCGTGGGCGGTAGCGTGTTCTGGCACAACCGCGACTACCTGTTGCCCAAGTTGCA
This sequence comes from Rhodoferax bucti, assembly GCF_005876985.1. Taxonomy (GTDB): domain Bacteria; phylum Pseudomonadota; class Gammaproteobacteria; order Burkholderiales; family Burkholderiaceae_C; genus Allorhodoferax; species Allorhodoferax bucti. The sequence goes on from NZ_VAHD01000002.1 coordinate 41,162, forward strand.
AGCGGCCCTGAAAGGCAAATTGCCCGCCCTGACCGATGGCGTGGAGATCGTGCCTGCTGGCCTGGGCGAGAAGGTGGGCGACTACGCCGCTTTGGCTCTGGTGGTGGCCTGAGTACTAAATCAAATCGATAGATCTAAGTTCTCCTAGGGAAACTCCTAGTAGTTTGGCGTTAAAAATTAATTAAAAATTAATTAATTCAAGTGGACATGGTGTCCAATTGAATTCAACGTTGCTTCCGGCCCGTTTTGTTGCAGAGCCGGACAGACAAACTTTTTTGGAGACAAGATGTTGAAGCTTTCTAAACTCGCCACCGCAGTGGCACTCGTGGTTGCTGGTTCGGCCGCTGTGGCTGGTGAAGTGGAAGTCCTGCACTACTGGACATCCGGCGGCGAAGCCAAGTCTGTGGCTGAACTGAAGAAGATCATGCAAGGCAAGGGCCACACATGGAAAGACTTCGCAGTGGCCGGCGGTGGCGGTGACAACGCAGCGACCGTGCTGAAGAGCCGTGTGGTGAGCGGCAACCCACCTGCAGCTGCCCAGATCAAGGGTCCAGCCATCCAGGAATGGGCTTCTGAAGGCGTATTGGCTAACTTGGATGCGACTGCCAAGGCTGAAAAGTGGGACGAGCTGTTGCCCAAGGTGGTGGCTGACGTCATGAAGTACAAAGGCAACTACGTTGCTGCTCCCGTGAATGTGCACCGCGTGAACTGGATGTGGGCTAACTCCGCTGTCTTGAAAAAGGCTGGCGTGACTGCTACCCCCAAGACATGGGACGAGTTCTTCGCTGCTGCTGAAAAGGTCAAGAAGGCCGGCCTGATCCCCGTGGCACACGGTGGCCAAAACTGGCAAGACTTCACCACCTTCGAGTCCGTGGCTCTGGGCGTGGGCGGTACCAAGTTCTACAACGACGCTTTGATCAAGCTGGACGAAAAGGCTTTGACCAGCGCCACCATGACCAAGGTGTTGGAAACATTCCGCAAGGTCAAGGGTTACACCGACGCTGCTGCTCCTGGCCGCGACTGGAACCTGGCCACTGCCATGGTGATCCAAGAGAAGGCAGCCTTCCAGTTCATGGGTGACTGGGCCAAGGGCGAGTTCTCCGCTGCGGGCAAGGTTCCCGGCAAGGACTACATCTGCGCTGCTGCTCCCGGCACCGCCAATGCTTACACCTTCAACGTGGATTCCTTTGCCATGTACAAGCTGAAGGACGCTGGCGCTCAAAAGGCCCAGGCGGATCTGGCTGCTTCCATCATGGGCACCGAGTTCCAGGAAGTGTTCAACTTGAACAAGGGTTCCATCCCTGTGCGTTTGAACATGTCTATGGACAAGTTTGACGATTGCGCCAAGACTTCCGCCAAGGACTTCGTGTCTACCGCCAAGTCCGGTGGTCTGGTTCCTTCCGTGGCCCACGGCATGGCGATCAAGCCTGCTGCTGAAGGCGCGATCAAGGACGCCGTGTCCCAGTTCTGGAACGACGACAAGATCTCCGTCGCTGACGGCGTGAAGAACATCGCCAAGGCCGCTGCTACCAAGTAAGCCCTGGTCCGGCGCTACGGCGCCGTTCTCCTAAAGATGGCCCCATCCCTTGACGGGGGTGGGGCTATTTCCAATCACGTGTTCTTCGGGTCTATTTCCATGTCTCTCTCTGCATTTGCGCGCGCTCTTGCCGCAGCATGCGTGCTCTGCACCAGCGCAGGGGCGCAGGCTGGCGAGGTGGAGGTGTTGCACTACTGGACGTCCGGTGGTGAGGCCAAATCCGTCGCAGAGCTCAAGGACATGATGGGCAAACGTGGCCACACCTGGAAAGACTTCACCGTCACCGGTGGCGGTGGCCAAAACGCCATGGCCGTGCTCAAGCAGCGCGTGCTGGCAGGCAATTCTCCGGCGGCAGCCAACATCAAAGGCCCGGCGATCCAGGAGTGGGCCGAGTTGGGTGTGCTGACCAACCTCGACGCGATGGCATCGTTCGAAAGGTGGGATGAAGCACTCCCCAAGGTCGTTGCCGACCAAATGAAATACAAGGGCCGCTACGTGGCCGTCCCGGTGAACGTACACCGGGTGAACTGGTTATGGGCTAACTCTGCGGTGCTGAAAAAAGCCGGCGTAACCGCATTGCCCAAGACCTATGACGAATTTTTTGCCGCTGCCGACAAGATCAAGGCTGCCGGTTTTATTCCTGTCGCACACGGCGGACAGGACTGGCAGGATTTCACCGTGTTTGAGTCCGTGGTGCTCGGCGTGGGTGGCCCCGCCTTGTATGACAAAGCCTTGCTCAAGCTGGACCGCGCAGCGATCAGCAGCGACGAGATGAAGAAAGCGCTGGAAACCTTCCGCCGCATCAAGTCCTACACCGACGCCAACTCCAATGGCCGGGATTGGAACGTGACCACCGAACTGGTCATCAACGCCAAAGCCGGCTTCCAGTTTATGGGCGATTGGGCCAAGGGCGAGTTTCTGGCTGCGGGCCAGACGCCGGGCAAAGAGTTCACCTGCTCCGCAGCGCCGGGGACCGACAAGGCCTACACGTTCAACGTGGATTCTTTCGCCATGTTCCAGCTCAAGGGCTGGGAGGCGCAAAAAGCCCAGGGCTACCTGGCCTACCTGCTGATGGGCAAAGACTTTCAGGAAAAGTTCAACCTGCGCAAAGGCTCCATCCCGGTGCGCTTAGGCATGAACATGGACAAGTTTGACGACTGCGCCAAAACCTCGGCCAAAGACTTTGTGAGCACCGCCAACACCGGCGCACTGGTGCCCTCCGTGGCCCACGGCATGGCGCTGGCCTCGTCGCAGCAGGCGGCCATGCGTGCAGCAGTGAGCGAGTTTTGGAACAACGACAAGCAAAGCGTGAGTGACGCTGTTGCCGCCTTGGTGGCCGTGAGCGCGCCCAAGAAAAAGTAAGACCTATGAAAACCCTAGAAAACATCCTCCCCAAGCTGGTGATTGCCCCGGGCTTTGTGCTCGGCTTCGCCTTCATTTACGGATTCATGATCTGGAACGGCATTCTGTCCGTCACCGGCTCACGCATGCTGCCCAACTACGAAGAGTTCGTAGGGCTGGAGCAATACGTGCGCCTGTGGGAGATGGACCGCTGGTACATCGCCCTCAAAAACCTTGGCATCTTTAGCGTGCTGTACGTGGGCGGCTCCATGGCACTGGGCATGGGCTTGGCGATTTTTCTGGACCAGAAAATCCGCGCTGAAGGCGTGCTGCGCACCATTTACCTGTACCCCATGGCGCTGTCGTTCATCGTGACCGGCACTGCCTGGAAATGGATTTTGAACCCCAGCCTGGGTCTGGAAAAATTGGCCCACGACTTTGGCTGGACCAGCTTCAGCTTCGACTGGCTGGTGCAATCGGAAACCGCCATCTACTGTGTGGTGATTGCCGGCATCTGGCAATCGGCCGGCTTTGCCATGGCCTTGTCCCTCGCGGGCTTGCGTGGCATTGACGACAGCATCATCAAGGCCGCCCAGATCGACGGTGCTTCGCTGCCCCGCATCTACTGGCGCATTATTCTGCCCATCCTGCGCCCCGTGGTGTTCTCCACCGTGTTGGTGTTGTCGCACCTCTCCATCAAGAGTTTTGACTTGGTGATGGCGTTGACATCTGGTGGCCCCGGCTATGCGTCTGACGTACCCGCCACCTTCATGTACGTGATGAGCTTCACCCGTGGCCAGATCGGCTTGGGTGCCGCCAGCGCCACCATGATGCTGGTGTTTGTGGCGGCCCTTGTGGTGCCCTACCTGTACAGCGAATTGCGCACCAAACCCCACGACCGTTAATTCACGACCGTCCCACCACGATCGCACCCTATGTTGTCTAAAAACCTACCCCGTATTCTGATCTACGCCACGCTATTGCTGGCCGCCTTCTTCTTTTTGGCGCCGTTGTATGTGATGTTGGCCACCTCGTTCAAAGACGCTGAGCAAATCCGCTCCGGCAATTTGTTGAGCTTGCCCAACTCGCTGAGCTTTGAGTCGTGGAAGCTTGCGTGGTCCAGCGCCTGTACCGGCGTGGATTGCCGCGGCCTGCAGCCCTACTTCATGAACTCCATCATCATGGCGGTGCCCGCGGTGTTGATCTCCACCGCCTGGGGCGCCATCAACGGCTACGTGCTGAGCATGTGGAAGTTCAAAGGCAGCGAAGTGCTGTTTGGTTTCATGCTGTTCGGCGTGTTCATGCCCTTCCAGGTCGTTCTGTTGCCCATGAGCCAGGTACTGGGTTACCTGGGCCTGTCCAGCTCGCTGGGTGGCCTGATCCTGGTGCACTGTATTGCAGGCTTGGCCGGCACCACGCTGTTCTTCCGCAACTACTACACCGCGATTCCCAAAGAGCTGGTGAACGCGGCGCGTATTGACGGTGCGGGCTTCTGGCGCATCTTCTTTCGCATCGTCGTGCCCATGTCCACCCCCATCTTGATGGTGACCCTGATCTGGCAGTTCACCAACATCTGGAACGACTTCCTGTTTGGCGTGGCCTTCAGCGGTGCGGACAGCAAGCCCATCACCGTGGGTCTGAACAACATGGCCAACACCTCCAGCAGCGTCAAAAGCTACAACGTGGACATGGCCGCGGCCGTGATTGCCGGTCTTCCCACCATGCTGGTCTATGTGCTCGCAGGTCAATATTTCGTGAAAGGTCTCACCGCCGGCGCGGTGAAAGGATAAAAAAATGGCAGCTTCTCTCCAAATCGCAGGCATCCGCAAAGTTTTCGGCAAGGGCGACAAAGCCGTTGAAGTCCTCAAGAAAATCGAAATTGACGTCGCTCCCGGCGAGTTCCTGATCTTGGTCGGCCCCTCGGGCTGCGGCAAGTCCACACTGCTCAACATCATTGCGGGCCTGGAAGAACCGTCTGAAGGTGAACTGCGCATTGCCGGCAAGAACGTGGTGGGCGTAGCCCCCGCGCAGCGCGACATTGCCATGGTGTTCCAGAGCTACGCGCTGTACCCCACCATGAGCGTGGCCGACAACATCGGCTTCGCGCTCGAGATGCGCAAGGTTCCGCTGGAAGAGCGCAAAAAGCGCATTTCTGAGGTGGCTGCCATGCTGCAAATCGAACACTTGCTGGACCGCCGCCCCGCGCAGCTGTCTGGCGGTCAGCGCCAGCGCGTGGCCATGGGCCGCGCTTTGGCCCGTGACCCCCAGCTCTTCTTGTTTGACGAGCCGCTCTCCAACCTGGACGCCAAACTCCGCGTAGAAATGCGCGCCGAAATCAAGCGCCTGCACCAAGTGTCCGGTATCACTAGTGTTTATGTGACGCACGACCAGATCGAAGCCATGACCCTGGGCAGCCGCATTGCGGTGATGAAGGACGGCATCCTGCAACAAATCGGCACGCCCGACGACATCTACAACCGCCCGGCCAACACCTATGTGGCGACCTTCATCGGTTCGCCCACCATGAACCTGATCAAAGGCCATGTGGAAGTGCCCGGCGCGCAAGGCCGCTTCAGTTTCAACGGCAGTACCTTGGAGCTGGCAACCCCCGCCCAAGGCGATGCCACCATGGGCGTGCGCCCTGAGCACATCGAGCTGGTCACCGGCGACGCCGCGTGGCGCGGTGAAGTCGCCGTGGTGGAGCCCACCGGTGCTGACACCTACGTGGTGGTCAACACCTCTGCAGGCGAAGTCACCGTGCGTACTGCCCCCAGCGCGCCCTGGAAAGCGGGCGACCAAGTGGGCCTGCGCGTGAACCCCGCCAACGTGAGCTGGTTCAATACGACCACAGGTGTGCGTTTGGACGTTTAAGACCTCCAGCCATTAACGAAAAGCCGGGCTGCCCTGATGGGGCAGTCCGGCTTTTCTATGTCGTGAATAGGCTGGTAGTTGGCATTCCTTCTGCAAACTCGCAGGTCAAAAACGGGCCCGAGGCGGAACTTAAGCCGCCTCCGAAGCGGCCACTGACTCCTCAGGCCTCTTGGGCAGCTCCCGCAGTTCAAGGAAGCGCTGCAAGGTACTGGGTGGCCCTTTGCTCCGAAAAGTGGTCGATGACGACCTGTGCGACCACCAGTAGAAGCAATCCAGTCACGACGCCGTGTACCCAGCCTCGGCTTGTAAGCAGCAGGCCCAACACACTCAAGGCCGCTAGCACTGCCGCGCCGTAGCGGTAATACCTATACTTCGATACCACAACCTCTATGCGTGCTCGCTCTTTGGCTAACACCTGGCTCTGTTGAGGTTTGCCGATACTCAAGGTCAGTTCTTCGACCAAGCCCTTGTCCCGCACAAGCAGCGATGCTGCCGTTCCACACAGTAGCATCGCAGTTGCCAAGACGGTGACGCCGAACCCCATGGAAAAACCGGAGTGCGTCGCAACCCAGAGCCAAACGGCAATGCAGGTCAACGCAGCTGAGCCCGCGAAGATGAGCATCATTTCGTTGTACTCGCCATTGAAATATTCACGAATCAGAGACTGCAGCGGTGCAAAGGTTTCGGTGGGGTTCATAGGAACTTACTTAGTTGCCCGCGTGACACTCAGCAGCATGTGCAGCGCGCCAATCGGAAGGGGTTTGGTTCTCCCACTGCCTGAAGGCGCGGAAGAATGAGTTCTGGTCTTCGTAGCCCAGCAGATAGGCAATTTCGATAAGCGTGAGTGAGTTATCGGCCAGATGCCGAAGAGCCATCTGATGTCGGGTCTGAGTCACCAGGGCTTGGAAGCTGACGCCTTCATCCGTCAGGCGGCGCTGCAAAGAACGCTCGCTCATGGCAAGTTCAGCGGCCACGGAGCGAATGTCCGGGCGACCGGCAGTCAAACGACGCCGCAAAACCCACTTGGTCTGCTCGGTCACGGACTCGGACGCGTCTTGATGTTCAAGACGTCTATCCAATTCCGGAGCGAGAACATCGAGCAGGTCCTTGTTGTAGGTGGAAAACAGCTTGTCTAGGTCTTCTTGTCGGAACGTAATGCGGTCGACCTTCGTGTCGAATTTGATGTCACAGCTGAAGTACCTCTCAAGTGAAGACCTTGACGCGGCCGGACGAGCGAGCTCCAGGGACAGCGGCACAAGGCGCTCACCTGTTCCTCTGCGTCCCATTTCCACGAACGACGCCATCGTCGCGTCAACTAACGAACGCGGAGCAGTTTCTGACTCTCCATGAGGCCACCGGATGACGAGCTCACTGTAGTCAGCAAAATCTTTGACCGAAACTTCCTCGGGTGCGCACAGTCGCTTAAAACGAGCGACCCGATTCAAAGCGTCCCGGAAAGTTCGGGCGTGCTGTGCCGCAACAAAAGCGAGAGGCATCACGGCCCCGTCCAAACCCGTTGCGATACGGAGGCCAATGGTCGAGTCTTGGCTAACATTCTCGATGGCCCGCCACAGGGCGAAGAACTGCGTTGTGGCAATCGGCGCGTCGTCCCTCAGTACGCTCAGAGGCAGGTTCGCGCGTCGAATGACCTCTGCACGGTCCACTCCGGCCCGCTTGAGGCCCTCCCACAACGTGGCCGGAATCTTCAACTTGTCTGGAGTGGTGCTGTTCATTGCCCTTACTTCGCTTGGAAGCCGCCATCTACATTAAGTATGTGACCGGTGACAAAGCTGGCTTCGTCCGACAGCAGCCAGCAGATGGCGTTGGCGACTTCTTCGGGGCGGCCCAGTCGATTCATGGGGTGCATTGCCGAGATACTCGCCTCGTTGTAGTTGGGGTCGCCACCGCCGAGCTGGGCGGCAATGATGTCGGTCTTGATGGCGCCAGGTGCCACGCCGTTGACCCGGATGCCTTGAGTCGCGTGGTCCAGGGCAGACGACTTGGTCAGTCCCACCACCGCGTGTTTGGTCGAGGCATATGGCCCCGCCCAGGTGATGCCATTCAGACCAGCGATGGACGCCAAGTTGACGATGGCACCGCCTCCCTGCTTGGCCATCTGAACGAGCTCATGTTTCATGCTGAAGTACACACCCATCACGTTAGTCTCAACCATTGCACGGTAGTTGTCGCTGCTTGACTGCACAAGAGTACCAGTCTCGTTGGACACGCCAGCGTTATTGACCGCCATGTCCAGGCGACCGAACTCAGCCACGATGCCGTCAATCATCGACTTGACCGCAGCCTCATCGGCTACATCGTTCTGAACAAAGCGAACTTGTGCACCGTCGCGGGCCGCGGCGGAAACCTCGACGACGGCGGCTTGCCCGACTTCCGCACGACGGCCGCTCATGACGACGGTGACGCCTTTGGCGACAAGTTTGAGGGCAACGGCCTTGCCGATGCCGGTGGCGCCGCCAGTAATCAGGGCTACTTGATTGGACATTTCAGACTCCTTTTGATGCTCCGAGAGAAGTTCTCGGGATGTAAGAAGTCTAGGAATTCAGCGGCGTTAAATATATGCCAATCACGCCATGCGATATGCCACACGCGCCAATCAGGGTTTGACTACTCGATTGAGAGGAGGGCCGAATTTTTTAGCCAAACAGTAGTTCCGAATGTCTGGTTTGGGCTGAATTGGGCAGCGTCAACGACAGACCGGTATAGCCGACACCGGCTTTAGACCAGTCGACGGTCTACGACCGCTATCGCCGCACAGCATCCCACCATCACCCCTGCAACGGCAACTCCAACCGAATCGTCAACCCATGCGGCAATGTCGTCTGCGCCGTTGCCGTGCCGTTATGCCGCCGGGCAATTTCCGCCACGATAGACAGGCCCAGGCCGCAGCCGCCGGGGAGTTCGCTGGCGCGCCAGAAGCGCTCGAACACGCGCTCCAGGTGTTCGGTGGAGAGGCCGGGGCCGGTGTCTTCCACATCCAGCCAGCAGTGGCCCTCGTGGATGGTGGTGCGCAGGGTGACTACGGCGCCTTTGCCGGCGTAGCGCAGGGCGTTGTCGATGAGGTTGCTCAGCACTTCGCGCAGCAGCAGTTTGTCGGCGGGCACCATGACGCTGTCTTCGCCTTCGTAGCCCAGGTCCACGCCGGCCGCCAGGGCGCGGCGCGTCCATTCGCGGGCGACTTCGCGCGCAAGCGATGCGGCATCCACCGGCACCAGGCTCACCTCCGCCTCCGTGCGGGCCAAAGACAACAGCTGGTGCACCAGGTGGGCGCTGCGTTGGGCGCCGGTGTGCACTTTGGCCAGGCGCTGCTGCAGGGCGTCGGGGTCTTTCTCGTGCATGGCCAGCTCTGTCTGGCTGATCAGGCCGGCCAGCGGGGTGCGCAGCTGGTGGGCGGCGTCGTTCAAAAAGCGCTTCTCCTGGCTCAGGCTGCGGCGCAGGGTGGTGAGCAGCTGGTTCAGGGTGTTGGCCAGCGAGTGCACTTCTTCGGGCGCCTGCGTCATCTCGATGGGCGAGAGCGACGCCATATTGCGGTTGGCCAGCTGCGCCTCCAGCCGCTCCAGCGGGGCGAGGCCGCGGCGTATGCCCTCGTACACCAGCACGCTGAGCACCGCGCCCAAAATCAGCAGCGGAAATAGCACGTCGCGCACCAGCTCGCGGGCAATGCGTTGCTGCGCCACCAGGCTCTTGGCCACCTGCACGCGCATGCGCTGGTCGGTAAAGCCGTCGCCAAAGCTCAGGTCGATAGAGGCCACGCGCATGGGCTTGCCGTCCATCACGACCTCGTACAGCACCGGCTCGTTGGCGGGGGAATACAGGTCAGGCGTTTGGCCGGGAATTTTGGTGTTGCCCAGCAAAAAGCTGCCGGGCGGGGAGGACACCATGTAGGCCACGCGGTCGGTCGGGTCTTGCTCGATGATGTCGCGCGCCGCGCGCGGAAAGTCCACCAGCAGGCCCGAGCCCATGGGCTTGACCTGCCGCGCCAGCGAGCGCACCGATTGGGTGAGCGACTGGTCAATCGTCTTCTCCGCATAGGCCAGCGCCACCCGGAAGGCCAGCACGCCGCCCATGAGCCACAGCACCAGCTGGGGCAGCAGCAACCAGATCAGCAGTTGCCGCTTGAGCGAGAAGCGGGCCGGGCGGCTCATTCGGCGTCAGATTCCAGCATGTAGCCCAAGCCGCGCACGTTGCGGATGTTGAGCCCGCTATCAGTGAGCTTGCGGCGCAGGCGGTGCACATACACCTCCAGCGCGTTGGAGGCGACGGTGCCGCCCTCTTGCGGCTCGGTTTGCCACACGGACAGTACATCTTCACGGCCCACGACCTGGCCCATGTTGTTGACCAAGAGCGAGAGCAGCGACCACTCCCGGTGCGTCAGCTCCATGGCTTCTTCGCCTAGCCAGCCCAGGGGCAGCACAGGGTCCAGGCGCAGGCTGCGGTTGTGCGTGCTTTGCACTTCCAGCGATCCGCCAAAGGCCGGCAGGCGCGAGCGGCGCAGCATGGCTTGCAGGCGGGCCAGCAGCTCGGCCATTTCAAAGGGTTTGGTGAGGTAGTCGTCGGCGCCGGCATTCAGGCCTTGCACCCGGTCGTCCACGCCGTCGCGCGCGGTAAGGATGAGTACCGGTAGGGCTGCCAGGCGCTGGCGAATCCATTGCAGCACGGCAATGCCGTCCACCACCGGCAGGCCCAGGTCGAGCACCACGCCGTCAAAACGGGTGGCTTCCAACAGGGTCTGGGCTTGGGCGCCGTCGCTGGCGCTGCTCACACTATGGCCGGCGTGTACCAGTTGGGCGCACAAACCGTCGCGCAGCAATTCGTCGTCTTCAACAATCAGTAAATGGGCCATGGTGGGAGCATACCAAGGCAGGCCACCGTACCGGCAGCGGATCAACCCTCACGCGGCTGGCGCTGCTTCGAGCCCGGCGGCAATCGCTTCTGCACGGGCGGTCTGGATGAATTGACCAATCTTTGGGCCGGTAGCGCCCGCAGCGATTGCGCGAGCAGCTATCGAATCTGTAGCAACCGCCAGCGCCAAGTCCAAGGCTTGCCCCAGCCGTTGGGCTTGGGAGTAGGGCGCGTCGTGCAGGCCGAGGCGGCCTTGGGCATCGCACTTGCAGGCGAGCAGGGCCTGGCGGAAACGGGCCGGTTTGCGGATGGCATCGCAGCGCTCCAGGAGGCGCAGCAGGGCGGCGGCGTTGAGCGAGCCGCTGCGGTGGATGTTGCCGTGTTCGCGGGCCACCACGTCGGCCAGCTCTGCGCAGTCGTTGGGCACGCGCAGGCGCTGGCACACGGCTTTGAGCAGGCGGGCGCTGCGCTCTTCATGCCCGATGTGGCGGGGCAGCACGTCTCCGGGCGTGGTGCCTTTGCCTAGGTCGTGGCCCAGGCAGGCAAAGCGCACTTCCAGCGGCGCGCCGAGTTGGGCGGCGCGGTCCAGCACCAGCATGACGTGCACACCGGTATCCACCTCGGGGTGGTGCTCGGGGCTTTGGGGCACGCCCCAGAGCCGGTCCAGCTCAGGCAGCAGGCGCTTCAGGGCGCCGCAGCTGCGCAGCACTTCAAACATGCGCGAGGGCTGGGCCTCCATCAAGCCCTTGGCAATCTCTTGCCACACCCGCTCGGGTACCAGGTGGTCCACTTCGCCGTCTTCCACCATGGTGTGCATCAGGGCCGTGGTTTCGGGTGCCACGGTGAAGTCGGTGAACCGCGCGGCAAACCGTGCCACCCGCAGGATACGCACCGGGTCTTCGCGGAAGGCAGGCGTCACATGGCGCAGCACGCGCTTGTGCAGGTCAGCTTGTCCGCCAAAAGGGTCTACCAGTGTTTGGGCATCAAACAGGCCTCTAGCGCTCGTGGAGTGAGCGCGAGCAGCTATGGAATTGATAGTAAGGTCGCGCCGGGCCAAGTCTTCTTCCAGCGTCACATCCGGCGCGGCGTGCACCGCAAAGCCGCGGTAGCCGGGTGCGGTTTTTCGCTCGGTGCGGGCCAGCGCGTATTCCTCTTGTGTTTGCGGGTGCAAAAACACCGGAAAGTCTTTGCCCACGGCGATGAAGCCCGCGTCCAGCATCTGCTGCGGGCTGCTACCCACCACCACCCAGTCGCGGTCTTTCACCGGCAGGCCCAAGAGCGCGTCGCGCACAGCGCCGCCCACCAAAAAGGTGCCGGTGTGCGGGTGGTGAGTGGAGGGGGCCGGCATCAGCGTTTCAGGCGGTAGGGTTCTTCAAAGTCCAGAAAGTCTTTCTCGGCCAGGGCGCCGTCTATCCAGGCCTGCACGCCCGGCAGGGCCAGCACGCGCTCAACATAGGCGGCAACGGCCGGGCTCACGGGCAGCGCGTAGGTCTTGAGGCGGGCACACACCGGGGCAAAGTACGCATCGGCCACGGTGAAGTGGCCAAACAGCATGGGGCCGCTGTACTGGGTGAGCAGCTCCTCCCACATGGCGCTCAGGCGGGCCACATCGGCACGTACAGCCGCCTTGTCGCGCCAGATCAGGGCACCCACGTCGGGCAGAGAGGCCTCGATGTTCATCGGACAGTTGCCGCGCAGGCCGGTGAAGCCGGCATGCATTTCGGCGCACACGCTGCGGGCGCGGGCGCGAGCTGCTTTGTCGGCCGGCCAGAGTTGCAGGTTGGGAAACTCTTCGGCCACGTACTCCGCGATGGCCAGCGTGTCCCACACCGCGAGATCGCCATCCACCAGCAAAGGCACCTTGCCGGTGGGACTGAGCGCGGCGAGCGTGGTTTTGAATTGGGAGCTGCTGTCGAACGAGTCGAAGCGGACCATGACTTCCTCAAAGTCGATGCCGGCCTGCTTGAGCAGCACCCAGGGGCGCATAGACCACGAGGAGTAATTTTTGTTGCCGATGTAGAGCTTGATCATGCGCAATCCTTGGTCAAAACGGCATGCTAGCACCCTGCAAAAGGGGCTAGGCGTGTGGCGGGGCCGGTTCTATACTGACTGCAAGAACTCGGACACTGCACCACCGCAGACACCACGAGAGGGAACCCACCATGGCGTACACATTCGGCCCCCGCTGGCGCATCGCGCTGGCAAGCATCGGGCTTCCCATGGCTTTGCTCTGGGCCACGCCCGGGCAGGCCCAAGTCGTCCGTTTTGCCCCTGAAAAAGACTACCCGCCCTTTGTCAGCGCCGGCGCCACCGGGCGGGCGCAGGGCCTATCGATCGACGTGCTGGAGCTGCTGCAACCCCATTTGGGCATGCAGGTGCAAATGCTGCCGCCCGATAACCTGGCCAACATCCTGCAAGCTGCTCGCCGGGGCGAGGTGGATTTGATTTCCTCCCTACGGCCCACGCCGGAGCGGGCGGAGTACCTAACCTTCACCGAGCCGTATGTGAAGGTGCCTGCAGTGTTAGTAGCAAGGCAAGGCGCAGCCCCCCCCAATTTGAAAGACCTGAGCGGCCGCCCCGTGGCGGTGGGCAAGGGCTATGCGGTGGAAGGTTTTGTGCACGCCAACTACCCCCATGTGCGCTGGGTGGCCGTACCCGATGACCTGACCGCCCTGCGCGGCCTGATGGCGGGCGAGTTTGATGGCGTGGTGGCCGATGTGGCCAGCGTGAGCGATGCCACCCGCCTGCGCGGCATCCAGGGCGTGCAGGTGGTGGAGGCGCTGCCTTTTGAGTACGAGCTGAGTTTTGCCTACCGCAAAGAGCTCACTGCGCTCGGTGCGGCACTCAACGCTGGTCTCAAGGAGCTCACGCCCGCTACCCGCCAGGTGCTGCTGCGCCGGTGGATCGATACCGACACCCTCATGTATGAGAACCCCCGCATCGCGGGTGTTCGCAAGCTGGCCCTAGTGTTTGCCGGGCTGGCTGCGCTGGGTTGGGCGATTTGGCGTGTACGACAGCGTCGCTCTGCAGCCCGAGAGACGCATGCCGACTGAGCCTTCCCCCGAGTTGCTGCAAGCGCAGCCCCGCAGCGTGCCCTGGATGCTCCGGTGGGCACTGGTCTGCGGATTAGTGGGTCTGGTGTCCCTCCTGGTGTCTGATGGGCGGCACGGCCAGGTCATGGTGTGGCTGGCCAACCCGGTGGGCGCAGTGGCCCTGCTGCGCTTGCCCCGCCGGCAATGGCCGATGATGCTGCCCACGCTGCTGGCATCCAGCTGGGCGGCCTATATCGTGAATGCGTGGCTGGGCAACGCCCCGATCGGGGTGGATGCTCCGGTGCAAGTGCTGGAAATGGTGCTGGTGGCGGTGCTGCTGTCCTACATGCCCACCCTCTACCGCGCCGGGCAAAGCGCCGTAGTGCTGGCCCAAGTGCTGCTGCGCGGCGCGCTGCTGCCTGCAGCGGTGCTGGCGCCGCTGGGGGGCTTGGTCTGTGTGGCGGTGGAAGGGGGCGATTGGCATGTGCAGTCGCTCAACTGGTTCATTGGCCACACCATTGGTGCGGTGGCGGTTTTGCCGCTCGCGCTGGCGGTGAGTGCCAAGCGCACCCGCTTGGCGCTGCAACAGCTGCTGGAGCCCCACGCGTTGGGCATGTTGTTTGCCGGCTTGGCCGTCACCCTCTGGGCGGCGACCAGTTTGCCAAAACCCTTTGTGATCATGGGCGCGCCCATGGTGTGGATGGCCGCGCGCACCGGCTTGGTGGCCACGTTTGCGGCCAACGCCTTGCTGGCGGTGTGCATGGCGGTGCTGATACGCCAAGGCGTTTTGGTGGTGCCACCCACCTCCAGCTGGTGGGGGGACGCCTTGTTTTACCTGTCCGTGCTGGCCACCTTGTTGCCGGGCTTGTTTCTGGCGGTGATGTCCGAGGGGCAGCGCTTGGCTTTGCAGGTGCTGGCAGACAGCGAGGCCAAGGCCAAAGACCAGTATTTCCAAACGCCTGCGATGCTGCACTCGATTGATGCACAAGGCCGTATCGTTCAGATGAGCCGTTTGTGGCTGGAGACCCTGGGCTATACCGAGGCCGAAGTCATGGGGCGGCACGTGAGCGACTTCATGACGCCCGATTCAGCCCGCCAAGCGCGGGAGGTGGTGATTCCGATGGCGGTGCGCAATGGCCGCTGCGACAACATCGAATACCAGCTCCGCAAAAAAGACGGCAGCGTGTGCGATGTGTTGCTGTCCGCCATCTGGGAGTACGACTCGCAGCACCAGCCGGTGCGCAGTTTGGCCGTGCTGCAGGATGTGACCGAGAAAAAACGCCTGGAGGCCCGCAGCCATTTTGCCGAGCACGACGCCTTGACCGGTTTGCCCAACCGCGTGCTGCTGCAAGACCGCCTCAAGATGCTGTGCGCGCAGCACAGCCGGCACAGCGGGGTGTTTGCGGTGGGCTTTCTGGACCTGGATCACTTCAAAGAGGTGAACGACAGCTACGGCCACGACGCCGGCGACCTGCTGCTCAAGGCGGTGGCCCAACGGCTGCAATCCTCTTTGCGTGCCTCCGACACGGTGTGCCGCTTGGGGGGCGATGAGTTTGTGATGATTTTCAGCGCGGTCGAGGGGCACGAAGAGCTGCATGCCGTGGCCGGCAAATTGATGGCAGCCATCAACCAGCCCTGCACATTGGGCAGCGGGCCCGATGCACCGGTGGTTGAGGTGTCGGGCAGCTTGGGGATGGCGGTGTTTCCGGCCCATGGAAACGATCCGCAAACCCTGCTCATGCATGCGGACCAGGCTATGTACGCCGCCAAGCGCAGCGGTCGCAACCGCTGCGAGTTTTACCGCACCAAGGTTTAGGGCAGGTCCAACCCGGCCTCGGGCGTGGCGGCATCCCGTGGGCCCACGCTGCCCAGCCGGGCCTTGAGCGATTGGGGCTGGCCGGTGATCAGGGCGGAATACAGCGTGGTGTTGGCTAGCACTTTTTTTACATAGTCCCGGGTTTCGGTGAAGGGCACGTTTTCTGCCCAGATGGCGCCTTCCAGCACCGGCGCGCCGCTCTGGCCGCGCCAGATGCGCGGGCGGCCGGGGCCGGCGTTGTAGGCGGCTGCCGCCATGGGCATGGAGCCGGCAAAGCTGTCGAGCACCAGTTTGAGGTAGCCGGTGCCGATGGCGATGTTGGTGTCGCGGTCGGTAATCTGGTGGGCTTGGAAGTCGTTCAGGCCGATTTTCTTGGCCGTCCACTTGGCGGTGGCCGGCATCACCTGCATCAGGCCGGCAGCGCCTACGCCGGATTTGGCGTCGGTGATGAAACGGCTTTCCTGGCGGATCAGGCCGTACACATAGGCCGGATCCAGGCTGATGAGCTGGCTACGCGCCAGCACGGCCTGTTTGTGCGGCATGGGGAAGCGCTGGTCTACATCGACCAAGCCTTTGGTGCGCTCACTGGTGTTGATGCAGCGGTCCCACACCTCCGCCTTGCAAGCCAGGTCGGCCGCCGCCAGCAGGGCACGGTCGTCCAGGCCGCCCCGGTTGTGCAGGTTGGTGCTGTAGTTCCACTCGCGCACACCTTCGTTGCGCAGGCCGATGGCAATGGCGTGCAGCGCGCGGGTGAGGCCGGGGTTCTTTTTGGCCTGGTCTTTTTCTTCTGCGCTCAGTGGTGCGGGCTTGGGCGGCGTCACGATTTTTTGCCCCAACTCCTCCAGGGCCAGCATTTCGTAAAAGCCTTTGGTGCCGGCAATCGATTCCAGCAGGCTCTGGCTTTCCATCTTGGCGGCTTCCACATTGCGCTGGGCCAGTACCCGGGCGCGCCAATAGACCCACGCCGGGTCGTTGCGCAGGCTGTCGGGCATGGCGGCCACGGCGTCGGCCACCTGGCTCCAGCGGCCCGCGCGCAGGGCAGCGCGGGTGGCCCAAATCAGGTGGTCCTCATGCATCTGGTTGAACTGGCCTTTGGCAAAGTAGCCGGGGGCCTCGTCTGACAGCTTTTGGGCGGCCCGCTTGCCGATGACGCCCCAGATCCAGCTGCGCTCTTCTTGCGTGAGCTGGGCTTTCCAGCGCAGCTTGTCCACTTCCGTGGCGGCGTCCTGTGGCTCCAGATAGGCCAGACGGATCAGAGCCAGCGACACAAATTCCCGCGTTTGCGGGCGTAGCGCGGTGAACTTGTCGTTCAGGTACTTGGCCGGGGTGGCGTAGATGGTGTTGACGGTTTTGACGTAGTCCGTATCCAGCATGCCCACGGCCTGGGTGGCGACGCGGGGGCGGTCGTTCTCCATGCCCAGCCGGGCACGCACCCAGGCGCTGCGGGCGCTGAGTTTTTTGTCTTTGATGAGCTGGCTGGCCAGACCGGAGCAGGCGTCGTCCGTGTCTTTCAAACCCCACCACACCGACTCCAGCGCTTCGGACACTTCCACGCCCCGGGTGCTGTAGTCGGCCCAGAGTGCGTAGCAGCGCACGCCCTTGTCGTCGCCCATGCGGTAGAGCGGGTATTCGCGGCCGAAGGTGTCCCAATCGCGGTTGCGGCCGAGTTGCAGCAGCCACTCGGCGCGCAGGCGGTCTTCCTGGTAGGTGCCGTTGTAGCGGTTCAAAAAGTCCTGAATTTCGGATTTGCCGGCTTCGTCCAGCCGGGCAGACAGTTCCCAGTAGGCGGCCCAGGGTTCCAGCACATAGCCGCGCATGGAGGGCAGGGCGGCGCTCAGGCGCTTGCGGTCCCGGTTTTTGTAGGCTTGGGCGAGGTCGAGAATGGTCTCGTCGAGGCGGGTAACGTCACGCCCTTGGGCATGAACGGGAGCGAGAGTGGAGGACATCAGGGCACCGCACAGGGCCAGTGATGTCAGAATGGCTGAAAACTGCATGTTGGGGATTATGGACAACTCGGACGACAGCAAAGCTGCACAAAAGAAAGCCCTTCGCAAGGCCCTGCTCGATCAACGCTTGGCCATGCCGGACCGCCTACAGCGCGCCGACCTTTTGCAACGCGTGATGCGCATCTGGCTGGTCGGCCGGCCGGACGCGGTGATTGGCGCCTACTGGCCCATCAAGGGTGAGTTTGACCCGCTGCCTGCGCTGCACCGCTGGAAAGAAGACGGTGAGCTGATTGACCAGCCGCAGCCCCGCCGCATCGGTTTGCCGGTGGTGAACCGCGAGCACAAGACCATGACCTTCCACGCCTGGTACCCCGGCTGCCCCATGGAAGAAGACGCTTACGGCATCCCGAAGCCCAAAGATACTGAGTTGATCGTGCCCACCCTGCTGTTTGTGCCCTGCGTGGGCTACGGGCCCGGTGGCTATCGCCTGGGCTACGGTGGCGGGTTTTACGACCGCATGCTGGCCAGCCTGAGCCCCAAGCCGTTCACTGTGGGTCTGGGTTTTGGCAGCGGCTTTGTGGACGACTTCGAGCCCGAACCGCACGACATACCACTGGACGCCATCCTCAACGACCACGGGGTGGTTTGGCCCGTCTGACTGGGGGCGGCTTGCGGGCGGCGAGTGCGGCCTCCAGCGCAAGCCGTGCCCAGGGCTGCATCAGGGCGGGGGATTCCATAGCCTCGGCCGGGGCGCTGTAGTAGTTGATGCCACGCTCCATGCCCTTGGCGGTGTAGCTGAAGCGTTTGCAGCCTTCGGCCTCAAACACCGTGCGGCTGGTGTCGCTGGCCTTGAGCCACAAGGTGTCGCCATCGCCCAAATCGGCGAGGATGGCCACCGTCAAACCCTCGCAGCTGATACCCCAGCCGCCGAACATGCGTTTGGCGCGGCACGGGCCCAGGCTGGAAAGCAGTTCACAGCAGTAATCGGCAAAGCCACTCGAGATGCTGGCCATGCCGGTTCAGCCCCGCAACCGGCCGATAATGGCGCACCCGCGCCGGGCAGCAGCCCGTGCGCAGACCTTGGTTTCCGATTTCAGCAAAGGCATGTGTGTGATGTCCCAACCCCATTTTTCAAGCAATCCGGCGGCGCAACCGGTCGACGTGGTCATTATGGCGGCCGGCAAAGGCACCCGCATGCGCAGCAAAACGCCCAAGGTCTTGCAGCGGCTGGCAGGCCGCCCCTTGTTGCAGCATGTGGTGGACACCGCCGCCGACTTGCGCGCCCGCAGCGTGGTGGTAATTACCGGCCATGGTGCTATAGAAGTAGAAGCAGCTTGCGCAGGTTTCATGGGCGCTAGCGCCACTTTTGACCTGAATTTTGTGCGCCAGGAGCCCCAGCTGGGCACGGGCCACGCGGTGCAACAAACGGTGCCGGTGTTGCCGGACGATGGCGTGGTGGTGGTGCTGTCAGGCGATGTGCCCTTGACCCAGGCCGACACTTTGTTCCACCTGATTCAGGCCTGCGGTGGCGACAACTTGGCGCTGCTCACGCTGGAGCAAAGCAACCCCGCCGGGTACGGGCGCATTGTGCGCAACGCCGAGGGTGTGGTGCAGGCCATCGTGGAGCACAAGGATGCAACCGACGCCCAACGCGCCATCACCGAGATTTACAGCGGCATCATGGCCGTGCCGGCGGCCCGGCTCAAGGCTTGGCTGGCGCGCCTGGACAACAAAAACGCCCAGCAGGAGTACTACCTGACGGATGTGGTCAAGTTCGCGGTGGCCGATGGCGTGCCGGTCGTGGGCTACAAAATTGCCGATGCGGTGCAGGTGGCGGGCGTCAACAGCCCGGTACAGCTCGCCGAGCTGGAGCGGGCCTACCAACTGCAGCAGGCACACCGTCTGATGGAAGAGGGCGTGCGCCTGGCCGACCCCGCGCGTTTTGATGTGCGGGGCGATTTGCTCTGCGCCCACGATGTGAGCATTGATGTGAACTGCGTGTTCTCCGGTCAGGTGAGCCTAGGTGAGGGCGTGTCGATCGGCGCGAACTGCGTGATTGCCAACTGTGTGATTGAAGCGGGCGCGGTGATTCACCCCTTCACCCACATCGATGGCGAAAAGCAGGGCGTGACGGTGGGTGCGGGCGCCTTGATCGGCCCCTTTGCCCGCCTGCGCCCCGGTGCCAAGCTGGGTGCCGAGGTGCACATTGGCAACTTTGTGGAGGTCAAAAACTCCACACTGGCAGCAGGCGCCAAGGCCAACCATTTGGCCTACCTGGGCGACGCCACCGTGGGCGAGCGGGTGAACTACGGTGCCGGCAGCATCACCGCCAACTACGACGGCGCCAACAAGCACCGCACGGTGATCGAGGCTGACGTGCATGTGGG
This sequence comes from Rhodoferax bucti, assembly GCF_005876985.1. GTDB lineage: Bacteria > Pseudomonadota > Gammaproteobacteria > Burkholderiales > Burkholderiaceae_C > Allorhodoferax > Allorhodoferax bucti. The sequence continues at coordinate 60,952 of NZ_VAHD01000002.1, forward strand.
CAGCAACTGCGTGCTGGTGGCACCGGTCACCATCGGTGCCGGTGGCACCGTGGGCGGCGGCTCCACCATCACCAAGAGCACCGAGCCCGGCGCTCTCAGCGTGGCGCGCGGCAAGCAGGTGAGCATTGCCAACTGGGCCCGCCCCGCCAAAAAGCCCAAGGCCTGAGCACCATGGCAGACACGGCATCCGAATTGCAGGCCCGTGTAGACCTGCTGGAGGCAGAGCTGTCTGCCAGCCGGGCGGAGTTGCAGGAGTTCACCTACACCGTGTCGCACGACCTGCGGGCGCCGCTGCGGCACATCGTGTCGTTTGCCAAACTGCTGGAAGAAGAGGCCGGGCCGCAACTGACCGGCGAGAGCCTGGAGTTTCTGCAGACCTTGTGCGGCGCGGCAGACCAGATGGGCAAACAGCTGGATGCACTCACCGCTTTGTCTCGCATTGCTACGGTTTCTGTAGCTGCTAGCGCAGTGTGTGTGAGGGCTGCAGTGTTAAATGTGGTGCAAAAGGTGACCGCGCGCTATCCGGGGCATGCGGTGGAGGTGGTGCTGGAGGTGGCGGATGCGCTGACAGTGCACACCGATGAGGCCCTGCTGCGCCAGGCGTTGGAGCAGGTGCTGGACAACGCCTACAAATTCACCGCCAAAGCGCCTGCGGCCCGGGTGCGCGTTGCGGCGGACCTGCTGCCCGATGGCGTTTTGCGCCTGGTGGTGGAAGACAACGGCGCCGGCTACAACCCGGTCCTGCAAGACAAGTTGTTCAAGGTGTTCGGCCGCTTGCATTCGGCCAAGCAGTACCCCGGCCTGGGCACCGGGCTCTTGGTGGCGCAGCGCGTGATGGCGCTACTGGGCGGGCACATCCACCTGCTGGCGCGGCCCGAGGGCGGTGTGGCGGCTCTCTTGCAGTTGCCTGCAGCGCAGCAGGCATAAAAAAAGCCCGGCGGTGGCCGGGCTTGTGGGGCAGTTGCACGGCAGTCATGCCGTGGCGGTGCTTACCACTTCTTGATTTTGTCCAGCTCAGCGAACGCGTCGGCGGTGTTGCCGGACTTGGCCTTGGTGTCGCTGGCTTTTTGGGCGGTGGCTTGCTGGTCGGCAGCCTTGCTGTCCGCAGCAGCGTCAGCGGCAAATGCCTGGCCGGCGAATACAGAGCTCAAAACCAGAGTGATGGCAGCAAAAGTTGTCTTGTTCATGATGAAGTTCCTTTCCAAAGTTGAAGATTCCGCTCCGGCGGGTTTCAGACCGTCTGAACAGCATCGATGGGGCGTTTAACAAAAGGCGTCTCGTCGATGGGATGAACTGTAAAATTTCTGAATTCAAAGATAAATAACCAAATCAGCACATGGTTATTGCTGTTTTGGAAATAATTGGCCTCTTGAATCTCACCGGAGCCCTGCCATGGACCGATTGCTATCGATGCGCGTGTTTCAAAAAGTGATTGACGAAGGCGGCTTCGCCTCGGCGGCACGTGCCTTGGAAATGTCGCCCGCCGTGGTCACCCGCCTGGTGGCGGACCTGGAGGAGCACTTGGGCACGCGCTTGCTGCACCGTTCTACCCGCAAGGTGTCGCTCAGTGAGGCCGGCGAGGCCTACCTGGCCCGTGTGCGGGCCATTCTGCAAGACATTGACGAGGCCGATGCGCTGGCCAATCTGCACACCCAGGAGCTGGCGGGGGAGCTGCACCTTTTGTCCACCCCGGTGCTGGCGACCTATGTGCTGGCCCCGCTGCTGGCGGGCTTTCGCGCCCGTTATCCCAAAATCGTGGTGCATGTGCAGGTGGAGTCTTTCGACGAGCCGCCGGTGGAAGCGTACGATGTGACCCTGTTTACCGCCGACGAGGCCTATGACGGCACCATCGTGGCCCGCAAGATTGCTTCAACGCGCGGTATTCTGGTGGCAACGCCGCAGTACCTGCAGCGCAAGGGCATTCCCCAGCACCCGAACGATCTAGAGTCACATGACTGCCTGGAGCTCAAAGGCGGTATCGCCCGGCACCGGCGCTGGCATTTGCGCAATGAAGACCACCCCGAAGAGACGCTGGACCTCAACCTCTCGCCGGTGCTCACCTCGAACCACATTGAAACGCTGATCAGCGCCACGCTGGATGGCGCGGGCATCACCCCCTGCACCGTGGAGTTGGTGGCGCCGTTTTTGGCCACAGGCGAGTTGGTGCGGGTGTTGGCGCCTTGGGTGGCCGGGCAGTTGCACCTGTATGCCGCGCTGCCCAGCCGGCAATACCTGCCGCGCAGGACGCGGGTGTTTCTGGACTACCTCACCGAGCAAACCGCGCTGATGCTGGCTGGCGCCAACGATGTGTGTGGCGGCTTGGCCCGCTAAGCCAGCGGCAGCTCCGCCCCGAATTTGCTGCGGTGCACGCTGAAAAAGGTTTTCACGTTGCGCACATTCGCATCCTGGGTGAAGAGGCGTTGCGTCAGGGCTTGGTAGCCCGGCATGTCTTTGGTGTGCACCACCAGTACGAAGTCCGGCCCCGGCGACACGCGGTAGCACTGTTGCACGGCGGGCTCGGTGGCCACCTTGGCCTCAAACGCCACCAGTGCATCGTGGTGTTGCTGGTCCAGGGTGATTTCGACCAAGGCCGTGAGTCCGTGGCCAATGGCGTCCGCCAGCCGCTGCGGGTGCAGGATGGCAACCTGCTTTTCAATCAGGCCCGCATCCCGCAGCCGTTTGACGCGGCGCAGGCAGGTGGGCGGTGAGGTGTGCACTTTGTCGGCCAGCTCCTGGTTGCTTTGGGCCGCGTCGATTTGCAACTGGGCGAGCAACTGCAGGTCGATAGCATCGAGCTCTATGGATTTCATTTATTTGAAAATAATGAACTTAAATTTCATTGTGGGTAATTGATGAAATTTTCGTTCATAAATGAATGCAATTCAATGAATAATTTTTCTTCAAACCCCTACCATTCACTCCATTGATTCATAAGGAGTGCGCGTATGTGTGGCATCGTCGGCGCGGTTTCGACCCGCAATATTGTTCCTGTGCTGGTGCAAGGTTTGGAGCGTTTGGAGTACCGCGGCTACGACTCGTGCGGCGTGGCGGTGTATGCCCAAGACGGTCAAGCCGGTTTGCGCCGGGCCCGCAGCACCTCCCGTGTGGCGGAGTTGATGGAGCAGGTAGCCGCCGGCCAGGTGCAGGGCCACCTGGGCATTGCCCACACCCGCTGGGCCACGCACGGTGCGCCCGTGGTGCACAACGCACACCCCCATTTCAGCCACGGCCCCGGTGTTGATGCGGACAGCAAGCCTGGCCGCGTGGCTTTGGTGCACAACGGCATCATTGAAAACCACGACGAGCTGCGCGCAGCCTTGAAGGCCAAGGGCTATGTGTTCCACAGCCAGACGGATACCGAGGTCATTGCCCACCTGATCGACAGCCTCTACGACGGCGATTTGTTTGAGGCGGTGAAAGCCGCTGTCTTGCAATTGCACGGCGCGTATGCGATTGCGGTGTTTTGCAAAGACGAGCCCCAGCGCCTGGTGGGCGCGCGGGCTGGCTCCCCCTTGATTTTGGGTGTGGGCAAAGACGGGCAAGAGCACTTTTTGGCCAGCGATGCCATGGCCCTTGCCGGCGTGACCGACCAGATCGTGTACCTGGAAGAAGGCGATGTGGTGGACTTGCAGCTCGGCAAATACTGGGTGGTGGACAAGGCCCACAAGGCACTCACATCCGCGCAGCGCCCGGTGAAAACTGTGGTGGCTCACAGCGGTGCGGCCGAGTTGGGCCCCTACCGCCACTACATGCAGAAAGAAATTTTTGAGCAGCCGCGTGCCATTGCCGACACGCTGGAAGGCGTGGAGGGCATCGTGCCCGAGCTGTTTGACCAGCAAGGCAACCACGCGCCCGGCGAGAACGCCGCCCGCGTGTTCAAGCAAATCGACAATGTGCTCATCCTGGCGTGCGGTACCAGCTACTACAGCGGCTGCGCGGCCAAGTACTGGATCGAGAGCATCGCCAAAGTGCCTTGCAATGTAGAGGTCGCCAGCGAGTACCGCTACCGCGACTCGGTGCCCAACCCCAATACCTTGGTCGTCACCATCACCCAAAGTGGTGAAACTGCCGACACGCTGGCTGCGCTGCGCCATGCGCAGAGCCTGGGCATGAAGCACACCCTCACCATTTGCAACGTGGCTACCAGCGCCATGGTGCGCGAGTGCAGTCTGGCGTATGTGACCCGCGCGGGCGTTGAAATCGGCGTGGCCTCGACCAAGGCCTTCACCACCCAGCTGGCCGGCTTGTTTTTGCTGACTTTGTGCCTGGCCCAAGCCAAGGGCCGCTTGAGCGATGCGGAAGAAGCGCGCCACCTCAAGGCCATGCGCCATCTGCCGGCTGCCTTGCAGGCCGTGCTGGCACTGGAGCCCCAGGTGATGGCATGGGCCGACGACTTTGCGAAAAAAGAAAACGCGCTGTTTCTGGGCCGGGGCTTGCACTTCCCGATTGCGATGGAAGGTGCCTTGAAACTCAAGGAAATCACCTACATCCATGCCGAGGCCTATGCCGCCGGCGAACTCAAGCACGGCCCCCTGGCCCTGGTGACCAGCGAGATGCCGGTTGTTACCGTGGCCCCCAACGACGCGCTGCTCGAAAAGCTCAAAAGCAATATGCACGAAGTGCGGGCCCGTGGCGGCGTGTTGTATGTGCTGGCGGATGCGGACACCAAAATCGAAAGCGGTGAAGGCTTGCATGTCATCCGCATGCCGGAGCACTACGGCGAGTTGTCGCCGTTGCTGCACGTGGTGCCCTTGCAAATGCTGTCGTACCACACGGCCTGTGCGCGGGGGACGGACGTGGACAAGCCCCGTAACCTCGCCAAGAGCGTGACGGTCGAGTAAGTCACCGCATGCGTTTTTTTGGAATTGCCGGTTACTCCGGCATGGGTAAAACCACCTTGCTGGAGCGCTTGATTCCGGAGCTGACGGGGCGGGGCCTCAAGGTCTCGTTGATCAAGCACAGCCACAAAAACATCGAGATCGACCGCCCCGGCAAAGACTCGTTTCGCTTGCGCGAAGCGGGTTGCTCCGAGGTGCTGTTGCTGGGCAACGAGCGCTGGGCCTTGATGCATGAGCTGCGCGGTACCCCCGAGCCGGACTTGGACTACCTGCTGGACCGCCTGCAAGTGTGCGACCTTGTGCTGGTGGAAGGCTTCAAGGGCGGAGACTTTCCCAAGCTGGAGGTCTGGCGCGCGGGTCAAGGCAGGTCTCCGTTGTGGCCGGATTGGCCGGGTATTGTGGGCATCGCCAGTGATGGCCCGGTGGATGCAGTGGGCGTGGCGCACCTGCCGCTGCACGACGTGGTGGCTGTGGCCGACTTTGTGTTGGCGCACGCTGCGGTGCGCGCGGGCTAAATCGCCAACGCGGCGTCCGGCGGATGCCCGTACTTTTCTTGCAGGGTCTGGAAGGCTCCGGGCACCGAATGAAACACGTGGCCGGACAGAGCCTGCCAGAGCGGGGCAAGCATCAGGCGGTCTTGCACCGGCCCTTTGACTTCGGCCAGGTGTAGGGTGATGCCGCGCTCATGCAGTTCGCGGTTCATGTCTGACAGCACTTCCATGGCCGAGGTGTCGATGCGGTTCACCGCCGTCATCACCAGCACCACATCTTCGGTGGCTGGCTGTTTGCCCAACTCCAGGCCCAGGCGCGTTTCTACCGCTTGCAGGTTGCCGAAGAAGAGGCTTTCGTCAATGCGGATGAACAAAGCGCGGGGCAGGGTCTCGGTGGTGTAGCGGTCCACGTTGCGAAATGTTTGCGTGCCGGGCAGCCTGCCAATCACCGCAATATGCGGTGCGCTGGAGCGCCAGAGCAGCGTGGCCAGCGAGAGGCCGATGCCCACCGCAATGCCTGCCTCCAAGCCCAGCGCCAGCACGCCCAATGCCGTTCCCAACAGCGCGGTTGCATCCGCCTTGTCATAGGCCCAGGCGCGGCGCAGCGCTTTCAGGTCCACCATGCCGATGGCGGCCACCACAATGCTGGCGGCCAACGCAGCTAGTGGCAGGCGGGCCAGCCAGTCAGCGCCTGTGAGCAACAGCAAAGCCATGCACAGGCCGGACACGATGCCGGCCAGTGGCGTTTGCGCGCCCGCCGCCACATTGATGGCAGAGCGCGAGAGCCCCCCGCCCACCGGCATGCCGCCGATGAAGGCTGCCGCCACATTGGCCGCGCCCAGCCCGATCAACTCGCGGTTCGCATCAATGCGCTCCCGCCGCTGCACGGCCAAGGCTTGCGCCATCGTGATGCACTGCACCATGCCAATAAAAGAGAGTAGCAAGGTAGGGCCCAGCAAGGCTTGCAGCTGGCCGGCCTCCGGAATTTCAAACCGGGTGATCGCGCCATCCAAGGGGATGACACCCACCACCGCAACCCGGTGGCGCAGGTCCAAATCCAGTACGACCACGGCCAAGGTGGCTACGGCGAGCACCACCAAGGGCGATATGCGCATGGCCATGGGCCAGCGCCGCAGCCCCGTGCGCGTGAGCGCCAGGGCCAGCACCGCGCCTCCGCCCAACAGCATCGTGGCCGGATTGCTGTGTGCCGCCTGCTGGAGCAGGCCGTGTACAGTTTGCCAGATAGTGGTGGCGTGCACCTCCACCCCCAAGATAAAGCGCAGTTGGCTCAGCACAATCAGCACCGCCGAGCCGGATACAAAACCGCTCACTACCGGGCGGCTGAGTAGTTGGGAGAGAAAGCCCAGGCGCGCCAGCCCGCAGGCCGCCATCAGCAAGCCGGACGCCAGGCTGAGCAGGGCCGCCATGTGCAGATAAGCGGCACTTCCCGCCGTGGCCAGCGGGCTGAGTACGCTGTAGGTCATGATGGCGGTTATCGCTACCGGTCCCACGGCTTGCACCATGCTGCTGCCCAGCCACGCGTACACCATGGCCGGCAGGATGCTCACATACAAGCCCGCTTGGGGTGGTAGACCCGCCAACAGTGCGTAGGCCAGACTTTGGGGAATGACCAGCACCGTCACCACCAAGCCGGCCAGCAGGTCATCCCGCAGATGTTGGCGCGGGTAGTGTTGTATCCAGGGGGGAATCAAAACCATGCGCAATGCTAACCGGCGTGCGGGGCTAGCCCCAGTCGTAACACAATGCAAGCGCGGTCAGCTCGGCATTCGGCGCTGGCGTTGTAGGTCTATCCCTTTATTTACCGGAGAAAGTTGATGCGTGTTGTCGTTCCATTTGCTCTCAGCAGCCTTTTGTTGGCATCGCTTGCCCCCGTGTTGGCCCAGGAGCAGCGCAGCACCCTGGCGGATCAGCAGGAAGTTGCGGTCACGATTTACAACGAAAACCTGGCGCTGGTGAAGGATGTGCGCAAAATCCCGCTCCAAAGCGGCGCGCAGGCGCTGGCATTCCGCGACGTGAGTGCCCGCATGCGGCCCGAAACCGCCTTGCTGCGCAGCCTGACTGCACCGGGCGCTTTGCGGGTGCAGGAGCAAAACTTCGACTTTGACTTGCTCACCCCGCAAAAAATGCTGGAGAAGTATGTAGGGCGCTCTGTGAAGGTTGTGCGCACCAACAACGCTACCGGGCAGGAAACTGTAGAGCAGGCCACGGTGCTTTCTGCCAACAACGGGGTAGTGCTGAAGATTGGCGATCGGATTGAAACCGGGGTTCCCGGGCGGCTGGTGTTTGACGACGTACCCGCCAACCTGCGCGACCGGCCTACCTTGGTGATGTCGCTCAACAACACAGGGGCAGCGCAGCAGAGTGTGGAGCTGAGCTACCTCACCGGCGGGCTGGCTTGGCGGGCCGACTACGTGGTGGAGCTCAATGCGGCGGACGACGCGTTGGATGTGTCGGGCTGGGTCACGCTCACCAATACCAGCGGTGCGGCCTACCGCAATGCCAAGCTGCAACTGGTGGCGGGCGATGTGAACCAGGTGGCGCCGGAAATGGCAGTGCGCAACCGCGCTGTGCTGATGGCCGCGCCCGCCATGGCCAAGGCGGATGTGGGCATGGCCGAAGAATCCTTGCTGGAGTACCACCTCTACACGCTGGACCGCCCCACCACGATTGCTGAAAACCAGACCAAACAAGTCGCCCTGCTGGCGGCCAGCGGTGTGCCGGCCCGCAAAGAGCTGCTGTTGCAAGGGGCGGACTATTACTACCAGGGAGCCACCGGCGACCTCGGCAAGCAATTGAAGGTAGGCGTGTTTCTGGAGTTCGACAACAAAGAGAGCGCCCGCTTGGGTATGCCCCTGCCCAAAGGCGTGGTGCGCGTCTACAAGAAAGACAGCGCGGGCAACGCCCAGTTTGTGGGCGAGGACCGGATCGACCACACCCCCCGCAACGAGAAGGTGCGCCTCAAACTGGGCAACGCTTTTGACGTGACGGCCGACAAAAAACAAACCGATTTCAAGCGCCTGCCCAACGTGGGCAAATACGGCTTTGTGTCGGAAAGCGCGTATGAGATCGTGCTCAAAAATGCCAAAAAAGAGGCCGTTACCGTCACCGTGCAGGAGCCAATTCCGGGCGACTGGCAAATGCTGAACGCCAGCCAGGCACATACCAAGGCGTCTTCCAGCACCGCAAGCTGGAAGGTCACGGTGCCGGCCGAAGGCAAGACAGTGTTGAGTTACCGGGTGCAGGTGCGTTACTGAACGAGATGGGGTGGTGTGTTGGCACTAAATTGGTGCAGATTGGGTCGGATTGGGGTGGGGCGTAGGCGGATGCGCGGGGCTGGGGGCGAACTGAGGCAAAAACTTTTTTAAAGTTTTTTAGAAAAAGGCCTAAATAACCCCCTAAATCTGCCGTTAAGAAACATACGTCAACTCCTAAAAGTCACCGGAGGGGCCGCAAGGCCTACCCAAAATGCAACTGCCAACCATTGACCGAAACCCGAATATGCGCCCCGCCGGCGCAGACGCGGTCTCGTCTGGGGCAAATAGGGTGATCCCAGTTGCTCCGGTCAACCCATCGGTGAGGGCGACCTCGTCGATCGAGTCCACGCCGGACGTGATCGACAAGGTGAATCCCGCACTCAAGCCCCAAACCAGCAATGCCGAGGCGCCCTACCAGAGCGTTGCGGACCCCATGCAAAAGGGCACGGAGGCGGGGGCGCAAAAGGATTGGACGATTCATCGGCCAGCCAAGGAAAAGGTAGAGGACCCTCCACCCAAACCGATCTCGCAAATGCTGATGGACCACCTGAAAACCATGTGGACCGCCAGCGCCGGTGCGGTGCAGATTGAGCAAGTGCAAAACCAGCTCACCACGCCGCCACCCCTTACGGCGGCAGATGCACCGGGAACCCTGGCCAAGCAGTCGCTGGTGTACACCCCCAGCAAGGTCAAGAAGACCGAAAACATGTAAGCGGCCCTGTGGTGTTCTAACATCGCGGGCATGCATACCTCCGCACTCGTACTTTTCTCCGGCGGGCAGGACTCCACCACCTGCTTGGCCCATGCCTTGGCGCGCTACGAGCGTGTCGAAACCATTGCCTTTGACTACGGCCAGCGCCACCACGTGGAGCTGGATGCGCGGCTGAACGTGTTGCGCGAAATCAAGGCCCGTTTTCCTCAGTGGGCTACCAAGCTGGGCGAAGACCATTTGCTGGATTTGGCCGTGCTGGGTGAGGTGAGCGAAACCTCGTTGACCCGCGACACCGCCTTCAAGATGGAGGCCAATGGCCTGCCCAACACCTTCGTGCCGGGGCGCAACCTGCTGTTCATGACGCTGGCCGCTGCTTTGGCCTACCGCCGTGGGCTGCAAGTGATCGTGACCGGGGTGTGCGAGACCGATTTTTCGGGCTACCCGGATTGCCGCGACGACACCATGAAGGCCTTGCAACTGGCCTTGTCACTGGGCATGGACCAGCGGTTTTTGATTGAAACCCCGCTCATGTGGATCAACAAGGCCCAAACCTGGGCGCTGGCCCACGAACTGGGTGAGCGCTCCGGCGTGCCCGGTGGCGGGGATGCGCTGGTGGACTTGGTGGTGGAGCACACCCACACCTGCTACCTGGGCGACCGCACCCACCGCCACGCCTGGGGCTATGGCTGCGGCACCTGCCCGGCGTGTGAGCTGCGGGCCAAAGGTTACGCGGGCTTTGTGTACAAGGTGAACAGCGCGGTGGCCTGAGCGCCGGGCTCACCTGCGTTGCCCGCGTCCGCATTGGGCTCCAGCACCCAGCGCTGGTTGTGGAAGGCCGCCACACCGGGGCGGTGCGCAATCGACACCAAGGCGCCGCCTTGGGCACTCACCATATCGCACAAGCGCTGGTAGAGCGTGGCCTCGGCGGCCTCGTCCAGTGCGCTGGTGGCCTCATCCGCAAACAGCCACTGGGGTTGCTTGAGTAGCACGCGGGCAATCGCCAGGCGTTGCTGCTCGCCGCCGGAGAGCTTTTGGCTCCAGGCGTCCACGGTGTCCAGCGCATTCGCCAAGTGGGGGAGCAAGGCATCGCGCAGGGCTTGCTGCAGCTCGGCATCGCTGTAACGCGTGGTGGCCTCGGGGTAGGCCAGTGCATCGCGCAAGGGGCCGTTGGGGAAGTAGGCCCGCTGCGGCAAAAACATGCTGTCGGCCGGCAAGGCTACCGCGCCATCGGCATACGGCCAGATGCCCGCTAAGGTGCGGAACAAGGTGGATTTGCCGCTGCCCGAGGGGCCTTGCAGCAGGATACGGTCGCCGGGCTGCGCATGCAGATGGGTGTGGTCCAGCAAGGTTACACCGGTGGGCAGGGCAATGCGCAGGGGGCTGGTGTCCAAGGTGGTGGGGATTGCTCCTTTTTTGATAGCTGCTTGCGCAGATTCTGTAAGCGCTAGAGCCCTAAAAGCCTCTTCAAAGCTGGTCAGACGATCGGTGGTGGCCCGCCAGCTGGCCAGGCTGCTGTAAGTGTCCACAAACCAGCTCAAGGAGCCCTGCACCTGCCCGAAGGCGCCCGAGATTTGGGTGAGCTGCCCGAGCTGGATGGCACCGCTGAAAAACCGCGGCGCTGCCACCACAAACGGAAACACCACGGCAGCCTGCCCGAAAAAGCTGGTGAACCAGATCAATCCCTTTTGCGCCTTGATGAGCGCGAGGTTGTTGGCCAGCACCTTGCCAAAGCGCTGCACCATTTGCTCGCGCACCACGGTCTCGCCCCGGTCCAACGCAATCGATTCACTGTACTCCCGCGCCCGCACCATGTGGTGGCGAAAGTCCGCCTCCACCCGTTGCTGCTCAAAGTTGAGCGGGATTTGCTTGCGGCCGATGTAGTGCGTGATCACGCTTCCCACTGCGCAGTACAGCACCGCCATCCACACCATGAAGCCGGGGATGTTGTATTCCTGCCCGCGCAGGGTGAAGGCAAAGCCGCCCGAGAGCGTCCACAAAATGCCCACAAAACTGGCCAGTGTGACCACCGAATTCAGCAGTCCCATGCTCAGCGAGATGGTGTAGCTGGTGAACTGGTTGATGTCCTCCTGAATACGCTGGTCCGGGTTGTCGGGGTTGGCGCCGTGGGCGTGGCCGTTGGGGGCAAAGCGGGCCAGCTCCAGGCGGTAAAAGGCCTGGTGGGCCATCCACCTGTGCAGGTAGTGGCCGGTCATCCAGGCGCGCCAGCGCATTTCCAGCAGCTGGGTCAGGTAAAACTTGTAGACCGCAATGATGATGAAGCCGAACGCCAGGTAGGTAAAGCGGCCCAGCTGCTCCCAGAAAACGGCGGCGTTTTTGTCTTGCAGCGAGTCGTAAAACAGGCGGTTCCAGTCGTTGAACACCACCGCCATGTAGACCAGCGCCAGGTTTAGCGCCACGATGGCGGCCAGCATGCCGCGGGCCTTCCACTTGTCCTCCGACGAGAAGTAGGGCGTGGACAAGGCCACGGCCCGCAGGATGAACGCTTTGAACGCCGCCCACTTGGCGGAAACAGATGCCACAAATGCCATGCAAAAACTCTCGGTAGGGAATTGGGGCAAGCGCCGCGCTGTGCGCTGCGCCCGGTGCTGCGGGGATATTAGCGCCCGCAGCAAGCTGCCTGTGCTTTACAGGCTTTGAAACCCGCTCTGGTGTGTGTCTGCCGGCGAGTGTTCATGTCCATCGGCTTCGGCACGCAAGGGTGCCGGGCAGGTAGCCCGCACCAACTCCGCCGTGCGGTGGTAGCCCTCTTTGGCGAGCCGGCGCCACGCTTCTGCATTGGCGGAAAGTGTGTGGTGGCCGGGTTGCAGTGCGCGCTGCGCAGGTGCGCTGCGCGGTGCGGCGGACGGTGGCAAACGGGGTTCTGCATAGGACATGACAAGCAGGATAGTCCTGCCCCCTCTCTGTGTCAGCCGGTTTTACATAGGTTTACCAGTTCGATTTTGGCGTTTACATGTTGGACACGTTCTCAGTTGCGCACGCCGCTGGCCACGTGCCCGCTGGGTACATGACGGGCAGCTGATTCGATGTGGCCGGTCTGGTCGTCGAAGAAAAAGTCCGGCTCGAACTCGCGCAGGAATTCGCCTTTGTCCAGCCCGCCAAGGAACATGGCCTCGTCCACCTCGATGTTCCAGTTCATCAGGGTCAGAATGGCGCGCTCGTGGGCCGGAGCGCTGCGGGCCGTGACCAGCGCGGTGCGGATGCGGATGTGCGGAATCTGCGCCTGCTGCAAGCGGTGCAGCGCCACCAGCAGGGGTTTGAACGGGCCGTCGGGCAGAGGCTGGGCCACCTTGTCCATTTCATGCTTCTGGAATGCGGTGAGCCCGCCGCTCTGGTAGACCTGCTCGGCTTCGTCGCTGAAGAGCACCGCATCGCCGTCGAACGCAATGCGGACTTCGGTGGGGTGCGCATCGCTGGCGTGGGCGCTGTGGGGGTAGACCTGTGCCGCCGGCACACCGGCCTCCAAGGCCGCCCGCACATCGCTCAAGTGGGTGCTCAAAAACAGGTTGGCGTGCAGCGGCTTGAGGTAGCGCCACGGCGCCTCGCCGCGCGTGAAGTTGCCGCGCTGGATGGCCAGGCCGTAGTGCTGCGCCGAGCGGAACACCCGCATGCCGCTTACCGGGTCGTTGCGCGAGAGGATGACCACTTCCACCCGCTGTGACTCGGGTTCGTTGAACGCCAGCAGCTTCTTGACCAGCGAAAACGCCACACCAGGCTTGGCCGGCACGTGCAGTCGCTCGCGCTGGAGCTGCATGTAAGCGTGGTCGTCGCTCTGCTCGAAGACCTGGTTTTCTTCTTCAAAATCAAACAGGGCGCGGCTGGAGATGGCGACCACCAGCTTGCCGTCAAGGGTCAGTCCCATGGGAAATCCTCACTTAGCGTTCACGATGCCCTTGAAGTCGTAGGGCACCACAATGGTTTGTACTTTGCCGCTGGCTACGCCTTCGGCAATTTTGAGGTTGGCCATGGCATTCATGTAGCCGATGGCGCCTGCGTTGGCATTCAGGGCGGCAATGCGCTCGGCCTCTTTTTTGGCCGTTTGTACTTCCACCTCTTTGGTTTTGAGTTCGTTTTGCGCCCGCACCAACTCGTTGGCGCTTTGCACGATGACATCGGCCGGGGTAATGGCCCGCACCTGCACTTGTGAGACGGTGATTTTGTCGCCCAGCTTTTCGTCCGTCAGGGTTTTGATGATGCTCTCGCGGATCTGCTGCTCCATCACCGGCCGGTTGTCGGCCATCTTGAGGGACTCATAACCGCGGGCTACCTTGTAGGCCGCATTGCGCGCGCTCAGGGCCACGTAGTTTTGCATCAACAAAATGTCACCACCCTTTTCGGAGATGCCATGGAAGGTGCGGTTTTTGGTGGTCCACAGTTCCGACACGGCTGAGGGGTTCACGTTGTAAACCACCGTCATGTCGAAGTCTTTGACGGTGGAGTTGTCCGAGGCCAGGGGCGTCATGTTGTCTACACCGACTGCCACATCCTGAATTTTGAAGGTGAGTATTTCGCCGATGACGGTTTGGTTGAACGAGCCGGGCAGGCGCTCGGTGGGGTCCACGGTTTTGTCGAAGTTGACGCGCAACCCTACCTCGCCCGACTCGATGCGGGTGCAGCCGGTCAGGGTGAGTGTGCACGCGCCGGCCACGAGAGCCAGGGGAAGAACCAGAGAACGTAGTTGCACAAAGCCTCCTTTTTTATTTCACCAGTTGATTCAGTTGGACGATGGGCATTAATACCGCCAGCACGATCAGCATCACCACCAGACCCATGACTACGATGAGCAGCGGCTCCAGAAGCGTGGCGAGCTGCAGGGCGCGGCGTTGCACCTCGGTGCGCAGTTGCAGGGCAGCGCGGTCCAGCATGTGGGGCAGGCGGCCGGTTTGTTCGCCCAGGCGGGCAAACATGCTCAAGAGGGCGGGAAAGCGTTGCTTGCGCGCCAGCGCACTGGCCAGTGGCGCACCTTCACGCACTAGGGCCAGGGCCTCTAGCGCGTCGTCGCGCATGGCGCGGTTGCCCAGCGTTTCAGCGGCAGCTTGCAGGGCCTTCAAGATGGGCACACCCGCTGCCGCCAACATGGCCAGCGTGCTGGCAAAGCGGGCTGCGTTGTAGCTGCGGGCCAGGCGGCCCAGCACGGGCAAGCGCAACCAGGCGGCATCCACTTTGGTGCGAAAAGTGCCGCTAGCCCATGCCACACGTGCGCAAGAAGCTCCTGAAATAATAGCAACCAACGCCAGCCAGCCATAACTGCGCACTGCGCCACTCACCGCCAGCATGGCGCGGGTGAGCAGCGGCAAGGCCTGTTTCGAGCCCGCAAATACATTGGCAATTTGCGGCACCACATAGGCCAGCAAAAACAGCACAATAGCCAGCGCCACGATGCTCACGATCGCCGGGTACAAGGCAGCCCCCAGCAGCTTGGCCGAGAGGTCTTGCTGCTCTTCCAGGTCGTCCGCCAGGCGCTCCAGCACCAGTCCTAATTGACCGCTTTGTTCGCCAGCGCTGACCACGGCGATATAGATGGGGGTGAATTCCCGGGGGTGTTGTGCCAGTGCCGCGCCCAGGGACGCGCCGGCGTTGACTTCTGCGCGCACGGTAGCCACCACATCGCGCTGGGCCGTTTTTTCTGCCTCGTCCGCCAAGGCGCTCAGGGCGCGCTCCAGCGGCAGCCCGGCGCTGACTAAGCCTGCGAGCTGCCGGGTCCAGACGGCGCGCTGGTTGGGTTTGAACGCCCGCCGGCCCCATGCGCTGTGGGCGGTGGCGTTGTCCGCAGTGTTTCCAGCCAGTGCTTGCACCTGCATGGGCACCAGTTGCTGCCCCCGCAGCAGCGTGCGGGCCGACTTGGCCGTGTCCGCCTCCAGAACGCCGGAGCGTGTCTTGCCATCGGCATCAAGGGCTTGGTAGGAAAAAGCGGGCATGGCCCAATGGTAGCGGGGCCGGATTGAAAAAAGCCCTCCGGCCTGGACGGCGGGAGGGCTTAAAGGCTGCGTGGATGATTAGTTCACGCGTGTCACAGGGTACAGGTTGGGGTAGAGCTGGTTGAGTTTGCGTCCATTGGCGGAGTTGAACTCATCGCCCGCATCCTTGGACGCAACGATGTCGCCAGTGCGCTGGGCTTCGGCCAGCTCTGCGCGCACTTGCTCACGGGTCTTGCCAGCCACCACGGGTTTGGCAGGGTAAGCAGCGGGGTAGATTTCATTCATTTTGCGGCCGTTGGCAGCGCCGAATTCGTCGCCAGCATCTTTCGGCGCCACGATGTCGCCAGTGCGCTGGGCTTCGGCCAGCTCTGCGCGGACTTGCTCGCGGGTCTTGCCTGCCACCACGGGTTTGGCGGGGTAAGCAGCGGGGTAGATTTCGTTCATCTTGCGGCCGTTGGTAGCGCCGAATTCGTCGCCGGCATCCTTGGGGGCAGCGATGTCGCCAGTGCGTTGGGCTTCAGCCAGTTCAGCGCGTACTTGCTCGCGGGTTTTGCCAATGTTGTCAGCAGCTTGGGCGTGGCCGGTCACCAAAGCGGCAACAGCGAGAGCGATAGAAGCGGTAGCGTATTTCATGATTCACATCCTTCATTCAAAGTTGATTCCGATCGACAGACACTGCGTCTGTCGTTACCGGTATCGAGGGGGCGTATCCAGTGCGTCTCATCGATGGGTTGAACTTTAGAGATCGAAGGCCATCTGAGAAATACCTCCACAGACAGTGGACCATTACGCGGTTTGAAATAATCGCACCCTTGAATAGTTTAAAAAGAGTCCCATGGACCGATTGATGTCAATGCGGGTTTTCCAGAAGGTCGTGGACGAGGGCGGTTTCGCCGCCGCGGCCCGCGCACTGGATATGTCTTCCGCTGCCGTGACCCGCCAGATTGCGGATTTAGAGGACTTTTTGGGTGCCCGCCTGCTGCACCGCACCACCCGCAAGGTGTCCCTGAGCCCTGCCGGAGAAACTTACTTGGGTCGTGTGCGCACCATCCTGCAAGACATCGACGAAGCGCACGACCTTACCAGCTCGCAAACCCAAGAGCTCTCGGGCGAGTTGCGCCTGTTGTCGCCCCCGGCCTTGGCCTCGCATGTGATTGCGCCCATCATTGCGGGCTTCAGCGCCCGGTATCCCGACATTTCACTGCACATGGATGTGGATACCTACACCATCCCCCCGGTGGAGGACTATGACATCACCATGCTGCCCACCGAGGGTCATTACGACGGCAATGTGATTGCGCGGCGTGTGTCGTCCACCCAGTCGATTTTGGTGGCGTCACCCGACTACCTGAAGCGCATGGGCACGCCCACCACGCCGGATGAGCTCATTCGCCACCATGTGCTGCGGCTCAAGTCCCCGACGGCCAGTTTCGACCAGTGGCGCCTGCTCAATACCGAGATGAATGACGCGGCCACCCTGTTTCCGGTGAAGCCCAAGCTCTGGGCCAACCATGGCGATACGCTGTTGCGTGCTGCGGTGGATGGCGCGGGCATCACCTCGGCTGCCGTGACGCTGGTGGCGCCGTTGTTGACGGATGGGTCCCTGGTGCGGGTTTTGTCGCCGTGGATAGGGGGCCATCTGGCGTTGTATGCCGCGCTGCCCAGCCGCAAATTCATGCCGGAGCGTACGCGGGTGTTTTTGGAATACCTCACCGAGCAAAGCCGCGCCCGTGCGGAGGCGGTGATCAAGGCCTGCACCCGCTGCTGAGTGCGGGGCGCGGGTCAGTCCCGCACTACCCGGATCAGCTCTTCGCGGCTGGTGACGCCGCTGCACACCAAGTGCTCACCATCGTCCCGCAGCGGCACCATGCCTTGTTGCAAGGCGGCGGTGCGAATGTCTGCCTCCGAGGCGTTGTGGTGAATCAGCTCAGCGATGGCTTCATCGGCCACCAGCAATTCAAAAATACCGGTGCGCCCCAGGTAGCCAGTGTGGCCGCACTGCTCGCATCCCTTGCCTGCGCAGGCTTTGCAGAGTTTGCGTACCAGGCGTTGGGCCAGCACACCGCGCAGCGATGAGCTGAGCAAAAACGGCTCCACGCCCATGTCGATCAGGCGAGTGACGGCGCTGGCGGCGTCATTGGTGTGCAGGGTGGCCAGCACCAGATGGCCGGTGAGCGAGGCCTGGATGGCGATTTGTGCGGTCTCGTAATCGCGGATTTCCCCAATCATGATCACGTCCGGGTCCTGGCGCAGGATGGCACGCAGGGCCTTGGCAAAGGTGAGGTCGATCTTGGGGTTCACCTGCGTCTGGCCGACGCCGGGCAGCTCGTACTCGATGGGGTCTTCCACCGTCAGGATGTTCTGGCGCCCCGCATCCAGCCGGCCCAGCGAGGCGTACAGCGTGGTGGACTTGCCGGAGCCCGTGGGCCCGGTCACCAGAATGATGCCGTGGGGCTGGGCAATCAGCCCTTCAAACCGGCGCAGCACATCGCCTTGCATGCCCACCGCTTCCAGGCTGCGCTGGTCTTGGCTCTTGTCCAGCAGACGCAGCACCGCGCGCTCACCGTGGGCGCTGGGCAGGGTGCTGACCCGAACATCCACCGCGCGGGTGCCGATGCGCAAGGAAATGCGCCCGTCTTGCGGCAAGCGTTTTTCCGAAATGTCGAGGTCTGCCATGATTTTGAGGCGCGAGATCAATGCCGCATGCAAGGCACGCGGCGCCTGCACCACATCACGTAAGCTGCCATCGACCCGGAAGCGCACGGACGAATGGCGCTCATAGGGTTCGATATGGATGTCGCTCGCCCCATCGCGCGCGGCCTGTGTCAGCAGCGCATTGAGCATGCGGATGATGGGCGCGTCATCAGCGGTCTCCAGCAGGTCTTCCACCGCTGGCAGCTCTTGCATCATGCGGCCCAGGTCGGCCTCGCCCTGTACCTCATTCATCACCGTGGCGGCGCTCGATTCACCTTGCGCATAGGCTGCGCTGATGCGCTGAATCAGCTCCCCGGCGTCCTGGGTTTGCAAGGTGTCGATGCGGTATTTGCGCATCACCTCCGAAATGGCCGAAGGCGGTGTGGCGCTGTGCACCCACAGGCATAGCGCGTTGTGCGCTTCTTCCAGCAGCAACTGCTGGGTGCGCGCAAAGGCGTAGGGCAGCGGGTAGCGCATGGACCTCGTCAATCTGCAAACGTGGGGTACGGCGCAAATTGACTCGCCTTGCCGCTCACATATTGGGTCATTGCCTCTTTGCTGCTTTCCATCCACTGCCGGATGGCCGTCAGGTATTGGTCGTCCGGTAGGTTTTTGGTCGGCTGGGCTGCATAAAAGGCAAAGGTCAGTCTGCGTCCCTCATTTGCTCCTACCCGCAACTCAATCCAGGTGTGGGCATCCGGAAGTTCGTTGGCAGACGGTATCAAGGCTGCTAGATTGGCCTTGTCCCAGGTGGTTCCGGTGCTGGTGGAGTTCAGTACCCGTTCGCGCAGGCTCCGGGTGAAGGTGTTAGCAAAACCGCAGCGCGCAACGGGCGACTCCGGCGTGGTTCCGTAGGCCTCCACGATGCGGGCCGTTTTGTGCTCACAAGGAAGGGTGGACTGGTAGTAATAGTACGGTTTGCTGTCGTAGGACAACCAAGCGATCGCCATGCTGGCTTTGGGGTCCGTATTGCGCAAAGTGAGAAACACACGGCTCGATTTGGTCGGACCATCCGGTGGGGTTTCCCGACGACTGGCTACGCGCCATTCGCCCTGCGGCAAGGGCATGGGTAATGCCTGGTCGTCGATCGGGATGGCGCCTGAGATTATCCGGCCCGGTAACGCCGCTTGGATCGCGGTCACTGGGGTCAGCATGTCCGCACTGCCCTGTCCGCTGGTCGCCGTGTCGCGGGTCGGGAAAGGGGGAATGGTGGTGGACTTGTTCTGGAGTGCCGCTTGAATGGCATGTCCTGTCGAGTTCACCCAGCTCTGGGCTGCTTTGTCGAAGGCGTCTCCAGCCCCGATGCCAGATGGTGTCCGCGCATGCAACTGATAACTCACTTTGCGCCCCCTGTCTGCACTGAAGGTCATGGTGACAAATAGACTGCTATTGCCCAGTGTGGCCTCATACGGGAGGAAGCCAGCATAGACGCCCCGGGTCTCCGGAGCCTGCGCCAGCGCGTCCAGCATGGATTTGCTTCCCCGCATCAGGTAGACCCCACGGGCACAACCGTAGGTCAAGCCGTTGGAGAGAGTTCCGAAGTCATTTTTAAACGGCGCGCCAGCCGAGCCGATCAGATTGCATGCCGGGCTCAACCACGTTATCGGGACAGAGTTCGGTGTGAATGTGACGACTAGCATCTCCAGAGGGTTTCCGGCGTCTGTGCCTAGGAGACCTAGCGCAATCTCAGGCACTTCGCTGGGAGATTCCGAGTTGCCTCCCCGCAGTTTCACCGACGAAATCTCTCTGCTGACCACTTTCCAGTTACCGGGAGGAAGCGGAAGTGGTGCCGCGAAGATGCTGAACAGGATGCCCTTGGAGACCTCCGTACCTACGTCGAGCTTGTCATACGCCGTCTGACTGCGGGCCACGACGGTATGCAGGCAAACCGCCATGCCTGCGGCGATCGTGAGGGCCTTTCCCAATGATGGCCCTCGTCGTGAAAGGCGTGTGTTTGTTTTCATATGTTGTCTCCCTGTGTATTTGTTGCAGAGCCCTTCAAGGTTTGGCAGGCAGACCTGGCAACACCGGCGCCTCGTTCACCGGCATGGTGCTGCTGGGCTCCGGCTGGGCATTTTGTTGGGTGCTGCGCATTTGTTCGTAGCGCTCGTTGGAGAGGGCTTGCGTGGCGGTGGCATCGCGCACCACCACCGGGCGCAAAAACACCATCAGGTTGGTCTTTTTGCGGCTGCGGGATTCGCTTTTGAACAGATTGCCGAACCAGGGCACATCGGCCAGGCCGGGCACTTTTTCCTGGTTGCCTGCGTACTCGTCCTGTAGCAGTCCACCGAGCACCACGACGGCGCCGTCTTCCACCAGCACGTTGGATTCGATGGTGCGCTTGTTGGTGGTCGGGCCATTGGCTGCGCTCGCGGTGGAGGCCAGCACGCTGGACACCTCCTGGTAAATCGCCAGCTTGATGGTGCCGTTTTCGCTGATCTGGGGCTTGACCTTGAGTGTGAGGCCTACGTCTTTGCGCTCAATGGTCTGGAAGGGGTTCACGCTGCCGGTGCTCGCCCCGGTGTTGGTGAACTGGCCGGTCACAAAAGGCACGTTCTGGCCGATGACGATCTTGGCCTCTTCGTTGTCCAGCGTCAGCAAGTTGGGGGTGGAGAGCACATTGCCGCTGCCGGTGGACTCCAGAAAGCGTGCCAGAAAGCCCAGCACGTAGACGCCGTTGGTGCGGTTGGCCACGCCCAGGTTGAGCCCCTTGGCCGGCGACACCGTGCCCGAGGCGCCCGCTGTGGCCAGGCTGATGATGTTGCTGCCGCCACTGCCGAAGTTGGTGCCCAGCACGCCCACGGCGCTGTCGCCCGCATTGCCCAGCGCGCCTTGCCACTGGATGCCGAACTCGGCGGCCTTGTCGGCGCTCACCTCGGCAATCAGGCTTTCTACAAACACCTGGGCGCGGCGTGCGTCCAGCTTGTCGATGACGGCGCGCAGCTGCCGGTACTGTGGCTCGCTGGCGGTGATGATGAGGGAGTTGGTGGCCGGGTCGGCCTGGATCTGGCCGCCGGTGCTGGGGGTGGCAACCGCGCCCAGATTGCTGCCGCCCGTACCCGTGCTGCTGGTGTTACCCCCCGCAGGTGCAGCGGGGGCGGCACTGGCGGTCAGGGCGCTGCCCGCGCCGGTGGCGCTCATGGCAGCGCGCAAGGTGGTGGCCAGTTGGGTGGCGTTGGCGTTTTTCAGGTAGACCACGTAAATATTGCCGGCCGCGCCGTTGCTGCCGGCCGTGGGCTGGTCCAGCCGCTCAATCAGGCTACGTGCCAGCGCCAGCCGGGCCTGGTTGGCCGCCCGCACGATGAGCGCGTTGCTGCGCGGTTCGGGCACCACGGTGGTTTTGAAGCTGGCATCCGCCGCCGCCCCGGTGGCACCGCCGCCCGAGCTTTCCATCAAGCGCAGCACCAGCGGCGCCAGGTCGGTAGCGCTGGCGTTTTTGAGCGTGATGACTTCCACATCGGTGGCATTGGGCACATCGAGTGCTGCCACGATGCGGGATAGGCGCCGCAGGTTGTCGGCGTAGTCGGTGATCACCAGCGAATTGGTCGCCGGGTTCACGTTGATCGGGTTGTTGGGGTTGATCAGCGGGCGCAGCACGGCCACCAGGTTGTTGGCGTTTTCAAACTGCAGCTTGATGATTTGCGTCACCAGCTGGTTGCCCGGTGCGTTGGCGGTGCCGCTGTCGGTGGAGGTCACGCTGCCGCCCAGCAACTTGGCATCGGCCTCGGGCACCACCTTGTCCAGGCCATCGGTTTGCACCACGGTGTAGCCCATGGTGCGCAGCACAGCCAGAAAGTGGTTGTAGGCCCGGGCGGGGGACATGGGGCTGTCGGACACCAGCGTCATGGTGCCTTTGACGCGCGGGTCCACCACCACATTGCGCCCCGTCAGCGTGGCCATGGTGCGGGCCACGGCTTCCACCTCGGCGTTGCTGAAGTTGAGGGTGATGGGCTCGCCCCGCTTGGCGGCGGGCGTGTTGGGGCTGGTTTGTGCCAGCGCTTGTGTGCCAAATAGGCCGATAGTGCCCGTCCACAGTGCGCCAGCAGCTATCAAATGCATAGCGATGGTGGTGGCGCGCAAGCGAGTGGACCGGTGGTGGTGTGGCATTCCTTAACCCAGGTGAATCAGAGACCGTGCGCCTTGGCGCTGCCCGATGATATTCAGCAAATTGGAGAGTGCGTCTTCCCGGCCCTCGGCGGCACGGGCTTCTCCGTCAAAAACAACACCTTGGGCGCTGATGGCGCCCGTGCCGCGCAGTTGCAAGGCGCCTTGCAGGGTGCTCAATTCCAGGGTGGGCCGGTCTGCGCCCAGCGCCACCAGCCGGTAGCTGCCCACCGGCCGCAGGGTAGACAGGCTGGTGGACAGGTCGTGCGCCTCCAGTTGCACACGACCCTGCATGTGCACGCCGGCGGGGGAGGCGTGCAACGCCAGCCCCTGGGTGCTCAGCTGCAGGCGGCCCTGGGGTTGCAGGGTGTTCCATGGCGTGCCCAGTCCGGTGAGCCAGGCGGCGGGCAGGCGCAGGGCCCGGGTGTCGGGCAGGTCGTCCGCCTGCAGCTGCAGTTGGCGCAGGTCGGTGTTGATGTGCCACTGCCAGGGCGCGCTCAGGCAGCAGTCGGCCTGCCAAAGCACACGCAAGCCGGGCAGGGCGCCGTGCCACGCGGGGCGGAGTTGCCATTGCAGGGTGCCGGGCAGCGCCGTGCGGTCTTGGGTGTCGCTGTGCAGCAGCAGTTGAGCCCGGCCATTCCACACCGTGCCCTCAGCGTTGTGCAGCTGCAGCGGGGCACCGGCCCAGACAAGCGCGTCTGCCAACCAGCGCGCTGGGGCCCACACCGCGATGCAAGCCAGCATGCCCAGCACGACTCCGGCACACGCCCAGCGCCACGGGGCTTGTTTGCCTGCGGCAGGCGGGCGGGCAGACGCGGCGCGCACGGCGGAGGCCATCACGCTCACGGCCCCGGCAGGGTGAATTGCACGGTGCCGCTCCAGGCGCCAGCTTCTTGCTGCAACTTGGCTTGGCCGGGTACCAGGCGGGCTTCGCTGCGGGTGCGGGCCAGCCAGCGCGCCAGGGCGTCGGCGTCTACTTTGCGCAGGGTGACGGTGGCCTGGCGGTCTGCCAGCACTAGGTGGGCCTGCGTGCCCAGGGTGTTGACGGCGGCCTGCAGGGCTGCTGGCGCTGTGCGCGGGTCTGCCACCGGTTGTGCGCGCAGGGCTTGTGCCTGCGCTTGCAGGGCTTGCATGGTTTGCAGCTGCGCGTCCAGGGCGCTGCGCTGCGCCGGGTAGGCGCGCACGGTGCGCCAGGCCGGCGCGAGGGCCACGGTCCAGAGCAGGGCGGCGCTCACCAGCAGGGCGGCTGCCCGCAGCAGATGCTGCTCCCGGGGCGGGCGCTGGGCCCACCAGGCCGACAAGGTATTTGGGGCGGGGGCGGCGGCAGATCGCATGCGGGGCGTGCTCATGGGCTGATGACCCAGGTGTTGCCGTCTTGCCGCGCTCGGTAGCCACGGGCTTGCAGGCCGCTGCGCAGGCTCTCGGGGGGCTCGGCGCCGGCACCGGGTGGTGGAGTCAGACGCAACTCGCCTGCTACAAATTCAATAGCTGTTGGCGCATATTCAACGGGCGCTAGCGTGCCAAAAGCCTCTAGCAGTCGCTCCAGGTCGCGGTTTTGGAGCTGGCCGCTGTGTTGGCCGAGTGCGGCCACCGCGCGTTCCATTTGCCGTGGTGCATCCACCACCACCGTGGTGGCCGGAAAGGTGCTCAACAGCACACCCTGTAGGGCGGCACGCTGGGTGGCCAGGGTCTCGCGGGCTTGCCAGGCTTGGGCATTGAGCCCCAGCAGTTGCACGCCGCACAGCACTGCCACAGCCCAACGCGCGGGGCGCCAGGCGGGCGCATCCCATGCCGAGCGTGCGGCGTCGAGCAGCTTGTGGCCCAGGGCATTGCGGTGGGCGAATTCGCCCTGCGCCAGGTTCCAGGGGCTGTTGGCGGCGTCCAGCAGGCGCTGCCCGCGGTTGTGGACTTGGGCCTCGCGGTGCAACAGCTGCTCGGCCCGGGCGGCGCAGCCCGGCTCGGCCCACAAAGAGGCGTCGGCAGGCAGGCCGGGGGGCTGCTGCGTCTGCCCGTGGGGCAGGGGGCGGCCATGCACGCCGTAGGCATCGGCCCACACCACGGTGCAGGCCTCGGCCTCCCCAGTGAACCAGAGGGCGGTGGGGCTGCCTTCGGGCAAGGGCGCCCATTCCGGAGCGATGCGTTGAACGCGGTGGCCGGTGTGGGTGAGGGTCTGCAGGGTTTGGTGCAGCCAGGTTTTATCGCAAACCGATACCCACAGCGGGCCCGCGCCGGCAGCGTCTGGCGTCAGGGCGAAATGCAGGCGGGCGGGGTCGTCGAGCAGGTGGTCTTCCAGCAGCCCTTCCAGAGCGGCGCGCAGGCGGGTGGCGTTGCGGGCTTCTCCATGGCGCCCCAGCAGGCCGGGGGGCAGCTGTACCCGGTGCCAGGACAGCGCCGCTGCGGGTAGCAGCACGACGGTGCTGGCACCCGACACGGCCGCTGGTGGTGTGCTGCTGCGTTGGCAGTGCTGCGGTGTGTCGCTGAGCACGCTGTCCCACGCTGCTCCTGTGCCCGCAGCGCCATCGACCGAGGTGTGGGGGGCGGGGGGCATCACAAGGTGCAGGCGCATGGTGCTTTCATTGTACGGAGGCGTTAGTTGGTATCGCGTGCGTGGGCGCCTCGCGTGTTTTCCAGAGGGGTTTGACGTTCAAACCATCCCGCTGCAGGACGGTGCGCTCCTGGGTGATCAGGCTGCCCAGCCGCAAGCGCGCCCGGACTTCGAAATACCGCGAGTTGACGCTGTGCAGCGCGTCGTTCAGCACGAGTTCGCTCTTGCCGGCGGCCTGGGCCACCTCGGCGAGGTTGCGGAAGTGGCTTCTGGCCCGAGCCTCCAACAGGCGCTGGGCGCCGGCGGCGTCCAGGTCCGCTACGATGGCCTGCAAGACCGGGGCGCTGGCCGTGTTGAGGTTGACCGGGGTGCGCTCCGGCAACACCACGGCATACGGTGCCAAGGCCGCCACGGTGTGCGCAGACAGCCCCAGCCAGGTCAGCTGGCTCAGTGTGCGGGCTTGCAGCGGAGTGGCTGTCGCGCCCTGAGCACCGGTGCGGGTGGCTTGGCTCGCCCGCAGCCCGGCCACAAGCACCAGCAGCTCGCTTTGCGGCAGCTGCAGCGCTTCAAACAGGCGGGCAAAGGCGCGCAGCGTGGGGCCGTGGGTTTGCTGGTCGAGTAGCAGGTTGCTGACGTTGAGGCGGCCCTGCAAGTCGCTGATGCCACCCGAGAGGTAGGCGGACTGCAGCAGCTCGGAGTCCGGCAAGTCCTCGGTGCTGTTGCCGTTGTTCAAAAAGCTGCTGAGCTTGGCCTCTTGCAGGGGGACGGCCCAGGGCTCGGCCAGGTGGTCTACCGAGCCGGAGCGGGCGTCTTCGCGCAGGATGAGGCGGGCCCAGTCGGTGCCGCCCTGGAGCAACCAATTGGCTTGCACCCGTGCGCGCTCGGCGGTTTCCAGGTCGAGCGCGCGCCGTTGCTGCCACAAGGCTGCGGCGCTCAGGGTGGCGACCAAGGCCATCAGCAGCATGGCGGTGAGGATGGCAGCGCCCCGGTGGGTAGTGCGGGCTGGCCGCCGGCTCATTGCCCCGCTCCGGTCAGGGCGCCCGAGGCCCAGTCGCGCACCAGGCTGCCTGCGAGCGGGTGGCTGGCGGGCAGGGTGAGCACCAGGCGCACGCCATCGGGAGCGGTGGCCATGTCCGGGGTGCCGGTGCTGGAGAGCGGGTTGCTCCAGGCGCCCCCGCGGTAGAAAAACAGCTGCCATTGCTCCAGCCCAGTAATGGCGACCTCTCGCGCCCGCAGCTCGGGGCTCTCGGTGCCCTGGGCCCATGCAGAGGCGGCGGCCCAGGCGGCTTGCCATGCCTCTATTGATTGCACCGGCGCCGACTGCCAGCGCAGCCACTGGGGTGTGCCCTGGCGGGTGGCGCGGGTCCAGGCCACGACGGTGACGCCCTCCGTGGGCGGCGCAGCGCGGCGGGTGATGCGCAGGCTGCGGCCATCCCACTCCATTGCGCGGGTGGCAGGGAGTTCTTGCACGGCGTCCAGGTCGGTGGTCCATTGGTTCAGGCCGGCTTCGGTGGTGAGCACGGCGTCGCTCACGCTCTGGTTGACCTCTTGGGCTTGCTGCATGCCAGCCAGCGCGCGCCAGCCCATGGTGGCCATGAGTGCCATCACCGCCAGCGCGACCAGCAGCTCGATCAGGGTGAAGCCGCGCTGTGTGGCGGAGGGGCGAGCGGCCGTCATCAGTAGCGCCCCACCACGGTGCTGAGTTGCAGCAAAGGGCTGCCTTCCTCGGCGACGCGCGCTTCTACCCGCCGGAAGTTGGGGTTGGGCGTGGCCTGCACCAGTAGGCGCAGCTCCAGCGTCCGGCCGGCCTGGGAGCAGTCGCGGGTGTTGTCACCCACGTCGGGCAACTGGCGGGTCAGGCGCACTTGCACCAAGGCGTTTTCAGCGCACAGCTGGGCCAGCACCCGGCTGCTTTGCCGTTCGGTGCTGCGGGTGAGGGTGGCGCTGGCGCGCAGGCCTGCGATCAGGGTGACTGCCACAATGGCCAAGGCCACGAGCACCTCGATCAGGGTGAAGCCACCGGGCGTCCGCAGCTTGGCGCGCCGGCGTGTCATGGGGTGGTGTACACGGCAAACGCGCGCAAGCCATCGGTGCGGAGCCACAGGCTGCGTTCGGGGGCGTCGCGGCTCCAGAGCCGCACCTGCTGCGGGCCAATCACCGGCTCGGGCCCCAAGGGGACGGGCGCAGGGCTACTGGCTTGGGTGGCGGCATCGTCCCATTGGCCGGGCTGGGTTTGGGGGCCGGTGCTGAACTCAAACCCCGTGGCGGTTGCTCGCCAGAAGGTGCTCACGCCCGTAGCTCGGGATTGGGCGCGGGCCGATTCCAGCAGGGCGACTAAACGCAAGGCTTCGCGGTCCAGCTGGCTTTGGCGGCTGTCGCGCAAGGCCAGGGCCACCGCGGCAGAGGCGATACCGGCAATCGCCACCACGATCATCAACTCCAGCAGCGTGAAGCCCCAGGCACGCCGGTGGCGGCGTGGCACGGGGCGGATGGGCGGTTTACCAGTTGCCGATATCGGCATCTTTGCCTTCACCGCCCGCTTGGCCGTCTGCTCCGAAGGACAGCACATCCACCTCGCCCCGCAAACCGGGGTTCATATAGAGGTAAGGCCGGTTCCAGGGGTCAGCGGGCAGTTTGTCGATATAGGGGCGCCAGTTGGCGGGCACCGGGTTCGCGGTGGGTTTGCTCACCAGGGCCTGCAGGCCTTGCTCGGCGGTGGGGAAGCGCTGGTTGTCCAGCTTGTAGAGCTTGAGCGCCTGGGTGAGGTTGGCGATGTCGGTTTTGGCGGCGGTGACCCGGGCGTCGTCCGCGCGGTCCAGCACATTGGGCACGATGAGTGCGGCCAGCACCCCGATGATGACCAGCACCACCATCAACTCAATCAGGGTGAACCCCCGCTGGAGCGGGCGTGCGAGGCGGCGGGGCATAGAGGCGTGCAATCGGAGGGGCATGGGAGGAAGTCGCTGGAGTCTGGCCTTCCATGATAATGCGCCGCATGCCCCTTACCGCGTCGCCCTGGCCCCCTCGTCTTGCCGCCTTGCTGTTGTCTGCAGCAGCGGCCGGGAGCGCGGCGTATTGGGCCCTGCATTGGCGGGTGGCGTCAGAGTTGCCGGTTTCTGCCGGCCCCGTAGCCGCTGCGGGCGCGGAGGTGGATACGACCGCAGTCGCCCGGGCCCTGGGGGCCTCTGGGGCATTCGCCCCGGCGACCGGCGCCACGGCACCCGCTGGTGACGTGGAGGCCGCACGCTTTGTGCTCTCCGGCGTGGTGGCCGATGCGTCTGCCCCGGGTCGTGCCTTGATTGCCGTGGATGGCAAACCGGCCAAACCGGTCGCCGTGGGTGCGGTGGTGGCTGAAGGCTGGACGCTGCATCGGGTGGAAGCGCGCCGTGCTGTGCTCCGCCGCAATGGCGCGGAGCTGGAGTTGCAGTTGCCTCCGCTTCCCCAACCTGTGTCTATGGGTAAAAAAGGGCTCTAGCGCCCGCCAGCCCTGCGCGGACAGCTATCATTTTTGCAGAAACATGCGGTACACCGGGTTGTGGGTTTCTTCCACATACGGGTAGTTCAGGGTCTGCAAAAACTTCTCGAAGGCCTTGTCATCCGCTGCCGGCACTTGCAGGCCTACCAGAATGCGGCCGTAGTCGGCGCCCTGGTTGCGGTAGTGAAAGAGGCTGATGTTCCAGCCCGGGCGCATCAGGCTCAGGAACTTCATCAGTGCGCCCGGCCGTTCGGGGAACACAAAACGCAGCAGCCGCTCGTCCTGCGCCAAACTGGAGATGCCGCCCACCATGTGGCGGATGTGCTCTTTGGCCAGTTCATCGTGCGTCAGGTCCAGGGTCTTGAAACCGTTTTTCTCAAAGTTTTTGGCTACCTTGGCAGACTCGCCCTTGCTCTGGGTGGTGAGGCCTACGAACACATGGGCCTTCGCCGCGTCGCTGATGCGGTAGTTGAACTCGGTCACGTTGCGGGTGCCGCCGGGCAGCTCGCCGATGAGCTCACAAAAGCGCTTGAAGCTGCCGCGCTCCTCGGGGATGGTGACCGCGAACAAAGCCTCGCGCTCCTCGCCCACCTCCGCGCGCTCTGCCACGAAACGCAGGCGGTCGAAGTTCATGTTGGCGCCACACAAGATGGCGGCGTAGGTCTCGCCCTTGGTTTTGTGCTCGGCCACGTACTGCTTGATGGCCGCCACCGCCAGGGCGCCCGCTGGTTCCACGATGCTGCGGGTGTCCACAAAAATGTCTTTGATAGCGGCGCAGACAGCGTCCGTGTCCACCGTCACATAGCCGTCGACCAGTTCGTGGGCAATGCGGAAGGTTTCTTCGCCCACCAGTTTCACGGCAGTGCCGTCGGAGAACAAACCTACGTCGGGCAGCGTGACGCGCTCATGGGCGTCGACCGACTGGATCATGGCGTTGGAGTCGTTCATCTGAACGCCAATCACCTTGACGCCGGGCGCCACCGCCTTGATGTAGTTCGCCACACCGGAAATCAGGCCGCCGCCGCCAATGGCCACAAACACGGCATCAATGCCGGGGCCAGTTTTGCTGCCAGTCTTGTGGCCGGACTTGGCGGCCTTGTCGGCACCCAGGGTCTGCACCTGGCGCATGATTTCCATGGCCACGGTGCCTTGGCCGGCAATCACGTCTGGGTCGTCAAAAGGGTGCACGAAGGTCAGGCCTTCTTTTTTCTGCAGCGTGACTGCGTGGCCATAAGCGTCGGAATAGCTCTCGCCGTACAGCACGACTTCGCCACCAAAGCCGCGCACGGCATCCACTTTGAGTTGCGGTGTGGTGGTGGGCATCACGATCACCGCGCGAATGCCCATGCGGCTGGCAGACAGAGCCACACCTTGGGCATGGTTGCCGGCAGACGCGCAAATCACGCCTTTGGCAATTTGCTCGGCGGGCATCTGGGCCATCTTGTTGTACGCGCCCCGAAGTTTGAAGCTGCGCACGGGTTGCTGGTCTTCCCGCTTGAACAACACGGTGTTGTGCAAGCGGCGGCTGAGTGCGCGTGCGGGCTCCAGCGCGGTTTCCACCGCCACGTCATACACGCGGGCGGTGAGAATTTTCTTGAGGTAATCAGCCGGGGTGAGCGGGGAGGGGGAATTCAGGGCGGGAAATTCCGAGGAGGGTGGGGTCTTGGGGCTCACGGGGCTACACTCCGGTGGGTGAGAAAAGGCAGTCATGACGCTCCGCGCGGAGCGATTTGTGGCATTGTAGCGACTTCATAAATTGCCCCGCGCGGGGCTTGCAAAGGACAAACCATGGAATGCACAGTCAGCTGGACTGGTGGCCTCAATACCCGCTCCGGTATGGGCTTTGTGGCCGAAACCGGCAGCGGCCATACGTTGATGATGGACGGCGCACCGGATGCTGCTAAGCCTGAAAACGGCGGCCAAAACCTGGCGCCTCGGCCTTTGGAAACCGTGTTGGCTGGCACCGGCGGATGCACCGCTTATGACGTGGTGTTGATTTTGAAGCGTGGTCGCCACGATGTGCAGGGCTGCACCGTCAAACTCACTGCCGAGCGGGCCGACGCCGATCCCAAGGTGTTTACCAAAATTCACATGCAGTTCACCGTGACCGGCAAAGGCATTCCCCCTAGCGCCGTGGAGCGGGCGATTGCCATGAGCCACGACAAATACTGCTCTGCCAGCATCATGCTGGGCAAGACAGCGGAAATCACCACCGGCTTCGACCTCGTCGAAGCCTGAACTGTTTAGATGCGCTCCGCCACGGTCGTCATGACTTTGGCGGCTGCGCGCATCAATTCCTTGACGGGTTGGGGGAGTTCTGCGGCGCCAGCCGCAAGTGCTTCGTCCGCATGCCGGATTTCGTCGATCTGCATTTGCGACACGATGGCGCGGGATTCGTGATCTCCTTCCGGTAGCAGCGAGAGATGACTTTCCAGATGAGCGCCCACTTGCCGTTCTGTTTCCACCACAAAGCCCAGGCTCAGGGCATCTCCCATGCGTCCGGCCAGCAGACCCAAGCCGAACGCGCCTGCGTACCACAGAGGGTTCAATAAAGAAGGACGCGAACCCAAGGCTTCCAGCCGTTGAGCTGTCCAGGCCAGGTGATCGGTTTCTTCGATGCACGCTTGGGTGAAGTGAGCACGTAACGCCTTGTTCGGGGTCGCCAACGCTTGCGCTGTATATAAAGCTTGTGCGCAGACTTCTCCTACGTGGTTCACCCGCATCAATCCCGCCGCTTTTTTCTTTTCGGCGTCGTTCAGCACGGTGTCCCCCTCCGGTACGGTGGGACAGGCCTGCGAGGCGCGCGGGGTGGCGAACAGGGTTCGCAAGGCAGTATCAGCGGCGTTAAAGAGTGAATCCATACAAATGCTTCGGGTTTGGCGTCAAATCAGCTCAGAAGTCTATCGGGAGTGTGAAATAGTGCACTTGACGTGGATTAAACGCGCTGTTGCACGTCCACAACGGTAACCCGTAGGAACCCTGATTTTTCTCCCGTTTCCTTTGCCAAAGTGTCACCGCTCTGGTGCAATAGCTCCAACTTCCTGAACAAGGAGGTTGGCCCGGGGTTCCGAACAATCGGTCCGGAGCTCTATGTTTAACCTTGGAGTATTTCTAATGAAAAAGACTTTGATCGCTTTGGCCGTTCTGGCTGCTTCCGGCGCTTCTTTCGCACAAGTTACCGTTACTGGTGCTGTTGCTTCTGGCTACCGTGCTGCTACCGCTGTTTCTACAACGGCTGGTGTTAGCACATCTTCTGATAGCTCTGGTCTGGGCGTGGATACTGCTGAATTGTTCTTCAAGGCTTCTGAAGATTTGGGCGGTGGTTTGAAGGCTGACGCAGTGTTGAGCTTTGACACAGTGACTCGTGCTGGCGTTGCTGGTGGCGACACATCTTTGACATTGTCTAACGCTTCTTGGGGTGCTTTCGCTCTGAAGTCTGTCAAGGGTGCTGACTACCTGTCCGGCGGTATCGCCAACGTGGGTGGTGTTGGTTTTGACGGGAAAATCTTCAGCGCTAAGACATACTCTGACAGCGTTAGCTACACTTCGCCTTCCTTCAGCGGTTTCACCGTTGGTTTGTCCCACGCTGAAAACAGTGTGAACAGCGTCACGACCGGTCAAGGCTTGGGCGTAGGTGCTGCTGGTACTCCCACAGGCCGTGATTCTCAACGTAACTCTGGCATTTCTGCTGCTTACGCTGCAGGTCCTTTGGCTGCTAACTTGGGTTACACAGCTTACGATCAAAAGGGTGTTGAAGCTACTGACGCAGCTAACAGCGATAACAAAGTGTACGCATCCGTTGCTTACGATCTGGGCGTTGCCAAGATCGGTGCTGGAGTGGAAAACCGCAAGCTGACAAAGGGAACACGTGTTGATTCCTTGGTTGGTGTTGCTTTCCCTGTCACCAGCGCCTTGACATTGAACGCTTCTTTCGCAAACCGTCAAGTGAACGACAACTCTGCCACTACTGACGGCACAAAGACCGGCTACGGTCTGGCCGCAGCTTATGCTTTGAGCAAGCGTACTAGCTTGGTTGCCAACTACCGCAACTGGACCAACACCGTTGGTGACAATGCTAAGGCTACAGAAACCAACTTCTTGGTTGCTCACTCCTTCTAAATTCTTGCTGGCTTAAGCCAGCTTGATTGAGAAATCAAAAAACCGCCTCCATGTGAGGCGGTTTTTTTATGGTTGTTTTGATTTCATATAGAGAAATATTTGACTTGCTTGGTGCTAATACAACAAATATTCAAAATCGAACGGTCGCTCTATATTTTTGACGCCGAGTTGCATGACGGGCGTGTGAATTTTTGTTTCAATAGAACTTACTTCTAAATAAAGAAGTAAGTTCAGACGGTAGGTTTTAAAAGTCCGCCGCTGATTCTTTAACTCACATTGAAGAGACAAGTCTTATGAAAAAAACACTCATCGCATTGGCAGCCTTGGCCGCTGGTAGTGCTTCTTTTGCTCAGATCAGCATCACTGGCTCAATCATTACGGGCTACAAGGCATCCAGCGTTTCGGCTGCTGCAGGCTCTGGGCTTGCTCTATTAAAGAATGGTGCTCTTGCCTCAGTCGCCGACACCTTTGTTGGTGGCAGCGGTGGTAACCCAACTGGAGATGCATCTGGTTTGGGTGTTGACACTTCTACTCTCACATTTGCCGCTTCTGAAGATTTGGGTGGCGGCATGAAAGTGGATGCCTCTATGAACTTTGATACTGTCACACGTAAAGAAGTGGTGGGTGGCGATACTTCGCTCAAGCTGACAACTGGCATTGGTCGTTTCACTTTGCAAACCTACAAACCTGTTGATTATTTGTCTGGTGGCATTTCGGGTGTAGGTGGTGCTGGCCTAGACGATCGCGTTTTTTCTGCCCGTACAAGCAAAGATTCTGCAGGCTTTGACACGAAATTTGGTCCAGTCGTTTTGAGCTACGCGCACTTTGAAGCCGGTCCTTCGAAGAAGTCTCCTACCAATCTTTTGGGTTTGGGTGTTGGTGCGGCTGGTGACGCATCAGCGGGCGGACAGCGTATCAATAGCTATGCTTTGACGTACCTCGGTGGAGAGTTGGTTGCAAATTTGAACTATCTCCAGTACGACGGTCGTGGTGATACAGACTCTACCTACAAGGATGTGATTCGTACCTCCGCTTCTTACAATGCCGGTTTTGCCAAGTTTGGTGCAGGTTACTCCCGTACTACAACGTTGGGCGGAGCCACAGTGACAGATTCTTTGGTTGCCGCCTCTGTACCCGCTGGAAACTGGACGTTCGGCGCTAACTATGGTATCGGCAATGTTGAAGGATCTACGATTGCATTCAATGCCGTAGCTGCAGCAAAAAATGCTGCTACTGCAAGCGCCTTGGGCATTCAAGCTACAGATTTGGATGGTTCCCGTAACGGCTACAGCTTGACAGCTGCTTATGCGTTGAGCAAGCGTACTAGCGTGACAGCTTCGTATGTGAATTGGTTGTCGAGCCCGTTTGCGGCAAACCGGAACACAGAAGCTACTCTGTTCTTGGCCCACTCCTTCTAATTCACTGCTGGCATCAGCCAGCTTGATGCAGAAACAAAAAAGCCCGCTGACAGTCAGCGGGCTTTTTTATGTGAAAACCCAGTTCAAGCGTAGCGCTTATTCCGCAAGTTGTGCTTCATCTCACTCAACAACGGTTGCAACTTGCCGCCGCCAATGCGCAGTGCAACGCAGGTAGCTAGGATGTCGATGATCATCAGGTGCAGCAGGCGCGACACCATGGGGCTGTAGCGGTCAAAGCCTTCGGGGTGGTCGGCGCTCAGGTGGATGTGGCCGGCGCTTGCCAAGGGCGAGCCGCTGGCGGTGATGACGATGGTCGTAGCGCCGTTCTTGCGGGCGATGTCGCAGGCATCCATCAGGTCGCGGGTGCGGCCGGAGTTGCTGATGACCACCACGCAATCGCCTTGCCCCAGGATGGAGGCGCTCATGACTTGCATGTGGCCATCGCTGTAGGCAGTGGTGTTGATACCCAAGCGGAAGAACTTGTGTTGTGCGTCTTGCGCAACGATGCCGGAATTGCCTACCCCAAAGAATTGGATTTGTTTGCCCGCGCTATAGGCGTCGACCAATGCCACCACCGCTTTTTCAATCGCCATGGTAGATGCATCGTTGCGGTAGCGCAAAAACGCGGCCACAGTGTTGTCGATGACCTTGACCATCACATCGCCGGTCTTGTCGTCCGCATCGACGCTGCGGTGAATAAAGGGCACGCCTTCGTTCACCGTGCCAGCGAGCTTGAGTTTGAAGTCAGACAAACCGTCGTAGCCCACGCTACGGCAAAAGCGCACAACAGTGGGTTTGCTCACGTGTGCGCGGTCAGCCAACTCGCTCACGGGCAGCTTGGCGAAAGCGCGGGGGTCCGCCAAGCACAGTTTGCCCACCCGCTGTTCGGCGGGAGCCAGTGAGGGCAGGGAGGCTTTGATTCGATCCAACATGGTCGGTTTTCCAAGTTGACATTACTGCAGAAGCCGCAGTAATGTCATCAGTACATCAGGACTCTTCTGACCAGCAGAAGCCGTCGCGGGCAATCATGGCGCTGGAGGCGCTGGGGCCCCAAGTACCTGCTGCGTACAAGCGGGGGCCGGTGGTGTCGGCGGCCCAATGTTCCAGCATCGGCTCGACCCAACGCCAGGCTTCTTCCTGCTCGTCGCTGCGGACAAACAGATTCAAGCGGCCGTCGATCACGTCCAGCAACAGACGCTCGTAGGCGCCCACGCGCTCGGAGCCGAAGCGTTTGTCAAAGTCCAGGTCCAGCTGCACAGGGGCCAGCGTTTGCGAAGCCGATCCACGTGTTTGGCGGTTGTCTTGGCCTTGTGCGAGCAGGTGCAGCTCCAAACCGTCTTTAGGCTGCAGGTTGATGACCAAGCGGTTGCCCACGCCCACGTTGGAATTGAAGATGGCGTGCGGGGTGGGGCGGAAGTTGATCACGATGCGCGCGTCACGACCCGACAGGCGCTTGCCGGTACGGATGTAAAACGGCACACCTGCCCAACGCCAGTTGGCGATTTCGGTGCGCAAGGCCACAAAAGTCTCGGTGTTGCTTTGCGGGTTGACACCGGTTTCTTCCCGGTAGCCGGGCACCTTGGCGCCACCGCTGGTGCCGGCAGAGTACTGGCCACGCACCACGTCCTGTTTCAAGGTCTCTTGGGTCCAGGGTTTGAGTGAGCGCAGCACCTTGAGCTTCTCATCGCGAATGGCGTCGGCGCCTGCGTTGATAGGCGGCTCCATGGCGATGGCGCACAGCAGTTGCAGTGCGTGGTTCTGCACCATGTCGCGCAGCGCGCCCGTGGTCTCGTAGAACGCGCCACGGCTTTCCACACCCAAGTCTTCGGCGATGGTGATTTGGATGTTGGCAATGTGTTCGCGGCGCCAGAGCGGCTCAAACAAAGCATTGCCGAAGCGCATGGCAAACAGGTTTTGTACAGAAGGTTTGCCCAGATAGTGGTCAATGCGGTAGACCTGCTCTTCGGCAAAGAAGCGGCTCACGGTCTGGTTGATGGCGCGGTTGGACGCCAAGTCGTGGCCCAATGGCTTCTCCAACACGATGCGCACCTTGGGGCTGTTCAGGCCCGAGGCCGCCAGTTGTTCGCACACATTGGTAAACAGGCTGGGCGCCGTGGCCACGTACATCACGATGCCGTCTGCGTTGCGGGCGTTCAGTGTCTCGGCCAGCCGGACATAGTCTTCGGCTTTGGACAGGTCCATGCGCACGAATTCGAGGATGGCGGCAAAGCGGGCAAACTCTTCGGCACTGGGGCGCTTGGCCAATTCCACCTTTTCAAAGCGGGACTGGATGAGTGCGCGGTACTGGTCATGGCTCAGGTCATCGCGGCCGACGCCGATGATGCGTCCGCCCTCGGGCAGCGTGCCGTGGCGGAACGCCTGAAACAAGGCGGGCATGAGTTTGCGCCAGGCCAAATCGCCGGTGCCGCCGAACATGACTAAATCAAAGCTCATAAGAGGAGTGGTACGTTTAAGAGTTACATGAAAGCTGACGTTGTAATGTAACTTTGTTTCATTGATAATTCAAGGGGACAAATCGCAACTCTTTGCGCGTTTTCCCTTAGTTTTAACCCCTGGCCTTGCGGCCCGTGACCCATGAACCAACTCGACGCACTCAAACAATTCACCACCGTGGTTGCCGACACTGGCGACTTCAAGCAGCTCGACGCTTTCAAGCCCCAGGACGCGACCACCAATCCCTCGCTGATTTTGAAGGCCGTGCAAAAGGCCGACTACGCGCCGCTGGTGAAAGACACAGTGAACCAGTTTCGTGGCCGCCCCATGGACGAAATTGTGGACCGCTTGCTGGTGCGTTTTGGCTGCGAAATTCTGTCCATCATCCCGGGCCGCGTGTCCACCGAAGTGGATGCCCGCTTGAGCTTTGACACGGCGGCCACTGTGGCCCGTGGCGAGCGCCTGATTGAGCTGTACCAAGCGCAAGGCATTCACTCTGACCGCGTGTTGATCAAGGTCGCTTCTACCTGGGAAGGCATCAAAGCCGCCGAGCAGCTGGAGCGCAAGGGCATCCACACCAACCTGACCTTGTTGTTCGCGTTCTGCCAAGCCGTGGCCTGCGGCCAAGCCAAGGTGCAACTGATTTCCCCCTTCGTCGGCCGTATTTACGACTGGTACAAAAAGAACGCCGGCGCGGCTTGGGTGGAAGCCGACAACGCCGAGTTGAACGATCCTGGCGTGAAATCCGTGGCGCAGATCTACAACTACTACAAGAAGTTCGGCATCGCCACCGAGGTGATGGGTGCGAGCTTCCGGAACGTGGGCCAGATCACCGCGTTGGCAGGCTGCGACCTGCTGACCATCAGCCCCGATTTGCTGGCCCAGATGGCGGCAACGGACACGCCTGTTGTCCAGCACCTGAAAGCCGATGCTGCGAAGGCTGCCGACATCGAACACGTCAGTTACGACGAAGCCGGTTTCCGTTTGGCACTGAACAACGATGCCATGGCGACCGAGAAGCTGGCCGAAGGCATTCGCGCGTTCTGCGTGGACGCTGTCAAGCTCGAACAATTGTTGTTGGCTGCTTAAGCGAAAGAGGATTCGGCGACCATGGCACGTACCCGTTGTGACCGCACGCCCGCCTGGGCCCAACTGCAAGCTGCATACCAAGCGACTGGTCAAGCGCTCGACGTGCGCGAGGCCTTTCAGGCCGATGCGCAGCGTTTCAGCCGCTTCAGCCAGGAGGCGCCTTATGTGTTTGCGGACTTGTCCAAAAACCGTATTGACGCCGCGACCGAGGGCCTGCTGCTGGACCTGGCGCGCCAGAGCGGTCTGTTGGAGCACCGCGATGCCATGTTCGCCGGCCAGAAGATCAACCACACCGAGCAGCGCGAGGTGTGGCACGTTTTGTTGCGAAATCCGCCTGTAGCGCCCGTGCAATATGCGGGAGCAGCTCCTGAATTCATAGCGTCAGAGCAGGCCAAGGTGCACACCACCTTGGACGCGATGCTGGCCTACGCCGAAACCTTGCGCGCAGACAAAGTCATTACCGATGTGGTGAACATCGGCATCGGCGGCTCCGACCTCGGTCCGCAAATGGCGGTGCTGGCCTTGGACGCATTCGCAGACAGTGGCAAGCGCCTGCACTTTGTGAGCAATGTGGACGGCCACGAGCTGGCCGCCAAGCTGCCGCACTTGAAGCCGGAAAGCACCGTCTTCCTGATTGCCAGCAAGACCTTCACCACCATCGAGACCATGACGAACGCGGCCTCCGCCAAGGCCTGGTTTCTGACGCAGGGTGGCACCGACATTGCCCGCCACTTCGCAGCCCTCACGACCAACGTGGCGGCGGCGAATGCATTCGGTATCACCACCACCTTCGGCTTTTGGGACTGGGTGGGGGGCCGCTATTCCATGTGGTCAGCCATCGGCCTGCCCATCGCGATTGCGGTTGGAGCCCAGGGCTTCCGTGAGCTGCTTGCGGGTGCGCACGCGATGGACGAGCACTTCCGCACCGCGCCGCTGGAAAGCAACCTGCCGGTGCGGCTGGGCCTGCTGGACGTGTGGTACCGCAACTTCCACCACTTCACCAGCCGCAGCATCGCGCCTTATCACAGCGCTTTGCGCCGCCTGCCGGCCTACTTGCAGCAGCTGGAGATGGAAAGCAATGGCAAGCGTGTGGATGCGAGCGGCGAAGCCTTGCCTTTTGACACCTGCCCGGTGCTCTGGGGCGAGCCCGGCACCAACGGCCAGCACGCCTACTTTCAGATGCTGCACCAGGGCACCGACGTGGTGCCGGTGGAGTTTATTGCGGTCAAAAAGGCGCGCCATGACCTGAAGGGCCACCACCCCATGCTGCTGGCCAATGTGCTGGCGCAGGCGCAGGCGCTGATGCAAGGAAAGAGTGATGTTGGCGGCCACAAGCATTTCACGGGCAACCGCCCCAGCACTTTCCTGTTGCTGGACGATTTGACGCCCGCTTCGCTGGGCGCGCTGATTGCGCTGCAGGAGCACCGCGTGTTTGTCAGTGGCAGCTTGTGGGGCATCAATAGCTTTGACCAGTGGGGCGTGGAGCTGGGCAAGGTGTTGGCCAAGGACATTGAGCCGCGCTTGGCGTCGGGCGATGTGTCCGGGTTGGATGGCTCGACGGCGGGGCTGTTGGCGCGTTTGCGGAGCTGAGTTGCTTGCTTGTGCGTAGCTTGGCACTCGCACAGCATGCAGGGGCACAGTGGCGGGCTCATGCTGCCACATGCGCAGAAATCGCCCGCCACCGCGCCCCTGCATGCTGTGGGGCGTTGGCTTGCGTTGGGCGTATGTACCTATGAGTACTGCTCTCTCCCTTACGCAAGCCCGTAATCTGCACCTTGCCGCGCAGGGCCTCTTGCAAGCGCCCATTCGCAGGGCACAAGCAAGTGACATTGCGGCCTGCATTGGGCGCATGGCGCTGTTGCAGATCGACACCATCCATGTGGTCTCGCGCAGCCCGTATTTGGTGTTGCATGCGCGGCTGGGGGACTATCCGCGCGAGTGGCTGGAGGACACCCTGGCCAGTGCGCAGATTTTTGAAACTTGGGCGCACGAAGCCTGTTTTGCACCGGTGGACGATCTGCACATTCACCGTGCGTACAACCGGCAGGCTCGCCAGCACTGGGGCGTGGCCAATGCACGCACGCTGGCTGCAACCCAACGCCCGCATCTAGACAAGCTGCTGGATCACATACGCACCCACGGTCCGGTGAAATCATCCGACTTTGAGCGGCCCGAGGGCAAGGGCGGTGCGTGGTGGGGTTGGAAGGACGAAAAGCGCTGGCTGGAGGCGCTGTTCGGCTTGGGCGAACTGATGATTACGCGGCGCGAGAACTTTCACCGCGTGTACGACCTGAGCGAGCGCGTGGCGCCCCAGCTCTTGCAACCCTCGCCAGTGCCGGACGCCGCCGCCCTCGATGTGGCGCTGATTGAGAAGGCGGTCACGGCGTTGGGCATCACCCAGGCCCGCTGGATTCACGATTACTTCCGCACCAAGCCCCGCCTCAAGGATGCGGACTTGGAGCCGTTGGTGGCGGCCGGCACCTTG
The DNA here is from genome assembly GCF_005876985.1 of Rhodoferax bucti. Classification (GTDB taxonomy): domain Bacteria; phylum Pseudomonadota; class Gammaproteobacteria; order Burkholderiales; family Burkholderiaceae_C; genus Allorhodoferax; species Allorhodoferax bucti. Next base: position 100,587 of record NZ_VAHD01000002.1, read on the forward strand.
CTGCGTGTGGCCGTCGACGGATGGGATGCGCCGGGCTATGTGCACGCCACCCACGCACCACAACTCAAGAAGGCGCTGGCGGGCCAGCTGCAGGCGACCCACACCGCCTTGCTGTCCCCCTTCGACCCCGTGGTGTGGGACCGCGAACGGGCCTCTGCGTTTTTTGATTTTGACTACCGGCTGGAGTGCTACACGCCCGAAGAGAAGCGTGTGTATGGCTACTTTGTGCTGCCCATTCTGTGCCGTGGCGAGCTCATCGGCCGGCTGGATGCCAAGGCGCATCGTGCAGAGGGCGTGCTGGAGGTGCGTGCCTTGTATGCCCAAGCCGGGCAGGTATGGTCGGAGGCACAGATCCTCGATGTGGCGAATGCCATCCAGCGCAGCGCTGATTGGCACGGTACACCTCGGGTGCGCATCAGCCACACGCAGCCCGCCAAGCTGGCAGCCGCCTTGCGGCGGGCGCTCAAACATTTGAAATTGAAACTTGAAAGACCTGAAATATGAATGTGGTGTTTGACTTTGGCGCGGTGCTGTTCACCTGGCGCCCGGTGGATTTGATGATGGAGTGCTTTCCGCAGCGTGCGGCCACACGCGCCGAGGCGGGGCATTTGGCGCACGAAGTATTCGGCCATGCCGAATGGCAGGCGTTTGACCGCGGCACCATCGCCATGCCTGACTTGATTGCACAGATCGCGCAGCGTGTGGGGCTGGATGCCACAGTGCTGGGCGCGTTGGTGGAGAGCATTGGCGAGCGGCTCACGCCCATGCCGGAGTCCGTGGCCTTGTTTCGGCGTTTGGTAGCCGTGCGTGCGCTGCGGGCGAACCAAGGGGCCGAACCCTTGAAGCTTTACTACCTCTCCAACATGCCGGTGCCCTATGCCCGCAGCCTGGAGCGCATGAACGCGTTTTTGCAGGAGTTTGATGGAGGCGTCTTTTCAGGCGATGAGTTGCTCATCAAACCCGAGCCCGCCATCTACCAGCGCCTCCAAGCCCGCTACGCCCTGGAGCCCGCCAAGACGGTGTTTCTGGACGACCTGCTCCCCAACATCCAGGCCGCACAGGCCGAAGGCTGGTACGGCATCCACTTCCACAGCGCCCAGCAAGCTACGCAGGAGCTGCAAGCGCTTGGTTTAAGCGAAATCGGCCTCTAGCGCTTATGGGGCGTGCGTAAGCAGCTATTAAAAGCATAGCAAAAAAGGCGTAAAAAAGCCCCGCAAGGCAAAACCGAGCGGGGCTTTTTATTGGGTTTTTGCCGCAGCGCGAACGAACGCAACTACGACGCAGCATGAGGGTGCAGGGCAAGGCGCAAACGCGCTGACAGTACCTCTGGTACGGCAAGCGTTTGCAACGCCGCCATGCGCCCTCAGGCCAGGAGAGCTTACATGCCCATGCCGCCCATTCCGCCCATTCCACCCATATCAGGCATACCGCCGCCAGCAGCTTCTTCCTTCGGAGCTTCAGACACCATGCACTCGGTAGTCAGCATCAAGGAAGCCACGGAAGCAGCGTTCTGCAGAGCAGTACGTGTCACCTTGGTGGGGTCCAGGATACCCATTTCGATCATGTCGCCGTAGGTGTCGTTAGCAGCGTTGAAGCCGTAGTTGCCCTTGCCGGCCAACACTGCGTTCACCACCACAGAGGCTTCGCCACCGGCGTTGAACACGATCTCGCGCAGAGGCGCTTCGATGGCCTTCAACACCAGCTTGATACCGGCGTCCTGGTCAGCGTTGTCGCCCTTGATTTCGCCAGCAGCTTGCTTGGCGCGCAGCAGAGCCACGCCACCACCAGCCACAATGCCTTCTTCCACGGCAGCGCGGGTAGCGTGCAGGGCGTCTTCCACGCGGGCCTTCTTTTCCTTCATTTCGACTTCAGTAGCAGCGCCCACCTTGATCACGGCAACACCGCCAGCCAACTTGGCCACGCGCTCTTGCAGCTTTTCACGGTCGTAGTCGGAAGTGGCTTCTTCGATCTGGATGCGCACTTGCTTCACGCGGGCTTCGATGTCAGCAGCAGCGCCAGCACCGTCGATGATGATGGTGTTTTCCTTGCCCACTTCGATGCGCTTGGCAGAACCCAGGTCAGCCAAAGTCACTTTTTCCAGAGACAGGCCGATTTCTTCTGCAATCACCTTGCCGCCGGTCAGGATGGCGATGTCTTCCAACATAGCCTTGCGACGATCGCCGAAGCCAGGAGCCTTCACAGCCACGACCTTCAGGATGCCGCGGATGGTGTTCACCACCAAAGTTGCCAGGGCTTCGCCATCGACATCTTCAGCAATGATCAACAAAGGACGGCCAGCCTTGGCGACTTGTTCCAGGGTAGGCAACAGGTCACGGATGTTGCTGATCTTCTTGTCGAACAACAGCACGAAGGGGTTGTCCAGCAAGGCAGCTTGCTTTTCGGGGTTGTTGATGAAGTAGGGGGACAGGTAGCCGCGGTCGAACTGCATGCCTTCCACGACATCGAGTTCGTTCTGCAGGGACTTGCCGTCTTCCACAGTGATCACGCCTTCTTTGCCCACTTTGTCCATGGCGTTAGCGATGATTTCGCCGATGCTGTGGTCGCTGTTGGCAGAAATGGAGCCGACTTGGGCGATCTCTTTGGAAGTGGTGGTGGCCTTGGAAGCCTTCTTCAGCTCGGCGATCAAAGCAGTCACTGCCTTGTCGATACCGCGCTTCAGGTCCATGGGGTTCATGCCGGCGGCAACGTACTTCATGCCTTCGCGCACGATGGCTTGGGCCAGCACGGTAGCGGTCGTAGTGCCGTCACCCGCGTTGTCAGAAGTCTTGGAAGCGACTTCCTTGACCATCTGCGCACCCATGTTTTGCAGCTTGTCTTTGAGTTCGATTTCCTTGGCCACGGACACACCGTCCTTGGTCACGGTGGGGGCGCCGAACGAGCGCTCCAACACCACGTTACGGCCCTTGGGGCCCAGAGTCACTTTGACCGCGTTGGCCAAAATGTTCACGCCTTCAACCATGCGTGCGCGGGCTTCGCCGCCGAAAATTACGTCTTTTGCTGCCATGTGTGGCTCCTAAGATTTAAGTAAAAAGGACTGCTAGCGCGCATCAGATATGCGCAACCAGCTATGAATTCAGTAGCGGATCAGCTTAGGCTTCGACAACTGCGAACAGGTCGTCTTCCTTCATGACCAACAGCTCATCGCCGTCGACCTTGACGGTCTGGCCGGAGTACTTGCCGAACAACACGCGGTCGCCGACTTTCACGGTCAGGGCCTTGGTTTCGCCCTTGTCATTGGTCTTGCCGGGGCCGACAGCCAACACTTCGCCTTGATCTGGCTTTTCAGCAGCGGCGTCAGGGATGTAGATGCCGGACGCGGTGCGGGTTTCGTTTTCAACGCGCTTCACAATCACGCGGTCTGCCAATGGGCGCAGTTTCATGAGAAATCTCCTAAATAGGGAAACAAGGGTTGCACAGGGCGCGGCAAGCAACTGCCAACGCCTTTGAACTAACGTGGGGTGAGTGTTGTTAGCACTCGACCCCAACGAGTGCTAATCATAAGGGTAAATCTCCGGGTTTCAAGGGCAGGCTGGCTTAAAACCCCACTGCCGGCTGCATTTGCGCCGGATGCAGGTAGCGCCAGCGGCCTACCCAACAGGCCAGCAGCAGTGCAACCAAGCCACATGCCGTGACCAAGGCCATGGAGTTCTGCCAGGTGCCGTTGTAGGCGCCGAACATGCTGGCCTTCACGGCCCGCACCACCCACGTCATGGGCAACCAGGGGCTGAGGACCTCGTACAAGCCGCCGCTCAACTCCACCGGCAGTACGCCGCCCGAGGCGGAGAGTTGCACCGCCAGGAAGACCATGGCAAACACTTTGCCCGCATCGCCCAGCGCACGGGTGAGGAACACCACAATCATCAGGAACGATATCCCCGCCACCAGCAGACACAGGGCAAATGCCAGCACATCGTGAATGTGCACATGCAGCCCCCAGGCGACCGTGAGTCCCAGCAAGCCGGCTTGCAGTAGCACGACGGCCACGGGCATGGCGATCTTGCCTAGCAACTTGGCCGGGGCCGAGAAGCGCTTGGCATGGCGTGGCAGCACTCGGATGTGGATCAAAAATGCCGCCACCCCCGCGCCCAGCCACAACGCTGCCGGAATCACATTGGGGGCAAAGCCGCTGCCGCTGTTGGCGACTACGGCATCCACTTCAATCATGGGTTTGACCGAGTTGGCCAGGCCTTCGGGGCTGCCTTCGGGGGTGTCTATGGACGCGGGCAAAGACTGCGCAAGCAAATCCATGCCTGCCGCCAAGGCCTGGCTGCCAGCTTTGAGTTTTTGGAGTCCGTCCGAGAGGTCATTGGTACCGTGGCTGAGCTGGGTGCTGCCGTTGGCCAGCTCATCGAGCTGGTTGTCCTCGGGGAGCTTGGTCACGGCTTGGCGGATGGCGCCCGTCATGGTGCGCACGCCGGTGGTCAGCGTGCCAACGCCAGCACTCAGGCGGGCCGCACCATCGGCGAGTTTTTTTTGTCCGTCTGCGGCACTGCGTATGCCGTCATCCAGCTGGTTCACGCCGTTGGCGAGCTGGCCCACGCCTTCTTTGACCCGGGTGGGGAGTAAGAGGCTGTCGTCGGCCTCGGTCTTGAAGCCCATGGCGCCATCCAGCAGCTTCTGGCTGCCACCTTGCAACTCGTCCATGCCTTTGTTGAGGTCTACGTGGCCGGCGGCCAGTGTTTCGGCACCGGTTTTGAGGCGGTTCAGCTCCGAGTTAGGGGGGCGTCGGGCATCGAGAGTGCGCAGGCCATTGCCCAGCTGCTTGAACCCATCGGTCACCTGGCCCACGCCCGCGTTGACCTTCACGCTGCCGTTGGACAGCGTTTTGCCTGCCGTGGCCGCTTGCTGCGCACCATTGCTCAGCTCCTGTGCTCCCTGGCGCAAGTGGGCCACGCCGGCACGCAGTTCATCCACACTGCGCTGGGAGCCGGCAGCGTTGGTGAGCACCAGGGCCCAGCGCCGCTCGTTGAGGCTCTCATTCACTTCATGGCCCAGCTCATTGGCAAACTGTTTGGCGATGGCGGCGGTTTGGTAGTTGTTGCCCTCGGAGGTGTAGATCACCAGCTTGCCACCACCGGGCTGGGCGCCGGGGATGGCGTTGGAGCTGAAGTCTTTGGGAATGATGAGCGCAAACGCGAGCTTGCCCTGGCGCACATGCAGGCGGGCCTCCTCACTGTCCTCGTAGTGCAGGTAGCCGAAGCGGGCACTTTGCCCGAGCTTGAACACCACTTGCGAGCCGATGTTGAACACATGCTCCTTGTAGGTCACGCCCTCGTCCATGTTGACCACCGCCACCGGCAGGGCCTGGGTGCGCGCCGCGGGGTCCCACACGCTGGTGAGGTAAATCGCGGCGTACACCGAGGGCAGCACCGCCACCACCAGCACCGCCAGCAGCATCTTGGGGTAGCGCCAGAGCACCAGCAGCTCTTGCCGGGCGACATAGGCGGTTTCGGAGAGAAAGGTTCTCATGCGCTGGTCCGTTGCGGCGCGTCTGCCGGCGGGGACGCTGGCTCCGGGGCCCACTGGGCCGGTGGCACGGTTTTGGGCGTGGCCGGGTCGGCAATGTATTGCGGCGACATGATCTGCACCCCGAAGGTGTTGAACACATCTTGAATATTGGCGTGCAGCGCGCTCAGCACTTGGGCGCGCGGGCGGGGCTCCTCCGGCACCGCCTGGCACACCAGGCGGTACACCGGGTACCAGTCAGACAGCGCGGTCTGAAACACCTGCGGCGCCGGGTGGGTGAGAATGCCCTCGGTGCGCAGGGCCGCATCAATCAGCATGGCGTGCACTTGGCGCCATGGCGTGTCGTAGCCGATGGTGACGGTGGTGTCCACCACATAGCCTGCGCCCTGCACCGCACGGGAATAGTTTTTGGTGGTGCCCGCGAGAATACTGGTGTTGGAAATAGTGAGCTCTTCCCCCAAGCCGGTGCGTATGCGGGTGGCAAACATGCCCATTTCGGTGACGGTGCCCTCTTGGCTGGCGAGCTGCACATATTCGCCTTTGCGGTACACGCGGCCGTAGGTCAGTATCAAACCGCTGGCCGCTTGGCCCACCAGGTTGGAGGCGCCCAGCGAAATCATCAGGCCCACCAACACCGACAGGCCCTTGAAGGCTTCGGTGCCCGCACCCGGCAGGTAGGGGTAGGCCATGGCCAGGGCAAACAGCCACACCAGCACCTTGGCAATGCGGCGGGTTGGCACCGCCACATCGGCGTCCAGCCACGCCAGGGTGTGCTCGCCTTCGAGCACCCGCTCAAAAAAGTTGTCCAAGCCCCGGGTGAGCAGGCGCGCCAGGTAAAAAATGACGCAGGCGGTGAACAGGCCCGGCACCGCACCCACAATGGCATTGCCCGCACCCAAGGCAAAGTCCAGCAGGTAGCCGTTCAGCGCCTCGCTCCAGACCCGGGTAAACGGAAAGCGCCCCAGCACAAAGCTCAGCCACTGGTAGGCCACCAGAAATAGCATGAGCCGCAGCACCAGCGTGATGGCGCCACGCACCATCGCCACCACCCGGTTGCGGTTGACCAGGGTGATGCCGCCCACCTGCAGTTTGGTGGCGTGCTCGGCCGACAACTGCAGCAGCTTGCGACCCACGGCGGTGTGCAGGCGTTGCAGGCCCCACCACAGGGCCAGGGCGATGACCGAGGCCGCTGCACTCCAGCCGAGTGCTTTCAAAATGGCATCCAGATTCCGGCTTTCTTTGCTCTGGGCGATGGCGCTTTCCAGCGCGCGCTGGGCTTTGGCGGCGGCCATATCCAGGGTTTCTTGCTGGGTGGCATCGACCTCTGCGGGGGTGACGACAAAGGTGGTGGCACCGTCAATCTGCACCAGCACGCCCATGCTGTCGGCCTTGCGGCTGACTTGGTGCGGGCCATCCATATCGAGCTGGTCTTTGAGCCGGACCAGTGCACGGCCGGCGCGGTCGGGGGCGGAGACACCGCCCAGTTCGCCCCGGAAGGTGATGAGCGGGCGGTTGTAAAAGCGCAGGGTGCTCGTCGGCGCAGCACTAGGCGCTGCCGCCGTGGCGGGTGCCGGGAAAGTGGCCGGGTAAGGGGCGGCGGCCTGCGCCCAGGCAGACATAGACAGGCCCTGCAGCACCGCGAAGCAAATAGCCAGTACAAATTTCATGGGATGGGTGTGAGCAAAGTCACAGCCACTATACCCACAGCTGGACCGCAAGTGGTGGGTCCGGTGGGTGTGCTTTACGAGGTAACTTGCATGTAACGCGCTACATGCCGGCGGTCGGTCCAGTCTTTGAGCCAGCGCAGGCTGCGGCCGGTGGCGCTGTAGCTGCCCCAACCGGCGACGGCCTGCTGGCCCCCGCCGAACACAAAATGCAGCGCCTGCGAGGTGTCGCGCGCTGCATGCAGGCTGCCACCGGTGGTGGCTGCGGGCAGGTTGCGGGCGAGTGCATCGCTGTCGTCTGCGACGGAAAACACCTGTGCATGGCTGGTGCTGCGTTGGTAGGTGTCCATGGCGATACGGCCTTGGGCATCCAGCGCCAGCCCGCTGTTGGCCAGCCAGGCGGGCGACTGCGACTCCAGCGCGATCAAAGGCACATCGCAGGCCAGTTGCGCGCCGCAACCCAGGTGCACAGCGTCTGCACGGATGCCCACCGCCACGTCTTGCAGCACGGTAATGCGCTGGGCTTTCATTGCCGCCACCAGCCGGGCAGGCACCGGGCTGGCCAAGTCCAGCGCACCGGGGGGTACCACCAGCGTTACTGCGCTGGACGGCAGGCGCTGGCGCACGGCCAAGGCGAGTTCGAGGGCGGCCGTGTGGTCCCCAATCACCGTCACGCGCAGTGCTTTGGGGGCTGCCAATTCGCAGACCCGGGGCCAGAGTTGGGCAAAGGTTTCCAGCGGATGCACAAACAGGCCGAACTCACGGGCGCCGGGCATGTCGCGCTCGATCTGCTCGCGGTTTTGCACCGGCCCGGTGTTGATGGAGAGCCAGTCGTAATGCTGGCTGCTGCCGTCATCCAGTTGCAGGGTTTGGCTGGTGGCGTCCAGCGCCTTGACGCTGCGCTGCAGCCAGCGGATACCGGCGCGCCGCACCAGCGGCTCGAGGGGAATGGCGCACTCCTCCTGGGTGTAGCGGCCCGCCACATAGCCAGGCAGCATGCCGGGGTACAGGGTGCGCGGAAACGGCGCCACCAGGATGATGCGCATCTCCGCCAAGGGCTTGGCGGCCAGGGTCGCCAGCAGTTGCAAATTGGCCATGCCCCCGCCCAGCAGCACCAGTTGGCGGGGCTGATAACCGCGCGCTTCTGCGGTGGATGGGGTGTCCACGTCCTGCTTGATATGGGCGGCCAGGGCATTCATGTGGCTATTGTTTCATGAGCTGGAGTTGCCTGACAAATCCGAGGCTGGTGCCGCTGGTGTTGTCGGCATCCGCCCCGGCGACGATGGCCAGCAGCGGCGGCACGGTCGTGGTTTCCCGGCCGAAAGCCGCCAGAAAGTCGGCATGCAAATCGCGCCGGTGGCCCAACCAGCGGCCCAGTGGATCGCTGCCGGTGTTGAGGATGTGCAAGCGCACCCGTGCGGTGTAGGCATTGTTCAGCACCGTGCCGGTGGGCAGAGTCTGGTCCCATACGTAGCAGAGGGTGGCGCCGGGCAGGGCTTCGCCGCTGATGCGCCGCGCCAGGCGCAGCAGGTTGCGCTCTACAAACGGAATCTGCTCCAAGGGCAAATCAAACAGCGCACAAATTTTGAGGGCCGCATCGTCGCCTTCTTTGCGGGTCAGGTCGGCATTGGCCAAGGCGTGGTCCAGCCGCCACTGCCATTGCAGGTAGCGGGGCGTGCTCGCCGGAGGCAGGGCATGGCTCAGCGCGCCGTAACTGCGATCGCTGCGCAGCCGCAGCACCCACTCCCCGTCCAGGGATTGGATGTCGGGCGCGAGCAGGGGCACCTTGCCGCCGGGCAAGCCGATGACGCGCCAGGGCGGCAGCGGTGCGCCCTCGGTGGTGCCGGCCCAGGGTTGGAGTACAGGGGCTTCAGCTTGTGCGTTTGCACCTCCACCAAGGCTCAAAATAAGGTAAAAAAGGCCGATAGCGCCTGTGCGGATTGCGCGACTAGCTATGGATTTGGTAGCGCTGTGCATATCAAGCGGCAATGCGGACGGGCGCTTCTCCGGCCGGCAGCGCTGCGACCCGGCCGACAGCGCAGGCGTGGGTGTAGCCCTGCGCATGCAGCGCCTCCAGGCAGGCCAGCGCGTCTGTGGCCGGTACGCTGGCCAGCAGGCCACCGGCGGTTTGCGGGTCTACCAGCAGCGGCCAGCGTGGATGCGCCATGGCCTCGGCGGCGTTCTGCACCACATGCTGCTGGCGTGCATTCGCGCCGTGCAGAGAGCTGAGTAAGCCTTGCTGCACACATTCCTGCGCTCCGTCCAGCAGGGGCAGGGCAGCAGCATCCAGCAAGACTTGCACGCCACTGGGGCGGGCCATTTCTACCGTGTGGCCGATGAGGCCGAAGCCCGTCAGGTCGGTGCAGGCAGTGGCGCCAAAGCGGCGCAGGGTCTGCGCGGCCGCCTGATTGCTCTGCACCATGCTTTGCAGCGCGGCTTGCACCCAGCGGCCTTTAGCGGCTGCACGACCATGCGCGGCAAACAGGGCGCCGGTGCCCAGCGGCTTGGTGAGCAGCAGCACATCGCCGGGCTGCATGCCGCCCTTGCGCAGCACGCCGGTCATCCGGCCTTGGGCGTCCACGTCCACCAGGCCGTTCACCGCAAAGCCCAGCGCCAGCTCGGTACCTTCTCCACTGTGCCCGCCGATCAGGGTGCAGCCGGCCGCATTGAGCACGTCGACGGCGCCTTGCATCATCTGGCGCAGGGTGGCTTCCACCTGCCGGTCCACGCCGGGGGGCACGGTGGCGATGGCGGTGGCCGTGTGGGGCTGCGCGCCCATGGCAAACAGGTCGCCCAGCGCGTGGTTGGCAGCAATGCGCCCGAACACATAAGGGTCGTCCACAAACGCACGGAAGAAATCTACGCTATGCACCAGCGCTTTGCCGGGCGGCACGCGCACCACGGCAGCGTCGTCCGGGCTGTCCAGGCCGAGTAGTACATCGGGGTTGGGCTGTACCCACAGGTTTTGCAGTGCACGCGAGAGCACGCTGGCCCCTACCTTGGCGCCACAGCCGCCGCAGCGCATGGCGACTGCGGCCTGGGCCTGCTGGGCTTCATCGGCGCTGAGTTGGATCGATGGGTTGCCGGATGCTGCGGCTGGCGTCATGCCTGAGAGGCCCGCCAAACCATCCACACCCTGCACGCTAAAGCTCTGCATAAAGCGGCGGTCTATCCAGTCTTTCCAGCGCCAAACCCAGGCGCCAGCAAAGCCGAGCGCGCCACGCGAGGCCACAGCGAACTTGTCACCGGTGCTGATCAGCGCCAGCCAGTGGCGCTGCGGGCGGTAGGGTTGCAGGGGCAGGCCCCGCACCGCACGCTGCAGGTTGATGGCCAGCGGCATGCCCATGCGCACGGCAAACACACCGGCTTTCTCCAGCGCAAAGTTTTCCATGGCGGCCACGTCGCCCGCCGCAAACACACGCGGGTCGGTGATGCTTTGCAAAGTGTCGTGCAAGCGAATGCAGCGGTTGTCTGTCAGGGCCAAGCCAGTGCTTTGCAGCCAGGTGCCGCCACCGGCTTGGGTAACCCAGAGCACCTCGTCGGCGTCAAACCATTCGTCTTGCCCGCTGCGCAAACGGCCTGCCTGCACTTCCGCTACGGGCGTTTGCAAGTGCACCTGTACGCCGCGCTCTGCTAGCACTTTGGCAAAGCGCCTCTGTACGCCCGCGTTGTGGGTGGGCAGCAAGCCATCCGAAGTAAACAAGTGGAACTGCGGTGCCAAGTCTGCCCGCCCGGCGGCTTGTGTCTCGGCACTCAGCCGGTACTGCATAGCCAGGCACAACTCCACACCGCCCGCGCCACCGCCCACGATAGCGATCGTCAGCGGCCGCTTAGAGAGCGCCACCTTGTCGAGCAATTGCAACCATCGCTGGTTGAAACCGGTAATGGGTTTGACCGGCACTGCGTATTCAGTGGCGCCCATTGCGCGCATCTGCGGCGTGGAGCCGGTGTTGATGGAGACCACGTCGTAGTCAATGTCGGGCCGGCCGCGCAGTTGCACTGTGCGTGCCTCACGGTCCAGACCCATCACCTCTGCTTGGATGAACCGCGCACCGGTGGCGGCGCATAAGCGGCAGAGGTCGATGTGCACATCGTCATAAGCGTAGTGCCCCGCCACATAGCCGGGCAGCATGCCGGAGTAGGGCGTGTGCGCGTCGGTGCAAATGAGGGTGATGCGCACGCCGGGCAGCGGGTGCATGGCGAAATAGCGCAGCGCCACCACATGGCTGTGGCCGCCACCCACCAACACAATGTCTCGAACGATGGGGGTGGCAGGTGTTTGCATATCTTTGAATTGTGCCGCTACACGCACAGTGGCGAAACGTGGGGGTACGGTTTGCGGCGCCGGGCCGCCCCAAGCGCAAACGCGCCCCCTCGGGGGGCAGCGACCCGCAAAGCGGCGGAGCGTGGGGGCAAGTTTCTAGCCGCGCTTCCAGTCGTGGAACTTGCGCACCCATTCCAGCAGCTTGTGCGGCTGGTGCGCGAGCTTCCATTCGCCGGCGGCGTATTTGTTGGCTTCGGCCAGTGTGGGGTAGGTGTGGATCGTGCCCAGAATCTCGTTGAGACCCAGCCCGTGTTTCATGGCCAGCACGTACTCAGCCAGCAGGTCACCTGCGTGTGTGCCGACGATGGTCACGCCCAGAATCTTGTCTTTGCCCGGCACGGTTAGCACCTTCACAAAGCCGTGGGTCTCGCTGTCCGGCCCTTCATCACATATGGCGCGGTCCAGGTCGTCAATGCTGTACTTGGTCACCTCGTAGGCAAGGCCTTGCTCTTGGGCGTCCTGCTCGTTGAGGCCCACGCGCGCTACCTCGGGGTCGATAAACGTGGCCCAGGGGATGACCGAGTAGTCGGCCTTGAATTTCTTGAAGTCACCGAACAGCGCGTTCACCGCTGCATACCAGGCCTGGTGTGCCGCCGTGTGGGTGAATTGGTAGGGCCCGGCCACATCGCCCGCCGCAAAAATGTTGGGGTAGATGGTCTGCAGGTACTCGTTGGTTTGCACCGTCTTGTGGGTGGGGATGCCCAGCTCCTCCAAACCGTAGCCGCTAAGGCGCGCAGTGCGGCCCACGGCGCACAGCAGTTGGTCGAATGCAATGCGTTTTTCTACGCCAGCGTGTTCCACGATGAGTACGCCGCCTGTGGGCACGGAGCCCTGCGCCATGCCTTCGACAGGTTCAGGCTGAGCGGAGGGGCGAGGGTGCTTCTCAACGCGCAGTGCCTTGTGGCTGGTGAGCAGGTCCACGCCATCGGCGCGTAGCGAAGCGGCGGCGAGCTCCGACACTTCCATGTCTTCCCGCGCCATGATGCGCGGCGCCATTTCCACCTGGGTCACGGCAGAGCCCAGGCGTGCAAAACTTTGCGCCAGCTCACAGCCAATCGGCCCGCCGCCAAGCACGACCAGACGCTTTGGCACTTCGTCCAGCTTGGCGAATTCGTCCCATAGCGTGTCACTGGTCACATAGCCCACTTCTTCAAGTCCCGGTAGCGGTGGCACGAAGGGCCGTGCGCCAGTGGCGATGACGATGCTGCGGGTGGTCAGGGTTTGTGTGCCCCCGTCGTTGAGCGCAATTTCCACTGTCCAGGGGTTGATGATCTTGGCGTAACCCTGCAGCACCTCCACGCCCAGGCCGGTGTAGCGCTCCACACTGTCGTGGGGCTCAATGGCGGCGATCACATCGTGAATGCGCTGCATCACTGCCTTGAATGAAAAGAGGCTCTGGCGCTCGTCGGATGTGCGCAGGGTGCTATGCAAACCATAGCGCTCCGCATGCTGCATCTGGTGAGCGAGCTTGGCGCTTTTGATCAGGGCCTTGCTGGGTACGCAGCCGTAGTTGAGGCAGTCGCCGCCCATTTTGTGGGCCTCTACCAGTGTGACCTTGGCCTTGACCGCCGCGGCAATGTAGGCCGACACCAGCCCGCCCGCGCCCCCGCCGATGACGATGAGGTTGCGGTCAAAGGTCTTGGGGCGCACCGCGTTCCAGCGGGCGTAGACCTTGCGTTGTTGGATGAAGCTCATCAGCGCCTTGGCGAGCAATGGAAACACACCGAGCAGCACAAATGCCCCGAGCAATTGCGGGCTGGCCACGTCTTGGAGGGATTGCAGCTCTGCCAAGCGGGTGCCCGCATTCACGTACACCGCCGTGCCGGCCAACATGCCAAGCTGGCTCACCCAGTAAAAGGTGCGGGTGCGCATGGTGGTCAGGCCCATGGCGAGGTTGATCACAAAAAACGGCACCACCGGAATCAGCCGTAGGCTGAACAGGTAGAGCGCACCGTCCCGCGCCACGCCTTGGTTGATATCGTTCAGCCGCGTGCCGAAGCGGGCTTGCACCACATCACGCAGCACAAAGCGCGCTGCCAGAAACGACACCGTCGCCCCCAGGCTGGACGCAAACGACACCAGCAGCAAGCCCCACCCGAAACCGAAGACGCCACCACCCGCCAAAGTCAGCAGGGCGGCACCGGGGAGCGACAGCGAGGTCACCGCCAGGTACACCGCAAAGAAGGCGGCGCGCAGCTCCCATGGGTGGGTGGCGTACTGTGCCGCGAGCGTGGATTGGCTGCCCCGCAGGGCCTCCAGGCTCAGGAAGCGGCCCAGGTCTAGCGCCACAAAGGCAGCAATCGCCAGCGCAATCAGGGCGAGCACCAGCAGTTTGGACGCTTTCATGCAGGGCCTTTCAGGAAAACGCGCGCCAACCCCACCAGATGCGAGTGGCAGTGGTGATGGCACACAGGGCGGCAAAGGTGTAGGCCAGCATATCGAAATGCGCAGGCCACAGGCACATGGCCACAAAGAAGGCCAGCGTTTCGGTGGCCTCGGTCAGCCCGCCCAGAAAGTAGAACGACTTGTCGGGGTAGGCCAGGTTGTCCATGCCGCGCTTGGCGGCCAGGGCGGCAAAGGCCAGAAAGCTGCTGCCGGTGCCGATGAAGGCGGCCAGCAGCGCGGCAGCGGGCAGGGCGTTGGCGGCCGGCGCAGCGACCGCAAAGGCCAGCGGAATGCTGGCGTAGAACACAAAGTCGAGCGAAATATCCAGAAAACCGCCCGCGTCGGTGGGCTGGGTCTCTCGCGCTACCGCACCGTCCAAGCCGTCCAGCAATCTGGAGGCTAACAAGGCGATAGCGCCCGCAGAATATGCGCCAGTAGCTATCAAAATCGCAGCAAGCATGCCGACGGCGAAACCTGCCAAGGTGACCGTGTTGGCGCCCACGCCGGCGCGCACCAGCAGGCGTGCCATGGCGTGCAGGGGCGGGCGCAAGAGGGGGGTGGCAAAGCGGTCGAGCATGGGCGGGGAGTCTACGTGGCGGAGGCTTACCCGTCAGTCGCGCGGGGGCGCAAGTTCTTACACCCCAGCCAGGCGGGTGAGGTGGGTGGCGTTCGCTACATCCGCCGCGTCGTGGGTCACCAGCAGCGCGGGGATGCTCCTGCTGCGCACCAGCCCGAACACCAGGGCGCGCATGCGCTCGCGCAGGGCGGTATCGAGTTTGGAGAAGGGTTCGTCCAGCAGCAGGGCGCGCGGCCAGGCCAAGAGCGCGCGGGCCAGTGCCACCCGCGCCCGCTGGCCGCCCGAGAGGCGGGCGGGGTTGGCGTGCGCCAAGTCGCGCATTTCTACATCCGCCAGCGCTTGCTGCACGGCGGCTTCCCGCCCGGCGGCAGGGCCTGCAGGCACGGCGAATAGCAGGTTCTCAAACACCGTCATGTGAGCAAAGAGCAGGTCGTCCTGAAACAGAATGCCCACCCGGCGCGCCTGCACGGGCAGGGTGTCGAGGCACTGGCCGTTGAGGTGCACGCTGCCATGCCAGTGCATGCCGTCTTCCAGCGTGCCGCACACGGCCGCGAGCACGCTGCTTTTGCCGCAGCCGCTGGGGCCCATCAGGGTGTGCACGGTGCCGGGGGCCACTTCCAGATGCAGGTCGCGCAGCAGCACACCGGCGGGGCTGGCGAGTTGGCTTATGTGAATCTGTAAGCTCATGGCGCAATGCGGATCGTGCCGTCCGCGTCGATGCTCACAGGAATTGCGAGCAGCGATTCGCCCTCGCAGTCGCCAGCGGTGCACAGGCCGTCGCTCCAGCGGTAGTGGGCGTAATGCACGTTGCAGGTGATGCGCCCGTGGGGCTGGTAAAGCAGCAGGTCTTGCCGCGCGACCAGCGGTACGCCGAAGTGGGCGCAGCGGTTCACATAGGCTTTGACTTCGTGCCCGCTGCGCAACAGCAGGTAGCGGAATGCGGTGGCTGGGCCGGTGGCGTTGGGGTTGGTTATCTCCAGCATCGTGGCGCTGCCGTCCGCCAGCGCGCCGAATTGCCCCAGCACTGTGCCGGGCGCCGGGGCGTGCGGTACCTCGGACCAGTGGCGGGGCTCATTTGGGGTGGGAGGAGTGCTGGCGGTGTTAAGCGTCATGGTCGGATTGTGCCGATACGGAGGTGTGGGCGGGCCAGCGCCGCGCTTGTCCGGCCCAGGCGGCCAGGCCGAACACCAGCACCGGCAGCATCCACTGCAGCCAGGAAAAGGCAGCGGTCAGCGAGCGCTGCCCGCCCGCGGCCAAGGTCACAGCCTCGGTGGTGATGGTTTGAAACCGGCCCGCGCCCACATACAAGGTCGGCAAGTACTGCGCCACGCTGACCGCAAAGCCCACCGCCAAGGCGGCTGCCAGCGGTGCGCGCAGCAACGGCCATTTCACCCGCAGCAAAAACACCGTGTGCGGCTGACCCAGGGTGGCGCTCACCTGCTGCAAGCGCCGGTCAAAACCGAGGTAAGGCCCTTGCAGCGCGATCAGCACATAGGGCACGCAGGCCAGGGTGTGGGCCAGCCACAGGCCGGTGGCCGTGGTGTCCAAGCCCCAGGCGATGCTCAGGCGGTGCAGGCCCACCACCCATAACACGCTGGGGAGCACCAAGGGCAACATCCAGAGCGCCGAGCTGCGCTGCTGCCAGCGTGGTGGCGCCCACTCCAGCCATGCCACCACCCACACCAGCGCGGCGCAGGCGCTACTCAGCCCCAGCCACACGGTGGTCCAGAGGCTGTCGTGGCTGCCCGCGACACTGGCCCAAGCGGCGTGGGTGAATGCCGTCGGCAGCAGGTCGGGAAAAGGCCACGGCCCGGTGACGCTGCCGATGAGCAGGGCCAACATCACAGCGGCATAAACCGCCAGAAGCGTTGCCGCCAAACATGGCGTGCGCGGGGCTTGCCGGGTTGCTTGGTGGCGTGGGGTGCCGTGGGCCAGGTCATTGCCCCGCGTCCAGCGCCCGCGCCACATGCGCCAGCGGAGTGCGGCCCAGAGCGCGCCCGCACAGGCCGCCAGCACCAGCGTCAGCACCCATGCGGCAGCGGCGCCTTGGGCATTGGTGGCGGGGTCGGCGTCCTGCAGCCATTGCCAGGCCAGCATGGCCAGCGTGGGCGGCGCGGTGGGGCCGATGACTAGCGCCACATCCACTACTGTGAGGCTGTAAGCCAGCACCGCCAAGAGCGGCGCGCGCAGGCGGGGCAATAGCTGGGGCCAGCCCACGCGCCACCAGGCTTGGGCGGCGCTGTAGCCCAAGATGTGGGTCAGGCGCAGCTCCTGGTGCAGGCGGCGGGCTACATCGGGGCGCTGCAGGTGGGCCAGTGCGGCCCACAGCAAAAACGGCACTTCCTTGAGCACCAGCACCGCCATCAGCCCCAGACCCCACGGGTCTTGCGTGGTGGGCCAGGGCGGCGGCGTGGTCAGTCCGGTGGCCCAGGGCGAGAGCAGGCGTAGCACCCAGCCGCTGGGCGCCAGCAGCGCCACCAGCCCGATGGCAAAGGCCGCATGCGGCACGGCCAACAGCGGTGCCAGCCAGCGGGTGAGGCGTTGTGTGGCGTGGGTGTGCAGGCGCCCCGCAGTGGCGGCGAGCACGGCCGCTGTGGCGCCCACGGCCAGAGCGGTGGATGCCAGCCCGGTCCAGAGCGTCAGCGCGAGGGCTTGCAGCAGGTGAGGCTCTTGTGCCAAGGCCTGCCAAGCACCAGCATCCAGCCCGGCGGCCAGCGCGCCCCACAGGCTCCACAGCAGCGGCAAAGCCACCACGGCCATGAGCGCAAGCGCGAGGGCATGGCGGGCAGTGGGGCGCAGTTGGGGGCGGCGGACTTGCATGCCGGAATCATAATGAAATCGGCCTCTAGCGCTTGCGGAATATGCGCAAGCAGCTATTAAAAACATAGCGAATCAACCTGCCTACACCGCTGCGCCTCGGTAGCTGGCGCGGAAGGCGCGCGGCGTCATGCCCTTGCGCTCCAGAAACTGCCGGTTGAAGTGCGCCAGCGTGCCGTAGCCTACGTCGCTGGCAATCACTTGAATGGGGAGCGAGGTGGCGATCAGCAACTGACAAGCTTGGCCGATGCGCAGCTGGGCCACGTAGTCCAGCACCGTCATGCCGGTGTGGCGCTTGAAGAAGCGGTGAAAGGCGCCCACCGACATCGCCACCTCCTCGGCCAGGGCCGGGGCTGACACCGTGTCTGCCGGCTGGGCATGCAGGCGGTGCAATATCTTGCCCATGCGTGCCCCCACCTTGTCGCCTGCCGGCGTGTAGGCGTGGGTGGCCAGCGGCCGGGCTGCCGTGTCTTTGGCCAGCAGCGCCAGGATATGCAGCAGCGTAGGCAGGCGCAGCGCCGGGTCTTGCGCCTGCAGCGAAAGGATCAGCGGCTCGACCTGCGCACGTGCCACGTCTGAGAACTTGAGCCCGCGCCCGGCCTGGGCAGACAAGCTTTGCAGTGCCGCCAGCTCGGGCCAGCCGGCCAGGGCACGCTCCAGCCAGTCGGTGCTGAACCACATCACCACGGCCAGCATGGGCTGGTGGGCATCGGGGCGCTCGGTAGCGGCCCAGGTGTGCGGCTGGTTGGGGCCGGTGAGCACCAGGTCGCCGGATACAAAGTCTTCCAAGCTGTCTCCCACATAGCGCTGGCCCTGGGCGTTCAGCGTCAGGGTTAGCTCGAACTCGGGGTGGTAGTGCCACAGAAACGGCAGCTCCGGCAACTCGCGCCACAGCAGGCTCCACGACTCGCCCACGGGCACGGTGACTTGTTCAAACTGGGGTTTCATGACATTGGGTAGGTTTTATTGGTCAGAATCGTATCAGTATGCAGCAGTTCGCAGGTACCGCTCGGGCATGTCTGTTTTCACAATTTCCAGGTCAACACCACTTTCAAAGACACGCAGGACACCGCCATGAACGACCGCTACCGCTACGGCGACCAACGCCCCGGCAACCCCACCCTCTCGTACACCGCCCATGTGCAGTTGCGCGACATCCGGAAGCACATGCCTTTGCGCGTGTTGTCGGAGGCCGACTTTGCCCACTGGCAAACCTATGGCTATGTGGTGATCAAGCAAGCCATCTCGCCAGAGCAGGTGAAGGCCAGCACCGATTTTTTATGGGAGTTTCAAGACTGGAACCCGAACGATCCTGCCACTTGGAACCGCGCCGAACTGCGCGGTCACGAGATGAAGGAGCTCAACGGCTCCGGCATGGTGGAAACCTACCAGCACCAGACCCTGTGGAACAACCGCCAGACCCCGCGTGTGTACGACGCGTTTGTGGACATCTGGGACCGCGAAGATTTGTGGGTGAGCATCGACCGCGCCAACCTCAACACGCCCAACCGCGGTGCGCGCCAGTTCAGCGGCTTCATTCACTGGGATGCGGATACCACGCTGGACCCGCTGCCGGTGAACGTGCAGGGCGTGCTTGCCCTGTCGGACACCAGCCCGGAGAGCGGTGGTTTTCAGTGCATTCCCGAGCTGTTCAAGCACTTTGCGGAGTGGCGCCAAACGGCCCCTGCAGACCGCAACCCCTGGCGCCCTGATGTAGAGAGCCTGCCTTGGCCGGTGCAATTTATCCACCTGCAGGCGGGCGATTTGCTGATCTTTAACAGCTTGCTGGCCCACGGTATTCGCCCCAACACCAGCGAGCATTTGGTGCGCATGGCGCAGTACATCGCTTTCACGCCGGCCAACCAGTCCGATACGGCGTTGCGGGAGGCGAGGGTGCGCTCATGGCGCGAGCGGGAAGCCCCGAAAGGCTATGCCTTTCCGGGGGACCCGCGCGAGTGGGAGAAGTTGAAATACCCTACCGCCCGGCTCACCCCCTTGGGTGAGCGCATTTTGGGCTTGGCCGACTGGGCCTGAGGGGGCGCCGCGTTGCGCGGCGCGTGGCTTAGCTGGCTTGCTGAATGCCTGCCAGCACCCAGCCGCCGCTGCCTTGCAGGGGCTTGGTCAGGTGCCAGATTTCGTCGAAGGTTTCGTCGTCCACACCCGCGCCGAAGCGGATGAAGCCGGTGAACTTCACGCTGACCAGGTAGCGGTTGTTGTCTTCCACCACTTCCAGCACGGCGGCGTCCAGGCGCACCACATCGCTGTTTTGCGTGGCGGTGCCGCGCTCGGCAAAGTCCAGCTTCAACTCGGCAAACATCTCGGGGG
Organism: Rhodoferax bucti; assembly: GCF_005876985.1. Taxonomy (GTDB): domain Bacteria; phylum Pseudomonadota; class Gammaproteobacteria; order Burkholderiales; family Burkholderiaceae_C; genus Allorhodoferax; species Allorhodoferax bucti. Next base: position 120,166 of record NZ_VAHD01000002.1, read on the forward strand.
TGCTGAACTCACGGATGTCATCCAAGTTGCCCGCGTCGTAAGCCGCTTGCAGGCGGATGAAGTTGACCTTGGCGTTGCGCTCGAAGCCTGCACGGTCAAAGTCTGCCGGAATCGACGGGCTTGGGCTGCTGCCAGCACCCAGGTCTGCACCGATCAGCGAGCCGCCGGATGGCGTGGAGCGGGCTGCGGCTGCAGGCATGGATACCTTGTAAGCCGGGGTTTGGGGCGGCACCGGGCCACCGCCAATGGTGGCGGGCATCAAGCCGCCGCTTTGCTGCATGCCACCTTGGCGTGCCAGGGCCCGCTTGCGCATGATGAAGCCGATGACGGCCAGCACCGCAAACACCACCAAGCCCATCATCATCATGGAAGCCAGTTCATCTCCGAAGCCCAGGTGCGATGCCAGTGCGGCAATGCCCAGGCCAGCAGCCAGTCCGGCGAGCGGGCCCATCCAGGAACGCTTGGGAGCCGCTGCTGCAGCGCCTGCACCCGCAGCGGGCGCCGCATTGGTGGCCGTGGGCGCGGCAGGCGATTTGTCTTGCACCGCCTGGCGTTGGGTGCCCATGGATTTACCCGAGCCCAGTCGCTTGGCGGCCTCGGCGTCTAGGGACATGGTGGCAATGCCGAGTGAAAACACCACGGCCAAAACGGAAAGAAGTCTCTTCATGTTGATCTCCAGAAAAAGAAAGACAGATGGAGACTACCGGTGAAGTGAATTCTGAAAAACAAGCGTTTGGATGAAGAACGTTCTTAAAAAAACTGAGTGTTTGCCCGGTTTGTGGGCACTTATTTCACGCCTTGCAACACCCGCAACACCAGGGGGTGGTGGACTTTGCGCTCGGTGCCCACCGCATAGAAGTGCTCGCTCACCCCCTCACACGCAGCCAGCCGCTTGACGCCGTAGTTCGCCAGCAGGTCGTCCTCCGCCCACTCGGCTGCCGGGAAGATGCCCATACCACTGGCACCGAAGGTGTTGAGCAAGGCACTGTCTTCAAACTCGCCCACGATGCGGGGGCGGATGCCGTGCTGCTCAAACCAATGGTCCAGCCGGCCCCGCACCGCCGTGTGGGTGGTGGGCAGCAGCACCGGCTGCTCGGCCAGGCACTGAGGAAATTTTTTGCCCGCTGCCTTGATCAGCGCGGGCGTGGCGTACCACGCCATGGGCGAGTGCCCCATGGCGTGGCTGTAGAGCTTGATGTTGGGATTGGCAGGCGCCGGCCGGTCAGAGAACACCACATCCAGCCGGTGCAGGGCCAGGTCGCCGAGCAAATCGTCCAGCTCGTCTTCGTGGCAGATCAGGCGCAGGTTGGGCTCGGTGATCACCGGTTGCAGCAGCCGCCGCACCACCAATTTGGGCAGGCCATCGGAAATGCCTACCGCCAACCGGGCCGCCGGCGTGCTGGCGGCGTCACGCACCAAGGTCGGCAGGTTTTCGCCGATCTGAAAGATCTGGTCAGCCAGCCGCATGGCGGTGGTGCCCGCCTCGGTCAACACCAAGCCACGCCCCGCCGGCTTGAGCAGTGCGTAGCCCAAAGAGCGCTCCAGCTCGCGCACCTGGGCGCTCACGGTTTGCACCGCCATGTCCAGCTTGTCCGCCGCGCGGGACATGCCGCCCTCCTTGGCCACGACCCAAAAGTAATACAGGTGCTTGTAGTTGAACGGAGTGCTCATGGTGAGAATTATTGGGAATGTATAGAAGAAATTATCTGCTTTTTAAGGAATGAGTGTGGCCTTAACGTAGCGCCAGTTTTGCAACCCCCTAAAGGATTCCCGATGGACACGACCGTATTGACGATGGAGTGGATTGGCCTGGCCCTCTCCGTGCCGGTGCTTTATGCCGCTTGGTTTGAGTACACCCAGCGGAACATGCGCGATGCCAAGTTGCTGGCGGGTGTTGGCGCTGGCGGGTTGCTCTTGTCTGCCGCTGTTTTTTCCCTGTAACCCGAAAAGGAAACCCCGATGAAATGCCCCCATTGCACCGACTCCACCCTGGTCATGACTGAGCGCCAGGGAGTTGAGATTGACTATTGCCCGAGCTGCCGCGGCATCTGGCTGGACCGTGGCGAGCTCGACAAATTGCTGGACAAGGCCGGCGCTACGTCAGCCCCCGCAACCACAACTCTGCGTGCAGCGCAGGCACCCCGGCACCGGGACTTTGAAGATTCGGATTTTCATGAGCACAAGCGCTACCCGCAGAGCCGCAAGAAGTCATGGCTGCACGAGATTTTTGACTGATAAGGTGCCCGCGAGGGCACCGTGGGTGATCAGGCCACCACGAAGCGGCCTATCTCCTGGGTGAGCTTGTTGGCCTGGTCGTTGAGCGCGCTCGCGGCAGCGCTGGTTTCCTCCACCAGTGCGGCGTTTTGCTGGGTGTGAGCGTCCAGCTGCTGAATGGCGTGCACCACTTCTTTGACCCCGGTGGCTTGCTGGCCGGAGGCCGCGGCGATGTCGTCCAGGTAGCGGTTGATGGTTTGCGCGTTGCTCACCATTTCCTCCATGGTGTTGCCTGCGCTTTGCACCACCTGGGTGCCAAGTTCGACACGTTCCACGCTGGCAGAGATCAGGGACTTGATTTCACGGGCGGCCTCCGCGCTGCGTCCCGCCAGAGAGCGCACTTCAGACGCCACCACCGCAAAGCCACGGCCGGATTCGCCGGCGCGCGCCGCTTCGACGGCGGCGTTGAGCGCGAGGATGTTGGTTTGAAAGGCAATACCGTCGATGGTGCCAATGATGTCGTGGATGCGGGCGGAAGAGGTCTGAATGTCCCGCATGGTGGTAACCACTTCGGCAATGATCTGGCCGCCCTTGGCTGCCACCTGGAAGTTTTCTTGCGCCACACCGGCTGCCGCGTGGGTGCGATCTGCGGTTTCTGCTACCTGGGAACCGATCTGCTGCACCGACGCGGCTTGCTGGCCCAGGTTGGATGCTGCGGACTCCGTGCGCGATGACAAGTCTAGGCTGGCGCGTGACACTTCGGCACTGGTCATGGCCAACTCGCGCGCCGAGTGGCGCACCCGGCGTATCAGTTCGTACATGGAGTCATATACCTGGCCCAGGCCTGTGATCAACATGGCCGGCTCATCGGCACCCCATGGCTTGTTGGGCTTGTTGCGCAAGTCACCGGCACTCAGCTCATTGAGGTGCTGTGTCACTACCGCCAAGCCGCCTTTGTTGACCTTGTAAAAAGCAATGAACACATAGCCTGCAATCAGCAAAGCGATGGCCACTACCGTGCCGGCTTTCCACAAGCGGGCAGCCTGCTCGGCACGCAAGTCGTCCACATAAATGCCCGAGCCGATCACCCACCCCCAAGGTTCAAAGCCTTGCACATACGAGATTTTGTCCACCGGTTTTTCCAGGCCGGGCTTGGGCCACTGGTAGGGCACAAAGCCTTTGCCCTCGGTGCGCACCTTGTCCACAAAGCCCCGGAACAGCGCAAAGCCGTTGGGGTCTTTGGCGTCGCTCACATTTTTGCCGTCCAGCTCGGGCTTGATCGGGTGCATGACCACCACGGGCGTCATGTCGTTGATCCAAAAGTATTCGTTTTTGTCGTAACGCAGTTTGGAAATGGCTTGCTTGGCCATGTCCTGGGCCTGCTCCCGGGTGAGCTTGCCAGAGGTCTCCTGGCTGTACGCCCACTGGAGCACGCCGTGTGCCACCTCGACATGCTGGCGGGTAGCCGTATGGCGGTCGCTCATGGCACTGTCCGCCTGGCTTATCAATAACCACATTACCAAGCCCACCAAGGGCACCAGAAAGGCCACGCTGATCAGCAGCGCTTTGGAGGTGAACCCCAGGTTGCGCATGAGTACCACCCCCGGTGCCCACAGCCCGTGGGCTTGCAAGGGGCCGTGGATGGTGGTGGAGGCGGAGCTGGGGAGTGTTTGCATCACGGGGGCGTTTCTGTAGCGATGGGGATGGGCTTGAAAGGGAAATTATTTTTTAAATTTGTTTCAAAAAAGAAAGCGCTTTCATATTAACGGTATTTAATTTAAATATGCGGAAAATGACTCAGGATTTGCCCTAGTCGGGTGCCCGGTACACCAACACCTTGAGCGCCCGCTCCGGCTCCACATCCGCAAACGCTGCGGGGTTGGGCAAGCGCTGCACGAACTCCAGTGCCGGTGCCTGCTCTTGCATGTGCTGTTTCAGGAACGCCGTGCCCAGCTCCGGCGCGTTTAGACACACCAGCGCATGGCCGCCGGGCGCCAGCAGCTCGGGCAGGCGGCGCACCAGGCGGGCGTAGTCCTTGGTCGCCACAAAGCTGCCTTTTTGGTAGCTGGGCGGGTCCAGCACCACCAGGTCATAGGGCCCGCTGCGGGTGATCTTGCCCCAGGTCTTGAAGATGTCGTGCCCCAGAAAACTCACACCGCTCTCGATGCCATTGAGCCGGTGGTTTTGCTGGCCGGTGGCGAGCGCGCCTTGGCTCATGTCCACATTCACCACATGCCGCGCACCGGCCTGTAAGGCCACGACCGAGAACGAGCAGGTGTAAGCAAACAGGTTGAGCACGCGAAAGGCATAGGTCTTGGGGTGGGCCGCCACATAGTCGCGCACCCAGCGGCGGCCTTCGGCCATATCGAGAAACAGGCCATGGTTTTGGCCCCGCAGCACATGCACTTTGTACTGGGTGCCGGCCTCGGTCACCACATGGGGCTCGGGCACCGCGCCCGTCATGAGCCGCGTGTCAGCAAGGCCTTCGGCCCGGCACTGGAAGACCCAGTTGAGTGCCTGCCCGGTGGCGAGCGTGCTCCAGCGCGCAGACATTGCGGCGCTGATGGTGCTCAAGTCGTCCTCCCCCACCGGTTTGAAGCTGGTGAGCACCAGCACTGGCGGATACCAGTCCAGCGACCACTGCTCGCAGCCGGGGTACAGGCCACCGCGTCCGTGGAAAAGGCGACAGGCGTCGGAGGGGATTTCCATCGTGGCGATGGCGGAGAGCAGGGCTTGCACAGTCAAGGGTCTTTGTTGGAGAACTAGGCTGGGAGTGTATGCAGCGCCGGAGGCACAAAAAACACTATGACCCACATAGTGCAATTGAATTTGCTTGATTAATAGTCAAAAACTAAACTGCAGTCCATACCGATTTCTCAACCACTCAGGAGAGTTGCATGTCCTCTGTTGCCAAATGTCCCTTCCCCCACGCTGCTACCAGCGCCCACACCAAAGCCGCAGCGCCATCGAACGCCGATTGGTGGCCTAACCAACTCAAACTGGGCATCCTGCACCAGCACGCACCGGCCTCCAACCCCATGGGCGAGGACTTCAATTACGCCGAAGAATTCAAAACGCTTGATCTCGACGCCGTGGTGCAAGACCTGACCGCGCTGATGACCGATTCACAAGACTGGTGGCCCGCCGACTGGGGCCACTACGGCGGCCTGATGGTGCGCATGGCCTGGCACTCCGCCGGCACCTACCGCACGGCCGATGGCCGGGGCGGCGCCGGCTCCGGCAGCCAGCGCTTTGCCCCGCTCAATAGCTGGCCCGACAACGGCAACCTCGATAAAGCCCGCCGCCTGCTGTGGCCCGTCAAGCAAAAGTATGGTCGCAAGCTCTCTTGGGCGGATTTGATGATTCTGGCCGGCAATGTGGCGCTCGAATCCATGGGCTTCAAGACCTTTGGTTTCGCCGGTGGCCGTGAAGACATTTGGGAGCCCGAGCAAGACATTTACTGGGGCGCCGAAAAAGCGTGGCTGGCGACCAGCGACAAGGAAAACAGCCGCTACAGCGGCGACCGCAAGCTGGAGAGCCCGCTGGCCGCCGTGCAAATGGGCCTGATCTACGTGAACCCTGAAGGCCCGGACGGCAAGCCCGACCCCGTGGCCAGCGGCCGCGATGTGCGCGAAACCTTTGCCCGCATGGCCATGAACGATGAGGAAACCGTGGCCCTGGTGGCCGGTGGCCACACCTTCGGCAAGGCCCACGGTGCTGGCGACCCCACCCTGGTGGGCCCCGAGCCGGAAGCAGCGGGCATTGAAGAGCAGGGCTTCGGCTGGATCAACAAGTTGGGCACTGGCAAAGGTGTGCACACCACCACCAGCGGCATCGAAGGCGCTTGGAAGCCCAACCCCACCACCTGGGACAACGGCTACTTCGACATGTTGTTCGGCTACGAATGGGCGCTGACCAAGAGCCCCTCGGGCGCGCACCAGTGGGTCGCCCAGAACGTGAAGCCGGAGCACATGATTCCGGATGCGCACGATGCATCCAAAAAGCATGCGCCGATGATGACCACGGCCGACATGTCGCTGCGCATGGACCCCGCGTACGAGAAGATTTCGCGCCGCTTCCACCAGAACCCGGCCGAGTTTGCCGATGCGTTTGCCCGCGCTTGGTTCAAGCTCACTCACCGCGACATGGGCCCCCGTGCCCGCTACCTAGGCAAGTTGGTGCCCGCCGAGGTGCTGAGCTGGCAAGACCCGATTCCTGCGGTGGACCATGCCTTGGTCGATGCGGCCGATGTGGCTGCTTTGAAAGCCCAGGTGCTTGCTTCCGGCCTGAGCATCTCTGAGCTGGTGAGCACTGCGTGGGCGTCTGCCTCCACCTTCCGTGGCAGCGACAAGCGCGGCGGTGCCAACGGTGCCCGCATCCGCCTGGCCCCCGCCAAAGACTGGGCGGCCAACCAGCCCGCGCAGCTCGCCAAGGTGCTGGGCAAGCTCGAAGCGATTCAGCAAGCCTTCAACGCGGCCCAGAGCGGTGGCAAGAAGATTTCGCTGGCGGACCTGATCGTGTTGGCAGGCAGTGCGGCAGTGGAAGCAGCGGCTCAGAAAGCAGGTCAAGCTGTGACTGTGCCCTTTGCCTCTGGCCGCATGGATGCCTCGCAAGAGCAAACTGATGTGGAGTCTTACCAGGTGCTGGAGCCGGTGGCCGATGGCTTCCGCAACTACACCCACCAAGGCCTCGAAGGCGTGGCTGCCGAACTGCTGCTCGACAAAGCCCAGCTGCTTACCTTGAGCGCACCCGAGATGACGGTGCTGGTCGGTGGCCTGCGTGCCCTGAATGCCAACGTGGGCCAAGCCCAGCACGGCGTGTTCACCACCCGGCCTGAAACCCTGAGCAACGATTTCTTTGTGAACTTGCTCGACATGCGCACCCAATGGAGCAAGGCCACAGAAGCGGGGGTGCTCGAAGGCCGCGACCGCAAGACGGGAACGCTGAAGTGGACTGGCACCACCGTGGACCTGGTGTTCGGCTCCAACTCGCAGCTGCGTGCCTTGGCCGAGGTCTACGCCACCAACGACGCGCAAGCCAAGTTTGTGCGCGACTTTGTGGCCGCCTGGACCAAGGTAATGAACCTGGACCGTTTCGACCTCGCGTAAGCCAACGATGGTGATTGCCGCTGCCCTCGTGGCGGCGGCTTGCAACCCCGCTGTGCGGCCGGTGTACCGGCCATGCAGCGGGGTTTTTTGCGTCAGGGTGCGGTGGGTACGCGCAGGTCGTCGAGGTAGTCGGCCGCGATGTTGATGCTGCACGCCACCCCCACCGAGGCTAGGTGCTTTTTGAGCCAGTGTTGGGCAGAGGCTCGCCCCAGGTCCCGCAGGGCGTGGATGAGCTTGGCGTCGGTGTCTGACTTGGTGGAGGCGGGGTAGGCCTCTAGCGCGCCGCCACCATCGATGCGGTGCATCAGCACATTTTTGTAGCGCGCCGGGTCCAGCTTACCCTCGGCCAGCAGGCGCTTCACAAAGTCGATAGCGCGCATCTCGGCAATCAATGCCGAGTTGAACGTAATTTCGTTGAGCCGGTCCAGAATACCGGCCGCCGTGGTGGGCAGTTGGTGGCGCTCGATGGGGTTGATCTGCACCAGCATCACGTCGGGGCACTGGCATTCGTAAATCAGGGGGTGGATGGCGGGGTTGCCGGCGTAGCCGCCATCCCAGTAGTGCTCGCCTTCGATCTCTACCGCCTGAAACACCGTGGGCAGGCAGGCCGACGCCATCACCGCATCGGCCGTGAGCCGCTTGCCCGAGAAAATCTCGGCCTTGCCGGTGCGCACCTTGGTGGCCACCACAAACACCTTGAGCGGGTGGTGGGCAGCGAGACGCTCGAAGTCGATCTGCCGCTCCAAAAAATCCCGCAACGGGTTGATGTCCAGCGGGTTGCTTTGATAGGGCGAGACGGACTGGGTCCAAAAGCTGGTGACTGCGTCTGACAGCATCTGGCTGGGGGAGGCCCCGCCGGTCAGCGCGGAGAGTCCACCAAACAGCAAGTCAAACGGCACTTTGTGCGCACCCGCCAGGGTATTGCTCAGCGCGCCCATGCTGACCACGCCTTCCCAAAAGTCTTCCAGCGATTGGCGGGCGCTGTCTCTGGCCGCCTCGCGTGGTTTGCCCTCGGCCTGCGCGAAGCCGTGGGCCAGTGCCACGGCATTCATGGCGCCCGCGCTGGTGCCGCTGATGCCTTCAAAGTCCAGCCGGCCGTCTTCCAGTAGTGCATCCAGCACGCCCCAGGTAAAGGCCCCGTGCGAGCCCCCGCCTTGCAGGGCCAGGTTGACCAAGGGGCTATCGGGCGAGCGAGTGGTGGGGGTGTGCATGCAATAAGCTTAGGGCATGCAAGCCTTCAGACGGCTGACGGGCGGAGTTTCCCCGCTTGACGGGGCGTGCCCTTGCAAAAATACTGGGCACACCTTCTTCAGAAAGCGCTGTATGACCTCGTGTGTGACCCTCCGGCTGCGTTTGGCTTTTCTTGGGGTGTTGCTGTGCGCCACCGCATTAACGCATGCCCAGTGCAGCCGTACCCTGCGCTACGCCATTGCAGACTGGCAACCCTATGCCTTCAAAACGCCGATTGCTGAGGGTCGCGGCATTGATGTGGACATCCTGCTGGCGGTGGCCGCGAAGGCGGGCTGCAAGATCGAGGTGCTGATCGACATTCCCGGCGCGCGCACCCACGCGATGTTTCAGCGCGGCGAGATTGATGTGTTCACCGGCTACTCCTTCACCGAAGAGCGGCGCGAGTTTGCCCGCTTTACCAAGCCCTACCGGTTTGAGGTGGTGGGGGTGTTCAGCATGAAAAAACATCTGCAGGCCGAGAGCGTGAAGTCGTTTGCCGATGTGCTGGATCAGCAGTTGCATGTAGTCGCACCGTTGTCTGGCTTTTACGGCGCGGCCTACGCCGAGGCCGAGCCCGTGCTGCTGGAGCGCAAAAAACTCTCCAAGGTCGAGGGCCCCGAGCGGGCTTTGCGTATGCTGGCAGCCAACCGGGGGGATGTGGTGCTGAACGACGCCTATGTGCTGCAGTACACCGCCAAGATGCTGGGGCTGGGGCCCTTACAAAAAATGGCCCTGGAGTCTGCACGGGACCGCATCCACATCGGGCTGTCCAAAGCCTCCACCACCGAGCAGGACCACAAGGCCCTTGACCAGGCAGTGGATGCGCTGCTGGCCAATGGCACCATCGACAAGATCACGCGGCGCTATGGCATAAAAGCCAGCTAGCGCCCTAGAGATATGCGCGAGCAGCTATGAAAAACATAGCATCAAGCAGTCCGCAGCATCTTCAGGCAGCGCCCAGCACACCATCCCGGAAGTCGCTCAGCGCCTGATAAATCTCTTGCTGCGAGTTCATCACAAACGGGCCGTATTGCACGATGGGCTCCTTGAGCGGTTGGCCGGCAATCAGCAGGAACTTGGCATCCGCGCTGGCAGTGAGGGTCACGCCATCGCTGCCCGCTTCGTTGGCCAGGATGGCCATGCGCTGGGCGGGCACTGTCTTGTCGCCCACCTGCACTTCGCCTCGGTACACATAGATGAATGCGTTGTGCGTGGCGGGCAGGGGCTGGCTGAAGTGACTGCCTGCGGGCATGTGCACATCCAGGTACAGCGGCTGGGTGATCTTGCGCTGCACGGCGCCAGGGGTGCCGTGGCTTTCTCCGGCAATCACGGTCACTTGCACACCCTCGGCCGTGGTGACTTTGGGCAGGTCGGTGGCTTGGATGTCGCGGTACCAGGGCGCGCCCATCTTCTCGCTGCTGTGCAGGTTGAGCCAGAGCTGGAAGCCTTCCATGTGGCCTTCGGTTTGCTGCGGAATCTCGGAGTGGATCACGCCGCGCGCCGCAGTCATCCACTGCACGCCACCGTCTGTGACCAGGCCTTCGTGGCCCGCGCTGTCGCGGTGGCGCATGCGGCCGCTGAGCATGTACGACACGGTCTCGAACCCCCGGTGCGGATGCTCTGGGAATCCGGCAATGTAGTCGTCCGGGTTGTCGCTGCCGAAGGCGTCCAGCATCAAAAACGGGTCCAGGCGGTGCTGCAGGTTTTGGGTGAGCACCCGGGTGAGTTTGACGCCGGCGCCATCCGACGTGGCTTGGCCAGCCACTAGGCGCTCGACGGTGCGGGGGTGTTGAACAGTCATGGCAATCTCCTTGGGTGAAACGGACGAGCAGGCCGCGTAGGCGGCCTGTGCTTGAAGCGCTGTGGGTGATGTGGGGCTTTAGGCGCGGCGAGCGTCCAAGCTCCAGCCACCGGCACCATTCGCTGCCAAAGCCAGCAAGCCACCGACCACGGCCACGTTCTTGAAGAACAGCAGTTGCACCACAAAGGCTTGGTCCGCAGGCACGGCCCAGAACGCGTGGAAGAAGAAGCTGGCCACCAGCGTGAACGCGGCCAACACCAGCGCGGCGATGCGGGTGCCGAAGCCGGCCAGCAGCGCCAGGCTGCCCACAATTTCCACCACCAGGGCCAGAGCGGCACCGACCGTTGGTAGTGGCAGGCCTACCGAGCTGATGTAACCCACGGTGCCTGCAAAGCCCGTCAGTTTGCTGATGCCGGCTGGCAGAAACAGGGCAGCCAGCAGCACGCGGCCTGCAAGATTCAGGGCGTTGTTGGCAGTGGTGGAAGCAGAAGATGTAGACATGGCGGTTTCCTTTCAAAGGAGAAGTTGTTGGCGATGGGTGAACTGTATGTCTCACCAATCACTCTGGAAATCCCTTGAAATGGATATGATTGTTGTCACTATGGAACAATCAAGCGCACTCCAGCACACTGCCATTGACCCCAATGACCTGCTCATCTTCGCCCGCGTGGCGGAGCTGGGCAGCTTCAGCCGCGCGGCGGACAAGGTGGGGCTGCCCAAGTCCAGCGTGTCGCGCCGGCTCGCTGCGCTGGAGCAGCGCCTGGGTGAGCGCCTGCTGCTACGCACCACCCGCCGCCAAACGCTCACCGAGTTCGGCCAGCAACTGCTGGAGCACGCCAAGCAAGTGGTGCTGGAGGTAGAAGCCGTGGCCGCCCTGAGCGAGCGCCGCCAGGCCACGCCGACCGGGCGGCTGCGGGTGTCCATGCCCTCCGATATTGCCAATTTGCTGCTGGCCGACATGCTGGCCGCCTTTGTGGCCATGTACCCCGATATTTCGCTGGAGCTGGACTTGTCGGCCCGCCGGGTGGATTTGCTGGGTGAAGGGTTCGACCTGGCCCTGCGCATCGGCCCGCTCAGCGATGACAGCCTGCTGGCCGCCCGCCGCCTCAACGCCCTGACGGCCGGCGTGTACGCATCGCCCCACTACCTAGCCGAGCACGGTAGCCCGCAAACCCCGCAGGATTTGATGCAGCACCAAGCCCTGCGCATGCTGGCCAGCAATGGCGAAGCCGTGTCATGGCGCTTGCAGCAGGGCAGCGACGAGTGGGTGGGGGTGCCGCCCGGGCGGTTCACGGTGAACGCCCCCGACCTCGCGCTGCGCATGGCGGTGGCCGGTGCCGGCATCGCCGCCTTGCCCGATGTGTTTGCCCAACCCGAGGTGCGCCGCCAGACGCTGGTGCGCGTGCTGCCCGCGTGGTGCCTGCCGCGCATGCCGATCTCTGCTGTCTTCCCGGGGCGCAAGCTGATGCCGCCCAAGACGCGGGTGTTTATCGAAATGCTGCAGGCTGCGTTGGGCGAGGCCCCGGCGTGACAACGCACGCTTTGCAAGAGAAGTAGGCCTCTAGCGCTTACCCATTCTGCGCAAGTAGCTCCTGAAACGATAGCAAGCCCAACCTCCTGCCGGCCCCAAGAGTGCCAGCGCGGCATACCACCACAGGCCCCACAGGGTGTGGCGCAGGTAGTCCTGGTAGGGGGCTTCGTAGCGCTGGCCCACGAAGGCGGCGGGGTCGGCCTCCATGCGCGGGGCCAACACGGCGCGCATCTCGTACAGCACCTCGTGGTCCGGCTGTGCGGCAGAAAACACAAATTTGGCGGTGCCCGCGTTTTGAAGTTGCAGGGTCACGACCTTGCGCGGCAGGGCCGGGGCCAGGCGTGCATAGCCCTGGTACAGCCAGAGGCCTGCCCAGGCCAGCGCCAGCACCACCGTCAAAGGAAGCGCCAGGGGGCGCAGGCGCCGCGCGAGGTGCAGAGTCCGTGGGGTCATGCCCGCCATCATGCGTCAAGCGCGGGCGCGCTCCGGGCTCTCGGTGCCATCGTCACCCTGCCAGCGGGGCAGCAAGCCGGTTTTGAGCAGGGCCCGGTACAGCAGCAAGGCGGCCAGCGCCAGGGTGTCGGGCCAGGGGGGGCTGGCCCCGTGCTTGGTGAGCAGCCAGAAGTGCAGCAGCGAGAGCAGTGCAATCAGGTACACCGCCGCATGCAGTCGCATCCAGTGCCGGCCGAGGGCCCGCATCATGCGCTGGGTGGAGGTCAGGGCCAGCGGCACCAGCAGCGCCCAGGCCACAAAGCCGGCCAGCAGGTAGGCTTTGGTGCGCAGTTCCTCCCAGGCGGTGGCCCAGTCGTAGGCCAGGTCAAATGCCAGGTACAGCCACAGGTGCAGCGTGGCGTAGGCAAACGACCACAGGCCCAGCGGGCGGCGGAGTTTGACGAGCCAGTTCCAGTCGGCCATGCGCTTGCCGTGCTTCCAGCGGGCGGCGGTGGCCAGCAGTGCCAGCAGGCGCCGCAGCGGGGTGATGGAGAGGGTGGCGATCAGGATCACCAAGCTGCTGCGTCCGCTCACTTGCAGCAAGGTGTTCAAAGGGGTGGCACCCAGGTGGCCCCGGTGCAGGTCCAGCAGCAGCCCGAGCGCCGGTAGCGCGCAGGCCAGCATGGTGAGCCGTTGCAGGGCCTTGAAGTGGCGCTTGATCCAGACACTGGCCATGGCGGGAGCTTAGTACAGGGTGCGCGGGTCCAGGCCCTGGTAGAGCTCGGCCACCCACTGCGCGTAGCCGTTGAAGGGCAGCGTGGGTCGCTTTTGAATCTCACCCAGGCGGTTTTCGCGGGCCTGGCTCCAGCGGGGGTGGGGCACGGCCGGGTTCACATTGCCGTAAAACCCGTACTCGGAGGGCACGGCCTGGTTCCAGCTGGTGGCGGGCTGCGTGTCGCGCAGGCGGATGCGCACGATGGCCTTGGGGCTTTTGAAGCCGTATTTCCACGGAATGGCCATGCGCAGCGGCGCGCCGTTTTGCTTGGGCAGCGGGCGGCCGTAGAGGCCGGTCACGGCAAAGGCGAGCGGGTTCATGGCCTCGTCGATTCGCAGCCCCTCGCGGTAGGGCCAGGGGATGGGTTCGCCCCGCTGGCCGATCATTTCGCTGCTGCGCTTGAGGCTCTCGAACTCTACAAACTTGGCCTTGCTGGTGGGGCGGGCCCGCTCAATCAGGCGCGACAGCGCAAAGCCCGACCACGGCACCACCATGGACCAGCCCTCCACGCAGCGCAGCCTGTAGATGCGCTCCTCGGTGCCAAAGAGCTTGTGCAGCTCGTCCATGTCCACGGTGTAGGGCTTTTCGACCTCACCGTCGACTGTCACCGTCCAGGGGCTGGTGGTGAGCGCCTGCGCGAGGACGCGGGGCGCTTTTTTGTCGCTGGAAAACTCGTAGTAGTTGTTGTGGCCGGTGACGTCGTTCTCGGCGCTCAAGGCGTCGCCGGGAATCACGTAGTGGGCTGCCGTGGCATCGCCCGCGTACGCTGGCAGCGCCATGCTGCCTGCAGTCAACCAAGCGGCGCGCGCGACGAACTCCCGGCGGCTGAAGAACAGCGCCTCGGGAGTGATCTCGTTTTCCGATGTGCCAAGCGCGGGCCTACGCATGGCGCAAGCTTACTTCACCGGCAGGGCGGGCACTTTGACCGGTTTGTAGGGGGAGGTCAGCGCTTCCATGAAGGCCACCAAAGCCAGCTTTTCGTCGTGTGTGAGGTTCAGCGGCTTCATGTTGGGCGACAGGTTGGTCTTCACGGTGCCGCCGGTGTCGTAGTGCTCCACCACGTCCATCAGGGTCTGGGCCGAGCCGTCGTGGAAGTAAGGCGCGGTGCGGGCCACATCGCGCAGGGTTGGCGTTTTGAAGGCGCCCTTCATGGCCTTGACGGGTTTGATCGCGTAGCGCCCCATGTCGGGCTCTGCCAGGCCCCAGGACTCCAGCCCCAGGTTGTGGAAACCGTTGTCGGTGAAGTTGGCGCCGCTGTGGCAGGCCATGCAGTTGCCCTTGCCGGTAAACACTTCAAAGCCCTTGACTTGCTGGGCCGTCATGGCCTTGGCGTCGCCTTTGACCCACTTGTCGAATGGCGAGTTGCGGCTGATGGCCGTGCGCTCAAACGAGGCGATGGCCTTGGACACGGTGCCTTCGTTGATGCCTTGGCCGGGGTAGGCCTTGTCAAACATCTTTTTGTAGCCTTCGCTGCCATTGAGCCACTGAAAGAGCTTGGCAATGTCCATGTTCATCTCGACGTTGGCCTGCATGGGTCCCATGGCCTGGTCTTCCAGGCTGGCCTTGCGGCCGTCCCACATCTGGATGCTGTTGTAGGCAGTGTTGATGACGGTGGGGGACGCACGCCCCAGCACCGAACTCTTGACGCCACGGGCTGTGCCTTGGCCGTCCGACCAGCCCAGGCCGGGGTTGTGGCAGGTGGCGCAGGACATATTGCCGTCGCCCGAGAGACGGGGGTCAAAAAACAGCGTCTGGCCCAGCGCCACGCGGGCGGCGTTGGGGGCGTTGTCCGCAGGGTGGGGCACTTGGGCAGGCAACAGGAATTGTTTCAGGCTGGCGTGGCCGGGCTTGAAGACCAGGGGCGCGTCGGCAGCGGCCAGTGCGCCCAGGGGCAGGGCCGCGATGGCCAGGGTGGCGAGAATGTTTTTCATGAAATGTCTTCCTGTTGCAAGCGAGAGGCGGGGGCAGAGGGCTACTTGTTCACCCGGATGGTCATGAGGTAGTTGAGCGTGTCGTTGATCTGCTCGTCGGTGAGCTGGTCGCCCCACGGCGGCATGCCTTTGCCACGCCCCATGGCCTCACCCCCCTTGCGCACGACCTGGGCGATGTAATCGCGCGGTGCCATGGACTGGGTCAGGTTGAAGGGGCGGGGGGTGTGCAGCTTGGCCGCACGCCCGTCGCCCTTGCCCTCGGCGCCGTGGCACAGCACGCAGTAGTTTTGAAACGCCACATGGCCGCGGATGATGGAGGCCTCCAGCGTGTCCTTGAAGTGCCGGACCACGCATTCATCGGTGATGGTGCCGGTGCAGGTTTTGAGGGCCTGCTCGGTGTTGAGCCGCTTCAAATCCTGGACTTGCGCCAGAGTGGCGCCGGTGCTCATGCCGAGGCAGAGTGCTGCGACTGCCCACAGGCGTGCGGCGCTCATTTTTCGACCTCAATCACCATCTGCATGGTGGGGTGGATGGAGCATTCCACTTCCACCTTGCCGGCTTTGTCGAACGTGACTTTTTTGGATTGGCCCTGGGGGTAGGAGCCGAGGTCAAACGCCTTGGTGTCCGAGAGGGAAAAGATATTGTGGGCAAACGGGTCGGAATTGCGGAATTCCACCGAATCGCCCACTTTCACTTTCAGCGTTTTTTTGCTGAATTGCTTGTCTTTTTGGTCGATCAGCACATCGGCTGCAAACGCTTGACCCGCCATGGCGGCAGCCAGCAAGCAAACAGAAAACACATTTTTCATCGCGAATCCCCTTGGTTGATAAGGTTTTGAACGTACGCCGCGAATATTTCGCATTGCTGACGATCATAATTGAATTCGAATGAATTTAATGTATTTTTGTTAAAGTAACATTTTTATCGTTATTGTTTGATTGATAGATAAATTCAAAAATAGCCCCACTAATCCCCGCCAAGTCGAATTTCAAGGGTGCAAGGGAGGTGGGCGCAAGCGGTTCCGGCCGTAGCGGCGGCTATTTTGGCTTGCGCAGGAAATATATGTCTTTGAGGCCGCTAGCGCAGGTGGAATGTGCGCCAGTAGCTCCTAAAAATATAGCAATTTAAAACGGCTGCACCAAGCCTGCCCAGGCCAACCCGGCGGCTACGCCGCCAAAGCGGTTGCCTTCTACCAGCGTGGCTTCGGGCATGGCGTGGCGCAGCGCCTCGATCAGCGGGCGCAGGGCCGACGAACCGCCGGTGAGGTACACCGCGTCCACACCCTGCAGGCCGGCGGCGGCCACGCAGTCTTGCGCGCATTGCACGACCTGCGCGAGCGAGGCGTGCAGGGTGGCTTCCATGCCCGGGGCATCGACCGTGGGGCTGAGGTTGCGGTCCAGAAAGTCCAGTTGCACCGTGGCGCTCTCGCCGCTGATGGAGCAGGCAATCTTGGCGGCTTCCACGCTGGCCAGCATGCGGTGGCCGTGCTGTTCTTCCAGCGCGTCCATCAGGCGGCGGTGCAGGGCCTGGTCGGTGTAGTCGGTCCACAGCTCCTTGGCAAAGTGCAGGGACTTGCGGGTGTAGGCCTGGTGGATCAGGTGCCAGGTGCTCAGGTCAAAAAACACGCTGCTGGGCACAATGCGCCCGCCGGTGCCCACGTGCTTGTAGCCGAGGTGGGGCATCACGGTGGCGAGGTCCAACAGGCGGTCAAAGTCGGTGCCGCCAATGTGCACGCCGGTGGTGGCCAGGATGTCTGCCGTGCGGTCGCTCTGCGCGCTGCGCGCAGGGTTGAGGCGGATCACGGTGAAGTCCGAGGTACCGCCGCCAATGTCCACCACCAGCGCGGTGGTCTCGTGGGCCACACGCTGCTCATAGTCCAGCGCAGCGGCGATCGGCTCCATCTGGTAAGCAATGTGGGTGAAGCCGGCTTCCAGCGCGGCGCGGCCCAGCGTCTCTTGTGCGAGCAGGTCGCGCTCTGCATCGTCGTCCACAAAGTGCACCGGGCGGCCCAGCACGGCGTGCGTCAGCGGCTGGCCCACATGGGCTTCGCAGCGGCGCTTGAGCTCTTTGAAGAACAGCACCACGATGTCAAAGAAGCGGATGCTCTTGTCGCCCACGGCGGTGTATTCGTCCATCAGGCGGCTGCCTAGCAGGCTCTTGAGCGAGCGCAGCAAGCGGCCCTCGGTGCCGTTCAGGTAGGCCTGCATAGCCTCTGCGCCATAGAGCACGGTATGCGTTTCACTGGCAAAAAACAGCGCGGTCGGCATTTCGGCCTTGGCACCATCCAGCGGAATCACTTGCAGGGCACCGCTGGCATCAATCAGGGCGCAGGCGGAGTTCGAGGTGCCGAAGTCAATACCCAGCACCAGGGGGCGAGCACCGGCGCTCACGCGGGCAAAACCTGGCGCAAGAAAGCCGCAATGTCCGCCACTTCGCGCGGGTGCACGCTGTGCGGCATGGGGTAAGTGTGCCACTGCACGGGGTGGCCCAAGGCGGCCAGCGCATCGCGCGAGTCTTCGCCACGTTTCAAGATCACCACCGGGTCTTGCGTGCCGTGGGCCATGTAAATGGGGGTGTTGGCGTTGGCCGTGTGGCGCTCGGCGGCAAAGCGGTCGGCCAGCGGCAGATAGCCGGACAAGGCCATCACACCCGCAATTTGGTGGGGCAAGCGCAGCGCGGTGTGCAGTGCCATGGCGCAGCCTTGGCTAAAACCCGCCAGCACGATGCGCTCATAAGGAATGCCACGCGCCACTTCGCGCTCTACCAGCGCCGCAATCGCGGCCTCAGACCGCTGGATGCCGGCCGCATCCTGCTGGCTCACCAGGTCCATGCCATACAGGTCGTACCAGCCGGGCATCACGTAGCCACCGTTGATGGTGATCGGGATGCTGGGCGCCTGCGGAAACACAAAGCGGATGGCTTGGCAGCCTTCCAGGTCCAGCTCGGGTACCAGGCCTGCAAAGTCGTCACTGCTGGCGCCCAGCCCGTGCATCCAGATGACAGCGGCGGTGGGGTTGGGGGCGGATTCGAGTTCGATGCAGGAGAGCAGGGCAGTCATGGCGCAGGCGTGGTTGTGAATTGGGGAGACGGGTTTATACCTGAGTTGCAAGGATCTGCATCCGGCTTGCGCTAACGCAAGAAGGCGGCAACTGGAGGCGTTGCGGTATTTCAACCCTGACGCAGATCAAGTGGTCTGGCGTGTGGCCAAGAAAAAATGGCGTTTTGACGTTATCGAAACACACGAGAAGGATAGGACTATGAGTCACGGTCAACAGGCCAGCGCACCGCGGTTTTCTGCCGCAGATTCCGAGCTATGGATTGTGGGCGGGGGGATTGCGGGTATGTCGGTGGCAGCCTTTGCCATTCGCGATGCAGGGGTGCCGGGCAAAAATATCCATATTCTGGAAGAAACCGGCATCACGGGCGGCTCCATGGATGGCGCGCATGCGCCTAACAACCCGCACCAGGCATGGGTGACCCGGGGCGGCCGCATGCTGACGGACGAAACCTATTTGTGCACCTGGGATTTGTTCGACACCATTCCCTCCTTGGAGGACCCTGCGGTGTCGGTGCGCGAAGACGTCAGGCGTTTCAACGAGCGTGTCAAAACCGAGGCCAAGGCCCGCTTGATCGACAAAAACCACCAGACGATAGATGCCTCCAAACTCGGCTTGTCCATGCACAGCCGCTTGGAGATGATGCGCCTTCTGGCCACCAGCGAAGACCGTGTGGGCAGCAAGCGGATTGACGAATACTTCAGCCCCGACTTCTTTCAAAGCAACTTCTGGCGCATGTGGCGCACCACCTTTGCGTTCCAACAATGGCACAGCGCTGCCGAACTCAAGCGCTACCTGCTGCGATTTGTGCAAGAGTTCAGTCGCTTGCACACCTTAGGGGGTGTGCGCCGCACGCCTTACAACCAATACGACTCCATGATCGTGCCGCTGCAGCGCTGGCTGGTGGCGCAGGGGGTGGACGTGCGTTTTGGCCACCGTGTGACGGATGTGGACTTTGCCACCCTGCCCAATGGCGAGCGCCGCGCCAGCGTGCTGCACCTGCAAACGCCGCAAGGTACGCAAGCGCTGGCCATGCGTGAGCAAGATTTGGCCTTTATCACCCTGGGCTCCATCACCTCGGATGCCCGCTTTGGTGGCAATGACACCGTGCCTGAGCTGGTACGCGACCGCCGCGACCACGGCTGGAGCCTGTGGGAGAACATCGCCCGCAAAGCGCCCGACTTCGGCCGTCCGGTGGCCTTTTGCGGCAATGTGGATGAGCACAAGTGGGAGTCGTTTACCTTCACCATGCGCGACGACACCTTGCTCAAACGCATCGAGGCGTATTCGGGCAACGCTCCGGGTACCGGGGCACTTATGACTTTCTTTGAGTCGGGTTGGCACCTGAGCTTGGTGGTGCCTTACCAGCCGCACTTTGCAGACCTGCCGCCCGGCCACTTCACGCTGTGGGGATATGGTTTCGAGGTGGACGGCACCGGGGACTACGTGCGCAAGCCCATGAGTGCTGCCACCGGGCGCGAGGTGTTGACGGAGGTGATCAAGCAATTGGGCTTTGACGACATCCTGGAGCACGTGCTGGCAACGACGGAGGTGACGACTGCCATGCTGCCCTACGCATCGGCCTTGTTTGCCTGCCGCACTGCGTCGGACCGGCCCTTGAACATTCCCCGGGGAGCGCAGAACTTTGCGTTCATGGGGCAGTTTGTGGAGATACCGGAAGACGTGGTGTTCACCGTGGAGTATTCGGTGCGCTGCGCCATGCTGGCGGTGTATGCGTTTTTCGGTGTGGAGCGAGAGATTCCTGCGATCTACCACGGCATGACAGACCCGGCAGTGGGCATCAAGGCGCTCGAAACCGCCTTCCATTAACCCTGCGCCGGACCGCGGCCGGCTGCATGGTGGGCTGCGGTTATCGTCGGGGCATGTCTTCACACCGTTTTCATCATGTGCTGCCCCTGCTGGCAGTTTTGGGTTCTGTCACGGCCTTGGGGCTGGGCACGTCGATCGCCAAACAGCTGTTTCCGCTGGTCGGGTCTTTGGGCACCACCGCCTTGCGCGTGGGGTTTTCGGCCCTGTTGCTCTTGCTGATCTGGCGGCCCTGGCGTTGGGCGTTGGCGCCGGTGGACCGCATGTCCCTGCTGCGCTACGGCGTGGCGCTGGGGCTGATGAACTTGTTGTTTTACATGTCGCTGCGCACCATTCCGTTTGGTATTGCGGTGGCGATCGAGTTTTCTGGGCCCCTGGCCGTGGCGCTGTATTCCTCGCGCAAGCCGGTGGACTTTGTGTGGCTAGTGCTGGCCATTGCCGGGCTGGCCTTGCTGCTGCCGTTTGGCGACACAGGGCAGGCGCTGGATGTGGTGGGGGTGCTCTACGCGCTGGCTGCAGCGGCGTTTTGGGGCGCGTACATCGTGTTCGGCAAGCGGGTGGGGCACTTGCATGCCGGGCACTCGGTGGCGTTGGGGCTCACGGTGGCGGCCATGACGGTGGTGCCCTTTGGCATCTGGCACGCAGGGGCCGCGCTGCTGGAGCCGCGTACGTTGCTCATCGGTTTGGTGGTGGCGGCGATTTCCAGCGCCATTCCCATCTCGCTGGAGATGGTGGCCCTCAAGCGCCTGCCGCAAGAGGCGTTCGGCATCATGACCAGCATGGAGCCTGCCGTGGCGGCCTTGCTGGGGCTGGTGATGCTGAACGAGCAGCTCACCCCCGCGCAGTGGGGTGCGATTGTGCTCATCATGGCGGCGGCTGCGGGCAGCGCATTCACGGCGCGGCGCGAGCCCCCGTTGCCAGTGTCTGCGGCGGTGACCGGCGGGGCCTAGGCGCTATAGCGCTTGGTCCACTCTTTTTCCAGCGCATCCACCCAGCTGCCGTGCGGCTCAGGGATGGCAGGGGCAGGCTTCTCCACCTGTCCGGGCAGGGGCTTGGCCGCAAAGGCCGCGCGCTCGGTGGCGCTGAGCTTGTCCAGCGCCAGCACCGTCGGGTCGCCCCACACGGCAATGTCGGCCTTGCGGGCTTGGGCCTCGGCGCTGAGCAAAAAGTTGGTAAATACCTGCGCACCTTCTTTGGCGGTGGCGTTCACCGGAATGGCCACAAAGTGCGTGTTGCCGATGGTGCCGCTACTGAATTGATAGCTGGTCACGCTGGTGGCTAGGCGGCCAGCGGCGATTTCGTTGGCTGCTTCATTCGGGTTGAAGGTCAGAGCCAGTGCCACTTCGCCATCGGCCAGCATCTGGCGGATGGCTTCTGCGTTGTTGGGGAACTGCTTGCCGCCGCGCCACAGGTGCGGGTGCAGCTGGTCCAGCGTGGCCCACAAGGGCGCAGTGGCTTTGGCAAATGCGTCAGGCGTGACGGGTTTGTAGAGCGCGTCGCGGTGGGCGTTCACATCCATCAGCACTTGCTTCAGGAAGGTGGTGCCGTGGAAGTTGGGCGGGCGCGGGTAGGTCACGCGGCCGGGGTTGGCTTTGGCAAAGGCTTGCAGCTCGGCCAGATTCTGCGGCGGCTTGGGCGTGCGCTTGCTGTCCACCATAAAGGTCAGTTGTGCCATGCCCCAGGGGGCTTCTAGGCCGTCGGTCGGCTCGGCAAAGTCCAGGCGCGTGGTGGGCTTGCCCTGCACGTCCACCTTGGCATAGGACGGCAGGCTTTCGGCAAACGGCCCGAAGAGCAGGCCCTCGCGCTTCATGGTCAAAAAGTTTTCGCCGTTGATCCATACCAGATCTACGCTGCCGTTGGTTTTTCCTGCAGCTTTTTCGTTGCGTACCCGCTTGATCATGTCCGGCGCATCGGCGATCTTGACGTGCTGCACCGTCACGCCAAAGCGCTTTTGCGCTTCACCCGCCGCCCACTGGATGTAGGCGTTGATGGTCTCCGAGCCGCCCCAGGCGTTGAAGTACACCGTCTGCCCTTTGGCCTTGGCCTCGATGGCCGACCAGGCGGGGGTGGATTGGGCAAAAGCGGGCAGGGCTACTGCGGTGGCAGCGGCGGTTAGCAATTGGCGGCGTTGAATAGAAAGGCGCATGGTTCCGGTCGTCTGTTGAAAATAATGGGTCGGACCATAAGCCCGTTTCTTACACCCCGCAGTTCGCGGGGTTGAGGCCCGCAGGCCTCTAGGTCGTTACGCCAGCAAGGCCTGCGCAAATTCCCGCGCGTTGAAGGTCTCCAGCTCGTCGAGCTTTTCGCCCACACCGATGAAGTACACCGGAATGGGCCGCTCGCGGGCAATCGCCGCCAGCACGCCGCCCTTGGCAGTGCCGTCCAGCTTGGTGACGATCAGGCCGGTGAGGCCCAAGGCATCGTCAAAGGCCTTGACCTGGGCCACTGCGTTCTGGCCGGTGTTGCCGTCGATCACCAGCAGCACCTCATGCGGTGCGGTGCCATCGGCTTTGCCGATGACGCGCTTGATCTTTTTCAACTCTTCCATCAGGTGCAGCTGGGTGGGCAGGCGGCCTGCGGTGTCGATGAGCACCACGTCCTTGCCGCGCGCCTTGCCGGCGGTCACCGAGTCGTAGCTCACGGCAGCCGGGTCGCCGCCTTCCTGGCTCACGATTTCTACGGTGTTGCGGTCAGCCCAGACGGTGAGCTGCTCGCGCGCAGCGGCGCGGAAGGTGTCTGCCGCAGCCAGTAACACGCTGGCGTTGCTGTCGGCCAAGTGTTTGGTCAGCTTGCCGATGCTGGTGGTTTTGCCCGCACCGTTCACCCCCGCCACCATGATGACGGTGGGCGTGTGCTCGCCGATCACCAGCGGCTTTTGCAGGGGCTGCAGCAGCTCGGTCAGCTCGGCGATCAGGATGTTTTTGAGGGCCGTAGGGTGGGTCACGCCGGTGGCTTTCACCTTTTTCCGCAGGGCGTCCGTCAGCAACTGGGTAGCAGCCACGCCGGCGTCGGCCATGAGCAGCGCGCCTTCCAGGTCTTCGTACAGTGCTTCGTCAATCTGGCTGCCGCCGAAGACGCCGGAGATGCTGGCTGCGGTTTTGCCCAAACCCGCCTTGAGTTTGTCCAGCCACTTTTGGCGCTCGGGTGGGGCGGCGGGGGCGACCGGAATCTCGATAGGCGCGACCAGCGCACTGCCGATCAGCGAGCCCGAGCCCCAGGCGGCGCTGGCGGGTGCCTCAGGCGCTGCTGCAGAAGCTACCGGGGTGGTGGGCGCCGCGACAGGAGCTTGAGCCGTCGGTGTTGCTGCCACTGCCGGCGGCGCAGATGGCGCGCTGGGCTCGGCGTGCACCTCCGTAGTCGTGGTGCTGGCGGCAGGTGCTGGGGGTACAGCCCCGCCAGCCGGCGCAGCGGGCACTTGCGGTGCGGGCGCAGGCGCTGCAGCTTCCGGCGCCGGCGCAGGCGCTACCGGTTCTGCGGCCGGAGTGGACGAGGAAAGGAATTTCTTTTTGAAAAAACTGAACATGAGGGTGTTTCTAGAATCACAGCATTCTATGAAACACCCATTTCACCTGTCGGGCGCCCGCTGGGCTGCGCCGGCGTCTGCCTTGGCGCTGGCCGCGCTGTCTTCCTTGATTTCACTGGCAACACCCTTGTCCGGCCACGCGCAGGCGGTGCAAGCCGGGCTCGCTGCAGCGCAGGCCCAGCAATTCACGCTGAAGAACGGCATGACGCTCATCGTCAAACCCGACCGCCGCGCCCCCACTGCCGTGCACATGGTGTGGGTGCGCGTAGGCTCCATGGACGAGGTGGACGGCACCAGCGGCGTGGCCCACGTGCTGGAGCACATGATGTTCAAAGGCACGCCTACGGTGAAGGCCGGCGATTTCTCGCGCAAAGTGGCCGCGCTGGGCGGTCGTGAAAACGCCTTCACCAGCAAGGATTACACCGGCTACTTTCAGCAGATTCCCTCGGCCAAGCTCGAAGACGTGATGCGCTTGGAATCTGACCGCTTTGCCAACAACACCTGGACGGACGAGGTGTTTGCCAAAGAGCTGGAGGTGGTGAAAGAAGAACGCCGCCTGCGCACTGAAGACAAGCCCCACGCCCGCCTGCACGAGGCCATGGACGCGGTGATCTACCAGGCCGCTCCCTACCGCCGCCCCATCGTGGGCTGGATGAGCGACCTGGAGAGCATGACCGCCGACGACGCCCGCGCCTTCTACCGCCGCTGGTACACGCCCACCAATGCCGCCGTGATCGTGGCGGGGGATGTGGAGGTGGGCGCGGTGCGTGCCTTGGCCGAAAAGTACTACGGCAGCCTGCCGGTGCACGCCGTGCCCGAGCGCAAGCCGCGCACTGAGCCTGAACAAACCGGGCTGCGCCGTCTGGACTTCAAAGCGCCTGCGGAACAGGCCTATGTGGCCCTGGCCTTCAAGGTGCCGGGTCTCCAACCCGCCGGTTTGCCAGCGACGGCGACGGCCCCCACTGACGCGACCAGTGACGACGCATTGGCGCTGACCGTACTCTCGGCTGTGCTGTCGGGCTACGACGGTGCCCGGCTGCCGCGCGCGCTGACCTTGTCGGAAAAGCCAGTGGCCGATGACGCAGGCGCGTACTACGGGCTGACGGCCCGGGGCCCGCAACTGTTCTCGCTCTACGGCGTGCCGGCTGTGGGCAAAACGGCCGCCGAGGTGGAGGCCGCATTGCGCGCCCAGGTGGCATTGGTCGCCAAAGACGGCGTCACCGAGGCCGAGCTCACCCGCGTCAAAAACCGCTGGGTGGCGGGCGAGGTCTACAAGCAAGACAGCGTGTTCAACCAGGCCCGCCTGCTGGGGGTGAGCTGGATCAATGGCTTTCCCTTGGGCGCTGACCAACTGCTGCTGGAGCGCTTACGCAAAGTGACTGCGGCGCAGGTGCAGGCGGTGGCCACCAAGTACTTTGGGGATGACGCCCTCACCGTCGCTACCCTGCTGCCCCAGCCCGTGGACAGTACCCGCAAGCCCCGCATTCCTGCGCTGGGCCTTCGCCATTGAACAGCGCCTGTAGCCATTGACCCCATGATTACTCCTAAATTCATAGCTGCTCGCGCACTATTGGCGTGCGCTAGCGCCTTGTTTGGCATGCATTCGGTGTGGGCGGGCATACCCATCCAGCACTGGACGCAGCCTAGCGGCGTGCGCGTGTACCTCGTCGAGAGCCCCGCCATCCCGATGGTCGATGTGCAGATCGACCTCGATGCCGGCGCCCGCCGCGACCCTATCGACAAGCCCGGCCTGGCCAACCTGATGGCTGCCAGCACCGCCAACGGCGTGCGCGCCAGCGCTGCTGGCCCCGCGCTGGATGAGCACCAGCTCAGCGAAGCCTGGGCGGACCTGGGCGCGTCCTTCGGCGGTAGCGCCAGTGCCGACCGCATGAGCTTTGGCCTGCGCTCCCTGACCTATCCTGACCTGCTGGACAAAGCGGTGGCGCTGGCCGCCCGCCAGTTGGGCGAGCCATCGTTCCCCGAAGCACCTTGGCTGCGCGACCGTCCCAAGATGATTGCCAGCCTCAAGGAAGCCAACACTCGCCCCGCCACGCTGGCCGGGCGTGCGTTCAGCCAAGCCGTTTACGGCAATCACCCCTATGGCCGCGAGACGACCGAGGCCAGCCTGCTGCGGACCAACGTGGAAGACCTGCGCGCCCTGCACGCCAAGGTGCTGCGTGCCTGTGCGGCACAGGTCAGCATCGTGGGTGCGCTCAACCGGGTGCAGGCGGATGCTTTGGTGGCCAAGCTGCTGGCCCGCGTGCCGCAAGGCGGCTGCACCACCCAGCCGGCGGTGCCCGAGGTGGCAGCGCTAGCGGCAGCGAGCGAGGTACGCATTCCGTTTGCATCTGCCCAGGCGCATGTGCTGGTGGGGCAGCCGGGGTTCAAGCGGAACGATCCGGACTTCTTTGCGCTCACGGTGGGCAACCACATTCTGGGCGGTGGCGGCTTTACCGCCCGCCTGACGGAAGAGGTGCGTGAGAAGCGCGGCCTCACCTACAGCGTGTACAGCTACTTTGCGCCCGGCCTGCATGCAGGCGCCTTCACCATCGGACTGCAAACGCGGCCCGACCAAGCAGAGCAAGCACTGACCTTGGTGCGCGAGGTGGTGACCCAGTTTGTGGAAGAAGGCCCGACCGAAAAAGAGCTACAAGCTGCCAAAGACAACCTGATCGGCGGCTTTGCGCTGCGCATCGACAGCAATAAAAAGCTGCTCGACAACGTGGCCAACATCGCCTGGAACGGCCTGCCGCTGGACTACCTGGACACGTGGACGCAGCAGGTGGAGCGCCTGACCGTGGCCGACGTACGCACCACCATGGCCCGTACCCTGCAGCCGGCGCGCATGGCCACCGTGGTGCTGGGCGCGCCGGAGCCCGCCCGCTGATCGCAACCCATTCAGTTAAGCTCCCCGCATGAACGCCAAAGCCACTTCCCCTCGCAGCGCTGCAGCTGCGCCCAAGCGCCCCGCGCGGCCCCGTGCCGGTCAGAGCCACGAAATCCGCATCATCGGCGGGCTCTGGAAACGCACCAAACTCAAAGTGGCCGACAAGCCCGGCCTGCGCCCCACGCCGGACCGGGTGCGCGAGACCGTGTTCAACTGGCTGGGCCAGGACATGAGCGGCTTGCGCTGCCTCGACGCCTTTGCCGGCACCGGTGCCTTGGGCTTTGAAGCCGCCTCCCGTGGCGCCAAAGACGTGCTCATCATTGAGCAGGACGGCACTTTGATCGAGCAGCTCAAGAAAACCCAGGTCCAGCTCGAAGCCACCGCCGTGCATGTGCAGCGCGGTGACGGTGTGGCCGCCATCCGCCAGGCGGCATCCGGCAGCTTGGATGTGATCTTTATCGACCCGCCGTTTGACGCGCCGCTGTTTGAACCTGCGCTGGGCGCGTGTGCACGTGCGCTGGCGCCCGAAGGCTGGGTGTACCTGGAGTCGCCCACGGCCTACACCGATGAAACCCTGAGCGCTGTGGGCCTCAGTGTCCACAGGCACCTCAAGGCCGGCGCGGTGCATGCGCACCTGCTCAAGCACACGGCGGCATAATTCCGGCCATGCCACAACCTGTTATCGCCGTCTTTCCGGGAACCTTTGACCCCATTACCCTGGGGCACCAGGACCTGATCCGCCGCGCATCCCGCATGTTCGGCACGGTGATCGTGGCCGTGGCCGTGGCGCACCACAAGAAAACCATGTTCAGCCTTGAAGAGCGGCTGGAGATGGTGCGCGAAGTGTTCCAGCCCTTGGACAACGTGCGGGTCGAGAGTTTTACCGGTTTGGTGCGCGACTTTGCGGTGGCCCATGGTGCGCGTGCCATGGTGCGTGGCGTGCGCTCGGTCACCGACTTTGACTACGAAGCCCAGCTGGCCGGCATGAACAAGGCGCTGGCGCCCGATGTGGACACCGTGTTTCTCACTCCGGACTCGCGCTTCCAGTTCATCTCCAGCACCCTGGTGCGCGAGATCGCCAGTTTGAAGGGCGAAGTGGCGCAGTTCGTGGCACCCGTCGTCCATACTCGCTTGCTGGCGAAGGTGGCCTGAACATGGCACTGCTGATTACCGACGAGTGCATCAACTGCGATGTGTGCGAGCCTGAATGCCCGAATGAGGCGATTTACCTCGGCGAGCAGATTTATGAGATTGACCCGCACAAGTGCACCGAGTGCGTGGGCCATTTTGACGAGCCGCAGTGCGTGCAAGTGTGCCCGGTGTCTTGTATTCCGGTGAACCCCGAGTTCGTGGAAAGTAAAGAAACGCTGATGCAAAAGTACCTGCGTTTGCAGGTTGCGGCAGGCAAACCCGCCTGACGAGGCCCCGTCTACCGGCCCTGACCGGGCCCGATCACCTGCTCAAGGCGTGCTGACGGGCGGCTTGGCGGTAAAGAATTCGGGTGGTTTTTTGTTTTTCAGTGGAGCGGGAGCACTGCCCGCTTCGTCACTGCCCCCTTTGGCCACTTTGGCTTTTTCCAGTTCCATGGCTTTCAGGTCCGCCTCATGCCGCTTTTGGGCTGCGGCTTCATTCGCCAGCCGCTCTTTTTCCATGGCCTTGGCGGCGGCCATCTGCCGTTTGTTTTCCTTGTCCACCGCTTGTTTGCGTGCGGCGGCGGACTGGGCGTTGGGGGATGCGATATCCAGCGTTTTATCCCCGCCACACGGCGTTTGGCTGTAGGTGCTGCCACATCGATAGACTTTTTGTGCGCTAGCGCCCGTGGATAGTGCGCAAGTAGCTATGAAAAGTGTAGCGAGAAAAGGTTTGGCGAGCATGGCAAATCTCCGGGGCAGAGCGTCAGGTGTTAAACCAAGGGAGTGTCCGGCACGGTGGGGGGTGGCGCTGTTTGCGCAGCGGTACCCTCTGGCGCCGGCGAGGGCGCAGGCGCACGGGGTGGCTTGGGGCGCGGCGGCTTGCTGGTGTGGATCAGCATGGTGGCTTTGTCCATCTCGCTGGCCAGCAAATGGGGCAGGGCCTTGAGCGAGCGGTCAATGCTCTGGTCGATGGCAATGCGGTGGTCCAGCGAAGGCTTTTTCAATACCCAGTGCACGACTTCTGACTTCACGCCCGGATGCCCCACGCCGAGGCGCAGTCGCCAGTAGTCGCCAGTGCCGAGCTGGGCATGGATGTCACGCAGGCCGTTGTGGCCGGCGTGGCTACCACCGAACTTGAGCTTGGCTTCGCCGGGCACCACATCGAGCTCGTCGTGCGCCACCAGAATTTCTTCGGGCTTGATCTTGAAGAAGCGGGCCAGCGCGTCCACTGATTTGCCCGAAAGGTTCATAAAGGTTTGCGGCTCCAGCAACCAGACGTTCTCGCCTCGGATGGTGGTGCGGGCGACCAGGCCGTGGTAACCGCGGTCCATGCTCAGGTGGACTTTGAGCTCGCGGGCCAGCGCGTCAATCCACCAAAACCCGGCGTTGTGGCGGGTGCCGTCGTACTCGGGGCCCGGGTTGCCCAGGCCGACAAACAGTTTGATCATGCGAAAAATTATGGCTTACAAAACATCGGAGCCCGGGGCTCCAAAGCAAAACGGCCCACCGAAGTGGGCCGTTTCAAGGAAATCAACGCAGGGCGTTAATTACTTCTTGCCTTTTTTGCCTTTGGCATCAGCAGCAGGAGCGGCAACAGGAGCAGCCACTTCTTCCACAGGAGCCACGACGGACACGACCACGGGGTTAGGCTTGCCGTGGGTCACAGCAACGGTACCCTTAGGCAGAGCCAGGTCGTTCACGTGCAGGGACTTGCCCTTTTCCAGACCGCTCAGGTCCACAGCGATGAACTCAGGCAGGTCGGCTGGCAAGCAAGCCACTTCCAGTTCAGTGATGACGTGGTTGATCAAGCAAGCGTCAGTCTTCACGGCAGGAGAGTTTTCCTGGCCGCTGAAGTGCAAAGGCACGCGCATGCTGAGCTTGGTGTTGGCTTCAACGCGTTGGAAATCGATGTGCAAAATCAGTTGCTTGTAGGGGTGCACTTGCACATCACGCAACAAAACCTTGCTTTCCTTGCCGTTGAATTCCATGTCCAGGATGGTGGAGTGGAAAGCTTCTTTCTTGAGGGCGTGCCACAAAGCATTGTGGTCCAGCTCGATCAAGAGGGGTTCGCCAGTGCCACCGTAAACGATGCCAGGTGTACGACCGGTAACGCGGAGACGGCGGCTCGCACCCGTGCCCTGCTTAGCGCGCTCAAAAGCGACAAATTTCATATCTAACTCCAAAAAAGAGTCCACCGCGACCAGTGTGACTCCGACAGTAAAAGACGCCACAGGCGGAAGCCGGCAGCGTCTGCTTTTTGTTCCGAGTGATTACTCGGTGAACAAACTCATGACCGAATCTCCCTTGGCGATACGCTGGATCGTGTCGGCGATCAGCGGAGCCACGGAGAGTTGGCGGATCTTGCTGCACTGCGCGGCGGCAGCGCTCAAAGGAATGGTGTTGGTCACCACGACTTCGTCGAGGGCATCGCCACCGGCGATACGCTCGATGGCCGGGCCGGAGAAGATGGGGTGTGTGCAATAGGCATACACCTTCTTCGCGCCGCGGGCCTTCAATACTTCAGCGGCCTTCACCAAAGTGCCTGCGGTGTCGATCATGTCGTCCATGATCACGCAGTTGCGGCCTTCGATTTCGCCGATCACGTGCATCACTTCGGATACGTTGGCCTTGGGGCGGCGCTTGTCGATGATGGCCATGTCGCAGTTCAACTGCTTGGCCAGCGCACGGGCTCGCACCACGCCGCCGACGTCAGGCGACACCACGATCAAATCGCTGTAATTCTTCTGGCGCAAATCGCCCAGCAGCACGGGGGACGCATAAATGTTGTCCACCGGAATATCAAAGAAGCCCTGGATCTGGTCCGCGTGCAAATCCATGGTCAGCACGCGGTCCACGCCCACGGCTTGCAGCATGTTGGCCACCACTTTGGCAGTGATGGGCACGCGGGCAGAGCGGGGACGACGGTCCTGGCGGGCATAACCAAAGTAAGGAATCACAGCGCTGATACGCTCGGCAGAGGCGCGCTTGAGTGCGTCCACCATGATCAGCAGTTCCATCAGGTTTTCGTTGGTGGGCGCGCAAGTGCTCTGCACCACAAACACATCACGGGCACGCACGTTCTGGTTGATCTCGACGGTGACTTCACCATCCGAGAAGCGACCGACACTGGCGGCGCCCAGAGAAATGCCAAGGTGCTTGGCAATGTCTTCAGCCATGCCGGGGTTGGCATTGCCAGTGAAAACCATGAAATCAGGGGGGGTGAATGCCTGCATGTGGGGTGGTCCAGCGAAGAGATTGGGTTTATTTCGTCACAGATCGCATGCTGTATCGGGACCGGCCCGAACAGCAATTTGGCAGGGGAAGAAGGATTCGAACCTTCGCATGCTGGAATCAAAATCCAGTGCCTTAACCAACTTGGCGACTCCCCTACACGGGTTGATAGCTAAATGCTACCCACCGATAAACCGTCGCTGGGTGCCCATCCCTGAAGGGGGTGAACATCCAAACTGCTGCACAACTTGACTTCAAAGTTGCTGGGCGCATCATCCAGATTGACGTCTTGGTTGAGGTGCGCAAAAACTGCGCTTCCTGAACCAGTCATCCGACTGCTTAAGCCTTTGGAATCTAACCACTGAAGGGCTTGATTAACCTCGGGGCATAGCGTCTGGGCTATGGCCTGCAAGTCATTTCGAGTTTGACTGAATGTCTTATCGATTTCGTGTGCAGCGAAGCCATAGATTGTAGCGCACTCTGAGTCACGTTTCAAGTTCGGATCAGAAAAAATTCTTTTTGTTTCCAATCCGGCATCCGGCTTGACCACCAACCAGCCTGAAACTGGGATGTCGACAGGGGTGAGTTTTTCTCCGATGCCTTCCACCAAGGCGTTACGACCACCCAGAAAGAAAGGCACATCAGCCCCCAAGGATAGGCCGATTTTTGCCAAGGCTTCCAGAGGTAAGCGGAGACCCCAGAGACGGTTGAGTGCGAGCAGGGTGGATGCGGCATCGGATGAGCCACCACCCATGCCCGCCTGCGCCGGAATGGATTTATGAATGCCGATGTGGGCCCCCAGCGTGCAAGCACTTGCGTGTTGCAGGGCACGGGCGGCGCGCGTCACGAGGTCGTCTTCCGGCAAGGCCCAGCTGAGGTCTTCACGGCTGATGCGGCCATCACTGCGCTTGCTGAAGTGCAATGTGTCGCACCAATCAATCAGCATGAAGGGGGATTGCAGCAAGTGGTAGCCATCGTCGCGGCGGCCCACGATATGGAGAAACAAATTGAGCTTGGCGGGGGCGGGGATGTCGTAGAGCGACTGCATGCCGCGATTATCCCCGCAGCACGCCCCTTGCCCTCAGCGCTGCAGCAGGATGCGCAGCTCGACGCGGGGGAGTTCTCCGGCCGCACGCACCGCCTGCAGCCGGCCCTGCGCCAAGGCTGACAGGTCTGCCGTCCAGCCCGGCACATCGGTAGCCCGGCCTTGCAGCCAGTCAAACAAGGCCTCAATCGGCAATTCTGCGCCGGTGGCTTGCAAAGCGAGTGCGCTCAGGGAATTAAAAGAGCGGGTTTCACCGTCTGCCGCCAGCGTGGCTACGCCCGGTGCCCATTGCAGGCGAGCTGCCGTGGTGCCCAGCGGGGAGAAGAAGACGAGTAGGCCCTGCTGCGGTCCGCCGCCCAGTTCAAAGTCGGCGCTGAAGGCCTGGGGTGGCGTGCTTTGTACCTTGAGTGCCAGCCGGCCGCTCCACTGTGCTTCAGCAGGAAATAGGGCGTTAGCGCCCGTCTTGTGTGCGCAACCAGCTATCAAAACCGTAGCGGTGAGCAGCAGGGTGCTGCCTAACCGCGCGAAATTCCGGCGCTTCATAAAGCGGGCTGAATGCGCTTCAAGGTTTCGAGCAGGGTTTCGTTGTCTTTTTGCTGCTCCAGCCCTTGGCGCCAGACTTTGGCGGCGGCTTCGCGCTGGCCGGACACCCACAGCACTTCACCCAAGTGGGCGGCAATTTCGGCATCCTGCCGGCTGGCATAGGCCTGCTCCAACAGGCGCTGTGCCTCGGGCAGGTTGCCGCTGCGGTATTCGACCCAAGCGAGGCTGTCCACAATGAAGGGGTCTGCAGGCGCAAATTCGAGCGCTTTTTGGATGAGCTGGCGCGCTTCCGGCAGGCGCACATTGCGATCGGCCAGCGAGTAGCCCAGCGCGTTGTAGGCGTGGTGGTAATCCGGTGCTTTGCTGATCAGCTGGCGCAGCAGGCGCTCCATCTCGTCAATGCGGCCCAGCTTCTCGGCGACCATGGCCTGGTCGTAGGCGAAGGTGGTGTCCGCGGGGTAGGTTTTGACGGCCTGGCCCAGCAGCGCATAAGCCTCGTCCATTTTTTTGTATTCGCGCAGCAGCTGGATTTCGGTGGCCAGCTTGGTGCGGGCATCGTCGGCCTGCAGCTCCGGGGCGCTGCGGATGGCGGCGCGGGCTTCGTCGAGCTTGCCTTGGCGGGCCAGCAGCATGGCGCGGCGGGTGGTCACGCGCAAGGCGTCTTGCGGGCTTTTGATGCGCTGCAGGTAGGCGTTGGCTTCGTCGGGCTTGCCGTCTTGCTCGGCAATCTGGGCCAGCAGCAAATAGGCTTGCACCGCGCCACGGCCGGTTTCGCTCTCGTCGTCCGGGTTTTGCTCTGCGGGCAGCAGGCTCAGGTATTTTTTCAGCGACTTTTCTGCTGCGGTGTTGCCTCTGTCTTGCAACTCCAGCGAGCCCCGCACCAGCCAGGCGTCGGGGAAGTCCGGTTTTTGCTGATTCAGGGTTTTCATTTGCGCCAGGGCTTCGGCATAACGCTGGCTGCCAATGAGCGTGCGGGCATAGGCCATGCGGATGTCGGGCAGGGCATTACCGCTCAGGTACTTGCGCACAATGGTTTCGGCTGACGGGGTTTTGGCCTCCATCAGGTTCAATGCCAGGACTGCAGGCTCTTCGGCGCCACCATCGAGGGCGGACCCGCGCTGGGCGGCATCGAGTGCGCCAGAGGGGTTGTTGGCCGCCAGGCGCATGCTGCCGACCGCTGTCCACGCGGCAGGGCCGTAGTTGCTGGTGGGCAGGTCGGCGGCCAGGGCTTGCTCCACCATGGCGGCAGCCAGTGTTTTGTCGGTCACACGGGGAAAGTAGCGCGGAATCAGGTTGATGCTGGCCACCCGGTCTTTGCCGCTCAGGCCCTGAAGCTCGCGCTTCAGGGGCTCGGCAATTTCCGACAGCTTGTTGGTGCCTATCAGTATCTGCAGTACATAGCGGTTGGCGTCTTTGGAGGTCGGAAACCCCCGTTGCCAGGCGCGTGCGGCTTCAATGGCGAAGTCCGCATTGCGGGCCCGCAGGCCCAGCTCTACCGCGCGCTCAAACAGCTTGGCCGAATTGGTTTTGCGCGCCGCATCCAGGGTGAGCGAAAACGCGTTGGCGTCGTCGCCATTGCTGGCACTGATTTCTGCCAACAAAATTTGGTACATCAGCGCCGCATTCAGGTCCGAGTTGACGACTGCGGGCTCTGGCGCTGCGGCGTGTGCGGGGCTGAAAGGGGCGAGTCCTGCCACGACGGCGGCAATGGCGATGAGGCGTTGGGTGCGGTGCATCAGACCATAATAATCCAACCCCCGAACCCGAGAGCACCCATGCCTGAATTGCCCGAAGTCGAAGTAACCCGCCGGAGTTTTGCCGACCGGATTACCGGCGCCACCATCCAGTCGGCGTGCATGGGCAAGCCCCTGCGTTGGCCGCTGCAGTGCGAGCCCGCCGCGCTGGTCGGTATGCGGGTGCGCGGTGTGCGGCGGCGGGGCAAGTATTTGCTGGTTGACCTCAGCGGGGGTCTGCTGCTGGTGCACCTAGGCATGTCGGGTTCGGTCATTTTTGACCGCCAACTGCCGCCCGCTGGCGTGCATGACCACTTCGATCTGGTGACCGACCTGGGCACTTTGCGCCTGCACGACCCCCGCCGTTTCGGGGCGGTGGTGTTTGCGCAGGGCGAGTCCGATCCGGTGGCGCAAAAGCTATTGGGGCATTTGGGTGTGGAGCCCTTGGGCGATGACTTTGATTTAGCGGCTTTTCAGGCCGGTCTGCGCCAGCGCAAGGCGCCTATCAAACAGGTGGTGCTGGCCGGCGAGGTGGTGGTGGGCGTGGGCAATATCTATGCGTCGGAGGCATTGTTTCTGGCGGGCATACGCCCCACCAGCCCGGCCAACAGCATCAGCAAGCCCCGGGCGGCCAAGCTGCATGCGGCGGTGAAAGACGTGCTCAGCCGCGCGGTGGAGAAGGGCGGCAGCACGCTGCGCGACTTTTCCAATGCGAATGGCGAGAGTGGGTACTTTCAATTGGAGGCCATGGTGTATGGCCGCGAAGCCCAACCCTGCCGTGTGTGCGCCACCCCGGTGCGCGCCATCCGGCAGGGGCAGCGTTCCACCTTTTTTTGCCCGCTGTGCCAGAAGCGCTGAGCCGGCGCGCGATGCTATATTGAACGATTGCTCGGGGGACCCATTGGCTACATCATTCAACGAACAGTTTGACCAACATGGCACCTGGCGGCGCGCCTTTGCCCTGCGCCTGAAGTTGCTGGCCGAATGGCTCAAGGACCACGAGTTGCTGGACGCTGGCGTGGAAGAGCGCCTGCTGCGCCTGGAAACCCAGGTGCGCTCCGACAAAGTGATGGTGGCCTTTGTGGCCGAGTTCTCGCGCGGCAAGTCCGAGATGATCAACGCCCTGTTTTTCGCAGGGTACGGCCGGCGCATCATGCCTGCCAGCGCCGGCCGCACCACCATGTGCCCCACCGAGATGGGCTATGACGCCGATGTTCCGCCCTGTTTGCGCCTCTTGCCGATTGAGACGCGCTTGCAACCCCAGGCCCTGATGGAGTGGCGCATGGCGCCCGAGAAGTGGACCCGCATCGACCTCGATGTGAACAACCCGCAGCAACTCGCCAAAGCGCTGGAGAAGGTGGCCGAAACCCTCAAAGTTACGCAGGAAGAGGCCCGCGCCTTGGGCTTCTGGCATGCCCAGGCGCCGGATGACAACCCCATGGTGGATGCGCAGGGCATGGTCGAAGTGCCACGCTGGCGCCATGCGCTCATCAATATTGCCCATCCGCTGCTCAAGCAGGGGTTGGTCATTCTGGATACCCCCGGTTTGAACGCCATCGGCGCTGAGCCGGAGCTGACGGTGAGTTTGATTCCGCAAGCCCATGCGGTGGTGTTTTTGCTGGGGGCCGACACGGGCGTCACCAAGTCCGACCTGTCCATCTGGCGCGAGCACCTGATCACCGAGTCCACCGACCCCGATGCGCGCCTGGTGGTGCTCAACAAAATCGACACCTTGTGGGACGCCTTGAGTTCGCCCGCGCAGATTCAAACGCAGATTGACCGCCAGCGCAGCAGCACCGCCGATATTTTGGGCATTCCCAAAGAGCGGGTGATTGCTGTGTCGGCCCAAAAAGGGCTGGTCGCCAAGGTCACGGAAGACGACGCCTTGCTACGCCAGAGCTGCCTGCCGGTGCTCGAAGACGTGCTCGGCCACGGCATGATGGGCAAGCGCCAGAGCATCCTGGCCTCGGCCATGAAGGTGGGCATTACCGACCTGCGCGCCGAGACCGGGCGCGTCATCAACATCCGCAAGCGCGACCTCACCGAGCAGATGCTGGAGCTGCAAAGCCTGCAGGGCAAAAACGCCACCGTTATCAAGCACATGCGCAACCGCATCTCACAAGAGCAGGCGGAGTTTGACCAGGGCGGCGCCAAGATCCACGCTGTGCGCTCAGTGCACCTCAAGCTGCTGCGCGAGGTGTTCAACGTGCTGGGCTCGGCCTACCTCAAGAAAGAAATGGCCAGCCTGAGCGACTCGCTGCTGCAAAAAGGCCTGAAGCTGGGCATCAAGCGCGCGTATGGCGAAACTTTTGACCGCTTGCGTGGCAACCTGCAGCGGGTGCAAAGTCTGTGCGCCGAAATCCAGAGCATGCTGGAGGCCAGCTTTACCTCGTTGAATGCCGAATACGGCTTCTCGCTGCAGCCGCCGGTGGAGCCCGACATGGCCCGCTTCTCGGCCGACCTGGACACTGTGGAGCGCAACCACCTGCAGTACCTCGGCCTGGGCAATGCCTTCAAGCTGGCCCAGCCCGAGTTTGCAGACCGCCTGGTGCGTGCGCTTTCCACCCGCTTGCGGAACATCCATGAGGCCGCGCTGGCCGATGTGGAGCTGTGGAGCAAATCAGCCGCTGCCCAGCTGGACGCCCAACTGCGCGAACGCCGCCGCAACTTCGCCCGCCGCATCGAGGCGATTGACCGCATCTCCCAAGCTGCCGGCGGCCTGGAAGACCGGATTGTGGAAATCAACCAGCAAAGCAGTGCGCTGGACGAGCTGGACAACAAGCTGATGGAGCTCACCTCCTACCTGGTGGCGGCTCAGCGCAGCGCCAAATCGCCCACCCAAGTCGACGTGGAACTGGTTTGAGTACGGCGCCCGAGAGTTTTGCCACCGCCGTGGTGCGCTGGCAGGCGCAGCATGGCCGCAACAGCCTGCCTTGGCAAAATACCCAGGACCCCTACTGCGTCTGGCTGTCGGAAATCATGCTGCAGCAAACGCAGGTGGCCACCGTCATTGGCTACTTCGGCCGCTTTTTGGTCCGCTGCCCCACGGTGGCCGATCTGGCCGCCGCCAGCAGCGACGAAGTCATGGGCCTCTGGAGTGGCCTGGGCTACTACAGCCGCGCCCGCAACCTGCACCGCTGCGCGCAGCTGGTGATGGAGCTGCATGGCGGCGCCTTCCCGCGCGATGCGGCCACACTGGTCACCCTGCCCGGCATAGGCCGATCCACCGCCGCGGCGATTGCCTCGCTCTGCTTTGACGAGCGCGTCGCCATCATGGACGCCAACGTGAAGCGCGTGCTCACCCGCGTATTGGGGTTTGATGCCGACCTGGCCTCCACCACCAACGAACGTGCCTTGTGGGACCGCGCTACTGCCTTGCTCCCCACCGAGGCCGAAGTGGCCGCCGAGGGTCCGCGCGTGATGCCGCGCTACACGCAGGGCATGATGGATTTGGGCGCCTCGCTGTGCAGCCCCAAAAAGCCGAGCTGCCTGCTTTGCCCGGTGAACAGCCAATGTGCCGCCGCCAAGGCGGGCGACGCCGAACGCTACCCGGTACGCACCCGCAAGCTCAAGCGCAGCAGCCAGAGCCTGTGGCTGCTGTGGTTGCAGCGGGATGACGGTGCCGTGTGGCTCAGCAAGCGCCCCACGCCCGGGGTGTGGGCAGGCTTGCAATGCTTTCCGCTGTTTGAGAGCGAAGACGCCTTGCGCGCCGCACTGCCGCCTGCGTTGGCTGCCAACTTACGGTTTTTGTCCGCAGTCACCCATGTGCTTACGCATAAAGACCTATTTATGCATCCAGCGCAGGTGGAATGTGCGCGAGTAGCTACCGATTTGATAGCAAAAAGTTTGGGCGATGGCGACTGGTTTACCCCTGCCGAGTGGGCTGCGGCGGGCTTGCCAGCGCCGGTGCGAAAGTTGTTGGAAGGCTAGAGAGAGTTTCGTCGCCGGGCCGCCCCAAGGCGTGGACTCGGGGTTTTGCCAAAGGCGCCCCCTTGGGGGGGGCAGCGACCCGCGCAGCGGCGGAGCGTGGGGGCGTACTCAGTCCCTCGCGTCCATCTCGCGGTGGCGTTTGAGCGTCACCCACTCGCCGCTGAAGCGGCGCGCCAGCTGCTCTACCAAGTACACCGAGCGATGCTGCCCGCCAGTGCAGCCGATGGCCACGGTCACGTAGCTGCGGTGGTCGCTGGCGAGGGCGTCCAGCCAGCTTTCCAGAAAATGGGCAATGTGGTGCTGCATCAGCTCCACCGCCTCCTGGGCTTTCAGGAAGTCGATTACCGGCTGGTCTCGCCCGGTCAGGTGCTTGAGCTCGGGATCGTAATGCGGGTTGGGCAGCATGCGCACATCGAACATGTAGTCCGCATCGGTGGGTACGCCGCGCTTGAAGGCAAACGACTCAAACACCAGCGTCAGCTGCCCGCCGGGGGCGGCAATCATGGCCTTCACGTAGCCTTGCAGCTGCGAGGGGCGGATGATGCTGGAGTCGATCACATGCGCCTGCTCGCGCAGGTCGGCCAGCAGCTCGCGCTCCAGCTCAATGGCGTCTACCAATGCGCGGCGCTCGTCGCGCTCACCATGGTCGGAGCTGTTTTGCGACAGCGGGTGCTTGCGTCGTGTTTCGGAGTAGCGGCGCACCAGCGTGTCAGTGGTGGCGTCCAGAAACAGGGGCTTCACCGTTACGCCCAGCGCACGCACGGCGGCCAGTTGCTGGGGCACCAGTGGCAGGGAAGTTGCACTGCGCACATCCATGGCGATGGCTACGCGCTGCGCGTTGTGGGTCTTCTCCAGCTCTACAAATGGCAGCAGCAGCTCGGGTGGCAGGTTGTCCACGCAGTAAAAGCCAGCGTCTTCCAGCGCGTGGAGCGCCACCGACTTGCCCGAGCCGGACATGCCGGTGATGAGCACAATCTCCATGGGCATTGACGAAGGGGGGGGCATGTTGCTCATTTACAGGCCTGAATCCAGCATTTCTTTGGCATGCGCCAGCGTAGTGCCCGAAAGCTTTTCCCCACCCAGCATGCGGGCAATTTCGGCTACGCGCTGCTCGCCGCCCACGGGTGCCACCGTGCTCAGGGTGGCGCTGCCTTGCAGCTGCTTGGACACCACCAAATGGTGGTGCGCGCAAGCGGCTACCTGGGGCAGGTGCGTCACGGCCAGCACCTGGCGGTCGCTGCCCAACTGCTGCATAAGGCGGCCCACGGTCTCGGCCACTGCGCCGCCCACGCCGGAATCCACCTCGTCAAATATCAAGGTCTGGGCGGTGCCCAAGCGGCTGGTGGTCACCGCAATGGCCAGCGCCATGCGCGACAGCTCGCCACCCGACGCTACCTTGCCCACCGGGCGCGGTGTGCTGCCCGCATGGCCGGCGGTCAGAAACTGCACGTCTTCCAAGCCGCTGGCTTGGGGCTGGGCCAGGGGCTCCAGCGCCACCTCAAACCGGCCGCCCTGCATGCCCAAGCCTTGCATGGCTTGAGTGATGCTTTGAGCCAACAGAGGCGCGGCCTTGGCACGTTGTTTGGAGAGGGCTTTGGCCTCCGCCATGAAGGCGGCCTGGGCCTTGCGCTCTTTGGCTTGCAGGCCGTCCAGGTCAGCAGCGGCGTCCAGCTGGGCCAGCTCGGTCTTCCAGCTGGCCCACAACTCGGCCAGCTCTTCGGGCGGGCGTTTGTAGCGGCGCGCCAGGCTCACCCAGAGCGACATGCGTTCGTCCAGCTCGGCCAGCCGCTCCGGGTCCAGCTCAGCGCGGCGCGCGTAGCTGCGCAGGCTGTGCACCGTGTCTTCTATCTGCGCGACGCTGGAGTTCAGGGCCTCAATGGCGTCTTTGAATTCGGTTTCCAGGTGCGACTGGGCTTGCAGCAGCTGCAGCGCGGCATGCAGCGGGGCCAAGGCGTTGGTGTCGTCGTCTTCCAGCAGGTTGACGGCGCCTTGGGCCGCGTCAATCAGCGCCTGCCCGTTGGCCAGGCGACTGTGGCTGGCGTTGAGCTCGGGCCACTCGTCGGTGCCGGGGTTGAGCTTGTCCACCTCGCCAATTTGCCAGGCCAGGCGCTCGCGCTCCCGCTGCAGGCTGTCTTGGGCGGCTTGGGCTTGGGTGAGGGCTTGTTGGGCTTGGCGCCAGCTGGCCCACAGGCTACTCAAGGCGCTGGTATCTACCTTGGCATAGGCGTCCAGCAGGCCGCGCACGGCCTCGGGTCGGGTTAGGCTTTGCCAAGCGTGTTGGCCGTGAATGTCCAGCAGCTGCTCGCCGATGGTGCGCAGCTGCTGGGCGGTGGCGGGGCTGCCATTGACCCAGGCGCGGCTTTTACCTTGTGTGTCCACCGTGCGGCGCAGCAGCAGGGTGTCGCCAGCTTCGAAACCGGCTTCGTCAAGCACAGCTTGCAGGCCCGGTGCGTTGTCAAACTCGGCGCTCACATCGGTGCGGGCCGCACCTTCGCGGATCACGCCAGTGTCGGCGCGCGCGCCGGTAACCAGCTGTAGCGCATCAATCAGGATGGATTTGCCCGCGCCGGTTTCTCCCGTCAGCACCGAAAAGCCGGACTCCAAGTCCAGCTCCAGTTCGCTGACGATCACAAAGTCTCTGAGAACAATTCGCTTGAGTGCCATGTGTTCACTTTTGGTGGCGCTCAGGCCACCCCTTCATTCCAATGCATTTTCTGGCGCAGGGTGTCAAAGTAGGTCCAGCCCTTGGGGTGTAAAAAGCGCACCTTGTGCTCCGAGCGGGTTACCTCAATGCGGTCGCCGTGCATCAGGCTGGCCAGGCTCTGCATGTCAAAGTTGGCGCTGGCATCGCGCCCTGCTACTATTTCGATAGCTATCCGCGCACTGTCGGCGAGCGCTATCGGCCGATTTGACAGGGTATGTGGCGCAATCGGCACCATCACCCACGCGGCAATCGAGGGGTGCAACAGCGGCCCGCCAGCCGACATGGCGTAAGCGGTGGAGCCCGTGGGCGAGGCAATGATCAGCCCGTCCGCCCGCTGGTTGGCCACAAAGTGTCCGTCCACCTCCACCCGCAGCTCCACCATGCCCGAGGTCGCGCCACGGTTCACCACCACGTCGTTCATGGCCTCGGCCTCAAACACGCAGTGGCCGTCGCGCATCACCCGCGCGTGCATCAGGGAACGGTCGTCCACCTCGTAGTGGCCGGCCAACATGGGGGCCAGCGTGGCTTTATATTGCTCGAAGCGGATGTCGGTAATGAAGCCCAGCCGCCCGGAGTTGATGCCGATCAGCGGCACCTGGTAGCGCGCCAGCTGGCGGCCAATGCCCAGCATGGTGCCATCGCCACCCACCACCAGGGCGAGGTCGCAGTGGCTGCCAATGCCCGCCACATCCAGCGTGGTGTAGTTGCTTAGGCCCGTGTTGGTGGCGGTGTCCGCCTCGATCACCACCTCGCAGCCCTGGTCCATCAGATAGTGGGCAATCTCGTCCAGCGATTTGCGGGACGAGGCCCCCGCAGCGCTGGTGCCGGTGGATTGGTACTTGCCGATCAGAGCGACATGCCTAAATTGGGACAACATGCGCAAATTAGACACTAAATAGGTTACTAAAATGGCCGCATGCTCGATGATCGTTCCAAGTTGTTGATGAAGGCGCTGGTGGAGCGCTATATCGCCGATGGACAGCCCGTCGGCAGCCGCACGCTCTCCAAAGAGTCTGGCCTCGACCTCTCGCCCGCCACCATCCGCAACGTCATGTCGGACCTGGAGGACTTGGGCCTCATCGTCAGCCCCCACACCTCGGCCGGGCGCATCCCCACCGCACGCGGTTACCGCCTGTTTGTGGACACCATGCTCACCGTGCAGCAGGGCGCCATGCCCACCCACAGCCTGGCACCCGACCAGCCGCAACGCGTCATCTCCAACGCGGCCAACCTGCTGTCCAGCCTCTCGCAGTTTGTGGGCGTGGTCATCGCGCCGCGCCGCACCTCGGCGTTTCGGCACATTGAATTTTTGCGCCTGTCCGAAAAGCGCCTGCTGGTCATCATCGTGTCACCCGACGGTGACGTGCAAAACCGCGTCATCTACACCGAGGTGGACTACGCCCAAAGCCAGCTGGTGGAGGGCGCTAACTTCCTCAATACGCACTACGCCGGGCTGGAGATTGAAGAGGTGCGCAAGCGCCTGCAAAACGAGGTGGACAGCCTGCGCAGCGAAATTGCCACCCTGATGCAGGCCGCCGTGCACGCCAGCTCCGAGGCCATCAGCGAGTCGCAGGACGAGGTGGTGATCTCTGGCGAGCGCAACCTGCTCTCGGTATCGGACTTTTCCAGCGACATGGGCCATCTGCGCCGCGCGTTTGATTTGTTTGAGCAAAAGGCGCAGCTCATGCGCTTGCTGGACGTCACCGGCCAGGCTGAAGGTGTGCGCATCTTCATTGGCGGCGAGAGCCAGGTGGTGCCGTTTGAAGACCTGTCCATCGTTAGTAGCCCGTACGAGGTGGATGGCAAGGTGGTCGGCACGCTGGGCGTCATCGGCCCCACGCGCATGGCCTACGACCGCATGATCCAGATCGTGGACATTACCTCCAAGCTGGTCAGCAACGCGCTGAGCCACCACAAATAGCCCCCGCTACCCCGGTACAATCATCGGTTCGGTTGGGCCGTTAGCTCAGTTGGTTAGAGCAGAGGACTCATAATCAAGAGGCCAAAGCGATTAACCGGCGGTTTCTTTCGGATTGGTTGCTTGATTCCAACGCTTTGAAATCAAGCACTTACAGCGTTCTGGCGATTTCGCCGGATTGCTACCGAGGAAGTCGGCTGAGGGTCGCTTGCTACATTCTTGCTACTGAAGGAGAAATGGCGGTTTTCGGCGCCCCTCGGGGTGTTGAAAGCGCAGTGAGTTGAAGTTGTTTTATGAATGGGCCGTTAGCTCAGTTGGTTAGAGCAGAGGACTCATCGAAATGGTGACCTTGCCGTGAAAGCGGCAATGGAAAAACCGGGTGAACTCAGGGAAACCGTCAGCCAGTCAATGGCCCGGCAATCCTGAGCCAAGCTCGCCGAAGGCAGGTCAAAGGACCGGTAGGCGAGAAGGTGCAGAGACTAGGGTGTGAGGAGCCAATCCGATAAGCACCCCAAGAGCGCCCGGCACCCTAACGCGCGAAGCAATTCGCGGCGAGGGTGGTGAGATAGTCCAGGGAATGAGGAAACTCATGCAAACCTGAATCCTTTGGTCGTTGGTTCAAGTCCAACACGGCCTACCATTCATAAGACAACTGAGCCCATGCCCCGCACTCCTTCAAGCCCCGCAGACCGCCCCATGTGGCTGCGCTTTGAGGCGGGTAACGAAGAGTCGCACGAGCTGTTTGCGCCGGGCGCAAACTGGCGCAAGCAAGACCAGTATCCGGCGCTCAAGCCGCTGGACAGCTACACGCGCAACGACTACCTGCGACTGGCCTGGGAACTGCTGCGGCGCATGCCGCGCTACCGCAGGCAACATCGCAAGCTCGATCAGCTGGGCATCAAGTCGCCCAGCTTTTTTAAGTCGAGTCCCAAGCATTTCTACACCAGCGACAGCCCCCCGGCTTTTCCGGGCTGGGCTACATGCCCCTTGCGTGGTCACCAGTGCGAACCGCCCATTGCAGGTCAGGACGAGACCTTCGGCTCCTATATCGCGGCGCAGGAGAAAGCGGGGCAACCATGGTTCGTGATGAACCGATACCGCTGGGTCATGGACCTGTGGGGGATCACCTACGTGCCGAACCCTGCCACGCATTTCGACCACTTGCGCAAGAGCGGCCTGTTCGGTGCGCCGGCTGCGGCTGTCTCGGTTATCTCCAACGAGGCACCGGCAGACCGCCCACAAAACATCAGCACCTACCTTCGCGCCAACGAGGTGCTGGTTCGCCTCCGGCTCGATGCATCGTTCGATCAGCAGGTCGAGTCAATTCGGCACGAGTTCGAGCGGGCACAGACCATTGCAAGAAAGCGCCCACAGCGTGCGCTTGATCCATTGCCGGCCCCCGGCCGAAAGTTGATGGGCAAGGCGGTTCTTCGGGATGAAGACTTCGCGGGCGAATTCTCCCCGCGGGCGGCAGCGAAAGTCGGCCGGGTCTTGCTCAAGCATGTTGAACTGCACCCGTTTTGGCTCAGAACCTGGGACGCACTCGCTGAAGCACGAA
Source organism: Rhodoferax bucti (assembly GCF_005876985.1). Taxonomy (GTDB): domain Bacteria; phylum Pseudomonadota; class Gammaproteobacteria; order Burkholderiales; family Burkholderiaceae_C; genus Allorhodoferax; species Allorhodoferax bucti. The sequence continues at coordinate 164,276 of NZ_VAHD01000002.1, forward strand.
TAGCTCAAGGCACTCTGAATCCGAGACTGGACCGCGACCTGATCGTCAGGCAATTCCACGCTGACTACGGACATCTTGACCATCCGACCGGTGGCGCGGTGGGGAAGGCGGCCCAACGGCGCCGCAAGAACACAGGCTTGATCGACCTGATCGGAGCCGCCATTGGCTCTTCCGCCATGGTGCCGAATTGGCGGGCGCGTAGCGAGAAGTACATTGAAGAAAGCGACGAAGCCTTCCGGCAGATCGTCGCCATGGCTTTCGCGATGAAGGCTGATTGACTGGACTTCCGGGCGGTGATGCGCCACGCGATAGACGCATCACCAGCCTGGTCAGCATTCAACGGCTTCTGCGTCGTCATCGTCGCCCCACAGTTCGGGCGGCGGCTCCACCGCATTGGACAGCGTGAAGATGTCACCCAACGGCGTCTCCTCGCCGCTCACTGGCGGGGGTGTTGTGATGTCGAAGCCGATGGACTCGAAATAGGCCACCTGACGCTTGTAGGCCTTGGGCTCCAGCAGAACCTGCAAATCGTCGCCGTGTTCCCAGCAGCGGTAGGTTGTGCGGTACATGTGCTTCACGTCGCGGAGGTCCAGCGCGCTTAAACCCGCACGCACTGTCCCGCTGAGATGCAACCTGTCGAAGGCGCTGACCAGTTCGGCCTTCAGCTTGGCGAAGGTCCAATCGCGGGGCTTGGTCATCTCCAAGATTTTCATCTTTGGATAGCGGAGCACGATCTCGGACCGAATCACCGTTTTGGCGAACTCCATGATGGCGTCCCGATTCGGCAAGTTAGACGGCAGGCCTCGCGTGTCGTACAACTGCTTGGCCTTGTCATAGAACTTGTGCGAGGAACTCTGCGAGTGCTGGCTCCGGTAGACCGTTTCGCCGTAGCCATAGGTGGACGTGTCGATTCCCGCGTCAACCATCTTGTGTGCCAGTTCGACCAGCACGCGGCTGATCGGCGTATCTGGCGGCAGGGCCAGATTCACCCCAACGTCCAGTCGCTTCAGTGTCATGCCTTCGTCTGCTTCAATTCGGCGCTTTTCCTGTTCGGAGAATTCGTAGCACCACTTGCAGTGCGTAGCCTTGAACGCACTCAGCACCTGTTCCGGCACGTTGCACGAGCCGAAGACGTTATGGCCTTGTTTGTAGTTGTTGACGCTGCCCTCCACAATCAAGATATTCTTCGAGGGCAGATGAAGGGCGTGCAGATCTTTATCGGCAAAGTCGCCCGGAACCGACATGCGCCTGGCGCGGGGCGGTCCCGAACGTGCATTGCTGGGTTGCGACGCCTCGCTGTCCATAGACTCCGTCAGGTTGAATTGCGTGGCAGTGGTATCCACAAAAATCATTTTTTCAGTCAACATCTCAATCTCACTTCCTTCATGCCATAGACCCATATTGGTAGTGGTAGGTCTATAAGCTGGTATGTCTCATCAAGTCATACATGGCATATCTGCATAACCAATATGAACAGCTATTCATGTATTACACGGTGTGGTCGCGCCAGGACCCGGCGCAAAATGGTCAAGGTCTACGGCGTCATTTGCTGACCTCCGGCGCTTGAATGCGGGTCACGCCTGATTCGATGAAGGCATCCAGGTCCTTGCGGCGGTATCGCACCGTGCGCCCGTACTTCACGTAGGTCAGCGGGTACCGTTTGGTGCATCGCCAGACCGCCAGCGTTTTGGGGTTCTTCAGCCCCAAGTAGGCTGCCGCCTGGGCCTCGGTCAGCAACTCGTTGTTGATCTCAATCTGCTTCATTCATCGCTCCGTCGTTTCGATGGGTCCAATGTAGGTTTCGGTTAACGAAAAGCGCGCAGTTTGTTGATCTGCAAATCGCACGTTTTGTGGGCGAGAGACCTTGCAAAGGACCACGATGACCGGCATCCAGAACTAGCGTCTGGCGAAGTCACACGGCGCTTGCCACTCCTGATCGCAGGCGGCTAAAACGGTAAAGCGCGAGCCGAAACGGCCACCGACCAGACTGGCCGCTGCGCTCGCGACTCGCTGCGGCATTGCCGCAAATCCCCCACCGCACACATGACAGCCCGTGCCCTTGGCAGCACTGGCGCGCCGCTGCATGCCGTGCTCAACCTCGAAAGGAACGAGAGATGAACCGAATCGGCAAAGGAGAGACGAAATGGCCGTGAAGCTGGTTACCCAAGAGACGCTGACGGACTGCGGCTTGGCCTGCGTCGCCATGGTCAGTGGCCAGTCCCTGGCAACGGTGCGCAAGGTTGCGATCAAGGAGTTGGGCTATCCGAAAGATGGCCCGTACACGACCACCCACGAAAACCTCTTCAAGCTGTTGGCCCATTTCGGCATCGGCCATGGCAAGAAGGCACCGTTCAAGAGCCTGGCTGCCATGCCTTCGCTGGCGATCATGGAGACGCGCAAGATGCCGAGCACGGGCAATTCGCACTTGGTCGTGTTCGAGCGGTTGCCAGACGGCGACGAGCGCGTGCTCGACCCTGGCTTCTGGCTCAAGCAGCAGGAGCGGCGGGACTGGAATCGCATCAAGCTGGACACATTCGTGCCGGTGCTTCTCGTTGAGCAAGCGGGCTCGCCCAAGAAGAGCACCAAGAAGGCTGCGGCGGAAGTGGTCGAGTTGGCTAGCCCAGAAGCCAATATGGCTGGTGAGGCAACGGCCAAGACTCCCAAAACGGCAGTGGTCAAGGCGTCGGCCGGGAAGCCCAAACCGGCCGCAAAGAAGAAGGCACCGGTGACGCCGATAGGGTCGGCTGAAGGCGGCGATGTGTCGCCAGCTTCGGGGCCGACGTCAACCGACGCTTTGGGCGGCGACACCTCTGAAGTGCCAGCTACCGAGATCGGCGCAGGCAACGAGTCGTCGGAGTGACCCCCATGCTGCTGGAACAGTTGCTGATTCAGCCCATCAGGCGAATCGACCTGATCCAGCCATGGCGTGCGGCTGGCAAGAAGGTTGGCGTCGTGGCTGACAGTTTGCTGGCTGGTGCGATGGCGATCCACTTCGCGGACTCCGCACTGATTTTCAGATCACCCTTGAGGTTTGCCCGCTGCCAAACTGGCACGGTCATTGGGGTTCGGTCCAGCGGCGCGCCACTGACGTTGGGCTATCGGTTCGACGTCGTGCCGTCCGAGGATGTCGACGGGCTCTTCGCCGCATGCGAGCCACGGCTTTCACTGACTCCCGACCAGTGGTCAGGCCTCAGGCGTGTTGGAAAGGCAGAGTCCGTGTTCTTGCGGGCTGACCTGAGTTGCCTCGGCAGCGACTACCTACTGCGTCTTCGGTTGCTGGATCGGGGTTGGTGCAGCGTCAGCTACCGGCCAGATCTTGACGGAGTCATTGAGTTGTCGCCGGAGAGCGCGCGAGCGGAGGTTCCGCTCGTTGTCGTGAACTCTCCGGCTGACGAATTAGGCTGGCTACATCCCGCCAGTGAGTACCCCTTTGTTCTGGATGGGCTGTACTGGCGGACGGCGCACCCGCGAGATTGGCCGTGGTCTTTGGCGAAGGGGTTGCAAAGTCAACCAGCTGGGGATCAATACCGAGAGACGATGCAGCGTGCACTGTCGGCTCGGTTTACTCAGCACGACCGTCTGCGAGACAGGCTTTCAGTCTTGCGCTGTGCCGTCCAAGTGAAAGGTGTACCGGACGGTCTCCTTGAAGAGATCTCAACCCGCGTGCAACCGCGCCTCGCTTAGCAGGCTACGGCTCAGTTCAACAGAGCCGGAATCTTCTGGCTAGCAAATGTTCGGTGCCATTTTTCGACTATCCTTGCCAAATCTAGACAGATTTACCAAGGCTATGTCCAGCACAGCCGACAACGCAGAGATCATGACTATCCGCGAGGTAGCTGAATACCTCAAGGTCAATGAACGGACGATCTACCGGTTGTTGTCGGCCAAGAAGATGCCAGCGTTCAAGGTTGGCGGATCTTGGCGCTTCAGGCGCTCGGATATCGATGGTTGGATAGCCAGTCAATCTGAAGGCGGGGCCGGAGAGTGATAACAACTGCATCAACCGGGGATCGAAATGACGACTGAACAAACTGACAGAGGCGAGCAGATCGAACGCTCACTCATGGACATGGCAGTGGAGAGCTGGCGCTTCACGCGTCTCTTTGCCCGCCTCGTCAGCAAGCTCGACGCTGGAGAAAGCTCCCGGTATGTGAACCAGATGCGCTACTTCCAGAAGAAGGTCGAGGAGAGTCTCGACGCTGCGGGTCTGAAGATCGTCAACGTCGAGGGACACCCATTCGACCCCGGAATGGCAGCCTCCGCAATCAATATCGGTGACTTCGGTCCGGACGACGTCCTGATCGTTGAGCAGATGGTCGAGCCGATCCTCATGGGGCCTGAAGGCCTGCGTCGGCAAGGAACTGTGACGCTCAAGAAGGTGCAAGCATGAGATACATCGGAATCGACCTCGGCACGACCAACAGCGCGATCTGCTCCTATGACGGCGAAGCGGTCCGGCTGTACAAGAGCCCCGACCAGAACGATGTAACACCGTCGGCGATCTTCATCGATCGTCGAGGAAATAAGTACCTCGGCAAACGGGCCTACGACAGCGCAGCAAAGAATCCGGACAACGCCGCAACAAAGTTCAAGCGAATGATGGGCACGAGCACGCCCGTCAAGCTGAGTGCCGTAAACATAACGATGACGCCGGAGGAGTGCTCTGCGGAGATCCTCAAGCTGTGCTTCGGCTACCTACCCGAAGAGATCCGCAATGGGGGTGCAACGGGAACGGTCATCACGGTTCCTGCCGCATTCAACCAGATGCAGAAGGACGCAACGCTTGCTGCTGCCGAGATGGCGGGCCTGGGGAGCGTTGCACTTATGCAGGAGCCGGTGGCGGCGGTAATGTGCGTGATGAAGCAGCGCAAGGGCGACGGCGTTTTCCTGGTCTTCGATCTGGGCGGCGGCACGCTAGATATTGCGATTGCCGAAAGCATCAGTGGTCGGGTGAGCTTGCTCGCTCACGGTGGCGTCGCCATGTGTGGCGGCACTGACTTTGACCGCTCCATTCTCGATAACGTCGTGAAACCCTGGCTCTTCGAGAATTTCGACCTTCCTGAGGACTTAACTACATCGACCAAGTACAAATCCCTGCTGCGGATGTGCCTGTGGTCCGCTGAGAAGGCGAAGATCGAGCTATCTGCCAAGGAAGAGTCGGTTATCAGCCTGACTGAGTCCGATCTCGGGGTGAGTGACGAATCAGGCGCAGAGATCTACGTCGACATCCCTTTCACACGGAAGCAGTTGGACGCGTTGATCGCCCCGAAGGTTGATGAGGCTATTCAGTCGGCTCGCGACACCCTAGAGAAGGCTGGCCTCAGCGCACACGACGTCGAACGCATGGTGTTCGTAGGCGGACCAACCCAGTACAAGCCCCTACGCGACAAGGTTGCCTTCGAACTTGGGATCGCACCGTCGACCGACGTCAACCCGATGACTGCTGTGGCGGAAGGCGCCGCCGTATTCGCGGAATCCATCGACTGGAAGTCCCAGAGTCGTGGTCGCAAGAGCAGCCGGGGTGCCCTGAGTGCGGGCGGCGCACTCGATCTGGCCTTCAATTACATCGCTCGGACACCGGACTCCAGGGCTAAGGTGGTCGTCAAGGTCGGCGGTACGGCCGCCGCCGGTGCAGAGTTTCAGATCGACAGTCTCGATACGGGGTGGTCCTCGGGGCGCCTTGCGCTGAAGGACGGAGCGTCGGTCGATCTGACGCTTTCCAAGCCCGGCGAAAACACCTTCAAGGTGTTCGTGTTCGACTCCAAGGGCGGCCCGGTCGCACTCAAGGAAGACAAGATCGTCATCGCAAGGACCGCCGCGAGCATTGATGCGATTCCAGCGTCTCACTCGATCGGAATTGAGGCGAGGGAAAAGCTCGGCGGGCGCTTGGTGCTCGACTATCTGGTGCGTGAAGGCGACCAACTTCCCAAGAAGGGGAAGAAGACCTTCAAGGCCGAGGAGTCCCTGCGTGCCGGTAGCACGGGGTCGATCAAGTTCAAGCTGTGGGAAGGTGAGATCGCCGACCCCGTTAACGACAACCGATTCATCGGTATGTTTGAGATCAAAGCCTCGGACTTTGACGATGGTGTCATCGCCGCAGGCGCGGAGTTAGTCCTGGAGTACGAAATCCTCGACTCAGGCAACATCGTGATGGAAGTCTCTGTGCCCTCGATCGGCGGATCCTTCCACAGCGGTCGCAACTTCTACTCTCGCCAAGACGGTCAGATCGATTACTCCCAGGCGTCCAAGTTGGTCGAGGAGCAGTCGGAGCAAGCCAAGCAGCGTCTGGAGGAAATGGAGTCGAAGATTGACGACCCGAGGCTTGAGCAGGCGCGAGACAAACTCGAACAGGCTGAGTCCATCAAGTCAACAGAGACAGATCCGGAGACTGCGAAGCAGGCCATGGACAACGTGCAGGAAGCCAAGCGACTGCTTGCACTTGCTAGGAAGGATCACCTCAAGGAAATCCGGCAGATGGAGCTGGGTAAGGCAGTGGACTTTTTTGACCGCTTAGTTCGTGAGCACGCCAGGCCAACCGAGACTAACGCGTTTGACAACTTGGCTAAGACTGCCCAGCGCGCCATCGACAACAACAGTGGCGACTTTGAGGCCCATCTGGACGACCTGCGCAGCAAGAACTTCATGATCCTCTGGCGTCAAGACTGGTTCGTCATTGACCGCTTCAAATGGCTTTCGAAGGACTCCTACCTCTTCCCCGACGCAAGAGAGCACGCACAGCTTTCTAACCTTGGGGCCGAGGCTCTCATGGCCAATGACATCGACAAGCTGCGCACTGTCGTGGCACAAATGGATTCCATACGCATTGGATCCGGTGGTGACGATGAGATGATGGCTGGCGCCAACATCGTGCGGAGCTAAGTCATGGCAATTGACTCGTGGCTTCCAATTGGCTTCAAGCTGCCCGACGGCGCCAAAACCCGAGTGGCGCTGTTTGAGGGGGCAAATTGGCAAATTTTGGAGACGCAAGGTGCCGGCCGAGCACTGGTCGCACTGGATGAACTGGCCAAGCGTTGGGTTGATTCCGGGATCGCCGACGACGGGCAGTTTGAAGCCTTCGACTATGGCGATCGCCGCTTGCGATCTATCTCCTGTGGGGCCACTCAAGTCTTGTGCCCTGTGACTGAAGGAAAGTCACCGGACACTAAGGCCGAGGCGCTGTCATTCGCAATGGCCTTCAAGGCAACTCGAACTGTCGATGGAGAGTCGCCCCTTCAGGATGCGCTCTACGTCGAGAAGATTAGCCGTCTCCTCCCCACATACAGCATTTCATCACGGACGGACGATGACGTTGTGTTGGGTTACTGGCTGACCGGAGGGGCACCGGTATCAGCGAAGGCTTTCAGGCGCCTACGCCAGACGATGAGTTGGCTGGGCGCCGGTCATTTGAAGGACGTAGTCCAAGCTGCCGGATTTGAGGTTGCCGAAGTCGTTCCTGCGACAAAGCGACGCACTGCACCTGATGAGAAAAAGCCAAATCCGGAGGAGCGGTCAAGAGAGCCTTCGACAACTCCCACCAATGAGACTGACAGGCCTGCGGTGTTCGAGCTTGCAGGGCGTCCTGACTTGGCCGAGTTCTTCAACGAACACATAGTCGACATAGTTCAGAACCGTGACCGATACAAGGCGCTTGGGATCGAGTTCCCATCGGCTGTTGTGTTGCACGGGCCGCCGGGCTGTGGGAAGACCTTCGCTGTTGACCGTCTGGTCGACTTCCTAGGTTGGCCAAGTTTTCAGATTGATGCATCTAGTGTCGCGAGCCCCTACATCCACGAGACCAGCAAGAAGGTGGCAGAGGTCTTTGATAAGGCGATTCAGAACGCGCCGTCAGTCCTGGTTATCGATGAGATGGAGGCTTTCCTCGCCGACCGCGAGATGGGCAGCGGTCACCACCGTGTTGAAGAGGTCGCCGAGTTTCTGAGGCGGATTCCTGAGGCCGCCAAGAGCGATGTCTTAGTCGTTGCGATGACGAATCGGATCGAGATGATTGATCCTGCAATACTTCGTCGAGGGCGCTTCGATCACATTATCAAGGTCGACTTTGCCAGTGAAGTTGAGGTGCTGTCCCTGCTTGAGAAGCTCTTGTCCACGTTGCCGAAAGATCATTCGGTAGACCCACGACCCTTTGCAAGGGAAATGGCAGGCCGGCCCCTGTCCGATGTGACTTTCATCGTGCGCGAAGGCGCACGGCTGGCCGCGCGTGCTGGAAGGGACCAGCTGAATCAAGAGAGCCTGCTTGCCGCGATGGCCGCAACGCCAGCACGGGAGCGCGAGGGCGGAAGTCAGCGCCGCATAGGCTTCGTTTGAGGGGCGGGATGTGGGAAAAGGTACAGACGACCAAGATGGCAAGGACGGGACTAAAGGGTTCGCTGGCCTGTCGTCGTTGGTCTCAGATGTCGACGCTACCGTATCGGAAGTTGGCAGAACTGCAGAAGCGCCTTCGCGTGCGGCTGGTCGTGAGACGACTGGTGCGGCCGCGTCTCAAAATTCGTCACCTTCGTCGGAGCAGAATCCTGCCTATCAACCCCCACCGCAACCAAGCGGAGGTGGATCAACAGGGAAGTGGATTGCCGGCATCGCGGTAGTGGTTGGGTTGATCTGGCTCGCATCGCTTTCAGACAAGCGCACCCCAAGCACATCGCCGACTTATACGCCGGCTCCGGAATCCCAGTCTGCGCCACCTACGACTCCAGCTTGGCAGCCGTCAACGCCAGCTGTCCAGCAGTCCAATCGGCCCACAGAGGAGCCGCCTCCGGTGGGCAACGGTCTGAGCTTGTCGATGCCTCAGCTGCGATATTGCACAGCGGAAAACATCCGACTAGACGCGGCCAAGGTGGTTATCAGTAGCTACAGCGACACGGACATAGACCGATTCAACGCGCTCGTAGCGGACTACAACAGCCGATGCGGACAGTTCAGGTACAGGCGCGGCACCTTGGAAAACGCTCGGTCCGAGGTCGAGCAACACCGATCCGAGATAGAGGCGGAGGGCCGAGCAAGGTTCTCTCGCGCGTCTGCGCCAGTCGGCTCGACCAATCGTCTTCCTGAGATTCCGGTGGCGAAGCCGGACTTCACCGTTCAAGCAATACAGAGAAGGTTGAACAAGTTTGGCTATGACGCTGGCGAGGAGGATGGATTCGCTGGCGAACAGACGCGAGCAGCTATTTCAGCTTTCCAGCGCGACCAAAACATCCCGGTCGACGGAACCCCCGGTCTGGAACTCTTGAAGCGCCTCTCGGAGCATCTGCCACCTGCGCAGAGCTCGGCTGCTACGAAGTCTGCAGTGCCAACGCCGGTACAACCCCCGACGTTGCCTCCCAGCCAGGACATTCCAAGGCAGAGCGGAATCCCCGCAAATGCCGAGCTGGATTACACCGGGAAGAACTGGACATGCAAGAGGGGGTTTAAGCAGGTCGGCATTGGTTGCGAACGTGTCGATATGCCTGCAAATGCAGAGCTGGACTACACCGGAAAGGATTGGACCTGTAAACGGGGCTTTAAGCCACTCGGAACTGGTTGCGAACGTGTCGACATGCCTGCGAATGCCGAACTGGACTACACCGGGAAAGATTGGACCTGCAAGCGTGGCTTCAAACTAATCAGAGGTGGCTGCGAATCTGTTGACATGCCCGCAAATGCCGAACTGGACTACACCGGGAAAGATTGGACCTGCAAGCGTGGCTTCAAACTAATCAGAGGTGGCTGCGAACGTGTTGACATGCCTGCAAATGCAGAACTGGACTACACCGGAAAGGATTGGACCTGCAAACGGGGCTTTAAGCTACTCGGAGGCGGTTGCGAGCGCGTCGAGATACCCGTGAATGCCGAGTTGGATTACACCGGAAAGGACTGGACCTGCAAGCGAGGCTTTAAGCTACTCGGAGGCGGTTGCGAGCGCGTCGAGATACCCGTGAATGCCGAGTTGGATTACACCGGAAAGGACTGGACCTGCAAGCGAGGCTTTAAGCAAGTCGGGGCCGGTTGTTCGCCCATTTAGTCCGCGAGGCAAAGCAATATGAATACGAAAAACTCCTGCATGACACCGGACTTCCAAAAGGAGCGGTGAGGATGAGCATGAAGTCCTCAAAGCTGCACGGCACCGCGTTCGCGCTACTCGGCGTAACCAGCAGGGACGATCGCCGCAAGATCGTCGATCAAGCTGAACACAAATCGCTTGAACTCAATCCCGACGACTGTCAGAAGGCGAGAAGCGACCTAACAAACCCCAGAAACCGATTGGTGGCTGAGATCGCTTGGCTGCCGGGCGTCTCCCCCCGTCGCGCTTCTCAATTGCTAGATGGCCTGCTCGTCGACGCCATGGCTGTTCGTGGTGAGACGGGTTTGCCAACGCTCGCTCATTGCAACCTCCTGGCCGCTGCATTCGAGGCGGTGCCAAGTTCCTATCCACCGGAGGACCTGGCCGAGTTCATCCAAGAGCTTGCTGTGCTTGTCGACGACCTGAATGCAGATGAAGTGATCCGAGACATCAATGAGGATCGGACCATTTCTGGCTTTCCAGAGGTGAAGGCAGTTGATCAAGTTGAAGCTGAGTTGCTTGAACGGAAGCGATATTTCCGGTCCGCAATCAAGGATGCGCTGAATCGTTTGCCCCCAGAGGCCTTGCTCGCAGCGATCACCGCGGCTGTGGATGGTGCAACGTGTGGGGGTGAGGATCATGCACCAGAGCTCATCGATGAGTTGGTCGATGGGTACGCGATTGAGGTGCAAAGCGTCCTTGAGAACGAGGCGGCAACCGTAAACAAGCTCATCGAGTCAGTCCGACGAGTAGCAAGCGGTGGTGAATCCGCGACGGCGCCGTTGATTGACAAGTTGGAGCGTGTGGCCAGGAACTGGGATCGCTTCGCTCAGCCCATTCAATTGAGCGCGAAGGCACGCGGCATTGACCACGATGCCAGCAATACGTTGGCTTACGCGATCAGAAGTCTGGCCATCGACCTGTTCAATGAGCACGACCAGATCAATCAGTCCAGAAGACTTACAAGGTTGCTCGGGGAAATATTTGCTGAGTTGCCGGAGTTTGCTGAAAGGGTTGAGCAGGATGCCAGTGCGCTCTCAGAAATTCAATCCAAGCGAACAGTTGCGGAGGCGCAATCTAAGGCCAGAGAAGCCGAGTGGGCTCGTGCTATTTCGTTTTCCGCTGACGTGGGGGTTGTCTTCAAGGATTCATTATCGATTTCTGTCGATGGAATTAACTGGAAAGGGGTGCGGTACCCACTTGATTCCATTACTGCTGTGCGCTGGGGCGCAGTGCGTAACTCGGTCAATGGCATTCCTACAGGTACGGACTATGAAATTGCTTTTGCGAGTCGATCAGGTGCAACTTCAATTAGTCTCCGGAAGGAAGCCACGTACTCAGGATTCATTGAGGCCCTGTGGAGGGCTGTTTGTGTACGGCTCATGATTGAAATGAGTGAGGCGCTGGAGGCAGGGAAAGCTCTTCACTTTGGCAACATGATCGTTGAGGATCGATGTGTAACTCTTGAGAAGCACAAGTTTCTGGGGGCTAATGAAAAAGTGCGTCTCTCATGGAGTGATGTGCAAGTTTGGAGTTCCAATGGCGAGTTTGTTATTGGTTCTAAAGCTGACAAGAAGACGTATGGATCAGGGTCATACAAAGATCACTGGAATATTCATCTCTTAGATCATGTCGTTCGATCAGGCTTCAAAAAGGGCGTAGACAGGTTGAGCGACTACTTCAAGTCCTGAGGGTTGACGCTCGACCTGAATGAAGATAGGGGATTGGCATACGGTTTAAGCGCCTTGCTCGCACTTTTGCCCTCCAGCCTCAGAGGTGTAATCCTGTCGGATCACCGTGCAGACCGCCGTGGCGGTCCACCGACCGCCACCGGACTGACCTTACTTCTTGGCGCGGGAGAACTGCCAAGCGGTGTCGAAGGGCAGGCTCTTGCGAATCCCCGGCAGAGGGTCGTAGGGATAAGGGAACGCGCGGATGCGGCCTTGAACGACCACGCTGCCGGTGTCGTAGACGTTGACGATGAGGCCGCACCAGAGGTCAAAGCGGGTGTAGTTACCCATCCGCACTTGGTTGTTGATGAAGACCCGGTTTGCCTTGAAGCGGCGTTCGATGGTCTGAGCTTGCATGGTGGATTGCTCCTGGTTGATGCGGGAAATTCCGCCCGGAGCCTTTACAAGACAGCACTACAAAGACAGAAGCATGGTTAGCAAGGGCACCTGCTGCCAATTTGCAATAGCCAATGTGTATCAATGAAGTGAGTGCAACACCATGCCAAGCAAGCTGTCGAAATGGGGTAATTCGCTCGGTGTTCGAGTGCCGAGCCATATTGCCGAGCGGGCCGGTCTGCAATGCGGCGACCAGCTCTACATCCGTCTGCTCGATTCGGGCGACATTCTGGTGAGGGCGGCTCGTCAGGGCGCGGTCCCACCGGGCTACGCCGTCCCGAATGGCAGCGCGCCCACCCCTGACGCCAAGTCGTCCGATGACGACAGCTGGGATGTGTGGTGATTTCTGGTTCGTCTGAAGCGAAGTCACACCGAGATTGCGGCCGGTTTCGCCCCGCGCTACTGTGACGACGCGGCGGTGGCTGACTTCAACTGGTCAGCCGCGCCGCGCAAGCAAATCTGCCGACCGCTGCCGGTCATCGCCAAGGGCTGAGACGTTTTGTCTCAGCCCTTTGTCGTTTCTGGCGGGCAGGTTGGCGCAACCCCATCTGAAGGAAACCCCATGTCTCAAAAATCCGCCATGCCTCCCAAGGCAGGCCCTGCATCGCCCAACGATCCACTGCCCATCGCCATCCACCCGCCCGTGCTCTTCGAGTTGGGCGATGTCGTCGCCACGCCGCCCGCGCTGCGATTGATCGAAAAGCGCGGTGGGAACGTCCTCGACTTGCTGCGCCGTCACCAGCGGTGCGAGTGGGACGCCATGTGCGCGGAGGATCGCAATGCCAACTGGCAGGCTGTTTTGTCTGGTGAATCACGCATCTTCTCGTTGTTCGACATTGGCAAGGAAGGCGACCCGGCGGTCGTGTGGGTCATCACCGAGTGGGACCGGTCGGTCACCACGGTGCTGCTGCCCAGCTGCTACTAACCCCAAATCACCGTCCGCAGGCCGCAGCGCAAAGTTGCGGCCAGCTCATTCCGCCGTGCCGCGCTCGCGCCGCACGGCTTTTTTGTCGCTGCGTTCGTAGCGATAGCACGCACTTATCACTACCAAAATGACCACCAAAAAGCCGCACGCATCGGCTGGCACCAAATCGCCAGCATCGAGCGAAGAATCGACCGCCAGTACCGCAGCCAAAACGGCAGAGAAGCCGCCGACCGGCTCCGTGGCTGGCTATGTCGCCTCTGCCAGCTCGAAAGCCACCAAGCGGGCCTACGCCAGCGATGTGCGCCATTTCATCCAGCACGGCGGGGCCATACCGGCAACTCCGGCCATGGTGGCGGAGTACTTGGCGAAGTTGGCCCCGGCCATGAAAGTGGCGACGCTGGAGCGGCGTTGCGTGTCCATCGCGCAGGCCCACCGCGACCAAGGGCTGAAGTCACCGACGCGGGCCGATGTGGTCGTGGCGACCATGAAAGGCATCCGCCGCCAGCACGGCACCCGCCAGCGTGCAGTGAAGCCAATCACCCGCGACGTGCTGCTGGAGATGCTGGCCGTGCTCGACCAGCAGAAGTCACACCCCACTAAGGCAGCGCGAGACAGGGCTTTGCTGCTGGTCGGTTTCGCCGGTGCGTTCCGCCGTGCTGAGCTGGTGGCCTTGCGGGTGGAGGACGTGACCTTCCACGAGACCCATGCCGAGGTGCTGCTTCGGTATTCCAAGACCGATCAGTTTGGCAAGGGGCGTTCGGTGTTTCTGCCGCAGGCCAGCGGCGAGCGGTGCCCCATCCAGAGCCTCAAGGCGTGGCTGGCGGTGGCGGGCATCGAGACCGGCTGGCTGTTCCGCTCGGTGACCAAGGGCGGTGTGGTGTCAGATGACCCGCTGACGGCGCAGTCGGTGGCCTTGATCGTGAAGCGCGCGGCCAAGGCCATGGGGCGTGAGCCGGAAGAATTTTCAGGTCACAGTCTCCGCGCAGGCTACGTGACCACGGCGGCGATGGCGTCTCTGCCCACATGGCTCATCCGCGAGCAGACTGGGCACCGCAGCGATGCCGTGCTGGCCCGCTACATCCGGCCGGTCGAGAAGCGAAAGATTCCGTCGCTGCTTTGAAGATGCCCGAAGCCGTTGCAGGTTGGGCTAGACCCAGCGCAGGGCTTCGGGACGCCATGTGGCTGTCGCCTGACTGCCAGAAGCCGCAACCTGCGTCGGTGGCCACAGCAGGTCGTCCAGCAGTGCGACGGTCTCACCCAGGCTCGCGGCTTCGATGCGGTTCTTGTTCAGGAAGGCCTGCCACTGGCGCAGCTTTGCGGCGTCTTCGCTGAACTGCTGGGTCAGTGCCAAGGGCCGCTCGGTGGGCAGGGCGGTCTGGCGTCGAGAAAAGGTGGCGGCGATGGCGGTGGCCAGCGTGGCGACGTCCAGTTCCGTGCGCTGCGCGATGACCGCCAGGTCGAAGAAATCCTTCATGCGGCTGTTCGCTTGCCCAAGCATCACCATGGCCTGGTACTTCTCGGCGATCACGGTGTAGACCGGATAGACCCGCAGCGTGGGGGCTGGGAAGTCGCCCAGCAATGTGGGGTAAGCCACTGTTTGTGGCCCCGGCGTAACGGCATCACCGAAGCCGACGTCGATCTGCAGGGCACAGCGTGCGGAACCGATGCGTGCCACCAGCGTGATGCGGGTGCCGCCGTAGGTGTTGTCCTCGCGAATGGCATCGGCCTTCACGGAGTCGGGGTCAAACACGATGCCGTCCCCCAGGTCCATGGCGGCGATTTCGCGGAAGGTGGCGATCAGGTTCGCCTCGTCGTCAGGGCCGAACCCCAGCAAGTCGGCGTCCCTTGTCGGTCGGTGCGGGTTGTCATACCAGAGCGCAAAGAGCAGGGCGCCTTTCAGCAGGAAGCGTTCGGCATGCGGTGAGATGCTGATGCGCGTCAGCAGGCGCTCCATCCCGAAGCGGTTCAGCAGCAGGTTGTAGTCGTCGCCGCGCTGTTTGGCGAGGGTCAGCAGTCGAGCCAGGATTGACGCGGAGAGGTTGCCGGTCATTGTGTCACCGCCTCCAGGTAGGGCTGCATGACACGTTCGACCCGGTTGATCTTGGCGAAGTGGCTCAGCTCGGCCATGGTGACCTTGCGGCTGCGCCAAGCATCCTTCAGCGCCTCCAGTGCCACGTCTAGTCCGATCTTGTTGCGGAACTTGAAGCAGTCGGTCACCGTCTTGGCGGCGCTGTACACCCGGATGGGGGCGCCGTGGTCGGTCACGGTCTCGATGCCGTCGCTGTAGGCGGCGCCGCGCAGGCGCGTGATGCGCAGCGTGGGGTAGCTTAGGGCCGGGGTTTGCGTAGCCTCGGGCAGCGCGATCCACACTTCGTGCGGAAGTTGCGTGCCGATCTCATGGAATTGCAGCGCACTCAGAAGGCACAGCACGGCCTTGGGCACACGCTGGCAGACCTCGGTCAGCGTCTGGTGCTCGGTGACTTCGGCGTCGGGCAGTCCGTATAGGCCACGGGCGAACCGTTGCAGCTTGCCAGCCTGATGCAGCCGGATCAGCAGCTGCGGTGACCAGCCATGCTCGCGAACATCCGCTGCCCGCAGCACGCGCCGGTGCCGGGCCAGTTCGAGGATGTGGTCAGACTGATTCATGAGGGGTAGTTTAATATCCGCACTACTTTTGTTCAAGTGATGCGAAATTCAATCGGCCCCGCGCCTTGGGGTTCTACTGCTCGCCGATCTTGCGCATGGCCGCCGTGGCTTCTTCCATGGCGTGGCGAACTGGGGCGACGATCAATCGAGCGTAGACCTTGGTGGCTTCCGGGGTCTTGTGATTCAGAACCCTGCCGATGATGGGCAGGCTGGTGCCGCTGCTGGCAAGCCAAGAGCCCAAAGTGCGGCGCAGGTCATGAATGTGCAGGTCACGCATCTCGTAGTGCTGCAAGTGCAGCCCGTGCTTCTCCGCCAATGGCGTGTAGCGTTCGATGGTTTGGACCGGGAAGTCGATGGCCTCTTCAAGGGCAAGTTGGTAGTCGAAGGTCTTGGCCGTTGCCTTCTCCGCCAACGCCTCAACCAAACCCAACGCCGTGCCGCGCGCCAGCATGCGCTCCCAAGCCCCTCGTGGCTCCACCAAATGACCGCATTCGCCGGAACCAGGGAACACGAAAAGTGAATTGCTGCCTTGGGCAGCCTTCTTTCTTCGTTCCAGAACCTCGATGGCCTCGGGGGTCAGCAGCACGGTCTGTGGCTCGCCATTTTTGGTTCTCTCGATGCTCCATTCCTTGCGTTCAAGGTGAACATCCGGCCATTGCATCGACATGACGTTGCTGCGGCGTGCACCCGTGTACAGGGCGAGTTTCACGAAGTCACGCACCAGCTCGTTCGTTTCATGCTCCATGGCCAGCATCAGGCGGGGCATCTCATCGGGGAGTACGAATCTTGAGCGGGACTTCTCCCTGTACTTGTCCATTCCCCGGCAGGGATGGTTGCCGTCGAAGTAGCCCCACTGGATGGCGCGGCTGTACATCGAGCTGATGAGTGCAATCACGCGGTTGGCCGTCGTCGGGATGTGGCCCATCTTTGCGTGATGGGAGATCAGCTGAGCGCGCGTGATGTCCGACAGTCGTAGCTTCGCAAGGTTGACTCCGTAATCAGTCGTGTTGATGTGGCGCTTGAACTTATCGAGGTCTTCCTTGTGGGAGATCTTGCGGACGGACGAGTGACGCTCGTAGTACACCTTGAAGAAGTCGGCCAGCGTTATCTCGCTGCGTCGGGCTCGCATTGACTCGGCTGGATTGAGGTCCTGCGCGATGTCTGCATTCAGCGCCGCGACGGTCTTGCGGGCCTGCTCGATGGTCACATCTGGGTAGCGGCCGATCTTGACGCGCTCCGGTCGGCCTTGGATCTTGCGGTACAGCAGAAAACTCTTCCGGCCGGTCTTGCCGACACTGATCGCGAGTCCTTTGGTGTCTGTGTCGTAGAAGTAGGCCACGCCTTCGGACGGCAGCGTCAGCCGGTCGAGGGCTCGCTTGGTAAAGTTCAGACGGTTGCTGGGGGTTGATTGGTCTTTGTGCATGCGGGAAATCTTGCTACGTAGTGGCTACGGAACCCGTGCCTTTTGTAGCAATAGATCGCACGTTTGCTACCGTGAGCATTCATCGAGGCCAGTCACGGTTTACCGAGTTTTGCCGTTTGAACCCGCAGGGCTGTTGAGGTTGTTAACGTCCGTTGTCTACAGAGGGCGACGAGTGGCGAAAAACAACATTAGCCGTAACCATGCTCATAATCCTTTGGTCGACAGTTCAAGTCTGTCACGGCCTACCATTCGAACACCCCTCAAAAACCCGTTGCGACTTTCGCAGCGGGTTTTTTTATTTCCCGAAGTCCTCAGCGCATAGTCTGAAAGAACTATCCCTTGCGTGGCTAGTGGTCTTTAAACTCGTTCGTGGGGAGGGGCTGTCATTGCAGTCGCTCGTTTCGATGAATTAAAACCAAAGTACGAATATGGGCAATTTGAAGGTTTGGGCTACCGGCGTTGCAGTGACCATGTCTGTTCTGGGCTCTGCCCACGCGCAAGACGTAAAAGCAATCGTGTCCTACAACCCGTCCGGGCTCAATGCGGGGACCTATCTCGAAACATTGAATGGGGCCTCTGTTGCTAACGCAGGGAGCTCCGAGGTCTCTGCCACTTCCGACGACTTCGTGAGAACAGATGACCCTGAGGCCGCCGGGCATTCGACCTACATGAATTTGGATGCGTACACCAGTGTGTCGGGTGATATGAACAGTTCGGTTGGCCTGCGAGCCGGCGGTGTTGGCGTGAGCTCTTCGGTTTGGCACACCAGTTTTGTGAGTGGCTTGGTACCCACGAGCTATCAGATGAACATCGATATCACTGGTGGATACGTGAGGTTGGGAGGGTGGACCGCGAATGTAGCCACACGCAACATGCAAGGTGGCTTTATTGCTGACATTTCTGTGAATGGGCAATCCGTTTGGGGCGCTAGTCAGACTTTGACTCTGAATGGGGCTGGCGCTAGTTTCGTGCAAACCGGTGCAACGGTTGCGCATGACGATGTCTGGTACCAGCCCGCTGTTGATGATGAGTACCAACGTCAAGATCAAAACGCAAGTTACACCATTACGGGTTTTGCAGGTGCAGTGAACTTGGGTTCTTTTGCGGCGGGTCAGGTCGTGGATGTCACTTACACCCTCTCGAGTTTTGCGCGCTGGGAAGATCCTGATGGATGTGCCTACGAATGTGGTGGCGTGTCTGCCAGCATCGCCGATCCCTTGCAAATTTCGGGTGCAGGCGGAGCCCGCATCACGACGGCTGTGCCAGAACCTGAGAGCTATGCGTTGATGCTGGCTGGTTTGTTGATGGTGGGTCGCTTTGCGCGTCGCAAGACTGCGACTGCATAACCTTCACCTTCAACGGTGCGCTTAACCAGCACGCCTCTTCACTTTTAAGTGTCTCCAAAGAAAAAGCCTGTGCGTCTCACGACCCACAGGCTTTCTTTATTCCGCGCAGCAGCAATCAGTGCACCCGTACCTTAGTGCTGAAACACCACCGCTTCCAGCTTCATCCCCTTGATCTTCTCGGCCGCAGCATCTGCCAAGGCCTTGCTCAGGTAGGGGCCCACGCGCACGCGGGTGAGGGGGCCTTTTTTGCTCTTCACCACATCGGTGAACACGGGCAGCTCAGCCTTCTCTAGGGTGCGGAAGGCGTTGGTGCCGTTGGTGGGCACGGCAAACAAACCGACGTTGATATAGAAGCCGGGTACCAATTCGCCGCTACCTGATTTGGGAGCGGCTGATTTCGCGCTGGTCTTGTGGTCGGCCGCGCTGTGCGCACCGGCTGGAGTTTTGCCTTTGCCTTTGGCTGCGACCGGGGCTGGCGCGGGTTCGGGCGGTGCCATCACGGGGGTGGACTTCATGACCGGCTGGGGCTCCAGGGGTGCCGTGTCTGCGGTGCTGGCGGGCACCGGTGCCGGGCTGGGCTTGGGGGCTTCTTCCACCACTACCGGCGGTGCGGGTGGGGGCGTGACGGGTTGGGCAGCAGGGGCGGGTGGCGGTGTGTCGTCTGAGCCCCAGGTCAGCGCCTTGGGCCAGATGGCGCAACCGGAGAGCGCGCTGGCGATCAAGCCGGCGGCCAGCAGGGCGCGGCCGGTACGCACAGTGGGGTGGGCCATAGGCAGGTGGGGCACAGAAGACATGGGGCTGCTGCTTTCTCGTTAAAACGGGTCAAGACGGTGCGCTTGCTGCACAGGCCAAGGCCTGTTGCGCAATCCTCAAAATGTACTGTATGTAAAGCGTGGTTCTACCGTTTGCGCGCGCCTTGACGCAGCGCAACACGCCATGCAGCCAGAGGCATACGCTGACTATGTTGTTCATCACTTAGGAAAACACACCATGTCGCATTACCACGCCGTTGTCTGGTTGGATCACTCTGAAGCACACGTCATGCACATTGCGCCGGATGATGTGGAGGCCTCCATCGTGCGGCCCAAGCACCCGCATTCGCATGTGCACGCCAAGAGCGGCGTAGTGGGCTCGGGCAAGGCAGCCGAAGACAAGCAGTACTTCCACGCCATTGCCGAGGCGCTCAAGGGCGCTGAAGAAATCTTGGTGGTGGGCCCCGCGCAGGCCAAGCTGCAGCTTATCAAGCACCTGCACAGCCACGACCCGCAGGTGGGCAACAAAGTAGTGGGTGTGGAAAGCATAGACCACCCCACTGACGCCCAGCTGGTGGCCTACGCCCGCAAGTACTTCATCACCAAAGACCCGATGCTGGCCTGAAGCCCTGCCGCACCGACGCGGCTCACCCGCCCCCCCTAGAATGACCGCGCACCATGGTGGTGGTTGGCATAAAGGGGTAGGCATGAAAGCGCTTCGCATAGTCGGGTGGGTGGTTCTGGCGGTGGTGGGCCTGTTGGCCGTGGCGGTGGGCGCCTTGTTTGCGCTGTTTGATGGCGACAAGATCAAGGCCGAAATCAGCCGCACCGTACTGGAGCAAAAGCAGCGCACGCTGGTGATTGCGGGCAAGCCCCAGCTCTCGGTGTGGCCGGATGTGGGCATTCAGCTTGACGGCGTCACCCTCTCGGAGCGGGGCTGCAGCACCGAGTTTGCGGCCCTGCAGTCGGCCCGCGTTTCGGTGGCGGTGATGCCGCTGCTGAGCAAACAAGTGCAGGTGCGCGCTCTGGACGTGACCGGCCTCAAGGCCACCCTCATCAAGCGCAAAGACGGCAGCCTGAACATTGCCGACCTGCTGGGCGACCCAAGCGCCCAGCCCGCGCCGGCCGATGCACCTGCGCAGCCGGCAGAGCCCCTCAAGATCGACGTGGCTGCCATTCGCATTGCCGATGCCCAGCTCACTTGGCGCGACGAGCAGGCTGGCAGCACCACCAACATCAACAACCTGAGCCTGTCCACCGGCCATGTGCAGGCGGACACGGGCGCTAAAACGGCCAATATCGAAAAGCTGAGCCTCGCCATCAAAGGCCGGGCCGGGGCCGACGGCTTCAGCCTCGCGCTGGACGCGCCCAAACTGGCTTTGTCGCCCGCCCGCTCCAGCGGCGAGGCAGTCACCCTGAGTGCGGGTGTGCAGGGCAGTGGCCGCAGTGCACTGCTGAAGCTGGCGCTGAGCGGGGTAGAGGGTAATGCCGACGCCATTCGCATCAGCAAGCTCACCGGCAGCCTGGACCTGGCCCACCCCGACATGCCCATGAAGCAGCTCAGTCTGCCGCTGAATGGCAGTCTGCAAGTGAACCTGGCGCAGCAAAGCGCGGCCTTGGCCCTTGCTACCAAGTTTGATGAATCCAACATCTCCACCAAGCTCAACGTGGCCAGGTTCGCGCCTCTGTCGCTGGGCTTTGACCTGGACATTGACCAGCTGAATGTGGACAAATATCTGCCGCCCAAACCTGCGAGCGAGGCATCGGCCAAAGAGGCTACGGGCAAAGATGCGACCATCAACCTGGCCGCCCTCAAAGGGCCCACGGTGCAGGGCAACATCCACATCGGCAGCCTGCAGGTGGCCAAGCTCAAGCTGGCGCAAATCAACGCCAAGCTGGGGTTGGCCGGTGGCAAGCTCGATGTGGCGCCGCTGAGCATGAAGCTCTATGAAGGCAGCACCAGCGGCAGCGTGTCGGTGAACGCCAATGACAACCAGATCGCCCTGCGCCAGAACCTGCAGGGCGTGAGCATCAACCCGCTGATGAAAGACCTGCTGAACAAAGACATGCTCGAAGGCCGCGGCAACATCACGCTGGATGTGAACACCCGCGGCGAGACGGTGAGCGCGTTCAAAAAGGTGCTGGGCGGCAGCGCGGCAGTGGCGCTCAAAGACGGCGCCATCAAGGGCATCAACCTCGCGCAAAGCCTGCGCGATGTGAAAGCCAAGCTGGGCCAGGCGGACAGCACCCAGGCGGCCAATGCGAGCCAGAAGACCGACTTTTCGGAACTGACTGCCAGCTTCAAAATCGCCAACGGCGTGGCCCGCAACGACGACCTGAGCATGAAGTCCCCCTTCATCCGGCTGGGCGGTGCGGGCGATATCGATGTGGGTGCGGGCCAGATGAACTACCTGGCCAAGGCCACGGTGGTGGCCAGCGGCGAAGGGCAGGGTGGCAAAGACGCCAACCAGCTCAAAGGCCTGACCGTGCCGGTGCGCCTGAGCGGCCCGTTTGAGGCGCTGAGCTACAAAATCGAATTCGGCGCCATGCTGGAAGACGCCACCAAGGCCAGGGTGGAAGAGAAAAAGCAGGAGATCAAAACCAAGGTCGAAGACGCCGTGAAAGACAAGGCCAAAGACCTGTTCAAGGGCTTGCTGGGCAAGTGAGCAGCGCGCAGTGAGTTTGTATTTGCTCCTATTTTAGGAGCTGCCCGCGCATATTCCATGAGCGCTAGAGGCCGATTTGGCACTCAACCCCGAGTGATCAGGCTTTGGCCTTGGGCTTGCGTTGGCGTTCGATCAGCAGGGCGCGGCAGCTGCCGTTGATGACGCGCAGCTCGGCCAGGGTGGCGTCGATCTGGGCGCGCTTTTTCTCCAGCTCGGTGATCTCGTTGTCGGTGCGGGAGATGACGTATTGCAGCTGCTGCGCGCGGCCTTCGCCGTGGTCGCCATACAAATCGAGATAGGTTTTGATTTCTGAGAGCGGCGAGCCGATGGCCTTGGCCCGCAGGATCAGGGCCAGCCGCGCCCGGTCGCGCCGGGTGTAGACGCGGGCGCCGTTCACCCGGCGGGGGGCGAGCAGGCCCTTGTCTTCATAAAAGCGCAGCGCCCGCAGGGTGATGCCGAACTCCCGGCACAGCTCGGTGATGCCGAAGAGTTCGGTGGTGCCCTCGTCGCGGTGGGAGTCGACAAACGCTTGCGCGTCGGTCAGGGCGTCGGGCACAGGGGCATTTTTGGCCATGCGCAGGGTCAGATCACGCGTTGCAGGCGCATGGCCACACCCATGTTGCCGCTGACCTTGAGTTTGCCGGCCATGAAGCCGGTGGCGGGCTCCAGGTCGCCGTCCAGCATGGCTTGCAGGTTGTCCAAGGTGATACCCACAGTGCAGTCGGTATCGGTGTCGGTGTTGCTAACCGTGTTGGGGGTGCTGGCACCGTCGATGACGATGACGCCGTCAGCGCCCATGTCGAACTTCAGGGTGGCGTTGAGGCCGCTATCAATGCCCACTTTGGCGCGGATGGCTTGGGTTGCGGATTCGAGGGACATGTGGTGTTCTCCGGTGTCGGGTAAATCGAATGGACCGTGGCGGATGGTAGTGGCCGAGCATAACGTAAGGCACAGTGAAAACACCTATACGGCAACTGGTTGACGTTAACGTCACCCTGGCCTCTAATGCGTCAAGCAACTCAGAAAGCCCAGACCTATGCCTGCCCTGCGTTCCAAGATCAACCCGCGATGCTATGCCTTTGCCGCCAATGCCCAGCGCATGCAGGGCCTGCTGGCCGAGGTGCAGCGCTTGCAGGACATGGTGATTGCCGAGTCGGAAAGCAAGCGCGAAAAGTTTGAGAAGCGCGGCCAGCTGTTGCCGCGTGAACGCGTGGCCCGCCTGCTGGACCGCAACTCGCCGTTCCTGGAGCTGAGCCGCTTGGCAGGCCTCAACATGCACGACGACGACGGCAAAAAGGCCGTGCTGGGCGGCGGCTCCATCATCGGCATCGGCACCGTGGCGGGCAAGCGCTGCCTGATCTCGGTGAACGACAGTGCGGTCAAAGGCGGCACGGTTGCACCCATGGGCCTCAAGAAGGCGCTGCGCGCCCAGGAGGTGGCCCTGCAGAACAAGCTGCCGGTGATTTACCTGGTGGAGAGTGGCGGCGCCAACCTGATGTACCAGTCGGAAATCTTTGTGGAGGGCGGGCGCAGCTTTGCCAACCAGGCGCGCATGTCGGCAGCGGGTATTCCGCAAATCTCGGTGGTGCATGGCTCCAGCACGGCGGGTGGCGCGTATCTGCCGGGTTTGTCGGACTACGTGGTGTTGGTGCGCGGGCGCAGCAGCATCTACCTGGCAGGCCCCCCCTTGGTGAAAGCCGCCATCGGCGAGGACTGCACAGACGACGAGCTGGGTGGCGCCGAGACGCATGCGCAAGTGACCGGCCTGGGTGAGTACCTCACTGAAGACGACGCCCACGCCATCGCCCTGACCCGCGAGCTGATGGACAAGATCAACTGGGACACTGCACCACCAGCTCCAGCCCAGGGCGCCGGCTTTGCCGCACCACTGTTTGACGAGCAGGAGCTGATGGGTATCGTCCCTGCCGACGAGCGCGAGCCCTACGACGTGCGCGAGGTGATTGCCCGCTTGGTGGATGGCTCGGACTTTTTGGAGTTTAAGGCCGGCTATGCCCCCGAGATGATGTGCGGCCACGCCCGCATCGAGGGGCGGCTGGTGGGCATTCTGGGCAATAACGGGCCGATTCAACCCGCGGGCTCTACCAAGGCGGCGCAGTTCATCCAGCTGTGCGACCAGAGCGGCACACCGCTGCTGTTTTTGCAGAACACCACCGGCTACATGGTGGGCTCGGTAGCCGAGCGCAATGGCGCTATCAAGCACGGCAGCAAGATGATTCAGGCGGTGGCCAACGCGCGCGTGCCCAAGTTCACCGTAGTGCTGGGCGGCTCGTATGGAGCGGGCAACTACGGCATGTGTGGGCGCGGGTTTGACCCGAACTTTATTTTCAGCTGGCCCACGGCGCGCACCGCAGTCATGGGCGGCGCGCAGGCCGCCAAGGTGATGGACATCGTGAACCGCGCCAAGGTGGAGCGTATGGGCATGGAGGCGAATGACGAAGCGCTCAAAGCCATGTCCGACGGGCTGCGCCTGCGGCTGGACAAAGAGAGCGCGGCCCTCTTTGGTACCGCCCGCTTGTGGGACGACGGAATGATCGACCCGCGCGACACCCGCCGCATTCTGGGCCTGTGCCTGGCGCTGGCTGCCGAGGCCGCTGACCGCCGGCTGAACGCCAACACTTTTGGTGTGGCCCGCCTCTGAGCGCGGCTGACCGACTCACTCATTACAACGACCCGAGGACACCCCATGAAATTCACCTCCGAGCACACCCAGATTGCCGACACGGTGCGCAAATTTGTGGCCAACGAGATCAACCCCTTCACTGCGGAGTGGGAGAAAGCGGGCATCTTCCCGGCGCGTGCCTTGTTCAAGAAGATGGGCGACCTCGGGCTGCTGGGCATCAAGTACCCCACCGAGTTCGGCGGCATGGGGCTGGACTTCAGCTACTCCATGGTGATGGCTGAGGCGCTGGGCGACAGCAATGTGGGCGGTGTGCCCATGGCCATCGGCGTGCAGACCGACATGTGCACTCCGGCACTGGCACGCTTCGGCAGCGACGAGCTGCGCAACCAGTATCTGGCGCCGGCGATTGCGGGCGACATGGTGGGCTGCATAGGCGTGAGCGAGGTAACCGGCGGCTCGGATGTGGCCGCCCTCAAGACCACAGCCCGCAAAGACGGCGGCGACTACGTGATCAACGGCTCCAAGATGTGGATCACCAATGGCATGCAGGCCGACTGGTGCTGCCTGCTGGCCAATACCAGCGAAGGCGCGGTGCACAAGAACAAGTCGCTCATCATCGTGCCCATGGATGCGCCGGGCATCACCCGCCAGAAGATCGAAAAGATCGGCATGCACAGCAGCGACACAGCCCAGCTCTTTTTTGACAACGTGCGGGTGCCGCAGCGTAACCTGATCGGCCAGGAGGGCATGGGCTTCATGCTGCAGATGCTGCAGTTCCAGGAGGAGCGGCTCTACGGCGCGGCCAGCAGCTTGCGCTCGCTGGACAACCTGATCAACCTCACCATCGACTACACCCGCCAGCGCCAGACCTTCGGCCAGCCCATCCTCAACAACCAGGTGGTGCACTTCCGCCTGGCCGAGCTGCGCACCGAGGTGGAGTGCCTGCGCGCGCTCACCTACCGTGCGGTGGAGCAATACGTGGGCGGCAAGGATGTGACCAAGCTGGCCTCCATGGCCAAGCTCAAGGCGGGCCGCTTGAGCCGCGAGGTGACCGACAGCTGCCTGCAGTACTGGGGCGGCATGGGCTTCACCGCCGATAACCCGATCTCGCAGGCCTACCGCGACAGCCGCCTCATCTCGATTGGTGGCGGGGCGGACGAAATCATGCTTGGCATCATCTGCAAGCTCGAAGGCACCTTGCCCGGTAAAGCCGCCTGAGCTATGCAGGTTTCTGAGTCAAATAGCCCGCTGGCGCCCATGTATATTGCGCAAGCAGCTCCTGAAAAAGGAGCGGACACGCCTGCGCCAGGCTACGGGCATATCCGCGCAGAGCAGGTGGGGGCGGTGTTGCACATCACCCTGAACCGGCCTGAGGCGCGCAACGCCATGTCGCTGCAAATGGTGGCCGAGCTGCAACAAGCGTTGCAGGCGGCTGAGGCCACCGCAGGCAACGAAGGCGCTGTGCGCGTGGTGGTGTTGCGCGGCGCAGGCGGGCACTTCTGCGCGGGTGCGGACCTCAAAGACATGGCTGGCGCACGCATGCGCTCCATGCAGCGCGAGGCTGGCGCGCCCGACCCGATTGCAGAGGTGAACGCCGCCTTCGGCCGCCTGTGCGTGGCCTACGCCCAGACCCCGCTGGCCGTGGTGGCCGTGCTCGAAGGCACGGTCATGGGCGGCGGCTTCGGCCTGGCCTGTGTGGCCGACGTGGCGCTGGCGGAAGACAGTGCTTCGTTCCGCCTGCCCGAGACGTCGCTGGGCGTGGTGCCTGCACAGATCGCGCCGTTTCTGGTCGAGCGCTTGGGCTATTCGCAGGCCAAGCGTTTGGCCGTGACCGGCGGGCGCTTGGACGCAACTGCGGCGCACAGAATGGGCTTGGTGCATGAGCTGTACAGTGCTGACGACCTGCCGCAGACACTGAGTCGCGTGCTCTCCGACTTATTGGCCTGCGCCCCCGGCGCCTTGGCCGCCACCAAAGCCTTGATGCAGCAAGCGCGCTTTAGCCCGGCTGCTGATCTGGTGGAGCAAGCCGCAGCCGTATTCGCCCACTCAGCGCAAAGCGCCGAAGGCTTGGAAGGCATGACCGCATTCATACAAAAACGCAAACCAACCTGGGCCGTGACATGAATTTATGGTCAACCAACAAAGCCACTCCAAGCCTGTGGGGCGATGCGCTTTGCGTAGGTCAAGGAGGAGCCCGCAAAGCGGGCGGGGGACACGGAGCAAAGCGCATCGCCCCGCAGGCGCCAAAGGAAGAGGTCTTGGATGTTTAGCAAAATTCTGATCGCCAACCGCGGAGAAATCGCATGCCGCGTCATCCGCACCGCCCGCAAACTCGGCTACCAAACCGTGGCCGTTTACAGCGATGCCGACCGCGACGCACCCCATGTGGCCTTGGCCGACGAGGCCGTGCACATCGGCCCCTCACCGGCCGCCGAGTCGTACCTCAAAGTAGACGCCATTCTGGAAGCCGCGCGCAAAACCGGCGCAGATGCTTTGCACCCCGGCTATGGCTTCTTGAGCGAGAACGCTGCATTTGCTAAGGCCTGTGCCGATGCGGGCGTGGTGTTCATCGGCCCGCCACCGGACGCCATCACCGCCATGGGCGACAAGGCCTTGGCCAAGCAGCGCATGTTGCAAGCTGGCGTGCCATGCGCACCGGGATATTTGGGTGCTGACCAGAGCGGCGCGGTGCTGACGCAGGAGGCGCACAGATTAGGCTACCCATTGCTGGTGAAAGCCGTGGCCGGTGGCGGTGGACGCGGCATGCGACTGGTCCGCAGAGACGCCGAATTGCAGCCCGGCCTGGATGGCGCCCGCCGGGAAGCTATCAGCGCATTCGGTGATGGCACGCTGATGTTGGAACGTTTGATAGACAACGGCCGCCACATCGAAATACAGGTGTTTGCGGACGCGCACGGCAATGCGGTCTACCTGGGTGAGCGCGACTGTACGGCCCAGCGACGCCGGCAAAAGGTGATTGAAGAAGCGCCGTCCCCGGTGGTCAGCCCCGCCATGCGCGAGGCCATGGGGCGCGATGCCGTGGCCGCGGCGCTGGCGGTGGGCTACCGCGGTGCGGGCACGGTGGAGTTCATCGTCGATGAGCACCTCAAACACTACTTTCTGGAAATGAACACGCGCCTCCAGGTGGAGCATCCGGTTACCGAATGCATCACCGGTTTCGACCTGGTGGAGTGGCAGCTGCAAGTAGCAGCGGGCGAGCCCTTGCCTGCGCGGCAGGAGGACATCCGCCTGAGTGGCCATGCCATCGAGGCACGCCTGTATGTCGAAGACCCGTACACCGGCTTTGCGCCGCAGACCGGCACCGTGGTCTATTGGCTGCCCGAGCGTGCGTTGCAGCCCGGCATACGAATTGACGATGGCATCCGGCAAGGGAGTGTGGTCTCGCCGTTCTACGACCCGATGGTGGCCAAAGTCATCGTGCATGGACGTGACCGCGGCGATGCCATTCGCCGACTGCGTGCGGCTTTGGTGAACGCGCCCTTGCTGGGTTTGAAGAACAACGGTCGTTTCCTGAGCGACTTAGTGGATCACCCCGCCTTCCGCGAAGCGCGTATGACCACCACGCTGATCGACCAGTGGCTGGAGCAGGGCGAGCCGCTGCTGCAAGCCCCGGTGCCTTCCATGGCGGCCTGGCAAGTTGCTGCCTTGACGTTGGCGCAGCAGCAAGGCAGCAGCTGGCGGGCGAACAGTGTGTCGGCCTACAGCGTGCGGTTGCTGTGCGGTGAAGTGGTGCGCACTGTGCGCATCAGCAGCGATGGTCAAGGCTTGACCACCATCACCATGGATGGGGTGACAGCGCAGGCCCGCGTCATCGCTTGGCAAAACGCCGTTCTGCGTCTGGAGCTGGATGGTGTGGCGCAGACCGCCATTGCCGTGTTCGCTGCTGGTGCATGGCATGTGGCGCATGCGGGCGACAGCCATGTGTTCAGCGAGGTGTCGGCCTTCCCCGATGCGGACGCTTTGAAAGATGCCAGCCGTGCACTATCGCCAGTGGCCGGTAAGGTCACGCAGGTGCTGGTGGTGCCGGGCGACGCGGTTACTGAGGGCCAGCAACTCGTCTGCGTGGAGGCCATGAAGATGGAAATGTGGCTCTGTGCCGAACAGGCGGGCCAAGTGCAGGCGGTTCATGCCTGTGCAGACGAGCAGGTGGACGCCGGCGCCGTGCTGGTGGAGCTGAGCGCCGGGTCGGATGTGGCCTCCACTGAAACACACTGAGGAATCCCATGGACAAAGCCATATTGACCTGCGCCTTGACCGGCGTGTTGACCAACCCCAAGCAGCACCCCGTACCTGTCACGCCCGCCCAGATGGCGGCGGAGGCTCGCGATGCGTTTAATGCCGGCGCCAGCATCATGCACATCCACATGCGCATGCAGGAAGACGGCCTGGGGCACATGCCCAGTTGGGACCCGGATGTAGCCGAAAGCATTGTGAATGCCATCCGCGAGGCTTGCCCGGGCGTCATCATCAACCTGACCACCGGCGTGGTGGGCAAAGACATCAGCGGCCCCTTGAACTGCATACGCCGCGTGAAGCCCGAGATTGCCGCCTGCAACGCGGGCAGTCTGAATTACCTCAAGCTCAAGGAAGACGGCAGTTGGGCCTGGCCGCCCATGGTGTTCGATAACCCGGTGGCCAAGGTGCAGCAGTTTTTGGATGTGATGCAGGAGTGCGGCACCCATCCTGAGTTTGAGTGCTTTGATGTGGGCATCGTCCGGTCGGTGACCATGTATTTGAAGAACGGCATGCTCAAGCCCGATATGGGCCGTGCGGAATACAACCTGGTGATGGGCGTGGCTTCCGGCATGCCGTGTGACGCGGATCTGCTTTCGCTGTTGCCCAAGTACATGGCCACCGACAGCGTGTGGCAAACCACCTTGATAGGCCGCACTGAGATCTGGCCAGTGCACCAGAAGACTGCCGATTTGGGAGGCATGCTGCGGACCGGTCTAGAAGACACCTTCTATTTGCCCGATGGTGCACGCGCTGCCGGCAATGGTGTGCTCATCGAAGCGCTGGCAGCGTGTGCCCAGCGTGCAGGACGAACAATTGCAAATCCTTCTGAGGCGAGAGCTATTTTGGGTCTGCGGGCAGGGTAGAATACGTCCATCCCGAATGCTGCAGAAAAGAGCGTTTGAAAAAGTTTCTCCGGTCTTTCCGGATAGTACGAAAAAAAGCGTGCTAGAATACGAAGCTTAGCGGCTGTAGCTCAGCTGGATAGAGTACTTGGCTACGAACCAAGGGGTCGTGGGTTCGATTCCTGCCAGCCGCACCAAAAAGTAAAGGTCTGCAATCGCAAGGTTGCAGACCTTTTTCTTATTCTGATTCCCCAATGGGCACATCCATGAGCAAGGCTTTTACCAAAGAGTCCGATGGTGCAGACGATGATGAGCTGCAACTGCCTGCACTGCCAGCCGGCGGCAAAAACTACATCACCCCCCAAGGCTTCGCGACGCTACGCGATGAGTTGCTCGACCTGATCGACAACGAGCGCCCCAAGATTGTGGACATCGTGCACTGGGCCGCCAGCAATGGTGATCGCTCAGAGAACGGCGATTACCTTTATGGCAAAAAGCGCCTGCGTGAAATCGACCGCCGCATCCGTTTCCTGACCAAGCGTCTGGAGATTGCGGAGGTCACAGACCCCTCACTGCACCACGGCAACGAGCAGATTTTCTTCGGCGCCACGGTGACCTATGTGGACGATCAGGATGTGGAGCGCACCATCACCATCAAAGGGATTGACGAGGCCAACAGCGCTGTTGGCGAGGTGAGCTGGATTTCGCCCATTGCGCGCACGTTGCTGAAGGCCCGCGAGGGCGATGAGCTCAAGTTGGTGATGCCCGATCGCGTGTGCGATATCGAGGTGCTGAAGGTGCAGTACCCCGCACCTGCATCGGTGTGACGCTCAACTAGCGCCGTTGCTTGACCGCTGGGCGCGCAATACGGATGGTGTGCGGCGCAGATTTCGCAATGCAATTTCCAGGTGGGCGGTGTCACGCACCCCCACGATGAAGCGCAAATCAGAAGCCTCACGCATGCCATCTTCCCCCATATCGATGTGGATGATGTCTGCTTCGGCAGACGCCAGTGCGGCCGCCACTTTGGCCAATACGCCTTTGCCGTTGCTCACGGTGACGATCAAGCCGGTTTCGAAAGCGCGCACCGGTTCGTCCGCCCACTCCACGCCGATAAAGCGCTCGCTGTCCCTGGCTTGCAGCTTCTTGGCGACACCGCAATCCGCCATGTGGACGACCAGGCCTTCTCCCCGGCCCAGGTAGCCCACGATGGTGTCGCCGGGGACTGGCCGGCAGCACTGGGCAAATTGCACGGAGGCGTTTTCACTGCCATCCAGAGTGATAGAGCTCAGCGAGTTGGTTTCGTGTGCGGTAAAGCGCTCGCGGGTCAGAATCAGGGCGTCGGGGCGTTCCCCTGTGTCGCTGAGCAAATTCACCATGCGTTTGGCCACGATGTTGGCAATCCGCTTGCCCAGGCCGATATCCATCAGCAGCTCTTGGCGGGTTTTGTTGCCGGTAAAGCGCAACAGCTTGTCCCACAAAGACGCGTATACCGGGCTGTCTTCCGGGAAGCTCTCGATCCCTTCGGCCCGCAACGCTTGCGCCAGTAATTTGGCTCCCAGCCCTTCCGACTCGGTTTGGGCCATGGTTTTGAGGTGATGGCGGATTTTTGAGCGGGCGCGGCCGGTACGGACAAAACCCAGCCATGCCGGGTTGGGAGTGGATACCGGTGCGGTTACCACTTCCACCACATCTCCGTTTTTCAGCTCGGTGCGCAAAGGCACTTGCTCTCCATTGATGCGCGCAGCCACGGTGCGGTCGCCGATATTGCTGTGAATGGCATAGGCAAAGTCCACCACAGTGGCGCCCCGTGGCAAGGCCATGATCTGGCTCTTGGGCGTAAAAACGTACACCGCGTCGGGAAAAAGGTCTACCTTGACGTGGTCCCAGAACTCGGCGGCATCGCGGGTTTCGTCCTGGATGTCGAGCAGTGATTGCAGCCATTTGGTGCCCAAGCGGTCAGCTGTACCGTCTTCGGGGTTGTTGACCTTGTAGAGCCAGTGAGCCGCCACACCGGATTCGGCCACCACGTGCATGGCCTCGGTCCGCATTTGGAATTCGATGTTGATGCCGGCTGGGCCCACCAGCGTGGTGTGCAATGACTGGTAACCGTTGACCTTGGCAATCGCAATATGGTCCTTGAATTTGCCGGGCACCGGCTTGTAGAGCTGGTGCAGCAGGCCCAAGGCGGTATAGCAGTCGGTGACCTGAGGCACCAGCACGCGAAAGCCGTAAATGTCGGTTACTTGCGCAAAACTGAGGTGTTTTTTGTCCATCTTCTGGTAGATGGAGTACAAGGTTTTCTCGCGGCCCGCAATGCGGATAGGCATTTTCGCTTGCGCAAAAACTTCTTCAACCTCTTTTTGCACTTTCTGAATCAGGTCGCGCCGGCGGCTGCGTGCTTTGGCAACCGCTTTGGAGAGGATGGCATAGCGCCATGGGCGCAGGTGCTGGAAAGACAGGTCCTGCAGCTCCCGGTAGGTTTGGTTCAGACCCAGGCGGTGGGCGATGGGGGCGTAAATATCCAGTGTTTCTGATGAAATCCGGCCCCACTTGCTACGCGGCACATCAGACAGCGTGCGCATGTTGTGTGAGCGGTCGGCCAGTTTGATCAGAATGACCCGTACATCGCGCGCCATGGCGAGCAGCATCTTGCGGAAAGACTCGGCCTGATTTTCTTCGCGGGTATTGAATTGCAGCTTGTCCAGCTTGGTGAGGCCATCTACCAGTTCGGCCACCGGGGAGCCGAATTTTTCAATCAGCTCAATCTTGGTGATGCCACAGTCTTCCAGTGCATCGTGCAAGAGGGCGGCCATCAGGGCCTGGGCGTCCAGCTTCCACTCCGCGCATTGCGCCGCAACGGCGATGGGGTGGGTGATGTACGGCTCTCCGTTGTTCCGGAGTTGGCCCAAATGGGCTTCATCGGCAAACCGGTAGGCCAGCCGCACCTGCTCTACATCGCTGCTGCTCAGGTAGTCCAGTTTCGCTGTGAGTCCGGCAAAACTGGCTGCAGCGGCGTTGACGGCCGCTACCGGCGAGCCCGGTTTGGCGGACTTGCCGGCGTTCGAGGTGCTTGGAGGTGTTTGAAGAAGGCTGCCCATGGTGTAAATGTAGCGCGGCTACGCGGCTTGTGGTCCGCACATGAAAAAAGCACCGCAAGCGGTGCTTTTTTAAATTCAGCAGGCTGGGTTTACAGCGGTACTTTTTTCAGCATTTCGATGCCGACTTTACCGGCCGCAATTTCGCGCAGGGCAGTCACGCCGGGCTTGTTCTTGCTTTCGATTTTGGGGGTGTGGCCTTGGCTCAACATGCGGGCACGGTAAGTGGCAGCCAGAACCAATTGGAAGCGGTTAGGGATCTGCTCGAGGCAGTCTTCAACGGTGATGCGGGCCATGAATTTCTCCGGAAAGCTAGAGGATGTTCAGCGCTTGGAATGTTTCGGCACGCGCACGGCGCTGGGCAGAAATCTTGAGTCGCTGGGAGTGGACTATGGCTTTCAGATCGAAAAGCGCACGGTCAAACAGTTCGTTGATTATAACGAAGTCGAATTTTCCGACCTGTGCGACCTCTAATTGCGCATTCTTCATGCGCATGTCGATGATCTCGGGTGAGTCTTCGCCACGTCGCTCTAGGCGGGAACGCAGCTCCTCCCAGCTGGGCGGCAGGATGAAGATGCAAATGGCATTGCTGAAGACATTTTTGATCTGCACGGCGCCCTGGAAGTCGATTTCCAGAATCACGTCCGCGCCCATAGCCATACGGTCTTCAATGGCTTTTTTGGAAGTTCCATAGCGGTTGGAGTGCACATGCGCCCACTCCACAAAGGCATCTGCCTCCACCATCGCATCGAATTCTTGCTGTGACACAAAGAAATACTCTCGGCCATGCTTTTCTTGCCCCCGTGGCGGGCGGGTCGTGTGGGAGACAGAGGGTTGCAGGCGGGAGTCCAACTCTAGCAGGGCCTTGCACAGGCTGGACTTGCCGGCCCCACTGGGGGCGGCAACGACAAAAAGATTTCCGGGGTAGTCCATGGACTGAGGCTCCGTGATGCGGTGTCTAAAGCCTTCTTATTCTATGTTCTGCACTTGTTCGCGCATTTGCTCGACCAAGACCTTCATGTCTACGGAAATGTGGGTCAGCTCCAGCGCCGCCGATTTGGAGCCCAAGGTATTGGCTTCCCGGTGCAACTCCTGGATCAGAAAATCCAGGCGTTTGCCGATTTCTCCGCCTTTTTTGATCAGACGCTCCAACTCGTCCAGGTGGGAGTTCAGGCGGGTGATTTCTTCGGCCACATCAATGCGGATGGCGAAGGCCGTGGCCTCCGTCAATGCACGGTCCTGCGCGGCTTCTGGCAGGGTGGCGCCTTCCGTCAAAGCCATGGCTTCTTTCCAGCGCTCCATGAAGCGCAGGCGTTGCTGCTCCACCAGCTTGGGTACCAGCGGGCCGGCCTGCTCTGCTAAGGCGCGCAACTGGGTGATGTGGCCCAGCAGCATGGTGGCAAGGCGGGCGCCTTCGCGCTGGCGGGCACTGAGCAGTTCTTTCAGCACTTTTTCTGCCAGTGGCATGACATCGGCGCTCCAGTCGCGGCTGGTGCCTTGCTCGGCGGCCGCCAGGCGGATCACGTCGGCCACGCTCAAGGGGTTAGCGGTGGGCAGCCAGGCGCGGATGCTGTCCTGGGTGGCGTTAAGTTTTTGCAGCAGCTTGGGCGTGGGTTCCGGAATGTTGGTGGCGCTGGTGCTTTCCACCGATGCGCGCACCTCCACCTTGCCCCGCTTGAGCTTGCCGCCTAGCAACTCGCGCAGGGCTGGTTCGAACTGGCGCAGGTCTTCCGGCAGGCGGAAGGTGAGGTCCAGAAAGCGGCTGTTGACGGAGCGCACTTCCAGACCGAGCTGGGTGACGGGTTGGGAGCGGGCTTCCCCTTCCGGGGCGTTGGAGGCTGTGCTGTGCTGTGCACTGGCATAACCGGTCATGCTGTAAACTGGCATCAAGGGCTTTCGCGGCGATGGAAACGGCCCCGAGAATAACCCGTTTCAAACGAACCTCACGAGCATTCCCACTGCCCCTATGTCAAAGGTCAAGCCAGCGCCTCTCCCCCCGGATACCATCATCGGTGGCTACCGCATCATCCGCAAAGTAGCGGCGGGGGGCTTCGGCTTGGTGTACTTGGCGCTGGACTCCGAAGGCCAGCAGGTGGCAGTGAAAGAGTATTTGCCTTCCTCCTTGGCCACGCGCGCTCCGGGTGAGCTTCTCCCGCAGGTGCAGACGGAGAAACTGTCGCTGTACCGCCTCGGGCTCAAGAGTTTTTTTGAAGAGGGGCGCTCGCTGGCGCAAATCTCCCACCCGTCCGTGGTGAGCGTGCTGAACTTCTTCCGCGAGAACGAAACTGTTTACATGGTGATGAACTACCTAGAAGGCGCTGCCTTGCAGGATTTCATCGTGACCGCCCGGGATTTGAAGAAGAGCAAGGTGTTCCGCGAATCCACGATTCGCTCGCTGTTTGACGAAATTTTGCGCGGCTTGCGCATCGTGCACCAGCACAAGATGCTGCACTTGGACATCAAGCCCGCCAACATCTTTATTACCGATGACAACCGCTCGGTGCTGATTGACTTTGGTGCGGCCCGTGAGGTGCTGAGCAAAGAAGGCAACTTCATCCGCCCCATGTACACACCGGGCTTTGCCGCGCCGGAGATGTACCGTCGCGATGCCTCCATGGGGCCTTGGACGGATATTTACGCCATCGGCGCTTGCATCTACGCCTGCATGCAGGGCTACCCGCCCAATGAAGCGCCGCAGCGGCTGGAAAAAGACCGCATCACCACCTCGCTGGCGCGCTTGCGCGGGGTGTATTCCGATAACTTGATTGAAGTGGTGGAGTGGTGCATGTCGCTGGACCCGCTCTCCCGGCCCCAATCGGTTTTTGCCTTGCAAAAAGAGCTCTCGCGCGAAGGCGAGCGCCGCTACACCAAGCTCACCGTCACCGAGAAGGTGCGCATGCAGTTTGACTCCATGGTGTCCGACACCAAAAAGACCGTGATGGGGGCCACACCTGCTGCGGCCAAGCCGAAATGAAGTTTTCTGTTTTTCAAATCAGCCGCAAAGGCGGGCGGGAAAAAAATGAAGACCGCATGGGCTACTGCTACACCAAAGCCTCGGGCCTGTTTTTGCTGGCCGATGGCATGGGCGGGCACCCCGAAGGGGAAGTGGCTTCGCAGATGACCTTGCAGGTCATTTCGGCGCTGTACCAAAAGGAAGCGACACCGGAGTTGCCGGATGTCCGTGAGTTTTTCAACAAAGCCGTGATGGCCGCGCACCGCCAGATTTTGCGTTACGCCGCTGAGCGCAACTTGCCGGATACGCCGCGCACTACCCTGGTCGCCGCCGTGGTGCAAGGCGGCGCGGTGCACTGGGTGCATTGCGGGGACTCCCGCTTGTATTTTGTGCGCCAGGGCGAGTTGCTGGCCCGCACCCGCGACCACTCTTATTCCGAGCAAAAGGAAATGGAGCGTCCGGGCGGCACGCCCGTGGGCTTTAACCGCAACGTGTTGTTCACCTGCTTGGGCTCTCCGATGCGCCCGGTGTTTGACATGACCGGCCCGGTGCCCTTGCACCAAGGCGACCGCCTGCTGCTGTGCTCTGACGGCTTGTGGGGCCCTTTGCAGGATTCAGACATCGTCTACCACCTCTCGCAAAAACCGGTGGGTGAGGCCGCGCCGGATCTGGTGGAGCAAGCCATGCTCAAGGGGGGCCCGCACTGCGACAACGTGACCGTGATCGCGATGGAGTGGGAGACGCCGGACAGCTTCGAGTCCACCAAGGGCACGATTTCCACCGACAGCATCAGCGAAGGCGTGTTTGCCTCTACCGTGCAAGCCGCGTGGGCCGATGCCGAGGTGGATGATCTGGATGACGAGGCCATAGAGCGCTCGATTGCCGAGATCAACGAAGCGATTCGCCGCTCGGCTGCCCGCAAAAACTAGCGCTGTGTTCGCCTCCGGCTACTGCCGGAATTTAGAGGAAGTCTCCATGACCGCATTTGTCCGCTCCGACGCCCGCGCCGCTGATGCACTGCGCCCGGTGCGCATCACCCGTCACTACACCATGCACGCCGAGGGCTCGGTGCTCATCGAGTTCGGCAACACCAAGGTACTCTGCACCGCGTCGGTGGAAGAAAAAGTGCCTCCGCACAAGCGAGGCAGTGGCGAAGGGTGGGTCACGGCCGAATACGGCATGCTGCCCCGCGCCACCCACAGCCGCAGCGACCGCGAGGCTGCCCGAGGCAAGCAGACCGGCCGCACCCAGGAGATCCAGCGGCTGATTGGCCGCTCGCTGCGCGCCGTGTTTGACCTGAAAAAACTGGGCGAGCGCACCATCCAGCTGGATTGCGATGTGATCCAGGCCGATGGCGGCACCCGCACGGCGGCGATCACCGGCGCCTTCGTGGCCGCACAAGACGCAGTCAATGGCTTGCTGGCTGCTGGCAAGATCACTGAGACGCCCATCACTGCCGCCGTGGCGGCCATCAGCGTAGGCATTGTGGATGGCACGCCCTTGCTGGACCTGGAATACACCGAAGATTCGGCCTGCGATACCGACATGAATGTGGTGATGACCGGCGCCGGCCACTTTGTGGAAGTGCAAGGCACGGCTGAAGGCGTGGCCTTTACCCGCGCTGAGATGGACCAACTGCTGACGCTGGCTGAAAAAGGCGTGGGTGAACTCATGCAGTTGCAGCAACAGGTGCTATCAAAATAATAGCTGCTCGCGCATATTCTGCGAGCGCTAGAGGCTTATTTCTTATGAAGATTGTTCTTGCATCCAATAACCAGGGCAAGCTCGCTGAGCTCAATGCCATGTTTGCCCCGCTGGGCTGTGAGTTGGTGCGCCAGGGCGACCTGGGCGTGCCCGAGTCGCCCGAGCCGTTTCGCACTTTTATTGAAAACGCGCTGGCCAAGGCGCGCAACGCAGCACAGCACACCGGCTTGCCCGCGCTGGCCGATGACGCCGGTTTGTGTGTGGACGCCTTTGGCGGCTTGCCAGGCGTGGATACGGCCTACTACGCCACCCAGTTTGGTTACGCCAAAGGGGATGACAACAACGTCAAAGCCCTGCTGGAACAAATGAAGGACGTGAGCAACCGCCGCGCCGCGCTGGTGAGCACCCTGGTGGCGGTGCGCAGTGTGGACGACCCCGAGCCGCTGATAGCGGTCGGCCGTGTGGTCGGGCAGATTGCGCCTGAGCCGGTAGGCAGCAACGGCTTCGGCTTCGACCCGGTGATGTGGATCCCCGAGTTCGGCCAGACCTTTGCCCAGCTGCCAGTGGAAGTCAAAAATGCCCATAGCCACCGCGGCCGAGCCGCCGCGACCATGGCTGCTTTGATCCGATCCAACTGGATGGGAGCCTGAGGCGCATGATCCCGATCACGCCCGTTGCTGAGGGTGCTGCCGCAGTACAGCGCGACATCCAGCACTACATGCGCCCGGGCAGCCTGCAGTTCAGTGCGCTGCCGCCTTTGTCCTTGTATGTGCACCTGCCGTGGTGCATCAAAAAGTGCCCTTACTGCGACTTCAACTCGCATGAATTTGCCCCCAAGACGCCATTGGCGTCGGCCCCCCACGGGGGCGCTTCCGGCTTGTGGCGGCCCGGCGCCGGGCAGCTGGACGGCGTACAAGAGCAGCGTTACATAGCCGCTGTCATCGCCGACCTGGAGGCCGCTCTGCCCCTGATCTGGGGACGCAACATCCACAGCATCTTCATCGGCGGCGGCACGCCCAGCCTGTTTTCGCCCGAGGCGATTGACCGCTTGTTGGGCGACATTCGTGCCCGCCTGCGGCTGGAGGCGGACTGCGAAATCACCATGGAGGCCAACCCAGGCACTTTTGAGAAAGACCGGTTCAAGGCTTTTCGGGGCGCTGGCGTGACGCGGCTGTCCATCGGGGTGCAGAGCTTTAACGACGCCCACCTGAAAGCCCTAGGCCGGGTGCATGACCGCGCGCAGGCGCTGGCGGCGGTGGAGGAGGCGGCTGCTTCGTTCGACACCTTCAATCTCGACATCATGTACGCCCTGCCGGGGCAGACGCAGGCGCAGCTGGATGAAGACTTGGCCACCGCGCTGCAGTTCCAGCCCCCGCACATCTCGATTTACCACCTGACCATCGAGCCCAACACCTACTTCGCTAAGTTTCCGCCGCAGATACCGGAAGACGACACGGCCTACGCCATGTTGGATCGCATTTCCGAGGCCACCGCGGCGGCCGGGATGGACCGGTACGAGGTGTCGGCCTATGCACGCCAAGGCCACCGTTGTTTTCACAACGTCAACTACTGGCAGTTTGGCGACTATCTGGGCATAGGTGCCGGCGCGCACAGCAAGCTCAGCTTTGCGCACCGGGTGGTGCGGCAGGTGCGCTTCCGTGATCCGGCTCGCTACATGGAGCAGGCGCTGGCCGGCCATGCCGTGGCGCAGGATGACGAAGTGGCCCGTGCTGATTTGCCGTTTGAGTACATGCTCAACGCCTTGCGCTTGCGCAATGGCTTCGGGCTGCGCGACTTCACTGAGCGCACCGGGCTGGCGATTACCGCCATCCAAAAGGGGCTGGAAGAAGCCGAGCGCAAAGGCTTGATTGAGCGGGACTTTGCCCGCGTGCGCCCGACCATCAAAGGCTTCGACTTTTTGAGTGACTTGCAGGAAATTTTCCTGTCCAATCCGGACTGAAGGGGTTGCGCCGCGGCCCGCCCGGCCATGCAGGGGGACTTGATGTTTTCGGTTTACGGCAAAGCAGGTCAGATATTCCGGGGCTCTCTGGAGGAGCTGGGCAAAGTGGCCGGCATACGCCGGACTGCGCGCAGTCGCCGTATCGAAGCGCTGGGCTTGGATGCGCAGGACCACAGCCCGCTGCGTTTTACTGATGTGCTGAGCGCCCCCTCGTTGGAGGCCCCCGCCACCGACATCGCACACCGGGCCGCCCTGGCGGCCTACGGCGAGGTCCGTAAACCTGCGCAGACCCGCCAACCCCTGACCCATGTGGCCGACATCATGAGCCACGATGTGGTCACGGTGTCCGACTCCGCCACGATTGAAGATGCCTGGGCACAGCTCCATGCGCATGGCATTGCGCAAGCACCCGTAGTGTCTGCAGAGGGTGTTTTGGTGGGGCTACTCACCCGGGCAGAGTTGACCCGCGCCGAGCACTTGCCCCGCGCCGATGCCCATGCGCTGGTGTGGCGGGCTTTTCTGGCCCAGAGCGTGCAGGAGGTGATGTGGACGCCGGTACCCAGTGTGGCTGCTGACACGGATATCCGCCGGCTTGCGCGCGTGCTGTTGGATACCGGTTTGCCCGGGTTGTCGGTGGTGGACGAGGCGGGCACGGTGCGCGGTTTTGTGTCCCGCTCCGACATTTTGCGCGCCGTGGTGGCTGATCCGCCGCTGGACCTGTGGACTTGAGCGCGCTGTTGGCGCTTACCGTTTGCCTTGGTGCTCCATGTGATCGCGGTGGGCCAAAGCCGGGAAAAGCTTGAACCACAGGCCTGCCACCAGCATGGTGCCGATGCCGCCTACCACCACGGAGCCTACCGGGCCCCACATCGCCGCCGTGGCGCCGGACTCGAATTCGCCCAACTGATTCGAGGCTCCGATGAAGATGGAGTTGACAGCGGCGACGCGCCCGCGCATCTCGTCAGGTGTTTCCAGCTGCACCAAGGTATTGCGGGTGACCACGCTGATGCAATCCGCTGCGCCGGTTACGGTGAGGGCAAACATGGACAGCCAGAAGGATTCGGATATGCCGAACAGCACCGTGGCCAGCCCGAATACCGCCACGGCGCTCAGCAGGCGCTTGCCCACATGCCGGCGCAAGGGCCAGCGGGTGATGACCAGTGACATGGTGAGCGCGCCCACCGCAGGCGCCGCCCGCAAAAAGCCCAGGCCGGTGGGCCCGGTGTGCAGGATGTCGCGCGCATAAATCGGCAGCAAGGCGGTGGCGCCGCCCAGCAGCACCGCAAACAAGTCCAGCGAGCTGGCGCCCAGCAGCAGCTTGCGCTCCCACACAAAACGCACGCCGGCAAACAGGCTGGACCACGTGGCGGCCAAGTGAGAAGGTTTGTGGCGGTAGTGCACCGCCAGAATCAGCCCGGTGGCCAGCAGCATCAACACGGCGCAGCAGATATACACATGGGTGGCGCCGCTGGCATAGAGCAAGCCGCCCAGCGCAGGGCCGCTGATGACGGCGATTTCCATGCCGGTGGAGCTGAGTGCCACGGCACGGCCCAGCAAATTGGTGGGTACGAGTAGCGGCACCAGTGCCTGCTGGGCGGGCATTTGGAAGGCGCGCGCCACCCCCAGCACCACCGAGATGAGCAAAATCAGCTCGCGCGACGCAAACTGCCCCAGGGTGGCGCTCAAGAGTGTGAGCGCCACGCCCGCCTGCAAAGCCATGCAGGCGGCAAAAATGCGGCCCCGGTGCAGGCGGTCGGCTACATGCCCTGCGGGCAGCGTCATCACCAAGGCGGGCACAAATTGGAACAGCCCCACCAGCCCGAGGTCCCACGCGCTGGAGGTCAGGTCGTACATGTGCCAGGCCACCGCCACCATGAGCATCTGGTTGCCCATGATGCCGGCAATGCGGGCGAACCAGTAGCGGACGAAGGCTTGGTGCTTGAACAGCGCCGAGAGTGGGGGGAGGGAAGCGTCGGTGGTCATGGTGCGGCGGTGTGACGCCTGAGCACTGCGCCAAAGAGGTGTTTGGCGGAAGCTGTGACAGTGCAAGTAGCTTCCGTGATTCTCCGCGAGTGTACTGCAACCCATGAGATTCAACGGGTTACGTGCATTTTGAGTCCGCCATTCACCGCGACTATCCGGTAGAAATCGCACGACTTTGATATGTGGCTTGATAGTTGGGGTTCAGTCGAACAAAACTTCACCCAAAATACCTCTATGGCGATCCACAAACTTACCGACCTAAAGGTCAAAGCAAAAATCCGGGAGATACAAGACCTCGCATTCAGCACCCCAAAGAATGCGTTGGTCGGCGATGGTCAAGGGCTATACCTGAGCATCGCCAAGAACGGAACGGCCAGTTGGCTGTTCCGTTACATGGATCACGGCAAGGCCAAGTCCGTTGGCCTGGGGGCGTACCCCGGCACATCGCTGCAAAAGGCCCGTGAAAAGACACAAACTCTGCGAGATGCCAGAGCTGGGGGTGTTGATCCCATGGCTGCCAAGAGGGAGGCAATGCGGGAACAAAAGCTGCAACAAGCCAAGTCCAAGACGTTTCAAACCTGTGCCGAAGAGTTCATTGCGCTGTCGCGGTCATCTTGGAAGAATGCCAAGCACGCACAGCAATGGGAAAACACCCTGTCCCAGTATGCATATCCGTTTATTGGTCAATTGCCTGTCGGTGCAGTGCATGCAGCAGATGTAGTTCGAGTCCTCAAACCAATCTGGGTAAATAAGACAGAAACGGCCATGCGCTTGCGTGGGCGCATTGAATCAGTGATCGACTGGGCAACCGTGCATGGCCTGCGTGAGGGCGATAACCCTGCGCGGCTCAAAGGGCATCTTGAGCACATGCTTCCCAAGTTGCGGGACGCTGAACGTCACCAACACCATCCCGCCTTGCCATATGAGGAACTGCCAGCCTTCATCGTTGGATTGAATGAGCAGAGCGGTATGGCCCGCTATGCGCTCGAATTTTTGATCCTCTGTGCATCGCGTACTGGTGAAGTGATTGATGCCACCTGGGATGAATTCGACTTGCCCAAAGGCCTATGGGTCATTGGCAAGGAGCGAATGAAGGCGGGTATCGAGCACCGTGTCCCCCTGGGCAAGCGGGCGCTAGAAATCTTGACTTTGGTGCGTCCGTTTTCAGGAAAGAAATACGTCTTCGCAGGAAGGAAGAAGGACTCCCCACTTTCCAATATGGCAATGTCTATGCTCTTGCGGCGAATGGGCTACACGGACATCACGGTTCACGGGATGCGTTCGACCTTCCGAAACTGGGCGGGGGAGCAAACTACCTTTCCGTTCGAGGTCTGCGAGCAGGCACTGGCGCATCGGCTGCCAGATGCGGTCGCGGCGGCGTACTTGCGCACTGATTTCTACGATAGACGGGTCAGCCTCATCGCGGACTGGGAGAAATTTTGCATGTCCAAATGCCCGGCTTAGACGCGCCAGCACCCCCCGCATTTGCGTTGAAATGCCAACCGAATTTGACAAGTCAGGTGTACTGAGCACAGAATACGCCTGTGATTGCGTCATTTTGTGACCGTCACTCCTCGTCACTGCATCCCTTGACGAGGCGTCCCGCAGCTTTCAAAGCTGAGGCATGGCTTGACTCCACAGCAGTAGTGGACTTGTCCGAATGACGCCAACTATCCCTTAACCGGGCTGGTTGGCGTTTGCCTTTCCAGCCCTCGAACCAACGAGACTGGAAATGGACATCAATTCTGACTTCCCCACAAAAGCACCTACGCGCTGGACGAAAGCACTTTTGCGCAGGCCGACGGCATCTATGCGCAGTACGAAAGTACCTATGCGCAAGACGAAGCGCCCACCCGACCACCTCGTCTATAAAGTACCCAAAGTCTGTGCGACCTCCGTCGCAAGCACTTTGGCAGCAATGCCGAAAGACAGCCTTGTCTTCGTCAGCGCCACCTTCGCCAAGCACTTCAAACCCGCCCCAAAAGACGGCCACACCTATGTGGTGCAAGACCCTGATCGTTTGTGGATTCACCACATGACGCAGCCCAGCGGTAAGCATGTTCTCATGGACAAAAAACAACCGCCGCACTGCCCAGGATACTCCGGCAAAGTCGAAGTACGCACGAAGTATCTCAACGGCGCACCGAAGAAGAAAGCGCCGCGCCACTCCACAAAGCTGACCATT
This sequence comes from Rhodoferax bucti, assembly GCF_005876985.1. GTDB lineage: Bacteria > Pseudomonadota > Gammaproteobacteria > Burkholderiales > Burkholderiaceae_C > Allorhodoferax > Allorhodoferax bucti. Next base: position 207,837 of record NZ_VAHD01000002.1, read on the forward strand.
GGCGTGCCTGTCGAGCGTGCATCAGACGATCCACCCGTCATTCAGTTAATCGACATTGAGCGTGTGATGTCTATCGTGGGCTTTCAGAAGTCCTTCATCTACGCTCAGCCCGACTTCCCGGAGCCGGTCAGATTGGGGTCGTCTCGCCGTGCCGCTGTGCGCTGGGTCGCCAGTGAAGTGGAGTTGTGGGTGCAAAAACTCATGGCTAAACGCAGCACCGCCGCCCCTACAACCGCTAACACTATTTGAAAGACTCTGCATCATGGCATCCCTTCAAGACGAATTCAACAACATCCGCCACTTCCAACTGCGCAGTTTGGACGAACTGGCACAAGGCGCTCAGCATTTGTCGCCTCCGCTGATGCAAGGGCTGATTGCCGCAGGCGAACTAACAGTTTTTCGCGCCGATCCCAACGTAGACACCAGCCCTTTCATGTACCTTTTGGCACGCAGTCTGGCCACCAATAGCGACATTGGCCCATTTGCAACTGATGGCGCAGTGGATGTCACTCTGCTTGTCAGTAGTGGTCACGCGAAAGAGGATGCGGCATTCATCAACATCTTGCAGCAACATGACCGCGACTGGGCGGCTGCTGACACGCAAAAACGCCTTGCCGTCTACCACCGTCACCATGAAAAAGACCACGCCGCATATCTGGACACTGCCGAGGGCCGCGATGCCCTGCGTGAATCGCTGCTTTCTCGCCCTCGCACCAAGGTTGTCATCTTGGACGATATTGCCAAGTGGCTGAGCCCAAGCAGCGCACGCCGAGACGATGAAATTCGCTTGGAAACAGTGATTCACGACCTCGCCCAGCGCGGCATCGCACTTGTTGTCTTTGACCGGGCCACCAAAGCGGGGGATCGTTTCTGCGAACAGTATCTTGCCCACGCCAGCAACTTGATTCGGCTGACACGGGATGATTGTGCCCCGGTCGAGATTGGCGGCGGCTTCAATATCTGCCGCAAGACTTTGGGCCTGCACGACAAACTGCCTGCAACGATTCAATGGTGGTGGGCAGTCATTGACGGAGAGTTCAAGACGGGCTGGGAATGGCGTGACCCTGCGTCTGAGCTTTCGGCCAAGGAGATTGCCATTGCTGAGCGCGAGATTCTGGTGCGTCAGTACGCAGCGGCTGGCTTGAAACAAAAGGATATTGCCAAGGCACTCGGTATCAAACAGTGGACTGTTTCACGCGACTTGGCCAAGCCGTCCAGGGGCCTGACTGCTACGCGCCAAGGTAAACACAGCGTGGCTACCGAACTGCTGGACATCGGCGACGGCCTGCATTAAAGCAACCCCGATATGCAGGCCATGCGCGTTGATGCATGGCCTGCATGCATGCATAAATGCATAAAACGGCCCAGATCACTGCGAATTTGGCGGGGTTCTTTGCAACACCTCTCACACAACGAACCCGGCGAACGCCATTGACCGGATGCCAGTATTTTTTGCTTACCGTTGCCAAAAGCTATACCAAATCACATTGGTACGCAATTTGTACACACCATTAACCACGAGAGCTGTCTAGGCTCTATTCACCATGTTTAAGACTACCCCCATCAACACTGCTGTCAATGCCGTCACACAGCTGCAAGCCCCCAATATCCACATTGACCGATTTCGCGTGACCGGGCCATGCACGCACAAAGTCCTGGGCAATGGCATATGGAAACTCACCGACAAAGACACGGGAGAGATACGCAGTGCCGCGAACGCGGTCAACGGCACCTTGGGCCATGATGCTTGCAACTACTACGTGCGCTCTCGCAGGGTTCAGCCTGGGGGCACGGCTGAGCAGTTGGAGATTCACGTATGCCCGCCGCAAATCCTGCAAAAACACAACGTCTTTGGGCATGGCAATCTTGTGGACTACGTTTGCCGCATCTTCGATTTGCTTACCGCCAAGCTGGGGATAGAGGTCGATCCTCGCCAGCGCCAACAGTGGTATGACGGGCTGTTTTGGCTCACCGAGGTGCATCTAACGGCCAACTTTGCGTGTCCACACTCTGCCGTGCTGGCCATCATCACGGCTATCGACCAGAACACCCCTCGCGGCAAGCACAAGGACAGTGACACCGACATCAGCCTTGGGTTTACCAAGAAGCGCCGCTCTAAGTACCGCGTTCTAACGGTGTACGACAAGTATCTGAAACTGCTGGAAGACTGGCCTAATCCTGGCCCGCTGCAAGCCAAGATTATTGAGGCGTTCCGTGACTCGATCCGGGTGGAACTCAAGCTGTATTCACAAGGGCTCAAGTATTTGAAGCTGCAATCCGGCGTGGGCTGGCGCAATGTAGACATCGCAGCCGTGTACTTCAACAGCATCAAGTCCTTTGGCATTCGCTCTGCCATCCAGCAATTGCTGACCGAGGACGAATTGGGCATGCTGGATTTCAACGAACGCAAGGTCTATACGGCTTGGTTGAAGGGCACTGCCGTTCGAGACCAGTTCAAGAGCCGCAGCACCGCCAATGAGTACATCAACGCGATCTCGCGCAAGACGGGTATCGAAGTTGGAGGCGACCGCCGCCCCGAAGCCCTACCCAAAATCAAGCTGTCAGAAGTCTTTAGCCCCGCCAACGTGCTGCCCGTGCCGGACTGGGCGCATGGCACGCACTGCTACGTGCCACCCCTGCAATAAATAGTGCCCGCTGCCATTGATTGAGCCAATGGCAGCACCCACGCAATTTGACGGTATTCATTGGCTATGCAAGGAGAAATTCACCATGAGTACCCGTCTAAACCGCTGGGGCCACTCGGTTGGCCTGAGATTACCTGCTGCTGTTTTGGCTGCGTCCGGCCTTTCGGTAGGCAGATCGGTGTCTATTCGTGTGCTGGACAATGGTGATGTCCGGGTACGCCCCATTGGCAAAATCGAGCCTGCCGAATCGGGTGACACGGACACTGCGACTGCCAAGCCTACCGAGTCCGAATCGGAGTTGGCACAATGGTAGGCCTGCTGCTGGAGTTGACCGCACCGTCTGCTCGACCGTGGATCATAGGGCAGCCCGCCAAAGTTGCCGTTCGAGACACGGGGCACTTGCTACTAAGGGTCTGGTTGCTGACGGCCTGTGCGTTATGCAGATGATGCCAAGTGGCTGCCTGTCAGCATACTTTTTAACCTGTGTAAGCGAAGCACCCCGATGTCAAATGGCTTTCCGCGAAAATCAACATCAGGGAGCCATTCAGTCACTTCGTAAGAAATAGATGGCTACATATCCGCTCTAGTCGTCATCGTCATCGTTTTGGTCGTTCGCATCCTGCGTGGCTTGGCATGACCAACATAAATCGCCGTTGACAACAGAATAATAAATGCCATCGTCAGGTTCAGGATCTAAGGAAAGAGTGCAGTAACAGGATGCACATTGATAGTGATAAGCTGGCATGGTGAGTTCCTTTGACGACAACTGGTTTCATTCGTCATAGATGCCGGAGAATTCGCAAAAATCCTCCTCTGGATAAGGCTCATGCTTGTTATATCTGCGGGCAATGGCCTCCATGTCGGCCACTGTTAATCCGCTCTTGGCGTTGAGGGCCTGCACTTGCAGCACAGCTTCGTCTCTATCAAATCCAAAATCAGATGATGTCAATTCACCTTGGCCGTTGCATTCCTGAACCCTGACTGGGACGAATGATCCATCTGGGCCGTTAGGCAGTAGAGAAATGTATAGACAAGTTCTTTTGGGTAGAACTGCGCCTGTCACGTTTTTGAGAAAGTGATCGGTTAGTGAGTCTGGCCCCTGCGGGGTGGTGCCAGAAACCGCACCTGGCGATTCGTCGGAGTCGAAGCGAAATGAATGGCAACTGAATTTGCGCTCTCGCTTTGGCAAATGCTCCGCCATCGTGTAACTTTCACTTAGCCACCAGATCAGCATAGTGACATCTTTGTCGGCAGATGTCGCAACGATTGGTGATGCAGCATTCCTGTGGAACGGCATCTGCTGGCGCACCGTAGCAGCCGTGACTATCTGAAATTCAGACTGCCGCCAATCGGATTGGGAGTACTTTAATTTGACCCCGCGGATCGTTGCGCCATGGTGATCCATGACAGACTTGGCTAAATTTTCGGCAATCTCGTGCCGACTGGATTCGTTGTTGCGGTGCCAAGAAAAATGATTGGTGGCTTCCTTGCCATCAATCAACACCCGCGCAAAACCGAAGAAAGCCCCGGACCATTCGCCCCATTCGGTTTTAGGAACATCTGGCGCAATCGCACTCAATGCGTTCCAGTCGCGGAATCCTGATGAGCGAGAAATGGCATCCAGCCACTGACCTAACTTGGGCGAATCAAAAGTTGGGGGGAGGTGCAAACATGACGCCTTGATGTAGGCGGCAATTTGCTTAACTTCAAAAGATGAGAGAGACATACCTTACTCCGCGCGTGAACACACGATAGAACAGGTCCTCCCGTTTCCGTTCTGTGCTCACTTGTGAAGCAAAGTGGAAGAAAAATTTGAAGGGATTCACCTTGCCCGAAGTCGGGCGGGAGGGGCTGGCTCCCTAAGCCAACAATCATTCTAGTCCATCCCAGCAGCAAACTGAATCAAGTCCTGAATGGAAGGCTGACCAACAAAAGCACCGGATCATCCCTAATGCTTTTTGAAAACGATCAAAGCAACGACTTTGTGCGGCGTTGATCCACCACCCGCAAGTACCGCTGAAGGCTTTGCAAGCCGCGATGCTTCGTAACCTGTGCAATGTCCGCCAAGGGCATTTGTGCAGCGGCGGCGGAAGTTACGAAGCCCGCCCGGGCCGAATGTGAACTGTACTTACTAGCGTCGCGGCCCGACAACATGATGGCGTGCTTGACGATACGGCAGACTGAATCAGCGTGCAGTTTGGTCGCCCCAACCTGATCGTGCTTGTTCACGCTACGGAAAAGGTAGCCTGACTCAATGCCTGCCAATTCGCGCCACTTGGCAATGGCCTTCACCGGGCATTTGTCGCCCAACGCATACGGAATACTGACCACCAACCCCTTACCCGCCTGATCGGTCTTACTTCGCCGCAAGAGCAGATCAATGCCGTACTCGTGCGCTGTGATGTCCTCGACGAGAATATCAATGGCGGAGCCTCTGCGCAGTGCCCCACTGAACATGGTCAGCAGCAAGGCTGTATCTCTGGCTGCACGCATGGGCTTCTGTCGATCCACCGCCACCAGAACGGCCAGTAAATCATCCCGTACCAAAGGCGCGACCATGCGCTGTGCCAAGCCCACTGTACGGCCAATTCCGGCAAATACCCGTTTGACCTGAGGGTCGGTGATGGGCGATGGGTGCCCGTTTTCTTGATGCCACAGTCCAACGGACAGCATGCGCCGCTGTATCGTGGCTGGGGCCAACTGGCTGGCGACTTTGGTCAACCACGCTACCAAAACCGCCGGAGTTGCTGGCAGCGTTCCACCTTGTTGAATGAAGTAACGAACATCTTTTGCATTCTCACGCCGGGTCGAAGCGGCGCGGGCTGCGCGTGCAAAGTCGTCAGCGGTCATGTCCGCTAGTTCCTTGGTGGCTGGAGCAGCATTTTGGTGGATGGTTTTCTGCATGGTTTTACTCACAAATTTGGTCGCTTTTGACGCCGACACATATGTGATGTGCCGACGTTAAGCGCATAAACGAAAGCCGCGACGGTGCGCGGCTGGTGGGGATGTTGCGATGGCGTTCTGTGTCAGAACCTGACCATCGGAGCCTTCTTGGGCTGGGGTGGCGAATGGTCGGCGGTGTAATGCCTGCATGCGTGGACGAGGCTGAGCAAAGCGGCTGCGGCATCTGAGCTGTCCGCTATATGCCAGCCAAGAGCTTCAATCATGTAGCCTGAGATTTCACTACCTACCTCGGGCGAGGCGTGCGCCAGGATCGTGCCCACGGCGGACAGACCCAAGTTGATGGTGCTCATCACCGTTTCGGCCTTGTCGGCCAGCTCAAGCAGTAAATCTGCGTCGGCAGCTTCATCGTCAATGCGGTGATCCGGGGTGATCGGCAACAGTGGCTGTTGCAGCAGCAGTTCTCGCATTGGCCGCGTGGAGACGGGTTCCTCGCCCATGGCTAATAGCATGCCGGGGTCAAAACCGTGGTGTAGCTTCGATCCCATTCTGTGATGATCCAAATCTTGACGGGCTGGTCGGCAGTGCCGATATTGAATGCACTCAGGACGCGTTCGCCACTGAATGCCGCCCGCCAGTTGGCATTGCGGTCGTTGGTGCACAGCTCGTCCTGCCAGTCGCCAGTCTGGTGCCGAGTTAACAGATGCGGAATAGATGCGCCGTGTTTTTGGATCACTGCCAATGCGGCAGGGGTGGCAACCACATTGCCCAGCGAGAACAACGCTGGCGGTTCATCGCAAATCTGGTCAGGGCGTAGGTGCTCAAGCGTGGTGCCTGGCATTGGGGGAAGAGGTTCGGTCTTCATGGCTGTTTTCCCAGTTGAGGTTCAGCCGCATGAGCGCGAAGCCAGAAACGACAAAGGGCTACGACGTATGCCGCAGCCCTTTGGTTTGGATGTATTGAGTTTACCCGCAGCTCACGCGGCACGGCCTACCGCCGCCAACATGGCCAGCAGCGCCGATGGCATCACTTTAGCTATCGGTCGCATTGGCTGTCCAGCTTGGTGAAACTTTGGCTAGGATGACGTTCTTGCTCAGTCGGCGCTACCAACTGCCAGTCTTCTGCAGCTTAGAGAATTCCGGCAACGGTTAACTGTTGCGGAAACATCGAAGGGTTCGTGCTGTCCGAAGTAAGTGCCACGCATCACATCTGCCCATAGGTTTTTCCAGGCAGGGTGGGGTCGAAAGTTTTTAAATAAAGCTTGACACCAAAGTTGAAGAATAGGGTATATTCTGACCGTTGGCGTTAATTCAGCGTCCCGGTAGGGATTCCGAATTGCCAACAAAAGTGCGTCTGCGTAATTGCAAACGTTTTTTGTAGCGGGCTCAGGCCTTCTGTTAAGGAAAATTTACCATGGCTTCTTCTCTTATTGTTCGTCTTCCTGTCGACGAATATCGCTCTCACCCCATCCCCTTCGTCAATCAGGATTCTTCACGTCCTAAGGTTGGTAGTTGTTATGTCGCCGTTGAGGCACTACCTACCGAGCTACGTGATTGGCTCGAAGTAAATCCCCGCGCTCCTTCATTAAAAAAAGGCTCTGACGAGCTCAAAGGTCCGGTCGCCACTGCGATTGTTGAAACCTTGATGGAAAAGCCAGACATGATGGCATTGATGAACAACGGCATCACTATCTTGGTGGAGAAAGCTGAGCACGTGAAAAGTGCTGGCGGCAAGGGTGAGCTAACCCTTACGCTCTCTGACAAAGCCCAACATGGCGTTCCAAACGGGGCACACACGCTGTCCGCTATTTTCCAGACCAGCGAAGATCCTGATCGTCCTGATCCATGGAATGCCATGGTGCGTTTGCACATCTTTGAAGGGCTGGAAAAAGATGTTATCCCTGCGATGGCAGAGGGCTTAAACCGCTCGCTCCAGGTTGATGACAAGAGTCTAGAAAACTTGCGTGGTTTGTTTGACAAAATTAAGAATCAAATGGACGGCAAGGCTGGTCACGACCAGATCGCTTATTTCCAAGGCGACCCCAAACCAGTTGATGTTCAGTATTTGCTCTCCTTGATGGTTGCGCTGAACCTCACAGTGTTTCCAGACCGCAAGACACATCCGAACACTTACTTCGGTCAGACAGGAAAAGTGTTGGACAAATTTGCAGAAGATCAAACTGGACCGACTCCGGTGCAGAGCTTTGACATCATGCTGCCAAAACTTCAGGAGATCTTGAAGCTCGCAGATGAGGTGCAGCGCCGTGGCGTGAAACTACTGCCACGCCTCAAAGTTAAAACCGCCAATGCCAAGAATACTGGTCGGGTTGCATCAGTTGCACATAAGCAGCGTGAGGCTTATTTTGCAGGTGGCCAGATTGATGGGTTCTTTCCTGTAGGCTGGTTGTTCCCAATGATCTCGGCGTTTCGTGCCAATATTTCTAAGTCCGATTGGGACAATGGCTTGTTTAAATGGATTCGCGATCCAATGGTAGTGTTGGATGCAACTATTGATGAAATGTGCGACATCATTAAAGAAGAACACATCTCCAACAAGGAAAAACCGGCTGAGGTCGGCAAAAAGCCTGCAGCCTATCGTTTGTGCTATGGAGTATTGGCGCAAGAGGTTTCGATCTAACGCAATCAGTTGCAAAAAAAGGGTGCTCTTAAGGCACCCTTTTTTGTCTCCGGTTGGAGCAAGCCCAACTGCGATTGGAAATGCATCAAATCCGTTTTCTACATATTCGTACCCACGTTTGCACTGGTGAGTCCACTATGTTCCACGAGCTCCAAGAGAGTTTTGGATTTTCTCAATCGGTCTAGGCCTACTTCGATATGACTAGCGATAGTGGAGGCACATGCCTTCGTATCTAATTCACCATGTAGCTCTCGCAACAAGCACTCAAACAATAGACCATGGTCTCCAAACAATGTTGACGAGTTGAATTCATTGCCATCTTGGTCGCAGGTACGGTGGCCACCTTGTTCTCCGTCTTCGATGGACAAGAGGAGCGCAATTCGACAAATCAAGTTTGGTGTCACCCCTGTCCGACCTTTAAGCATCTTCAGGCTATCTGCTGATGATTTTGAAATTTTCATTCTCTTAGGCAACATGTCAGTGCACCTCCGCAGTGTTGCGCCAAAAATAGCCAGGCTTGACTTCAGTTGAACCACTGTCCTCATCAAATGACAGGTGGTATGCATGTGAAATCTTGTTCATCAAATCGTCGTAAAACTTGCTGTCCACTTCCGTATCTGTGGACAGCACAATGACCTGATGACTAGCTACTGGGAAATACGATTCCACAAGTTTTGTGCGATGCTTGCTGTCCAGTCGTCCCAAGGGCGTATCAATAATCACAGGCAAGTTTCGACCGGAGGTTTTCGCTAGCGCCTCCAGCATCGCAATGGAGTAGATTTGCTTTTCCCCAGCACTCAACCGCTTCTTGGCAACGTCACGACCCGAACCGTCTTTTAACGTGACCTGAAAAGTCTCCGCATCAATGTGCGCATCCCTCACGATGTCGTCCTTACGTGCCAAACGCTTAAATGCCTTCACGAAGTGCTGCCGCAATAATTCACACTTATGTTGCGCTGCCGATACTTTGAACTCTGCAATCAATTCCTGGGTTGATTCCGCCGCGAGGTGACCACGTTCAACCCCCCCTTCGCTGACCAGCTTTTCCTCAAGTTTTTTCAGCTTCCTCACCAGCTCGATAGATTGCCATAGAACTTTGCGCTGCTCTTCAATAAGCATCCTTCTTTCGACCTCAATTCCGCCAAGTTTTTGTGCGGCTACCGTGACAGCTTCAAAAGCCGCTTTAATTGAGTCATCGCTAGGTGCATGTGCAAGTTGATCTTGAATTTTTTCTTCTTGTTCAAGCGTCGTTCGAGCTTGCTGAAATTCTGCTTTGAGCGTCTGATGCTCGATTCTCACTTGACCTTCCAACGCGTTGCGTACCTGCCGAATATCAGCAGAGCCTAGGGACACCTTTTTTTCAGCCTCTGAGACACCCACATCAAAGCCGCTGACCCAAGCATCCACTGTTGCTGCTAAGGTCGATTGATCTTTTGCTCCAATCGAGATCGCCTTTGTTAGAACATCTATGAGTTCATCGGCGCGGGTTGTGACGGCTCGTTTGACCGTTTCAATATCCAACTGTCCTTCTGCTGCTGTCAGAGTGGCAATTGCACGTCGACAAGCATTTGGCGCCAGCGCAAATACACCTAGCCCATTGAGACCTTCTCGCAGCGCCTCTTCGTGTCGCAATCGCTTTTCACGCAAACGATCTAACTCCGCCTCACGTTCAGATCGATTTACTGACCATGCCCCTCCTTGTGATGAGAGCTCGGCTTTCTTGTTGTGGAAGTTCTCGGTCGCTAAGGTGCGTTGCTCCTCAAGTGCATTCCGCTTCTTACCCAAGAGGCCAGAAAGTTCCTCTGCGGCAGCGAGAGCTGTTTCATGAAGATCAATTTCCTCTCTAAGTTTTTTATCACCCAAGGAAGCCCGATGGCTACGCATAAAAACGTTCAAGTCACTATTGAGCCGATCAACTAAGTCAAGCCCCAGCAGCCTTTTGATCGCATCTGCTAAAACTGCATCGGAGTCATCCTTTGCCAGTGAAGAGATTTTTTCACCATCAAAAAAGAAAAACTGGGCGACACCTGGAGGCACCAGTTGATTCAAAAAACTTTGGGCCTGCTCATCACTCAAATATGCCTCGGTAGCGTCGTCTCGGTAGATAACAAGACGCTCCTCTGCTCCCTTACCTCGCTCCTCCCAAAATCTAACCACGTTATAGGTTGCTCTTTCGCCCATACGGGCATGTTCAAATACCAGGGCTACGCTGGCTTGTTTTGCCTTTACCAAAAGATGCCTTGGCCGATGTATCAGTTCCAGCAAATACTCTTCGTACTCCTTTTGTGTTGGTGTTACATCCAGTGATTGGCGGCCATACAGTGCCAAGCGCACAGCCGTCAAAAATGTGGTCTTACCGGTTCCGTTCAATCCACCAAACAATATGATCGGGCGCTTGGCCCCATATTTAATGCGAGGAGCAAGATCAAAGTCTTGTTGGCCCGCGTAAGTGCCGACATCTACAAGTGTTAGTTTCTTAAGCAGCATCGCCCAACGCCCCCTGCAAAGTTGCATACTTGGCTAGCAAAGCCTTTTCTTGATCGTCGCGATCCCTCACGACGACCCGTTCACCCATCTTGCGTGTCAGCACTTTGTCGCCTACAGCCCAGTCACGTGCTAGCAGCTCACCTAACTTGTCTTGTAGTTTTGACCTGCGCGAGTAGCCCTCAAACGAAAGCTCAAGTTCAATGAGTTTCATAAACAGTTCTTTGGACACGCCGTGTTTTGCACTTAGCTCGGCGATCAGGCTCTCTTCTCCACCTGCAAACACAAAATCGTCGTTCACCTCCCAAGCTATGTCGGCCGCGTTCCCCATCACGCGGCGATAAATTTGCGGCAAACTATCTTCCCAATCTGGCTCATTGGGATCCAAACGCCACTGAACACGGATGGCTTCCAACTCCGGTTTCGTGATGAGCGCGTAAGCAGGTCCAGGATTGGTCTTGTCGATGGTCTTTTGGATTTGCAGTAAATCTTCAAGAAACTTTCGGCGGTATTCCATTTTGTAAGGGCCAAGAATGTGCTTGTCCTCACCGGTCTTCTTATTTGTCAACACCGTGACCGAGCCGTCTCGGCGCTTGGTGCTCCGATAAATAGCCTTATTTTCCGGCAATGTGGACTTGTAAAGTTCATTGCGAAAATCTCGCAGAGGGACCATCCAAGTGTGGCCCGTCTCAATCAGTCCATCCATCGCTCGGTCTTGGGTCACGACGGTACAGGTCCAACAGCCAAAACGTGAATTTCCACACGACGGTGTGCTCGTATCAATAACCAATGGGCATTCCCCGGCGTTCGATCCTTTATACAAGTCAAACAACGCCTGGTGATCGCCACCCCAGGGGGCCGGTCCTGAAAATAAGTACTCCCAAACATCGTCAGCAGACCATTCGTCAATGGGGGTGAATACAAATGCGTTCGGTAGGCTGACGTGGCGTGACAGTCGTGAACCTTCGATGCGATGTTTCCGCATCACTTGCGCACGAGAGGAGCTTTCTTGGCTGCGCGATCCCAGTACAACAATCACCTCTCCATACGCCGCTACCTTACTCTTTATGAAATCACTGACCGGGTCAATCTTCATCCGCTCGGTGCACCATCGGAACTGCCTGGTAGGGGCTGGATAGCCGCGACCAATCAGGTTGACCCAAAAAGTTTCATCTGTCTGGGGTGTTACCGGCGGCCCAACCACTATAGGTAACCCAAGCGTCAATGCGGACTTACCCATCGCCTCAAGAGTGTCCTTGATGATTCCCACAACCAAGGGGGTCTCAACTAACGTATCTGAAGAGACAATAAAAACGGGCTTGGTCCTTTCCTCGGCTGGTAGGGAGAGCAAGCTCTCAAAGACTAGGCGAGCTACTGCCGTGGAGTCTTTGCCTCCGCTATAGCCGATTACCCAAGGTCGGTTGTCATGTCGGTAAATCCTAAGGACGTCTTCGCGCGACGTTGCTAAATGTTCCATGTTTGTTCCAGTAAGGTATTCTTAGCTGCTGACGGCTTGAGAGGATTCGATCAGCTTGTCATCTTCAGACAAGGGAACCCCTAAAACCTGCTTGATGTAGTTCGCTGTAAGTCGCACATTGGTCGATGCTTTGCTGATGCGCCCATGCAGCATGGTTCGACCTTCCCAATCTGCCACATTGGTGCGTGACCAATCAATCTTCTTGAGCGCCTTTAGCTGGTTCTTCCACCCCTTTGGGTTTTGAGAAAGCAAAGCTGCACCGGCAATACCTAATGCGTGAAGCACAACACCGTGCGAATGCACATACTCTTGACGTAGCTCTGCCGTAGATACTTGTTTGGTACGCGCACGAATCCAATCAGCAACATTTTCGGCAACAGTATCCCAATACTCCTTTGCAAGCAGTTTTTCTTCACTTGACACTGCTTCGCGCAGAGACTTCCGCAGTAGTGCGCGACTAGCGTGCTTGATCCCACTGAGCGTGAAGAGCTTGGTAGATCTGTTTGATATAGTGGACTTCTCCATCTCTACCAACCCCTTAAATGCCAAGCAATTACCAGCTAGGTACCGCGCCAAGTCAGACCCCGGGTCACGGTGGTCGTACAGGGTCGACAGGGAGTAACTCGGTCGCACTGCGTACTTGTTTAAATCCGCAAACATTTGCTGACTTCGGTCTAGTCCCTCATCTATAAAGAAGAGGACAGGCACGTTTTCGTGCCCTAGCTCTGGCGATTCCTTGATAGCCTCTTCGATTGCCGCACGACGATGTTGTCCATCGTTAATTAGGATGCGTGCATCCATGGGAATTTGGAGGAAGCCCAGCGATGCCTGCTTACTTGGGTCGATGGCATTAAACTTGACTTGACTGTCTACAGAAACAGTCAGTGCGGACATTACATAGCTTGCTGGGTTATCCACCAAGTACTGTGCGATTTCTGGCACACGAGCACGATTGAGGGTGCGCTGTGCACGAAGCTCTGGCGGAACTTCTTCTTCATCAAAAACAAAAAGTTTTGGAATGATGCGAAGAGGACACATTGCGATAAAAAAATGCCTTCCGGCTTGGGAACCTTGCACGGCTGGGAACGTGTGGAAGTATCCTTGCTCATCCATTTTGACTTCCTTTTCTTCATGGAAGTCATTGTATTCAAGTTTTTTTGGACTCATGTTCCGCTTTCAATAGCCAGTTTGATGAAAAAGTGATCGAATCTGAGCAATAAGAACTCGATTCATGTCGCGGTCCATATCGAGGGGCTTTGATTTGGACCCAAGTTAACAATTGCATGTAGTTCAGCAGCAACGTCGAGGATCAGTCCGTCCGGTACGCCCTCGATCTGCGTCGGGTAACGCAGTGCAAGCAACCGCTGCCGTAGCAGTGGTGCCTGTCTAAATCTCGCTGCCAAGGCTCGGCACATCGTGTCTCGGTAGACCGTTTCCCGTGCATGTTGACTTTGCAGCACCTTGCGTAAAGGCCACGGCCAATCGCTGACCTGGGCTGAGCGCCAGCAGCTTTCGTCCAGAACAAACGGATGCGGATAGGCTGGGTGGAGCCATCCAAATGCGCCGTCCTGACTGGTGACTACGATACGGTCAATGGTGTGCTGGCGCCCCGCTGGTGCGAACTCAATGCAGCCGTCGAGGTCTGGTCGCCATGTCAGGCAGTACGAACCGCCAAGAAACTGCATCCGTAATGACCATGCAGCCTGCGATTTCTGCTCCACTTCGGCCAGCAGCAACACGTGGCCGACGGACGCGGCGTTGGGATCAGCGGACACCATCCATTCCTTGGGTGCAATCACCCTGCGGTGAAGGCATGACGGAAACATCAGATCCGCGTCGTCCCGTGGTGTCAGCGTGAGCCGGTAACCCAGAGATGCCATGCTTTCCGTGCCAGGAACTGCGATGGTGGTCCCTGACTGGCTGCGCATGTACCGCAATGGGGAGGTGCAAACCATCGCTGTCTGATCGAAGTGCAAGATCATGGCACCGGCAAGCAAGCTGACTCCTGCAACACCGGGAGTGTCTCCCGGCCATGGGTCGATCAACTCAATCTTCTGCAATGGGTGGATTAAGAGTTGTTCAAACAGCATTGCCAAACTCCAGCATCAGATAGCGGTGGTCGGCTCTCATGGTTTACTTACTTGACGTCTTTTGCATTTGTGTGACACCGATGTACCAGCTTGGGATCAACCCGGTCAGGTCCGTGGTGACCGCAGGTTTGCCCGCCGACGAGTCCACACAATATGACTGGGCGGTTTTTCCGTCTGCTGAACGCATGCGGTGGAAGACCACGCATCGGCCCACCTCCCAGTCCGCGTCGTAATCCACCATCGCAATCGCCACATCGGGCAAATCCTTGAAGTCTTTGGACTCTTTCCACACCGTGGCAACCAGGCCATACCCCGCCAGAAGTTTGGCAATCAGGTCGCCGTCGATATAGGGGTAGTACGGCCCTGTTTTGGGCACGCCCAGCGTTTCGGCTTGTTTGCGGATGTCGTCCAGTGTCTTGGCGTTGCCAACTAGGGATGCGATGACGCAGTACACATCTGCATGCCGGTCTTCGCCTGCTGCGACGCGCTTAAAGTGGGGTTGGAAATTTGAGGGGACAAGTGCTGTAGCCATGGATTGATTCCTTGAAGGGTTGAAATCAACGCGCAGGGCAAAGTCAACCCGAGTTGCTGATGGGCTCAGAGAATTACGAATCAGGGAAAGTGGGCTTTGCGGCAGTGGGCTGGTGTCTGCCCTACGCGCTGGTCAGCGGCAAGCCCGCACCGAATGGTGGTGTTGCCGTGACGCTTTCAGTGTAAGCGCCTACCAACAACCATCGTCAACTCAATAACTTTGCCAGACAGCACGTCTTGCCAAACGCCTCCGTGCAGATGGCAATAGGAAGTGCGCAATCCAGAAAGAAAAACGCCACAGGGTTTGAACCGCTGTGGCATTTGATAGTAGCTTTGATATTTGCTTGTTGATGCTTAGGCTGCTAAAATGCAGTAAATCCCTTAAAAATCAACAACTTATCAAGTTGCGTTCTGGCGGAAGCTGTGTCTGCCAAGTACAGGTATTGAGAAGGCTCATATCGTATCAAGTCAGATGATCCCCTCAGGGGAGTAAGCATTTCATTGCATCAGTTGGTTTCTTGACGTATCACTTAATCTCATTATTATTGGTACATAAGTTGATGCAAAGAAAAGAATGCCAAAGATAGTCAAGGAGTTGGGCGCGCTCGAGATCAAGCGTCTCACAAAGGTCGGCTTTCACGCCGTGGGTGGGGTTTCAGGCCTAGGCTTGCAGGTGTTTGAGACGGGCGCGCGCTGCTGGGTGCTGCGGACGACGATTGCAGGTAAGAGGCGGAAGATGGGATTGGGGGGCTATCCAGACGTTACTTTGGCGGATGCTAAGGAGCGGGCCCGTAGTGCTAAGCGGCAAGTTTTCGATGGCTTTGACCCGATTGAAGCGAGAAAGGAAGGCCGTGCAGCACTTGCTAGAAGTCGAGCCAAGAACGTGACTTTTAAACAGTGCGCAGAGGAATACATTGAGGCGCATACGCCCGGCTGGACAAATGAGAAGCATGCGGCTCAATGGACATCAACCCTGGAGAAGTATGCATATCCGGTCATCGGCCAACTCTGGGTCAGGGACGTTGCGATCTCTCATATCTTGGACATTCTTCGGCCGATTTGGCTTACCAAAACGACGACCGCTGTGAACGTCCGTGGGCGAATTGAAGCGATTCTTAGCTACGCCAAGACTCTGAACCATCGAACTGGAGACAACCCTGCTGCTTGGAAAGACAACCTTGATAACCAATTAGCGTCCCCCAACAAGGTGAAGAAAGTCAGGCATCAGCCAGCAGTTCAAGTCAATCAGGTTGGGAACTTTGCAAAAGACCTTCGCGCTATATCTGGGCAAAGTGCAAGGGCGCTGGAGTTCTTGTTGTTGACTAGTGTTCGATCGCACAACGTACGGCATGCCACTTGGTCTGAGATTGACTTGGTGGGTAAGACTTGGGCTATCCCAGGTGAAGACAGCGAAGGGGAGGGAACTGGACAACGCATGAAGTCCGGTGTCGCTCACCGTGTTCCTTTGTCCAAGCGAGCCATAACACTGTTAGAGGGTCTTGAAAGGATGGCTGGGTCTGACCTTCTGTTTCCGTCTCCCCGTAAAGGGACCCCTCTGTCAGATATGGCCATGAGTAAATTGATGAAGGGCATGGGATACAAAAGTGATAACGGACGTAATGCCGTGCCTCATGGTCTCCGTTCTACCTTCAGAGATTGGGCTCAGGACCGCACGAATTTTCAGTATGAGATTTCTGAGAAGGCTCTGGCACATACCGTTGGTGATGCCGTTGAGCGTGCATACCTGCGGAGTGATGCGTTTGAAAAGCGTCGAAAATTAATGCAGAAGTGGGCAGACTTTTGCTCGACGTCTAGCGCTGAGTTGGGAAGTAAAGTTGTTCCCATCGGCACTAAAGCAGCATAGCGAAAACACAGTCAATGAACCCAAGCCTTCCCATACCGACCGACAACATCTACAAGTTCGCGTGCCTGTTTGGTCTCACTTTGATCGTTACTTCGATCTTCTCCTTTGTCGCGGTTTACTCGTCATCGTTGGACAAAAAGATGCAGTACTACCAGGCGGTGGTGATGCTTGAGGCAAAAGTCGGCAAGACTGTCGAGGACAACGAGATTTTGAAGTTGAACAAACGGATGCTGGAAGTGACAAAGGGCAATGAGGGAACGGCCAATACGTTTGCCGGTGGTGTCATTGCTTTGGGTGTCATCATCAGTCTATGGGGTGCAAGTAAATGGCATTCTGTGATCCAGCTTAGAGACGATCGCCTCGCAAATTTGCAGGTGGAGAAGCTGCAGGTCGAAGTCGCTGCACTGAAACTCCACAAATCATCCTGTGAGCAGCATCCGAAGGATGGAGCTGCTCAATGACGGAAGACAAACGACTTTTGTTGGCAGACATCTGCGAGGAGTATTTTGGGATCTCTGAGCGTGTCGCTACCCGCAAGGCATCGAATGGACTGTTACCAGTGCCTGCATTCCGAATCACAGGAACGAGGAAAGGGCCCCTCTACGTCATGCAATCTGATCTTGATGCACATGTTCAAAGGCAATATGAAAAGGCCAAAAAATTGAACAGCCAAATGCGGGCGGCGGGCTTGGTTTAGCTCGGGTGGTTTCCCTCTCTCAGCTTTTTGAAAAGTGCTTTCGTGGGATCTTTGGCGTCAGCAACATCGAGCGCCCACATTCGCCATTGCGAAAACAGGTCGTGCAGCTCATCTGTGACTAGTTCTGAAGCGTTTTGCACGTAGGCCCGAATTCGCTCGGCAGTAGCAAATGATTCGGCGTCGGCAACCAAGGCAGCTTTCCTCGCATCTTCTGCATCTTTAAGGGCGTGCTCTGCGGCCAATCGTCCACGAATGTCTTCTTCGATCTTTGCAATTTCCTCTCTCTCCTGCTGTTCGTAAGATCGGTGTCGGCCTTCTTCTTTTTCGCGCACGACTTGCTTCCACATGCAGCAGAACACTTCGTTTAGTCGATCTTCTACTTTGAAGTCTGCTGAATCGACAATTTGCAAATCGCTTCCACCGTGCCTACTAATTACAAGCGCAAGCTTGTCGGTCGGGAGGTAATGCCTTGAGGGGCTGAGAACACTTTTTGGCAAAGGAGCAACCTCCTGTCGCTCGCGTAATGCTAGCGTAATCGTGGCGGCCTCTCTACTTATGACTATAGGACCGTGGGTTTTAAGCACTTCAAACTTCAGTTCCCTTGATCTGCATGCCATAGCAATTGCATTGGCGATGGACAACGCGCGCTTGAAAGTGGCTGGCGATACCCGGAAGCCTGTTACCGAATGTTTGTCCACCAGGAATGCGCCTGCCTCCACTGGGCCGGAGGGATTGTTCCAATCGGGCTCCCAACTTCTATTTGCGTTTCGTGGCCTTAACTTTCTCGCCTCGTACTCGGCAATTTGTTGGTTCACTCGGACTGCTTGAGCCTCCAAGTGTTTTCTTACCTCTCGTATGGCTGGGTCCCACTTCGTCGGGGGCGAAACCACAGCAATCAGGTTTTCGCGCGCGCGCTCCCATTTGAGCTTGTTTTCTAGCCAATGGAGATCCTCTTCTTCCACGAAGTCTGCATGTGATTTCACCTGCTCGTAGGCGTAGGTGTAGCAGTCAAATTCCTCTAGCAGAGGCGATTTGGCAGCATCTTGCCCGGTGGCCAGCTTTGCCCAATAACGTTCGGTCGGAACAGGTATTCCCAAAGCACGACATGCTGCTCGTAGCTTAGATTGAGACATCCTGTACTTACTGCAGATGTCTGCAAACGGCCTATCCCAAACCTCCTGGTAGAGAGCCACTCTTTCCAGTTCAATTTTCATGATGCCTCCTTTGTGCCGAACACGCCCCTCATTTGAACAACTGCCTATTGCAATATTTTGATTAACGAATACAATATCAAAAAAAGTAAAGTGAAAGTTCAATATGAGCAACGAACCAGCAAAGTCGCGAGGTGGTGCGGGGCGCGGACAAGGCCGCAAATCCCTGAAGCCTGGGGAAGTTACGGTTCCTGTCGTCATACGGATGGCAGAGAGCCAAAAAGACAAGCTGAAGGATTTGGGCGGACCGCAATGGGTCAGAGACAAGATCGACGAAGCGCCGATCCCTGAAAAGAAATAACCGGCAAGCCCTGCGCCGGTTTATGCAGGGCAATCAAGGCGGGAATGGGGAGGGGTGGAGCCCTCACCAGACCCTAACCGTAAACACTGTATCGGAGTGAAATTGGCTAAAGGAATTATCGCCCCAGAGGCAAAAAGTGAACAAGAGTCTGTCACATTGAAGAGCATCGATATTCAAGATGGATTGCAACAGGCGGTTTGGACTGGCGCGTTATCTGGGTGGATTGAGGTAGCGAGAGGGCTAATTTGGCAACTCGCACACGCAGCAAGCTACGACGATGAGCTAGCGAAGCGCTTGAAAAAGCACGATATAGTGGTCGACACTGCCCGTTGGGACCGCGAAGAATCGACAGCGCTCACGATGCTTCTCGCGTCACAAGTTGGTCGTATCCGTGAAGCGATGACTCTTGCGGAGGAGATTCAAAATGCATAAAGCTGACGAACACACCCCCGGCAAATTCTCAGAAGAAATTTACGCGGCTCAGGACAGTTTGCGCATTGTTTTGGAGATGATCACCGACACGATGGTTCAGGTCAGCCCTGAGAGCAAAGAAGAGATAGGGAGAGCCGAAGAGCGGATCATTGTTCTTGCGAACTACGCTCAAACCGACTTGGAGAAGTTGCGTGTAATTTCATCCAAGCTCCGGGAGTCCCATCATGAGTAACTTGCGCTGGATTCCCATCCTCGGTGCGCCGAAGGAGCCAGCGGTATCAATTTGTTCCGAGGGCATGAGCGACGCAGATCTCGCTGATGCGATCGGAGAGCTGGAGCGATGCAAGGTCAGGTACATCGTGCTGCCGACATATGCCAATTTGAAGGCCTATCGCAGGGTTCTGCGTAGTTGAAAACGATCAAAGGAAAACAACCTATGGATAGAGCGCTAGAGCACCTGTTGGATAGGGAATATTCTGCAATTGAAGATATTTTGATTGACGGATGTGGTCTCAATGCAGAGTTGTTAGCGGAATGTGGAAGTGCATTCCCAATGATTCAAGTGCTGAAGCATCAGGCAAAGCGCAAGCCTCTGTCTGACCAGCAAAAGGCTGAGTTAACCATCTATACCGAACGAGCGGAACGCTTGCTTAATGCTAGTTCCAAAGCGAACGATCAGCTACTCAGTGGATTGGTTGTCATTGCAGTAATTTTTGGAACCCATCTATCAAGGAAGGGAAGCGGAGATTGGGAAGCCATTCCTACGTGGGAGTCGCTGGTTGAGTACGTTTCGATTTCTGCGTATCTCCGTGGGCGTCTAGCGGAGTCATTGAGGAGTTCCGCTGAAGACATAGACGTAGTGATCCAAAACATGGAAAAAATTACCAACCTCTATAGCTCCCTATATCTTGAGCACCTCGCATCTCAAGCGGCTTTGGAGGGTCTGCAGAAAGCGAACCAACAGTTGCCTGGTGATATTAGGAGGGAGCAGGCTAGAAATGCGGGGATTGCAAAAAATAGACCAGCTCGTCAAGCGAAGGAGTTTGTGCAGAGTGAGTGGGCGCACCACAAGGAAAGCTACGGAAACAATAAGTCGGCTTTCGCGCGTGACTATGTAAAGCGAGTTTGGAATGAATTGAACTTTAAGGTAACAGAGAAACAATTGAGAGAGGTCTGGCTTGCAGGCACCCCGCCTGCTGGCAGAACGGACGGTTAGCTGGCACTCAGGGAGTGACTCAAAAGCGCCGAAGACTGACATTTGCCCCATCAAAACAACGGCAGCCAAAGCCGTACGAAAGGGGCCAGATATGTCAATCTGGAGAATGCCCACTGTCAAAGCGGAAACAGGGCACCGCAGCAATGCAAGCATCTACAGCGCAATCCACGCCGGGCTGTTTACCAAGCCCGTGCCGATTGGACAGCGTTCTGTAGGCTGGCCATCTGATGAAGTTAAGGCTATCAATGCCGCGCGTATCGCTGGTAAGACAGAGGCCGAAATTAGAGAGCTGGTTCAACGCTTGCACGTCAAGCGCACCGAACAGGCAACCCATTGATGGAGGCCGCGATGCAAAGCACAAATGCATTTGACTCCATGCCAGACGGCGCGTTTATGCGTGCATCCCAGCTTGTTCAAAGTAAAAGATGTCCGAATGCACCATTGCCATTCAGCATGCCGACGCTTTGGCGAAAAGTGAAATCGGAAAGCTTCCCGACACCAGTTAAGTTGTCAGTGCGTGTGACGGCATGGCGGTGCGGTGATGTCCGTGCGTGGCTTAAAGCTCAAGCTAGTAAGTGAGGGCCGACCAATGGACCAATACAGCCAGCTCCACCGGAGCGGAACCGCTACGCCCATAAAAGAAAACGCCCTCGACACGCAGGGCATCAAGGGCGCTAAAACTATCGCAGTTTCAGCAGCAGAATTTGCCACACGACCTCTCCCAAGTAAAGAGGAAAACACGCTCATTGCCCAGATGGCACTTGCGGGGCATGCAGTGCATCGAGGAAAGAATGGTGGTTTTACGGCCTGCAAGTACGGAATGACCAGGTACTGCGAAGACTTTGCCGCCTTGAAGCGATTTGCCACTCAACTGGGGGTGATCAATGGGCTTTGATCGGAACCTCCTCCCAGAGCCAACCAGTTACTTTGAATCCAAGGGCCTCAAGTTGTCCGGGCCTGCCCGTTCAAAGTGGAAAACCACCGACTGCTCTTTTCATGGCGGGAATTCGATGCGGGTTAATGCGGCCAGCGGCGCATGGGTCTGCATGAACTGCGGAGAAAAGGGTGGTGATGTACTCGCGTACGAAATCAAGACCACCGGCAATGACTTCGTGGACGCAGCGAAGCATCTAGGTGCATGGGTGGAGGATGGGCGTCAGTCTTTGCCGCAGAAGCCCACACCCTTAAGCCCAAGACAGGCGTTGAGCGTCATGGCTTTTGAAGCCACTCTGATAGCGGTTGCGGCGGGCAATGTCGCAAATGGCGTAAGCCTTACGGATGTCGACCAAGCACGAGTGATGGTTGCAAGTAATCGAATCACCCGCTTGGTGGAGGCATTTCAATGAAGGCAGAGAACTACGCAGAACTGACAGCGGAACTGGATCAGTTTGCTGCAGACATTGGCGCCATACAGCCCACTCAAGAAAAGGTCGTCTTCAAGCCGCTTGAGGCCTTGGACGCTCACGACCTCGCACAGATGCACTTCAAGGAGCGCGAGGTATTTCTCGCGCCCTGGTTGCATTCCCAAGACCTTTGCATGATCTTCGCCGCTCGGGGTATTGGCAAAACGCACTTTGGCTTGAGCGTTGCATACGCATGTGCAACAGGCGGGAGCTTTGTTCATTGGCAGGCTCCAAAGCCACGGAAAGTCTTGTATTTGGACGGAGAGCTGCAGGGAAGTGTCATGCAAAAGCGGCTGCTGATGCATTGCCCTGACGTAGAGCCAGAGCGTGGGTACTTACGGGTCTTCACTCCGGACCTGCTGCCTGACGAACGCACACTGCCGGACATCTCAACAATCGAAGGTCAAGTGGCCGTCGATCACATGATCGGAGATGCAGAGATCGTCTTTCTGGACAACATCAGCTCATGGGCGCGAACCGGTCGGGAAAACGAGGCGGAGAGCTGGTCGCCTATTGCCGATTGGATTCTTCATTTACGTCGCAGGGGCATTGCTGTAGTGCTGGTTCACCATGCTGGAAAGGGTGGCGAGCAGAGGGGAACCTCCAAACGTGAGGACTTGCTTGACGCTGTTATTCGCCTGAAACGCCCTAACGACTACGACCCTTCTCAGGGCGCTGTTTTCATTGCCGAATTTACCAAGAGTCGCCATTTGAGCGGGGGACAAGCCGAAAGCCTTGAACTCACACTTGGCGGTACCGACGTGCGCGCGGAGTGGAAATGGAGCACCGTAGAGGACTCCACCTATGACCGTGTCGTCGCACTCACCAAAGAGGGCCTATCCCCTGGCGAGATCTGCGCGGAGTTGGAGGTGAACAAGTCCACCGTATCCAGGCATCTGCGTAAGGCGAGGGAGCTTGGGGATGTGACCGGAGGGACAAAGTAATGAGCCTTCGAGAAGCACTGACAAAAGCAGTTGCAAGTTGCACGCCCTTAGAGATGCAACACGCAACTTCAAAGGCAATTTATGCAACAGGTGCGGAAACTTCTGTGCAACCGCCCATTGGCCAGCCTCCCAAAACAGCCAATCAGGCAGCAACAAGCCATGCAACTGGTGTGCAACTTGAGGGAGAAAGGAGTGCAACTGGAGGGCAAAAGTTGCATGTTGCATTTGCCAGTGCGTGCAACACGCAACCGTCTGCCCTGACTGCTCCTCGTATTACGGCTGAACTGCTTAAGTACTCGGAGTTGGTCTGCGACTATTACGACGACAGTCCGAAGGCGCGTGAGGATATGAGGGAGCAATGCCTAGAGCTTCCGATTGAGGCTCAGGCCGATATATTGGAATACTTCCGCAAGTGGACGAAAAGTGTGGGGATGTGGTGATGGATAGGGAGTCACTTCCCCGCTGCAATGAGCTCGCTGGTCTGGTGGCGGACAGGCCTCCCGCAGTGCTGCGTTCAAGGGGTAGGCCCAAGAAGCGCACGCAGGAGTTCTATCTTTCGCTCTGGCGGGACTATCAAAAAATCAAGGCGTGGTTCTACGCCGCATTTGGGCGCAAGGAGGCCTCAGATGTCGAACTGCTCAAGGCCTACTTCTCACGGCAATTTGTAAGCGATGGCTTGCGAGCAGGGAGAACGGAAGACCAAGCGTTTCAAGGCAAGTTGAAAACGATTCGCAATGAACTCGGTAAGGCCAAGAAACTGCCTGCAACTGTCCTGAGAAACGAGGTTTTCTAGGACGTGCGGAGGCGTTCAATAGAGAGTATTCCAGTCCAAGGGAGTTCTCTCGATGAGTGCAAAGACTATAGATTCCGGAAGCATCCGCATCCTCCGATTGCCCGAGGTGGTTCGCAAAACGGGCCTCTGCAAATCGACCATCTATCAACGCCTCCGTCAGCAGGCTTTCCCATGTCCCGTCGCTCTTGGCCCCAATTCTGTTGGGTTTGTGGAGGCGGAGGTAAACGACTGGCTGTCGAGCTTGATCATGTTGCGAGAACATCAACCTCGCAAAGTTGCTTGACATGGCTGTTTACATATCCACGCCATGGTCAGCGCACCAGCCAAGACCGATTCCAAAGACTGACGAAGAAAAAAATGAAGCGTTTGCAGCATTTGTATCTGAAACGGTGCAAAAGCAGATGCCGTGGCTTTGGCCACTGTTGGTCGCATCGGACGCGGCTGTGGTCACAGACATTGGACATTTTTCTTTCTCAATTCCTAGCGATGCGGGCGGCTGGTACGAAGTGCCTGAAATTTCACGGCTTTTGGCATTTTTGCCTTGGTCAAGCGACAACGAAATAGCTCATTAAAGGAACATCATGGCAGGACTACTAGACGCATTTGGCGACGACAACACCCGCTTCTCGCTTGGGCTGCTGGCTGCGGCTGGCCCTCGCTTTGACGGTGCCAACGATGGGCAGCGGATTCAAGAGGCTTTGGCTGGATTCGACGCATACAAAAACCGTCAGGCTCAAGGGCAGATGCAAAAGCTCCAGTTGGATGCAGCACAAGCACAGATGGCCAAGCAGAAGCAAATGGAAGAGTTGGCGAAGCGTTACGCAACCCCAGCAGTTCCAGCGCAGCAAGGCCCACAAGTGCCCCTCAACATCCAAGGGGACACAGGGCCAAACTTGTACAGCCCTAGCCTGAGCAACATGTCCACCAGCGGCATGACACCCGCTAAACCGGCTGGGTTTGATTTCCAAGGCTATGCACAGGCGATGGCAGGCGTTGACCCGATGGAGTCTCTGCGCTTGCAACAAGTCCTGCAAAAGGACAAGACCCCCCTCACCATCAAAGAAGGCGAGGTGATGCTTGACCGCGAAACTATGAAACCTATTTTCAGTCTGCCCAAGCCCAAGGCTGCACCCGCAGCCGTGCAAGAGTACGAATATGCACTTGGGCAGGGCTACAAAGGCAGCTTTGAGCAGTTTCAACTGGCTCAGAAGCGTGCAGGTGCGTCAACCACCAACATCAGCATGAGCGACGGTCAAAAAGGCTTTGACAATGAGATGAAGCTTGGTGGTGCCTTCAAGCAAGAGCCCATCTACAAAGACCATAGCGCAATGCAAGGTGCCTTTCAGCAGATCAAGGCATCGCTATCACAAGGTACTCCCATCAGCGATACAGCAGCGGCGACAAAAATCATGAAGCTGCTTGATCCGGGCTCCGTGGTCCGCGAAAGTGAGTTAGGTATGGCGATGGCTGCGGGTGGTCGTATGGACAGACTCCGCGAATACCTGTCGCAGTCCATGAGTGGCACGAAGTTGACGCCAACTCAACGTCAGGACTTCTTGGCTTTGGCCACGGAGCTCACTGCCGCGAGTGCGCACGCCTACAACTCCAAGCGGAGTGAGTATCGCCAGCAGGGAAGTGAATACGGTCTCAATGCTGACCGAGCGCTGGGCAAGCCTGCCGATGTTCCTGCGCTGGCCAACAGTGGCAGCGATTCGCAACTCTCCGTGGTTGCGCCCAATGGGAAAACATACGTATTCAAAGATCAGAAGGCCCTGGCCAACTGGAAGATGGTTACGGGAGTTAAGTAATGGCCGACAAATACGATGAAGCGTTCGCTAAATTCAATGGACCGAGCGTCGACAAATACGATCAAGCCTATGAGCGGTTTGGAGCAGATACAAAGTCGCCAGCCTATCAAGAGGGTCGACAGGCTAGCTCCAGCTTGCAGGGCCTTGTAGCTGCTGTTAACGGTCCTCTTATGGGTTTCGGAGATGAAGTGCTCGCCGTGCTGGGTACGCCACTGAAATCCGCTGTCAACGGACGACCAATGGCTGAGAACTACCGTGAGTTGCGTGATGGCTATCGAGGAATGGTAGATGCGCGTAGAGATGAAGCCCCAATCACAACAGCGCTCACTCAGACGGCGACTTCTGCCCCAACAATGGTACTGAATCCACTTGGACGTGCTGCTGGATATGCAAAGGCCATGCTTCCGATGTCTGCTGCCGTAAAGCACGCAAGTACAGTTGCAGGGCTAGGGGCGAAGATTAAAAACGCTGCAGCATCTGGATTTGGGTACGGAGCAGTCCAAGGTGTTGGTGACTCCACGGCCGACTCACTGGAGGGCGTCGTTCAAGATGGATTGGTGGGCGGAGCAACTGGAGTAGGCCTGGGTGCTGTTGGTGCTCCCGTTCTGGCGGGTATGGGGGCTGCAGGTCGTAATGTCTCGCAGCGCTTCTCTGTTCCATCTGCAGTTGAGGCGGCAAAGCAAAAGGTTGCTGAAGCTTTGGCTAGGGATGCTCGTGGTGAAGTTTTTACGTCTGGGCAATCCAATCCCATTACGCAGGTCAAATCTCGTCTAACCAAGCTTGGCAATGAGGCAACCCTTGCGGATGCCGGTGGACAAAATACAAAGCAGTTGCTTGATACGGTGGCAACAATGCCAGGGCGTACAAAAGAGGCTGTTGAGCAGTTGATTCATCAACGTCAGGCAACGCGTGCAGACCGTTTGATCAGTGCGGCTGAGACTGGATTGGAGACTTCTGGACAGCGACTCTCGCCCACACTTGAGTCTTGGATTTCCCAGCGTCATGAGGCGGCAGCACCACTGTATGGACAACTTAGCAGAACATCTGTTGCTCCATCTGAATCATTGAAGTCCATCGTTGCAGCAGCAGATGACATAGGCGCTATCTCTCTGGGTCGTGAGATGGCAGCAGCTCGTCAAATGCCTTTCACTCTGGACATCGCCCCTCAGCGTTCCAGCAGCTTGCTCAATTTGCCTGAAAAGCCAAGCTGGACGATGACTGACCTTGACCACGTTAAGCAGGGTATTGATCAAAAAATTGCCAAACAGTGGGATCCAGTTGCTGGCAAGCTGACTCCGCTGGGGCTTTCGTATCAAGACCTGAAGAGCAAGCTTGTTGGTGAGCTCGACAACCTCACGACAGACCAGAAGACCGGTGTTTCTCTCTACAAGAGTGCGCGGGATGCCTTTGCGGGTCCGTCGGCACTGATCGATGCCGCTCAGCTCGGACGTTCCAGCCTCTCAAAGAATGGTGCAGCGATTTCGGGTGCAGTCCAAGGTTTATCCGCTTCTGAGAAGCAAGCGTTTCAGTTGGGTGCATTTGAAGCACTGCGCAGCAAACTTGGCAAAGAAGCGGGTCAGACAGAAATCCTCAAGATGTGGAAGGAACCGGCCACTAGGGAAAAGCTCTCTGCAATCTTCGGCGATGAGCTGCGATTCCGTTCATTCGCTGCAAAGGTCGCCAAGGAATCTCGCCTGAAGTCACTTGAGACGGTTGGTCGTGGTTCTCAGACCGCTGCTCGTCAATTCGGAGCGGGTGATCTGGACATGTCTGCCCTCGGTGATGCGGGGGGTGCGTTGGCAGCCGCAAAGTCTGGGAATGTGCTGGGTGCAGCGGGCGCACTTAAAAGCGCTTGGAATCAAGTCTCGACACCACAGGCGGTGCGTGATCAGGTCGGAAGCTTGCTGCTCTCCAAAGGCCTTCTAGCTGAGGATGCGACCAACGGGTTGACTGATCTGGTTCGCAGGTTGAATCAAGGCCAAGCAATGCGTGCACAACAGTGGGGTGCAACGGCTGGTTCGCAGATCGGTTCCCAGTTGGCAGAACCTCTACAGCTCCGAGGTTTGTTGGCAACTTCGCCTGATTGAGCAGGAAAAAAGCAGGCAATGGCAGACAAAAAAGACACTCGATTCAAGCCGGGGCAGTCCGGCAACCCAAACGGGAGAGCGCCTGGACACGGCGAGATTGCAAAGCTGCGTCAGATGTTATCTGTGCATGTCCCTGAAATCATTGAACAGGTGATTGCAGCGGCCAGAGGTGGCGATCTACAGGCCGCTCGCCTTGTCTTGGATAAGGTCATTCCCTCGGTTAAGCCGATTGATTTGCCTGTAGGTCTTCAACTACCCACAGATGGAAGCCTGACCGAACAGGGCCGCGCAGTCATCGCCGCAGTGTCTGAAGGACAGCTATCACCGTCCAACGGTGCACAGCTTGTAACTGCCCTTGGGGCCCTTGCGAGGGTTGCTGAGATCGATGAACTGTCGGCACGGATTGCGAAGTTGGAGGAGCAACATGCAAAGCATTGAGAAGCGAATCGAAGCCCTGGAACAGACCGTAGCGACCGCACTGCAAGAGCGGGTAATGTTCATCATTCTGGTGGGCATGGGAGAAACGGAGAGCGAGATTACTCACATCTACGACAACCACGGCAATCACTGGCACCGAATGCCCAATGAGACGGAAGAAACGTTTAAAAGTCGTGCAACGTCAGAGACGCCACGGGCGCCGAATCAGGTGGTGATGCTCTTTGGTGAGGTTTCATCCGCAGGAGTGCCTCAGGAGTAACCATGCAAAAGCTTGAACAACGCATATCTGCATTGGAGGCGAAGCAACCATCGGCTGAAAACGAGGTGACGTTTATTTACATCCCGGCTATGGGTCAGGATGACGAAACCATTACGAGCACCGCTACTCAAACAGGGACGGGATACAAACGTTGGGTGAGGGGGGAAGGCGAGCCGATAGCAGATTTCAGGACAAGAATTGAAAAGGATTGCATGGGTAAGTACGCACCTGAAACAAGCCCAATCCGGTCTTACTGGCTACTCAATCAATACCCAAACGGTGCGCACTATGCGCTCACTCCTAGGGAGGAACGTGAATCGTGGGGTGCGTTTTCAAACAATGGATCAGGCGTCACGATTCATAAGGTGGGAGGTGCTTTGCCTTCAGAAGGAGGGCCCTAGTGCGTTGGTTCTGATCCATGGGGCGGAACCCTGAAGGCACATTGATTCCCAGTACCAAGGCCCGCCCCGCGCGGGCTTTTTTACGCAGCAGACGTGCGCGGTGCTAAGACGCTACCATTTTTCGGATAAATTCAGACCAGAGCCACAAACTGGCCACTCCGTCGTTGGCGTAAAAATTCACGGAGGACTCATGGTGGCTATCCCTACACGGGCGGTATTGGTATTTCTTTTTTCTCTTCTTGGCCTACTTCAAGGCGCACACTCGAGAGAACTCTTTGAAGGGGAGAAAGCTCCTACCTTCGCCCGAGGCCAGTACATCTACGCCGATGACCAAATCGGCGGTTATCAAATCTACAGCGGCAATGGCACGTGGCAGTTTGAAGACGCCAAGGTGTCTACTTCAGGCGGGAGTGCTGACAGCATCCCTCTTGGCGTCATTCGCATGACTGCTTGGGAAGCGGGAGAAATCGCGGCTACCCAAGTCATCGTTACAAACCTGCGCTCCAACAATGGGGCATATTGGTCTGGCGCCCCTTGTGATGGTGAAAGCCTTGCAAAGCGTGTCCGGGGACGTGGTCGGCTAGATGACTGCATGACCATCAAGGTGGATTCGACAACTGTCGGCTCCAAGCAAGAGACGTTTTTGGTGGTCCATACGGTGCAATCGCAAACTGGCGGCCGTTATTACATCGGGACCGTCGCATTCAATGTTTCGTACCTTGGCTTTCCAGGCACCGCCGCACCCGAGTGGAACAAGTACACAGTGCAATCCGATCCGGCTAAGGCAGCTTTGCTTGCCAAGCTGCAGTCATGGGCGGAGCTTTATCAAGATGCAGTTGCTGCCCAGATGGACTACCGCCGTGCGGCAGATACGTTCGCCGCTGTTCCGAAGTTGAAAGACCTGAAACCGGTATCAACCCCAGTAGCGAAACCTGCAGTAGTCGCTTCAAAGGGGGCGTCTTACGTGTTCTGCGAGAGTACCAAGTCGATGGTGCTTGAGGGCAGCGAATGCCCAGTACAGGCAGTTGAACCACCAAATAAGACCGTCGAGAAGCGACTGCAGGAGCTTAAGGAATTGCTCGGGAAGGGACTGATTGATAAGGAAGCCTATCAGCGTAAGCGTGACGAAATTTTGAAGTCGCTGTAGGAGTCGATCTATGCGCATTCTGGTGATCATGCTGGCTGCCGTCGTATTGGTAGCTTGTGGCGATAAGTACAAAGACGGTTATCAGGACGGTTACGCCCAGGGAAGTCACGATGCCGAAGTCAGGGTGCGCGCAGACTACGAGCAGCAGCTCTCCCGCATACAGGGCGAACTCTCCAGCAAATCGAGTTCGAGCTATTCAGCTTCAACGCAATCCGAGGTTTGTGGTGGTTCGGGTGTGAACTTCAACGGTAAACATTACAGCGGTGGCAAAACGGGTTGTGTCCGGGTGTTGAGCGATGGCCGCGTTGAACGGTATTGAGGGGAGTTGTACGAAGTGAACGAATTGGATGCCACTTGTGTGGACCAAATGGCCCTTTACATCCAGAACCATCCAGTTTTGGAAAAAGTAGATTTCTCTGTGAGGGGGGCGTACTTATCTACTCCGCCCAAATACATTCCCAACCGATCCGTAGCTGGTTACAAGGCTCTGCAGTGCTGGTTTAACGTTGACGCATCGGTAAATGCTGGTCTTGGGACGGCCGTGTATGGCTGGGCGATTTGGCCTGGTGAGTGCAATGATGGGGCTACTTATTACCTAGCCCAGCATCATGCAGTACTGCTCGAAGAATCTGGCGAGCTTGTGGATGTGACACCTCAAGATAGCACCTATAGCGGGAAAATACTGTTCATGGCTGACGATCGAGTGCCGTTTTCAATAATCAAGTTGAAACAGCCGCCGATGCTGTGTTTCTTAAAGACGGGGAAAGCATGGTCAGTTGGCGATGCTTGGGATCCAGATAGGTTTAGTTGGCTGGACTCAGAACAGTCTCGACTTCCCAATCCACGCCATGGTGGGTTTGACAATTTCGGCTGGCTATCGATGGGCCCCTCGTGAGTAAATTCATGCTTCTGGCCCTACTACTATCCACAAGCGCCCACGCCGAGTACCACCAGAAGCAAGGCAGCTCTGAGGGCGTTTATCAAGGAACGAGCCTGTCCGAGTACGGGGCTGCACAAGTTTCCTTGCCCTGGCTGGGTCGTGGATCATGTGAAGGCTTTGGCCTGTGGTGGCGAGGACTCTCTCGAGAACATGCAATGGCAGATGATTGCAGAGGGGACGGCGAAGGACAAGTGGGAACGCAAGGAGTGTGGAAAGTGAACGAAGTGACACTAAAAAGCGGGTCATTTAGATGTTCTGTATCATTGACAACCTTAACTCATAGGTTAACATCTTGAAAATCAAGATTTTGGCAGAAGATGCCTATCAAGTTGTTGGCGTTATGGACGGCGATTTATGCCCCGCCGAAAATTTCCTTCTACATGGTGACGCGAGTACGGCAGCCGCGCGGGGGAGCCTGCTGGAAATGATCGGATATGTCGCAGAACATGGACTTCATGGAGCGCCAAGCGCCTGGTTTCACGAGGCCAACAAAGCGGAAAAGATATATGAGTTTATAAAAGGACCACTGCGACTTTTCTTTTTCAAAGGAGAGGGGAACCAGGTGGCAATTTGCACGACGGGTGTGCGCAAAAGTGGGCAAAAGGCAGACAAATCTTCTGTTTCAAGAGCCGCGAAACTTAGAACCACTTATTTTGAAGCTCGAGCTAACAATACATGCGAGGTAATTGACGATGAAGCTGAGTAAAGCACTCAAATCATTTGTGACTGAGTCCAAGAAAAGCGACTCATACTGGGTAGAAGCTGCGAAGCTTGAATTCGCTGTGGGTCTCGACAAGCAACGGAAATCCGTCAATATGACTTACGCGGCAATTGCTGAAAAAATAGGTACGAGCGCCGCCTACATCACCAAGATTTTTCGTGGTGACTCCAATATGACAATCGAGAGCATGGTCAAGCTCGCAAGGGCCACAGGCGGTCATTTAGATGTACGCGTCGTGCCTGCGGAGGCGGCATCTGTACGCTGGGATAAGGCTTCCTTGGTAAGGGTGCAGAAGGGTGGTTTTGTTGCACCAATGTCAACGCCAAACACAGTTGTATCTCTCGCTGATTACGTTGCTGCAGCAAATAATGACAGCTATAAACAATACCGAGTTGCAGCATGAGTGGTAACGCACCGCACCCAATACAGCTAGAGCAGCTTTTCTTTGTAAAAAGCAGGGTGGAGGCAATCCCAAATCATGTTCCCACAGATAGCAAGATCTCGTCACCTCCACGCAATGAAATCAGTCTCAGCGAGGTTCCTGAAGATAAGGGCCTATTTAGTTTTACGATGAAGACGACCGTGAATCAAGAGCTTGATAAAGCTTCGCCATATTTCGTTGAAATGGAATGCATTGCGCTTTTGCGCGTAGATGACACACTCTCCGGCGATGAGGCTAAGCGCGGCTTGACGATCACTGGTCACAGTGTTGCCTATGGCGCAATTCGTGAAGCCGTTGCCTGGCTTACAGGAAGGCAAGCCTATGGAGCTCTAATGCTGGGCCTGTCTGTTTTGACACCTGCTCCCGCCCCTAAAACCCCATAACGCTTTCCAACTCCCAAGCTCCACCAGGAGCCTTAGCCCTCCTAGAGAGGGCTTTTTTACGCCTGTCTAAACGTTTGCACACCACACAGCCTTTTCCAGAGGACTTTTCGAAAACAAGGCACTACTGCGGACTGCTTTTTGACCTGCGCTTGGAGTCTGGGTTTGCATTCAGCCATGCTTTAACGTCCTCGATGCGCCAAGCAGTGATACGTGGCGAGAGCTTTATCGGAGCAGGGAACTCTCCGGATTTGACACGCCGCCAAAGTGTGGCGGGGGAATACGGGACTAGATGGGGGATCAGCAGTTTTTGTCGAATATAGCCCCGCTCCGGCAGTGCTTCCAAAATCCTCTTTCGAGAGTCAATGACGATTTCTTGTCCACATGCGGGGCAGGCTGGGTGCAATTGCGTTGATGACATTAGCGGGTCCTAGGTCAAGTTGAGAAGACCCGAATGTGCTTTCACTGCGCTGATTGCGCACCCCCTCTACTCAGTAGAGGTAAGCTTGTACTGAGTAGAGGTCAATTGGCACGATTGGCGATCTTGTCTTCCCAATCTTTGCGTTTCAGCAACCAACGGTATGCTGTTTGATAAGGTACAAATTTTCCCGGTGAAATCTCAACGTTGTTCGAAATTGCCTCTGCAGCAGTTGGTTGAGACTCGAACTTTCCTTTGTCCGCTAGAGCAAAAGCAGCTAGGCGAACAGAATCCATCTTTTGATGGCGCACCGTCACTGCAGAAGTGCCCTTTTTGGATCGATTGGCCGCTTCATTCCGGCTACGCATCTCCTCGAGTTCTGTGATGTGTCGAGCTCGTAATTTGATTTGTACGGCGTGAGCAACAGCTGCCTGTGCCTCCATTGCCAATGCAGCGGTCGCACTTAACGCATCCACAGGTTTTCTATTGATTGGCGCACGTTCCATACCATCGGAACGAAAAGATGCGTCGAAAGCATCGATAAGCTTCCAGATGGCTAGAACAGCCAAAAGTTGCCATTCAGTTGCTGCGAAGTTGAGTCGAGAGTCCGCTTGGAAATCCCTCGGGCGATAGAAGGCCAAGAACAGATTCAGGTCTTCAAAGTTTTTTCGGATGTTCTCCGACGAACTAATGCTCTCCGCGCTTGTCCACCCGGGCAGAACTCTGGACCAAATCCAATGTGACTTATCTGGCGGAAAGTTGTAAGGCTGCGAATACTCCCTCAAAGCCAGCTCGAGTTCCTCAGCAATTTGTATCAGCGTTTCTGAGTCAAGTCCGTGCAAAAGATCACGTGCGTCCTTGAGGAGTACCGCTGGCCAAGTCGCAATTGGCATCGAAGGCCTGAAGGCCCAAGGGTCGTGTCGGGTGAACTGATCGGAATAGCTGGCCATGAGACACGCTTTCTTGAAAAGCGGGGAGGCGAGGCTCCGTGTCTCAGTTCTGTCGACTGCGTGCCGTTGGCAATTTCAGTGTTTCAGATCGAATCAGTAGGACTCACAGCGTATGGTCCATAAATAGGTACATATCGTGTGAGATAGCCCTGAAACCCGCATGAATACTGGGTGTTTGGCGGAAGCTGTGAGATTCGAACTCACGGAGGGGATAAACCCTCGCCGGTTTTCAAGACCGGTGCCTTAAACCGCTCGGCCAAGCTTCCAGAGCTGCGTATTCTAGCCGGCCTTGAGCATGCCTTTGGTTTCGATGAAGTGGATCACCTCTTGCAGGCCGGTCAGGTCTTTGAGGTTGGTCATGGCAAAGGGCTTCATGCCCTTGGGGGTGTTGCGCATGCGCTCGGTGTCCGCGCGCATCACTTCCAGTTTGGCGCCCACGTGGGGAGCCAGGTCGGTTTTGTTGATGACGAACAAATCACTCTTGGTGATGCCGGGGCCGCCTTTGCGGGGAATCTTCTCACCGGCAGCCACGTCGATCACGTAGATGGTCAGGTCGCTCAGCTCGGGGCTGAAGGTGGCGGCCAGGTTATCGCCACCGCTCTCCACAAACACGATGTCGGCATCGGGGAAGTCCACCAGCATGCGGTCAATGGCCTCCAAGTTGATGGAGCAGTCTTCGCGGATGGCGGTGTGCGGGCAGCCGCCGGTTTCCACGCCCATGATGCGCTCGGCGGGCAGGGCGCCGCTCACGGTGAGCAGGCGCTGGTCTTCCTTGGTGTAGATGTCGTTGGTGATGGCGACCAAATCGTACTGGTCGCGCATGGCCTTGCACAGCATTTCCAGCAAGGTGGTTTTGCCGGAGCCCACGGGGCCGCCTATGCCCACGCGCAGCGGGGGAAGGGTCTTGGTGCGGTTGGCGATGTGGTGAAGTGCGGACATGGTGTTTACTATCAAAAAGTGAGCTGCTTGCGCAAGTTCAACGGGCGCTAGGAGCGGAAAAGCCTTGAATATTGCACCTCATGCTGGCTGCTCAGAATGGCCAGCATGGGGCTGAAGGCTTGGCGGGTGTCGTCGCTCACACTCAGCGCGTAATCGACGGCGAAAGGAATCTCGGCGGTCAGCGCCGACAGGATGCGCTGCCCGGCACTTTGGCCCAGTGGCACGGCCTTGATGGCAGCCTGCATCATGTTCTCGGCCCAGCCGAAGGCAAAGGCCAACAGGCACTCGCGGACCGGGGCACCTGTGCTGCTTGCGGCCAGCGCGAATGCAATCGGGTAGGTCGGTGACTGCGCGGCAAGCAGGGCGATTTGTGCGGGCGTGGCCGTGGTGTGGTTCTTCAACCATTCCAGCAGGCTCTTGCCCATTTGCTCGGTTTGCGCACGCAACTCGGCACTTTCGCGGGTCTGCAGCACCCAGGCATTGAGCTCGGCGATGCGGGGCTGGTCGTCTGCGCGCCAAGCGGCAATGGCCTGGGCCACCGCCGGCAGCTCGGAGCGGGCCAGCGTCATGTGCAGTTGGTCGACCAGCCAGACGGACGCTTCACTTTCTGTAGCGGCTCGCGCAGACTCCACGGCCGCTTCCAGGCATTCGGAGTAGGAAAATCCGCCAATCGGCAAGGCCGGGGAGGCCAGCCACATGAGCTGCATCAGGCTGCTGTCGAGCATGGCTGAATGGGTTTACTGGTCGCCGTGATGGTGGTCATGACCATGGTCGTGACCGTGCTTGCAGTCTGGGCCATGCACATGCGGTTTGGCTTGCACCGCGACCGGGATTCCGCGCAAAGTAGCCGCAGGCTTGAGCGCGTGGTCATGGTTGTGGCCGGCGTGGGAATGCCCGTGGTCATGTCCATGGTCGCGATCGTGTCCGTGGTGATGACCTCCGTGGTGTCCACCGGTGGCGTAAGCGCCGTTTTCTGGCTCAAACGCTTCGTCCACCGCGTTCACGATCAGGTGCATGGCACGCAGCATGTCGGCCAGCACGTGATCGGGCTCAATCTTCAGGTGGTCGGGCTGCAGCTCAATGGGCACATGCCGGTTGCCCAAATGGTAGGCCGCGCGGATCAGGTCGAACGGTGTGCCATGGTTGCTGCAGTGGGTGATCTTCAGCACCGCTTGCGGCGCGGCTTGGGCGACGATGAGAGAGCCGTCTTCGGCCACCAGCACATCGCCACCGCGCACCACAGTGCCACGGGGCAGAAACACGCCGATCTGGCGGCCCTGGCTGTCGGTGGCGTCAAAACGACTTTTCTGGCGCACGTCCCAATCCAACTCGACGGTGGCAGCGCGCTTGACGAGGACCGGTGCCAGACCTTGGCCTTGGGGGATGCGTTTGGAGACTTGGAGCATATGAATTCAGGTGTACTGGTGGATGGCCGCATTGTGGCGCAGGGGCACCTGCGCCTCTCAGGTGAGGGCCTTGGTCATGAACCGGCTCCAGGGGTCTAGCTGGTAGTCGGCAAACGGGCCGCACTCTACAAATCCTTCGCTTTCATAGAGTCTGTGGGCCGGGAAGAACGGGGCGTTGGTACCGGTTTCCAGGCTGATGTGCTGCATGCCTCTTGCCCGCGCCTCTGCCTCCATATGCCGCAGCAGGGCGCGCGCAACCCCTTTGCGTTCATGGCCCGCGGCGGTGCGCATGGACTTGAGCTCTGCGTGGGTGGCGCTGTGCGTTTTGAGCGCGCCACAGCCCATCAGGGCATCCCCGTCCCATGCCGTCCAGAAGGTGATGGACGGGTCTCTCAAAGCTTCCAGATCGAGGGCGTGCACGCTCTCGGGTGGCGAGTGCTGGTGCATCGCATCCAGGTGCACTTGCAGCAGGGCGGCAATGGCCGCCCCCTGCAGGTCATCGATGCGAATGTCCATGGCGTGCGTGATACGGCTTTAGAACAAAAAGTAGCGCTGCGCCATGGGCAGCTTGACTGCCGGCTCACACGTCAGCAGTTGGCCGTCGGCGCGCACGCTGTAGGTTTGCGCGTCGATCTCCATGGTGGGCAAGTAGCTGTTGTGCACCATGTGCTGCTTGCGTATGCCGCGGATGTTTTTCACCGCCGCGACGTTCTTCGCAAGGCCGAAGCGTTCCTTGATGCCTGCGTTCAAACCTGCCTGCGACACAAAGGTCAGCGAACCGCGGTGCAGCGCGCCACCGAAGCTGCCGAACATGGGGCGGTAGTGCACCGGCTGCGGGGTTGGGATGGACGCATTCGGGTCGCCCATGGCGGCGTGGGCAATGAATCCGCCCTTCAAGACCAGCGCGGGTTTGACGCCAAAGAAGGCGGGTTTGTAGATCACCAGGTCGGCCCACTTGCCGACTTCGATGCTGCCGACTTCGTGGCTGATGCCGTGGGCGATGGCCGGGTTGATCGTGTACTTGGCCACGAATCGCTTGGCGCGGAAGTTGTCGTTCCGTGAGGAGTCCTCTGGCAGCGAGCCGCGCTGCGACTTCATCTTGTCCGCCGTCTGCCAAGTGCGGATGATGACTTCGCCCACACGGCCCATGGCCTGGCTGTCGCTGCTCATCATGGAAATCGCGCCCATGTCGTGCAGGATGTCCTCGGCCGCAATGGTTTCCTTGCGGATACGGCTCTCGGCAAAGGCCAGGTCTTCGGCAATGCCTGCGTCCAGGTGGTGGCACACCATCAGCATGTCCACATGCTCGTCCAGCGTGTTGACGGTGTAGGGCATGGTGGGGTTGGTGGAGCTGGGCAAAAAGTTCGCCTGACCCACGACCTTCAAGATGTCCGGCGCATGTCCGCCGCCTGCGCCCTCGGTGTGGAAGGCGCACAGGCTGCGACCCTTGGTCGCTTCTATGGTGTTCTCCACAAACCCCGATTCATTGAGCGTGTCGGAGTGGATGGCGACTTGTGTGTCGGTGTTGTCGGCCACGTCCAGGCAGTTGCTGATGGCTGCGGGCGTGGTGCCCCAGTCTTCGTGCAGCTTGAGGCCGATCACGCCGGCGTTGATTTGCTCGTGCAGCGCAGCAGGCAGCGAGGCATTACCCTTTCCCAAAAAGCCCAGGTTCATGGGGAAGGCGTCGGCCGCTTGCAGCATGCGCTCGATGTTCCATGGGCCTGGCGTGCAGGTGGTTGCAAAAGTACCGGTAGCAGGGCCGGTGCCGCCGCCCAGCATGGTGGTCACGCCGCTGGAGAGTGCCTCTTCAATCTGCTGCGGGCAGATGAAGTGGATGTGGCTGTCGATGCCGCCTGCGGTGACGATGTTGCCCTCGCAACTGATGATCTCAGTGCCCGGCCCGATGACGATGTTCACGCCCGGCTGCGTGTCGGGGTTGCCGGCTTTGCCGATGGCCACAATGCGTCCGCCCTTGAGGCCAATGTCGGCTTTGACGATGCCCCAGTGATCGAGGATGAGGGCGTTGGTCAGCACGC
Source organism: Rhodoferax bucti (assembly GCF_005876985.1). Lineage (GTDB taxonomy): Bacteria > Pseudomonadota > Gammaproteobacteria > Burkholderiales > Burkholderiaceae_C > Allorhodoferax > Allorhodoferax bucti. Next base: position 245,835 of record NZ_VAHD01000002.1, read on the forward strand.
AGTCCACGGCACCTTCCGCTCTGGTGCGCTGGCTTTGGGCCATGCCGTCGCGAATGGTTTTGCCACCGCCGAATTTCACCTCTTCGCCGTAGCTTCCGGCGGCCAGGGTGTAGTCTTTTTCGACCTCAATGATCAGGCCGGTATCTGCCAGGCGCACACGGTCGCCGGTGGTGGGGCCGAAGATTTCCGCGTAGGCGCGGCGTCCAATCGTTGCCATATCAAAGTTTCCCCTCGACGCTTGTGTCGACTGGTCCATTCACGAGGCCGCGAAAGCCGTAAATCATTCTGTCGCCGGCAATCTCCACCAGCTCCACGGTGCGTTGCTGGCCAGGTTCGAAGCGCACGGCCGAGCCGGATGCGATGTTCAGGCGCATGCCTTGGGCTACCGCGCGGTCAAAGCCGAGCGCGCCATTGGTTTCTGCAAAGTGGTAGTGGGAACCGACCTGGATAGGCCGGTCCGACTGGTTCTGCACCACCACCGTCACGGTGCGGCGGCCCGTGTTGAGCAGGTGCTCGCCGTCGTCAAGAAGGAGTTCGCCGGGGGTCATGGTGCCGTCCTTCACGCCAATTGCATCAACAGGGCCACGCCCGAAGCAGCCACTGCCGCACCGGTGGCGCGGGTTGCCCACACGGGGGAGACGCGCAGGGTCCAGCCCAGTGCTACGCCTGTCAGGTGCAGCGCGATGGTGGTGGCAAACATGCCGGCCACGGCCGCAACCGCGTCACCGGTAGCTGCCAACTCCGCACCGTGGGCCAGTCCGTGGAACACAGCAAATCCACCCACCAACACCATGGACGCAGCGGCGTTCATGCCTTGGCGTGTGAGCACCAGCAGGCCTAGTGCCAGCACGGAGGCGGCCACCATGGGCTCCACCGCCGCACCGCCCAGCCCCTGCAGGCCCAGCAATGCGCCCAGCACCAGCATGTTGGCGAAGGCGAGCGGTCCCCACAGCAGGGCAGGCCCGGCACGGCGGGCAGACACTGCGCTCCAGACACCCACGGCCAGCATGGCCAGCAAGTGGTCCATGCCACCGAGCGGGTGCAGCAGGCCGATCATGAAACTGCTATGGCTGTGTACATCTGAGCCAATATGGGCGCTAGCGCCCGTGGATAGTGCGCCAGCAGCTATGAAAAGAAGAGCGGATTTCAGGGTTTTGGACATGACGTTCTCCGGAAAGAGGTGTTCAGACGATGGGCTGATGGACAGTCACCAGTTTTGTGCCGTCGGGGAAGGTGGCTTCGACCTGGATGTCCGGAATCATTTCGGCGATGCCGTCCATCACGTCGTCGCGGGTCAGCACGGTGCGGCCTTCGCTCATGAGCTGGGCCACGGTTTTGCCGTCGCGTGCGCCTTCCATCACGGCGCAGCTGATCAGGGCCACGGCCTCCGGGTAATTGAGTTTGAGGCCACGGGCTTTGCGGCGCTCTGCCAGCAATCCGGCAGTGAACAGCATGAGCTTGTCTTTTTCGCGAGGGGTGAGTTCCATATGCTTCTATTCCAGGGGCAGGCCGGGGGCGTTGCAAGACTCTAAGCAAAGCCCGTGCCCTGTTGTGGTGCCATACGCCAAAGGGCGCAGGCTGGTGGCATGGAATCTGCACCCGCTAGGCCCGTGTCTACCGATTTCCTGCCCCCTCCGCCCCCGGTTGCGCCTGCGCAGCGGGTGGTGAAAATCCGCCGTGACTACAACAACTGGGTCGCCAGCGAGACCATGGAGGACTACGCCCTGCGCTTCACACCCCAGCGTTTTCGCAAGTGGTCGTCGTTCCGGGTGGCAAACACAGCGTTCGGTGCGGCGTCCTTTTTGATCCTGGAAGCCGTGGGCGCCACGCTGCTGGTGCAGTACGGCTTTGTGAACGCTTTCTGGGCCATTCTGATCACCGGGCTGGTGATTTTTCTGGCGGGGCTGCCCATCAGTGTTTACGCCGCCCGCTATGGGGTGGATATGGATTTGCTCACCCGCGGGGCGGGCTTCGGCTACATCGGCTCCACCATCACCTCGCTGATCTACGCCTCGTTCACTTTCATCTTCTTTGCGCTGGAGGCGGCCGTCATGGCCTACGCCTTGGAGCTGGCGCTGGATATCCCGCCTACTTGGGGGTATCTGATTTGTGCGGTAGTCGTTATTCCCTTGGTGACCCACGGGGTTTCCACCATCAGCCGCTTGCAAATCTGGACGCAGCCGCTCTGGCTGGTGATGCTGGTGGTGCCCTTTGGCTTCGTTTTGGTGCGTGATCCGCAAGCGTTTGCCGGCATCACGCACTACGCTGGGGAGAAAGGGGCGTCTGGTGTCTTTAATCTGCACTTGTTTGGTGCTGCGTTGACGGTGGGTATCGCCCTGATCACCCAAATGGGCGAGCAGGCCGACTACCTGCGTTTCATGCCCCAGCGCACTGCGGCCAACCGCTTGCGTTGGTGGGCCGGCGTGCTGGTGGGGGGGCCGGGTTGGGTGTTCCTGGGCGTGGTCAAGATGCTGGGGGGCGCCTACCTGGCGTATCTGGCGATCCAGCACAGCGTGCCTACCGACCGCGCGGTGGACCCGAACCAGATGTACCTGGCGGCGTATGAGTACGTGTTCCCCACACTGGGTTGGGCGGTGGCCGCAACCGCGTTGTTTGTGGTGGTGTCGCAGCTCAAGATCAATGTGACCAATGCCTATGCGGGCTCGCTGGCGTGGAGCAACTTTTTTTCGCGCCTGACGCACAGCCACCCCGGCCGGGTGGTGTGGGTGCTGTTCAACAGCGTGATTGCTTTCATGCTGATGGAGATGAATGTGTTCCAGGCGCTGGGCGATGTGCTCAGCCTGTATTCCAACATCGCCATCGCGTGGATCATGGCGGTGGTGGCCGATCTGGTGATCAACAAGCCGCTGGGCTTGTCGCCCAAGGGCATTGAGTTCAAGCGCGCGCATTTGTACGACATCAACCCGGTGGGCGTGGGGGCCATGGCCATGGCCTCGGTCTTGTCGGTGGCGGCGTACCTGGGGTTTTTTGGCGACATGGCCAAGGCGTTTTCGGCAGTCATTGCGCTGGTTACATCGCTGCTTACCTCTCCGCTCATTGCGTGGGTAACGAAAGGCCGGTACTACATCGCGCGAGAGAGTGGAGGGAGTTTGGGCGGCGATGCGTTTTGCTCCGTGTCCCCCGCCTGCTGCGCAGGCTCCTCCTTGACCTGCGCAAAACCCATAGCCACCCAAACTTCAGCGTTTGACGTGACACCCAAAGTGCAGCGCTGCGTTATCTGCGAGCGTGACTACGAGGGCCCGGACATGGCGCACTGCCCGGCTTACCAAGGCGCTATTTGCTCGCTGTGCTGCACGCTGGATGCCCGCTGTGGCGACATGTGCAAGCCGCATGCGAACCTGGCCACCCAGTGGTCCGGCGCCTTGCGCTGGTTGTTGCCCAAAAAAGTATGGCCGTTTCTGGATACGGGGCTGGGCCACTTTCTGCTGTTGATGCTGGTCATCCTGCCGCTGCTGGCCACCGTATTCGCCATGTTTTACACGCAGGAGCTGGGCACCTTGGCGGCGTTGACTGAGCAGCGCTCTGCGGTGGAGGCCGCGCTGCGCTCGGGCTTTAGCAAGACGTTTGCGGCGCTGCTGCTCATGTCTGGCATCGTGGCCTGGTGGCTGGTGCTGGCGCACAAGAGCCGGCAGGTGGCGCAGGAGGAGTCCAACCGCCAGAGCCATTTGCTGCTCCGCGAGATCGAGTCCCACCGCCAGACGGACGCGGCCTTGCAAGAAGCCAAGCGCGTGGCCGAGCAGGCGCGGCAAGCCGCCGAAGCCGCCAACCAGGCCAAGAGCCGCTACATCAGCGCCATCAGCCATGAGCTGCGCACGCCGCTCAACAGCATCCTGGGCTATGCCCAGCTCATGGGCGAGGACGCGGCCATTCCGCCCCACCGCAAGCAGGCGGTGAGCGTGATCAAGCGGGGCGGAGAGCATTTGCTGTCGCTGATTGAGGGCACGCTGGACATGGCCCACATCGAGAGCGGCAAGCTCACGCTCAATGTGAAGCCCATGCAGTTTGCCAATGGCATGGCCGAGTTGGCCGGCATGTTTGAGTTGCAGGCCGCCGCCAAGGGGCTGCAGTTCCAGTTTGAAGTGCAGGGCCATGTGCCGGAGTGGGTGCGGGCCGATGAAAAGCGCCTGCGCCAGATTTGTATCAACCTGTTGGGCAACGCCATCAAATTCACGGCGGCCGGTAGTGTGCGCTTGGTGCTGCGCTATGCGAGGGAGATGGCGCACATCGAGATCCACGACACCGGCCCCGGGATGCCGGCGCAGGAGCTGGACCGAATTTTTGAGCCCTTTACCCGAGGGTCCATTGCGGCGTCGGGGGCTGCAGTGGCCTCCGGTGGCTCGGGACTGGGCCTGACGATTGCCAAGATGCTCACCGACCTCATGGGCGGCGAGTTGTCGGCCACCAGTGTGCTGGGGCAGGGCTCGGTGTTCAAGGTGCGCTTGTTTTTGCCGGACCTGCACATGCCGCCTGCAGACACGCGGCACATGCCGGGCCACAGCAAGCCCCGGCTGGCTTATGCCGGTGCGCGCCGCAAGGTGCTGGTGGTGGACAACGAGGAGGCCGACCGCGAGCTGCTGGTCAACCTGCTGGCGCCCCTGGGTTTTGAGGTGCGCACGGCGGCCAGCGGCCACGATGGCCTGGACCTGTTGGCCGCCGGTTTGCGGCCCGATGTGGTGCTGCTCGACCTGGCCATGCCTGGCATCGACGGCTGGGAAACGCTGCGCCGTATCCGCAGCAACGCCGCCTTGGGCGGCCGCCAGCCGCACGTGGCCATCGTGTCAGCAAATGCCTTTGACCGGGGGCTGGACAACGGGCTGGGCTTGCCGCCGGAAGACTTCATCGTCAAGCCCGTGCGCCACAGTGAGTTGCTGGACTGGCTGGAGCGCCGCTTGGAGCTGGTGTGGGTGGACAAAAACGAGACTGCGCCGCCGGTTGCACCAGCGCCCCTTGCCGTTGCGCCTGCGGCAGCAGGGGCACTGCCCGCTAGTGCCTGCCGCGCTTTGCTGGAGGTGGCCCGCCTGGGCTACTACCGGGGGGTGCTGAACCAGCTGCAGAACCTGCAGGTGGAGCACCCCGAGTGCGCGGCCTTCATTGCGCAGCAAGAGGCACTGGCCCGCCAGTACCAGTTTGAAACCATGGCCGAACAACTGCAGAAAGTGCTCGATGCAAGCCCCGCTGATGAACCCCGTTGACCTGAGTGATGCCGCCCGGCTGGACGGCACGCTGGACCGCGCCAATAGTGACGTGGTGCTCATCGTGGACGACGTGCCTGACAACCTGTCGGTGCTCCATGACGCACTGGACGAGTCCGGCTACACGGTGCTGATCGCCACCTCGGGCGAAGCCGCATTGATGCGGGCCATGCAGGCCTTGCCCGATGTGATCTTGCTGGACGCGATGATGCCCGGCATGGATGGTTTTGAAGTCGCGCGTCGCCTCAAGGCCGCACCGCAAACCACGCACATTCCCATCATTTTCATGACGGGCCTGACCGAAACCGAATACCTGGTGGCAGCACTGGAGAGCGGTGGGGTGGACTATGTGACCAAGCCCATCAAACCCAAAGAGGTGTTGGCCCGCATGGGGGTGCACCTGGCCGGCGCGCGGGAGCGGCGCCAGACCCGCAATGCGTTGGATGCCTTCGGCTACGCGACCATCACCGTGCGCGCCGCCGACGGCTGCCTGATGTGGCAAACCCCGCTGGCGCGGGACCTGCTGGAGCGTTACTGCGGCACCCAGGCGCCCACCACGCCACCCGAGGTGCTGGGCTGGTTGCAGGCCTGCCTGCAGACCGTGGCTCGGGGCGATGAGCCCGCCAAGCTGAGCCTGGAGCGCGGCCCCAAGCGCCTCACCTTCCGGCTGCACCAACAGATCGGCGATAGCGATGCCGGTGGCGACTGGTTGATCGTGATGCGCGAGGTGTCCGACACCGCCGTCATCGAGGCCATGAGCCTGTCCTTCAAGCTCACCGCCAAAGAGGCCGAGGTGCTGTACTGGGTGGTCAAGGGCAAGACCAACAAAGACATCGGTGACATTCTGGGCAGCAGCCCCATGACGGTGAAGAAGCACTTGGAGCGCGTGTTTGTGAAGCTGGGCGTGGAGACGCGCACGGCCGCAGCCGGCATGGCCATGAGCCGCATCCGGCAGCTGCACCCCCAGTTTGAAGGGTAGGGGATTGGGCGTTTGTTGATGTAGCACAACCCTGTTTGCCGGGGTGTCACCCGCCGTTTGCCTCTGCTTTACGTGGGCTTTGTAAAGTGGTCTGGTTCAAATAACCAAGGACCAAGGGATGCAAAAAATCAAATCTGTGCTGTGGGGTTTGCTGCTAGGGCTGACCGCGTGGTGGCTGTGGGCCGACCCGCTGCTGAGCACGCCCCCCGGCTTTTTTGCGGTGCGCAATTCGCTGGTGAACTACACCGGTTTGCTGGGCATGGCGATGATGAGTGTGGGCATGGTGCTGGCGGTGCGGCCGGTGTGGTTTGAGCCCTACCTGGGCGGCTTGGACAAGATGTACCGCCTGCACAAATGGCTGGGTATCGGCGGCCTGGTGGTGTCCATCTTGCACTGGTTGTGCTCCAACTCACCCAAGTGGCTGATCGGCTCCGGGCTCATGGCGCCACCGGCCGGCGGACGCCCGCCTCGGGTGGAGCAAACGGTGGAAGTCTTCAAGCTCCTTCAGAGCTGGCGCGGTCTGGCCGAAGGCGTGGGCGAGTGGGCGTTTTACGCCACGGTGCTGATGATTGCCTTGGCCCTCATCAAGCGCTTTCCCTACAAGTGGTTCTTCCAAACCCACCGGGTGTTGGCGGTGACGTACTTGGTGCTGGTGTTCCACGCCGTGGTGTTGATGAACTTCAGTTACTGGGCGCAGGGCCTGGCGCCGTTCATGACCGCACTCATGCTGGCGGGGGCGGTCTCTGCGGTGGTGGTGCTGTTCCGGAAAGTGGGCGAGCACCGCAAGGTGGTGGGGGTGATCGAGGCAGTGGAGCGTTTTGATGAATTGCAAGTGCTGTATGTGGCGCTGCGTCTGGACGGGCGCTGGCCCGGTCACCAAGCGGGGCAGTTTGCCTTTGTGAACTTCGATGCCAAAGAGGGGGCACACCCCTTCACCATCAGCTCCGCGTGGCAGGGGGATGGGCACATCACCTTTCTCATCAAAGAGCTGGGCGACTACACCCGCACCTTGCCGGACTACCTGACAGTGGGGCACGCCGCAGAGATCGAAGGCCCCTACGGCCAGTTCACGTTTCAGAGCCCCAAGCGGCGCCAGATTTGGGTGGGGGCGGGCATCGGCATCACGCCGTTTGTGGCCCGTATGAAAACATTGGCCGCGTCCCCGGACGGCAAGCAGATTGACCTCTTTCACTCCACCGCCGTGTTGGACCCGCGCGCCATTGACAAGATGGAAGACGACGCGGCTGCTGCAGGCGTGCGCCTGCATGTGCTGCACGATGCCCGCGATGGTCGGCTGGACGCTGCCGGCCTGTGCGCCACCGTGCCGGACTGGCGCGAGGCCGATGTGTGGTTCTGCGGCCCGCCTGCATTTGGCCGCGCCTTGAAGGCAGCGCTGGTGGCGCAGGGCTTGCCGGCGGCAGACTTTCACCAGGAGCTGTTTGAGATGCGGTGAGGCTGCGACAATCAGCGCATGAGCACCGATGCATCTCCACCCGCCCCGCCCAAGCAAGCCAACAACCCCTTGCATGGCAAGACCCTGGAAGCCATCGTGACCGAGTTGGCGGATTACTACGGGTGGGATGGACTGGGCGAGCGCATCCCGGTGCGCTGCTTTACCTTTGAGCCCAGCGTGGGCTCCAGCCTCAAGTTTTTGCGCAAAACCCCCTGGGCGCGGGACAAGGTAGAGGGGCTGTACCTCTTTATGCTGCGCGAAATGCGCCGTTCAGGGCGCTAAGCCACACCGCTTGTCGCATTTGCCGAGGTTCAGCATACGGACCCGGGAACTTGATCATTCATATTTTTTGAATCAAGTCATCAATTAGATTCAAAAATCAGAAACATTTGCCCCCTAGACTTCGGGGCATGGCAAGCAAGCACACCTCCTCTTTTGACGCCGGCACCAAGCGCTACAGCCTCACGGCTATCGTGTTGCACTGGGTATTGGGTTTGGCACTGATCGGTATTTTTGCGGTCGGCGTGTACATGGCAGACCTGCCGTTTTCGCCCACCCGCCTCAAGCTGTACAACTGGCACAAGTGGGCCGGCATCACCATCCTGGCGCTGTCTGCGTTGCGCCTGCTGTGGCGCTTGACGCACCGTCCGCCCGAGCTGCCCGGCAAGATTGCTGCGGCCATGCCCGCCTGGCAAACCTGGGCCCACCACGGCACCCACCACGCGCTGTATGCCTTGTTTTTCTTGGTGCCGCTGATCGGCTGGGCGTACAGCTCCGCCGCAGGCTTCCCCATCGTGGTGTTCGGCGTGCTGCCTTTGCCTGACTTTGTGCCCGCCGACAAGGCACTGGCCGAAATGATCAAGCCTTTTCATGAACTTAGTGCGTTTGCCTTGATCGGACTGGCCGGTCTGCACATTGCCGCTGCACTCAAGCACCAGTGGATAGACCGCGATGGCCTGATCAACCGCATGGTGCCCGGCCGCGACTGAACTCCCTTTTGGCCCGATTTTTTGATTGGATTTGACATGTTGGTTTCCCGCGTAATTCTGTCCACTGCCATGGCGGCGTCTGCATTCATGGGCGCGTCCGCCTTTGCCCAGCAAAAGCTGGTGCCCGCCCAAAGCGAAATCGTGTTTGTGAGCAAGCAGATGGGCGTGCCGGTGGAAGGCCGCTTCAAGAAGTTTGATGCGCAAATTGCGTTCGACCCCGCCAAGCCCGACACCAGCAAGATTGCTTTCACCGTAGACATCGCCAGCGCCACGTTGGGTGTGCCCGAAACGGACGCCGAGCTGCCCCGCCCGAACTGGTTCAACACCGCCAAGTTCCCGCAAGCGACCTTCCAGTCCACCGCCGTTAAAGGCCTGGGTGGTGGCAAGTTTGAAGTGAGCGGCAAGCTCGCCATCAAAGGTAACAGCCGCGATGTGGTGGTGCCTGTGGCCCTGGCCCAGAGCGGTGCCACGACCACCGTGACCGGTACCTTCCCGCTCAAGCGTTTGGCCTTCAAGATCGGCGAGAACGAGTGGGCCGACACCTCCATGGTCGCTGACGATGTGCAAGTCAAGTTCAAGCTCGCGCTGACCGGCGTGGGCAAGTTGTAAGTTTCCCCCGAGTTTTTCTTTTTTAACCAACCCGTAAATCAGGAGTTTTCATGCGTACTTCCCTCATCGCCGCCGCTTTGGCACTGTCCGCTTTCGCCGGTGCTGCCAGCGCCCAATCCGCGACTTACGCGATTGACTCTTCCCACACTTTCTCCAGCTTTTCGTACAACCACTTTGGTTTGTCCAATCAGCAAAGCCGTTTCAACACCACCACCGGTACCGTGTCTTTCGACAAGGCTGGTAAGACCGGTGCTGTGGACGTCGTGATCGACATGAAGACTGTGGAAACCGGTTTCCCCGCATTCAACGGCCACATCCAGGGCGAAGACCACTTGGACACTGCCAAGTTCCCCACTGCCACTTTCAAGTCCACCAAAGTGGTGTTTGAAGGCGACAAGCCCGCTGCGGTTGAAGGTAACCTGACCATCAAGGGCATCACCAAGCCCGTGACGCTGAAGTTGACCAACTTCGTCTCCACCACCCACCCGATGAACAAGAAAGACGTCATCGGCGCCAATGCCACCACCACCATCAAGCGCACTGAATTCAACGCCGGTAAATTCGCACCGTACGTGGGCGACGACGTGACCATCACCATCGCTCTGGAAGCCATCAAGCAGTAATTGCGATTGCGGCGCGGCGCTTACCGCCGCCCCCGGAAGGCCGGCCGCAAGGCTGGCCTTTTTTTATGAAAAATTGGGCTCTAGCGCTCGAATAGCTTGCGCAAGCAGCTATTGTTTTTATAGCGTTTTGTTCTGGAGCTTGTGATCCCATGCCGGCTGAAACCCTGCCAAACTCTTCTGTGCTCATGGCCCGTGGCCTGCGTTGCAGCGCAGGCCCCCACACCTTGTGGGGCCCGATGGACGTGCAGTTGCAGCCGGGCGTGACGCTGGTCACCGGTGGGGAAGGGCGCGGCAAGAGCAGCCTGTTGCGCATGCTGGCCGGCGATTTGCAGGTGCCCGGTAGCAGTGTGCAGCTCGCGGGCGTCAGCCTGCAAAGCCAGCCCGCCGTGTACCGCCACCATGCCTTTTGGATCGACCCGCGCACCAGCGCCTGGGACCAGACGGCTGCAGAGCAGTTTTTGCAGCAAAGCAGCCGCCAGTGGCAGCAGTGGAATGCCGCTTTATGTGCCGAGCTGGTGATCGCACTGGGGCTGGAGGAGCACCTGCCCAAGCCCATGTACATGCTCTCCACCGGCTCCAAGCGCAAGGTGTGGATCACCGCCGCCTGCGCCAGCGGGGCAGCGCTCACCTGCCTGGATGAGCCCTTTGCCGCGCTGGACCGCGCTTCCATCCGCACCATCACCGAGTTGCTGCAAGACGCCGCTGCGCACAGCCCGCGCGCCTGGGTGGTGGCGGACTACCAGGCCCCGGCCGGTGTGTCGCTGGCCGCCACGATCCACCTGGGCGACTGAGCCCTACCGAACAACGCCTTTTTGAAAAGAAACGGATACCCCTATGACCTCCCGCATGCCTACCTACTTTGCGTCCCACGGCGGTGGCCCCTGGCCCTGGATGGACGACATGCGCAGCATGCTCGCCACCCTGGAGCAAAGCCTAGTGGATATGCCGCGCCAGATCGGCCGCACGCCCAAAGCCATCCTGATGGTGACTGCGCATTGGGAAGAGCGCGCCTTCACCCTGGGCACCCACCCCACGCCCGGCATGGTGTACGACTATGGCGGCTTTCCGGCCCACACCTACTCGGTGGTCTACCCCGCACCCGGCGCGCCCGCGCTGGCCGATCGGGTGCAGGGCTTGCTGCAAAACGCGGGCTTGCCGGTGGCGCTCGACCCCCAGCGCGGCTACGACCACGGCACCTTTGTGCCACTGGCAGTGATGTACCCCGAGGCGCAAGTGCCAGTATTGCAAATGTCCCTGCGTGCGGGGCTGGACCCGGCCGAGCACATCGCCTTGGGTCGGGCACTGGCTCCCTTGCGGGATGAGGACGTGCTGATCGTGGGCAGCGGCCTGAGCTACCACAACCTGCGCAATTTCGGGCCCGGCGGCCGTGCGCCCTCCAAGGCGTTTGACGTGTGGCTGCAGGACGCCATGGCGGCCGCCCCGGATGTGCGCGTGCGTGCGCTGCTGGACTGGGCTGCTGCGCCATCTGCCCGCATAGCCCACCCCCGCGAGGAGCATTTGCTGCCCCTGATGGTGGCGGTCGGCGCGGCGTATGACGATGCCGCCACCTGCGTGTACCACGATGAAAATGTGTTTGGCGGCGTGACGGCGTCGAGCTTTCGCTTCGACGCGCCGGCCTGACCCACCTGCACCAGAGGCTGGGCGGTTACCGGTGCCGGGCCCCGGTTCAGGGGCTGGTGGTGGGTTCGCGGCGGATGCTGGTGGCGGGCCTGCGCCCCAGGCCGGCCTTGCGCACGGGCTTACTGGGTGCGGGGGTGAGCACGGGCGGCAGGTTCACCATCTCATCCAGCAGGTCCAAGGCGTGGCCGCAAACGCGAGCGGCCTGCTCCAGCTGGCGATTGCGGGTTTCCAGTGCGGGAATATCGTCTGTGCGGCCGAGCAGCAGCATGCCGATTTTTCGCTCGTTGTTGAAGATGATGTGCTTGGCATTCGACATGCGGTCTTTGATGCGCTTGCGGCACGCGCCCAGCCAGTCCTGATCCTGGTCGACCAACTCCCCCAGGGTGGTGGCAATCAGGGTCCGTGCCGCGCGGCGCAGGGCGACATCTTCGGGGGGGAGGGTGGGCGGTATGGATGCGAATGTCATGCTGTTTTTCCCCTTTTTGGGGCTCCCTTATCGATTTATGGGTGAACGATAACGGTTTTTGCAGCCAAATGGGGGTCACATTGTTCTCGCCTGAACAATGCGCCCCAAGAAATCCGCCGTTCTGTGATCTTTTACAGAAACATGCCGCCCGAGGCTTCAATGCGTTGGCCGTTCACCCAGCGGTTGGCAGGGGTGAGCAGCGAGGCCACGACGCCACCGATGTCGTCCGGCACGCCGGCGCGGCCCAGCGCGGTGTTGGCAGACACAAAGGCGTTGAGCTGGGCGTTGTCGCGCACCAGGCCGCCGCCGAAGTCGGTCTCAATCGCGCCCGGGGCCACCACATTCACCGCAATGCCGCGCGGCCCCAGCTCCTTGGCCATGTAGCGGGTCAGGGTCTCGACGCCGCCTTTGAGCGCGCCGTACACCGCATAGCCGGGCAGGGCAAAGCGTGCCAGACCGCTGGAGATGTTGATGATGCGCCCGCCATCGTTCATCAGCGGCAGCAGTGCTTGCGAGAGGAAAAACACGCCCTTGAGATGGATGTTGCACAGCGCGTCAAACTGCGCTTCGGTGGTTTCCATCAGGCTGGCGTGAATGCCTACGCCCGCGTTGTTGACCAGAAAGTCGAAGCGCTCCCGCTGCCAGGTCTGCGCCAGGGTGTGGCGCACGGTATCGGCAAAGGCCGTAAAGCTGCCCACATGGCCGGTGTCCAGCTGCAGTGCATGGGCTTGGCGGCCCAGCGCGCGGATTTCTTGCACCACCGCTTCGGCCTCGTCGGCACGGCTGCGGTAGGTGAGGATGACGTCCATGCCCTGGCGGGCGATGTGCAAGGCCGCGTTTTTACCCAGGCCCCGGCTGCCGCCGGTGATCAGGGCAATAGGGGTAGGAGTGGTAGCGTTGGTGGGGGTGGTCGTGGTGTGCATGGGGTGCTTTTCCGTAAGGGGTTGAGAAGAGCTGCAGTCTATTGATGGGCTAAAAAGGGATAAATAGCCATTTTTGGATTTGATTGTTTGCTATAAAAAAACAATGAGCACCTTGGAATCGATGCAAGTCTTCGCGCGGGTGGCCGAACTCGCCAGCTTCACCCAGGCCGCAGAAGCCTTGGGGCAAACCAAAGCCAGCGTGTCGGTGGCCGTCCAGCAACTGGAAACCCGCTTGGGCGCGCGCCTGTTACACCGCACCACCCGCAAGGTCACCCTCACACAGGATGGGCAGCTGTTCTACGAGCGCTGCAAAGATTTGCTGGCCGATGCGGATGAACTGCAAACCATGTTTCAACCCGCCTCGGGGCCGGCACTGCGCGGCCGCGTGCGGGTGGACATGTCCACCGGCATGGCGCGCCATGCGGTCATTCCCTGCCTGCCCGAGTTGCTGGCCCGCCACCCCCTGCTGGAGCTGGAAATCAGCAGCACCGAGCGGCGGGTGGATTTGGTGCGCGAGGGTTTTGATTGCGTATTGCGTGGCGGGCCGCTGGGGGAGGGCGGCCTGGTGGCCCGCCCTGTGGGGCAGATGGCCATGTGCAACTGCGCCAGCCCGGCCTACCTGGCGCGCCAGGGGTTGCCTCGCACGCCTGCGGATTTGGCGGCTCACCAGCTGGTGCACTACGCCCATACCCTGGGGGCTCGGCCCGACGGCTTTGAGTACCTGCACGAGGGGGAGTTGCAAACCGTGCCCATGGCGGGTGCCATCACGGTGAACAACGCCGAGGCTTATGCGGCCGCCTGTGCGGCAGGACTGGGCATCATCCAGGTGCCGCGGGTGGGCGTGCTGGACGGCTTGCACAGCGGGGCGCTCGTGGAGATATTGCCGGAGTACCAGGCGCCTGCCATGCCGCTCACGCTGGTGTACGCCCACCGGCGCAATCTGTCGGCGCGGGTGCGGGTGGTGATGGACTGGTTGGCCGCCGTCGCGGCCGATCACCTCGCTACCGGCGCGGAGCCGTTGGTGGCGCGCGCTCAGTAGGAGTTCGATTCGCCTGCGCGCCGTTGCATGAACGGCGGTTGGCGGCCCACGGCCTCTTCGAGCAGGATCAGCTCCAGATCGCGATGGTTTTTCACCGGGGCTTTTTCCAGCAGGGGTTTGCCGGTGTCGTTGCCGATGTAGAGCGGGGCGTCGTGGTACATCGTGGTCAGGGTGCGGGCTTGCGAGGCATCGGCCAGGGGCTGGATGTCGGCAGTGCCGTAGCACAGGCAGAAATACAGCGGCTGTGCCTCCAGCGCCTCCATGTAGCAGGCGGTGCCGCGTATGCCGATGGTGGCGGCCGGGGTTTCTATCCGCTTGGCGCCGGGGCCGAACACCGCCAGTACTTTGCCGGTGATGAGGCGCAGCACGCCCACTGCGCCGTCTTGCATGAATTGCACCGTGCTGTCGTCGCGCATCAGGTAGGCGTTGTTGCCCATCACGTAGATCACTTCGCTGCCGGCGCCGGTGGCAATCGTGTCCCCTTGCAGCACGGCCTGGTCCACGCGGGCGGGCGCGCCGTTGAGGCGCACATCACCTTTGACGCGTCGTATGCCGTGCAACAGCGGCATTTGGCCCATGGCCAGGGCGTCGGTGAACGCAGCCAAGCTGCTCAGGCCTGCGGTTTGCGAGAGAAATCGGCGTCTAGTGCTCATGGGATGTGCGCGAGTAGCTATAAAAACAGGAGCGGCTGGCGTGCCGGCGAAGCGCTATCTTCGCTATTTTCCGCTGCTGCGTCCACTGGAGCTGCCCGAGCTGCGGGACCCCCCGGAACTTCCGGAGCTGCCCGAGCTTCCCGATGTACCCGAGCTGTCCGATTTGCCGCTGCTGCCGGACGACGAGCCCGACGACGAGCCGGACTTGCTGCTGTCGCTGCTTTCCGTTTTGCCGGAGTTACCGCTGTTGCTGCCACTGGTGTTGCTGCCGTTGCGGCTGTCGTCCCCGCTCTCTGTTTTGCCGGAGCTGCCCGAGTTGGAGTCGTCGGATTTGCCGGAATCCTCTGACTTGCCGCTGCGGCCCTTGTCGTCGCTGCCGCGCCCCGATGAGCCTGGGCGTTTGTCCAGGCTTTGCCGCAGCTCGATCCGCTCTACGGTGATGCGGTCATCGCTGCCGCGCACGCCGGTGATGCGCACCCGCTGTTCGCGTTCGGGGCTCAGCCCGGCGCGCTGGCGCTCACTCACTTGGGTGCCCCAGACCATGCGGCCCTGGCCGATGTCCAGCGCGTCTTTGGAGGCGGCTTTGACAAAGCCTTCCACGACCACGCGCTCCACTGAGCCCAAGGCGTTGCGGGTGGGTTGCACTTCCTGCGCGGTGGCGAGCAGTTGGCTCCCATCCCATGGGCCTTGGAGGCGGACTTCCTGCCCACCCAAGGCTGCACGCCACAGTCGCAAGCCATCCATGAGCCCCAGTGAGCGGGTGTTGATGGTGGCGCCCGCCACGCGGATGCTGCCGTCCGGCCCGTGCTCGGCCGGACCGGACAGGCTGGCCTGGGCTTGCGCTGCCACGGTTTGCACATGGGTGGACTCGATGCTGCCGTCACTCAAGCGCAGGCCGCTCACCCGCACCCACTGCCCGGGGCGCAGTGCGGCCAGCGCGCCGGTATCGCCGCTCCAGTGCACGGTTTGCCCCAGCACCCGCACTTCGCGGCGCGGCACATCCACCCGCTCCACCGGGCCTACCGCCTGGTGCTGGAGTGCGATGCGCTGGGCTTGCAGCTCGTCCCCCTGGCCCCGGGCGACCACGGCCACCATCTGGCCTACGGCCAGCGTGCCGGCCTTGACGGGCTGGCCGTTGTCCTGGATGGGGGTGGCATCGTCGTAATGCACTTCCACCCCGTTGACGCAGATGCTGGCAAAACCGGTGATCACGCCCACAATGCCGGTGCCCCCGATTCCACCGTTGTCGATGCCGGTGCCGCCTATGCCCGGCTTGCCGGCCACATCCCCCGTGCCTCCGATGCCGGGGCGAAGTGCGGTGTCGCCGGTGCCGCCTATGCCTGGTGCCACTGCGGCTTGCGGGTTGATGGGCGAGTCGCTGCGTCCGCACACATTGGCGGCGTAGCCCGGCAGGGCACACAGCAGGCCCAGGGCCAACCAGGCGCTGTGAATGGCGGTGCGGGCGCGGCTCATGCGGCACCTCCGTCCTGCGGGGGCGCGCTGGTTGGAGCGTCCGTCACTGGTTCGGTGTAGAAGTAGATGCCGAAGGTCATGCGGTGTCTGCCGGTGGTCGTGGTGGTGGCGTCGGCCTGCTCCAGGGCCAAGGCGCTTTTGTTGATGGCGAGCAGGGCCTTCATGCCGGCATCGCGCGACTGCTTGGCCAGCTGGGCAACGGAAGCCTGGCTCAGTGCGTCGTACTGCACGCTGCGCTCCAGCAATGGCGCTTGGCCGCCCAGCAGGTTGTGGGCTGCCGCTGCCGCGTGGTCATGCAGGTTGTGGCCGAAGTAATAGGCTTTTTCGTCAAACCCCTCGCTGGGCACGAAGGCCTCGGCATTGAGGCAGACACGGCCTTCGTCATCCAGGCGGGCCACGCCCAGGCGCAGCCATTCGTCCAGCACCACGCGGGAGCGGATGTCGCTGTTCACCCCTGCCACCAGGCTTTCAAACGACAGTTCGCCCCCCTCGCTGGCAAAGCGCGCCAAGGGCAGGGGGCTGCCGTCTTCATGCAGGTAGCGGGCGGTGCCCAGCCACACGGCTACCAGCTGGGCACCGAGGGAAACCACGTCCGGCACCGCCTCGCTGGCTTGTGCCAGCTCGCCGCGCAGGCGGCTCACGTCTTTGCGGTGCACGCCGGTCATCAGGCTGATGCGGCTGTCGGTGGGGGGCTTGTTGTCCAGTCGGAATTCGGTGGCAGCCACGTCCACAAACAGGTTCTTCAGCAGTTCGGCCAGGTAGGGGTAGGTGATGCCTTGCGCCAGCATCACCCGCACCAGCGGGCGCAACACCCGGCGCAGTGCGCGTACCAGTGCGGGGGCCGGGCCGGCGAGAGAGGGGGAGGGACTGTCCATGGCCCAAATGTAACTTGTTTGTGGGAAAAATTTACACAAAATCTATTGTGGTGGGAGATTTTCCCGCATATAGTGCAATTGTGTGTGGGAAAAAATCACACACAATTAGACCAATCTCTCATCATCAACGCAAAGGAAACACACCATGAACGCTCTCCGCACCACCCTCGCCCTCTCTGCCGCCACCTTGATGCTGGCCCTGGCCAGCGCCCCCGCCATGGCGGACAAGGGCAGCTCGTCCGGCCGTTCTTCGTCCTCGGGGTCGTCCTCCTCGGGCTCCTCGTCCTCAGGTTCTTCGTCTTCCGGCTCGTCCAGCTCATCCGGCACATCGTCGTCCTCCACCACGACCGCCAGCGGCACCACCTCGAGCACGGTCAGCACCGCGAGCCGCGATGACTCCGGTGGCACCCGTCGCGGCCGTGGCGCTGACGACGCGGCAGGCCATGTGCGCCAAGGGCGTGGCGCGGACGATGCCGTGGGGCACGTGCGCCAGGGCCGGGGTGCGGATGATGTGACCACCACGACAACGACCACGACCACAAACTGATCGTTCACGTCGCTCCATCAACCGGCTGCGCAGGCATGCCGGTTTTTGGGCGTGGCGGCGGCCGGGCGGTGTACGCCACTAGGCGTATTTCCGGTTCGGGCGGGCAAACCTACAGTCACTCCATCGCATCACAAAACCTCGTTTGAGATTGTTTTGCGACATGCGAGATGGATTTGTTTAACCCCCGGAGAAGCCCACATGCAACGTCGTTTTACTTTGAAGGCACTCACCGCTGCCGTCGCTCTCACCACCTTGTCGGCAGTGCCCGCCTTTGCGGCTGACACCATCAAGGTCGGTATCCTGCACAGCCTGTCCGGCACCATGGCTATTTCTGAAACCGTGTTGAAAGACACCGTGTTGATGGCCATCGACGAAATCAACGCCAAGGGTGGCGTGCTCGGCAAAAAGCTCGAGCCCGTGGTCGTGGACCCCGCCTCCAACTGGCCCCTGTTTGCTGAAAAGACCAAGCAGTTGCTGACCCAGGACAAAGTCTCCGTCATCTTCGGCTGCTGGACATCGGTGTCCCGCAAGTCCGTGCTGCCGGTGGTCGAAGAGCTGAACGGTTTGTTGTTCTACCCCGTGCAATATGAAGGTGAAGAGCTTTCCAAAAACGTGTTCTACACCGGTGCGGCGCCTAACCAGCAAGCGATTCCTGCAGTGGACTACCTGATGAGCAAAGAAGGTGGCGCTGCCAAGCGTTGGGTTCTGCTGGGCACTGACTATGTATACCCCCGCACGACCAACAAGATCCTGCGCGCTTACCTGAAGTCCAAGGGCGTGAAAGAGTCTGACATCGACGAAAAATACACCCCCTTCGGCCACAGCGATTACCAAACCATCGTGGCTGACATCAAGAAGTTCTCTGCCGGCGGCAAGACCGCCGTGGTGTCCACCATCAACGGTGACTCCAATGTGCCTTTCTACAAGGAACTGGGCAACGCAGGCCTGAACGCCAAAGACGTACCCGTGGTGGCCTTCTCGGTGGGTGAAGAAGAACTGCGCGGCGTGGACACCAAGCCTTTGGTGGGTCACCTGGCTGCATGGAACTACTTCCAGTCCATCAAGAACCCGACCAACACCGAGTTCATCAAGAAGTGGTCCGACTACGCCAAGGCCAAGGGCATTGCCGGCCACAAAGACAAGCCTTTGACCAACGACCCGATGGAAGCCACCTACATCGGCATCAATATGTGGAAGCAAGCCGTTGAGAAGGCCAAGTCCACCGATGTGGACAAGGTGATCGCAGCGATGGCCGGCCAAACCTTCAAGGCACCCAGCGGCATCGTGAGCAAGATGGATGAGAAGAACCACCACTTGCACAAGAGCGTGTTCATCGGCGAAATCAAGGCTGACGGCCAGTTCAACGTGGTGTGGAAGACCCCCGGCCCTGTGAAGGCCAAGCCATGGTCTCCTTACATCGAAGGCAATGACAAGAAGCCCGATGAGCCCGCAAAGAAATAAGGCGAAGGCAGGGAGAGGCTAGCGTTTAGCCAGAGCCGCCACAGCCTTGCAAAAGGCGTGGCGGCTTGTTGTTTTTACCCCGGAGAGATTGGCGTATGCCAAAACGAATATTTCAATGGCTGATGATTGCTATGCTTTTGATAGCTGCTCGCGCATACGCACTGAGCGCTGACGAGGCAAAAAGCATGGCATCGGGCGAGAGCGATGCCCGCGTGGCGGCACTGCAAAAAGCGGTGGAAAACGCGGATGCGCGCACGGTGCGCTTCATCCAGGCCCTGGCCGATGATGCGGTGAAGCTCGTGGGCGAGGTACCGGTGATGGTGCTGGATGGCAAGGGCATCGACCCGGTCACCCAGGCAGAAGTGTCGGTGCCAGACACCGCCGAAGACGTGATGAACAACAACCGCATGCGTGGCGAGCTGGACACGGCGCTGGCCGCCGTGAAGCTGCTGTCGCCCGAGGTGGAGGTGCGCCGTGCAGCCATCAAAACCCTGGGCGGGCAGGTGGATGCCGGCAAGCTGCCTTTGCTGGAGAAGGCGCTGGCGAGCGAGACCGCCCCTGATTTGAAAGAAAAGCTGCAGTTGCTGCGCGCCGCCGCCATGCTGGGCAGCGACGATGCAGCCAAGCGCCTGGAGGCGGCCACGCAGTTGGGGAGCAGCGCCCAAGCGGTTACCAAGACCTTGCTGGTGGAGCGCTTGCAGGTCGAGACAGACGGCGGCGTGAAAGCTGCGCTGCAAAAGAGCCTGGGCACCGTGGAAGCCCGCCTTGCGTGGGGTGACCGCTTGGGGGCCATTTTTAGCGGCATCAGTCTGGGCTCCATCCTCTTGCTGGTGGCGCTGGGCCTGGCGATTACCTATGGCCTGATGGGAGTGATCAACATGGCCCACGGCGAGCTGATGATGATCGGCGCTTACGCCACCTACACCGTGCAGGTGCTCTTTCAGAAATACCTGCCCGGTGCGTTTGACTGGTATCTGCTCGCGGCCTTGCCGGTAGCGTTCATGGCCTCTGCTTTGGTGGGTGCGGCGCTGGAGCGCAGCGTGATCCGATTCCTGTACGGGCGCCCGCTGGAAACCTTGCTGGCTACCTGGGGCATCAGCCTGATGCTGATGCAGCTGGTGCGCACCATTTTTGGCGCACAAAACGTGGGTGTGGAAAACCCGAGTTGGATGAGCGGCGGCGTGCAGTTGCTGGGCAACCTTTCGCTGCCTTACAACCGCTTGGTCATCGTCGCCTTTGCCGTGGCGGTGCTGGCCGGCGTGTGGTTTTTGATTGAGAAAACACGCTTGGGCCTGTTTGTGCGAGGCGTCACGCAAAACCGCCCGATTGCCAGCTGCATGGGCGTGAACACGGCGCGGATCGACACCTATGCCTTTGCGCTGGGCTCGGGCATCGCTGGCCTGGCCGGTTGCGCACTGAGCCAGGTGGGCAACGTGGGGCCCGACCTGGGCCAGGGCTACATCGTGGATTCGTTCATGGTGGTGGTGCTGGGCGGCGTGGGGCAGCTGGCTGGCACCGTGTACGCGGCCATGGGATTGGGCATTTTGAACAAGTTCCTGGAGGGCTGGACCGGTGCGGTGCTGGCCAAGATCGCCGTGCTGGTTTTCATCATCATCTTTATCCAGAAGCGTCCGCAAGGCATTTTTGCCATGAAAGGCCGGAGCGCAGAAGCATGAGCAACATCACCTTACCTACCCCTCAACCGCTGCTCACCCGCACAGGCTGGGCCGCCTGGCTGGCTGCGCTCATGGTGTTGTGCGCTCTGGTGCCTGCGTTGAATCTGCTGGTGCCCGCAGGCAGCGCCTTGCACCTGAGCGATTTTGCGGTGGCACTTACCGCCAAGATCATGTGCTACGCCATTTGCGCGCTGGCCATGGGCCTCATATGGGGCTACACCGGCATTTTGAGCTTGGGCCACGGCTTGTTCTTCGCGTTGGGCGGCTACGCCATGGGCATGTACCTGATGCGCCAGATCGGGCTGGACGGCAACTACAAAAGCAATCTGCCGGACTTCATGGTGTTTTTGGACTGGAAAGAGCTGCCCTGGCACTGGGCGCTGTCCGGCAGCTTCGGCGCGACGTTGTTTTTGGTGATTGCTGTGCCCGGGCTGGTGGCCTTTGTGTTCGGCTACTTTGCCTTTCGCTCGCGCATCAAAGGGGTGTATTTCTCCATCATCACTCAGGCGATGACATTTGCGGCTATGTTGCTCTTCTTCCGCAATGAAACCGGCTTTGGTGGCAACAACGGCTTCACCGACTTCAAGCGCATTCTGGATATCCCGATTGCCACCACCAGCATGCGTATGACCTTGTTTGTCATGACCTCGGTGACCTTGCTGGTGTTCTTCCTGCTGGCCCGTTGGTTGGTGGGCAGCAAGTTCGGCCGCGTGTTGCAGGCGGTGCGCGATGCGGAGAGCCGCGTCATGTTCAGCGGCTATTCCACCCTGGGCTACAAGCTCACCATCTGGACCATCTCGGCCATGATGTGCGGCGTGGCGGGCGCGCTGTATGTGCCGCAGGTCGGCATCATCAACCCCAGCGAAATGAGCCCGGCCAACTCGATTGAGATTGCCATCTGGGCCGCAGTGGGCGGGCGTGCGACGTTGATAGGGCCGATTGTGGGCGCCTTCATCGTCAACGGTGCCAAGAGCTGGCTCACCGTGACCTACCCTGAGTTCTGGTTGTATTTCCTCGGTGCGCTGTTCATCGGCGTTACCTTGTTCCTGCCCGATGGTGTGGTGGGATTGATCAAGAAGCTGAAGGGAGGGAAAGCATGACTCCCGATCTGTTGGAGCAAGGCGCCCGTCGCGTGCAGGCGCACATGGAGGCTTTGGCCGCCCACAAGGGGCAAACCGAGTCCGGCGGGCGCACGGCGGGCTTCGGCCGCGTGGCAAACCAGGGCGAGGTAGACGTGACCCACGGGCGTATCCTGTACTTGGAAGATGTGCATGTGAGTTTTGACGGCTTCAAGGCTATCAACGGCCTGTCGCTGGACATTGCGCCCGGCGAGTTGCGCTGCATCATTGGACCCAACGGCGCGGGCAAGACCACGATGATGGACATCATCACCGGCAAAACCCGGCCCGATACGGGCACCGTGTTTTTCGGTAGCACCATTGACTTGCTGCGCTACAAAGAATCCGAAATTGCGCAGTTGGGCATTGGCCGCAAGTTCCAGAAGCCCACCGTGTTTGAGCAACTCTCGGTGTTTGAAAACCTGGAGCTCGCGCTCAAGACCGACAAGGGTGTGAAGGCGTCGATGTTCTTCAAGCTGGACTCCGCGCAGCGCGACCGACTGGCAGACATCCTGCACACCATCCATCTCGCAGACAGCGTGGGGCGCCTGGCGGGCAACCTGAGCCACGGGCAAAAGCAGTGGCTGGAAATCGGCATGCTCTTGATGCAAGACCCCAAGCTGCTGCTGCTGGATGAGCCCGTGGCGGGCATGACCGATGAGGAAACCGAGCGCACTGCAGAGCTTTTTCTCTCGCTCAAGGGCAAGCACTCGCTCATGGTGGTGGAGCACGACATGAGCTTTATCCGCACCATCAGCGACATCGTCACCGTGCTGTGCGATGGTTCGGTGCTGGCCCAAGGCACCTTGGACCAGGTGCAGGCGGATGAGCGTGTGATTGAAGTTTATTTGGGCCGTTGAGGTTGATTTGCCATGCTTGAAGTAAAAAACATCAACCAGTACTACGGTGGCTCCCACATCTTGAGGGACGTGAGTCTGGAGGCCGAGGTCGGCAAGGTCAAGGTCATCCTAGGCCGCAACGGTGTGGGCAAGACCACGCTGCTCAAATCGCTGATGGGCTTGGTCCCCATCAAGTCCGGCACCATCTCCATGGGCGGCAAGGATATTCACAAACTCACCCCGTATGAGCGGGCACGCCTGGGGTTGGGCTTTGTGCCCCAGGGCCGCGAGATTTTTGCCCGCCTCACGGTGGAAGAAAACCTGCGCATGGGCCTGGCCTACAAGCCGGCCGGCACACCGATTCCGGCCGAGCTCTTTGAGTTGTTCCCGGTGCTTCAGCAAATGCTGCACCGCCGGGGCGGCGATTTGTCGGGTGGACAACAGCAGCAATTGGCGATTGCACGCGCGCTGGCCGCGGGCCCCAAGGTGCTGATCCTCGATGAGCCTACCGAAGGCATCCAGCCCAGCATCATCAAGGATATCGGCCGGGTGATCCGCATGCTGGCAGACCGTGGCGACATGGCTATTTTGCTGGTGGAGCAGTACTACGACTTTGCCCAGGAGCTGGCCGACAACTACATCGTCATGGAGCGTGGCGCGGTGTTGGCCCGTGGCATGGGCCGCAATATGGAAGTGGACGGCGTGCGCGGGCTGGTGGCAATTTAAGCGCCGGGCAGCACGCTTTCTGCGGGCTGCGCCGCAGGGGGCGGGTCGGGCAGCTTTTCGAACTCCGGTGCCACCCGCTTGCCGGTGCGCAAGGCCAAGCCTCCTGCCTGGCGTTTTTGTTCTCCCAGCGAGGCACGGTTTACCACGGGGCCGCAGTTGGCTTTGAGTTGCTGCACGGTGCTCAGGAGCTCGGGCGCTGAATGCACTTTGCCGCTGTGCTTTTGCAGCAGCTGGTAGGCGTTGTCGATCAGGCGGGAGTTGAGCGTGTCCCGCCCATGCAGGATGAGGTTTTTCACCGCGCTGGTGGGGTCACCGCCCAGGCTCAGGGCCATGGCGGTTTCGGCGTATTCCAGCACTTGCGATTGCGCGAGCCGCAGCCGGTCGGCATAGGGCGGGTGGGCAATGGCACTGGCCGCCAGCAATTCGGTGAGCGAGCGGTTGCTGCAAAAACGCCGGCCCATCACATCCACCGTTTCTTCCAGTTCATTGAGCTGAATGGCTTTGGCCGCGAGGTTCGCCATCAGCGCCACCAAGTTGCTGGCAGATTCAAAGTCAAACAGCGGCTCGCGCACGGTTTTGGCCATCTCGCGGACTGCCTCGACAGACTTGGCGAACTGGTGCTGCTGGATCAGGTTGAGGGCTTCCACGATGGCCGCCAAGCGGTACAGGCGCGGGTTTTCGGCATCCCGTTCGATGAGGCGCAGCAGGTCATCGTGGCAACGCTGCAGACCCCTGCGGTCGGCGGTGTTGAGCCGGGTGAAGGCCAGCAACACGAGCGTTTGGGCATCGAACATTTTGGACTCCAGGCCCAGGCGCGTGGTTTTGTCCAAGAGTGGCTCTGCCTCCTCATGGTTGCCGGAGTAGTAGGTCATCATCGCCAGGTTCTGCAGGCGGGTGATAGAGGCGGGCGTCAGGGTGGACGCCATTTTGTACGTCTCCAGGGCCTTGTCGAAACGGCCCAGCTCAAACTGGGCGCGCCCCATCACGTCGTAGGCGTCGGCGTAGTTGGCGTCTTCGCCAATCAGCTTTTCGAGGGTGGTGGTGGCCTGGTTGATCTGGCCGGCTTCCAGCTGTGCACGGGCCACGCCCAGCTTGGCCCAGGGCAGGGTCTTGGCGTCCACCACGGCTTTGTAGAGGGTTTGTGCTTCCTGGCAGCGCCCCAGACGCAGTAGCAACTCCGCCCCCACACGGGCCGCGTACAGCCAGAACATGCCGCGGGACTCAAAGCGCTCCAGGCAGAGGCGGGCAGCGTCTTCAAACTTCTCTTCCTCAATCGCGGTGAAGATGGCCTGCAGCGACACCTTGCGCACCCGCGCGGCTACCAACCGGTCTCCCAACTGCGTGGCCTTGTGGGGCTTGAGCATGTAGCCGTCCAACGCGGACTCCGCAGCCTCGGCCACTTTGGCGTAAGTGGCCTCGCCGGTGATCATGATGAACACGGTGGAAAACGGCAGCAACTGATTGCGGCGCAGGTCGTCCAGCAGGTCTTGGCCGGACATGGAGTCCGTGGGGAAGTGCTGCTCGCACAACACAAAGTCAAAGGTGCGGAATTCGAGCTGGCGTCGCGCATCTACTGCGCGGGCCGCTTGGGCGACGCTGGCCACACCGAAGTCCCGCAGCTGGGACACCAGAATGGAGCGCGAGGTCGGATTCCCGTCGACGACGAGCGCAGAGCAAGTGGAAAAATCCGTATCAAGGGCGGCCATCGCAGCCATTATGGTGGCGTAGCCCGCCCTTGAACAGGGGAATTACATGGCCCAAATGCGCGGGTCGGCCCCTGCCAGCTGCCACGCTTGGGCGCGCCACTGCTTGCGCACGGTGCGCAGCAACTGCATGGCGGGCTCCACGGTGGGGGCGAGTACCCGTAACACCAGCGTATGGCCGTTCGGGCTGGTGGCGCCCGCCGTGGCCGCCAGGCTGTGGCCCTGAATGGCAGTCCGGGCGCTGTCCAGCAAGGCCTCTTTCTCTGCCCGGCTCCATGGGCTGCCACTGGCAAAAAACAGGGTGGCGAGGCAGCGGTGGCCGTCCAGCCCGGTGGGGCCGTTCATCAGGCGCTGGTCGTCTGCACGCAAGGTGCCACGCTCCAGCCAAATGCCGGGTATCTCCAAGTGTTGCTCCAGGCTGCCTTTTACAAAGGGCAGCTGGGCATGGGGTAGGCCCAGCGCGGTGATATCCCACCCCAGGCACTGGGCGCCGGGCGCCAGCTCCAGACGCACGCGGTTCACTGCGTGGCAGGCGTCGTAGCAAATGGCTTCCAGCGGCAGCCACTCCAGGCGGGCACCTGCCTCCAGCCGCAAGGTGGTGTCTTGCGTAGCTACCGGGCCCTCAGACCTATAGAAGCGGGTTGCCCCTGGCGTAGTGACCAGCCCGTGGGCATCCGCGCCCACAGTGATGTTCAGCTTCAGGGTATCGCCCCCCACCAAACCGCCCGGTGGGTGCACCAGTACGTTTTGGCAAATGCTGTTCCCCTCGGGGTACAGGTTTTGCAAAATGCGCAGTGGGCCGCTGTGGTGGTAGCGGGCCACACAGCGCTCTGCCTCGACCCGGTAGTCGAGGGCCAATTCAGCATGCCAAACCATGGATCAGTGATTTTGCGAGCCGCGGTGGGCCCAGCCAGTGGTGTGTTTTTCGATCGCGCTGAACAGCTCGTACATCACCATCGCCATGGCTCCCACCACCACCAGACCGGCAAATGCCAGGCCCATCTGCATGGCGGAGCCGGCGCTGATGAGCAGGTAACCAATGCCTTCGTTGGCGGCGGTCATTTCGGACACCGTGGTACCCACAAAGGCCAGCGTGATGGCGACCTTGAGCGAGCCGTAGAAGTAAGGCATGGAGCGGGGCAGGCCGACTTTCATCAGCACATCCCAGCGCTTGGCGCCCAGCACCCGCAGCACGTCTTCCAGCTCCGGCTCCAGCGTGGCCAGGCCGGTAGCAATATTGACCATGATGGGAAAGAAGCTGATCAGAAACGCCGTCAGGATGGCCGGGCCCACCCCAATGCCGAACCACACCACCAGAATCGGCACAAACGCTGCCTTGGGCAGGGCGTTGAACGCCGTCATCAGCGGGTACACCGCGGCATAGGCCAGCCGTGAGCTACCGATCACAAAGCCCAGCAACACCCCCACCACGATGGCAATGCCAAAGCCCGCCATGGTGACCCAGAAGGTGCGCCATGCATGGCCGGCGATGATGCTCTTGAACTCCCAAAACTGGCTCCAGATGCGTGCCGGACTGGGGAACACAAACTCCGACACCGCGAAGACGCTGCACAGCACCTGCCATAGCAGGATGAAGACCACCAGCAGCACCCAGGGGGCCCAGGTTTCGATTTGTTTTTTGCTCATCGCCTGCCTTTATTGGGTGATCGCACCAGAAGCCGCCGGGGCGGTCGAGCGCATGGCGCCGATGTGCCCGCGCAGCTCGTGCACGATGTCGGTGAATTCCTTGGTGTAAGTGATCTCCAGGTCGCGCGGGCGCGGCAGGTCGATCTCACGCTTCACCACAAAGCGGCCGGGGCTCTTGCTCATCACATAGACCGTGTCGGCAAGGAACACCGACTCACGCAGGTCGTGCGTCACCAGAATCACGTTGAATTGCTGCTCGGTCCACAGGTCGCGCAGGATGCACCACAGCTCTTCGCGGGTGAAGGCATCGAGCGCGCCGAAGGGCTCGTCCAGTAGCAGCATTTTGGGTTCGTGGATGAGGGCGCGGCAAATACTGGCCCGCTGCTGCATGCCGCCTGAGAGCTGCCAGGGGAACTTGTCCTCATAGCCACCCAGGCCGACTTTCTGCAGCAGCTTGCGCGCCCGCTCTTCATACTCTTTGCGCTTGGCTTTGAAGTTGCTGCGGTAGGGCTCCACAATTTCCAGCGGCAGCAGCACGTTGTCCACCGTGGTGCGCCAGGGCAGCAACGACGAGGCCTGGAAGGCCATGCCGGAAATCTTCAACGGCCCGGTGACGGGCGCGTTGTCGATCAGGATCTGGCCCTTGGAGGGCATCTTCAGGCCGGTGGTCAGCTTCATGAAGGTGGACTTGCCACAGCCGGACGGGCCGACGATGGCAATGAACTCTCCCTTGCGCACCTTCAGGTCGATGGCTTCGACGGCAAAATGGTTTTGCTTCAGCAGCTCATCGTTGTAGGCAAGCCAGACATCCTGGAAGTCCACAAACCAGGGAGAGGCGGGCGCAGTCATCGGCGCTTTCTGGGGCGCGCTCATGCTCACTTCTTGGGCAGGATGTTGAGTTCCGCCTTGGAGGGCAGGAAGCTGCCGTTCCACACCGCATCGGGGTTGATACGGGTTTTGGTGTTGAAGGCATCCGACACCTGCGATGCCATCAGCGACAGGCGCGGGCCATTGACCTGGCCGAAGCCCTCGGTGCGCGCATTGGCGCTGTTGATGGCTGTATCAATCGCCAGCTTGAGGCGGCGGGTTTCCAGCTCGGTGTTGATGATGCCGTCACGCGCCTTGACATCGTTGATCGCTGCGGCCGGGTTGGCCATCACATCCTTGGCGCCCTTGGTGAATGCCAGCAAAAAGGCTTTCACGGCGGCCGGGTTTTCTTTGAGTAGCTTGGGGGTGGCGATGATGGCGTTGCCATACAGCTTCACGCCAAAGTCGGGGTAGGGCAGGATCACCACGTCGTCGGCCTTCACGCCCCGGGCTTCGAGGTTGAGCAAGGACGTGAAGGTAAAGCCGGTGATGGCGTCCACATCGCCGCGGGCCAACATGGTTTCGCGTAGGGGTGGGTCCATGGCGGTCCATTGCACACCACTCACATTGTTGGCTTTGGCAAAGATGGGGAAGGCGCGGCGGCCGGCGTCAAACACGGGGGCGCCGAGCTTTTTGCCGTTCAGGTCGGCGGGGGTTTTGATGCCGGATTTTTTGAGCGCCATCACCGAGGCCGGCGTGTCGTTGTAGACCATCATCACCGCTACGGGTTTGTTGGGCGCGTCGGGGTTGTTGGCGTGGAACTCCATCAGCGCGGCCAGGTCGGCAAAGCCCATGTCGTAGGCGCCCGAGGCCACGCGGGTCACCGCGCCGCCCGAGCCGTTGCCGGCGTCCACGGTGACGTCCAGCTTGGCGTCCTTGAAATAGCCTTTGGCGGCAGGGGTGAGAAACAGCGCCGAGGGGCCTTCAAACCGCCAGTCCAACTGGAACTTGATGGGCGTGCTTTGGGCCAAGGCAGAGCCGGCTGCCAAGGTGGCGGCGGCAAAAGCAATCGCGTGGAGAAACTGGCGCTTTTTCATCGTACATCCTTCAGTGTCAACAGATGGGTAGAGCGAAGCAAGAAGAGTGCCCAACTTTGGGGCGTTCTCCTTGGCGGTGCGTTTCATTCTCCGGGGACGGCTGCCTGCGCTGCACAGGGCTTACCCTGTGCAGGTACGTCGTCCTCAGGCTTGCAGCAGATCCAGCAACGTCCGCGCGACCACTTTGGTGGCTTTGCGTAAATCTTCCAAGCTCACCCGCTCGTCGGCGCGCTTGGCATGTGACTCCAGCACGGTGCGCGGGCCGGCCCCGTAGATAACGCCGGGGATGCCGCGCTCGGCAAACAGCCGCACATCGGTGTACAGCGGGGTGCCCATGGCGGGGATGGGTTCGCCAAACAAGGCTTCGCCATGTTTTTGCAGCGCATCGACCAAGGGTTGGTTACTTGCCAAGGGACGCATGGAATTGGCCAGCAGCAGGCGCTTGATATCTACGGTGATTCCAGGTATCTGGGCAGTCGCGTCGGCGATCACTTGGCGAATGGACGCTTCTACCGCGGTGGGGTTTTCTTCGGGGATCATGCGGCGGTCCAGCTTAAAGACCACTTTGCCGGGCACCACATTGGTGTTGGTGCCGCCTTCGATGCGGCCCACGTTCAGGTAGGGGTGGTTGATGCCGTCCACGTCAGAGGTGACTTGCTTGTACAGCGTGTTCTGGGCGTACAGCGCGTTCAGGATGTGCACGGCGCCTTGCAGTGCGTCCACACCACTTTCGGGAATGGCCGCATGCGCCATCTTGCCGTGCACCGTCACTTCCATTTGCAGGCAGCCGTTGTGCGCGGTAATGACTTGGTACGAAAAACCGGCCGCCAGCAGTAGGTCAGGCTTGGTGAGGCCCTTTTCCAGCAACCAGCCGGGGCCGAGTTCGCCGCCGAATTCTTCGTCGTAGGTGAACAGTAGCTCCACGCCGCCCTTCAGCGGCAAGCCCAGCGATTCGAGGGCGCGCACCGCAAAGGTGTAGCTGGAAAAATCGCTCTTGCTCACGGCGGTAGCGCGGCCGTACATGTTGCCGTCGGCAATTTCGCCACCGTAGGGGTCATGCGTCCAGCCTTCGCCGGGGGGCACCACGTCGCCGTGGGCGTTGAGGCCGATGGTGATGCCACCGGCCGAGTAGGGGCGGCGCACCACCAGGTTGGTGATGCTTTGCATGCCGGCAGCCTGTACCTCACTGGCGGGCACGCTGTGTTTTTCGGCCTGCAGGCCCATGGCGGCCAGCAGCTCGGCGGTGCGTTCGGCGTGCGGGGCGTTGTTGCCAGGGGGCGTGTCGGTGGGTACGCGCACCAGTTCTTGCAGAAAGCGCACTTGCTCGTCAAAGTGCGCGTCAATCCAGGTGTCGAGTTGTTGGTAAGGGGTGGTCATGGTGGGCTCAGAAGTTCAGGCCGCGTGGGCCAGTTGGTGCAGCAGATGGCTGAAGGCATCGACCGCGAGTTGCATGTCGTCGCTGGTGGTGGATTCCAGCGGGTTGTGGCTGATGCCGGAGTTGAGGCCGCGCACAAACAGCATGGCCTGCGGCAGGATGGTGTGCAGCTTCATGGCGTCGTGGCCGGCGCCGCTGGGCATGCGGTGCAGCGGTACGCCTAGTGCGCTCACTGCAGCTTCCCAGCGCTGCTGCCATTCGGGCGCGCTGGGGGCTGCGCTGGCCTGCATGGTGCGGGTGAGGCTGTGGTGCAGACCCCGGCGCTCGCAAATCAGGCGCAGGCCGGTGAGCACTTTGTCTTCTAGCGCGTCGCGCTGTGCATCGGACGGTGCGCGCAAGTCCAGCGAAAACTGGCAGCGCCCCGGTATCACGTTGATGGAGCCGTTCGGTACTTGCAGCTGACCCACGGTGCCTACCGAGTCGCCATCTTGGGTGGCGCAGTGCTCCACCAGCAAGATCAGTTCGGCCACCGCAGCAGCCGCGTCGCGGCGTTGGCCCATGGGGGTGGTGCCGGCGTGGCTGGCCATGCCGGTGATCTCGCCCACGTAGCGCACGCTGGCGTTAATGGAGGTGACCACGCCCAACGGAATGTCCAGCGCGTTAAGCACCGGGCCTTGCTCGATGTGGACTTCCACAAAGCCTTGGTAGTCAACAGAGTTGCGGCGGATGGCGCCAATCGCGTTCACGTTCAGCCCGGCTTTTGCCATGGCGTCGCGCATGGTGATGCCATCGGCGTCTGTCTGGTCCAGCCACGTGGGGTCAAAGTCGCCGGTCAGTGCGCCCGAGCCCAGAAAGGTGGCTTTGTAGCGCTGGCCTTCTTCCTCGGCAAAGGCCACCACTTCCAGCGCATACGGCAGGCGCTGGCCTTGAGTCTTGAGCGCCTGCACGCAAGCCAGCGGCACGTAGATGCCCAGCCGGCCGTCGTACTTGCCGCCGTTGCGCACGGTGTCATAGTGGCTGCCGGTGAGCAGGGTTTTTGGTGAATTTTGGTTCTGGCGCTCGTCGGATGTGCGCTGGTAGCTATCATTTTCATAGCGACCAACCACATTGCCCACCGCATCGATGGTGGCACTGTCGCAGCCGGCCGCCAGCATGTCGGCCTGGATCTGGCGGGCGCAGGCCAGGTGAGCCTCCGTCAGGTAGGTCACGGTGAGTTGTCCGGTGCCTGCATAGGCGGCATCGGTGTGTTGGGCCAGCGCCTCTTGCCAGTCCCACACCTGATGGCCTTGGGTCGGGGTGTAGCCGAACTTGTCGTTCAGGCGGATCTCGGCAATGCGGTGCACATTGCGCAGGCACTCGGCCAGCTCAAAGTCCGGGTGGCCTTGCACGCGGCGCTCCAGCGTGGCGATGATCTCCGCTTTGGAGAGGCCCGTGCCGCGCGGGCCGCGCACAGCGAGAATGAAGGGAAAACCGAAGCGCGCGTTGTACTCCGCATTCAGACGCTGGATTTTGTCGAACTCGGGCGGTGTGCAATGCGTGAGGCCGGCTTTGCTTTGCTCGTTGGTGCTCTCTGCGGTGAGGCTTTTATCCACCATGGCCTTGCCGGCCAGTTCGGGGTGGGCGCGTAGGAGCGCGAGCTGGGGCTCGCGTCCCGCTGCGGCCACCACTTGCGCCATGCCATGTTTGAAGGCCGCAAGTGACACAAAGGGCCGTTGTTGCAAAGCCTTTTCCACAATCCAAGGAGAGTGCTCGTACAAGCCGTCCAGCAGGCGTACCGCCTCGCTCAGCGGCAGGGTGTTGAGTTGTTCCAGAGTTAGTGTGCTCATCACTCAGCCTTGATAAGGATGCGTGGCTTTCCAGTGCCGCGCAATGTCAATGCGCCGCGCCACCCACACGTGCTCGTGCTGGCCGATGTGGTCCAGAAAGCGCTGCAGCGCCGTGATGCGTCCGGGGCGGCCCAGCAGGCGGCAATGCATGCCGATGCTCATCATCTTGGGGGCGTTCAGGCTGTGAGGGTCGCCTTCGGCGTAGAGCGCATCAAACGTGTCTTTCATGTACTGGAAAAACGGGTCGGCGTGCGAGTAGCCCTGGGGCAGGGCGAAGCGCATGTCGTTGCAGTCCAGCGTGTAGGGCACGATGAGCTGGGGCACCACGCTGCCGTCGGTCTTTTGCACCTTCATCCAGAAGGGTAGGTCGTCGCCGTAGTAATCGCTGTCGTACTCAAAACCGCCGTAGTCGGCCACCAGGCGGCGGGTGCGCGGGCTGTCGCGGCCGGTGTACCAGCCCAGCGGTCTTTGCCCTGTCAGCTTTTCGATGGCCGCCATGCCCAGTTGCATGTGCTCGCGCTCCTGCGCCTCGTCCATGTTCTGGTAATGAATCCAGCGGTGGCCATGGCAGGCAATCTCGTGGCCCAGCTCCACCAGGCGGCGGGTCAGCTCGGGGTAGCGCTCCAGCGCCATGCCCACGCCGAACACAGTCAGCGGCAGACCACGTTGCTCGAATTCGCGCAGGATACGCCATACGCCGGCGCGGGAGCCGTATTCGTAAATGCCTTCCATGCTGATGTGGCGGTCGGGGTAGCTCGCGGGATTGAACATCTCGGAGAGGAATTGCTCCGAGCCGACGTCGCCATGCAGTACGCTGTTTTCGCCGCCTTCTTCGTAATTGAGGACGAATTGCACGGCTACGCGGGCCTGGCCGGGCCACTGGGCGTGGGGGACGTATTCGCCGTAACCGATGAGGTCGCGGGGGTAGGGTTGGGTACTGTCGTAGGTGCTCATGGGGTTTCGCGAGGGCGTCAGAAAGTGTCTTCCGGGGGCAGGGTGAGGCTGGCTTCCACGTGCTGCAGGTGCTCGTCCATCAGCCGCAGGGCCAGAGCTTCGTTGCGGGCTTCCAGGGCGTCCACCAGCGCTGCATGCTCCTCATGGGAGTGCGCGGCCGAATCGCTGGACTGGTACATCAGCGTGATGAGCGAGCAGCGCGAAAGCAAGTCCATCAGCATCAAGGCCAGCACCTCGTTGCCGAGCAGTTGGGCCATGCGCACATGGAAGTCGCCCAGCAACTCGGTGCGGTTGCTGATGCTGCCTTGGTGGACAGCACTTTGTTCTTCGGCAATGTGGTGGCGCAGCGCATCGATATGGTCGGGAGTGGCGGCAGCAATGAATGCACGGACCATGCCGGCTTCCAGCATGCGGCGCACGGCAAATACCTGGCGCGCTTCGGTTACTGACGGTGCCGCCACAAAGGCGCCACGCGCCGGCTCCATGCGAATCAACCGGTTGCGTGAGAGCTGAAACAAGGCCTGCCGCACCAGGGTGCGCGACACGCCGAACTGGTCGGCCAGTTTTTGCTCGGCCAGTTTGGCGCCGGGTTTGAGCTGGTGGTCCACGATGGCGGCGGTGATGGCCTCCACGATGAAACCGGTGGTAGTGGTCTCCATGAATCCATGATACCGAGATTGCCCAAAAGTGTATACACTTTGAATTTTCCACTCGAAAGGCAGGCGCCATGGGCTTGAGCACGCACGTACTGGACACCATGCACGGCACCCCGGCCGCAGGCATGACGGTGGCGCTGTACACCACGGACGGTGAGTCGGCCACGCTGGTAAAACGCTTTGTGTTGAACGCAGATGGCCGCAATCCGGATGGCCCGCTGTATGACAACGCCAGCCTGCAAACCGGCACCTACCGCTTGGTGTTTGAGGTGGCGCCGTATTTCAAGGCCCGGGGCGTGGTGCTGCCCGAGCCGAATTTTTTGAACCGCGTGGCGCTCGATTTCGGCGTGGCCCATGCCGACCAGCACTACCACGTGCCTTTGCTGGTAAGCCCTTGGAGCTATTCGACCTACCGGGGCTCTTAACCCATTACATCTGGCCTTCGGTCAAGGTATCCAGTTGAAAACGCCCACTCTTGTGCCACAGCCACGTATCGGTGTACGTGACCTTGCCCATGCGCACCGGCGCGGGGTAAGGGGCGGCGGCGCGCACCGAGCGCTCGATGTCGGCCATGACCTCCGGGGCGTGGCTGGGCGCGCGCATCCAGCGGATATCGGTGACCTGACCCAGGCGGTCGATATCCACCTGCAACACGCCTACGGCGTAGAGCAGGGGCGGCAATTTGCCGGTGTAGATACGGTTGCTGTTTTTGGAATAGAGGTGGCTGGCTGCATCGCGCCGGTAATCGCGGGGCGTTGGCGCCTGGGACACCATGGCGGGTTGGGCCGGCACGCCGGGCACGGCCACAGGCGCAGCCGGCGGGGTGGGAGCTTGGGCGACGGGCGGTTTGGCCGGCTCGGTTTTGAGCATGCCGCAGGCACTGAGCAGTGCGAGCAGGCCGAGGCAAAGGCTGGTTTTCAAGCCGCGCGTGTGCGCGGCCGGGTTCATCAACGACGGTGTGGGCATGGCATGTCTCCTGGCAGGTCTTGGCCCGCGTACTGTGCCGCAAATTATGCGGGCAGTGCGGCCGCAGGTGTTGAAAAAGGTATCTGTTTGTGAGCCCGCTTGCTCTCTTGCACACGGTATTGGCCCAGCAGACGGCCGTGCTGGTGACCGTACATGCCACGCGTGGCTCGGTGCCCCGTGAGGTGGGGGCCTGGATGGCGGTGACCCTGCAGCAGTTGATCAGCACGGTGGGCGGTGGCCGCCTAGAGCTGGATGCGACTGCGCTGGCCCAGCGTTTGTTGCAATCGCACATGCAGGGCGAGCCGGTGCCCGCGCAGGTGCACAGCTTTGCCTTGGGGCCGAGCTTGGGCCAATGCTGCGGCGGGCAAGTCAGCCTGCAATTTGAAGTGGTGGGGCCGGCAGACCAGGACGCTGTGCAACAGCGCTTGCGCCCCAAGCACTGGCCGCTGGGCCTGTTTGGCGGAGGCCATGTCGGCCAGGCACTGGTGCAGGTGCTGGAGCGCTTGCCGTTTGACGTGACCTGGGTGGACAGCCGCGACGGCGTGTTCCCCGAGGTGGTGCCTGCGAATGTGCAGTGCGAGCACTCCGACCCGGTGCAGGCGGCGGTGGCCGATTTGCCGCAGGGCGCCCGGGTACTGATCATGAGCTTCAGCCACGCCGAAGACCTGGACATCGTGGCCGCCTGCCTGCAGCGCCAGCGTGCGGCGGGCGATTTGCCCTATGTGGGCCTGATTGGCAGCCACACCAAATGGGCCACCTTCCGGCGGCGTCTGGCCGAGCGTGGCTATACCGAGGCCGAGTTGGCGCATGTGACTTGCCCCATCGGCGTGCCGGGGGTGAACGACAAGCGCCCGGAAATCATTGCGGTCGCGGTGGCGGCCCAACTCTTGCAAGTCAACAACAAGTTTTGAGGAGAACCTTTGCATGGAAAGCTATTTACTCGACTGGGCCAACCTGCTCTTGCGCTGGGTGCACGTCATCACCGCCATCGCGTGGATAGGCTCCTCGTTCTACTTTGTGTTTTTGGACAGCAGCCTCACGCCGCCGGTGGACGAGGACCTGAAAAAGCAGGGCGTGAGCGGTGAGCTGTGGGCAGTGCACGGCGGCGGCTTCTACCACCCGGTGAAGTTCGCCGGGGCGCCCCCCAAGCTGCCCGAGAACCTGCACTGGTTTTACTGGGAGAGTTACAGCACCTGGCTGACCGGCTTTTCGCTGTTCACCGTGTCCTACCTGTGGAACGCGCGCACCTACCTGATTGATGCCTCCGTCAAGGCCTGGCACCCGCATGCCGCCATTGCCGTGGCGCTGGCATTTCTGGTGGTGTTCTGGTTGGCGTACGACCAGATTTGCCGCCGCTTCGGCCAACGCAAAAACGGGGATGCCATTGTCGGCGCGGGCGTGGCGGTGCTGGTGTGCATTGCCTCCTGGCTGGCCTGCCACTGGTTTGCGGGGCGCGCGGCGTTTTTGTTGATTGGCGCCATGCTCGCCACCACCATGAGCGCCAACGTGGCGCACTGGATCATTCCCGGCCAACGCAAGATGGTGGCCAGCATCAAGGCCGGTGAGCCGGTAGACCCGATTCACGGCTGGCGCGGCAAGCAGCGCAGCGTGCACAACACCTACTTCACGCTGCCTGTGTTGTTTGCCATGCTGAGCAACCACTACAGCTTTACCTACAGCCACCCGCAAAATTGGCTGGTACTCATCCTCATGATGTTTGCGGGGGCGGCCATTCGCCAGTTTTTTGTGCTGCGCCACGGCTACAAGCTGGGTCGCAACAGCCACCCCTGGCCCTATGCGGCGGTGGGGGTATTGGTCATTTTGGGGGCCTTGGTGTGGATGAAGCCCGAGCCACCAATTGCTATGAATTCAGGAGCTGCTCGAGCAGATTCCACAAGCGCTACAGCATCATTGGCTTATAAAGATATCAAGCCGGTGCTCGAACAGCGTTGCTACATGTGCCATGGCGAAGCAGTGCAGATGAAGAATGTGCGGCTGGACAGCCCGCAAGCCTTGGCCAGCCACGCACAGGCGGTGTACCAGCAGGTGGTGGTGACCAAAATCATGCCCATGAACAACGCCACCAACATCACCGACGCGGAGCGCGATGTGATCAAGCGCTGGTTTGAGGGCGGCGCAAAGACCGAATAGCCTGCGCGGCATCCGGTGCCTGCAGGCGGGCCATGAGCTGGGCGACGACCGAGGTCCAATCGCCCGCTGAGACCTGCCTGAACAATTGCAGCGACGGGTACCACGGCGTATCGCTGCGCTCGCGCATCCAGCGCCAGTCGGTCATATACGCGGGCAGCATCAACCAGCAGGGCACGCCTAGGGCGCCCGCGAGGTGGGCCACGGCGGTGTCCACGCTGACTACCAAATCCAGCCCGGCGAGCACCGCGGCAGTGTCGGCAAAGTCCCGCAAACCACCATCGACTGCGTGTAGCTGCGGCAGCGTGGGTTGCTTGTCTTTGTGAAGGTTGATCCACTGTGTGCCGGGCACGGCCAGTAGCGGGGCGAGCACCGAGTCATCGGCGATGGAGCGCTGGGCGTCGTGCGGAAAATCCGGGTTGCCCTGCCACACGATGCCGATGCGTAAATTGGCGTGGGTGGGCGGAGCGCCGGGTGCGAAATAGGGCGGTGTGGGGCCGTAGGGCGCAGCCTCGCTGCCGAGGTAGGCGGCCAGGCTCATCACCGGCACCCAGTAGTCCCAGTGGCGGGTGGTGAGGGCCACATCTGCTTCCTGCCAGCGGTACACCGCGTGCACGCCGGGTAGCTGCGCCATCAGGGGATGCAAGGGCGGCTGGCAGAGCACGGCGGTGTGTGTGGCACCTCGCGTTTGCAGCAGGGGGATGAAGCGGCTGAATTGCAGCATGTCGCCAAAGCCGGCGTCTTGCACTACCAAGATGTTTTTGCCTTGCAAGGGCTCGCCGCGCCAGCGGGGGCAGCGCCAGTCGTGGGCGTGGTGAATGGGCCACTGGCGTTGCTCCCACGCTTGCCATCCCTCTTGCAGGCGGCCTTCGCGCAGCAGCAGGCAGGCGAGGTTGAAGCGGGCATGCGGGTTGTCCGGCTGCAGGCAGGCTTCCGCCTCCGCGCCACGGTGGGTGTGGTCCAGCAAGCTGCCCAAGTTGCACCAGGCCGCCACCATGTCGGGTACGCGCTGAATGGCTTGCCGATAAGCCTGTTCGGCCATGTCTATCGAGCCGAGCCGGGCCAGCACGGTGCCTAGGTGCAGATGCACCTCAGGCAGATCGGGCGCCAGGTCGAGCGCATTACACAAGTGCTCTAGTGCCGTGGGTAAATCGCCCATCCCGTCCAGCACAAAAGCGAGGTTGATGTGCAGGGCTGCATCGTCAGAAGCGAGTGCTAAAGCCTTGTGCAGCGATGCCAAAGCCAGGGGCCACTGCCGTTGTTCTATGGCTTGCAGGGCCTCGTCCAGCAGGGCTTGTGCCGCGTCCTGCGCCATGGGGGTGTCGGGTTTAGCGCTGTGCCGTCGCCAGGCGCACCGCCAGGCCCACAAACACCACGCTGGCTACCCGGTTGAGTACCCGTTGCGCGGTGTGCGAGCGTTTGAACACCTGCCCGAAGCCGGCGGCAAACCAGGCCACGGTGCTGAAGGTGAGCAAAGCGGCCAGCATGAACACGGCACCCAGCGCCACGATCTGTAAGGCCATGGAGCCCTTGGCGGGGTCGGCGAACTGCGGCAGAAAGGCGAGGAAGAAGATGGCGACCTTGGGGTTGGTGATGTTCATCATCACGCCACGCAGATAGGTTTGCAGAGGCGTCATGGCTTCTTGCTGGGCCGTGTCGCTGATGCCCACCGGCGCATGCCAGGCCCCCCAGGCGAGGTAAAGCAGGTAGCCCGCGCCCAGCAACTTGAGCGCGGTGAAGGCCGCCGCAGATGCTGCAAACACCGCGGCCAAGCCCAGCGCCACGGCTGCCGTGTGAAACAGCAGACCGCTGCACAGCCCCAACACCACCAGCAGGCCCGCTTTACGCCCGTGCACGGCCGAATGCAGCAGCACAAACACGTTGTCGGGCCCGGGGGAGAGGGCTAATAGTACCGAGGCGGCGAAGAAGGTGAGGGTGGTTTGGAGCGTCAGCATGCCGCCATCCTACCGCGCGAAGCGGGGATGGTGGGTGAATGGCGCAGTGAGGTAAAGGAGGAGACCTGCGGCTTACCGCAGGTCGGGGGACACGAACGGAGCCGTTTACCCACCATCCACGCCCCACCGCAGAGAAACGAGAAAGCTCAGCCCTGCGCGACTTCGTGGGCACCCATGATTTCCAGCGCGCGTACCAGCGCCGAGTGGTCCAGCCTGGCCATGTCGTGGGCGGCGCACATCTGCATGAGCTGCGCGGCACCGGCGGTTTGCGGCAGGGCCAGGCCCATGGCCTTGGCGCCGCTCAGGGCGAGGTTCAGGTCCTTCTGGTGCAAGCCGATGCGAAAACCGGGGTTGAAGGTGCGCTTGACCATGCGCTCGCCATGCACTTCCAGAATGCGCGAGGCAGCAAAACCGCCCATCAACGCCTGGCGCACCTTGGCCGGATCAGCGCCGGCTTTGCTCGCAAACAGCAGGGCCTCGCCCACAGCGGCAATGTTGAGCGCCACGATGATCTGGTTGGCGACCTTGGTGGTTTGACCGTCGCCGTTGCCGCCCACCAGGGTGATGTTCTTGCCCATGTGCTGCAGCAGGGGCAGCACGGTGGCGAAGGTGGCTTCTTCGGCGCCCACCATGATGGTGAGGCTGGCGGCCTTGGCACCCACTTCACCACCCGACACTGGTGCGTCCACATACTGGCAGCCCAGCGCATTGATCTTGGCCGCGAAGGCCTTGGTGTCGATGGGCGAGATGGAGCTCATGTCCACCACCGTCTTGCCGGCGCTCAGGCCTCCGGCCACGCCGTTGGCGCCGAACAGCACGAGTTCCACATCCGGGGTGTCCGGCAGCATCAAAAAAATGATGTCGGCTTTTTGCGCTACTTCTTGCGCGCTGACACAGGGCTTGCCGCCGGCTTGCAGCAAGGCGTCGGGTACGTTACCGCGTGTGTTCAGGTAGACGGTGTGGCCGGCGGCCAGCAAGTGGCCTGCCATGGGGGCGCCCATGATGCCGAGTCCGATAAATCCAAGAGTGGTCATAGTGTTGGAGTGAGGTAGTAAGAAAAAAGTGTTGGAGCCAAGGAGGCTGGGGCGGAGCGCGTTCTGCGCAGGTCAAGGAGGAGCCCGAAGGGCGGGGGACACGGAGCAGAACGCGCTGCGCCCCAGCCTCCGTCCCTGCAAAGACATCAGCTGAGGTAGCGATCCCGCAAAGCCTGCGTAGCGTTGCGGAACAGCCCCAAGTCGCTGCCCACCGCCACAAAGGTCGCGCCCATTTCCATATAACGGCGCGCATCCGCCTCCACGGGCGCCAGGATGCCGGTGGGCTTGCCCTGCGCCTTGGCCTGGGCAAACACATGGGCAATGG
Source organism: Rhodoferax bucti (assembly GCF_005876985.1). Taxonomy (GTDB): domain Bacteria; phylum Pseudomonadota; class Gammaproteobacteria; order Burkholderiales; family Burkholderiaceae_C; genus Allorhodoferax; species Allorhodoferax bucti. The sequence continues at coordinate 285,631 of NZ_VAHD01000002.1, forward strand.
CGGCTTGCACCTCCGGGTGGTTGGCGTTGCCCAAATGCCCATAGCCTGCAGCGAGGTCGGAGGGACCCACAAAAATGCAGTCCACACCGGGTACGGCCGCAATCTCGCCGCTGGCGGCTACCGCCTCGCGGCTCTCGATCTGCACGGCCACACACATGTGCCGGTTGGCTTCCTGGAAGTAGTTGGCCACCGAGCCGTAGCGGTTGCTGCGCTGGGCCACCGACACGCCGCGCATGCCTTCAGGCGGGTAGCGGGTGGCGGCCACAGCCTGGCGTGCTTCGTCGGCACTTTGCACAAAAGGCACCAAAAAGTTGTAGAAACCAGCGTCCAGCAGGCGCTTGATTTCGATGGCGTTGTTGCTGGTGGGGCGCACAAAAGGCGCACTCACGCTGTCCTTGAGCGCCATCAGTTGTGGCACAAAGGTAATCACGTCGTTGGGCGAGTGCTCGCCGTCCAGCAGGATCCAGTCAAAACCAGCGACACCCAGCACCTCGGTGCTGATGGGGCTGGCCAACGAGGCCCAGCAGCCGATCAGGCGCTTGCCGGCGAGCAGGTCTTGCTTGAACTGGTTAGGAAACGGGCGGTAAGGGGTGGGGTAGCTCATGGCGGGCCTCGGTGAAGTCGGGTAAATCAGGTAATAGGGGCCGGGTTGAAGAGCACCAGCGCGTTGTGCAGCTTCCAGTGCTCGGCCCAGGTTTTTTTGCGGCCACTGGCCACCTCCAACATCAGGTGGAAGAGTTCCCAGCCCATGTCTTCGATGGTGGCCTCGCCATCGGCAATGCGGCCAGCGTTAACGTCCATCAGGTCGTGCCAGCGGCGCGCGAGGTCGGTGCGGGTGGCCACCTTGATGACCGGGCACTCGGCCAGGCCGTAGGGTGTGCCCCGGCCGGTGGTGAACACATGCAGGTTCATGCCGGCGGCCAGCTGCAGCGTGCCGCAGATGAAGTCGCTGGCCGGGGTGGCGGCGTAGTGCAGCCCTTTGTGCCGCAGCTTCTCGCCCGGCGAGAGCACGCCACTGATAGGGGCGGTGCCGGACTTGATGATGGAGCCCATGGCCTTCTCCACGATGTTGGAGAGGCCGCCGGCCTTGTTGCCGGGGGTTGTGTTGGCGCTGCGGTCGGCTTGGCCGCGGCCCAGGTAGGCGTCGTACCAGGCCATTTCGCGGGCCATGGCATCGGCCACCTCGGGGGTGGTGGCGCGGGCGGTCATCTGCTCAATGGCGTCACGCACTTCGGTGGTCTCTGAGAACATCACCGTGGCGCCAGCGCGCACCAGCAGGTCGGTGCAAAACCCCACCGCCGGGTTGGCTGTGACACCCGAGAAGGCATCGCTGCCACCGCACTGCACGCCCACCACCAGCTCGCTGACGGGAATGGTTTCACGGCGACGCGCGTTGAGCCGCTCCAGGTGGGGCACGGCGCTGGCGAGCACCGAGTCAATCATGCTCATGAAGCCCACATGCTTGTCAGCTTGCAGGCACACCACGTCGAGCTCCGGCGCTGTTGGAGTGTCCAATGTGCATGTAGCGCTCGTATTGCTTGCGCGGGTAGCTACTATTTCGATAGCACGCTGCTCGGCGGGGAATAGGCGCTCAGGCTGCAGCTTTTCGCAGCCCAGGCTCACCACTATCACCTCGCCACCAAAGTTGGGGTTCTTGGAGATGTTGCGCAGCGTGCGGATGGGGATGATGGCGTCGGGCGCATCAATCGCCACGCCGCAGCCGTAGGCGTGTTCCAGGCCAATCACGTCATCCACGTTGGGGTAGCGCGGCAGCAGCTCGGCCTTGATGCGTTGCACCGCAAAGTCCACCACGCCGGCCACGCATTGCACTGTGGTGGTGATAGCCAGAATGTTGCGCGTACCCACCGAGCCATCGGCGTTGCGGTAGCCCTCAAAGGTGTAGCCGGTGAGGGGCTCGGCGCTCCAGGCGGGGGCCGTGGCTTGGGGCAGATCGGTCAGCGCTCGGGCTTCGGGCATGTGCAGCAGGCGCTCATGCACCCAGGCACCGGCGGGAATGTCCTTGAGCGCATAGCCGATGGGCACGTTGTAGCGCAGCACGGCAGCGTCTTGGGGGATGGCGGTCAACGCCACCTTGTGGCCTTGGGGCACGCGGTCCACCAGGGTGACGCCATCGGGCAGCACCGCACCCACGGGCAGGCCGCCGTCGTTGACCACGATAGCCACGTTGTCCGCCGCGTGCATGCGGATGCTGCGCGGTGAATCTTGTTGCGTAGAGGGAGTCGAACTCATGGGGGCATCAATCCGCTTTGATGTTGCGGGCGCTGATTAGCTTTTGCCAGCGCACGTATTCGGCTGCCTGGTAGCTGGCAAATTGCTCCGGGGTGTTGAGCACCAACTCAAAGCCCAGCTCCAGCAGCTTGGGGGCCACTGCGGGGTCTTTGATGGAAGCCACGATGGCCTCATGGATGCGCTTTTTGATGTCCGCCGGCAGGCCCTTGGGTGCCGCCACTGCTTGCCAGGAGTTGACGTTGGCTTCTTTGACGCCGCTTTCTTCCAAGGTGGGCACCTCGGGCAGCAAAGGCGAGCGCTTGGCACTGGTGATGGCCAATGCGCGCAACTTGCCGGCTTTGATCTGGGGCAGGGCCGTGTTGATGTTCATGAACGAGCAATCGACCTGATTGCCGAGCAGGTCGGTCATCACCGGGCCGCCGCCTTTGTAGGGGATATGCACACCGCTGGTGCCGGTTTGTTGCCAGAACAGCTCGGCCGTCAGGTGGTCGCTGCTGCCGTTGCCTGACGAGGCAAAGCTCATCTTGTCCGGGTTGGCTTTGAGGTAGCTGATGACTTCGGGCACCGACTTGCGCGCCGAGGCCGCAGGTACCACCAGCACGTTGGGCGCTTGCGCCACGATGGTGATGGGGTCCAGGTCCTTGAGCGCGTCGTAGTTCGCTTTGATCAGGTGCGGCGCAATCACAAAGGGCCCGAGAGACGACACCAGAAAGGTGTGACCGTCTGCCGGTGCGCGTGCCACTTGCGCGGCGCCAATGGTGCCGGTGGCCCCGGCCTTGTTGTCCACGATGAAGGTGAAGCCGGCGCCCAGTTTCTCAGCCATCTTGGTGGAGAGGGCACGGGCAATCAGGTCGGTAGATCCGCCTGGTGGAAAAGGTACCACCAGGGTGATGGGCTTGGCCGGCCATGTATCGGCCCAGCCCAGTGTGGGGGCGGCGGCCAGGGCCAGCCCGGTGTGCAAAAGGTGTCTACGTTGCATAGTGTGCTCCTTGAGGGGCGGTCAATGTCCAAGAACGAAAGTGGGTAGCCACAGCGAGAACGTGGGCACATAAGTCACCAGCGCGAGGCAGGCCAGCAGGGCTCCGTAAAACGGCAGGATGGAGCGCATGACTTCACCCACCGAGATGCCGCCGATGGCACACCCGACCGCCTGGGTTGTCCCCACGGGAGGAGTGTTGAGGCCCAGTGCGCAATTGATCAAAATCACCACGCCGAACTGCGTCGGGTCCATGCCAAATTTCTGGGCAATCGGCAGGAAGATGGGGGTGCAGATCAGCAGTGTAGGCGCCATGTCCAAGAAGGTGCCCAGCACGAACAAGGCCACGTTGATCATCAAAAAGATCATCCAGGGGTTCTGGGTCACGGTGCTCATGAGCTCACCGGTGCGCTCAGGCACTTCGTACATCGCCAGGAAGTAGCCGAAGGCATTTGAGATGCCGATTAGGAACAACACCACCCCGGTGGTCTTGCAGGCCTTGGCGCAGGACTTGATGAAGTCATTCCACGACAACGAGCGGTAGGCCACGGCAGTGATCAGCAAGGCCCACAGCACCGCCGTAGCGGCAGACTCGGTGGCGGTGAATACGCCCGACAAAATACCCACCAAAATGATGCCCACAATCAGCAGGCCCGGCAGCGCGGCCAGGAAGCTGTTGCCCACCTCTCCCCAACCGGGGAAAGCGCCGCGTGTGGGGTAGCCGCGTTTGATGGCCACACCATAGGCGGCCAGCAGGTTCAGGCCGGTCAGCAAGAGGGCTGGCACCACGCAGGCGAGCATCATGCCCAGCACGCTCACCGAGGCAATGCCTGCGGTGGCCAGGGTGTACAAAATCAGGTTGTGGCTGGTGGGCATCAATGCGCCGACCAGGGATGCGTGGGTGGTCACGTTCACCGCGTAGTCGGTGTCGTAGCCTTCCTTCTTCATCAGCGGAATCATCACCGAGCCCATGGCGGACACATCGGCCACGGGGGAGCCGGCCACGCCGCCGAACAAGGTGCAACCCACCACGTTGGACATGCCCAAGCCGCCGCGTACATGGCCCACCATGCTGTTGGCAAAGCGCACGATGCGGTGGGCAATGCCGCCGTGCAGCATCAGCTCACCGGCAAAAATAAAGAAGGGGATGGCCAGGAAGGAGAACACCTGCATGCCCCCCACCATCTTCTGAAACACCACCGCCACCGGCAAACCGGCAGTAATGATGGTGGCCACCGACGACAGGCCTACCGCAAAGCCCACCGGCACGCCGATGATCAACAGCAAGCCAAAGCTCACACCCAAAACAATCAGTTCCATGCCGGCACCACTTCCTTGCCCTGCAGCAGGGCGATCACATGTTCAACAGTAAAGAGCACCACCAGCACGCCGGCGATGATGAGCGGCACGTAGTCCATGCTGGAGGGGATGGGCAGCATGGGTTTTTGGTCGTTCCACTTGAGGGCGGCCCAGATGTAGCCGTTGTAGGCCATGAGCGCGCCGAAGATGCCGACCAGAATGTGGATCAGGATTTCCAGCTTCAGGCGCAGCTTTTCGGGCAGCAGGCTGATGATGGAGTCCATGCCGATGTGGCCGGCGTCGCGTACGCCCACCGCCACGCCCAGCGCGGTGATGTAGAGCACCAGCAGCAAGGCCAAGGCCTCGGCCCAGGTGGGGGTGTCGTTAAACACATAGCGCCCGATGACCTGGTATTGCACGCAGGCGATGAGCACGATAAGGCCAGCCACTGCAAGCATCAGACTGAGCTTGGAGAGCGTGGCACAGAAGCGGGTATACATGAACAGCTCCGGTGGGTGGGAAACACACCCCGGCAGAGCGCCGGGGTGTTCAAACGACACGTTTACTTGGTGTCTTGCACGGCCTTCACCAGGCGCTTCATGTCAGGGGTGTTGGCGAACTTGTCGTAGACCGGGCCCATCACGTCCTGGAAGGATTTTTTGTCCACTTCCACGATCTCGGTGCCGGCGGCCTTCACCATGTCGTACTCTTTCTTCTCGTAGGCCGCCCAGGCCGTGCGGTTGAATGCGACAGATGCTTTGGCCGCTGCACGAATCTGGTCTTGCTCCGCCTTGGACAGCTTGTCAAACGTGGCTTTGGAGAACAACAGCACCTCAGGGGCCATGGAGTGCTCGGTCTTGTTGTAGTACTTGGCGGCCTCAAAGTGGCGGCTGCCCGAGCCATACGAGGGGTAGTTGTTTTCCGCCGCATCGATGATGCCGGTCTTGAGCGCGGTCATCACTTCACCAAACGGCATGGGGGTGGGGTTGGCGCCCATGGCCGCGGTCAAGGCGACCCACAGGTCAGACTGCTGCACGCGGATTTTCAAGCCCTTGGTGTCGGCCACCGACTTGATGGGCTTCTTGCTGTAAATGGAGCGCGCACCGGAGTCGTAGTAGGCCAGCAGCACAAAGCCTTGGGCTTCGCAGTCCTTGGCAATTTCGTCGCCGATGGGGCCGTCCAGCACTTTGTGCAAGTGGTCCACCGAGCGGAACAGGAAGGGCAGCACCGGGATGTTGGTCTTGGCGCACACCGAGTTCATGGGGCTGATGTTCACGCGCACCATGTCGAGTGCGCCGATCTTCACCTGGTCGATGGTTTCCTTCTCGGTGCCCAAGGCGCCCTTGTTGAACACCTTGATGCTGTTCTTGCCGCCGGAGGCCTTCTTGAGCTCTTCACTCATGAACTTGACGGCGGTGACGGTGGGGTAGTCGTCCGAGTTGTGGATGTCGGCGGACTTGAACTCTGCAGCATGCGCTGCGAAGCTCAGTGCAGTCACGGCGGCGGCCAGGACGGTAGGTACGAGTTTCATGTTGTCTCCTCTGATGGGATTGGTGGGGGTTAGCGAACGGAAAACTATCGAACGGGAAAGCGGGAAAACACAGGCTCCGGCAGGCCTTGCACGCCGGGCTCCAGTACCAGCAGGGCACCGTCCAGCGCGGTATCAAAGCCGGGCACCGGTGCGGCAGGGCGGATGGAGGTGATGAACAGGTGGCGCAACTCAGGCCCGCCAAAGGCACACATGGCCGGCTTGCTGACCGGTACGGCGATGGACTGAAGCAACGCGCCCTGGGGGCTGAAGCGGTGTACCTGGCCCGCGTCGTTGCCGCAGATCCAGTAGCAGCCTTCGGCATCTACCGCAGCACCATCGGGGCGGCCGGGCAGGGCTTGCATGTCCACCCACGCGGTCTGCGGGCCCCAAGTGCCGGTGGCGCCGTCAAACGTGTGCTGCCAGATTTTTTGCATGCGGGGGTGCGAGTCAGACAGGTAAGCGGTGGCCCCATCGGGGCTGAAAGCCATGCCGTTGGGGGTGATGTAGCCCTGCAGCACCGGGCCGCGCAGGCCACTGGTGTCAAGGCAGTAAATGCCACCGGCAGCGCTGGCCAGGCCCATGTCGCGCACCATGGTGCCCGCCCAGAAACGGCCTTGGCGGTCGCAGCGGCCATCGTTGAAGCGCATGCCGGGTTGGGGGTGGCTTACGCCTGTCAGTAGGCTGATGTGTGCCAGCGGGGGCTCGGCCAGCGTCACTTCAAAAATGCCGGTTTCCATGGCGGCAATCAGGGTGCCACGGTCGCTGAGGGCGATGCAGCCCACGCGCTCGGGCAAGGTCCAGCTGCTTTGAACACGGGTCGCCCAGTCGAGGCGGTGGATGCAAGGAGCTTCAATGTCCACCCAATACAGGCATTGGTCGTCAACCGACCATACGGGGCTCTCGCCCACCTGGTCGCGGCCGGTGCTCAAGCACTCCACAGGCAGGGTGCGGGGCTGCACTGTAGTGCTCATGCCTTCTTCTTGGCGGGCAGGTGCGCCGTCATCGGCTCACCCTGAAACAAAAAGCCGCCGCCCTGGTAAATCACCGCAGGGTCGGTCACATCGGGCTCGGGCGTGCGGGCATACACCGCTTCGCGAAACGGGTCGGAGCTGTCCTGCGGCACATAGCCCACATGGCGGGCTGCGCTGTTGTCGTACCAAGTGACCGCGTTATCGGACATGCCGAAGATCGCGGTATGGCCCAGCACGGGGGTCGTCAGGCAGGCGGTGACCAGGCGGTGCAGGTCGTCAAAACTCAGCCAGCTCGCCAGCATGCGGCGGTCTTTGGGCTCGGCAAAGCTGGAGCCAATGCGCACGCACGCAGTCTCGATGCCGTAGCGGTCGTAGTACATGCGCGAGAGGTCTTCACCAAACGCCTTGCTCACGCCATACAGGCTGTCGGGGCGGGCAGGGTGGTTCAGGGTGATGGTTTCGCTTTGCTTGTAAAAGCCGGTGACATGGTTGGAGCTGGCAAACACCACGCGCTTCACGCCATGCTTGCGTGCTGCTTCGTACAGGTTGTAAACGCCTAGGATGTTGGCTTGCAGGATGGGCTCAAACGGCCCTTCCACGGATATGCCGCCGAAATGCACGATGGCATTCACGCCCTTCACCATGGCGTCCACCGCGGCGGCATCGGCTAGGTCGGCCAGCACCACTTCTTCACCCGCGCGGGCAGGGCCGACATCGCTCCGGTCGGAGAGGCGCAAGACCTCGCAATTGGCCTTCAGGCGGTCGCGCATCGCAGTGCCCAAGCCGCCTGCGGCGCCGGTCATCAGCAAAGTGTGGTGTACTTTGATTGTCATGAAATAGAGAGCTGAATTGTCAGTTGTATGTTGTCTGATGTGTTAAATTGTGGTCATCGTCTCAGACCGCGTCAAGGACTTTTCCATGGACCTAGTGCAAACCCCTAGAACACCCGCTGCGGCCTCTGCAAGCTCTGAATCTGCCGATGCCCTGCGTCCGCGCCGCTCCAAAGGCCTGGTGAATGAAGTGGTGGAAAGCCTCGCTGCCAGCATCCGCGAAGGCGCCATCCAGCCCGGGGCCAAGCTGCCCACCGAGTCTGAAATCATGACCCGCTTCGATGTGAGCCGCACTGTGGTGCGCGAGGCCATTTCGCGCTTGCAAGCCAACCGCTTGGTGGAGACGCGCCACGGCGTGGGCACCTTTGCGCTGGCGCCCCAAAGCAGTGGCAACTTCCAGATCGCTGACGTGGATTTCGCCACCGTGGCCGACGTGATTGCCCTGCTGGAGCTGCGTATTTCCTTGGAAACCGAGGCCGCCGGCTTGGCCGCCCAGCGCCGCACCGAGGCCAACCTGCAGGCCATGCAAGCCATGCTGGATGCTTTCCAAAAGTCGATCGAAGAAGATTCGGATGCCGTGCCCTCGGACTTCAGCTTTCACATGGAAGTCGCCAAGTCCACCGGCAACCGCCACTTTGCGGATTTGATGACCTACCTAGGCACCATGATCATTCCGCGTACCCGTATCAATACCGCCAGCAGTGCGCCGGAAGGGCGCTTGGCTTACCTGCAGCGGGTACATGGCGAACACGAATACATCTTCAATGCCATCCGCAATCAGGACGCGGATGCGGCCCGCGCCGCCATGCGAACCCATCTTGCCAACAGCAAGGACCGCTTGAGAAAGTCGCAGGTTGATGCGGTTTAGTTGTATGATGTCCTATATGTAGGGGCGCCACCCTTCCTTCCATTTCGAGCGCCCCGCTAAGGAGATTGACCATGACCCCGTCTGAAACTACCTCTGTGCGCGGCGCCCCTGTGGTGACTGCGCTACGCGTCATTCCGGTTGCCGGCCATGACGGCATGCTGATGAACCTGAGTGGTGCCCACGCACCGTTTTTTACCCGCAACATCGTCATCCTGACCGACAGCAGCGGCAACACCGGTGTGGGTGAAGTGCCCGGCGGCGAGAAGATCCGCCAGACGCTGGAAGATGCGGCCACTCTCGTGGTGGGTCAGGCAGTAGGCAACTACAACGCCATCCTCAACCGCATGCGCGAAGCCTTTGCCGCCCGCGACAGCGAGGGTCGTGGCCTGCAGACCTTCGATTTGCGTGTGGCGATTCACGCAGTGACCGCCGTAGAGAGCGCTTTGCTCGATTTGCTGGGCAAATTCCTGGGCGTGCCGGTGGCGGCTTTGCTGGGCGATGGCCAACAACGCAGCAGCGTGGCCGTGCTGGGTTACCTGTTTTATGTGGGCGACCGCCAGCAGACCGATTTGCCCTACATCAGCGAGCCGGATGAAGCCGACGACTGGAAGCGCCTGCGCCACGACAAAGCCATGGATGCCGACGGCGTGGTGCGCTTGGCCGAGGCCGCGTATGCGCGCTACGGTTTTCAAGATTTCAAGCTCAAAGGCGGTGTGCTGCGCGGCGAAGAAGAGGTGGAGGCCATCCGCGCCTTGCATGCCCGCTTCCCGCAAGCCCGCATCACCCTGGACCCGAACGGTGGCTGGCTGTTGAAGGACGCGGTGCGCCTGTGCCGTGATCTGCATGGCGTGATGGCCTATGCCGAAGACCCCTGTGGGGCTGAGGGTGTGTTTTCCGGCCGTGAAGTGGTGGCCGAGTTCCGCCGCGCCACCGGTCTGCCCACCGCCACCAACATGATTGCCACCGACTGGCGCGAGCTGGCACATTCGCTGGCCTTGCAGTCGGTGGACATTCCCTTGGCCGACCCGCATTTCTGGACCATGCAAGGCTCCGTACGCGTAGCGCAGGTCTGTCAGACCTGGGGGCTGACCTGGGGCTCGCACTCCAACAACCACTTTGACGTGTCTTTGGCTATGTTCACCCATGTGGCAGCCGCTGCACCGGGCAAGGTCACGGCGATTGACACGCACTGGATCTGGCAAGACGGCCAGCGCCTCACCCAAGACCCACTGCAGATCGTGGGTGGGCAGATTGCGGTGCCCACCACGCCCGGTTTGGGGGTGGAGCTGGACATGGCGGAGGTGGAAAAAGCCCATCAGCTCTACCTGCAGCACGGCCTGGGCGCGCGCAACGACGCCGTGGCCATGCAGTACCTGATCCCTGGCTGGAAGTTCGATCCCAAGCGCCCCTGCCTGGTGCGTTGAGGCTCGAGTTGGCCTCTAGCGCCCGTCGATATTGCGCGAGTAGCTCCTATTTCAGGAGCAAAAAGGCGTTGAACGAGGGCACGGTACTGCCGATAACGGCCCGCGAACATTGGCCTGCCGGCGCCCCAGCCCATGCGGGGGCTGGCGAGGTTGGTCTAATGGGTCTAGCGGGTCGCGGCTTGTGCGAGCTGCAGGGCCAGCCGGTTGTGCCGCTCCATCAGCGGGCCGAGGTCTACCGTGTCCAAGTGGCCCTCGCGCACCACCACCTTGCCGTTGACCACCGTGTAGTCCGCCTGCGGGCTGGCACACAGCAGCAGGCTGCCAACAGGGTCGTGCACCGCGCCACCGGCAAAGCCCAGCGTGTCCAGGTCAAAGAGCACCATGTCCGCACACATGCCCACCGCCAAGTGGCCGATGTCTTTGCGGCCCAGTACTTGCGCGCCGCCCCGGGTGGCTACGCTCAGGGCATCCCGGGCGGTCATTTCGGCCGGGCCCAAATCGCAACCGAAGAAGGTGCGGCGTTCGCCAGTGGGCAACACACGCTCTTCGGGTGGCTGCATGGCGCGGCCCACGCGGGCCAGCAGCAGGGCCTGGCGGGCCTCGTTCACCATGTGGGCCGCGTCATTGCTGGCGCTGCCGTCCACACCCAGGCCTACCGGCACGCCGGCGTTCAGCATTTTGCGTATCGGCGCAATACCGCTGGCCAGTCGCATATTGCTGCACGGGCAGTGCGCCACGCCGGTGCGGCTGGCGGCAAACAGGCTGATGCCTTCGTCATCCAGCTTCACGCAGTGGGCGTGCCACACGTCCTCACCCAGCCAGCCCAGGTCCCGGGCGTATTGGGTGGGGGTGCAGCCGAACTTTTCGCGGCTGTAGGCCAGGTCGTGGTCGTTCTCCGCCAGGTGGGTGTGAAGGCGTACGCCCTGACCCTTGAAGCTGCGGGCCAGCAGGGCCGCTTCGCGCATCAGGTCGCGGCTCACGCTGAACGGGGAGCAGGGCGCCAGCGCCACATTCAGCATGGAGCCCCAGCTTGCATCGTGGTGTCGCTCGATCAGCCGTTGGCTTTCTTTGAGAATGAAGTCTTCTTGTTCTACCACCCGGTCCGGAGGCAGGCCGCCTTGGCTCTGGCCCACGCTCATGCTGCCGCGGGTGGCCACAAAGCGCATGCCGATCTCGGTGGCTGCGCCAATGCTGTCGTCCAGCCGCACACCGTTGGGGTAGATGTAGAGGTGGTCGCTGCTGGTGGTGCAGCCGCTCATCAGCAGTTCGGCCATGGCGATCTGGGTGCTCACTTGCACCATCTCGGGCGTCAGCCCGGCCCAGATGGGATACAGCCCGCGCAGCCAGCCGAACAGCTCTGCGTTTTGCACACCGGGTATAGCCCGCGTGAGGCTCTGGTACATGTGGTGGTGGGTGTTCACCAGACCGGGGGTGACCAGATGGCGCTGCGCGTCGATCACCTCGTCAGCCTCCAGCGCGTGTGGCGGCAGGTCGGCCGTAGCGCCAATGAAAGCGATGCGGTTACCCTCGATATAAATCGAAGCGTTGCGCAGCTCGGTGGAGTGTGCCGGGTCAGCGTGGTCGAAAGTGGCGACCGCGCGCGCGTTGTGGATCAGCAAAGTGCCCATGAATGTGTTTCTCCGTCAAACAAGTCTCCCACCGGCAAAGGTGGCTCCTGTCGAGGCCGAATCCCGCTGGCAGGCCAGATTGGCTGCCAGAGGCGAGCACCACGTTGCCGAGCATCCCGGGCTGTGCTTTTGCGCAGTGCGCCCCTGAATTTTGCCCCATTTACTTTTGCATCAAGCGATGAACATGCCAAGTACTGAAACCCATCCCCAAGCCCCTGCGCATTTCTCTGACATTGCCCCGCGCGAGTTGCTGAGCCAGCTGTACTGGGCCGCAGTGCGCCAAGCGCTACCCGCGCATACGCTCAACCACTACCTGCCTGAGCCGCCCAAGGGGCGCACGCTGGTGCTGGGCGCAGGCAAAGCCGGTGGCGCCATGGCCCATGCGCTGGACGCGCTGTGGCCCCAAGACCTGCCAATGTCGGGTCTGGTCGTTACCCGCTACGACCACACCCCGCCGCTACCGGCAGACGCAGCTCCAGCCCGCATTGAAGTGGTGGAGGCCGCTCACCCGGTGCCTGACGCTGCCGGCTTGGCCGCAGCCCAACGCATCCTGGCCTTGACCCAAGGGCTCACCGAGGACGATTTGGTGATTTGCCTCATCTCCGGTGGCGGATCCTCCTTGCTGACGCTGCCCGCGCAGTGGGAGGTAGACGGCGTGCAGGGCGGCATCAGCTTGGAGCTCAAGCAGCGCATCAACAAGCTCTTGCTGGAGAGCGGCGCCAGCATTCAGGAGATGAACTGCGTGCGCAAGCACCTGTCCGCCATCAAGGGCGGGCGCTTGGCCGCAGCCTGCTACCCCGCCAAAGTGGTGACGCTGCTGATCAGCGATGTGCCGGGTGACGACCCCAGCGTCATCGCCAGCGGCCCCACGGTGCCGGACCCCACCACCTGTGCGGACGCGCTATCGATTTTGAAGCGCCTCGCGCAGGATGCATCAGCGCTGGAGGCCGATTTCGTGCTCAAAGCGCTGGAGTCCGGCGTATTGGAAACCCCCAAGCCCGGCGATGCCGTGTTTGCTCACAACACGGTGCATTTGATCGCCACGCCCCAGCAGTCGTTGGAGGCAGCTGCCGACCTGGCCCGCAGCATGGGCCTGCATGCCTACATCCTTAGCGATGAGCTGGAGGGAGAGTCCCGCGAGGTCGGCAAGGTGCATGCGGCTTTGGCCCGCACGGCAGCGCTCAAACCGGCGTCCGCCGTGCAACCCTTTGCCAAGCCTTGTGTGATTCTGAGCGGCGGCGAGACCACCGTGACCGTGCGCCCGCGACGCGAGGGCGCAGCCAAAGGGCGGGGCGGACGCGCCGGCGAGTTCTGCATGGGCCTCGCCCTCGGCCTGCAAGCGCAGCCCAAGGTGTGGGCCCTGGCCGCCGACACCGATGGGATTGACGGGGTAGAAGACAACGCCGGTGCGCTGGTCACCCCGGACACCCTGGCGCGCGCATTGGCGGCCGGTGTCTCCATCAGCGACTGCCTGGATCGCAACGATGCCGTGGGCTTTTTTGCGCCTTTGGGCGACCTGTTTACCACTGGCCCTACGCACACCAACGTGAACGACTTCCGGGCGCTTCTGGTGTTGTAAAGCCCGCACGGGCTTGGGGGCCTCGCAGGATGTTTGATCTTGCTCAAGGTGCGCCGCAGGGGGCAAAGGCACAGTGGGCGTCATGTTGGCATCTGTCCCTCCTGTACTCCTTCCTTTGTTGACCCCCTGCAGCCCCGAGCGCCGGTCGGCGGGCGAGGTGCTGCTGCGCCGGGGCGACGTGGCTCCCACCGTTTCCTACCTGGAGAGCGGGCGTGTGATCTTCGGCATCTGCGGCAGCCCCGGCAACCGGGATGAGCTCATGGAGCACCAGCTCGGCCAGATGCAAGGCCCCGCGTGGCTGGATCCCACCGCCGCCGTGCTGGACTTGCCTGCCGCCATGGATGCCGTGGCTCAGACCGATGTGGTGCTGCGCCAGGTCCCGGTGGCTGAATTTCAGGCGGCCCTGGCTGCCAACCGGCAACTGAGCGCCACCATGCTGACTGGCGTGGCCCGCGCCCACCGGGAGCAGACGGAGCTCGCCGTGAGCCGCCTGGCCAAAGGGGCAGAGGCACGCTGTGCCGAGTGGTTGTTGCAGCACGCCGAGTCGAACGACAAAGGCGTCTGCGCTGTGCAACTACAACAGCGCAAGCGCTTGATTGCCGCCCAGCTGGGTATTGCGCCCGAAACCCTCTCGCGCGTGTTGCGCCACCTGCGTGAACGCAGCCTCATCAGCGGCTCGGGCCGCACGGTCAATCTGGTCGATCCGCACGGGCTGCGCTCCTTGGCTGGGGTGTAGGTCGCATCACTGCGGGCTTTTCAGGGCCTCGGCGGCGGTGTGCCGATTCAGCTCCTGCATAAAAATCCGGTTGATCTCGCCCTCGCGTTTGAGGTCTGCAATGGCTTTGTTCAGTTGTTGCAACAAGGCCGTCCGTCCACTGCTTTTGGCAAACGCAATATGCGCCGGGTTGGCGCTCAGGTAGCGCCCTGCCTGTGCAATCGTGCTGATGCCCATGCTTTTGAGGGCGATGTTGCCGGCTTCTTCGACTGCCAACACCGCGTCCAGCCGGCCGCTAGCGAGCTTGCGCAGGTTGATGCGGTCGCTCTGGGTGTCCTCTGCGCTGAGTAGCGGAATGGCGCGCGCCGTGTTGAATGATTCGCCATAGCTCCAGCCGCGCACGGTGCCGATGGTGCGGTCATTCAGATCGGAGAAATCCGTAAAGGTCCAATTGGCATCTTTGCGCAAAAACACGGCAATGTTTTCGGTGAGCAGGGGCGTGCTGAAATCCCATTTGCGGGCACGCTGGTTGGTGCGGTAGACCCCGCCAATACCCCCGTGGCCCCGATCCACATCGTTGAGCACCCGCACCCAGGGCTTGGCCTGCAGCTGGACCGGAACACCCGCACGGGCAAACACCGCTTTCACCAATGCCGGATACACCCCTGCTGGTTCTCCGTCGATGGCATACATAAAAGGCGGGTTGCTATCGTCCAGCTGTAACAACACGGGCGAGCGGCGCTCCGCATTGGCCGTGCTGATGAGCATTCCAAAAAGAAGGAAAGTGGTGAGGATGCGCCGCGTATGTACGTAAAGCATGAAGCCAGCATAGTGCAAACCCGAAAACCGCTGTTGCGGCTCCAGTGTGGCGCAGCCAGTGGCCCAAGGTGTGCCAAAATTTTCCATGCGCACGCTTTTACATTCCGGCAAATTTCCCGCTTACTTCGCCCTGCAACGCCGCCCGGTGTTGGGCGTGGTGTGGTTGTTGGGCTGCGTGCTGGGGTGTGCGCTGCTGGTGCAGCAGTCTTACCGGCAGAGCGTGGACGATTTTGAAACCGGTGCGCGTATTGCCCACCGCTTGCTTTCTCAGCGGGCAGTGCAGCACGAAGCCGTGCTGGCCACGCTGAGCCTGATGCAGCCGGACATTGACCCGCGTTTGCCTGCGATTTACCCCCAGTTTTTGCAAATGTGGCGCAAGGCGCCTGGTGCGTCGTGGGCCGCGCCCGGCAGTTTGGCCGAAGCCCTAGAGCAGGCCAGCCGGCAGGCAGGGCGGCCTCAACTGGCTTTGGCCGAGCTGGCCGCTGGCAAGTTCTGGATCGTGATGGCGCCTGCTGCAGGCACCGCAGAGCCTGCGGCCTCGTATGCCCTGGAAGTGTCTTTGCCCTTGATGGTGCCGTGGGCCGACTGGCCGTTTGGTGAGCAAGCCGAGTCCGCAGCCGCTCGCCACACCCGCGTCTGGCTGGAGCATGAGGGCGCCCGCTGGGCTCTGCATGGTGCCCCGGACCGTGGTGGCCTGCGCACCTTGGAGTTCCGCAAGCACCTGGCCGCACCCAGCCAGCCGTTTGACATGGTGGCTCAGCGCAGTTACGGCTGGGGGGATTTACAGTGGGCATGGATGGCTGCGTGGTGTGGGGGCTGGAGCCTGGCCGTGCGCTTGTGGTGGTCCGGGCAGCAGCAGCGCCAGGCGCGCCGTCGGGCAGAAGAGTTGTTGCGGCTGGGGCAGGTTTCGCGTCTCAATGCCATGGGCGAAATGGCGGCTGGCCTGGCCCATGAGCTGAATCAACCCCTGACGGCCGTGCTGGCCAACACCCAGGCAGCAGGCCGCTTGCTGGCAGACGACGGCGCAGACCTGCCGCGCGCTCGCACGGCCATGGAGGCTGCAGCCACCCAAGCGCGTCGCGCGGCAGAGGTGGTCGCCCGCTTGCGCCGCGCCATTGAGCGCCCGGATGCGCGGGCCTTGGCGCCGGTGCCTTTGTTGCAAGCGGCGCGCGAAGTCATGGCCTTGTTGCAGCCGGAGTGCGAGCGCCGTGCGGTGCAGGTGCGCTGGGCGGGCAGCCCCGAGGTACATGTGCTGGCCGATGGTGTGGCACTGGAGCAAATCGTGCACAACCTGGTGATGAACGCCCTGGCCGCGCTGGAGCAGGTGGCAGACCGCGAGCGAGTGCTCACCCTGAGTGTGCACTCCAGCGGTAGCGTGGCATCTTTGCTCGTGCAGGACAACGGGCCGGGCGTGCCCGCAGACTTGCGCGAGCGCTTGTTTGAGCCTTTTGTGAGCGCCCGCCCAGGTGGTTTGGGGCTGGGTTTGAGCCTGTGCGACACCTTGGCCGGCAGCATGGGCGGGCAAGTGCGTTATCTGGCAGACGGGCCCGGTGCCACCTTTGTGCTGGAGCTGCAGCAGGCTCCGGCCGCTGCGCTCGAGGCAGGAGACTTGGCATGAGCAATATGGCTTCTTTGTCCCCCTTGATCCACCTGGTGGACGACGACGAGGCGGTGCGCGATGCGCTGGACCTGCTCATCAGCACGGTGGGGCTGCGGGTGGCCCAGTGGAGCCACCCCGAAGTGTTTTTGGCCCAGTTTGACCGCAACAGTTTGGGCGCTGTGGTGCTGGACATGCGCATGCCCGGCCTTTCGGGCTTGGCGGTGTTGGAGCAACTGCAGGCTGCGGGGGTAGATCACCCGGTCATCCTGCTCACCGGGCATGGCACGGTGGATTTGTGCCGCCGTGCCTTCAAGGCGGGTGCAGCCGAGTTTCTGGAAAAACCGGTGGACGACGAGCTGCTACTGGACACCCTGCAGCAGGCGGTGCGGCGGCATGTGAAATCGCGCCAGCGCCATGCGGCAGACCAAGCTGCACGCCAGCGCTACGCCGGCCTGACGGAGCGCGAGCGGGAGGTGCTGGGCCTGATCATCGAGGGGCTGACCAACAAGGAAATCGGCCGCGCCATGGCCGTGTCACCCCGCACGGTGGAGACGCACCGCGCCAACCTGTTTGAGAAACTGCAGGCGCCGTCGTTGGCGCACCTGATACGCCACTACGCGGCGTTGGTAGAAGACGGGGAGTGATGAATCGGGCAGCGTGGGTTGTAGATTTATTTGAGTTGCAGGATAGGGACATGAGCAGCCGCATGAGGATGGGAGCCTCGCGGTGTCGCAACCTGGGTGAGGGTCTTATTGAGGCAGCCTAGTGCGGTGTCTTCGCCTTTAAATAGGGAGATTTCATTTTTTCCTGCGCCGCCCGGTTAACAGACCGGCTGCTTTCATGTAAGCAGCGTTGACTTTGCTAGCCTCGCTTTTGGTCATCCAAATGCAATTGCCGGGTACGTATCCGCGGGTTTTGTCCAAGCGAGCGAAGGCCATGCTAGGTTGTGGGGGGTGCCCGATGTCTGATAGGAATGCATCGAATGTGCGCCATGCAGGATAAATCTCAACTCCTTGGATGTAGGCCTTTGATCTGCTGTTGGTCACGCCGTGGATCAACCGGCTCCAAGTTTTGTAGGCAGAGGTCGAGGCAATGCCTTCACCTCGCTTAGGTGGACTTTTCACATCAATGCGATTTTGGCGAATCCGAGCTGCGGCTGCATAGTATGTGATGCCACGCGTGCGGGCAACGTAATCCGTCGCGGCCTTACTGCTTGGGAATTGGATGCTGTCGACAACAGTGGTCCGCGGGTTGGATCCACCACTCGTTCCTCCGGGCGAGATGTTGAATCCGGATGGTGCCAGCGTGTTTAGGCATTGAATCCACTCGCGCTCCTTAGCCTCTAGCGTTCCCTTGCTGGTCCCTCTATCAATTTGCTCAATATTAAATGCCGAATTTCCGAAGGTACGAATTGCGGCATGCAAGGACTCTTCACCCTTTACCTCGCCGGACTTTGCATCTTGCAGGTGCTGTTGCCAACGCCTTGATAGTGTCTGGACGGTGATGCCGACATACTGCCTACCGCTGTTCAGGTGGGTCACCAGATAGATGATGCCGTTCCCGTACCCTGGATTCGGAACGCGGGTAAAAGCGTCTTCTGCGGTCATACCCTTTGCAATCCATCTGAATATGGTTTTAGAGCTTGCGGGTGGCTTCAGGCTGCGTACAGCCTCTTCAATGTTGGGGTATTTGACGTTGTTAACCGTGATGGGGCCGACTTCGCGTGAACCCCGAAGGGTGCCTTGATTCTGAATTCGTTCGTCGGGCATTCCCCCTTGGCGACGTTTGAGGGCTCGCCAATAGTCGATCCCCAGCTCTTTGCATCGTTGTTTGAATGTTCCCTCGGAGCGCTTTACCTTTGCACACTGCGGGCATCCGGTTCCACGTAGGTGGTTGGAGGGAGTTTGCTCAAAGGGGCCGTGCTCAGAGCAACGGATGACGCCTTTTACTCCCGAGTTCACGTACTGAAAAGCGTCGTATTGGTATTTGTCACCGTGGACTGATTGCGCCTGTGCTTGGAAGCGAGCACGCAGCACGGTGTCTGATAACTCGGGTGTCAACTGCCCCATATCTAGGGCATGCTTTAGCGAAATACATTGTGGGCAGCCTACATGCCCTCGCTGGTGGTTGCGGAATTCTTGCTGAAAAACCAAATCGTGTGCCAGACAGCGGATGCTGACTTTTCCACCAGCAGGCGGCAGCTCTGAAATTAGGCTGTAGTCGTATCGATCGCCAAAGTGTTGCCTAGATATTTCTATAAATTCGGCTCTAGAGGTCTTCTGGCGGTCGAAGTAGCATTTGCGGCAGCCCACGCCATTGGCGTGATGACCAGGGGCGACGAAGAAGGCCCCGTGCTGGTGACAGACGACCTCAACTTTCGTGGTGCTATTTTGGTACCTTACCTTGGAGTAGTCGTACCGATGCTCATGCACAGACTGGAATGCGGCAATAACTTCTTCTTGGGATTTCTTTTGAGGCATGTCTGTTTTTGCCGCATATGGATGTTGAACCTAAACAACACGAAAGTCTAAATCCCAATGGCCGCTATTAAAGAAGCAATTCGTAGATAGCGGGAGATACCTTTGGATCGAATCCCTCCCCCCACCTCCTATAGCCCATCTCCGTATTTCTACGGAGCCCTGCGCGTAAGCCTACGAATACCCCGCACCGCCTCCTTTTTCTACAGTTCTCCCAACGGCAAACAACAGTCTGCCGTCCTTCAAAACCCTCAGGAGAACCGTATGAACAAGTCTTTGTCTGCCCTTGCTTTTGCCTCTATCGCTGTGTTGGCCGCCTCCGCCGCGCACGCACAGGCGCAAGCGCCCGCTGCCAACGCCGCTGTGCGCACCGAGCGCAACATGTCGCTGGACTTGGCCAACCGAATTGCCACTGCAGCGGTTGCCGCTTGCAGCGAAAAAGGCTACGCCGTGACCACCACCGTGGTGGACCGCGCGGGCACCGTGCGTGCCGTGCAGCGTGCTGACAATGCCGGCCCCCACACCCTGGAAGCCAGCCGCGCCAAGGCCTTCACCTCCGCATCTGCCAAAAACACCACGCTGGCGATGATGGAAAACACCCAAAAGAATCCCGCTGCCGCAACCCTGGTCTACATCCCCGGTTTCTTGCTGGTGGGTGGTGGCGTGCCGGTGAAGGTGGGCAACGAAGTGATTGGCGCCGTAGGCATTGGTGGCGCACCCGGTGGCCACTTGGACGAGCAGTGCGCCGTTGCTGCCCTGGACAAAGTGGCTGACTTGCTGAAGTAAGCACGCCATGCGCCCACACACTTCCATCCTGGTGCTGCTGGCCGCCCTGTGGGGCGTGGCGGGCAGCACCGGGGCACTGGCCCAGGTGGCCCCCACGGCCGCACAGGCTGCGCAGTACATCGGCTTGCTCGGTGCGGCCCATCGGGGCGACCTCGCCAAGCTGCGGTCCCTGTTGGCGGCCAAGCCCGTGTTGGAAGTGCGTGATCCGCAGCAGCGCACTCCTTTGCATGTGGCCACCCACGCCCGACAGCGCGATGCCATCCGTTTGCTGGCTGCCGCCGGGGCGGACCCCAATGCGCTGGAGTATCAGCAGTACGACCCGGTCACCATTGCCGCTGTGGCCGACGATGAAGACACTCTGGCGCTGCTGCTGCAACTCGGTGCGAGTGCGAAAAACATCACCAGCCCTTACGAGGGCACGGCGCTCATTGCCGCCGCCCATCTGGGCCATGCAGGGGTCGTGCGCCAGCTGATTGCCGCCGGGGCTCCGCTGGACCATGTGAACAACCTGCACTGGACCGCGCTGATAGAGGCGGTGGTGCTGGGCGATGGCGGCGCGCGCCATACCGATATCGTGCGCCAGCTCCTCGCGGCGGGCGCCAACCCGCGCCTGACCGACCGCAGCGGCCACACGCCCTTGCAACTGGCGCAGGCGCGCGGGTTTGACGCCATGGTCCGCCTGCTACAGGCGGCGCCGGTTAAACCTTGAGCGCTTTGAGTACGTTTTCTGCGGTAGCCGGTGCCGTGAGATGCACGGCCGAGCCCGGGCCTTTGGCCTGGGCTACCGCATCGCGCAAGGCTTCAAACACGCTGATGCCCAGCATGAAAGGTGGCTCGCCTACCGCCTTGCTGCCGAACACGTTGTCTTCGCGGTTGGGTTCGTGCCAGAGGTCCACCTTGAAGTGCTCGGGCACATCCGCCGCGGTGGGGATTTTGTAAGTGCTGGGCGCGTGGGTGCTGAGGGTGCCCTTGTCGTTCCAGACCAGTTGCTCCGTGGTGAGCCAGCCCATGCCCTGCACAAAGGCGCCTTCAATTTGCCCCACGTCGATAGCGGGGTTGATGCTGCGGCCCACGTCGTGGAGGATGTCCACTTTGAGCACCTTGCTCTCGCCGGTCAAGGTGTCGATCACCACTTCGGTGCACGCTGCACCATAAGCGAAATAGTAGAAGGGCCGGCCGGTCAGCGTCGTCTTGTCGTAGTGGATCTTGGGCGTGCGGTAAAAGCCGTCGCTCCAGAGCTGGATGCGGTTGGCATAGGCCATTTCCACCACGTCGTCGAAGCTGCGCGTGGTGGTGGGCGAGAACACTTCGCCATGCTTGAAGCGCACGGCCCCTGCGCCGCAGCCATCGAGCCCGGCCACAAAGGCGGCCAGGTTGTCGCGCACATTGCGGGCGGCAAACTGGGCCGCGCGGCCGTTGAGGTCGGTACCCGCACTGGCTGCAGTGGCAGAAGCATTAGGCACTTTGCTGGTGTCGCTGGCAGTGCTGAGCACCCGGGTGAAGGGAATGCCCAACTCGTCCGCCACAATCTGGGCGACCTTGGTGTTGAGGCCCTGGCCCATCTCGGCGCCGCCATGGTTCACTTGCACGCTGCCGTCGGTGTACACATGCACCAGCGCGCCCGCTTGGTTAAACAGCGTGGCCGTGAAGCTGATACCGAACTTGACAGGCGTGATGGCGATGCCGCGCTTGAGCACCGGGCTGGTCTGGTTCCATGCCGAAATAGCCTCTACCCGCCGTCGGTACTGCGCGGACAGCTCCAATTTTGATAGCAGAGGCTGGAGGATGTTGTCCTCCACCTTCATCTGGTAGTGGGTGGTGTCACGCCGGATGGGATTGGCGGTATCGGTGCCGGGGATGACCTCATCGCTGTAGAGGTTGCGCATGCGCACATCCAGCGGGTCCAGCTTGAGCGCACGGGCGATGTCGCCCATCACCGCCTCAATCAGCACCACGCCCTGCGGGCCGCCGAAGCCGCGGAAGGCGGTGTGGCTCTGGGTGTTGGTTTTGCAGCGGTAGGAGGTGATGTCCACATCCTGCAGGTAGTAGGCGTTGTCGGTGTGGAAGATGGCGCGGTCCGCCACCGGGCCGGACAGGTCGGCGCTGAAGCCGCAGTTCACCGCCATTTGCAGTTTCAGGGCGGTCAGGCGGCCGGTATCGTCAAAGCCCACGCTGTATTCATAGGCAAAGGGGTGGCGCTTGCCGGTGACCATGAAGTCGTCGTCCCGGTCGAGCCGCAGCTTCACGGCGCAGCGGTTTTTGGCCGCCGCAATGGCCGCCCACACGGCCAGATGGCCGGCCTGCGTTTCCTTGCCGCCGAAGCCACCACCCATGCGCCGGCATTCCACCTTGACGGCGTGGTTGTCGATGCCTAATGCGTGGCTCACCCAGTGCTGCACTTCGCCGGGGTGCTGGGTGCTGCTGTAGACCACCCACTGGTTCTGCTCTTGCGGCAGCACATAGGCAATCTGGCCTTCCAGGTAAAAGTGTTCCTGCCCGCCAACTTCCAGCGTACCGTGTAGGGTGTGGGGCGCGCTTTTCAGGGCCGCATCCGCATCACCGCGCCGCACGTTGACCGGCGGCAGCACAAAGCTCTTGGTGCGGATGGACTCTTGCACCGACAGGATGGCCGGCAAGGGTGCTATCTTGAGTTGCACTTTGCGGGCGGCATGGCGGGCTTGCATCACCGTTTTGGCAAGCACCACGCCCACCACCTGGCCGACGAACTGCACGGTGTCCAAGGCAAACACCGGCTCGTCGCCGGCAAAGGCGGCCAACATGGGGTCGCCGGGAATGTCCTCGGCCAGCACCACGTCCACCACGCCCGGCATGGCGCGCGCGGCCGTGCTGTCCACGCCCAGCAGCTTGCCGTGCGCGTGGGTGGAAAGAATGGGCGCGGCATACAGGGTGCCGCGCACCTCGGGCAGGTCGTCGATGTAGTGCACGGCGCCGGCCACTTGGGCCACGGCGCTTTCATGGAACTGGTTGACGCCGGCGGCCGGGCCACGGGGTGCGGGCACGGCGGCGGCGACGTCGGGGGAGAGCGTAGGCATGCGCGTTGAATTCATGGGGGAGGCAGTCATGCGGCTTCTCCTGTCAGCACATAGCTCTCTAGATTGATGGCGGTGAGGCCTTGGCTTTCCAGCCAGTAGCGCTGCAGCAGGTTGCCCAGCACCTCGACCCGGTAGGCACTGCTGGCGCGCATGTCGGAAATCGGGCTGAACTCGCCTCGCAAAGTGGCCTGGGCGGCTTTCACTGTGGCGGCGCTCCAGGGCTTGCCGAGCAAGGCGGCCTGTGTTTTGAGCGCACGCACTGGCGTGGCCGCCACACCACCCACCCCGATGCTGGCGTGGGTGACTATGCCGCTTTCGATATGCAGGTTCAGCGCGAGACAGACGGCAGAAATATCGTCTTCAAAGCGTTTGGAAATCTTGTAAACACGTGACCGCTCATAGGGCACGGTCTTGGGCACTTTGATCCAGGCCAACACTTCGTCCGGCGCCATGACGTTCTGGCGGTAGCCGGTGTAGAGGTTCTCGAGGCGCAGCTCACGATGCACGGCTTTCGCTTGCCTGCCTTTGCCGCGCCAGGCCATCAGCACCACGCTGGCGCCCAGGGCAATCAGCAGGGGCATGGAGTCGCCAATCGGCGAGCCATTGGCCACGTTGCCACCCAGCGTGCCTGCATTGCGCACCGGCAAACCGGCAAAGCGGCTGGCAAACGTGGCCAGCTGCGGCCGGTTCGCCACCAGGGCGGCAAATGCGTCGGTCAGGGTGACGGCGGCGCCGATGGCGATGTGGTGCGGGTACTGCTCCACGCGCCGCAATTCGGCCACTTGGGTCACATCCAGCACGCGGGGGAAATCCTTGTGCATCTTGGTGACCCACAGGCCTACGTCGGTGCAGCCAGCGACGATTTGCGCCTCAGGGTGTTGCGCCCGCGCCGCCAGCAAGGCGGGCAGGGTGGTGGGGGATATATAAGAAGAATCGGCCTCTAGCGCCCGTCCCTCCTGCGCGAGCAGCTCCAATTTTGATAGCGTTTCGGTTTCGCGCAGGTCTACGGCCGGCTGGCCCAGCATGGTTTGGGCGGCATCCAGGATGGGGCGGTAGCCGGTGCAGCGGCACAAATTGCCGCTCAGGGCGTGCAGGGCGTCGTCCCGGGTGATGGGGGCGCCGGCATGGGCATGGTGGCGGTACAGGTCAAACAAGCTCATCACAAAGCCGGGGGTGCAAAAGCCGCATTGCGAGCCGTGGCACTGCACCATGGCTTCCTGGGCGGGGTGTAAGCGCCCGTCGTCGGCGGCAATGTCTTCTACCGTCCAGAGTGCCTTGCCATTGAGGCTGTGGGCCATCTTGATGCAGCTGTTGACCGCTTTGGTCTGCAGTTCGCCGTTGACCGATTCGCCCACGACCACGGTGCAGGCACCGCAGTCGCCTTCGTTACAGCCCTCTTTGGTGCCCGTGCAGTGCAGGTCTTCGCGCAGCACCTCCAGCAGGGTGCGGGTGGGGGGAACATCGTGCAGCGTGACGATTTCGCCGCGGCGTACAAACTTCAGGGGAGTGGTGGTCATGGAGTGTTTCCTCGTGCGGGAGGGTAATCCGGGTGTTGTTCCGTTTCCATACGCATTAGCATATGGGTCCAATTGAACGCTGTGTATGAGAGACCAATCCCTTTTCGACAAGATAGACCTTCATTTGATCAGGGTCCTTCATACCGTGTTAACCGAGCGCAGCGTTTCGAAAGCCGCCATCCGTCTGGGCATGCACCAGCCGGCGGTCAGCGCATCGCTCAAACGCTTGCGGGACTTTGCCGGCGACCCCTTGTTGGTGCGCTCCGGCTCCGGCATGGTGCCCACTGAGACGGCGCTGCGCATGCTCGAGCCCAGTGCCAGCATATTGCGTGCCGCGGAGATGTTGTTCTCTGACGCGCGGGGCTTTGAGCCTGCGGCGGCGCGCAACACCTTTCGCTTGGCGGCCAGTGATTACCTCGACCCCTTGTTTCTGCCCCGACTGGTGGCGCAGATCAAGGAGCAGGCCCCTTTTGCCGAGATTGAAATCCACCCCCTGAGCGGCGCGGCGGACTACCGCACCCAACTCGCCCAGGGCGATATTGATGTGGTCATTGGCAACTGGCCGCAGCCGCCGGATGATTTGCACCTGGGCCGCCTGTTTGGCGATGAGGTGGTGTGTCTGGTGTCCAACAAGCACCCCGCCGTGCGTCGCGGCTGGGACCAGACCCAGTGGCTGGAGGCCGAGCACATTGCGCCGGGCGCTACCCATCCCGGCGCCAAAGGCGTGATTGACGACCACCTCACCCGCTTGGGGCTTCAGCGGCATATCGTGGCCCGTTGCCCGCATTTCAGCCTGATTCCGGGCATGGTGGCATCAACCTTGCTGGTGTTGACTACCGGCCGTCAGTACTGTGAACGTTTTGTGGACACACTGCCGGTCACAATATTGCCTTGCCCTGTGGAGTTTCCCCGCATGATGTACTACCAGCTCTGGCATGCCCGCACCCACACCAGTGCTTCCAATAAGTGGCTGCGTGAGCGCATCAAATCGGTGGCCGCAGAGCTCCGAAAAGAATAATTAAAGAAGACAACACGCCTGTATGGAATCCACTTCGCCTCCGACTGCCGTGCCGCGGCTGCAACTCACCGGCATCACCAAGGCCTACCCCGGCGTGATCGCCAACAGCGAGGTGTCGCTCACGGTGCTGCCCGGCCAGACCCATGCCGTGCTGGGCGAAAACGGTGCCGGCAAGTCTACCTTGATGAAGATCATTTATGGATCCATCAAGCCCGATGCCGGCCAGGTGCTGTTCAACGGCAAGCCCGCCAATATCCGCAACCCCAAAGAGGCGCGGGCCTTGGGCATCAGCATGGTGTTCCAGCACTTCAACCTGTTTGACACCATCACCGTGGCGGAGAACGTGTGGCTGGGTCTGGACAAGGCGCAAAGCCTGGAGCAGGTCACCGCCAGCATCACCGCCAAGGCGGCCGAATACGGTCTGGACATCGACCCCAGCCGCCCGGTGCACACCCTGAGCGTTGGCGAGATGCAGCGGGTGGAAATCATCCGTGCCTTGCTGACCAACCCGCAGCTGCTGATTCTGGACGAACCCACCTCGGTGTTGACGCCGCAGGCGGTCGAGAAGCTGTTTGTGGTGCTCAAAAAGCTGGCCTCAGAGGGCTGCAGTATTTTGTATATCTCGCACAAATTGCACGAGATCCGTGAGTTGTGCAATGCCTGCACCGTGCTGCGCGGCGGCAAAGTCACCGGCGTGTGCAACCCGGCAGAAGAGTCCAACGCATCGCTGTCCCGCTTGATGATCGGCGCGGAGCCGCCGCAGCTGGAGCATCGCCCGCAGCAAGCAGGCTCCCCGGTGCTCACCGTGAAAAACCTGAGCCTGGCTCGCGAAGACCAGTTCGGCGTCGACCTGAATGGCATTTCGCTCACGGTGCATGCCGGCGAGGTGGTGGGCATTGCCGGTGTCTCTGGCAACGGCCAAAAGGAATTGCTGTATGCCTTGTCGGGTGAAGACGTGCGGG
The DNA here is from genome assembly GCF_005876985.1 of Rhodoferax bucti. GTDB lineage: Bacteria > Pseudomonadota > Gammaproteobacteria > Burkholderiales > Burkholderiaceae_C > Allorhodoferax > Allorhodoferax bucti. The sequence continues at coordinate 311,934 of NZ_VAHD01000002.1, forward strand.
CGCCCAAGGGCAGTGTCAGCATGGGGAAAACCGATGCGTCTGCCCTGCACCCTGGTGCGCGGCGCAAGCTGGGCCTGCACTTTGTGCCCGAAGAGCGTCTGGGCCGCGGTGCGGTACCTACGCTGAGTCTGGCCCAAAACATGTTGTTGACCCGCACGGAGTCCATTTCTGCGCCCAAGTTCGCGGGTGGCTGGATTCGGGTGCGCCAGCTGGAAGACCATGCGGCGCGCATCATCAAGGCTTTCAACGTCAAAGCCAATGGCCCGGGTGCGGCGGCGCGTTCGCTGTCCGGCGGCAATTTGCAGAAGTTCATCGTGGGCCGCGAGATCGATGCAGCGCCCAAGCTGTTCATCGTGTCCCAGCCCACCTGGGGCGTAGATGTGGGGGCGGCCGCGCAGATTCGCGGCGAAATTCTGGCCCTGCGGGATGCCGGCTGCGCTGTGCTGGTGGTGAGCGAAGAGCTGGACGAATTGTTCGAGGTGAGCGACCGCCTGCACGTGATTGCACGTGGCAGTTTGTCGCCCTCTGTACCGGTGGCGGAGGCCACGGTAGAAAAGATCGGGGAATGGATGAGCGGATTGTGGGAAGGTTCCGGCGTGGCCGCAGCAGCAGAGGTGGCCCATGGCTAAGACCGGATTGAAACTCGAAGCCCGCCCCCAGCCATCCAAGGCCTGGGGCTACGGCTCGCCGCTGTTGGCTTTGCTGGTGACGGTGCTTATCGGCATTGCCCTGTTCCTCGCTTTGGGCAAAGACCCGGTGCGGGGCCTGTTGGTGTTCTTCTGGGAGCCCATCAAGAGCGGCTATGCCTTGGGTGAGCTGGTGGTCAAGGCCACGCCCTTGCTGGTGATAGCTTTGGGGTTGGCGGTGTGTTTCCGCTCGAATGTGTGGAACATCGGTGCCGAGGGCCAGTACATCATCGGCGCGATTGCGGCCAGTGGTGTGGCGCTGCTGGCAGAAAAAACTACCGGGGGCTGGATCGTGGTGCCCATTGTGCTGGCGGGTATTGCCGGTGGCATGGTGTGGGCCGGGCTCACAGCGTTTTTGCGTGACAAGTTCAACGCCAATGAAATTCTGGTGAGTCTGATGCTGGTGTATGTTGCGGTGCAGGTGCTGGGTTACCTGGTTTACGGCCCGTGGAAAGACCCCTTGGGTTACAACTTTCCCCAAACCAAGACTTTTGAAGCGGCGACCCGCATTCCGCGCCTGTTCCAGGGCTCGCGCATGAGTATTGGCGTGGTGCTGGCACTGGTGGGCGTGGCCGGGGTGTGGATTTTCTTGTTCCGCACCCGCGCCGGGTTTGCGCAGCAGGTGGGGGGGCTGGCCCCTGCGGCTGCGCGCTACGCAGGGTTTTCTTCCCGCAAGGCATTGTGGACGGCCTTGCTGGTGTCCGGCGGCATGGCGGGCTTGGCCGGTGCGTTGGAGGTGGCTGGCCCCATCGGCCAGCTCACGCCGTATGTGCCAGCGGGCTATGGTTTTGCCGCCATCATCGTGGCCTATGTGGGGCGGCTGCATCCCGTGGGCATGTTGTTTTCGGCCTTGCTTATGAGCATGTTTTACATCGGTGGCGAGCTGGCGCAATCGCGTTTGGGCTTGCCCAAGTCCTTGACCGGGGTGTTCCAGGGCTTGCTGTTGTTCAGTTTGTTGGCCTGCGACACCTTGGTGAATTACCGCCTGAAATGGGTGTCTGCTGCGGGAGGTAAAAAATAATGGATGCATACGCACTGCTGATTGCAGCCACCTTGAATGCCGGCACGGTGCTGGCGATTGCATCGCTGGGGCTGCTCATCAATGAGAAGGCCGGTATCGTCAACCTCGGTGCCGAGGGCATGATGCTCTGTGCCGCCATTGCCGGGTTTGCGGCCGTGGTGCACACCGGCAGCGATGTGGCGGGCTTTGTGGCCGGTATTGCCGCCGGCGCAGTGATGGCCGCCATCTTTGGCGTGCTCGTCATCTGGCTCAACACCAACCAGTACGCCACCGGCTTGGCTCTGAGTTTGTTTGGCGGTGGCTTTTCCGCTTTCGCCGGCATTTCGTATGTGCAAGAGAAGATGCCCGAGCGCCCCAGTTTTGCGGTGCCGGGCTTGTCCGACATTCCGTTTATCGGCTCGGCTTTCTTCAAACACCACCCCATGGTGTACCTCACGGTGCTGTTTGCGCTGGCCCTGATTTGGTTTTTGTACCGCACGCGTGCGGGCCTGATCTTGCGCAGCGTGGGCGAGAGCCCCGAGTCGGCCCATGCGCTGGGTTACCCGGTGCGCGGCATCCGCCTGATGGCGGTGGTGGCCGGGGGCGCCCTGTGCGGATTGGCCGGGGCTTATATTTCGGTGGTCTACACGCCCCTGTGGGTGGAGGGCATGGTGGCCGGCAAGGGCTGGATTGCGCTGGCGCTCACCACCTTCGCAACCTGGCGCCCGGCACGGGTGTTGCTTGGGGCTTACCTGTTTGGTGGGGTGACCATGTTGCAGTTTCATTTGCAGGGCATCGGAGTGGAAGTGCCCAGCCAGTTCTTGACCATGTTGCCCTATCTTGCGACCATAGTGGTCTTGGCGCTGATTTCCCGTAATCCCCGTTGGATCCGGATCAATATGCCTGCCTCCATTGGCAAGCCGTTTTATCCGGGCTCTTGAGTTTGATGTTTTCGTTTCCAACCCTCGTTTTTTTATAAGGAAGTGACATGACAGATTTGCAAAAACGTTCTTTGCTGAAAGCCGCCGCTTTGACGGCTGTGGCCAGCGCAGCCCTGGTGGGTTGTGGCAAAAAAGAAGAACCGGCTCCCGCACCTGCACCGGCTCCCGCAGCCTCTGCACCCGCACCCAAGCCTGAACCTTTGAAGATTGCCTTTGCCTATGTAGGCCCTGTGGGTGATGGCGGCTGGACCTTTGCGCACGACAACGGCCGCAAAGCCCTGGAAGCCGAATTCGGCGACAAGATCGTCACCAAGTTCGTCGAAAACGTGCCTGAGTCTGCCGACGCAGAGCGCGTGCTGCGCGAATTGGCGACCGACGGCAACAAGCTGATTTTCGGCACCACTTTCGGCTACATGGAGCCCATCCAAAAGGTGGCCCCTGACTTCAAGGACGTGAAGTTCGAGCACGCCACCGGCTACAAGCAAGGCGACAACATCCGCACCTACGACAGCCGTACCTACGAAGGTGCGTACATGGCGGGCGTGATCGCCGGCAAGATGACCAAGACCAACACGCTGGGCGTGGTGGCTTCCATCCCAATTCCCGAAGTGATCCGCAACATCAACAGCTTCACCTTGGGCGCCCAAAGCAGCAACCCCAAGATCAAGACCAAAGTGGTTTGGGTGAATGGTTGGTTTGACCCACCAAAGGAAACCGAAGCGGCTACCTCCCTGATCAACGGTGGTGCTGACGTTCTGTTCCAGAACACCGATTCGCCTGCCGTGTTGAAGACCGCTGAAGCCAAGGGCAAGCGCGCCTTCGGTTGGGATTCCGACATGACCGCCTACGGCCCCAAGGCCCACTTGGCATCCAGCATCATCAACTGGGGTCCTTACTACATCCAGGCCACCAAGGCCGCCTTGGATGGCAGCTGGAAGGGTGGTACTGGTTCCTGGTTGGGCGTGAAGGACGGAGCGATTGACATCGTGTCCATCGCGGAAGACGTGCCTGCCGAAACCAAGGCCAAGATCGACGAAGTCAAGGCCGGCCTGAAAGACGGCTCCTTCGCCATCTGGAAAGGTCCTCTGAAGGACAACGCCGGCAAGGAAGTGTTGAAAGACGGCGAGACTGCGGACGACAAGTTCCTGTCCGGCGTGAACTTCTTCGTCAAGGGCGTCGAAGGCAAGGTCCCCGGCGCCAAGTAATTGGTGAGGGTATGAATCAAGGGCCGCCTGGTGCGGCCCTTTTTTGTTCGTGTCATGGGGCCATGGGCCTGTTGGATGAAAGCAAAGCCTTGAAAGAACAATCTCTTTGGCATCCGGTGGCTGCCAGTGCGGCGCTCACTGCAGTCCCCGTAGCGGTCGTGCTCTTGGAGCAAGAGCTGGTGCTCTGGCGGGATGCGGCGGGTAGGGCCCATGCATGGGTAGACCAGTGCCCGCACCGGGGTGCCAAGCTGTCTTTGGGTCGGGTGTGTGAGGGCCGCTTGGAGTGCCCGTACCATGGCTGGCAGTTCTCGGCTGCGGGCCAATGCGTGCATGTGCCCGCATTGCCAGGCTTTGTGCCGCCTGCCAGCCATGCCGTGCGCACCTTTGGGGTGGAAGAGCGCTACGGCTTGGTGTGGGTGCAGTTGATGCCGGATGCGGCTGTGCCACTGCCGGCGTTTGCCGCAGAGGCTGATGCCCAGTTGCGCAAAGTGCTGTGCGGGCCTTACGACGTGGCCACCAGTGCGCCGCGCATTGTTGAAAACTTTTTGGACATGGCCCACTTCGGTTTTGTCCACGAAGGCTGGCTGGGCATGCGCGAAGCGACCGCGATTGACGACTACCAGGTCGAGCCCACCCCCACCGGCCTGCTGGCCACCCAATGCCTTGCCTGGCAGCCGCAAAGCAATGTGCACTCCACTGCGCCTGCGCAGGTGGAATACACCTATGAAGTCGTCGCGCCTTATACCGCTGTGTTGACCAAGGTGCCGGATACCGCCAGTGTGGCGCTGCAAGGCTTTCGTGAATCTATTGCACTGTTTATCTGCCCGGTGACGCCGGAGACCAGCCGCGTCTGGTTCCGCCTCGCCATGGCGGACTTTGACTCGCCAGACAGCAAGCTGCAGGACTTTCAACACACCATCTTCATGCAAGACAAGCCGGTGCTCGAATCCCAGCGCCCGCGTTGTCTGCCGCTCGATGTGCGGGCGGAGGTCCACACGGTGGCAGACAAAGCATCGTCTGCGTACCGCCGCTTTTTAAAGCAAGAAACAATCACTTTTGGAGTCTGCTGATGCGCACCCATCCCAACGTACCCACCGTCGCCGCCGATCGCATGCCCGCTCTGTTGCGCGCCATGCCCAAAGCCGAACTGCACATGCACATCGAAGGCTCGCTGGAGCCGGAGCTCATGTTTGCACTGGCCAAGCGCAACAACGTGCTGCTGCGCTTCCCTAGCGAGCAGGCGCTGCGCGACGCCTATGTGTTCAACAACCTGCAAGAGTTTTTGGACATCTACCACGAGGGCACCATGGTGCTGAAGACCGAGCAGGACTTCTACGACATGACCTGCGCGTATCTGGCCAAAGCCCAGGCCGACAACGTGTTGCACACCGAAATTTTCTTTGACACCCAAACGCACACAGGCCACGGCTTGAGTGCCGAGACGGTGATCAACGGCCTGTACCGCGCCTGCGCCGATGCACCCGCCAAGTTCGGCATGACCGCCTCGCTGATCTTGTGCTTCTTGCGCCATCTGAGCGAAGAGGAAGCCTTTGAATGCCTGGAGCAGGCGCTGCCCTTGCGCGACAAAATTGTGGGCATTGGCTTGGCATCCAGCGAAGTCGGGCACCCGCCCGAGAAGTTTGCCAAGGTCTACGCCCGCGCCCGCGAGTTAGGCTTCCGGCTGGTTGCGCACGCAGGTGAAGAGGCGCCCCCCGCCTACATCTGGAGCGCGCTGGATGTGCTCAAGGTCGAGCGCATCGACCACGGCGTGCAAGCCATTCACGACGCAGCCCTGATGCAGCGTCTGGCTGCAGACAAGATGCCGCTCACCGTCTGCCCCTTGTCCAACCTGAAGCTGCGCGTGTTCCCCACACTGGCACAGCACAACATCGGCACCATGCTGGACGCCGGCATCATGGCTACTGTCAATTCCGACGACCCGGCGTACTTCGGCGGCTACCTGAACGAAAACTTCGCCCAGACATTTGCCGCCCTGGGCCTGAGCGCCCAGCACGCGTATGCGCTGGCACGCAACAGCTTTGACGCCAGCTTTATCGACGCATCCCTGCGCCAGAAGTATGTCCAGCGCTTGGATGATGTGTTTGAAACCTTTCGCTGAGCACCCGCCAAGCACTCTGGACCGCCGCAGGGCGGCGTTTGAGTACCAAATAGGCCTCTAGCGCCCGTTCTTTCTGCGCGGGCAGCTATCAAATAGATAGTATCTGCGGCGCTGTATACCGTTTGTAGGCCCGCACGGTAAAATCCAATCCAATGTCCGCTGCTCCGGCGGGCCTTGCCTTTTGTGTTCCGGAGCCATGTAGAGGACTACCATGTACAAAAACCTCGCCGCCACGCCTGTGGCCGCTTGTTGTTTCTCTCTTTCTTTCGCTGTGGCTGCATAACTGCCATGGCATACCAAGTCAAAGAAATTTTCTACACCTTGCAGGGCGAAGGCTCGCATGCAGGGCGCCCCGCCGTGTTCTGTCGCTTTGCGGGCTGCAACCTGTGGTCCGGTCGGGAGCAAGACCGTGCTACCGCTGTCTGTAAGTTTTGCGATACCGACTTTGTGGGCACCGATGGCACGCTGGGCGGTAAGTTCAGCACCGCGCAGGCGCTGGCCGAGCGCATTGCAGCACAGTGGCCAGCTGGTGACACGGCCCACCGCTTTGTGGTGATGACCGGCGGCGAGCCGCTGCTGCAGGTGGACACCGCGCTGATCGACGCGCTGCACGCTTTAGACTTTCAGATCGCGGTGGAAACCAACGGCACGGTGCTGGCGCCCGAAGGCATCGACTGGATTTGCGTGAGCCCCAAAGCCGGCTCACAGTGGATTCAGCGCCAGGGCCACGAACTCAAACTGGTGTGGCCGCAGGCCGGCATCACTTTGGAAGAGTGCGAGGCCGCAGACTTTAAGCACCGCTACCTGCAGCCCATGGACAACCCGCAGCGCGCCGCCAACACCGAGACCTGCATCACCCAGTGCATGCAGCGCCCGGCATGGCGCCTCTCCCTGCAAACCCACAAGATCACAGGTATCCGATGACCCAAGCACCCGCCATTCCGCTCCCCCGCAGCTGCGAGGTCAGCCAGAAGTTCTTCTTTGATGCTGCGCACACTCTCAAGCGCACGGTGGATGACGCCGAAGAAATTGCCGGAAGCCGCCGCATCCACGGCCACACCTACCACGCTGAAGTGACGGTGGCCGGCAGCGCCGATGCCGACACCGGCATGGTGGTGGACCTGGGTCATTTGCGTAACGCCATTCAGGTGCTGCGACCTCAGCTGGACCATCACTTGCTGGACGAAGTGGAAGGCCTCGGTCCCGGCACGTTGGAAAATTTGGCTGCGTTCATCTGGCGCGCTATGGCTGCCGAGTTTCCGGGCCTGTCGCAAGTGCGCGTCTGGCGCGATGGCATTGGCGACAGCTGCACGCTGCGCGCTCACTGATTTTTCAGCGCTTGGTACAGACATTGCTGCTACGCCACTTCCTGCGTCTTTGAAGCTCACCACCATGAACGCCTATCGCGCCTCCCTTCTCTGGTTTGCCCCCCGCAGCGAGGGCGTGGCCCGTGCCTTGTATGAGCAAGACGGCCTGCTGGTCGTCGGCCCCGACGCTCAAGGCCGCCAGGTGGTGCAGGCCGTCGGTGCGTACAGCACCGTATCAAAGCAGTACCCGCAGGTGCCGGTACAGCATTTTCCCGGGCGCATCATCGCGCCGGGGTTTATTGACCTGCACATCCACTACCCGCAGATCGATGTCATCGGGTCGCCCGCCAGCGGTTTGCTGCCCTGGCTGGAGAACTACACCTTTCCAGAAGAAAATCGCTTCTCAGCCCAGGACCACAGTGCGCAAGCAGCTACGTTTTTTGTAGCAGAGCTGCTGCGCAACGGGGTCACCACCGCGCTCACCTTTGCCACTTCGCACCCCGAATCGGTCAACGCCTTGTTCACCGAGGCGCAAGCACGACACATGCGCCTGATCACCGGGCTGGTGCTGATGGACCGCCATGCGCCGGACTACCTGGTGAACCAGGGGCAGGGCAGCGTGAGCGGCACCGAGCAAAGCCTGCGCGACACCGAGTCGCTGATCCAGCGCTGGCACGGCGTGGATCGCCTGGGTTACGCCATTACGCCGCGCTTTGCGCCCACCAGTACCGATGCCCAGTTGCGCGGCGCGGGCGAGTTGGCCAAGCAATACGGAGATGTGTGGATCCAAAGCCATGTGGCCGAGAACAAGGACGAAATCACCTGGGCGCGCGAGCTGTTCCCGGCATCCCGCTCCTACCTCGCCACCTACGACGATTTCGGCCTAATGCGCGACCGCGCCATCTACGCCCACTGCATCCATTTTGATGATGATGATCGCGCTCTGATGCGCGACACCGGCGCGGCCGCGGCCATCAGCCCCACCAGCAACTTGTTCTTGGGTAGCGGATTCTTTGACTACGAAGGTGCCGACCGCGTGGGCTATCACTACGGCCTGGCCAGCGATGTGGGCGGTGGCACGTCGTTCAGCCCCTTCCACACCATGCTGGCTGCGTATTACGTGGGCCGGGAGGGCCAGACCAAGCCCGGCCTCTCGCTCTCGCCCCAGCACCTATGGTGGCAGCACACTGCCGGTGCCGCAGGCGCTTTGGGGCTGGATGGCGCGAACGGTGGGCCTGCAGTGGGCAACCTGCTGCCCGGTTGCGAGGCCGACTTCGTGGTGCTCAACCCCCAAGCCACACCACTGCTGGCCCGCAAGACGGCGTTGGCGTCCAACCTCGACGAGCTGCTGTTCAGTCTGATCGTGTTGGGTGACGACCGCTTGGTCGAGAAGACCGTCATCTCGTAAGATTTGTAAGCCATTGAGGCCTCTAGCGCCCGTGGAGTTTGCGCAAGCAGCTCCTGTTTTGATAGCGATGGGTTCCCTGAGCCCTCGCGCCACCCCAAGGATTTCATGACGTTGAAAGATGCATCCGCCCCGTTGACCCGGTTTCAAATTACCTTGGTGATTCTGGCGCTCGCGTGTGGTGGCTTCGGTATTGGTACCGGCGAGTTCGCCATCATGGGCTTGTTGCCGGATGTGGCTGCTACCTTCCAAGTGACCACGCCGCAGGCGGGCTATGTCATCAGCGCCTATGCCTTGGGCGTGGTGGTCGGCGCGCCGCTGATTGCGATTGCGGGGGCCAAAGCCTCGCGCCGGTCGTTGTTGCTGGTGCTCATGGCGGTGTTCACCGTCGGCAATCTGGCCAGTGCCCTGGCGCCAGACTTCTGGAGTTTTACCCTGCTGCGCTTTCTGACCGGCTTGCCGCACGGCGCCTACTTCGGGGTGTCGGCGTTGGTGGCGGCCTCGCTGGTGCCGGTGCAGATGCGGGCGCAGGCGGTTGGCTACGTCATGCTCGGTCTTACCGTGGCCACGTTGTTGGGCACGCCGGTGATGGCGTATTTCGGCCAGTCGCTCAACTGGCGCGTCTTGTTTTTGTCAGTGGGGCTGATTGGTGCGCTCACTGTCACGCTGATCTGGTTCTACCTGCCGCGCGACCAAGCCCATGAGGGCGCCAGCGTGATGCGCGAGCTGGTGGCGTTCACCCACCCGCAGGTGCTGCTGACCCTCACCCTGGCCGCCACCGGCTTTGGCGGCATGTTTTCCATCTTCTCCTACATCGCCAGCACTGCCACCGAGGTGGCGCACATGCCCGCCGTCATGATTCCGTTGATCATGGCCCTGTTCGGCGTCGGCATGAATGTGGGCAATGTGGTGGGCTCCAAGCTGGCCGACATTGCGCTGATGGGCACCATCGGGGGCATGCTGGTGTTCAACGTGGTGGTGATGACCTTGTTCAGCCTGACCGCCGCAACGCCCTGGATGCTGTGCACCTGCACCTTTTTGATCGGGTGCACCTTTGCCGCCGGCCCGGCCATCCAGACCCGCCTGATGGATGTGGCCTCCGACGGGCAGACGCTGGCCGCCGCCTCCATGCATTCGGCCTTCAACATTGCCAATGCCTTGGGCGCGTGGCTGGGCGGCTTGGTGATTACCTTGGGTTTTGGCTACGCGGCCACCGGCTACGTGGGGGCTGTACTGTCCCTGGTGGGTTTGTTGGTGTTTGCCGCATCGGTGCTGCTGGAGCGGCGCAGCAGCCCGGGTTTGCGGCCGGTGCTAGACTGACTAAAACCCTTGCATGCTATGAAAAACGATTCCCTGATTCACTGGCATTCCATGTTCATGGGCGTGGCGCTTCTCGCGGCTGCCCGCTCCAAAGACGCCCGCAAGCGCAATGGCGCCTGCATCGTCAGCCCGGACAACAAGATTTCAGGGGTCGGCTACAACGGTTTGCCGCGTGGTTGTGACGATACCGACGAGCACTACTGGCAGGACGACGACAGCGATCCGCTCAACTCCCGCCACAGCTACATCGTGCATGCCGAGCAGAACGCCATCCTCAACTGCACCACGCTGCCGCTGCATGGCTCCACCATTTATGCCACCCAGTACCCGTGCCCGCGCTGCGTGCAGTCCATCATCCAGGTGGGTATCAAGCGCGTGGTGTATCTGGACAAAAAAGCCCACCAGGACCGCGTCAACGGGGCCTCCGAAAAAATGCTGGCCGATGCGGGGGTAGAGATCGAGTCCCTGCAAGCCTTGCAGCCCGAGTCGGCCGATTGGTCGGCGGAGCTGGCGCAATTCATTGAAAACTCCACCCAAGGAAAGCCCGCACCATGAAATGGGAAGGCAACCGCGAGTCTGACAACGTCGAAGATCGCCGCAGCGGTGGCGGAGGGGGCTTCAGTGGCGGCGGCGGCGGGCTCGGTCCCTTGGGTGCGCTGCTGAGCGGGCGGCTGGGCGTGGGTACTATCGTGATTGCCTTGTTAGGGGGCTGGGTGCTGGGCATCAACCCCCTGACCATTCTGGGCGTGCTGAGTGGCGATGGCGCGCCAGTCGCCCATGTGCAGCAAGTGCCTGCCCAGCGCCCTCCAGCCGATGACAAGATGGCCAAATTCGTATCCACCGTGCTGGCAGATACCGAAGACGTGTGGGGTGAGGTTTTTAGCAAAGGCGGCGGCACCTACCGCAACCCCAAGCTGGTGCTTTTTCGGGGGGCGACGCCCACCGCCTGCGGCCAGGGCCAGAGCGCCATGGGGCCTTTTTATTGCCCTGCCGATCAAAAGGTCTATATCGACCTCGGTTTTTACGAGACCTTGCAAAAGCAATTGGGCGCGCCGGGCGACTTTGCACAGGCCTATGTGATCGCCCATGAGGTTGGCCACCATGTGCAAAACCTGCTGGGCATCAGTGCCAAGGTGCAGGAAGCCCGCGGCCGCGCGAGCGCCACCGAGGGCAACGCCCTGAGCGTGCGCTTGGAGCTGCAGGCGGATTGTTTCGCCGGCGTCTGGGCACACCACGCCAACAATGCCCGCCAGCTGCTGGAAGAGGGCGATGTAGCCGAGGCCATGAACGCCGCCGCCAAGATCGGCGACGATGCCTTGCAGCGCGGTTCAGGCCGCGCGGTGGTGCCCGAGAGCTTTACCCACGGCAGCAGTGCCCAGCGCCAGCGCTGGTTCGACAAGGGCCTGAAAACCGGCAGCGTCAAGGGCTGCGACACGTTTTCTAGCCGGACCATATAGCCCCCACGCTCCGCCGCTTTGCGGGTCGCTGCCCCCCGAGGGGGCTATTTCCCCTTGGGGCGGCCCTTCGTGGAAATTGGGAACTAGAGGATAATCGGGATTTGCCCTGACTTCCTTCGGGCGACCCGCTATCGGATGGATAGCACTCTTTATGGCTATGCCTTACCGATTTGATTACTGAATTGACTCCTACTCCCGTGAACTCCAACGAGCTCACCTCGGACACCCCCACCATGGCTTTCGCCCAGTTGCAACTGGCGGACCCTATCGCCCGCGCAGTGGCCGAAATGGGCTACGAGACCATGACGCCCATTCAGGCGCAGGCCATTCCTGTCGTGCTGACCGGCAAAGATGTGATGGGCGCTGCCCAGACCGGTACCGGCAAAACCGCTGCTTTCGCGCTGCCATTGCTGCAGCGGATGATGAAGCACGAAAACGCCTCCACCTCCCCCGCCCGCCACCCCGTGCGCGCTCTGGTGCTTTTGCCGACCCGCGAGTTGGCGGACCAGGTGGCCCAGCAAGTCAAGCTGTATGCCAAGTACACCAACCTGCGCAGCGCCGTGGTGTTCGGCGGCATGGACATGAAGCCCCAGACGATCGAGCTGAAAAAAGGCGTCGAAGTGTTGGTGGCCACTCCCGGCCGTCTGCTGGACCATATCGAAGCCAAAAACGCGGTACTCAACCAGGTGGAGTACGTGGTGCTGGACGAAGCCGACCGCATGCTGGACATCGGCTTCCTGCCGGACCTGCAGCGCATCCTGAGCTACCTGCCCAAGACGCGCACCACCTTGCTGTTCAGCGCCACGTTCTCGCCCGAGATCAAGCGCCTGGCCAATAGCTACCTGCAAAACCCGGTGACCATTGAAGTGGCGCGCTCCAACGCCACAGCTTCCACCGTGGAGCAGCATTTCTACAGTGTGGGTGAGGACAACAAGCGCCACGCGCTGCACCAGATCCTGAAACAGCGCGGCATGAAGCAAGCCTTTGTGTTTGTGAACAGCAAGCTGGGTTGTGCCCGCTTGGCCCGTTCGCTGGAGCGTGAAGGCCTCAAAACCGCTGCGCTGCACGGCGACAAGAGCCAGGACGAGCGCCTCAAGGCGCTGGAAGCCTTCAAAAAAGGCGAAGTCGATCTGCTGGTGTGTACCGATGTGGCCGCGCGCGGCCTGGACATCAAAGACGTGCCTGCGGTGTTTAACTTCGACATTCCCTTCAACGCCGAAGACTATGTGCACCGCATTGGCCGCACCGGCCGCGCCGGCGCTTCCGGTTTGGCGGTGACCTTTGTGGGCGGCGGTAACGATGCGCGCCTGCTGGCCGACATTGAAAAGCTGATCAAGACCAAGATCGAGCTGGAAGCAGTGGAGTTTGACGAAGACCGCCCGGACATCCGCAGCCAAGGCCGTATTAACGATGGCCGCCGCATGTACGCCGAAGGCGGCGACAATGGCCGGGGTCCGCGTGCCGAGGGCCGTGGTGATGGTCGGGGCGATCGCGGGGAAGGCCGTGGCCGCAGCCACAGCAATGAGCGGGATGATGCCTACCGTACCCGGGCTCCCCGTGACCATGGTCGCCCGGCACCCGCACCGCGCGATCCGTTTTTTGACAAGCCTTACGAGCCCAGCGCCCCGGCCACCGAGGCCGCTGCACCCTCGTGGGAAACTGCCGCCAAGCCTGCTGGCCGCAGCATTTCTGCCAACATCAAGCCCAAGCGCAAGGTAGCGGCGCTGTTCAAGTCCGCCTGATCGCGGATGGGTAGGCTCAGTCCCCGGGCGGTTGGGATTGGGCGCACTTCACTTGCAGTAGCTCGGTGTCCAGCCCGCCATCGGTGGTGGGGGACACCCGCAGCGCACTCAGGCAGCCCCCCCAGACGCAGCCGCTGTCCAGCGAAAACACGTCGTTGCGGTTGAGCCAGCCCAGCGTGGACCAGTGGCCGAATGCCACTACATGGTCTGCCGTTTGCCGATCCGGCGCATCGAACCAGGGCACATAGCCTTCGGGCGTATCCGCCAAACCACCGGAGTGGGCAAATTCCATGGCGCCTTCCGGGGTGCAATAGCGCATGCGGGTGAGGGCGTTCACGATGACCCGCAGCCGGTCGGCGCCTTGCAGGCTGTCGCTCCAACGGTCCGGGCCATTGCCATACATCTGCGGGAAGAAGCTGGCGGCGTCCGGGCTTTGCAATACGGCTTCTACCTCGCCGGCCAGTGCTATGGTTTTAGTAGCTGTCCACGCAGGCAGGACGCCCGCATGGAGCATTAAAAGCTCTTTTTTCCCTACCGTTTCCAGCAGCGCCAACTTTTGCTGGTGCAGCCAGTGCAACAGGGCCGGGGCGTCTTCGGCCTGCAGTAGCTCGGTCAGCGTGTCCTTTTTGCCAGGCTTGCGCACGCCGTAGTGCGTGGCCAGCAGGTGCAGGTCGTGGTTACCCAGCACGCTGCGCGCCGCATTGCCATAGCGCATCAGCCGGCGCAGCACCTGTGCAGACTCCGGGCCGCGGTTGACCAGGTCGCCCAGCAGGTAGAGCGTGTCGCGGCTGGGGGAGAAGTCGATCAACTGGGTGAGCCGCTCCAGCGCGCTGTCGCAGCCCTGAACATCACCGATAAGGTACATTGCCATGGTCGTGATTCTCGCTGGCCTTTCATGGATTTTTTGATCATTCTTGTCCTCACTTTGCTCAATGGCGTGTTCGCCATGTCCGAGTTGGCGCTCACGGCCAGCCGCAAAGTCCGTTTGCAGACCATGGTCGAGGCGGGGGACAAGGGGGCCAAGGCGGCGCTGGCGCTGCTGGACAACCCCACGCAGTTTTTGTCGGTGGTGCAGGTGGGCATTACGTCCATCGGCATGCTCAACGGCATCGTGGGCGAGGCGGCGTTCAGCGATGGCGTGTCGCAGTGGCTGGAGGCGAACTTCACCATGTCGCACCGGGTGGCCGAGGTGTCTGCCACGGCGCTGGTGGTCACGGGCATTACCTTCATCACCATCTTGTTCGGGGAACTGGTGCCCAAGCGCATCGGGCAGCTTTACCCCGAAACGGTAGCCCGCGCGCTGGCCATTCCCATGACCTGGGTGGCCACCGGTGCCAAACCTTTTGTGAAGCTGCTGGCCTATGCCACCCACACCACCTTGCAGTTGTTGCGCCTCACGGCCACGGACAACCGCGCGGTGACGGAAGAAGAAATCTCGGCCAGCCTCGAAGAGGGCGTAGACGCCGGCATCATCGAAGAGCATGAGCACCAGATGGTGCGCAATGTGTTCCACCTCGACGACCGGCCGCTGACCAGCATGATGCTGCCCCGCGTGGATATTGACTGGTTGGATGCTTCGCTCTCGGTCAAAGACGCCTTGCAGCGAGCCTCCGGCACCGGACAAGGGCTCAGCCACTCTTGGTACCCGGTGTGCCGGGGCTCTTTGGACAATGTGGTGGGTTTGGTGAGCGTGTCGCGCTTGCTGGCAGCGGGTGCGGAGCACACCGGCGCTCTGGATTCGCTGGCGGAGCAGGCGGTGTTTGTGCCCGAAACGCTCACGGGCATGGAGCTGATTGAGCAGTTCCGCGTCAAGTCGGCGCGCATGGTGTTTGTGGTGGACGAGTACGGCGTGGTGCAAGGCCTGATGACGCCGCACGACCTGCTGGAGGCCATTACCGGTGAGCTCAAGCCCGATGCCCAGGAGCAGGCGTGGGCCACTCTGCAAGATGATGGGCAATGGTTGCTGGACGGCCTGATGCCGGTAGGCGAACTCAAAGCCCGGTTGGATATTGAAGACGATTTGCCGGACGAAGAACGTGGCCGCTACAACACCCTGGCCGGCTTGTTGATGGCGGTGACCGGCCAGCTGCCCCAGCCCGGCGCCTTGGTGGTGGTGGGGGAGTGGACCTTTGAGGTGGTGACCCTGGAAGGCCGCCGTATCGACCAGGTGCGGGCGTACCGCCATGTGGCCACCTAGGCCGGCAACACAGCCCGCCTGTGCCTACAGCCTGCCAGCCAGGCGGTAGGCAACCAGCCCTATCAGTTCGTTGAGCACCAGCTGCCAGTCTGACACGCCGCCTTGCAGCGAATACCGGGTCCACACCACCGGGAATTCCGCCCGGTAGTCCACCGGGTAGGCGGTGACATTCCAACCGGCTTTTTCAAAGGTGGCCATGGAGCGCGGCATATGCCACGCCGAGGTCAATAGCAACCAGCGTGCGCGGGGGTCTACCCCTGGCAGCCGGGCGGTGAGCAGCGCATTTTCATAGGTGTTGCGCGACACCGCTTCGTAGCGCACCTGGCTGGCAGGAATCCGGAAGCTCTCGTAAAACACCCGCGCCCGCTCGGCCTCGCTGGGGCCGCCGCCTTGCGGATCGCCCTCGCCACCGGTGTAAATCAGTGGCAGCTGCGGGTGTCGCAGCGCCAGTGCGGCAGACACGGCAAGCCGCTCACCGCCGTCGTTGATCAGCGCGTGGGCATGGTTTTGCTGCACCCGCCCGGCCGCCGTTCCGCCACCCAGCACCACCACGCCGGCGTAGCCCTGCACATCGGCGTTCAGCGGTATTTCGGGATAGCGCGCCTCCAGCTGGCGAATCAGCAGCTCCGGCAAGGGCTGCCAGCCGATCAGCACCAGCAGCCCGATGCCCGCACCCAGCAAGGGCCTCACCGCGCGCGGACGCCGCGCCGCGAGCACCCAGGTCGCAGCCAACAGCAGCAACAGCCAGAACAAAGGCTGGGTGAACCACCCCACGAGCTTGGAAAAAATAAACATGAAATCTATGGGAGGCCACAAGTTGATAGAAAGTTTTGGCATCGAAATGCGGTTTTATTCAACACAAAAAAACGAATTTTCGATAAAGTCGATTTAAATGTTTTAATTCATTTAATTCCATGAAAAAACAATTCTCTCGGTTGAAGACACCCCCGGCATTCGCCGTTTGATCCGCATGACGCTCGAATATATGGGCTTTCATGTGCTGGAGGCCGCCGACGGTGCAGAAGGATTGGCCATGGCGCGTGAGCACCGCCCCGATTTGGTGCTCATGGATGTGCGCATGCCCGGTGTCAGTGGCCTGACCGCCTGCGAAACCATGCGTGCCGATGCACTGCTCAAAGACATTCCAGTAGTGATGCTGTCTTCCGCCGACCACCAGGCCGACATTGATGCCGGTATGGCCAGTGGTGCCAAGGCTTACCTGGTCAAGCCCTTCCAGCCGGTAGAGCTGATCTATCTGGTGACCCGCCTGATCGAAGAAGCCGACCCCGGCTTTGAAGTCAGCCCCTCGCTTTGAAGCGACTCCCCATGTTTGTCTACGCATCGTTCAGCAATGGGCCGGGCCTGAGCGTTGTGCATTTGTTCCCTCTGGCCCGCGCCCACGTTTTCACACTCTCCCCACTTGAAAGGAATCACTTCCATGGCACTCGTTAAAAAAGCCGTCAGCGCACACGCCAGTGCCGCTTCCGACACTTCCGCCCGTTCTTCTGCTGCGGTAATCGTTGCAGAGCGCGTGCAATGGCATTTGTATAGCTGATACGGTAAAGAAGTTGATGTGTTTTGTTTGAATCAAACGCTTAAATCGATTTTGTTTTTTAAATTCAAAAAACATTTATAATAAAATATTCGGCTAAAGTGTGGATTTGATAACTTTAAGCTATCGCTACCGGAGATCCTATTTATGAACGCAGAACGTGATGTGTTGACCACGCAGCAAGCCGCCAAGTTGCTAGGCTTGTCCACCACCTCGGTGCAAAAAATGGTCATCAGCGGGGAGCTGGACGCATGGATCACCCCCGGCGGGCACCGCCGCATCTTCCGCACCAGCGTGGAGCAACTGCTCAACTCCCGCAGCACCGGCCTCGCCGGTGTAACTGCTGCCCGCCCCCTGCGCATCCTGCTGGTGGAGGACGACCCGGTGCAGATCGCCTTTTTCAAAGCCCTGTTGGCCCGCATTGGCCATCCGGCGCAGCTCACCATCATCAACGAGGCCGCCCACGCGCTGGCCCATGTGCGCGCCATGCACCCGGACTTGCTGGTGACCGATTTGGTCATGGAGCCCATGGACGGTTTCACCCTGGTGGAAGCGCTGGGCGAAGACGAGGAGCTGGAGGGCCTGAACATCATCGCCCTCACCGCCATGACGCCGCAAGAGTTGAATGCCGACGCCCGCTTGCCCAACTGGGTGGTGCGCTACCAGAAGCCCTTGAGTGCCGATCGCCTGTGCGGTTATCTGGACGCACTCACGGTACGTCTTTTAGAGCGGGAAGCTATGCTCGCTTAGCGCGAGGTGCTATTGAAAATATAGCAAACATGTTGCCCGTTCATGCGCAAAATCTCCAGCAATGACGAACTCATGACCACCCGCGAAGTCGGGGAGGTGCTGGGCGTGGCCGTACGTACGGTGCAGCTCTGGGTGGAGTCAGGTGTATTGCCCGCTTGGCGCACGGCCGGCGGACACCGGCGCATTCTGCGCAGTGCGGTCGACAAGCTGCGGCAAGAGCGCACCGGCATGTTGGCGCCTGTGGTGCATGGCACCCGGGAGCCCGCCAGCCGCGCGCTGCGCATGCTGGTGGTGGAGGACGATGCCCACTTGCGCCAGCTCTTCTCTTTGATGGTGGAGGGGTGGGATTTCCCGGTGGAACTCAGCACCGCCAGCGATGGCTTTCAAGGCCTGGTACGGATTGGCCAGTGGATGCCCGATATGGTAGTGACCGATCTCAACATGCCCGGCATGAATGGCTTTGACATGGTGCGCTCCCTCACCCAAGCGGGCTCTGGCTATGCGAACCTGCAGGTGGTGGCGGTGACCGGCTTCAGCGCCAGTGAGGTCGCCGAGCGTGGCGGCCTGCCGGAGGGTACGGCGGTGTTCCGCAAGCCGGTGGACTTTGAGAGGCTGGAGTCGCTGGCCCGCAGCCGCCAGCTCCACGCCCAAAGCCTGTCCGCTTGATCGGGCACGCAGACTGAGCGCTTTTTGCGCCCGTTGCTCCCCGCACCTTCTTTGTGTTTTTTTCCGCCGCCGCTCAGGCGAGCGGTATCCACAAGCTGGCGGTCGTACCTTCGCCAAAGCTGCTTTGCAGCGTCACGCGGCCTTTGTGCAGCTCGGCAATCTCTTTCACCAGACTCAGGCCCAGCCCGGTGCCGGGAATATTGCCCGACGCATCGGCCCGGTAAAAGCGCTCAAACGCGCGCCCCAACTGCTCTGCGGTCATGCCGATGCCCTGGTCCCGCACATCGATCACGGCATAGCGCTGGCCCTCGTCCGCCTCGGTGCGCACGGTGACCCGCACATCCCCGCCGTGGGGCGAGTACTTGAACGCGTTGGCAATCAGGTTGACCAGCGCCTGCTGCATTTTTTCGGGGTCCATCAGCACTTGCAGGTCCGGCACCGGGGCCAGCAGTACGGGGCGGTCGGTGTCCTTGAGCATCAGGCTCTGGATGCTGCTGTCCACCATCGCAGCCAGGGGCTGGGGGGTGATTTGCATGTCCAGCCCGCCGCGGGACTCGATGCGGGCCAGGTCCAGCAACTCATTGAGCATTTTCACCAGCAGGCCCGATTGCTTGTGGATGGTTTGCAGCATGTCGGTCTGCCGCTGTTCGGTGAATTTGCGGCGGGTGAGCAGCTCCGAAAAGCCAAAGATGCTCACCATGGGCGTGCGCAGCTCATGGGCGGCGGCGGTGAGAAATTCGCTCTTCATCCGGTCCACCTGGTCTTCGTGGGTGATGTCGCGGAAGTACAAAATCGTCTCGCGCCGGCCCGCCTCGTTGCGCCGCGAGCGTGCTTGCACCACCCGGCGTTGCGGGCGCACGAGTTGGAGCCTTTCCTCCCAAGACGCATCAGGCTGATCGCCACGCATCACGGGCAGGGGGAGCGATTCATCGCACAAACTGCGCAACTCGGCTTCAAAGTCCGCCAAGGTCAACGGGGTTTGTGGGTCCGGGTGCAGGCCGGTAATGCGCTCCAACGCGGGGTTGGCAAATACCAAGCGGTCATGCGCATCAAACATGACAAAACCATCGGGGCTGAGGCTGAAAATGGTGTCCAGCTGCGCGCGGCGCTCCGCCATGGCTTCCTCGGCACGCACACGGGCGGTGATGTCGGAGACGATGCCCACGAAGTGCGTCAAGGTGCCTTGGTCGGATTTGACGGGTGAGAGCGACACTTCGGCGATCTGTATCTGCCCGTTGTCCAGCTCGCGCCGTATGGTCACATTGGCATTGCGGTGCTCCCGCACGGCCAGGGTGAGTTCGTGCACGCCGGGGTCATCGGCATTGCGGCCGCGCAGCAGGGCCAGGCCTTCGCCCAGAATGTCCCAACGCGGCAGGTTCACAAACTTCTGGAACGCGTCGTTGATGTAGACGATGGGCTGGTGCTCCATCTTGCCGTTGGTGATGAACACCGCGTTGTGGCTGCTGGCCAGCGCCCGCTCGTACAGCTCGGAGGTTTCTTGCGCCGCCCGCTCGTCGGTCAGGTCGCGCACGATGCAGGCGTAGCGCAAGGCCGGGTCGTTCTTCACTTCGCCCAGGCAAATTTCCACCGGGAAGGGGGTGCCATCTGCGCGCATGCCCATGAAGTCGTGGCGGGTGACGCGGCTGATGCTCAGGATGTGCTCCATGCCTTCGCCGAACATGGCGTGCAGGGCCTGCGCGTCCAGGCCGGGCACGCAGCGGTCAATCATCTGGCCCTCAATGTCTTCCGCGGTGCGCCCGAAAATGCTGCTCGCGGCAGGGTTGGTGCTGGTGACCCGGCCAAACTCATCGAGGCCGATGATGGCCTCGGCCGCTGTATTCACAATGGCCTGCACCCGGTTCACCTGCGCAGCCATGCCCCGGCTGGCCTGGTTGATGGCGGCTTGCAGGGCGTGGGCCTCGGTGCTGGCGCCCTGCAGGTGCAGCTCCTCGCCCATGCGCAGGGGAATCATGGCGGCAAACTCGGTGAGTTCGCGCACCGGGCGCAATACCCGGCGGATGATGAGGTACAGGCACACCATCACCACCGCCCAGCGTGCCAGGGTGCCGCCTAAAGCCTGCACGGTCAGGCTGCGCAGCACGCTGTTTTGTTCGTCCAGGCTGTAGTCCACGCGCACCCACACATTGGCGTCGGGGTTGCTGCTGTCTGCTTCTTGCCACGCTACATAGCGCGTGTCTTCCATATGGCTGGCCGGCAGGCCGGCGGCCCGCTGTGCCGGGTCCAGATGCGCGCCGGTGTACACGTG
Organism: Rhodoferax bucti; assembly: GCF_005876985.1. Taxonomy (GTDB): domain Bacteria; phylum Pseudomonadota; class Gammaproteobacteria; order Burkholderiales; family Burkholderiaceae_C; genus Allorhodoferax; species Allorhodoferax bucti. The sequence continues at coordinate 332,547 of NZ_VAHD01000002.1, forward strand.
CACGCCATCGCGTTGGCGGCGGGCTTCAATCAGGTTGATGCCGGTGGCCCGGTAAATGCTGATGCGCTCAATGTTGGGCAGTTGCACCGCATCGATGGCACTGGATTGCAGGTTGTTGAGTTGCTCGGTCACCAATGCTGCGGCGCTGTTGCCGGCCACCATGCGGGCAATGGCGCTGGCATTGCCCTCGGCCATGTGCTGCATGTTGTCGGCAATGCGCCCCAGGGTGTAGCCGCCGAATGCCAGGGTCGCCAACACCATCACTGCCAGCGCAGCCGCCATGATGGTGGTGGTCATGCTGTGCGGCGGCAGCACCTTGCGGCGCCAGCGCGACAGGCCCTGGAGGTAGCGCATGTGTGCTGCGCTCAGGGGACCAGGCGGTCCACCGTGTCCAGCAGCTCAATCGGGCTGAAGGGCTTGACCAGATAGGCATCGCAGCCGGCTTCGTGGCCGCGCTCGATGTCGGTTTTCTGGCCACGTGCGGTCAGCAAAATCACTTTGGTCATGCTGCCCAGAATGGGGTCAGCCTTGATTTTTTCGCAGACCTGGTAGCCGTCCAGCGCACCGGGCATCATCACGTCCAGCAGCACGAGGCGGGGGCGCAATTTTTGGGCGGTGAGCAGGGCGTCTTCACCGTTGTCGGCTTCAAACAGGTCGAAATCCTCACACTCCATGGTCATCATGATGAGTTTGCGGATATCGGGTTGGTCATCCACGATGAGTGCTTTGCGTTTCATGATGCATCCTCTTTCTTGCGACGTGACATGAGTTGGGCCAGGTCTGCGGCGTAGCGCTGGGCCTGTTCCATATCGAGATTGGTTTGCCCGCGTTGCGGGGCACCGGTGGGGAATTCGATCCTCACCCGGGTGTCCTCCCCGTCCACGATAGACATGCGCATGTTGCCGCCGTGCAGGCCCACGATTCGGTTCACCAGCGGCAGGCCCAGGCGACCGTTGGCATGGGTGGTGCGGCGGGCGGTAAAGAGGTCGCGGGTTTCAATGCCTTTGTCTTCCGGGGCAATAGCGCCTTGGTTGCGTACGCTGATCAGCACGTGCTCGCCAGTCAGGGTGTAGCCGATTTGCACCACACAGTCCACACCGCTTTTCACTTCACGGCGGGAGTAGGTGAGGGCGTTGTCAAAACACTCGTGCAGTGCGCGCTTGATGAGGCGGGCGTTGCCGTAAATGGGGGGCAGTGTATTGCCGGGCGCCCGCACTTCGAAGCGCACCTTGGCCTGCAGGGCTTTGGGTTTGAGCTCTTCGACCGTTTGCGTCACCAAGGCTCCGAGGTCCATGCGGTCGTCCATGAGCATGGCTTCTTCGCCAAATACCGCCAGCAGGTCTGCAAGGCGGCGCAGGCGCTCACGCAGCTCGTCGGCAGCCAATTCCAGCCGCGCGCCTTTGTCGCTCTCGGGCAGTTGGCCTAGCAGGCCGGTGAGCTTGCGCATGGGCGGGCCAACTTCGTCTTGCAGCAGTTCAATGATCTGCTCCAACCCCATGCGGCTTTGGATACCGGGGCCGGCGTGGGTTGCTTCAGCCTCAGGGAGTGCGCCCACAAAGGCAATGTCCAGCCCGGAGGGGCCGGCCATGAACACACCCTTCATCTTGTGGCCTTCGCTCACCCCCACTTCGGTCTGGAAGGGCAGCTTCACTCTGCCAAGGGTGATGGCTTGGGCCAGGTTCTTGATGACGACCCGACCGCTCATGGCTTCCACCGGCTTGTCCGGGTGGATGCGCGCCGCCCGGTTGGCATAGGTGGCTACGCCGTTCACCCCGAAGGTGATCATGGGGACCGGCATCGCGTCATACAACGCAAGTACCGAAGGTTGGTGGAAGTTGGTAGCCATAAGAATGGTCCTTGTTTTTGGCTAATGTATCAAATTTATCAAAAATTACAACATGTTCATTTGAAACATTTTAAATGGCTTTTTTGGTGCTTCTGGTCCGTGTTGCGTTAACGATGACAATATTTGAATGTTTTGAATATTTTTGCCAAATAAGCTGTATTTGTCGTATTATTCCAAAAATTTCAAAAAAGGAGTCTTCCCATGCGTGCTGTCCGTTCCTTCTTGTCGCTGGCATCTGTTGCCGTAGCTTTTTTGGTCTCTGCAAGCCAGGTGCATGCCCTGGAGCCAGCCAAGGGCAAAGTCATCCTGACGATTTCCGGCAAAGTGGCCGACAAAAACACGGCCACCGGCGCCGCCTTTGACCTGGACATGCTGGAGAAGCTGCCCCAGCAGACCTTCACGGCCCAAACCCCTTGGGACAAGGCGCCCATCAAGTTCCAAGGCCCGCTGTTGCGTGATGTGTTAGCTGCCGCCAAGGCCAGCGGCACCACCCTGAAGGCGGCCGCTTTGAACGACTACCAGACCACCATTCCGGCCGACGACGCCAAGAATTTTGATGTCATCGTGGCCCACAAAATGAATGGCCAAGCCATCCCCGTCCGTACCAAGGGGCCGCTGTTCATCGTCTACCCGTTTGACAGCAAGGCCGAGCTGCGCTCCACCACCTATTACGAGCGCTCTGCCTGGCAGTTGAAGTCGATCAACGTCGAGTAAGCCTCGCAACCCACTGAGGAGCCTCTGTGCTCACCCTCACCGTGATGCAAAAAAGACGTCTGTGGCTCCTGTTGGCCACAGCGGTCTCGCTTGGGATGGTGGGGTTTCTCTGGAAGCAGGACTACGTGGAGCTGCAAAGCGCCAGACAGCGTCAGTCCGCATTCACCGAGTCGTTTGCTCCTTCGGTGTACCAACTGGAGCGGGAGTACCTGCGCTTCTCGCATGCGGTGGACATGGCCGCCCACAGCCACCACCCCGCCGATGCGGATGCCCTGGACTTTGAGCTCGATTTGCTCCTCAGCCGCCTGGAAGTGGTGGACCAATCCCTCGCGGCAGAAGACTTCCGCAAAACCACAGAATTCACCACGGCGCGCGCGCAACTGGGCGCCGCCGTAGCGCATGCTGACCGCATCCTGCAAGGCAGGGTGGCTACGGAGCACGAGTGGATGCCCCTGGCCCAGGAGCTGCATGCATTGGCACCGGCAATGAATGCGCTCACCATGCGCTCATCGCTGGTGGTCAGCACCGAGCAAGAAGCCTCGTACAAGCAGCAAGTGGCGGCCACCGAGGCCAAGCTGCACCTCTTGGCCAGCCTTGCGGTGCTGTTGCTGGCCTCTGCCATTGCGATCGGCGCCCGGCAAACCCAGGTAGAGCGTGAGCGCAAGCGCTTGCACCGCCTGCACGACGAGCTGCGTCTGGCCAACGAGAAAGCCGAGGCGGCCAACGCCGGCAAGTCGCGCTTTTTGGCCAATATGAGCCACGAGCTGCGCACCCCACTCAACGGCATGCTGGGCATGCTGAGTTTGCTGGAGTTCACGCCGCTCAATGCCCAGCAGGACGATTACATCCAGACGGCCAACCGCTCGGCCAAGCACCTGCTGAGCCTGCTCAACGACATCCTGGATGCCTCGGCCCTGGAGGCCGGCAAGATGAGCCTTAAGCCAGAGCCCGTGATGCTGTCAGCCATGGTGGCGGATGTGCAATCCTTGATGCGACCGGTGGCGCTGGAGAAGCGGCTCACCCTGGAAGTGAGCCAAGACAAGCGCCTTCACCGCTGGGTGCACGCCGACAGCACCCGCGTCAAACAAATCATGCTGAACCTAGTGTCCAACGCGCTCAAATTCAGTGAGCGCGGCACGGTGCGGCTGGAGGTGACGGTGGCCGATGAGCGGCCTCTTGCGGCGGGCGATACCGCCTTGGTGACCTTGCGGGTCACAGACCAGGGCATGGGCATGTCGCCCGAGGTGCTGGACCGCTTGTTTCAGCGTTTTGAGCAGGGGGATGCCAGCAGCGCACGCCGCTTTGGCGGCACAGGGCTGGGGCTGGAGATTTCCCGCAACCTCGCCCGCCATATGGGCGGCGATATCGTGGCCCACAGCGTACCCGGCCAGGGCAGCGAGTTTGTCGCCACCCTGCGCCTGCCGTTGAGCGGGCCACTCACAGACCAGGCCGCAGATGTGGTGACGGTGCGGCGTGAGCCCGGCACCCCCGGCCTGCACGTGCTGGTGGCTGAGGACAACGCCATCAACCGCAAATACATGCAGGCTTTGTTGCTCAACATGGGCCACACGGTGCGTTTTGCCGAGCACGGAGGCCAGGCGGTGCACGCTGTGCAGGAGCAGTTGCCCGACATCGTGCTCATGGACCTGCACATGCCCGACGTGGATGGCCTGCAGGCCACCGAAGCCATACGCCGCTTGCCCAAACCGTATTGCGACCTGCCCATCATCGCGCTCACGGCAGATGTGGTGGACGAATCCCGCGAGCGGGTTCTTGCGGGCGGCATGGACGGCTTTTTGCCCAAACCTGTGAACTTGCATGCCTTGGAGCGCAAGCTGGTGCTCCATTTCGGTGTGCGCGGGGCCTCGGTGGCCTTGCCGTTGGACAAAGTGGCGCCCAAGCCGGTAGAGCCGGTGCCGGCCGCCGTTGCCGCCGCGCCTGTTGCTGCTGAAGCGGCTGAGGCAGCCTCGGCGCCCGAGGTGCCCAAGCCGCGCCGCCGCTTCCGCCCCGGCGATGTGGCGGAGCACCTCAACATGGGCATGATCGGTGAGCTGTGTGTGGGCGTCACTCTGCAGGGCTACCAGTCGCTCCTAGACGGCGTGATGCGCACCGATGCCAACTGCTACACCGACTTGCTGGACGCCCTGCGTGCGGGCCGCACCGATGCGCTACTGGAGCTGGGCCACTCCTTCAAAGGCGTTACCGCCAGCCTGGGGCTGGCCGCCTTGTCGCGCTTGGCGCTCACCATTGAAAAGCAAGGTCACAGTTTCACCCCCGAAGAATGCGCCCAGCACGCGGATGCACTGCATGACTGCTGGAGCACCACCAGCGCCATTTGCGCGCGCATGGGCTTTCTTTCTGCCGGTTGAGCGTGCCGGTGTTTCCCTTATCTCCTGATTGAATGGTTGTGTATGAATGCTTCGGTGCCCGTCATATTGGTGGTGGATGACAGCTATGCGGTGCGTCAGCTCACCATCAATGTGTTGCGCCAGGCCGGCTACACCGTGCTGGAAGCCGAGGACGGCCGGCAGGGCCTGAATATTGCGCTCGAAGAGCGGCCCGATGTGGTGCTGTGCGACATCCACATGCCCTCGCTGGATGGGTGGGGCTTTATGCAGGCGGCGCGCGCCTCAGACACGCTGGCCACCACGCCGGTGCTCATGCTGACCTCGGTGAACGACCGCGACAGCGTGCGCCGCGCCATGGCCGCCGGGGCGGATGACTACCTGAGCAAACCCTGGGCCAAGGCAGAGCTGTTGCAAGCCGTCACGGCCCTGCTGGACAAGGCAGCCCGCTTCAAGGCAGATGTGGAGCGCGAAAAATCCCAGTTGCGCAGCGCGGTGATGGCCACCATTCCGCACGAGCTGCGCACCCCCATGGTTACCCTACTAGGTACCAGCGAGTTGTTGATGCTGCGCCGCAGCCGCTACAGCGAAGCTCGGGTGCAGGAGATGCTGGAGGACATTCACCGCAACGCCAAGAGCCTGACCCGCTTGGTCACCCGCATGATGGATTGGGCCGAGCTCAATGCCGGACGCGATTCCTTGTTGCCCGCCGCCCGGGATGTGGTGGATGTGGTGCCTGCCGTGCGCGATGTGCTGTGGAGCCACCATTTCAGCACCGAGGCACAGGCCGTGCTCAAGCTGGCAGACGCCGAGGTGGACAGCCAAGCCCAGATCTTTGGCGGCCACCCCGTGCAGGTGCGGCTGGAGCCGGCCCGCATACGTTGCTTTGCGCCGGATTTTTTGAAAATCATGACTGAGCTGCTGGTGAATGCGCTGCGGTTTTCCAAGCCGGGCCGCCCCGTGGGCGTAACGGGCAAGCCGCTGGGCCAAGCGGCGTATCAGCTGGATATTGCCAACCTCGGCGTCGCCATGCCGGAGCAATTCATTGCCCAGATCGGTGCGCTCTCACAAGCCAACCGTGCGCAGCACGAGCAGCAAGGCATGGGCCTGGGCCTGGCCATCAGCCAGCTGGCGGCACGGCGCAATGGCGCCAGCCTGCATGTGCCGCGCATTGACGGCCTGCCCACCGTGGTACGGCTGGTATTTGAGATTGAGATTGAAATAGCGGCCTAGCGCTTGCAGAATATGCGCAAACAGCTATTAAAAATATAGCAAATGCGCGGTGCTCAGGTCGGCCACATGGGCGCCATTTGCGCCACCCGGGGGCTGCGGCCTTCTACCACCTGCACCACGACCTTGTGCACCACATAGCCCTCGGGCAAGTCCAGGTAGCCACGGGTGTTGAGCTGGCGGGAGACTTCCACATTCGGCTTGGCTTCGGCCAGCGCGGCGGGTTGGTCCAGCGGCATTTCGCTCAGCTCCCCGTTTTGCTCGCCCACCACCAGAAACTGCAACTGCCCCACCAGCTTGCGCCCCTTGTTGCTCAGGCTCAATTCGTAACGCAGGCGGTTGGAGTAGCCATACACGGCACCGATGCGGAAATGCTCAATCCGCAGGCCCGCAGCGTCTTCCGCCGCCAGCGACTCCATGGCGGCTGCAGACGGCTTGGCGGCAGGGGCGGCGCGGTCGTCCGGTGCGGAGGTAACTTCGGGGGCGGCAGCAGCAGTGACCGGGTTGAAGGCCGCATGGCTGGGGGAGGGCGACGCCGCCTGACTGCCGAACCAGAACCACGCCAGCGAGTACGCGGTCAGCACCAGCAACATGCGCATCTGCTTCAGGGCCAGGTGCCAGCGGGGCGCAATCGGCCACTCGGCCAGCACAGTGGGGGTAGTGAGCCAGCGAGTGAAAGATTTGCCTGCGCTTGTAGCTATCGTCATCGCACATCTACAAGATAAATTGTTATTTACCGATTTTATTGTTTCGGTTAAATAAAAGCAAATTTATCTAAGGTGCCATGCCGCCTTCGCAGAAGCGCTTAAGTTACATAAGCTGAAAGTAGATGACACCGCCAGGGGCGATGTACAAGTATTTCAGTTCCCCTTTGAGAATGGCAAACGCTTGGTGCATGTAGAAACTACTACTTATTTGCCGCGATTGGGGTCCGTGGAGTCGCCGAAAACCCACTGTTTATGCGGGCTGCGGGACTATTTGATGGTGCCGGAGAGATGAATCGAACACCCGACCTTCTCATTACGAATGAGCTGCTCTACCGACTGAGCTACACCGGCTAACCGAGCCCGAAATTATATCGGGCAGGCTTGTATCAAGCGGTGTGCTCGGCGTGGTAACGCACCACGCGCTCGACCTCGTTTTTCGAGCCGAGCACCACGCTCACGCGCTGGTGCAACTGGGTGGGCTGGATGTCCATGATGCGCTCGGTGCCGGTGGACGCGGCGCCACCGGCCTGCTCGATCAGCCAGCCCATGGGGTTGGCTTCGTACATCAAACGCAGCTTGCCGGGCTTGCCGGGTTCGCGCTTGTCCCAGGGGTACATGAACACGCCGCCACGGGTCAGGATGCGGTGCACATCCGCCACCATGCTGGCAATCCAGCGCATGTTGAAGTCCTTGCCGCGCGGACCTTCCTTGCCGGCCAGGCACTCGTCGATGTAGCGCTTCACCGGAGGCGCCCAGTGGCGCATATTGCTCATGTTGACGGCGAATTCCTGGGTGTCTTCGGGCACGCGCACGTTTTCTTGCGTCAGCACAAACGAGCCTTGCTCGCGGTCCAGGGTGAACATGGCCACGCCTTCACCCACGGTCAGCACTAGGGTGGTCTGGGGGCCATAGATGCAGTAGCCCGCCGCCACTTGCTGGTGGCCGGCTTGCAAAAAGTCTTGCTCGCTCACGCCGGGGCCTTCAGGTTGCTTGACCAGCACGCTGAAGATGGTGCCGATGCTCACGTTCACATCGATGTTGCTCGATCCGTCCAGCGGGTCAAACATCAACAGGTATTCGCCTTGCGGGTAGCGGTTGGGCACCACGTAGATGCCTTCCATTTCCTCGCTGGCCATGGCTGCCAGGTGGCCGCCCCACTCGTTGGCTTCGATCAGCACCTCGTTGGCAATGATGTCCAGCTTCTTCTGGATTTCGCCTTGCACGTTCTCGCTCTCTGCTGCGCCCAGCACGCCACCCAGAGCGCCCTTGGTCACGGCCAGGCTGATGCTTTTGCAGGCGCGCGCCACCACTTCGAGCAGCAGGCGCAGCTGGGGCGGAATGGTGCCCTGGCCGCCAGCGTCCTGGCTGCCGCGCTGCTTCTCGATGAGATAGCGCGTGAGCGAAATGCGTTGTGTCATGTGAATTCCCTTAGTTTTGAAAATCAGTCGGCCAGCGCGCGGTCCACGACCTCGCGCACGTCGTTGCTCAGGTCCGTTTTGGCAGCCACGCGGGCCAGCGCTTCACGTGCGGCACTGCGGTAGGGCTCGGCCAGCTTCTTCCAGCGGTCCAGCGCGCGCGCCAGTCGGGCGGCGACCTGCGGGTTGATGGCATCCAGCTCGATTACGCGGTCGGCCCAGAACACATAGCCGGCCGCATCCGAGCGGTGGAAGCCACCGGGGTTGGCGCTGCAGAAGCTGAAAATCACGCTGCGCGCGCGGTTCGGGTTCTTGAGGTGGAAGTCCGGGTGGGCCATCAACTGGCGCACAGCGGGCAGCACTTGGCCGCCACGGTCGCTCGTGCCCGCTTGCAGGGCAAACCACTTGTCCAGCACCAGCGCCTCGTCCTTGAACAGGGCGTGGAACTTGGCCAAGGCCGGCGCTGCCAAAGCGTGGCCGCTGTTGACCAGCGCCTGCAGAGCGTTAAAGCGGTCGGTCATGTTGCCGGCGTCTTTGAAGCGTTGCAGTGTTTTGCCGGGCCAAATCTCGTCACCGCTGTGGGTGGCCGCCAGGCACAGGAAGTTGAGCGCCATACCCGCCAATGCACGGCGGCCGCTGGAGACGGGGTCGGGGCGGTAGCCACCGTTGTTCTCGTGCACGGCAAAGGCCCATTCCCAATCGGCGTGCAAGGCGGTGGCCAGTTGCAGGCGCATGGCTTCACGCACGGCGTGAATGCGCTGCGGGTCCACCACATCCAGCTGCTCGGCGATGTAAGTTTCGCTGGGCAGGGTCAGTACCAGCTCTTTGAAGGCCGCATCCAGCGTGGGGTGACGCAGCACGGCGCGCATAGCGGCGATATAAGCATCATTTAGGGGGGTAGCGCTCGTGGAATATGCGGGAGCAGCTATGGAATTGATAGCGCTACGCAGGGCCAGGCGTTGACCGGCTTCCCAGCGGTTGAAGGGGTCGGAGTCGTTGGCCAGCAGAGCGAGCAGCTGCGCGTCGGTGTAGTCAAAGTCCAGCACCACGGGGGCCGAGAAGCCACGCAGGATGGAAGGCACAGGCTCTTCCGCCACGTTCTGGAAAGTGATGCTCTGGCTGGCTTCAGTCAGCACAAACAGGTGGCTGTCGCCCACCGCTTGGCCGTCCACGGTCAAGGGCAGGGCTGTGCCTGTGGCAGCGCCCACCAGGCCCAAGCTCACAGGAATCACAAACGGCTCTTTGACCGGCTGGCCCGGCGTGGGGGCGCAGCTTTGGGCGAAACGCAGGGTGTAGGTTTGGGCGGCCGCATCAAATTCGCCGTGGGCGCTTACGCGGGGCGTGCCGGCCTGGCTGTACCAGCGCTTGAACTGGGGCAGCAGGTTCGCCAGCGGCGAGCCGGGGTTAGCGTCGGCAATGGATTGCGCGAAGTCATCACACGTTACCGCTTGGCCGTCAAAGCGCTCGAAGTACAGCTTCATGCCGCGCTCAAAGCCTTTGCGGCTCGAAAGACCGGAGTCGCCGTTGCCAGCGAGGGTCTGCATCATGCGCACGACCTCGGCACCCTTTTCGTAAATGGTGACGGTGTAGAAGTTGTTGATTTCGATGTAGCTGTCAGGCCGCACCGGGTGGGCCATGGGGCCTGCGTCTTCAGGGAACTGGGCGGTGCGCAGCACGCGCACGTCTTCAATGCGCTTGACCGCACGGGCGCTGGGTTCGGCGCACAGGTCCTGGCTGAATTCCTGGTCGCGGAACACGGTCAGGCCTTCTTTCAGGCTCAACTGGAACCAGTCGCGGCAGGTGATGCGGTTGCCGGTCCAGTTGTGGAAGTACTCATGCCCCACCACGCTTTCGATGTTGGCGTAGTCCACATCGGTGGCGGTGGCCTGGTTCGCCAACACGTATTTGGTGTTGAAAATGTTCAGGCCCTTGTTCTCCATGGCGCCCATGTTGAAGTCGGAAGTCGCGACGATCATGAAGCGCTCCAGATCCAGCGGCAGGCCGAAGCGGGCTTCGTCCCAGGCCACGGATGCCATCAGGCTGTTCATGGCGTGCTCGGTCTTGTCCAAGTCACCGGGGCGCACGAAAACTTGCAACAAGTGGTCTTTGCCTGCGCGGCTGGTGATGCGCTGCTCGCGCGCCACCAGTTGGCCGGCCACCAGGGCAAACAGGTAGCTGGGTTTTTTGTGCGGGTCTACCCACTTGGCAAAGTGGCGGCCGTCTTCCAAGTCGCCACTGTCCACCAGGTTGCCGTTGGACAGCAGCACCGGGTACTTGGCTTTGTCGGCACGCAGGGTGACGGTGTACATGGCCATCACATCCGGGCGGTCCAGGAAGTAGGTGATGCGGCGGAAGCCCTCGGCCTCGCACTGGGTAAAGAAGGAGTCGTTGCTCACATACAAACCCATGAGCTTGGTGTTTTTCACCGGCATGCAGGTCGTGAAAATTTCCAAGGCAAAAGGCTCGTTGCCTTCAGGCAGGTTTTCCAGCACCAGCTGGTTGCCATCCATCTTGAAGCTGGTGCCTTGGCCGTTGACCAGCACGCGGGCCAGGTTCAGCTCCTCGCCATCCAGACGCAGCGGCTGGGCCTGCACGTCGGGGTTGCGGCGCAAGGTCATCTTGTTGAGCACGCGGGTCTTGGCGGGGTCCAGGTCAAAGCTGAGGTCGACGGTGTCGATCCAGAATGCGGGGGCGGAGTAGTCGCCGCGGTGAATCACGGCGGCAGGGCCCGAGGCCTCACGAAGATGCAACATGGTGGGTCTCCAAAAAACGGGATGCGATCAAGGCGTGGTAGTCAGGAACGACGGCCAGCACGTGCGGGCCGGTCAGTTGATCCGGGTGGTGGCTGCTGGCAATGCCCACGGCACGCATGCCGGCGCGGCGGGCCGCTTCGATGCCCAGCGGCGCGTCTTCAAACACGATGCAGCGTGCAGGCTCCACGCCCATGCGGCGTGCAGCTTCCAAAAAGATGGCCGGCTCGGGTTTGCCCGGCAGGCCCTCGTCGCCACCCACGGTGGTGAGCGGCGCAATCGGCATTTGCAGGTGCTGGTAGGCAAAGGCCTGGTTGTGGCGGTCGCCCGCCGTACCTACGCCCAGCTTCAGGCCGCGGCCATGGGCCAGGTTGAAAAACGCTTTGAACCCCGCCACTTCCGCAAAGATGGGCGAGAAGATTTCGCGGTACACCGCTTCCTTCTCATGCACATGGGCCATGGCCAGGGTCTCGTCCATCTCCGGGTGGTCGAACAAGTCGCGCATGCACTCGATGCCGGTGCGGCCGGTGGTGCGGCGCATCAGGTCATCAATGTCCACCTGCAACTGCTTGCGGCGCGCGAACTCCACCCAGCTGTGTTTGTGCGAGGGCATGGAGTCGATCATGGTGCCGTCCATGTCGAAGATCAAAGCGTCCAACATGCTCAGATACCCTGCTTGAGAGATGCTTGGATAAACACATCCAGGTCGCCGTCCAGCACCTTTTGGGTGGCAGACACTTCCACGTTGGTGCGCAAGTCCTTGATGCGGCTGTTGTCCAGCACATAAGAGCGGATCTGGTGGCCCCAGCCCACGTCGGTCTTGGCGTCTTCCAGCTTTTGCTGTGCTTCCTGCTGCTTGCGCAATTCGAAGTCGTACAGGCGGCTGCGCAGGCGCTTCCAGGCCACGTCGCGGTTGCTGTGCTGGCTACGGCCGTCTTGGCACTGCACCACGATGCCGGTAGGGATGTGGGTCAAACGCACGGCAGAGTCAGTCTTGTTGATGTGCTGACCACCGGCGCCGGAGGCGCGGAACGTATCGGTACGCACGTCGCTGGGGTTGATCTCGATTTCGATGGAATCATCAATTTCGGGGTACACAAACACCGATGCGAAGGACGTGTGGCGACCACCGGAAGAGTCGAACGGCGATTTGCGCACCAGGCGGTGCACGCCGGTTTCGGTGCGCAGCAGGCCAAAGGCGTATTCGCCCTCCACCTTGATGGTGGCGCCCTTGATACCGGCGGTGTCGCCGTCGGTGATGTCTTCCACCGTGGCGGTAAAGCCTTTGCGTTCGGCGTACTTCAGGTACTGGCGCAGCAGCATGCTGGCCCAGTCGCACGCCTCGGTGCCGCCAGCGCCGGCTTGGATGTCCAGGAAGCAGGGCAGGGGGTCGGCCGGGTTGTTGAACATGCGGCGGAACTCCAAGCCTTCCACAATCTCGGTGAGCTTGGCGGTTTCCGCTTCGATGGTGAGCAGTCCGGCTTCGTCGCCTTCTTCCTTGCTCATCTCGAAGAGTTCGGTGTTGTCCGAGAGGTTGCTGGTCAGGTCGTTGAGGGTGACGACCACGCCATCGAGCATTTTCTTTTCTTTGCCCAGCTCCTGGGCCTTCTTGGGGTCGTTCCAGACCGACGGGTCTTCTAGCGATGCATTGACGGTGCGCAGGCGCTCGGCTTTGGCATCGTAGTCAAAGATACCCCCTGAGTTCCTGGGTCCTGCTGCTGAGGTCTGCCAGGGTGGTGCCGATGAGGTTGATACGTTCTGCTTCCATGATGATTCTTCCTGTGAGTTAGCGGGGTGCAGCGCGGGCGCGCAAGGCGGCGTCGGGCACCAAACCTCGCATTTTCTCATGCCGGAGAGGGTCGCTCCCAAGAGGCAACGCGGCCCGGTGCCGCGCAGACCCCATCAGGCGATAAAACGCTCGATCAGCCCCGCCAATACCTCGGGTTGGTCGTGGTGCATCATGTGGCCGGCATCGTCGATGCAGGCGATTTCCACTTGGGGCACCACCTTCAGGCGCTCGTGGTACTCAGCCAGGGTGAATTGGCCTTTCCACCACATGTCCAGGCTGTTGTCAGAGGCCTCGACGGCCAGTACCGGCATGCTCAGGCGCTGGTAAATGGCCTGCACCTCCTCCACGCGGTAGAGCTGCGCGTTGGTGACCTTGTGGGCCGCGTCGCCGCGGATGGCCCAGCGGCCATCGGCCGTTTCCACCGCCCAGTGGCGGGCCAGCCAGGCCGCCTTGTCAGCGCCCAGGCGGGGGTTGGTTTTCATGAGGCGGCGGGCCACGCCGTCAGCGCTGTCGTAGGCCTTGAGGTCCATCTCGCCGGCGTGCAGCTTTTTGAGTTCGTCCATCCAGGTGGCAAAGCGGCCGGGCGCCTGCGCAGGAATGGTGGCCGGCATGCCAAAGCCCTCCAGGTTCACCAGCCGCCGTATGCGCTGGGGCCGCACGCCGCCGTAGAGCATGACCACATTGCCGCCCATGCTGTGGCCCACCAGGTTCACCGGCTGGTCGGGGGCGTAGTGGTCGAGCAAAAAGTCCAGGTCGGCCAGGTGGTCGGGAAACCAGTAGTTGTCGGCCAGAGGGGCTTCGGTCTGGCCGTAACCCCGCCAGTCGGGGGCAATGATGTAGTGCTCGTGTTGGAACGCGTCCACCACAAACTGGTAGCTGGCGGCCACGTCCATCCAGCCGTGCACCATCACCAGCGGCGTTTTGCCCGGGCCGGGCTCGCCCCACACTTGCACGTGGTACTGCAGGTTGCGGATGGGGATGAACTCGCTGCGGTGGGGGCGTCGGGCTTGGTACATTGCACAAATCATAAGGACAGACGAGGAGACAGGGCATGCCAGCGAGTCAAACCAGAGACAAACGTCCCCCGGCCTATGTGGCGCTGCACAGCAGCTTCCGCTGGCAGGTGCCGACGCACTTCAACATGGCAGAGGTGTGCAGCCGCCGCTGGGCCGCCTTGCCGGATGCTACAAAAAGAGTAGCTGTTCGCGCATATTCCACGAGCGCTAGCAGCACTTTTTATACCTATGCGCAGCTGCAAGAGCAGGCCAACCGGCTCTCCAACGCCTTGGCCGCCAAGGGCGTGCAGCGGGGCGATCGGGTGGGCATCGTGCTGCCCCAGCGCTTTGAGACGGCGGTGGCCTACATGGCGGTGCTGCAAATGGGGGCGGTGGCCATGCCCTTGAGCATGCTGTTCGGGCCGGAAGCGCTGGAGTTTCGCCTGCAAGACAGTGAGGCCGTGGCCGCCATTTGCGATGCCGGCTCGCTCCCCGCCCTGGCCAGCGTGCGCCAGGCCTGCCCGCAGCTGCGCGCCGTGCTGGGCGTGGGGCTGGCCGAGGCAGACGCCGCCCTGCTCACTGGCCCGCAAGACGCGCCGTGGGAGGCCGCCCTGCAGGCGCACCCCGCCGCGTTTGGGCTGGTAAACACCTTGGCCGACGAGCCTGCCGTGCTCATCTACACCAGCGGCACCACTGGCAACCCTAAGGGCGCGCTGATTCCTCACCGCGCGCTTATCGGCAACTTGAGTGGCTTTGTGGCCAGCCAGAACTGGTTTGGTTTTGAGCCTTTCCCGGCGGACCAAGCGCCCACTCCCGTGCGGGGGAGGGCTGGGGTGGGGGCGAGCTTTTTTTGGTCCCCGGCAGACTGGGCTTGGACGGGCGGACTCATGGACGCCCTGCTGCCCACCCTGTATTTCGGCCGGCCCATCGTGGCCTACAGCGGCCGCTTCAGCCCGCAGACCGCGCTGGAGCTGATGCGCGACTGCGGCGTGACGCACACTTTTCTCTTTCCTACCGCCCTCAAAGCCATGATGAAGGCCAACCCGGGCACCCAAGGCAAGACGGTGCGCCAACAGTTCAAGCTCAAGTTGCAGGCCATCATGAGTGCGGGCGAGGCGGTCGGCGACGCCGTGTTTGGCTACTGCGAAACACAGCTCGGCGTGAAGCCCAACGAAATGTTCGGCCAGACCGAGATGAACTACATCGTGGGCAACTGCAACCGGCTCTACCCCTCCAAGCCCGGCAGCATGGGCATGGGCTACCCCGGCCACCGGGTCGCGGTGATTGATGACGCGGGTAATGAGTGCCCGGTGGGCGTGCCTGGCGATGTGGCGCTGAACCGCTATGACGTGCATGGCCAGCCGGACCCCATTTTTTTCTTGGGCTACTGGAAGAACCCGAACGCCACGGCCGCCAAGTTCACTGGCGACTGGTGTCGCACCGGCGACCTCGCGGTGCGCGATGCCGAGGGCTACCTCTGGTACCAGGGCCGCAGCGACGACGTATTCAAGGCCGCGGGCTACCGCATCGGCCCCGGCGAGATTGAGAACTGCTTGGTCAAACACCCCGCTGTCGCCAATGCCGCCGTGGTGCCCAAGCCCGATGCGGAGCGGGGCGCGCTGGTCAAGGCCTATGTGGTGATTGCTCCTGATTTCATAGCTGCTTGCGCAGGTGATGCGGGCGCTAGAGCCCAATTGCATGCCCAACTCACCCGGGATTTGCAAGCGCATGTGAAAGGGCAGCTGGCCCCCTATGAGTACCCCAAGGAGATCGAATTTGTGGACGCACTGCCCATGACCACCACCGGCAAAGTGCAGCGCCGGGTGCTGCGCCTGCAAGAGGAGGCGCGCTATGCGGTAGCAAACGCATAAGCCAAACCGTAAACTTGACGCCATGAACAAAATCCAACTCGGTCGCAGCGACCTCCACGTCACCCCCATCTGCCTGGGCACCATGACTTTTGGTGAGCAGGTGGACGAGGCCACCTCCCACGCCATCCTGAGCCGCTCGCTGGAGCGGGGGGTGAACTTTATTGACACCGCCGAGATGTATTCGGTGCCGCCCCGGGCGGAGACCTTCAACCTGACCGAAAAAATCATCGGCAACTGGATCAAGGCCCACCCCGGCGTGCGGGAGAAGCTGGTCATCGCCACCAAGGTGGCGGGCCCTTCGCGCGGTATGGATTGGGTGCGCAACGGCAGCAGCAACCTCACCGGCGCCGACATCATTGCCGCCTGCGAAGGCAGCTTGAAGCGCATGAACATTGAGGTGATCGACCTCTACCAAATCCACTGGCCGGTGCGCCACGTGCCCATGTTTGGCGGCATGTATTTCGACCCGCAGAAAGAAAACGTGGGTGCCAGCAGCATCGAAGAGCAGCTGCGCGCGCTGGATACGCTGGTTCAAGCTGGCAAGGTGCGCGCCATCGGCTTGTCCAACGAAACGCCGTACGGCGTGCACGAGTTTGTGCGCTTGGCCGAGCAGCATGGCCTGCCCCGCGTGGCCACCGTGCAAAACAACTACGGCCTGCTGGCCCGCACCGCAGAAAACGGGCTGGACGAAACCCTGCACCGCCTGGGCGTGTCGCTGCTGCCGTATTCCCCGCTGGCGTTTGGCTTGCTGACCGGCAAGTACGACGACGAAGGCCTGCTGGGCGCTACCGTGTCGCCCGACTGGCGCTTGCGCAAGTTCGAGTCCACCCGCAAGCAACGCTGGGGCCGCCCCGATGCGCTCAAGGCCGCCCGCAAGTACAACGCGCTGGCCCGCGAATACGGCTTTACGCCCAGCCAGATGGCCTTGGCCTTTTGCTACACCAAGTGGCAGGTCGCCAGCACCATCATCGGTGTGCGCACCCTGGAGCAGCTGGACCAGAACATCGATGCCTGGGGCACGGTGCTGCCCGAGGAGCTGCTCAAGAAGATCGACGAAGTCCGCTGGGAAATCCGCGATCCGGCGGTCTGAGAGTGTGGGAGGTCGGCGGGCGTATGAAAATACGCCCCTATGGCCAAAAAAGACCACGTTTCCGAGACCCCCGCCACCCAGCTGCTCAAGGCGAACAAGGTGGGCTTCACCGAGCACCCTTACGAGTACCTGGAGCACGGTGGTGCCCAACACAGCGCTGCTGTGCTGGGGTTTGACCCTTTCACAGTAGTCAAAACCCTCATCATGCAAGACCAGGATGCCAAGCCCCTGGTCGTGTTGATGCACGGCAACCGCAAGGTGTCCACCAAAAATCTCGCGCGCCAGATCGGCGCCAAGTCGGTGGAGCCTTGCGCTCCCGAAGTGGCCAACCGCCATAGCGGGTATCTGGTGGGTGGCACCTCACCCTTTGGCACACGCAAAACCATGCCGGTATATATCGAGTCCACCATTCTGGAGTTGCCCCGCATTTGCATCAACGGCGGGCGTCGTGGCTACCTGGTAGGGATTGATCCCCAGATTTGCGTGCAGTTGTTGGGTGCCAAGCCTGTACAGTGCGCGCTGGAAGAGTGATTGGAGAACCTGTTTTGAATTCTGTGTTGTATCCCCTGTTGGCCACCGTGGCGGCCTACCTGATCGGCTCCTTGTCGTTTGCCGTCATCGTGAGCCGCGTCATGGGCTTGAACGACCCGCGCACCTACGGCAGCAAAAACCCCGGCGCCACCAATGTGCTGCGCTCCGGCTCCAAAGCGGCGGCGGTCGTCACGCTGTTGCTGGATGCGGTGAAGGGCTGGCTGCCCGTGGCGGCTATCCAGTGGTGGGGCCAGCCTTATGGCTTGGGCGAGGGCACCATGGCGCTGGCGGGGTTCGCTGCCTTTATCGGGCATCTGTACCCGGTGTTTTTTAAGTTTGTGGGTGGCAAGGGCGTGGCCACCGCACTGGGCGTGCTGGTGGCTACCAGCGGCTGGCTGGCCTTGGCGACCGGCCTCACCTGGCTCATCGTGGCGTATGCGTTCCGCTATTCGTCGTTGGCTTCGCTGGTGGCCGCGCTGTTTGCCCCCGCTTACTACGCGTTTGGCGACGGCGTGGCGTGGGCAGCCGACCGGAGTTTGCTGATGTCTACCGCAGTGATGTCCATCTTCCTGATCTGGCGCCACTCGGAGAACATTTCTCGCTTGGTCAAGGGCACCGAGTCCAAGCTCGGCAAGAAGAAAGACGCGGCTAAATAACGGGCCCCGCTGCCGGGCGGCGCTCAGGCCATGCCCAAGGCCTGGCTGCCCAGCTGTAACAAATAAAAGTGGTTGAGCGGTGTACGCACCGCCGCAGAGGGCAGGGCCGCACGTATGCGTGGAGGCGTGTCGGCGGTGGCATGCAGACGCGGGTTGGGGTGCAGCTCCCCATTCGCCTTGCCGATGATTACCACAAACGGCTGGTTGGCCTTGATGCTGCGACGCACCACCACGGCCAGCTCGTCGTTGTCCAGGCGCACATAGGTGCCGGGCGGGCACAAGCCCACTGCACGCACCAGCGCCTGGCCGATTTCATCTACCCCCGCCGTGGCGCGTGCCATGACCGAGCGAGCCGACTCGATCGCGCTGCGCCCGGTACGGGAGGCCCGTGGCGAGATCATGGCGGCGTAGCGGTCTACCACTTTCAAGATGCGCGTCAGCCGCACCGTGCCGGATTGGGATTCGGGGCTGTCCCGCTCCACGGAGTCATCGTGGTGGTTGGACACAATGTCCAGCCAATCGTCATCCGCCACGCCTAGGTTGGCCAGCATCATGGCGCTTTTGATGGAGTGCGCGCGGATGGCGTCTTGCTGGGCCTGCGTCGGGCGTTCGGTCTGCGTGGCTAGTTGGTCTTGCAGCTCCGTCATGGCCACGTTCATGGTGAGGGCAGCGTGCACCAGGCTGTTGCGTGCTTTGAGAGGCAGG
This sequence comes from Rhodoferax bucti, assembly GCF_005876985.1. Classification (GTDB taxonomy): domain Bacteria; phylum Pseudomonadota; class Gammaproteobacteria; order Burkholderiales; family Burkholderiaceae_C; genus Allorhodoferax; species Allorhodoferax bucti. The sequence goes on from NZ_VAHD01000002.1 coordinate 351,191, forward strand.
CGCAGCTCGGTGGCGACCAGGTGGCACAACACGGCGCATACCAAGGCGTGCGAGGCGCTGTAGCCTACCGGTGAGTTGCTGGCGAGTTGAAACAGCAGGTACAGGCCCACATCCGGGTCGCGCTGCAGCAGCCCTTGCATCCAGCGGTCGTACTGCAGCACCCGGTGGGAGAACTGCTGGGTGCTACTGGGGCTGCCCAAAATGACACCCAAGCCGGACTCCAGGTCTGACCACTGGCCCAGCAGGTCTTCGTATTCGTTTTCGTCGCGCGCTTCCATGGACTGACTCAAAACCGTTTTTCCAACACCATCTGGTCGTTAGTGCGGTTCATTTGAAAACGGTTCAAAAAACTATTGCCCAGCAGCACATAGGGCATGGACACGGGGGACACCACGGCATCCACCCCGCCCACGCTGACATCGCCCACCCGCACGGAGTCCAAGGTCATGCGCCAGCCTTGCACCACGCCGTTGGCGGTACTCATTTGCACGCGGTCGCCGTTTTGGTATTTGAGGCCGATGCGTTCCGCTTCCGCCACGCCCATGGAGACGGCGGTGGCCCCGGTATCCACCATGAAGCGGACGATACGGCCATTAATCTGCCCTTCGCTGGTGAAGTGGCCGCCTGGCCCGGCAGTCAGCACCACACGGCTGCCACCGACGGCCTGGCCCGCATTGCTGCCCACGCTGGCAGGTGCATCGCCCACGCGCAAACTGAGTTTCTTGCCGGCCACCTCGATGACGACGCTATCGCCTTGCAGGGAGACGACTTTGACCCCTTTGTGCGTATCGCCCACAGCGACGCTCTTGGGGAATCCACCATCCACAATCAACAGCGCCTTGTTGCCCAACGTTCCGTTGATGGCCACCGTCTGGCCCCACGCAGCGGGGGCCAGCAACAAGGCCAAGAGGAGGCGGGCGGCGGTGCGCATCAGTCGCGGAAGTTGTTGAAATCCAGTGGGGTGTCTTTGAGGGCGCCCTTTTCACCGGTCATCTCTTTCTTCATCAGCGCGATGGCGGCTTGCAAGTCATCGCGCTTGGCGCCGGTGACGCGCACTTTTTCTTCTTGGATAGCGGCTTGTACCTTGATCTTGCTGTCTTTGATGAGGCGTTGGATCTTTTTGGCCAGCTCGGCCTGAATGCCATCCTTCACCTTGACGACGCGTTTGACCTTGTCGCCACCCATCTTCTGCATGTCGCCGATGTCTAGGAAACGCACATCCACGCCTTGCTTGGTGAGTTTGTTGCGCAGCACGTCCAGAATTTGTTCCAGTTGGAAGTCTGCGTCACCAATGATGGTGATTTCTTTCTCTTTGATTTCAATGCTGGCAGAGGTGCCCTTGAAGTCAAAGCGGGTGCTGATTTCTTTGGCAGAGTTTTCTACGCCGTTTTTGACCTTGACCAGGTCGGCTTCGCATACGGTATCAAATGAAGGCATGGGTTCGCTCTAAAAAATGCAATGAGACAATCTGGGGATGGTAGTCGAGAAAAACATTCCCCTGCAGGCGTTTAACACCTTCCGCATCGTGGCCAAGGCGTCTGCGCTGGCCCGTATCACGGGGGAGGACGATGTCCGCGCGCTGCTGGTCGACCCGGAGTGGGCCCAGGCGCCCAAGTTTGTACTCGGTGGTGGCAGCAACATTGTGCTGACGGGCGATGTGAGGCCTTTGGTACTCAAGGTAGAGGTGCGCGGTATCCGGGTGGTGGGGGAAACGGCCAAGGCCGTCATCGTGGAAGCCGGTGCCGGCGAGGGCTGGCACGACTTTGTGACCTGGACGCTGGACCACAACCTGCCCGGCATGGAAAACATGGCTTTGATTCCCGGCACCGTGGGTGCCTCGCCAGTGCAAAACGTGGGGGCCTATGGCGTCGAGCTGCAAGACCGCTTTGATTCGCTGGACGCCATTGATCTGCAGACCGGGCAGGTTTTTACCCTGAACGCCGCGCAATGCGCCTTTGGCTACCGCGACTCGGTATTCAAGCACGCCAGCAGCGTGGCTTTGGACACCGCCCAGCCCTTGGGCCTGAAAGACCGTGCTTTGATTTTGCGGGTGCGCTTTGCCCTGCCCAAGGTCTGGAAGCCGGTCTTGGGCTACGCCGACATTGAGCGCAAGATGGCTGAACACGGTGTAACCGAGCCCACACCCCGCCAGATTTACGATTGGGTGTGCGAAGTGCGCCGCGCCAAGCTGCCCGATCCCGCCGTCATCGGCAATGCGGGTAGTTTTTTCAAGAACCCGACCGTCACTGCCGAGCAGTGCGAAGACATCATCGCCCGCGACCCCAAGGTGGTGCACTACCGGCTGGACAACGGAGCGGTCAAGCTGGCGGCGGGTTGGCTGATTGACTCTTGTGGCTGGAAGGGCAAGTCGGTCGGTCAAGCGGGTGTTTATGAAAAGCAGGCCTTGGTGCTGGTGAACCGGGGTGCCGGGGTGGATGGCAATGGCGCGACCGGTGGCGAGGTGATGACGCTGGCCAAGGCTATCCAGACCAGTGTGTACGAGCGTTTCGGCATCCTGCTGGAGCCGGAGCCCGTGGTCATTTGACCCCCGCATAGACGCCGGGTGCGGTGAGCGGCTACCCTCTCACCATGAAAAACATACTCGTTCTCGGTGGCACCGGCTTTGTCGGGAGCCATGTGGTCCAGAAACTGGTCAAGCAAGGCTACAGCGTTACGGTGGCTACGCGGCGGGCGATCAACGCGCGCGAGCTGCAAACGCTGCCTACGGTTACCGTGGCAGAGCTCAATGTCCATAACCCCGCTGCGTTGCAGCAAGCACTGGCCGGGCATGACGCGGTGGTGAACCTGGTGGCCATCCTGCATGGCAACGAGGCTGCCTTTCAAAAGGTGCATGTGGACCTTCCCGTCAACCTGGCCCGTGCCGCAGTGGCGGCCGGTGTGCCCCGTGTGGTGCATATCAGTGCGTTGGGCGCCAATCCGCGGCAGCCGGATGCTGCGCCTTCCCGCTACCTGCGCAGCAAATCGCGAGGCGAGTTGGCTTTGAGCCATCCGGCTTTGGCGGTGTCAGTGCTGCGCCCCAGCGTAATTTTTGGTGCGGAAGACAAGTTTTTGAACATGTTTGCCAAGCTGCAGCAAGTGTTCCCTTTCATGCCGCTGGCGGGCGCCCGTGCGCGCTTTCAGCCCGTGTGGGTGGAAGATGTGGCTACTGCGGTGGTGCGTCTGGTGCAAGCCCGTGCCGCCGTGGGTACAACGGGCGTGTGGGAGGCGTGTGGTCCGCAGGTGTACACCCTGGGCGAATTGGTGCACGGTGCCGGTGTGTGGGCCGGTATTGCAGAGGGGCGTGGGCGCCCCGTGATCCCCTTGCCTGAGTGGGCCGGGCGCCTGCAAGCGGCGTTGATGCAACTCGCCCCGGGCGAACCGCTGATGAGTGGTGACAACCTGGACTCGATGAAGCTCGACAACATTGCCACCGGTACCGAGGCAGGCTTGGCGGATTTGGGCATTCAAGCGGCTGCTTTGGAGCCGATTGCGATGGATTATTTGCAGCGTGGCCTGCCCGGCCACGGCATGCTAGGTCTGCGACGCCGCGTGTGAGGGTGCTGAGGCCAGGCACTTTTGCATGGTCGCTTGGAGCTGACCGGCTTGCACCGGCTTGCTGACGAAGTCGTTCACGCCGGCGGCCAAGGCTTTTTCCTTGGCATCGTTCATGACGTCGGCGCTCAGCACGATGATCGGCACTTGCGAAATCGGCCCGGGCATGGCGCGGATGGTGCGGGTGGCCGTCAGGCCATCCATGACGGGCATGTGCACATCCATCAGGATCAGGTCAAACATCTCGCGCTCGGCGGCTTCCACCCCGAGTTGGCCGTTCTCGCAAAAGGTGACTTTGCAGCCCATTTTTTCGAGCAGGATGCCTACAAATTTGCGGTTGATCGGGTGGTCTTCCACCACCATGACCCGCAATGCCGTCTCTGAGGTGGGGGCCGGTGTTGCCCCATCTTGCACCGCCGCATTTGCTGCAGTTGCCGGGATAGCCGGGGTGTTGGGTGGCTCCGGTGCTATTGCCACCGGTGGTTTAGTGAGTGGCGTGATCGGCAGCACCGCTGCGGCGGCGGGAGGCGCCGGGCACAGGGAGAAGGGCAGGTGCAGGGTAAACACAGAGCCCTTGCCTTGGGTGCTTTCCACCTCAATGGCGCCACCCATCAGGCGTGCCAGTGTTTGCGAAATCTCCAGGCCCAGGCCGGTACCGCCGAATTTGCGGGCCAGCCCGCCATCCACCTGAAAAAAGCGCTGGAACAGGCTGGAGAGCACATGGTCATCCATGCCGATGCCGGTGTCTTTGATCAAAAACGCCAGCCCGATATTGCCGTCAGTGCGCTCACGCGGCACGATGGTTACCGTCACGCTGCCGTGGTCGGTGAACTTGATGGCGTTGTTGATCAGGTTGAACAAAATCTGCTTCAGCCGTGTGGTGTCTGCCAGCACCCAAGGTGGTAACTCTGCCTGGGAAACGATAGAGAATTTCAGCCCCTTCTCGGTGGCCTGCGGGCGCATCAGCGCCTCTACCTCGTTGAGCAAGGCACCCAGCTGCGCGGGCTCGGGTTTGAGCGTCATCTTGCCGGCCTCCAGCGCTGACACGTCCAGGATGTCATTCAGCAGCGTGAGCAGGTGGTTGGCCGAGCCCTTGGCGGTCTTGATGTAGTCGGCCTGCGCGGCGGTAACAGGCGTGCTCTCCAGCAAACCCAGCATACCCAGCATTCCGTTGAACGGGGTGCGCAATTCGTGGCTCATGTTGGCCAAAAACTGGCTCTTGCCCCGGTTGGCCGCTTCCGCGCGGAAATGCGCCTCCCGCAGCTCGTGCGTCAGGTCTTCCAGTGCCTGGCGCTCTTTTTCTTGCTTGCGTTGCCGCAAAGCCAGTGCTCCTGCCGCAATCAGTAGAAAGATCAGCTGGGCCAAGGTGAGCCCGATGATCTGGTTGTTTTGCCGGAGCATGGTTTTTTCCTGGCTTTCCAGCAGCGCGGCGACTTCGGAGTTGGCAGCCAGGCTTAGCGCCTGCACGTCCACCCCCACATTGTTGAACTGAACCAACAGCTGGGCCAACGCCGGCTTGGACAGCGGGTTGGCAGCCATCACCTTGTCTGCATGGGCAATCAAGGTGTCCACATGCGGCATGGCATTTTGGTATTCCGGCCGGTGGGTGATGAGCTCGGTTGTGGGGTTGTCGCGCAGCAGGGTGAGGCGGCTTAAAAACAAGTCGTACCGCAACCCGAGGTTGTCGGCATCCAGCTCCCCGCTGCGGATGACGCTGCTCTCCAGCGTTTGCCGGAAGCGCAAAAACTCCCGTTCAAACTGAAACACCAGGGCCGTGATGGAGTCGGCCCGCAGTTCACTCGCTTTTTCAATCGCCCGTTTCTGGGTGATTTGCAGCACCAACAAAATCGCCATGGCCAAGGCCAGCACACCCGTGCCGATGGCCAGCCACAGCAGGTAGCGGCGATTTTTACTCGATCCGGTCAATGGAAGCCTTATTCAACAGTGATGGATTTCAGCTGCCAGGCAGAGCGCTCGTAGTACACGGTGGAGCGCAGCTCGGCCTTGGTATCAAAGGGGTAGACGATGAACAGCGGCCCTTTGGTGCGCACAGGAATCGGCTGGTCGTTCATCTGGTAGGCCACGATCACATCGAAGGCTTTGGCGTCATCGAAGGGAATGGTGGTCTGGTAATCGTTGAGCGCTGCGGCCTTCAAGGTCGTGCCGCTGGCCTTGGCGGCGGCCAGTACATCGCGCAACAAAGGACCTTTGAATTTGATGGGGTTTTTGTCCCATGGCGTTTTGGTGCTGAAGGTTTGCTGGGGCAGCTTTTCCAGCATGGCCAGGTCGAACTCGGCGCCGTTGGCACTGTTCTTCTCAGTCACCTTGCCGGTGATGGTCAGGATGGCCTTGCCTTTGATGGGCTCCAGCGCGTAGGCACTGGAGTGTGCTGCCATCCATACACAAGCTGCGGCAATGAGGGTGCGTTTGGCAATGGTCATCCTGAAACTCCTGGTGTGTGAACGGGCCGAGCTAGTGTAGTCCACGAGCCCTGTGTGTATCAATTAAATCGGCAGCTTTGGTGGATTCATAAACTGTGCCGCGGTTGGTAGGGGACTACACGTTGAGTACTATAGTTTTGATAGCTGTTCGCGCATATTGCATGAGCGTTAGAGTCCGATTTGGCATCAAAGCGTGCCGGGACTAAGCTGCCAAATTGCAAATACTCTCTATGAGCCGGTGCCGCTTGGAAAGCAAAGCAGGGTTTGAAAAGTTGATTTCTGTACCAACCCATGGAAACGAGCCCTTTGTGTTGTTGATGCGCTTGTGAAGGCGCTGCTTCCATTCTTGTGGGGTTTATTAAAGAATGCGCTAGCTTGGGCTGTCTCGGTTTCCTAAAGGAAAGAAGACATAAAAAAGCCCGCCGAGCTTTCACCTGGCGGGCTTTTTCTTTAGGGGGGTAACCGAGTGCTTACTTGCCCAGCTTCAAGAAGTCATCCCCCTTGCCCAGCTCCAGCAACCCAGCGTTGCTGTAGATGCCCAGCTTGGCGCGGGTGTCGGTGATGTCCAGGTTGCGCATGGTGAGTTGGCCGATGCGGTCCAGCGGGCTGAAAGGCGCGTCTTCCACTTTTTCCATGCTCAGGCGCTCGGGCGCGTAGGTCAGGTTGGGGGACTCGGTGTTCAGCAGGCTGTAGTCGTTGCCGCGGCGCAGTTCCATGGTCACGGTGCCGGTCACGGCCTTGGCGACCCAGCGCTGTGCGGTTTCGCGCAGCATGATGGCTTGGCTGTCGAACCAGCGGCCTTGGTACAGCAGGCGGCCGAGCTTGCGGCCGTTTTCGCGGTATTGCTCGATGGTGTCTTCGTTGTGGATGCCGGTCACCAAACGCTCGTAGGCGATGAACAGCAGCGCCAGGCCGGGCGCTTCGTAGATGCCGCGGCTCTTGGCTTCGATGATGCGGTTCTCGATCTGGTCGCTCATGCCCAGGCCGTGGCGGCCGCCGATTTCGTTGGCCTTGAGAATCAGCTCCACCAGGTCGCTGTAGTGCACGCCGTTCAGGGCGACGGGGCGGCCTTCTTCAAAGGTCACGCTTACTTCTTCGGCCTTGACCACGCAGTCGTCGCGCCAGAAGGGCACTCCCATGATGGGGTTCACGATCTTGATGCCGGAGTTCAAAAACTCCAGGTCTTTGGCTTCGTGGGTGGCGCCCAGCATGTTGCTGTCGGTGGAGTAGGCCTTTTCGGCGCTCATCTTGTAGCCAAAGCCGTTGGCGGTGATGAAGGCGCTCATCTCGGAGCGGCCGCCCAGTTCGTCGATGAATTGCTGGTCCAGCCAGGGCTTGTAGATTTTGAGGGACGGGTTGGTCAACAGGCCGTAGCGGTAGAAGCGCTCGATGTCGTTGCCCTTGAAGGTGGAGCCGTCGCCCCAGATGTTCACATCGTCCTGCTTCATGGCGGTCACCAGCATGGTGCCGGTCACAGCGCGACCCAAGGGGGTGGTGTTGAAGTAGGTTTGGCCGGCGGTGGTGATGTGGAAGGCGCCGGCTTGCAGCGCGGCAATGCCTTCAGCAGCCAGCTGGGGGCGGCAGTCGATCAAACGGGCCTTGATGGCGCCGTATTCCATGGCCTTGCGGGGGATTTCGTCGTAGTCCGCTTCGTCGGGCTGGCCGAGGTTGGCGGTGTAGGCGTAGGGCTGGGCGCCCTTTTGCTTCATCCACAAGAGGGCAGCGCTGGTGTCCAGGCCGCCGGAGAAAGCGATGCCGACCTTTTGGCCGACGGGGATGTTTTGCAGGATGGTGTTAGACATGAATAAGGCCTTAATCGGGCTGTAGCGCTCGCCGAATCTGCGCGAGCAGCTATGAAATTAGGAGTAAATCGCTCTGCGGATTAACCGGAAAGGAAGCCGCTAATCAACCAAAATGGCAGATGTAGTGGTAGGCGGCATGGCCTTCGGTCACGCGGATCTGGAACTTTGCGTTGCCGGGCACGTTGAATTTGTCGCCTTCGCCGCTGGTGACCCATACGTCAGAGCCGTCGAGCTTGTAGTCGCAGCTGCCGCCCACGCATTCCATGATTTCAGGGGCGCCGGTGTTGAAGGTCAGAGTGGCGGGCAGGATGACGCCGACCGACTTTTTGGTGCCGTCAGCCAAGGTGAAGCCGTGGCTCACGCACTTGCCGTCGAAGTACACATTGGCTTTGGTGGTGACGGAAACGTTGTCAAAGTGGGTCGTGGTCATGGTCAAACGTGGAAAAGTAAAGAGAAGAAGGCGGTGCCCCGCGCGCCCAAGCGCATCAAGGCAAAGGCAGGATTTTAGGCCACCCGGGTTTGGAAGGCCGCGTCCGAGAAGCCCACGGTCACCGTGCCGTCGGCCCACACCACCACCGGGCGCTTGATGACGCTGGCATTGGTCAGCATGAGCTGGGCGGCCGAGGTGGCGTCCACCACGGCGGCTTGGGTGGCGTCGTCCAGCTTGCGCCAGGTGGTGCCTTTGCGGTTCACCAGCGTTTCCCAGCCCACGGCGCGTATCCAGCCGGGCAGCAGGTCGGCGGGCACGCCCTGCTTTTTGAAGTCATGAAACTCGTGGGTGACATGGTGCTCAGCCAGCCAGGTGCGGGCCTTTTTCACCGTGTCGCAGTTGGGGATGCCGTAAAGAATGGTCATCCCTCTATTGTGGCAGTGCATTGCCGGTGGGCGACAATGGCGCCCGCTATGGAACACACACCCGCTACCTCCCCCTTGACTGTGCAATCCTCTCTGGCCGACTGGCTGGCCTATATCGAGTCCATGCACCCCAAAGGCATCAACGGCATCGAGCTGGGGCTGGGCAAGGTGCAAGCGGTCGCCCAGCGCCTCGGCCTGCGGTTTGACTGCCCGGTGTTTACCGTGGCGGGCACCAATGGCAAGGGTTCCACCTGCGCCATGCTGGAAAGCATTCTCGGGCAGGCCGGCTATAAGACGGGCGTGTACACCTCGCCCCACCTAGTGCACTTTGAAGAGCGAATGCGGCTCTTGGGCGAGGCGGCGCCTGCTACTAAATTTGTAGCTGCTTTCGCTGATGTTGAGAGCGCCAGGTGCCAAAAAGGCTCGGAAATCGCGCTCACCTACTTTGAATTCACCACGCTGGCCATTCTGTGGGCTCTGTCTCAAGAGGGGCTGGATGCTGTCATTCTGGAAGTGGGTCTGGGCGGGCGGCTGGACGCGGTCAACATCATCGACACCGATTGCGCCATCATCACCAGCATCGACCTGGACCACATGGAGCTGCTGGGCAACGACCGCGAGACCATTGGCTTTGAGAAGGCCGGCATCATGCGCACCGGCCGCCCGGTCGTGGTGAGCGACCCGGTGCCGCCGCAAAGCGTGCTGGATCGCGCGCTGGAGATCGGCGCAGACCTGTGGCAAGTGGGCACCGATTTCAATGTGTCCGGCGACAAGCAGCAGTGGGGCTGGGCCGGGCGCGGGCGCCGGTACAGCGGGCTGGCCTATCCGGCGCTGCGGGGCGCGAACCAGCTGGTCAACGCTGCGGGCGTGCTGGCCGCACTGACCGCCATGCGCGAGCGCCTGCCGGTCACCGCGCAGGCGGTGCGCAATGGGCTGGCTTTTGTAGAGCTGCCCGGGCGCTTCCAGATCATTCCCGGTCAGCCCAGCCTGGTGCTGGACGTGGCGCACAACCCGCACTCGGTGGCGGCGCTGGCGGCCAACCTGGATGCCATGGGCTTCTTCCCCACCACCCATGCCATTTTTGGCGCCATGGCCGATAAAGACTTGGCGCCCATGCTGGCCAAGGTCGGCCCCATGATTGACCGCTGGTATTTCACCGACCTGCCCAGCCCGCGCGCCGCCAGTGGCGTCAGCCTGCAGGCGCAGTGGCAAGCCCAAAACACCCGCAAAGACGCATCCGCCACGGCCCATGCCGACCCCATGCAGGCGCTGGAGGCGGCCATCGCTGCGGCAGACCCCGCTGATAGAATCGTGGTCTTTGGGTCGTTCTACACCGTGGGCGGCGTTCTGCAACAGGGCACACCACGCCTGCAAGCCAAACATCTGAACCCTTAAGTCTTCCCCACATGGCCTTTTTCAAGTTTCGCAAAGGTGGCGACGAGCAGCCCACCCCACCCACCGCGTCAGAGAGCGTAGAGGCCATGCGCAGGCGCGCACGCCACCGTCTGGTGGGTGCTGCCGTGCTGGTGCTGATTGGCGTGGTCGGCCTCCCGCTGTTGTTTGACAGCCAACCGCGCCCGATTGCGGTGGACATTCCGATTGAAATTCCGGACAAAGGCAAAGTACGCCCCTTGGGTGCACCTGCGCTGCCTGCGGCCACGCAAGCCAGCGGGGTGGTGATCGAGGAGCGTGAAGAGTCCGCACCTGCTGCGGCAGCCGCCTCCCAGCCCAAAGTGGCCTTGGCTGAAACCAAGGTAGCGGCTGCAAAGCCCGAAGCCAAACCGGAGCCCAAAGCAGAGACTAAGGCCGACGCCAAAGCACCCTCCAAGGCAGAGGCGAAGCCTGAGACCAAGCCGGCTGAAAAAATCATCACCGAAAAGGCGGCAGAAGCTCACCCAGTGGGCAAGTCTGCGGATGCTGCCAAAGCGCAGGCCTTGCTGGACGGCAAAGCCGCGCCGGAAGCCAAGGCGACCGACAAGAAGGCGGAGAAAAAACCGGCGGCAGACGTAGGACGTTTTGTCGTGCAGGTGGGTGCTTACAACGAGCCGGCCAAATTGCAGGAAGCGCGCAGCAAGGTGGAAAAAGCCGGCTTCAAGACCTACACCCAGGTGGTAGGCGCCAAGGACAGCCAGCGCACGCGGGTACGCATTGGGCCGTTTGCCAGCAAGGCAGAAGCGCAAAAAGCCGCTGACAAGCTCAAGAAGCTGAACCTGCCTGCTGCCATTCTGGAGCTGTAAAGCGAGCCCGCCATGCCCACTGTGGACTGGATTTTTCTGGCCGTTTTGCTGGTGTCCCTGATCGTCGGGGCGTGGCGTGGGCTGGTGTTTGAGGTGCTGTCGGTGCTGAGCTGGGCGGCGGCTTTTGTGCTGGCCCAGTGGTTTGCGCCTGATGTGGCGGCCCACCTCTCCATGTCGGGGGCGGGCGAACCTATCCGCTACGCCGCAGGATTTGTGATCGTGTTTGTGGCGTCCATCTTTGCAGGTGGGCTGGTGGCCTTCCTCGTTAAGAAGCTGGTCGCTTCGGTGGGCCTGGGCCCCGCAGACCGTTTGTTGGGGGCGGGTTTCGGCCTGGTGCGCGGCGTGTTGCTGCTGTTGGCCGTGACCGTGGTGGTGGGCATGACGCCGCTGAACTCCAGCGCGTGGTGGACAGAGGCCACCGGGCCGCACCTGAGCAGCGCCGTGCTCAAGGGTTTGAAGCCCCTGCTACCGCAAGATTTTGGCAAGTATTTACCTGAGTGAGTGAAACCCTATGTGTGGAATTGTTGGCGTTGTCAGTAACGCACCCGTAAACCAGTTGATCTATGACGCGCTGTTGCTCTTGCAGCACCGCGGGCAGGACGCAGCCGGCATCGTCACCCAGCAGGACCGCAAGTTCTTCATGCACAAGGCCAAGGGCATGGTGAAGGACGTGTTCCGCACCCGCAATATGCGCGCGCTGCTGGGCAACTCCGGCCTGGGCCAGGTGCGCTACCCCACGGCGGGCAATGCCTTCAGCGAGGAAGAGGCCCAGCCCTTCTACGTGAACGCGCCCTTCGGCATCGTGTTGGTGCACAACGGCAACCTGACCAACGCCAAGGCGCTGAAGGCCGAGCTGTTCAATCTGGACCACCGCCACATCAACACCGAGAGCGACTCCGAGGTCCTGCTCAACGTGCTGGCCCACGAAATTGAAGTCTCTACCCGTGGCCTGCCTCTGCAGCCGCAGGATTTGTTTACTGCCGTGTCCCGTGTGCACCAACGCATCAAGGGCTCGTATGCGGTGATTTGCCACATCGCCGGCCACGGTTTGTTGGCCTTCCGCGATCCCTTCGGCATCCGCCCGCTATGCATCGGCAAGGGTGCAGATGGCACCCACATGGTGGCCAGCGAATCCGTGGTGCTGGAAGGTACCAGCCACCAGTTTGTGCGCGATGTGCAGCCCGGCGAAGCCGTGTTCATTGCGCTGGATGGCACGGTGCATAGCCAACAGTGCGCGGTGAACCCGCAGCTCATGCCCTGCATTTTTGAGTTTGTGTACCTGGCTCGCCCCGATTCGGTCATGGACGGCATCTCGGTGTACCAAGCGCGTTTGAACCTGGGCGAAACCTTGGCCAAGCGCGTGATCTCCACGGTGCCGCCAAACGAAATCGATGTGGTCATTCCCATTCCCGAATCCAGCCGTCCCAGTGCCGCACAACTGGCCCAGTTGTTGGGCTTGCCCTACCGCGAAGGCTTTGTGAAAAACCGCTACGTGGGCCGCACTTTCATCATGCCGGGCCAGGGCGTTCGCAAGAAGTCGGTGCGCCAGAAGCTCAACGTGATTGCCAGCGAATTCAAAGGCCGCAATGTGCTGTTGGTGGACGACTCCATCGTCCGCGGCACCACCTCCAAGGAAATCGTGCAAATGGCGCGCGACGCCGGTGCCCGCAAGGTCTACATGGCCAGCGCTGCACCACCTGTGCGTTACCCTAACGTGTACGGCATCGACATGCCCACCAGCAGCGAGCTGGTCGCCCACAATCGTACGGTGGAAGAAGTGCGCGAAATCATCGGTTGCGATGCGCTGATTTACCAAGATGTGGACGGCATGAAAAAAGCCATCGGCGCTCTGAGCAAGAACCTGGCTGGCTTTGATGCATCCTGCTTTGACGGTGTGTACGTCACCGGGGACATTTCTTCCGACGATATCGCCCGCCTGAACGAAAACCGCGTCGGGGCTGAAGAAGGCCAGGAAGACACCTCCCGCCTCGCGCTGCCCAACCACGCTGACTGACACCATGAAGCAAAGCCACTTACCCGAAGGCCTGCACAACGACACCTTGGCGGTGCGTGCGGCCTTGGAGCGCAGCCAATACGGCGAAAACTCTGAAGCTCTGTACCTCACCAGCGGCTATGTGCAACACAGCGCTGCTTCCAGCGCGGCGCGTTTCGCGATGGAGGAGGATGGGTTTACCTACTCCCGCGTGAGCAACCCCACGGTCACCAGCATGGAAATCCGGTTGGCGGCTTTGGAAGGCACTGAAGCAGCGATTGCCACTTCGTCCGGCATGTCGGCCATTCTGTTGCTGGGCATGGCACTGCTGAAAGCGGGCGACCATGTCATTTGTTCGCAATCGGTGTTCGGCTCGGTCATTCCGATGTTCAGCCGCGAGTTTGCCAAGTTCGGTGTGGAAACCACCTTCGTGTCGCAAACCGACGTGGAAGCGTGGAAGGCCGCGGTCCGCCCCACCACCAAGCTGCTGTTCGCCGAGACGCCCACCAACCCGCTCACCGAGGTGTGCGACATCCAGGCCTTGGCCGACATTGCACATGGCGCAGGCGCCTTCCTGGCCGTGGACAACTGTTTTGCCACACCCGTGTTGCAGCGTCCGGCCAGCCTGGGCGCGGATTTCATCATCCATTCCGGCACCAAGTTTTTGGATGGCCAGGGCCGTGTGATGGCAGGTGCGATTTGCTGCACCCAAAAGCAACGTGATGAAATGTTTTTGCCCGTGATCCGCACCGCCGGCATGGTGCTGGCGCCCTTCAATGCCTGGGTGTTGCTCAAGGGCATGGAAACGCTGGCCTTGCGTGTGAAGGCGCAGTCGGAGACCACCCTGGCGCTGGCCCATTGGCTGGAAGCCCAGCCGCAAGTCGCGCGGGTGTATTACCCCGGCTTGGCCAGCCACCCGCAGCATGCGTTGGCCATGCGCCAGCAATCAGGTTGTGGCGGCGCTGTGTTGTCGTTCGAGGTGAAGGCACCGGACGTGGACACTGCGCGCAAAAACGCATTCCATGTGCTCGACAGCATGCAGGTGCTCTCGCTGTGCACCAACCTCGGTGACACCAAAACGCTGGCGGCGCATCCTGCCAGCACCTCGCACGGCCGCTTGTCGGAAGTGCAGCGTCAGGCGGCAGGCATTGGTCAAGGCTTGATTCGCGTGGCCGTGGGCCTGGACCATATCAACGACATCACCGCCGATTTGGCGCGTGGTTTGCAAACTATCTGACATGAGCAAAATCCGTACTCGTATTGCCCCTTCGCCTACCGGCTTTTTGCACCTAGGTACCGCCCGCACCGCGCTGTATTCCTGGGCCTATGCCCGCCACTTCGGTGGTGAGTTTGTGCTGCGCATTGAAGACACCGACGTGGCCCGCTCCACCCAGGACTCGGTGGACCAGATTCTGGAATCCATGCGCTGGCTAGGGCTGGAATACGACGAAGGCCCGGTGTACCAAATGCAGCGCCTGGAGCGCTACAAGGCCGTGGTGGAGCAGCTGATTGCAGAAGGCAAGGCCTACTACTGCTACAGCACGCCCGAAGAACTGGATGCTGTGCGCGAAGCCAAAAAGGCCCGTGGTGAAAAAGCGCTCTATGACGGCACCTGGCGCCCCGCAGCCGGCAAAACCTTGCCGGCCATTCCCGAGGGCGTCAAACCCGTGGTGCGTTTCTGCAACCCACCGGATGGCGATGTGACCTGGAGCGACCTGGTCAAAGGCCCGATCACCATCAGCAACTGCGAAATTGACGACCTCATCATCGTGCGCACCGATGGCATTCCCACCTACAACTTTGCAGTAGTGGTGGACGACTGGGACATGCAGATCAGCCATGTATTCCGGGGTGATGAACACATCAATAACACGCCTTGGCAGATCAACATCTTCCACGCACTGGGTGCGCCCCTGCCCGAGTTCGGCCACTGCCCGGTGATTCTGGGCGACGATGGCCAGAAGCTCTCCAAACGCCGTGGCGCGGTGAGCGTGACTGCGTACGAAGAGGGCGGCTACCTGCCCGAAGCCATGTTGAACTATTTGGCCCGTTTGGGCTGGAGCCATGGCGATGACGAATTGTTCTCCCGCGATCAGCTCGTGAGCTGGTTCGATGGCAGCCATTTGAACAAGAGTCCCGCGCAGTGGGATCCTGCCAAGCTGCTGTGGGTCAACGCTCACTACATCAAGCACGCAGACAACAACCGGTTAGCGTCCTTGGTGGCTGTGCAACTGGCCAAGCTGGGTGTTGACTTGCCGGCTGATGTAGTCGAAACCCATTTGCCGCAAGTGTGCGCCTTGCTCAAGGACCGCTGCGATACCACGGTGGCTCTGGCCCAGTGGGCAGCGAAGTTCTATGCCGAGGTGCAAGTCGATGCCGCAGAGTTGGCCCAGCATGTGACCGATACCGTCAAGCCGGCCATTGCCACATTGGCAGACAAGCTGACAGCGTGCACATGGGACAAAGCCTCGATTGGGGCGGTGATCAAAGAAGTGTTGGCCGCGCACAGCCTCAAGATGCCCCAGTTGGCCATGCCCGTGCGTGTGCTGGTGATGGGCACTGCCCAGACTCCTTCGCTGGATGCCGTGCTCGAACTCAGCGGAAAAACAAAAGTTTTGGCTCGACTTGCTAAAGCCTGAAAAACTTGTATATAATTTGAGGCTCGGAAGTTGAATGCAAAGCCAAACAAAATTTAGCAATGTGTTCAGGAAATTGGGGGTATAGCTCAGCTGGGAGAGCGCTTGCATGGCATGCAAGAGGTCAGCGGTTCGATCCCGCTTACCTCCACCAATTCTTCTGAAACGGATACGTTCCAAGGTTTTGACCCTATCGTCTAGAGGCCTAGGACATCACCCTTTCACGGTGAGTACCGGGGTTCGAATCCCCGTAGGGTCGCCAAGTTTTACCGCAAGGTAAACGGCAACAAGTCGGTAACAGCTTCTGCAAGGAAGCGACTTGGCTCCGAGTCGAAAGACGATGAGCAAATGGTTGCCGCTACCAGGAGTGGTAGTTCAGTTGGTTAGAATACCGGCCTGTCACGCCGGGGGTCGCGGGTTCGAGTCCCGTCCACTCCGCCAAATTTGAAAAAAGCCGTTGAGCATTCAACGGCTTTTTTCTTGAAGAGTTTTCTAGGTTTTGACCCTATCGTCTAGAGGCCTAGGACATCACCCTTTCACGGTGAGTACCGGGGTTCGAATCCCCGTAGGGTCGCCAAGTTTTACCGCAAGGTGAACGGCAACAAGTCGGTAACAGCTTCTGCAAGGAAGCGACTTGGCTCCGCGTTGCAAGACAACGAGCGAATGGTTACCGCTACCAGGAGTGGTAGTTCAGTTGGTTAGAATACCGGCCTGTCACGCCGGGGGTCGCGGGTTCGAGTCCCGTCCACTCCGCCAAAACGAGAAAAACCGTTGCAAGTCATTGATTTGCAACGGTTTTTTGCTTTCGGGTTTGGATCGTGTTTTTTGGGGTGGTAGCAGTTTTGGTAGCAAACCATGGCTCTATCACTGCCCATCTACATGCTTGGCAACACCTATGTCGTGCACTTCCGCGTGCAGGGCATACAGATCAAGCGAACCCTACGCACTGCTGATCCCCGCATCGCTACACTGAGAGCCATAAAAATCATGGAGGTAGTGCATATGGCGATCAAGGGAGACAACCCGAACGTGAGCGACTTCGACTTCTCGGGCAAGCTCAGCAAATACAAGCTGAACCCGCAGACGGGTCAAATGGAAACCGATGGCACCAAGGAGGACCATGACAACCTGATGGCTGCCATTGACCGCATAGGGGCCATCTCAGGGGCGTTTCAGAAGACGCCTCAGGCGTCGGCCCCCGCTGCGGGCGGCAACCTCAAACTGCATGAGGTCGAGCTGACGCTGACGCAGTTCTTGGTGAAGTTCCTGTCCATGAAGAAGAAGGTATCGGCGGGGACCAAGACCGACTACGAGGCCACGGTCAAGCAGTTCGATGAATGGGCAGGCAAGCCCATCATGTCGAAGATCGACGGCGACAAGATCACGGCCTACATGGAGTGGCTCTCCGACCGTGGCAACACCGAGAGAACTGTGGACAAGAAGGTGGGCACGCTGCGGGCACTGTTCAACTTCGCCATCAAGCAGAAATACTTTGTGGGCGAGAACCCGGCAGCCGAGCGAAACCTGCTCACACGCAAGCAGAAGAACTCGGGCGGGCTGGCCTTCTTCAAGCTCGAAGACATCAAGCAGATGTATGACTGCGATGCTTTCCGAGAGTTCGCCACCACAGAGCCAGCGTTTCGGTTCATCGCGATTGCAGGGATCATCACGGGTATCCGCGTGTCCGCTCTGGCAGCGTTGAAGGCGAAGGATGTGCGGGTCTCCATGGAGGGTGTGCCCTACATCCGCGTGAAGAGCGACAAGACCGCAGCAGGCACACGCGATGTGCCCATACCGGGACGCCTGCATGCACCGTTGAAAACGTTCCTCAGCGACTCCGGAGGCTTCGGCTTCACCAGCCGTCCAGACGGTAAGGGGTCATCCGACCCCATACGCAAGATGCTCACGCCGCACTTGGAGAGCGTAGGTCTGGGTGATGAAGGTCTGACCTTCCACGGTCTTCGCAAGACCCTCAACAACTTCTTCATTCGTGAGAAGGTGCCCTTCGAGGCACGGTGCCAGTTCATGGGCCATGAGATCGAGCACGTCAATGTGGCCGTCTACTCCGAGCCATACACACTGCAAGAGCTGGCCGCATTGGTGGAGCCGAGTCAGATCAAGCTGCTGGACCTGATCGCGTTTGCCTGATGGAGCCGTGGCAGGCCATCTTTGACGAGTATCCCAGCGGACGGCTGGAATTCGCCGTCATGCGAGGCGAGGACCGGAGCACCCTCGCGGTGCTTTCGGCCATTGATGCCGATGACTTCGAGCTGCTGAACTCTGCCGCCGAGTTTGAGCGACGCATGGCCGATGCACGCCAAGAGGCGGCATTTCGGAACGCATTGAGCGAAGGTGACGATATTTCAACGTTCCTCGACGCAAATCCGTGAAAACCGACCTCACAGAACGGCCTAGGAGACGCGATCAGACCATGGGTAAGGGCTTGGCATGCCCCCAGTCCCTCAACTCGCTGCTGTCAGCATCATCTTTATGCCTGCAATGAGCAGCACCAACGCCAGCAGTCGCTGGATGTTGGGATTGCCCAGCCGTCTGCTGCCGAACTCAGCACCGATGAAGCCCCCAAGCAGGGCGGCAACGGCCCACAGGGGGAGCGAGGAAGGGATGGCGTAGGAATTGGTGAGCACTCCGGCCAGAGCCGCTATTGAGTTGACCAAGATGAACGCCGCTGCAACGCCAGAGACGATCTTGGTGCTGGCCCAACGATAGAAGATGAGTATGGGACTGAGGAAGATGCCGCCGCCAACGCCAGTAAGGCCCGAGAGCAAGCCTAGGGCCGCACCCACTGCAAGCAGGATGGGCGTAGCGACAGAGCGAATCTCGGCAGTTGCGGCTGTCTTTGCTGTCGCAAACGACTTGACCGCCGCGTAGATCAGCAAGACGCCAACCACCGGCTTGTAGATGTGTCCGGGCAGCGTCAGAGTTCCCCCTATGTATGCCATTGGCACCGAAGCAACGGCGAGCGGCCAAAACAGCCGAGCCGAGAAAGCACCTGCACGGTAGAAACGGACCGTTGCGATCATCGCTACCAGCACATTGAGGCCAAGGGCCGACACCTTCATCTGTTCGGGCGGAACTGTCATCAAAGCCATGACCGCCAAGTAGCCGGACGCACCGGCATGGCCGACAGATGCATAGAGCAACGCAGCCAGCAAGATCAAGAATGCAGTGATGATGTCGTGTGCAGACATGGGTCGTCTCCGATATGCTGATTAAAACATATCGGTGCTGCCAGCCCACCGACGCCCTGCTAGGATCGCATCAATGCTTCGAGCTGCTTGGCACCCTCTGCAACAGCGTCTCTGGCTTTCTGGTCCATGTCTTTGTAGACATCGAGCACAGCCCAACCTCTTTCAGTCAAGGCCGCACCGCCGCCACTGCTGCCGCCTTTGGTGAGGGTCACCAATGGGGAAGCAAAACTGTCGTTCATGCTCGTTATCAGTTGCCATGCCGTTCGATAGCTCATGTCGAGGACTCGTGAAGCCTCGCTGAGGGAACCTGTAATGCTGATGATTTCCAACAACGCTGCCTTGCCGGGGCCGATGGCAACACCATGCATGACATGAACTCTCAGGCGAGGTTCGGTGATCGTTTTCCGTCTAGGCATAGCTCGATTATCGAGCCAACCTCTCGATATGCGGGCGGCAGGTGTGGGCCGCAGAAAACTGACCTCATAGAACGGCCTAGGAGACCCGATCAGACCATGGGTAAGGGATAGGCATACCCCCTAATCTCTCGGCGTTTGGTCGAATGCCTCATCTAGGACGCGGACGAGCTGGACTTGATTGCACTTTTGGGGATGGCTGGACGGTAGGCGAGGGAGTCGCCTGACGCTGGCTGCGTTGCTTGATGGGTGCCACCGACGCCATGGCTCGCATGCGATCCCACGCCTGTGTGTCTGCCTGAAGTAGCTCCTTGACGGTCTGACGCCATGCCCGCATGGCTGCCTCGTGTGCCTTGACCTCCTTCTGGTAGGCCGTCTCAATGCCTAGGGCCTCGCCGACCTTCGATGCACCAGCAGCAAGGCCCTCGGGCCGCGTCGGCGGCTTCGGTGCCGCAGGGATGGCGGCTCGTTGTGGCAAGTCCTTGGCCTGCTGGATGGTCCCGTAGAACTGACGCACTTCGGTGTGGTTGGCCTGGCTGCCAGGCTCACCGCGTCGAATGCCCAGATGTTGCAGAGCTTCGGCGAAGCTGGTCTGCAATTCGCGTAGCCGTTCCTTGTCAAATAGGGCCTTGCTGTTGAGCTTCCATGCACCCGCTGCGGTTCGTGTGCGTGGCACCACTAGCAGGTGGGCATGCGGTGTAACTTCGTCATCGGCATGCAGCACCATGGATGCGAGCTGGTCCGGCCAAGTCCGCTTGGCCCATGCCAACGCCGCCGAGGCCCACGCCTTCAATCGCTCCGGTTCATAGACGCCGCCCATGTGCTCCCGACCGGGCCGGAAGTAGCTCGGGCTCGCCGACAGAACTATCTCTCGGCACAGCACCGTGTCGCGGTTCCGTCGCTCCGCACCATTGAGCAGATGTTGGGCCGCTTGGTAAGGCGTCTTGCCTGCGGCGAGGTGCATCACGATAGGCGGCGGTGCGTTGGGATCGGCGTTTGGCGGCGGATTCGTGCGGAGTTGGTGGCCGCTGGCTGCCGCGATGGCAGCCATGGCCTTCGCCTTGCGGCGATCCACCCTCAGCACCGCATACGCGGGTGCTGACGGATGGCCTGCGGTATGTGTCGTAGTCATACCGCAGTGATACCGCGAGCAGCCGAAGATGGCACGCCCGCCCGTCTGAACGTTCGGTCTACTCACTACACCGAGCGAAGCTCGGTTCTGTTCGACCCACCCCCAACCCCGCCCTACGAGGGCGGGGGGCATGTGCCGAGGCTCACGCCTCGGCAGCTCGCCGAGCTGGGAACCATGCCCTGCGTGGCATCGTTCCCAGCATTGGCGGCTCGCAAAAGATGGAGCGGGGTGGAGCTGCATCGCAAGCGATCCAACTCCACCCCGCTCAGTTGGCGGTCGCGGTCAGTGGCGGAAAGGGCGGCTGTCGTGCATAGTGTTGACAGCCCCTTCCGCCTGAGCGGCCTGCACCAAGGCCATTGCGGCCTTGCGTGCGTTGATCAGATCGCGGAGTTGTGCCAAGTGCACCATCAGGGCCTTCCACAGCCGGGTCATGTTGCGGCGTTCATCCGCACTCTTGCGTCCCGGCAGATTGAGGCGGTCGTTCAGCTCCGCTAACGCGTCCAACGCCTCCCGCTGATGCTCAATCAGATCGTCGAGCTGCATGGAGTCAAGATTGACGTGAAGCAGCTCACTCGCTGTAATCATCGGGCTAGGTATCAGTGTGTTGGACATGCAACTCCTCCATGAACTGGAACCAGTCTTGAGCCGGGCGGGCGAGGTGTCAATCTCCGCCCGGCCAATGTTCAGCTCAGTAGGACGAGCGGCCACTGTTGCTTTTTCGGGCTGCGGCCAGCTCAATGTGCGGAGCAAGTGCCGGGTCATCCGCAAGGAATTCGAGCATCTCCTGAGCTTCGGTAGCCTTGCCCACGCCACGCACACCAGCGACCAGATCACGCTTGCTCGTCTTCAAGCCGCTGGCGGCACGACGTTCAACGAACGATTTGGCCTTCTTCGAGATGTCGTTGAAGACAGGCATGTCGTATTGGTCCAGCACCTTGCGAAGATCACGCAGGTTCAGTGCAGCCAAACGGGCGGCATACGTCAAGTCTTCGGCGTGCAACACGTTGTCGGTCTTGCCGGTGATGACGTGGTAGATCAACGCGTATTTGAGGGACCGCCACATGATGCGACGTGAGAAGCTCTCGTCGATGGACTCCGAGCCGCTGCGAGCGACGATCATGTAGAACGCTTCCTCGTAGGCTGCGATGCCCACGTCATCGACGTGATAAACCTTGTGGAACTGCGTGGCGAGGTTCGCGGCCCACTTCTCTTGGATTTGGGGCAACCGTGCCTTGGTGCGATAGATTGGCTTGATGCGACGCTCATCACGCTCAGCAACCACGAACGCGAACCGCTGGGCGAAGCCGTCCACCAAGGACTCGCTCGAAAGATAGTTCTTGATCGTCGCAAATGGTGTCGTGCCGAAGATCGTCAGGGCCGGGTCTTCGACGATGACATCCTCTTCCTTCGTGCGGTGTTCGATGTCGTTGTTGTCGTAGGTGCGGAGCAGGAAGTCTTTGACCTGTGCCATGTGGCTCTGTGTCTCCACGGAGCTGAGGTATTGAGCGAACTCATCGCGGAGCCACAACGAATGGTTGTTGTCTCGCAGGCACTCGACAAACTTGGCCGCTGACGCCGCTTCGGGGAACTGCCGCACGCCCTTGCCGAAAATTTCCTCAATGACGTTCTGCGTGAACGTCTTGCCTGCACCGGATGGTGCGAGTGCAATGGTCCAGATGTCGGGCCGGGTCGTGCGGCCCTCGACCTCGATCTGCACATCTTGCTGCAACAGCATCGCGGCAATGTAGTGAATCACCGTGAAAAACGGCAGCTCTCGCGGGATGTCTGTTCCTTCGTAGAACATGCGGTCCACATCGTCCAAGATGCTGCCGGGAGGGATGCAGGCATCCAGTGTTGGCCACTTGCCGCCAGCGACCACAGACAGCATGGAACGCACCATCGACCGGGTAGGGTCAATGGCTGCCTGAACAAACTTGCCGTGAATGCTGGGTTTGGCGAAAGCCCGCCATAGCGTCTCATTAGGGGCGAGGGTGTTCACGATCAGATCGTCAACCTGCTCTTGCGAATAGACATAGGTGGGCACCGGGGATGCTGCTGCCATCGCCTCTAAGGCTGCACGGCCGTCGCCCGTGGGGGTCTTGATTTCGTAGACCCCAGACACTACCGGCAGGGGTGCCACCGCAGGGGTGGACGACTCAATGGGATTCTCTGTTTTCTTCATATTTGCCTCCTTGTTGTGATGAACTGCTGACAGTTTACGAAAATCGTCAGCAATAGTCAATGAGTTTGCTGACTTTATTTCAAAAACGTCAGCAATCAAGGGGTTTCAAGAGTTTAGTTCCTAGGACGGGTAAACGTCAGCATGTCAGCAAACTAAGTTTTCCTTAATAAAATCAATGACTTACCGTGCTGACAGGCTCGTCAACAGGCGTCAGCAATGTCAGCAGCCACGGCGTCGGAAGTGGTTATGCCCTTGAACCGCGACTCGCTGCTGACCGGCGTAGCCCAACGGCGTCAGCATGTCAGCAAATTGCAATTTCCTTAATGAATTCAATGACTTAGAGTGCTGACGGGCTTGTCAGCAAGCGTCAGCACTGTCAGCACCGTCAGCAGATCGCATGGCTGTGAGACTCGCAGTCGGAGTCTCGTCCAAGTTCCTAACCGCCGCCCATCGTGGTAGCATTTTAGGTATCGGTTTTTTTCGTGTTTTTGTGCTGCCACCCACAGCTGCACAGAGGGAAAACGGGCTTTTTTTCCGGTAGGTCCCGTCCACTCCGCCAAATTACAAAGCCGATGCATGCGAATGCATCGGCTTTTTTGTTGTCTCGCAGTTTGTGCGCATGAACCGCGCATGCACAATCCGAGCATGTTGTTGCAGCGTCTTTCACACACTACCGGACACCAGCGCTTGCTGCTCGGGGCCAGTGTCGGTTTGGTTGCGGCTTTTGTTCCCACTCCGTGGAGCTCAGGTCTTCAGGGATTGATGGCGTGGACTCTGGGAGCGAGCACTTATGTCGTCCTCGCGTGGTGGCTGGCGGTGGTGTTTGACGCACCCCGTACCAAGGCCCGGGCACAGTCGCAAGATCAACCCAGTGCCGTGTGGTTTAGCTTGTTGCTGATGTCGGTATTTGCCAGCGTGGCTGCAATTGCCATGCTGTTGTCCAACAGCCGGGACATGGGGCCTTGGGTGCGGGTGGGGCATGTGGCGGTATCTGCCCTTGCTTTGGTGAGTTCATGGCTGTTGATGCAGTGCATCTTTGCCTTCAGGTACGCCCATTTGTACTACCAGTCAGAGCTGGGGCGGCACCCGGCCGGGGGCGGCCTGCAATTCCCCGGGGTGTTGCCACCGGATTATTTTGATTTTCTATACTACGCCCACGTGGTGGGCATGACGTCCCAGGTGTCGGACGTGGTGGTGACTTCGAGGCCCATGCGCCACCTCACATTGCTGCATAGCCTGGCCGCGTTTGCTTTCAATATGTTGGTGCTGGCCTTGAGCATCAACGTCATGGCCGGCTTGCTCTAGGGCTTGCGCCCCGCGGGTGCTTTTCCCCACGCAATCAAGCCGGTGGAGAGCGAGGTGCCTAGCATGATGATGGCGCCGCATATGCCCATCCACAGGGTCACAGACTCCCCCAAAAGCAGCACCCCGTACAGGATGGCAAACATCGGAATGGCGTAGGTAACCGACAGGGCACGGGAAGGGCCGGTGCGCTCAATCAGGCGAAAGAAAATCACATAGGCCAAACCGGTGCAGACCACGCCGAGCGCGATGACGGCACCCCAGGCCTGCGCAGGCGCTGCCTCTGCAGGCCACGCCCACCAGGTGAGAGGCAGCAGTGCCAGCGATGCGCCCAGCTGGCTGCCGGTCGCGAGCACCAGAGAGGGCACACCGGGCAGAAAGCGCCGGGTGAAGCTGGCAGACAGCCCATAGAAGAAGCAGGCTGTCAGACAAGCCAGAATGGCCTGCCAGCCGCTGGCACCCTCTGCATGGCCGCCGCCGGTGTCGCGAAACAAAGCGAGCAAGGCCACGCCCGCAAAGCCGATGACCAGGCCCAACACCCGTGAGCCCTGCAATTTGTCACCCAGCCACCACCAGGCAATGGCCGCACCAAACAGCGGGACGGTGGCATTGATGAGCGCGGACAAACCGGTGGAGATAGAAAGCAGGGCCCAGGACAGGCAGGCAAAAGGAATGGCGGAGTTCAGCACGCCCACGGTAAAGCTGAGCTTCCAGTGCTGGCGCAAGGCGGGGAGCTGACCGCGTACCGCCAGCAGGGGCAGCAAAAACAGACTGGCAATCATCACCCGCAGCCCGGCCGTGGGCAGGGCACCAAAGGCTTTGCCGCTGGTGCGCATGAACAAGAAGGAGGCACCCCAGATGGCGGCCAATACGATGAAGTCGATCACCCAGGTACGCGGGGCGGAGGCGGGGGCTGATGTGGAGGTGCTCACTCAGTGCTTTCGTGTTTCAAGTTCCAGAAGGGCGACTTTGCGGTGCAGGCTACCGGCGTAGCCGGTGAGTGCGCCATTGCTGCCAATGATGCGGTGGCAGGGCACGATCACGGTGACCGGGTTGCGGCCCACGGCTCCGGCCACCGCGCGCACTGCGCTGGGCTTGCCCACGCGGGTGCTCAATGCCCCGTAGCTGATGGTAAGGCCATGGGGCACACCCAACAGGGCGCGCCACACGGATTGTTGAAATTCGGTGCCGCTGGAGAGGTCCAGTGGCACATCAAACTCGGCCAATTCGCCGGCGAAATACGCATCCAGCTGGCGTTGCGCCACAGTGGCAATGGGATGCACGGCATGGTGGTGACGGGAAAAGTCGGGTTGGTGCTTTTGCCCGTCGAACCAGATGCCGAGGAGTCCGGCATCGTGCGCGGCGAACACCAGATCGCCCCAGGGGCTGTGGCCTCGGGAGATGGTGGCAGACAGAGGGATTTTCATAAAACAGGCCTTTGGTGCTTGAAATTGGTGCGCGAGTAGCTATGAATTTAATAGCATGAGGAAGTGTTTATTTAGCGCTGTGCCAGGCCCGCACTGTGGCGTAGGCCCGCCACGGGCGCCACGTCTGTGAGCGTGCCTCGGCTGCACGGGCGGGGTGGGGCGCGTCGCGCACACCGAGCACTTGCTGCACCACCACGTCCCCGGCGGGAAAGGCGTCTGGCCAACGCAAGGCCCGCATGGCAATGTAATGTGCGGTCCACGGGCCGACGCCCGGCAGTGCCAGCAGCCCTTGCAGGGTGGCCTCTACCGGGGCGCCCGGGTGCAAGGCCAATGTGCCGCTGTCTACGGCGCGTGCCAGTGCAATCAGGGCCTGTTGCCGGGATTTGACAATGCCCATGGCACCCAGCGCGTCCGGCGGGATGCGGGCTACAGTGGCAGCATCCGGAAAACATAGCTGCAGTCCGGGCCATGCGGACTCCAGGGGGGCTCCCCAAGGCTCCAGCAGGCGCTGGGTCAGGGTGCGTGCGGCTTGCACGGTGATTTGCTGACCCAGAATGGCGCGCACGCCCAACTCAAAACCATCCAGGCTGCCGGGAACCCGCACACCGATGGCCTCGGGGAAGTCCGCGGCCAGCAAAGGCTCCAGGTACGTCGGGTCGGCATCCAAGTCCAACCAAGCGCGCATGCGCGCCAGCACGCCGGGCAGGGCCGGGGCCAGCGCTGCGCTGATGTGTAACTCCACCCGGTGGTGTGCCGGTTGCCAGCGGGCTGCTACCACCCCGCGTAAGGTGCTGCCGCGGTGGCGCAGCGCCAGGGTGCGGGCCATGGTGCCGGCGGCAGGGTCCACCAGTTCCAGCCCGGCAAGTGCCCGCTGCTGAAAAAACCGGAGCAGGCTGTGGTGGTCCAGCGGCGGGCGGTAGGCCGCGTGCAGGGTGAATCCGCTTTGGGGCTCGCCGGCCGCGTGGGCGGCCTGTACCGCGCTGCCTGCCGCCTGCTTGCGCAAGGCCGTGGGCTGGAGCCGGTAATGCGCCAGAAACGCGGTGTGAAAACGACGCTGGCTGGCATAGCCACTGAGCTGGGCAATCTCGGCAACCGGGAGCGTGGTGTCGGTGAGCAATTGCTTGGCATGCAGCAGGCGGCGGGTTTGCAGGTATTGCAAGGGCGAGACGCCCCAGTGCGCATCAAAAATACGGCGCAAATGCCGATCGCTGATGCCCATGCGCTGCGCCACGCCGGCCGCGCTGATGGGCTCGTCGCTCCAGGCGGCGGCCGTGTCCATCAACTCGGCGGCTTGCAGCGCCAGCAGGCTGCTGGCGTCTTGGGTGGTCCAGGCGTGGGGGCTGTGCCAGCGGTTGGCACCCGGAGCCAGCTCGGGTCGGCAACGCAGGCAGGGCCGGAAGCCGGCCGCCTCGGCCTGCGCCGCGCGGTCGAAAAACCGGCAGTTCTCCGGCTTGGGTGTGCGGACCCGGCAGACGGGGCGGCAATAGATGCCGGTGCTGGTCACGCCGGTGAAAAACCGGCCGTCAAACCGCGCATCCCGCGCCTTCAGAGCAAGGTAGCGGCCGGCATCGTCCACCGCCAGGGAGTCGTGTGGACCGGTGGCAGGCGCTGGGGCGGGCGGGTGCGTGGCGTGGCGGGGCATGGGACGGATGATACGCAGCGCCTGCGCCCGGAGTAGCCGTTTCCGGACATGTGGCTGCCGCCTACAATCCTGCCCACCCGCCCTCTGGCGGAACCGGCCCTTACCCGCTCAGCTGCATGCACCTGTCCCCCCGAATTTTCAAAGCCTACGACATCCGCGGCACCGTGCCCTCCACGTTGACGCCGGCGGTGGCGCACCTGCTGGGCCGTGCATTTGCGGCGCTGGTGCACGAGCAGGGCGGTGAGGCCGTGGCCGTGGGCCGCGATGGGCGACTGAGCAGCCCCGCCTTGGCAGAGGCACTCATGCAAGGCTTGTCGGTGGCGGGTGTGCAGGTGATTGACATCGGCCAAACCACCACGCCCCAGCTGTACTTTGCGACCCATACCCTGTGCCCGCACGGTATCCAGGTCACGGGCAGTCACAACCCCAAAGACGACAACGGCTTCAAGATGGTGCTGCACCGCCAGGCTTTGTATGGCGATGCGGTGCAGGACTTGCGCTTGCGCATGGAGGCGCTGCTGGCGCGACCGGACGATGCGGTGTCTGCGGATGAGGCATGGCCGGCACAGCCGGTGCAGCGCGTCGATGTGCTGCCCGCCTACCGCGAGCGCATAGTCCAAGACATTCAACTGGCCCGCTCCATGAAGGTGGTGGTGGACAGCGGCAATGGCGTGGCCGGTGCCAGCGCACCGGCGGTGCTGCGCGCCGTAGGCTGCGAGGTGCAAGAGCTGCACAGCGCGGTGGACGGGCATTTCCCTCATCATCACCCCGACCCCAGTCGCCCTGAAAACTTGGCTGACCTGGTGCGCGCCCTGCGTGAGGGCGATGCCGAACTGGGCCTGGCCTGGGACGGCGATGGCGACCGCGTGGCCCTCGTCACCCGCGATGGCCGCACCATCCATACCGACCGGCAACTCATGCTGCTGGCGCCCGATGTGCTAACGCGCCACCCCGGTGCAGCCGTGGTGTTCGATGCCAAATGCAGCCAAGGCTTGGCGCCCGTGATTGAGGCTGCCGGTGGCGTGCCGGTGATGGACCGCACCGGTCACTCCCTGATCAAAGCCAAGATGCGCGCCTTGAATTCGCCCCTGGGCGGCGAAATCAGTGGTCATGTGTTTTTTGGCGACCGCTGGTTCGGTTTTGACGATGGCACGTATGCCGCCTGCCGCCTGCTGGAAGTGCTGAGCCGCAGTGCGGACGCCAACGCCGTGCTGCACGCGCTGCCCGACAGCTACATCACCCCCGAGCTGCACATTGCCTGCCAGGAGGGCGAGGCGCATGCGCTGGTGGCGCAGTTGCTGGCGAATTTGACCTTGGATGCGGATGCCCGCCCCAACACCGTGGACGGTCTGCGCGTGGACTGGCCCGATGGCTTCGGCCTGCTGCGCGCCTCCAACACCACACCGGTGCTGGTAATGCGCTGCGAGGGGCGCACGCCCGAAGCGCTGGCCCGCATTCAGGCCCTGCTGATGGGATGGGTGCGACGCATCCAGCCCGACGCCGCACTCATGGAGGCGGCCCATTGAAAGCGCCCCAAAAGATTTTGATCGTCAAGCTCTCGTCCTTGGGAGACGTGGTGCACACCATGCCGGCGGTGCAAGACCTGCGCGCTGCTTTTCCGAAAGCCCGCATCGACTGGGTGGTAGAGCGCGGCTTTGCGCCACTGGTGGCGCGCTGCGAGGGCGTGTCGCGGGTCATCCCTTGCGAACTCCGTGCCTGGAGCAAAAAGCCATTCGCCGCGGCTACCCGTGCCGCCTGGCGCAGCTTCAAGGCCGACCTGCAGCAAGACGACTATGACGCGGTGATCGACCTGCAAGGCCTGAGCAAATCCGCGCTGGTAGCGTGGCTGGCTCGTACTACGCCCGAGGGGCGCCGCTACGCCATGGCCAACCAGACCGAAGGCTCGGGCTACGAGGCGCCGACTCGCTGGGTGGCAGATACGGCCATTGCGCTGGAGCCCCATGTGCATGCCGTACAGCGCGGCCGCTTGCTGTGTGCAAAAGCGCTGGGCTATACGCCCGCGGATGCGCTGCGCTTCGGGTTGGTGGGCCAGGCTCGCGCCTTGAGCGCGCCGCTGCCCAAGCACCTGGGCCATGCCGACAACCCCTTTGTGCCCCGCAAGCCGCTGGTGGCGCTGGTGCATGGCACCTCACGGGCTGACAAAGAGTGGCCGCTGGAGCACTGGATTGCGCTGGGCCGCCGATTGAACGATGCCGGCTTCAGCGTGGCCTTGCCCCATGCCGGCGCCCGCGAGCTGGCCACCAGCCAGGCGATTGCCGCCGGGGTCGACGAGGCCTGGGTGCTGCCTGCCGTGGGGCTGGACGTGCTCACTGACACCTTGGCCCACTGCGCCGGCGTGGTGGGCGTGGACAGTGGCGTGAGCCACATTGCGGTGGCGCTGGACTTGCCCCATGTGCAAATCTACAACTTTGACACCGCCTGGCGCACTGGCCCGGCGGCGCTGGACGCACGCGGCAAGCCCGCGCGGCAATGCAGCGTGGTCGCACAACCGTGCCCGGATGTGGAGTCCGTGTGGTCCGCCTGGGAGGCGCTGGCCACCCCGGTGCTGAGCCGCTGAATCTGCCTGTGACCCCCCCATGTTGATGCGCGCCCTCTATTCCCTGCTGACCTACGCTGCCCAGCCTTTGGTGCGGCGCAAACTGCTGCGCCGTGCGCAGGCCGAGCCCTTGTATGGTGAGTGGATCCCGCAGCGCTTTGGCTACTACGACCCTGCTGTGGAGGGGCTGCCCCGGCCAGCAGAGGGCGCGCAGCGCCCGCCCGTGGTCTGGCTGCACGCGGTGTCGCTGGGGGAAACCCGCGCCGCTACCGTGCTGCTGGCGCGGCTGCGCGACACCCTGCCTGGCATGCGCCTGGTGCTGACCCACGGCACGGCGACCGGGCGCGAGGCCGGCAAAGCTTTGCTGCAGCCCGGCGATGTGCAGGTCTGGCAGCCGTGGGACACGCCTGCGGCAGTAGGGCGTTTTCTCGCCCGTTTTCAGCCCGATGTGGGCCTGCTCATGGAAACCGAGGTCTGGCCCAATCTGGTGGCCGGCTGTGCGCAGCGCGGTGTGCCCCTGTGCCTGGTCAATGCCCGCATGAGTGACAAAACCTACCAACAGTCTTTGCGCCTGCGCTGGCTGGCTGGCCCCGCGTATCGCGGCTTGTACGCGGTGTGGGCGCAGAGCGAAGCAGATGCCCAACGTCTGCGTGAGCTGGGTGCGCCAGTGCGGGGCGTGTTGGGCAATTTCAAGTTTGATGCCACGCCGGATGCCGCCTTGCTGGCGCAAGGTCGCGCCTGGCGCGCGAGTGCGGGGCGCCCGGTGCTGATGTTTGCCAGTTCGCGGGAAGGCGAAGAGCAGATGCTGCTCGACGTTTTGAAGCAAAAATGGCCTCTAGCGCACGCAGTGTCTGCGCAAGCAGCTCCTGAAACCATAGCAAGTGTTTCGCAGGGCGGGGCGTCCTTGCCATTCCAGTTGCTGGTGGTGCCGCGCCATCCCCAGCGCTTTGCGGAGGTGGCGCAGCTGTTTGTCGATGCCGACTATGCAGTGAGCCGGCGCAGCCAGTGGGGCGAGGTGCCGCAGACGGCTGATGTGTGGGTGGGCGACTCGCTGGGCGAAATGGCGCTGTATTTCGGCATCGCCCATGCCGCTTTGCTGGGGGGCAGTTTTGCGCCCCTGGGCGGGCAAAACCTGATTGAAGCGGCCGCGTGCGGCGTGCCGGTGTTCATGGGGCCGCACCTTTTCAATTTTGCAGAAGCCTCCACGCTGGCGGCAGAGGCTGGTGCCGCGCTGCGGTGCGCAGACCTGGCCCACGCCGTGACCGAGGCGGTGGCCCTAGCCGCAGACCCCACACGCTTGCAAGCCATGCAGGACGCGGCTTGGGGCCTGGGCGCCGCGCACCGGGGCGCTGCAATGAAAACGGCCACCGAAGTGGCCGCTGTGATTCACAAGCAGTAATTTTCAGGGCACCAGCTGGTTGTTGATGGGTGCCAGGTCTTCTGCCTTGAGCGTGCCGGCCGCTTGCTTGAGCTTCAAGCCGCCCACCAGCACGTCGTAGCGCGCCTTGGCCAGGCTGGCTTTGGTGCTGTAGAGCTGGCTCTGGCTGTTGAGCACATCGATGTTGATGCGCACACCCACCTGGTAGCCCAGTTTGTTGGCGTCCAGCGCGCTTTGGCTGGAGGCTTCGGCGGCTTCAAAAGCCTTCACCTGCGCCTGCCCGCTTTGCACGCCGAAGAAGGCGGTGCGGGTGCCTTGGGCGATGGTGCGGCGGCTGGCTTCCAGATCGGTGCGGGCCTTGTCTTCCAGCGCCAGGGTTTCCTTGATGCGGTTCTGGGTGGCAAAGCCGGCAAACAGGGGCAGGTTGAAGCTCACGCCCACGGTGGCCACATTCACCCTGCTGTCGCCGATGGCGGTGGAGGTACCGTTGTTGTTTACCGCAGAGTAGCTACCCGTCAAGTCCAGCGTGGGCTTGTGGCCGGCTTCGGCCTTGGCGGTTTCGAGCTTGGCCACGTCCAGCGCAACCTTGAGTTGGGCCAGGCCGGGGTGCTGGGCTTCTGACTGTTGCACCCATGCTTCGGGGTCGGCGGGCTCAATGGGTGCCAGCACCACCGGTGCTGCCAGCGGTTTGGGGCTTGCATTGCTCACGCCCACCAGTTGGGTCAGCGCGAGGGTTTTGACGCGCAGGTCGTTTTCAGCGGCCAGCTCTTGGGCGACCACCAGGTCAAAACGCGCCTGGGCTTCGCGGGTGTCGGTGATGGTGGAGGTGCCGACCTCGAAGTTGCGTTTGGCGGAGGCCAGTTGCTCGGCCACAGCGGCTTTTTGCGCCTTTACGAAGGTGAGGCTGTCCGAGGAGGCCAGCACATCGAAGTAGGCCTGGCTGACGCGCACGATCAGGTCTTGCTCAGCCACTTGCAACTGGGCTTTCGCGGCTTCAACGCTCTTCATGCCTTGTTCATAGCTCGCTGCGTTGACCGGGCGGTACAGCGGTTGCGATGCGCTGATGGTGGCGGTCTGGGCGCCATAGCTGCGGTCCGGGTTGGGCAGGATCTCCTGGTTGGAGCGGCTGGCCCCCAGCGCAAAGTTGGCGGTGGGCAGCAACAAGGCCTTGGCTTGCTCGGCCTTGGCCAGGTTGGCATCAAACAGGCTCTTGGCCGACTGGTAGCTCGCATCAAACCCGCGGGCGGCGGTGTACAGGTCTTGCAGGCTTTGGGCGCCCGCATGGGGGGCCACCAGGGCGCCGGCCAGGGCCAGTGCCAGGGGCAACAAGGGCAGTCGTAAAGAGGTAGTGCGGTGCATGGAGTGCTTTCTCAGTCGAAATGTCAATAAAACAAAGGGGGTGTTGCGTGCGTTTGCCGTGGGCCTCAATAGCGGGCGATTGCAGGGTCTCTGTCCAGGGACCAGGCATCGATACCGCGGGCGATGTTGGCCAGGTCTTCAAAGCCCCGGCTCTGCAAAAACAGTGCGACCTGCATGCTGCGCGCACCGTGGTGGCACAGGCAGGCGATGGGCCGGTCGGCAGGCAATTCGTGGATACGCACCGGAATCACCCCCATGGGAATGCTGAGCACCTCCAATCCGTCCGGCGCCACGCTGGCCAAGGCCAGTTCGTGGGGCTCGCGCACATCCAGCACCAGAGGCTGGCCATGGCCTTCCACGCTGGCGTACCAGGCTTCTAGGTCGGTGGGACGGATTTGACTGATCATGCCAATTGCACAGGGAGGTTTAAAACTGGAAACGCTCAGGCTCTGCAAAGCCCTGCAGGCGCTGCACCACGGTTTCCCAGGTGGCGCTGGTGCGGAAATCGGTAGCGCTGGTGCGGGTGACGATGGTGCATTGCATGACCGGGTCATCTCCCACGATGGCCGCCAGACGGCCGCCCACATTCAGGCGCTGCAGCAGGTCTTGCGGAATCTGGCCCACAGAGCCGCTGAGCAGGATCACGTCGAAGTTGCCTTCTGCGGCGGCCAGCTTGGAGCCATCGGCTTCGCGCACGGTGACGTTGGTCAGGCCGGCTTGTGCGAGGTTGCTGCGGGCAAAAGCGGCGAGTTCGGGCACGATTTCCAGGGTCAGCACCTGGCGGGCACGGTGGGCTAGCAGGGCGGCCATGAAGCCGGAGCCGGCACCGATTTCCAGCACGGTCTCGTGGGACTGCACTGCCACGTCTTGCAGCAGGCGGGCTTCCAGGCGGGGGGCGAGCATGCACTGGCCGGCGGGCAGGGGGATTTCGAGGTCGGCAAACGCCAGAGCCTTGTGGGCGGCGGGCACAAACTCCTCGCGGTGCACGTTGTCCAGCAATTCCAGGACTTGGAGGTCGAGCACATTCCACGGGCGGATTTGTTGCTCGATCATGTTGAAACGGGCTTGATTCGGATGCATGGCGAAGTTTCCTTGGGTCACGTTTAAAGGGTGTGACAAATTTTACCGGCCGGTGGCGGCTGAGCCGGCCCACAAGCGCTTGGCCCAGGCGGCCAGATCATCCATATAGCAATACACCACGGGCACCACCACCAGGGTGAGCAGGGAGGAGGTGATGACGCCGCCAATCACCGCCTGGCCCATGGGGGCACGCATTTCGGAGCCTTCGGTCAAGGCAAAGGCCAGTGGCACCATGCCGAAGATCATGGCCAGCGTGGTCATGAGGATGGGGCGCAGGCGCACTTTGGCGGCCAGCAGCAAGGCTTCGGAGCGCCCTATGCCGGGGATGGTGCGGCCGTTCGCGTCCGTCTGGTCCTCCCGCGCGCGGATGGCAAAGTCCACCAGGAGGATGGCGTTTTTGGTGACCAAGCCCATCAGCATCACTACCCCGATGATGGAGAACATGGAGAGCGTGGAGTTGAACATCATCAGCGCCAGCACCACACCGATCAGCGTGAGCGGCAAGGCGGTCATAAGTGCCAGCGGTTGCAAAAAGCTCTTGAACTGGCTGGCCAGAATCATGTAGATAAACACAATGGCCAGCACCAGCGCCGAGATGGCGTAGCCAAAGGCTTCAGCCATGTCTTTGGTGGAGCCGCTGAATTTATAGCTGTAGCCCGGCGGCAGGCTGATGCTGTCCATCGCGGTCTTGATGTCGGCCGACACCTCGCCCGTCGAGCGGCCGGACACGTTGCCGCTGATGGAGACCTCGCGCGTGAGGTCGCGGCGGTTGATCTGATTGGGGCCGGTGGATTCGCGCACGTCGGCGACCTGGTTCAGGCGCACGATGCGGGCACTACCGTCCGCGTTGCTGCCCACGGTGAAGGGCAGGCGCTGCAGGTCGACGGCGGCGTTGCGGGCATCGGGCGCCAGGCGTACGTTGACGTCGTAGGTTTGATCATCCGGCGCGCGCCAGTTGCCCACGGTTTTGCCGGCAATCAAGGTGCGCAGGGCGCTGCCGATTTGCGCCACATTCAGACCGAGGTCAGAGGCCGCATCCCGCCGCACCTGCACGTCCAGCGTGGGTTTATTGGGTTTCATGCTGGAGTCCAGATCGACCAGGCCGGGAACATCGCGCACCTTCTCCAGGGCCAACACGGTCAAGCGCTCCAGCTCATGCGTGTCCGGCCCCTGGATGGAAAACAGAATCTGCTTTTGCCCGCCCACCGCGTCTAGAAGGCCTACGTGGGTCACCGTGATGCCCGCCACATTGCGCAAGCGCTGGCGCAGCTTGACCGACATCTGGTCCACGCTCAGGCTGCGGTCTTTGCGGTCTACCAGGCGGATGTAGATGTTGGCGTAAATTTTTCCCTGCGCATTGCCCGTGTTGATGGTGGTCAACGTGTAACGCACCTCGGGGAACTCACGGATGATGGCCTCCACCTGCCGGGCGCGGGCCTCGGTCACTTCGAGCGAGGAGCTGACTGGCGTGTTGAAGGTGAGCGAGGTTTCCGAGAAGTCGGACTTGGGCACGAACTCGGTGCCCAGAAGCGGCACCATCAAGATGCTGCCCACAAAAATGCCCACCGCAATCAGCACCGTGGCCAGCTTGTGCACCAGCGCCCAGCGCAGGATGCTTTGGTAGCCCTCGGCCAGGGCCTCGGTACCGCGGTCAAACAGGCCGGTGACGCGGCCTATGGTCTTGTCGTACCAGTCCACCGGGGCGTGATGTTTGCCATGGCTTTCAATGCTGGGGTCGTGCCAGACGCTGGAGAGCATGGGGTCCAGCGTGAAGCTCACAAACATCGAGATCAGCACTGCCGCCACGATGGTGATACCGAACTCGTGGAAGAACTTGCCGATGATGCCGCCCATGAAGCCGATGGGCAGGAACACGGCCACGATGGAGAGGGTGGTGGCCAGCACGGCCAGGCCGATTTCCTGCGTTCCGTCCAACGAGGCATTGAAGGCGTTTTTGCCCATCTGCACGTGGCGCACGATGTTTTCGCGGACCACGATGGCGTCGTCAATCAACAGGCCCACGCACAGCGACAGGGCCATCAGCGTGATCATGTTGATGGTGAAGCCGAAGGCATTCATGAACAAAAAGGTGCCGATCAGCGCAATCGGCAATGTGAGGCCGGTGATCACGGTGGACCGCCACGAGTTCAGGAACAGGAACACGATGAGCACGGTCAGCACCGCACCTTCAATCAGCGTACGCCGCACGTTGTCCACGGATACGCGGATCTGGCGGGAGCCGTCGGTAATCTGCTCCAGCCGCACGCCGGGTGGTAGTTGCTTTTGCATCTCTGCCAGCGTTTTGATCAGGCCGTCCACCACCATGATGGTGTTTTCGTCCTGCGACTTTTGCACATTCATCAGCAGGGTGCGCTGGCCATTGTAGAGGGCCAGGGTTTCGGCTTCCTGGGCGCCGTCCGCCACGCGGGCGACCTGGTCCAGGCGCACCGGCGTGCCGTTTTTGCGGGCCACGATGATGCTGCCGAAGTCCTCGGGCCGCAGCATGCGGGCTTGTACCTGAATCACGCGCTCCTGCTCGTTTGAGTGGATGGTGCCCAGGGGCAGGTCCTGGTTTTCGTTGGTGACCGCGGTGACCACTTGGTCGGGCGTGATGCCGAAAGATTCCAGCGCCTGCGGATTCAGGTAGAGGTTAATTTCCCGCTTGGTGCCCCCCACCAAGGTGACTGAGCCCACGCCGCGCACGTTTTCCAAGCGCTTTTTGAAGTTTTGCTCGGCCCAGTTGGTTAGCTCCACGGCGGTGAGTGCTTTCGCTCCGTTGGCGTTATCCGGCAGCACGGCCACTGACCACACGGCGCGCGAGGACGGGTCAAAGCGCAGCACGCGGGGTTCTTTCACCTCGGTACGTAAGTTGGGTTTGACGGCCGCCACCTTTTCGCGCACATCATCGGCCGCCTTGCGGCCATCGATGTGCAGGCCAAACTCGATCACCACCACGCTCTGGCCTTCGTAGCTGCGTGAGGTCAGGGCATTGATACCGGCAATCGAGTTGACGCCTTCCTCCACTTTTTTGGAGACTTCGCTCTCCACAATCTCGGGCGATGCGCCGGGGTAGTCGGTAATCACCACCACCACCGGGAAGTCGATATTCGGGAACTGGTCGACCTGCAGCCGCTGCAGCGAAAACAGGCCCAGTACCACCAGGGCCAGCATGACCATGGTGGCAAACACCGGGTTCTGGAGGCTAACGCGGGTGAACCACATCAGCGGCTGCCTGCTATGGTTTTGATAGCGGTTCCCGCACGCAGGGCGCCCACTGCACCCGCTAACACGGGGGTGCCCTCGGGTATGCCTTTGACGGCCACCACGGCCACGCCGTCTGCCTCACCGCGCTCGCCCAGCTCCACTGTCTGGTGGGCGACCTTGTTGTCCTGCACCCACTGCACATAGGGCTGTGGTTTGTCGGTGCGGATGGCGCTCACCGGCAAAGCCAATGTGCGGCTGACACCCACCGCCAGTGCGCCTTGGGCGAACAGGCCTTGGCGCAGGCCTTCGGGCTTTTCCAGGCTCAAATACACCAGCACGGAGCGGCTGCCAGCCACCGCGCTGGGGTTGATGCGGGCCACGCGGGCTTGCAGGCGCTGGGCAGAGCCTTCTACCGTCAGTTGCGCAGTTTGTCCGGGTTTGACACCCAGCGAATCGGCAGCGGCCAGGTTGGCTTCCACTTCCAGGCGGCTCAGGTCCACGATTTCCAGCACGCGCGCATCAATCGCCACGCGTTCGCCGGGCTGGGTCAGGCGCTGTGCGACCTGGCCTGAGATGGGGGCGCGCAGCACGGTGTCTTCCAGTGATTTGGCCGCCACATCCACACCTGCCATCGCAGCGCGGTAGGAGGCCTCGGCCGCTGCAAGGCTGGCGCTGGAAGATTCGAGTGCGGTTTGCGAAATAAAGCCCTGGTCGACCAGCTTGCGGTTGTTCTCAAAGCTGCGGCGGGCAATGTCCACCTGCGCTTTGGCTGACTCGGCTTGCTGTTGTGCCTGGCGGGTGCGGGCCTGGTACTCGGTAGAGTCCACCCGAGCCAGCACCTGACCGGCTTTGACCATATCGCCCTCGCGCACAGTCAGACCTTGAAGCTCACCCGAGACGCGGGCTTTGACAAATGCGGAGTTCACCGCCTTGATGGGGCCGGACACGGGCAGGGTGCGGCTCAGGTCCAAGGTGCGGGCCGTCACCACGTCACTGGCAGCCAGCTCCAGGCTGACCGGCACTTTGAGGGCTGCCTGTTGGCTTTCCAGGGCTTCTCTTTTGGCTTTGTTGGAGTTCACCAGCCGCAGGCCTACGCCCGCAAGTACCGCTACGCTGATGGCGACCGAAGTCCATTTGATCCAGGGTTTCATACGCTCACGCAGAAGGTGCTCCGGCTGCTAGTGGCCGCACCGTGAGGCCCAGCAGCAGGTTATCGATATGGGTGTTGATGTAGGCGACGGGGTCCAACGGGGCATCGGCCGCTACGCAGTGGCCGATGGAGTGGCGCCACAGGGCCAGAAACATCATGGGTGCCAGCAGCAGGTAAACGCCGTACTCGACATCCAGCGTGCGGAACTCGCCGGAGTCCACGCCCCGCTGCAAGATGCGGCGGATCAAGTCGTTGCCGGGTTTGACGACTTCTTCTTGGTAAAAGGCGGCAAGTTCCGGAAAATTGCCGGCTTCGCTCATCATCAGCTTGGAAATGCCGGATGCCTTGGTGGCGCCCACGCGCTCCCACCAGGCGGTCATGCAGTAGCGCAGCAGGTCGGCACTGCTGCCTTCGAAGTTTTCCAGCTCAATGCTCCACTCGGAGAAGCGGCCCGAAATGTTTTCACGCACCACCGCCTTGAAGAGCTCTTCCTTGCTTGCAAAGTAGAGAAACAGCGTGCCTTTGGAGACGCCTGCGCGCTTGGCGACTTCTTCGGCCCGGGTGGCGGCGAAGCCTTTTTCCACAAACAACTCGAGGGCAGCTTCCAGCAACTCGCCGTGCCGCGCGTCTTTGCGCCGCGCATGTTTGGCGCGGGCGTTGGCTGCAAGGTCACACAGAGAGGGCAGGGTAGGCATAAATTACTGACTGGTTGGTTATTAATGTACCGGTGCCACCGGGCAGTGTCAATGCGGGCGGTTTCATTTCCGGGGTGAGCACGGCAAAGTTGTGCAAAGTTCGGGTCATTCGGCTGGTGTGTCTGTCATCACCATGGGCTTCCGTAAGATGCAGCCTCCTTGCACGACATTGCTTTCACGATTCACTTCATTTCAGGAGCACTTTATGAGCCAGACCCTTCAAACTATCACCTTGGGTGGCGGTTGCTTTTGGTGCACCGAGAGTGTGTATGTGGAGGTGCAGGGTGTGGTGGATGTGGAGTCCGGCTACAGCAATGGCCATCTGCCCCAGCCCAGTTATGAGGCCGTGTGCACCGACACCACGGGGCACAACGAGGTGGTGA
The DNA here is from genome assembly GCF_005876985.1 of Rhodoferax bucti. Lineage (GTDB taxonomy): Bacteria > Pseudomonadota > Gammaproteobacteria > Burkholderiales > Burkholderiaceae_C > Allorhodoferax > Allorhodoferax bucti. The sequence goes on from NZ_VAHD01000002.1 coordinate 389,820, forward strand.
AGCTGGTGTACGACCCGGCGGTGGTGAGTACCCGCGAGTTGTTGGAGATTTTCTTTGTGATCCACGACCCCACCACCCTGAACCGCCAGGGCAATGACACCGGTACCCAGTACCGCAGCGGCATTTATTACTCCACCCCGGAGCAAGAGGCCGAGGCGCGCGCCATCATCGCCGAGCTCACGACCAGCGGCCACTACAGCCGCCCCGTCGTGACCGAGGTGCTGCCCTTGCACAACTACTGGCCGGCCGAGGACTACCACCAGGATTTTTTTGCCCGCAACCCCACGCAGGGTTACTGCGTGGCCGTGGCTGCGCCCAAGGTGGCCAAGTTCCGCAAGACGTTTGCGCGCTTGCAGAAAGCGTGACGCTGCGGCGTTGGTTTGGTCAGATCAGCGGTTACTGCGGATGGGCGAGTCGTGCACGATGCCCCAGTCTGCCTTGGGTTTGAGCGGTGGCGTCATGCTTTCGCCGCCGTAGTTGGCGGCGTACCACAGGAGCAGCCACACCAGTCCGGCAATGGCGGCGGCGCCCAGCGCCAATTTGAGAATGGTGAGCCAAAGTTTGGGTTCTTTATCGCTGGCCATGGGAACTAACTGTGGAATCCGTGCAGAGTGAGCTAAACGGTAAATTGCATACAAAAGTGGCTGCAGCGCCCATTGAATGTGCGCGAGCAGCTCCTGAATGTATAGCAAAAAAAGCCTTCAGTTCAACTTCATGCCCGCCACCAGATGTGTGACGTTGTGGCGCATCAGTTGCAGGTAGGTGGCGCCCGGCTGGTCGGGGGCGGACAGGGCATCGGCGTACAGGCTGGCACCTAAAGGGGCGCCGGCGTCTTTGCTGAGCTGGGCAATGAGCTGGGGGTTGCTCATGTTTTCCAGAAACACGGCCCCGATCTTTTCACGCTGTATCTGCTGGATGAGCTTGGCCACCTGTTTGGCGCTGGGTTCGACTTCGGTGTTGATGCCTTGCGGCGCGAGGAAGGTGATGTCGTAGCGCGCAGCGAGGTAGCCAAAGGCATCGTGCGAGGTAATCACTTTGCGTTGCCCGCCGGGAATGGCAAATATTTGGGCGGCCGCCCAGGCGTCCAGTGCTTGCAGCTCCTTGATGTAGGCATTGGCATTGGCTTGGTAGCTTGCCGCGTTGGCCGGGTCTGCTTTGCCCAGGCCGGCTGCAATGTTGCGCACGTAGAGCATTACGTTGTTGGGGTTTTGCCAGGCGTGCGGATCGGGCTCCTGGCCGTGTGCATGCGCGTGGCCGGAGCCGGCGCGCAGAAAGCGCGCTTCCACCCCTTTGGCGGCAACCACCGTCTCGCCCCGGTAACCCGTGGACTTGAGCAGCTTGCCGGCCCAGGGCTCAAAGCCCAGCCCGTTCATGACTAGCAGTTTGGAGGCCAGCAGGGCTTTGGCGTCGCCCGGTTTGGGTTCAAACACATGGGCATCCTGGTCGGCCCCTACCAGGGTGGTAACGCTGACTTTGTCACCCCCCACCACCCGCACCAGGTCGCCCAAGATGCTGAAGGTGGCCGTCACCGGCAATTTGTCGGCAGCGCGGGCAGCCGGGCTCCACAAAGTCAGTGCCACGGTGCTGGCGAGAAACAGGCGGCGCGGGATGGCAGCGAGGGACGAGGGGCGAAACACGTGCAGGGTCATGGTGAAGGTACTCAAGAGAAAAAGAAGGGTGAAAACGGCCTCAGGCCGGGCGCAGCAGGCCGGCGCGCCAGCGGGGCAGGCACCCGCCGGGTGCGATCAGCAGCGAGATGGCGTACAGCGCCCCTGCGCAGCCGATGATGGTGGGGCCCGAGGGCGTGTCGAGGTGGTAGGACAGCAGCAAGCCGGCCCCACCGGCCAGTGCGGCCTGCGCGCTGGCGTTGAGCAGTTGGGCGGGCAGGGTGACGTGCCAAAGGCGGGCGCTTACGGCGGGCAGCATCATCAGCCCCACGGCCATGAGCGTACCCAGGGTCTGAAAACCCGCCACCAGGTTGAGCACCACCAGCATCAAAAAGCCTTGCTGCCACAGCCAGGGCGGCACCCCGGTGCGGTGGGCGCTCAAAAACACGGGGTCGAAGGTCTCCAGCACCAGCCCGCGGTACATCAGCGCCAGCGCCACCAGGCTGGCGGAGGCCACACCGGCCACCAGCAGCAAGCCGCTAGCATCCACCCCCAGGGCGCTACCGAACAGGATGTGCAGCACATCCAGCTGCGTGCCGTTGCGGGCGATCAGCGTGACCCCCAGCGCCAGCGCCACCAGGTAGAGAGCGGCCAGGCTGGCGTCTTCTTGCAAAGGCGTGAAACGGCTGACCGCACCGGCCAGCCCGGCCACCACCAGGCCGGCCACCACGCCGCCTGCTGCCATGGCCGTGAGCGACAGCCCTCCCACCATGAAACCGATGGCCACGCCCGGCAAGATCGCGTGGCTAAGTGCATCGCCCAGCAGGCTCATGCGCCGCAGCGTCAAAAAAACTCCCAGCGGTGCAGAGCTCAGTGAGAGCGCCAGCGTGGCCACCAGCGCCCGGCGCATGAAGGCGAATTCGGCAAAGGGTGTGAACACGGCGTCTGCCACCAGTGCGAGCGTGCTCATGCGGGCAAGGCCTCGTGGGCTGGGGCGTCGGCTTCCGCATGGGTGCGGGCAAGCACTGCACGGGCGCGCTGCAGGTGTGCGTCCGTCAGCACCTCGGCAGTGGGGCCCCAGGCAATGCACTCGCGCGCCAGCAGCAGGGTGTGGGGGAAGTGCTCACGCACTTGCGCGTCATCGTGCACAGCGGCAATCACCGTGCGGCCTTGCCGGTGCCAGTGCTGCACCAGGGTGAGCAGGGCGGTGGTGGTGGCGCTGTCTACCGCGTTGAAGGGTTCGTCCAGCAGGATGATGTCGGCGTCTTGCACTGCCAGGCGGGCAAACAACACACGCTGGAGTTGGCCGCTGGAGAGGGTGTTGATCGTCCGGCGCTCCAGGCCGTGCAGCCCCACGGCTTCCAGTGCGGCGTGCACGCGTGCCAGCATGGGCGCAGTGGTGCAGCCCCACGCGCCGGATTGCGCCCAGAGGCCCAGGAGCACGCAGTCGCGCACCTCGAGCGGAAAGCTGCGGTCCAACTCGCTGTGCTGCGGCAAATAGGCCAAGCGCAGGCCCGCCGCGCGGGTAATGCGCGAGGGGCGCTGCGGCGCCACCAGGCCGGCCAGGCTTTTGAGCAAGGTGCTTTTGCCCGCGCCGTTGGGCCCGATGACGGCGGTGAGCGAGCCCTTGTCAAAGTGACCACTCACCTGTTGCAGCGCGCGGTGCTGCCGGTAGTGCACCGTGAGTTGCTGCAGGGCCAAGGCGGGAGGCGATGCGGGTGCCGTCATAAAGGCGCCGCCTCGAGGCTGGCCCACCACACGCCCATCCACAAGAGGGCCAAGACGGGCAGGATCAGGGCCACTCTGCGCCACGCGGGCAGTGCGAGCCAACTGACCTGTTTGTAAAGTTCGGGGGTGGGGGAGCGACTTGTCACAAAGCGACCTCATAATGCAACTAAATTGCGATATAGTCTAACGCAACTTGGTTGCATTTATGTATTTAATGCAACTGAATTGCATTTATTGGGATGCTGCCATGGCCTCTGCCTCGCCACTTATGCCTTCTCCGCCTCCTGTGTTGAAGGGTGACGACCCGATTGACGCCCTGTTGTCTGCCCACGGCCTGCGCCGCACAGCGGCTGCGCGCCGCGTGCTGGGCTGGCTGCTGGCCCACCCGGACACCAGCTACACCCACGCCCAGTTGCAAGATGCCTTGGCCGGTAACGATGCCGAGCCGCTGGACCGGGTGACGCTGTACCGCCTGATCGACCGCCTGACCCAGGTCGGCCTGCTGCTCTGCCGGGTGGACAGCCAGCGCGTGCGCCGCTACCAGGCCATGCCGGCCAGCGTGCACGCCACCCCCCACTTTGAGTGCCAGACCTGCCACCGCGACAGCCCGCTGGCGGGCGCATTGGCCGCAGTGGACCTGGAAAAAGCCGCCCAAACCGCCATCGAATCGCTGCGCGCCCTGGGTTACCAGGACATGCACCTCGACTTCGCGGTGCGCGGTGTGTGTGCAGATTGCGCTGCCGGACCCGCCGCATGATCCGCAGCCGTGGCTTGGCCTACCGCTACCCCGGGGCAGGTGCGGCACTGACGTTTCCGGATGTGACGGTGCCCCCCGGCGCGGTGCTGCTGCTCAGCGGCCCGTCCGGTTGCGGCAAATCCACCTGGCTGGCCTTGTTGGCCGCCCTCGTGGCGCCTTCTGAAGGGGTGCTGGAAGTGGCCGGCCTGCCGCTGCACGCGCTGCACAACGTGGCGGCGGACGCTTGGCGGGCCAAGGCCATTGGCTTTTTGCCGCAAAAGCTGCATCTGAGCAGCGCGCTCACGGTGCAGCAAAACCTGGCCATGGCCCAGTGGGCGGCCGGCCAGCCGGAAGATGCCGCGGCCATCACCCGCGCGCTGGGTGCGCTGGGCGTGGCAGAGCTGGCGGGCCGCAAGCCCGAGCAGCTCTCGGGTGGGCAGGCGCAGCGCGTGGCCCTGGCGCGGGCGGTGTTGTTGCAGCCCCGCGTGCTGCTGGCCGACGAGCCCACTGCCAGCCTGGACGATGCCGCCGCCGCCGATGCCATCGGTCTGCTGCTGGCCACCGCCCTGGCCCACCAAGCCGTGCTGGTGATTGCCACCCACGACGCCCGGGTGGCCGGGCTGATACCGCCATTGGATGATGGTCAAATCGGCTTCCAGCGCTTGTCCCTTGTGCGCGAGCAGCTATCAAAAGCATAGTGCCATGAAAACACTTTTTTTCGCATGGCGCTACCTGTGGTCCCGGCCCTTGGGAGCTGCGCTCAATCTGCTGCTGCTCAGTCTGGGGCTGGCCTCCATGACTTTTTTGTTGCTGGTGGGGGCGCAACTCAGCAAGGCGTTTGACCGCGATCTGGCCGGCATCGACCTCGTGGTGGGTGCCAAGGGCAGCCCCATGCAGCTGATTTTGTCGGGCGTGTTGCATATTGATGTGCCGCCGGGCAATGTGCCGCTCAAAGCGGTGCAAGAGCTGGCCCGGCACCCGCTGGTGGCGCAGGTCATTCCCATCAGCCTGGGGGACAACCTGGCGGGTTATCGCATTGTGGGCACCACCTCGGCCTACCCAGCGCATTACGGCGCGCAGCTCGCCCAAGGCGCACTGTGGACGCAGCCCATGCAAGCAGTGCTGGGTGCGGCGGTGGCCAAGAGTCTGGGGCTGCAGGTCGGGCAGACCTTTATCGGCTCCCACGGGCTGGGCGGCGGGGGGCACGCCCACGGCGACAACGCCTACACGGTGGTCGGCATTCTGGCGCCCGGCGGCAGTGTGCTCGACCGCCTGATCCTCACCGATACGGCGTCGGTTTGGAAAGTGCACGAAGACGCCACCGCCCTGGACGACGACGACCGCCAGGTCATGGAGGAGGAGCGCGAAGTCACCATGGCGCTGGTTCTGTACAAAACGCCCATGGCTGCCGTGAGCCTGCCCCGTTATGTGAATACCAGCACCGAGATGCAGGCGGCCGCCCCTGCGCTGGAGATCAGCCGCCTGCTCAGCATGCTGGGGCTGGGCACCGATGTGCTGCGTGCCTTTGCAGCGGTGCTACTGCTCACGGCGGGCCTGAGCGTGTTCATTGCCCTGTGGAGCGCGGTGCGCGAGCGGCGCAGCGACCTCGCGCTGTTGCGCATGCTGGGCGCCTCGCCCGCCAAGGTGGCCACACTGCTCTTGAGCGAAGCCCTGTGGCTGGGGCTGCTGGCCTCGGTGCTCGGTGTGGCTTTGGGGCAGGGTTTTGCTGCTGCGCTGGCCCGGTTTTTGAGCCTGGACCACTCCCTGCTGCTGGGCGGCATGGTCTGGCCCGCCGCCCTGTGGGGGGTGCCGGCCTTGGCGCTGGTGGTGTCGTTGGCATCTGCCGTGTTGCCCACGGTGGCGGCCTACCGGGTGAGCGTGTTGCGCTTGCTGCAGAGTCGTTGATTTTGTCGTTACCTGTATGGAGTTTTTATGAAAAAAAGCCTTCTGGCCCTTGTATTGCTTGCGCAAGCAGCTATGTTTTCTGTAGCAGCAGAGTCTGACAAGGAAACCCGGGAAGACGTGGCCAAACACCGCGCCATGGCCGCCGCCCACGAAGCCGCTGCCAAATGCCGCGAAGCCGGCAAGGGCGAAGACGTGTGCAACAAAGAGCTGCAAGCCGCCTGCAAGGGGCTGGCCATCGGCAAATTCTGCGGCATGAAGCATGAGCATTGAGGCCGCACTAAACTGTGGCTCTCGTCCGGAGGTCTTGTATGCGTGCTGAATATGTCCCTGTCCGTCGTGCATTGCTGGGCGTCGCCCTGGCTGCGGCGCTGGTGCCCGCCATGGCCCAGCTCAGCTCCCCCATGCCCGGTGTGCCGGCAGGCACCGGGGCCGGGGTGCACAGCCCCAACAGCCCCTTTGCTCCCCTCAAAGAACGGGCGGATGTGCTGCCCTGGTCGGTACTGACGGCGGTGAAAACCAAAACGGAGAAGAACCGGCTGCTTCCCGTGTTCCCCTCGGACGTGCAGGCTCTGAACAAAAAAGTGCAGCGCATCCAAGGCTTCATGATGCCGCTGGAGCCGGGTGAAAAGCAAAAGCATTTCCTTATCAGCTCCGTGCCGCTGACCTGTTCATTCTGCGTGCCAGGCGGCCCCGAGAGCATGGTGGAGGTGAAAACCAAAACCCCAGTCAAATACTCCATGGAAGTGGTGGTGGTGGAGGGGCAGTTCGCCGTCCTCAACGACGACCCTTATGGCTTGTACTACCGCATCACTGACGGCGTGGCTGTCAAATAACTCCCAACGCTCTATCGTCGTATGCCTTTGGACCATCCGGTCGTATCGTCCCTGCTGCCGGTGGTTTTGCTGATTCTGGTCGGTGTCATCACCGGCAAGATGAGGCTCATTCGCCAGGAGGCGGTGCGCGATCTCTCCAACCTCGTGTTTCTGGTGCTGACCCAGGCGCTGCTGTTTCGCACCATGAGCAGCGTGCATGTGCAGGACTTGGACTTTGCGCCCGTGTCGCTGTACTTTGCGGTGGCGGCCGGTCTGTTCACCGCCATGTTGCTGCTGCAGGGCGCGAGCAGCAAGGCGGCGGTGATTGCGTTGTCCGGCACCTTCAGCAACACGGTGATGATCGGCATTCCGCTGGTGGGCTTGGCCTATGGCAAAGATGCGCTGGTGCTGCTTTTCACCTTGATTTCGCTGCACGCCTTGGTGCTGCTGACCTTTGCCACGGTAGTGCTGGAGTTGCTGAGTGCGCGTGAGCAGAGTGCCCAGCACGATGGCCCGCCACGCCATCCGCTGAAATCGGTAGGGCTGGCGGTGCGCAATGCAGTGGTGCACCCGGTGCCCATGCCCATCATTGCCGGCTTGCTCTATGCGCAGACGGGTTGGGGCCTGCCGGACGTGGTGGACCGGCCGCTGCAACTGCTGGGCAATGCCTTCGGCCCGGTGGCCTTGGTGCTGGTGGGGGTGACCTTGTCGGGCGCCGCCATAGGCCGCAATTTGAAAGGGGCGCTCGCGATTTCGGGGGTGAAAACCTTGCTGCATCCTGCACTCATGGCACTCGCAGGCTATCTGGCGGGCCTGCGGGGCATGTCGCTCACGGTGCTGGTGGTGGCCGCTTCGTTGCCCATTGGGGCCAATGTGTTTCTATTCTCCCAGCGCTACCAGAAGGCGGAGGACCTGGTGACTGCCAGCGTAGCCGTATCCACCGTGGTGGCCCTGCTTACCGTCACACTCACCATGACTCTGGTGCCGCTGATCGCGGGCTGACGCAGACTCGCCGCTCCGGCGCCAGATTCAGGGGGCCAGGCGTTCGCGCAGCCACTGCCCGTCTGTACCCAGGCTGTAACGCAGCCGGTCATGCAAGCGGCTTTTGCGCCCTTGCCAGAACTGCCAGTTGTCCGGTTTCAGCCGGTAACCCCCCCAGTGGGGCGGGCGGGGCGGCTGCAACAAAAACTGGGCGGCGTACTTGGCCGCATTGGTGACCAGCACGGTGCGCCCCGGAATCACTTCGCTTTGCGGGGAGGCCCAGGCGCCAATGCGCGAGTCCAGCGGCCGGCTGTGGAAGTAGGCATCGCTTTCTTCATCACTCACTTTTTCGACCACGCCTTCAATGCGCACCACGCGCTCCAGCTCTACCCAATGAAACTGCAGCGCGGCGTAGGGGTTGCCGGCCAGTTCCTTGCCTTTGCGGCTTTCATAGTTGGTGTACCAGACGATGCCCTGCTCGTCATACCCTTTAATGAGTACCACGCGCGTGCTGGGGCGCAGGTCGCTGCCCACGGTGGCCAAGGTCATGGCATTGGGTTCGGGCACCTCGCCCTGAATGGCTTCTTTCAACCAGCGGTCAAATTGCTGGAGCGGGTCGGGGTGCGATGCCTGCTCGTCGAGTTCGGCACGTTCGTAGCTTTTGCGGAGGTCGGCAATGGATGTCATGCCTGCAGTATAGGAAGTGCAGGCTTCCTGTGGCTTGCGCTGGGTCATGTGCAAGGGGGCGCCTGCGGCAAGCACCTACAATCATGGGTTGCTTTTTTCAACCGGAGTGTTTTGCATGTCTGCCCAGGAAAATAACGACCAAACCGTGGTCACTGTCGTCGTCGCTTTCATCATCGTCGCCATTCTGGCCGGCGTGATCGGCTTTGCGGTTCACAAGTCCCGCGCCAAGCCTGTGGCAGCCCCCGTGTCCGTGGCAGCCCCCGTGGCAGAGCCTGCAGATGCCGCCGCATCTGCCCCTGCAGCGCCTGCTTCCGCCGCGCAGTAAGCCTCTCTTTGCGCTGGCACAGCGCTTCTGTGCCGGCCGCGTCTCCTTGGCCGCCAGCGTTCTGCTGGCGCGCTGTTTCCCCTTCGCATAGTTTGTACCTGCCTGGTAACTCTGCCTGTACACAAACAGGTGTTTCCAAGTTACCATCAGATGTGTAATTTAGTTACAAAAAGACCTATGCCAGACACCACCTCTACCCCCGTCGCTTTGCACCCTGTTGTGGAGGCGGTGACCCGCCGCATTGTGGAGCGCAGTGCGCCTACCCGCAGCGCCTACCTGGCCCAGATTGCGCAGATGGCCGATCGCAAACCCGGTGCGGACCGCATGGGCTGTGCCAACGTGGCCCACGCTTTTGCTGCCATGCCGGACGCCGACAAGACCCGCGTGACCGGCTTGGACAAACTCAAGATCGTGGCCGAGAAGGGCCCGAACATCGGCATCGTCAACGCTTACAACGACCTGCTCTCGGCCCACGCGCCCCTGCAGCACTACCCTGACTTGATCAAGGTGGAGGCCCGCAAACACGGTGCTACCGCTCAAGTGGCTGGCGGTGTGCCCGCCATGTGCGATGGCGTGACCCAAGGCACCGCCGGTATGGAGCTGAGCCTGTTCAGCCGCGACGCCATCGCCATGGCCACTGCCGTGTCCTTGAGCCACGATGTGTTTGATGCCGCCCTGATGCTGGGCGTGTGCGACAAGATCGTGCCCGGCTTGTTGATCGGCGCACTGCACTTCGGCCACCTGCCCACGGTGTTTGTGCCCGCCGGCCCCATGACCTCGGGCCTGCCCAATAACGAAAAAGCCAAGGTGCGCGAGAAAGCCGCCCAAGGCCTGGTGGGTCGCCCCGAGTTGCTGGCTGCCGAGAGTGCGGCGTACCACGGTGAGGGCACCTGCACTTTTTACGGCACCGCCAACAGCAACCAGATGCTGCTCGAAGCCATGGGCCTGCATGTGCCCGGCACCGCCTTCATCAACCCCGCCGAAGGTGTGCGCCAGGAGCTGACCCGCGAATCGGTGCGCACCGTGTTGGGCATCACCAAGTCCAAGCGCTTTGCGCCCATTGGGCAGGTGGTGGACGAGCGCTGCATCGTCAACGCTATGGTGGCTCTGCTGGCCACGGGTGGTTCTACCAACCACCTGATCCATTGGGTAGCCGTGGCCCGCGCGGCTGGCATCGTGATTGACTGGAACGACTTCTCGTCCCTGTCAGACGTGGTGCCCTTGTTGACCCGCGTGTACCCCAACGGCAGTGCGGATGTGAACCAGTTTCAAGCCGCAGGTGGCCCCGGCTACGTGATCCGGGAGCTGCTGGATGCCGGCTTCATGCACGCCGACGTGCTGACCGTGCGCAGCGGTGGCCTGCGCGAGTTCACCGGTATTCCATCGGCCCAGGCCGATGGCAGCCTGCAGTGGGCTGACCCCGGTGCGAGCAAGGACGAGACCGTGGTGCGCCCCGCCAGGAGCCCGTTCAGCGCCAGCGGTGGCCTCAAGTTGCTCAAGGGCAATCTGGGCCGTAGCGTCATCAAGGTGTCTGCGGTGCCCGAAGATCGCCACGTTATCGAAGCCCCTTGCCGCGTGTTTGACTCGCAAGAGGCATTGCACAAAGCCTTCAGCGCCGATGAGCTCAACCGGGACCTGATTTGTGTGGTGCGCTGGCAAGGCCCCCAGGCCAACGGCATGCCCGAGCTGCACAAGCTCACGCCGCCGCTGGCCGTGCTGCAAGGCAAAGGCTTCCGCGTGGCGCTGGTCACCGATGGCCGCATGAGTGGTGCATCCGGCAAAGTGCCTGCTGCCATCCACGTGTCGCCCGAAGCGGCGGCTGGCGGCCCCTTGGCCAAGGTGCGTGACGGCGACATCATCCGCCTGGACGCTACCGCGGAGACTTTGGAAGTCCTGGTGAGCGAAGCTGAGTGGAACGCCCGCTCCTTGGACGCCATGCCCGAAGCCTTGTGCGCTGCCAACGGCATCGGCATGGGTCGCGAACTGTTTGCCAACTTCCGCCGCAATGCACTGGCTGCTGAAGAAGGCGCCTGCACCTGGTTCTGAACCTCCCCCTACAACGTCGATCTGGAAAACTTCAATGTCTAACGCTCCCGCCTTTACCGCCCTGCAAGTGATGCAGGACGCCCCCGTCATCCCCGTGATCGTGCTCAACGATGTGGCCCACGCCGTGCCTATGGCCCGCGCTTTGGTCGCCGGCGGCGTGCGCATGCTGGAAGTAACCTTGCGCACTCCTCAGGCCCTCGCCTGCATGGAAGCCATTGCCCGTGACGTGCCCGAAGCCGTGGTCGGCGCCGGCACCGTGCGCAGCAAGGCCGATGCGCAAGCCGCTGCCAGCGCCGGGGCCCGCTTTGCCGTGAGCCCCGGTTACACCAGTGCGGTGGGCCAGGCCTGCCGTGATTTGGGCTTGTCTTTGTTGCCCGGTGTGGCCACCGGCAGCGAGATCATGATGGCGCAGGAAGACGGCTTTACCCAGCTCAAGTTCTTCCCCGCCATGCAAGCCGGCGGCCCCGCCATGCTCAAGGCTTGGAGCGGCCCCTTCTTCGACGTCAAGTTCTGCCCCACCGGTGGCGTGACTTTGCAAAACGCGCCTGAGTTTCTGGCCCTGCCCAACGTGGTGTGCGTAGGCGGCTCGTGGATGGTGCCGGCCGACGCGATGGCCAAAGGCGACTGGGACAAGATCACCCAGCTGGCGAAAGACACGCAGGCGCTGCGCAAGTAAGGCACTACGCGGATTACAAGCAAAAGGGCGCACTGGCGCCCTTTTTTATTGCCATATGTCTTTCCGGGCGTTACAAAGCCGGATGCGATTTCTGCGCACAGGAGACCTTTCATGACCCCCAAAAATACGGTGTGTATCTGGTACGACCATGCGGCACTGGAGGCGGCAACCTTTTACGCCCAAACCTTCCCGGACAGTGTGGTGGGCCGCGTGCACTACGCTCCGGGTGACTATCCCATGGGGCAAGAGGGCCAGGTGTTGACGGTGGAGTTCACGGTCATGGGCATCCCGTGTATCGGGATCAACGGCGGGCCGGTGTTTCAGCACTCGGAGGCATTTTCATTCCAGGTCGCAACCGATGACCAAGCGGAAACAGACCGCCTCTGGCACGCGATTGTGGGTAACGGCGGCCAGGCAAGTCAGTGCGGCTGGTGCAAAGACAAATGGGGTGTGTCCTGGCAAATCACCCCCCGCGCTCTTACGCAGGCGATTGCCGGCCCGGACAGGGCTGCCGCCAAGCGGGTGTTTGAGGCCATGATGCGCATGGGCAAAATTGATATCGCCACCCTGGAGGCGGCTCGCCATGGATAAAGGAGATGTGATGGAACCCGTAGAACTGCGTGCCGATACCCGAAGCCACTTTATTGCGGCGACGCCCTCACAGGTGTTTGCCGCCATGCGCGACCCGGAGCGGGTAGCCCGCTGGTGGGGGCCGGATGGATTCAGCAGCACCATGCATACCTTTAATTTCCGCCCCGGAGGCAGCTGGGTGCTCACCATGCACGGACCTGGTGGCACCGATTACCCGAATGAAAGCCGTTTTTTGCGCCTGGAAGAGGGCGCACTCTTTGAAATCGAGCACCTGAATGGTCATCATTTCGTGCTCACCATTACCCTTCACGCCTCAGGTGAGGGCACTGAAGTCCGGTGGCAGCAGGCGTTTGACACCGTCGCGCATTACCAAGGCTTGGCCACGTTTGTGGCAGCGGCCAACCGGCAGAATCTGGAGCGATTGGCCGCCGAGGTGCTGCGTTAACGCAGGCCCACGCCCGCTTGCTGCGGGGCTTTCTGGATCAGCTCGATCTTGTAGCCATCAGGGTCGGTCACAAACGCAATCACGGTGGTACCGCCCTTGACCGGACCGGCTTCGCGCGTCACGTTGCCGCCAGCGGCCTTGATCTTCTCGCAGGCTGCGTAGGCGTCGGGCACGCCCAGGGCGATGTGGCCGTAGGCGGTGCCCAGTTCGTAGCTCTCCACGCCCCAGTTGTAGGTTAATTCGATCTCGGCCTGGCCGGGGTTGCCGCCCTCAAAGCCCAGGAAGGCGAGGCTGTATTTGTACTCGGGGTTTTCGGAGGTGCGCAGCACCTGCATGCCCAGCACGCCGGTGTAGAAATCGATGGAGCGTTGAAGGTTGCCAACGCGCAGCATGGTGTGGAGGAATTGCATGCGCCGGATGATAATCCCGCCACCATTCAAAGGCACACCATGAGCACGTTCACCCAAGTCATTCTGTACACCGACACCGACGGTTTTGCCAAGTTCCGCGAAGAGCCGATTCCTCTGAACGAGGGCAATCCGCAGTCCATGCTCTCCCAAGTGTTTGCGTCGGGGGGTTATCAGCTGCGCACCAGCCCGGTCGGTTTTCGCAGCCAGTTCCATTGCTCGGGGCACACGCAGTGGTGCTTTATCTTGCAAGGGCAGATGGAGATTGGTGTGCACGGCAGCTCGCGCGTGTTCGGGCCCGGCCAGCACTTTTACTCGGCAGACTTGCTGCCGGAGGACGCCAAGTTTGACCCTGCCATCCACGGTCACTGGAGCCGCCAAGTGGGTGACCAGCCTTTGGTCACCCTGTTTGTGCGGGGCTAAGTCGCAGCCGCACGGGCCGCTGCGCCCTGCAGCGCACCTGACAAGATGTGTTGCACGCCGGGTTGCCCAGCTTTGACTGCTTGCACCAAGCCAGCAGCCACGTCTTCCGCTTGCACTGGCAGGTAGTTGGCAGGAATGAGTGGCTTGAGCCATTTGCTGACCAAGAGGCCGATACGCTCGCCGGGTCGCTCGGGTTGGTTCAGCGGACCACGGTCGCCCACCAGGAGAGACGGGCGAACAATGCTGACGCTGGCGTAGCCCAGCCGCGCAATTGCGTCTTCCATCTCGCCTTTGACGCGGTTATAAAAAACGCTGGATTTGGCATCCGCGCCCATGGCGCTGACTACTCCTAATTTGGTAGCGCCTCGCGCACGTCCCATCTGCGCTACAGCCACAACAGCCTCGTAATCCACCGCGCGGAAAGCCGCTTGGCTGCCGGCTACCTTGATCGTGGTGCCCAGACAAATAAAAACATCGTCGATCTGCGGCAGCTCCGGGAGCGCCGCAAAGTCGACGATGTGTTGTGTCAGCTTCGTGTGAGTCAAGGGCAGCGTGCGCCGCCCCAGACTGTGTACCGCGCTGGTGTGTTTATCGGCTAGAAGAGCCGCCAGGACCGCGCGGCCCACGAGGCCCGTTGCCCCCGCGACCACCGCCACCCGAGCGTCCACCGCCGCCGAAGCTGCCTCCGCCACCACCGTATCCGCCGCCATTACCACCTCCACTGCGGCCACCGCCGCCAAAGCCACCGCCACCACCGCGGCGGGCGCCGCGACCGGCCATCATATCGACGCTGGTGCGCATGGGGTCAGGTTGAGCGGTAGAGGGGCGCGGTGCGCGACCTTCGTGGGTGAAGCCTGCGGGCGGCTGGAACTCGGCGCTACCACCGCCTTCACGGCGCGGGCCACGATTTTGAGCGGGACGCGGGCCTTGCGAACGGGCTGGTTGAAATTCGCCGCCGCGATCGGGACCACGGCCACCGCCGCCATTACCGCCACCATTGCCACCGTTACCACGGGCGCCTTGGCCACCACGGCCACCACCGTTGCCACCGCCACCAGCGCCGGCATTGCCACTGCGACCGCCGCCTTGGCCGGCTTTGCTATCGCGCACGCGCTGCAGCATTTCGGTGCGGGCGGCCTTGGCGGCTGCCTGCATCACATCACGGCTTGGGGGCTTACCTGCGCCGCCCCAGATGGTCTGGCGGCCCATGGCGATGGGTTCTGCCTTTTCACCCGGCTCAGGGGCAAAGCCCTCAACCACTTTGACTTCGATTTTTTGCTTGGTGAAGCGCTCGATGTCCTGCATGAAGCCTTCTTCATCCAGGCACACCAGGTTCACCGCGGCGCCATCGGCACCGGCACGGCCGGTACGGCCGATGCGGTGCACATAGTCTTCGCTCACGTTAGGGATTTCGTAGTTCACCACGTGCGGCAAGTCGTCAATGTCGATACCGCGGGCGGCAATGTCGGTGGCCACCAAGGCGCGCACATCGCCGCTCTTGAAGCCGGACAGCGCCTGGGTACGGGCAGCTTGGCTTTTGTTGCCGTGCAGCGCCATGGCGGTGATGCCGTTTTTCTCAAGGAACTCGGCCACGTTGTTGGCGCCAAACTTGGTGCGGGTGAACACCAGCACCTGGCTCCAGTTTTGCTCGTTGATGATGTGGGCGAGCAATGCCTTTTTCTTGCCGCGGCCCACGGGGTGGATCACCTGGGTGATGCGCTGTACCGTAGTGTTGCGCGGGGTGACCTGTACGCTTTGCGGGTTCTTCAGCAGGCCGTTGGCCAGCTCGCGGATTTCATCGCTGAAGGTGGCGGAGAACAGCAGGCTTTGCTTTTCCTTGGGCACCAGAGCCAGCACTTTTTTCACGTCATGGATGAAACCCATGTCCAGCATACGGTCGGCTTCGTCCAGCACCAGCATTTGCACCTGGCCCAGGTCCAGCATGCCTTGTTGGGCCAAATCCAGCAGACGGCCTGGGGTGGCCACCAAGATGTCCACGCCTTTTTTGACTTTGGAAATCTGGGGGTTCATGCCCACGCCGCCGAACACGACGGTGGAGCTGAGTTGCAGGTATTTGCCGTACTGGCGCACCGACTCTTCAACTTGGGCGGCGAGTTCGCGGGTGGGGGTCAGCACAAGGGCGCGGATGCCGGTGCCGCCGAATTTGTTCTGCGCGCTGCGGCTCATGGAGAGACGGTGCAGCAGGGGCAGGGTGAAGGCAGCGGTCTTGCCGGTACCGGTCTGGGCGCCGCCCAGCAGGTCGTGGCCTTCGAGCACCAGGGGAATGGCCTGCGCCTGGATGGCGGTGGGCGTTTCGTAACCCTGCTCGCGCACGGCCTTCACGATGGCAGGTGCCAGCTTCAATTCTTCAAAGTTCATTGGATAGATGCGTCCGTCCGGGACGCTTGGGAATCGGCCGTTCTGCGGACACTCGGTGCGCAGTCAGTCAAAGGCAGATGGATTCAAAAGTGGGATGCCCTGTCACGTAGCAGTCCCCAGCAAGTTGCTGATATTGCAGGCAACTGAAAAGCTGCAATGGCCCGTATTGTCGCACGCTTGGCGCACATACCCTTTAGGCCCCTCCTGCCCGAGCCGTGGTTTACCTGCGGGTAACAATGTGTCACTACACTGGCCATGCCCGATTCCGGTGATAAAAATGGCCCCAAGATGAAGAAATACCTGCTCCGGCGTCTCGGTGTGGCCCATGAGCCGGGCGACACCAAACCCTCGCTCTCTACCTGCATCGAAGCGGTGCTGGAGCAAAGCGATGCCTTGCTGGACGATGTATTTGCCGGCCTGCAGGCCATGCTGGGCGTGGCGGGCGGCAATACCTTGCATGCCCGCCAGCACCCTGTGCGGCGTGCCACGGTGGAAAAGCTGCTGGCGCAGGGCCATGAAGCCAAAGCGGTATTCCGGGTGGAGTTGCGCAGCGCCATTTATGGCGGCGGCTCTTTTCGCAAGCCTCAAATCAGCCAGGTGCGGTTTGATGACTTCCAGTTTCTGGAAGAAGACCAGATTGACGCCAACATTGAGTGGGCGGTGACCGAGCAGGAAGTCAACCGCTCGGTAGAAGGCGTACTACCCGCGCTCAATGCGCTGGTTAGCAGCCTCATGGGCTGGGCCAGTGTGCAAGCTCACCTTAACCCGCTCAAGCCGGAGGCCTTTGTGCATGCCCTGCGTGAGTCCTTGGGGCAAGTCATTCCGGACGACGAGGCCCGTGCGGCGGTCATGGCGCCGGCCGCAGGGTTGATGGGCACCGCGCTCAGCCAGATGTACCGCGAGTTGGTGGAGTGGCTCAAATCCCATGGGGTGGAGCCGGTGGCCACCGCTGCGGCAAGCAGCAACCCCTTTGGCGGGCCGGTCAAAGCGCCTGACACGCCGGTAACCCGCAGCCTGCTCACGCTCGACAAGCTGCGACGCTTGCTCTCCGGGGAGTTGGATTCTCCGGTCAGCCCGTCGGGTAGCGTGGATTTTTCTCACACTGTGCCGGCCTCGTTTGTAGCGTTGGAGGACATGAAGCTGGTCGAGCCCATGCTTAAGCGCCTTGCCCTGCGGGCGAGCCAGCCCGTGATCGACGCTGAAGACGGCACTTCACCGCGGGCGGTGGCCGCCAGGGGCAAGGGGGATGTGCTGCAAGGCAGGGCTCTGGGCAAGGAGCTTGGGCAAGAGGTCGTGCGGCTCATGCTGGAAAACCTGATGCAAGACCGCCGCCTGCTCCCTGGCGTGCGCCAATCGATTTTGAGAATGGAGCCGGTGCTGCAGCGTTTGTCGGTGCTGGATCCGCGCTTTTTTGCCGATCGTAAGCACCCGGCTCGTATTTTTTTGGACCGGATGACACACCGCAGCTTGGCTTTCCAGTCGGAGAATGACGCCGGTTTTGCCCGCTTCCATAAAACCCTGGTCAACGCGATTAGCGTGCTGGCGGGGGGCGAGGGGGATGCCAAAGCCTTTGAGCGCATGGTGCGCAAGCTGGAGGAGGGCTGGTCGCAAGATGAGCTGCAACAGCGTCAGCTGGCAGCCGAAGCAGCGCGCGGCCTCATGCATGCGGAGCAGCGCCAGATGCTTGCACAGCGCTTAGCGCAGGAGTTTGTGCAGCGGATGACGTTTAAAAATGCGCCGGAGTTTGTACTGGCCTTTTTGCGGGGGCCCTGGGCGCAGGTGGTTGCAGAGAGCCAACTGCGTTGCACCGATGGCCGGGAAGACGCCGATGGTTATCTCGCCTTGGTTGACGATTTGATCTGGAGCGTGCAACCCCGGCTGGTGCGCAAAAGCCGCGCCCGCCTGGTCGCGTTAGTGCCGCAAATGCTGGTGCAAATCCGGCAGGGCTTGGCGCGTATCGACTTTCCGGAAGAGCGCATTCCACTTTTCTTCGATGCGCTGATTGCAGTGCATGAACAGGCGTTTGACAACGCCAAATTTGTGGCCCAACGGGATGCGCCTGCTTCCCCTGCGGCGCCGCCTGCAGAATTGTCTGCAGAAGAGCTGTGGCTGGCGGAGGAAGAGGCCCAAGACTCCGGCTTCGTGTTTGATACTGCTGTGCCGATAACGCCACCGGACGCTCCCGAGGTGGCCGATCCCGAGCTGCAAAGCGCCTGGAGTGCGGAGAGCCTGCACACTGGTGCCTGGGTGGATATGGCTTTGGGCGGTGTCTGGGTGCGGGCGCAGTTGACCTGGAGCAGCCCGCACCGCACCTTGTTCATGTTCACCTCGGGTGGTGGCTTGGCGCACTCCATGTCCCGCCGCACCATGGACCGCTTGCGCGGGCTGGGCTTAATTCATCTCGTATCCGACGGGCACGTGGTGGACAACGCGCTGGATGCCGTTGCCCGCCAGGCCTTGCGCAACGATGTAAAAAATGCGTCAGAAGACGGTTCTGTCGACTAAGGAAAGTGCAAGCGGGGCGCCGCAGTCGATAATAGTGGTTTACCGCTGAATAACCAGAATCGCAATGGCTCAATACGTTTTCTCCATGAACCGCGTCGGCAAGATCGTGCCCCCCAAGCGGCACATTCTTAAAGACATCTCCCTGTCCTTCTTCCCTGGCGCCAAGATCGGCGTCTTGGGTACCAACGGTTCCGGTAAATCCACCCTGCTCAAGATCATGGCGGGTGTGGACAAGGAAATCGAGGGCGAAGCCATCCCCATGGCCGGCTTGAACATCGGCTACCTGCCCCAGGAACCCCAGCTCGACCCAAATCACACCGTGCGTGAGGCAGTGGAAAGCGGCATGGGCAACGTGTTCGCCGCCAAGGCCCGTCTTGAAGAGGTATACACCGCCTACGGTGCGGAAGACGCCGACTTTGATGCTTTGGCTGCGGAGCAGGCCGAGCTGGAGGCCATCATTGCGACTGCTGGCACCGACTCCGAGCACCAACTCGAAATCGCTGCCGACGCGCTGCGTTTGCCCCCATGGGATGCCAACATCGGCGTGCTTTCCGGTGGTGAAAAGCGCCGTGTGGCGCTGTGCCGCTTGCTGCTCTCCAAGCCCGACATGCTGCTGCTCGACGAACCCACCAACCACTTGGACGCCGAATCGGTGGACTGGCTGGAGCAGTTCCTGCAGCGCTATTCCGGCACCGTGGTGGCCATTACCCACGATCGCTACTTCTTGGACAACGCGGCTGAGTGGATTCTGGAATTGGACCGTGGCTCCGGCATTCCGTACAAGGGCAATTACTCGGATTGGTTGACCCAAAAGGGCGCCCGTTTGGAAGCTGAGCAGAAGGGCGAAGAAGCCCGCGCCAAGGCCTTGAAGAAGGAATTGGAATGGTCCCGCCAAAACCCCAAGGCCCGCCAAGCCAAGAGCAAGGCCCGTTTGGCCCGCTTTGAAGAATTGAGCGACTTCGAATACCAGAAGCGCAACGAAACCAACGAAATCTTCATCCCCGTGGCCGACCGCTTGGGCAGCCAGGTGATCGAGTTCAAGGGCGTGAGCAAGTCCTTTGGTGACCGGTTGTTGATTGACAACCTGAGTTTCAATATTCCGGCAGGTGCGATCGTCGGCATCATCGGCCCCAACGGTGCCGGTAAGTCGACCTTGTTCAAGCTGATCGCAGGCCGCGAGAAGCCCGATTCTGGCGAAGTGGTGATCGGCTCCACCGTGAAGATGGCGTTTGTGGACCAGCACCGCGACGCACTGTCGGACGAAAAAACCGTGTGGGAAGACGTGTCCGGTGGACTCGACATTCTCAACGTCGGCAAGTTCCAGATGGCCAGCCGTGCGTACTGCGGCCGTTTCAACTTCAACGGTGGCGATCAGCAGAAAAAGGTGGGCATGCTCTCCGGCGGTGAGCGCGGCCGTTTGCACTTGGCCAAAACCCTGATCGCGGGCGGCAACGTGCTGATGCTTGATGAGCCGTCTAACGACTTGGACGTGGAAACCTTGCGCGCCTTGGAAGACGCGTTGCTCGAATTTGCCGGCACCATGCTGGTGATTTCCCACGATCGCTGGTTCCTGGACCGTATTGCCACCCACATCCTCGCAGCCGAAGGCGACAGCCAGTGGACCTTCTTTGACGGCAACTACCAAGAGTACGAAGCCGACAAGAAGAAGCGCCTGGGTGAAGAAGGTGCCAAGCCCAAGCGCATGCGTTACAAGGCCTTGAAGTAAGTCTTTTTTCAGCCGCCCGCCATGATGGACTCCACCGCCCGCCACCAGTCTTTGTACCAAGCAACAGTCCGTGACGCGGCCAGCAGCGGTGGTGTCATCATGGGGCGCCTGATCGACACCTTGCGCAAGGGCTTGCAGGCCCGGGAAATGGCAGCACGTGAGTTGCGTGAGCGCGATGTGTATGCAGAGTCCCTCAAGCAACTCCGCATCCACGAAGGTGCTTTGCGAGAGGGCTACGAGGTGGCCCTGCTGGAGGAGTTCACCCGCCCGGTGGAAACGGTGAAGGCGGCGGTTCCCAGCATCCACGACATGCACTTCGATCAACTGGAGTTGATGGATGAACTCCAGGTGCAGGAGAGCGTCAACATGGCCCGTGCCCAGCAAATGGCCATGCTCGCGGCAGAGGTGAGCCTGGCCGAACTCAACACCCTGATTTGCGCCACCCTGGGGTTGCCCACCGTGCGGCCGGAGCGCAACCCGTTGCGCCCGCAGGCCTACATCAACGCACTGAAAGTTACCGTAGAGCGCACTCCTGTTGCCGCCGGAATCCGCTTGGAGTGGGTGACCGGCATGGGTGTGGCTTTGGGGGTGGAGCTGCGCGAGTTGTATGCCAAGCTTGCCAACAAATTGAAGGCGGAAGGTGTCGTGGCTGCAGGCTATGCAGTCACTCCAGCACCTCTGAATGCCGGCGCACCTTTTGGAAAACCACGGGAGTCAGTTGCAACGCCATCCCCGTTTGCGGAGTCGGCGCGTTATGGAGCGCCGGGGAGTGCGGAGCGGGAAGCCATCATTGCACGGGAAATTCGTGCGCCACGGCCTGTAGCCGACCCCGCGTTGTTGACGCTGGATCGCCTGCGCCGCTTGCTGGCGGGCGAGTTGGATCAATTGGGGACTCCACATCGCGTTGCCGCTTTTGCCCAGCAATTTGCCCGCCAGTTTGAGTCGCCGGGTGGTGCCCCGCCGGCGGAAGATGTGCAGGCGGATTTCGCGGCCACGGTGCCTGCGGCGTTTGAGGCACTCACCGAGATGAAGCAGGTGGAGCGCGTGGTGCAGCGCTTGGAGCAGCGGCGCGGCGGCCTGTTGCCTGTGGGCGGTCAGCAGGGCTTGCAAGCCACCCGCGAGGCCATTCGCCAAACCGCCAACGGTGTCGCGCAGGCCCTGAGCCTGGAAGTGGTGGGTTTGATGGTGGACAACATTGCCCGCGACCCCCGCTTGCTGGAGCCTGTGCAACAAGTCATCCGGGAGCTGGAGCCTGCGCTGATGCGCTTGGCGCTGATAGACCCCCGCTTGTTCACCGACAAACACCATGTAGCGCGTTTGCTGGTACAGGAAATCACGCACCGCAGTCTGGCATTTCCGAATGTCCAAGCGCCGGGGTTTTTGGCGTTTCTCGACGAAGTGCGCGAGGCGATCGCCCCTCTGGCAGACGCCATGCTAGAGGGTCCCGAGCTGTTCGCGCAAGCGCTGAATGACCTAAAGACGATCTGGCAGCAAGAGGCCAATAAACAGCTCCAAGCCCGTACCCAAGCGGTGAAGGCGCTGGAAAAAGTGGAGCAACGCAACTTGCTCGCAGAAAAAATTGCGCGTGATATTGACTCCCACCCGGACGCCGCCAAGGTGCCTGAAGTGGTGGTGAACTTTTTGTGTGGCCCGTGGGCGCAGGTGGTTGCGCAGGCCCGCTTGGCCGGCGGTGCGGGCTCTGCCGCTGCCGACAAATACCAAGCGCTGATATCTGCATTGCTCTGGAGTGCCCACCCCGAGCTGGCCCACAAGAATGTGGCCAAGCTGACGAAGTTGGTGCCTTTGTTGCTCAATACCTTGCGCGATGGCCTGGACACCATCCAATACCCCGCCACCAAAACCAGTGCTTTTTTTGAAGTGCTCATGGGCCTGCACCAGGCGGCCTTCCGAGCGGTGCAGCGTGACAATACGGCAACAGTCGCTGCGGTGCCTGCGGAGCTCAAGCCCCCTTCGGTGGCGACTTTGGTGCGCCATCGTCCGGTGGAAGAGGGCAATCCGTGGGTGGCACCCTCAGAGGCACAAGACTCCAACTTCCTCGATATGCCTGACGATGCGCCTGTGGCCGCGCCGGAAGGCGATTTGCCGGTCATCACCGGCTTGGGTGCTACTGCTGCACCGGTCATGAGTGGCACGGGAGCCGGTGGCTTGCCGCTCGGGTCCTGGGTGGAGTTGCAGTCGCAAGGCGATTGGGTACGTACCCAACTCACATGGGCCAGTCCGCATGGCACCTTGTTCCTGTTTACCAGCGCAGCGGGCACCACACAGTCGATGACGCGCCGCACCCACGACAAGCTGGTGGCTGCGGGTCAGTTGCGGGTGATTTCTGCACAGCCAGTAGTGGATAGTGCGCTCGATGCGGTAGCCCAGCAGGCCATGAAAAACAGCGTGGACTCTACGCTGTAGCCAGCCTCTGGCGCACCAGCCCGATGTGGTTGCGCAGCGCATAGAGTTCGTCCGCATACGAGAGCGGCAAAATTACTTTGCCTACACGGGCTTCGATGGTGCTCAGCTCTTTCAGCAGCTCTGGCGCGAGCGAGGCGTCGGCCTCAAAGCGGGTTTCAATATCCCGCAACTGCCCGTACCAGCGGAACACCCGTGAGCGCACCCGGTACGCGTAGAGCGGGGGCGCAATCTTGCCCAAGGGCAGCAGTACCGCAATGATGATGCCCATGGCCAGCCACATGCGTTCTACGAGGTTGGCGAGTGTGAACGGGATGTAGCGCTGCAGGGTGGGGACGCCGTTTTTCAAGGTCCGCTCGGCTTCCGGTGCCAAAGGAAACTCGCTGTTGGACGCGTTGGGAAACTCGCGAGCCCGGTTGAACCAGCCCGATTGCCCGTGGGTCTGTACGGCCGCTTGCGCCAGCAATTGGCGCAGGCCGGGGTGCAAACCCTCGCGGACCAGCATGCTGGTGGTGGTTGCGATCAGGTGCACATCCTGCGCCGGTACATTGCGGGCCAGGTCCACGACGCCGCGCGGCAGGGTGACCGGGGTGATGAAGGGCAGGCGCCGCGCGTAGGCCTCGTTCTGCGGAAAGTCCATCAGCCGGATGCCCGGGGTTTGCAGCAGCATTTGCACCATGGGGGCCTGGGGGGCGGAGGCAAATACGACAGCATCCAGCTTGCCCTGTAGCAGTTGCACCGTGGCAGGGGTTTGCTCCAGGTGGCTGAGGTGCACCTTCTTCGGATCCATGCGGTGCATATCGAGTAGCGAATCCATCAAGGGAGGCACGCCGCTACCCGCCGTGCCGGCATTGATGCGTAGAGATGCCAGCTGGTTCAGGGAGGTCAGCTTGCCGGAAGGAGTCACTGCCGCAGCGGCACTGCTGCGATAAAAGAGCCACACAGGCTCAACAAACAAATTACCGAGGGTGAGTAGGTCTTCCGCATCCTCGTTGGGTGGTGTGGTGGAGCTGCCGCCTTGTACAAAGCCCGCATCAGCTTCACCGCTTTGCAGCCGCCGCAGGTTGTCTGCCGAGCCTTCGGTGTGGACGAGCTCCACGGTAATGCCGTGGCGCCGTAGCAGGGCCGCGTATTGCTCGCCCATATCGGCATATGCACTTTGCTCCGGCCCGGTGACCAGGGTGAGCTGTTTCGGGGGCATGGGGTCCATCCACCAATAGGCCAGCCAGATCAAGGCGGCGCCGGCAATCAACAGGGGGCTGGCAGAGGTGAATAGGTCCCATACCGCGAGCAGGGCAGCTTTGACGGGGCGGGGTACATGCAATGACATGCTTACAGCGGATGCTCGGCGTAAAACTTGCCGCCATGGTAGAGCAGCGGCGAAGCGCCGACCCGGTGGCTGCAGCGCTCCACTTCGCCCACAAAAATCACGTGATCGCCTTCTTCATATTGGCTGCGGTTAAAGCACTCGAAGCTGGCTGCTGCACCGGTTAACAGCGGTGCACCGTTGTACCCCAATTCAAAGTCCACGCCCGCGTAGCGGTCTACGTCTTTGGCGGCGAATTGCAGCGCCAATGCCTGCTGGTCCGCCGCTAGGATATTGATGGCGTAATGCGCGCCGCGGCTGAATGCGGCCATGGAGCCGGCTTTTTGCGCCAGACTCCAGAGCACCAGCGGGGGGGAGAGCGACACCGAGTTGAACGAATTGGCGGTCAGACCGACCAGTGTGCCGTCACTGGTGCGAGCGGTGACGATGGTGACCCCGGTCGCAAACATGCCTAGCGCCTGGCGGAACTGAGGGCTGGAAAAGTTGGGTGGCGTGGCGCGGTGGGCACGGGAGGGGGGTGTCATGCATCGAATTTACCCCATTTACAATGCCCTTCATGCACAAACCGATGTTCGCCGCCTTGTTGATTGCTATGTTTTCGATAGCTGCTCGCGCAGATATGTCGAGGGCTTGCGTGGATTATTCTTCCAAAATACCGAGTGTCTCCCCGGCCATGTGCGATGCCGCAGGCCTGCAGGATTTGAAGGCCCGCTCCGGTCAGGGGCGGGTACTGTGGGGGCGGGATGTGGGGGCTGCGGACGCGAACTTCAAAGTGCTGGTGGTGGGGGGGATCCACGGAGATGAGATGTCTTCCACCTCGCTGGTCTACCACTGGCTGAATCTGGCGATGACACCGCCTTCGGATTCGCCCTTGGATATCCATTGGCGCTTCATCCCCAGCCTGAACCCCGACGGACTGTTTGCCAAACCCGCTCGCCGCACCAATGGCAGCGGTGTGGATTTGAATCGCAATTTCCCCACGCCCAATTGGGCGCGTGATGCCAAGGTGTATTGGGAGCAGCGCACCCAGCGGGATCCACGCCGCTGGCCGGGTACCAAGCCGGTGTCGGAGCCGGAGTCCCGCTTTCTCTTGGAGCAAATGGACAGCTTCAAGCCTAACCTGATCGTCAGCGTGCATGCGCCTTACGGCGTGCTGGACTTTGACGGACCCTCGGTGCCACCCAGCAAACTGGGGCGTTTGTATCTGGACCAGGTGGGCATCTTTCCGGGCTCTTTGGGCAACTACGCTGGGGTGCACCGGCGCATACCGGTCGTGACGATTGAGCTACCCAGTGCAGGCCGCTTGCCGCAGGATGCCGAAGTCCGGCAGATGTGGATGGATTTGCTGCGCTGGACCAATGAG
This sequence comes from Rhodoferax bucti, assembly GCF_005876985.1. Classification (GTDB taxonomy): domain Bacteria; phylum Pseudomonadota; class Gammaproteobacteria; order Burkholderiales; family Burkholderiaceae_C; genus Allorhodoferax; species Allorhodoferax bucti. The sequence continues at coordinate 414,910 of NZ_VAHD01000002.1, forward strand.
CGCTTGGGGCCGGTTGCGGCAGCCAGCGCACCCTGAGTCAGGCCGCTGCTTGGGCGAGGCGCTGGGAGGCCTTGTCGGCCCAGAGTTGCAGGCTGTCCACCAGATCGCGCTGGCTGAAGGAGCAGCTTTCTTCGCTGAATAAGGCGCTGGACTCCAGCCGGTCCATCAACTGGTGCAGCACCTCGGTAAATTTGGCTGGCAGCGCGGCGAGCAATGCACTCTGGCCGCGTGCCAATTCTGACAAGGCATGTGCCGCCAGCCCATCCGCACGGAACTGGTCCAGGGCGTCTTGCAACACCTGGAGTTGTGCGTGTGCAGTGGTGGGGTTGGCGGTGCTCATGTGACTTAGTGGCCCAGGATTTTGGACAGGAAGTCGCGGCTGCGCTCGTTCTGCGGGTTGTTGAAGAACTCGTGGGGCGTGTTTTGCTCCACGATCTGGCCCTGGTCCATGAAGATCACGCGGTCTGCCACAGCCTTGGCAAAGCCCATTTCGTGGGTCACGCAAATCATGGTGATGCCCTGGCCGGCCATCTCGATCATCACGTCCAGCACTTCCTTGATCATCTCGGGGTCGAGGGCCGATGTGGGCTCATCGAACAGCATGATCTTGGGCTTCAGGCACAGGGCACGGGCAATCGCCACGCGCTGCTGCTGACCGCCGGAGAGTTGCAGCGGGTACTTGTTGGCCTGGTTGGCAATGCGCACACGTTCCAGCTGGACCATGGCTTTTTCTTCTGCCTCTTTCTTTGGCATTTTGCCGACCCACATGGGGGAGAGCGTCAGGTTTTCCAGCACGGTGAGGTGCGGGAACAGGTTGAACTGCTGGAACACCATGCCGACTTTTTTGCGTACGTCGTCAATGGCTTTTACGTCGTCGGTCAGCTCTACGCCATCCACGATGAGGTTGCCCTGCTGGTGCTCTTCGAGGCGGTTGATACAGCGGATCATGGTGGACTTGCCGGAGCCAGAGGGGCCGCAGACCACGATGCGTTCGCCTTTGGTGACGGTCAGGTCAATATCGCGTAGTACGTGGAAATTGTTGCCGTACCACTTGTTGACTTTGTTGAAGGTGATGATGGGTTCAGACATATTCGTTCCTTAGCGGAGTTTGCTTTTGTTGACTTGCTTTTCGATCCACAGGCTGTAGCGCGACATGGAGAAGCAAAATCCGAAGTAAATCAGGGCGATGAAGAGGTAGCCTTCAATCTTGTAGGGACGCCAGTCAGCGTCCGAATTCAAGGCCAGGCTCATGGACCCGGTCAGCTCATACAAGCTCACGATGGTTACCAGCGAGGTGTCCTTGAAGGTGGAGATGAAGTTGTTCATGATGCCGGGCACCACCATGGACAGGGCCTGGGGCAGCACGATCTTGCGCTGGGTTTGCCAGTAGCTCAGGCCCAGCGTGGCAGCAGCCTCAATCTGGCCCTTGGGCACCGCCTGCAAGCCACCGCGAATCACCTCGGCCATGTAGGCAGCGGCAAACAGGGTGATACCGGCCAGCACTCGCACCAGCACGTCGATGTTGAAACCCTGAGGCATCAGCAACGGGAACATGAACGATGCCATGAACAGCACCGAGATCAGCGGCACACCGCGGATCAGCTCCACATAAATCGTGCAGAAGGTCTTGATGGCGGGCAGCTTGGAGCGGCGGCCCAAGGCAATCAGCAGCGCCAGTGGAAACGCCATGGCCATGGACAAGGAAGACAGCAGCAGCGTCAGTGGCAGGCCGCCCCAGCGGTCGGTATCCACCTTGCTCAGGCCGGCTACGCCGCCGCCCATGAGCAGGAAGAAGCTGCCCAGCACCAGTATCCAGGCCAGACCCAGCACCGGCTTCCAGGCCATGCGCATGCAGCTCACGACCAGCAGGCTGCACAGCAGCAGGGTGGCAATCAGTGGGCGCCATTGCTCTTCAAAGGGGAAGCGGCCGAAGATGATGATGCGGAATTTCTCCGCAATCACGCCCCAGCAGGCACCAGCCCCCTCGACGTGGCAGGCCTCAAAGTTGGGCATCCACACCGCGTGGAAGAGGGCCCAGTTCAGGAAACGCGGCAGGATGGCCAGCAGGGCGGCGCCGATCAGCAGCGTGCCCAGTGTGGTTTTCCAGTCCGCGAACAGGTTGATGCGAATCCACGCGACCAAGCCGTCGGTCTTGACCGGGGCGGGGCGGGCTTCAATGGGTTGAAATGTGCTTGCGCTCATATGCGTCTCTTAACGTTCTTTGATGGCGGAGCGGGTGTTGTACCAATTCATCGTGATCGATGTGAACAGCGATGTGCTCAGGTACACCAGCATGATGATGGCAATGCACTCCACGGCGCGCCCGGTCTGGTTGATGGCCGTGTTGGCAATCGACACCACATCCGGGTAGCCAATGGCCACCGCCAGCGAAGAGTTCTTGGTGAGGTTGAGGTATTGGTTGGTGACGGGTGGAATGATCACGCGCAAGGCTTGCGGCAACATCACCAGGCGCATGGTCTGGCCTCGGCTCAAGCCCAACGCGGCAGCCGCTTCGGACTGGCCCAAGGCCACGGACTGGATACCGCCGCGCACCACTTCCGACACAAAAGCGGCGGTGTAGATGGTCAGGCCCAGCAATACCGAGAGGTATTCGGGGGTCAGCGCGCCGCCGTTTTCAATGGCGAACTCGCCTTGCACCGGCATGTTGAGCGCCGTGGGTGCCCCGCCCAGCAGCCAGCCCAGAATGCCGCCACCCAGCACGATGGCCAGGGGTGCCCAAAACATGCTTTTGACACGGCCGGTTTGCTCAAACGACTTGGTGGCGTACGAACGGTACAGCACCGCGCCCACGATGCCTGCCAGCAGGCCCCATGCGCCCCACACGTGGCCGCTGGCCCACTCGGGAATCGGAAAGTTCAGGCCGCCCTTGCTCAAGAAGAAGGGGCCGAACACCAGGGGCTCATTGGATGCAGGCAGTACCTCGGTAAACATGAGGTACCACATCAGCAACTGCAGCAGCACCGGAATGTTGCGGAAGAACTCGACATACACCGAGCACAGGCCGCGGATCAAGGCGTTGCGCGAGAAGCGGCCCACGCCGATCAGCGTGCCCAGAATGGTGGTGAGCACAATGCCCACCACTGCCACGCGCAAGGTGTTCACAAAGCCGACCAGGTAGGCGCGCCAGTAGGACTCGCCGGAGTCAAACGTAAAAAAGCTCTCGCCGATATCAAAGCCGGCGGGGCCCATCAAAAAATCAAAACCACTTTGGATGCCACGCAACTTCATGTTGGTGGTGGTGTTGTGGGCCAGGTAGAGCACCGTGACCAGAACAGCCACGATGGCCACCACTTGGTACAGCAACCCGCGGAATGCCTGACTGCGCCAGGACCACGACTTTTTAGGAGGTGAAGAGGGTGTGGACATATCAGCCCTTGTTGTTATGAAAAAACGCTCGCGAATTGAAAAGGGCAGCGCATGGTGTGTGCGACTGCCCTTTTCTGGTGCGTCATGCCGGGTTACAGCACTCCGCTAACCGTGATTAACGGACGGGAGGAGCGTATTGCACGCCACCCTTGCTCCACAGGTTGTTCAAACCACGTGGCAATTGCAAGGGAGACTTGGGGCCCACGTTGCGCTCAAAGATTTCACCGTAGTTGCCGGTGGTCTTTACAGCACGTGCCAGCCATTCTTTGTCCAAGCCCAGCAGCTTGCCGGTGTCTTCGGTAGAGCCCAGCAGGCGGCCGATGACGGGGTCTTTGCTGTTGGCTTTCAGGTCGTCCACGTTGGCTTGGGTCACGCCTGCTTCTTCGGCTTCCAGCAGGCCGTACACGGTCCACTTCACGATGGCGGTCCACTCGTCGTCACCGCGGCGAACCATCGGGCCCAAGGGCTCTTTGGAGATCAGCTCGGGCAGGATCATGTGGTCAGCGGGGTTTTTGGCAACCTTGTTACGGGTGGAAGCCAAGCCGGATGCATCGGTGGTGTAGGCCACGCAACGGCCGGCGAAGTAAGCGCCTTCAGCGGCTTCGAGCTTTTCAAACACGATGGGCTTGATGTTCAGCGCGTTGGCTTTGGAAAAGTCGGTCAGGTTCTTTTCGGTGGTGGTGCCGGACTGCACGCACACGGTCTGGCCCTTGAGCTGCTTGGCGCTCTTGAGCTTGCTCTTCACTGGCACCATGAAGCCTTGGCCGTCGTAGTAGGTCACGGCGGTTTGGGACAGGCCCAAGGACGCATCACGTGTCAATGTGAAGGTAGTGTTGCGGGACAGCACGTCGATTTCGCCGGACTGCAGTGCAGTGAAGCGGGCTTGTGCATTCAGGGGGACGTACTTCACTTTTTCGCCATCGCCCAAAGTGGCGGCAGCCACAGCGCGGCACACGTCCACGTCCAAGCCAGTCCATTTGCCGTTGGAATCCGCAGCACCGAAACCTGCCAAACCTGTGTTCACACCGCAGACCACTTGGCCACGGGCCTTGATGGCGTCCAGTGTCTTGCCAGCGTGGGCAGGCGCTGCAACGACAGCACCCAGAGCAGCAACCACGGTTGCCAGTGTTTTCAGTTTTTTCATGCTCATAAATCAGTACTCCAAAGAATTGAATCAGCAGGGCGCACCACATTGGTGTCTGCACCCCGATTCTGAGGCTGAACTGTAGCCTCAGGCGCTATCGCACTCATCGGGGTTTACCATCGAAAGGTATGCGAAAAAGTAATAACCCAATTCGCCGCCTACCTCTCAGCAAGTTGTCCATTCAAAGCAGAAAGCGTGCCACTGCGGGATGGCTTGGGGCGGGCGTTACAGTGCCACGTTGTTCATCACGATTTGGTTGCATTGACCCATGACTACCTCCCACGACGCCTCCGGGCACCTCGGCAAGCCACTGAATGGTTGGCGGTTGCGGGCCTACACCGTCATTTTTGAGGCGGATACCCGTGCCGGCCGTGCGTTTGACCAATGGTTGATGGCTGCCATTCTGGTGAGTGTGGGCGTGGTGGCACTGGACAGCGTGAGCACGATCGGCCAACGTTTTGGCTCCGTGTTTGATGTGCTGGAGTGGGGCTTTACCCTGCTCTTTACGCTGGAATACATCGCCCGGCTTTTGTGTGTGCGCCACCCCATGCGCTATGCGCTATGCGCTGAGCTTTTATGGGGTGATCGATTTGCTCTCGCTGCTGCCCACTTACGTGGCCCTTTTGGTGCCGGAAGTGTCTGCCTTGATTGATGTGCGTGTGTTGCGGTTGCTGCGGGTGTTTCGAGTATTCAAACTCACGGCCTATGTGGCCGAGTACCAGTCTCTGGCCCGGGCGCTGGCGGCTAGTCGGCGCAAGATATCGGTGTTTCTGTCAGCGGTGCTGATGATCGTGCTGGTCATGGGCACGCTCATGTATGTGGTGGAGGGGCCTACCAATGGTTTCACCAGCATTCCCACCGGCGTTTATTGGGCGGTGACCACCATGACGACCGTGGGTTTTGGCGACATTACGCCCAAGACCGATCTCGGGCGCTTCATTGCCTCTTGCATGATGTTGCTGGGCTGGGGCACCCTGGCGGTGCCCACGGGTATCGTGACCTCCGAGATGGCGGCCCTGCGCGGTGTGGTCACCACAGCCACCACCCGCACGTGCCATGAGTGCCTGACCGAAGGCCATGCCCCCGATGCCCGCTACTGTATGCATTGCGGCGCCCACTTGCCCGAATACGTGCACGAGTAAGCCCCTCTACCCACCCAGGAGCCGTCCTATGACCTTTGCCACTTCCATCCCCACGCTTGATGGGCTGGGCTTTTCCGCTCCGGCATTGGCCCGCCTCGACCAAGTTTTGCAATCCCATGTGGACCGGGGCCGCCTGCCCGGCGCGGTGGCCTACATCGCTCGCCACGGGCAGCCCGTGGTGCACCAGGCCTGGGGCTGGCAAGACCCGGCGGCGGGCACGCCCATGGCACGGGACAGCATCTTCCGCATCTACTCAATGACCAAGCCCATCGTGTCCGTGGCCATCATGCAGTTGCTGGAGCGCGGGCAACTGCTATTGAGCGATCCGGTGGGCCAGCACCTGAGCGAGTTTGCCGAGGTGCGCGTGGCTGATGACGCTGCAGGTCGCACCCCGCGTGCGCCGGCCCACCCACCCACGGTGCAAGATCTGTTGCGTCACACCGCCGGACTTACCTATGACATATTGGGGGACGACCCCATCCAGCAGCGCTACGCCCAAGCGGGTTTGGGCACCCGCCAGCTCAGCAACACCGGCTTTGCGCATGCCTTGGCTGCCATTCCTTACCGCTACGAGCCGGGCAGCATCTGGCAATACAGCCGTGCCACCGACCTGCTGGGCGCCTTGCTGGAGCGGGTGACCGGCCAGCCGCTGGGAGACTATCTGCAGGCCCACATTCTCGGCCCGCTGGGTATGGCGGATACCACCTTTGCCGTGCCGCCCGACAAGCACCAGCGCATTGCCGAGCCGTTTGCGCAAGACCCGGACGGCGGCGAGCAAATGCCCTTGATGGACTTGCGCCACCCTACCCCTATGCAAGCCGGTGGTGCCGGCTTGGGTTCCACCGCCGCCGACTACGCGCGCTTTTTGCAATGCATGTTGAATGGCGGCACGCTGGATGGCGCCCGTATCCTGAGCCCCGCCTCGGTGCGGCTGATGACGGCGGACCACCTGGGCAGCATTCCGGTCAACCGCACCGGCCGTGGTGCGGATTTGCTGCCGCCTGGCCACGGCTTTGGGCTGGGCTTTGCGGTGCGCCTGGAAGATGGCTTGGCCACCCAGCTGGGCAGCCAAGGCATGTACTACTGGAGCGGTATCTCGGGCACGGTGTTTTTTGTCGATCCAGCCAGAGACTTCTTCGCCATCCTGCTCACGCAGGCGCCCAACCAGCGCGCTTTCTACCGGCCGCTGTTTCGCAACCTGGTGTACGCAGCACTGAGCGATTAAGTGCCAAATTGGCCTCTAGCGCTCGTGGAATATGCGCGAGTAGCTCCTAAAAATGTAGCATTCAGAAGGTGCAAAGGTCTTAACCCTTGGCCACTTCCAGCACCAGCTTGCCGAAGTTCTCGCCATTGAAGAGCTTGAGCAGCGTGTCGGGGAAGGTTTGCAGGCCTACCACCACGTCTTCCTTGCTCTTCATGCGGCCGTCTTTCAGGTAGCCGGCCATCTCGGCCACGGCCAGGTGGTTGCGGTCGGCGTAGTCGAACACCACAATGCCTTCCATGCGCGCGCGGTTCACCAGCAGGCTCAGGTAGTTCTTGGGGCCTTGCACGGCGGTCGTGTTGTTGTACTGGCTGATGGCGCCGCAGATGATGATGCGGGCCTTGCGGTTGATGCGGGCCAGCACGTCGTCGAGGATGTCGCCGCCCACGTTGTCAAAGTAAATGTCCACGCCGCCGGGGCAGTGTTCTTTCAGGCCGGCGCGCACCGCACCGGGGCCGGCCTTGTAGTCAATGCAGGCGTCAAAACCCAGCTCCTTCACCACCCACTCGCACTTGGCTGCACCGCCGGCAATGCCCACCACGCGGCAGCCCTTGATTTTGGCCATCTGGCCCACGGTTTGGCCCACGGCGCCGGCCGCACCCGACACCACCACGGTTTCGCCCGCTTGCGGCTGGCCCACATCCATCAGGCCGAAGTAGCCGGTCATGCCGGGCATGCCCAGCACGTTGAGCCACTGGGTAAGGCTGCCTGCGCGCAGGTCGATCTTGAGCAGCCCGGCGCGCTTGAAGTCGGCCGGCGCCAGCGTGAGGTATTCCTGCACGCCAAAGCCTGCGCTCACATGGTCGCCCACCGCGAACTTGTCGCTCTTGCTGGCCACCACCACACCGACGCCCCCGGCGCGCATGACTTCGCCAATGCCCACGGGCGGGATATAGCTCTTGCCTTCGTTCATCCAGCCACGCATGGCCGGGTCCAGGCTCAGGGCGAGGGTCTTGAGGGTGACGCCGCCCTCAGCGGGCTCGGCTACCGGCTCGGTGGTATGGCTCCAGTCCGATGCCTTGGGCATGCCCACGGGGCGGGCGGCCAGACGGATTTGGTGATTCACCAGGTGGGCGAGAGATGACAAAGGCGTGCTCATAAAGGCTCCAGAGTGGGGCACAGACCGGGTGCTGTGCAACGGCCGCGCATCGTAGCCCCGCACAGCGCCCAAGCTGGTTGCCAAGGTGACAAGCCCCGGCGCCGGGTTGTTAGGCCTCCGCGTGCGGTGGTGCGTTGGCTGATTGTGGTATCGATGCCGCCCCGCGCAACTCCGCCAGCTGGCTGGACAAGTCTTTCACCGCCTGCGTCAGCAGCAGAAGCTCTTTGTCTTTGAGGAGATCAATCTTTTCGTGCAGCAGTTCAATCTCCAACTCCGCCTTCACATTGACTTCGTAGTCGCTCTCGGCATGCTTGCGGTCCAGCTCCGACTGGCGGTTCTGGCTCATCATGATGGCCGGCGCCGTGTAGGCCGCCTGAAAAGACAGCAGCAGGTTGAGCAGGATGAAGGGGTAGGGGTCCCAGGCGTGCGAGCCGGTCAGCACGTTGCCCGTGATCCACACCACGATCAGGCCGCTTTGGATCAGGATAAAGCGCCAGGAGCCCACCGTGCGCGCCACCACGTCGGCCATGCGTTGGCCGCGGGTGGGGGGTGGCAGGTCGAAATGCTCGGGTGCAGCGGTTACTTTTGGTGGGTGCTTGCGGCGGTGTTTGCGCCGGTGTTCACGCAGCAGGCCGAGCTGGTGCTGGTCTACCAATGGGGTGTGGGCTGCAGTGGTGGTCGTGGTGGACATGCGGGCCTCCGGTGGTATGCGGCGCAGGGCCGCTGGTGCCCCGAGTGTGCGCTCAGTGGGCCATGTAGCGCCCTGCTCGGTGGTTGGTGGCCAGGGTCTGGTTCAGGGTGACGGCGCCCAACACGCTCAGCAGCACGTGCTGCCAGTCGGTCACGCCAAAGGCTAGCAGCACGATGGTGCAGTCCAACGCCATCTGGATGCGGCCGGCGCGCCAGCCGTGTTTTTCCTGCAGGTAGAGCACCAGCACATTGAAGCCACCCAGGCTGGATTTGTGCCGGAACAAGATCAGCATGCCCGTGCCCATGAGCAAGCCGCCCAACACGGCGGTTACCGCGGGGTGCAGGTGCTCAAAGCCCACCCATTGCGGCAGCAGGTTGGTCCATACCGCCAGCAGAGCGACCGCCATAAAGGTTTTGACGGTGAACACCCGCCCCATGCGCTGGTAGGCCAGCGCGTAAAAGGGCAGGTTAATCGTGAAAAAGATGAGCCCGAAATTCCAGCCCGTGGCGTAGTGCAGCCAGAAAGCCACCCCTGCGGTCCCCCCGGTGAGCAGCCCCACTTGTTTGAACATCAAGACCCCCAGCGCCACAAAAATGGTGCCGGTCAGCAGGGCTTGCAGGTCTTCAAAGGGGCGGTGGCGCAGCGTGGCAGGGGTGTGGGGCATTAGCGAAGTCTAGTCAAACGGTTTCGGTGTCCGAGCAGGTAACACCGCCGCAACCGTGGATTTGCTTTTGCGGCAATCGTTCGGGCTGCGCCAGGGCGCCTGTTACAGGGTCGTAACCTGCTGAACGCAAGTGCAGTGCCAGGGACGCATCCATGGTCTGCGCGTGCTGGGGAAACCAGATGCCCAGCTCGTCGGCCATTTGCCGCACCACGTCCAGGTCACCGCCGTGGCCGCGTGCTTCGCCTTCGCGTAGTACCTGGAGCACTACTTTGTGTTGGGTGGAGTGGCAGTTGGCCGCAGAAAAGCCGGTGGCCTGCATCCATTGGTCTTCGCGGTCAAAGTGGTCCTGGGTGTGCGCAATCAGGCGGCTCCAGAGTGGCAGGAGCATGTCATCGGGGGCACGCACCACTTGGGCCAGCAGTTCCACAAACTCTTCATGGACTTCGTCCATCACCGGCATGTCGAGTACCAGGGCATCGCTCCAGGCGAGGGGGGTGGATGGGGTGGCAGTGGGCTGGGTCATAGCGGGTCTCCTTGAGAGGCCGCAGCTTAGGTGCGAAGGCGCTCGCGCGTATTGATGCACATCAGTCACTGGCGCAAGAGCGCGGTTGATAATGCGACGCTATGACTATTGCCTTTCCGCCACCCCTCATTGCCCGCCCTGCCGATTTGGGTGCCACCCTGTTTCGCCAGGGCTATGCCGTAGTCGGGGCGTCCCAGGTGGCGGGCTTGTCCGGCGTGCCGCTGGAGGCCATGCTGGGCTGGTGTGGCTTGTGGGACGACCTGCCGCCGGACAACTATCTCAAAGACGGTGGCCGCTACCGCCGCCGCCGCCACTCCTGTTTTGTGATGGATGCCCAGGGCGTGACCCAGGCCCCGCACCGCCCGCACTGGCAGCCCTTGGCCTACAACGCCTTGCACGGCGGCATGCAGCGCCACTTTGAGCCCATGGAGCGCAGCCTCACCACCCAAAGCCCTTGGTTGCAATTGCTGGCGTGGCTGGGCCGTGTGGCCGACGACTTGAAAGGCCACCGCACCTGGTTTGCCGAAGCGCACCAGTTCCGCATCGACACCACCGATGGCATCGGCCGCCCCACGCCCGAGGGCGCGCACCGCGATGGCGTCGATTTGGTGGCCGTGTTCATGGTGGCGCGCGAGGGCGTCAAGGGCGGCGAAACCCGTGTGTTTGAGGCCGATGGCCCGAATGGCCAGCGCTTCACACTCAGCGAACCATGGTCCTTGCTGCTGCTCGACGACCAGCGGGTGATCCATGAGTCCACCCCCATTCAGCCCTTGGCAGATGGGGGCTACCGCGATACGCTGGTGGTGACGCTGCGGGCAGGAGGATTCCAAGAATAATGGTTACCGCGCTGTGGCGCATTTTTTGCAAACAGAACAAAACAAATACCAATAATTTGTAGGTTCAACAGGGAGTGTCAATATGAAATTTCTGGACAACATCAGCGTCCGCAATCGCCTTGTTTTTTCGCACGGCATTTTGATCCTGGCCATGGTCTTGATCATCGGCTTCAGTTTGCGCAACACCGTGGCCACCGGCCATAGCGTGCAAGCCATGGTGGAGCAGGATTACGTGACCTTCGAGTTGGCGGCCGCCATCGACAGCGCCACCAAAGAGAACACCCGCAACACTATCGAGCTTTTCATGGTGGATCCGGAGCGCCAAGCCGAGGTGCGAGGGCGCATAGGCACCCTCAAGAAACACATTGATGGCTTGTTTGCCTCGCTGGAGCCCATGCTGCACGGCGACAAAGAGCTGGCTTTGTATGCGGAAATTCGCACACGCCGGCAGGAGTTCGTGACCGCGTTTACGGCGGCCGGTGCAGCGTTGCAAGCGGGTGAGCTGACCGAGGCACAGGGGCTGCTGCGCAACAAGGTATTGCCCGCTGTCGATGCCCTGAAAGCGCCTATCCAGGAAATGCTGGCCTTGCAAAAAACACAAGCCCAAGAGCGTGCTGACGAGATTGCGCGGAGCAACCAGTCCCAAAACACCTGGAGTTTGGCGATCGGCGGGGGTGCGGTGCTGCTGGGTATTGCGCTCGCGGTAGCGCTGATCCGGTCCATCATGCAGCCATTGGCCGTCGCCGTATCGGTAGCGGGTGAGATTGGCAAGGGTAATCTGGATGTGCAGTTTGAAGCCCATGGCAACAACGAGCTGACCGACATGCTGGTCGCGCTCAATGCCATGAAAGAGTTTTTGATGCATGTGATGATGCGCATCCAGCAAAGCGCAGGCTCGGTGGCCACCGCCTCGCAGCAAATTGCGGCGGCCAATTTTGATTTGAGCGCTCGCACCGAGTCACAAGCCAGCTCGCTGGAGCAAACCGCAGCGGCGATGGAGGAAATGACGGGCACGGTCGCCCAAACAGCGGACTCGACGGAGGCCGCGAACCAGCTGGTGGCGCAGGTCAGCGTGTCTGCGGACGAGGTGGGCAAACTGGTGCGTGCGGTGGTGGAGACCATGGGCGGTATTCATGCGTCGTCCCAGCGGATTCACGACATCATCGGCACCATCGACTCGATTGCGTTTCAGACCAACATTTTGGCGCTGAATGCGGCGGTGGAAGCCGCGCGCGCCGGGGAGCAGGGGCGGGGCTTTGCGGTGGTGGCGTCAGAGGTGCGGTCCCTGGCTGGCCGGTCTGCAGAGGCTGCGCGGGAAATCAAAACCATCATCCAGGACAACGTGGAAAAGATGGACCAGGGCAATGATGTGGCGCGGCAGGCCGGTCAGGCGGTGTCGCAGGTGGTGGCTTCCATCCAGCAGGTCAGGCAATCGGTGTCCGATGTGACCTTGGCCAACGGAGAGCAAAAAACCGGTATCCAGCAAGTGGGCGAGGCGGTTGCGCAGCTGGATCAAATGACCCAGCAGAACGCCGCGCTGGTGGAAGAAAATGCGGCGGCCTCCAAAAACCTGGATGACCAGGTGCAGGCCCTTAAGAAGACCATCAACCGCTTCAAAATCGGTCACATGGCCACTTCCGATTTTCAGGATGCTCGGCTGTTGAATTGATCAGTGGGCGCCCGCCAAGCCGGGTGTCAACAAGCGCTGCATCAGCTCACGCACCGTTTTGATCTGGTCGCCAAAAGGCAGGCGACCCGCACCCCGGAAGAACAGGCCTTTTTTCAAATCGCCCCGCAATGCCGCGGCCAACTGGTTGTCGATGCAAAACTGGCCCCAGCCTTGCAGTCCGTCTCGCAGGCCGCACTGGCCCAGGCAGTCAAAGCTTTTGGTGCAGCGGCTTTTCACATGGGCCACGGCTTGCAGCTTGGGTTCGATCTTCATGTAGGCGCGCAGCCATGGCGTGCCCACCGCGCGGGCGGGCAGGCCGGCCACGCTGGTGAACTCCACCATGTCTTCTTCGCGCGCTTCGGCCAGCACGCGCTTGAACTCGGCGTGGGCGTCGCTTTCCTCGGTCACGGCAAAGGCAGTGCCCAGTTGCACACCGTCAGCGCCCAAGGCTTGCAGGCGGGCAATATCTTCGTGGGTACGGATGCCACCGGCGGCAATCAGCGGAATGTGTTGCTCGTAGCCCGCGTCTTTGAAAAACTGGCGTACTTGCGGAATCACGTTTTCAAAGTCGAAGCGCGTGTCTTGCAGGTCGGCAATTTTGGCCGCACCCAAGTGGCCACCGGCCAGGCGGGGGTGTTCAATGACGATGGCATCCGGCAGGCGCTTTTTGCGTTCCCACTTTTTCACCATCAGTTGCACACCGCGTGCGTCGGAGAGGATGGGGATTAGCGCTGCCTGGGGGTGGTCTTTGGCCAAATCAGGCAAATCCAGCGGCAGGCCGGCACCCACCACCACGGCGTCGATACCAGCCTCCAGGGCGCGGGTGACGTTGGCGGCGTACTCGCTTACGGCGCGCATCACGTTGATGGCCAGCAGGCCTTTGCCTCCGGTGCGCTCGCGGGCGGCTTTGATTTCGCGGTCAATCGCTTCCAGGTTGGCGGCGTTGATGCCGGCTTTGGCTTCGTCGCCGGGTGCGAGTTCGCGGGTGCGGTCCATCAGGTCGGGGTGGTGGCGGCGCAAATCCACGCTGGAGAGGGTGCCCACACCGCCCGCTGCCGCGACGCTGCCCGCCAGGCGGTTGCCCGAAATACCGATGCCCATGCCGCCCTGCACGATGGGCAGCACGCGGCGGCCTGCGATCTTCAGTGCGCCCAGACCACTGCGGGCCAACCAATCGTTGGATTCTTGTGGCAAATACGACATGTCAGGCTTGGGTTCGTTCATGGTGTGGTCTAAGATGGCAGCGATTAACAGGCGCAGAGCTTAGGTTTCTCAAGCAACGGGTGGTTTGAGGTGGGTCAAGATCTGGCGCAATCGGTGGTTGGGACCCGATGATGACAAGAACAAGGTAGACAGACTTCATGAACGTTTTGGTGCAAAGCCTTGCAGCGTTGGGCGGGCTGCGGGACAGGGACGCGTTGGACACAGAGTTGGTGCGCCTGGTGCTGACCAGTGCCGGCGTTGCGCTGGAGGCCGCTACGCTGGTGCGCATCGTGGGCGAAAGTGACGAGCGCCGCTGCCTCACCCTGGCCGCCTTGCAGCCGGGCCAAACCGAACCCACCCGTGATGTGCTGTGGTCGGACTGGAGCTTGCTGCCCCATGTGAGCGACTTCCCCCTGCGCGCCACTGCGCTCGAAAAAGGCCGCGCCGCCACCAGCACCGGCAGTCCTTACCAGGTGGTGCTGCCCATCGGCACGCCGCAAGGCTTGCAGATCTTGCTGGAGGTGACAGCGCCCCACCCGCTGACCCCCACCACCATTGATTTGCTGCAAAGCATTTTGCTCACCTACCAGAACCTGCTGGGTTTGCTGGACTATGGCGAGCGCGACTCACTCACTGAGTTACTCAACCGCAAAACCTTTGACGGCGCCTTTTTCAAAGCCACGGCCGACCACAACCCCGCGCTGCCCGATGACATGCCCGATCGCCGCCACCAGACCCCTGAGGGCGGCGTATGGCTGGCGGTGCTGGATATTGACCACTTCAAGCGGGTCAACGACAACTTCGGCCACCTGATTGGCGATGAGGTGTTGCTGTTGATGGCCCGCCTGATGCGCACCAACTTCCGCTTTCACGACCAGCTGTACCGCTTTGGGGGCGAAGAGTTTGTCATTTTGATGCGCTGCGACAGTGCGGACCACGCCGAGGGCGCACTGGAGCGCCTGCGCGAGCGGGTGCTGGCTTATGCGTTTCCGCAGGTCGGCACCATCACGGTCAGCATCGGCGTGTCCACCTTGCTACCCAATGACACGCCGAGCAGTGCCTTCGGGCGCGCGGACAAGGCGGTGTATTACGCCAAAGAGCATGGCCGCAACCAGGTCTGTAACTACCAGACCCTGGTAGCTGAGGGCAAACTGGTCGAGCAGGTGGCGGACGAAATGGATGTGGACCTGTTCTGAACAGGCCCACCTTGGTAATTAGCGTTTAGCGGTCGCGCTCAAAGATAGCGGCAATACCCTGGCCGCCACCGATGCACATGGTCACCAGCGCATAGCGGCCGTTGATGCGCTCCAGCTCATACAAAGCCTTCACGGTAATCAAGGCGCCGGTTGCCCCAATCGGATGACCCAGAGAGATGCCGGAGCCATTGGGGTTCACCTTGGCCGGGTCCAGGCCCAAATCTTTGGTGACTGCACAAGCCTGGGCTGCAAAAGCTTCGTTGGCTTCAATCACATCGAGGTCGTTCACCGTCAAACCGGCTTTTTGTAATGCCAGCTTGGTGGCGGGCACCGGGCCGATGCCCATGTATTTGGGGTCTACGCCCGCATGGGCGTAAGCCACTAGACGGGCCAACGGCTTGAGGCCACGGGCCTGGGCTACGCTTTTTTCCATGAGCACCACAGCAGCCGCGGCGTCATTGATGCCGGAAGCGTTGCCTGCGGTCACGGTGCCGTTTTCCTTGACGAAGACCGGCTTGAGCTTGGTCATGTCTTCGAGCTTGCAGTCGGGGCGGAAGTGCTCGTCGGTTGCGTAGGCTATTTCGCCTTTTTTACTCTTGAGCATGACAGGCGTGATCTGGCTGGTGAAGTAACCGGCAGCAGTGGCCTTTTGGGCGCGGTTGTGGCTCTCTACCGCCAAAGCGTCCTGCGTTTCGCGGCTGATGCCCCACTTGGCGGCAATGTTCTCCGCCGTCACGCCCATGTGGATGGTGTGAAAGGGGTCATGCAGGGCGCCGATCATCATGTCCACCATCTTGGTGTCACCCATGCGGGCGCCCCAGCGCATGTTGAGGCTGGCAAAGGGCGCGCGGCTCATGTTTTCGGCGCCACCGCCAATGGCCACATCGGCATCGCCCAGCAAGATGCTCTGGCTTGCGTTCACGATGGCTTGCAGCCCGGAGCCGCACAGGCGGTTCACGTTGTAGGCCGGTGTTTCCTGCGCGCAGCCGCCGTTGAGGGCGGCGACGCGGCTGAGGTACATATCCTTGGGCTCGGTGTTCACCACGTGGCCGAACACCACATGGCCCACGTCTTTGCCTTCGACATTGGCGCGGGCCAGGGATTCGCGCACCACCTGGGCTGCCAGGTCGGTGGGGGGAATGTCTTTGAGGCTGCCACCAAAGGTACCAATGGCGGTGCGCACAGCGCTGACGACAACGACTTCACGGGACATACAAGGCTCCTCTAAAAATAAAAATGGGTGCAGCAGCCAGTGTGCGCCGCTTGCAATACAGGCATCTTACGGTTCGCTTGGTCATGGTTTTGTCATGAAATTGACATTAGAGGCGCCTACCCTCAGGCTGTTAAAAATCTGCCCGTTCAGGAGTTGCCCGTGAGTTCCAGTGAAGAAGAAATGATCCGTCGCATCCGCAGCGACATGTTGGACAGCTATGACGAAGAGCTGGAAATGGAGCTCGACGACCACAACCAGGACGAACTGGCCGATGGCCTGAGGCCCGAGCTGAGCGCGCAACAAAAACAGGACCGGCGCACCTACTTCCGCGAACTCTTCCGCATGCAGGGCGAACTGGTCAAGCTGCAGGACTGGGTGGTGGCTACCGGCCACAAAGTGGTGGTGATTTTTGAAGGGCGCGATGCGGCCGGCAAGGGTGGGGCCATCAAGCGCATTACCCAGCGCCTCAACCCTCGTGTGTGCCGCGTGGCAGCGCTGCCTGCGCCCAACGACCGCGAACGTACCCAGTGGTACTTCCAGCGCTATGTGAGCCACCTGCCTGCGGCCGGCGAAATCGTGTTGTTTGACCGCAGTTGGTACAACCGCGCGGGCGTCGAACGTGTCATGGGCTTTTGCAACGACGAGCAGCTCGAAGAGTTCTTCCGAACTGTGCCAGAGTTTGAAAAGATGCTGGTGCGCTCGGGCATCCAAGTCATCAAATACTGGTTCTCCATTTCTGATGAAGAGCAGCACACCCGCTTTTTGGGCCGTATCCACGATCCGCTCAAGCAATGGAAGCTCAGCCCTATGGACTTGCAGTCCCGCGTGCGCTGGGAGGCTTACACCCACGCCAAAGAGGCCATGCTGGAGCGCACCCACATCCCCGAAGCTCCGTGGTGGGTGGTGCAGGCGGTGGACAAAAAGAAGGCCCGCCTGAACTGCATTCAGCACCTGCTGGGCCAAATGCCCTACGAGGAAATCATTCACCCGCCCGTGGAGCTGCCAGAGCGGGTGCGCCATCAGGATTACGAGCGCCACCCGGTGCCTGCAGAGATGTACGTGCCGGAAATCTACTAAGTCGGGCTAAGCGCCGGGGCACGCGCAGCCCGGCTTATAGCGACGCTGATGTGCGTTCAGCTGCGCACGTCCGCCACCGGCTGCTCACCAAAGTCCGGCCGCGCCAAATACGCCAGCACCCGCTGCGCCGCGTCGTGCGGGCTGGTGAGCTGGCCGTGGGTATGCAAGTTGTCAAACCCCGCTTGGTCGGGGAACTGCGTGGCATCGGCGCTGCGCAACTGCACTTGCATGTCGGTGTCGATCACCCCCGGTGCCAGCGAGCACACCTTGGCACCATGGGGCACCAGCGCTTCATCCAGCGCTAGGCAGCGGGTGAAATGGTCCATGCCGGCTTTGGCGGCGCAGTAGCCCGCTTGGGAGGCCATGGCGCGCCGGCCCAGGCCGGAGGACACATTCAGCACCTTGCGGGGGCCTTCCCAGCTGCGGGTCGCACCCAGAAACGCAGCACACAGCTGCATGGGCGCTTCCAGCCCGACGCGCAGGGCGTGGGCCAGATCGGCCGGCTCGCTTTCGCGCAGCGGCACCAGGGCGGGGATCACGCCGGCGTTGTTGATGAGGGCGGCGCTAGCCACGGCGTGCGCTGGCAAGGCGCTCAGCCAGTCGCGCAGGCGGACGGCTACCGGGGCGCCATCGGCCAAGTCTGCGGTCCATTGCTCCAGGGGGATGCCGGCCGTTGCAGCCTGTGCTTGCAGCTCGGCATGGTGATGGCGTGAGATACACAGCAGCCGGTGGCCGGGCACCAGCAGCGCATGCGCCATGGCCAAGCCCATGCCGCGCGAAGCGCCGGTCACGATGTAGAGATGCAGTGGGGAGTCGGACATGGCGTAATTTGCTATGAATTCAGGAGCTGCTTGCACATATTCCACGAGCGCTAGAGGCCTAAAAGGCTTTGAAAATGCTTATTCGCGGTGGCGGCGCATGGCGATGTAGCCGGCCACCACGGTGAAGCTCACAATGAGCGCCACGATCCACCAGAAGCCATGGGGGTGGTCCGCGAGCGGGATACCGCCCACATTCATGCCTAGCAAGCCCGCAATGATGTTGATCGGCAGGGCCAGCACCGTCACGATAGTCAGCACAAACAGGCTGCGGTTGTTGGCCTCGGCTACGCGGCCGGCAATTTCTTCCTGCAGCAATTTGATGCGTTCCTGCAGCGCTGCCATGTCGCTCAGCGCCACGTTGAACTCTTCGGTGGACTGGCGCAGGTCGGCCAGGTCCTCCTCCACGATCCACTCCGGCGGCTTGCGCAGCAGGCGGAAAAGGGCAGCCGGCTCCGGTGCCAGCAGACGCTGCAGCCGCACCAGCAGCCGGCGCAGGGCACCCAGGTCAGCCCGCTTGGTTTCCAGGCGGCCGGCGAGCAGGGTGTCTTCTATGTCATCCACGCGGGCAGTGGTGTTGCGCACGATGTGGATGAGCACGTCGCCCTGGTCGTGCATCAGGTGTACCAGCAAGGCCACCGGCGACATGAGCTTGGCACCATGGCGCACCGCATCGCGCAGCCGGTCAATGGAGCGCAGCGGCTGCAAGCGCGCACTCACCACCAGACGCGGGCCGACCGAGAGCCATAGGGTGGAAATGTCGGTGGGCTCGAAGGCAAAGTCGTAGTGCACATCGTTGACCACGGCGACGAGCATGTCGTCGTCCATCTCCACCCGGGTGGAGCGGGAGCCGTCGGTCAGCGACTCGTGAAACAGGTCGGAGAGCGGAAGATGGTCTTTGAGCCACTTGGCGCTGGCGGTGTGCGAGAGGTTGAAATGCAGCCACACAAAGCCCCCCGTGTCGGGGCTGGCCTCGCGTAGCCAGCGCAAGGCGTCATCCGTCCCGGCAGGGGTTGCCGTGCCGTCTTTGTCAAACACGAAGCCGTAAATCAATCCGGAGGTATCGGCACCGTAGTTTTTGGCGGGGAGGTTCATGAAGGGTGCGCCGGGTGAGGGTTGTCAAAAGCAGGGCTTATGGTAGCGGCCTCGTGTGTCAAGCCCAAGCCCTGCGCAAGCGAGGCCACCGCATCGTGCGTGAAGGCGCCGGCCCGGATGCGCTCCAGCACCTCCAAGGCGTGCAGGCACAGGAATTCGGCCACTTCGCCGTCCTGGTTGGCTGGCAGCCAGCCGGTGGGGCAGTCCCAGTGGTAGACCAGCAGCGTTTCTTCGTGCCAACCGCCGGTGTCCTGTCGTGCGGTGCGTATGGTGCCGGCGGGTACCACTCTGGCCGGGTCGTCGATGACGGCGCCTGCTTCCTCGTGCAGCTCACGCAGTGCGCAGCTCCGCGGGGATTCGCCGGCGGGCAGGCCTCCGGCGGTCACGTTGTCGAGCATGTTGGGGTCGGTGGCTTTGCTGAGTGCCCGCCGGCCGCACCACAGCCGGCCTTCCGGGGTGAAGCCATTGATGTGCACAGCGTGGCTGGGCATGCCCAGAAAGCGAAAGCCTGCGCGTTCCACCTGCAACAGCGGTGGGGTGGTTGTGGGTGGCAAGGCGGTATCGTGCGCCCAAAACGCAAACAGCTCGCCTCGCCAGCCATGCACCAGCCCTTGCTGCTGCCAGATTTCCAGCGCGCGCTGCAAGGCGGCGCTGCGCTGTGGCTCAGAGTGATGCAGCGTTTGCCAATGCAGGCAAGGCGTGCCCCCGGATGACTGCATCACGCTAGCTGGCAAATGGGCCAGCAGCAGAGCGGCCCGCTCCGGTGACAGCACCCCCACATGCTGGGGCGGTGCGTGGCCGGCCGCGTCGGTGCAGTACCAAGGCACCCAGTCGGCGGGCGGGGTGTGGCGCATGTTGCGCAGCGCGGTGTGCAAGGTGTGCGCGCCTGCGGGGCCCAATGCGACCAGAAAACGGCGTGCGCTGGCAGGCAGGCTCACGCGGCGAGTGCGGTCGATATGGTGGGCGCTACATCCACCGCCGGGCTTTGCCGGTTTTTGAGGCCGTGGCGCAGCACGCTGCGCAACTTGGCGGCTTGCACCGGCTTTTTGAGAAGCACCAGACCGGCCTCTTGGGCGGTGGTGCGCAGGTCGTCTTCAATATCGCCGCTGATCAGGCAGGCTGGCAATTCCATGCCGCAGCGCTCCCGCAGCGCCTGGATGCTCTGGATGCCGTTGTGTCCGTCACGCAGGCGGTAGTCGCAAATCACGAAGTCGGGCGGGCAGGTGTGCGCCAGGGTGCGTAGTGCGTCCTCGGGCTCTTCAAACAGGTGCACCGTACTGCCCCAGGACTCCAGCAGGCTCTTGAGCGCCAGGCCGCCCAGAGTATTGTCTTCAATCACCCAAAGGGTGCGGCCCTCCAAGTCACTCTGCAGTCCGGTGGGGTCCGGGGTGGGCAAGTGGGCGGGTATAGCAGGGGTGGCATGTGCCAACGGCAGTGTGAGTACAAAGCGGCTGCCTTGCCCCAGGCGGGAGTCCAGCATCAACTGATGGCCCAGCAGCTTGCAGGAGCGGTCCACCATGCTCAGGCCCAGCCCTAGGCCTTTGGCGCTGTCGCGCTCCGGGTTTTGCACCTGGAAAAACTCCTCAAACACCCGGTCGTGCAGCGCGGGGTCGATGCCGATGCCGCTGTCGCGCACCTCAATGCGCACATGGCTGCCATCGCCGCTCGGGCGGCAGGCCACCAGCACGGTGCCGCGCTGGGTGTATTGCAGGGCGTTGCTCACCAGGTTGAGCAAGATGCGCTGCAACAGGATGGGGTCGCTATGCACCCAGGTGCGGGTGGGCCGGATGCGCAGTCGCAGACCTTTGGCTGTCGCAATATTGCTGAAAAACAGATTCAAGTGCCCAAAAATGTCTTCCAGCGGCACCGGACGCTGCTCCAGCTGGGCCGATTGGGACTCCAGCCGCGAGTAGTCAAACAGCTCGTCCAGCAGTTCCTGCATGGCCGTGACCGAGGCGGCCACGCCGTTCACGACGTCGCTGCTGGGCACCTGGCCAGCCGTTTGGGTGAGGCGCGACACAAACATGCCCAGCGCATGGGCAGGTTGGCGCAAGTCGTGGCTGGCAGCGGCCAGAAAGCGGGATTTGGCGAGGTACGCCGCCTCGACTTGCGCGTGCGCCAGCCGCAGCTCGGCATTGCGCTGCAAGGACTCTTGCAGCGCGCGGTTTTTGGCCATCTCGAAAATCTGGGTCAGTAAAAACAGCAGCAGCACAAACCCCGCCAGGCACACCGCGAAGAACTGGCCGGTGTAGCGGTGGTCAAACAGCACAGGCGCTTCCAGGCCCATAAATTCCAGTGCGCTAAAGCCCAGTACGCAGGCCATGGCCACGGCCACCCAGGCCTGGGTGTTGCGGTTGAAGCCGAACATCAGCGTGGCGCTCACCGGCACCAGCGCAAACCACGGGATGACGGGGGAGTACAGCCCGCCGGAGAAATAGGTGCTGCCCAGCACCGCCACAAAGCAGTTGATACCTAGAAAAACGTTGGCACACCACAGGTAGCCCCGGCGGGTGGTCACACGCAGGCACACCTGCTGGTAGACCAAGAGCAGGGCGCAGTTCACCGCCATGATCAGCGTGCCGCGCGGGTAATCGATGTGCCAGCTGTAGGCGCTGTAAACGAGAGAGAAAAATGCGACGGTCCAGCCGAATTGCCTGAGCAGTTGGAGTTTTTGGGGATCGAAAGAATCCCCTTCGGCGTCGGACACGGCGGCTTTCCTTGGAAAAATGGCAGGCTAGATAGTAGGGCCTTTTCAGGCCCCGGTTTGCGCTGCCTCCACCAGAAAGCGCACGCGGCGCACGCCGTTCCACTCGTCGGCATCCAGCCGGAAAGCCAGCGTGACCTTGGGCGGCAGCGGCTCGGTGTGCCCGAACCAGATGCCGTCCACCGGCTCGCCCTGGTGCTTGAGCTTGAGCGCAAGGTGTTTTTCACCCACAAGGCGCTGCGAAACGACCTCGACCTCCTCGCTGAAGGTAGGGGCGGCAAAGCCCTGGCCCCACACCTCTTTGTGCAAAGCGTCCACCAGATCCACGCGGCGGTATTCGGCAGCCAAGGGGCCGTCGGTCTCCATGCGGCGGGTGAGCGTGGCGGCGTCCAGCCATTCCTGGGCCACCTCATTCATGCCGTTCTCAAAATCGTCAAAAAATTCTTCGGCCACGGTGCAGCCTGCCGCCATGGCGTGGCCACCGAAGCGCAGGATGACGCCGGGGTAGCGTTTGGCCACCAGGTCCAGCGCGTCACGCAAATGAAAGCCGGGAATGCTACGGCCCGAGCCCTTGAGTTCATGCTCTTTGCCTTCGGCGGCGCTGGCGGCGAACACAAAGGTGGGGCGGTGCAGCTTGTCTTTGATGCGGCTGGCCACGATGCCCACCACGCCTTCGTGGAAGTCGGGGTCGAACACGCAGATGGCGGGCGGCGGCTCGTCGCCTTCGTCAAACAGGCTCTCGGCAATCATCATGGCCTGCTCGCGCATGTCGCCTTCAATTTCGCGGCGCTCGCGGTTGATACCGTCCAGCGTTTTGGCCAGCTCGTCGGCGCGGCCCGGGTCGTCGGTCAGCAGGCATTCAATGCCCAGGGTCATGTCGCTCAAACGGCCGGCGGCGTTGATGCGCGGCCCCAGTGCGAAGCCGAAATCGAAGGTGGTGGCCACCTCGGCCTTGCGGCCCGCTGCTATAAAAAGGTGAGCTAGTCCCGCAGGCATGGCGAGCGCTCGCACCCGTTTGAGCCCTTGGGCTACGAGGCGGCGGTTATTGGCATCGAGCTTGACCACATCGGCCACGGTGCCCAGCGCCACCAAGGGCAGCAGGGTGTCCAGCTTGGGTTGTGTGGCGGCATCAAACACACCGCGGTTGCGCAACTCGGAGCGCAGCGCCAGCAAGGTGTAAAACATCACGCCCACCCCGGCCATGGACTTGCTCTCAAAGGTGCAGCCCGGTTGGTTGGGGTTGACGATGACGTCCGCAGCCGGCAACTCGTTGCCGGGCAAATGGTGGTCGGTGACCAGCACTTGCAGGCCCAGTGCCTTGGCGCGGGCCACGCCGTCCACGCTGGCAATGCCGTTGTCCACGGTGATCAGCACATCGGCGCCGGATTTTTTGACGCGCTCGCTGATGGGGGCGGTCAGGCCGTAGCCATCGACCACGCGGTCGGGCACCAGGTAGTCCACATGGCGGGCGCCCAGCAGGCGCAGTCCGCGCACGGCCACGGCACAGGCGGTAGCACCGTCACAGTCATAGTCCGCCACCACACAAAGCTTTTTGTCTTGGGCGATGGCGTCGGCCAGCAGCACGGCGGCGCGGTCGGCACCCAGCAGGCCTTGTGGGGGCAGCAGTTTGCCCAGGGCGTCGTCCAGCTCGTCTTTGCCAGTGACGCCACGGGCCGCATACAGGCGCGCCAAAAGCGGATGCAGGCCGGCTTGCTCCAGGGCCCAGGCGGCGCGGGGGGGAATGTCGCGGGGAACGATTTTCATAAGCTCAAAGCGCTTGCGCTCAAAGGGTGGCCAGCATGCCGGCCGGTGTGGGGGTGGTGAACTTGCGCTGGATGCGGTTCCACCAGGCGGTGTTTTGCAGCACAAAGCTGGCGGCCATGCGTTCGCCGCACAGCGTCAACTCCAGCGGCTGGTTGGCTTTGGCCTGGCGCAGCAGGGTCGCCAGCACGGTGCCGTCCAGCGTATGCCATGCCTGGGTCCAGGCGTGGGCGTCGTCCCGCAGGGCGGCCGCTTCCAGGTCGTGGTGGACAGACATGGTGCCGGACTTCTCCAAGGCGCCTTCGGGCAGGGTGCCGGTGCCGCTGATCCAGAACGAGTTCACCGTGAGCTGCCGCTGGGCCGCCCGCGTGTCGTTCACCGGGTGGCGGTAGAGCAGCATTTGCATTTCATTTTGCAGGCGGCGCAGGCTGCGGGCCTGCGGCGCGCGGGGCATCCACTGGTCTACCCGGGCACCACAGGCGCGGGCCAGTGCCGCCGTAGGCAGCTCGCGCAGCACTTCGCCCTGGGCCAGCCAGGTGCTGTGATTCAGCGCATGCAGGGTAATGCCGTCTTCGGCAAAGTAGGGTTGCATGGCGGTGCGCAGGGCGTCGATTTCATCAGCATCCAGAGCCAGTGCGTCCGGGTGCTCCATGGCCACATGGTCGGCGTTGATCTGCCAGTGGCAGGGCGTGATCCAGGCCCAGTCCTCGCCGCCGTGGGTGCGGGTGAGGCCCAGCTGGCGTGCGTCCAGCGCGGCCCAGGGCAGCAGCCCGTCGGCGCCTTGCAGGCCCAGGCTTTTGGCGTGCACCCGTTCAAACAGGGGCGAGAGCGAATCTTCCGCGCCCAACAGCGGCGGGGTGGGGGTGAGCAGTTCGAGCAACTGGGCCAGGTTCGGCAGCTCCAGGCGGGCCAACGCGTCTTGGCATTGCGGGCCGGCCGGTGCCGCGAAGGGAATAAGGGTGTGCATACGCCGGATTGTCCCGCATGGATGCCACAATCCGCCCGTCGAAGCACTTTGTCACCATTCATGCAACTCCCCTTTGAGCTGACCATAGGCTGGCGCTACACCCGCGCTGGCCGCGCGACGCGGCGCAACGGCTTTATCTCCTTTATCTCCGGCGTGTCCATGCTGGGCATTGCGCTGGGCGTGGCGGCCCTGATCATTGTGCTCAGCGTGATGAACGGCTTTCAAAAAGAAGTGCGCGACCGCATGCTGGGCGTGGTGTCGCACATTGAGGTGTATGCGGCCGACGGCCAGGCCTTGCCCAATGTGGTAACCACCATGGACCAGGCCAAGCAGAACCCGCAGGTGATGGGCGCGGCCCCTTTCATTGCCGCACAGGCCTTGATAGCGCGTGGCGAGGAGATGAAGGGCGCCATGGTGCGCGGCATCGACCCGGCACTTGAGCCCCAGGTGAGCGACTTTGCCACTGGCGCCCAGCAAGAGGCGCTGGCCCGGCTGGTGCCCGGCGAGTTCGGGGTGGTGCTGGGTGGCGAGCTGGCGCGCAGCATGGGTGTGCGGGTGGGCGACAAGGTCACGCTGGTGGCGCCCAGCGGGCAGGTCACCCCGGCGGGCGTGGTGCCACGCTTGAAGCAAATGACGGTGGTGGGTACTTTTGACTTCGGCCACTACGAATACGACTCGGCGCTGGCCCTGCTGCACTGGGAAGACGCAGCCCGCATCTTCCGGCTCGAAGGCCCCAGTGGCGTGCGCCTGAAGCTCAAAGACTTGCACCAGGCGCGCGAGGTGGCCGACCAGCTCGCCCGCAGCCTGAGCGGTGACCTGGTGCTGCGTGACTGGACGCGCCAGAACCGCAGCTGGTTTGCGGCGGTGCAGGTCGAGAAACGCATGATGTTCATCATCCTCACCCTCATCGTGGCAGTGGCCGCCTTTAATCTGGTGTCGACCCTGGTGATGACGGTGACGGACAAGCGCGCCGACATCGCTATCTTGCGCACCCTGGGTGCGAGCCCGGGCAGCATCATGGGCATTTTTGTGGTGCAGGGTGCCATGGTGGGCGTGATCGGCACGCTGGCCGGCCTGCTGCTGGGGCTGGGTGTGGCGTTCAATATTGACGTGATCGTGCCTGCGCTGGAGCAGGCGCTGGGCGCGAGCTTTTTGCCCAAAGACATTTACCTCATCAGCCGCATGCCGAGTGAGCCGCAGCAGGGCGACATCATTCCGATTGCGGTCATTTCCTTGTTGATGGCTTTTGTGGCCACCCTGTACCCGAGCTGGCGTGCCAGCCGCGTGAACCCGGCGGAGGCCTTGCGTTATGAATAAGCCCGTGTCTTCGGTCGAGCAAGCGCTGGCCGCCGCCCAGTACCAGCAGGTGGCAGATTTGACAGCCGGCGCGGCCACCGCGACCCCCTCCGGCGAGGTGGTGCTGCAAGTGCGTGGCCTGAGCAAGCGGTTTGAAGAGGGCCGCCTGGATGTCACCGTGCTGCAAGGCGTGGATTTGCAGGTGCACCGTGGCGAAACGCTGGCGATTGTGGGCGCCTCCGGTTCCGGCAAAAGCACCTTGTTGCACCTCATGGGGGGGCTGGATGCGCCTACCAGCGGCAGCGTGGAGCTCTTGGGCCAGCCGCTGGCGCAGCGCTCGGCGGCCGAGCAAGGCCGTTTGCGCAACCAGCACCTGGGTTTTGTGTACCAGTTTCACCATCTGTTGCCGGAGTTCAGTGCGCTGGACAATGTGGCCATGCCATTGACAATTCGTCGTCTGGCGCCCGCAGAATGTGCGCAAGCAGCTATGAAAATGCTAGCGCTGGTAGGGTTGGAGCACCGCATGCACCACCGCCCGGCCGAGCTGTCGGGCGGCGAGCGCCAGCGCGTGGCGATTGCCCGTGCCTTGGTGACCCGCCCTGACTGTGTGCTGGCCGACGAGCCCACCGGCAATCTGGACCGCAGCACGGCGGACGGTGTGTTCGCGCTGATGCTGCAACTCGCCCGCGAGCAGGGCACCGCCTTCGTGTTGGTGACCCACGACACCACCTTGGCCGCGCGCTGTAGCCGGCAGCTCCAGTTGGTGTCCGGCCGTTTGGTGGACTGAGCCTTTCACAAGCCGCCGCGCCATGCGCTGGATAGACACCCATGTTCACCTGGATGCCGGCTCTTTCGATGCCGACCGCAACGTGGTGCGCCAGCAGGCGCGAGCGGCCGGCGTGGCGCATTGCGTGATACCGGCGGTGGAGCGCAGCAACTTCGACACCGTGCGCCTGCTGGCCCATGCAGGCGGCGACAGCTACGGCTTGGGTATTCACCCCCTGTATGTGGCGGGAGCAGAGGATGCAGACCTTGCCGCCCTGGACGAGGCCCTGACGCTTCACCATGCCGACCCGCGCTTGGTGGCCGTAGGTGAAATCGGGCTGGACTATTTTGTACCCGCCTTGTGCAAAAGCCCTTTGCGCGAGCGGCAAGAGGTGGTGTATCGCCAGCAACTCAAGCTGGCCCGCAAGCACGATTTGCCGGTGATGTTGCATGTGCGCAAGTCCTCAGACCGGGTGCTGAAGCACCTGCGCGAGGTGGCTGGGCCGGGTGGCCGCTGGCGCGGCATTGCCCATGCCTTCAATGGCAGCGAGGTGCAGGCGGCCGAGTTCATCAAGCTCGGCTTCAAGCTGGGCTTCGGTGGTGCGGTCACGTTTGACCGCGCCTTGCAGTTGCGCCACTTGGCCAAAACCTTGCCGCTGGATGCGTTGGTGCTGGAGACCGATGCGCCCGATATTCCCCCGCACTGGCTCTACACCACCGCCGAGCAGCGGGCCGCGGGCATGGAGCAGGGCCGCAACACGCCGGCGGAGTTGCCGCGCATTGCCGAATGCGTGGCGACGCTGCGGGGCATCAGCGTGGACGCTTTGGCCACCGCGGCTTTACACAACAGCCTGCAAGCCCTGCCGAAGCTGGGGGCGCTGCTGGTATAAATCCCCATGGCAAGAAAAGCACCCATTACCCTCCCCGAAGTCAATTTTTCTGAAGAAGGCCCCATCCGCCACCTGCACCTGGGCAGTGAGTGGATACAAGGCTCCATGCTGGTCGATGCGCCCACGGTGCTGGTGCATGAATACATCCAGCGCATGATGGCGTGGATGCTGTTCATGGACCCCCACACCCTGAACAAGCGCCAAGCACTGCAACTGGGCTTGGGCGCGGGCTCGCTCACCAAGTTCTGCCACAAAGAACTCAAGATGAAAACCACCGCCATCGAGCTCAACCCGCAGGTGCTGCATGCCTGCCGTGGTTGGTTCAAGCTGCCGGCCGACAACAGTCGCATGCAGGTGGTGCTGGCCGATGCGTCGCAAGAAATCAAGCAAGACAAATGGCTGGGCGCAGTCGACGCCTTGCAGGTGGACCTGTACGACGAAGAGGCCGCAGCCCCGGTGCTCGACAGCGCCGAGTTTTATGCCGACTGCCGCGCCACGCTGACCGAAGAGGGCTGCATGACGGTCAACCTGTTCGGCCGCTCCTCCAGCTTTGACAACAGCGTCGACAAGATTGCCGAGGCCTTTGGCGAAGACGCCATCTGGGCCTTCAAGTCCACCCGCGAGGGCAATACGGTGGTCATGGCCCAGCGCACCCCCAGCCGCCCCAAGCGGGCACTGATGTTGGAGCGCGCGGAGTTCATCCAAAGCGAGTGGGGCTTGCCGGCTGACAAGTGGGTGCGTGTGTTCAAGCCGGTGAAGTCATGAGCCCGCACGCCAAAAAGTCGGCAGCCCTGCCGCACAACGGCCCGCTGGACTGGCGCCTGCTGGTCGATTGGCTCAAGCAGGACAAAGTCATTTCCGAAGATGAGGCGGTGCGCACGATTGCGCGTTGCTCGCAGGCCGAGAGCGCGCAGCACCCCTTGGTGCGCCTGACGGCAGTTTCCATGCGCCGTGCGGCGGACCAGAAGCCGCTGGATATTGAGATGCTCACCCAATGGCTCTCGCTGCGTGCGGCGCTGGATTATTTGCGGATTGACCCGCTCAAAGTCGATGTGGGTAAAGTGGCCGATGCCATGGGCGCGGCTTATGCCGAGCGGCACAAAATTCTGCCGGTGGTGGTGACCGCCAACGAGATCACGGTGGCCACGGCCGAACCTTTCATCACGGATTGGGTGGCTGAAGTCGAGCGCCAGAGCCGCCGCAGTGTGAAGCGCGTGGTGGCCAGCCCGCAGGAGATCACCCGCTACACCGCCGAGTTTTATGCGCTGGCCAAGAGCGTGCGCGCGGCCAGCAAAACGGGCTCCAATAACGGCGCCAGCTTCGAGCAGCTGGTGGAGCTGGGCAAGAGCAACAAACAGCTCGACGCCAACGACCAAGGCGTGGTGCAGGTGGTGGACTGGCTGTGGCAATACGCCTTCGACCAGCGTGCCAGTGACATCCACCTGGAGCCCCGGCGCGAGCAGGGCGTGATCCGCTTCCGCATCGACGGTGTGTTGCACCCGGTCTACCAGATGCCCATGGGCGTGCTCAACGCCATGACGGCCCGCATCAAGCTGCTGGGCCGCATGGACGTGATTGAAAAACGCCGCCCGCAGGATGGCCGCATCAAGACGCGTAACCCGCGTGGTGATGAAATTGAAATGCGTATCTCCACCTTGCCCACGGCGTTTGGCGAAAAGATGGTGATGCGTATTTTTGACCCCGACAACGCGGTCAAAGACCTGGACGCCTTGGGCTTCAGTAGCCACGACGCCACCCGTTGGGAACAGCTGGTGAAGCGTCCGCACGGCATCATTTTGGTGACCGGGCCCACGGGCTCCGGCAAGACCACCACGTTGTATTCCACCTTGAAGCGTGTCGCCACCGAAGAGGTGAACGTGAGCACGGTGGAGGACCCGATCGAAATGATTGAGCCCTCCTTCAACCAGACGCAGGTGCAGCCGCAGCTGGATTTTGGCTTTCCGCAAGGCCTGCGTGCCCTGATGCGGCAGGACCCGGACATCATCATGGTGGGCGAAATCCGCGATCTGGAGACCGCCGAAATGGCGGTGCAGGCCGCGCTCACCGGCCACCTGGTGTTCTCCACCTTGCACACCAACGACGCGCCTTCCGCGGTGACGCGCTTGATGGAGTTGGGCATTCCGCCGTACCTCATCAACGCCACGCTCTTGGGTGTGCTGGCCCAGCGCCTGGTGCGCACGCTCTGCAAGCAATGCAAGGTGCGCGATGAAGAGGCCACCCGTGAGTCCCTGGGCGAATTGGTAAAACCGTGGCAAATCAACGGCGGCTACAAGCCTTACAAGGCTGTGGGTTGTGTGGATTGCCGCATGACCGGCTACATGGGCCGCATGGGTTTGTACGAATTGCTTGTTGTCTCAGAAGGTTTCAAATCCAAGGTGAGTGGCGAGCCGGGCACTGATGCCCTGCGCCGCCAAGCCATTGCCGATGGCATGCGGCCCCTGCGTTTGGCAGGTGCGTTGCGGGTCTCGGAAGGGGGCACGGTGATGGAGGAAGTCATGTCCGCCACACCGCCCATGAGTGGCTAAACCGGTTTGATTTAGGGGCAGAATCGCCCGCTGGATTTATTTGGAGACAAACAGTGAATATAAAAAGTCAAAAAGACTTCTTCTCGGGCCTGATGTTCATGGGCGTAGGTGCCGCGTTTGCGTTTGGCGCCAGCGGCTACACCATCGGCAACGGAGCCCGCATGGGCCCGGGCTACTTTCCTTTGGCACTGGGCATATTGCTGGCCATTCTGGGCGGCGCCATCACCTTCAAGGCGCTGGTGGTGGAGACCATTGACGGCGACAAGATAGGCAAGTTTGCTTGGAAGCCCTTGTTCTTCATCATCGCCGCCAACCTCGTGTTCGGCGCCTGCATCGGTGGCATGCCCATCATTGGCTTGAAACCTCTGGGCCTGATCGTGGGCATCTACCTGCTCACCTACATCGCCAGCCACGCCGGTGAAGAACACAACTTGAAGGAAGTGGCAGTGCTTGCCACCATCCTGGCCGCCTTGAGTTTTGTTGCCTTCATCCTCCTCCTCAAGCTGCAGTTCCCCGTCTGGCCTGCGTACTTCACCGCCTGATCACCGCCTACTGAGACTGCACCATGGAACTCTTTAACAACCTCTCTCTGGGCTTTGGCGTGGCCTTCACCGGCCAGAACCTGATCTACGCCTTCATCGGCTGTCTGCTGGGTACCTTGATCGGGGTCCTGCCCGGCATCGGCCCCCTGGCCACCATCGCCATGCTCTTGCCGGCTACCTATGCGCTCCCGCCGGTAGCTGCCTTGATCATGCTCGCCGGTATCTACTACGGCGCCCAGTACGGGGGATCGACTACTGCCATTCTGGTGAACCTGCCCGGGGAGTCTTCCTCGGTGGTCACGGTGATTGACGGCTACCAGATGGCCCGTAACGGGCGAGCCGGTCCTGCGCTGGCCGCAGCGGGTCTGGGTTCGTTCTTCGCCGGTTGCGTGGGTACCTTGATCCTGGCAGCCTTTGCAGGCCCCTTGACCGAGCTGGCCTTCAAGTTCGGCCCTGCCGAATACTTCAGCCTGATGATTCTGGGCCTGATCGGTGCGGTGGTGCTGGCATCTGGCTCCCTGCTCAAAGCCATTGCCATGATCGTGCTGGGTCTCTTGCTGGGCATGGTGGGTACCGATGTGAACTCCGGCGTGGCCCGTTTCAGCTTTGATATCCCGGAGCTCACCGACGGCATCGGCTTCATCGTGATCGCCATGGGCGTGTTCGGCTACGGAGAAATCATCAGCAACCTGGCCAAGAGCGAGAGTGAACGTGAAGTCTTCTCGGCCTCCGTCTCCGGTCTCTTGCCCACCAAGGAAGACTTCAAGAACATGTTCCCCGCCGTGCTGCGTGGAACCGCTTTGGGCTCCTTGCTGGGTATCCTGCCCGGTGGTGGTGCGGTGATGGCGGCCTTTGCGGCCTACACCCTGGAGAAGAAGACCAAGCTGCGTCCCGGTGAAGTTCCCTTCGGTAAGGGCAACATCCGTGGTGTGGCCGCTCCCGAGTCGGCTAACAACGCAGGAAGCCAGACTTCTTTCATTCCTCTCCTGACCCTGGGCATCCCACCCAATGCGGTAATGGCCTTGATGGTGGGTGCGATGACCATCCACAACATCCAGCCCGGACCGCAGGTGATGACAAGTAACCCCGAACTGTTTTGGGGCCTGATTGCCTCCATGTGGATCGGCAACCTGATGCTGGTGATCCTGAACCTGCCTTTGATCGGTATCTGGATCAAACTGCTCACAGTGCCTTACCGCTGGCTCTTTCCCTCCATCGTGCTGTTCTGTGCGATCGGGGTGTATTCGACCAACAACAACACCTTCGATATCTGGATGGTGGGTCTGTTCGGGGTGATCGGTTATCTGTTCATCAAGCTGGGCACAGAACCCGCACCGCTCTTGCTGGGCTTTATTCTGGGGCCGATGATGGAGGAGTATTTGCGCCGGGCGCTTCTGCTGTCCCGTGGGGACTGGAGTGTGTTCGTCACGCGGCCGCTCTCAGCCAGCCTGTTGGTGGCGGCTCTGGCTCTCTTGGTGGTGGTGATGCTGCCTTCCATCAAGGCCAAGCGGGAAGAGGCGTTTGTGGAGGATTGATTTCCTGCGCAAGGCTCTATGTGAAAAGGCACCTTCGGGTGCCTTTTTTATGGCGTCGAGGGCCATAGGTAAAACCAATGGGCTTCATTGGATCAATCAACCCTCAACATCGCAAAGTCGAACTAAGATTCAACCCGTTCACTTACCGAACAACCAATTCAAGAGGAAATCACCATGTCTTTGATTAACACCACCATCGCTCCCTTCAAGAACGAAGCTTTCCACAACGGCAAGTTCGTGACCGTGACCAACGAGTCCATCAAGGGCAAGTGGAACGTGTTCATTTTCATGCCCGCAGCGTTCACTTTCAACTGCCCCACCGAAGTGGAAGATGCAGCGGACAACTACGCTGAATTCCAAAAGGCCGGTGCCGAGGTTTACATCGTGACCACCGACACCCACTTCGCTCACAAGGTGTGGCACGAAACTTCCCCCGCCGTGGGCAAGGCCAAGTTCCCCCTGATCGGTGACCCCACCCACGCCCTGACACGTGCTTTTGACGTGCATATCGACGAAGAAGGCCTGGCACTGCGCGGCACCTTCATCATCAACCCCGAAGGCCAGATCAAAACCTTGGAAATCCACTCCAACGAAATCGCCCGCGATGTGAAGGAAACCCTGCGCAAGCTGAAGGCTGCCCAGTACACCGCCGCCAACCCCGGCCAAGTGTGCCCCGCCAAGTGGAACGAAGGCTCCAAGACCATCACTCCTTCCCTGGACCTGGTCGGCAAGATCTAATCCTGCGGCTTTCAAGCGGGAGCGCCCGGTGTGCTCCCCATGGCCGGACAGCGTCCTTGTGCGTATGCGCAAGGCCGTCCGGCTTTTTTATACCCAAAATATGGCTGTAGCGCCCGCGTAATAAGCGCAAGTAGCTACGAAATTGATAGTAAACAGACAGTAAGTAGAGGAATCACCATGCTTGACGACACACTCAAATCCCAGCTCGGCGCTTACCTGGAACGCGTGACGCTACCGATCGAGATCGTGGCGTCCCTCGGTGAGGACGACAACTCTGCGCAAATGCGCGATCTGTTGCAAACCATCCAGAGCCTGCGCAGCGACAAGATCACGGTCGCCTACGACGGCACCGATGCCCGCAAACCTTCTTTCAGTCTCCAGCGCGCTGGCACTGCCACCAGCCTGCGTTTTGCCGGCTTGCCCCTTGGCCACGAATTCACCTCGCTGGTGCTGGCCCTGCTGTGGACCGGCGGCCACCCGCCCAAGGTCGAGCAAGACGTGATCGACCAAATCAAGGGCTTGGACGGTGACTTCAACTTCGAGGTCTACATGAGCCTCACCTGCCACAACTGCCCGGACGTGGTGCAGGCCCTGAGCCTCATGGCCATTTTGAACCCCAAGGTCAAAACCACGGTGATCGAAGGCGGCGCTTTCCAGGACGAAATCAACGCCCGCGAAATCATGGCGGTGCCCAGCGTCTACCTGAATGGCGCGCTGTTCGGCAATGGCCGCATGCTGGTGGAAGAAATTGTGGCCAAGCTCGACACCGGCGCGGCCGACAAAGACGCGGCCAAGTTGAGTGCCAAAGACCCGTATGACGTGCTCATCGTCGGCGGTGGCCCTGCCGGTGCGGCGGCTGCGGTGTACGCCGCCCGCAAAGGCATCCGCGTGGGGGTGGCGGCCGAGCGCTTTGGCGGGCAGGTGAACGACACCATGGCCATTGAAAACTACCCCTCGGTGCAAGAAACCGATGGCCCCAAGTTCGCCGCTGCCCTGGAAGCCCAGACCCGCTCGTACGGCGTGGACATCATGAACCTGCAGCGCGCCGACAAAATCGTGCCCGCCGCCGAAGCCGGTGGTTTGACCGAAGTGGTGCTGGCCAATGGCGGCACGCTCAAGGCCAAGACCGTGATCTTGTCCACCGGCGCCCGCTGGCGCAATGTGAACGTGCCTGGAGAGGCCGAATACAAAAACAAAGGTGTGGCCTACTGCCCGCACTGCGACGGCCCCCTGTTCAAGGGCAAGGACGTGGCGGTGATCGGCGGTGGCAACTCCGGCATCGAAGCTGCCATCGACCTGGCCGGCGTGGTGAAGTACGTGACAGTGATCGAGTTTGCCGACCAGCTGAAGGCCGACGCCGTGTTGGTCAAAAAGCTGCACAGCCTGCCCAACGTAGCCGTGCACACCAATGCCCAGACCACCGAGATCACCGGTGCGGACGGCAAAGTGAACGGCTTGAAGTACAAAGACCGCGCCACCGGCGTGGAGCACCACGTGGCGCTGGAGGGCGTGTTCGTGCAAATCGGCCTGGTGCCCAACACCGAGTTCCTGAAGGGCGTGGTGGACCTGAGCAAGTTCGGCGAAATCGTGGTGGACGCCAAGGGCCACACCAACGTGCCCGGCGTGTTTGCTGCGGGCGACTGCACCACCGTGCCCTACAAGCAAATCGTGATTGCCGCCAGCGAAGGCTCCAAGGCCGCGCTGAGCGCGTTTGACCACTTGATCCGGCACTGAGCTGGTTGAGCCAGGGTTTGAATAAAAAAGGGCGCTGCGGCGCCCTTTTTTATTGAGGTAAAAGCTATGAAATTTGTAGCATTTCTCTGAACCGCGCGGATGCCTCGTTTGCGTATCAAAAGATACAGTGAACACTAATGCCAATGCAGTGGAGGTCGATTTTTTTGTTGGAGTTATAGTGAGGAAGCCGAATTCACTCGCGAATTTAACGCATCAGACGGACAGGGTGAGGCGGCGTAATGCAGGGTTAAATTGGCCTTGCGCAAACGAAAAATTAAGGGGGTTTAAATGAGAGAGTCAATTGCAAATAGTTGTGAATTTTCACTAGGTTTTCGGCATGTTTTGCAAAACGTGCCTCGGGCTACATCTATCACTATCCGAAAGATTGCATCGGTTTGTCTGTTCGCATCTCTGGCAATTTACTCCACCACCTACGCTCAGAACTGTAGTTCCAACGGTCTCGGGGGTTTTCGTTGTGACAACGGCACCACCATCAGTCCGGATGGGCTTGGAGGTTGGCGAGATAGCAACGGCAACACATCAAGCCCAAATGGTCTTGGTGGTTATCGACACAACAACGGCACTGTTACGAGCCCCGATGGTTTAGGTGGATATCGAAGCAGCGACGGTACGAGCTCTCGACCCGATGGCCTCGGGGGTTTTCGCAATAGCGATGGCACTAGCTGTTCACCCAACGGTCTCGGTGGATTTCGTTGCCGCTAAAGGTACGCAACTACGCAGACTCAATGTATCCCTCGATTGGTTGAGCTTCGGTAATCAGGTAAGTCGAGCGTTTAGATGCATTTCAAACACGAGTTTTACATATAGGAAAAGCATGACGGATATCCTTTCATTCCAAATTTATCGTACAGAATCAATTGAAATAAACAGAGAGCGCTTCACTGTTTATCTCAGCAAAAGAACCGATATTGAAGCGTATGAACTGTTTGCAGTAAATGACAGCAAGAGTAAAAGCTGGCGGGCTTCGTACACAAGCGAGGTGGCGTTTGATTTCAACCAAGCTACGAACCAAAGTTTGGCGGATGAAATTTACAAGTTATTTCGGTCAGATGTTGAAAACAATGTGCTTTGATTTTTCTTCCAAAAATCATAAATTTCAATAATGCCAAGTGCACAGTTCCTCTCTTTGCAGGATTTGGGAGTATCGCAACAAATATCAATCGAACGAACAAGGTGGAGGACTGTTTTACTCCGCCTGACATAAGTTCCCCATGTCCAAACTCCGTGTAGAAAGTTTCACCATCTCCCTAGACGGCTTTGGTGCCGGGTCTGATCAGGATTTGAACCATCCCCTCGGCGTGGGTGGCACGGCCTTGCATGGCTGGGCGATACCCACCAAGACGTTTCAGAAAAACCTGTTCGGCAATGACAGTGGTGAGACGGGGGTGGACGAAGACTTTGCGGCGCGGGGCTTTCAGAACGTGGGCGCATGGATACTGGGGCGCAACATGTTCGGGCCGGTGCGCGGCCCGTGGCCGGACGAGAGTTGGCGCGGTTGGTGGGGTGACAACCCGGTGTACCACGTGCCGGTGTTTGTGCTGACGCACCATGCGCGCCCGCCGCTCGTCATGGAGGGGGGCACCACCTTCCACTTCGTGACCGAAGGCCCGCTGCTTGCGCTGGAGCGCGCCCGTGCGGCGGCCGGGGGCAAAGACGTGCGCGTGGGCGGTGGCGTCCACACCATTCAGCAATACCTGCGCCTCGGCTTGATTGACGAGATGCACATCGCCATCTCGCCCGTGTTGTTGGGCGCTGGTGAGCGCCTGTTCGAGGGCGTGGATTTGCCGTCGCTGGGCTATGCCTGCACGCAGCAAGTGGCGTCGGCGCGGGCCACGCATATCGTGTTGTCCAAGCAATGATGCCGAACACCGCCGCTTTGCCCACCCTGCGCGTTGCGCCCCTGCAATCGTCGGACGCCGCCCGCTACCGGGCGCTGATGTTGGAGGCTTATGAGTTGGCTGCCGACGCATTCACCTCCACGCCGCAGGAGCGCGCTGCCGAGCCGCTGACCTGGTGGGCCCAGCGCATCAACAATTCCCAGGGTGTCGTGCTGGGTGCTTTTGCGGGCGAGGTACTGATGGGTACGGTGGCGCTGGAGTTTTCTGCCAAGCCCAAAACCCGGCACAAGGCGCATGTGCTGGGGATGTATGTGAAGCAGGAGTTTCGTGCCTGCGGGGCCGGCAGGGCTTTGATGGATACGCTACTGGCGCTCGCTGCGAAGCGCTCGGGCGTGCAGGTGTTGAATTTGACGGTGACCGAGGGCAACGAAGCCGCCCTGCGGCTTTACCGCTCGGTGGGGTTTGAGCCTTTTGGCACCGAGCCCATGGCCATCCGCACGCCGGATGGGTTCAAGGGCAAAGTGCATATGTGGCGCCGCGTGTAGTCGGCGTGCGGAGTGACCGCTGCCACTCCATGGTCCGCGCAATTACGCTGTGCCACTGCGGCGCTGGCGGTTGCCACCAGAACCACCTTCGCGAGCCAGTTGGTCAGCACTGGCAGGTGCGTCGCTCGCTGCGCCACCTTCGCCACCCCGGCGCTGGCGATGTCCGCCGGAGCTGCCTTCACGTGCAAGAAGGGTGTTGATGGCTTTGCCCGCTTCGATGCGCGTGGTTTTGCTAGCAGATGTATCGGCGGCGGCGATGGCGGACCCGGCAACCAGTGCGGCTGCGACCACTGTCAATTTGAGTGCGATGTTCATGGTGTGCGTTCCTTTTCACAGAGTGGTTGAGGTGAATGCCGCAGACTGTCGTGCCCACAGCACCGCATGATTTGCAACTAGCGGGCCAACACACATCAGTTTGTTAAGTCATTGATTTGTATGAAGTTTTTCTATATTCACTCAAAATAACACTGGGTTTTCGCAGGGGCTCAAGAGCCGATGTGGGGGATCTGCCCCACGCCCCCCAGCTTGTTAAAAAATGTGTCTTGCTGTGGCTCGCTTTACGGGGTCGGACGCGCGCGCGCCCTTGGGGGACAATGCGTCCCTCCTTTCACGGGGTGGCCACGCCCCTTTTCCAGTGCCCGTACGTATCTACCTCGCCCCCATGGAGGGGCTTCTCGACTTTGTGTTGCGCGACATCCTGACCCGTGTGGGCGGGGTGGAGAAGTGCGTGTCGGAGTTCATTCGCATCACGCATTCGCTGATGTCCGAGAAGGCGCTGCTGCGTACGGTGCCCGAGTTGGCTTTCGGTGCGCGCACCTATGCGGGCGTGCCCGTGTGGCCGCAACTACTGGGGTCAGACGCGCCCTGCATGGCCGAGAACGCCGCCCGCTTGGCCGAGATGGGCTCGCCCGGCATTGACCTGAACTTCGGCTGCCCGGCCAAAGTGGTCAACCGCCATGGCGGGGGTGCCACGCTCTTGCAAGACCCCGAGATACTGCACACCATCGTGGCTGCTGTACGTGCTGCGGTACCGGCCCACATTCCTGTGACGGCCAAGATGCGCTTGGGCTACAACGACGACAGCCTGGCCCTTGACTGCGCCCGCGCGCTGGAGGTTGGCGGCGCGGCTGAGATCGTGGTGCACGCCCGCACCAAGGCCCAGGGCTATCGCCCGCCCGCCTACTGGGACCGCGTGGCCGATGTGCGGGGTGCGGTGCAAGTGCCGGTGGTGGTGAACGGCGAAATCTGGAACGTGCAAGACGCCCAAGCCGCCGTGGCGCAAAGCGGCTGTAGCGCGCTCATGCTGGGCCGTGGCATCGTGGCCCGCCCTGCGCTGGCCCGCAGCATTCTGGCCACCATGGGCACCGTAGAGGGCAGCATTGCCCAGCCGGGCGAGGACTGGACCTGGCAAGACCTGGGTCCACTCATGCACGCCTTCTGGCAAGTGGCCAGCACGCGCCTGGAGCAAAAGCAGCAGGCCGGCCGCGTGAAGCAGTGGCTCAACCTGCTGCGCCGCCACTACCCCGAAGCGCAGGTCGCGTTTGATGACATGCGCACGCTGGTCAAGCCCAGCGATGTGGATGCGTGGATACGTCGCTCTATTCCTGTTTAAGAGTCAAATCGGCCGTTAGCCCACATGGAATATGCGCTAGCAGCTATTGATTTTGTAGCGTTTGGCGCTCCCCTCAGCTCCACAAACTCTCCAGCGGCCCCTCGGGTACAAAGCGCTTGTTGCGCACCAGCATGCGGGTCGGGCCGGGCAGGGCGCGTGCTTGCACCGAGTGGCGTGGGTCACCGGGGTAGCTGAGGATGACCGTGCCGTCTTCCTCAAAGTTTTCAGGGCAGATGCAGGGTGGCAGTTGCGCGCGGGCCGCTGCCAAGGCCTCGGCTGCCGTGGTGTAGCGGGCCAGGTGGCCTAGGCTCATCATCTGGGGCGGCGCCATTTCAATCTCGCCCCGGTGGTAGCGCTGCAGGGCCTCCACCGGCGGCAGCCAGATGCTGGCGGTGGTTTCATAGTTGTCGTGGCTGGCGATTTGGTCGCTGGGCGCCAGCGCGAGGAAGAAGCGTGTGTCAAACCGCTTTTTGCTCAGCGCCGCCATGCGGGGCGTGATCCAGCGGCTCCAGGGCACCAGGGCGCTGGCTGCAAGCTGAGCGGCAGATTCGTCCACCCAGGCCTGCCAGTCGGCACTTTGCAGGCTGGCCGGGCGCCGCTCTCCGAGAGCCAACAGCACACCGGCCTCTTCGTATAGCTCGCGCAGGGCCGCCACATACAGGCCGGCAGCCAACTCGGGGCTTTGGTCCGCCTCACCGAGGCGCTGCGCCAAGGCGGTGGCCGGCTCGTCCAGAGCTGCCAGGGCCGCAGGGCTGCTGTCGTGCGCGTCCAGCTTGCCACCGGGGAACACATAGGCCTCGCCAAAGGTGTCTGAAAGGCCGCTGCGCTTCATCAAAAACACCTCCAGGCCGTGACGGGCATCGCGCAGCAGCACGACGGTGGAGGCATCTCGCGGCGTGCCGCTGGCGGGGGCGAGGGTGTCTTGCATGGGACTGTTGTTTCTGTTTTGTTTTTTGGTGAGCAACTGCTTGAATTAAAGTACCTGCAGCTGACTGGGGGCCTACGGACTTGCCCTTGGTCGGAACCCACAACCCGAGGAGACGAGTCATGAATCTGGATTTCAAAGGCCGCGTGGCCATCGTAACGGGCGCAGGCGGCGGCTTGGGTCGCCAACATGCGCTGGCCCTGGCCGCACGCGGCGCCAAAGTGGTGGTGAATGACCTGGGCGGCGCGCGCGATGGCTCCGGTGGCTCGCTCTCTGCGGCCGAGTCGGTCGTAGCCGAGATCCGCGCGGCGGGTGGCGAGGCGATGGCCAACGGCGCCTCAGTCACCGACTTTGAAGCGGTGCAGGCCATGGTGCAGCAGGCCATAGCCGCCTGGGGCCGGGTGGACATTTTGGTGAACAACGCCGGCATCCTGCGCGACAAGAGCTTCGCCAAGATGGAGATTGCCGACTTCCGGACCGTGGTGGACGTGCACCTCATGGGCGCCGTGCATTGCTGTAAAGCCGTGTGGCCCCACATGACCGAGCAAAAGTACGGCCGCATTTTGATGACCACTTCCAGCTCCGGCCTGTACGGCAACTTCGGCCAGAGCAACTATGGCGCTGCCAAGCTGGCGCTGGTGGGCCTGATGCAGACCCTGGCACTGGAAGGCGCCAAAAACAACATCCACGTCAACAGCCTGGCCCCCACGGCTGCCACCCGCATGACCGAGGGCCTGATGCCGCCGCAAGTGCTGGAAGCCCTCAAGCCCGAAGCCGTGGTGCCCGCCATGCTGGTGCTGGTGTCGGAGGACGCGCCCACCCGCACCACGCTGTGTGCCGGTGCCGGCAGTGTGGAGGCCGCGCACATCACGCTGACGCAAGGCGCGTGGATAGGGCTGGATGCGCAAGCGCCCGAAACATTGGCTGCCAACCTGCGGCAGGTGCTGGCCCGCGCGGGCGACATGGTGCCGGAGAGTGGTGCAGCGCAAGGCAGCCAGGAAGTGACTCGCGCTTTGTCCCACCTGGCCGGCAAAGCCTGATGATGAGCATGCTGCCTTGAGCGCGAGGGGCAGCGGCAGACTTGAAATAGCCCGCCGGGGCTCCATCTGAGCGCAATAGCCAGAGGGAAAACCGGCGCTCTGCATGTTTCATGCGCCTGTGGTACCTTTGCGCCCCCCACCTCACCGTACACAAGCTAAGGGCCACTGGTAATGGACAGACAACAAGAGGCCCTCAGTGCCCTGACCCCCGAGAGACTGCGCGGCATCCGCCGCGGGTTGGAAAAAGAGAGCCTGCGCGCCTTGCCCACGGGCGCACTCGCCATGACGCCGCACCCGCAGGCCATGGGCTCGGCGTTGACGCACCCCCACATCACCACCGACTTCAGCGAGTCCCAGGTGGAGTTGATTACCGGGGTCCACGCCCAGCCGGAAGACTGCCTGCAAGAGCTCACCAATGTGCAGCGCTTTACCCTGCAAAGCATGGGCGAAGAGCGCTTGTGGGCGTCCAGCATGCCCTGTTGTTTGCCGGGGGACGACGCGATTCCGCTGGGCCAGTACGGTAGCTCGAATGTGGGCCGCTCCAAAACCGTGTACCGCATGGGCCTGGGCCACCGCTACGGGCGGCGCATGCAAACCATCTCGGGCATTCACTACAACTGGTCGCTGCCGGAGGTGTCCAGCGAGGCGTATTTCGGCCTGATCCGCAACTTCCGCCGCCATGCGTTTTTGCTGCTGTACCTGTTCGGCGCATCGCCTGCGGTGTGCGCCACCTTTGTGGCCGGGCGCCAGCACCAGCTGCAGCCTTTGAGCGAAGGCACCATGTACTTGCCCTATGCCACTTCGCTGCGCATGGGGCGCTTGGGTTACCAGAGCGACGCGCAATCGTCGCTCGCGGTGAGCTACAACAGCCTGGAAGGCTACGGCCACTCGCTGCACGGCGCGCTCACCCAAGCCTACCCGGCCTACGAAGCCATTGGCGTACAAGGCCCGGACGGTGAATACCGCCAGCTGGCGACCAGCCTGCTGCAAATTGAAAACGAGTTTTACGGCACCATCCGCCCCAAGCGGGTCACCTTTCCCGGCGAGCGCCCCTTGCACGCGCTGCGCGAGCGCGGTGTGGAGTATGTGGAAGTGCGTTTGATGGACCTGGACCCCTTTGAGGTGGTGGGCATCAACAGCACCACCATGCGCTTTTTGGATGTGTTCTTGCTGCACAGCCTGGCTACCCCCAGCCCGGACGACACGCCAGCCGAAATCACGGCCTTGGCGCGCAACCAGCAGGATGTGGCTGAACGCGGCCGCCAGCCGGGCTTGCTCTTGCAGCGCAACGGCGAACCGGTCACCCTGGTGGATTGGGGCCGCGATTTGCTGGCCCAAATGCAGCCTTTTGCGCAGGCCCTGGACGCCGCGCACGGCAACACGCTCTACACCGAGGCACTGGCTGCAGCCAGCGTCGGGCTGGACCAGCCGGATACCTTGCCGTCTGCCCGTGTATTGCAGGCCATGCAGCAGGCGCACGGTGGCTCGTTTGCCCACTTCGCCTTGGAGCAGAGCAACCAGATTCGTGAATCGATGTTGGCGCAACCCTTGGCGCCCGCGCAACAAGCGCAGTTCGAACAGGAGTCTGCCCAATCGTGGGAGGCGCAGCGCGCCATTGAGGCGGCAGACACCATGCCGTTTGATGTCTACCTGAAAGAGTTTTTGGCACCCCACCGCCTGGTGGCGGGGCGCCGCAACGCAACGGCTTAAGCGGCGGTTGCTGCAGCCGGTGCTGCGGCTTCGGTAGCTACTGCTGCTTTGCGCACGCGGGGAGCCGCCTTGCGAGCGACCTTGGCGACCGGGCGCTTGGCTGCGGTAGCCTTGGGCTTGGCTTTCACTTTTGCCTTGGCACCGCCCATGCGGGTTACCAAATCGCCGCTCTTGGCTTCCAGCTTGGCAGCCACTTTGTTCACAGCCACCACGGCGGGCACGGCAGCGTTGGCCACGGTGCTCAGGGTGCTCAGGCCGGTGGTCTGCTCAAAGCGGGTGGCGTTGGCGGCCACTTGCTCCAGGCCCTTGCCAGCCAGCTCGACGGCCTTGTTCACCGCCGTGTCCGCGGTGTCGGTGGTCAGGGTCACGCCTTGCACGTAGTAGCCGGTGAGTTTTTTCTGAGCGCTCAGGGCGTTGGTGCGCACTTCGCTGCTGATGCGCTTGCCGGCTTTTTGCACGGCAGCAGACCAGGTTTTCTCCACGTAGCCGGCGGCACGGGCATTGCCCACGCGGTAGGCGTGGATCACGTTTTTGGCGGTGTTGCCGTAGGTGGCAATCAGGTCGTGGGTGGCGGTGGACAGGGTGGTGCGCATGGAAAACTCCTTGTGAATCGTGAACGTAAACCGAGAATCGGACTATCGATACATGGATTCTCAAGAAGCCCCCTAGTGAAGGCACCTTAAATCCGGCCACTTTCCTAGGGGCGGCTGCCTAAGCAGCGCGGGGCGGCCACATGCCGGACAATGCAGGGTTTAGCGACAGGCAGAAAGACACACGGCATGGCAATTCAGTGGTTCCCGGGGCATATGCACCTGACCCGCAAGGCAATTCAGGAGCGCATCAAGGAGATCGACGTAGTCATCGAGCTGCTGGACTCCCGCCTGCCCGGCTCCAGCGCCAACCCCATGCTGGCCGAGCTCACCTCCGGCAAGCCTGCGCTCAAGGTGCTCAACAAGCAAGACCTGGCCGACCCCGAGCGCACCGCGCTTTGGCTGGCCCACTACAACGCCATGCCCGGCGTGCGTGCCTTGCCGCTGGATGCCAGCATGAGCACC
This sequence comes from Rhodoferax bucti, assembly GCF_005876985.1. Lineage (GTDB taxonomy): Bacteria > Pseudomonadota > Gammaproteobacteria > Burkholderiales > Burkholderiaceae_C > Allorhodoferax > Allorhodoferax bucti. The sequence continues at coordinate 458,152 of NZ_VAHD01000002.1, forward strand.
CCGGCCAAGGCACTGGTGGCCGCCTGCCACGAGCTGGCCCCCAACCGGGGCGGCATGGCCAAGCCCATGCGGGTGCTGATTTGCGGCATTCCCAACGTGGGCAAGTCCACACTGATCAATACCCTCAAGGGCAAGCGTGCCGCCAAAACCGGTGACGAGGCCGGGGTCACCAAAATCGAGCAGCGCATCACGATTGCCGACGACTTCTATTTGTACGACACGCCCGGCGTGCTGTGGCCGCGCATCATCGTGGCCAAGAGCGGCTACAACCTGGCAGCCAGCGGTGCCATCGGCAAAAACGCGTTTGACGAAGAAGAGGTGGCCCTGGAGCTGCTGGACTACCTGCGCCAGCACTACGCCGGTGCGCTGGAGGCCCGCTACAAGCTCAGCGGCGTGGCGGAGCAAACCGACGAGCAGCTGCTGGACGCCATCGGCCGCAAGCGCGGTGCCTTGCAATCGGGCGGGCGCATCAACCTGAACAAGGCGGCTGAGATCGTGATCCACGACTTCCGCAGTGCGGTGATGGGCCGCATCACCCTGGAAACGCCGGAGCAATTTGCCCAGTGGCTGGCAGAGGGCAAGCAGATCGACGCCGAGCGCCAGATGAAGAAAGACGCCATTGAGATGGCCCGCCTCATCCGCCTCAAAAAGGTCAAGCGCCCCGACCAACCCCGCCACAGCGATGCGCGCGAAGCAGCGGCAGGCAGCGCTGCCGGGCCGGAAGAACCCGGGGTTGAGGGTTAAATAGGTCTCTAGCGCACGTGGAATGTGCGCGAGTAGCTCCTGAATTGATAGCGTTTGCTTGCGGACTCAGCGCAGCTCGGCGCTCAGGTCATCCCACAGCGCCTTGTCGGCCAAGGGCGTTTCCGGCGGCAGCAGAGGGTTGGGAATGCGGAGGATGCGGCGGCCAGACAGCTGCAGGTCTTCCAGCAGGCTTTTCTTGAATACGGCGTAGCGCTTTTGAAATTTGCCGTTGCGCATCAGGATGCGCAAACCCTCTTCGGCCCGCGCGGCGAGCTGCTCGCCCTCTGGCGTGCGTGAGAAGAAAAAGTAGCGCGGCAGCGGGTAGTACAGCAGCAGCTTTTTCTCGATCGTCAGCGATGGATAGGTGTGCGCGTTGGCCGCCAGCTCCGCGCTGATCTCGTTCACTCCGCGGGAAAACAGGTCGAAGCGGCCGGCATCCAGCATGGAGAACAGGCTCTCATACGTGGGCCCGGGCACCACTTGCAACTCCGAGTGGCGCAGGATGTCCCCATCCACCCAATTGCCCGCCTGGCCGATGCTGAATTGCCGCAACTCCTTGAGGCCGCGAATGCTGCCGAGCGCCGCCTGGTTGTTGCCTTTGATGAGAAACAGGCGGTAGCCGGTGAGCCCCTTGTCCAGCGGGATGCGCAGGGGAATAAGTTTTTTCTCGCGCTCCACGCTGGTGGTGCGCGCCATGAGGGTGATGTCTTGCGCCGCGCTGAGCTGCACCTCGGCGCGGCCGGGCGTCATCACTTTTGGGGATGCCTGCAGGGTGTAGGGGCCCCACTTGGCGCTGGTTTCGTCCAGCGCGAGTTGCAGCACGTCCCAGTAAAAATTCATGCGCACATCCGCCCCGCTCTCGGGGGGCGGGTAGATGTAGTTCATGGGGCCGCCCAGGGCTGCGGTGTGCAGCAGCAAGGCGCTGAGGAGTCCCACGAATATCCGAAAGGCGGGGAGTTGCCGCATTACTGCTTCCGCTATGTTTTGGTGCATTGTAAAGCGGCTATATGACAGTGGCCGGCTACCGGGGGGACCGGTTGGGGCTTACTTGCCGACGGCTTTGCGTGAGCCGTCTTCAAACAGCTCGTCGTCGCTCAGCAGGGTGCCTGTGGCGTCCCACGTGCGCTGGCGCTGGACGTTGCCCTTGTTGTCGTAGCGGTCCTCGGTTTGTACCTTGCCATTGTCGAAGTAGCTCAGGTGCAGGCCGATGGGGCGCTCCCGGTAATTGCCCTCCAGCAGGTAGCTGCCCTCGAAGCGGAGTTTGCCGTTGTCCAGAAAGCGCTGGGTACGGCGCACCTCCTGGTTGCCCTCCGGGGTGTAGCTGTCTTTGCTTTGCGGCTGGCCGTTCAGGAAGAAGCGGGCATCGGTGCTCAGGCGGCTGCGCTTGCGGCCGTTGCTCTCGGCCACCACGTAGCTACGCTCGCGCACCAAGGTGCCGCTGGCGTGGTATTCGGCGTCACGCAGCAGCAGGGCGGGGCGGCTGCTTTCGTCCCACAGTTTTTCACGGCGTTTGACACCGTCGTCACCAAAGAAACGCTCGCTGCGTTGGGTGCCACTGCGTTCCTCCTCATCGGTTGGCTGGCCGTTGTTGGCAAAGCGCACTGCCTTTTGCACGGTGCCGGCCAGCAGCGTCTGGGTGCTGCGCAGCTTGCCGTCGCTGGAGTAGCTGGACACGGTGCTGGGTTTGCCGGCAAAGCCGCACAGCGCAGCGTCATCCGCATGCGGCGCCAGCAAGGGCTTGGGGCCGCAGCGCAGTTCGCTGACTTGTTTGGCGCGGTTGAATTGCACGGAGGCGCCGTCGCGCTCGTTGTCCGCCACCCACTCCACCCGCTTGAGGCTGCCATCGTCATACCAGCTGCGGCGCAGACCGCGGGTGTTGCCGTTCACGTTGGTGAATTCTTCGATCAGCTGACCATTGGGCGCCCACTCGCGCTCCAGGCCTTCGCGGGGGCCGTTGGCGGTGGTGGTGAATTCCTTGTTCAGCTTGCCATCGCGGTAGTAGCGCATCAGGCCGAACATGCTGCCGTTGCGCAATTCGTATTCCCGCTCCATGCGGCCGGTATCGCGGTCTTTGCAGCGCACCATGCCGCTTTTGCCGGCGGTTTCCGCGCCATTGTTGGTGTTGATGGATTGGCCGATGAATTCGCAGTCTTGCACCGCGAAGGCGGCGGGTGTGACGCAGATCAAAAGAGTGGCGAGAAGCGTGGGGCGCATGGTCGTGCAGATGATGTAGGTCAAGCACTGTAGCGCAGCCGGCGCGCACAGTGGAGCCATCGATTCACAGGAGGACACCATGTTCAAACACATTCTTTTGGCTACCGATGGCTCCGCATCTTCCGAGCACGCCGCCCAGCTCGCAGTTAACCTGGCCCGCACCCACGGCGCCAAACTCACCGCTTTGTATGTGGCCGACCCGTACCCCTATATCGGCATTGGCGAGATGAATCCTGCCGGCCTGCAAGCCTACGCCTCGGCCGGCCAGCAGCTTGCTGCGCAGGCTCATGCCCATGTGGATGCGCTGTGCCGCGCGGGCGCTCCGGTGGAGCTAGATGCCCGCTTGGTGGAAGACGCTACGGCCGTCAACGGCATTGTGCAAAGCGCGCAAGCGGTGGGTGCTGACTTGATCGTTATCGGCTCCCATGGCCGCTCGGGCGTGGCGCGCCTGGTGCTGGGTAGCGTGGCTGCCAAGGTGGTGGCCCAGAGCCCGCTGCCTGTGCTGGTGGCCCGCTAGGCACACCCGCCCATCGCCCGCAAGCGTCTTCGCGTGCGGGTGCTTGAAAAAGGCTGCACGGCCTCCAGTTACAGCGTTCCTGCAACGCCGCACTTGGGAGACCTGTGGCCTTTCTTTTGTTTTGCCTGGCAGCGCTCTCGCTGCTGGTCGCCTTGGTGGGCTACCCGCGTTGGTTGCGTTGGCGGCGTGCGCGCTGGCAGCAGCAGCCATTTCCTGCCGCGTGGCGCAAGCATTTGCGCAAGCGGGTGCCGATGTTTGCGCGCTTGCCTGCCGACTTGCAGTTGCAGCTCAAAAAACACATTCAGGTGTTTGTGGCCGAAAAAGCCTTTATCGGCTGCGACGGCTTGCGGGTGACGGATGAAATGCGGGTGGTGGTCGCCGCCCATGCCTGCTTGCTGTTGCTGAACCGCACGCGCGGTGTGCCCGCCGACTACTTTGCTGGCGTGCTCCAGATATTGCTGTATCCGGCCGCTTTTGTGGTGGACCGCAGCCACACCGATGCGGCCGGAGTCCACCATGCCGGGCGGCAGGCGTTAGCCGGGGAGTCGTGGTCGCAAGGGCAGGTGATCTTGTCGTGGCAGGACGTGTTGCAGGGCGCGGCCGATGCGCACGATGGCCGCAATGTGGTCATCCACGAATTCGCCCACCAGCTCGACCAGGAAAACGGCCAGGCCATAGGCGCACCCTTGCCGCTGGCAGGTGATGCCAGCCACAACCCGCAACGCTGGAAAACGGTGCTCACTGCCGCCTACCAGCGCTTGCAGGGCGAAGCCTTTATGCACCAGCAGGTGCTGCTGGACCACTACGGTGCGCAAGACCCTGCCGAGTTCTTTTCGGTGGTGTCCGAGGTGTTTTTCGAGCAGGGTGATGCGCTGCGCAGTTACGACGAGGCGCTGTACCGCGAGTTGCAAAGCTACTTCAAGGTGGACCCGGCCAGCTGGTAAGCCGGGCGTCAAGCGCGGCCTGCGGGTGCGCGGCACAATGCTTGCTCTGTCTGGTCTATGTCTTCGCCCGCCCCCACTTCTTCCCCTGCCAAGCCCCTGAACGGGCCGCTGGATTTGTCGTCTGCCTTGCAGGGCGAGGTGCAGCAGCACACCTGGTTTGAGGATGCGCAGGCCATTTTCACCGGCACCCTGTTTGTGAGCCTGGCGCTCATCTTGTTTGGCCAGGCGGGGTTGCTAACGGGCGGCACGGCCGGCGCCGCCTTTGTGCTGCACTACGCCACCGGGGTGAGCTTGGGTAAGCTGTTCTTCTTGATCAACCTGCCGTTTTACTGGTTTGCCTGGCACCGCATGGGGCGGGAGTTCACGGTCAAAACCTTTGTGGCCATTACGTTTCTCTCGGCCATGGCCGAGTGGTCGCCCCGCTTGTTTGCCATTGAGCGCCTGCACCCGGCCTATGCGGCGGTGCTCGGGGGCTTGTTGCTGGGGTCGGGCTGCCTGTTTCTGGCCCGGCACCGCGCCAGCTTGGGCGGTGCCACCATCGTGTCGCTGTATCTCCAGCGCTCACGCGGTTGGCGGGCGGGCATGGTGCAAATGGGCATGGATTGCACCATCGTGCTGTTGGCGCTCACCGTGGTGGACCCGGTGCGGGTGGCCTACTCGGTGTTGGCTGCGGTGGTGATGAACCTTTTTATTGCCATCAACCACCGCCCCGGGCGCTACGCGGTGCTCTAGAAGCCGGGTGGGGCTTAGTTCACACCCAGGAACTCGGCCAGCGCGGCGGTTTCCATGGCACCGGCATTGGTCACGACCTGGCCGGTTTTGATGTTTTTGGCCACCACATAGGGCACCGATTCCACCGCCAGCTTATTGAACAACTCGGTGTTGGCCTTGATGGTGGCTTCTACCTCCGGCGCCACCGTGCTGGGCAAGGGCGTGCCGCCGGTGCCCGCGAGGATGGAGGTTTCATGCGCTGCCATGAACTCTGCCGGATTGGACGCGCTCAAGATGGCCGCCCCTTGTGGCGCGCTTTTGCCGTTGATGAACGACACCGGAATCCACACAAACTTCACTTTGGGCAGCAAAGCCTGCGAGTTTTGCCACAGGTGGCCGCAGTGCGGGCATTGGGGGTCAAACAGCACATAGACCGGGTTGGCGGCCATGAGTGCCCCCACGGTAAAGCCTTTGCCTTCAGCGGCAATCTTGTCATAGGCCTGTGCGGGCGCCAGGGCACCCGATTTCTCGGCAGGCTTGGCCGCACCGTCTTCTTGCTTGCCGCAGGCGGCCAAGGCCCCCACGCCCAGCAACATGGGCAAAGCCAGCAGGTGCAGGCGGTGACGTTGGGGGAGGGAGGAAGCGGAAGAAGTGGCGTTTTTCACAGGCATGGGAGGTATGAAGGGGGGATGGAGATGATATTCAGCGCGGGTAGAGTCGTTCAAACCGGCATTGGTTCCCGCAGTGGTTACTTTACAGGCACCCCCATGCAAGCCCCTGTTGATGCGGGTTTGGAGGCTTGTGAACATAGTTATCCACAAAGTGGCGCACAGTTTCAGGGGGTAATCTGGCGTGGTTTGACGTCGTTTTCTTCAACTAAACCGATTTTTTAAAACTGCTAGCACAAATCCATTCTTCATTCGCAAAACATGCTGATTTGAATTTTTTGAGGCCTGCATCTGCTGAAAAATGAGGCATCGTGTGGAAAGCCAATGCTGGCGCGGATTTGGCGGCTTGTGCCTAGGGTTATCCACAATGTGGCCCACACAGAAATGGGGCAACTTTTTTTGTGCAACAGCCCTTGTGTACCGCACGCGTGAGGGGCGTGCATTGCCGGGTTTTGTTACATCTGCGATAGTGCCGTCAGGGAAGTAACAAATACAAAGGTGGCCTCCACATGCCCCATCGGTTGAAGCTACGCCGTAGCGTGTCATTGCGACGATCTTTGCGGATGCTGGTCATCTGCAGCGTGTTGCCGGCTGCCGTGGTGAGTGGGCTCTTGGCCTATGCCAACTACCGGTTGCAGCGCGACAACGTGGAGCAGCAAACCATGCTGGTGGCCCGCGCCATCCAAACCGACCTAGAGCGGGAAATGGCCGCCATCGAGGCCGCCCTCAAAACCCTGGCCACAGCACCCGAGCTGGCAACCGGCAACCTCGCGGGCTTCCACCAGCGTGCCCAGAATGCGCTGGCGTCTGGCTCGGTGCTCAATTACATCCTGACGGACCAAGACGGCCACCAGCAGCTCAATACCTTGCTGCCCTATGGCGCGCCCTTGCCCCAGACGGGTACGCCCGCACAACTGAGCAAGGTGTTTGACGACAAAACCACGGTACTGACCGACATGTTCACCGGCGTCACTACCAAGAACCACATCATTGCCATGGGAGTGCCGGTACTCGTGCAGGGCAGGGTGGTGTACAGCCTCAATATTGGCCTAGTGCCGGCACGCATCAACCAGTTGATTGCCCGCCACAACATTCCGGACGGTTGGGTGGTGGCGGTGCTGGACAGCAGCGGCAGCATCGTCGGGCGGTCCCGCGATCCTGAGCGTTTTGTGGGGCAAAAAGCTGGAGCTGAGGTGTTGGCCTTGATCGTCAAGCGCAGCGGGGGAGTGCTGGAGTCGCACACCAAAGACGGTATTCCGGTCATTACCGCGCTGGCTCCATCTCCGACCTTGGGGTGGACGGTCGCGGCTGGCGCACCGCGCGAGCAACTCAGCCGGGACTTGATCTGGCAGCTCGCCCAGGTGCTGGCGGGCTTAGCGGCGGCGTTTGCCTTGAGCTTGTGGTTGGCGCACAGGGCGGGTTTGCGGGTGCTGTCCTCGGTGCGCCAACTCAACGATGCAGCCTTGGCCCTGGGCCGTGGGGACGACGTGACCTTGCCGACCCTGGAGTTGCAAGAAGCGCAGGCGGTGGGCACCGCGATGTTGCAGGCGGCCGATGCCATGCGGCAGGTGAAGTTTTTTGCCCAACACGACGCCTTGACCGAGCTGCCCAACCGCCTGCTGTTCGATGAACTGGCCACCCGGGGCATGGCACTGGCCACCCGGCGGGGCCAGCCCATGGCCTTGCTGGCACTTGATCTTGATGGCTTCAAGGCGGTGAACGACACCCTAGGTCACGCCAAGGGCGATGAAGTGCTTAAAACCGTGGCGTTGCGAATATTGCAGAGCATCCGCGCGTCGGATGTGGCGGCCCGCATTGGGGGGGATGAGTTCATCATCCTGCTGGTCGACATGACGGCCGAGGCCGCCATGCAAAGCGCGGAGCGCCTGGTGGAGCTGCTGTCCGCCCCCTACGCCGGGGTGCTGGCCCCTGTGGGTGCGAGTGTGGGGGTGGCCATGTTTCCCCAGCATGGCAAAGACATGAAAGCCCTGATCCAGGCCGCAGACCAGGCGCTGTATGCCGCCAAAGCCGCAGGCAAGCGCCGTGCGGTGCTGGTGCGTTGAGCAAAGCAGCCGGCCACTGTTACCACAAAAAAACAGCCCCGCAACGGGGGCTGCTAGAGCTGCTTATTTTTTGTGCGTCGTGTCACAAGCCAAGCGGGATGCGGGTTTTCGCCCTTGTGAACACGCTTATCCACAATGCAGTCCACATGCGCTTGGGGTAAGTTTTTTTCAACTTTTTTTGCCCCGCGCGCGGCAAACAGACCGTGGGTTTGTGCTAGCCGGGGCTTACTCTTCCAAAAAGTTGGCAATCGTGGCGCCGGCAGCTGGGTCACGCGGCTTGCGTACACCGTGCTTGGCCAAAATTTCGATGTAAAACTGCTTGCCGCCTTCTTTGGCGATGGCGTCCACCAGGCCGATCAGCTCGGCGGAGTGGGCCACCACGGCATCTTGCTCGGTGGCGCCAAAGCGGCAGTCAAAGTCCCAAAAGTCCACGCCTTCGGGCAAGGCGCGGTTGCGCTCGCGCTTCATGTATTTGCGGATTTCGTGCTTGGTGGCATCCAACAGGCGATCGGGGTGTTTGCCTTCAACCTGAAGGGGGAATGTCTTTTTCATGGGGGAAATCCTTGCGTACGCGGGTGGGCGATGATACGCCCCATGCACCATACCCCCCGCGAACAGCACTCCACTCCCGACAAAGACGCCATTGCCCTGCTGCCCGAGTTCGGCCGCTTGGGGCTGGACCGCATCACCTTGGTCAGCACGGGCCCGCAAGCCCATGCCGCGATGGCGCTACTGAGCCAAGCCCGCGTCTGGGGTTTTGATACCGAGTCCAAACCCACCTTCAAAGTGGGTGAGGTGTCGGACGGGCCGCACGTGTTGCAGCTCTCTACCCCGCAGCGTGCATGGGTGTTTCAGCTGCATGAGCCGGAGTGCCGTGCGGTGGCTGCACAGCTGATGGCCTTGCCGGGCGTGGTGAAAGCGGGCTTCGGCCTGGGGGACGACCGCAAGCGCATCCTGCACAAGTTGGGGGTAGAGCCCCTAGGCGTGCTGGAGCTGAACCATGTGTTCCGCGAGCGGGGGTACCGCAAAGACATGGGCGTCAAGGGCGCGGTGGCGGTGCTGTTCAAGCAGCGTTTTATCAAGAGCAAGAAGGCGGCCACCAGCAACTGGGCGGCTCCGCGTTTGACAGATGCCCAACTGGTCTACGCGGCCAACGATGCGTATGCCGCTATCCGCGTGTACGACGCGCTGGGTCTGTAAACCCCCACACCAGCAGCAGGTTGTTGGCCGGCAGGGCATGGCGGGCTTGCAACTGCAGCCCGGCGAGTGCGGCTTGGGCTTCCACGTCGGCCAGCTGGCGGATGCCAAAGCTGGCGTCATGGGCTCGGAGGCTGGCATCGAACTCGATATTGCTTTGTGTGGGCGGCACCCCGGCTTCAAAGTAGGGGCCGTAGGTCACCAACACGCCGCCATTGGCCAGGTACTGTGCGGCGCCACGTATGAGTGCACCGCAGGATGCCCAGGGCGCGATGTGCAGCATGTTGATGCACAGCACCAGGTCGTAGGGGCCTGCGAGTTCTGAGTCCGGCGCAAACCAGGGCTCCTGGCACACATCGAGCTGCCGGGCGATGTCGATATTGGCTAGATCTGATTCGTTGGCGCGCACTTCAATGTTGTAGAGCGCGCCGCGGTGCACCTCGGTGGGTTGCCAAGTCCACTGCGGCAAATGCTGCGCAAACCAAACCACGTGTTGCCCGGTGCCCGAAGCAATCTCCAGCGCCCTGCCGCTGGCGGGCAGCAGGGCTTGCAGCACCTCCAGGATGGGGTGCTTGTTACGCTCAGCAGAGGGGCTGTGGTCGGGCTGCGCCATGGGCAATACCGCGCTGGGCATGGTTCAGTGGGTCACGAACTCGTAGCTGACTTCTTCGCTTTCCACCATGTCGAGGATGTCGTTGAGCTCGTCTTCGCTCTCGGTGCTGCTCCAGGTGTCTTCGGGGTCGGTGGCAAACAGGGGCTCGATGGCGATGTCCAGGAACTGGCCGTTGGGCAGGCTCAGCACGGGGGTGCCTTCGGAGGTTTCGACCAGCGCCCAATCGTCGGGTACCGACATTTCCAGTTGGATGGTGACTTTGAGTTTTTTCATGGAAAGGTCCTTGTGGGGGGAATGGTGTGAGGCGGCGAGGTTAACCCAGTTGCGTGAATGGCGGAGCGCCGCAGGTCGCAGGCGGCTGCCTTAACACAGGTTTTTACGCCCGGAGGCGAGGTGTTTTGCACTGCCCATTTTTTGAGCATGCTTGTCAAACCCAATGCCGGCGCGGATTCCGGCGTTTGTAAACACGCTTATCCACACAACAGCCCACAGGTGCTTGGGGTAAGTTTTTTTACTTTTTTTGCACCGGCAGGTGCATCTGCACCCAGCGCACGATATCGGCTTGCCCCATGGCACCCGGCTGGCGGGCCACCTCGCGGCCGCCTACAAAGAGCGCCAGTGTGGGGATGCTGCGGATCTGATAGCGCGCGCCCAGTGCCTGCTGGGCATCGGTGTCCACTTTGGCTACACGGAGCTGCGGCTCCAGCTGTGCCGTGGCCGCTGCATAAGCTGGTGCCATGGAGCGGCAAGGGCCACACCAGGGCGCCCAGAAGTCCACCAGCAACGGGATGTGGCTGCGGTGCAGGTGTTTGTCGAAGGTGGCTACCGTCAGCTCCAGCGGCTTGCCGGTAAAGAGGCTGCCCTTGCAGCTGCCGCAGTCGGGGGCGCTGCCCAGTTGGTCGACACGCACGCGGTTGGTGGTGTGGCAGTGGGGGCAAACAATGTGGAGGGCGTCAGTCATGCGCAGTAGCTTAGGCCTTACTCCCTAAGAAACAACAGGCACTAGGGTTAACCCTTGCATGCATTTAGGGTTAACCCTATACTGCGGTGCAACATCACTTGTTTTTACTTAAGGAGCTCACCATGGCCAGCACGACACTCAATGCAATCTCTCTGCCCCAGAACGCACAACCCACTGTGGGCGCTTCTTTGCAGGCGCTGTGGGTGGCCGGCAAGAGTCTGACGGTGGCTCTGTGGCAAGTTGCCTTTGGCGCCACCGTGGTGGAAGCCACCAGCGTGCGTTTCCAGGAAGCCGAAGAACTGCGCACTTACGCTGCCAGCATCCAGAAGTCGGACCCCGAGTTCGCCTCGGACCTGTTTGCAGCCGCTGACCGTCACGAAGGCTTGTAAGCCCTTCTCTGCCCTCGTGATGCAGACACCACACCGGCTGTGCTGGCCGGGTGGTGCCCGCAGGCCCCCTTACATCGTGGGGTAATCGGTGTAGCCCTTGGCACCGGGCGTGTAGTAGGTGCTGCTGTCAGGCGTGTTCAACGCCGCCCCCGCTTTCACGCGTTCCGGCAGGTCCGGGTTGGCAATGTAGCTGTTGCCGAACGCGACCGCATCCAGTTTCCCGTCTTTGATCGCTTGCTCTGCCTCTTGGGGCGTGTAGCCCATGTTGCCGATCAGTACCCCTCGGTAGTTTTTCCGTGCGACCGTCATCACGTCGGCCTTTTGCACACCAAAAAAGTCAGCGCGCATCAGGTGCAGGTACGCCAGTTTGAAGCCGTTGAGCTTGTCCGCTAGGTAGGTAATCAGGCCCACGGGGTCGCTGTCTTGCATGCTGTTGTAGCTGTTCAGCGGCGACAGGCGCACGCCCACGCGCTCTGAGCCGATGGCGTCGCTTACAGCGGCCAACACTTCAAATAAGAAACGCGCACGGTTTTCTAGCGAGCCGCCATAGGCGTCGGTGCGCTGGTTGCAGCCGTCGCGCAGGAACTGGTCAATCAGGTAGCCGTTGGCGCCGTGCACTTCCACCCCGTCAAAGCCGGCGGCGATGGCATTTTTGGCACCTTGGGCGAAGGCCGCGACGATGTCTTTGATCTCTTCCTCGGTCAGCGCATGGGGCACCGCGTGCGGCACTTTGCCGTTGAGAGTGTGGATCTCGCCTTCAATCGCGGTAGCGCTGCTGGACACGGTGCGGACACCGCCATTGATGTCGGGGTGGGCCGCGCGGCCGGCGTGCCAGATTTGCATGAAGATGCGGCCGCCCTTGGCGTGCACCGCGTCAGTGGTTTTCTTCCAGCCGGCAATTTGCTCGGCGGAGTACACACCCGGCTCGGCCACGAAGGCAGAGGTGCCCTCGGTGACCATGGTGCACTCGGTGATCAGCAGGCCACCGCTGGCGCGCTGGGCGTAGTACTCGGCCATCAAATCGTTGGGCAGGTGCTCCACACCAGCGCGGGTGCGGGTCAGGGGGGCGAGCACAAAGCGGTTTGGCAGGGTGAGCGCACCGACTTGGAGGGGCTTGAATAGTTCAGTCATAAAGCCTTCAGAAAACAGTGAAATGGGTTGTGAGGGGCGCGAGTGTGGCACCGGCGCATTAAGTCCGGTGCGGTGGGGTTACTCGGTTTTGGGTTAGTGCATCCGGTGTAATGCGCGCGGTTTAACCCGCTGCCAGCGCCGCGTCACGCACACGGGCCAGTAGCCGCTGCCGGATCAGCCCGCTCACCGGGCGGATCAGCCACCAGTAGGGCGTGAAGCGCAGCGTGGACGCCCGGTCGTTGCAAAACACCCGTGTTTCGGTGTGCAGCCAAGTGCCGCCACCTGCATCGGGGCGGGTGCTGAAGTTGAGCACCAGTTTGACAAAGCCCGGTTCGTTGAACGCTGCAAAGTGGTCCGGCCCGGCCATAAGGACTTGCCCGTAGTCCGCCTGCCAGAACTTGCCCACCAGCCCGAGGGCGATTTCGCGGTCGCCATCGCGCCCCAGCAGGGTGAAGTTGTCAATGCCAAAGGGCGCTTGGGTGCTCAAGTGGCTGTGGCCACCCAAGGCGCCCCGCAAGCGGTCCGGCAGCTCGCGCAGCTGGATGAAGCGGCGTGCCCACGGGTCGTCGCTCACCCCCGGCTGCAGCACCGCGTCCAGTAAGGCCGCGGGTCGCGCTGCGGTGAGCAGCCGGTGCTTTTCGCTGAACTGGTACTGCGGCATGAGCCGCTCGATCAGCTCCATGGAGTGTGCTTACTTGGCCGCGAATTGGGCGTAGTAGGCTTGTATGGTGGGTGTCTCGCCAACGCGCTGCATGTGGGCGTTGAGGGCCGGGGCCACGCGCTCTACCAGGTCGGTGGGCACGTGGTCGAAGCGGCCGGAGTTTAGGGCGCGCACGTCCACAAACACTTTGAGGTCGGCTACGGTGAGGCGGCCGTCGGCAAAAAACTCGCCGCCTTGGGCTTGCAGGCGCTGCTGCAGCCAGCCCAAGTACACGGGCATGGAGCCGTTGACCAGCGCCAGGCGCGCGGCTTTTTGCTCTTCGCCGCTCATGCGGAAGGTGGGGCCCATCTTCACGCCGGCTTCTTCCACCACATAGGTCACTTCGTCGCACAGCAACGCTTGCAGCGGGTCGGTGGGGTACAGGCCGGCGAGCTTGCCGGCAAAGCGCAGGATGGCGTCGCTCTGGGTGAACTGGGCGCCGTCGACATGGAGCGTCGGCACCTGGCCGAAGGGTGTGGACTTGCGGAACTCGGCAAATGCTGGGAAGGCAAAGCGGTGGTCTTCAAACGCCACGCCGCCGATGTGCAGCGCCAGGCGCACGGGCTCGGCGCGACCGCCGTGCATGTCGAAGTAGTTGAGTTGGAGTTGGGCCATGTGAGGAATCCTGGTGGGGGGTAGGGGTTGCCTGCAGCACACGAGGCTGGGGCCAGCGCATTCTATGCAGCGCGTGGCCGCCGCTGCCTGGCTGGTGGCGATGGCCTTTGCCCACACCGGCCGTTCGCGCCCCATTACAAGCAAAAATGGCCTCTGGCGCCCGAATACTGTGCGCGAGCAGCTACTAAAATCGTAGCAAAAATACTCTTTACCTGAGCTTGCTGTATGACCTCTTCCCGTTTCTACCCCATCGGAACCCCTGGCCAAGCGTGGGGCCCGGCCGACGTGCAACAGTGGCGTGCACGCCAAGTGCGCCAGCGCAGCTATGCCGACGACGTGCTCGCCGCCATTGAGCCGCTGCGCGCGCAGTGGGATGTGGAAAGCTATGGCGAGGTGGTCTATGCCGCCGCCGCCCAAGGTGAAGAGCGCTTCCCGCTCATGGCGCTACGCAGCCGGGGCTGGCGCAGCACCTTACCCACGGTGCTGGTCACCGGCGGGGTGCACGGCTACGAAACCAGCGGCGTGCATGGCGCATTGCGCTTTGCAGCGGAGCATGCTGCGGCGTATGCGGATAAGGTGAACCTGCTGGTGGCCCCCTGTGTCAGCCCCTGGGCCTATGAGCGCATTCAGCGCTGGAACTTTGATGCGCTGGACCCCAACCGCAGCTTCCGCGCCGACAGCCCCGCCCAAGAGAGCGCGGCCCTCATGCGTCTGGTGGCACCCCTGCTGGGCCAGTTTGCCGCGCACATCGACCTGCACGAAACCACCGACACCGATGAGAGCGAATACCGCCCCGCCGTGGCCGCGCGCGATGGCAAGCCGTTTGAGCCCGCCACTATCCCTGATGGCTTCTATCTGGTGGACGACACCGGCAACCCCCAACCCGCATTCCAGCAAGCCATCCTGCAGGCGGTAGAGCGTGTCACGCACATTGCGCCCACTGACGGGGAGGGCGGCATCATCGGCACACCTTTGGTGGCGCGTGGAGTCATTGAGTACGACATGCGCGGCCTGGGCCTGTGCGCCGGCATCACCGGCGCGCGCTACACCAGCACCACCGAGGTCTACCCCGACAGCCCCCGCGCCACGCCCGAGCAATGCATTGCCGCGCAAGTGGCAGCGGTGTGTGCAGCTTTGGACTTTGTGATTTCAGACAAGCGGTAAGCGCTGGCGGGGGCATCCCACCGCTGTTTGATCTTGATTAAACCGGCCACGGCCCGCTCGCCCAAAAATGCTTTCCATCACTTTGGAGGCTTTCATGACCCGCACCACCGAGCAGCCCACGTATGACGCCTTGGACGCCTGCCACCGGCAGATTCAGGAGCATGTGTTTGTGTTGAAAGCGATGGTCGAGCGGCTGGCCGCGCAAGGGGTGGACGACGTAGTACGTGCACAGGCCGCTGCCATTGAAGCGTTTTTTTCCAGCACCTCGCGCGAGCACCATGCTGAAGAAGAAGCCAAAGTTTTCCCCGCGCTGCTGCACAGCGGCGATGCCGCCTTGGTGGCCGCCGTGCGCAGCCTGCAACAAGACCACGGCTGGATTGAAGAAAACTGGATCGAGCTGGCCCCGCGCCTGCGCGCCATTGCCACCGGCCAGGGGTGGATCGACGAGGCCGAGTTACTGAGCTACGTGGATGTGTTCACCGCGCTGATGGAAGACCACATTGCGCTGGAAGAAACGCTTATCTACCCCGAGTCCAAAGCCCGCTGGGCGCAGGCTGTGGCCGCGCGCCGCCAGCGCTTGGGTGCACCGCAGGCCGCTTAACTGCGTTCCAGGTCCTGAATCAGCGTCTTCACCTTGGTGGTGATGATGTCCACCGCCGGGTCGTTGGCGCCGTGGGGCAGGATGACGTGGGCGTGCCGCTTGGTGGGCTCGATGAACTGTTTGTGCATGGGGCGCACGGTTTCCAGGTACTGCGCGATCACGCTCTCGGTGCTGCGGCCGCGCTCAGTAATGTCGCGTTGCAGGCGGCGGATAAAGCGCACGTCGGCGGCTGTATCCACAAAAATCTTCAGCGACATCATCTTGCGCAGGTCGGGGTCAAACAGTGCAAACAGGCCTTCGATCACGATCACCGGTGCCGGCTTCACCACCACCGTGGTGGGCGCGCGGTTGTGCTTCACGAAATCGTAGGTAGGCATGTCAATGGCTTCGCCGCTACGCAGGGCTTGCATGTGCTGCACCATCAGCGGCCAGTCAAAGGCATCGGGGTGGTCGTAATTGGTTTTGACGCGCTCTTCGAGCGAGAGGTGCGTCTGGTCGCAGTAGTAGTCGTCCTGGTAGACCACCGAGGCCATCTCGGGGCCGATGGAGGCCAGCACCTGGCGCGTCACCGTGGACTTGCCGCTGCCGCTGCCCCCGGCTACGCCGATCACGAAAGGTTTGTTATTGGTTTTAGGCATGGGGTGTTCCGCTTCCGTGACGACAAAGCGCGCTATTTTACGAGCGGGGCCTAAGAACCCGCCGCCAGCAGTCGCGCGCTCACCTCGGCGGCATCGGGCGTGGTGAACTGCATGTTGTGCTGCTCAGTGAGCGGGCCACCGCCGGGCTCCATGGCGCCGGCTGCGTCGTAGCCCATGGCCTTGAACTTCCAGACCGCGCCAATCTTCTTGAGCGAACCCACATGCGCGCCATCGGCCGTGTGCACGGCCAGCACATCGGCATTCACGGGTAGCAGCTGCAAAGGGCCTGCTACAGGGCCATCAGGCAGGTGGATGAATTTGGGGATAAGAGCCATGGCTTGCTGTTCGTTGTGGATAAAAAGCAGTGCTAGCGCCGGTGGAGGGTGCGCTAGTAGCTACTAAAAGCGTAGCGCAAGCTACTTGAGTTCGTCCAGCAGGCTTTGCACTGATGCCAGCAGCGGTGGAAGGGCTGCCTCGTCCACATCCGACCAGAGGGCGCGCGGGTCACGCTGCATAAACTGCTTCGCGATTTCCGTTGATGCTGGCCAGCACGTAAGGGTTGCGGATAGCGCTAGGTTCTACCAAGTCCACCCCGCGCCCCAGCAAAGCTTCCAGGTCTGCCTTGGCACCGTAAAGCGCTCGGAGCCCTGGCTGCACACCCGGTGCGAACTCGACCAAAAAATCTGCATCGCTGCTGTCGGGGTCAAAGTCCACGGCCCGCGCTGCCGAGCCAAACACCTCCAGGCGCTGAATCTGATAGCGCTGGCAAATGGCGGAGATGCCGGTACGGTGTTGAGCAATAGCGGGGTGCATGCGCGGGAGTTTACTGGAGGGACCTAAGCCTGCCAAACCCCAAACCCGGCGGATTGCAGGTCTATGGCGACCTCGATTTCTTTGTCCACCGCGTCGTCGTAGCTCATGGGGTTAAAGCCCTCGTACAAGTCGGGCAGCAGGCGCAGGCCGTATTGCTGGGCGAAGCGGTTGGCCTGGATGCCGGCTTTGTGTTTGTCGAAGCGCACATCCGGGTCCAGGCCGGTCATGCCCACGTACACGCAGGGCTTGCCGTCCACATAGCCCGGGTTGTTTTTGCGAAAGCGGGGCTCCAGCAGCACGTCTTGGTGCAGCTCAATCACATAGACGTAGTGGTGCTTGCGGCGGGCCATGCGGCGAGTTGCTAGTGCGTGGTTACAGCACCCAGTGCGTTTGCAGCATCTGCGCGGGAGTGCGGGGCTCGTCGGGGTCGGTCACCAGGGTAATCTGCCAGCCATCGCCTGCGGCTTGGGCGGCAATGCCCTCCACCTTGGGTGCGCCGGCCAGCAACTGCAGCTTTACTTGCCCGTCGGGGGTGACGATGCCAATGGCGGAGCCCACGCAGGCGCCGTCGTGGTAGCTGTCGTCGGTGCTCTCGGCCACGGCGCAAAAGGCCCAGGCACCGCCGTGCAGGGGCGTGCCATCGGTCAGGCTCAGAGGCACACCGTCTACCTCGCCCAAGTCCATGGTCTGCACATTGTGGGGGGCGGGCGGCTGGGGCTGCAGGCCTGCCAACCAAGGGGCAAAGTGGCTCCACTCGTAGCGAATGCAGGCGCTCAAGGCGTTGCCCTTGTTGCCCCGCTGCAGCAAGAGCAACTCGTTGCCCAGCAGGAATGCGCCTTCGATGTTCAGGTCTGCAAACCGCTCGCGCAGCGGCGCATACAGTGGCGCCAGATCGACAGTACCCACTTGCCCAGCCGGGGCGCCCTGCGCATTCAGCGGCAGCAGCACGCCGGTTTCGCGCTGCGGTTTGGAGCCAGACCCCAAGGCCAGCAAGGCCCCGTGGGCGTGGCCGGGGAGGGGCGGCAATTGGGCCAGGGTTTCGAAGTCGGGTTTGGCTTTTTTGCGCGCGCCCTTGTCGTGCGGCAAGTTGCCCTCCAACAAGCGAAGCAGCGCGCCGGGTGCGTGCATGGCGCTGCTGTCAAACACGCCCAGGTGCACCTCGTCGTCGGCCACCACATACAGGCGATCGCCCACGCGCACCAAGCCGCTGGCCGCACTCAAGTGCGCCACACCACGCGGGTGGTCTGCCGGGTTGAGTGTTAGCTGGCGCAGCAGCTGTGGGGTGAGGGTATGGCTAGCTTGGGGCATGCGGGAGTATAGAGATCTGGATTGCCGGATCTAAGCGGAATAGGCCTCTAGCACACGTGGAATATGCGCGAGTAGCTACTAAAAGTGTAGCAAGCATGCTGCCGAAAACCTAGAACGAAGACCCCGGTTCGCTCAGATAAGCCAGCTCCTCGGGCGTGGAGGTGCGGCTCATAAATGCGCTCCTTCAACGAAGGGTAAGTATTTGCTGCGAGAGTGGCGGCAAATCGTTCTGGATGGTTTGCCAAACGATGGCAAGGTCTACCGTGAAATAGCCGTGCGCCAGTGCATTGCGCATTTCATAGGCAAAACCCCAAGGTACGGTAGCGTGCTGCGCAGCAAAGTCGGGGTGATTTTTTGCGATGTTGTTGCAGGCTTCGCCTATGACTTCCAGGTTGCGAATGACAGCATCGCGGGTCTTGCGGTCCGCCATAAATCCGGTCAGGTCCATGCCCGTGGTGTATTCCTGAATGTTGCCAATTGCTTCCAGAATGTGCTGCAGGTAGTCTGCCACCCGCAACGGGTGCGCACGGCTCATACGGCCATGGCCTCGCGCAGCACCTGATCGCGGAACTTGGCGGGGAGGCTGTTCGGTGTGAGTACATCCACATCCATGCCCAGAAGCTGTTTCAGCTCAAACCGGATGGCGCCAATGTCCATCAGCGTGGTTTGTGCTGTGGGTTCCACCAGCAAGTCCAAGTCGCTGTCAGTCGTATCGTCGCCGTGTAGTGCCGATCCAAACACCCGTACACCGCTTACACGGTGGCGCAGCGCAATCTCGCGGATTTGCGTGCGGTGCAGGGAGAGGGCTTCGGAGGGGCGCATGGATGGGAGTTTACCGGAGCAGGCTACTTATGTGCCAAATTGGCCTCTGGCGCTCATGGAGTATGCGCAAGCAGCTACTAAAAGCGTAGCAAGCATACTGCCACAAGCCTAGAACGAAGACCCCGGTTCGCTCAAGAAAGCCAGCTCCTCGGGCGTTGACGTGCGCCCCATGATGGCGTTGCGGTGGGGGTAGCGGCCAAAGCGGTCGATGATCTCTTTGTGGCGCAGCTCAAAGCGCAGGGTGTCTTCCATGCCCGGCTGCGAGAACAGGGCCACGGCTTGCGCGTGCACCAGCGCGGACTCGCTGTGCATGTAGGCAAAGCTGCGCTGCGCCAGGGGCAGGCTGCGGTCCTGCCCACTGGCCACCAGCTCTTGCGCCAGCACCAAGGCCAGCGCGTCTTGCGCAAAGGCG
This sequence comes from Rhodoferax bucti, assembly GCF_005876985.1. Classification (GTDB taxonomy): domain Bacteria; phylum Pseudomonadota; class Gammaproteobacteria; order Burkholderiales; family Burkholderiaceae_C; genus Allorhodoferax; species Allorhodoferax bucti. The sequence continues at coordinate 477,377 of NZ_VAHD01000002.1, forward strand.
CGGGCGGTGTCGCGGTACACATTGCGCGAGAACTGGTCCAGCACCAACACCTCCGCCAGCCGCCCCTCGGGCGTGGCGCACCAGGCAAACAGCTCACACCGCGCCGCAGCCTCCAGCGTGGCGCCGAAGCGGGTGCGGATGGCTTCGTCCAAGGCAGCGTCTTTGGCGAAGTGCTGTTTGGGGGTTAGCTCGTTGAACCAGAAGTGGAGGATGGATTGGGCTGTCACAGGTGTAGGCGCTTTGGGGCTAGCCAATCAGACCATTTGAATGACAAGCTTTTTGCCACAGGCTTGCGCGTACTTGCGCAGGGTCGCAAACGATGGGGAATGCTTTTCGCTGCGCAAGGATGCTTCCAAGCGCGAGACAGCAGACACCGTAGTTCCCATGCGGCTTGCCACATCCGCCTGGGTCAGGCCCGCTGCTTGGCGCGCGTCAAGCATGGTGTGCAGGGCGGTGTATTCCTCTTCCAGTGCGTCAAATGCTTTCTTTACGCCAGGTTTGGCCAGCAGCGCCTTGCGGAACGCCGTGTCATGCGGCACAGGTTTGTAGCCAGTTTCAGCCATATTGCACATCCTTCAGTCGTTTACGGGCCAGACGTAACTCTGTGTCTGGTGTCTCTTGGGTCTTCTTCACGAATGAGTGGAGTACCACAATGGTGTGGCCCACTTGTGTGCAATAGAAGACCCGTCCAATGCCCTCTGGCCCCTTGGGGCGCAATTCGAAAAGGCCTGCGCCCATGGCCTTGGAATGCGGCATACGTAGATCAGCGCCATGTAAGGCCATCGCATCCGTGAGACGAACATAGTCCGCGACGATGCCCGCCGGCATGGCCAGAACTTCTTTTCGAACACGATCGTTGTAGTAGGTGATGGACCAAGTCATTAAGTATGAATATTAGCATATTCGCTAAGTATTGGCATCTCAGTACAAGCTGAATCAGTCCATAAACCTGAGGCGAAGACTCTGTTTATTGCGCCGACTCTAGCGCGTCCTGCGCAAAGGCGCAGGCGGTGTTGCGGTACACACTGCGCGAGAACGGGTCCAGCACCAACACCTCCGCCAGTCGTCCCTCGGGCTTGGCACCCAAGCGAGTGCGGATGGCTTCGGCCAAGGCAGCGTCTTCGGTGAAGTGCTGCTTTGGGGTTAGCTAGGTGAAACAGAAGTGGAGGATTCTGTTTGAATGCATAAAAAGTGCCCGGATGAACGACTCTCTGTCTTCCAATTCATATCAAGTCGTGAGAAGCAAAAAATATCCAGTAACATCCCGATGTGGTGGGATTAACGTGCGTTACCGCTTTTGCAACTAACTCGCGCCCGCCACACCTATCTTTCGTGCCGAGTGGCTACTACTAGCGCACTGTGTCTTTTCGGTATCCAAGGGGAAGAGAGTTGAGCAACTCTTGCCAAAAATAACTTGAGTTGTTCTTTTGTTTTATTTGGCTTCCAATTTAAATCGATTGATTGTGTATTCGCATACCCTTCAAGAAACGCATTTGCACTACCTGTTACCTGTCCTAGGCATTGGATCAAAATCTCTTCGCGTTCTTTTTTGTAAACTACATCTTTCAAGTTTGGAATTTGAGAGATGAGTTTTTCTCTTATTTTTCTATCCAAATCACCTGAAAATCGTCGTTGACAAATGATGGTAAAGCTTTCTGTGGTTGGAGCTGTCGTTTCGATTTCCTGGATCAAAAATTTAAGGTAACGATCAGCATACTTAGAAAGTGATTGTTGCGGGTTAGGCTTGAAAGAGACTAATCGGACCGAATTATTCGGTTTTTTAAGAATATATTTGGTTGCACTTTCCGCAAATATTTTTTTGTACTTGTCGGTGCTGCGATAGCTTAGTCGACGTCGATATCTTGTTGATTTTTTTATGGCATAGATTTCGCTTCGAGTAATATTTTCATTTGAAATTAACCAACTGCCGAATATAAACTCTGGGTGGCCAAAAATCCCGCTTTGATCGAGCACTAGTAACTTATTTGTGTCAATTTTTTGAGCGCGCGTGCTTGCACCTAAAAATAGAACGCTGCCCAGAGCAATAAATGCGCGTCTTAGCATTTATCTAGTCTCAATAAGTTCACATTGAGAATATTTCCTTGGATCAAAGGAAATATCCTGAATTGATACATTCGGGAATTGGATAGCAATCTGCTCTCGCGTTTGCGATTTCTGGAGAGTGGATATCGCAATTGCCTCCGCTTTTGTAAAAACTACACCCGAAATATTTGATCCAGCAAAACGGACTCTGTTGAGATTGGAAAATGATAAATCTGCCTTGGCTAAATTCGCATTGTTAAAATCTGTGTCTGCGATGCTGGAGTTTTTTAGATTCGCATCTCTTAGTTCGGCACTTTCAAAACATGTTTTTGAGATATTTGTATTTCGAAGATTAAGTTTGGGTGCTGTAATTCTATCCAAACGAGATTCAGTTATTGTTGCACCCTTTAAGCTAAAGTTTTTCATATTTGAATCTTGAAGAAAAGTTTTGGTAATTATTATTCCGTCAAAATTCAAATTTGAAAAATCTACATTTTGTAAGTCGACATTATTGATTTCAAACTTTTCTTTGTCATTTAAATTTTTGGAAAGAATGCTAATTAAATTGAGTGCGTCATGGATGGTGGAGTCCGTTGCTGCCTGTTTAAGCGATCCAATTGCGTATCGTTGATTAAAGTACGCGATAAATAGAGGCTTTGCAACCGTGGATACTTCTGGCTGTTTCGTTAGTAACTCAGTTAATTTTGCAAAGGCTGCAGCTTGAGTAACTGGTTCTGTTGAGTTGAGAGCTGTTATTAATTTCTCAGTAGATTCAATTTGAAATCCAAGTGATAGACATCTGCTTCGCAGTGCATCGCGATCACAAATTGTAGTGACATTTCCTAAAAGTGCCGCCATTGCCGCGATCGGGATCCCAAATTGGAGACATATTTTGAGTATCTTTAACCAGTCAGTTGAATTTTTTGCCATTTTCACATTCGGTTTACCTTTGCTCAATACGCCCCCCTGTTGTTCTGTCGTTGGATGAGTGTTTAGATCTGCAGCACAAGCGCGACACGCAAGTATTACTTCCCCCAAGAATCCTTCAACCCCACCGCCAAGTTAAACACCGGCTTGTCCGCCTTGTGGTCCACGCGGTCGGCCACAAAGTAGCCGTGGCGTTCAAACTGGAACTTCTGGTCAGGTTGGGCATTGGCCAGTGACGGCTCCACGATGGCGGTCACCACCTTCAGGCTGTTGGGGTTCAGGCTTTCCAGGAAGTCTTTGCCGCCCGCGTCGGGCTGGGCGTCGCTGAACAGGCGGTCGTACATGCGCACTTGCGCCGACACGCCGTCGGCCACGCCCACCCAGGTGATGGCTGCTTTCACCTTCACCAGGTCGGCGCCGGGGGTGCCGCTCTTGGTGTCGGGTACCACTGTGGCCAGCACTTCGGTAATCACGCCATTGGCGTCTTTGGTGCAGCCGGTGCACTCGATCACGTGGCCGCCCTTCAGGCGCACCTTGTTGCCGGGGAAGAGGCGCTTGTAGCCCTTGGGGGGCACTTCTTCAAAGTCTTCGCGCTCGATCCACACCTCTTTGCCGATGGTGAAGTGGCGAACCGGTGATTCGGTTCCCTCGGGCGGGTGGGGCAGGGCAGGCATACTGCATGCGTCCAGATAGGCGTCGCCACCTTGGGCGGCAAACACTTCGCCCCAGTTGGTCAGCACCAGCTTCACGGGGTTCAGCACGGCCATGCCGCGGTGGGCGGTGTTTTCCAGGTCTTCGCGCAGGCAGCCTTCCAGGGTGCTGTAGTCGATCCAGCTGTCGCTCTTGGTCACGCCAATGCGTTCGGCAAACAGTTGGATGGCGGCGGGCGTGTAGCCACGGCGGCGCAGGCCCACGATGGTGGGCATGCGCGGGTCGTCCCAACCGCTGACTTTGCCTTCGTTCACCAGCGCGGCCAGCTTGCGTTTACTGGTAATCACATAGGTGAGGTTCAGGCGGGCAAATTCATACTGCTTAGGCGCGGGGGCTGCCAGCAGGCCGCTCTCACACAGGCGGTCCATCAGCCAGTCGTAAAACGGGCGCTGGTCTTCAAACTCCAGCGTGCAGATGCTGTGGGTGATTTGCTCCAGTGCGTCCTCAATCGGGTGCGCAAAGGTGTACATGGGGTAGATGCACCAGGTGTCACCCGTGTTGTGGTGCGTGGCGCGGCGGATGCGGTAGATGGCCGGGTCGCGCATGTTGATGTTGGGGCTGGCCATGTCGATCTTGGCGCGCAGCACCATCGATCCATCCTCGTGCTTGCCATCGCGCATTTCGCGGAAGCGGGCCAGGTTTTCAGCGGGCGTGCGGGTGCGGAAAGGGCTGTCCACACCGGGCTTGCCGAAGTCGCCCCGGTTCACGCGCATTTGCTCGGGCGTTTGCTCGTCCACATAGGCGTGGCCGGCTTCGATCAGCGCTTCGGCGGCGCGGTACATAAAGTCAAAGTAATCGCTGGCCTGGTAGGGGGCCACGCTGTAGTCGCCCTGGCTGCCGTTCCAGTCAAAGCCCAGCCACTTCACCGCGTCGATGATGCTGTTGACGTATTCGGTGTCTTCTTTTTCGGGGTTGGTGTCGTCAAAGCGCAGGTGGCACACGCCACCGTAGTCGCGCGCCAGCCCGAAGTTGATGCAGATGCTCTTGGCGTGGCCTACGTGCAGGTAGCCGTTGGGCTCGGGCGGAAAGCGGGTGCGAATTTTGGCGGGGTCGGGCTCGCCAGCAGCGTGGTGCGCGGCGTCGCCGGGGGTGCCGGCCCAGCGGCGTGTGGCGTAGGTGCCTTTTTCCAGATCGGACTCGATGATCTGGCGCAAAAAATTGCTGGGCTTGACGGTGTCTGGGGCGGTGTTCGCTGGGGTGGGGGTGCTCATTCGCTGATTTTAGACGCGGCCCGCCGCGCGCCCTTGCATGCGGGTATCTACTGTTGGAGGGGGCTTTGGGCCTGGGCGTACACTGAATTTGATAATTTTGAACTCTGCAGGAGTGCCACCCCATGACGACCTCGGACTCGACTCCGACCCAGGGCCTGGACGTCGTTACGCAGCAAATGGCACTTTTGTACCAACAGTCGCCCTTGATGGTGGCTGTGTTTGATGTGAGCGATGTGCTCCGCTACGCCAACCCGGCGTTTCGCAACCTGTTTGAGGTAGCGCCTGACGAGCCTGCCACCTGGGCGGCGCTGATGCGCAAGGCCTATAAGCGCGGTGTGGGCACCGCCATACAAACCACAGACTTTGAGGCGTGGCTGGCCTCCGCGCGCTCGCGCCGGGGCAAGTTGCCTTACCGCGCGTTTGAAACCGATGTGCAAGACGGCCGCTGGTTTTGCATGACCGAAACAGTGAGCACCGAGGGCTGGATGCTGTGCGTGGCTTTTGAGACCACGCACTTCCAGGCCAGCAGCCGGCGCCTGCGGGTAGACCGCGATGTGGCGCTGCGCGCCGCGCAATCGGACCCGCTCACCGGCATCAGCAACCGCAGCCATGTGCTGCAGCAGCTGGAAACGCAGCTCGCCCAGCTCAGCACCCGGCAGCGCCCCTGCGGGCTGGTGATGCTGGACCTGGACCATTTCAAGCAGGTCAACGATACCTATGGCCATGTGGCCGGTGACGAGGTGCTGCGGCATTTTGCGCAGCTGGTGGCCAGTGCGCTGCGCCGTGAAGATGGCTTTGGCCGCTTGGGGGGTGAGGAGTTCATGCTGCTGGTGCCCAACATTGAGCCGGCGGATTTGGCCCACAAGGTCGATCAGCTGCTCGCGCAGGTGCGCCATGCCGCGCCGCTGGCGGAGGTACCGGCGTTCCGCTACACCTGCTCGGCAGGCTTGGTGATGCTCTCGCCCGAGAAGGACGCGATTCAAAACATCCGCGATGCCGACCGCGCCCTCTATGCCGCCAAGCGCAGTGGGCGCGACCGGTGGGAGTGGGCGAGCTGACTATTTGCCCGCGTCTTTGAGGTTGAGCCACAGGCGTTTGTCCGCCAGCGGGGTGGCGGGTGGCAGGGCGGGGTTGTTGAGCTTGAGCAGCGTGCGGTCTTTGAGCCTAGTGTGTTTGATGGTGTCGGCAAAGTACTCGTAAAACAGCGCGTCAAAACTGCCGTCAGCCAGGGCTTTTTGCAGGCCGCTCTCCAGGGCGCGGGCCAAAGCGGTGTCGCCCTTGCGCACAAAGAAATAGATGGCGGCCGGGTAGTAGAGCAGCAGGTGCTCGTCCACCACCAGTTGCGGGTGGCTGCCGCCTTCCAGCTCCTTGCTGATCTCCAGCACCGAGCGGGGAAAGTAGTCAAACCGGCCGCCCTCCAGCATGGAAAACAAGGCCTCGCGGGTGTTGCCGGTCAGCACCTGCAAGCCATTGCTTTGCAGAATAGCCACATCCGGCCAATCGTGCCCTTGGCCGGCGGTGTAGGGGGCCAGGTCTTCGAGTTGTTTCACGCCGGCCAGCATGTCTTTGTGTTGTGCGCGCAGCAGGGCAATGCGGTAGCCGAACAAGCCTTTGTCCAGCGGGATGCGGATGGGGTGCAACTGCGCTTCGCGCTCCAGCGAGGTCATGCTCCACATGAGGTTCACGCCCTTGCCATTCATGATGCGACTCACCGCTGCGCCCTGCGGGAGCGGCCGCTCGGAGGGGTGAATCTGGTACGGTACGCCCGACTTCTGCATGGCCAGGCCCAGCATGCGCAGGGGGTATTGCAAGCGGCCATCGCTGGTTGGCAGGTCGCGCGCGTAGGTGATGACCAGGGGCTCCGCCCCCACTGGTGCGGCCAGCCACGGCAGGCACGCCATGAGCGTGTGGAAGATCAACAGCCTAAGATTCATAGCGCCCTCCTGCGGCCCGGTGGTGCATGACATACGTCAATTCAGCGGCCATGCTAAACCTGTTGTACCGCTTGCGTAAGCCCCCTCAACCCTGTGTCCTCAGGCGGCGCAGGCATAAAAAAAGCGCACTGCAAGCAGTGCGCTTTTTGTGTCTGGGCAACTTGCGTTGCCCGGAGACGGAGTGTGATTAACGGATCACAGACACGGTGGACAGCTTGCCGCCCTTGACAGTCTTCAAGGTCAACGCGCCATTCAAGATGTCGCCCTTGTTGTCAAAGGAGATGTTGCCGGTCACGCCTTGGTAGTCTTTGGTAGCGGCCAACACAGGCAGGTATTTGGCGGGGTCGGAAGAACCTGCCTTAACCATAGCAGCCACCATGACCTTCACGCCGTCATACACGTAGGGTGCGTACACCTGCACTTCGGTACCGAAACGAGTCTTGAACTTGGATTTGAATTCGGTTTGAGCCTTTTCAAACTTGCTGCCTGGCTCCACACCACCGGCTTCCGCGCAGAACACTTGGTTGTCTGCGATGGAGTCGCCACCCAGCTTCACCAATTCAGTGGAGCAGATGCCGTCGCCGCCCATGAACTTGGCGTTGATGCCCAAGGACTTCATTTGACGCAGCATGGGGCCGGCAACAGCGTCCATACCGCCGAAGAACACGACGTCGGCTTTCTTGCCCTTGATGGTGGTCAAGATAGCGGAGAAGTCTGTGGCTTTGTCGGTTGTGAATTCTTTGGCAACCACGGTGCCGCCAGCGGCTTCCACGGCTTTGGTGAACTCTTGTGCCACGCCTTGGCCGTAAGCAGTACGGTCGTCGATCACGGCGATGGACTTGCCCTTCAATTCCTTGACAGCGTAGCGGCCCAATGTGCCGCCCAGTTGAGCATCGTCAGCCACCAAACGGAAGGCGGTCTTGAAGCCTTGGCGTGTGTACTTGGGGTTGGTAGCGGAAGGAGAAACTTGGGGGATGCCAGCGTCGGAGTAAATGCTGGAAGCTGGAATAGTGGTGCCGGAGTTCAAGTGACCCACCACGCCGGCCACTTTGGCGTCAGCCAACTTTTGGGCAACAGCGGTACCTTGCTTGGGGTCAGCGGCGTCGTCTTCAGTCATCAGCTTCAGGGTGACTTTTTTGCCACCGATGGTGACGCCGGCTGCGTTGAGTTCTTCCACGGCAAGGATTGCGCCGTTTTCGTTGTCCTTACCCAAGTGGGCGATAGCGCCACTGGTGGGGCCAACGTGAGCGATAGTGACAACCGCGTTCTGTGCGAAGGCCATACCGGTAGACAAGGCGATGGCTGCGGCTGCAACAATTTTCAACTTCATAAAAACTCCAAATTAAAAAAGTGTGAATAAATTTCTCACCAGGGCGAACATTAGCGCAAGTCTTGAAAGGTGAGCATCAGGCTTGTACTGATATGGTACTAGTATTCAAATGTCTAATGGATCATGAATTCGATTTCTCCCAAAACAGGGATTTCCCTAGGAGAAACGTCTTGAACTGGTGCCTGTGCTGAGCAAACCGCACTTTTCTGGTGCGGTTGCAGGGTCATTCGACCAGCGTGCGGGCGAAGCTGTTGATCGCTTCGACATCCGGTGGCAGGGTGGTGAAGGGCAAGCCTTCGCGAACCAGCGTGGCACGCAAGCCATGGTCCACTGAGCGGGCTTGTTCTTCGTCCTGAAAGCGGCCGGTGTGCACATATTTTTTGTCGCCGCGCTCCACCAGGATGTTCACGTTGTTGTGCTGCTTGTACCACTCCAGAATCTGCGCGCGGGTCTTGCCCACATCGCAAATGTTCTCAACGTAGTGCTCGTTGTAGTAGAGCACCTGGGGCAGTGAGCACTCAGTAATCAGGAACTGCACCTGCCCGTCCAGCAGGTTGAGCATCTCGTACTGGCGCTGGGCGATGAAGTACTGGTTTTTCAGCACCTCAAAGTTTTGCTGCCAGACGAGCGACTTGGCGTAGTCGGGAATGGTCTCCACGGTTTTATGGTGGAGGTTCAAAAACAGAATGATGGCAGCGGAGAACAGCGACTTGTCGCTCCCCGGCCCGCCAATGATGTTGATCACCTTGGTGGGGTAGAGGCGCATCTTGCTCTCGGGCAAGGTGTTGGGCACGGTGGTGTAGCGCAGTGTCATGCTGTTCTCCTCGGTGGTCAGGGGCCGGCCTATCGTGAGCCGGCTGAATTACCAGCTGTCGGACCGCATCTGGGATTCCCAGAGCCCTGCGTTGGCACTGTACACCCCGATCACGCCGTAGCGCTGCTCGCCCTTGTCGTCCCACTTCATGGAGCCGGTGACCGGGGCGTAGCCATCAATCTTTTTGAGGGCCGCCACGATGTCTTTGGACTTGGCAGACTCCCCGCGCCGGATGGCCGCCGCCAGCACGTACATGGCGTCGTAGGTGTAGTGGCCGGCGTAGGCGGGGTCTTTTTTGAACTTGGCGCGGTACTTGTCGAGGAAGGCCGCACCCGCGGTGAACTCGCGCGCATCCAGCACCGGTGAGGTGGCGTACAAGCCTTTCACCTGGTTGGAGCCCTTGAGCATGTCGGTGGTTTTGATGGTGTCGGCCCCCAGGATGGTGATGCCGGTGTAGCCGATCTTTTTGAGCGCCTCAATCACGGCGAGGATCTGGAAGTCGCTGGCGGTGGACACCAGCACCTGCACGTTTTCGGTCTTGAGCTTGGCGGCAAACTCGTCAAAGGCCACGGTCTTGTCGTCAAAACTTTGCTTGAAGACGATTTCTTTCTTTGCCAGCTTGAGCTGTGTTTCTGCGCCGGCGGCCAGGTCTTTGCCATAGGGGGTGCCATCGTCTTGCAGGGCGTAGCGGGTGCCGCTGAATTGCGAGGCCGAGTAGCTGCCAATGGCCTTGGCCTGCAAGGTGTCGTTGGCTACCAGGCGGAAGGTGGTGTCCAGCCCGAGCTGGGTGAACTTGGGGTTGGTGGAGATGGCCAGTTGCGGAATGCCCTGGGCTGCGTACACCGGCGCGGCGGCAATGCTGACGCCCGAGTTCAGGTGCCCGATGACGGCCACCACCCCGGCCTCCACCAGTTGCTGGGCCACCTCTTTGCCGGTGTCGGGGCTGGCTTTGTCGTCAACCGACACCACTTCAAACTGCAGCGGTTTGCCCTTGAGTTTGTAGCCCTCTTTGTTGAGCTCCTCAACCGCCATGGTCACGCCATTGAGCAAGTCCTGCCCCAGTGCCGCGAGATTGCCGGAGAGGGGTTGGGCCACCCCGATCTTGATCACGGCCGGCGTGCTGTCGCAGCCCTGCAGCAAGGTCGCAGAGGCCGCAGCCGTCACAGAGAGCAAACGCAGCGTTTGGCGGCGGGAGAGGTTCAAAGGCATGAGAAGTGTCCTGATGAAGCGATGGCGCATTGTAGGGAGCAATGCCTCGCAACCACCGTGCCACCAGGCGCTGGTTTACCCGCAGAGTGGCACCGCCGATACCCTGTGCAGCCGCCCTTACATGGCCTTGAAACGCGGTGCGTAGAGCCGGCTCACGGCCAGCGTCTCGCTGCGGCCGCGCAGGCGCAGGTGCATGCGGCCGGCCTCGTCGCGGCTCACCGTGTCGATGGCCATGGCCCGCACCACGGTGCCGCGGTGCACTTGCCAGAACACCAGCGGGTCCAGCTGGGGCAGCAGGTCTTTGAGGGCGGTGCGCAGCAGGTACTCGCGCTGGGCGGTCAGCACGCGCAAATATTTGTCGGCCGCCTCCAGATACAGCACCTCGTCCACCGGCACGAGGTGGATCTGGCTGCCCACGCTGGCTTGCAGCACCTGCAACGGTGCCACTGGTGCCACCGGTGCCGCTCCTGCGATGGGGCCTGCGGTAGCGTGGGCTTGCAGCAGACCGCGCAGCTGGGTGAGTGCGGCTTCCAGCGCCGGGTCGGTGTGCGTTGCTGGTAGTGTGCCTGCTATGGTTTCAGGAGCTGCTTGCGCACGTTCTGCAAGCGCTAGCTGCAGTTTGGATACGGTTTTGAGCAACCGGGCTGGCTGCACCGGTTTGAGCAGGTAGTCCACCGCCTGGGCTTCAAAGGCTTGCACGGCGTACTGGTCGTAAGCCGTCACAAACACCAGGGCGGGAAAGGGTTGCTGCGGCGCGTGGGCCGGCGGCCACAGGTCGGCCAGCTCCAGCGCGGCGTCCAGCCCGCTGAGGCCGGGCATGCGGATGTCAAAAAACAGCAGCTGCGGTGCCAGCTCCAGCGTGGCTTGCACGGCCGAGGCGCCATCGCCCACGGTGCGCAGCACCTGCAGATCGGGCCAGGCGCGGGCCAGCTCGGCTTGCAAGGCCTGGGCCAGCAGGGGCTCGTCTTCAGCAATCAGGGCGGTGGGCATGGCGATGTCAGGTTTTTAAGGGAAAAGTGATGCTGGCGCTCATGCCACCTGCGGGAGCAGCTATTAAAACCATAGCGCCTTGCGGGCCGTAGGTGGTAGCCAGGCGCTCGCGCACCTGTTGCAGCCCGAAGCCGTGGCCTGCGGCCTCGCCGGTGGGGGGCTGGAGGCGGGCGGGGTCTGCGCCCAAGCCGGTGTCTTGCACCTCTAGCGTTAGCAAACCATGGGCGGTGCGCGCACTCACGCAGATGCTGCCGCCCTCCACCTTGGGCTCCAGCCCGTGTTGGATGCTGTTTTCCACCAGCGGTTGCAGCAGCAGGGGCGGCACCGGCTGCGTGCGCAGGGCGTCCGGCAGCTCCAAGCGGAACTGCAGGCGCGGGCCCATGCGGATGGCCATGAGCTCCAGGTAGTCTTGCAGGCGGGCAAACTCGTCGGCCAGGGTGTGGCTGCTGCTGCCGGCGGGTGTGCGCGAGGCAGACAGGGTGGCCCGCAGGTAGGCAATCAGGTGGTCCAGCATGGTTTGCGCGCGCTGCGGGTCCAGGGCAATCAGCACCCGCAGGTTGGCCAGGGTGTTGAACAGCATGTGCGGCTCCAGCTGGGCTTCGAGCAGCTTGAGCTGGGCTTCGCTGGCCTGACGACGCGCTGCCTCCAGGTGCTGGCGCTCGGCAGCCAGCTGCTCGCGGCTCACAAACACCCAGCTGATGATGCCGCCCGCCACCAGGCTCACAAACAGCATGCCCCAGGCCATGCGGGGCGTTTGCTTCCAGTATTGGAACGAGGTGGTGCCCAGCAACAAGTCGGTAAATAAATGCCCGGTGAAGTAGCCCAGCACCACCGCCACCGGCACGATCAGCAGCAGCCGGTGCACATGCTCATGCCAGTTGCCCACCAGCACATGGTTGGCCCCCTCGATGTAGGCCCAAATGCTGATGCCGATGCACTGCGAATACACCAGGTTCAGCCCGAGCTCGTGGTTGTCAAACAGGGTGATGGCGATGGCGATCACAGTGTTGAGTGCCAGCACCTTCAGGCCGCGCAGGGCCAGCGCGTGGGTGAAAAAGGGTCGCATAGGTGGCAGAGTATGCCGCTTGCTGCGCGCGTATTACCAAGGGTCGCGCTGCGCTTCCAAGCGCTGGCGCTCCCGCTGGAGTACCGTCTGGTAGAGGCTCACATCGTGCAGCTTGAGCCAGACCACGGCGCCATGCACCGCCAAGCCTATGCTCCAGCCGGCGGCCGGAAAGAGCGGCGCACCACGGCCATGTAGCGCTGCCAGCAGGGCCAACCCGGCATTGACGAGCACGAACACGGCGGCGTGCAGATACCAACCCATGCGGGCGCTGGCGCGTTTGCGGGCCAGTTGGTCGAGTTCTTCGGGGGTGAGGGGGGTCAAGGCGTTCATGGAGTGCTCCGGTGGATGTGGTGTTTTACAAAAGGCCCAGCCACTGGCCCCAGACCAATTGGCCCAGGTAGCGGCCGGGCAGCAGGGTGAACAGGCCGGCGCCCACGCAGCCGCCGAAATACAGCCCGCGCATGTGCTTGCGGTGCAGCGCAATCTCGCCCTGCAACAGCGCCCGGAAGGCCTTGTACAGGCCCCACAGCACCAGCGGCACAAACAGGTGAATCCAGGTGTAGCCGGCCAGGTTGAATTGCAGGTAGTCGCGGATAAAGAGGGCGCTCAGTGCGGTCGCCAGCATCAGCGTCACCCAGGCATAGCCCGCTGCCCGGTGCAGGCGGCTGCGCTGCACCCGGCCCTGGCGGGCCCACAGCGCCACCGGGCCAAGGAGCACGGCGGCGAGTGCGGCAGTCATGTGAATGGCAATAACAGGGCTGAGTGGCATGGCAAGGCTCCGGTGAGGCGTTGGCCGCACTGTGCCCGGGCGCCGCTTGCGCCGCCAGCCGCATGCGACAGACCGCCGTTTGCGGGGTGCGAAATGCAGAGCGCGCGCGTGAATGGGCCCAAACAGGCGTGCACGGCAGCCCCGGCACTGCCCGTGGCGGGGTCTTAAGCCGGGCGCAATCTGTCTGCCATACGGCCTTCCTAAAATCGGGGCATGAATACACAACGCATAGGGGCCGCCGTGGTCTTGGTGGCCGCCATGGGCGCGGGCGCCTGGTGGTGGGCGCAGCAGTCCGGCACGGGCCGGGTCGAGTACCGCACCGCCGCCATCACGCGGGGCAACCTGCAGGCCACGGTCGCCGCCAGTGGCGCCGTGAGCCCGGTGGCGCAGGTGAGTGTGGGCACCCAGGTGAGCGGGCAGATCCGCGACGTGCTGGTGGATTTCAACAGCGAAGTCAAAGCCGGCCAGCTGATTGCCCAGATCGACCCCGAGACCTTTGAATACCGTGTGCGCAGCGCCCAGGCCGATGTGGATGCTGCCCGCGCCGCCGTGCTGACCGCGCAGGCGAACGCGCTGGCCGCACAAACCCAGGTGTCGCGCGCGCAGGTGGACCTGGACGAAGCCCGCCGCGACTCCGACCGCAAACAAAGCTTGGCCGACAAGCAGTTCATCGCCACCAGCGAGGCCGACAAGGCCCGTGCTTTGGTGAACACCAGCCTGGAGGCCATGAAGAGCGTGCAGGCCCAGGTAGGCGTGGCGCAGGCGCAGGTCAAGACTGCGCAGGCCAATGTGGCCCAGCGCGAGGCCGCGTTGGCGCAGGCACGTATCGACCTGGCCCGCACCCGCATTACGTCCCCCGTGAACGGCATTGTGATCAAGCGCACCATCGAGCGCGGCCAGACGGTGGCCAGCAGCCTGCAGGCGCCTGAGCTGTTTGTGATTGCCCAGAACCTCTCGGACATGCAGGTAGAAGCTGCGATTGACGAAAGCGATGTGGGCCGCCTGCAAACCGGCCAGAAGGCGAGCTTTACGGTGGATGCCTTCCCCGGCCAGACCTTTGAGGGCAGCATCCGCCAAGTGCGCAAGGCGGCCACCAACGTGGCGAATGTGGTGACCTATGTGGCCATCGTCGGCTTCAAGAACGAAGGCGGCAAGCTGCTGCCCGGCATGACGGCCAATGTGCGTGTGATTACCGACCAGCGCGACAAAGCGCTCAAGGTGCCCAACGCCGCATTGCGCATGCGCATTGAGGGTGTGGGCGCGCCGGCGGGCGCGCGTGGGCAAGGCAAGGGCCGGGTCTACACCCTGGGTGCCGATGGCAAACCGGAGGTGCTCGCCGTGCGCATTGGTGTGAGTGATGGCAGCAGCACCGAAGTGCTGGAGGGCGGTGAAGGTGGCTCTGCATTGGCAGAGGGCACCGAGGTGATCACCGGCATCAAAAACGCGGCGACGGCCAAGGCCGGCGGGGCAGGTGGGAATGGCCCACGCCCGCCGTTCTGAGGCGACAAGCATGCTGATTTCGGCCCGCGAGCTGACCAAAACCTACGCCATGGGCGACCAGACGGTGCACGCCCTGCGCGGCGTGTCGCTGGACATTGCCGAGGGCGAAATGGTGGCCATCATGGGGACGTCGGGCTCGGGCAAATCGACCTTGATGAACATTTTGGGTTGTCTGGACCAGCCCGGCAGCGGCAGTTACCTCTTGGCCGGCGAAGCCGTGCAGGACATGGCGCCGGATGCGCTGGCCTCCATCCGCAACCGGCGCATCGGCTTTGTGTTCCAGCAGTTCAACCTGCTGGCCCGTACCAGCGCGCTGGAAAATGTGGAGCTGCCCATGGTGTACGCCGGCATCAAGGCGCCCGAGCGCCACGCCCGCGCGCTGGAAGCGCTGCAGCGCGTGGGGTTGGACGAGCGCGCGCACCACACTCCCGCTGAGTTATCGGGCGGACAGCAGCAGCGGGTGGCCATTGCGCGTGCGCTGGTGAACCGGCCGCAGCTCATCCTGGCCGATGAGCCCACCGGTGCGCTGGACTCGGAAACCAGCGAAGACATCATGCAACTGCTCACCGACCTCAACCGCCAAGGCATGACCGTGGTGCTGGTGACCCACGAACCCGACATCGCCGCCTGGGCCCGCCGCAAGCTGGTCTTCAAGGACGGCCGCATGGTGGAAGACACGGTGCAGGCGGGGGCTCCGAAATGAATTTTTTTGCGGCATTGCGCAGCGCCTGGCGGTCCCTCGCGGCCAACACCCTGCGCAGCTTTTTGACCATGCTGGGCATCATCATCGGGGTGGCGGCGGTGATCACCATGATTGCAGTGGGCCGGGGTGCGACCGACCGGGTGCAGGAGCAGATGAAGGGGCTGGGCTCCAACATCATGCTGGTGCTGCCCGGCGGCGTGTCGCAAGCCGGTGTGCGCCTGGGAGCACAGACCCGCCAGCGACTGACCGAAGAAGACGCCACCGCCATCGGACTCGAGATTCCCGAGGTGCAGGTGGCAGCACCCACGTCGCGCACCAGCGGGCAGCTGGTGTTCGGCAACACCAATTGGAGCTCCACCATCTTCGGGGCAAATAACGACTATCTGGAAGCGCGCGACTGGCCGCTGGCCACCGGCCGCATGTTCGATGCAGGCGAGCTGGCCGGCTCCGCCAAGGTGGCCTGGATAGGCAGCACGGTGGCGCGCGAACTGTTCGGCGACCAGGATCCGGTGGAACAAGTCATCCGGGTGCGCAACATCCCGATGACGGTGATCGGTGTGTTGGCGCCCAAGGGCCAGAACTCCATGGGGCAGGATCAGGACGACGTGGTCATGGTGCCGCTGGGGACGCTGCGCAACCGTATCTGGGGCGGCGACGCCACCAGCCGGCTCAAGCGCGTGGGCAGCATCAGCGTGAAGGTTCGCGAAGGTCAGGACATGCGGGCGGTGGAAGACAGCATCAAGGACTTGCTGCGCCAGCGCTTCAAGGTGCAGGAAGGCACGGACGATCCCTTCGTGGTGCGCAACCTCACCGAGATCTTGCAGGCGCAGGAGGAGAGCAGCCGCGTCATGACCTTGTTGCTGGCGGCCGTGGCGGGCATCAGCCTGGTGATTGGTGGCATCGGCATCATGAACATCATGCTGGTCAGCGTGACCGAGCGCACCCGCGAGATCGGGCTGCGCATGGCGGTGGGCGCGCGGGGGCGCGACATCCTGGCGCAATTCCTGATTGAGGCGGTGACCTTGAGCCTGCTGGGCGGTGCGATCGGGGTGGCGTTCGGGGCGCTGGCCACCTGGGGTGTGGGACACTTCGCAGGGTGGCAAGTGAGCTTGAGCGCCGGCTCGGTGCTGTTGGCAGTGGGGTTTTCGGCGGTGGTGGGCGTGTTTTTTGGCTACTACCCGGCGCGCCGGGCGGCGAAGCTGTTGCCCATTCAAGCTTTGCGTTACGAGTGATTGTGGTGATGCAGTTGCTATGAATAAGTGAGCTGCTCGCGCATATTGCACGTGCGCTAGAAGCCTATTTTTTTTGAATATCAGGGAGAAGTGTTTTGGATATTGCGTTGTTGATCAAGGCCGCCATCATGGGTGTGGTGGAAGGGCTGACCGAGTTTTTGCCGATTTCCAGCACCGGTCATTTGATTCTGGCGGGTTCTCTTTTGGACTTTGCCGACGCCAAGGCCAAGGTGTTTGACATTGCCATCCAGACCGGCGCCATCTTTGCCGTGATTTTGGTGTACTGGCAAAAAATCCGCGACACGCTGGTGGCCCTGCCCACCGAGAAGGCAGCTCAGCGGTTTGCGCTGAATGTGCTGATCGGCTTTTTGCCCGCCGTGGTGCTGGGCTTGCTCTTCGGCAAGGCCATCAAGGCGCATTTGTTCACCCCGGCGGTGGTGGCCACCACCTTCATTGTGGGGGGCTTCATCATTCTGTGGGCGGAGCGTCGTCAGCAGCTGGACCGCTACAAGCCAACCTCAATTTCTGGTGATGTCATTGACATGACTAAAGAGGCCGGCTCAATCCGCATTCACAGCGTGGACGACATGACCGCGCTGGACGCTCTCAAGGTCGGTCTGGTGCAGTGCCTGGCCATGATTCCGGGCACCAGCCGCAGTGGCTCCACCATCATCGGGGGCATGTTGCTGGGCCTGTCCCGCAAGGCGGCGACCGATTTCTCGTTCTTTCTGGCGATTCCCACCTTGATAGGCGCGGGCGCCTACAGCCTCTACAAAGAGCGAGCGCTGCTGTCGATGGCAGATGCGCCCATGTTCCTCGTAGGTCTGGTGTTCTCATTCATCAGCGCCTGGCTGTGCGTGCGCTGGTTGCTCAAGTTCATCTCCACCCACAGCTTTGTGGGCTTTGCCTACTACCGTATCGTGTTTGGCATCGTGGTGCTCGCCACCGCATGGAGCGGGCTGGTGGTGTGGGCGGACTGAGGCAGCACGCCGCATGAGCAAGGGCCGCAAATGCGGCCCTTTTTTATGGGTGCAGGGGCGTTTATTTGGCGCTGCGGCCCAGCGCCTTGTTGGCCGCTTGCAGAAACAGGGTTTGGTCGCCCGGGCGGTCGATGTGCCGCGCCAGTGCCTGGATGACTGAGGTGGCGTCAGCGTGCCGAGTGGATTCTTTGCGCACCAGCGTGCGTGCCAGCGGGCCGATGTAGAGGCTGAGTGCCTTCTCAATGGCACCTACTTGGTCGGGGTTCAGGCCTTGCAAGCCGGAGACTGTGGTGCTCGCGCCTGTGGCCGGCGCTGTGGTGCTGGGTGTGCCGGAAGGCGGCCAGGCCGGGTCCAGGGTGTTGCCGGTGCCGCGCAAGGCGCTGTTGGCGTCCACGGTGGAGGCACCCCAGGTGCGGGTCGGGCTGCCGGTGGTGGCGGACTTGCCGGCTACCTTCGGCCGGGCGAAATTTTCGCGCGCCACCGGGTCCTGGATGGAGATGGACAGCAACTCCCGCAGCGCCTGCGCATCGGCATAGCGCGCTTGGGCCTTGCGCACCAGCACCTGGGCCAGCGGGCCGATGGCTTTGGTGAGTTCCGCCTCGATCGCTTGGAGTTGCGCCGGCTCTACCCCCGCCTGCACGGTGGTCGTGGTGGCCGCCAAGGGGGCCTGCACCGCGGGCTGCTGTGAAGGCGGTTGCGCAGGGGAGGGCGTTGCGTGGGGCTGTGCGTGCGCCACCACTGTGCGCACCGCATTGGTGTCCACCAGCGCATAAATTTCGTGGGGGCGCTTGTGCTTGTCAAAGCGCGGGCCCAGGTACTCGAACATGCGGTCTGCACCATCGCTGATGCGCGAGATCACATCGAAATACGCCCGCGACACGGTGATCTGGTTGGCGCTGGAGAAGTCCATGATGCGCTGCGCCACGTTGATGCCGTCGCCCACCACATTCACCCGGTTGTTGATGTCCATGAGCATGCGCACCGGGCCCATGTGCAGGCCCACGCGCATCGAGAGCTTTTGCCCGTACTTCTGCACCAGCAGGTCGCGCAGGATGAGCGCCGAGCGCAGCGCCTCTTCGGGGTCACCCAGAAAGCAGATGGCCGCACCGTCGCCGGTGTCGAGCAGGATGCGAGACATCGGATCCACCCCGCCGATGGCTTTGTTGATCAGCTCGTTGAACAGGGTTTTGATCGCCACCTGCTGGTCCACCGAGTGGGTGGAGTAGGCCACCAAGTCCAGAAACATGATGGTGCCCATCACGTTCTTGCGCAGGGCATCTTCGGCCTGCACGCTGCTGGTGCCTGAGGGCAGTTGCACGGTGGAGGCCACAGGGGCGTTGGCGACGGGTCGCGTCAGCACCTGGGTTACCACATGCTCGGACTGCTGCAGCACGGTGCGGAAGGCCTTGACGTTGCGGGGGCGCAGGGTTTCGTCAGGGGTCAGGGCCCAGTCGATGGCCTGCAGCAACTGCTCGCCAAATACCGCGCGGCTGCCCAGCTTGGAGGCTTTGGGCATGGCATCGTCCCGCACGCGCGAGGCGGATTCCATGGGCTTTTTGCCGGTAGTGATCCAGTACATCACCGCGCCCAGCGAATACAGGTCCGTCCACGGGCCCTGGTTGCCACGGCTGTGGTACTGCTCAAACGGTGCAAAACCGGGGCTGACGATGTTGGTCACATCGCTGTCCGGCGTGACCCGACGCGCGGCGCCGAAGTCCAGCAGCACCGGGCTGCCGTCGGCGCGGATGTAGATGTTGTCAGGCTTGATATCGCGGTGCAGGAACTCCAGCTTGTGCACCGCGTCCAGCCCATCCAAGAGGGGGTAGACGATGCGCAGCAGCGCGGCCTGGTCGAGGTCGCGGTTTTGCGACAGCCACTTGGGTAAGGGCTGGCCCGACTCGTACTCCATGACGATGTAGGCGGTGCCGTTGGCCTTGAAGTAGCGCAGCACCCGCACGATGTGGGGGTGGCGGAAAGACGCCAGCGTGCGGGCCTCGTCAATAAAGCGCTCCAGGCCCCATTGGAATTGGCCATCGGCATCTTCATTGCGGCCCAGCACTTCGTGCTGGGCACCGCGCACCACCAGGCTGGACGGGAAGAACTCTTTGATCGCTACCGGCAGTTGCAGGTTAGTGTCCTGCGCCAGGTAGGTGATGCCGAAGCCCCCGCCACCCAGCACCTTGTCGATGCGGTACTCCAGCACCGACTGGCCGGGCTCCAGTGCGGCGACGTCTTCCCGTCTGTCGGAGGTCACGCGTCGCGCTCAATCATTTGCATGGCCTTGTCCAAGCTGCGGCGCATGCGGTTGAAGGCACTGCCCAGCACCGACATTTCGTCGGTGCCTTTTTCGGCAAACTCAGGCACGTCAAAGTCGCCGGTGCTGATCTTGTCGGCGGCACCCGCCATGGCGCGAATCGGCTGGACAATGAGCCAGCTCAGCATCAGGTTCAGCACCACAAACACCACAAAGAACACGCCGGCCAGCGAGAGCATGAAGGTGTTGAGCGCACGGTCTGCATTGCGGATGGCAATTTCCATGGGCACGGTCACCACCTGCGCGCCGATGACTTCGTTGTGCTTCCAGCCGAAGCCGTTGGCTTCGCCATATACCTTGAGCATGCTGGCAGGGGCGGCGGCGGGTACGCTGTGGCAGGCCAGGCAGGCGGCATTGCTGATCTGGATAGGCTTGGCGATGTAAAGCTGGCGGCCGGTGGCGCCCATGCGCTCGGAGATCAGCTCTTTGGCATCGCTGGACTGGCGGAATTGCTGCACCAAGTCAGCTTCCCAATCGGTGGCGCGGTCCCGGGGGTTGGTGGGGTTGAGGGTGGCTTCCTTGTAGCTGTAGTCGGGGTATTTCTTTTGCACGTGCGCCAGCGTTTCGGTGGCTGCATAGGCCGGCACGGTTTGTGGCAAAAAGACTTCAGCCAGTTGCGGGTCCAGCTGGGGCTTGATTTGCTCCACGGTGTAGGAGCGCACCGCAATCGCGGTGTCCATGAGCAGGCGGGCGTTGCGGATGACCTCATCCCGCGCGTTTTCCTGCAAGAGCTGGCGGGACATCATGCTGGCCGCTGCAAACCCCACCAGAAACACGGTGATCAGCACCAGATTGAATTTGAGTCGCAGTCCCATATCTACTCCCTAGATAACCAATTGTTAGGCCGCTCATTTTGCATGTTGTTTCATGCAATGCACAGTGCGGCCCGGTTTTTAGGCGCGGTGCCCCATGTTCCGCAGCGCTGCCTCGATGGCGGCGGCCGTGGCGAGTGGCTTTTCCATGGGGAAAAGGTGGCTGCCGTCCAGCATCATGATGCGGCCCTTGGTAACTTTGCGGGTCATGTCCATGCCCACCTGCTTCATCTCTGCCGACTGGTCACCACCAATGAAGGTGACCGGGCATTTGAGAGGGTGGCGTGACAGCAGCTTTTCCAGGTTATTGGGCAGAGTGTTGTAGAAAGCGGTTTCCACGTCTCGGTCAAAAGCCAGCTCGCGCCGGCCCTCGGCATCCAGTGGAAAGTCGTCAACATAGTCCTGCAGCACCTGCGGGTCCCATTTGGCAAAGGCCTTTTTGTGGCGGAAGTGCTCCAGCGCAGCATCGGCATCCGGCCAGTGGTTGCGCCGTTTGCGGCTGACCGCACCCGGCGAAATGGAACCCACCAACTGTGTGGATTTGGCTAGCCCCACCATCTTGGACTTCCAGCCGCCCACCAGGGGCGAGTCCACCAGCACTACGCCGCGTGCCAGCTCGGGGTGCTGAGCGGCAGCCATCAGACTCAGAAAGCCGCCCAACGAATGGCCCACCAGCCACACCGGCCCGCCGGAGCGCTCGGCCACCTTGGTGGTGAATTCCACCAGCTGCTGCACCACATGCGGCCAGTTGTTGCTGACGGGAAAACGCGGGTCGTGGCCGAACTTGTCGATGGCCTTCACGCTGAAGCCGCGTGCACGCAGACTTTTGAACAGGACTTTGTAGGTCGCCGCGGGAAAACTGTTGGCGTGGGAGAAAACAATACTCGTCATGCAGGCAGGCTCAGATCAGCTTCTCGTCGGGGGTGGTGATCTTCTTGAGTGGCAGGCTGCGGGTGCTGGGAACCAGCAAGGGCACCGGGGTCTGGCCGCCGTTCCACATCGGGTCTTCAATGCTGTCAAATACCTCGCGCAGCTTCTGGCCCCAGCTGTTGTGCAGCATCTTGAAGTAGGGGTTGTTTTCGTCGATGCAGACGACCTTGTCGGTGGCAAAGCTGTTGGCTTCGTACACCACCATGTCCAGCGGCAGGCCCACCGACAGGTTGGACTTGAGGGTGGAGTCCATGGACACCAACGCGCACTTGGCGGCTTCGTCCAGCGGGGTGGTGGGGGTGATCACGCGGTCCAGCACCGGCTTGCCGTACTTGGATTCGCCGACTTGGAAGTACGGCGTCTCGGGGGTGGCTTCGATGAAGTTGCCGGCCGAGTACACCTGAAACAGGCGCATGCCTTCGCCCTGGATCTGGCCGCCGAAGATCAGCGACACATTGAAGTCCACGCCTGCGTTCTTGAGGGCTGCGCCATCGCGCTCCTGCACTTTGCGGATGGCCGAACCCAACACGCGGGCGGCATCGAACATGCTCTTGGCGTTCCAGATAGTGATGCCTTCATCGTCTTCATGGTCTTTGAGGCGCTCGATCTGCAAAATCTCGCGCACCGATTGCGAGATGCTCAGGTTGCCGGCAGAGAGCAGCACCATGAAGCGGTCATCGGCCTTTTCGTACACGATCATTTTGCGGAAGGTGCTGATCTGGTCGAGCCCGGCGTTGGTGCGGGAGTCAGAGAGAAACACCATGCCGGCGTTGAGTTTGATGGCGACGCAGTAGGTCATGTGGTCAGTGCGTGAGGGGTAAACCCTAGAGTGTATCGGGGCGAGGCTGCTAGTCCTTAGCGGGAGGGAAGCCGGTGTGCGGGCCGGGGGCTCATGAACCTTCGGTTCCCAAATCGCCCCCAACCCGCACACCGGCTTCCCTCCCGCTAAGGACATGGGTTTGCGGTACGCGCCTTTGGCGCTGCGCAAACGCTTTGCCTCTCCGGCGAGACGTGTCACGCAGCCAAAGCGGGTATGGGGGATTCGGCTAGCGCGATTTCAAAAAGCAAGGCGTATGAGCGCTAGCCGAATACCCCATACACGCCCCGCCGGAGCGAAAGAGCTAAGCCTTGCTCGCCAGTGCTTTCAACTGGTACAGCGCGTCCATGGCTTCCCGCGGACTTAGTGCATCAGGATTAATGGCTGCCAGCGCCGTCTCTACTGCGCTAGCAGCTATGGTTTCCGTAGCGGGTGGCGCAGCAAACAAGTCCACCTGCGCTTGCGACTCGCTGGCCTGGGCTTCCAGCGCGTCCAAGGTGTGGCGGGCGTGGTTCAGCACGGCGGCGGGCATGCCGGCCAGGCGGGCCACTTGCACACCGTAGCTTTTGCTGGCCGGGCCGGGTTCGATGGCGTGCAGGAACACGATGTCGCGGCCCGCTTCGGTGGCGCTCACATGCACATTCAGCGCCGCATGGTGGGTGGCGGGGAACTCGGTCAGCTCGAAATAGTGGGTGGCAAACAGGGTGAAAGCCTGCGTTTTGTCGTGCAGCTGGGTGGCAATCGCGCTGGCCAGAGCCAGGCCGTCGAAGGTGCTGGTGCCCCGGCCGATTTCGTCCATGAGCACCAGGCTGTGCGGCGTGGCGCTGTGCAGGATCTGCGCAGCCTCGGTCATTTCCAGCATGAAGGTGGACTGGGCGTTGGCCAAATCGTCCGCCGCGCCGATGCGGGTGTGGATGGCGTCAATCGGGCCTAGTCGGCAAGCTTGTGCCGGCACGTAGCTGCCCATACTGGCCAGCAGCACGATCAGGGCAACCTGGCGCATGTAGGTCGATTTACCGCCCATGTTGGGCCCGGTGATGATCTGCATGCGCTGCTTCATGCCCAACCGCGTGTCATTGGCAATGAAGTTGCCGCTGCTGAGTTCAGCCAAGCGCGCCTGCACCACGGGGTGACGGCCTTGGGTGATGTCGATGCAGGGCTCGGTCACAAACTGCGGGGCGTTCCAGTCCAGTGTGAGCGAGCGTTCGGTCAAGGCGCACAAAGTGTCCAGCGCGGCGAGGGACTGGGCCACGGCGGTGAGGGCGGGGATGTGGGCCTGCAACTGGTCCAGCACCTGCTCGAACAACCATTTCTCGCGGGCCAAGGCCCGCTCTTGGGCGCTTAGGGCTTTGTCTTCAAAGGCCTTGAGCTCAGGGGTGATGAAGCGCTCGGCGTTCTTCAAGGTCTGGCGGCGGCGGTAGTCCTCGGGCACTTTGTCCACCTGGCCGGTCGTGACTTCGATGTAGAAGCCGTGCACCTTGTTGAATTGCACCCGCAGGTTGGCAATGCCGGTGCGGGTTTTTTCGCGGACTTCGAGGTCCAGCAAAAAGGCATCGCAGTTGGTCTGGATGGCGCGCAGCTCGTCCAGCTCGGCATCAAAACCGTCGGCGATCACGCCGCCATCGCGTACCAGTGCAGCAGGTTCGGGCGCGATAGCGCGCCCCAGCAGGGCGATGGCTTCTGCCGGTGGCTGAAGATGGCTGCAAATATGAGCCAAATAGCCCTCTAGCGCCCGCAGGTTGTGCGCGAGGAGCTCTGTTTTTTGTAGCGTTTGCACCAGCGCTACCAGCTCGCGCGGGCGCACCTGGCGCAGGGCGATGCGGGCGGTGATGCGTTCCACGTCCGCACAGCCCTTGAGCTGGCCGCGCAGGGTTTGCCAGATATTGTTCCGCAGGGTGGCAATCGCCAGCAGGCGGTGTTGGGCCTCGGTGCGGTCGCGTAGGGGCTCCAGCAGCCAGCGTTTGAGCAGGCGGCTGCCCATGCCGGTCATGCAGGTGTCGAGCAGGCTGAACAGGGTGGGGCTGTCCTCGCCGCGCAGGGTCTGCACCAGCTCCAGGTTGCGGCGGGTGGTGGCGGGCAGGTCGATGAGTGCGTCGTCGCGCTGCACCTGCACGCTGTGGATATGGGTGAGCGTGCGGCCCTGGGTGTGTTCGGCATAGCCGATCAGGGCGCCGGCCGCAGCATGGGCCAGTGTCAGCTCTTGCGCATTCCAGCTGGTGAGGCTGGCGGCTTGCAGCGCGTCCAGCAATTTGCGCTGGCCCAAGGCGCTGTCGAACTGCCATTCGGGACGGGCGGTCAGGTAGACGGCCGTGCCGTGGCGCAGGCGCTTGAGGCGGTCTTCAAAGGTGGTGGTGCATCCCGCGCTGTAAGTCAATTCGCTGGGGGCAATGCGGCTCACCCAGTCGGGCACCTCGTCAGGCGTGCATTCGGCCAGAAACACCACGCCTTGGGTGACAGACAGCCAGGCCAGGCCGCAGCGGTTGCGCGGGCCTTGGTGCACGGCCATCAGCATGGATTCGGTTTTCTCGGACAGCAGCTCGGCGTCGGTCAGGGTGCCGGGGGTCACGACCCGCACCACTTTGCGTTCCACCGGGCCTTTGGTCGCGCCCACTTCGCCGGTTTGCTCGCAGATGGCCACCGACTCGCCGTGGCGAATCAGTTTGGCCAGATACCCTTCCATGGAGTGGAAAGGCACCCCCGCCATCACCACCGGCTGCCCGGCGGACTGCCCACGGGTGGTGACCGTGATGTCCAGAATGCGGGCCGCCTTCTCGGCATCGGCGTAAAACATCTCGTAGAAGTCGCCCATGCGGTAGAACAACAGCGTGTCCGGATAGGCCGCTTTCAGGCCGAGGTACTGCTGCATCATGGGCGTGTGCGCGCTCATGTCGGTGGTGGCGCTCACAGAGGTGGGTGTTTTTTCGGGGTGCATCAACGGGTGGCGCCTACTCTCTGTCAATCGGGGCGGGGCTGCGCAACTGGCAGCCCGTGGGGCGAGGTGCAATTATCTGGCGTTTGCGCCCGGGGCCTGCCTGACCAGCAAACCGATCAGGGCCAGCGCTGCAAATACGGCGCTGCCGACAAAGGTGGTGCTGGCGCCATAGGCATCCCATAGCCAGCCGGCCACCACACTGGCCAGGAGCATGGCCACGCCGCTGGCAAGGTTGAAAAAGCCGTAGGCCGTGCCACGCAAGTCGGCCGGGGCGGTGTCCGCCACCATGGTGGCCAGCAGCCCCTGCGTCATGCCCATGTGGATGCCCCACAGCGCCACACCGCCCAGCAAGGCAGGCCAGTGGGGGCTGTACGCCAGCAATAGGTCAGACGCAATCAACACCAGCATCCCCATAGCCAGCAGCCGGGTGTGCGACATGCGGTCGGACAACACCCCAAACGGGTAGGCCGACACCGAATACACCAGGTTCATGGCCACCATCACCAAAGGCACCAAGGCCATGGGAATGCCGATTTGCTGGGCCCGCAGCACCAGAAAGGCCTCGCTAAAGCGGGCCAGCGTGAAGGCGGCGCCCACGGCCACCACCCACCAGTAGGCAGGGCTCAGCCGCACCAGGTTGGCCCGCTGGATGGGGTTGCTGCGGCGTGGTGCGGTGGTGGACTCCGGCTCTCTCACTCCCAAGGCCAGCAGGGCCACCGCGAGCATGCCCGGCACCACCGCCACCCAGAAAACCGCCCGAAAGTCGTTGGCCCACAGCAGCATCAAGCCCACAGCCAGCAGCGGCCCGGTGAACGCGCCCACAGTGTCCAGCGATTGGCGCAAGCCAAAAGAGGCGCCCCGCAAGTGCTCCGGGGTGATGTCGGCCACCAGCGCATCCCGCGGGGCTCCGCGTATGCCTTTGCCCACCCGGTCCAGCAGCCGCGCAGTGATGATGAGGCCGGTGCCCGAGGCTATGGCGAACAAAGGCTTGGTCAAGGCACCCAGCCC
The DNA here is from genome assembly GCF_005876985.1 of Rhodoferax bucti. Classification (GTDB taxonomy): domain Bacteria; phylum Pseudomonadota; class Gammaproteobacteria; order Burkholderiales; family Burkholderiaceae_C; genus Allorhodoferax; species Allorhodoferax bucti. The sequence continues at coordinate 503,609 of NZ_VAHD01000002.1, forward strand.
GTAGCCCAGTAGCGCCAGGCCTTTGCGCTTGCCCAGGTAGTCGCTCAGCGCGCCGGAAAACACTTTCACAATCAAGGCGGTGGATTCCGCCAGCCCTTCAATCACGCCCACGGTTAAGGCGCTGGTGCCCAGCACCGTGACCATGAACATGGGTAGCAGGCTGTGGATCATTTCGGAAGAAATGTCCATCAACATGCTCACAAAACCAAGGACCCAGATGCCGCCCGGAATTTGGCGGAGTGGGTTGGGCGTGCGCGCTGGGGGCATAAAAATGGGGTGGGTGTGCCCCGATTCGCCGCAGCAAAAATGGGGTATCTACGGGGTGCGGTGCATGGCCGGCACTGCGTTCAGGCCCTATCATAAGGAGTCCCATTTAACGACAGCCCTCCTTAGTGCAATCCTCTTCGGAACCCTTGCCGGCAGCTAGCAGTACGACTCCTGTGGCCATGCCGGGGCCGGCGGCTGCAGTGGGGCCGTCTGTTTTTCAGGCTATTTTTGAGGGTAGCCCCGAGGCCATCGCCCTCACGCGGGTGGCGGATGGGGTGCTGGTGCAGGTCAATACCGAGTGGCTCCACATGACCGGCTACGCCCGGGACGAGGTGTTGGGCCGTACCGCCGTCGAGCTGGGACACTGGCTGGACCCGCAGGAGCGGGACCGGGTGTTCGGCGGGCTCGACATTGGTGGCCGGGTCACGGATATCGACGTCACCCTGGTCATGAAAGACCGCGTGCCCCGCGTTGTGCGCCTCAACGCCGCCATGATGCAGGACGGCGGCACGCGCTACCTGGTCATTTACCTGCGCGATGTGACTGCTGACCGCATGGCCCGTGAGGCGTTGCAAGCCGGAGAGCAGGCCTTGGCCCACGCCTATGAGGACTTGCACCGCCAAATCAAACTGCATGAGTTGACGGAGTCGGTTGCCAAAGTGGGTCACTGGGTGGCTTACCCCGGGGACAGCATGGTGCAGGTGTCGCGCGGATTTGCCTCGATCGCCCGCCTGGGCGATGTGACGTTGGTGCCGCAGGCCGTGTTGTGGGCCGGGGTGGTGCCAGAGGACACGCAAGCGGTACGCGCTGCACGGGAGCGCATGGACGGCAGCATGGTGGAGTACCGCTGGCAGGCCCCGGACGGCCAGATTTTGTGGGTGCGTTCGCGCATGCACCGGCAAATGGCCGATGGGCGGGTGCGGGCGGATTTTGGCATCGTGCAAGAGTTCACCGCAGAAAAAGAGGCGCGCGATGCCGTGCAAAAGCAGCTGGACTTCATTCAAAAAATCACCAGCCGCGCGCCGGGCATGGTGTTCGAGTTTCAGATGTGGCCGGACGGCCGGTTTGCCTTTCCGTTTGTGAGCGCAGCGGTCCAGCCCATGTTCGAGGTCAGTATGGAAGACGCGCGCCTGGATGCCAACAACATCATGCGCAACATCCACAAGGCAGATGTGGGCCAGGTCATACAGACCAGCGTGGCCGCACGCGACGCCATGGCGCCCTGGCAGTGCGAGTTCCGTAACCGCAAGGAAGGCAAGGCGCAACGCTGGTTTTTGGGTACCTCGGTACCCCAGGCCATGCCAGATGGGTCGGTGCTTTTCACCGGCTCCATCATCGATATCAGCCCCCAGAAACGGGCCTTGCTGCAGCTGCAAGTCAGTGAAGAGCGCTTTCGCAGCCTCTCCAGCCTCTCGTCAGACTGGTATTGGGAGCAGGATGCAGAGTTCCGGTTTGTGCGGGTGGATGGCAACGGCAGCAGTGCTGACCGTTTGGCGCCGCAGCACGCAATCGGCAAAACCCGCTGGGATTCAGGTGCCCGTGGCGTCACACCGGCGCAGTGGGCGGCGCACCGTGCGGTGCTGGAGGCGCATGAGACGTTTCAGGACTTCGAGATGCAGCGGGTTCTGGCCGATGGCAGCTACATGTGGGTGGCCATCAGCGGAGCCCCCATGTTTGATGAAGATGGCAAGTTCTGCGGCTACCGGGGCACCGGGCGCGATATTTCCGCCCGCAAGCAAGCCGAGGCGGAAATCGAGCGCCTGGCTTTTTACGATGCGCTCACCGGGCTGCCCAACCGGCGCATGTTGATTGACCGCCTGAACCATGCGCTGCTGTCGAGCGTGCGCAACCATCAGCACGGCGCGTTGTTGTTCATCGATTTGGACAACTTCAAGATTCTGAACGACACCCTGGGCCACCACATGGGGGACTTGCTCTTGCAGCAGGTCTCGCAGCGTTTACAGGAGTGTGTGCGCAGTGTGGATACGGTCGCCCGCCTAGGAGGCGATGAATTCGTGGTCATGCTGGAGGAGCTGGACACCGATGCGACGGCTGCTGCCAGCCAGGCGGAGCTGGTGGCCAAGAAGGTGCTGACGTCGCTGAGCAAGCAATTTGCCTTGGGCAATCACAACATGCACAGTTCACCCAGCATCGGGGTGACGCTGTTTTTCCAGAGCCAGCTCAGCGTGGAGGAGCTGCTCAAGCGGGCCGACTTGGCCATGTACCAGGCCAAAGGGGCAGGGCGCAATACCTTGCGCTTTTTCGACCCCGAGATGCAGGCGGCCGCCTCTGCGCGTGCCGGCATGGAAGCCGATTTGCGCAAGGGTTTGCAGGACGAAGAGTTCTTGCTGTACTACCAGCCCGTGGTGGACCTGGAAGGAGGCGTGACGGGGGTTGAAGCCTTGCTGCGCTGGCAACATCCGGTCAAGGGCATGGTGCCCCCGAATGCATTTATCCCGGTTGCCGAGCAAACCGGTCTGATTCTGCCCCTGGGGCAATGGGTGCTGGAGGCCGCATGCGCCCAGTTGGTCGCGTGGAGCGCGAATCCGCATACCCAGCGGCTGAGCATTGCCGTCAACGTGAGTGCCCGCCAGTTCCGCCATCCGGATTTTTCGAACCACATCCTGAACCTGTTGCGGGTCAGTGGGGCCAATCCCTACCGTTTGAAGCTGGAGCTGACCGAGAGCCTGCTGCTCACGGATTTTGAAGAGGCCATCCAGAAGATGAGCGAGTTGCGCTCCATTGGCGTGAGCTTTTCGCTGGACGATTTCGGCACCGGGTACTCCTCACTCGCCTACCTCAAGCGTTTGCCGCTGGACCAGCTCAAGATTGACCAGTCTTTTGTGCGTGATGTGCTGACCGACCCGAACGACGCGGCCATCGCCCGCACGATTCTCAGCCTGGCCAAGAGCCTGGATTTGGGGGTTGTTGCCGAGGGGGTGGAAACCGCGGGTCAGCGTGACTTCTTGATGCGCGAAGGCTGCAGGGCATTTCAGGGCTACTTCTTCGGCCGGCCCGTGCCGGTGGAGCAACTGGTGTTGCACAAGCCATGAGCGACACGGAACTGGAGCGTTTGCGCGCGCAGGTGCAGTCCCTGGAGGCGGCCAGTCGCCGCCAGTACGACATGCTGGAGGCCTTGTTTGCCCGCAGCCCTGTTGCCATTTCGGTGCAGCGTTATGCCGATGGCGGGCTGGTCGATGCCAATGCCCGCTGGCAGCAGCTCACCGGCTATAGCTGGGAAGAGGCCACGCAAAGCAACTCGGTAGCGCTCGGCTTTTGGGTTTCGCTTCAGGCCCGCAATGAGGCGCTGAACGAGCTGCGAGACCACCCCGCGCTTGCCGGGGTGGAAATTAACTTCACAACCTCTGCCGGGGAAGACTTGCTGCTGGAGTGGCGCGGCACGCTGATGCAGATAGGCGGTGAGGCGCATGTGGTCGAGTATTTGACCGACATCACCGCGCAACGCATTGCCCAAGAGGCGGTTGCTGAGAGCGAGCAGGCCCTGCAGGATGCCAACGATGAGCTGCGCGGGCAGCTGGAGTTGTACGAGGAAACCGAGAGCCTGGCGCTGGCGGGGCATTGGATCGTTCCGCAAGGGGCCCAGGAACCGCGCTGGTCGCGGGGCTTGTTCAACCTGGCAAATCTCCCGTGGACAGAAAAACTCAGCCTGGAGGATTCCCGCTCCGGCCTGCTGAGTGAGGACATGGACCGCTATCTTGCTGCCCGGGAGGCGATGGACGGGCAGCTGCTGGAGTTCCGCTGGAAGCGGCCTGACAACGAAATCCGCTGGCTGCGCAGCCGCATGCACCGCTACCACCGGCGCGACGGCACGTTTGTCGACTTCGGTGTGGTGCAGGATTTTACCGATGAGGCGCTGGCCAAGCAGGTCTTGCAGCACCAGCTCGATGTGATTCAGCGCATGACCAGCCGCTTGCCGGAGATGGTGTTTCACTTTGAAATGCACAGCCCGATCAGTGGGCGCTATGTGTTTGTGAGTGATGCGTGCGAAGCCATTTTCGGCATTACGCCGGAGCAGACCCGGGCGGATGCCAACAGCCTGTTTCGTCTGATTCACCGCGACGACATTGTGGCGACCCTCAAGTCCATGAACGATGCGGCCCAGCACGGTATGACCTGGGCCCATGAGTTCCGCATTGTTCGCCCGGACGGCCTGGTGCGCACGCTGTTCGGCAAGGCGATTACCTTCCGGGAAAGCGGCGGACTTTTCAATACCTACGGCGCGGTGACGGACATCACCGAGCACAAGGTGTCCCAGGCCATCTTGCAGGAGAGCGAGTCGCGCTTTCGCGGCCTGACAGAGTTGAGTTCAGACTGGTATTGGGAGCAAGACGCCGAGTTTCGCTTTACCCGTTTTGACGGGGCCCTGAAAGCCGGCCGCGAAAAAACCGGCCCCGGCAGCATTGGCAAAACCCGTTGGGAAAACGGCAGCCTGAACATGACGGAGGCGGACTGGGCCGCACACCGGGCAGTGCTGGAAGCTCACCAGACGTTCCGTGAGCTGGAAATCCGCGATCGGGATGCCGACGGCCGGGTGTACTGGATTTCTACCAGCGGGGCCCCTATTTTTGACTCCCACGGTGTGTTCAAGGGTTACCGGGGCATTGGCCGCAACATTACCGAGCGCAAGGAAGCGGAAGAAAAGATCGAGCGCCTCGCCTTCTACGATGTGCTGACGGACCTGCCCAACCGCCGTTTGCTGATGGACCATTTGCAGCATGTGGTGGTGGCATGCGCGCGCAACCGCTCGCACGGCGCCTTGTTGTTTATCGATCTGGACAACTTCAAGGACCTGAACGACACCCGTGGCCACGATGTGGGGGATTTGCTCCTGCAGCAGGTGGCGCAACGCCTGAAGGCCAGTGTGCGGGAGTCCGATACTGTGGCCCGGCTTGGCGGTGATGAGTTCGTGGTGCTGCTGGAAGACCTGGGCAGCACCATGGAAGAGGCCAGCGTGCAGGCCGAGCGGGTGGGTAAAAAAATACTGCTGCAGCTCAATGTGTCTTACCACCTGGAGTCGGTGGAGCACCACAGCACGCCCAGTGTGGGCATCACCCTGATCCATGAGCAACGCCAGTCGGTGGATGAGCTGCTCAAGCAAGCTGACCTGGCCATGTACGAGGCCAAGTCAGCCGGGCGCAATACCCTGCGCTTCTTTGATCCCGCCATGCAGGCCTTGGTGGCACAGCGCACCGAGCTGGAGGCGGACTTGCGCCTTGGCTTGCAAAGGGCGGAGTTGGCGCTGTATTACCAGCCGGTGGTCGATGCCGCGCGCCGGGTCGTAGGGGCCGAGGCCTTGCTACGGTGGAAGCATCCTCAGCGGGGCATGGTTTCGCCCCTGCATTTCGTGCCCCTTGCGGAGCGGACCGGGCTCATCATTCCCGTGGGGGAGTGGGTGTTGCAGACGGCGTGCCGGCAGCTGGCGGAATGGGCCCGGGAGCCTGCACGGGCACAGCTCACCATTGCCGTGAATGTGAGTGCGCGCCAGTTCCGCCACCCGGAATTCGTGCTCCAGGTGCAAAACGCGCTTTTGCAAAACGGGGCCGACCCACGCCTGCTCAAGCTGGAGTTGACCGAAAGCCTGCTGCTCACCGACAGCCAGGAAGCCATCATGAAAATGAGCGCCCTGCGCAGCTTGGGGGTGCGCTTTGCCCTGGATGACTTCGGCACCGGCTATTCCTCACTCTCGTATCTCAAGATGTTGCCGCTGCAACAACTCAAGATCGACCAGTCATTTGTGCGGGATGTGCTGACCGATGCGAACGATGCGGCCATCGCCAGCACGGTACTGGCGCTCGGGCGGAGTTTGGGTTTTGATGTGGTGGCTGAGGGAGTGGAAACTGAAGGCCAGCTTCAGTTTCTGTTGGGCCAGGGCTGCACCCTGTTTCAGGGTTATCTGTTCGGCCGCCCGGTACCGATTGGCGACTTTCCGCTCGATTGATCCGGCCGCACCGTGGGTGCGGCACTCGCAGTGCGGCCTGCCTGTGGCCGCACTGGATTCAGGGGTGGATTAAAACGGTGCGTCTTCAGCGCCGGCTGCAGGTGGTTGGTCTGCGGCGGGCTCCGGGTTGTCGGCTGCAATGGCGGCTTGGCGCAGGGCCGCTTTTTCGCCGGCAGGTGCAAACTTGCTGTATTTACCCAGAATGCTGACCAGCTGGCCGTACACGCGCGGGCTGCCGGCCAGGCATTCGTGCTGGTCCAAAAAGTCGGCTTCGCCGGTGAAGTTGCCGACTAGTCCACCCGCTTCGGTCACGAGCAAAGAGCCAGCGGCCACATCCCAGGGCTGCAGGCCGAGTTCAAAGAAGCCTTCGGTATAGCCCGCTGCCACATAAGCCAAGTCCAGCGCAGCCGCGCCGGGGCGGCGCAGGCCGGCGGTGCGTTGCATCACATCGCCCATCATGGTCAGGTACTGGTTGAAGTTGTCGCCCGGACGGAAAGGGAAGCCGGTGGAAATCAGCGACTCCTTGAGCTGCGTGCGCTTGGAGACGCGGATGCGGCGGTCATTCAGGTAAGCGCCGCGGCCTTTGGTGGCGGTAAAGAGGTCGTTGCGGGTGGGGTCGTACACCACGGCTTGTTCGATCTTGCCGCGCACGGACAAGGCAATGCTCACGCAGTACACGGGCAGACCGTGGATGAAGTTGGTGGTGCCGTCCAGCGGATCGATGATCCAGACGTATTCGGAATCGCGGGCGCCGAATTCGCTGCCCGATTCTTCGGCGAGGATGCCGTGGCCGGGGTAGGCCGTCAGCAGAGTTTCTATGATCGCTTGCTCTGCCGCTTTGTCCACTTCAGTGACAAAGTCGTTGGCTTTTTTCTGGGAAACACGAACAGATTCGATATCCAGCGCGGCGCGGTTGATGATGGAACCGGCGGTGCGGGCGGCCTTGATGGCCACGTTGGCCATGGGGTGCAGATTGAGCGTCATAGATTGTGGGGGAAGAACTGGGAGAACCGGCTGGCGATGCAGGCGGCGACAATAGGCATTATTTTAACGGTTCGGCCTCGGTTGCGCACTCTATCTTTGTGCGAGTGCAGCAATTTGGCCTCTTTCTGCCTGATGCACACCCGATTTATCCTCATCAACACCAGCCACGCCGGCAATGTGGGCGCTGCCGCCCGGGCCATGAAAACCATGGGTTTTGACGACTTGGTGCTCGTCGCCCCCCGCTGGCCCAATGTGCTGCGCCGCGAAGAAACCATCCAGCGCGCCAGCGGTGCCCTGGATGTGCTGGACAAGTGCCGCATTGTCGAGACCTTGGACGAGGCACTGGATGGCATCACCCACTTGTGCGCCACCGCCATGACCCCACGCGACTTCGGGCCACCCACCACCACACCGCGTGAGCATTTTGAATTGCTATCAAAACAGGAGCTGCTTGCGCAATCTGCACCTGCGCTAGAGGCTGATTTGGCACTTAACTCGCCGGGTGCGAGTTCCCAGCAGGGCATCGGCTTTTTGTTCGGCTCCGAGCGCTTTGGCATGCGCAATGAAGACGTGTATCGCTGCCACGTGTGCCTGTCCATTCCCAGCAATCCGAATTTCGGCTCCCTCAATATTGGCGCCGCCTTGCAGGTCGTTGCTTACGAGTGGCGTCTGGCCTTGGGCAGTTTTGGCGTGCAAGCCGCAACGGCGCCATCGGTGCTGGCTGACGCGGCGCAGGTGACTGGCATGCTCACGCACCTGGAGCAATCGCTGGTGGCATTGGGCTTTTTGGACCCGGCTGCTCCCAAGAAGCTGATGCCGCGGCTCAATGCCTTGTTCAACCGGGCGCAGGTCACGCAGGAGGAAATTCACATCCTGCGCGGCATAGCCAAAGCCATCCTCAAGCAAACGGGGGAAGTGCCTGCTCCCGGTGCGGATTTGGTGGCGATAGACGGCAAACCGTTGGCGAAGGGATAGACTGCCAGCATGTTTGCCCGTATCCGATCCGACATCCAGTGCATCCTCGACCGCGACCCCGCTGCCCGCAGCACCTGGGAGGTCATCACCTGTTACCCCGGCTTGCATGCGGTGGTGTTGCACCGCCCGGCCCACTGGTTCTGGACCCACGGCTTGCAGTGGCTGGGGCGCTTCACGTCCCATATCGCCCGCTTTCTCACCGGCATTGAAATCCACCCTGGCGCCAAGATCGGCGAACGGGTGTTTTTTGACCACGCCATGGGAACGGTGGTCGGCGAGACGGCCGAAATCGGTGACGGTTGCACGATTTACCAAGGCGTAACCTTGGGCGGCACCAGCCTCTACAAGGGCGCCAAGCGCCATCCGACCTTGGGCAAGGACGTGGTGGTGAGTGCCGGTGCGAAAGTACTGGGCGGTTTTGAAGTGGGCGATGGCGCCAAGATCGGCAGCAATGCGGTGGTGATCAAACCCGTGCCTGCGGGGGCTACGGCCGTAGGCATTCCCGCGCGCATCATCCCGAGCAAAGAGGGCATGAGTGCGGATGTAACGACGCAGGACCGCAAGTTCACCGCCTACGGCATCACCCAAGAGGATGACCCTGTGAGCCAGGCGCTGCGCGGTTTGGTGGACAGCGCTTCCGGCCAAGACCACCAGATTGCAATGTTGTGGAAAGCGGTGGAACAGCTCTCGGCGAAATTGGCAGACAGTGACTGCGTGCCCAAGGATGCGGCCCGCAAGGAATGCTTTGAGGCCGCGAAAATCAACGAGTTGATCGGGAAGTAGGGCTCACCCCCGAGCGGCTTTGCCGCTTCCCCCTTGCAGGGGGCAACACCTGCAGGCTGGCGGAGCCAGACCTGCGGTGTTTTGGGGTTAAGGCACGTACGCCGGAAAGGTGGCGTTTACCGAAACGAAGAGGTTCCTCAGTCCCGCGCCGGACGGATGGCGCTTTTGGGGCGGAAGGCTTTGCAGACGGTGTCTACGGTGTCGATGTAGGGGCCACCGATCAGGTCTACGCAGTAGGGCACTGCGGCAAAGATGCCGGGTACCACTTGCTTGCCTTCGGCATCCTTCACACCTTCCAGCGTTTCGGCAATAGCCTTGGGTTGGCCGGGCAGGTTGATGATCAGGGTCTGGTCGCGGATGACGGCAACCTGGCGCGACAAAATGGCTGTGGGCACAAAGTTCAGGCTGATGGCGCGCATCTGCTCGCCAAAGCCCGGCATTTCCTTGTGCGCGACGCCCAGCGTGGCCTCAGGCGTCACGTCGCGCAGGGCAGGGCCGGTGCCACCGGTAGTGAGCACCAAGGCACAGCGCGCATCCACCAGCGCAATCAGGGTGTCCTGAATGGTCTGCTGGTCGTCCGCGATGAGTCGGGCCTCAAACACCACCGGGTTTTTTACTGCACGCTGCACCCATTCTTTCAGGGCCGGAATGCCTTTGTCTTCATAGATGCCGGCCGAGGCGCGGTCGCTGATGGAAACAAGGCCGATGCGGATTTCATCCAAAGCGCTGCTACTCAAGCGTCGTCTCCGTCTTCATCGTCCTCGTCTACCGCTGCAGTGTGGGATGCTTCCTGGTTTGCAAGCAGGGCCTCGCGCACCAGCTGGAAGATTTCGCGGTACGAGCGGCCATGACGAACGGCCTCGCCGGGTTTCTCGGGCTTGGCATCTTTGCGGGCCTGGCGCACCAAAGCGCGCAGTTGCTGGCTGTCGGTGTCGGGGCTGAGGTTGAGCCACTGGCCGAGGGCATCGTCTTCGGCAATCAGGCGGTCGCGCCATTGCTCGGCCTGGTGCAGCACCATGGTCTCCTGCACGGAGGGCATGTGCTGCTCTTCCAGCGCTGCACGGATCTCGTCCCATTTGCCGGGATCGAGTTTGCGCATCAGCTTGCCGATGAATTGCATCTGGCGGCGTTTGCCTTCGAAGTTGGTGATGCGTTTGGCTTCCGCCACGCCTTCCACCAGCCGCTCGGGCAGTTCCAACTTGGTTATCAGGTCGGCGCGCAGCGTCAGCAGGTCTTCACCCAGCTTTTGCAGTGCGTCGCTTTCCTTTTTGAGATCGGTGCGGGTCGGTTCATCCGTACCCTTGAGTTCGCGCTTGTACTCCAGGTCCAGTGCGCTGCCTTCGGCAACGAACAAGCCCCGGACGTAATAGCCCTTTTTTAGTTTGCGTGACATAGCCAAGTATCATAGCCGTCGCCATGAAGAAACCCACCTCCGCCCGTCCTCTGCCTTCCCCCGCATCCACCAAACCTGCCGACAGCGGTTTTGCCTACACCCGGGCTTTTTTTGAAACCCGCGTCGATGCCGCCCTGGCCCACGCCAAGAAATTGGGTGCCAGCGATGCCGGCGCCGAGGTGTCCGAAGGTTGCGGCCTGAGCGTCTCGGTGCGCAACGGCGAGCTGGAAAATGTGGAACGCAACCGAGATAAATCTTTGGGTGTGACGGTCTACATCGGTAACCGCCGGGGCAATGCGAGCACCTCTGATTTTTCGGATGCCGCCATTGAGCAAACCGTGCGCGCGGCCTACGACATTGCCCGTTTCACTGCGGAAGACCCGTTCGCCAGTCTGCCGGATGCGGACGATATCGTTCCCGTCGACGAGCGTGACCGCAACTTGGACTTGTTCTTCCCCTGGGCCGTGACCAGCGAAGAGGCTGCGCGTTTGGCGCTTCAGTGCGAAGCTGCGGCGCTAGGGGTGAGCAAGCGCATTACCAATAGCGAAGGCGCTGCGGTGTCCGCCCAGCAATCGCATTTTTTCAGCGCACACACTCGTGGCTTCCGGGGCGGCTATGCCTCCTCGCGCCACTCGTTCTCGGTGTCGCCGATTGCCGGTAAGGGCAAGGACATGCAGCGCGACGCGTGGTATAGCTCCATGCGCTCCGCCGATGAACTGGCCTCGCCCGAGGCAGTAGGCCGCTACGCTGCAGAGCGTGCCCTGAGCCGCCTCAAGGCTCGCAAGATCGCCACGGTGGAGTGCCCTGTGTTGTTTGAGTCGCCCTTGGCTGCCGGGCTGTTGGGCGCTTTTGTGCAAGCGGTCAGCGGCGGTGCCTTGTACCGCAAGAGCACCTTCCTGCTGGATTCCTTGGGCAAGCAAGTGCTGCCCAAGCACATTGACATTCAGGAAGACCCCTTTGTGCTGCGTGGCAAGGGCAGCTCCCCCTTCGATGATGAAGGCGTGCGCGTTCGTCCCCGCAAGGTGGTGGACGCCGGCCGTGTGCAAGGCTACTTTTTGAGCAGCTACTCTGCCCGCAAGCTGGGCATGCGCACGACCGGTAATTCCGGTGGCTCGCACAACCTGACCTTTACCTCGCGCCTGACCAAAGCAGGCGACAACCTGGATGCGATGTTGCAAAAGCTGGGCACCGGCTTGTTTGTGACCGAGCTGATGGGGCAGGGCGTGAACTACGTGACCGGTGACTACTCCCGTGGCGCCAGCGGCTTCTGGGTGGAAAACGGACGCATTGCCTACCCGGTGCATGAAATCACCATCGCGGGCAATATGAAAGACATGCTCAAGGGCATCGAAGCGGTGGGCGCTGATATCTACAACTACGGTGCCAAGACCGTGGGCTCCATCCTGGTCAACCGCATGAAGGTGGCCGGTAGCTGATTGCGGACCCGGGTCGGAAAAACAAAAGGGGCCCTCGTGGCCCCTTTTTCATTGGCAATCGGCGATTAACCGGCCAGTGCGGCCTTGACTGCGGCAGACACCGTGCCCATTTCGGCTTTGCCAGCCAATTTGGTTTTGACCACACCCATCACCTTGCCCATGTCGCCGGGGCCGGAGGCGCCCAGTTCGGCCACTATGGCCTTGACTTCCGCCAGCACCTCTTCAGCGCTCATGCGCTGGGGCAGGTAGGTTTGCAGCACCTTCATCTCGGCTTCTTCCTTGTCGGCCAGGTCCGCACGCTCAGCCTTCTTGAAGGCGTCGATACTGTCTTTGCGCTGCTTGATCAGCTTGTCGACGATGGCCACCACCATGGCGTCGTCCAGCACCACGCGCTCATCCACCTCTTTTTGTTTCATCGCCGACAACAACAAGCGGATGGTGCCCAGGCGCTCGCTGTCCTTGGCGCGCATGGCGGTCTTCATGTCTTCGGTGATCTGGTCTTTGAGGGACATAGCGGTGCTTCCTGAAGGTGAAACAAAAGAGGGGGGTGACAATGAAAAAAGCTCGCCGGAGCGTCCCCAGGCGAGCTTGTGTGGGCTGGGTGCTCCTGAGAGCGACCGTGCCGCGAAGCTTAGTACAGCTTCTTAGGGAGTTGCATGCTGCGGATGCGCTTGTAGTTGCGCTTCACAGCGGCTGCCTTCTTGCGCTTGCGCTCGGCAGTGGGTTTTTCGTAGAACTCGCGTGCACGCAGGTCGGTCAGCAAGCCCAACTTTTCGATGGTGCGCTTGAAGCGACGCAGTGCTACGTCAAAGGGTTCGTTTTCTTTTACACGGATCGTTGTCATTACGTAATGAATTCCAAAATATGCCGGCGGATTGCTTGGGGGAAGATCGTGCCCCACATGCCTCGCTCGGCGGTTTCCCCGTCTTTAACTAGTATTGGCCGACGGGGGTTCTGCCAGAATAGCCCGCGATTATAGCGTCTTCAGGCGGGCTGCCAAGCCGTGGGCGCACGCAAAAGCGCTAGCCCAGGCCCATTGGAAGTTGTAGCCGCCCAGCCAGCCGGTCACATCTGTCACTTCGCCGATGAAAAACAAGCCGGGCTGCTTGCTTTCCATGGTCTGGCTGGAGAGCACTTTGGTGTCCACGCCGCCGGCGGTCACTTCGGCTTTGCGGTAGCCCTCGGTGCCGGTAGGCGTGAGTTCCCAGCGGGAAAGTCGCTCTGCCAATGCGTTCAGCGCCTTGTCGCTCGCTTCATTCACGGGGCGCTGCCAGTCGTGGCCCCAGGCCTGCCCCTGGCCAACCCAGGTGTCCGCCAGGCGGCTGGGGACGATGCCAGCCAGCTCGTTGGCGATGCGCTTGCGGGACGTTCCTTTGGCCTGGCTCAGGTGTTGCGCCAAGTCCACAGTGGGTGCCAAGTTGAGGCGAATAGGGGTGCCCTCTGCCCAGTAGCTGGAGATTTGCAGCACGCCGGGGCCCGAGAGGCCGCGGTGGGTAAACAGCAGGTCTTCGCGGAACGACATGCTGCTTTTCTTGGCGCCTGTAGCAATGTCCACCGGCAGCGACAAGCCAGACAGCTCGGCAAATGGCGCCCACGTAGCCTCGTCAAAAGTCAGCGGGACCAGCGCGGGGCGGGGGGGGATCACGGGCAGGTCAAACTGCTTGGCAATTCGGTAGCCAAAGTCTGTTGCGCCGATTTTGGGAATGGATAAACCACCCGTGGCAATCACCACGGCCGCGCAATGGATGGTGCCGCGCTCACTATCGATTTCGTAGCTGCTTGCGCTTGTTCCATGAGCGCTAGAGGTCAAAAAGCGTATATTTTTGACCGCGCAGGGCTGCCAACGCTCCACGCCACCGGCCGCGCATTCGGCGAGCAGCATGGCGATTAGGTCTTCGGCGGAGCGATCGCAAAACAGCTGGCCTTTGTGTTTCTCGTGGAAGGCGATGTTGTGCTTCTTCACCAAGCCGATGAAGTCTGCCGGCGTGTAGCGTGAAAGCGCAGACTTTGCAAAGCGCGAGTTCTCGCTGATGAAGTTGGTTGCACTCACATCTAGGTTGGTGAAGTTGCTGCGACCGCCGCCCGAGATGCGGATTTTTTCGGCCACTTTTTCGCTGTGGTCCAGCACCAGCACCTTCAGGCCCAACTGGCCCGCGACCCCGGCACAAAACAAGCCGGCAGCCCCGGTACCCACGATCACGACGTCAAAACTATGCATAGGCGCGCAGTGTAGATGAGCCGCTCGCCGCCACAGTAGCAGCGAGGTTGGCCGCGCAGTCTGCTGCGATTTGGTGAGCGCAGCGAGTATGAGCGGCAGGCTGTGCGGGCAATATCGCTGCGTTCTCTCCGGAGGCGGTGATGACCCGGTGTGGGCAGACCCACAGCCCTCGGCTCATACTCGCTGCGTTCGCCAAATCGCCCCGAGTTGCAGGCCCAGGCGTTCTGCGCCCTTATCGGGTGCTTAGGCGTGCTGCGACTTGCGGTCGGCCAGATGGATGGCTTTTTGCGTCAAGCCATCAATCTCGGTGCTGATGCCTGAGAGCACATTGGCCACCACCGCAAACTCGCGCCCCTGGTCGCCTGCGCGAGCGGCAATCACCTGGGCGTTGAAGCTTACGATTTTGGCTTCGCGTGCGATGGTATGGATGTCGGAGACGATGCCGCTCAGCTGCTTGAACAGGTGGTCGGATTGGGCCTTGGAAATGGCATCGAAGGTGCTGGTGGCCTGGTTCAGCGCGCTCAGTACCTCGTCGGTGGAGTTCACGATGTCCGCGAGCAGGGTTTGCACAGGGCCCCCGCGCTCGATGGTGTCCAGCGCCCGGCGCATGCGGTCCATGAACGTTTCAATCGTCACGCCTATGCCCTGCGGACCTTCATACACCGCGCGCAACTGGCGGACGCTGGCATCGTCGTAATGGGTGAGGGTCGCGAGCAGCTTGGCTTCGCTATCGCAAAACAAGGTGAAGGTGGCGCGGGCCGCCTCCAGTTGCCGGGTATCTCCCGCGGCGGCCAGCAGGGTTTGCATCACCACCCGCTGCGACAGCATGCGCTGGCGGGCGGCCAGATTCAGGTCTGACAGCGGGGCCGTCGAGGCGGCGACTGGTGGACGTGCGGCGGGTTGGGAGCGGACTGCAACGGGGGATGGCATGGTGCAACGCGGTGGTGTGGTGAGGTGCCAAATACCGCAAGTTGCGTGCCGGTTCTACCGGTGGTGTGCGGCCCGGGGGGCCTCGTCCACGTCGGCCGCCGCGAGCAGGCCGGTCATGACATCGCCCACCACGATCACGCTGGGGCTGGCCAGTTGTTCGCGGACGATGGTGGCTTGCAGGGCACCCAAAGTGCAGGCGGCATGGCGCTGGTGGGGCAAGCTGGCGTTTTGGATAACGGCCACCGGCGTGTCTGCGCCCAGGCCTTGCAGCAGGCCGGCCTGGATGTCGGCGGCACCGCTGACCCCCATGTAAATCACCAGCGTGAGCTTGGCTTGGCGGGCGGCGGTGGCCAGTGCGGCCCAGTCGGTGCCGCTGTCGCCGGGCTTGGCATGGCCGGTGACAAACACCACGCCGTGGGCATGTTCGCGGTGGGTGAGGGGCACATTCAGCGAGGTGACGGCGGCCAGTCCGGCGGTGATGCCGTTGATCACGGACACGCGCACGCCGGCTTCCTCAAGATGCTCCACCTCTTCACCACCGCGGCCGAAGATGAACGGGTCGCCGCCTTTGAGGCGCACCACGTTCTCGCCCTCTTGGGCGGCGGTGATCATGAGGCGCTCAATGAAGGATTGCGGGGTGGACTTGCAGCCGCCGCGCTTGCCCACATGCACGATGCGGGCAGCCGGGTTGGCGTGGGCCACGATGGCGTCGTTCACCAAATCGTCCACCAGCACCACGGTGGCTTGCTGGATGGCCTTCAAGGCTTTGAGGGTGAGCAACTCGGGGTCGCCGGGGCCTGCGCCGACCAGGGTGACATGGCCGGCGGCCGGAGTGTGGAGATTATTTTTCATAGTACGCGGTGCAAATCTTGGTGCAGGTGCAGGATGTGTGCCACTTGTTCGGCAATCGGCGCCGGAATCGGGCTGTGGCCCTGCAATACGGATTGAATGTAGGCGGCGGTGCTGGCGGCGTCAATCGCAGTGGGCAGCTCGGGCAAGGTGGTCAACGAGCCGGCTTGGTAGGCGTGCAGGTCAGTCGCTTGGCCGGCCACAAAGGCTTGCATTTTGGGGGTGCGGCGGGCATCGGCCACGGACTCACCTTCGGTGCCGCGTATCAGCAGGGCGTGGGCTTGCACCAAGGCAAACGTATCTGCCATGGAAACCGCGTATTCGGGGTGGGTGTAGCTGCTCACCAGCAGGGCCGGGCCGTTCACCGGGTTCATGAGCTTGACGAGGCTGTGCGCCGGGTTGCGCAGGTTCACCACACGGCGCACATCCAGCAGGTGCTGCAGGCCGGGCAGCAGGGTGCCAGTGGGCACAAAGGCCACGCTGCCAGTTGCTATCTTTTCAGGAGCTGCTTGCGCACGTATATCGAGCGCTGCAAGCACTTCTGACACAAAAACGCGTTTGTCTTCGGTAGGCGTTCCGTGGATCAGTACCGGCACGCCTTCGCGCGCCAGCAACAGGGCCAAGAGCGGGGTGAGCAAGGGCAGCTTGCGCGCGCCGTTGTAGCTGGGGATGACCACTACCGGCACATCGCTGGCGGGCAGCAGCGCCATGCGGCTGCGCACGGCGTCCAGAAAACCGGCCATCTCTTCGGCGGTTTCGCCTTTGATGCGCATGGCCAAGCAGAAGGCGCCCACTTCCAGGTCGGTGACGGTGCCGTCCAGCACCTGGCCCAAGAGATCGGCCGCCTGCTCGCGGGTGAGTGCGCGCGCGCCGTCTTTGCCGCGCCCGATTTCTTTGATGTAGTTGCCAATAGCCATCGTGGGATTGTCGGTGAAGCCAGATAACTTTTGGCTATGTCCTTATGCCCCGGCGCCTGCCGTGGCGGCGACCGGCGTGGCCTTGACCATGCGTTGCAACTGCGGAATGCAGGAGCCGCAGTTGGTGCCGCACTG
Organism: Rhodoferax bucti; assembly: GCF_005876985.1. Classification (GTDB taxonomy): domain Bacteria; phylum Pseudomonadota; class Gammaproteobacteria; order Burkholderiales; family Burkholderiaceae_C; genus Allorhodoferax; species Allorhodoferax bucti. The sequence continues at coordinate 520,455 of NZ_VAHD01000002.1, forward strand.
CAAGCGGGCTTGCAGCTGGTCCAGGCGCTCGGCATCGCTGCCGGTGCAGTGGCCCAGGGTCTCGGTGATGGCGCTGTCGCTCACATTGAAGCAGGTGCATACGGTTTTGCCTTTGCTCAGCACTGGCAACGGGGGCGTAGCGCCACCGGCGAGCAGGGCGCGGCCATAGTTTTGGGCGGGCTGCTCTTCGCGCAGCAGGGCGGCCATCCAGTCACGGGCGCGGGTGTCGCCACTGAGCAAAAAGCCCTCCAGCGTGGCGTTCACTGTGCTGCGCTGCAGGCGCACCACGCGGCGCTGGCCGCGTTGGGGGTCGGCGTAGCGCACGGCGTCGGGGCCGTTGAGTTCGAGCAGGGCTTCGATCTCGGCCAAGAGCGCATCCGGCGGCGTAGCACTGCCCGCCGCCCGGAACATGACGCCGGTGCGCCCGGCCTGGCCGAGTGCAGCATCGTTGCCGAAAAGCACGCAGCTGGCAAATTCAAAGCGTGCCATCAGCGCTTGCAAGGCGGTGCGGCGGGCCAGCACCCGGTCGGCCGGCAGCCAGGCCAGCGCGCTAAGGTGCCAGGGCATGTCGGCCTTGAGCACCTTGACGGCGGCGTGCTTGAGCTCGGGTTGCTTGGAGTCGGGGCAGAACACGGGGCTGGTGAGGGCGTTCACGCCCCCCAAGCGCTCGCCGGTGTGGCTGTGGCCGCTCAAGAACTCGTCACCCCAGTGCATGGGCAGAAACACCTGGCCCAAGCCCACCTCGGTACTGGCTTGCAGGGGCGCCAGGATGGAGCCGCGTTTGCTGGTGATGTGTACCAGGTCGCCCTCAGTCAGCAGGCGGCGGGCCATGTCTTGCGGGTGCATCTGCAGGGCCGGCTCGCGCACGTGGCCAAAGAGGCGGCCCAAGGTGCCGGTGCGGCTCATGCCGTGCCACTGGTCGCGCAGGCGGCCGGTGGTCAGGGCAAAGGGGTAGCGCGCCTCGCGCGGCTCGGCCACCGGGGTGTAGGGCGTGGCCACAAAGCGGGCGCGGCCGCTGGGCGTGGGGAACACGCCGTCTTCATACAGGCGCACGGTGCCGGTGGCAGCGCCCTCGGGCAGGGGCCACTGCTGGGGCGCGGCTTCGAGCTGGGCGTAGCTCAGGCCGGTGATGTCGAGGTCGCGGGCGCGGGTGCTTTCGCGGTGCTCATTCCACACCGATTCGGGCGTGGGGTAGGGGAAAAGCGTGGGGTGCACTGGGGTGTGGCCCAGTGCGGCTTCCAGACGCTGCGCAAAGTCGGCGGCAATTGCCCAGTCGTGGCGCGGGCCGTTGTCGTGCGGGACGGGGGCGGGCACGGCGGCACGCACGCGGGAGATGCGGCGCTCGCTGTTGGTAACCGTGCCTTCTTTTTCGCCCCAGGTGGTGGCGGGCAGCAGCAGGTCGGCATAGCGGGCGGTGGCGGTGGTGGCAAAGGCTTCTTGCACCACCACGAACTCGGCGCGTTCCAGCGCGCGGCGCACGGTGGCCTGGTCGGGCAGGCTTTGCGCGGGGTTGGTGCAGGCAATCCACAGGGCTTTGATTTCACCGTCAGCGGCGGCCTGGAACATTTCGATGGCCGATTTGCCCGGCACCTCGGGCACGGTGCGGCCCTGCAGGTCCAGGCCCCACAAGGCCTCCACTTCGGCGCGGTGCACCGGGTTGGCCAGGTCGCGGTGGGCGGAAAGCAGGTTGGCCAGGCCGCCCACTTCGCGCCCGCCCATGGCATTGGGCTGGCCGGTCAGGCTGAAGGGGCCGGCGCCGGGCTTGCCGATCTGGCCGGTGGCCAGGTGCAGGTTGATGAGGGCGGTGTTTTTGGCGGTGCCGGCGCTGGACTGATTGAGCCCCATGCAATATAGGCTGAGCGTGGCCGGAGACTGGGCAAACAGGCGTGTGGCTTCCAGTAGGGCTTCTTTGCGAATGCCGCAGACGGCGGCCACGGCTTCGGGGGTGCAGTCGCGCACCAGTGCCTTGAGGGCGTCAAAGCCTTCGGTGTGGGCGGCAATAAAAGCCGCGTCCGTCCAGCCTTCCCACAGCATGAGGTGCAGCATGCCGTTGAACAGCATCACATCGGTGCCGGGCTGGATTTGCAGGAACAGGTCGGCCGCCTCGGCCGTGTCGGTGCGGCGTACGTCCACCACCACGATTTTCAGTGCGGGGTTGGCGGCCTTGGCGTCTTCGATGCGGCGAAAGAGGATGGGGTGGGCATAGGCCGCATTCGACCCGGCGATGAACAGGGTGGAGGCGAGTGCCAGGTCCTCGTAGCTGCAGGGGGGCGCGTCGGCCCCCAGCGACTTCTTGTAGCCGGCCACCGCGCTGCTCATGCACAGGCGGGAGTTGGTGTCGAGGTTGTTGGTGCCAATCAGGCCCTTGGCCAGCTTGTTGAAGACGTAGTAGTCCTCGGTGAGCAGCTGGCCGCTGAGATAGAAGCCCACGGCGTCCGGCCCGTGGTCGCGGATGATGCGGGCGAACTGGGTGGTGGCGGTGTGCAGGGCGCTGTCCCAGGTCACCGGCTCGGGCGTGTGCCCGCGCTGCGGGCGCTGCAGGGGTTGCAGCAGGCGGGTTTGCAGCGTGACTTCGGCCGTGGCCGTCAGGTGCAGGGTGCTGCCCTTGGAGCACAGGCGGCCGAAGTTGGCCGGGTGAGAAGGGTCGCCCTTGACGCCGGTGATCTGCGCACCTTCGCTCTGGATGATGACGCCGCAGCCCACACCGCAGTAGGGGCAGGTGGAACGGGTTTCTTTGACCATGGCCATGTGCGCGTCAAGCCGCCGCGCCGGGCCGCCCCAAGCCAGGCTGCGCCCCCTCGGGGGGCAGCGACCCGCGCAGCGGTGGAGCGTGGGGGTCGGTGTTTTTGCGGCGTGCGGGCCCTGCAATGGGGCGTACCAAATCGGTGCCGTGGCTTTGCAGCTCGGTGGCGTTGAGGTAGACCACGCCGGCCTCCAGCTTCACGCTGAATTTGGGGGTGCAGCCCTCATCGGGCGCGCTGGCCTGGCCATCGCACAGGCCGATGGTCCAGTTGTGCAGCGGGCAGGCCACGCTGGTGCCGAACACAATGCCTTGCGACAGCGGGCCGCCTTTGTGGGGGCAGCGGTCGAGCAGGGCGAACACCTCGTCCTGGCTGTTGCGGAAGATGGCAACGTCCAGTCCGGTGGTGCGCTCCACGCGGCGTGAGCCCAGTACGGGGATGTCTTCCAGGGTGCAGATGCGGGTCCATTCGGTCATGTCAGTCTTCCGGTTTGCTATGGTTTTGGTAGCTGCTCGCGCTTGTTACGCGTGCGCTGGTGGCTTGTTTGGTTACTGAATCACGCTTTGAGGCTGGCGTAGAGGCCGGTGACCCGGTCCATCACGCTCAGCAGGTTTTCGCTGGCCAGAAATACATCGGCCATGGGGCGGGGGCGCTGGGCACCCTCTTGCAGGTTTTGCAAGGCGGTGTCAAAAAACACCCATTGCGCCTCGGCCAGGGTCAGCTCCTCCTTGATGCGGGTGCTCGCTTCCGGGGCGGTTTTCAGCAATCCCAGGGCCGAGACGAATTCGCCGCGCGCCTTGGTAATTTCCATGCCGGCGGTTGCCGCGTCGACGGGCAGGGTGGTGGCCAGATAAAACTTGGCCATGCGCTGGCTCAGCATGCGCTGGCGGCCGGCCACGTTCACCAGCTTGCCCACCAGCTTGGCCAGCGCGGCTTCATATTGCTGGGTACCTTGGTGGGCCAGGGCCAGCACTTTGGCATCCTGCTGCAGCAGGGCTGCGGCTGCATCCCGCGCGGGCGCTTTGCCGATCAGCTGGGCCTGGTAGTCGCTCCACGCCGCTTCCAGCTTGGTGTAGGTGACCAGCACCTCAGGGTTGGGGGCGTAGGCTTTGAGCTCCACCAGGTGCCGGTTGAAGAGGGCAATCGATTTGTCCAGCACCATTTGCGCGCTGGTTTTTTCCACGCTCAACAACACGGCCAGCCAGGCTTTGCCCATGCGCTGGCTGAGCATGCGCAGGCGGCCGGCTTTGTTGATTGCGTCGCTCAGGTCTACCACTTGCGCGTGCGCAAGGGGCAGGCCACCGGCCAGCACGGTGGCACCGGCGGCGGCAATCAGGCTTCTGCGTTGCATGGTGGCTCCCGGGCTCAGGCGGTGGCGACCGGCGCGAACTGGCGGGTATCGACCTGCGCGTCCTGGAAGTCGAACCACGGGTCGGGCTCGCCATCCAGCGCAAACAGCAGCTCTTCGTTCAGCGCCTTGCGGCCCTCGGCGTCCTCCAGAATGCGCTTCTTCACGTAGTCCAGGCCCACGCGGCTCACATAGTGCACGGTGCGCTCCAGGTACCAGCCTTCTTTGCGGTAGAGCTGCATGAAGGCGCCGGTGTACTCCAGCACTTCTTCGGCGGTTTTGAGCTTCACAAAGAAGTGCGCCACTTCGGTCTTGATGCCGCCGTTGCCGGCGATGTACATCTCCCAGCCGCTGTCCACGCCGATGATGCCCACGTCCTTGATGCCAGCCTCCGCGCAGTTGCGCGGGCAGCCGGACACGGCGTACTTCACCTTGTGCGGGGCATACATGCGCCAGTGGGCGCGCTCCAGGTCTTTGCCCATTTGGGTGCTGTCCTGGGTGCCCATGCGGCACCACTCTGAGCCCACGCAGGTTTTCACGGTGCGCAGGGCCTTGGCGTAGGCGTGGCCGCTGGGCATGCCGATGTCTTGCCACACGGCTTGTAGGTCTTCCTTCTTCACGCCCAGCAAGTCGATACGCTGGCCGCCGGTGACCTTGACCGTGGGGATCTTGAACTTGTCCACCGCGTTGGCAATGCGGCGCAGCTCGTCGGCCGTGGTCTCGCCGCCCCACATGCGGGGGATGACGGAGTAGGTGCCGTCCTTCTGAATGTTCGCGTGGCTGCGCTCGTTGATGAAGCGGCTTTGCGGATCGTCCTTGGCCTCCTTGGGCCAGCTGGAGATCAGGTAGTAGTTCAGCGCGGGGCGGCAGCTGGAGCAGCCGTTGGGCGTCTTCCAGCCCATGCCCTGTTGCACCGCGGCAATGGTGAGGTACTTGTTGGCGAAGATGGCGTCGCGCACTTCCTGGTGGCTGTGGTCGGTGCAGCCGCACATGGCTTTCTTCTTGGGCGTGGCCGAGTAGTCGCCACCCGCGGTGAACATGATGATCTGCTCTACCAAGCCGGTGCAGGAGCCGCAGGATGCGCTGGCTTTGGTGTGCTTCTTCACCTCGTCCAGGGTGAACAGGCCTTTCTCTTTGATGGCCTTGCAGATGGTGCCTTTGGTGACGCCGTTGCAGCCGCAGACCTCGTCGCTGTCCGCCATGGCAGCAGCCTTGTTTTGGCCCTGGTGGCCCACGTCGCCGATGTTGGCGCCGCCCTCGCCAAACATCAGCTTGTCGCGGATGTCAGCCACGCTGCGGCCTTCGCGCAGCAGCTTGAAGTACCAGCTGCCGTCCACGGTGTCGCCGTACATGCAGGCGCCCACGAGTTGGTCGTTTTTGATGACCAGCTTTTTGTACACGCCCCCAAAGGGGTCGCTCATCACGATTTCTTCGCAGCCCTCACCACCCGTGAAATTGCCGGCGCTGAAGAGGTCGATGCCGGTGACCTTGAGCTTGGTGGAGGTGAGCGAACCCTGGTAGCGGCCAATGCCGTACTCGGCCAGGTGGTTGGCGGCCACTTTGGCCTGCTCAAACAAGGGGGCGACCAGGCCGTAAGCAATGCCGCGGTGCGCCGCGCATTCGCCCACGCTGTAAATGCGGGCATCGGTCACGGTTTGCATGGTGTCGGTCACCACAATGCCGCGGTCTACATGCAGGCGCATCGTCTGGGCCAGCTCGGTGTTGGGGCGAATGCCCACGGCCATGACGACGAGGTCGGCCGGCACTTCGGTGCCGTCTTTGAACTTGATGCTCTTGACGCGGCCGTCTTCACCACCCACCAGCTCTTGTGTTTGCGCGCCCATGAGAAAGCTCAGGCCGCGCTCTTCCAGCGACTTTTGCAGCAAAGCACCGGCCACGGTGTCGAGCTGGCGCTCCATCAGCGTGGGCTGTACGTGCACCACGCTGACTTGCATGCCGCGCAGCATCAGGCCGTTGGCGGCTTCCAGACCCAGCAGGCCACCGCCGATGACCACGGCGTGCTTGTACTTGGTGGCAGCCTCGATCATGGCGTTGGTGTCGGCAATGTCGCGGTAGGCGATCACACCTTGCAGGTCTTTGCCAGGCACGGGCAGGATGAAGGGGTTGGAGCCGGTGCAGATCAGCAAGCGGTCGTACGCGGCCTCGGTGCCGTCAGACGCCTTGACCACGCGCTTGACGCGGTCCACCTCGGTCACTTTTTTGCCTGCGTGCAGGGTGATGCCGTTCTCGGCATACCACTCAAAGGAGTTGAGCACGATCTCGTCCAGCGTCTGCTCACCGGCCAGCACGGGGCTGAGCAAGATGCGGTTGTAGTTGGGGTGCGGCTCGGCACCGAAGACGGTGATGTCATACAGGTCAGGCGCAACCTTGAGCAGCTCTTCAAGGGTCCGTACACCGGCCATGCCGTTGCCGATCATCACCAATTTCAGTTTTTTCATAGTGGCTACTCCTAGAACACGAGAAGTGGGTTGGGGTTGCAGCGAGGCTGCAGACCTAAAACGGGGGTAGGGGAGATCCGCGCCTCAGGCAGAGGCGCACCAGAACGCACTGGTGTGGGCAGCGAGCCACTGCGCGACGTCGTTGTGCGCAGAAGGGGTGCAGGCTGTCATCTCATTCGGACGCGTCGTTGCGTCTTGTCTTCAGCTACGCAAAAGTTGTGCCATAAGATCGCCACCTCTTTTACACGCGCGTGTCCCGCACCCGGCGGATCAGCCCATGGCGTGTTGAAATGGCCCTTACGCCCCTTAGCTACTCACCTCTATGACCACCGCCTTGTTGTGCACCAGCCGTTCTCCCACCGCTCCCGGCCTTGCGGCAGACTTGTCTGCGGCGGGAATCACGCTGCTGGCAACGGTGCACGAATGCAGCAAGTTGGTGCAAGCGGCAGTGCTGCATGCACCAGATGTGGTGATCTGCGATGTGTCCCGCCCCGGCGCGGCCTGGTTTGAGGCGATCGAAACGCTGGAAAAAACCCAGCCCGCGCCCACCCTCTTTTTCACGCAGGATGCGGATGCGGCCCACATCGCCCACGCCACAGAGAGCGGGGTGCATGTCTACGTGGTGCAGGGCTATGCCAGCCACCGCCTGCGTTCACTCATTCACCTGGCGCAGGCGCGGCATACCAAGGCCCAGCAGCTGCGGCGGGCGCTGGAAGACATGGCCACCCGCCTGGAAGAAAGAAAGGCGGTGGACCGGGCCAAAGGCATCCTGATGCGCGCCCAGAGTCTCTCGGACGATGACGCCTTCCGCACCCTGCGCTCCGCGGCCATGAGCAGCAACCAGCGCATGGGGCAGCTCTCCCAGCACATCATCCAGTCCGCCCAGGCGGCGGAGAGCGTTAACCGCGCCGGCCAGCTGCGCATGCTGTCCCAGCGGTTGGTCAAACTGCACTTGCTACAGGCCGCCGGTGGGCAGGGCGAGCCGCCGGACGCGCTGTTGCAGGAGTCGGTGCAGTGGGTGGACGGCAACTTCGCCCTGCTGCGCAAAAACCTGTCGCAAGCCACCTATGGAGACTTGCTGGAGCAGGTGGCCAGCACCTGGGAGCAACTCAAAGCCGCGCTGGCGGGGGCCGACAGCGCTGCGGTGGAAGACGCGGCGGAGGCCCTGCTGCTGGGGGCCGAGCGCCTGACGGGCAGCCTGGAGAGTGCGGGCACCGGCGCCCCCCTGCAGGTGCTGAACCTGGCGGGGCGCCAGCGCATGCTGTCGCAGCGTTTCGCAAAATTTGCATTGCTGGCCACGCAGGCCCCTGCCGACAGCCCGGTGTCCCGCAAGGCCCAGGAGGGCATGCGCAGCGTGCAAGAGGAGTTTGAGGCGGCACTCACCTACCTGAATGGCATTCCGCTGAGCACCCCCGATATCCACGCCGACTTGAGCGCCGCCGGGGTAGCGTGGTTGCAAATGGTGGATGCCGCGCGGGAGGGGCAGCGCAAGCCGCTCGCACGGCGCGGCACCCACCGGGACGCTCTGGCCCAGGGCAGTGAAACGCTGCTGACGCTGTTTGAGCGCCTCTCGGTCCATTACGAACACAGCATGCACATGCTGATGGGGAAATCCTCCCGCGAGGGTTAACCCGCACAAGTTTGGTGCGATGCGCTCATTTCGGGCACTGATATTGCTTAAGGTGGTGCATGGCATTTGATATAGATATCGGCTTTGCATCCCAGGCGGGCCGCAAACCTCTGAACGAAGACTTTTGCGCCGCCATGCTGCCCTCTGCAGGGCAAGAGGACATGGGCTCCATCGTGGCCATTGCCGACGGTGTGAGTGCCGGTGGCATGGGGCGCGAGGCTGCCCAGACCACGGTCACCAGTGTGGTGCGCGACTACTTCGGTACCCCGGAAACCTGGGACACCACCGTGGCGCTGGACCGCATCATTGCGGCGCAAAACACCTGGTTGTGCGGCATCAACCGCCGCCGCCAGCCGGCCACGGGCCTGACCACGCTGACCGCCCTGGTCTTGCGCGGACACTCGTACACGCTGGCGCATGTGGGCGACACCCGCTGCTATTTGGTACGCGAGGGCCGGGCGACGCAGCTCACCCAGGACCATGTGGTCAACCACCCGGACTTCAAACACCAACTGCTGCGCTCCGTGGGCGCACAAGACCATTTGGTGGTGGACTATGTGCAGGGCGACCTGCAGGTGGGCGATGTGTTCATCCTTCTCACCGATGGGGTGCATGGGGAGGTCCCGGCCAAACGCCTGCCGGAGTACCTCGCTGGCCATGACGCCCGCGAGGCCAGCCAAAAGCTGGTGGACCAGGCACTGGCCAAAGGCAGCCATGACAACGTGTCGGCCATCGTGGTGCGGGTGCGCGGTCTGCTGGAGGCCACGCTGGCCGACGCCAGCCGCATGGCCCAGCATCTGCCCATTCCCCCGCGCCTGAAGGTGGGCGATACGCTCGACGGCCTGGTGATGACGCACCTGGTGGCGGACAGCGGTATCAACGTGCTCTACCAGATGCGCGACCCGGCGACCCAGGTGCTGTACGCCCTCAAAACCCTGAACACTGCGCGCGCGCACGACCAGGAGGAGCGCGCCATGCTGGCCCATGAGGCGTGGCTGGGGGCGCGCATGCAGTCGTCACGCGGTGCGGACCATTGGGTATCGGTGCACGCACGGCTGCCCAACGGGCGGGAGCGCTCGGCGTTTTATGTGCTGTATGACTGGCACGGTGGCGAAACTTTGCAGCAGATTCTGGAGCGGCAGCCGCGTGTGGCGGCTGAGGCCGCATTGGGCTATGCCATGCAGGCGCTCAAGGCGCTGGCGCGGCTGCACCGCCAGGGCGTGGTGCACCGGGACATCAAGCCCGCGAATCTGCACCTGGGTGACGACGGCGTGCTGCGCGTGCTGGACCTGGGCGTGGCCTTGTCCGGGCGCGAGCCGGCCGCCATGCGCGCCTTGCATGCCGGTACCCCCAGCTATGTGAATCCCGAGCAATGGGGTTTTCGCGGCAAGGGCGAAGCGGCCGGGGCAGAGGGCGCCCAGGAGCAGCTGCCTAACGCGCAAAGTGATTTGTTCGCCCTGGGGGTCACGCTCTACCAGCTACTGACCGGCAAGCTGCCCTATGGTGAGGTGCTGCCCTACCAGGTGGGCCGCTACCACCGCGACCCCACGCCGCCAAGCCGGCACAACCCCGAGGTGCCCATTTGGTTGAACCATGTGGTGCTCAAGGCCGTGGCGCTGGACCAGCGCCAGCGGTTTGAAACCGCCGAAGAATTTTTGCTGGCCCTGGAGCGCGGTGCCTCGCGCGCCTTGCACGCGCCCCATGGCACCCCGCTCATCCAGCGCGACCCCAGCTTTGTCTGGAAGCTGGCCACCGGCACGCTGGGCTTGATCAATCTGTTGCTGGTGTACTGGTTGCTTTTTTTGCCAAAATAGACCGCTAGCGACCGTGGAATATGCGCGAGAAGCTATCGTATTGATAGCTGATTGCTCTCAAGCACTTCGCGCGCGCCCACCTTTCTCTGCCCAGGTGCGGGTCCAGCGGACTTGCAGCTTGCGCATGACGACCAGCATCAAGAGCGAGAAGATGGCCAGCACCACGAAGCCCGGCAAAAAGCTGCCCAGGTGCTGTTTGGACTGCCCCATCAGCGCCGGAATAGTGCCGCCGCCCAGGGCGCCGATCTCGCCGATCATGGAGCCGGCCACCGCTGTGGAGGTGGGCCAGCGCAGGGGCACCAATTGAAAGAGCGCACCGTTGCCTGCGCCTAAAGCGGCAAAACACAGAATCAGCAGCAAGGTGGTCATGACCAGAGAGCTTGCAGACAGCCCCACGCCCACCAACGCCACAGCCACCACCACCAGCACCACGCTCAGGGTGTTGACGCCGCCCCAGTGGTCCGAAATCCAGCCGCCCGCCACACGCACCACGGCCCCCATCAGGGCGGCCAGCATGGTCAGCTGCCCGGCTTGCACCTTGCTCACGCCAAACTGGTCGTAGTAGTAGGTGGGTAAAAAGGTGACGATGCCAATAAAGCCACCAAAGGTCACCACGTAGATCAGGCTGAAGACCCAGCCGTCGCTCTCCAGCAGGCAGGCCAGGTGCTCACGCATGCTGGCGTGTTCGTCCCGGTCGGGCGGCTCTTTGGCCATGAGCAGCACCACTGCCATGGGGACCAAGGATGCCAAGGCCGCAAAGCCGTAGACGGTTTGCCAGCCATAGGCCTGTGCCAAAGGGGGGGCCAGCAGGGCAGCCAGCGCAGTGCCCGCGTTGCCCGCGCCCACCAGGCCCATGGCGAGGCCTTTGTATTTGGGGGGATACCAGCCGGACCCCAGCGACATGGCTACGCCAAAGCTGGCTCCGGCCACGCCCAACAACAGTGCCATCTTGAGCAAGTCGTCATAGGTGTGCACAAAAAAGTAGCCGAACGACATGGTGAAGGTGATCAGCGTCAGCTCCACCAACGTCGCGGTTTTGCGCCCGACGTACTGGGCCAGCAAGCCCAGGGGAAAGCGCATGATGGCGCCCGCCATGATGGGAATGGACAGCAGCAGCCCCTTTTGTGCTGCCGTCAGCTGAAACTGCTCGCTGATGAAGGGCGCCATGGCACCGTTCATGACCCAGATGACGAACGAGAACATCAGGTAAAAAAACGCTGCGAACAGCGTGGGGGTGTGTCCGCTTTTCAGAAATTGACGAAATCCGGCCATGAGTAGGCTCCGTAGAGAGGGGCTGGGGGAGTGGAAAGACGTGCGGCGATCGCCGGCACCGCAAGGGAGCCGGACACCTGGTGCGCGCTGCCGCAGTGGCAGGGCCTTCATCAACCGCAAGACTGCTAGACCTTCGTTGGTCGTGATGAACTCAAGCAGGAACTGTGCCTGATAAAGGTGCGCGGCATGCACAAAAAAAGAGCGTCCCAAAGGACGCTCTTGTCGGACAGCTTGAAACTCCGGTTTACGCTGCTTTTTCTACGTGTGCCTGGCGGGTGTAGAGGAAGTCGATCACTGCCTTGCGGTAGCCCAGGTACTCGGGGCTGTCGGCCAAGGCCACGCGGTTGCGGGGGCGGGACAGGTCCACGCTGAGCACCTCGCCAATGGTGGCGGCCGGGCCGTTGGTCATCATCACGATCTTGTCGGAGAGCAGCACGGCCTCGTCCACATCATGGGTCACCATGACCACGGTGCTCTCAGTCCGGGCCACGATCTCCAGCAACTCGTCCTGCAGCTTGGCACGGGTCAGCGCATCTAGCGCGCCAAAGGGCTCGTCCATCAGTAGCACTTTGGGCTCCATGGCCAGCGCACGGGCAATGCCCACGCGCTGCTTCATGCCGCCGCTGATCTCACCGGGGCGCTTTTGGGCGGCGGCGGTCAGGCCCACCAGCGCCAAAGCGGCATCGGTGCGGGCCTTGAGCTGGGCTTTGCTTTCGGCCGCAGCACCGGGGTTGCGGGTGCCGAACACGCGTTCCACGCCGAGGTAAATGTTCTCGAAGCAGGTCAGCCAAGGCAGCAGCGAGTGGTTCTGGAAGACCACCGCACGCTCGGGGCCGGGGCCTGCAATCTCGCGGCTGGCGCAAATCAGCGAGCCTTGTGTGGGCAGGGTCAGGCCGGCGATCAGGTTGAGCAGGGTGGACTTGCCGCAGCCGCTGTGGCCTATGAGGGCGACAAACTCGCCTTTGGCCACGGTCAGGTTGATGTCGCGCAGCGCGGGGAACAGGCCCTTCTTGGTTTTGAAGGTTTGCTCTACGCCCTGGATTTCGATGTACTTGGAGTTCATGGATTCGATGCTCATGACTTCACTTCCTCAAAGGTGAATGCAGTGGCCAACTTGATGAGCGCGTACTCGAGCAGCAGGCCCACGATGCCGATCACGAAGATGGCGATGATGATGTTCTTGACGTTGAGGTTGTTCCACTCGTCCCACACCCAGAAGCCAATGCCCACGCCGCCGGTCAGCATCTCGGCCGCCACGATCACCAGCCAGGCCGTGCCGACTGCCAGACGCACGCCGGTCAGCATGTAGGGCAACACGGAGGGGAAGAGGATCTTGGTGACGATCTTCCACTCGCTCAGGTTGAGCACGCGGGCCACGTTCATGTAGTCCTGCGGCACGCGCTGCACGCCCACCGCGGTGTTGATGATCATGGGCCAGATGGAGCAGATAAAGATGGTCCAGATGGCAGCCGGGTTCGCACCCTTGAACACCAGCAAACCGATGGGCAACCAAGCCAGTGGCGACACGGGCCGCAGCAGGCTGATGAGCGGGTTGAACATGCGGCTCAAAAACTCAAACCGCCCGATCAAAAAGCCCACCGGAATACCCACGACCGCCGCCAGGCCGAAGCCCACGGCCACGCGCTTGAGCGAGAACAGAATGTTCCAGCCCACGCCCTGATCGTTGGGGCCTTTGCTGTAAAACGGGTCGCTAAAAATCACGACCGCCTGCTTCCACGTTTCCAGCGGGCTGGGGATGGAGCTGGCCGTGCCGATGCTCACCATCGCCCAGATGCCCACCAGCAGCGCCAGCCCGAAAAACGGCGGCAAAACCTTGAGCAGCAGGCCGCTCCAGTCGTAGCCGGGGGCCGCCTTCTCAGCTTGCACCTGGGGTGCAGGTTTGGCATCTTTCAGGCTTCCAGCGCCCGCCGAATATGCGGGAGCAGCTTCTTTTTTGATAGCAGAGCCCTCGGCGCTGACGTCGAGTGGCGAGTGAAATACGGCGCTGACCATGTCGGCTCCTTAGGCTTTGACTTTGAAACCGTCGGCGTATTTCTTGGGATCCTTGCCGTCCCACACCACGCCGTCGATCAGTTTGCTGCTGCGCATATCGCTCTTGGGCAGCGGTGTCTTGGTGGCAGTGGCTGCCTGCTTGTAGATCTCGATCTGGTTGATCTGCTTGGCCACCGTGAGGTAGTCAGGGTGGTCTTTGAGCAAGCCCCAGCGCTTGTGCTGGGTCAAGAACCACATGCCGTCCGAGAGGTAGGGGAAGTTCACCGCGCCGTCGTTGTAGAACTTCATGTAGTTCGGGTCGTCCCAGGTCTTGCCCAGACCGTTCTGGTAGCGGCCCAGAATGCGCTGGTTGATCGCGTCCACGCTGGTGTTCACATAGCTCTTGTCGGCAATGGTTTCGGCCATCTTGTTTTTGTTGGACAGGCTGGCGTCAATCCACTTGCCGGCTTCCAGAATGGCGGCGGTCACGGCGCGGGCGGTGTTGGGGTATTTCTTGACGAAATCGCCCGTGGTGCCGAGCACCTTTTCGGGGTGGTCTTTCCAGATGTCCTGGGTGGTGGCCGCGGTGACGCCGATGCCATCGATGATGGCGCGGTGGTTCCAAGGCTCGCCCACGCAGAAGCCGTCCATATTGCCCACGCGCATGTTGGCCACCATCTGGGGCGGCGGCACGGTGATGGCCTTGGCGTCTTGCAGCGGGTTGATGCCGTGGGCTGCCATCCAGTAGTACAGCCACATGGCATGGGTGCCGGTGGGGAAGGTCTGGGCGAAGGTGTATTCGCGTTTTTCGCTGGCCATCAGCTTGGCCAGGCCGGCGCCGTCCACCGCGCCTTTGTCTGCCAGTTTTTTTGACAGGGTGATGGCCTGGCCGTTGTTGTTGAGCGTGGCCAGCACTGCCATGTCCTTCTTGGGGCCACCAATGCCGAGGTGCACCCCGTAGACCAGGCCATAGAGCACGTGGGCAAAGTCGAGTTCCCCATTCACCAGCTTGTCGCGCACGCCGGCCCAGCTCGCTTCTTTGCTGGGGATGATCTTGACGCCGTATTTCTGGTCAATGCCCAGCACCGAGGCCATGACCACGCTGGCGCAGTCGGTCAGGGGGATGAAGCCGATCTTGACTTCGGTTTTCTCCGGGGCGTCGGAGCCGGCGGCATACACCACGGCACGCAGGGCGGGGTCGATGCCGATGGCACCGACGGCAGCAGTTTGCAGAACAGCGCGACGGCTGAGTTTGGCTTTCAGAAGATCGGTCATGACACAACTCCAGAAGGTTAAAAACACAAAGCGAAAAACAAAAAAGGCGTCCACACGGGGTTCGATGCGCGGTGCGCAATCAAACCCGTGGGGACGCCTTTGTCCTGTTGCATCCACCCCGCCCGCCGTTAGACAGGGTGTTTGCATGACCGTTACCGGTCTTGTCAGCTATTACGCAATGTCTGTGCCATGTTTTTCAGAGGGTTTTTGCACTGCATTTGTGCACTGCACCATCGGTATGGCACCGCCGGTGTGCATCAGCCCAGCAGGTCTGCCACATCCAGCATGCGCTGGGCGACTTCCACCATCTTGAGGTTCTTGTCCATCGCGGTTTTGCGCAGCTTGGCGTAGGCCGCGTCTTCGCTGAGTTGCTGGCGTTGCATCAGCAGGGCCTTGGCGCGGTCGATGACCTTGCGGTCTTGCAAGGCGGTGGAGAGTTCGTTGAGCTCGTTGCGGGTGTCGGCGAGCTCGCGGCGCAATGCTTGGTCTTGCTCGAAGCGGGCCATGGCCACATCCAGAATCGGGCGGATGCGCTCGGCTTGCAGCCCCGCGACGATGTAGGCCGACACGCCGGCCGCCACTGCCTCGCGGGCGGTGCGGCTGTCGTGGTCGTTGGTGAACATCACGATAGGCCGGCGCGCATCCCGCGTGGCCATGACCACGTGCTCCAGTGCGTCCCGGGCATCGCTCTCGGCGTCCACGATGATCATGTCGGGCTGCAGCTGCGCCAGCCGTTCGGTCAGATACACGTCGGCAGGTAGGGAGGCGATCAGGTTGAAGCCGTTTTCCAGCAACCCGATGCGCAGGCTGCGCGAGCGCTCCGCCTGCTCCAGCGCATGGGTGTCCTCCAGGTCGTGTACGACCAGGTCGGAGCTGATCACAACAATGCGCAGTGGCGTAGTCATAGGAGTGCCGGCAGCAAGAACTGCGCCAATTCACGAGCCCGCCTTCCAAAGCCATCCTCTACACTCGGCGCCTCTGAAGGAATCAAGCATGCTGGTGTTGGGGATTGAGTCGTCGTGTGATGAAACAGGTGTGGCCATGGTGCAGTCGCAGGGCGACGCAGTGCCCACGCTGCTGGCCCACGCCCTGCACAGCCAGATTGAGATGCACCAGGCCTTCGGCGGCGTGGTGCCTGAACTGGCCAGCCGCGACCACATCCGCCGCGTGCTGCCCCTGACCCGTCAGGTGTTGGCCGACAGCGGGCGCAGCTTGCAAGAAGTGGATGTGGTGGCCTACACCCGTGGGCCCGGCTTGGCCGGCGCCTTGCTGGTGGGGGCGGGTGTAGCCTGTGCGCTGGGTGCCGCCTTGGGCAAGCCGGTGTTGGGCGTGCACCATCTGGAGGGGCATTTGCTATCGCCCTTTTTGAGCGAAGACCCGCCGGAGTTTCCCTTTGTGGCTTTGCTAGTGTCGGGTGGCCACACCCAGCTGATGCGGGTGGACGGCGTCGGGCGCTACGAGCTGTTGGGTGAAACCATTGACGATGCGGCCGGCGAAGCCTTTGACAAATCGGCCAAGCTCATGGGGCTGGCCTATCCCGGTGGGCCATTGCTCTCCAAGCTGGCGGAGGCGGGCGACCCCAAGGCCTACGCCTTGCCACGGCCCTTGCTGCACAGTGGCAACCTCGACTTTTCGTTCGCCGGACTCAAAACTGCGGTGCTGGTGCAAAGCCAGCGCATGGTGACGGCCGGTGGTGTCACCCATTTTCAGGATTTGCCTGCGCAGCAGCAGGCCGACTTGGCCGCGTCCACCCAGGCGGCTATCGTGGAAGTTTTGCTGAAAAAGTCTGTTAAAGCACTCAAACAGACGGGTTTGAAGCGTTTGGTGGTGGCCGGCGGCGTCGGCGCGAACCGCAAGCTGCGCGAGCAACTCAATGCCGAATGCGCCAAGCGCGGCGTGCGGGTGCATTACCCCGAGCTGCATTTGTGCACCGACAACGGCGCCATGATCGCCATGGCAGCCGCCATGCGCCTGCAAAGCGGCTTGCAGCAGGCCGTGACCGACTACGCGTTTGACGTAAAGCCCCGCTGGCCCCTGCATTCCCTATAAAAAGAGCCGCTAGCGCAGGTCTAGATTGCGCGAGCAGCTCCTGTTTTAGTAGCAACCTTCAGCAGGTTGCGTGGGGTGTTTACTGGATGGTGAGTTCAGCCGAGGTGTCTACCGGCACTTTTTTGACCAGTTTCAAGGTCAGCACGCCGTTTTCCAGCTTGGCTTCGCTCAGGGCGCTGTCGATGTCTTGCGGCAGCTCATAGGCGGTGCGGTACTGGCGTGGTGCGTCATCCTTGCTTTGGACGCGGACCACGGCGCCGTCAATCGCAATGCGCAAGTGTTCCTTGCTAATGCCGGGCATGTCCAGGCTCAGGGTGAAGCTGGTGTCGTCTTGGGTGTAAGCGGCGCCGGACTGGCGGGCGGAGAGCAGGGCGTCGCTCAAAAAGCGCTCCACGGCACGGCCGCTGCCGGCGTAGGCGGGACGGCGCACAGAAGCTTGAAAAGCGGCGGGGGCGGTTGCGAAGAACATGATGCGATTCCTTATCGTGCGCGGCGCTCACCGTGATTGCCGCTTGTTCCCTAACTGAGCGCGGTGCGGGGCAATTCAAGCCAAAACGGCTGAATTTATTCTCTAAAAATGCCTCTTGAAAATGGCGTGAAAGCCGTTATCTGGCGCGGGTTTGCCGTGGTTTGGGGTCTTGTGTTGTCAAGGCTTTCAGGTACTCGCGGAACGGGTGGTTTCACCACGCAGGTGCTTCGGGCTATAATTGATAGGCTTTGCATTGGGCAGGGCGCACGCCAAGAGCCGTTCCAGCACTTGGCGCAAGTCAAAACATCACAAGGAAAAACACATGATCGCTTCCAGCATCAAAGCTGCTGTTGTCAAAGACAACGCCCGTTCCGCCGGTGACACCGGTAGCCCAGAAGTGCAAGTGGCACTGCTGACAGCCCGTATCAACGAGCTGACTCCTCACTTCAAGACCCACGCCAAAGACCACCACGGTCGTCGCGGTTTGCTGCGCATGGTGAGCCGTCGCCGTAAGCTGTTGGACTACTTGAACTCCAAGGACCACGACCGCTATGTGGCCCTGATCGCGAAATTGGGTCTGCGCAAGTAAGCGACTGACTGAATGACGAACGCCTGAGTTAGGTCACTAGCTCAGGCGTTTTTTACTTCGGAGACTGCAAAAACAGAACGAAGCTGTGTCATTCCAAAGCCGTTGCCCTCAAATGGGCAGTGTTTCTGGAATGGCATCGTGGACTGTGTTGTGGAATCCGGGCTGTGGCGGGATGGCCTGCATCCCCCGAACAACTTGATACTCACAGGAGATTCACCATGAGCATTTTCAACAAAGTTACCAAGACCTTCCAATGGGGTCAGCACACCGTGACCATGGAAACCGGCGAAATCGCTCGCCAATCCACCGGCGCTGTGTTGCTGGACATGGACGGCACCGTGGTGCTGGCCACCGTGGTCGGCAAGACCGAAGGCAAGCCCGGCCAGGACTTTTTCCCCCTGACCGTTGACTACCTCGAAAAGTCTTACGCCGCAGGCAAGATCCCCGGCAGCTTTTTCAAGCGCGAAGGCCGCCCCAGCGAATTTGAAACGCTGACCAGTCGTCTGATCGACCGCCCCATCCGCCCTCTGTTCCCCGAAGGCTTCTTTAACGAAGTGCACGTGGTGGTGCACACCGTGTCCCTGAACCCCGAAGTGGATGCTGACATTGCCGCCATGATCGCGGTGAGCGCGGCCTTGTCTATCTCCGGCATCCCGTTCAACGGCCCCATCGGCGCAGCCCGCGTGGGTTACGTCAACGGCGAATACGTGTTGAACCCCGGCCAGACCGCACGCAAAGATTCCATCATGGACTTGGTGGTTGCTGGTACCGAAGCCGCTGTGTTGATGGTCGAGTCTGAAGCACAACAGCTGTCCGAAGAAGTGATGTTGGGCGCTGTGGTCTACGGCCACGAGCAGAGCAAGACCGCCATCAACGCCATCCACGAACTCGTGCGTGACGCTGGCAAGCCCGTGTGGGACTGGAAGGCGCCTGCCCGTGACGAAGCCTTGATCGCCAAGGTTGATGCCCACGGCAAAGACAAGCTGGTCGCTGCTTACCAAATCCGTAACAAACAAGCCCGTACCCAAGCCTGCCGCGCTGCCTACGCAGACGTGTTTGCCGGTTTGAAGGCCGACGGCGTCGAGTTCGACAGCGTCAAGGTCGAAGGCCTGTTATTCGACATCGAAGCCAAGATCGTGCGCGGCCAGATTCTGGCAGGCGAGCCCCGTATCGACGGTCGCGATACACGCACTGTGCGCGCTATCGAAATTCGTAACGGCGTGCTGCCCCGCACCCACGGCTCTTCCTTGTTCACACGTGGCGAAACCCAGGCTTTGGTGATCGCTACCCTGGGTACCGAGCGTGATGCGCAGCGTATCGACGCCTTGAGCGGCGAGTACGAAGACCGCTTCATGCTGCACTACAACATGCCTCCCTTCGCCACCGGCGAAACCGGCCGCGTGGGTACGCCCAAGCGCCGCGAAATCGGTCACGGCCGTTTGGCCAAACGTGCTCTGGTCGCTGTGTTGCCGACCAAAGAAGAGTTCCCGTACTCCCTGCGCGTCGTGTCTGAAATCACCGAGTCCAACGGCTCGTCTTCCATGGCGTCCGTGTGCGGCGGCTGCTTGTCCCTGATGGACGCAGGTGTGCCTTTGAAGGCACACGTGGCCGGTATCGCCATGGGCTTGATCAAGGAAGACAACCGCTTTGCGGTGTTGACCGACATCCTGGGTGACGAAGATCACTTGGGCGATATGGACTTCAAAGTTGCCGGTACCACCAACGGTATTACCGCGCTGCAGATGGACATCAAAATCCAAGGCATCACCAAGGAAATCATGCAAGTGGCATTGGCGCAGGCCAAGGAAGCGCGCGTGCACATCCTGGGCGAAATGCAAAAGTCCATGGCGGAAGCCCGCACTGAAGTGTCCAACTTCGCGCCCCGTTTGTTCAGCTTCAAGATCAACCCCGAGAAGATCCGTGACGTGATCGGCAAGGGCGGTTCTGTGATCCGTGCCCTGACCGAAGAAACCGGCACCCAGATCAACATCGAGGAAGACGGCACCATCACCATCGCTTCCAGCGATCCAGCCAAGGCTGAAGAAGCCAAGCGCCGCATCGAGCAGATCACTGCAGAAGTCGAAATCGGCAAGGTGTACGAAGGCCCGATCACCAAGATCCTGGACTTCGGTGCCCTGGTGAACCTGCTGCCCGGCAAGGACGGCTTGTTGCACATCAGCCAGATCGCCCACGAGCGCGTCGAGAAGGTCACGGACTACCTGTCTGAAGGCCAGATCGTCAAGGTCAAGGTTCTGGAAACCGACGAAAAGGGCCGCATCAAGCTGTCCATGAAGGCTTTGCTCGAGCGCCCTGCGCAAGAGTAAACCTTTCGTCTGCTATTGATTTGGTAGCTGCTCGCGCAGATTGCGTGGGCGCTACCGGTCAATTTGATATGCGAGCATTTGAAATCACCTCTCCCGGCGCGCCGGACGTTTTGCGTCTGGTGCATCGCCCTGCGCCAGTGGCGGGGGCAGGGGAGGTGTGCATTCGGGTGACTGCCAGCGGCATCAACCGGCCGGATGTGCTGCAGCGTTTGGGCAAGTACCCGGCGCCTGCCGGTGCATCCGATATTCCGGGCCTGGAGATCGCGGGCACGATTGTCGATGGCAATGTGCATGCGATGGCCGAGGCCGGTTTTCAAATCGGCGATCGGGTGTGTGCTCTCGTCGCCGGTGGCGGTTATGCGGAGTTGTGTGTAGCACCCATAGCCCAGTGTCTACCGGTGCCCGCAGGATGGTCGGATGTGGAGGCTGCGAGCCTGCCCGAAACCTGCTTTACGGTGTGGAGCAACGTGTTCGATCGTGGCCAACTGAAAGCGGGCGAGGTGTTGCTGGTGCAAGGTGGCACCAGCGGTATTGGCGTGACGGCGATTCAGCTGGCAAAAGCGCGCGGTGCTACCGTGATTGCCACCGCTGGCTCCGATGACAAATGTGTAGCTTGCCTGGCCTTGGGGGCTGATTTTGCGATCAACTACCGCAGCCAGGACTTTGAAGCAGAGACCTTACGTATTACGCAGGGGCGGGGCGTCGACGTCATTCTGGACATGGTGGCTGGCCCCTATGTCGCCAAAGAGGTGCAGTGCCTGGCGGAAGAGGGGCGCTTGGTCATCATTGCCGTGCAAGGTGGCGTGCAGTCGGAGCTCAACGCAGGTTTGGTTTTGCGCAAGCGTTTGACGATTACAGGATCTACCTTGCGTGCACGGCCGGTCGCTTTCAAAGCGGCTATTGCTGCTGCGTTACGGCAGCAGGTGTGGCCGTTGTTAGAGCAAAAGGTGGTTCGTCCGGTGGTGCATCGTGTATTTACTGTGGCGACTGGCGATCTGTCTACCGCGGCTGCAGATGCACATGCCGTGATGGAAAGCAATGCGCATATTGGAAAGCTTGTTTTGAATTGGGAACCCGCATGAAAAAGAAACTGATTGCCGGCAACTGGAAAATGAATGGCGGCGTGGCTGCGAATGCGGCGCTGCTGGAGCAATTGTCGGCGGGTATGCCTGCTAACCCTTGCTGGGTGGCGGTGTGTGCCCCTGCTGTGTACTTGCAGCAGGTCGCGACCATCACGCACGGCGGTGCGATTGCCGTGGGCGCGCAAGATGTCTCCGCGCATGACGCCGGTGCCTACACCGGTGAAATGTCTGCGGGTATGTTGCGTGACTTGGGTATTCGTTACGCCATCGTCGGCCACTCCGAGCGCCGCCAATACCATGGTGAGACCGATGCAGTAGTGGCGCTGAAGGCTCAAAAAGCATTGTCTTGCGGCGTGACACCGATTGTGTGTGTCGGCGAAACGCTGGAAGAACGTGAAGCCGGTAAAACGGAAGAGGTTGTAAAGCGCCAACTCGCTGCGGTAATCCATACCAATGGTCATTGCATCAGCGAAATCGTGGTGGCTTACGAGCCTGTCTGGGCCATCGGCACAGGCAAGACCGCGACGCCGGAGCAGGCGCAGGAAGTGCATGCCGTGTTGCGTGCGCAGCTGGCTGCGGCAACGCCTCATGCAGACCGTGTGCACATCTTGTACGGAGGCAGCATGAATGCCGCCAATGCGCAGCAACTGCTGGGCCAAAAAGACATTGATGGTGGACTGGTCGGTGGCGCTTCATTGAAGGCTGCGGACTTTTTGACCATCATCGCTGCCGCCTCGGCAGCCTGATTGAATTTGATACTAGGAGTCGTTTATGAACATCGTTATTACCATCATCTTGACCGTGCAATTGTTGTCGGCTGTGGCCATGATTGGCTTGATCCTGGTGCAGCACGGCAAAGGTGCTGACATGGGCGCTGCTTTCGGCAGCGGTGGCTCCGGCAGCTTGTTCGGTGCCAGCGGCAGTGCCAACTTCTTGTCCCGCACGACAGCGGTGTTGGCCACTGTATTTTTTGTGGCGACCTTGGCGTTGGCCTATTTCGGCAACCTGCGTCCTGCCAGCTCCGGCTCGGTCTTGGAAGGTGCTGCTGTGGTAGCTCCGGCGGCGGCTCCTGCTGCAGACATGGTGCCTGCGGCGCCAGCGTCTGGTGCCGCACAGATTCCTGCAAAATAAACCTTTTTTTAAAACCCTTTCCCTCACTAAAAGCAAGGGAAATTCAGGGTAAACTCTAAGGCTGATGAATAAGCAAATGCCGAAAGGCTCCTCACGCAAATTCGTCAGCTGAGAGCCGCCGTCGTGGTGAAATTGGTAGACACGCTATCTTGAGGGGGTAGTGGCGAAAGCTGTGCGAGTTCGAGTCTCGCCGACGGCACCAGAAAAAATCAGCTTGCGCAGGCGTCACGTCTGCAAAGAGCATTCACGGTGATCAGAATCTCAAGATGAACCTCGATCAATATCTCCCCGTTCTGCTGTTCATCTTGGTCGGTATCGGCATCGGTGTGGTGCCCCAGGTACTCGGCTACATCCTCGGGCCGAACAAGCCTGATGCGGCAAAAAACTCCCCTTATGAATGCGGCTTCGAGGCGTTTGAAGACGCTCGGATGAAGTTCGACGTGCGTTATTACCTCGTCGCCATTCTGTTTATTTTGTTTGACTTGGAAACAGCGTTTCTGTTTCCCTGGGCGGTAGCCCTCAAAGAACTCGGCTTGTTTGGGTTCTTGATCGGTGTCGAATTTGTGGTCATTCTGACTATCGGATTCGTCTACATGTGGAAAAAAGGCGCTCTGGACTGGGAGTAACGCAATGATTGAAGGCGTTTTGAATGAAGGCTTCGTCACGACGAGTTACGACTCGGTAGTGAATTGGGCAAAAACCGGTTCCATTTGGCCCATGACGTTTGGGTTGGCTTGCTGTGCGGTGGAAATGATGCATGCGGCAGCTGCGCGTTACGACATCAGTCGTTTCGGCTCCGAAGTGTTTCGCGCCAGTCCGCGGCAGTCCGACTTGATGATTGTTGCCGGCACGCTGTGCAACAAAATGGCACCTGCTTTGCGCAAGGTGTACGACCAGATGTCTGAGCCACGCTGGGTTATCAGCATGGGCTCGTGCGCGAATGGTGGTGGCTATTACCACTATAGCTATTCGGTAGTTCGCGGTTGCGATCGCATCGTTCCGGTGGATGTCTATGTTCCCGGCTGCCCTCCAACGGCGGAAGCACTGTTGTATGGCATCTTGCAATTGCAGCAGAAAATCCGTCGCACTCAAACCATCGCGCGGGCCTGACACTGTCTATGACTACTTTTGCAGTACATCCTGAAGTCACCAAAGCTGCCGTAGTGGCTGCTCTGGGTGACAAGGTAAAACATATTGACGTGGCTTTGGGCGAGGTGACCGTACTGGTTGCTGCTCAGCATTACCACGATGCTGCGCTGGCTTTGCGCAATGCACCAGGTTGCCAGTTTGAGCAGCTGATGGATTTGTGCGGTGTCGACTATTCGGAATACAAAGACGGTGCTTACGACGGCCTGCGTTATGCCGTCGTTTGTCATTTGCTATCTATCAGCTTAAACCAGCGTTTGCGTTTGAAGGTCATGGCGCCTGATGACGATATGCCGGTAGTGGCTTCTGTCAATGACATTTGGAATTCTGCCAATTGGTTTGAGCGTGAAGCGTTTGATTTGTTTGGCGTGATTTTTGAAGGTCATGATGACCTGCGCCGGATCCTGACGGATTACGGTTTTATCGGCCACCCATTCCGTAAAGACTTTCCTCTTGCCGGGCATGTGGAAATGCGCTACGACGCTGAGCAAGCGCGTGTGGTGTATCAACCGGTCACGATCGAAGCGCGTGAGATTACCCCGCGCATCATTCGGGAAGACAAGTACGGAGGCCTGCAGTAAGCAGTTGACGCATGGCTGAAATTAAAAACTACACATTGAACTTCGGTCCGCAGCATCCTGCTGCGCACGGAGTTTTGCGCTTGGTGTTGGAGCTGGATGGTGAAGTGATTCAGCGGGCGGACCCCCACATCGGTCTGCTGCACCGCGCGACGGAAAAATTGGCTGAGAGCAAGACTTACATCCAATCCTTGCCCTACATGGACCGTTTGGATTACGTGTCCATGATGAGCAATGAGCACGCGTATTGCCTTGCGATTGAAAAGCTGTTGGGTATCGAAGTGCCAATCCGAGCCCAGTACATCCGTGTGATGTATGCGGAAATCACCCGTTTATTGAATCACTTGATGTGGTTGGGTTCGCACGGGAATGATTGCGGCAGTTCGACGATTCTCATCTACACCTTCCGCGAGCGCGAAGATCTGTTTGATATGTACGAAGCTGCCAGCGGTGCGCGTATGCACGCTGCCTACTTCCGTCCGGGTGGTGTGTACCGTGATTTGCCGGACACCATGCCGCAGTTCAAGGCCAGCAAAATTCGCAATGCCAAAGGTGTGGAAGAGCTCAACCGCAACCGCAAAGGCTCATTACTGGATTTTATTGATGACTTCACCCAGCGCTTCCCTGCGTGCATGGAGGAGTACCACACGCTTCTGACAGAGAACCGCATCTGGAAGCAGCGCACGGTCAATATCGGAGTTGTATCCCCTGAGCGCGCCCTGAATATGGGCTTTTCCGGTCCGATGTTGCGCGGCTCTGGCATTGCATGGGATCTCCGTAAGAAGCAGCCTTACGATGCGTACGACAAGGTAGAGTTTGATATCCCTGTCGGTAAAACCGGTGACGTGTATGACCGTTATCTGGTTCGCATGGAAGAGATGAAGCAGTCTAATCGCATCATCAAGCAATGCGTGGATTGGTTGAAAGCCAACCCAGGTCCGGTAATCACGGACAACCACAAGGTGGCGCCTCCATCGCGTGAAGCGATGAAGACCAGCATGGAAGAGCTGATTCACCACTTCAAGTTGTTCACCGAAGGCTTTCGCGTGCCCGAGGGCGAGGCCTATGCAGCGGTCGAGCACCCCAAAGGCGAGTTTGGTATTTACATCGTGAGTGATGGAGCTAACAAGCCTTATCGTTTGAAGATTCGTCCACCAGGATTTGTGCATCTTGCAAGCCTGAATGAAATGGCAAAGGGCCACATGATTGCCGACGCTGTTTCCATCATTGGAACCATGGACATTGTTTTTGGAGAGATTGACCGATGATCTCCGCCGCAACTAAATTGCGCTTCGATCGCGAAGTTGCCAAGTACCCGTCAGATCAAAAGCAGTCTGCGGTGATGGCGTGTTTGGCTATCGTTCAGCAAGAGCTGGGCTTTGTGAGTGCTGACAGCGAAAAAGTGATCGCAGAGCATCTCGGAATGGCCCCCATGGCTGTGCACGAGGTGATTACCTTTTACAACATGTACAACCAGCGGCCGGTTGGTAAGTTCAAGTTGAATGTGTGTACTAATCTGCCTTGTCAGTTGCGTGATGGGCAAAAGGCCTTGCATCACCTCGAAGGTAAATTGGGCATCCACATGGGCGAGACCACGAAAGACGGCTTGTTCACCCTGCAGCAAAGCGAGTGCTTGGGTGCTTGTGCAGATGCTCCTGTGATGTTGGTGAATGACCGCGCGATGTGCAGTTTTATGTCGAACGACAAGCTAGATCAGCTGGTTGATCAACTGCGTGCGTCGGAAGGACAAGTATGAGCGCAGATACTATTTTGGCTCAATTCAGTACCCAAGGTACTGAGACTTGCTTCCATGATCGACACATCAATCCCCAAATTTATGCCGGGCTCAATGGCTCGAATTGGAGTCTGCAAGACTATGTGGCACGTGGTGGATACCAAGCACTACGCAAAATTTTGGGCAAAGATGGCGGTGATGGCCTGACGCAAGACCAAGTCATTGCAACCGTCAAAGAGTCTGGCCTCCGCGGTCGTGGCGGCGCTGGTTTCCCGACCGGACTGAAGTGGAGCTTTATGCCTCGCCAGTTTCCGGGGCAGAAGTATTTGGTTTGTAATTCGGATGAGGGCGAACCGGGCACTTGCAAGGATCGCGACATCCTTCAATTCAATCCGCACATCGTGATTGAAGGTATGGCGATTGCAGCCTATGCCATGGGTATTTCGGTGGGATACAACTACATCCATGGCGAAATTTTTGCGTCCTACGATCGTTTCGAAGCCGCGCTGGAAGAAGCGCGTGCTGCAGGCTTTTTGGGTGACAACATCCTGGGCAGTAACTTCAGTTTCCAACTGCATGCAGCTCACGGTTTCGGTGCCTACATTTGTGGTGAAGAGACAGCATTGCTGGAGTCCTTGGAAGGCAAAAAAGGCCAGCCACGCTTCAAGCCTCCGTTTCCTGCCAGCTTCGGCTTGTACGGTAAACCCACGACCATCAACAACACAGAAACATTTGCGGCAGTTCCTTGGATCATCCGCAACGGTGGGCAGGCGTATCTGGAGTGCGGAAAGCCAAACAATGGTGGGACAAAAATCTACTCGGTGAGTGGTGATGTGGAGCGCCCAGGCAATTACGAAATTCCTATGGGAACACCTTTCTCGAAGTTGTTAGAACTCGCGGGTGGTGTTCGCGGTGGCCGTCAGTTGAAAGCGGTAATCCCCGGCGGGTCATCCTCTCCTGTGCTACCGGCTTCCGTGATCATGGAGTGCACCATGGATTACGACTCGATTGCTAAGGCGGGCTCCATGTTGGGCTCAGGCGCAGTTATTGTGATGGACGAAACTCGTTGTATGGTGAAAGCTTTGCAGCGCTTGAGCTACTTCTACATGCATGAGTCTTGCGGCCAATGTACCCCGTGCCGTGAAGGTACGGGCTGGTTGTCGCGTATGGTGGATCGTATTGAAGGTGGCCAAGGGCGCCCCAGCGACATGGATTTGCTGGATAACGTTGCTGAAAACATTCAGGGACGTACGATTTGTGCGTTGGGCGACGCGGCTGCGATGCCTGTGCGCGCGATGATCAAGCATTTCCGTCACGAATTTGAGTACCACGTAGAGCACAAGACCTGCATGGTCCCTGCTTACGTTTGAGCGAGTCCACAAGATGATTGAAATCGAACTCGACGGCAAAAAGGTGGAAATCGCCGAAGGCAGCATGGTGATGCATGCTGCCGATAAGGCAGGCACCTACATCCCCCATTTTTGCTATCACAAGAAATTGAGCATTGCGGCAAATTGCCGCATGTGTCTGGTCGACGTGGAAAAAATGCCCAAGCCGATGCCCGCTTGTGCAACACCTGTGACCAACGGCATGATCGTTCGTACCAAGAGCGATAAGGCCATCAAGGCACAAAAATCCGTGATGGAGTTCTTGCTCATCAACCATCCATTGGATTGCCCCATTTGCGATCAGGGCGGTGAGTGCCAGTTGCAGGATTTGGCGGTAGGTTACGGTGGATCTTCCTCACGGTATGAAGAAGAGAAGCGGGTTGTATTTCACAAGGAAGTGGGCCCTCTGATCTCCATGGAGGAAATGAGCCGTTGTATTCACTGCACCCGTTGTGTGCGCTTTGGCCAAGAAGTTGCCGGTGTGATGGAGTTGGGCATGTCTCACCGTGGAGAGCACGCTGAGATTGAGACATTCATTGGTCAAAGCGTAGATTCTGAGCTCTCGGGCAATATGATTGACATTTGCCCCGTGGGTGCGCTGACTAGCAAGCCTTTCCGTTATAGCGCCCGCACCTGGGAGTTGTCGCGCCGTAAGTCGGTGAGCCCCCATGATTCCACAGGTGCTAATTTGATTGTTCAAGTCAAAAACAATCAAGTGGTGCGCGTCGTTCCTTTGGAGAACGAAGCCGTCAATGAATGCTGGATTGCTGACCGGGATCGTTTTTCTTACGAAGCATTGAATGGCTCGGACCGCCTGACATCTCCGATGATCAAGCAAGGCGGTGAATGGAAATCTGTGGATTGGCAAACTGCGCTGGAATACGTTGCCAACGGTCTGAAGCAAATCAAAACTACCCACGGCGCGAACGCTATAGGCGCCTTGGTGAGTCCGCATAGCACTGTGGAGGAGTTGTACCTCGCCAAGGGGTTACTCAATGGTGTAGGTTCTGGAAGCATTGATTTCCGTTTGCGTCATGCAGACTTTACGTCCGTTGATGGAGCTCCTTATTTGGGAACATCCATTGCTTCTCTCAGTGCGTTGCAACGTGTACTGGTGATCGGCTCAAATCTCCGCAAAGATCATCCTTTGTTCGCTCAGCGTATTCGTCAGGCGGCAAAGGTAGGTGCACAGGTGCATGCGATAGTTGATGCGGCACCTGATTGGGCATTGCCTTTGGCCGGTACCCAAGTTGTCGAGTCATCTGTCTGGGTTCAAGCGTTGGCCGACGTGGCAACTGCTGTTACGGAACAAACCGGCGCTGTGGCGCCTGTATCCGGCACTGCAACGGAAGCGGCAAAAAAGATGGCCGCTTCGCTGCTAAGCGGCGAACGTAAAGCTATTTTGTTGGGCAACGCCGCTGCGCACCATGCGAAAGCCGGGAGCTTGATGGTTCTGGCGAATTGGATTGCCGCTCAAACGGGTGCAACTGTGGGCTATCTCACAGAAGCGGCCAACACAGTGGGCGCCTATGCCGTGGGCGCAACTCCATCAATTGGTGGCTTTCATGCAGGGCAGATGTTGACTGGCGCTCTCAAAGCAGCCATTTTGCTGAATGTTGAGCCTGACTTTGATTCGGCAACCGGCGCTGCGGCCAAGCATGGGTTAATGGGTGCTGAAATGGTAGTGACCTTGAGTCCTTTCAAGGCCAATATGGCATTCAGTGATGTGCTGTTGCCTATTGCTCCGTTTACGGAGACTCCTGGTACTTTTGTGAATGCCGAAGGACGCCTGCAAAGTTTCCATGCGGTGGTGAAGCCGTTGGGCGAAACGCGTCCTGCTTGGAAGGTTCTGCGCGTTCTGGCTAATTTGCTGGATATTTCCGGCATGAATTACGAGTCCACGCAAGAAATCTTGTCTGCCGCAGGTATCGCAGATGTCGACGGGACATTTGTTCGTGCTGATCGACTCAACAATGCATGCAATGGCGCTGTGGATACGGCTCCTGCGGAGGTTCGCCCTGCGGTGGCGGGTATTTATCAATTGGATGGATTGGTACGCAGATCAACGTCTTTGCAGTTAACAGCAGACGCGCGTGCCGCACAAGGAGTGGCGGCATGATCGACGCTATTTACAACTTCGGTCTAGGTCTGATTGCTGCCCCTCTGTGGGCCAGTCTGGTTTGGCCGGTCATTTGGACAATCCTGAAGATTGTTGTGTTGGTGCTGCCTTTGATGGGCGCCGTGGCCTATTTGACTTTGTGGGAGCGCAAATACCTCGGATGGATGCAAGTTCGTGTGGGTCCCAACCGGGTGGGCCCCGGAGGCCTGTTGCAGCCCATTGCAGATGCTTTGAAGTTGTTGACAAAGGAAATTCTTGTTCCTACGGCGGCAAGTAAGGGACTGTTCTTTATTGGCCCCATTCTGACCATCATGCCAGCGTTGGCCGCATGGGCGGTGGTTCCTTTCGGTCCTGATGTGGCGCTGGCGAACATCAATGCAGGCCTGCTATTTTTGATGGCCATTACGTCATTGGAAGTCTATGGTGTGGTGATTGCGGGGTGGGCTTCCAACTCCAAGTACTCGTTTTTGGGTGCATTGCGAGCCTCCGCCCAAATGGTGAGTTATGAAATTGCGATGGGCTTTTGCTTGGTGATCGTGCTCATGATTGCCGGGTCCATGAACATGACGGATATTGTGTTGGGGCAAGGCAAGGGCCAATTCGCTGACATGGGGCTGAACTTCCTTTCTTGGAACTGGCTCCCCTTGTTGCCGGTGTTTGTGGTGTATTTCATTTCCGGTTTGGCAGAAACCAACCGGCATCCTTTCGACGTGGTGGAAGGTGAAGCGGAAATTGTCGCTGGCCACATGGTCGAATATTCAGGTATGTCGTTTGCGATGTTCTATTTGGCTGAATACGTGAACATGTGGCTGGTATCCATTCTGGCCACCGTCATGTTCTTGGGTGGTTGGTATTCTCCGATTGCGGCGTTGGACTTTATTCCCGGTTGGATTTGGCTAGGCGCCAAAACCTTCTTCATGGTCAGCCTGTTCATTTGGGTGCGCGCTACCTTCCCCCGATTCCGCTATGACCAAATCATGCGTTTGGGCTGGAAGGTATTCATTCCAGTCACGCTGGTTTGGCTGCTGGTTATTGGCATCTGGATGCAGACGCCCTTCAATATTTGGAATTGAGGGGAATACGACATGACTACAACTATTCAACGCTCTACGCCTGCCTTTTCGCTGAAGGACTTTTTATCCAGCTTCCTTCTGTTGGAGTTGATGAAGGGGATGGCATTAACCGGACGTTATTTGTTCCGTCGTAAAGTGACGGTCCAGTTTCCGGAAGAAAAAACACCTCTCTCGCCGCGCTTCCGGGGCCTGCATGCACTGCGCCGTTATGAAAACGGAGAAGAGCGCTGCATCGCCTGCAAGCTGTGTGAGGCTGTATGCCCTGCAATGGCTATCACCATTGAATCTGATGTTCGTGACGACGGTTCGCGCCGTACGACCCGTTACGACATTGATTTAACCAAATGTATTTTTTGCGGTTTTTGCGAAGAGAGCTGTCCGGTCGACTCCATCGTAGAGACTCATATTTTGGAATACCACGGTGAAAAGCGCGGTGACTTGTATTTCACCAAAGACATGCTGTTGGCAGTGGGTGATCGATACGAGTCCGAAATTGCCGCGAACAAGCAGGCAGATGCCAAGTACCGTTGATTAGCCGCAAGAAAGCCCTTGAATCATGAATGTAACGACTGGACTTTTTTACGTCTTTTCTGCGGTGTTGCTTTTTGCAGCGTTCCGAGTCATCACCGCCCGTAACCCTGTGCATGCGGCCTTGTACTTGGTATTGACTTTCTTCCAAGCCTCCATGATTTGGATGCTGTTGAAAGCAGAGTTTTTGTCTATTACGCTGGTGCTGGTTTATGTTGGCGCTGTGATGGTGCTCTTCCTCTTCGTCGTGATGATGATGGACATCAATGTCGAGAATTTGCGCGTCGGGTTCTGGAAACACTTCCCCTTGGCTGCCATCGTGGGGGTTGTGATTGCCTTGGAAATGGCCGCTGTTTTGATGGGTGGATTTCGCTTGGTTGATGACCCGAATACCGCCCATGTGGTTGCTGAAGGCAGCAACGCCAAGGAGCTCGGCAAGTTGTTGTTTACCCAATACTTGGTGCAACTGGAAGTAGCCGCAGCTATTATGCTTGTAGCCATGATCGCAGCGATTGCGCTTACCTTGCGTGCGCGCAAAGACAGCAAGTATGTGTCCCCAGGCGACCAAGTGCGTGTGCGATCCGCGGACAGGATGACGGTGGTGAAGATGGATGTCACCCAAGCAGCTGTAGCACCCGTAGTCGAAGAATTGGAGCCAAAAGCATGACATTGACCCTGGGCCATTTTTTATCATTGGGTGCGATGCTGTTCGCACTGTCAGTCGTCGGTATATTTCTTAATCGCCGTAATTTGATTGTCTTGTTGATGGCGATTGAGTTAATGCTGTTGGCGGTGAATACCAATTTCGTAGCTTTCTCTCATTACCTGCACGATATGCACGGGCAGATTTTTGTTTTCTTCATCTTGACCGTGGCCGCTGCGGAGTCCGCGATTGGTCTCGCGATTCTGGTGCTGTTGTTCCGCAACAAGTCCAGCATCAGCGTGGATGAACTCAATACCTTGAAGGGTTAATCGAATGAGTCAGACCCTTTCTGCATCCACACTGCTGGCTGTGCCACTTGCGCCGTTGGCAGGCGCTTTGCTCGCGGGTGTATTCGGTACCAAGTTTGGCGGTAACTGGATTGGGCGCAAGCTCAGTCACAGTTTGACAATTCTGGGGGTGTTTATTGCCTTCGTCTTGTCTGCCTTGACTTTGCAATCCGTCGTGACCGACGGCGCGCATTTCAATGAAACCATCTACACGTGGATGACGGTGGGTGGTTTGAAGATGGAAGTGGGCTTCCTGATCGACTCGCTCACCGCCATGATGATGTGTGTCGTCACTTTCGTTTCTCTGATGGTTCACCTTTACACGGTGGGTTACATGGAAGAGGACGAGGGCTACAACCGTTTCTTCTCCTACATTTCCTTGTTCACCTTCTCCATGTTGATGCTGGTGATGAGCAACAACTTGCTGCAGTTGTTTTTCGGTTGGGAAGCGGTGGGCTTGGTGTCGTATTTGTTGATTGGTTTCTGGTTTAACAAACCGACCGCGATATTTGCGAATATGAAGGCGTTCTTGGTCAATCGGGTGGGTGACTTTGGCTTCATTTTGGGTATCGGGTTGATTGGTGCCTACACTGGAAGTCTCAACTACACCGAAGTGTTTGCGAAAACTTCCGATCTGTCCGCTTTGGTCTTTCCAGGTACCGACTGGATGCTGGTGACCGTAATCTGCATCTGTTTGTTCATTGGCGCGATGGGTAAATCTGCCCAGTTCCCTCTCCATGTGTGGTTGCCGGATTCGATGGAAGGTCCCACACCTATTTCCGCGCTGATTCACGCGGCGACCATGGTTACTGCTGGCATCTTTATGGTGTCTCGTATGTCACCGCTGTTTGAGCTGAGCGATACCGCATTGAATTTCATTTTGGTGATTGGCTCTATCACTGCGCTGTTTATGGGATTCCTCGGGATCATCCAAAACGATATCAAGCGCGTAGTGGCGTACTCCACCTTGTCCCAGCTGGGCTACATGACGGTGGCACTCGGTGCATCTGCCTACTCGGTGGCGGTGTTCCACCTTATGACTCACGCGTTTTTCAAGGCGTTGTTATTCCTTGGTGCGGGTTCCGTCATCATGGGGGTACACCACAACCAAGATATTCGTTGGATGGGCGGCTTGCGTAAGTACATGCCTGTGACTTGGATTACCTCCTTGCTGGGTTCTCTGGCTCTCATTGGAACGCCTTTCTTTTCAGGGTTCTACTCCAAAGACAGCATCATCGAGGCGGTGCACGCAAGCCACTTGCCTGGCGCTGGTTTTGCGAACTTCGCCGTGTTGGCGGGTGTTTTTGTGACCGCGTTCTATTCCTTCCGGATGTACTTCCTGGTCTTCCACGGCAAAGAGCGCTTCGATCAAAATCCTGATGCGCATCACGGTGACGACCACGGACACGGCCACCACGATGCACATCCTCATGAGTCGCCATGGGTCGTTTGGGTACCACTGGTGTTGTTAGCCATTCCCTCGGTGTTGATCGGCTACTTCACGATCGAGCCCATGTTGCATGGAGACTTTTTCAAGGGTGTGATTTTCGTCAACCACGAGCTTCACCCTGCCATGGAAGAGTTGTCTGCGGAGTTTCATGGTGCGTCGGCGATGGCTATGCATTCGCTCTCTACCTTGCCGCTCTGGTTGGCGATTGCGGGTGTTGCGATGTCGTACGTGTTCTACATGATGTACCCGGCCATCCCTGCTGCGATCAAGCGGTTCGCTCAGCCGGTGTATACCTTGCTGGAGAACAAGTACTACCTGGATTGGATCAACGAGAACATTCTGGCGCGTGGTGCCCGTTTGTTGGGAACTGGTCTGTGGAAAGTCGGCGATCAGACGCTGATTGATGGTGCCGTAGTCAATGGTGCTTGGAAGCTCGTGGGCTTGTTCTCCGGCCTGGTACGCAAGGCTCAATCTGGTTATTTGTATCACTACGCACTCATCATGATTTTGGGAGTGTTTGTATTGATGACGTATTTCGTCTGGCTCAAGTAGGAGAAAAATAATATGGGTTTGTTGAGCCTTTCTATCTGGGTGCCTATCGCGTTTGGTGTGCTACTTCTCGCTTTGGGCCGCGACGAACAAGCCAAGGCCGTTCGTTGGGTTGCCTTGATGGGTGCATTGATCAGTTTCTTGCTGACGTTGCCTCTGTATAGCCAATTCGACAACTCTACGGCTGCCATGCAGTTTGTGGAGAACTTGCCGTGGATTGAGCGTTTCAATATCAATTACCACTTGGGCTTGGACGGTATTTCGTTCTGGTTCGTGCCTTTGACGGCCTTCATCACCGTTATCGTGGTGATCGCAGCGTGGGAGGTGATTACCCAGCGCGTGAACCAGTACATGGGTGCGTTCTTGATCCTGAGCGGCTTGATGATCGGCGTGTTTTCAGCACTCGATGGCATGCTTTTCTATGTCTTTTTTGAGGCAACGCTGATTCCGATGTACTTGATCATCGGCATTTGGGGTGGTCCTAACAAGATTTACGCGGCTTTCAAGTTCTTCCTGTACACGCTGTTGGGCTCCCTATTGATGCTCATTGCGCTGATTTACTTGTACACCCAATCGGGCGGCAGTTTTGATCTGGCCAAGTGGCACGCGCTTCCCTTAGGGCAAACCGCACAGACGTTGTTGTTCTTCGCTTTTTTTGCAGCATTTGCGGTGAAGGTGCCGATGTGGCCTGTGCACACCTGGCTTCCCGACGTGCACGTTGAAGCGCCCACCGGTGGCTCTGCAGTGTTGGCTGCCATCATGTTGAAGCTGGGTGCTTACGGTTTCTTGCGTTTCTCGATGCCCATCGCGCCGGATGCCGCTCATGAGTGGGGTGGCTTTATGGTCGCGCTCTCTTTGGTTGCTGTGGTGTATGTCGGGCTGGTTGCCATGGTGCAGCAAGACATGAAGAAGCTGGTGGCGTACTCGTCGGTGGCTCACATGGGCTTCGTTACCTTGGGCTTCTTTATCTTCAATGACCTGGGCGTGTCCGGTGGCTTGGTGCAGATGATTGCGCACGGCTTTGTGTCGGGTGCCATGTTCTTGTCCATCGGCGTGCTGTACGACCGCGTTCATTCCCGGGAGATTGCCAGCTACGGTGGAGTCGTGAATAGGATGCCGAAGTTTGCAGCGTTTGCACTGCTGTTTGCCATGGCCAATTGCGGCTTGCCGGGAACAGCTGGCTTCGTCGGTGAGTGGATGGTGATTCTGGGTGCCGTGAAGTTCAACTTCTGGATCGGTTTCGCTGCTGCCAGCGCCCTGATTTTTGGTGCCGCCTACACCCTCTGGATGTTCAAGCGCGTTTACCTCGGCCCTGTGACCAATGACGACGTGAAGGAGCTGACGGACATCAATGCCCGCGAGTTCCTGATGCTGGGCTTGTTGGCTGTTGCGGTGCTGGCCATGGGCTTGTATCCCAAGCCTTTCACGGATGTGATGGATGTGTCTGTGGCGGAATTGCTCAAGCACGTTGCTATTTCCAAATTGAACTGATCAAACTGAATTGAGAGACGAATGATGATTGACACAATCAGTTGGATCACGGTGTACCCCGAGATCGTTTTGATGGTGATGGCTTGCGCCATCCTGTTGATTGATCTCGGTGTGAAAACTCCCTTGCGGAACGGCACCTATGTGCTGACGATGCTCACCTTGGCAGTAGTGGCTGTACTCGAGGCCAATTTGGCGGTCGCTGGCCAGACTTACTACGGCTTTGGCAACATGGTGGTCAGCGATGCCATGGGCAATTGGCTCAAATGTTTTGCTGCGATTGCCGTGATGGTGTCTTTGGTGTACGCACGTCCGTACGCCAGCCATCGCGACATGCTGCGCGGCGGAGAGCTGTTCACCCTCAACATGCTTTCTTTGTTGGGCATGTTTGTGATGATTTCGTCCAACAACCTCTTGCTGACCTATATGGGCCTGGAGTTGTTGACGCTGTCTGCGTATGCACTGGTTGCCCTTCGCCGTGACAATGCGTCTGCCACAGAGGCTGCCATGAAGTACTTTGTGTTGGGTGCGATGGCTTCCGGCTTCTTGTTGTATGGTATGTCCATGCTGTACGGCGCAACCGGCACCTTGGACATTACCCAACTGTTCAAGTCCATCTCCAGCGGCCAAATCCGTCCTGACGTGTTGGTGTTTGGATTGGTGTTCATCGTGGCTGGCTTGGCTTTCAAGTTGGGTGTGGTTCCCTTCCATATGTGGATTCCTGATGTGTACCAGGGCGCGCCCACCGCAGTGACGCTGATGATTGGTGGCGCTCCCAAGTTGGCAGCTTTTGCGATTTGTATCCGCTTGTTGGTAGAGGGTATGCGTCCCTTGGCCGGTGACTGGCAGCAAATGCTGATGGTCTTGTCGGTAGGTTCTTTGCTGATTGGTAACCTGGCAGCGATTGCACAAACCAACCTGAAGCGTATGCTCGCGTTTTCGACGATTTCCCAGATGGGTTTTGTCTTGCTGGGTTTGATGTCCGGTGTTGTGAATGGTGATGCGGTCACGTTTGCCGCCAATGCCTACAGCTCGTCCATGTTCTACGTCATCACGTATGTGCTGACGACACTGGCGACATTCGGAGTGATTCTGCTGTTGTCCCGGGAAGGTTTCGAGAGCGAAGAAATCTCTGACTTCGCCGGCCTGAACCAGCGCAGTCCCTTGTACGCAGCGGTCATGGCCATCTGTGCCTTCTCGCTTGCGGGCATTCCACCCATGGTGGGCTTTTATGCTAAGCTCTCGGTGTTGCAGTCCTTGGTGGTGTCTGGTCAGCCGGTTCACTTGGGTATGGCCATCTTCGCGGTGCTCATGTCTTTGATTGGTGCGTTTTACTATTTGCGTTTGGTCAAGGTGATGTATTTCGATGAGCCCATCACCGTCACGACAGTGAGCGCGCCTGCGGATGTGCGCGTAGTCCTGACTATCAACGGTGCTTTGGTGCTGATTCTTGGCCTGGCCCCCGGCAGCTTGATGGCCTTGTGCGCATCCTCGGTGCGCCAGATGTTGGGCATGTAAGCGGTATTCCTTCCGCCGTACGTCTACATCACACCATGGGGAATTCGCTCTCGATACCAGTGCTATTGCTCATTGCTTTGCTGGCCGCGAATTTCCCATTTTTTTCTAGCCGGTGGTTTGGAGTTACCCAGAGAGGTCGTAAAACGCTGGGCATACGCTTGTTGGAGTTGCTCGCTTTTTACTTTTTGGTGGGCGGTTTGGGGCTGCTTCTCGAGAAGAATGCAGGGCAAATTGCACCTCAGGGGTGGGAGTTTTACGCCATCACCGCCACCTTGTTCCTCACCTTTGCATTTCCTGGTTTCGTATACCGCTACCTGTTGAAGCAACATGATTGACCCGGGGCAAGACGCCCATTTGCGGGAAACCCAAGTTTCCAGTCAAGAGTTAGTCAAGGGCAGTTTTCTTCACGCACTGCGAGATACGGTGGCGCTACCCGATGGGTCGGTTGCGACGCGTGAATATGTGGTGCACCCCGGCGCTGTCATGATCATCCCCTTGGTGGAAGAGGCTGGGCAGCCCCTCCGGGTCGTTCTGGAGCGGCAATACCGCTACCCAGTTCAGCAGGTCATGATTGAATTTCCGGCTGGCAAGCTGGACGCCGGCGAGGCCACCCAGCGTTGCGCGCAGCGGGAGTTGCACGAGGAAACCGGATACACCGCCTCGGCTTGGGCCAAAGCGGGTGTCATTCACCCGGTCATTGCCTACTCCACAGAATTCATTGAGGTGTGGTTCTCGCGTGGTTTGGCCGCCGGCGAGCGTCAATTGGACAGCGGTGAGTTTTTGGATGTTTTTACGGCCACGGCAGACGAGCTGATCGCTTGGTGCATCAGCGGCCACGTGACGGATGCCAAAACGATCGCAGCAGCACTCTGGCTTCAGCACTACCAATCCGGGCGCTGGGCACCTGATTGGGTGGCTCCGGTTTAAGGCCTATTGCAGACGGGTCTGTCCATGAAAGTGTTGGATCTTCAGTGTTCGTACGGCCATACCTTTGAAGGCTGGTTTGCTTCTGAGCAAGACTTCGTGTCGCAAAGTGCGCGCGCTTTGGTTGCTTGCCCTGTATGTGGCGATGCCTCTGTTCACAAGAAGCTGAGCGCACCGCGTTTAAATTTGTCCGGCGCCAAACCCCCTGTTGAGCCTCAGGACCACCAAGCTCCTGGCGCTGCACAGCTCGCTGGCAATGCGCCGGTAGAGCTGCCCCCACTAAGTCCGGAGCTCCAACAAGCGTTGCACCAGGCGTGGGTGCAGGTCGCCAAGCATGTCGTCGCCACTACCGATGATGTGGGAGACCGGTTTGCAGAAGAGGCCCGACGCATCCACTATGGCGAGACAGAAGAGCGTGGTATCCGTGGTCAGGCCACACCGGACGAGGCTCGGGAACTCGTCGAAGAGGGGATTGCCTTGGTAGCGCTCCCCATCCCCGAGCATCTGAAAAAACCGCTGCAGTAATGATTCACTGCAGCGGCAGAGTGCCAGCTGCTGCAGGTATTACGGGTACAAACCGCGCAATTCGCGTGCATGCAGTATCCGTTTGCACGCCACGATGAAGGTCGCAGTGCGCAGGCTGACTTTGTGGTCTTGCGCTACTTCCCACACTCCGGCAAACGCTTCTTTCATGATGCGCACTAGGCGGGCATTGATTTCGTCTTCGCTCCAGAAAAAGCTGGAGAAATCCTGCACCCACTCAAAGTAGCTCACGGTGACCCCGCCTGCATTCGCAATCACGTCCGGTACCACCAGAATGTTGCGGTCTTGCAGAATGTCGTCCGCAGCGGGCGTGGTCGGGCCGTTGGCGCCTTCTATGACCAGCTTGGCCTGAATGCGGTGGGCATTGGCTGCTGTGATCTGCTGCTCCAGCGCCGCTGGAATCAGGATTTCGCAAGGCACGTCCCAGAACGCATTGGCATCCAAGGGCTCTGCCGCGGCAAAGCCGCCAACGGTGCCATGTCGTGCGACGTGGGTGAGTAAGGCCGGCACATCTAGGCCTGCCTCCCGATAGATAGTGCCGCCATGGTCTTGCACCGCGACCACCTTGGCCCCTGCTTGCGCAAACAGTTTGGCAGCGATGCCTCCCACGTTGCCAAAACCTTGCACCGCCACCCGCGACTGGCTGATGTCCAGGCCCAAATGCCGCGCTGCTTCTACCCCCACGGTGTAAACACCACGACCAGTGGCTTCGCGCCGGCCCAGCGAACCACCGAGGTCAATCGGCTTGCCGGTGACGACGCCGGTGGAGGTGGCACCTTCGTTCATGGAGTAGGTGTCCATCATCCACGCCATGATCTGCTCGTTGGTGTTCACGTCCGGCGCTGGAATGTCTTTGGTCGGCCCGATGATGATGCCGATCTCGCTGGTGTAGCGGCGCGTCAAACGTTCCAGCTCACCCAGCGACAGCGTTTTGGGGTCGACGCGAATGCCACCCTTCGCACCCCCGTAGGGCACATTGACGGCAGCGTTTTTGATAGACATCCAGGCAGAAAGAGCCATCACCTCGGACAAGGTCACGTCCTGGTGAAAACGCACCCCTCCTTTGCCCGGGCCGCGGGAGGTGTTGTGCTGCACGCGGTAGCCCTCAAAGTGGGCGACGGTACCGTTGTCGAGCTGGATGGGCACGTCCACGATCAGTGCGCGCTTGGGGCGCTTCAGGGTTTCAGCCCAGCGGGCGAGGTGTCCGAGGTAGGGCGTGACACGGTCCACTTGTTGCAGGTAAATACCCCACGGGCCGAGGTGATCGGCCTGCAGGTATGAGGGCAGCGCATGGGTGTTGGCTGCGGGGGTCACGGAAGACGCCGTGTGGGCGCCGGGGTGCTGCGACATGAATGCTCCTTGTAGTTGTCGTCAAGGTCCGCAATGTAGGCGCGCGGTGACGACCTGTCCAAGGCCACTTCATTTGCTAACTATGCAAAAAAATAATAACGATCAGGCGCTGATGTCGACAATGCGCCCGGTTGCTTGCCCCTGCGTATTGACAAACGGGCGGGCCGCCACGCTGGTTTTCAACGCATTGCCACTGGCTGCAAATTTGGACGATGCCGCTGCGTACATGCGTACTAAAAAGTCTTGTGTTGCAGGGGCTACTGCTGATTTGGCAGCCCGCAACTGGCCCACGTAAGTGCTGTCTTGCAGCGCGGTGCGGCCGGCCAGTTCTTGCACATTCTCGCGTTTGACTTGCAGGTCCTGCTCCGCCTGCTCGGTTTGTTGCTGCAGCGTCTCTACCTTGATTTGGGCGCTGTCGGCCTCCCGCTTGGCCTGCTCCAGGCGTGCCTTGCTTAAGGTCGCCTGCAGAGACGGTGTGGCGCTGTTGGTGGCGGCAATGGCCATGGCGGAGGAGGGCGCGTCAGGCGCTCACGTTCAGGCGGGTGCCGATGGTCTGGCCCTGGCCGTTGACGACCGGCTTGCGCTCCGCTTCTTGTGCTTGGGCTGGTTTTTGTTCTAACGCAGCTTGTTTTTGGACCGCCTCGCGCTGGATGGCCTCGGTCCTTTTCGCGGCTTGCACCTGTTCAGGTTGCTGCACTTTGGCGCGTGAAATTTCCATGCGGACCTCCGGGGTGGGGAAAGCCCGATTTTAGGAGGTCTAACCCCCTTTTATCAACCGATTGCGGCGTATTGAAAACTGATAGGGCGCAATCTGCCCGGCTCAGGCGTTGAATTGCAGCGCCGCCAAGCCCGCGTACACCCCGCCGCGCGCCACCAACTCCGCATGCGTGCCTTGCTCCACCAGCACGCCGTGGTCCAGCACCACGATCAAATCGGCTTTTTGCACTGTGGCCAGGCGGTGGGCTATGACCAGCGTGGTGCGGTTGCGCATGGCGCTTTCCAGCGCGGCCTGCACCATGCGCTCGCTCTCGGCGTCCAGCGCGCTGGTGGCCTCGTCCAGCAGCAGCAAGGGCGGATTTTTGAGCATGGCGCGGGCAATGGCGATGCGCTGGCGCTGCCCGCCGGAGAGGCGCACACCGCGTTCACCCAAAAAGGTGTTGTAGCCCTCGGGCAGCGCTTCAATGAACTCGTGCGCAAAGGCCGCTTGCGCTGCGGCTTTCACCTCCGCATCCGACGCGTCGGGTTTGCCGTAGCGGATGTTTTCCAGCGCGCTGCTCGAGAAAATGACGGCGTCCTGCGGCACGATGCCTACCCGCCGGCGCAAGGCTTGCAGGGCTTGCTGGCGTGTTTCCACCCCGTCGAGCGCGATGCTGCCGCTCTGCGCGTCGTAGTAACGCAGCAGCAACTGGAACACCGTGCTCTTGCCCGCGCCGCTGGGGCCCACGATGGCCACGGTCTGCCCAGGTTGTACGTCCAAGCTGAAATTTTGCAGCGCTTGCTGCTGGGGGCGGGAAGGGTAGTGAAAATTGATTGCTTCAAATTTGATAGCGCTTCCCGCAGAGGGGGCGGGCGCCAGAAGCGGATTTGCAGGTGAAACGATAGGCGACTGGGTGTTCAGCAACTCCATCAGCCGCTCGGTAGCTCCTGCCGCGCGCAGCAGGTCGCCGTAGACCTCGCCCAGCACCGCAAACGCGCTGGCCAGAATGATCACATACACCACGGTTTGCCCGAGATGGCCTGCGGTAATGCGCCCCTCCGCCACTGCCTGCGTGCCTTGGTACAAGCCCCAGAGCAGCGCGGCCGAGGTGGCAATGATGATGAAGGCCACCAGCCCCGAGCGCATCAGGCTGCGCTTGGTGGCGGTGGCAAAGGCGTTGTCAGTCGAGGTCACAAAGCGCTGGGTCTCGCGCGCCTCGGCGGTGTAGCTTTGCACCACGGGAATGGCGTTCAACACCTCGGCCGCGATGGCGCTGGAGTCTGCCACCCGGTCCTGCGAGGCCCGCGAGAGCTTGCGCACCCGGCGCCCGAACCACAGGCTGGGCAGCACGATGAGCACCAACACCACCAGCACCTGCAGCATGACTAGCGGGTTGGTCCACACCAGCACGCCCAAAGCGCCCACGCCCATCACCGCATTGCGCAGCCCCATGCTGAGTGAGGAGCCCACTACCGTTTGCACCAGCGTGGTATCGGCCGAGAGGCGCGACAACACTTCGCCGGTTTGCGTGGTCTCAAAAAATTCCGGGCTTTGCTGGAGCACATGGCTGTACACCGCGTTGCGCAGGTCGGCCGTGACCCGCTCGCCCAGCCAGCTCACCATGTAAAAGCGCGCCGCCGAAAACAGGCCCAGCGCCACCGCCACCGCAAACAGGGCGGCAAAGTGGCCGCGCAAGGCCATCATCTGCGCGCCTTTGTCGGCCTGCACCAGCCCGCCATCAATCAGGCTGCGCAGGGCCACCGGAAAGGCCAGCGTGGCCCCTGCGGCCAGCACCAGAAACACAAGCGCCATGCCGATGCGTGCCCGGTAAGGCCGCAGAAACGGCAGCAGGCCGGAGAGGGATTGGGGGTTGCTGGATTTGGGACGGTCAGAGGTGCTCATGGGGGTGCAGGTGGGGGCGGTTCGGCAGGTCGTGGGGGCGGCGCAATAGTGGCAATGGCAAATACGCGCCAGCGCCCGCAAGTATTGCGCAAGTAGCTATGGCTTTTATAGCGCCTGAATTTCGGTTTGTTTCACTTTGTTGCGTGAATGTCGATGTAAGCTAGAAGAAAAAAGTGGAGGAGCTTGTGGTGACGCAAACTTTGCAGATAGAAGGCATGGAAATCCATGTGGAGGGGAATGGCCCGCGCACGCTGGTCATGCTCCATGGCTGGCCGGACACCCGGCGCGTGTGGGATGGCACGGTGCGGGCAATGTCCGTCATTCACCGCTGCGTGACGCTCACTTTGCCGGGCTTTGAGGTGGGTAGTACTTCGGGTGCCACGCCGGTGCCTACGGTGGACGATATGGTCCGCCGCCTGCAAGCCGTGCTCGATGTGGTGAGCCCGCGCGCACCGGTCACGCTGCTGCTGCACGACTGGGGCTGCATCTTCGGGTACGAGCTGGCCATGCGCCTGCCGCAGCGCGTAGAAGCGGTGGTGGCGGTGGACATTGGCGACTACAACGCGCGGGCCTACACCAGCGTGCTCACACCGGGTCAAAAGTTCTCGGTGTTGGGCTACCAGCTCTGGCTGGCGACTGCCTGGGCCGTGGGCCGCTATCTGCATGGCGGTCTGGCCAATCGCATGACCCGCTGGATGGCGGCCACCCTGCGCTGCCCCATACCTGTCAGCGAGGTGCACTGGCAGATGAACTACCCCTACGCCATGCGCTGGTTCCAACTGCGTGGCGGTTTGAAAACGCAGCAAGTGCAGCTGCAGTG
Source organism: Rhodoferax bucti (assembly GCF_005876985.1). GTDB lineage: Bacteria > Pseudomonadota > Gammaproteobacteria > Burkholderiales > Burkholderiaceae_C > Allorhodoferax > Allorhodoferax bucti. Next base: position 563,428 of record NZ_VAHD01000002.1, read on the forward strand.
CCCGGTGCTCTATGTGTTCGGGGAGCGCAAGCCCTTCATGTTCCACTCCCCCCGCTGGGTGCACACCCTGCGCGCCTCGGAAGACGGTGCCGCCCACGGCTTGCGCTGCGGGCATTGGGTGATGCTGGAGCAGTCTGAGGCCTTTCATGCGCTGGTGCTGCGTTGGCTCGCGGGGCGCGAGCGCCGCAAGATGGCAAGGCACTAGGCAAACAGCGCTTGAGTGCCAAATTGGCCGCTAGCCCTCGTTTTATCTGCGCGAACAGCTCCTGATTTCATAGCAGATAAGTGGGCTCAGAGCTGGAGCTTGCTGGCGTAGCCGGTCATCTCCAGGTAGCCCCGGCCGACCAGGCGCTGGTTGCTGTCCCACACCTCGCACAGGCCTTCCCAGTAGATGGCGCCGGTGGAGTTGCGGCTGTCGAGCTCCTGGTTGTCCAGCACGGCTTTGACGGTGTAGAAGTCCGCCGGTGTGCGCACCCGCCACTCCACCGGGTAGCTGGCTTGGCTCAGCGGGCTCGTCCAGCGGCGCAGGGCCTGGAACTGCACCTCGCCCCGGGTGAAAGCGTAGCGCTGGTAGTGGCCCGGCGTGGCGCCGCTCCGGTAGGAGCCGCCGTCCCACATCGCGCGGCCGTCCTTGTCGCGCAGCTGAAAGGCGGTGAGCGCGCTGCCGTCAAACAGGTTGATGCCGATCCAGTCCCAGCCGACAGCTTGCGGGTGCAGCACTTCCTGGCTCCATTCGTGGTCCAGCCAGGCGGTGCTGTCGGCTTGCAGCGTATGCGTCTGGCCTTGCAAACGGATGCTGCCCCGGGCTTGCAGCTGGGGCAGGCTGTAGTAGTAGCTGGCCTGCTTGTCCTCCGGCCCTTTGCGGGAGAGGCCGTCCACCCCTTGTAGCAGCACCGGCTGGCTGGCGTGAAACTGCAGGTCCAGCGCAAAATCGTTGCCCACGATGGTGGCGTGCAAATCCTGGCCCTCGCGCTGCAAGCGCCAGTCGCGCAGGGTGACAGCGGTGTCGGTGCTGCTGGCATGGGCGGTGTCGGCCGGGTTGCGCCCCGGTGCCTCGCCGGACCAGCGGGCCATGCGCTGGTCGTGCCACAGCTTTTTGCCATCCACATCGGTCACCGCCGCGTGGGCAAACACCAGCTGGCGCGCTGCCAGGCGCGATTGCATGCCCTGCGTGGACGCCACCCGGCTGCGGAAAAAAGTGAGCTGAAAGCCCAACAGGCGCGGTGCCTTGCTCGAGGCCGGCACCTGGGCATAGCCGGTGATGTACCACCACTCGGTGTTGAAGTCGTTATGGCTGCCCGCATCGCGCGGAAAGCGCAAGGTGGTGCGGGGCAGGGCGTGCGCCGGTGGTAACACGCCAGCTAGGGCGGGTGCCAGCAGCAGGTGTCGGCGGTGCAAGCCCATCAGCGGCCTACGCCACGCGCCAGCCGTTGGGCAATGGTCAGCGTGGGCTTGCCGGCGTAAGCATCCAGGCGCTGGCCCATGGCCTGTTCCAGCTGGTCCAGCCGCACTTGCGTGGGCGGGTGGGTGCTGAGCTGCAGGCTGAACATAGGGTTGTCCGGCGCTGCGGTGCGCAAGCCTTGCAGCACTGCAACCAGCCCGTAGGGGTCAAAGCCGGCGCGGGCGGCCAGGGTCACGCCCACGCGGTCGGCCTCCAGTTCGTCGCTCTGGTCCAAGCCTATGGCGTAAATGTCTTTGCCCAGCATCAGCAGCTGGCCGTGCAGTGCGCCGTTGGTGCGGTCGCTCAGGCGGGCGGCAATCACGCTGGTCAGCAGGCCGGCCTGGGCGCTTTTGCGCATGGCCTTGAGGTGGTGCTTGCCCACCACGTGCTGGATTTCGTGCGCCAGGATGCCGGCCAGCTCGGACTCGTCGTTGAGCGCGTCCAGCAGGCCTTTGGTCACAAACACATAGCCCCCGGGCGCGGCAAAGGCGTTGAAGCCGGCGTCGTCCAGCACGCCAAAGGTCCAGGGCAGGTCAGGCCGGGCGGATTGCAGCGCAATCCAGCGGCCCAGCCGGTTCACATAACGCTGCAGCGCCGGGTTAGCCAGCAGCGGCTTGGCGCCCAGCAGCACGGCGGCGAGCTGCTTGCCCATTTCAATTTCTTTGGGCTCGTCGATTTGCTCAATCGACTGGCTCAGCAGGCCCGCCAGGTCCGCAGGCTGGGCGCTGGAGGCATTCGTGCTCACAGCAGGTGCCGCGCTGCCTTGTTTGAGCAAGTTTTGAAACAGGTTGCCCAGCGCTTTGCCGGGGTCTTGGGCATGGGCGGCGGGCAGGCAGCAGAGCACGGTGAGCGCTGCGGCGCAGACGGCGCGCAGGACGGCATGGCGTGGGGTGGCGTGGTGGGCCATGGCGTGGAGTTGGTGGCGCATCAATTGTTGCTCTCCATGCGGCGGCCGGCCGGCCCGGCGGGTGGGGCCGGGGGCGCGGGGACGGGTAGCGGCTCTACCGTGTGGGCCTGCAAGGCGGCGCTGCTTGCAAAGCTGCGGGCTTGGGTTGCGTCCTGACGCTGGGCTTCCATTTGCGCCAAAGCGGCGGTGTTGGGCTGGGCGTTGGCAATGTCTTCAGCGCCCAGGCCACGGATGCCTACGGTGGCGGTGGGCGTGTTGTTGGTGCTGGCGGGGCTGCGGCCAAACAGGCTGCTCAGTCCCCGTAGCGCGCCGGTAGCCGTGGCGGCCAGGCTGCTTTGTTCGGTGGGGCTGTTCACGTCAAACAGGTGTACCCAGCCGGTGCTGCCATTGGCGAGCTTGACTTGCAGGTAGGGCCCTTGGCGAGCCGGCAGGCGGGTGAGGGCGGTTTGTGCGGGCAAGGTGGCTAGCGTCCCGGCGGTGTCAGCCGGTGCGTCGCGCAGGGGGCTGGGCCGCTTGGTCACCAGGGCATCGCTCTGGGCCCAAGCCAGCGGTGCGGCACCCAAGGCCAGTGCCATGACCAGGCTGCGAAAAAATGGGGTGTGGGGCATGGCGGCATTGTCCGGCAAGCAGCGGACCACGGCAATCAGTCCGGATGGGCCTGCGTCTCGGGGTCGGGCACCTCGCCAATCGCCGTGCGGGTGATGGCTGCCTGCGCGAGCAACCAATCGCAAAAGGCCTGTATCTCCGGGCGGCCGCTGTTGCGCGCGCCCACCAGCAGCCAGTAGACCATGGGCGTGTCGATGCGCCCGCCGGGCAGCACCTCCACCAAGTCCCCGCTGGCCAGGCTGTCGGCCACCAGGGGCATGCGGGCCAGGGCAATGCCCTGGCCGGTGAGGGCGGCTTGGGCAATCTGGTGGGCGTAGTTGAAATACATCCAGCGCTTGGGTTCCAGGCGCGGTTGCTGGTTGATCTCTAGCCAGCGGCGCCAGGTGAGCCACTCCAGGTTTTGCACGCGGTGGGTGTCGCTGGCTTCCAGCAGCGCGAAGCGGGCCAAGTCGGCGGCTTTGCGCAAGGGCGCGCCGCTTTTGAGCAGCCAGGGGCTGGCCACCGGCGTGAGCTGCTCGCCAAACAGGCGCACCGCATCTGTGCTCACATTGCCGGGCTGGGTGTAGCGGATGGCCAAGTCCACATCGCTGGTGTCCAGGTCCACCGGGTTGTCGGTGGCGTCGATGCGGATGTCGATGTCCGGGTACTCGGCCTGAAAGGCTTCCAGCCGGGGGATCAGCCACATCGAGGCGAACGACGCCCAGGTGGAAATGGCCACACTTTTGCGCCCCGCCGTGCGCCGGATTTGTCGCACCGCCGAGTCAATGCGCTCCAGCGAGGGTACCGCCGCACGCAACAATTGCCCGCCCGCCCCGGTGAGCTCTACCGCGCGGGTGTGGCGCAAAAACAAGGGCACGCCCACCTCTTCCTCCAGTGCCTGAATCTGCCGGCTCACCGCGCTTTGCGTCAAGGCCAGTTCCTCGGCCGCCGCCCGGAAATTGAGGTGGCGGGCCACCGCCTCCAGCGCACGCAAGTGGCCTACGGCAATCGGGCGGGTGCGCAGACGGATTTCGGTGTTCGGGGCAATGGCGTCAGACATGGTGCTGGAGCGGGCTAGGGTGATTGATGCGTGATCGGAATGAATAGCATAGCCCGATTTCATTGGACGGTGAAGGGGCACCGGGCGGATCATTCGTTGGCCCATCCACACTTTTCAAGGAGTTTTCCATGTCATCGCTAAGCCCATCCACCAGCCCTTTGTCTACTTGGTCCTTGCCGCAAGGTCAGGCCGTCACGATCAAGCCGCGCACGGCGGGTGTGCTGCGGGTGGTGAGTGGCCGGGCCTGGGCGACGCTGGATGTGTCGCGCCACACCCCGCTCACCGAGACCGGGGACCACTTTGTGGCCCTGGGCCATGACTTGCGACTGCGCGCCGGGCAGCGCGTGGTGGTGGAGGCGTGGGCGTACAAAGGGCAAGATGGCATTCAACTCGAATGGGTGCCGCAGCCCGAGAACTGCATGGCCACGCGCTGGCAGGCCAATGTGGTGCAGCCGCTGCGCGACATTGGCCACGGCTTGGCCTTGGTGGTGCGCGCCATGGGGCGCTTGCTCGCGGGCTTGGCAGGCTATGCCGAGTTATTGACGGCAGGCCGGGGCAAGGTGCTGCGCGGGTTGGAGTCCAACGCGCCTTGATTCTTTTTCAGGTGCTCTGCCGCACCTGCAGGGCATAGCCCAGGTTCACGGCGGGCGCAGGAATGCGGTCGCCGTGCATCAATGCAATTAGCATCTGCGCGGCCGCATGGCCGATTTCTGCGCGCGGGGTGCGCACCGTGGTCAAGGGCGGCACCATCTGGTCGCTGCCGGTCAGATCATTGAAGCCCGCAATCGCGACCCGCTCCGGCACGGCCACGCCCATGCGCATGGCGGCCAGCAGGGCGCCTTGCGCGAGGTCGTCATTGCAAAAAAAGATGGCGTCCACCGGCGGCGTCTGCCCCATGATTTGTTCAAACATGCGGGCACCCAGGCCTAGCGACGAGGGCGCCGGGTTCAGCCACTCCAGCACCTCGTCATGCAGCCCGGCGTCTTGCAGGGCGCTGCGCCAGCCATCCAACCGCTGCAGGGTGCGCGGGTCCAGCTGGGCTGCGGCAAACGCAATGCGGCGGTAGCCGCGGTCCAGCAGGTGGCGGGTCATGTCCCGCCCGGCGTCTTTTTGCGAAAAGCCCACGCAGTGGGCGCCTTCGGGGGCGTCGGCCGTCATCAGGTGCACGCAGGGCACGCCGCTTTGGGCGATGAGCTGGCGGGTGCTGTCATGCCGCTCCAGCCCGGTGACCACCAACCCGGCGGGGCGGTGCAGCAGTTGCTCGCGCAACAGGCTTTCCTCTTCGCTGGGGTCGTAGTGGGTGATGCCGATCAGGGTTTGAAAACCCGCATGCCGCAGGGATTGTTGCAAGGCCTCCAGCAGATCCACAAACAAGGCGTTGGACAGCATCGGAATCAGCACCGCCACATGGCTGCTCTGCCCGGAGGCCAGAGCCCGCGCTGCCGGGTTGGGCACGTAGCCCAAGGTGTCGGCCGCTGCACGCACTTTGGCCACCAGCTCCGGTGCCACGGCGCGCTCCCCCCGCAGGGCGCGGGACACCGTGATCGGGCTCACGCCCGCCAACTGGGCCACATCGGACAAGGTGACGCGGCCGGTAGCGCGGGGCCGGAGTGGGTGGTTCATGGACTAGGGAAACTACTGAAAGGGTTTTGCAAATCTTCTCATAGGATAGCGCTATCCAAAGACGGTGTACCAAGGTACTAACCCGCATCGTCTGACTGCGCTGCATGAAACTGCGTTTGGCGGGCATGCTGCATTTTTTTTGAAATAGTTTGGATAGCGCTATCCAAAAAGAAAGCTATGAAATCGATTGTGATCATGGGGGTGGCGGGCTGTGGCAAATCCAGCGTCGGCGCGCGCGTGGCTGAAGCCACCGGCATGCCGCTGGTAGAGGGCGATGACCACCACAGCGCCGCCAACCGCAGCAAGATGCAGCAAGGCATTGCCCTGACCGACGCCGACCGCGAGGGCTGGCTGGCCACCTTGGGCGAGCAAATCCGCCGGCATCCGCAGGGTGCAGTGGTGACCTGCTCCGCGCTCAAACGCAGTTACCGCGAGCGCCTGCGCACGGCCGAGCCGGGTTTGCTGTTTGTGTTTTTGGAAATCACCCAGGCCGAGGCCCAGGCGCGCGTTACGGCGCGGGCGGCCAGCCACTTTTTTTCGACCAGCCTGGTGGACAACCAGTTCGCCACCTTGCAGCCCCCTGTGGGTGAGGCCGGCGTTCTGACGCTGGATGCCACCCTGCCGCTGGATGCATTGCAAGCCACCATTACCGAATGGCTGGCGACTTTTGAGGAGACTTTATGAGCACCCCCCACGCTGCGCCGGACCAATCGGCGCGCACCAGCGGATTTGTCCGCACCACCAATGTGCTGATGGCGATTTGCCTCGGGGTCATGGCCCTGTCGGTGTTTGTGAATGTGGTGCTGCGCTACGGCTTTGGCAGCGGCGTGGCCGCTAGCGAAGAGCTTTCGCGTTTGCTGTTCGTCTGGATGGTCTTCATCGGCGCCACGGCGGCCTACCCGGCCGGTGAGCACATGGCGTTTACCAGCCTGGTCGGCTTGTTGCAGCGCCACCCGCTGGCCTTGACGCTGGTCACCGCGCTCATCCGCGTGCTGGTGTTGCTGGCCTGTGTGCTGCTGGGCCGGGGGGCCTGGCAGCAAATTGTGGTGGGGCTGGACAGCTACTCGGTCGTGCTGGCCTATCCCACGGCGCTGTTGCCGCTGCCCGCTTTCTTGTGCTCCTTGTCCATCGGTGCGATGGCCTTGTGGGAGCTGATTCAACGCGCCCCGCTGGACCTGGGCCATACCGCCGAAGTGGAATAAGACCATGAGCAACGAAGGACTCGCATTCATTGTTTTCTCGTTGGGCATGCTGATCCTCATGGGCATCGGCATGAACATGGGCCTGGCCCTGGTGCTCACCGGTGCCGGCATGGCCTGGGTGCTGGATTTTTGGGACACCCAGTTGCTGGCCCAAAACCTGGTGGCCGGGGTGGACAGCTTCCCGCTGTTGGCCGTGCCCTTTTTCATACTGGCCGGTGAGCTGATGAACAGCGGCGGCATCAGCCGGCGCATCATCACCATGGCGCAGGCCTGGGTGGGCCACATCCGTGGCGGGCTGGGCTATGTGGCCATTGGCGCAGCGGTGCTCATGGCGAGCATGAGCGGTTCGGCCCTGGCGGATACGGCGGCACTGGCCACCATCCTCATGCCCATGATGCGCCAGCAGGGCTACCCCATGCATACCTCGGCCGGCCTGCTGGCCTCGGGTGGCATCATCGCGCCCATCATTCCGCCCAGCATGCCGTTTGTGATTTATGGGGTGACCACCAACACGTCCATTTCCGCGCTGTTTCTGTCCGGCATCGTGCCCGGCCTCATCATGGGCGTGGGCCTGATCGTGGCGTGGAAATACGTGTTGCGCGACATGGACCTGCCCGAAGGCAAGCCTTTGCCCCTGCGTGAGCGTTTGCAAGCTACCTTGAAAGCCTTCTGGGCGATGTTGATGCCCATCATCATCATCGGCGGCATGAAAACCGGTGTGTTCACGCCCACCGAAGCGGCTGTGGTTGCCGCGTTTTACGCCCTGGTGGTAGCCTTGTTTGTGCACCGCGAAATGAAGCTGCCCGAGGTCTATGGCGTGCTGGTGCGGGCTGCCAAAACCACGGCCATCGTCATGTTTTTGTGTGCCGGTGCGCAGGTGGCCAGCTACATGATCACGCTGGCCGACTTGCCCAGCACACTTTCCGGCTGGCTGGGCCCTCTGGTAGAAAGCCCGCGCCTCCTGATGCTGGTGATGATGTTGGTGCTCATTCTGGTGGGCACCGCCTTGGACCTCACGCCCACCATCCTGATTTTTGCGCCGGTGATGCTGCCCATTGCCGTCAAGGCGGGCATCGACCCGGTGTACTTCGGCCTGATGTTTGTGCTCAACGGCGCCATCGGCCTCATCACCCCGCCCGTGGGCACGGTGCTCAATGTGGTGGCCGGCGTGGGGCGCTTGCCGCTGCACCGGGTGGTGAAGGGGGTGAACCCCTTCCTTATGACCTACACGCTGATCTTGTTCCTCTTCGTGCTTTTCCCGCAGATCGTGACCGCGCCGGTGGCGTGGATGCGCTGAGCCTCTTTTTCACCTTTCAACCCCACAACGCTTAGGAGACACACCATGAAAGCCTCTACCACCCTGATCCGCCGCGCCGTCCTGGCCGTGGCGGGTGCCGCTGTGTTCAGCGCCGCGCTGCCTGCGCTGGCGCAGGACATCAAACCCCGCCTGATCCGCTTCGGCTACGGCCTCAACGAACAGAGCAACCAGGGCCGCGCGGCCAAGGTGTTTGCCGAGGCGGTGGAAAAAGCCTCCGGCGGCAAGATGAAGGTGCGCGCCATCGGTGCCGCCGCTTTGGGCCCGGACACGCAAATGCAGCAGTCGCTGATCGGCGGCGCGCAGGAAATGATGGTCGGCTCTACCGCCACGCTGGTCGGCATTACCAAAGAAATGGCTTTGTGGGACACGCCGTTTTTGATTAGCAACGCCAAGGAAGCCGATGCCCTGCTGGATGGCCCCGTGGGCGACAAAATCCGCAACAAGCTGCAAGAAAAGGGCTTGGTGGGCTTGGTCTATTGGGAAAACGGCTTCCGCAACCTCACCAACAGCAAGCGCGCCATCAACAAGGTGGAAGATCTGGAAGGCATCAAGCTGCGCGTGATGCAGAACAACGTGTTCCTCAACAGCTTCAAGACCCTGGGCGCCAACGCCGTGCCCATGGCCTTCTCGGAGTTGTTCAGCGCGCTGGAAACCAACACCGTGGACGGGCAGGAAAACCCTTTCAACACCATCTTGTCCAGCAAGTTTTATGAGGTGCAAAAGTACGTGACGGTGACCAACCACGTCTACAGCCCCTGGATTGTGCTGGTGAGCAAGAAGTGGTGGGATCAGCTGTCCAAGGATGAGCAAAAGATCTTGAGCGACGCTGCCAAGCTGAGCCGCGACTTCGAGCGCAAAGACACCCGCGACGAAGCCGCCAAGGCCGTGGCCGATCTCAAGGCCAAGGGCATGCAAATCAACGAGCTTTCACCTGCCGAATCCACCCGCATGCGCGACAAGCTGACCCGGGTGTATGCCTCGATTGGCGCGGACATCGGCATGGACTTGTGGAACGAAACCCAGGCCGAGCTGAGCAAAATCCGCGGCAAAAAATAAGTGGCTTGCGGGCGATCGCGGCTGTGAAGGCGGGGCTTACCAGTCCTCCTTCACGGCCATCACCGCATCCCGCCCGGCTGCTGCGCGGCCGGAGAGCCAGGCGGTGAGGGTGCCCGCCGCAATCACCGCTGCGCCCAGGGCCGCAAGGCGCCCCCCGGGCAGGGCCAGCTCCATGGTCCAGTGAAAGCTCTGCGGGTTCACCACATGCACCAGCACTACCGCCACCGCCAGGCCCAAGGCTACGCCGGCGAGTGCGCCCAGCGTGGTCCAGGCCGCGCCTTCCAGCGCTACCACCCGCAGTATCTGCCGGCGTGTGAGCCCCAGGTGCACCAGCAGCCCGAACTCCTTGCGCCGCGCCAGCACCTGCGCGCTGAAGCTGGCGGCCACCCCGAAAAGCCCGATGCCAATGGCCACCGCTTGCAGCCAGTAGGTCACGGCAAAGCTGCGGTCAAAAATCTTGAGGCTGGTGGCCCGTATCTCGCGCGCCGAGCCGAACTCCAGCAGCCGGCCCGCCTCGCCACCCGGGGTGTTGGCCAGGCGGTCGGCCAAGGCCCGCATCTGGCTTTGCAATGCGGTGGGGCTGGCGCCGTCTTCCAGCCAGAAGGCCATGTCGTTCACCCGCGTGTCGCGGCTCAGGCGGGCAAAGTCGGCTTGCTCCAGGGTGATGGCGCCGGTTTGGCGGGCATAGTCGCGCCAGATACCTGCTATGAAAAAAGGAGCTTCTCGCGCTTGTTCTGCGGGCGCTAGAGCCTGATTGGGCTTGAAAATGCGCTCAAGCGCCGGAAAAGCCTGCCCCACCCGGGCGCCATACAAGTCCACCACCGCCTCGCTCACATAAACGGCAATCGCTCCCTCGGGCACGGGCGCCACCTCGCCGACCAGCGGCAGGTGGAGCTGGCCACTCTGCGCATCGCGCAGCGGGCGGGCAATCAGCGCCACGGCGGGCTTGGCCGCGTCCAGCGAGACTTGCAGCGTGCGCTGGGTGGTGGCGCGCGCCACGCCGGGCAGTGCGGCTGCTTGCGCCACGAAGGCGGGGTCGAGGTAGGCGGTGTCCAGCGCGCTGCTGCTGACGGCGGTGCGTAGGTAGAGGTCGGCCGGCAGCACCTGGTCCAGCCAGTCCATCACCGAGCCGCGAAAGCTGGCCACCATCACCGTGAGTGCCACGGCCAGGCTCAGGGCCGCGACCACACCGCTCACCGCCACCGCCGCACTCTCGCGCACGCGGCGTGCCCGCTCCACCGCCAGCAGGGGCAGCAAGTGGCGGGTGAGCAGGGGGGCAACGCGGTTTAGCACTGCGCCCACCAGCGCAGGCAGGATCAAGATGCCACCCAGCAGCAGGGCCGCCACGCTCAGGTAGGCGGCCAGCGGCATGTCCCACACCGGGGGCAGCAGGGCCAGCAGGGCGCCCGCCAGCAGCAGTGCGGCGCCGGTGCGCAGCGGCGTGCGGCTACCGCTGTGGTGCCCCAGCCCTTTGAGGGTTTGGGCCGGTGGTAATTGCTGCGCCAGGCGCGCCGGGCCCCAGGCACCCAGCAGGGCCGCCGCAGTGCCCAGTGCCCCGAAAACCAGCGCGGCCCAGGGGCTCCATTGCAAAGCCGGTGTGGCGCCGCTGAAATAGCCCCCGCCCAGGTCGCCGCCCAGCAGGCGCAGGGCCAGGGCTGCCAAGGCGGTGCCCAGCAACAGCCCCAGCGCGCTGCCCAAGGCGCCCAGCACCGTGGCCTCGCACAGCACCAGTTGCAGGCGCTCCCGGCCGGTGAGGCCCAGCACGGCAAGCAGGGCGAATTGCTGGGAGCGGCGCGTCACGCTCAGGGCCAGCACCGAATACACCAGAAACCCGCCGGTAAACAGTGCCACCAGCGCGAGCACCGTCAGGTTCACCCGGTAGGCGCGCGAGAGGTTGCTGATGCGGGCCACTGCATCTCCCGGCTCGCGCAGCGTGGCGCCTGCGGGCCAATCGGCGGCGGCTTGCAGGCGCTGCATCAGCGCTTGGCGGTCTGCGCCCGCGCGCAGCCGCAGGTCCACCCGCGTGATGCGTTCGCCCACGCCAAACAGGTCTTGCGCTGCGGCGATGTCCATCACCGCCAAGGGCGCGCCACCGGCCTGCACGCTGCCCGCCACCCGCACCGTGCTCAGGCGCAAACCGGTTTGCAGTTGCAGGGTGTTGCCCTTCAAGGCCTGGCGCGCTGTGGGGTTCAGGAATACCGTGTCGGGTGCGAAGAAGGCCAGCCGTTCACTGCCCGCGCTGGCGTCGGGCCGGGGCAGCAGCTCCGGGGCCACGGCGGCCACTTGCACGGGGTCCACCCCCACCACCCGCAGCAGCACGCGCGGGGTATCTTGGGGCGCATCGTGGGGTGTATGGGCACCGGGGGCAGGCAGCGTGGGCACCACGTAGGTGCTCAGCTCCAGCACCGGTGCGGCCAGGGCAATGTCCGGGTCCTGCTGCAGCCGGCCCCACAGGGCCAGGGGCACGCCTTCGCTGCTGTTGGCGCTGCGCAGCTCGAGGTCCGGCTGGCCGCCGACCGAGCGCACCGCTTGCGAAAACTCGTCCAGCGCAGAGGCGTTGATCAGGTGCACCGAGAAGGCCAGCGCCACTCCCAGCATCACCGACACCACGGCCGCTGCATTGCGCCACGGGTGCTGCCGCAGCTCCTGCCACGAGAAGCTGCCCAGCAGCGGCCAAAGGGGTTTGCGCAATGACGGGACCATGGGGCGATTGTGCGTCCCCCCGGGGCGCTCGGGTGCCGGCGGCCTACAATCACGGCTTCCACCGGGGGTGCCCTTCACAGGGCTGAGACATACCCCACGAACCTGATCTGGGTCATGCCAGCGTAGGAAGTGTGAGAAGCCTGTTGTCCCCCTGTGGGTGCCGGCTTTTGATGCGGTCCGCGTTGGCGCATTGAAAGAGAGCACACCATGCAACACGGGATTTTTTCGCACCTGAAAACCACTTTGGCCGCCGCCTTGCTGACCGCAGGCCTGGCTACCGCTCACATAGGGGCCCACGCCGCTGACCTGCGCGTGCTCACGCACAGCTCCTTCTCCGTTCCCAAGCCGCTGCTGGCCCAGTTTGAAAAAGACAACGGCGTGAAACTGCGTATTACCAAAGCCGGTGATGCGGGCGAGATGCTGAACAAGCTCATCCTCACCAAAGCCAACCCGATTGCCGATGTGGTCTACGGCATTGACAACGCCCTGGCCCCCAAAGCCCTGGCAGCCGGCGTGCTCGATACCTCCGCTGCCACGGCAGCAGGCCGCAAGCCGGCAGCCGAGTTGCCTGCCCCGCTGGTGCCGGTGGACTACGGCTACGTGACGCTCAACTACGACAAAGCCTGGTTCGCCAAAAACGGCGTAGCCCTGCCCAAAACCCTGGACGACCTGACCCAACCCGCCTACGCCAAATTGCTGGTGGTGCAAAACCCCGCCACCAGCAGCCCCGGCTATGCGTTTTTGCTCTCCACCATCGGCACGCTGGGCGAAGACAAAGCCTTTGACTTCTGGGCCAAGCTGCGCGCCAACGGCCTGAAAGTGGCCAAGGGCTGGACCGAGGCCTACTACACCGAGTTCAGCCAGAACGGCGGCAAGCACCCCTTGGTGGTGAGCTACGCCACCAGCCCGGCGGCCGAGTTGTTTTACAGCAAGACCAAATTGGCCGAGCCGCCAACCGGTTCGCTCAGCCTGCCCGGCGCTGTGTTCCGCCAGGTCGAAGGTGTGGCTTTGGTCAAAGGCGGCCAAGAGCGTGCACTGGCCGATAAGTTCGTGGACTTTTTGCGCTCCGCCCCCGTGCAGAGCGGCATGCAGACGGAGATGTGGATGTACCCCGCAGAGGCCGGTGTCGCCAAGGCTGATGCCTTTAAGTTCGCGCCAGAGCCCACCGCGTTCAGCGCACCCTCGGATACCGACATCGCCGCCAAGGGCGCTGACTGGGTGGCCCGCTGGACCAAGGTGGTGCTGAAGTAAGTTTCAAACGCTGCGGCCTCTGCGGTATGCGGCACGCCGCACTGCACCCCTCCCGTTGGCAGCGCTGGGCGCTGGCGGCGCTGCCACTGGCCTTTTTGGCGGTGGTGCTGGTGGCGCCTGCGCTGCGTTTGCTATTGGAGGGCTGGGGGGCAGAGAGCCTGTGGGCGCCGTGGCAAGACGCTTACCTGCGCGGCCGCCTGATCTGGTCATTCGCGCAGGCGGCCATCACCTGCGGGGCCACGCTGCTCTTGGGCTTGCCCATGGCCTGGGTGCTGGCACGGCTGGAGTTTCCCGGCCGCCACTGGATGCTGCGCGGGCTCATGCTGCCTTTTGTGGTGCCCACGCTGGTGGCTGCCATGGGCGTGCTGGCCCTGATGGGGCCGCGGGGCCTCTTGGTGCAGTGGGGCGGGCCGGACTTGCAGGGCACGCCGTGGTTGCTGCTCTATGGCAACCTTTTTTTCAATCTGTGTGTGGTGGTGCGCGCCGGGGTGGATGCACTGTCTCAGGTGAGCGCAGCCCGCGTGGCGGCGGCCCGTAGCCTGGGCGCCACGCCGTGGCGTGCCTTCTGGCGCGTGGAGTGGCCGGCCATTGCGCCGTGGCTGGCGTCTGCCTTGTGCCTCGTGTTTTTGTATTGCTTTTCGGGTTTCGGGCTGGCCCTGGTGCTGGGCGGGCAAGACTATGCGACTGCCGAGGTCGAGATTTACACCTTGGTGGCGCATGAGCTGCAACTGGGGCAGGCCGGCGTGCTGTCCTTGTGGATGCTGGCCCTCACCGGCGTGGTGGCTTGGAGCTATGCCGCCATCGAGCGGCGCATGGCCGCCCCCGCGCGTGCTGATGCCCTGCCGCGCCGCCGGCCCGCAGGTGCCGCGCAGTGGCTCGCAGTGGTGGCGGTGGTGCTGCTTTGGGTGTTGATTTGCCTGCTACCGCTCGCCAGTATTGCGCAAGGCGCTATACATTCAGGAGCATCCGTCTGGGAGGTGTTGACCGATGAAGACACGCTGCTCGCTTTGGGCAACACGGCGCAGTTCTCGGTGCTGGCCTTGGTGCTGGCCACCGGCCTCGGGTTGGCCCACGCGCTGGCGGCGCAGCGGGTGTTGTGGCTGCGCACGCTGGTGTTTTTGCCCTTCATCGTCTCGCCGGTGATGGTGGCCTTTGGCTTGCTGCTGCTGTACCCGCAGGCCAGTGGCAGCTTTGGGGTGTTGGTGGCGGCGTATGCGCTCTTAGCCTATCCCTTTGTGGCCAAAGCACTGGCCGCGCGGCTGGACAGCCTGCCCGCGCACTACCTGGAGGCCGCACGCAGCCTGGGCGCCAGCCCGTGGCGCTGTTTCTGGCGGGTGACGCTGCCCTTGCTCGCACCGGCCTTGCGCAGGGGCATGGCCTTTGCGGCCGCCACCGCGGTGGGGGAGTTTGCGGTGAGCCTGTTTTTGTCGCGCCCGGAGTGGGCCACACTCACCACCCTGATTTACCAGCACCTGGGCAAGCCGGGCGCCGACAATCTGGCCGCCGCGCAGGTGCTCGCCTGTGTGCTGATGGCGCTGGCCTTGCTGGCCTTTGTGCTCATTGAGTGGCCGGCCGAAGAGATCGATAACGAGGAAGACGCGCGTGCTTGAGTTGCAGAACATTTTCAAACAATGGACACCGCCGCACGGCGCGCCCAAGGCCTTGCTGCAGGGCGCTTCAGTGGCCGTAGCCGCTGGCGACACGGTGGCGTTGCTCGGGCCTAGCGGCAGTGGCAAAAGCACCTTGCTGCGCATTGCCGCCGGGCTGGAGCAGGCCGATGCCGGCCGGGTGTGCATGGATGGTGCAGATATCTCCGGCCTGCCGCCCGAGCGGCGCGGTTTCGCGCTCATGTTTCAGGACTTTGCGCTGTTTCCCCACTTGAATGTGCAAGACAACGTGGCCTTTGGCCTGGTGGAGCAGCGTGTGCCGAAAGCCGCTGCACGCGAGCAGGCGGTGGCCATGCTGGCGCGTTTTGGCCTGTCGGCCTATGCCCACTCCAAGGTCTGGCAACTCTCGGGGGGCGAGCAGCAGCGGGTGGCCCTGGCGCGGGCCCTCATCACCCGCCCGCGCGCGCTGCTGCTGGACGAGCCCTTTTCGGCGCTGGATGCCGATTTGCGCCTGCAACTGCGCGACGAGTTCAAGTCCCACATTGCCGAGCACCGCATGGCGACTCTGTGGGTGACCCATGACGAGGCCGAGGCGCGGGCCATGGCGGTGCGTGGTTACCGCTTGTTGAACGGGGTGCTGGTGCAGCAGTGGTGATATGGCCCTGCCGCACGGGGCGGGCGCCTGCGCTCAGGGCTGGGGGCGGTCCAGCGGCTTGATGCTGTCTTTGAGCACTTGCACTGGATAGTAAGAGGCAAAGCCTTTGTGCACCGTGCCGCTCTGGGCCGCACGCTGCATGGCGGCCAGCAGGTATTTGAAGAGGCCGGGCTCCATCGCCTTGGCAAGGTACACGCCGCTTTCGCCCCAGACCAGGTTGTCCAGCGGTTCGATGCGCAGCTTGTCGAGCTGGTCGCGCAGGCGGGGGTCTTCCTGCATGGCACCATACAAAATGGTGGGCACCATGATGGTCACATCGCCGGGGTTGGACTTGAGCAGTCGGCCCACGGCTTGCGGGTCGACCTCAAAGACCACGCGGTTGTCATGGCTCAGGGTGTCGATCAGATCCTGGTAGCCACTGCCGTAGTCGTAGCCCCGCACCACCACCAGGCGGGCCTCTTTGTGGTCGACCAGTTCCTGAAAGTTTTTGAAGGGCGCGCGCTGTGCATCGTCCAGGGAAATCAGGGTGGCGCGGCTGCGCACCATGGGCACAAACACGCCAAATTCATCGCGGTGGGTCGAGCGCTGCGCGGCCACGATCATGTCGGCCTTGCCGGTTTCAAACAGTTTCTCCAGACGGGCGCGTGGAACCGGCGTCATGGCAAAACGGCAATTTTCCTTGTCGGAAATGCTCTTGAGCATCTCGGGGTAAATACCGCGCACCGACTGCCCCTCGATCACCACGCTGTACCCGGTGGCCGACACCGGTACCTGTACAGCGCGGCTACAGTGCGCCGCACTGGCGCCAGCCCAAACCATGAGCGATACGGTCACAACGGCGCTGCGAATAGCAGGGTGGATCACTTGCACTTGCATTTGCATCTGCGCTTGGAGTTGGGGCGGGTTGCGCCGGGTGGAGGAGGGCTGCGTTTCAGTCTAGCGCAGCGCACCGGTTTTGTCAGCCGGGCACCGGGGCGATGCCGTCGCTGCGCAAATGCAGCACCCGGTCGGCCTGTTCAGTGGCAGCCAGCGAGTGGGTCACCAGCACTAGCGCACTGCCGTGCAGGCGGGTCTGGCTGACCAGTGCCGCCATGACTTTGGCGGCAGTGGTGGGGTCCAGGTTGCCGGTGGGCTCGTCCGCCAGGATGAGCGCGGGCTGGTGCACCAGTGCACGGGCAATCGCCACCCGCTGCAACTGGCCGCCACTGAGTTGTTGCGGCAGGCGTGCCCCCAGGCCGCCCAGGCCCACGGCGTGCAGCAAGGCGTCGACCCGCTCTGGCTCGTTGCGGCCCAGCAGCAGCAAAGGCAGGGCGACGTTTTGCGCCACATCGAGGTGCGGCAGCACATGGAAGGCCTGAAACACAAAGCCCACTTTTTCACGCCGCAGCAGGGCGCGCTGGTCGTCGTTCAGGTCGCCCAGGTCGTGCCCGGCGAGGTGCACGCGGCCGGTGTCCCAGCTGTCCAGCCCGGCCATGCAGTTGAGCAGGGTGGATTTGCCCACGCCCGACTCCCCCACGATGGCCACGAACTCGCCCGGCGCCACGTTGAGCGAAACGTTGGCAAACACCGGTGTGCTGCCGTAGTGCTTGCCCAGGGCGTGGAGTTGCAAGGTCATGGGGCGCTGCGCTTGTGGTGGGTGTGGATGAGGGGGCGCACGGCGTGCAGCAAGGCGTTTTGCGCGCCCGGCTGGTCTGCGACCACCACTTGGCGCTGCGGCATGGAGCGCAGCCAGGTGATTTGTCGTTTGGCGAGCTGGCGGGTGGCGGCAATGCCTTTGTCGCGCAGCTCTGCCATGGGGCTGGTGCCGGCCAGTGCTTCCCAGGCCTGGCGGTAGCCCACGCAGCGCATGCTGGGCAGGTCGGGGTGCAGGTCGCCACGGGCCATGAGCGCTCGCACTTCGTCCAAAAAACCGCCTTGCAGCATCAGGTCAAAGCGCTGGGCGATGCGGCCATGCAGCCAGGCCCGATCGGCAGGTTCCAAGGAAAACAGGGCGCTAGCGCCCGTAGCATCTGCGCGAGCAGCTTCTTTTTTTATAGCACTTTGCTGGGCGTGAAACGCAGAAAGCGGCTGGCCGGACACCCGGTACACCTCCAGCGCACGCTGGATGCGCTGGCTGTCCGCCGGGGCCAAGCGGGCCGCCGTGACAGGGTCTACCACCGCCAACTGCGCATGCATGGCGGGCCAGCCCAGCGCTGCTGCTTCGGCCTCCAGCGCGGCGCGCACCTCGGGGCTGGCGGCGGGCATGTCGTCCAGCCCGTCAAACAGGGCTTTGAAGTAGAGCATGGTGCCGCCCACCAGCAGGGGCAGCTTGCCGCGGGCGTGGATGTCGGTGATCAGCGCTTGTGCGTCTTTGACGAACTCGGCCGCGCTGTAGGCGTCCAGCGGGTCGCGGATGTTGATCAGGTGGTGGGGCACGGCGGCCAGCTCGTGCGGCTCGGGTTTGGCGGTGCCGATGTCCATGCCACGGTAGACCAAGGCCGAGTCGACGCTGATGATTTCGCCGTCATGCTCCGCCGCGATGGCCAGCGCCGCCGCCGTTTTGCCGGCTGCCGTAGGGCCGGCCAGGCAGAGGTAAAAAGGCAGGGCGGTCGTCATGGTGTGGTGTGGTGTGGTGCGTGTTGGGTGGTGAGGTGGGCGCGAGTGACCCGGCGCAGCAACAGCAGCAAGCCGGTAGCTGCTACGGTCAAGCCCACCACCAGCGCAATCCAGAAGCCCTGTGCGCCCATGGCCTGCACCGGGCGCCAGGGCAGCCACTCGGGTGCCAGGCCCAGCACACAACCCAGTGGCAGCGAGAAGCCCCAGAACGCGGTGAGGTGAATCACCATGGGGCTGCGGGTGACCTTGTAGCCGCGAATGGCGCAGCTGATGACCACCTGCGCCGAGTCGGACATCTGAAACACCGCCGCCAAAAACAGCAGCTGCGCGGCCAGCGTGGCCACGGTGGCGTCATTGGTGTAGGCCCAGGCAATCTGGTGGGCCATGGCCGCCATGCCCAGGGCAGACAACACCCCGAAGCCCAGACCCGCTTTGACCCCCACCCAGGCTCGGAAGCGGGCTGCCACCGGGTCGCCCGCGCCCAGGCTCTGGCCCACGCGGGTGAGCAAGGCGGTGCCCATGCTGAGCGGCACCATGAAAATCAGCGAGGTGAAGTTGAGGGCAATCTGGTGCGCGGCGACCTCGCGGCTGCCGAATTCGGCAATCAGCAGCGCAATCAGACCGAAGGCGCTGGTCTCGGCAAAGTAGGTCACCCCGATGGGAAAGCCCAGCTTCCACAAGGCCGCCAGCTTCTCGGGGTGCGGCCACTCCCAGTGCGCGAACGGCCAGGTGCTGCGGTAGGCGGGGGACAGGCGCATCCACACCAGCAGGCCGATCAGGTTGAACCACACGCACAAGAGCGTGGCCCAGGCACAACCCAGCCCGCCCAGGCGCGGGAAGGGCCCTACGCCAAACACCAGCAGCCAGTTCACCAGCACGTTGAGCAGCAGCGCGCCCAGCGACATCACCATCAAGGGCTTGGTCTGGTTGAGGCTGGCGCTGTAGCCGTAGAGCACGCGGTAGCAGGCGAAGGCGGGCAGGGCAAAGCTGATGATCTGCACAAAGCCTGTGGCCACCTCATGCACATGGGGTTCTATGTCCATGTGGTCAAACACGCGGGCCGAGAGCTGGGCCAGCACCAGCGCCACTAGGCCCACGCCCAGTGCCTTCCAGAGGCCCTGGCGCACCAGGTGGGGCACCTTGTCAAACTCCCGGGCACCCACATGGTGGGCCACCAGGGGGGCGACCGACATCATCAACCCCATGAGGGTGATGATGATGATGTTCCAGATGGACACCCCCAGCGAGATGCCGGCCAGGTCATGCGCCGATGCGTGGCCGGCCATGGCCACATCGACCACCGACATGCCCACATTGGCCAGTTGACCGATCAGGATGGGCCAGGCCAGCTGCCACAGGGCCGCAAATTCGGTACGGGTGGACAGCGGCGGGTGGGAGGGGGCGGGGCGTGCGGTCATCAGCCGGCCATTTTACGGGCCTGCCCGCGCTGGTCCGGGCATAAAAAAACAGCGCTGCAGCGCTGTTTTTGCAGGGAGCACCTGAGGTGCTTACTTGCCGTCGCGCACCGCCACGGCGGTGTCGGGGAAGTCGCTGAACAAGCCGTCCACACCGAGCGCGAAGAAGCGCTTGTACTCGGCCTTGGGGTCGCCCTTGTAGTCGGACAGCAGGCCGGGGGCTTCGCTGCGGAAGGTGTAGGCGTGCACAAACAGGCCGGCGGCGTGGGCGTTTTTCACCACATCGGTGGGGGGCAGGGCGACGCGGTCGTTGTCGGTGATCTTGCCGTCACCGTTCAGGTCACGCGGCTTGCCGTCGGCACCCAGCACTTGGGCGGCGCTGGCCAGATAGGGCTTCCAGGGGCCGATGCCGTCAGCGTAGGTTTTGACTTCGGCCAGACCCTTGGGGGTCAGCAGGTCGGGGAAGGTGCGGCTGTCTTTGGCCACAGCAAAGTCATAAGGCTTGTCGAAAGGCGCGACCAGGGTCACGTTGCCCTTGGCGTCCACATCGTCGGCGTCCACCAGCTGTACCAGGCGCACCTGGGTCAACTTGCGCAAGGCTTTGAGGTTGGACACTTCAAACGACTGGATGATGACCGGAGAGTCTTTCTTGGTGTAGCCATACTCAGCCAGCATGGCCAGTAAGCGTGGCTCGATGGGCAGACCCGCATCCACGTGGTAAGTGGGGTGCTTGGTTTCGGGGTACACGCCGATGGTGCGGCCGGTGCGGGCCGACTCGGTTTTGGCGAGCTCCAGAATTTCGCGGAAGGTGGGGATTTGGAACTGGCCGTCGAACGACTTGTCGCGTGCGGCGTTGGGTTGCTTGGCGCGCAGGGTGCGCAGCTCGGCCAGGGTGAAGTCGGTGACGAACCAGCCGGTTTCGTTCACGCCGTCCACCTTGCGGGTGGTTTTGCGGCTGGCGAACTCGGCGCGGACCGACACATCGGTGGTGGCGGTGATGTTGGGTTCGTGGCGGGCTACCAGCTCGCCGTCTTTGGT
Source organism: Rhodoferax bucti (assembly GCF_005876985.1). Taxonomy (GTDB): domain Bacteria; phylum Pseudomonadota; class Gammaproteobacteria; order Burkholderiales; family Burkholderiaceae_C; genus Allorhodoferax; species Allorhodoferax bucti. The sequence goes on from NZ_VAHD01000002.1 coordinate 583,884, forward strand.
GACCACCAGATCGGGCTCGATGAAATCGGCACCCATTTCAATCGCCTTTTTGTAGGAGGCCAGAGTGTGCTCGGGCAGGTAGCCGCTGGCGCCGCGGTGGCCGATGACCAGCGGCTTGGCGCCGTTCAGGGTGGGGTAGGCGGAGGTTTGCACGCCGTTGGTTGCGCAGGCCGCCAGCAAGGCGGCAACAGACATGGCAACGGCACTTGCCGTGAAGCGGATGGAGGTCATAAACAAAGAGTCCCTAGTAGTGAAAACAGTCAGCGGCGGATGATGGTGGCGCCGCGTGACCGTTCCGTGACAAGCGCTAGGGCTTGGCGTCTACCAGGTCCAGCCAGCGCTGCAGGGGGTTGAAGCCGGTAATGAGCGCACTGGCCAGCAGCACCAAGCCCCCGCCCAGCAGCAGGCCATGGCCCAGCTGCTCGCCCAGAAACACATGGCCCCACAGCACGCCGAACACCGGCACCATGAAGATGGGGCTCATGGCCGCCACTGGGGTGACGTGCTGCATGATGCGCAGGTGGGCCCAGTAGGCGAGGCCCGAGGTCACCACCCCCATGACCGCCACCGCCAGCAAGGCGGACACCGAAAACCCGGCTTGCGGCAGGCTGTAGGCCGCACCCGGCAACAGCATGAGCCACGATAGGGCGTGGATGCCGGCCGCAATCTGCAGGGGCTGCATTTGGCCGACAGCGCGTTTGGTAATCGGGGTGGAAAAACCGTAGCAGGCCGATGCCGCCACGCACGCCAGCACGGCCATCACCACCTTGAAGGAGGGCTCCACGGGCCCCAGGCTCACGATTAGGGCGACGCCCCCGAAGCCGCAGGCGCAGCCCAGCAGTTTTTTGAGGGTGATGGTGTCTTCCCCCATGCGGGCCGAGGCAAACATGCCGAAGATGACGGCGGTGGAGTTGAGCAAGGCGCTATAGCCGGCCGGCAGTTGCAAACCGGCCCACGCGAATAGCAAAAAAGGCGCAGCCACCGACAGCAGGCCGATGACGGCCAGGGTGCGCCACTGCTGCCAGGCCCAGGGTTGGCGCATCAGGCGCATGAGCAGTGCCAGCGTGAGAGTGGCCATGCTGACCCGCAACAGGGCTAGCAGGTTGGGGCCGAATACCGGGCTGGCGATGCGGATGAAGAGGAAGGAGGCGCCCCATAAGGACGATAGCGCCACCAGCTGGACAAAGTATTTGGTTTTCATGGGCCCGGCCATTGTCACGCAGTGGCACGGACCCTTGAAAACACTCAGCCTTCGTAGTGCAGCGTAGAGATGGCGCGCAGTTCGTCGGCGGTGGTGCTGGGGAAGCCGAAATATTCCAGATAGGCCGGAATCTGCTCAAACAGCATGTCCGAGCCGATCTGGAAGCGGCAGCCGCGCGCGCGGGCGGCTTCCAAAAATGCGGTCATCTCGGACTTCATCACCACCTCACCCACAAAGGTGCTGGCGGCAATGCGGCTCACGTCCATGGGCATGGGGTCGCCCACGTTCATGCCCATGGGGGTGGCGTTGACCACAATGTCGAAGCCGGCCGGGTCGTTGCTGCCGGTGCTCACCTGCAGCGCTGGGTAGTGCTTTTGCAGGCGCGAGGCCAGCCCTTGCTGGGAGGCATCCATGGGGTCAAACAGGGCGATCGCCGCCACGCCGGCGGCCGCGAGGGAGGCGGCAATCGCCGAGCCCACACCCCCACAACCCACCACCAGCGCGCGGGCACCCTGGAGCACGCAGCCTTTGCGCTTTACGCCGCGCACAAAGCCTTCGCCATCGAACATGTCGCCTTGCAGCTTTCCGTCGGCGCTCAGGCGCACGGCATTGCAGGCCCCGGCAATCGAGGCGGTGGGCGATACCTCGTCCAGCAGGCCCACGGTGGTGACCTTGTGTGGCATGGTGATCAGCGCGCCCCGGATGTTGCTCAGGCGGAAAACGTTGCGCAAAAAGGCGGGGTAGTCCTCAGGCTTGCAGCCCATGGGCACGACCACCGCGTTGGCGCCGCATTTTTCAAACCAGGGGTTGTAAATCATCGGCGCCTTGAAGGCGTGGGTAGGGAAGCCGATGTGAGCGACGAGCTCGGTGTTACCGGTAATACGCATGGTTAAGCTGCCTTTGCGGAGTCAATGGCTTGTTGCCGTTGGGCCAAGTATGCCGATTCTTCTACCGGCATGGCGTTCGGGTTACCCAGGTCCTGCAGCCGGATGCGCGAGTTCTCGCGGGCCGTCCAGGCAGCTGTTGCGGCAATGGCCGTGATGGCCAGGGCAATCGAGCCCACAGTCAGCGGGATGTTGGCCGAGCCGGGGGGCGCCACGGTAGCAAACAAGGCTGGCAGCAAGGCGGTGATCATGGTGCCCACGTTTTGCGAAATGGCCATGGCGGTCACACGGGTGCGGGCCGGGAACATTTCAGGGAAGAAGCTGGGGAACACGGCGTTGTAGCCCTGGTACACCACACCCCACATCAGGATGGACATGCCCACGGCCAGCGGCACGTTTTTGACGCTGATGGCGTACAGGTAGCCGAAGGACAGCAAGCCCGCGCCCAGTGCACCCACCACCACCGGCAGACGGCGGCCGATGCGGTCAGACAGGTTGCCCACCATGGGAATCACCACCACGGCCACGCAGTTGCCGATGACGGGAATCCAGAGGTACACGCTCTTGTCAAAGCCGATGCCGTAGCCTGCCTGCACCGCATAGGCGGCACCGAAGATGGTGGTCACCACCGGAATCACGTTCATCAGCGCCATGCAGGACACGCGCAGCATGTCGCGCCAGCATTCGGTGAAGGCTTGCACGATGGGGGCGCGGGGTACCACGCCCTGGGCTTGTTCTTCCGCGAAGATGGGCGTTTCTTCCACTTCCTTGCGGATGTAGAAGCCCACAATGATCACCACAAAGCTCAGCAGGAAGGGAATGCGCCAGCCCCAGCTGTTAAAGGCTTCGTTGGGCAAAAAGTAGGCCAGGGGCAAGAAGATGGCGGCCGCCAAAATCTGGCCGGCCTGCACACCTTGCAGGGTGTAGCTGGCGTAGTAGCCCCGGCGGCCGAACGGTGCGTGCTCCATGATCATGGAGCTGGCCCCCGAGATTTCACCGGCCACGGCAAAGCCCTGCATCAGGCGCAACACCACCAACAAGGCAGGCGCCCAAAGGCCGACCTGTGCATAGGTGGGCAGCAAGCCCACGGCCAGGGTGGAGAAGCCCATCAGGAACATGCACAGAATCAACACCTGCTTGCGGCCATGCGTGTCGCCCCAGTGGCCCAAAAAGAACGCGCCGATGGGCCGTGCCACGTACCCCACGCCATAGGTCGCCAGCGAGGCGATGATGGCCATTTGCGGGTCGGTAGAGGGGAAGAACAGCTGCGGAAAAATCAGCGACGCAGCCGTGGCGTAGATGAAGAAGTCGTAATACTCCAGCACGGAGCCGATCCAACCGCTGGCGGTTGCTTTTTTGGTTTGGCCGCTGTCGTGCGGCACACCGGTAGAACTTGACATGTACGCTCCAAAATGAAATGCCCCACGCGCAGCGCGCCTCAGTGGCAAGAGCGGTGAATGTAGTGGTCTGTTCGGGTAAATACGAGGTCTGCGATGTGTGCTGCGTACAATCATCGATCGCGCGTGCGCTTTGAATGATCGCAATAAGGGTTTCACCCTAGACTCACACACCACCATGTCGACAGAAATAGATCCGAAGTTGTTGATTGAATGCCTGGGCAAGGGCCTGCGGGTGATCGAGTCGTTTTCTGACGAGCGCCCCCGGCTCACCGCCACCGAAACCGGTGCGCTGGCCGGCCTGACCCGCACGGCTGCGCGCCGCTACCTGCTGAGCCTGGTGCATTTCGGCTACGCCGGCACCGACGGCAAGTACTACTGGCTGCTGCCCAGCATCTTGCGCCTGGGGCAGAGCTACCTGGACTCGGCTCGCCTGCCGCGCCTGGTGCAACCGTTTTTGCAGCGCATGTCCATGCAGACGGGAGAAACCGCCAACCTCAGCGTGCTCGACGGGCAGGACGTGGTGTACCTGCTGCGCAGCAATGCACCACGGGTCTTGTCCATCGGCTACCACACCGGGGCGCGCATTCCGGCCCACTGCGTGTCGGCGGGCTTTGCCATTTTGTCGACCTACACCCGCCCCGAGCTGGAGCGCTGGGTGGAGGGGCACGATTTCAGCCGCTTCACGCCGCAAACCATTACCAAGCCCGATGCCTTTATGGAGCTGGTGGAGTCCGCCCGCAATCTGGGCTACTGGATGACCGACCAGTTCATCAACGTGGGCATGTCCGGGGTGGCGGTGCCGCTGCTGGACCGCAAGGGCCACTGCCACGGTGCCCTCAGCATGACCTACCAGCGGGAGATTTACCCTCCCGAAGCGGCACAAAAAAAGCTGCTGCCGGCGCTGCAAGACACGGCGGAAGTCCTGCGCAGCATCATTTGAGGCGCGTGCGGTTTTCTTGATGCCGGTCAATGTTTGCGCCGGCCCGGAGAAGGGTGCGGCCTGGATAATTTGAGCATGACTTCTGCTGCCCCTTCTAGCCCTTTGCGCTCCTCCCTCCGCACCCCTGAATTGCTCGCCCCTGCCGGCTCGCTGGCCATGTTGCAAACGGCCTTGGCCTTCGGCGCCACGGCGGTGTACGCGGGCCAGCCGCGTTACAGCTTGCGCGTGCGCAACAACGACTTTGGCAGCCTCGATGTGCTGCGCGCCGGCATTGAGTACACGCACGCGCAGGGCAAGAAGTTTTATCTGGTGTCCAACATCTTCCCGCATGGCAACAAGACGCAGAGCTACGTGAAAAACATGCAGCCGGTGATCGACCTCAAGCCCGACGCGATGATCATGTCCGACCCCGGCCTCATCATGCTGGCGCGCGAGGCCTGGCCGGAGATGGAGATTCACCTCTCGGTGCAGGCCAATACGGTGAATGCGGCAGCGGTGAAGTTCTGGAGCAAGGTGGGCATCAGCCGCGTCATCCTCTCGCGCGAGTTGTCGCTGGACCAGGTGGCGCAAATCCGCCAGGACTGCCCGGACACCGAGCTGGAGGTGTTTGTGCACGGCGCGCTGTGCATTGCTTACTCAGGCCGCTGCCTGCTCTCGGGCTACTTCAACCACCGCGATGCCAACCAGGGCAGCTGCACCAACTCTTGCCGCTGGGACTACAAGACACATGCGGCCCAAGTCGATGCGAGTGGTGATGTGCTGAGCCCTCAGCGCAGCGGCCACGCCTGCGGACAGGGCAGCACGGTGCCCATCGAGGCGCACCAAAGCATTGCTTATTTGCTGGAAGAGAGCCAGCGCCCCGGTGACTACATGCCCATCGAGGAAGACGAGCACGGCACCTACGTGATGAATTCCAAAGACTTGCGCGCCATCGAGCATGTGCAGCGCTTGGTGGAAATCGGCGTCGACTCGCTCAAGATTGAAGGCCGCACCAAGAGCCCGTATTACGTGGCCCGCACTGCGCAGGCTTACCGTGCCGCGATTGACGACGCGGTGGCAGGCCGTGCGCTCAACCCCGAGCTGCTGGGCCAGCTCGAAGGCCTGGCCAACCGGGGCTACACCAGCGGCTTCTTCCAGCGCCACACGCCTGAGGCCACCCAAAACTACCTGCGCGGCTACTCCGAGAGCGGGCGCAGCCTGTATGTGGGCGATGTGCTGGCGTTTGATACAGAGCGCGGCCTGGCGCAGGTGAATGTGCGCAACAAGTTTGCGGTGGGCGACCGGCTGGAAATCATCCACCCCGCCGGCAATGTGGATGCCACCCTGACCCGCATGGAAAACGCCGAGGGACAAGCCATGGACTTGGCGCCCGGCAGCGGGCACACGGTGTGGGTGGACTTGCCGCAGCAGGCGGTGGGCGCGTTTGTGGCCCGCTATGTACAGCCGGAAGCACCGGCAGTGGCCGAACCAGTCGTTGCTATGGTTTAAGGAGCTACTCGCGCAAGCTGCACAAGCGCTGAAGGCCGATTTGGCTTGATGTGTCAGCGCTCGAACCGGCCTTGTAGCAGGGCTTGGCGGGTGGTGGCATCGAACTTCTCAATCGCGTAACGCAGCGTGGTGCGGGGTAGGGCGGCGTAGTGGGTGCGCAAGAAATCCAGCAGCCGCGCCTCGTCGCGCTTGCCCAGTTCGCGCAGCATCCAGCCGCAGGCCTTGTGCATAAGGTCGTGCGGGTCGCCCAGCAGCTGGGCGTAAAGCCTGAGCGCGTCGTCAAAGTCGCCTGCGCGAATGAAGGCAAAAGTGCTGAGCACGGCGATGCGCCGGTCCCACAGCACGGGCGATTCGGCCAGTTGCCAGATCACACTGCGATCACGCTGGAGCAGGTAGGGGCCGCTGATGTAGGGGGCCGAGCCGTCCACCAGGTTCCAGTTGTTGATGCGCGCGCGCTGCGCCATGAAGCAGTCGTACACCGCCGTCTGCGTCGCCTCGTCGCCTTTGGCAAAGCGCCGCACCATCACATCTAGCGCCAGCAAGCGCACTTCGTTGTAGGGGGACTGCAGCAGGGCGGCGCAGTCGGCGAGCATGAGGGTGTTGAACTGGCGTGCGGTCTCGCGGATGAGTGGCACGCGGATGCCCAGGAAGCGGTCGCCCTCGCCGTATTGCCCCGGGCCGCTTTGGAAGTAGCGCGCAGCCGTTTGGGCTTTGCCGGCATCCGCCCATGCGAACAGCGCACTTTCGGCTGCGCGGGCCTCGGGGCTAACTTTGACTGTTGTATCAGTTGCGAAAAACATCACTTTCGGAGCTAACGGTTGCCGTGTGGAAACATTCGCGTCCAATCAGTTGGTCCGATCTTTATGGCGAAAAACTTGTTCCTAAGCTGTTTTAGTACTCCTAGCGTTTCAAGGTGCTTGAGATACTTCCAAAGCGCAATGCTGTCTCCGTTAGGGACTTGCGGTTTCACTTCAAAAGCTAAGCGAAGCCAAGCGAGGCAATCTTCATGTTCGAAATCGATGCAAAGGAATTCTTCAGGACCAAATTTTTCCACTCTGGCGATATAAACCAACACCGCTGATTGCCACACTTCACGTGGAGTACTGAATGAGAGTTCCCAAGGTACAAATGTGCTGAATTTTTTCATTTGACCTTCTGTTAGCCCAAGCTGACGAATATTTCGTTCCAGCTTGTCGAGAGGGGGCATGTTTCTGTAGCGGCGAAATTTTTCAGCCCTTTCTAGAGCACGTTGAACCCTTCTCGATTCGATCCGTTGAAATTCAATTTTGGCCTGTCTCTCAATCTCTCTTTGACGATTTGATTCCAATGTATGGAGTTGCTGTGCCTCAGCAGTCATTGCCTCGATATGCTCATTAAAAATCCATATCGCTGGGTACGGAGAACTGAAGAGCGTTCTCTCCAGTGCTGTGAAAGTAAAGCAATCTTTAAGAGACTTTAGATTCACTTCAAATGCAGGAATTCTTAGTTCTCGAATCTTGGCATTTTTTTCCTCATCTACAAAATGAGTGACTGCAATTTCGACCAGATAGCGCTCATCTCCGGCTTTTACCCAAATGTCCGGGCGAATATTGCTCATCCAAACTTCAAGTTCCACTTCATCTAAGCGTAGCAGCCGTTCTGCGGTGTGTACTTTTGATGGTGCGTATTGCAGTGTGCTTTGGTATTCCACAATCGGCAGACGAACCTCTTTGCGCTCTGCAATGATTTGTTTGGCCGCTAGATGGACTGCGGTTTCAAAGCCCCGAGCGCAATCTTCGCCGGGCGCGTGTGCAAAGTGCGGCGTGGCAGCGCCTTGTCTGGCGATTAGTGGCCTTTTGCACGCAGGACAAACACATCCGCAGGCCTTCCCATTCGGTACGCCATTCGGCTCATAAAGTGTCGATTCTTTGAGCCCGAACGGTACGCGCAAGGACATATTCGACGTCAGCGCCCGCGCAAAAACAAGCTGTCCAGCTCCTTGAGTGTGAGCTGGCGCCAGGTGGGGCGGCCATGGTTGCATTGGTCGCTGCGCTCGGTGGCTTCCATGTCGCGCAAGAGCGCGTTCATTTCTTCCAGCGTGAGCTTGCGGTTGGCGCGCACCGCGCCGTGACAGGCCATGGTGCCCAGAATCTCGTTTTGGGCGCGCTGGATGACGGTGCTGGCGTCGTGTTGCGCCAACTCGGCCAGCACGCTGCGAGCCAGCTCTACCGCATCGCCTTGGGCCAGGGTGGTGGGCACGGCGCGCACGGCCAGGGTTTTGGGCGAGAAGGGGCTGATCTCCAGGCCCAGCGTGTTGAGCGTGGCTACATGTGCCTCGGCGGTGGCCACTTCATCCGGCGTGGCGGCGAAGGTGGCGGGGATCAGCAGGGGCTGGCTGGCTAGCGGGTGCACGCTGCCGTCGGGGGCGGTGAGGCTGATTTGTGTTTTCAGCCGCTCGTAGACGATGCGTTCGTGGGCAGCGTGCATGTCTACGATGACCAGGCCTTGGTTGTTTTCGGCCAGGATGTAGACGCCTTGCAGTTGGGCAATCGCGCGGCCCAAGTGCCAAGCGTTTTCGTTGCCATCGCGGCCGAGGGGCCACGCCTCTTCGCTTGCGAGACGGCTGGGGGGCTGCGGGCTCTGCTCCGTGTCCCCCGCCCGCTTGGCGGGCTCCTCCTTGACCTGCGCAGAGCCCGCAGCCCCCCAGCCTTCTTGGGTCGTAGCGTTGCGCTGCCAGAGCAGGCTGAGGTCGTTGACGCGGTGGCCGATCAAACCTTCTTCTGTTTCAAATTTGATAGCGGGTTGCGCACTGTACATGGGCGCTACCGGCTTGTTCGGCACATAACTTCCCGGTGCGGGCAGGGCGTTGGCGTCACCCGTGTTGCCGAACAGGCTGGGTGCCTGGGGCTGGCCGGCGGTAGTGCCAGCCGCGGCTGCAGCGCGTGGGGCGGCCAAGGTATCTTCCACCGCATGGCGCACGGCCTGGTGCACTTCGCGGCTGTCGCGGAAGCGCACTTCGATTTTGGTGGGGTGCACGTTCACGTCCACCCGCGTCGGGTCCATGGCCACGTAGAGGGCGTAGACCGGTTGGCGGTTGCCGTGCAGCACGTCTTCATAGGCGCTGCGGGCTGCGTGGGTAAGCACTTTGTCGCGCACAAAGCGGCCGTTCACGTAGCAAAACTGCTGGTCGCCGCGCGAGCGGGCGGCGTCGGGCACGCCGGCGCGGCCCCAGACCCGAAGGGGCTGCTGTCCATCCCGGCGCAGGGCGGGTTGGCCGAATTCGTTGGCTTGGCTGCTGTGCCAGTCCACCCGCACGCTTTGGGCCAGGAACTCGGGGCCCAGTACGTCAGACAAGCGCTGGTCCAGCGCGGCGAGTGCAGCGTCGATCGGGGCATCGGCCAGCGGCACATCCAAGCAGCGGCGCCACTGCTCGATCAGTTTGCCTTCGTGCCAGATGGCAAAGCCCACATCAGGGCGGGCGAGGGCGTGGCGGCGTACGGATTCGATGCAATGTGCCAGTTCGGTGGCGTCGGTTTTCAAAAATTTGCGGCGTGCCGGGGTGCTGTAAAACAGCTCTTTGACTTCGACGGTGGTGCCCTGGCTGCGTGCCACCGGGCGTAGCTCGCCGGTGCGGCCATCGAGCAGATAGGCATCATTCAGGCCGCTAGCCCTCGACAAGATTGCGCAGTCAGCTATGGAATTGATAGCGGCCAGCGCCTCGCCGCGAAACCCCATGGTCGCCACGCTCTCCAGATCGCGCAGATTGCCGATTTTGCTCGTGGCGTGGCGCTTGAAGGCGATGGGCAACTCGTCGCGCAGGATGCCCTGGCCGTCGTCTTCCACGCTGATCAGGCGCACGCCGCCGGCCAGCAGGCGCAGGGTGACTTGGGTGGCGCCGGCGTCCAGCGCGTTGTCCACCAACTCGCGCACCACGCTGGCGGGGCGCTCCACCACTTCACCGGCCGCAATCTGGCTGATGAGTTCGTCGGGCAGTTCGCGGATAGGGCGGCGGAGAGGGGGAGTAAGCGGTGCATTCACCAAAGCATTTTAGGGTGGTGGCTGAATGTCGCAGGGCACAGCCATAATCAGCGCCCATGGAACTTATCACCTCGCTTTTTGACTTCATTCTCCACGTCGACAAGTACCTGGAAGCCTTTGTGCAGACTTATGGCGTGTGGGTGTATGCCCTGCTGTTTGCGATTATTTTTGTGGAAACCGGCGTGGTGGTCATGCCGTTTTTGCCCGGCGACTCGCTCTTGTTTGTTGTAGGCGCCATGTGCGGTGCGGGGCTGATGAGCTACCCGCTCGCCGTGGGCCTGCTGCTGGCGGCGGCCGTTCTGGGCGACCAGTGCAACTACAGCATAGGCCGCTACTTCGGCCCCAAGGTGTTTCAGTGGGAGCAGAGCCGGTTTTTCAACAAGGGGGCGTTCGACAAGGCGCACACGTTTTACGAAACCTATGGCGGCTTCACCATCATCGCCGCGCGCTTCATGCCTTTTTTGCGCACCTTTGTGCCCTTTGTGGGCGGCGTGGCGCAGATGAGCCGGACGAAGTTCACGCTGTTCAACGTGATCGGGGCTTGCCTGTGGGTGGTGGGCATTTGCACGGCGGGTTACTTTTTGGGCAGCTTCCCGTGGGTGAAGGCCAATTTGGACAAGATCATCTGGGCGATGATTCTGGTGCCTGGTTTGCTGGTTGTGGTGGGCGCTTTGCGTTCGCGCAAAGCGGTAGCCTGAGCCGCGCAGCCTTCCGCTGGTAGCGCCTGCTGCCGGCAATCCCTCAGCTGGTAGTGCGCACCCGCGCCAGCGGCGGGTTCTTGGCGAAGTAGGCCTCGATGCCGCGCATCAGCGCATCGGCCAGTTGGTTCTGGTAGTCCTCGCTGTTGAGCTTGGTTTCTTCGGTGGGGTTGCTGATGAAGGCGGCCTCCACCAGCACGCTCGGAATGTCCGGCGCCTTGAGCACCGCGAACGAGGCCTGCTCCACCCGGGGCTTGTGCAGCTTGCCCACCCGTTTGATTTCGCCCAGCAGGTTGCTGCCGAGTTTGAGGCTGTCGTTGATCTGGGCGGTGGTGCTCATGTCGAGCAGGGCGCGCTGCACGGTAGCGTCTTTTGCCTTGACGTTGAGGCCGCCAATCAAATCTGCCTTGTTTTCCTTGGCCGCCATCCAGCGCGCTGCGCTGCTCGATGCACCGCCCTGGCTCAGGGCAAACACGCTGGCGCCCTGCGGGTCGGGGGTGAAAAACGCATCCGCATGCAGGCTCACAAACAGGTCGGCCTGCACCCGGCGGGCTTTTTGCACGCGTGTGCCTAGGGGCACAAAAAAGTCGGCATCGCGCGTGAGGTAGGCGCGCATGGCGTTGCCGTTTACCGTGGCGTTGTTGATGCGCTCGCGCAGCAGGTGGGCCAGTTTGAGCACCACGTCTTTTTCCTTGGTGCCGGCCGGGCCGATGGCACCGGGGTCCTCCCCGCCGTGGCCGGGGTCCAGTGCGATGATGATGAGGCGGTCGGTCGCGCCTACGCCGGTGCTTGCAGCATCTTTTGGGCTGCTAGCGCCCGCAGTGTCTGCGCGAGTAGCTCCTGTTTTGATAGCGTCGGTGTTCTTTGGAGGCAGCGCGGCCACGGTGGTACCCGAGGCTGCCGGCGCGGGGCGCTGGCTGTGCTGGGCAATCAGGGCTTCCAGCGGGTCTTGCGCTGCCGCTTTGGCGGCTTGCGCAGCTTTGCTCTCTACCGCGCGGTCGGTAATTAGGGCCTCCAGCGGGTCTACCTCGGCCACCGGGTACAGGTCCAGCACCAGCCGGTGTTGGTAGGCCGCCACGGGGGCGAGGCTGAATACCTGGGGGCGTATGGGGTGCTTCAAGTCCACCACCAGGCGCACGATGTCGGGGGTGAACTGGCCTACGCGGATGCCGGCGATGTTGGGGTCATCCGCTTTCACCTTGGCTACCAGCTCCTTGAGCGCCGGGTTCAGGGTGATGCCCTGGATGTCCACCGCCAGGCGCGGTGGGTTGGGCACAAAGGTTTGCTTAGCCGACAGCGCTGCGTCCGACTCGATGGTGACGCGCGAATACTCCGGTGCCGGCCAGACCCGCACCGTCATGATGCCGGCCCCGCGGGCGAAGGCGGTGGCCCCCAAGCTGAGCACCACGCTGCCTGCCTGGAGCAGGGTGCGGCGTTTCATGCAGCGGCTCCGTCACAGGCGCGCAGCAAGGCTTCGCCGCGCGGGGTGCCCGCTACCAGCGTGACCTGGCGGGTGGTGTCGGGTTGGGTGTGCAGGTGCAGCGCCACGTCAGCCATCGGCAGCATGCCGGCGGCCTTGTCGGGCCACTCGGCCAGCTTGAGGCCGGGGCTGGCAAAAATGTCGCGAAAGCCGGCCTCTTCCCACTCTTCAGGGTCGTTGAAGCGGTAAAAGTCAAAGTGCCATATGTTCAGGGCGGGCAGCTCGTACGGTTCGACGACCGCATACGTCGGGCTTTTGATGCGGCCCGTCACGCCCAGGGCCTGCAGCAAGTGCCGCACCAGCGTGGTCTTGCCGGCACCCAGGTCGCCATGCAAGGCAATAAAAGCATTCGCCAGCTCGGCTTGCTGCGCCCAGCGCGTGGCAAAGGCGGCGGTAGCCGCTTCATCCGGCCACAGCAGCACCCGGCGGGAGGGTGCGCTTTCTACAATGGGGAGGTGACGATCAACAGCACTCAAATCAAGGCTCAATTCGATGGCGACCAATTGGTCGCCCTGATGCAGGGCTGGGCCCGGGAACTCGGATTCTCCCAAATTGGCGTGGCCGGTGTGGATTTGTCGTCTGCAGAGGCCGGTTTATTGGCCTGGTTGTCGCAAGGTTTCCACGGTGACATGGCCTACATGGCCCACCACGGCCTCAAACGGGCCCGCCCCGCCGAGCTGGTGCCGGGCACGGTGAGCGTGGTTACGGTGCGCATGGACTACCTGCCCCGCGCCACGCCCGAGGACTGGACGGAGCAGGAGCTGGCCCGCCTGCAGCGCCCGCAGGAAGGCATTGTGTCCCTCTACGCCCGTGGGCGGGACTACCACAAGGTGTTGCGCAACCGCCTGCAAAAGCTGGCCGACCGCATGGCCGTCGAGATAGGCCCTTTGGGCTACCGCGTGTTCACCGACAGCGCCCCGGTGCTGGAGGCCGAGCTGGCCTCCCGCAGCGGGCAGGGCTGGCGCGGCAAGCACACACTGCTGCTCAACCGCGAGGCCGGCTCCCTGTTTTTCTTGGGCGAAATCTATGTGGATGTGGCCCTGCCTGCCACCGCGCCGGTGGAGGCGCACTGCGGCAGTTGCAGTGCGTGTATTGCCGCCTGCCCCACGCAAGCCATTCTTGCGCCCCACCGCCTGGATGCGCGGCGCTGCATTTCGTACCTCACGATTGAGCACGATGGCCCGATTCCTTTGGAGATGCGCCCGCTCATCGGCAACCGCATCTACGGTTGCGACGATTGCCAGCTGGTCTGCCCGTGGAACAAGTTTGCCAAGCGCAGCAGCCTGCCCGACTTTGATGCCCGCGAGGGCCTGGCCGGTGCGCAACTGGCCACGCTGCTGGACTGGACCGAAGACACCTTTTTGAAACACACTGAGGGCAGCCCCATACGCCGCATCGGCCACGCACGCTGGCTGCGCAATGTGGCAGTGGCCATGGGCAATGCGCTGCGCCAGCCCACATTGCTGCCGGCGCACCGCGAGGCGATGGCCCGCTCCTTGCAGCGCCGGCTGGCACACCCGGACCCGCTGGTGCAAGAGCATGTGCAGTGGGCGCTTTTATTCACACACACCGTTAGCTGACGAGGGATTTGCCATGCGCATGTACGACTTGCTGATCATCGACCCCCAAAACGATTTTCTGGATGTGGCCGGGGCGGCCCTGCCGGTGCCTGGTGCGCAGGCGGACATGGACCGCCTTGCCCATTGGCTTGCCGTCCACCCCGCACAGGTGCGCAACCTGACGGTGACGCTGGATTCCCACGCCAGCGTGGGCGTGGAGCGCACCACCTTCTGGCTGCAGGCCGATGCCAGCCCGGTGGCACCGTTTACCGTGATCACCGCGGCCCAGCTGGAGCAGGGCGTTTACCGGCCTCGCCACGCGGCGCTGCACGACGAGGTGCTGGCGTATCTGCGTGCTTTAGAGGCTAGCGGCCAGCGGCAGCTGGTGGTGTGGCCGGTGCATTGCGTGGTGGGCACCTGGGGCCACAACATTCACCCCGCCTTGAGCGAGGCGATTGCCGCCTGGGAGCTGCACACCGGCCGCACCTGCCGCAAGGTACTCAAAGGCCAACACCCGCTCACTGAGCAGTACAGCGCTTTCAAAGCCGAGGTGCCGCGCGCGGATGACGCGAGTACCATGCTCAATAAGCCTCTAGTGCACGATCTGTCTGCGCAAGGTGCTACGCTTTTAATAGCGGGTGAGGCTTTGAGCCACTGCGTGGCCGCGTCTGTGACCGACCTGATGCGGGAGTTGCCTGCAGCTGCCTTGCAACGCATGGTTTTGCTGACCGACGCCATGAGCCCGGTGCCCGGCTTTGAGGCAGCGGGCGAGGCCTTTTTGGCGGAAGCCCGCGCGGCCGGCCTGCAAACCGGCGCGATGGCGTCGCTGGACTGACTTAGCGCTTCAGGCCGGCAAACACGTCCATCGCCGTCCAGCCTATGGGCAGGCGGATGTCTACGCCATCCTTGGCCCCCTGCGCCTGCAAAAAGGCCATGGACGCATCAAAGTCGTCCAGCGGGCGCGGCATGGGCTGCATGGGCAGGGTGGAGGGAATCCAGAAATCGTCCCAATGTATGGGAATCATGCGTCGCGCGCCCACCGTGGTCACCGCCTCGTGCCAATACGCCTGCTTGTACTCCAGGCTGCGGGGCCCCATGGCGCCTATGCCCAGCATCACCACATCCGCCTGCTGGCCTTGCAGCGCGCCGGGCACAAAGCCGGCCGTGCCGGTAATGAGCAGGCGGCGCCCGTTGTGGGTGACGAGCGCGATATAGCTTTGGCCCTCTTTGTAGGCGCTGGCGCGCACGGGCGGTTGGAGCGGCTCGCTGATGACGCCACCGGTAAAGCCGGTGGGTGTGTGCACCGCAGGAAACAGGGTGACGGTAAAGCGCCCGAAGGTGTAGGGCTTGCCCAGCTCTGCCACCTGTATCTGGCGCTCGGGCAGCCCCCAGCCGCGCCCGACCATGGCCGTGGAGCTGGAGCCCAGCAGCAGGGCACCGGTGCGCCGCGCGACCTCGGGGGCGTCCATGGCATGGTCGTAGTGCGAATGCAGGGGAATGACAGCAGCCAGCTTGCTGTGGCTGCTACTGATACCGGAGCGCTGCAGCCCTTGGGTAATGGCTTGCAGGTCGGGCTCCACTTTTTTCAGAAAGGTGGTGAGCTTGTCGGGCCGGGAGAAAAAGCCGTCGGTGAGCAGCGAGGTTTCACCGTCGTCGAGCAGCACGGTGGCCACACCCAGAAAGCTCACCTTTAGCGTCGGGTCCGGTGGGGTGCTGGTGGACCAGAAGAGGGGCCGCACGCTGTCGAGTGCGGGTGGGTGCTCCAGCAACCAAGCCACGCTGGCCAGGCCGGCCAACAGGGCGGCTGCGATGCCCCACAGCAAATATTTGATGCGCATGCGCACAGTCTACGTGCCTGGCGCGGCGCGGCCGTTCAGCGCTGCTTGCGCTGCAAGGCAAAGAGTTCGGAGGCCCCTTGCAGCATGGCCAATGTGAGGGCCAACCAGGTTTTGGCACTGCGGCGGGCGCGGTGTTTGGGGGCGAATTTCATACTTCAATCAACGCAATGGGGTCTAGCCATTCGTCGTCAAAGAGTTCATCCAACAGTCGTTGCAAGCCCAGCAGTTTGAGGATCATGACAGCTCCCGGTTACGTTTTGCTGAAACGAATTTATGCCCTTTGTGTGACGCTTTGATGGCACTGTGGTGTATCGGTTGCAAGGCTTTGCAAGCGGTGTGGCGGGCGCTAAGCTCGTCGGCTTCTCGGGAGATTTTTCGTGCTTCAACCCCCTTTGGCGGCGCTGTCTGAACTGGAGCGCATTCTTCAACTCGCGGGAGATCGCGTGGATGTGCGAGTGGCTTGCGATGTGGCTGCCGATGGGGCGTCGCTGCCGGTGTATGTTGTCACGATGGGCAACCCGTCGCCCTCGGTGCCGGCCATTGGCTTTTTTGGTGGGGTGCACGGGCTGGAGCGCATTGGCTCGGAGGTGGTGCTGGCGTTTCTCAACAGCCTGGTCATGCGCATGGGGTGGGACCACACCTTGCACCAGCAACTGGAGTCCATGCGCATGGTGTTCATGCCGGTGGTCAACCCCGGCGGTATGCAGCTGGGCACCCGTGCCAACCCCGCCGGCGTGGATTTGATGCGCAATGCCCCGCTGGATGCGGTGGAGCCGGTGCCAGCCTGGGTAGGCGGCCAGCGTTTCAGCCCCCGGCTGCCGTGGTACCGCGGGGTGGAGGGCGAGCCCATGCAACCCGAGGCGCAGGCCTTGTGCGAGGTGGTGGAGCGCGAGCTCACCAGCCGGGCGTTCAGCATGTCGGTGGATTGCCATTCGGGCTTCGGGGTGCGGGATCGCTTGTGGTTTCCGTACGCGCATACCCGCCAGCCCATGGCGCATTTGGCCGAGATGTATGTGCTGCAGCGCATCTACCGCCAAAGCTACAACCAGCACCCCTATGTGTTTGAACCGCAGAGCCTGCAGTACCTGACCCACGGCGATTTGTGGGACCACCTGCATGCCCAGTTGCCCGATACCGAGGCCCAGGTGTTTTTACCGCTCACGCTGGAGATGGGCTCCTGGCTGTGGATCAAAAAGAACCCGCGCCAGCTCTTCAGCCGCTTGGGCATTTTTAACCCGCTGATCGGGCATCGCCAGCAGCGGGTGCTGCGCAGGCATTTGGCGTTTCTGGACTTTATTGCCCGGGCGGCCTGCAGTGCGTCGAGTTGGCTGCCCCAGGGCAGCTACCGCCACGCTATGCACGCCGAAGCCTTGCAGCTCTGGTACGACTAAGCGTCGCGCTTAAAGCGCTCGCAGCACGCCCAGTGCAAACGGCAGGCTGACCACGCCCAGCAGGGTGGACAGCGTGACCAAGCCGGCCACATACGCGCCGTCATAACCCATGCGGGCGGCCAGCACATAGCAGCTCGATGCGGTGGGCAAGGCCGAGAAGGCGAGCAGCATGGTGGTCTGGGTAGCGTCCAAGCCCAGCATGCGGGCCACTACCCACGCAATCATGGGCGTAATCAGGTGGCGAATGGCCAGCACCGACACGGCCAGAGTCTTGGCACGTGCCAATGCGCCGATCTGCATGCCGGCCCCTGCCGCCATCAGGCCCAGCGCCAGGGAGGCCGCGCCCAGCCGGGTGACCGTGGGCTCCAGCCACACGGGCAGTCGAAAGCCCGCCAGGTTGCACACCAGGCCCAACACGGTGGCGATGATGAGCGGGTTGCGGATCAGCTCTTTGGCAAAACCTTTTTGCGCATGCCGCGCCATGGGCCAGACCGCTGCCACGTTGAACAGAGGCACGCACACACCGATCAGCACCGCAATCAGCTGCAGCCCTTGCGGGCCCGCCAGCCGATCAGCAATCGCCAAGCCGATAAAGGAGTTGAAGCGGAACGCAATCTGCGCGCTGGCAGCATGGTCGGGGCCGGGCATGTGCCGCCCCAGCACCGGCAAGCGGGGGAGGGCGTAGGCCAGTGCGATGCCAGCGAGTCCGGTAGCCCAGCCAGCGGCCATCAGCCTGGAGGCCACACTCAAGTCCAGCGGGCTTTTGATGATGGAGTGAAACAACAGCACCGGAAACAGCAGGTAGTACACCAGGGCCTCGACCTGCTCCCACAAGGGGCGATTGAGTTGGGTGTAGCGGCAGACCAGGTAGCCGAAAAAGATGAGCGAAAAGTCGGGGAAAAGGAGCTGGGCGTAATTCACGCGGTGAGGATACCAGCCGCCTCGGGTTCCACCGCATAGACCGGCCGGCGAGCGCGGCATTACTATCGTGACATTGCATGCCGGCCGGTATGTAAAACGTGCAGATTCAAAGAGGAGTTCAAGCGTATGTATCGTAGTATTTTGTGGACCGTGGGGCTGGTTACCGTTGCGTGTGCGAGCTGGGCCCAAACGTATCCGAACAAGGTCATCAAGCTGCAGGTGCCCTTTGCGCCCGGTGGTACCACGGACATCGTGGCACGCATCATTGCCGATCCTCTGGGCAAGGTGTTGGGCCAGCCCGTGGTGGTTGAAAACAAGGCCGGCGGCGGTGGCGTGATCGGTGCGAACGAGACTGCTAAGTCGGCGCCTGACGGCTATTCTTTGGGCGTGGCTACCGTGTCTACGGTCGCGGCCAACCCGGCCATCAATCCGAAAACGCCTTACAACCCGCTCACAGACTTCACGCCCATCATCAACGTGGCGGCAACCCCCAATGTGATTGCGGTGCACCCGAGCTTTCCGGCCAAGGACTACAAAGCCTTTTTGGCGGAAATCAAAAAGAACCCCGGCAAATACTCGTACTCATCGTCTGGCACGGGTGGCATCGGGCATATGCAAACCGAGTTGTTCAAGAACTTGACCGGCGTTTTTATCACCCACATCCCCTACCGGGGTGCCGGCCCGGCGCTGAATGACACGGTGGCCGGTCAGGTCCCCATGATTTTTGACAACCTGCCTTCTGCGCTGCCATTTATCAATGCCAACAAGCTGGTACCCATCGTGATTGCCGCACCGCAGCGCTTGAGCCAGTTGCCCAATGTGCCGACTTTTAAGGAAGTGGGTCTGGAGCCCGTGAACCGCATGGCGTTTTACGGCATTTATGGCCCCAAGGGCTTGCCCAAAGACGTGGTGGACAAGATCAATGCCGGCGTGCGCAAGGTGCTGGAAGACCCCGCCGTGCGCAAGCGCATTGAAGATACCGGTTCGCTGGTGGTGGGCAATAGCCCAGAGCAGTTTGCTGCCCAGATCAAGGCGGAGTTTGAGGTGTACAAAAAAGTGGTGGATACCGCAAAGTTGAGCCTGGAGTAAGGTTGGGGTATGGAGACAGACACGGCATCGGTGGATGCGTTCATTGATGCCTTGTGGCTGGAGGAAGGGCTGTCCAAAAACACCCTCCAAGCCTACCGGCGGGATTTGACTTTGTTCGCAGAGTTTCTGGTGGGCAGGCCGTTGACAGATGCCCAAGAGGCAGACTTGCAGGCCTACTTTGCAGCCCGGCATGCCAGCACCAAAGCCACTACGGCGAACCGGCGCCTGACGGTGTTCAAGCGTTTTTACCGCTGGGCCTTGCGGGAGCGACAGATTGTGCAGGACCCGACGCTTAAGTTGCAGGCGGCCAAGCAGGCGCTGCGGGTGCCCAAGACCTTGACGGAGGCGCAGGTCGAAGCATTGCTGAATGCACCGCATACCCAGGAGGCGCTCGGCGTGCGGGACAAAACCATGCTGGAGCTGATGTACGCCAGTGGCTTGCGGGTGAGCGAGCTGGTGAGCTTGCGCATGGTCCACCTGGGGCTCAATGAGGGCGTTTTACGGGTCATGGGTAAAGGCAGCAAAGAGCGGCTGGTTCCCTTTGGTCAAGTGGCGGCGCTCTGGCTGCAGCGCTATCTGCAGGGGCCCCGGGCCGATTTGCTGGCAGGACGCCAGTCTTCTGATGTGTTTGTGACAGTGCGTGGCGCGACAGCCGGAAGTGCGATGTCCCGCGTGATGTTTTGGTCACTGGTGAAGCGTTATGCCGCCCAGGCAGGTATCCGGGTTCCTTTGTCGCCTCATACCCTGCGGCACGCGTTTGCCACCCATCTGCTGAACCATGGTGCCGATTTGCGTTCGGTGCAGATGCTGCTTGGCCACGCCGATATTTCAACCACCACGATTTATACCCATATAGCGCGCGACCGCTTGGCGGCGCTGCACGCCCAGCACCATCCCCGGGGGTAAGCCGCAGGGCGGTGCTATTCCTGCCCCAGGGTCTCGGCCCAAGCCAGGGCTTGCAGGTGTGCCCAGTTGATTTGTTTTTCGGTCAGCTGAAGTGCCTTGGCACTCGCTGCAAAGGCGTGGTCGTCGCCGCTCTCACATGCCAGGGTGAGGTTCAGGTACTCCGCCAAGGGGCCTGTGCGTTGCAGCAGGGCGTGGGTGACACTGTCCGGCAAGGAGAGGCTGGCCAAGGCGGTTTCCAGCGAAATGCCCAGCAAGCTGTCCAGCAGCGAAAAAATGCCCACCACAAACGCGTGGTCGCACTCTTCCGGGGGCAGGGCTTCGGCTGCCAGCAACTCCATGAGCCGGCCGCGCACCACGGCTGTGGTGCCCAAGGCAGGCACCACACCGCCGGCGGATGACGTGGTCAGCAACAAGGCGGCCCATTTGAAGAGCTTTTTCAACCCCAGCAGCATGACCGCGTGTTTGAACGAGGTCACCTCGGTGCGCAGCCCGAAGCCTGCAGAGTTGATAAAGCGCAGCAGGTTGAACGACAGGGTGGGGTCGCGCTTGAGGACTTCTTCAATCTCGGCGGTGCTGGCTTGTTTACGGACCAGGTTGATCAGTTGCAGGGTGGCCGCTTGCGAAGGCCGCAGCATATGCCCTTCGATCAGGGTGGGCTTGGCAAACCAGTAGCCCTGGAAGTAATCCACGCCCAGCGCCTGCAGCATGTTGAATTGCGATTCGTTTTCTACCTTTTCTGCAACCAGCTTGGCCCGGGTCTTGGTCTTCGCCAGTTGCACAAACGAGGTCAGGGATTGGGGCCGCAGGATGCTGACATCGAACTTGATGAATGAGGCCAGTGGCAGCCATTCTTCATAGGAATGGGTCAGTACCGAGTAGTCAAATGCCAAGCGAAATCCCCGGGTATGGATGGCCTGCAGTGTGGGCAGGCGCAACGCAATCTGTTCCAGCTGTGCGGTGGGAATGGACGGAATTTCCAGCACTACATGTTCGGGGGCTACCAGCTCCAGGTGTCCGCCGGCCAAGCTGTCGTGGGTGCAGTTGACGAAGAGATTTGTTTTACCGACCAGTGTCTCGCCTTCGGAGATGGACAGCAGGTGAAACAGCATCTGGGCATCGCTGGAGGCGGTGTGTGCATCGACGGACACACTGCGGTTGAATAGCTCGTAACCCATGATGGCGCCCTTTCCACTCACGATGGCTTGTCGTGCCATGGTGATGGAGGGTGGCGCGGGCGGTGTAGTGGCGTTTTCTGGGTGAGGCATTGCGTTGCCGGGTAGGTTGGGCGTCAGGCCATTCTAGGTCGCGCCCAACAGTTCGGCGGGCACGTCGGGGGGTAAACCGGCACTCCGGTTCAGGTTTTCCAGTTCTGCCTGGGTGAAGCCGGCTGCTCGCCGGGCGCTGTAGTTAAAAGGGGGCTTGGGCCGGGGCGCGGCATGTTGCAGTGCTGCTTGGGCGTAGTAGGCGCCGGCATCCAAGTGCGCTCGTTCGCACAACCAGTGGTACCAGCGGTTGCCTGTGGCCACGTGACTTACCTCTTCATCTAGGATGATTTGCAAAATGCCAATGGCCTCGTGGGCTGCGGGGCCGGCCACCTTGGCCAGTTTGGCCTGTATCAAGGGGGTGGCATCCAAACCGCGCGCTTCCAGGGTGCGCGGAACCAGCGCCATGCGGGCCACGATATCGTGCGCAGTGTTTTCGCACATGGTCCATAGCCCGGTGTGGGCCGGAAAATCGCCATAGAGAAAACCTAGTGCATGCAGGTGTGCTTGCAGCAGGCTGAAGTGTTTTGCCTCCTCCGCAGCGATGGCGGCCCAGTCCCGGTAAAACGCTTCTGGCATGTCCGTGAACCGCCATATGCAGTCCAGTGCCAGGTCAATGGCATTGAATTCGATATGGGCAATGCTGTGCATCAGCGCTGCATGGCCTTGCACGGTGTACGGCGAGCGCCGGGGAACATCTTTAGGCTCTACCAAGGCAGGCTTTGGGGGGCGCCCTGGCTTGTCCAGTGGCGCGAAGTTGCGGCCAATATCCAGTGCGCAGGCCATTGCTTCCCGCCCCAATGCGAGCGCTCCCTCCACTTTGGCTTGGGGGGAGGATGATTCAAAAACCGCATAGGCGTGTTGACGGAGTTCCATCCTTACAATTCTAAATTTTAGGCAGCGGGGTTCTATGGCACTTTACGAATTGGACGGCGTGGCGCCCCGGGTTGCAGATGGCGCGTGGATTGCCGATAGCGCGGAAGTTATGGGTGCGGTTGAAATTGGAGCCGATGCCAGCATATGGTTCGGTGCGGTGGTGCGTGGGGACACGGAAACCATCCGCATCGGGGCGGGAAGCAATATCCAGGATGCCAGCGTGCTGCATGCCGATATCGGCAAGCCTCTGACCATTGGCGAGAACGTCACGGTCGGGCACCAGGTCATGTTGCACGGCTGCACCATTGGCGACGGCTCGTTGATCGGCATTGGTGCGGTAGTGCTGAATGGCGCCCGTATCGGCAAAGGCTGCTTGGTCGGTGCGGGTGCCTTGGTCACCGAGGGCAAAGAGTTTCCCGACGGCAGCATGATTTTGGGCAGCCCAGCCAAAGCCGTGCGAGGGCTTTCGGAAGAGCAAAAGCAGGGTCTGCTGGCGAGTGCCCGTCACTACATAGCCAATGCGCAGCGATTTCGTTCTGGTTTGAAGAAGATCGCCTAGTTTTTCGCCCCGTAAGGGGCCTATTTTTTTTGGAGTGGTGCATGTCTGAACTGCACAAATTTTTATTCGATGGCTTGCCGGTGCGGGGAGCGATTGTCCGCTTGACGGACTCTTGGCAGGAAATTTTGCGCCGCCGCGCATCTAACACGGAGCATGGCGCCTACCCGGCGGAAGTGCGGTCGTTGCTGGGCGAGATCACTGCAGCGGCGGCATTGATGCAGTCCAACATCAAATTTGATGGCGCGCTGGTGCTGCAGATTTTCGGCGATGGCCCCGTAAAGTTGGCCGTGACGGAGGTGCAACCTGACTTCAGCCTGCGCTCCACGGCCACCGTCGTCGGCGACGTTGCGCCCGGGATGCCGCTGAGCCAGATGGTAAATGCCACGAACCAAGGCCGTTGCGCGATTACCCTGGACCCCAAGACCAAGTTCCCCGGGCAACAACCTTACCAAGGCGTCGTACCGCTCTTTGATGATGCTGGCCTGCCACTGGAGCGCATGAGCGAAGTGCTGGAGCATTACATGCTGCAAAGCGAGCAGCTCGACACCACACTGGTGTTGGCCGCAGATGACAAAGTGGCTGCCGGCTTGCTGATTCAACGCCTGCCCCTGGAGGGGGTTGGCAATTTGGCCGGCAGCATGGTGTCGCGTGAAAACGAGGACGCTATTGGCCTCAACGAACACTACAACCGCATTTCCATCCTCGCCAAGAGTTTGAAGGCGGAGGAGCTATTGCAGCTGGATGTGGACACGGTATTGCGTCGGCTGTATTGGGAAGAGCCTGTCACGCGGTTTGAGCCTTTGCTTGGTGAGACAGCTCCGCGCTTTGCCTGCACCTGCAGCCGCGAACGCGTTGCGAAAATGATTGTGAACCTTGGGCGTGACGAGGCGGAGAGCATCCTGTCCGAGCGGAGCGACATTGAGGTGGGTTGCGAGTTCTGCGGCGTGCAATACCGGTTTGACCCGGTGGACGCCGCCCAGCTGTTTACCGATGCAGTGCAGCTGCAGCAGGGGGCCGCAGGGACGCACTAAGCGTTGCTGATGTCTTGAAACACGCGGTGCTCGCAGGCCGCGTCGGAGCATTTTTCGCACCGTGCCATCCAGCGGCGGTAGGTCTGGAGCTCCTCTGCCGAGTTGGTGGAGGATGGCTGGACAATGGCGAGCGCGGCTTGTAGACGTTGCGCATCGCGCCCGTACACCATCGAGTACGCCACGCCGTGGTCTCGCAGCACTTCTTGCAAACGCTGATGGATGGCTTGTTGGCTTATGGGGCTGTCCCGCAAATAACTGTCGGCAACCCAAGGCAAGTCGGTGGCGGTGACCAATACATGCTGAAACTGCTGCAGGTCTCTCAAGGCAAGGGGGTAAAGCGTCGTGTCCGCAAACAGCACATCGCTGTAGACCGCCGTCATCAGGGCGGTGGTGTCGGCGACGATCGTGGCCGCTGAAAGCGCATGGATACGCCGTGATTGCTCTTGGGCAATGGCGGCTTGTTCTTCAGGTCGGGGTGTGCGCTGTGCAGAGAGGCACCATTTGCGCAGATATTCGTCTACCACCACAGCTGGATTACCAGCCGAGTGCAGAGCCTTGGCCAATGCGTGGCACAGGGTGCTCTTGCCGGTGGATTCCGCACCCAGAACCGCGATTTTCATCAGAGACGCGTGATGTTAGCGGGCGATTTGAACGTAAATTTCGTTCGCTTTCACCATGCCCAGCTCGGAGCGGGCCTTTTCTTCCACGATTTCCAAACCTTCTTTGAGGTCATGGATTTCGGCTTCCAGACGCTCGTTGGCCTGGAGCGCTTGCGCGTTGTGTTGCTTTTGCTCTTCCAGTTGCCGGGAAAGTTTGGCAACGTTAGGAATGCTTCCACGACCGAACCACAGCTGTCCGTGCAGGATCAGCAGCAGGGCGATTAACACGGCAGGGACCCAGCGGTTACCCATAGCAGTGGTTCGGTCTGTGGATGCGTTTAACGCAGGTTGTAGAACGCAGCGCGGCCGGGGTACACAGCCACATCACCCAAGTCTTCTTCGATGCGCAGCAGCTGGTTGTACTTGGCCATGCGGTCAGAACGGCTCAAAGAACCCGTCTTGATTTGGCCGGCATTGGTGCCCACTGCGATGTCAGCGATGGTGGAGTCTTCGGTTTCGCCGGAGCGGTGGCTGATGACGGCGGTGTAGCCGGCACGCTTGGCCATTTCAATCGCAGCGAAGGTTTCGGACAAGGTGCCGATCTGGTTGATCTTGATCAGGATCGAGTTGGCAATGCCCTTGTCGATGCCTTCTTTCAAGATCTTGGTGTTGGTCACAAACAAGTCGTCACCTACGATCTGCACTTTGGCGCCCAAGCGGTCTGTCAGGACCTTCCAGCCATCCCAGTCGCCTTCGGCCATGCCGTCTTCAATAGAGATGATGGGGTACTTGTCGACCCAAGTGGCCAGCATGTCGGTCCATTCCTGGGCAGTCAGGCTCAGGCCTTCACCTTCTAGTTCGTACTTGCCGTCTTTGTAGAACTCGGAAGCTGCGCAGTCCAAGCCCAGAGCGATTTGTTCACCGGCCACGTAGCCAGCCTTGTCAATCGCTTGCAGGATCATCTGGATAGCGGCTTCGTGGTTGGCCACGTTGGGGGCAAAGCCACCTTCGTCGCCCACGGCAGTGCTGATGCCTTGGTCATGCAGAATTTTCTTCAGCGCATGGAATACTTCGGCACCCCAGCGCAGGGCTTCGCGGAACGACGGAGCACCCACGGGGATGATCATCAACTCTTGCAGGTCAAGGTTGTTGTTGGCGTGTTCGCCACCGTTCATGACGTTCATCATGGGAACGGGCATTTGCACGCTGCCCATGCCGCCGAAGTAACGGTACAGGGGCAAGCCAGCCTCTTCGGCTGCAGCGCGGGCCACTGCCATGGACACGGCCAACATCGCGTTGGCGCCCAGGCGGGACTTGTTTTCGGTGCCGTCCAAGTCAATCAAGGTCTTGTCCAGGAACGCTTGCTCAGAAGCATCCAAGCCCAATACGGCTTCGGAGATTTCGGTGTTGATGTGCTCAACGGCTTTCAACACACCCTTGCCGAGGTAGCGTTTTTTATCGCCGTCACGCAACTCAATGGCTTCGCGGGAGCCGGTGGATGCACCGGAGGGAACGGCCGCACGGCCCATGGTGCCGGATTCCAGCAACACATCGCATTCAACAGTAGGGTTGCCACGGGAGTCCAGAATCTCGCGGCCGACGATGTCAACAATTGCGCTCATTGGTTTCTTTCAAGTTCAAAAACACACAAACAAAAAATGTCACGTTCCATCATGCTGCCGTTCAGTGGAAATCAGTTTCCAGGAGCGGAGTTTTTTTGGTTACGGAATCCAGTGCGACCAGGGTCTCGAGTAGGGCTTTCATGTGCTTGAGGGGCACAGCGTTGGGGCCATCGGACCAAGCTTCTGCGGGGCGGGGATGGGTCTCCATAAAGAGGCCTGCTACGCCAGCGGCAACGCCGGCACGAGCCAACACAGGTACCATTTCGCGGGCGCCACCACTGCTGCCACCCAAGCCACCCGGCTTTTGTACCGAGTGGGTCACGTCAAACACCACCGGTGCGCCTGATTTGCGCATTTCGGCCAAGCTGGTCATGTCTGCCACGAGGTTGTTGTAGCCGAAGCTCACGCCCCGCTCGCAGGCCAGAAAACGGTCTGCTGAAAGCCCCACTTCTTCGGCAGCAGCACGGGCCTTGTCGATCACGTTTTTCATGTCCCAAGGCGCGAGGAACTGGCCTTTTTTGATGTTCACCGGCTTGCCGGATTGGGCTACTGCGCGGATGAAATCGGTCTGGCGGCACAAAAAGGCGGGTGTTTGCATCACATCAACCACGCTGGCGACTTCGGCGACGTGAGACTCGTCGTGCACGTCCGTCAGGATGGGCAATTGCAACTGACGGCGGACTTCGTCCAGAATTTTCAAACCTGCGTCTATGCCCACACCGCGCTTGCTGGTGCCGGAAGACCGGTTGGCCTTGTCGAACGAGCCCTTGTAAATCAGGGGAATGTCCAGCGCCGTACAAGCTTCCTTCAATCGGCCCGCCACCTCGATGGACATCTCCAGACCTTCGATGGAGCAGGTGCCCGCGATCAGGAAAAAGCGGTGCTCCAAGCCAACGTCAAAACCGCACAATTTCATCAGGCAACCGCTTTCAGGTTTTTGCCACCGTTCTGGTGATCCACTGCCGCCTTGATGAAGGCGTTGAACAGGGGATGGCCATCCCATGGGGTGGATTTGAATTCAGGGTGGAACTGCACGCCCACAAACCAGGGGTGCACGCTTTCGGGCAACTCCACGATTTCGGTGAGTTGCTCGCGCTGCGTCAATGCCGAAATCACCAAGCCAGAGGCACGCAAGGTGTCCAGGTAATTGACGTTGGCCTCATACCGGTGGCGGTGACGCTCTGTCACTACGTCGCCGTAAATACGGTGCGCCAGCGTGTCTTTGGCCACGTCAGAGCTTTGGGCGCCCAAGCGCATGGTGCCGCCGAGGTCGGAGTTGGCGTCACGTGTCTTGATGGTGCCGTCCGCGTCCTTCCACTCGGTGATCAGGGCGATCACCGGGTTAGGGCTCTCGGGCTCAAATTCGGTGCTGTTGGCGTCTTTCAAGCCTGCCACGTGGCGAGCAAACTCGATGGTGGCTACTTGCATACCCAGGCAGATGCCCAAGTAAGGAACTTTGTTCTCGCGGGCAAAGCGGGCGGTGCTGATCTTGCCTTCAATGCCACGTTTGCCAAAGCCGCCGGGTACCAGAATCGCATCGTATTTGGCCAGCTGGTTGACGCTGGCAGCGTCGATAGTTTCCGAGTCCACGTGCTCGATCTTGACGCGCACATGGTTCTTCATGCCGGCGTGGCGCAAGGCTTCGTTGACCGATTTGTAGCTGTCCGTCAGGTCCACGTACTTGCCGACCATGGCGATGGTGACTTCCCCTTGGGGGTGTTCGGTTTCATAGACCAGATCGTCCCAGCGCTTGAGGCTGGCAGGGGGGGTGTTCAGACGCAGCTTGTCGCAAATCAGGCCATCCAGGCCTTGCTCGTGCAACATGCGGGGCACCTTGTAGATGGTGTCCACATCCCACATGGAGATCACACCCCACTCGGGCACGTTGGAGAACAGCGAAATTTTGGAGCGCTCCTCGTCAGGAATCGGGCGGTCTGCGCGGCACAGCAGCACATCGGCCTGGATACCGATTTCGCGCAGCTGCTTCGCGGTGTGCTGGGTGGGCTTGGTCTTGAGCTCGCCGGCTGCAGCAATCCACGGCAGGTAGCTCAGGTGCACAAAGGCGCTGTTGTTCGGGCCGAGCTTCAGGCTCATCTGGCGCACGGCTTCGAGGAAGGGCAGGGACTCGATGTCACCCACGGTGCCACCGATTTCCACAATCGCCACATCGACGGCATCGGGTTCGCCAAAGCGCGCACCGCGCTTTACAAACTCCTGGATTTCGTTGGTGACGTGGGGAATGACCTGCACGGTCTTGCCCAGGTAGTCACCACGGCGCTCTTTGTCGAGCACGCTCTTGTAAATCTGCCCGGTGGTGAAGTTGTTGGACTTGCGCATGCGCGTTTCAATGAAACGCTCATAGTGGCCGAGGTCGAGGTCGGTTTCTGCGCCGTCGTCGGTGACAAACACCTCGCCATGCTGCAGGGGCGACATGGTCCCGGGGTCAACGTTGAGGTAGGGGTCCAGCTTGATGAGGGTGACTGTCAGGCCCCGCGATTCCAGGATCGCAGCAAGGGAGGCTGAGGCGATTCCCTTTCCGAGGGAAGACACCACACCGCCGGTGACGAAGACAAATTTGGTCATGTCAGGGGCGAACCTGAGGGTTCGATGAGGTGGTAAAGCGAGATTATAGGGGTCTGCTACATTGCGGCGGTCTGCGGCGGCACCTCAGTGCGCACCGCCATCACGAAATGAGTACGACATGGACCTTTCCGGTAAGCATATTGTTCTGGGTTTGACAGGCGGCATCGCCTGCTACAAGGCGGCCGAGCTCTGCAGGGCGCTCATCAAGCAAGGAGCCACGGTGCAGGTGGTCATGACGGAGGCGGCGGCACAGTTCATCACGCCCGTGACCATGCAGGCCTTGAGTAATCGCACGGTGTATGACTCGCAATGGGATGCGCGTGAGCGCAACAACATGCCGCACATAAATCTGAGCCGGGAGGCGGATGCGATTTTGATTGCCCCCTGCAGCGCCGACTTCATGGCCAAGTTGCTGCACGGGCGTGCCGACGACTTGCTCAGCCTGATGTGCTTGGCGCGCCCCATCGATACCGTGCCGCTGTTGATTGCACCTGCCATGAACCGCGAGATGTGGGCTCACCCCGCGACCCAGCGCAATCTGGCGCAATTGCGCGCGGATGGCACCCATGTGCTGGGCGTAGGCAATGGGGACCAAGCCTGTGGCGAGACCGGCGACGGGCGCATGCTGGAGCCCGAGGAATTGCTGCACGAAGTCATCGCATTTTTCCAGCCCAAGCTGTTGGCCGGGCAGAAGGTCGTGGTGACTGCGGGCCCTACGTTTGAAGCCATAGATCCTGTGCGCGGCATCACCAACCTCTCTAGCGGAAAGATGGGCTTCGCGATTGCGCGGGCCGCGCAGGAGGCGGGCGCCGAGGTGACCCTGATTGCCGGGCCGGTGTCTTTGCCCACGCCTCGCGGTGTGGCCCGTGTGGACGTGAAATCAGCATTAAATATGCATGTAGCGGCCGTGGATTTTGCGCGAGCAGCTACTGTTTTTATAGCAACTGCGGCAGTGGCCGACTGGCGCCCGGCAACGGCGGCAGATCAAAAACTCAAAAAGGATGGTAGCGGCGCGACTCCGCGGCTGGAGTTCGTGGAGAACCCGGACATCCTGGCAGAGGTGGCGTCCAGTCCGCGTGCGGCGGACGGGCGCTTGTATTGCGTGGGTTTCGCGGCCGAGAGTCATGACCTGTTGGCCCACGCTACGGCCAAGCGGCTGCGTAAAAAAGTGCCCCTGCTGGTGGGTAACATCGGGCCCGCGACTTTTGGGCAAGACGACAATGCCCTACTGCTGGTGGACGCCCAAGGCGCCACCGAACTCCCCCGCAATACCAAGCTTCAACTCGCGCGCCAATTGGTGGCCGAGATCGCCAAGCGCTTGCATTCCCATTGAAAGAATTCCATGAAAATCGACGTCAAGATAATTGATCCCCGCCTGACCAACAATCTGCCCACCTACGCCACACCGGGCAGCGCCGGGCTGGACTTGCGCGCTTGCCTGGATACGCCGCTCACCCTGGCGCCCAATGCGTGGCAACTGGTGCCCACTGGCATGGCGATCTACCTCGAAGACCCGGCCTATGCAGCCTTGATCCTGCCGCGCTCCGGTTTAGGGCACAAACATGGGATCGTGTTGGGTAATCTGGTGGGCTTGATTGACAGCGATTACCAAGGGCAGCTCATGGTGAGCGCGTGGAACCGCAGTGAAGTTCCGTTTACGATCGAACCTATGGAGCGGATTGCCCAGCTGGTGATCGTTCCCGTGGTCCAAGCCCAATTCAATATTGTCACCGAGTTCCCCGCGTCACAACGCGGGGAGGGGGGCTATGGCTCTACCGGAAAAGCTTGATCAGCTCAGTGCAGGTGTTCGTTTCCGGGCCCTTGCTCGTGCAGGGGCTGGATGCGGAAAAAACCGGTACCCAAGGTGCCTGCGCCAATTTCTTCCTCGGTCGCTTCGCGCACGGACTCCACCTTCATCTGAATGCGGATGGCAATGCCTGCCAGTGGGTGGTTGCCATCCAGCACGACGTGCTCGGGGTAAATGTCGGTGATGGCGTAGAGCGCATCTTTGGGCGCATCCGGGTTGCAGCCTTCGGGCAAGGCATAGCCCTCCATGGTCAAGCCTTCCTGGAGCTCGGCAGGAAACAGGGTACGCGGCTCCAAAAAGATCAGCTGGTCATTGAAGTCGCCAAAAGCTTGATCCGGCTCGATCTGCAGTTGCACTTTGTCTCCGGCAGCGTGGCCT
Organism: Rhodoferax bucti; assembly: GCF_005876985.1. Taxonomy (GTDB): domain Bacteria; phylum Pseudomonadota; class Gammaproteobacteria; order Burkholderiales; family Burkholderiaceae_C; genus Allorhodoferax; species Allorhodoferax bucti. The sequence goes on from NZ_VAHD01000002.1 coordinate 614,413, forward strand.
TGCAATGCCGCTTCAATCGAAGGCAGCAAATCGCTACCGCCCAGCAAAAACTCGACCGGCTCGTCCAAAACGTCCAGTTCTTCGCCCAAAGTGTCTTTCAGCGTCCAGGTCAGGGCAACGACGCATTGTGTGGTGATTTCCATAGGGCAGAATTGTCCCATGAACATTGAAACTCCCCTCCAGCTGCTGGGCGGCATCAGCCCGGAAACCTTCATGCAACGCTATTGGCACAAAAAGCCTTTGGTGATCCGGCAGGCCATCCCCGGCTTTGCGCCCCTGTTGGAGCGTATTGAGTTGCTGGAGTTGGCAGCGCAGGAGGAAGTGGAGTCGCGTCTGGTAGTGCAAGACGTGTCGGGCAAAGCCGCAGGATGGAAGCTCAAGCACGGGCCCTTTGCTCGCAAGAGTCTGCCTCCTTTCAAGCAAGCCGGTTGGACCTTGTTGGTGCAGGGGGTGGACACGCATGATGAACGGGTACACAGCCTGATCAACCAATTCCGTTTCGTGCCGGATGCGCGTTTGGATGATTTGATGATCAGTTACGCCACCGACCAAGGCGGTGTCGGCCCCCACTTTGACAGCTACGACGTATTTTTGCTGCAGGCGCATGGCCGGCGCCGTTGGCGTATCGGGCGCCAGAAGGACTTGTCTTTGCAGCCGGACGTGCCGCTCAAAATTCTGTCGAACTTTGAGCCGGAAGAAGAGTTTGTGTTGGAGCCCGGGGACATGTTGTACCTCCCGCCCAAGTACGCCCATGACGGCATTGCTGAGGGGGAATGCATGACCTATTCGATCGGTTTTCGCTCCCCGTCACAGTCGGAGCTCGCGCAGGAAGTGTTGCAGCGCTTGGCGGAAAACGCTGCAGACGATCTTCCGAGCACGCTGTACACCGACCCCAAGCAGCCTGCGGTGGATGCCCATGCGGCGCTGCCGGATGCCATGGTGGAATTTGCACAAGCTGCCTTGCAGGCTGCACTCAAAGACCCCAAAGCGGTGGCGCGCGCCTTGGGCGAATACCTGAGTGAACCCAAAGCCAACGTCTGGTTTGACGGTGAGGGGCAGGATGTGGAAGGTGCCATTCGTTTGGACCGCCGCACTCGCATGCTCTATGACGCACACCATGTGTTTATCAACGGTGAGAGTTTCAACGCTGCGGGGCGGGATGCACAGCTGATCAAGCGGCTTGCAGATCAACGATACCTCGATGCCAAAGAAGTGCAGCGCCTGAGCGAGGGAGCCTTGGAGCTAGTGCAGGACTGGTGCGATGCCGGGTGGTTGCATGTCGACCAATGAGCCGGTCTCGTTGGTTGCCGGCGGATTCGCGGGCCTCGGCGAGTTTGCCCAGCACGTGCGGGACATGATTCAGGTGGCGGCACAACAGCAGTGGCCGCGCATGGTGTGGAGCGATGTGAATTTTGAAGATTGGCCTCTGCGCGAGAAAGCCGTGGTCTACGCACTGAATGCATGGGCGGGTCCAGGGCGCCAGCTCATCATGCTTGCGAAGCGATACAACCAGGTGCCGCTGTTGCATCCGCGTTTTGCCCAATGGCGGGGCACGTGGAGTCACTTGGTGGACTGCCGTGTCGTCAAGCATCTCGACGATAGCGAAATTCCGAGCGCGATGTTGGGGCCGGAGTGGTTCATCCATCGGCGGGATATGGCGCGTTCGGTGGGTATTTGTAGTCAAGAGGTGCGCAGCCGCATCGAATTGACTGAATTATTAGAGGAGTGCCGGCGGCAGAGTTCACCGGGGTTTCCCGCCACCACATTGGGCTTGTAGTGCCTCAAGAGGGTTTACCCGCATGCACTGTTTTGGGTCTTGTATAATTTCAAGCTCTGGTGGAAAGAGACCGAATGCTTTTCGTCAGGGCTGGGTGGCTTGCTGCTCAGACAATTTCCGGAAATTGTTTCGTTAACTCACTAAAGTCTTTAAAAATGAACAAGTCTCTCGTTTTGGCAGCTTTGATCGCTGCTGCTGCTTTGGCTGCTTGCGGTAAAAAAGAAGAAGCTCCTGCTGCTCCCGCTCCAGCTGTTGAAGCTCCTGCTGCTCCCGCTGCTGCTGCTTCCGCTCCTGCTGCCGAAGCTCCTGCTGCTGCTCCCGCAGCTGCAGCTTCCGAGCCAGCTAAGCAGTAATCTGCTTGCAGCCGAAAAAAACCACCGAAAGGTGGTTTTTTTTCGTCCCTGCATCCCCCGAAGGGAATGCAAAAAGAGCCTTACTTGATGTCGTCTGCAATGACTTTCACGATCCGCTGCGCGGTGGCAGAGGACTCGGGGTTGCCATCCGTATCCAGCACGCTCACCGTAGATTTTTCGCCCTCACTGCGCACAGAGATGCGGTACTTGGTGGCTTCGTTGGCCTTCTTGGAGCCGCTGAACAGCTTGCTGAAGAAACCGGGTTCCGAGTTTTCGGAGGTCAGGTTCTGGTAGCGCACAAAGTAGATACCCTGCTTGCGATCCCGGTCTTCCACAGTGAAGCCGGTGCGGTCCAAGGCCAAGCCAGTACGGCGCCATGCGCGGTCAAAACCTTCTTCGAGTTGCACCACGGGTTGGCCATTGACGTTGCCAACGACGGCCACTTGTTTGGGCGCACTGTTGGCCACCAGAGCTTTGGATTGCTCCTGTGAGATGCCCAGCTTGACCATTAAGCGGCGCAAAAACTCGGCTTCCAGCTCCGGGTCCGCAGCGCGGGGTTGCCACACGGTTTCGTTGGTCCGGTCGGCGGTGTACACCTCGACCATGCCACGGTGGCTGATGAAGATTTCCGTGTTGCCATTGGCGTCCCGCTCCAAGCGGGTGCGGAACTTGTCACGCTCGGGGGTAGAGTAGAAAGAGTCCAGCAGTTTGCCGAGTGAGGCACGCAGAAAGTCTTGCGGAATCTTGGCGCGGTTCTCTGCCCAGTCGGTTTCCATGATGCCGAGCTTGTCCTGGTCCATGGCCAGCAAAAAGCCGTTTTCTTGCCAGAAGTCTTTGACAGGCTCCCACAGCTTTTCGGCGGGGCGGTTGACGACCAGCCAGCGCTGGTTGCCGGCCCGCTCAATGCGCACATCGCCCACCGATGTGGCCGCAATCGCGGTTTTGGAGGTCTCTACTTGCCCTGCTTTGGAGGCATTGGCCGATACGGCCCCACCCACTACGGTGTAGCGGGTGTCTTTGGACAGTTGGGTCAGATCGGGCGGAATGTCCAGCGTTGGAGCCTTGGCTGCAGAGCGGTAATCCACTTTGTCAGTTTCGAGGGCGGAACATGCCCCCAGGGCAAGGGTCGTGCCGATCAAAATAACTTTGGAAATGGAATTCACAGAGATCCTTAAAAAGGTCGTGCGCTCAAATCAGTCCGGCGGACTGCAGGGCGCGCTCAACTACCGGTTGGTTGGCCTCAGTCAAGGGAGTCAGGGGCAAGCGCAATGCGGGCTTGCTGAGCCCCATGCGCGATACGGCCCACTTCACCGGAATCGGGTTTGATTCAATAAATAGAGCCTTGTGCACAGGCAAAAGTTTCAATTGAATTTCCATGGCGCGTGCCACATTGCCAGCAATCGCGGCCATGCAAAGCTCGTGCATGAGGCGAGGTGCCACGTTGGCCGTGACGCTCACGTTGCCATGGCCACCGCACAGCATCAAAGCCACAGCAGTTGGATCATCGCCGCTGTAAATGGAAAATTCCTTGGGCGCATCCTTGATCAGCCATTGCGCACGCTCAATATTGCCAGTGGCTTCCTTGATGCCGACGATGCCGGGCACTTGGGTCAGGCGCAATACCGTGTCGTGCGCCATATCGGCCACGGAGCGTCCGGGCACGTTGTACAGCACGATAGGCAGGTCGCCAGTGGCCTCTGCAATAGCTTTGAAGTGCTGGAACTGGCCCTCTTGGGTCGGCTTGTTGTAGTAAGGCACGACTTGCAGTTGGCAGTCGGCACCTACTTGCTTGGCGAACTTGGCCAAGGCGATCGCCTCGCGGGTGGAGTTGCCTCCGCAACCGGCCATGATTGGCACACGGCCAGCGGATTGCTCCACCGACACGCGAATGATTTCGCAATGCTCTTCCACGCTGACGGTGGGGGACTCACCGGTGGTACCCACCACGCCGATGCAATCGGTGCCCTCGGCGATGTGCCAATCGATCAGCTTGCGAAGGGCGGGGTAATCGACGGAGCCGTCGTCAAGCATCGGAGTGATGAGGGCTACGATGCTGCCCCGGATTGGACCTGTAGAAGCGTTCATGGCTAGTGTTGAATCAGTAAACAAACATTTTAACTAGAGTGCATAACGCGTCGGAACGCCTTTGTGTGCACCGGGGGTAAAGATTTTGGTGGCAACTACGCGCTGCACGAAGCGCTCTGGCGGCGCCAAAAACCCGTTTTCATAGGCCACGATGTGCATATCGCCGCCCAAGCGCAGCAGCTCGCCGGCTTGCAGCAAGAAGTCGGGCCGGGCCGGGCGGCCTACAGTTTCGTTGCCGGCCGCAAAGGTTTCGTACAGTAATACTCCGCCGGGGGCGATGCTGTCCAGCAGGGTTGCCATGAGTGGCCGCCACAAATAATTGGTAACCACCACCGCCCCAAATTGCTCAGGCCGGCCGGTACCGGGGTCTACCAGGGGCCAAGGGGCGTTTTCTATGTCCGCCTGCACCAGCCGTGCTGCTGGCACCTGGCTCTGTGCGGTACCAATATCAATATCCACCCCCGTTACCTGGCAACCGCGCGCTGCAAACCAGTCGAGGTGGCGGCCACTGCCGCAGGCTACATCCAGCACCGAGGTGCCTTGCTGCACAAGGTGGCTCCATTGCTGTATCCAGGCAGATGGTGCAGACAGCGCGCTGTGCGCCGTCAAAAGCAGGCCCATACTTGATTGGCCACTTGCACCATGAAGTCGGGCTGCACATAGAGCGCAAATACGCCGGTCAGCAGCAGGCAAGCGGCCAGCCCGATCGCTGTTTTTTTGAGCAGAGGCGCTGTTTTCATGCCGCTTGCGGTGTGCGGGCAATCGGCGCCTCGCGCACCGGCAGGTTTACCAAGGCTGCGGCAACGCCCAGCGCGATGGCGATGTACCAGACGATGTCGTAGCTACCCGTGCGGTCATACAGGTAGCCCCCTAGCCATACGCCCATGAAAGAACCAATCTGGTGGCTGAAGAACACAAACCCGCCGAGCATGGACAAGTGCGCCACGCCAAATATCTGCGCAATGGTGGCGTTGGTCGGTGGCACGGTAGAGAGCCACAAAAAGCCCATAACCGCTGAGAACACATACACGCTGGCGGGTGTGAGCTGCACGATCAAAAACACACTGATGGCTACTGCGCGCGAGAAATAGATAAAGGAGAGGATGTGCTTCTTGGGTATTTTTTGCCCCAGCACGCCGGCGGCGTAGGTGCCGAACACATTGAAAAGGCCAATCAAAGCCAGCGCATAGCTGGCTACTTGGGGCGATAGCCCCTTGTCTTTCAGGTAACTCGGCATGTGCACCCCAATGAACACCACCTGAAAGCCGCACACAAAATAACCCGCCATCAGTAACTGGAAGCTGGGGTACTTGAAGGCCTCGCGCAGTGCCTGGGCAATGCTTTGCTCCCGCACGGGGGGCGCATTGCCCGCGAAGCCGGGCTCTTTCAGGCCGCGAGCCAGAGGAATCATCAGCAGTGCGGCGACCGACAATACCAGCAAGGCCTCTTGCCAGCCGAAGTGGCTGATCAAAAAGCCTTCGGTAGGAACCATCAAAAACTGGCCGAACGAGCCCGCTGCTGCGGCCACGCCCATGGCCCAGGAGCGTTTTTCTGCGGGCACATTGCGTCCGATCACGCCATAAATCACGGCGTAGGTGGTGCCGGCCTGCGCCATGCCGATCAGTATGCCCGTGGCGAGGGTGAACATCAGGGGCGAGGTCGTCAGTGCCATGCCGCACAGGCCTAGGGCATACAGCAGGGCGCCAATGATGATGACCCGGAAGGCCCCGAAGTGGTCGGCCGCCATGCCCGCAAATATCCCGCTCAAGCCCCAGGCCAGGTTCTGAATGGCGAGTGCAAAGGCAAAGGTTTCGCGCGTCCACCCTTGGGCTTGGGTGATCGGTTGCAGCCACAGGCCGAAGCCGTGGCGTATGCCCATGGACAGCGTCACGATGGTGGCGCCGCACACCAGCACCTGGGACATGGAGAGGGTTTTGGGGGAAGAGCTCATCCTGCAAATGTAGCCAGTTTCGGCGGATCGTTTGCTGCGGGCGGGACACAGAGCGCCCCTGTCTCGGGTCTAAGAATTGGTATTTGTATGTATGCATATACAGTGGATTGCCGCAGTTCCCCTACAATCCGCCGCTATGGCTGTCAAACCCACCCCCGAATATTCTGAATCGTCGATCCGCGTGCTCAAGGGCCTGGAGCCCGTCAAACAGCGCCCGGGCATGTACACCCGCACCGACAACCCCCTGCACATCATCCAGGAAGTGCTGGACAACGCTGCCGACGAAGCCTTGGCCGGCCACGGCAAGAAAATCAAAGTCACCCTGCACGCCGACGGCTCCGTCAGCGTGGAAGACGATGGCCGCGGCATTCCCTTCGGCATGCACCCGGAGGAAAACGCCCCGGTGATCGAGCTGGTGTTCACCCGCCTGCACGCGGGCGGTAAGTTCGACAAAGGCAAGGGTGGCGCTTACAGCTTTTCCGGCGGCCTGCACGGCGTCGGTGTGTCAGTGACTAACGCGCTTGGGAAGCGCCTGGAAGCCACCAGCTACCGCGAAGGCTCCGTCGCTCATCTGGTGTTTGAAGGCGGCGACGTGACCGAGGCCCTGCAAGTGCGCAAGGCCGGTGACGGCGACCGCAAGCAAGGCACCACCGTGCGGGTGTGGCCGGATGCCAAGTATTTTGAATCCGCCGTCCTGCCCATGGGCGAGCTGACCCACCTGCTGCGCAGCAAAGCGGTGCTGATGCCGGGCGTCAGCGTGACGCTGGTGAATGAAAAGACCAAGGAAAGCCAGAACTGGCTCTACAAGGGCGGCCTGAAAGACTACCTGGGTCAGACTCTGAGCGCAGACCCCGTCATCCCCATGTTTGATGGTGAAGGCTTTGCCGATGGCAACAACGACACCTTTGCCGAAGGTGAGGGCGCAACCTGGTGCGTGGCCTTTACCGAAGATGGCGCTCCGGTGCGCGAAAGCTATGTGAACCTGATTCCCACCAGCGCGGGCGGCACGCACGAAAGCGGCTTGCGCGATGGCTTGTTCCAAGCCGTCAAAAGCTTTATCGAGTTCCACAGCCTGCTGCCCAAGGGCGTCAAGCTCATGCCCGAAGACGTGTTCGCCCGCGCCAGCTATGTGCTGAGCGCCAAGGTGCTGGACCCGCAGTTCCAAGGTCAGATCAAAGAGCGCCTCAATTCGCGCGACGCGGTGCGCCTGGTCAGCAGCTTTGTGCGTCCCGCGCTGGAGCTGTGGCTGAACCAGCATGTGGACTACGGCAAAAAGCTGGCCGAACTGGCCATCAAAGCCGCGCAGACCCGCCAGAAGGCCGGCCAGAAGGTCGAAAAGCGCAAGAGCAGCGGTGTGGCCGTGCTGCCCGGCAAGCTCACCGACTGCGAGAGCCGCGACATTGCCTACAACGAGGTGTTCCTGGTCGAGGGCGATTCCGCCGGCGGCAGCGCCAAAATGGGCCGCGACAAGGAAAACCAGGCCATCCTGCCCCTGCGTGGCAAGGTGCTCAACACTTGGGAGGTGGACCGTGACCGCTTGTTTGCCAACACCGAAATCCACGACATCTCGGTCGCCATCGGCGTAGACCCGCACGGCCCCAACGACACGCCCGACCTGAGCGGCCTGCGTTACGGCAAGGTCTGCATCTTGAGTGATGCGGACGTGGACGGCTCCCACATCCAGGTGCTGCTGCTCACGCTGTTCTTCCGCCACTTCCCCAAGCTCATCGAAACCGGCCATGTGTTTGTGGCCCGCCCCCCGTTGTTCCGGGTCGATGCGCCGGCCCGCGGCAAAAAGCCCGCCAGCAAGGCCTATGCGCTGGACGAAGGCGAGCTCACCGCCATCCTGGACAAGCTGCGCAAAGAAGGCGTTCGCGAAGGCGCCTGGTCCATCAGCCGCTTCAAAGGCCTGGGCGAGATGAATGCCGAACAACTGTGGGACACCACCCTGAACCCCGACACCCGCCGCTTGCTGCCGGTGATGCTGGGCGCTGTCAACTTCGGCGACACCGAAGCGCTGATCACCAAGCTCATGGGCAAGGGCGAGGCATCGTCCCGCCGCGAGCTGATGGAGCTGCATGGCGACTCGGTAGAGATCGACGTCTGATGCCCCTGCTTGCTGCTGTGTCACGTTTTGCTATGAAAAAAGTAGCTGCTTGCGCATGTTTGATGAGCGCTGCAGCCACTTTTGATGCCAAAGCCGATGTGTGGGTCTATGTGGACCCGCAGGGGCAGACGCACTTTTCCGCAGAGCAAACGGACGAGCGCTTCAGCTTGTTTTTCCGCGCCTCCCTCCGTGCGCAGTCAAAGGGCGCCGAGGCTGCTGCCCCCGAGGCGGCGGTGCCGGAGGGGCCGGAACTGTCGCCCAAGCTGGCGGCCTTTTTTGATAACTCCCCGCGCTACCGCAAAGCCCAGCCTTTGTTGCAAGAGGCCGCCCGCAAGTACCGCCTGGACTACGAGCTGCTCAAGGCGCTGGTGACTACCGAGTCCGGCTTTGAGCCGACTGCTGTGTCGCCCAAAGGCGCTATCGGGCTCATGCAGGTCATGCCCGACACAGCACGCCGCTTCGGTGTGGACAGCGACCGCTGGCTGTCGGTGGAGGCCAAGCTGGCCGATCCCAAGATCAACGTCGGCATCGGGGCGCGCTACCTGCGCCTGTTGCTTGACCTGTTCCCCGGCCGCACCGATCTGGCACTCGCGGCTTACAACGCAGGCGAGGGCGCGGTGCAAAAGGCGGGTAACAAAGTGCCCAATTTCAAAGAAACCCAGAACTACGTGGCCACCGTCACGGAGCTCTACGCTGCGCTCAAACCGCCCGTGGCGGCACCGCCGGCGGTGGCTACCAAGCGGGTGGTCAACGCCTATGGCGATGGCTATGTGCTGTCGGGTTCGCGCACGGCCTATGTGCTGGCACCCGGCGCCATGCCCGGTGGGGCCATCGGACGCGGCAACATGATCACCCCGGCCCTGCCTGTGGCCCCTAAAGAATCCCGGATTGCAGTGGACTGAACTGAAGAAACATGACTGACCAAACCACGCTCGATTTGATCCCCGAACCCGCTGAACCCACCGGTCCGGTGCCACCCGGTGACGATGGCGAACTCAACCTCGCCACCTACGCCCAGCGCGCTTACCTCGAGTACGCACTCTCGGTCGTCAAAGGCCGTGCCTTGCCCGATGTGTGCGATGGCCTCAAGCCCGTGCAGCGCCGCATTTTGTACAGCATGGGCCGCATGGGCCTCGGCTTTGGCGGCGCCAATGGCAACGCGGGTGCCAAGCCGGTCAAGAGCGCCCGCGTGGTGGGCGATGTACTGGGCCGCTTCCACCCGCACGGCGACCAATCCGCCTACGACGCCCTGGTGCGCATGGCGCAAGATTTTTCTCAGCGCTACCCGCTGGTCGATGGCCAAGGCAACTTCGGTAGTCGGGATGGCGACGGCGCCGCCGCCATGCGCTACACCGAAGCCCGCCTGGCCAAAATCACCACGCTGCTGCTCGACGAAATCGACCAGGGTACGGTGGACTTCCAGCCCAACTACGACGGCTCCACCGAAGAGCCCCGCCAGCTGCCTGCGCGCCTGCCGTTCAGTTTGCTCAACGGCGCCAGCGGCATTGCCGTGGGCCTGGCCACCGAGATCCCCAGCCACAACCTGCGCGAAGTGGCCGACGCTTGCGTGGCGCTCATCAAGAACGACAAGCTCTCCGACGATGAGCTGTTCACCCTGATCCCCGGCCCGGATTTCCCCGGTGGCGGCCAGATCATCAGCAGCGCCAGCGACATTGCCGATGCCTACCGCAGCGGCCGCGGCAGCCTCAAGGTACGCGCGCGCTGGAAGATTGAAGACCTGGCCCGTGGCCAATGGCAACTGGTGGTCACCGAGCTGCCGCCCGGCGTGAGCAGCCAGCGCGTGCTGGAAGAGATTGAAGAACTCACCAACCCCAAGGTCAAAGCCGGCAAAAAAGCCCTGAGCCAGGACCAAACCCAGCTCAAGGCCAGCATTTTGAGCGTGCTGGACGTGGTGCGTGATGAGTCCAACAAAGACGCGCTGGTGCGCTTGGTGTTTGAGCCCAAGAGCCGTACGGTCGAGCAGCAGGAGCTGATTACCGCGCTCTTGGCGCACACCAGCCTGGAGACCTCTTCCCCCATCAACCTCACCATGGTGGGGCTGGACGGCAAACCGGTGCAAAAGTCATTGCGTCAGATGCTGGTGGAGTGGGTGGCCTTCCGTGCCAGCACCATCGAGCGCCGCAGCCGCCACCGCTTGGGCAAGGTGCTGGACCGCATCCACATCCTGGAAGGCCGCCAAACGGTGTTGCTCAACATCGACGAGGTGATTGCCATCATCCGCAACAGCGACGAGCCCAAGGCCGCGCTGATTGCCCGCTTCAACCTCAGTGATCGCCAGGCCGAAGACATCCTGGAAATCCGTCTGCGCCAATTGGCGCGCTTGGAAGCCATCAAGATCGAGCAAGAGCTGTCTGAGTTGCGCACTGAGCAAGGCAAGCTGGAAGAAATTCTGGGCAGCCCCGCCGCACTGCGCCGCTTGATGGTCAAAGAGATTGAGGCGGACGCCAAAGTGTTTGCCGACCCACGCCGCACGCTCATTCAGGCTGAGAAAAAGGCCGTGGCTGAAGTGAAGGTGGTGGACGAGCCGGTGACGGTGGTGGTGTCTGAAAAAGGCTGGGTGCGTGCCCGCACCGGCCATGGGCACGAGGCGTCTACCTTTGTCTTCAAGGCGGGTGACGGCCTGTATGGCACTTTTGAGTGCCGCACGGTGGACACGCTGCTGGTATTCGGCTCCAACGGGCGTATCTACACCGTGCCGGTGTCTGCGTTGCCCGGCGGGCGGGGCGATGGCCAGCCGGTCACCACGCTGCTGGAGTTGGAAAGCGGCACGCAAATCCTGTACTACTTTGCCGGCCCGGCCAGCGCGCAGTTGCTGTTGTCCGGCAGCGGTGGCTACGGCTTTATTGCCAGCGTGGAGAACATGACTTCGCGCCAGAAGGCCGGCAAGGCCTTTGTGGGCGTGGGCGAGGGCGAAACCCTGTGTGCGCCCTCGGTGGTGTCGGGTGCGCAAGGCAAGGTCACTGTGGCGGGTACGCCGTCAGCTTTAGTGGCGCCTGCGACCCACGTGGCCTGCGCGTCCACCGGCGGGCGCATCCTGACCTTTGAGATCACCGAACTCAAGACCATGACCAACGGTGGCCGCGGCTTGATGCTGATCGATCTGGAAGCCAAAGACACCCTGGCCGGCGCTGCCGCCTACACCCGCAGCATCCGCATTGACGGTATCGGCCGCGGTGGCAAAGAGCGCGACGAAACTCTAGAGATTCGCAGCCTCAACAATGCCCGCGCCGCCCGTGGCCGCAAGGGCAAAGCGGCGGACTTGGGCTTCAAGCCGAACCGGATTACGCGGGTGGAGTGATGAAGCTGGATTCGTTTCTCCCAAATTGGGAGTAAAATTAATGCGTGTGATTGCGAAAAGTACGCTGGTCAATTTTTGGAGTCAGCCCGGGCGGGCTGATTCCAAAGGCGCGTTGCAAAGTTGGCATGACGAAGCGCTAAAAGCAGATTGGCTGACCCCGCAAGACATCAAAGACCAATACAGCAGTGCAAGCATCTGCGGCAACAACCGTGTGGTGTTCAATATCGCAGGAAACAAGTACCGCTTGGTCGTGGAAATGCAATACCGGGCGGGTATTGCTTGGGTGAAGTTTGTGGGCACCCATGCCCAATACGACCAGATCAACGTGGAGACCGTCAATGACTATTAAGCCGATTCGCAACGACGACGACTTGCGTGCTGCGTTCAAGCGGCTTGAACTGGTGTTTCAGGCACCTGAGGGCTCGGAACAAGCCGATGAAATGGAAATATGGGTCACGCTCATTGAGTCCTACGAGCGCAAACACTTTCCGATTGGCCCGGCAGACCCGGTAGAGGCCATCAAGTTCAGGATGGAGCAGCAAAACCTCACACCCAAAGACTTAGAGCCTTTTTTGGGTTCTAGCGGCAGGGTTTCTGAAATTCTCAACCGCAAACGCCGCTTGAGTTTGCAGATGGTGCGCAAGCTACACGATGGGTTGCATATTCCTTTTGAGAGCTTGCTGTCGGGGGCATAGCCGGGACATTGCTCAACCAGGGAAATCATGCTGGCACCGGGGCTAAACGACTGTGTGAATTTTGCTCGCAACCAACTTGAGCCAGCGTTGAGTCCTAGATTGACTGAGATGACACTATCCGATTCGCCCCAGAGTTCGATGCAAAACATTGGACGACGGTCATAGTAAAAAACGTTAGCTTAATTGCCCGAATGTAGTTATGGCGTAGTGTTTTAAACAGTGTTTTTGCAAGAAGATAAAACAAGTAATTGATTGGAGATTTAGTGAGCACAAGTAAGCGTGAAAACACCCCTTCAAAGACATCTATGAAGCCGTTAAAGCTGGTGTCTTTGTTCAGTGGGGGGGGGGGGCTTGATTTAGGTCTTGAAGCCGCTGGATTCGAGACGGTATATGCAACAGATAGTCGCGCGTTACAAAGCGTTGGTTCATGGCGAGCGCGACTCCAAAACCCGCATTAACAAACTGGACCCAGCCAGGCCTAGTTACACCATCATTGTGGGGTCAGATAAGGGTGGCGGAAAAGGGCATGTGCACCCAACTGAACCACGGGAAGTATCTCCGCGAGAGTCTGCCAGGATGCAAACGTTCCCGGACTGGTGGGAGTTTTCTGGGACGTCGCGACATCCCATTCGCCAAGTTGGCAATGCCGTCCCCCCAATTCTTGCTGCCGTCATTGGTAGGGAAATCGCTCACCAGATATTTAAACGACCTAGAAAATCTTTGCGTGAAATTGTTGATGTCCTTGGACAGCAACATCTTTTCGAGGAGAACCTCGATGCTTTATAGCCCCTGGACCAAAATAGATAACGGGCGAGAAGGGCTTTGGAAAAATAAAGTATGGATGGGTGGCCGTTAGTAACCTGCGTGCGACTCCGTTAAGAGAGACATTTGTCGTGGTAGGTTGGGTCAAAAGTGACGCCCATTTGCAGTGGATTGAGTCCAAAGGTAAGTACAACTTCCGCATGGGCAGCGCAGTGGGCGGGTTGCGGCTGTCGGCGCAGGTGGTGGGGGCAACTTATTTGTTGCTGCATGGCAGCAACGGACAAGCTGTCCCGGGGCTATTCAGAATCCAAAATCCTGAATCGGGCCCTCGAGTCCATACCGCCGAAGATTTGAGTGCAATGGGTTACCCGACTACGCCAACGCAGGCTTCGTATTTGGTGTACGACGTGGTGCGGGCTGAAGAGTTTGAATCAATGGGTTGGGATATGTCTGCTCTGGCAAGCAAGCCGGACAAGGCCGAGCAAGGGCATCCGTTTGCAATTTCGCTATTGGATTTAATGCTCGTCAGCAAGAAAATATGCTCCTAAATTAGGAGCATCTAGCGCATATACCGCATGCGCTAGAGCCAAATTTCATTAAGAACAAACCCCCACCATCCGTCCGGTCCACTTGCCGTAAAGCTTGACGGGAACTGCTTGGCCGCCGGCGGCGGGCGGCATCATGATGGTGCTGGTGGAGACGAGGTCGATGTCGTAACTGCGGTTGTCGTAGCGGCCGTCCACTTTCATCTGCACTTGGGTTTCGGTAGCGCAGCTGATGGTGCCGCTGATCTTGCCCATGCTCACGGTCAGGCTCTGTACCGAGCATTGCGCCGCTGCTATTTGTTGGCGTGCGTTGCTCTCCCAGTCGGTCGCGTCTTCCTTGGTCAGGCAGCCCCGTTTGTCGCTCATGGTGCGCCAGTTGGTGCGATCGACCGACAGTTTGGTGACACCCACCCACATGCCGGGGTCGGGGCGGATGTTGTCGCCGGCTTGGGCGAAGGTGCTCACCAAGACTAGGGCGAGGGCGATGCGTGTCATGCGTCTCATGGGTGCAAGTGCTTCCGGCAAAAAGAAAGCCGCAGTCTATGGACCGGGGGCTTGGGTGCCTATCCCCCAAACGGGTGATTTACGCTTACTCACAAGCGCTCCTGATTCAGGAGCTACTCGCGCATAGTTCACGGGCGCTAGCGCCCGTTTTTGCTTTCAAGCTGGACTTGTGCTTTGACCGCGTCATACGGCGGGTGCCCCCTGGCCTACCGAGTCGCTTCTTTGCCACAAACTTGCATCCGTGTGCAGAGTTGCCTATTTGGCGCAGTACACTGCATTCGCTCTTTCACACGGGAGGTGTGGGATGGGCGACGTACATTCACGGGCAGGCTATAAAAACATAATTGCCAGCCTTCCCTGTGCCGATGCAGAACGGTTGCAGACTTTGATTCGATTCACAGCATCACCTACTTACCCATTGCGTCGGCGAACTCTGCTCATGGCCGGAGTGGCGGCGGCAGGGTCTACGACCTACGGCAGCAGTCCAGAGGCCGTGCCTTGCACCGCTTTGTTGATTGGTAACAGCCGCTACCAAAGCAATGCCGTGCTGAATAATCCCGCAACGGATATGGCGCTATTGGCGCCTGCACTGAGGTCATTGGGGGCGACCACGCAGGTTGCGCTCGACTTGGGACGCGAACAGCTGGCTGCAACGATCTATCGATTTTTGAAATCGATGGAGGCGCAACGAACCGCGGTCTGGGTGTCCTACAGCGGCCATGCGGTGCAGGTGGATGGTCGCAACTACTTATTGGGTGTGGACAGCCGCTTCGAGTCCGAGGCCGAGGTGCGAAGCAGCGGTTATGACCTGGATGAGCTGCTGCGCCGTATCGCCCAAGTGAATCCGCGGGCAGCCGTAGTCACGGTAGATGCTTGCCGAAACAATCCATTCAGGCCCCCGGCAACGCGTGGCGTCCAACCCACTGGTTTGGCAAAGGTTGACTCAGCGGGCTTGTTTGTAGGGTTTTCTACCGCGCCCTACACCAAAGCACTGGACGGCTCGGATGCGGCGGGTAGTCCTTATGCGCGTGCTTTGGTTGCCGCGCTGGGAAAACGCCCTCGCTCGCTGGAGGAGGTGTTCAGCGAAACGGCTGACACCGTGTACCGCCAAACAGGCGCTCAGCAAGTGCCCGAGTACCGATCCTCCATGCGTGCCGGTTGGTGGTTTGGCGCAACGGGAATCGAATTGCGCAGCACGCCCTCGACCCGCATGGCAGCAGGTGGCGCGTCCACCCAAGCAGCTACTCGCGAAGTGGGTTACAGGCCGGATTTGCCACGCCAAGCACTGCCCCCCGAAGGCCGCGAAACCACAGATTGGGATGCCGAGGATATGGCGCTGCAGCGCGCTGTCGCGCACATGGACCAGCGTGAGGCGCGCAGAGCGCTGGACCGAGGCCAGGCTGCCCATGCATCGCTCTACGACACCGTGTTGGCGGGGATGCTCGCAGAATCCGGTTCCCAGGTCGAGCGCAACCTGCCAATGGCCGCCAAGCTGTACCGCCGTGCCGCAGAGCGTGGCCATGTGCCTGCCCAAACCTTATTGGGTGAGCTGCAATACGCCCGAGGAAACTGGGCTGATGCGTACAAGTGGTTGACGCTGGCGGCAGACCGGGGCGTAGCGCGAGCGCAGCTGGACTTGGGGCAGCTCAAGTTGGAGGGCCGCGGTGCGCAGCGAGACATTCCGGGCGCGATGGATCAATTCAAAGCGGTTTTTCAGCAGCAAATGCTCAATGCACAAGGCGCTCACTCCCCTGAGGACATAAAGCGCTTGCAAAAGAGCCTGTCCCTTCCCAGCCGTTAATTCCGATACGTTTTTATAAAGGTCCAAACAGTGTGTCAGTTTCTCGAGCGTTGTGGGTTGTGGCTCTCCCGCCAAGCGGCTTTTACGTTGGTGACCTTGCTGCTTTTCTTGGGTATCGCTGCCGGTCTTTGGAAAGGCATGCCGAGCCATGTCCATACAAAAGAGGGTGGGCGGGGCGTCGCTGCAGTGGCGGCCTGTAGTCATGCCTCGGTGGATTTTGTGCCCGAAGCCACGAGCGAGGCAATCAAGCGCCTGCTCCGCGCCGAAGATGCTTATATCGTTTACGGGCCTGATGAGTTTGGTGCATTTCAACTCCGTTTTTCTGAGCGCGCACGCGCAGATGGGCCTGCCCGGCTTCGCACTGCGCCCGCTATCGAGATGGTGCAAAACCACACAGCCTGTCCATGAGCAGCCTACCCTCCGACCGGCCTGCAGTGCCGCTAGACCCCTTGAAGAACCTGTGGGCTGGGGCTGTCAGTGCCCTTGTTTTTTATGCTGAATACCTCGGCCTGGGGGCGACACTTGGCAGTAAATTTTTTGGGGAAACACCGACTGCGTCTTCACTAGGGGCGCTCTTGGTGCTGCTGGCGGTCGTTGTTGCGGCATTGCTGGCATGGCCGGGTCGTGCGGTTTTTCTGGCCGGTCCGCGCGGCGCATCGGTGGCTATTTTGGGAGGGCTGTCAGCGTGGCTGGGTCAATATCTAGGCACAAGCCCTTCGCAACAAGTGGGTCTGGTGGGCATGCTGTTAGTCGGGGCTGCGCTGACCTTGCTGGCAGCCCGGCACCCCAAAGTCCAAGGTGCGCTGGAGAAAGCCCCGTTGGGCGTGGTGCAGGGGTTTATGTATGCGACAGCGACCCTCATTGTTTGCGATGCCGTCTTTAAGCAACTCTATGGTTGCTTGCAGGTGAGCGAGTTGACCAGTTGGGCCATCTTCCTACCCACTGTGATTGGGGGCGTTCTGTGGAAGCCCGCCCTCTCCGCGCTAGCGGCGGGGCCCATGCGCCGCACGCAGCAGCTGTTAAAGCTCGTGCAGCCCATGGGCCTGCCGATCGCGGCTGGGGTTTCTTGGTGTGCGTACGAGGCAACAGTGCTGGCCTTGCCTCACGCAGACAAATGCAAACGTCTAGGCGACACCACGCTGGATTGGTCGCTTTTGTCCCAGCGCGCACACCAGGTGGTCGGTGCCTTTGCGGGTGCTATGTCACCCCTGATGAGGGCGTTGGCACTGGCGGCCGGCGTGGCTCTCGGTGTCGTGCTCTTGATAGAAAGCTTGACCGCTTTTGCGCCCGATGGAGATTCGCTCACCCACCAAAAGCGCACGCGCCTCTTGGAGGTTTCAACGACCAGCAATCTAGTGGCAGCTTGCGTGGGGGGCTGTTGCTCGTCCTACTCGAGTGCGCGCACCGTGGTACTGCGCAATTTGGGCGCAACGCACCCGATGGCCTCACTGGCGCATGGCCTGACCGTTGCTGCCATTGCGATGCTGGCAGGGCGCTGGGTGGCACTGGTGCCCAGTCTGACGGTGGCAGTGGCGTTGACGCTGGTAGGTGTGCAGATGATTGGTGAGGCGACCCAAACGGTGTGGCGTGATGCCTACCACCCGCGAGCACCCCTTCTGCCTTTCTTGGCGGGGGTGTTGTTTTGGGCGGTCGTGCTGGCGAGCGTCGCCAGTGGTCACTCATTGGTAGGACTGGTCGTCGGCACGGTGTTGGCTTGGGCTTCTTATAAATGGATCGCTGAATGAGTTTCTCTTTGAATTTATCCAAGTGGCGGAGTAAATGGAGCGCTGTGCATTGGCGCGAAGAGGTATCCAAAGGCGCCATCGCCATCGTGATTGGGGTGATCGCTTCTTATGTCATACCGCTCGTCATGGGGGAAGAGTTTTTGGTGCGTCAAGTCGCCCGTGTTTACGCCCCTTTGGCGGGCGCTTGGCACGGCAACGAGCAACGCGACGAAGTGTCGGTCATGCTGGTGGATGACACCTCTCTGCAAAGTGCAGGTCAATCTTGGCCCGCGGATTACGGGTATTACGCTCGCTTGTTGGATGCGTTAACGCTCTATAAGCCACGTGCAGTGTTCATTGATGTCGTGTTTGCAGCAGAACGCAAGGACCCCTCTATTGAACGGCTGCTCGCCGCTGCCTGTCGCGCCCATGCGGCCGGGGTCAAGCTCTACTTTGCGGCTCGGCGCGATCCCGCGGGGCATTTCCTGCTGCGTCCCGACTTGGAAGCCTTGGCACCTGCTTGCCTGCAAAAGGTCGCAGTGGAATACGATCCTGACGCTGTTGATCAAACTGCCTGGACCTATCCTGTCGCCGCCGACTCTGATGCTGCAGATGGTGCCATTCGGAGCGCGGCAGGCAGCATTTACCGCGACATGGGTGGCGTGATGCCAAAACACCAGCATGCTGAACTGGCGGTGAACTGGGGTTTGCAGCCGGCGGAGCGTGGTATTGACTGGTTGCAATTGCAGTCTGCGCCAGCCCACGGCGGTGCGCATGGCGAGGAAGCGCATACACCGCACGATGCCAAAGCCGCATCGTACTGCCGCGCTGCGGGACACCCCTTGTTTGAGGCACTACCCGCCTTCGTGAGACGCCAGGTCGATGCAGATGCGACCAAGCCGATATGCGTCTTCCACAACACGCTGTACCCATCTGACCTGCAAACTACCTCGGACGAGGAAGAAAAGTGGCTTGCCGAGCATTTGGGCGGGCGGGTTGTGATGCTGGGTACCGCGTTGCAAGGGTCTAACGACCGGGTCTTGTCACCACTGCATGGCCGGATACCCGGCGTCTATATGCACGCCATGGCGCTGGACAATTTATTGACCTATGGCGACAGATACCACCGCGCTGCCCACTTGGGTGCGACCTCCGACGGCATGAGGGTGTTGGGCCTTCTTGTGGCCGGTTTGTTTTTGGTCGTTTTTGGCAGACTTTTTCTTGAGCTCTGTTCGAAAAAAAAGGAATCTAGTGGCAGGAGTAGATGGAGCCAATTTTCGACATGGGCGGGACGGTTGTTGGTCAAAACCGTCATGTACTCGTGTTTCATTATTGCGATGTTGGCAGCAGGCCGATGGCTGTTTGGCCTGGGCTTTCTGACCGTTATTCATGTGGCCCTGTTCTCTTTTGCTGCCGAATGGTTGGAGTGGAACGAGGGACTCTGGGATTGGCTGAAAAGCCCGAGCGCCGAAGGCGCGCACGACTCACACACAGGCAACACTTAAAACATCAACCAAGGGAGATGAACTATGAAGTCAATTCAACACGTTTTGAAGCGAGGCGTTTGGGTCAGCATACTAGGCCTCGCGTCTATGGCCTATGCAGCAGAACCCGTTACCACCATGAGTGTGTTGTCTGCCAAGGTGGATCCTTTGCCTGTGTTCGCCAGCCCGGGCGATGCCAATCCGACCGGCTCGGTTCCGGCCACCGGTTTGCCGTGGGTTATCAAAGAGTCGCGGGCTGATTTTTTTAAAGTGAATGTGGGGGGGCGTGACGTGTGGGTGGATGCGTTGATGGTGCGCGCCAGTCAGAAGGTTTCCGCCCGCTGTGCAGCCATCCAGGGTGCGCAGGTAGCGGCCGAGCTGGGTGCGTCGTCAGAACGTTGCCGCTAAGCGCTATGGCTGCAATTCTCAAGCGCTCTGTTATCGCTGTGGTGTGCGCCGGCCTGGCTGCCTGCCTTCTCAGTGCCTGCGAAACGCAGCCGCTGCAAAAGGCAACGCAAGGCCTTGCCTTGGAGGGGCCTTTGGCGCCTGCCCCTAGCCGAACTTGGGCAGATGCGGCTCAAGATGTCAACGACTACAGAATCGGCGGCTGGGGGCTCGTCGCCATGCCGGCCATGCAAGCGTATTTGAACGGCCTTTATCGCCAGCTGAAGAGCCAAGGCGGGCATCCGGAATGGCCAGGCGAGGTTTACGTGCTCGCAGACACTTCTCTCAAGTCCAACGCGACTCCTGCCGGCAACATTTACCTGTCGCTGGGTTGGTTGCAGTCCATCGAGTCGGAGGACGAGATATTTGCCTTGCTCGCACACGAGTTTGGGCATATCTATCTAGGCCATCACATTGTGTATGACGTGTCCAACGCCGGGGACGCTGCCAGCCGCCTGGCGGCGATTGGCATTGCTTTGGCTGACAAGACCTCCAATGCTGCTGGGCTAAACGGGGTGTACGCGATCGGAGCGTTGCGCTCGGTGGCAGCCAGCACCCTAGTTCCGGCCTGGAAGCGCTCAGTCGAAGAGGAGGCTGATCGTTTTGGTGCCACCCTCAGCCTGCGTGCCAATTACAGCTATCCGAGCGGATTCAAGACCGTGTTGGAGCGTATTTCTAGCTACGACGCCATCCAACGCGAACAGGTCAATAAGGCGAGCAACGAGGCGGAGCGTCTCCAGCGCGAGGCCAGTTTGAGTGCCGTTGCCGAGCGTGCGAGGCAGGCGAAAGGCGATACCAAAGACGTTACTGGCCTACAGGCGGGGGTATCGAACCTGGAGGTCAAGCTCAACGCTGCGATGTTCGACGCCGGTGCAGCCATAAAACGAGCCCTCTCTTCGGCCGCTTCCCTCGCTCAAGAGACGCATGAGGATGCCGATACACGTGAAGAAAAATTGACCAAAGCGGTAGTGCCAGCGTTGGCAGGGCGTTCTCGCTCAAGCACCCGCACTGCGCCTTGGGAAGCAATCAAGAACGAAATCGGCACCGCCGAAATCCTTGCGCACTACGCCTTGTTACCGAAGGTGGAAGAAGCGTTGTCGCGCAATGCTTATGCAGAGGCGCTGAAGACAGCCACAGTTGCAGCCTCGGGCCGCACTTCCAATGATGCATGGCCACTCTCTCTTTTGCGCACTGCCACCTTACTGGCTAAGCCAGGCACCTCTGTGTCCGCGCTGGACAAACGCCAGTTTTCGGCGGCAGAGCGGTCTTGGCAATATGCCTCCATCGTTATCAAAGAGGCAGCTCAGTCGAACCGCGAGAATGCGCGCGTTTTGTGGGAGCAGCAATTCAATTATTTTCAAAAGGCTCCCGCGTTATGGCCTGAGGTGATCGGGCTCTACCGCCGCAGTGGCTACTTGAACGAAGCGCGAGCGATGGCAAACACCTGTGCACTGACACTAGCCAACTATCGTGATGCCTGCATCGTTAACGCACAAACCGATGAAGAGAAGCGCGCTATTGCAGCGGCATCGGAACAAAAGGCCAAGGAGTTGGCAGACCAATTGGCGGGCAAACTTAAACTCAAGTAGCGTGACGGACGAGTAAGAAGGCACCTACAGCGCATGACTGCGGATCCGGCTTCTTACTCACCCATGAAGATCGCTGGAGATGGTGAAATTTGCTCCTAAATCAGGAGCTGCTTGCGCATATTCCACGAGCGCTAGAGCCCGATTTGGTACTTATTTCTGCGCTGCGGGCTCCGTCCACCCGCCGCCCAGCACTTTGTACAGGGTCACCAGGTTTTGCAGTTGCTGGGTTTGCACCTGCACCTGGGCTTGTTGGGCGGTGAATAGCGAGCGCTGCGCTTCCAGCACATCAAACGAGCTGGCCGCGCCGGCTTTGAAGCGCAGGTCGGTCAGTTGCATGGTGGTCTGGGTGGCAGCGAGCTGCGCGGTTTGGGCTTGCAGTTGCTCGCCCAGGGTGGCGCGGCCGGCCAGTGCATCGGCCACTTCCTTGAAGCCGGTCTGAATGGCTTTTTCGTACTGGGCGATGGCGATGTCCTTGTTCACCTTGGCTGCTTCGAGGTTGGCCTTGTTGCGGCCGGCATCGAAGATGGGCATCAGTAACTGGGGCACAAAGGTCCAGGCGCTGGTGCCGTTGTTGAACAAGGTGTCCAGGTCGTTGCTGGCCACGCCGGCGCTGGCGGTGAGCGTGATCTTGGGGAAGAAGGCCGCGCGGGCTGCACCGATGTTGGCGTTCAGGGCGAGCAGGTTTTGCTCGGCCTGGCGCACATCGGGGCGGCGCACCAGCAGCTCGGACGGCACGCCGGCCGGCAGGTCGCTCAAAAAGCCTTGCTCTGCCAGCCCTAAGCCTGCAGGCAGGTCGGTCGGCAGGGGTTGGCCTACCAGCAGCACCAAAGCGCTTTCGTCGGTGGCGCGTTGGCGGGTTTGCTGGGCCAGCGATACCTTGGCGGCTTCCAGCAGGCTCTGGGCGGTGCTCAGGTCCAGCTTGGAGGCGGCTTCGTTGTCGTATTTCAGCTGCATCAGGCGCAGGCTCTCTTGCCGCGTCTTGAGTGTTTCGCGGGTCACGCGCAGCAGCTCATCGTCGGCCAACAGCGTGAGGTAGGTGTTGGCCACCGATGCAATCAGGCTGATCTGCACCGTCTTGCGGGCTTCCTCGGTGGCCAGCAGTTGCGACTGGGCCGCTTGGCTCAGGGCGCGCACGCGGCCGAAAAAGTCCAGCTCATAGGCGGTGACGCTCAGGCCGGCGGTGTAGCTGCTGGTGATGGCGCCGCTGGCAGCCGGGCCGCGGCTGCCGGTGATGCCGGCATTCACGGTGGGCAGCTGGTCGGCGCGGGCCACTTGCAGCTTGGCGCGGGTAGCGTCGATGTTGAGGGCCGCCACGCGCAGGTCGCGGTTGTTCTCCAGCGACAGCTCAATCAGGCGCTTGAGGCGCGCGTCCTGGAAGAAACTCTGCCACTCAATATCGGCTGCCGCTTTGGCGTCTGCGGCCGGTTGGGCGGTGGCGGCTACTTCGGGGAAGGCCGGCGCCACAGGCGCTGCCGGGCGGCTGAAGGTGGGGATGAAACTGCAACCGGCCAGCCACAGTGCGGCCGACAAGGTAGCCAAGCGCAGGGCAGGGCGTGCAGCACTTGCGGCATATGCGAGGGCGCGGGGGCGCAAGGAGGTGTTGTTATTCATGGTCAGGGGCTCCGATGTGGTGGCCGTGGGCAATGTCGAATTGGTGCTGGCGCTCGCTGCCCTTGAAGATGCCGCGCACCACCACAAAAAAGATAGGCACAAACAGCACGGCCAGGATGGTGCCCATCACCATGCCGCCGATCACGCCGGTGCCGATGGCACGTTGGCTGGCCGAGCCGGCGCCACTGGCAATGGCCAGCGGCAACACACCCAGCATGAAGGCCATCGAGGTCATCACGATGGGGCGGAAGCGCAGGTGCGCTGCCATCAAGGCCGACTCGATCAGGCTCTTGCCTTCAGCTTGCAGGTCTTTGGCGAATTCGATAATCAAAATCGCATTCTTCGCGGACAGGCCGATGATGGTGATCAGGCCCACCTGGAAGTACACATCATTGGCGTAGCTGCGCAGCAGGGTGGCCGTCACCACACCAAACACACCCAGCGGCACCACCATGATCACCGACAGCGGGATGGACCAACTTTCATACAAAGCAGCCAGGCACAGGAACACCGCCAGAATCGCAAACGCGTAAAGAACCGTGGCTTGCGAGCCGGCCTGCTTTTCCTCGCGGGACTGGCCGGTCCACTCAAAGCCAAAGCCTGCGGGCAGCTGGGAGGCCAGCTTTTCCATCTCCGCCATGGCTTCACCGGTGCTGTAGCCCGGCGCTGCCGCACCGCTGATGCGGATGGCAGGGTAGCCGTTGTAGCGCACGGTCTGCATGGCGCCCTTGATCCAGCGGGTCGTGGCAAAGGCGGACAGCGGCACCGGCTTGCCCTGGGTGTTGAGCGCGTTGAACTTCAGGATGTCTTCCGGCTGCATGCGGGCGGTGGAGTCCGCCTGCACCACCACACGCTGGAGGCGGCCGGCGTTCGGGAAGTCGTTGATGTAGCTCGAACCCAGCGCGGTGGAGATGGTGCTGTTGATCGAGTCAAAGCTCACGCCCAGGGCGCTGGCCTTGTCGCGGTCGATGTCGATTTGCATTTGCGGCGCATCTTCCAGGCCGTCCGGGCGCACCTGGGTAATCACCTTGCTCTTGGAGGCCATGCCCAGCAACTGGTTGCGGGCGTTGACCAAGGCATCGTGCCCGTTGCCGCCACGGTCTTGCAGGCGGAAGGTAAAGCCGGTGGCGTTACCCAGCTCCGGAATGGGGGGCGGTGCCAGCGGGAAGATGAAGGCGTCGCGGATACCCATGAGCGCACCAAAGGCGCGGCCGGCCAGCGCCTGGGCGCTGTGCTCGGGGCCTACGCGCTCGTCCCAGGGCTTGAGCGTCACAAAGCCCAGGGCCGCGTTCTGGCCTTGGCCGGAGAAGCTGAAGCCCAGAACCGACACCATGCTCTGCACTTCGGGCTGCTTCAGGATGAAGCCTTCCACCTGCTCGGCCACCTTTTGGGTGCGCTGTTGGGTGGCGCCCGGGGGCAACTGCATGTTCACGATGATGGTGCCCTGGTCCTCGCCAGGCAGGAAGGACGTGGGCAAACGCATGTAGATCACGGCCACGGCGCCGATGATGGCGGCGTAAATCACCAGGTAGCGGCCAGCCTTGCGCAGCAGGCGGGCCACAAAACTTTCGTAGCCCTTGGCGGTGCGGTTGAACACGCGGTTGAACCAGCCGAAGAAGCCGGTCTTGGCATGGGCATGGCCTGCCTCCACCGGCTTGAGCAGGGTGGCGCACAGGGCCGGTGTGAGCGACAGCGCCAGGAAGGCGGACAGTGCAATCGAGCTCACCATCACCGCGGAGAACTGGCGGTAGATATTGCCCACCGAGCCCTTGAAGAAGGCCAACGGCACAAACACGGCAATCAGCACCACCGTCACGCCCACAATGGCGCCCGAAATCTGGCCCATGGCCTTTTTGGTGGCTTGCAGGGGCGAGAGGCCCTCTTCGCTCATGATGCGCTCGACGTTTTCCACCACCACGATGGCGTCGTCCACCACGATACCGATCACCAGCACCATGCCGAACATGGTCAACACGTTGATCGACAGGCCCATGGCCAGCATGGTGGCAAACGTACCCATCAGCGCAATCGGCACCACGATGGTGGGGATGACGGTGTAGCGCCAGTTCTGCAGGAACAGGAACATCACCAAGAACACCAGTACCACGGCTTCGACCAGCGTTTCCGCCACTTGGGCGATGGAGATTTTCACGAAGCGCGAGCTGTCGTAAGGAATGGACCAGTTCACGCCCTGGGGGAAGAAGGCTTGCAGTTGCTGCATGCGGTCACGCACTGCTTGGGCGGCCGCCATCGCATTGCCGCTGGGCGCGAGCTGGATACCGATACCCACGGCAGGCTTGCCGTTCAGGCGGGCCGAGGTGGCGTAGGCCTGCGCACCGAGCTCGATGCGAGCCACGTCTTTGAGGCGCACGGCAGAGCCATCGGTGTTGCTGCGCAGGGCGATGTTGCCGAACTGCGCCACGCTGCTGAGCTGGCCGTTGACCACCACGGTGGCAGCAATACTCTGGCCGGTGATGTTTGGCAGGTCGCCAATGGCGCCGGCAGACACCTGGGCGTTTTGCGTTTTGATGGCGTTGCTGACATCGGCCGCAGACAGGTTGAAGCTGGCGAGCTTGGCCGGGTCAATCCAGATGCGCATGGCGCGCTCGGTACCGAAGAGCTGGGCCTGGCCGATTCCGGGCAGGCGTTGCAACTCGGGCACCACGTTGCGCGAGGCGTAGTCACCCAGCGCGATGGGGTCGATGTCCGGGTTCTCGCTGGAGAGCATGGTGAACATCAGGAAGTTGGAGCGCGATTTGTCCACGCGCACGCCTTGCTGTGTCACCGCCGCCGGCAGGCGCGGGTTGGCGCGCGAGAGGCGGTTTTGCACTTCCACCTGGGCGAGGTCGGGGTTGGTGCCGGTCTCGAAGGTGAGGGTGATGCTGCCGGAGCCGTCAGCTTGCGCCACCGATTCCATGTAGATCAGGCCGGAAGCGCCATTCATTTCGCGCTCGATGACGGACAGCACGCTGTCCTCCAGCGTTTGCGCCGACGCGCCGGGGTAGGCCGCGTTGATCACGATGGCGGGGGGCGCCACCGGCGGGTATTGCGAGATGGGGAGCTGCGTGATGGCAACGCCGCCCATCACCAGGATGAACAGCGATACCACCCACGCAAAGATGGGACGGTCAATAAAAAACTGGGCCATGAGAGGTGCCTCTTGGAGGAGTGGCGATTACTTGGCCGCCGCAGACGCGGCAGCGGCTGGAGCGGATGCAGGCGCAGCAGGCGCGCCGGCGGGGGCTGCATTGGGGTTCCATGGCACGGGCTTCACCGGGGCGCCGGGCACCATCATTTTCTGGAAGCCGTCCACGATGACCTGGTCGCCTTCCTTGAGGCCACCCAAAATCACCCACTGGTTGTTTTGGGCGTTGCCCACCTTCACCGGACGTGGGCCGGGCTTGCCGCCTTCACCCACTACCAGCACGGTGTCGCCTTGGTTAGTGCGGGTCACGGCTTGCTGGGGCAGCAAGATGCCGGAAGGCAGCTCAGCCTGCGACAGGCGCACACGCACATACTGGCCGGGCAACAGCAAGCCATCGGCGTTGGGTACTTCGGCGCGCAGGGTGATCTGGCCGCTGGTGGCGTCCACCGTCAGGTCGCTGAACAGCAGTTTGCCGGCCTTGGGCAGCTCGCTGCCGTCTTCCAGCACGATGCGCACCGGCACCGAGCCATCGCCCGCAGAGCGCAACTGCTTGGAGGCAATGGCTTTGCGCAGGCGCAGCACTTCGGTACTGGACTGGGTGAAGTTCACATACACCGAGGCGGTTTGCTGGATGGTGGCGAGCGCGGCGGCGTCAGACGCGCCCACCAGTGCACCTTCGGTCACGGAAGACTGGCCGATGCGGCCGGAAATCGGAGCGGTAATGGTGGCGTAGGCCAGGTTGATGCGTGCGGTTTCCACGGCCGCTTTGGCCACACCCAAGTCGGCTTCTGCCTGGCGCTGGGTGGTTTGCAGGGTGGTGAATTCTTGCTTGCTGATGGCATTCGCCTCCGCCAAGGGTTTGTTGCGCTCCACTTGCGCCGTGGCCTGGGCCAGTGTGGCGGCCGCTTTCACGGCGGTGGCCTGGGCGCTCTCGTACGTGGCGCGGTAGGGGGCGGCGTCCAGCTGGTACAGCACCTGGCCGGCCTTGACCTCGCTACCTTCACGGAACTGGCGCTGCAGCACCACACCGCTGACGCGGGCACGTACCTGGGCGACGCGCTGGGCGCTCACGCGGCCTGGCAATTCGGATTGCAAAGCCACGGCCTGGCTGGACACCGTGACGACGCCCACCTCGGCAGGGGGCATGCCACCGCCGGGAGTACCGCCGCCTTGGGCACCGTCTTTGGCGCCACAGGCCACGAGAGCCACTGCCAACGGAATGGCCAACAAGGCCACACGGCCGGAAGAGAGAGCGGGTGCGTTACCCTGGATCTGACGGAACAGCGACATACAGTTTTCCCTTGTGACAAAGGTGGTTGGGGTGGCAAGCAGGAGAGAAGGGGTTGCCGGCGGTTTGATCTAGGGCAAGCCTACGAAAAATACATGACCACAGCACGGCAATGGGAGTTAGTATACATACATGCACGAATGTATGTAACAAAATAACTACAATTCACCTATATTTACACAAGGTCAATCCATGGCCCGCCGCACCAAAGAAGAAGCCCTTGCCACCCGTGAGTTGATACTGGACGCTGCTGAACGCGTGTTTCATCAGCGCGGGGTGTCGCGCACGTCGCTGCAGGAAATTGCCAAGGACGCCGGCCTGACCCGGGGTGCTATTTACTGGCACTTTGAAAACAAGGGCGAGCTGTTTGACGCCATGATGCAGCGTGTCACCCTGCCCATGATGGCCCGCATGACAGAGGTCACCCCGGGGGACGAAGACCAACCGCTGGAAAAAATCCGGCGTAACACCGCATCCGCACTGCGCCAGGTTGTCCATGACCCTCAAGTGCGCCGCGTATTCGAGATTGCCATGCAAAAGGTGGAATACGTGGACGAGTTGCAAGAACTGCAGCAGCGCAAGATCAGCGGCCGCAATGAATGCATGGACGACATGGCAGACCAGCTGCGTCTGGCTCAGCAAAAAGGCCACATCCGCAGTGATGTGCAGGTCACCCACGCCACCATTGGCCTGTTCGCGCTGGTGGGGGGCATCAAGTACAACTGGCTGCTCGATCCGCAGGCCTTCGACCTGGAGCAGGTCGGCCTGGCCACGTTGGACACCTTTCTGGCGGGGCTGCGTCCTCTGGCTACGGTGCGCTAAGGCGCCTAGGGGTTAGCCCCCATCTACCCTTGCTCAAAAGTGTATACAGTTTTTGTATACACTTTTGAAACGAAAGGGTTCCCATGGAAGAACGCATCCCTTTGGGCAAGCTCGGTGTGTTGGGCTTGCAGCATGTGCTGGTCATGTATGCGGGGGCTGTGGCGGTTCCCCTGATCGTGGGGCGCGCGCTCAAACTCTCGCCCGAGCAGGTGGCCACCCTGATTTCTGCCGACCTGTTTTGCTGCGGGCTGGTCACATTGATCCAGTCGCTGGGGGCTACGCAGTGGTTCGGCATCCGGCTGCCGGTCATGATGGGGGTGACGTTTGCCTCGGTGGCACCCATGGTGGCGACTGCCAACAACATACCCGGTGTCGAGGGGGCCGGGCTGATCTTTGGCTCCATCATGGGCGCCGGGGTCATTGCGATGCTGATCGCTCCCTTGGTCAGTCGCATGCTGCGTTTCTTCCCGCCGGTGGTCACCGGCACCATCATTGCCGTCATCGGTATCAGCCTCATGCGGGTTGGCATCAACTGGATATTTGGCAATCCTTTCGGCCCCACGGCGCCTAATGTGGTGAACCCGGATCACGCCAAGTGGCTGGCCGATGTGAGTGCAGTCGCCACCGCGCCTGGCAGTACCTTTCCCGCCGTGCCCAAAGGGCTGGCTCTGGTGCCTTCTGTGCCCAACCCCAAGTATGCAGACCTCTCCGGGGTCGGCATTGCGGCCTTGGTGTTGGTATCCATCCTGCTGATTGCCAAGTACGGCAAAGGCTTTG
The DNA here is from genome assembly GCF_005876985.1 of Rhodoferax bucti. Taxonomy (GTDB): domain Bacteria; phylum Pseudomonadota; class Gammaproteobacteria; order Burkholderiales; family Burkholderiaceae_C; genus Allorhodoferax; species Allorhodoferax bucti. The sequence goes on from NZ_VAHD01000002.1 coordinate 643,196, forward strand.
TGGCCAATATCTCGGTGCTGCTGGGGATTGTGGTGGGCGGGGTGGTGTGCACTGCGCTGGGCCTGATGAACTTTGACAAGGTGGGCAAGGCCGCCTGGTTTGACTTGGTCACGCCCTTTGCCATTGCCACGCCCGTGTTCGACCCCATGCTCATCCTGACCATGACCTTGGTGATGGTGGTGGTCATGATCGAGTCCACCGGCATGTTTCTCGCCTTGGGAGACATGACCGACCAGAAGGTGGACCAGGCCGCACTGACACGGGGGTTGCGCACCGATGGCCTGGGTACGCTGATTGGCGGCATCTTCAACACCTTCCCCTACACCAGTTTCTCGCAAAACGTGGGCTTGGTCGCCGTAACGGGCGTGAAGAGCCGCTTCGTGTGCGTGGCCGGTGGGGTCATTCTGGTCGTGCTGGGTCTCTTGCCCAAGATGGCGGCCCTGGTGGAGTCTTTGCCCACGGTAGTGCTGGGCGGCGCCGGCTTGGTGATGTTTGGCATGGTGACTGCCACGGGCATCCGCATCCTGGCCAATGTGGACTTCAAGACCAACCGCTACAACGCCTTTGTGGTGGCCGTTTCCATCGGCATGGGCATGATTCCGCTGGTGGCCCCCAACTTCAAGCAGTGGATGCCACACGGCCTGCACCCCCTGATCGAGTCGGGCATTCTGCTGACCTCCATGGCGGCGCTGCTGCTCAATCTGTTTTTCAACGGCGCCGGTGCAGACACCCGTGATGCCGTGGCTGCCGCGCGGCAGGCAGATAGTCACTGAAGTTGCTCGAAGGTTTTGACCGGAGCACATATGTACTCCGGACGCTAATAAGCTGAAAGATGCACCAAATGGAAAGGCCGCTGCATGCGGCCTTTCGTCTTTTTAAATGGTGTTTTCTTTGCCCACTACTGCTTGAGCATGCGCTTCTGTATGGCCTGAATGATGTTTTTGCCGATCTGCTGCACCTCAATCGGGTCGGCCGGCTTCAGGTCTTTCAGGTCGCTCTCGATTTCTTCCTGCTTGGAGCGGGGCAGGTTGCTCATGATCTTGGCGCGCACGCTTTCTTCGTCAATCGTGCTCATGAGCTTGGTGAGGTCAAACACATCGCAGCGCGACAGGATTTCGAAAATCGACTTCTGGTCCGCGAATTCGATGTCGTTGATATCGGTGAACTCGTCGGGGCTCTTGATGCGCCGCTCGGCAAACAGCTTGCGCCCCTTTTCACTCAGCAAACGCATGATTTCCGATTTGCGGAAGGTAAAGATGTCTTCAGCAAACTCATTGCCCGCGAGCTTGCGCATCAGCGTGCCGGCGGGCACCTCTACCAGCGCAGCAAAGTCTTGCAGGTTGATGTACTCATAGTCCAGCTTGCCGTGGTCTTTGTGCTGGCTCGCCACTTTGCGGGCGTTGGCCACGATGTCTTTGGGGGAGAAGGTGACGCGCTTGCCCGTGCCTTTTTCGTCATTGATGCGCACTAGGTGCAGCATGGCCAGGTTGCCTAGGCTGTTGCGGATGTGCACATCCGAGTGGCCCAATAGCGTGCGCGCTGAGCTGAACACCTCGCTCAGCAAGGGGCTGGCCAGGGTCGCCGGGCCGGAGGCCGACTCTGCTTTGGCTTTGCCAACCTCCGCCGCGCCCAGTAGCTGCAGCAACTGCGCATACACCAGCACATCGGGCTGGTAGTTCACGCGAGTGGCAATCAGCTCGTTCACCACATTGGTCTGCTGGGCCAGGGTGCGCAGGATGCTGGTCATCAACTGCGGCATTTCCTTGAGCTCGGCTTCGAGCTTTTCGTTCTCTATGAGATAGAGCTCGCAGTAGGTTTTGGCCGCCGCGTGGGTGGGGTGGTTGCCGTTGAGCAGCTTGGGGATCATGCCGAAGCACTGGCCCTTGCCCAGGGTGGCGACCACGACCTTCTTCTCCTCCCGGATCAGGTAGAAGTCCACCTCGCCCTCTTTCACTACATACATATTGTTGTAGGGCATGCCTTCGGTGTAGATCACATCGCCGGCGTAAAAGCGCTGCTGTGTCAGCTGAGATGCATAGTCAAACTGCGCTGCCATCGAGGGCGGGCTCACGGTCGTTGAGGTGTTCATCTCGTTATCCTGCGGTGCCGAGGTGGGGCGGCATGGGAGCCTGCCGCACACGGCGTAAATGGTGAGAAATGTTAATTAAAACAAATACGCAGATATTATCAATTAAATTTGAATTGATTGGATAACTTAATTTTTAAGGACCAAGCCCGCACAAGGAGCTGTGGTGCAATACCGGTCTCTGGCTTGTCGCCATTTGCTATTGATTTCATAGCTTCTTGCGCATGATCTACGAGCGCTAGAAGCACTTTTTACACCTATGTCTCACACCCTGGCCGGCCCGGCCCACAGCGAACTCCTTGTCAAAAAAAGCCGCTTCATTGGCCGTGTGCAGCCTGTGGCAGACCGCGCGGCGGCGCAAAAAGTGGTGGCGGATTTGTGGGCTGAGCATCCGACGGCCACCCATGTGTGCTGGGCGCTGATGGCTGGTGGCCATTCGGCCGCGGTAGACGATGGCGAGCCCAGTGGCACCGCCGGGCGCCCCATGCTCGACGTGCTGCGCCACCAGGATCTGGAGGGCGTGCTGGCGACGGTGGTGCGCTACTACGGCGGTGTGAACCTAGGCGCCGGCGGGCTGGTGCGGGCCTACACCGATACGGTCGCGCAGGCCTTGCTGCAAGCGGAGAAGGTGCCGATTGTGCAAATGCAGGCGCTCAAATGCGCGGTGCCATACCCGCTGGAGGGCCGTGTGCGCCGCGAGCTGGACGCAGCCGGTGCCACGCTCGGCGAGGTGCAACACGGCGAGCGGGTAACGCTGGAATTCGCGCTGCCGGCCCATGCGACTCTGGCCCTGGTCGCCCGCCTGAACGACGCGGGCAGCGGGCAAGTGGTCTGGATGGACCTCACTGATGCCGAGCCGGCGGATTGACCTGCCGGCCGGCAGGGGCGCTTAAGCGGCCATCCACACGCCCGCAACCACCGCGACCAACAGGCCCAACAGCGGTAAGGCACTGAGCGCATACCCCAGCGAGCGTGTTTTGGGGTCGGACACATAGGCGCGCAGGTAAATGAAGCGGCCCACGATAAAAACCACGCCAGCCGCCGCGACCCACAGCGGCGACCAGTAGCGCGCCGCCAGATACATGGCCGGCACCAGGGCTACCAGCAGCTCCAGGGTGTTCATCTGCACGCGGTAGTAGCGCTCAAACGTTTCGTGGCCGGTGACCGCCGGCGCATGCACGCCGTAACGCCCACGGGCTTGCCCTACCAGCACGCCAAACCAGATGTACTGCCCAATCGCCAGCACCGTGACCAAATCCAACCACTGCATATCCGTCTCCTGTGTGAAAGAGGCGTGAGCCTACAGCACCGTCGCTTGCGCCCACAAACCGTAGGCGATGTGTGCCATCATGGCCGCCACCAGCACATCCAGCACCCGCCAGGCGATGGGGCGTGCAAACAGCGGGCTGAGCAGGCGCGCACCAAAGCCGAGGGTGATGAACCACAGCGCGCTCGCGCCACCGGCCCCCACCAGAAACCAGCCCTGCGTGCCTGCGGCCTGCTTGGCACCCACTGCGCCCACCAGAATCACCGTGTCCAGGTACACATGCGGGTTCAGCAGGCTGATGCTGAGGGTTTGCAACACCGTTTTTTGCAAGGATTGCGGCGCCCCCTGCAGCTGGGCCTGCATGGCATGGGGGGCAAACGCCCGGTGCAGGGCCGAGAGGCCATACCAGCCCACTACCGCAGCACCGGCCAGGCCCAGCGCATTCAGCGCGCGCGGGTAGTTGCCCAGGGTGGCGGCCAGCCCGCTCACGCCCAGGGTCATGAGGCTCATGTCCAGCAGGGCGCACACCGCCACCACGGCGGCCACGTGCTCGCGGCGCAGGCCCTGGCGCAGCACAAAGGTGTTTTGTGCCCCGATGGCCACGATCAGCGAGAGGCTCAGCGTCAGGCCGGTGGTGATGCTGGGCAGGGCGGCAACCAGCGTCGAGAAGAGAGTGATGTCTTGCATGCTGCCAAGTATGGGGTGCGGCAAGAGGCAGAGAACATGAATTCTGCTACGCTGGAATAAGCCAAACTACATTGCACATCATCATGCTCGAATCTACCTTGCTTGCGACTGTGGCCGCCGTGGTGCGCGAAGGCAGCTTCGAGCGCGCGGCGCGGCTGCTGCATATCACCCCGTCGGCGGTGTCGCAGCGGATTCGCCAAATGGAGGAGCGGGTGGGTGCGGTGCTCATCGTGCGCGGGCAGCCGTGCACCGCCACCGAGGCGGGGGCACGCATCTGCCGCCATGCGGATTCGGTGGCCATGCTGGAGCACGATTTGCGGCGCGACCTGCCGGCCCTCGCCCCCGAAGACGCGCAAGCGGTGCACAGCACCATCCGCATTGCCATCAACGCCGACAGCCTGAGCACCTGGTTTGTGACTGCCATGCGCGACTTCTGCGCGCAGAGCCGTGTGCTGCTCGATGTGGCGGTGGACGACCAGGACCAGACCAACGAATGGCTGCGCCGTGGCCATGTGCTGGCCGCTGTCACTTCGCACGCCAAGGCGGTGCAGGGCTGCAAGGTGCGCAAACTGGGCACCTTGCGCTATTGCGCCACCGCGTCGCCCGCCTTCATGCAGCAGCACTTTGTCGGCGGCGTGAATGCCGACACCCTGGCCCGCGCACCCAGCATCGTGTTCGACCGCAACGACCGCCTGCAGGAGCGCTGGGTGCGCCGCCAGCTGCGCCGTGATGTGGCTCTGCCGGCCCACCGCCTGCCGTCTTCACAGGCCTTTGTGGATGCCGCGCTGGCCGATGTGGGCTGGGGCATGAACCCGCTGCTCTCGGTGCAAGAGCACATGGACAAGCGCCGCTTGGTGGAGCTGGTGCCGGGCCGCGCGCTGGATGTGCCCTTGTACTGGCAGGTGGCCCAACAGCCCCTGCCAGAGCTGGAGCGTTTGACCCGCAGCGTGGTGGCTGCGGCCTCACAGACGCTGCTCTAGCGCCCGCCTTTGCGGGGCAGTTTCCTCACGCGGCTTCCATGGTGATGGCAACGCCGCCCAGCACGGCGTTGCCCGAGAGCGGGTCGCGCAGTTGGTCGTCCAGAAGCGCATTGATATTGGCGCCCGGGCGCTCCGCCGCTACCCGCAGCTGCGCGCCCGGCAGGTTGTGGCCCCAGCCGTGCGGCAGGCTGACCACGCCGGGCATCATGTCGGTGCTGAACTGCACTTGCGCCTGCACACTGCGGTGGCCGTTGCGCAGGGTGGCCATGCCACCGTCCTGCACTCCGTAGCGCGCAGCATCGCCGGGGTGGACCAGCGCGGTGCAGCGGAAGGGGCCTTTGGCCAGCGTGGGCAGGTTGTGCATCCAGCTGTTGTTGGTGCGCACATCGCGCCTGCCGATGATGACCAAATCGGGTGCTAACGCCCGTAGATCCTGCGCAGCGCGCTCCAAATCTTGTAGCAAAAGCGGAGGTGCGAGCTCCACCTTGCCGCTGGGCGTGCGCAGCATTTCGGGAATGCGGGGTTGTAGCTCGCCCAGGTCAATGCCGCCGCTGTCGCTGGCAGCCATGACTTTCTGGAGGTTGAGGCCATCAGGTTTCAAGCCGAACTGGTCGCCGTAGGGGCCGCTGCGCAGCGCCACATCCAGCCCGCGCTGGGGGCCGCGCAAGCTGCCGGTTGCTGCGATGACTGCAGTGGCATGGGGGCCGAACAAGCGGCTGGCATCCTCGGCAAACTGCTGGTCGTCGAGCAGGTTGGCGTCCTGCTGGGCGCCCTGGCCCTGCACGATGGCGGTGAGCTTGAGCAGGGTCTGCCACTCTTCGGGCTGGCCTTCGGGGCGGGGCAACACGGGTGCGCTGTAGCGCGCATGGTTGCGCCACGAGAGCTGGGGGAAGGCCACGTCGTAGTGCAAGTCTTCGAGCGGCGAGAGGCCGGGCAGGATCACATCCGCATGGCGGGTGGTTTCGTTCAGGTAAATGTCCAGGCTCACCATGAAGTCCAGCGAGTCCAGCGCCTTAGCCAGGCGCGGGCCGTCCGGGCTGGAGAGCACCGGGTTGGTGGCCACGGTGATCAGCGCACGCACCTGGCCTTCACCCGGTGTTTCGATCTCTTCGGCCAAGCAGGTAATGGGCAGCTCGCCGTAGACCTCGGGCGCGCCGCTCACGCGGGCATGGTGGCGGCCGGTGCTCACGCCTTTGCCTACCCCCGGTTTGCCCATGGTGTTGCTGGCAAAGGCTGCAGACTTGGCAAACAGCATGCCGCCTTCCATGTCCAGGTGGCCGGTCAGGGTGTTGAGCACATCCACCAGCCAGCTCGCCAGCGTGCCGTACTGCTGGGTGCAGGTGCCAATGCGGGCATACACCGCCGCCTTGGGTGTGCTGGCAATCTGGCGCGCCAGGCTGCGGATGGTGTCGGCCGGCAGGCCGCAACGGGCGGCCGCGGCTTCAGGCGTGAAGCCGGCTACCGCTGCGCGAACCTCCTCGGTGCCGTGCACCCAAGGGGCCACCCGGCCCAGGTTCACCAAGTTTTCTGCAAACAGCACCTGCACCATGGCCGCCAACAAAAACACGTCAGCCCCCGGGCGGATGAAGTGGTGCGCGTCGGCCACAGCGGCGGTTTCGGTACGGCGAGGGTCGATCACGATGAGCTGGCCGCCCCGGGCCTGGAGCGCCTTGGCCTTGCCCTTGAAGTCGGGCACCGTCCACATGCTGCCATTGCTGGCCAGCGGGTTGGCGCCAATGACCACCAGCAAATCGGTGCGGCTGATGTCCGGCAGGGCGGTGGAGAGCCAGTGGCCGAACATCAGGCCGCTAGCCAGTTGCTTGGGCATCTGGTCCAGGGTGGACGCGGAAAACACGTTGCGGCTGCCGATGGCGCGTGCCAGCTTGCCGAAGTAGGTGAGCAGGCCGATTTTGTGGGCCGAGGGGTTGCCCACCGCCATGGCCACGGCGTCTTTGCCGTGGGCCGCCATCAGCGGTGGCAGGCGCTGCTCAATCTCGGCAAAGGCTTCTTCCCAGGACGCAGGTTCGTGTTTGCCATTGCGCTTGATCAGCGGGGTGCGGAGGCGGTCCGAGTCTTCATGCAGGTCTTTGAGGGCAATGGCCTTGGGGCAGATGTAGCCGCGGCTCAGCACATCGGCCTCGTGGCCACGGATACTGATCACTTTGTTGTCTTGCACCTTGATTTCCAGCCCGCAGCAGGCCTCACACAGGGGACAGATGCGGTGGTGGGTGCGTGTGTGGGGGCTTGTCTCGCTCATGGTGGGGGTGTTGGGGGTTGCGATGGCGCTTTATCGGCCAGCGTGGCGCGGGTGTCCAGAACGCAGGTGACAAGTGGCGGTGAGAACCCGCCTGCAGGCTTTACCACGCAGGCCCCAAGGAACCATTGCACGAAACCGCTGCGCGCCGCAGAATGCCCCATGCGAACGCGATAGGCCCACTTTGAAGACTTCTATGCCGCCCAGCATCTTGAATATCGACACCGCCCTGGAGTACTTCCGGGCCATTGTGGAATCTACCGACGACGCCATCATCGGCAAAAACATCGACGGCATCATCACCAGCTGGAATCCCGGCGCCCAAGCCATATTCGGCTATACCCCGGGGGAGATGATCGGCCAGTCCATCTACACCCTGATCCCGCTGGACCGCCGCAGCGAGGAAGACACCATTGTCAAAAAACTGCGCCAGGGGGAGCGGGTCACCCACTTCGAAACCCAGCGGGTGCACAAAGACGGGCGCTTGCTGGAGGTGTCGGTCACCGTCTCGCCCATCCACGACAAGCACGGCAACTTGCTCGGCGCCTCCAAAATCGCCCGCAACATCACGGCGCAAAAGGCGGTGCAAGCCCGCTTGCAACTGATCTCCAATGTGTTCACCCACAGCGGGGAAGGCGTGGTGATCACCGATCCGCAAGGCAAGATTCTGGAGGTGAATCTTGCCTTCACCCGCATCACCGGCTACGACTATGGCGAGGTCATTGGCGAGCACCCCCGCATGTTCCGCTCCAGCCGGCAGGGGCCGGAGGTGTATGCCAGCATGTGGCTGGCCCTGCAAACCACCGGCCATGCCCAGGGCGAGGTATGGAGCCGCCGCAAAGACGGCGAAGCCTACGCCGGCCTGCTCACCGTGAGTGCGGTGCACGACGACAACGGGGCACTCAAACACTACATCGGCCTGTTTGCCGACATCACCCCGCTGCGCACGCAGCAGGAGCGGCTGGAGCATGTGGCGCACTTTGACGCCCTCACCGATCTGCCCAACCGCCTGCTGCTGGCCGACCGGCTCAAGCAGGCCATGGTGATGGCACGCCGCCACGAGCAAAGCCTGGCGGTGCTCTACCTGGACCTGGATGGCTTCAAGTATGTCAACGACCGCTATGGCCACAACGTGGGCGACGAGCTGCTCATCGCCCTGAGCCAGCGCATGAAGCAGGCGTTGCGCGAGGTGGACACCCTGGCCCGCATGGGCGGCGACGAGTTTGTGGCGGTGCTGGTGGATGTGAAAACCATGCAGGACTGTGTGCGCATGGTGGAGCGCATCTTGCACGCCTGCGCCGAGCCGGTGCTGGTGGAAGGCAAGGTGCTGCAGATTTCGGCCAGCATGGGCCTCACCCTGTACCCGCAGGACGATGTGGACGCCGACCAGCTCATGCGCCATGCCGACAAGGCCATGTACGAGGCCAAGCAAGCCGGCAAAAACCGCTACCAGCTCTTTGACTCCGCCCACGAGGCCGAACTCAAGTCGCGCGGTGAGCAGCTGGCACGCATTGCCCAGGCGCTGGCGGCAGGCGAGCTCACGCTCTACTACCAGCCCAAGGTGAACATGCGCACCGGCGAAGTGCTGGGCGTGGAGGCGCTGATCCGCTGGATGCACCCGACCCGGGGCATTCTGGCACCTGCGGCCTTTTTGCCGCTGATCGAAGGCCTGCCCCTGAGCGATGGCGTGGCCGCCTGGGTGCTGGACTTCGCGCTGGCGCAGATGGAAGCCTGGCAGCGCCAGGGCCTAGTGCTGCCGGTGAGCATCAACATCAGTGCCCGGCAGCTGCAGCACGCAGGTTTTGTGGCCGATTTGTCGGAACGCCTCGCCTTGCACCCGACGGTGAAGCCGGCCAGCCTGGAGCTGGAGATTTTGGAGACCAGCGCGCTGGCCAATATGGACAAGGTGTCTTGCATCATGCGCCAGTGCCGGGACATGGGGGTGCACTTTGCGGTGGACGACTTCGGCACCGGCTACTCCTCGCTCACCTACCTCAAGCGCCTGCCTGCCGGCACGCTCAAGATCGACCAGAGCTTTGTGCGCGACATGCTGGTAGACCGCGACGACCTGGCCATCGTGCAGGGCGTCATCAGCTTGGCGACCGCCTTCCAGCGCAAGGTGATTGCCGAGGGGGTGGAAACCCTGGAGCACGGCGTGCGCCTGCTGGCGCTGGGCTGTGAATGCGCGCAGGGCTATGGCGTGGCCCGCCCCATGCCGGCTTGCGAAGTGCCCGACTGGGTGGCCGGCTGGCAGCCACACGCGGCGTGGACGCAGCCTCTGCCCTGAAAGCCCTTTCGCGCAACTGTCATTTTTCTGCGGACAGAATGGGGTTTCGCAGTTCACAGGAGCCCGCCATGCATGCTTTTGCCTCGACCCGCCAGACCTTCCAGGCCGCTGCCGGCAAAACCGGCCAGATGTACTCGTTGCCGGCCCTGGCCCGCAAGTACCCCAACATCCGGCGCTTGCCGCTGTCTTTGCGCATCGTGCTGGAGAGCGTGCTGCGCAACTGCGATGGCAAAAAGGTCAGCGCCGCGCATGTGGCGCAACTTGCCAACTGGCAGCCCCAGGCCGAGCGCACCGCCGAAATCCCGTTTGTGGTGAGCCGCGTGGTGCTGCAAGACTTTACCGGCGTGCCGCTGCTGGCCGATTTGGCCGCCATGCGCAGCACGGCCGAGCGCCTGGGCGCCGACCCCGCCCGCATCGAGCCGCTGGTGCCGGTGGATCTGGTGGTGGACCACTCGGTGATGGTGGACGACTACGGCCACAAAAACTCGCTGGACTTGAACATGAAGCTCGAATTCCAGCGCAACCGCGAGCGTTACGAGTTCATGAAATGGGGCATGCAGGCCTTTGACACCTTTGGCGTGGTGCCGCCGGGCTTTGGCATCGTGCACCAGGTGAACCTGGAATACCTGGCCCGTGGCGTGCACAAAGCCAAGCAGCCTCGCGCGGCCGATGGCAGCAAGCAGCCTGCGGTGTACTACCCCGACACCCTGGTGGGCACCGACAGCCACACCACCATGATCAACGGCATTGGCGTAGTGGGCTGGGGCGTGGGCGGCATCGAGGCTGAGGCCGCCATGCTGGGCCAGCCGGTGTACTTTTTGACGCCGGATGTGGTGGGCTTTGAGCTGACCGGCGCCCTGTGCGAGGGCGTGACCGCCACCGACCTGGTGCTACGGGTCACCGAGATGCTGCGCCGTGAAAAAGTGGTGGGCAGCTTTGTGGAGTTCTTCGGCTCCGGCACCGAAAACCTGGCCTTGCCCGACCGCGCCACCATTGCCAACATGGCGCCCGAGTACGGTGCCACCATGGGCTTCTTCCCGGTTGATGCGCGCACCTTGGATTACTTCAAGGGCACCGGCCGCACCAAGGCGGAGATCGAGGCCTTTGAAGCCTATTTCCGCGCGCAGGGCTTGTTTGGCGTGCCGGGAGGCAAGAGCGCGTCGGCCGGGATGGAGGACATTGCCTACACCCGCGTCGTCAAGCTGGACCTGCGCGATGTGACGCCCAGCCTGGCCGGCCCCAAGCGCCCGCAAGACCGGATTGAGCTGGGCCATGTGGCGGACAAGTTCACCGAGCTGTTCAGCCTGCCGGGCAGTGCCAATGGCTTCAGCAAGGACGCCGCCACGCTGCACACCCTGTACCCCGCGCCCCTGCCCACCGCCAAGCCCACCATGCCGCGCCGTGGCGACGCCACGCCCCTGCTGATCCAAAACGGCGATGTGCTGATTGCTGCCATTACCAGCTGCACCAATACCAGCAACCCCAGCGTGCTGCTCGCCGCCGGCCTGCTGGCCAAAAAGGCGGTCAAGGCCGGGCTCACCGTGGCACCGCACATCAAAACCAGCCTGGCGCCGGGCTCGCGCATCGTGACCGACTACCTGACGGAAACCGGCTTGCTGCCCTACCTGGAAAAGCTGGGCTTCACCCTGGCCGGCTACGGCTGCACCACCTGCATCGGCAATGCGGGCGACCTGGCGCCTGAGCTGAACGAGGTCATCACCCAAAACGACCTGGTGTGCGCCGCCGTGCTCTCGGGTAACCGCAACTTTGAGGCACGCATCCACCCCAACCTCAAGGCCAACTTTTTGGCCAGCCCGCCGCTGGTGGTGGCTTACGCCATTGCCGGCAACGTCACCCGTGATTTGATGACCGAGCCGGTAGGCCTGGGCAAAGGCGGCAAAGAGGTGTACCTGGGCGATATCTGGCCCACCAGCGACGAAATCTACAAGCTGCTGAAATTTGCGATGAACGGCAAAGCCTTCCGCGCCAACTACGCCAAGGTCAAAACCGAGCCCGGCAAGCTGTGGGAAAAAATCAAGGGTGTGAGCGGCCAAACCTATACCTGGCCGGCCAGTACCTACATCGCCCAACCGCCGTTTTTTGATGCGTTTGCTATGGAAAAAGGAGCTGCTCCCGCAGATTCTGCGAGCGCTAGAGGCCAAAAAGGCTCCAAAACTTCAGCAGAAGCTGTGCACGGTGCCCGCATCATGGCGCTGTTTGGTGACTCGATTACCACCGACCACATTTCGCCGGCAGGCAACATCAAAGAGAGTTCACCGGCCGGGCAGTGGTTGCTGGCGAATGGTGTGCAAAAAGCGGACTTCAACTCCTACGGCGCGCGCCGGGGCAACCACGAGGTGATGGTGCGCGGCACCTTTGCCAATGTGCGTATCAAGAACCTGATGCTGCCGGCGCTGGCGACTGGCGCGCGGGAGGAGGGCGGCTATACCTTGTACCAAGGGGCGGAGGGCGCGGGCGACAAACTCTCCATTTTTGACGCTGCCAGCCGCTACCAGGCCGCCGGCACGCCCACGGTGGTGTTCGCCGGCGAGGAATACGGCACCGGCTCCAGCCGCGACTGGGCGGCCAAGGGCACACAGTTGCTGGGCATCAAGGCGGTGGTGGCGCAGAGCTTTGAGCGCATCCACCGCTCCAACCTGGTGGGCATAGGCGTGCTGCCGCTGCAGTTCAAGGCGGGTGAGAGTTGGCAGAGCCTGGGCCTGACAGGCAGTGAAACCATTGACATCGTGCCGGATGCCGCCCTCACGCCGCAAAGCGAGGCACAGCTGGTGGTGACGCGGGCGGACGGCACCCAGACCCGCCATACCCTGCTGCTGCGCATCGACACCCCGATCGAGGTGGACTACTACCGCGCCGGCGGCATTCTGCCGTTTGTGCTGCGGCAGCTGCTGGCCGCCTAGGCCTGGAGTTTGGCAAAGTAGTCCGCCAGCAGGGTGAGCGCATGCCGCACCTTGGCGGGCTGCTCGCCCCGGCGTGGGGTGACCGCGTAGATCACAAACTCGGGCAATTTCCACTCGGGCAGCACCTGCACCAAGCGGCCGTCGGCCATGGCGCGGCGGTCGTCCTCGGTGACCACCACGCTGATGCCCCAGCCCGCCACGCACAGCGAATGCAGCACGGTCACCTGCGAGGCCTGCACCCGGCCCAGCACCTGTACCCGCTCGGTTTCGCCCTTGGGGCCGTGCAGCACCAGGGTTTCTTCGCCACTGCCTGAGGGGCGCCCGCCCAGCCAGGCGTGTTGGGCCAGGTCGTGCGGGTGCTGCGGCCAGCCGTGCTGGGCCAGGTAGGCGGGGGAGGCGCACATCTGCGCCTCCATCACCCCCAGCCGGCGCGACACCAGGCTGGAATCCGGCAGGCTGCCAGTGCGCAGGGCAATGTCGACCCGCTCGTCAATCAGGTTGAGCACCGCATCGTCCAGCAGCAGGGTGATGCGCAGTTTGGCGTGATCTTTGAGCGGCAACAGCGCCTGGGCCAAAAGCGCCCCCATGCCGATGGGGGCGGTAATGCGCAGCTCGCCCTCGGGCTCGTCGCGGTGCAGCACCAGCGCCTGGTCGGCCGCGCGGGCGGCTGCCACCATGGCACTGCAGCCCTCCACATAGCGGGCGCCGGCCTCGGTGAGGGTGAGCTTGCGGGTGGAGCGGTTGAGCAGGGCCAGGCCCAGCGCGTCTTCCAGCTGGCGCAGGTGCTGGCTCACGGCAGAGGGCGTCATGCCGAGGCGGCGGGCCGCAGCACTCAGGCTGCCGGCGGCCACCACTTCGGCGAATACGGCCATGCGTTTGAGTTGGTCCATGGGCTTATTTGTTAGTTTTACTTCACAGTCAAAGCAGAATTTACCGTCTATTCAGTATTTCGTGAAGCAATCAAACTCACGCTATTCCTTCACACCTTGAATACAGGAGTTTTTTTATGAAGATCGCTCTCATTGGCGCCACTGGTTTTGTCGGCACCCCCTTGCTCACCGAGTTCTTGAGCCGTGGCCACCGCGTGACCGTGTTGGCCCGAAACCCTGCCAAGCTGGCGCCCCAGCCCGGCCTGACCGTGGTGCAAGCCGATGCGCTGGACGCCGCACAGGTAGCTCAAGCCGCGGCCGGGCACGATGCCGTGGTCAGCGCCTACAACCCCGGCTGGACCGAGCCCCGCATCGGCGAGATTTTTTTGCAAGCCACCCACGCCATTTTTGAGGGCGTCAAGCAATCCGGCGTGAAGCGCTTTTTGATGGTGGGCGGTGCCGGCAGCCTGTTTGTGGCGCCCGGTGTGCAACTGGTGGATACGCCCGAGTTCCCCGCCGAAATCAAAGTGGCCGCCTCTGCCGCGCGTGATGCGCTGAACCTGATTCAGCAGGAAATCGCGCTGGACTGGACCTTTCTGTCCCCCGCCATCCTGCTGAACCCCGGCGTGCGCACCGGCCAGTACCGCGTGGGCGCGGATGCGCCTTTGTGGGCCGAGGGTGGCGCGCCCGGCAGCATTTCGGTGCAAGACATGGCAGTGGCCATCGTGGACGAAATCGAGTCGCCCAAGCACGTCCAAAAGCGCTTTACCGTCGCCAACTAAGGCGTACCCGCCAACTCCCGCCGGGCTTGGCGCATGACTTGCCAGCCGCCTTGCAAGGCCAGTGCGGCCATGCCGGCGGCAACGAGCAGGTCCGGCCAGCCGCTGCCCGTGCCCAACACGCCGGCGGCGGCCAGCATCACTAACAGGTTGCCGATCGCGTCATTGCGCGAGCACAGCCACACGCTGCGCATATTGGCATCGCCCTCGCGGAAGGCGTAGAGCATCCAAGCCACTGCCACGTTGGCCACCAGCGCTAGCAGGCCCACCAGGCCCATGGTGGTGGCATCCGGTACCGCACCGGTGTACAAGCCCCAGGCGGCGCGGCCCAGCACCAACGCACCAAAGCCCATCATGCACACGGCCTTGGCCACTGCCGCCCGTGCCCGCCACGCCAGCGCGGCAGACAGCACGGCCAGCGACACGCCGTAGTTCAGCGCATCGCCGGCAAAGTCAATCGAGTCGGCCAGCAGTGACAGCGAGCCGGACTGCCAACCGCTGAGCAGCTCCACGCCGAACATGGCAGCGTTGATCAGCAAGGCCACCCACAGCACCCGGCGGTAGCGGGGCAGGTCGTGGACGGCGGTCGCGGCAGGGGTGTGGTGTTCGCAGGCGTGGGACATGGTGTTTTCCTTTCAATGCCGCCATTGGAAACCCTGTAGCCACTTCAGGGTCAAGCGCTACACTGACTTTATATCGAGGAAGGGCGCAGCATGAAAATCGGTGATCTGGCCAAGGCCACAGCCACTCCGGTGGAAACCATCCGCTACTACGAGCGCGAGGGCTTGTTGCCCCCGGCGGCCCGCACAGAGGCCAACTACCGCCATTACGCCGAGGCCCACACCCAGCGCCTGCAGTTTGTGCGCCACTGCCGCAGCCTGGACATGAGCCTCGATGAGATCCGCGCGCTGTTGGCGTTTCAGGATGCCCCAGGCGACAACTGCGCCGAGGTCAATGCCTTGCTGGACGCCCATATCGGCCATGTGGCCCAGCGCATTCGCGAGTTGCGGGCGTTGGAGAAGCAACTCAAAGACCTGCGCGCGCAATGCCAAGGGGCATTGGATGTGGCGCACTGCGGCATTCTGGAAGGCCTTGCGGCCCAGTCTCCGGCGGTGCAGGCGGCAGGCCATGTGCACGGCAGCCACCGCAAAGGGGCGGTGCGCAGCGTTTAGCTGCTGCGGCGCTCCAATTTGGCGGTTTCGTAAAACTGGCGTTTGGCGGCGTACATGCGCTGGTCGGCGAGCTGGGCGGCCTCCTCCAGGTCCACCGGGCTCTGGCAGCTTGCAATGCCGATGGAGAGGCTGATTTTCTGGCCGGGGTAGAACTGGTTGTTCATCTCCAGCATCGAGTCGATGCGCTCCTTGAGGCCCTGGGCCACCCGCTCATCGTGACCGGGCATGAGGATCACAAATTCGTCGCCCCCGGTGCGTGCCACGCACAGCGATTGGCCGGCCGTGGCCTTGGCCAGCACTTCGCCGGTGCGGCGCAGCATGGCATCGCCTGCGGCGTGGCCGTGGTTGTCGTTCACATGCTTGAGGCCGTTCAGGTCCATGGCCATGACGCTGAGCGGCCACGGCCCTTTGCGCGAGATGCGGTTGAGCTCTTCCACGAAGAAGGCCCGGTTGCGCAGCTGCGTGAGGGCGTCGTGCTTGCCGAGGTACTCCAGGTAGGCCTCGGCCTTTTTGCGCGCGGTGATGTCTACCAGCGACACCAGCACCAGGCTCCAGTCGTGCTCGTAGCCGGGTAGCACCGAGAACTGCATGTGGATGTTGATCGGCTCCCCGTTGAGCGAGTAGTTGATCACTTCCCGGGTTTGCACGGTTTTGCCGTTCCACAGGTCCAGCAGTTGCTCGGCGAACGAGTGCTGCATTTCGTCCCGGAAAATGCGTTCCAGCTGGTGCAGCAGCTCCTCACGGCTTTGCGCCGAGAACATTTGCAGGGTGTGCTGGTTCACATCCAGCACGCGGATGCGCTCCATGCAGCGGGGCACAAACTCCTGGTGCACGCTCAAAAAGGTTTTGAAGTCGGAAATGCCGGAGGCCCGCACCTCGTCCATGAGCCGCTTCACGCCGCTGAAGTCCTCCACCCACAGCGAAACAGGCGAAAACTCAAACAGGTTGCGGGCATGGCGCTCGCTGTTTTCCAGCAGCGTCTGGGCGAGGGTGTGCTTGGTAATGTCTTCCAGCGAGACCATCACCCGGTCCCAACGGGCCTCGTGCCCTTCCAGAATTTTGATGCTGATGCGCACATCCATGCGCCGGCCGTCCAGGGCGTAGTTCACCGCCTGGCCGGTGTAAAGGGCGTTGCCCTTCCAGAGCGATACCAGCTCCGGCAGCATGCGGGTGAAGGTGTCTCCGCGAAACACCTCGTGCAGGCGGTCAATCAGCGCCTCCTGGTGGGGTGCTGCAAATACCTCCAGCGTCTTGCGATTGACTTTCAGAACCTGATAGCACGCAGCACAGGCTTGCACCCGGGCCGGGTCGGCCCGCAGGTGGGCCTCCAGGTCGGTAATGCCCTGCGCACGCCACTGGTCAAACAGGTTCTTGAGCTGGCTGTAATCCTCCAGCCAGAGAGAGATAGGGGCGGAGTCAAAAAGCAACTCGAAATCGGTGTGGCTGGACATGGTGGGCGGCAATCAAATCTGCGGGCACTTCACTATAGCGGTGCGCAGCCTGTGCTGCAGGTTTGCGCTGGCTCAGTATGTGGCGGGGCCTGACGCGGCAGAATCCGCCCTCATGGAACACAACATGGTCATCGTAGGTGGCGGCATTGGCGGCTTGGCTGCGGCACTGGCATGCGGGCGGCAGCAGGCTTTTGGTGCCGGCGGGCAGGCGCTGCGCCTCATCGAGCAGGCTCCGGCATTCGGCGAGGTGGGAGCCGGCGTGCAACTGGGCCCTAACGTCACCCGGGTGCTGCACAGCTGGGGCCTGCAAGGCGCCCTGGCCCAGGTGGCAGCCTTCCCCGAGCGGCTGGAGGTGCGCAGTGCCCTGAGCAGCCGCGTGCTGGGCACGCTGCCTTTGGGCCCACGCGCCCAGGCCGTGTACGGCGCACCCTACGTCACCATTGCGCGGCAGGATTTGCATGGGCTTTTGCGCACCGCCGTGGAGTCCATGGGCGGCGTGGAGGTGGACTTGGCCACCCGCATTGCCAGCGTGGCTCCGGTGGGGGACAGGGTGCAACTGCTCACCCACGATGCGCGTGAGCTGGAGGCCCGCTGTGTGCTGGGTGCCGACGGCGTGTGGAGCACGCTGCGCCGCCAGCTGGTGGACGACGGGGCGCCGCGCGTGACCGGGCACCTGGCCTTTCGGGCCATGGTGCCGCAAGCGGATTTGCCGCCGCCCCTGCGCTCGCAGGTGGTGACCGCGTGGATGGGCCCGAATTTTCATGCGGTGCAGTACCCGGTGCGTGGTGGGGCGTGGCTGAATGTGGTGGTCATCGTGCATGGCACGGTGGTGGGCGACCCCGCGGTGTGGGACCACAGCGCCAACGCCGGCGAGCTGCGGGTGCGCCTGGCCAACGCGGGCAGCGGCTTGCTGGACTTGGTGCACGCCATCGACGACTGGCGCCTCTGGGCGCTGAGCGACCGCCCGCCGATGCGCAGTGCGCATGAGATGGTGCTAGGCCGCCTGGCCCTGCTGGGCGACGCGGCCCACCCCATGCGCCCCTATCTGGCCCAAGGTGCAGGCATGGCGATTGAAGATGCCCAGCAACTCAGCCTGTCGCTGCACGCGCACCCCGGCGATGAGCCCCGGGCCCTGGCGCACTACGCCCAGACCCGCTGGCAACGCAATGCGCGGGTGCAGGCCCGGGCCATCCGCAATGGCGAGATCTTCCACCTGCAAGGCCCCCTGCGGGTGGCGCGCGATGCCTCGCTGGCCCTGCTGGGCGACAAATTGCTGGACTTGCCGTGGCTCTATGGCTACCGGGCTCCGGTAGCATCGCAGGCATGAAAACGAGTTTTATCTTTATCGCGATTCTGGTGTGCAGCGTGGCCGGCACACTGTCGAGCAACCGGGCTGTCAAAACCGGCATGCTGGTGGTGTGCGGCGCCTTGTCGCTGTACGGCATGGTGCGGTTTCTGGCCTGAAGACTGCTATTTATTCAATAGCTACTCGCGCAGGTAGCTCGGGCGCTAGAGGCTGTTTTAATCCATATTCCACAGCGCCTGCATTACCTGCCCAAATGCACTGGCGATGCGGTCTTGCGCCACGTGGCGCCCCTTGTGGATGACCCGCCGTCCGGCCACCCAAACTTCCTGAAACGCCGCTCCTTGGCTGGCAAACACCAGTGCGTCCAGCTGGTGGCTGGCGGGCACACCCAGTAAGCCCGGCGTTTGTACATCCAGCACCAAAGCGTCGGCGCGGGCACCGCGTGTCAACCCCCACAGCGCTTGGCCCGCAGCCGGGCCGCCCGCGTGCAGTGCCGCGTCGAACAAGCGCGCGGCCGTGGCCGGTTGCTGGGTGGGAGCGGCGGCCACATTGCGCTGCTGCAAGCGCAGGCGCTGGCCGTATTCCAGCCAGCGCAGCTCTTCGGCCCACTGGCGGCCCACATGGCTGTCCGAGCCCAGCGCCATGGGCACGCCCGCGGCCAGCCAGGCGGGCAGGTCGGCAAAGCCGTCGCCCAGGTTGCCCTCGGTGCTGGGGCAGATGACCATGCCCGCGCCGCTGCGCGCTACGGCGTCTATCTCGGCCTGTTCGGTGTGGGTGGCGTGCACCAGCTGCCAGCGCGTGTCCATCGCCCAGCGCTGGCCCAGCCAGGCGATGGGGCGCTGGCCGGTGGCGGCCAGGCAGTCTCGCACTTCCTGCATTTGCTCGGCCACATGGATGTGGATGGGCATGTCTGCATCGCCCACTTGGGCGAGCAGGGCGTCGATAGATTCGGCCGAGGCTGCGCGCAGCGAGTGCAGGGCCACGCCCGCATTCACCAATGGCCGGCCACTGGCTTGCACGGTAGCCTGCAGCCGGGCAATGAAGTCCGGCGTGCCCGCAAAGCGGCGTTGGTCGGGCCTCAAGGCGGGCTGGGCGAAGCCAGCGCGCTCGTACAGCACGGGCAGCACGGTCAGGCCCAGGCGGGCATCGGCTGCCGCATCCGCCACGGCCCAGGCCATGGTGGCTTCGTCGGCATAAGGCTGGCCATCGGGCTGGTGATGCAGGTAGTGGAACTCGCAGACCTGCGTGTAGCCGCCTTGCAGCAGCTCCACATACAGCTGGGCCGCCACCGCGCGCAGCTGCGCGGGCGTGATGCGCAGCGCCACGCCGTACATGCGGTCGCGCCAGGACCAGAAGTCGTCGGCCGCCGATTCACGCCGCTCGGCCAAGCCCGCAAACGCACGCTGGAAGGCGTGGCTATGGGCGTTGACCATGCCCGGCAGCACCGGGCCGGGCAGCACGGTGGCGTGGGCGGGCGGGGTGGTGACATTAGGCGTGATGTCCGCCCAGTGGCCTTGCGCATCCACGGCCAGGCATACGTTCTGTTCCCAGCGGCCGTTGATCCAGGCTTGTGGCGCCCACAAAAGTTGCTCGCTCATGCGGGCCTCCAATCCACCAGGGTTTGCACCAGAGCTTGCAGCACCGGCAGCACAGCGGTGGCGCGTGTGGGGTCGATGGCGTAGGGCGGTTCTTCTGCCATGTAGCAGCGCCAGCACATCTCCAGCTGGATAGCGTGCACGTTGTCGGCTGGGCGACCGTAGTGGCGCGTGATGTGGCCACCCTTGAAGCGGCCGTCCACCACCTGGGTGAATTGGTTTTGGCTTTGCAATACTTTGGATAGCGCCTCGCGCAGGTCTGGCGAGGCGCTGCTGCCATTCACGGTGCCCAGGTTCAGGTCGGGCAGCTGGCCTTCAAACAGCCAGGGCAGCACGGAGCAGATGCCGTGGGCATCAAACAGCACGGCGTGGCCATGCACGGCGCGCAGGCGCTGCAGCTCGGCTTGCAGTGCATCGTGGTAGGGGCGCCAGTAGGTGTCAACCCGGCCAGCAATCTCGGCCTCGTTGGGTGCCATGCCCTCGAGGTAGAGCGGCTCGCCGCTGAAGAAGCGGGTGGGGCAGAGCTCGGTGTTGTTCACGCCGGGGTACATGGGGGCGTTCTCAGGCGGGCGGTTCAGGTCCACCACATAGCGGGCGTAGCGCGGCACGATGGTGCCCGCGCCCATGGCGCGCACAAAGGCGTACAGCGCCTCCAAGTGCCAGTCGGTGTCTTCGGTGGCCAGTGCGCGCGGCACCATGCGGGCTTGCAGCTCCGGCGGAATCTCGGTGCCCACATGGGGAAAGCTCACCAAGAGCGGCGTGCTGCCGGGTGTGAGGGTGAAAACGGGGGAGGTGATCGACGTGCTCATACCGTGCGCTCCAGCCCGCCGTGGATGACGCGGCGGCAAGGGTTGTGGCCAAACCAGTAGGCCAGTTCGTTCGGGTGCTCCAGGTCCCACACACAAAAGTCAGCGCGCTGCCCGGCCGCCAGTGTGCCGCGGTCATGCAGGCCCAAGGCACGTGCGCCGTGCACTGTGGCGCCGCGCAGTGCTTCTTCGGGCGTCAGGCGGAAAAGGGTGCAGGCCATGTTGAGCATGAGCAGCAAGGAGAGGCCGGGCGAGGTGCCGGGGTTGTGGTCGGTGGCGACCGCCATGGGTACGCCGTGGGCGCGCAGGGTGTCTATGGGGGGCAGCTTCGTGTCGCGCAAAAAGTAATAGGCGCCGGGCAGCAATACGGCCACGGTTCCAGCTGCCTTCATCGCACGGATGCCGTCTTCGCTCAGATGCTCCAGGTGGTCACACGACAGCGCGCCAAACTCGGCCGCCAGCGCCGCACCGCCCTGGTCGCTGAGCTGTTCGGCATGCAGCTTGACCGGGAGGCCCAAGGCTCGTGCGGCCTCAAACACGCGCCGCGTTTGGGCGGGTGTGAAGCCAATGTTTTCGCAAAACGCATCCACCGCATCCACCAGACCTTCCGCATGCAGCAAGGGCATCCAGGCGCAGACGGCGTCTACATAGTCGTCGGTGCGGCCCGCAAACTCGGGCGGCACGGCGTGGGCGCCCAGGTAGGTGGTGCGCACATTGAGCGGCAGCGCGTCGCCCAGCGCGCGTGCCACGCGCAGGCAGCGCGCTTCGTCGTGCGCGCTCAGGCCGTAGCCCGATTTGATTTCCACCGTGGTCACGCCCTCGGCCATCAGGCTCTGTACACGGCGTGTGGCGCTGGCCAGCAGCGCCTCGTCGCTCGCGGCGCGTGTAGCGGCCACGGTGGAGCGGATGCCGCCACCTGCGCGGGCAATTTCCTCGTAGCTCGCGCCCTGCAAGCGTTGCTCAAACTCGGCAGCACGCTGGCCGCCGTAGACCAGGTGCGTGTGGCAGTCCACCAGGCCGGGGGTCACGAGGGCGCCACCGAGGTCAATGTCTTTCTGTATTTGGGTGGTGTGTGCAGCAGGCAGCTCGGCCAGCGGGCCGGCCCACACGATGCGTTCCTTGTGAGTGAGCAGGGCGCCGTCCGGCACCCATCCCCACGGGTTGGGGCCCGCCAAGGTGGCCAGGCGGGCGTGACGCCACAGGGTGAGGGCGTTCATGCGTGACCTCCTATCGTGAGGCTGGCCGGCGAGAAGCCCAGCCAGTAGGCACAGGCGGGCTCGCCTGCATCGTCAGCTACAAACTGCCAAGCCGCACCGCGTGGTGCCGGGTGCCAGAGCAAGGTGTGGGCGTCCAGGTGTTGCTGTTGCACGCCATCGCTCCAGGTGCCGGCATGGCAGGTGTACACGCCACAGGTGCTGAAGGTGGCGGTCCACGCTTGCCCCGGGCGCACGGTTTGCATAAAGCCCCGGCCCTTGCGTGCCATCAGGTTCAGGTCCTGGGTGGGGCCATCTAGCAGGCGGCAGGCGGGGGCAGCCGCGCCGTCAAAACACAGGGGCGAGTCCCCTTTGCGGATTTTTTGTTCGGTGCCGAGTTGCAGGGCGACGCCCGCACCCTCCAACACGGCAAACCAGCGTTGCACATTGGGGAAGGCGGAAAACGGTCCGTCACGATCAATGTCCGCGCGGCTGATGCGCAGCTGCCAGTCACCTACCGGTGGCCAGGTCAGCAGTTCGCGTGTTTGCCCGCCGCCGTTGCGCCAGGTTTGGGGTGCGCAGTCCTGCGCTTGAATGCGTTGCGGTGTCATGGTTTGAACTGCCCGTGAATCTGGTAGCGCGTGCCGGGGTGGACCAGGCGTGCCAGGGTGATGGGCACATCCCGGTTCATGGTGCGGCGCACGACGATGAGGCAGGGGTCTGCGGTGGTGATGCCCAGCAGCTCGGCCTCGTGTGGGCTGGGCGGACCGGCCTCGATGGAGTACTGCGCTTCCCACAGGGGCGCCACCTCCAGCAGGTAGTGGGTTGGAGTGGTCTGGGTAAAGTCCACCGCCAAGTAATCGGGCGCACAGGCGGGGTTCACATAGCGGTCTTCGCACTGCAGGGGCACACCGTTCTCGTAATGCACGATGAGTGTGTGAAACACCGGCGCGCCCAGCGGCAGGCCCAGTTGCTGGGTCAGACCGTCGGTGGTGGCCTCTTCGCGCGAGAGCACTACGCGGGCCTGGTGCTGGTGGCCGCGCGCAAGGATGTCTTCGTGCAAATCGGTGATGGTGAGGGTGGACGACACGCGGGCCAGGTGCGCGGCGAAGGTGCCCACGCCCTGCACCCGGGTTACCAGCCCTTCGGCCTGCAGTTCGCGGATGGCACGGCCCACCGTCATGCGGCTGACCTGGAACTGGCTCACCAGCTCGGACTCGGAGGGCATTTGTGCCCCCGGCGTCCAGCGGCCATCCGCCAGGCCTTGCTTGAGGAAGTCTTTGACGCGGGTATAGGGTGCTTGTGCCATGGGGGTAAATTCTAGTTGCATAGACATGTCTAGACAAGTAGACTCCGCCGCATTCTTTGTTCAATGTTTGTTGTTTGTGAGGAAACATTCCATGGCATCCACCCCTACACCTGCCCAGGCGCGTCCCGTGCGCGCACCCCGTGGCACCGCGCTGCACTGCAAGAACTGGATTACGGAGGCGGCCTATCGCATGCTGCAAAACAATCTGGACCCCGAAGTGGCCGAGAACCCCGACGCCCTGGTGGTGTACGGCGGCATTGGCAAGGCAGCGCGCAATTGGGAGTGTTTTGACGCCATCCTGTCTTCCCTGCGCACGCTGGAAGAGAACGAAACCCTGCTGGTGCAAAGCGGCAAACCGGTGGGCGTGTTCCGCACGCATGCGGATGCTCCGCGCGTGTTGATCGCCAACTCCAACCTCGTGCCCAAGTGGGCGACCTGGGAGCACTTCCACGAGCTGGATAAAAAGGGCCTGATGATGTACGGCCAGATGACGGCAGGCAGCTGGATCTACATTGGCAGCCAGGGCATTGTGCAAGGCACCTACGAGACTTTTGTGGAAGCCGGCAAGCAGCACTACGGTGGCAGCCTGGCCGGGCGCTGGATTTTGACGGCCGGCCTGGGCGGCATGGGTGGTGCGCAGCCGCTGGCGGCCAGCTTTGCGGGCGCGTCCTCGCTCAATATCGAATGTCAGCAAAGCCGCATTGACTTCCGCCTCAAGACCCGCTATGTGGACGAACAGGCTAAGGATCTGGACGATGCGCTGGCCCGCTTGGCGAAGTACACCGCCGAGAAGAAAGCGGTGTCCATCGCCCTGCTGGGCAATGCGGCCGACATCCTGCCCGAGCTGGTGAAGCGCGTGAAGAATGGTGCTACCGGTGGTGTGCGCCCCGACATCGTGACCGACCAGACCTCGGCCCACGATCTGGTCAACGGCTACTTGCCCAGCGGCTGGACGGTGGAGCAGTGGCACGCCGCGCAGGCGGACGATACCCAACACGTCGCGCTGCGCCTGGCCGCCGCCCAAGGCTGCGCCGTGCATGTGCAGGCGATGCTGGACTTCCAGGCCATGGGCATTCCCACGGTGGACTACGGCAACAACATCCGCCAAGTGGCGCTGGACCAGGGCGTGAAGAACGCGTTTGACTTCCCCGGCTTTGTGCCCGCCTATGTGCGCCCCCTGTTCTGCCGCGGCAAGGGCCCCTTCCGCTGGGTGGCACTGAGTGGTGACCCGGAAGACATCCGCAAGACCGACGCGAAGATGAAAGAGCTGTTCCCCGAAGACACCGCGTTGCACCGCTGGCTGGACATGGCCGGTGAGCGCATCGCCTTCCAGGGCCTGCCCGCGCGCATCTGCTGGATCGGCCTGGGCGAGCGTCACCGCGCCGGTTTGGCCTTCAACGAGATGGTCAAGAGTGGCGAGTTGAAAGCCCCCGTCGTCATCGGCCGCGACCACCTGGACAGTGGCAGTGTGGCGTCCCCCAACCGCGAAACCGAAAGCATGCAGGACGGCAGCGATGCCGTGAGCGACTGGCCGCTGCTCAACGCACTGCTCAACACCGCCGGCGGCGCCAGCTGGGTCAGCCTGCACCATGGCGGCGGCGTGGGCATGGGCTACAGCCAACACAGCGGCGTGGTCATCGTGGCCGATGGCACGGACGCAGCGGCCCAGCGCCTGGAGCGCGTGCTGTGGAACGACCCCGGTACGGGCGTGATGCGCCATGCGGACGCGGGCTATGACATCGCCGTACAGTGCGCCAAAGAACAGGGTATGAACCTGCCCATGCTGAATAGTTAAGTAGCACCCCTGTGCGCCTTTGGCGCTTCCCCTCAAGGGGACGACACCAGCAGCCTGGCGGAGCCAGTTCTGCGGTGTCTCTGAACACAGACACTTACTCCGGATATACCTATGACTTCTCTCGTTCTCAACCCCGGCAAGATCACGCTCGATGAGCTGGGCCTCATCCACGCTGGCGTGTGCCAGCTGAGCTTGCCCGAATCGGCCCGTGTGGCCATGCGGGCGTCGCATGCGCTGGTCAAGGCCGCGGCCGATGGCGACGCGCCGGTGTACGGCGTCAACACCGGTTTTGGCAAGCTCGCCAACAAGCGAATCAGCAAAGACCAACTGGCCACGCTGCAGCGCAACCTGATTCGCAGCCACAGCGTGGGCGTGGGTGAGCCGCTGGCCGCGCCCATCATGCGGCTGATGATGGCCACCAAAGCCGCCAGCCTGGCGCGCGGCTACTCTGGCTGCCGCGAGCTGGTGGTGGACACGCTGCTGGCGGTGCATAACGCAGGCCTGGTGCCCTGTGTGCCCTCGCAGGGTTCGGTGGGGGCCTCGGGTGATCTGGCGCCGCTGTCTCACATGACGCTGGCGTTGATGGGCGAGGGCGACATGATGGTGAATGGCGAGCGTGTGCCTACACTGCAGGCCCTGCAAGCCGCCGGTATCACCCCGCTGGAGCTGGAAGCCAAGGAAGGCCTGGCCCTCATCAACGGCACACAAACCTCCACCGCGCTGGCGCTGCACGGCTTGCTCGCGTTTGAGCCGGTGCTGGAAGCCGCGCTGCTGATCGGCGCACTGACGCTGGACGCCGCACGCGGCAGCGACGGCCCGTTTGACCCGCGCATCCACGCCGTGCGCGGCCAGCCCGGCCAGATCGATGTGGCCCAGTACTACCGCGAGGTGCTCAAGGGCAGCGCCATCCGCGCCAGCCACGCCGAGGGGGACGACCGTGTGCAAGACCCATATTGCCTGCGCTGCCAGCCGCAGGTGGTGGGTGCTTGCCTGGACCAGCTGCGCCACGCCGCGCGCGTGCTGCTGATCGAAGCCAATGCGGTCACCGACAACCCGCTGGTCTTCCCTGATGACGGCGCGATGATCTCTGGCGGAAACTTCCACGCCGAACCGGTTGCATTGGCCGCCGACGGCATGGCGCTGGCCATTGCCGAAGTAGGCGCGATTGCCGAACGCCGCATTGCCATGCTGATCGACAGCGGCGTCTCGCGCCTGCCGCCCTTCCTCACGGCCGATGCGGGGCTGAATAGCGGCTTCATGATCGCCCACGTCACCGCCGCCGCGTTGGCGTCGGAGAACAAATCCATGGCCCACCCGGCCAGTGTGGACAGCCTGCCCACCAGTGCCAACCAGGAAGACCATGTGTCCATGGCCACCTTCGCCGCGCGCCGCCTGCAGGGCATGATTCAGAACACCGCGCACATCCTCGGCATCGAGCTGCTGGCCGCCGCGCAGGGCATCGAGTTCCTGCGTCCGCTCAAGAGTTCACCCGTGCTGGAAGAGGTGCACGCGCTGCTGCGCAAGGACGTGCCCGCCCACCATGTGGACCGCTACCTGGCGCCCGACATTGCGCACGCCACGGTGCTGGTGCAAGGCGGTGCAGTGGCCAAGCTGCTCAAACCCCTGGCGGGATTACCCACGTTGTGGATTCCGGGCTGACATCGTTTCTGACAGAGCGGGGGAGGGGCGTGGCTGGATAATGGGTAGGCTCACCAAGCCGCCGCGCGACCGGATGGCATTTTTGTATTCATAGACGGACTTCCCCATGCCAAGCAACACCCCCTACGTTTCCAATAGCGCCACTTCTGAAGCCCAAGCCTGGGAGGCCCTCAAACAACTGGGCGATGCCGCACTGGCGCAGGGCGGCTTGCAAGCCGTGCTGCAGATGTTCGTGGGCACGCTCACTGGCGCCGAAGAAGTGGCCCGCGTGAGCGAGGAAGCCGGCCACCCCGACAGCCTGACGCCCGAGGTGATTGCTCAGTGGATTTACACCGACTACGCCCCCGGCATGCAGCAGGCGCTGGCGCAGGGTGCGGCCGAGTAGGGCGCACCGCACCATGCGCGACGCCTACACGCCCCCCGTCACCGTGCACGACTACGCGCGCCAAGGCGCCGTGGTGCTGCGCGGCGTGCTCACCCCCGATGAAGTGGCCACGCTGGCGCGCGGCATCGAACACAACCTGGCCCACCTGAGCCCGCTGGCGCTGGTGGCCAGCCAGGCCGACGATCCGGGCAAGTTTGTCGAAGACTTTTGCACCTGGCAGCACAACGCGGACTATGCGGACGTGATGCAACACAGCGCCTTGCCCCGCGTGGCCGCGCAGCTGATGCAGAGCGACACCGTGCGCATCTACCACGACCACCTGCTGGTGAAAGAACCCGGCACGCGCCAGCCCACGCCTTGGCACCAGGACCAGCCCTATTACAACGTGGCGGGTCGGCAGAACGTGAGCTTCTGGATTCCGGTGGACCCGGTGCCGCTGGAGAGCACGCTGCGCTTTGTGGCCGGCTCACACGCGGGCACCTGGTACATGCCGCGCACCTTTCGCGATCAGCAGGCCAAGTGGTTCCCCGAGGGAGCACTGGCCGAGCTGCCGCAGATTGACGCGCACCCTGACCAGTTTGAACAACTGGGCTGGGCGCTGCAGCCGGGCGATGCCGTGGCCTTCCACATGCTCACCCTGCATGCCAGCAGCGGCGTGGGGCCGGGCACGCGCCGCCGCGTGTTCTCAGCCCGCTACCTGGGCGACGACGCGCGCCACGCGGTGCGCAGCTGGCGCACCTCGCCGCCGTTCCCCGGACTGGCAGACCGCCTGCCCGATGGTGCGGTGATGGACGACGCACTGTTTCCCTTGCTGAACTGGCGCTAGGCCACATGGAGTTGCTGCCGCACTTGCGCTTGCTGCGCGCCTTGGCGGCCGTGGCGCAGGCGGGCAGCAGCCAGCGGGCGGCCACGCTGCTGCACGTGGCGCAGTCGTCTGTCGTCCGCGCGGTGCAGCAGCTGGAGGCCGCGTTGGGCAGCCCGCTGTTTGAGCGCGTGAGGCGTGGCATGCATCCCACCGCACGCGGCCGCCAACTGGCGTTGCGCGCCGCGCGCGCCCTGCAGTTGCTGGCCGATGCCGACCGGCACCGCGCGCGCAGCGCAGTGGTGGCCTGGACCGGCAGCCCGCTGGCACTGGGCGTGGCCGCACGCCACCTGCAGGTGCTGCAGGCGCTGGTGGACACGGGCAGTGAAGGGCGTGCCGCCGCGCAACTGGGCGTGAGCCAGCCCGCCGTGCACCAAAGCCTGCAGCAGCTGGAGCACATGGCGGCCGCACCATTGTTCATCCGCGCGCGCAGCGGTTTGCGCCTGGACGATGCGGGCGAGGGCCTGCTGCTCGCCAGCCGGCTGGCGCAGGCCGAGCTGCGCCAGGCCGTGGACGAATGGCCGGAGCCCGGTGCGGCCCTGCAGGGGCGGCTGGTGATTGGCACGCTGCCGTTTTCCACCACCATGCTGCTGGCCCCGGCGGTGGAGCAGTTGCTGGCACAGCAACCCCAGGTGCAGCTGGTGCTGATCGACGGCACCTTTGATGCACTGGTAGCGCAGCTGCGCCATGCGGAACTGGACTGCATCGTGGGCGCCTTGCGCAGCACACCGCCATCGGCAGACCTGAGCCAGGAGGTGCTGTTTGAAGACCGCCTGGCCGTGGTGGCCCGCGCAGGCCACCCGCTGGCGCAGCGCCGCCGCCTGGGCTGGGCGGCCCTGAGTACGGCGCAGTGGGTCATGCCCATGCCCAATACCCCGGCCGAAAAGGCATTTGCACAGATGCTGCAAGCCGCAGGCCTGCCACCAACCGACGGGCAGGTGCGCGCCAACAGCGCGCTGATGATGCAGGCCATGCTGCAAGACAGCGACCGTCTGGCGCTGATGTCGCCCCGCCAAGTCGCGCGCGAAATCGCAGCAGACCTGCTGGTGGAGCTACCCTTGCCGGTACAGCATGCGCCACGCCAGATTGGTGCCATGTGGCGCACCGGCTACCTGCCCACACCGGCTGTGGCGCAGTGGCAGGGCATCTTGCGGCAGGTAGGTGAAGCACTCGGGGATAGTACGTAGGTATAAGCAAATTGCATAGGTCAGAAGGCCTTTGCATTGGACGCTGCTGCGTGGGAATTGCACACTGGCGCCGGACACTAAAAACCGGAGACAAGCCATGCAAAAACGTACCTTCATCCGCACCGCGGCAGTTACCGCGCTGACCGCCAGCGTAGGGCTGGCCTGGGCGCAAGACAATACTTTCAAGATCGGCCTGCTGCTGCCACTGACCGGCCCCTTTGCCTCCACCGGCAAGCAGCTGGAAAACGCAGCGCGCCTCTACATCGCCCAAAACGGCGATACGGTGGGGGGCAAAAAGGTGCAGTTGATTGTGAAAGACGACACCGGCGTGCCGGATGTGAGCAAGCGCCTGGCGCAGGAGCTGGTGGTGAATGACAAGGTGAGCGTGCTGGCCGGCTTTGGCCTCACGCCGCTGGCCATGGCCAGCGCCCCGATTGCAACCCAGTCCAAAACACCCATGGTGGTGATGGCCGCCGCCACCTCCAGCATCACCGAGGCCTCGCCCTATATCGTGCGCAGCAGTTTCACCGTACCGCAGGTGGTAACCATCCTGGCGGACTGGGCGATCAAAAACGACATCCGCAAGGTCGTGACGCTGGTGACCGACTACGCGCCGGGCGTGGATTCCGAGACCTGGTTCAACCAGCGGTTTGTGGCGCAGGGTGGGGTGGTGGTAGAGGCACTGCGCGTGCCGCTGCGCAGTCCGGACTTCGCGCCCTTCCTGCAAAAGGTGCGCGATGCCAAGCCGGATGCACTGTTCACCTTTGTGCCTGCCGGTGTGGGCACCGCGCTGATGAAACAGTTTGCCGAGCGGGGGCTGGACAAGGCGGGCATCCGTGTAATCGCCGAGGGCAGCGTGACGGATGACGACATTCTGGATGCCATGGGCGATGTGGCGCTGGGCGTGGTGACGGCCCACCACTACTCGGCCGCGCACAGCTCCGCGCTGAACAAGCGCTTTGTGGAAGCCTACGGCAAAGCCAACAGCGGCCTGCGCCCCAACTTCATGGCGGTGGGGGCCTATGACGGCATGCGCGTGATCTACGAGGCTGCCAAGGCCACCCAAGGCGCGGGTGGAGATGCACTCTTGCAAGCCATGAAAGGCCAGAGCTTTGAGAGCCCGCGTGGCCCCATCAGCATCGACCCGCAGACGCGAGATGTGGTGCACAACATCTATGTGCGCAAGGTAGAGAAGGTAGGTGCCCAGCTCTGGAACACCGAGGTGCAGACCTTCACTGCCGTCAAAGACTCGGCCAAGGCGGGCAAGTGAGCATGGCAGATACAACGCTGGTGCTCTTGCCGGGCTTGATGTGCGATGCCGCCGTCTGGCAACCTGTGCTGCCGGGACTGCCGGCCGGGTGCAAGCCTTGGGTCGCGGACTACGGCTTGAGCCGCAGTTTGAGCGGCATGGCGGAACTCGTGCTCGCCCAGGCACCCGCCGGGCGCTTGGCGGTGGCGGGCCATTCCATGGGCGGACGGGTGGCGCTGGAGGTGCTGCGCCTGGCGCCCGAGCGGGTTAGCCATGTGGCTTTGCTGGATACCGGCCATTTACCCCGCCCCGCCGGAGAGGCCGGTGCGCAAGAGGCTGCCAAGCGCCACGCGCTGCTGGAGGTAGCCCGCAACCAGGGCGTGGCGGCCATGGCCCATGCTTGGGTGCAGGGCATGGTGCACCCCGATCGTCTGCAACACGCCGCCTTGCTGGACGCGGTGATCGCCATGTTCGCCCGCAAAAGTGCAGCGGTGTTTGCGGCACAGATCGAGGCCCTGCTGAGCCGGCCGGATGCCAGTGATGTGCTGCGCAGCTTGCGCATTCCCACCCTGTTGCAGTGCGGGGCGCAAGATGCCTGGTCTCCGCCCGCGCAGCACGAAGCCATGCGCGCACTGGCACGCCATGCCGTGTTGGATGTGGTGGCCGATGCCGGCCACATGGCACCCATGGAGCGTCCCGAAGCCGTGGCGGCAAGCCTGGTGCGCTGGCTGCAGCGCGAGTCGACTGTATGAGCACGCTCGCTGTGTGGGCGTTGCGCGCCGCCTGTTGTGACCTGGTACAGCAAGGGGCAGACGCTGTGGACGCGGGCCACGCGGAGGCCTTTGCAGCGCTTTTTACCCTTGATGGCAGCTTGCAGCGGCTGGATGGCACGGTGCTGCAAGGCCGCGCTGCCATTGCTGCTGCCTACGCGGCCCGCGACCCCGACCGGCTCACCCAGCACCTGGTCTGTAACCAACACGTCGATCTCGACGCACAGGCCACGGGCGCCACGGTGCGTAGCAAGGTGTTGCTGTGGAGCGGGCGCCATAGCAGCCCGCTGACTCCGCAGGGCCGTGCTGCAGATGCACTGAGCCAGGTCGGTGAGTTTGTGGACGCGCTGGTGCTAACCCCGGAAGGGTGGCGAATTCGCCACCGGGAGGCGCGTTTCATTCTGTTTCGCCGGGAGGGGTAATGCTATTGATTTGGTAGCTGCTTGCGCATATTTCATAAGGGCTATAGGCCTATTTGACGCATGAGTGATGCCACGAGTTGCCGTGGAAAGCACTGCGTCAGTTAGTGGGCGAAGAATCGGCGGATTCAACGTTTACACCCTTACGCAGGCTCCCCATGACGCACCAGCAGTCTTACGAACACAAGCGCACATCTGCCGACCAAGCCATACGGCAGGTGCGTGATGGCGACACCATCATCGTCCCTACCGGTGTGGGCGAGCCCCCCAGTTTGCTGACCGCGCTGTCAGAGCAGCGGCGCAGCTTTCGCGATGTGAAGGTGTGCCAGATTTTGGCCATGCGCAAGTACGGCTACATCGACCCCGACACCACCGAACATGTGCGCCACGTGGCCTTCTTTTTTGGCGGGGCCACACGTGCCGGCGGGCAAGAGGGGTGGATTGACTTCATCCCCAACTACTTCTCGGAGATTCCGGCGCAAATCGAGCGTGGGCAGATGGCTGCGGATGTGGTTTTCGCCATGGCGTCGCCTATGGATGAGCACGGCTTCTTTGCGTTGAGCCTGGGGGCGGACTACACCATGGCGGCCGTCAAAAAGGCTCGCGCCGTGGTGCTTGAAGTGAACCCCAACGTGCCCTTTGCCTTTGGCAACTGCCATGTGCACATCTCGCAGGTGGCGGCCTTGCTGGAGAGCGATGCGCCGGTCATGGAAGTGGGCCTGCCCAAAATCGGGCCGGTGCAGCAGGCCATCGGCAAGTACGTGGCCGATTTGATTGACGATGGCTCCACCCTGCAGATCGGCTATGGCGGCATTCCCGATGCGGTGGTCATGCAGCTCACCGGCAAAAAGGACCTGGGCATCCACACCGAGATGATTGGCGACGGCATCATGACCCTGGTGGAGGCGGGCGCTGTGACCAACCGGCGCAAGAACTTCATGCCCGGGAAAATGGTGGCCACCTTCGGCCTGGGTTCGGCCAAGCTCTACCGCTTTATGCACCGCAACCCGGGGCTGGAGATGCACCCGGTGGAGTTCACCAACGATCCGGCCATTGCCGGCCTGAACGACAACCTGGTGGCCATCAACGCCACCTTGCAGATCGACTTTTTGGGCCAGTGCGGCTCAGAGAGCCTGGGCCATGCGCCATATTCCGGCCCCGGTGGGCAGTCGGACTTTGTGCGCGCGGCCAACCGCTCCAAGGGCGGCAAGGCCTTCATCGTGCTGCCGTCCACCGCCAAGGACGACACTATCTCCCGCATCGTGCCTTCGCTGTCGCCGTGCACCCACGTCACCACCAGCAAGAACGACATCAACTACGTGGTGACCGAATACGGCGTGGCCCAGTTACGCGGCAAGTCCATGAAGCAGCGCACGCAAGCGCTCATCGCCATTGCTCACCCCAAGTTCCGCGACGAGCTGACCGCGCAGGCCAAGCAACTGAAAATTTTGTGAGTCGTCGACCGGTAGAGAGTGTCAGAACTCGGTGATGACGGTGACGCCGGCCACCTCGAACTTGTCCATGTTCATCAGCGCATCAATTGACTGTTGCAGGTTGATTTTTTTGCCCACCAGCTTGTCAGGCGCCAGCTTGCCGGTGCGCACCATGTCCAGCATGGCGCCGTAGCGGTGGGCCTGCATGCCGTGGCTGCCCAAAATCTCCAACTCATGGGCAATCACCTTGGCCATGGGGATGGCGGGTGCGCTGTTCTCGGCCAGCATCAGCCCCACCTGCACATGCTTGCCGCGCCGGCGCAGGTTGCTGATGGAGTTGAAGCAGGTGGTGGGGTGGCCCAGTGCGTCCAGCGATACATGCGCGCCGCCTTGGGTGATCTCCATCACTGCGTCGACCACGTTGGCCACCTGGGTGGCGTTGACCGTGGCCACCGCGCCCATGGCGCGCGCCATGGCGAGCTTGTCGTCCGAGATGTCGATGGCCACCACGTTGGCGCCCACTGCGTGGGCAATCATGATGGCCGATAGGCCCACGCCACCACAGCCGTGCACCGCTACCCATTGGCCTGCTGAGGTTTTGCCCTGATCGACCACGGCGCGGAAGGAGGTCACAAAGCGGCAACCCAGGCTGGCAGCGGTGGCGAAGTCCAGCGTCTCGGGCAGGGCCACGAGGTTCAGGTCCGCCTTGTGGATGGACACGTATTGCGCGAACGAACCCCAGTGGGTGAAGCCGGGCTGGAACTGCTTTTCGCACACCTGCTGGTTGCCGGAGTGGCACTCCGGGCAGCTGCCACAACCGCCCACAAAAGGCACGGTCACGCGGTCGCCCACCTTCCAGCGGGTCACGTCTTTGCCCACGGCTTCCACCGTGCCCGCCAGCTCATGGCCGGGCACGTGGGGCAGCACGATGTCGGTGTCATGCCCCACCCAGCCATGCCAGTCGCTGCGGCATACGCCGGTGGCCTGCACCTTGACGACCACGCCATGTGTCTCGGGCGTCGGGTCCGGCACGGTTTGCAGGCGGGGTGGGGCAGAGAAGGCTTCGTAGACAACGGCTTGCATGGGAGGTCCTTGAGGGGGCTGGGAAATAGCGCACATGGTAACGGGCGCATTCCGGTGCGCGCGGCCGAGGCCCATCACGGCTTCCAAGCAAACCTTCTACATGTTCTACTCCCTGAGCTGCCATTTCATCGCCGCCAACTTCATTGAAAAATCAACCCATGTCCCCCCTGATGAATGCACCCGCTTTGCGTGGTGGCCTGCTGGCCCTGCTTGCCGCTGTGCTGTTTGGTGTCAGCACGCCACTGGTACAAAAACTTGGGGTGGGGCTCGGGGCATTCAGCACAGCGGCATGGCTCTATGGCGGTGCCGCCGTGGTGGGGCTATTCACCCGGCGCCCCCGTGAGCAAGAGGCTCGATTGCAACGGTCAGACTTGCCGCGATTGGCAGCCATGGCTTTATTTGGCGCAGCCATGGGGCCGGTTGCCTTGGCGTGGGGGCTGCAGCGCACCAGTGGCACCAGTGCGTCGCTCATGCTGACCTTGGAGGCGCTGTTCACTGCCGTGCTGGCGTGGCGCCTGTATGGCGAGAGCATGGATAAACGCGTCTGGCTCGCCATGCTGCTCTTGCTTGCGGGCGGAATGGCCTTGGTGCTGGACCAAGGCATGCTGGGCAGCGTGCAAACCTTGGGGCTATTGGCTGTATTGGTTGCAACCGCGTCGTGGGGCGTTGACAACACGCTGTCACGGGAACTTGCCGAAAGAGACCCGAGCCAGGTCGTGGTGGTCAAAGCCGCCATGGGCACGGTTTTGACCATGGTGCTTGCCTGGCTCAGCGGTGAGTCCTTGCCAAGCCTGTATGTTGGATTGGGGCTGCTGGCCGTGGGTGCCACCGGGTATGGCTTGAGTTTGCGCTTTTATCTGCTGGCGCAAAGAGCCTTTGGTGCAGCACGCACGGGGTCTGTTTTCGCTTTTGCACCGTTCATCGGTGCCTTTGTGGCATTCGGCTTGGGCGACCGATCAGCTGGTTTCTTGATGGCAGTCGGAGGGAGCTTGATGTTGTGCGGTGTGGCCCTCCACCTGGCAGAGAGCCATGGTCACGAGCACGACCATGAAGCCCTGGATCATGAGCATGCCCACGACCATAACGATGGGCATCACAACCACACCCACTCCCCCATGCCCGTCGGGGTGCACAGCCACAGGCATGTCCATGAGCCCTTGCGGCACAGCCATACGCACGTGCCCGATGTGCATCATCAGCATGTGCATTGAGCCGCCGCGTGCTGTGTGATTAGCCGCCCTGAGTGCTTCAGCCCTTGGGAGGCGTCGCTTTCTGTGGGGCTGCGGTTGCGGGCTTCTTTTCCCGGAACTTGGCTGCCGCTGCCGCCTTGTTGCGGGCACGCTCACCCATGACGCGGTCCAGCTCCTGCTGGCTCCCGCTTCGTTTCATGTTGGGGTCTTTTCCAAATACGCCGGCCATAGTGATGTTTCCTTTGGTCCAGTCTACCTGACATCCCCCGGGGTGGTTGGTCTCCGTCTTGAGGATGTCGTATCACCAATTTGCTATCAAATTAGTAGCTGGTTGCGCATATTCCGCGAGCGCTAGCGGCGCATTTTTCTTGTAACTGGCCTACAGCGCCGTCCGCAGCGTCCAGATCTCGGGGAAGAGCACCACATCCAGCATCTTGCGCAAGTAGCTCACGCCGCCGGTGCCCCCGGTGCCGCGCTTGAAGCCGATGACGCGCTCCACGGTGGTGACGTGGCGGAAGCGCCAGAGGCGGAAGGCGTCTTCCAAATCGGTCAGCTCCTCGGCCAGTTGGTACAGGTCCCAGTGCGCCTTGGGGTCGCGGTAGACCTGCAGCCACGCCGCTTCCACCTCTGGGCTGGCGGTGTAAGGCTGGGTCCAGTCGCGCTGCAGGTGGCTGGCAGGCAGTGCAATCCCACGGCGGGCCATGAGCTTGAGGGCTTCGTCGTACAAAGACGGCGCTTCATACGCGGCCTGCACCAGCGCCAAGCGCTCGGGCGCATGGGCGTGGGGCTTGAGCATGGCGGCGTTTTTGTTGCCCAGCGAGAACTCAATGCACCGGTACTGAAAGCTTTGGAACCCGCTGCTCTGGCCCAGGTAGGGGCGCATGGCGGTGTACTCGGGGGGCGTCATAGTGGCTAGCACGTCCCAGGCGTGCACCAGCTGCTCCATGATTTTGCTTACACGCGCCAGCATCTTGAAGGCGGGTGGCAAGTCGTCCTGCGCGATATGCGCCATAGCGGCAGTGAGCTCATGCAGCATGAGCTTCATCCACAGCTCGCTGGTCTGGTGCTGGATGATGAACAGCAGCTCGTCGTGCGTGGGCGAGAGCGTGTGCTGCGCCGACAGGATGGTGTCGATTTGCAGGTAGTCGCCATAGCTCATGGTTTTGCTGAAGTCGAGCTGGGCCTTTTCGTCAGCGACGATTTTTTCGGTAGAGGTCATGGTTGGCTTTGTTCTTTAGTCGTGTTTTGGTGATCGCTGAAACGGAGAGCGGGGTATGGGCTATGGCCTCATCAGATCCTTCGGATCAGCAAATCGGCCATAACCCATACCCCGCTCTCCGTCCCGGCTCCGGGGTGGGCGATACAAAACGTGTGCGGGTGTCTCGGCGTCACTGTCGCTCGCACCCAAGGCGGGGAGGTGGTGCAGGTCTGGGCCGATTTGCTGCTCCGAAGGAGCTGATGAGGCCCGGGCCTGTACCGCCTACCTGCCGTGCGAG
The DNA here is from genome assembly GCF_005876985.1 of Rhodoferax bucti. Lineage (GTDB taxonomy): Bacteria > Pseudomonadota > Gammaproteobacteria > Burkholderiales > Burkholderiaceae_C > Allorhodoferax > Allorhodoferax bucti. The sequence goes on from NZ_VAHD01000002.1 coordinate 679,686, forward strand.
CACCCATCAAAACCTTGGCAGCTGGCTTTCAGGTCACCGCATGCTTCTGGTTGAACTCCGCCTTTTGCCACTCGCCAGTTTCCAAGACCTGGCGCAAGTGCTCCACCGCGTTCCACACATCTTCAAACCCGATGTACAGCGGCGTGAAGCCAAAGCGCAAGATGTCTTTGTGGATGCCACCATCGCCCGCACGGTAGTCCCCAATCACCCCGCGCGTAATCAGTGCCTGCACGATGGCAAAGGCGCCAGAGCCCAAGTCGCCACCAGCGGTGTGCTCGCGGGTCAGGCACACCTGCGAACCCCGCTGGGCGTGCTCACGTGGGGTCGCCAGGCCCAGGCCGTAGCCTTGGCAGCGCTCTTCCACCAGCTTGATAAACAGGTCCGTCAACACCAGTGACTTGGCGCGCAGGGCCGTCATGCCGCCCAATTTTTCGGCTGCCTCAAAGCCTTCTAGGCCGCAGCCCAAGAGCGACATGCTGACGATGGGCTGGGTGCCGCACAGGTAGCGGGTGATGCCGGGGGCAGGTTGGTAATCGGGGGTGAAGGCAAAGGGTGCCGCGTGGCCCCACCAGCCGGCCAGGGGCTGCCAGAAGCGGTCGGCGTGCTGGGGGTGCACCCACACAAAGGCCGGCGCGCCGGGGCCGCCGTTCAGGTACTTGTAGCCGCAGCCCACCGAAAAGTCGGCGCCCGAGGCTTTGAGCGTCACCGGCACCGCGCCTGCGCTGTGCGCCAGGTCCCAAATCATCAAAGCGCCGGCGGCGTGAGCCGCAGCGGTTACGGCAGGCATGTCGTGCATCGCGCCAGTGCGGTAGTTCACGTGGGTGAGCATCAGCACGGCCACGTCGGCCGTGAGTGCGGCAGCAATCTCTTCGGGCTCCACCAACTTCAGGGTGTAGCCGCGCTCTTTGCACAGGCCTTCGGCGATGTAGAGGTCGGTGGGGAAGTTGCTGCGCTCGCTCACGATGAGCTTGCGGTCGGGCGCGTCCTGCGCGGCGATGGACAGGGCAGCAGACAGCACCTTGAACAGGTTGATGGAGGTGCTGTCGGTGGCCACCACCTCATCGGCGTCCGCACCAATCAGGGGGGCAATACGATTGCCCAAGCGCTGCGGCAGGCTGAACCATCCCGCGGTGTTCCAAGAGCGGATCAGGCCTTGGCCCCACTCCTGGGTGACGACTTCGGCCGCACGGGCGGCGGCGGTTTTGGGCATCACGCCCAGCGAATTGCCGTCGAGGTAGATCACGCCTGCGGGAATGTCGAACAGGTCGCGCAAAGGGCGCAGGGCATCTGCAGCATCCAGTGCCTGGCAATGAGAGAGGGTGGTGGGGGTTGTGCTCATGTCAATCCTCAAGTTCGTAAAGCGGCGCAAAGTTAACACTTGGTTTCAATGCGTGGTGTCGGTTATTTTCAACAGGTTCACAATCGGGTTTTGGTTGCCGCGAGGCGAGGAGTTGGTATGCAGGTTTCGTTTCACACCGCTCAGGTTTTTTGGCGTTCAGCGTCGCTGGTGGCCGCAGGACTGGCGCTTGCAGTCAGCGCAAATGCGGGCAAGCCCGAGTGGGCGGGCAAAGGGCATGGCAAACACGGCGAAGACGAGCAGCGCTCAGAGCACCGGCAAGAGCAGGGCACCTCGGTGGAGATTCGCGTGGGCGGCTATTTTGGCGACGAGCAGCGCCGTGCGGCGTCGGACTACTACGGCCAAGAGCAAGCCAAGGGCCGCTGCCCGCCCGGTTTGGCCAAGAAAAACAATGGCTGCCAGCCACCGGGGCAAGCCAAGAAGTGGTCACGCGGCCAGCCCTTGCCGAGAGATGTGGTGTTTTACCCGGTGCCGCGCGCAGTCAGCGTAAAAATCGGACTGCCGCCGGCCGGCTACAAATATGTGCGGGTGGCGAATGACATTCTGCTCATCGCGATTGGCACCAGCATGGTGGTGGATGCGATGGAAGACCTGATGCGCTAAGCCCCGCGCGCATCAGGCGCAGGCAACTCAGAGCTTGCCGAGCAGCAGGTACTCCATCAGTGCCTTCTGCACGTGCATGCGGTTTTCGGCCTCGTCCCAGACCACGCTTTGCGGGCCATCGATGACTTCGGCTTCCACCTCTTCGCCCCGGTGGGCGGGCAGGCAGTGCATGAAGAGGGCGTTGGGCGCGGCCACCGCCATCATCTTGCGGTCCACGCACCAGGCGGCAAAGGCTTTGCGGCGGACTTCGTTTTCGGCCTCGTAGCCCATGCTGGTCCACACATCGGTGGTGATCAGGTCGGCACCTTGGCAGGCTTCCATCGGATCGCTATAGGTTTTATAGCTGCCCGCGCCCATTCCACCGGCGCTGGCGGCCAATTTCTCATTGACTTCATAGCCGCTGGGGGTGGACACACGCAAGTGGAAGCCCAGCTTGGCGGCGGCCTGCAGCCAGGTGTTGGCCATGTTGTTGCCGTCGCCCACCCAGGTCACGGTTTTGCCCTGGATGGGGCCGCGGTGCTCGATGTAGGTGAAGATGTCCGCCAAGATCTGGCAGGGGTGGAATTCGTTGGTCAGGCCGTTAATGACGGGCACCCGCGAGTTGGCCGCAAAGGCTTGTAGCTTGGTTTGCTCGTAGGTACGGATCATCACGATGTCGGTCATGCGGCTGATGACCTTGGCGCTGTCCTCAATCGGCTCGGAGCGGCCGAGCTGGCTGTCTCCGGTGGTGAGGTGCACCACGCTGCCGCCCAGCTGGTACATGCCGGCCTCGAAGCTCACGCGGGTGCGGGTGGATGCCTTCTCGAAGATCATGGCCAGCGTGCGGTCGGCCAGCGGGTGGTGGCGCTCAAAGGTCTTGAACTTGCGCTTGATGAAGGCTGCGCGCTCCAGCAGGTAAGCGTATTCGTCGGCGCTGAAGTCGTCGAACTGCAGGTAGTGCCGCACTGGCGGCGCGCCTTGGGGCAGGGTGCTGGGGACGGCGTTGCTGGAGAGGCTCATGCGGTTTCTTTCAAAAAGGCAGCAATCAGGGGCGCGAGGATGGCGACGATCTCGTCGGCCTCGGCCACGCTCAAAATCAGTGGGGGCACCAGGCGGACCACGCTGTCAGCCGTCACGCTGATCAGCAAACCTGCATCGGCTGCGCGTTGCACCAGGGCGCCGCAGGGCTTGGACAGGTCCACGCCCATCATCAGGCCCTGGCCGCGGACTTCTTTCACCCCGCCATTGGCAATCTCGGCTTTCAAGGCGGCTTCCAGACCGGCTTTCAGGTGGGCGCCCACCTTCTCGGCATTGGCCAGCAGACCTTCCGCTTCCATGATGCGGATGGTTTCGACCCCGGCGCGCATGGACAGCGGGTTGCCGCCGAAGGTGGAGCCGTGGTTGCCGGGTTGGAAGATGGTGGCGGCTTTGGGGCCCACCACCACAGCGCCCACCGGCACGCCGGAGCCCAGGCCCTTGGCCAGGGGCATCACGTCGGGCTGGATGCCTGCCCACTGGTGGGCAAACCACTTGCCGGTGCGGCCCATGCCGCACTGCACTTCGTCAATCATCAACAGCCAGTCGCGCTGGTCGCACAAGGCACGCACGTCGCGCAGGTAGTCCACGTGCATGGGGTTCACGCCGCCCTCGCCCTGGATGGCTTCAAAGAACACGGCCACGACATTCGGGTTGCCTTCGGTCGCTGCCTTGAGTGCGTCAATGTTGTTCACCGGCACGCGGATAAAGCCTTCCACCAGCGGGCCGAAACCGGCTTGCACTTTGGGGTTGCCGGTGGCGCTGAGCGTGGCGATGGAACGACCATGGAAAGCCTTTTCATAGACAACCACTTCGGGGCGGGCTATGCCCTTGTCGTGGCCGAACTTGCGGGCCAGCTTCAACGCAGCTTCATTGGCTTCCAGGCCGGTGGAGCAGAAGAACACATTGCTCATGCCGGAACGCTCTACCAACAGCTTGGCCAGCTCTTCCTGCAGGGGGATGTGGTAGTAGTTGGAGGTGTGGATCAGCTTGGTCAACTGGTCCTGCAGCGCTGGCACCAGTTGGGGGTGGTTGTGGCCCAGGGTGTTGACCGCGATGCCGCCCAAGGCGTCCAGGTATTCCTTGCCGTTCACGTCCCACACGCGGCAGCCTTGTCCATGGCTCAGGGCGATGGGCAGTCGGCCGTAGGTGTTCATCACGTGGGGTGAAGACGGCGTGGTAAGGGTGGCGGCGGTCATGTCATAACTCCGGGGTTGGCTACAAAACAGATCGGCCCGACTGCTGCAAAGGCCAGTCGGGCCGTTGAAGCCTGATTTTAGGCGCACTGGGCATGGCGGTTTCGTGACAAATCCACATCACACTGATGCGCACTCGCATAGCTGGTTTGTCATCTCCATGACAGCGGAGCGGGTAGAATTCTTGTGCGGCGCAGCACCGGCTTTTTACGGTGCAGTGTGCACCCCGAAATTTCGCACGTACTGATGGCCACCACTCCTCCAAAAGAACTCTACATCCTGGGAATCACGCGGCAAGGCAAGACCTTTCGCCCCAGTGACTGGGCAGAGCGTCTGGCCGGTGTTATGAGCCAATTCCGCCCCGGTGGCGCCACCCGTGGCAGCCACCTCGGCTATTCGCCTTGGTGCGTGCCCACCTCGATCGGACAGGTGAAATGCGTCATCGTGCACCCCGACCTGCGGGACTACGACGTCATGGCCTGGGATTTCTGCCTCAATTTCGCCCGTGACAACGAGCTGCAGGTTAGTGAGACCCGCCCTGAGGTGCCCGCTGCGCCTGCCGCCCGTCCGGCAGCTCCCGAATAATTTTTTGTCCTGACGACAGAAACAAAAAAGCCGTTCAGATGAACGGCTTTTTTGCTTTTGCTGACAGCGCACCCTAACAAACGGCGAACCTTGTTGCCAAGGTCCGTGCGATTGCCTAAGTGATTAGGCTGCGAGTGCCAAGGCTTTCACCTTGGAAGCCAAACGGCTCTTGTCGCGTGCTGCCTTGTTCTTGTGGAAGATGCCCTTGTCAGCCACGGTGTCCACCACGGCTTGCATCTTGGCAAACAATTCTGCGGCTTTGGTCTTGTCACCGGCCACAACTGCCTTTTCCACGTTCTTCACCGCGGTGCGGTACTTGGAACGCAAAGAAGTGTTTGCTGCATTGATTTTGATGTCCTGACGGACGCGTTTACGGCCCGACGCCAGGCGCGGGTTCTTTTTCTTGGGTTTACCAGATGCCATGATTAATATTCCTTGTGTTGGAGGATGTTGTCAGCAAAGCCGATGATTATATACCGAGGCCTGTAAAGCCGTCTGCGCAGCCTCGGCCAGCCGTCCGAAAGCGGTCACAGGGGCCGGCTACACTCCGCCCGTGAGCCTTATTAAATCTGTATCTACCGTGTCTTTGTGGACACTGGCCTCCCGCATTACCGGTCTGGCCCGCGAGTTGCTGGTGGCTGCCGCCTTTGGTGCCAGCGCCATGACGGACGCCTTCAATGTGGCCTTCCGCATCCCCAACCTGTTCCGGCGTTTGTTTGCTGAGGGCGCATTCAGCCAGGCTTTTGTGCCGGTGTTGGCCGCCAGCAAGGCGCGCCATGGAGACGATGCCACCAAATTGCTGGTAGACCGGGTGGCTACATTGCTGGCCTGCGCGCTGGTATTGACCTGTATCGTCGGGGTGGTGGCATCGCCGCTACTGGTCTGGGCGATGGCCAGCGGCTTGCAGAAAGATCCAGCCGGTTATGACGCGGCCGTGTTCATGACACGGTTCATGTTTCCGTATATCGGGTTCATGTCGATGGTGGCGTTGTCGTCGGGCGTGCTCAATACCTGGAAGCGCTTTGCGGTTCCAGCCGCCACCCCTGTTTTGCTCAACATCAGCATGATCGGTGCGGCTTGGTTGCTGGTGCCTTGGTTCCGGGAGCAGGGCATACAGCCCATTTATGCAATGGCCGTGGGTGTCATGCTCGGGGGCTTACTGCAGTTGCTGGTGCAAATTCCGGCTCTACGGCAACTGGGCATGCTGCCCCGGTTCGGTCTCACGCTCCAGGCGCTGCAGGAGGCCATGGCCGATCCAGAGACCCGCCGCATCGGCAAGCTTATGCTTCCGGCATTGCTGGGCGTGAGCGTGGCGCAGATTTCGTTGCTGATCAATACCCAGATTGCGTCGCACTTGCCCACGGGCAGCGTGAGTTGGCTCACCTATGCCGACCGGCTTATGGAATTTCCCACGGCCATGCTGGGCGTTGCTTTGGGGGTGGTGCTGATGCCGCAGCTCGCAGGCGCGCGCGCTAAAAACGATGCGGCGGGCTATTCCGCGCTGCTGGATTGGGGCTTGCGGATCGTGGTGCTCCTGGCTGTACCGTGCTCCATCGGGCTGCTGACGTTTTCGAAGCCCTTGGTGGCTGTGCTTTACCACTACGGCGCGTTTTCTGAGCTGGATGTGCAGCAAACCACCTGGGCCTTGATGGGCTGGGGTGCTGGTTTGCTGGGCATTGTGGCTATCAAGGTGCTGGCGCCGGGCTACTACGCCAGCCAGGACATCAAAACCCCGGTCAAGATTGCGGTGGTGGTGCTGATTGCTACCCAGTTGATGAACCTAGGTTTGGTGCCCGTATTCAAGCAAGCGGGTTTGTCACTCTCCATCAGCCTGGGGGCGATGCTCAATGCCGGTTGGCTGCTGGTGGGCTTGATTCGACGTGGCAGTTTTCAGCCTCTGGCGGGTTGGGGCCGTTTCTTGCTTCAAGTGGTGGCTGCGGCGGCGGTGCTGGTGGTGTACCTGTTGTGGGCCGCAGGTCTGGTGGATTGGGTGGCTTTGCGGGCGCAAGCCTGGCTGCGCATCGGCTGGTTGGCGTTGTTGATGGCAGGCGCGGCAGTTGTGTATTTCGGGGCCCTTTGGGCGGCGGGTTTGAATGTGCGCCAATTCCTGCGGCGCTGAACCGGGAGGCAAAGCATGAAGCTGGATCTGTCCCTACCCACTCCGCTGGAGTATTTCGCCAGTCTGGTGCAAGACGATGACGATTTCGCCCAGTTTGAAGCCGCACTCAGCTTGGGCCAGGACGAATATCCCGAGTTGGACATGCAGGCGAGCCTCGATGAAGTTGACCAGCTCTTGGACCGCGTTCGGCGCCGGCTGGCCGATGATGCGTCCGCCTTGCAGCGTGTGCGGGTGTTGAACCAGTTTTTCTTCACCGACCTAGGCTTTGCCGGCAACGTCAACAATTACTACGACCCGGACAACAGCTTTTTGTCCGCGGTGTTGCGGACCCGTCGCGGAATCCCGATCTCCCTGGCGGTGCTCTGGATGGAACTGGCCCAGGGCCTGCATCTGGACGTGCACGGTGTGAGTTTTCCCGGGCACTTCATGGTCAAGGTGAATTTGCCCATGGGGCAAGCCGTCATCGACCCGATGTCTGGCCGGTCACTCAGCCGTGAAGAGTTGTCCGAGTTGCTGGAGCCCTACCGCCGCCGCAGTGGGCTGGTGGACGAGTTTGAGGCGCCTCTGGGTTTGTACCTGCAATCAGCCACTTCGCGCGATATCCTGGCTCGCATGCTGCGCAACCTCAAGGAAATCTACCGATCCCAGCAGGACTGGCCACGGCTGCTGGCGGTGCAGGAGCGCTTGGTGATTCTGTTACCAGAGTCTTGGTCTGAATACCGCGATCGCGGTTTGGCCCACGCCGAGTTGGGCCATCCGGTAGAAGCGCTCGCCGATTTGGAGCGCTATCTGGAGCACGCAGATCAGGTCGTGGATGTGGAGCAGGTGGTAGACCAGGTCAAGGCGCTACGCACCCAACACGGCCTCTAGGCACTGATGTACCCTACCAAGAGCCGCGCGCGGTGGCCCCGGTAAATGTTGCTCAGGCGACGACGACTTGCTCGCCTGCGCCTTGGGCAGCAATCACGCCCACGGTGTACACGGTTTCGCCAGCGGCGCGCAGAGTGGCTGCAGTCGCTTCGGCGTTGGCCGCATCCACCACCACCACCATGCCGATACCGTTGTTGAAGGTGCGGTTCATCTCGATGTCGTCTATACCGGCGGTTTTCTGCAGCCAGGCAAACAACTCGGTCTGGGGCCAGCTGCCCTTGACCAGGTGAGCGGCCAAGCCTTCGGGCAGCACGCGGGGAATGTTCTCCAGCAAGCCACCACCGGTGATGTGGGCCAGGGCTTTGATGGGGTGGGCGGCCAGCGCCGCCAGCACGTTCTTCACATACAAGCGGGTGGGTTCCATGATGGCGTGCTTGAAGGGCTTGCCGTCCAGCGTGGCGGGCACGGTGCCAGCAGCCTCGGCACGCTCAATGCACTTGCGCACCAGGCTGAAACCGTTGGAGTGCACTCCGGCAGAGGCCAAGCCCAGCACTACGTCGCCGGCCTTCACGTCGGCGCCGGTCAGGATTTTGGATTTTTCGACCGCGCCCACGGCAAAGCCGGCCAGGTCATATTCACCGGCGGGGTACATGCCGGGCATTTCAGCGGTTTCGCCGCCAATCAGGGCGCAGCCGGAGAGCTCGCAACCCTTGGCAATGCCGCCCACCACGGCAGCCGCGGTGTCCACGTCTAGCTTGCCGCAGGCAAAGTAGTCCAGGAAGAAGAGGGGCTCAGCGCCCTGAACCAGCACGTCGTTCACGCTCATGGCGACCAGATCGATGCCCACGGTATCGTGCATGTTCCACTCAAATGCCAGCTTGAGCTTGGTGCCCACGCCGTCGGTGCCGGAGACCAGCACCGGCTCCTTGTAGCGCTTGGGCACTTCAAACAGGGCGCCAAAACCGCCGATGCCGGCCAACACGCCTTCGCGCATGGTCTTTTTGGCCAGGGGTTTGATGCGTTCAACCAGTGCATCACCGGCAACGATGTCGACGCCGGCGTCTTTGTAAGAAAGGGGAGTGGAGGCAGAAGATTGGGTCATGGGAAGTAGCTTTTGGGGTGGAGCGGAGGCAGACCCCGATAGAATTTGCCCAGATTTTAAGGGTTTGCCCCTTCTCTTTCCTCCATGCAATTCACCCCCACCCAAAAAAGATTCGCCGCCTGGGCCTCCATCGCGGCGTTTACCGTGCTCGCGCTCTGGCTGTTGGCACCGGTATTGGCACCGTTTGCGGTGGCTGCGGTGCTGGCCTACGCACTCACGCCGGTGGTCGATTGGCTGGACGATGTGGGCCTGGGCCGCATTCCTCGCGTCGTGGCGGTGGTGCTGGTCGAAGTGCTGTTTTTGCTCGCACTGTTGTGCGTGCTGTTGCTGATCGTGCCCATTCTGGCCAAAGAGTTGCCGCTGATGCGCGAGCAATTTCCTTTGTTGCTCGATAGCCTGAATGACACGCTCAAGCCTTTGTTGGCCCAGTGGGGCATCAAGCTCAATCTTGATGTGGTGAGCATCAAAGGCTTTGTGATGAAGTACCTGAATGCCAATGTGGAAGACGCCTTGGGCTCGGTGCTGGCCTCCGTCAAGCTCGGGGGCAGCGTGGCGTTTGCCCTGATTGGTAACGTGATTTTGATCCCGGTGGCCTTGTTTTACCTGCTGATGGACTGGAGCCGCTTCATGGGCCAGCTGCGCCAGTTGGTGCCGCCGCGCCTGCGGGCGCCCACCGACGGCTTTTTGCGCGAGGCGGATGAGGTGCTGGGCCAGTACCTGCGCGGGCAGCTGCTGGTGATGCTCATTTTGGCGGTGGCCTACAGCGTGGGCTTGGCGCTTTTCGGCTTGGACCTGGCTTTGCCCATTGGCATCTTTACCGGCTTGGCGATTTTTGTGCCTTACCTGGGCTTTGGGGTAGGGCTGGTGTTGGCCTTGTTTGCGGGCCTGCTGGAGTTCTCGGCCACCCAAGGCATTGCTTATTCTTTGGTGATGGTGGCCGTGGTATACGGCGTGGGGCAGGTGCTGGAGAGCTTTTTGCTCACACCCCGGTTGGTGGGTGAGCGTATCGGCCTGCACCCGCTGGCGGTCATTTTTGCCTTGTTGGCATTCGGCCAGCTGTTTGGTTTTGTCGGCGTGCTGGTGGCCCTGCCAGCCAGTGCCGTGCTGCTGGTGGCAATACGTCGCATCCGTGCGGGTTACCTGGCCAGCCGCTTGTACCTGGGTTGATATTTGCGTATGAAACAGATCGCGTTGGACATCGGCTTGTCCACCGGCCCCACGGTGGCCAATTTTTTTGCCGGCCCCAACGAAGCCGCCCTTAAGCACCTGGCGCTGTGGATTGGTGACAAAGGCCATGCCCAAAGCCGCTCCCCGGTGCCTACCTATTTCTGGGGGCCGGAAGGCAGTGGCAAAACCCATTTGCTCAAAGCCGCACGCGAAGGCCTGCGCGAGCAAGGCGCCCGCGTGGGCTGGTTGGGTGCCGCAGACGAGCCCACCGAGTTCGACGAAGCCTGGGCCGCCGTGGTGCTGGACGATGTGCACCTGTTCACCGCCGAACAGCAACACGCCGCATTCAACTGGTTTGTGAACGCCCAGACCCACCAAAAGCCGGTGCTGGCGGCAGGAGAATTCGCTCCGGTGGAGCTCAAGCTGCGTGACGACTTGCGTACTCGCCTCGGCTGGGGCCATATTTTTGGCTTGCAGCTCCTGAGCGAGCCGGAGCGGCGCAGCGTGCTGCGCCAGGCTGCCGATGCGCGGGGCGTGTTTCTGGGCGATGAGGTGATGGACTTTATGCTCAACCGCTTCAGCCGCGACCTGGGCAGCCTCATGGAGCTGCTCGACCTGATGGATGGCTACGCCTTGCAGACCCAGCGCGCCATCACCATCCCCCTTATCAAATCCATGCTGGAAAACACATGACCGTCACCAAGCTCGCCCTGTTCGATCTGGACCACACCCTGATTCCGCTGGACTCCGACTACGCCTGGGGCGAATTCACCACCGCACGCGGCTGGACCGATGCCGAACTCTTCAAGCAAAAAAACCAGGAGTTTTACGAGCACTACAAGGCCGGCACGCTGGACATCCACGCGTACATCCGTTTTGCCACCGCAGCCGTCATCCGCCAAGGCGCTACTAAATCGATAGCTGCTCACGCAGATTTCATGAGCGCTATCATCCAAAAAGCCATTCAACCCCAGGCCCTGAAGCTGGTGCAGGATCACCAGGCTGCGGGCGATACGGTCATCATCGTGACCGCTACCAACGCCTTTGTGACCCGCCCGATTGCCACGGCATTCGGTGTGGAGCACCTGATTGCGGTTGATTTGGTAACGGACGACGCCCCCGGCGGCACCGGCTGGTACACGGGTGAAATCGCCGGCGTGCCGTCTTTCCGCGAAGGCAAGGTCACCCGGGTGAACCAATGGCTCGCAGACCGGGGCCTGAGCTGGGAGACGGTGCACACCACCTTCTATTCAGACTCTATCAACGATGTGCCTTTGATGGAAAAAGCCGATGTGGCCGTGGCCACCAACCCCGACCCGCGCTTGCGCGCACTGGCCGAGCAGCGTGGATGGCGCATACTCGAGCTCTTCTCCTGACCCCCGGGCAGGACCGCTAGGAACCAGAACTTGATCAAAAAATTTATCGACAAATTGCTGGGCAAAAGCCCCGCAGGCACCAGCAAAAAGCCCCAGTTCGGCAAACGGGTGGAGATTCCCGTGTCGGTGCACGGTATCGACCCCAACCTGGTGGATGAACGCGCCATCAACGTGGTGCGTACCCTGAAGCAAGCCGGGTTTGAGGCCTATGTGGTGGGCGGCGCGGTGCGCGACCTGCTGGTGGGCTTGCGCCCCAAGGACTTTGATGTGGCCACCAACGCCACGCCCGAGCAGGTCAAGGGCCTGTTCCGCCGGGCTTTCATCATCGGGCGGCGCTTCCGCATCGTGCACGTGGTGTACGGCCGCGGGCGCGAGCATGAGGTGATTGAAGTCTCCACCTTCCGCGCGTATCTGGACAACGCTGCCGCCGAGCAAGTAGCGGGCAATGAGCGCACCAGCAAGAGCGAGCTGGCCGGCATGAAGCACGCGGTAGACAGCACCGGCCGGGTGCTGCGTGACAACGTGTGGGGCCCGCAGGAAGAAGACGCGGTCCGCCGCGACTTCACCATCAACGCCATGTACTACGACCCCGAGACGCAAATCGTGGTCGACTATCACAATGGCTTGAAAGACTCCAAGAGTCACACCCTGCGCATGATTGGCGACGCTGCCACCCGCTACCGGGAAGACCCGGTACGCATCATCCGGGCCATCCGCTTTGCGGCCAAGCTGAGCCCGCTGGGCTTCAAGTTGGAAGCCAAAACCGCCGGCCCCCTGGTCACGAGCCAAAAACTGTTGAACGACGTGCCGCAAAGCCGTTTGTTTGACGAAATGCTCAAGCTGCTGCAAACCGGCCACGCGCTGGCCTCGGTGGAGCAGCTCAAGGCCTTGGGCATGGCCCGTGGCATCTACCCGCTGCTGGACGTGGTGGTGGAGCGAGCAGACCAACCGTTTGTCGCTGCGGCCCTGAAAGATACCGACCGCCGCGTCGGCGAGGGCAAGCCGGTGGCGCCCAGCTTCCTGCTGGCCTGCGTGTTGTGGGCGGATGTGCGCGATGGCTGGGCCCAGCGCCTCCAAAGCGGCCAGCACAGCCACCCGGCGCTGCAAGACGCGATTGAAGACGTATTCAACGCCCGCATCGGCGATGTGTCCGGCCGTGGCAAGTTGGCTGGCGACATGCGCGAAATCTGGCTCATGCAACCCCGTTTTGAGAAGCGGGTTGGCAGCACGCCCTTTGGCATGGTGGAGCAGCCGCGCTTCCGCGCGTCCTTCGACTTCATGCGCCTGCGTGCCGATGCCGGCGAGATTGACGAGGTGCTGGCTGACTGGTGGCAAGAATTCAGCATGGCCAGCGACGAAGTGCGCCAGGACATGGTGGACCAGGTGCGCACCGAACAGCAGCAACAGCGCAAACAGGCGCCCAAAGGCCCGCGTGGCCCCAAACCGGCGCGTGATCCACGACAGATTCCGCCCGCAGGGCAAGCGCAGGATGCTGCTCCCCGTGACGCATCTGGCGATGACTTCGCCGAATCTGCCCCAGAAGGCTCCAACGACGCGCCCCGCAAGCGCCGCCGTCGCCGCCGTGGTGGTGCCGCACGTGGTGCTGGCGAGGGTGGTTCGGCCCCCGCAGGCGAGTAAGCCATGATCTTGCGTGACCCGGTCCGGGCGTTCATTGGTCTGGGGGCCAACCTGGGCGATCCGGTGGCGGCGTTGCGCAATGCCTTGGAGCAGCTGGCCTACTTGCCTGCCACACGCTTGGTGCGCGCCTCCAGCTTCTACGGCAGTACACCGGTGGATTCCAGTGGCCCGGACTATGTGAATGCGGTGGCCGAGATTCGCACCAGTCTGACTGCACCGGCCCTGTTGGCGGCCTTGCTGCAACAGGAGTTGCAGGGGGGGCGTGAGCGGCCCTACCGCAATGCCCCCCGCACCCTGGACCTGGACGTGCTGCTCTTCGGCAGCGCGCGGATAAACAGCCCCGTGCTTACCGTGCCGCACCCCCGCATGCATGCACGTGCGTTTGTGCTTTTGCCGCTGGCGGAGCTCGCGCCGGACGAGGTGTCAGCGGCCCAACTGGATGCCGTGCGCGACCAAGGGGCCTGGCGACTGGCAGGGTAAATCCTCTCTTTTTCCCGTTCTGTACTTTGTACCGCTGTGGTTAAATTACAGAATAATTAAAGGAGATTGGAATGCATTTCAACCGCATGCGGCTGGCCACCAAGTTGTGGACCGCCATGGTGGTGATGGTGTTGTCGTTGGGTTTCATCATTGCGCTCACGGCGCTGCAATCCCGCAAGTCCCGCGAGGCTTACGGTGCGCTTAATGCCAAGTTGGTGACGCAAATCAAGCAGTCCAACCAATGGGCTGCGTTGGAAGATGTCAACGCCACCCGCGCCTATGCGGTGGTGGTGTCGATTGATCCGGGCGTGGCCAAAGCCTTCAAAGACGAAATCGCCGCCAGCAACACCCAAATTGACGAATTCCAAAAGCTGATCGAGTCGGGCGACCCCACCGAGCAAGATCGCCAGCAAATCGCCAAGATTGCCGGCTTGCGTAAAACGCTGCAAGACCTGACCAGCCAGACCGCGCTGCTCAAGGTGACCAAACCTGGCGAGATGCCGGCCTTTGTGGAAACCCAATACCGCCCTGCAGTCGTGGCGCTGCAAAAAGCGCATGACGAGTTTGTTGTCATGCAAGACACCGCTAGCGAAAAAGCGCGCGAGGAGTTTGAAGCCGAAGGGCGCAAGCTGATTTTGCTGTCCACCAGCGCTTTGGTGCTGGTGATTTGCGGCATTTTGGTGGGAGCAGCCTTTTTGATCCGCTCCATCAAACGCCCCTTGGTGCAGGCCAACCAATTGGCCGCCCGCATTGCCGAGGGTGACCTGACCACGGTGGTGGACGAATCCCGCTCCGACGAGTTTGGCGACCTCATGCGCTCGCTCGCGGCCATGAACCGGGCTCTCTCGGTCATGGTGTCTCAGGTGCGGCATAGCACCGACAGCATTGCCACCGCCAGCAGCGAAATTGCCACCGGCAACAACGACCTCGCCCATCGCACCGAAGAAACATCGAGCAACCTGGCCTCTACGGCCTCCAGCATGGACAGCCTGACCCACGCGGTACGCCTGAGCTCGGACAACGCTCGCCAAGCTGGCACCTTGGCTGCCAGTGCGTCGCAAGTGGCGCAGCGCGGCGGCGAGGTGGTGATGCAGGTAGTAAGCACCATGCAGCAGATTGATGCCAGCAGCAAGAAGATTGCCGACATCATCAGCGTGATTGACGGCATTGCCTTTCAGACCAACATCCTTGCGCTGAACGCGGCCGTGGAAGCCGCCCGCGCAGGCGAGCAAGGCCGTGGTTTTGCGGTGGTGGCATCGGAAGTGCGCTCACTCGCCGGCCGCAGTGCCGAGGCAGCCAAGGAAATCAAGGCGCTCATCGGCACCTCGGTGGACAAGGTGGAGTCCGGCACTCAGCTGGTGACCAACGCGGGCGCCACCATGCAAGAGATCGTGCAGAGCGTGCGCCGGGTGGTGGATGTGATCAACGAAATCACCGCAGCCTCCAGCGAGCAAAGCAGCGGCATTGCCGATGTGAACCACGCCATCAGCAACCTCGACCAGATGACCCAGCAGAACGCGGCGCTGGTGGAAGAGAGCGCCGCCGCCGCCGAGAGCCTGCGCGATCAGGCGGCGCAGTTGGCGCAGGCGGTCTCAGTGTTCAAGGTGGACGCCGCCTCCGCGCGCCAGTTGGCGGGCGGCGAGGCGACGCTGTTGCTGCGCTGATCAGCCGATTTCGGCGATCAGCTCAATTTCTACGCACGCACCCATGGGGATCTGGGCCACGCCAAAGGCGCTGCGGGCATGCGCGCCCACTTGGGGGCCGAACACCTGACCAAACAGCTCGCTGGCGCCGTTGGTGACCAGGTGTTGCTCGGTGAAATCCCCCGTGGAGTTGACCAGCGACATCAGTTTGACGATGCGCTTGACCTTGTTGAGGTCGCCCACGGCGGCGTGCAGGGTGCCCATCAGATCGATGGCGATAGCGCGGGCTGCCGCCTTGCCCTCTTCGGTGCTGATGTTTTTGCCCAGTTGGCCGGCCCAGACGGCGCCGTCTTTCTTGGCAATGTGGCCGCTCAAAAACACCAGGTTGCCGGTTTGCACAAACGGCACGTAGGCGGCAGCAGGCACGGCCACGGGGGGCAGGGTGATCTGGAGTTCGGCGAGTTTGTCGTAAATGCTCATGGTGTTGTTCCTGTGAGTTGATGAATAAAAAGAGGCTCTAGCGCTCGTATCACTTGCGCGAGCAGCTATGGATTTTGTAGCAAACTGCCGCTGGACTGGCTTTGGCTTTGGCTTTGGCTTTGGCCTTGCGTCTGGCGCATGTCCGGCAGCGCGGGGGCTTGATTATCGGTAGGCAGCGGCGCAGGGGTCTCGAGGTCGTCACGGATTTCCTCTACCGTCACGCCCACCGACAGCGTATGGCGCGAGCCGCCATGAATCACTCCGCGCAAGGGGGAGACATCGCCAAAATCCCGCCCGGTGGCCACGGTCACGTAGTCCACGCCCGGTGCATGCCACCCCCAGCGGTTGTTGGTCGGGTCCAGGTCCACCCAGCGGGCGCCCTCGGGCAGGTCGGGCACATACACGCTGACCCAGGCGTGCGAGGCATCGCTGCCGATCAGCTTGGTCTGGCCGGGGGGCGGTTGGGTCAGCAGGTAGCCGCTCACATAACGCGCCGGCAGGCCCATGCTGCGCCAGCAGGCCAGCATGATGTGGGCAAAGTCCTGGCACACGCCCTTGCGCTGCTCCAGCGCTTGTAGCGCCGGGGTGTTGATCTGGGTGCTGTGGGTTTCGTAGGTGAAGTCGGTGTGGATGCGCTCCATCAGGTCGCGCGCCACGGTGAGCACATCGGCCCCCGCCACAAAGCTGGGGCGTGCGTAGCCGGCAAACTCCAGCTGGCGCGGTACAAAGGGGCTGGCAAACCCCATTTCGTTGGCCGGCTGGTAGGCCGCGCCGGCTTGGTAGCGCAGGCTGTCGCGCAGCTGCTCCCAGGGCTGGGCGCTCTCCGGCAGGGCGTGGGCCTGAGTGGAGAGCAGGCTGCGTGCCCGCACCTCCAGCACGCTGTGCGGCACCTGCAACGAGAAAAAGCAGCGGCGGTTGCCATACACATCACTGGCGCGGCGCTGCACCGGCTGGGGGCTGATGAGCAGGCTGTGGCTCAGCACCCGTTGGCCGGCGTGGGGCCGTGGTTCCAGGTAGGCCACATGCTGGGCCGTTTCAACGGCCGGCTGGTAGTCGTACCGGGTTTCGTGGGTGACTTGCAGCAGCATCAGGTGCCTACGCTTTGCTTGGTTTCGCCGGAGTGGGTGAAGTAGGTGGCGCTGATGCTCTCGGACACGGTGTACGCCGCGCTCTTGATCAATTGCAGCAGGGCGCGCAAGGCGGGCATGACCGGGCCGTCCGACGGGGTGTCGCACAAGCCGGCCAAGTCCCAGTCATCGGGGGCGGGCACCAACTGGCTCATGGCGCATGCGTCTTGGGTGGGGCTTTGGGCCAGCTTTGCCAGCCGCCCGCGCAGGGTGTGGGCCACCCAGGCCAGCGAGCGGGGGTTGTCGCGGTCCAGTACCAGCAGGTCAATCAGCGCGGCCACATCGCGGCTTTGCTGGTATTGGCCGTGGAAGGTGATGGTGCTGTCAAACAAGCCCAGCAGGGCTTCAAAGCCGCCGTCGGTGTCCACCGCGCCTGTGTCGAACGACAAATCCAGCGCGGCGGCCAAAAAGTTCAAGCGCTCCACATGCCGGCCGATGCTCAGCAGGCGCCAGCCATCGTCGCGGGTCATGCGGTCGGTCTGGGCGCCGGTGATGGCAGCCAGGTGGTCGCTCGCATCTTTGAGGATGCGCAGGGCCTGCTGCGGCGCGTAGTCGCCCTGGGCGGTGAGTTGCGCGCAGCGCTGGAAGATGTCTTCTTCCGCGCGCAGGATGATGTTCCAGTGCTCTTGCGACAGGCGTTCGCGCACCGTGGCGGCGGCCCCTTTGAGGGCTCGCATGTTGAAGCCCACGCTGGTAGCGCCCTCGGGCGAGGCGAGGTTGGCAATCAGCGAGCGCTCAAACACCCGGCGCGCCTGCACCGCCGAGGGCACGCCCGGCAGCACCAGGGTGTTGAGTTGCGCCAGCTGGCTCAACCAGTCGAGCAGCGGGGGGCTGGACTGGTCTTCGCCTCCCAAGCACTCCAGCGCCAGGCGCGCGAGGCGGATGGTGTTGTCCGCCCGCTCGGTGTAGCGGCCCAGCCAGTACAGGTTTTCGGCAGCCCGGCTGGTGACCAGGCGTTTGCGCTGGGCTAGCACGGCGGGGGTCAGGGTGGTGGGCAGCAGGCTGGTGGTATCGACCTCGCCCTGCGTGAGCGCCCAGACATCGGCACTGCTGCCGCCGCGCTGCATGGCAGCAATGTCAGCGCTGGCGCCCGCCACGCGGGCCAGGCCGCCGGGCAGTACCCGCCACTGAGGCTGGCCTTGGGCGTTGCGCCCGTCGGACACGGCAAACACCCGCAGCATGACCGAACGGGCCACCATGGCCGCGTCGGCCGCATCTGCCTGCCGGTGCCAGGTGGGCATTTGCGAGAGGGGAATGTAGGCCTGCACCGTGTGCTCTTCGCTTTGGCGCACGATGCGGCCGGCCAGCCGGTCCAGCGCGCTCTGGCTTAGGGTGTGGCCCAGCATGGCGTCAAAGCTGGGGTGGATGCTGGAGCCCGGGTAGGTGGGCTTGATGGTGCGCTCGGCCAGCAGGGGCAGGGCCTCTTCCATGGCGCTGCGCTCGCCGCACCACCATGTGGGCAGGGAGGGCAATGCCAAGGGCTCGCCCAGCAGCGATTGCGCAATGGCCGGCAAAAAGCCCAGCAGCGCGGGCGACTCCAAAAACGCCGAGCCCGGCGTGTTGGCCACCAGCACGTTGCCCGCGCGTATGGCTTGCAGCAGACCGGGCACGCCCAACGTGGAGTCGGGCCGCAGCTCCAGCGGGTCGAGGTACTGGTCGTCCACCCGCTTGAGCAGGCCGTGCACCGGCACCAGGCCGCGCAGGGTTTTGAGGAAGAGGCGCTCGTCGCGCACCAGCAGGTCGCTACCTTCCACCAGCGTCAAGCCGAGGTAGCGGGCCAGGTAGGCGTGCTCAAAATAGGTTTCGTTGTAGGGGCCGGGGGTGAGCAGGGCAATGTGGGCCTGCGCGCCAGCGGGGCTGGCGGTTTTGAGGCTGTCCATCAGGGCCCGGTAGGTGCTGGCCAGGCGCTGCACTTTGAGGGCTTGAAAGGCTTGCGGAAACTGCCGCGACACCGCCAGCCGGTTTTCCAGCAGGTAGCCCAAGCCACTGGGCGCCTGGCAACGTTGGCCCACTACCCACCAGTTGCCATCCGGTCCGCGGGCCAGGTCAAAAGCGGCCACATGCAAATGCACGCCGCCGGCGGGTTGCACGCCCGCCATGGGCCGCAGGTAGCCGGGGTGGCCGTGCACCAGCGCAGGGGGTAACAAGCCGGAGGTCAGCAACTGCTGGGGGCCATAAATATCGGCCATCACGGCGTCCAGCAGGCGCACCCGCTGCTGCACGCCGGCTTCGATGTGCTGCCAGTCCGGCACATCCACAATCAGGGGAAACAGGTCCAGGGACCAAGGGCGCTGCGGGCCCTCGGTATCGGCATACACGTTGTAGGTGACCCCGTTGTCGCGTATCTGGCGCTGCAGGCTGGCAAAGTGCTGGTCGAGCCCTGCGGCATCGCCCGCTTCCATATGGGCAAAGAATTGGGCCCAAGCGCCCGTCAAACGTGCGCCAGCAGCTCCTGAATTAATAGCGCCGCGCAGCTCGTCAAAGTGTCCGGTGGCTGCCGCGCAGGCCTGCGCGATGCGGGGGGGCGCATCGGCGTCGGGGGAGGGCGGTTCCGGGTGAAGGTTTGGCGGCGTAGTCACTGGGCGGAGTATGCCAGTCTAGGGGGGATTGGCGGGTATCGGAAGCCCCAAGCAAGGCGTGTGCCGTGGTTACCGTTACCGCAAGAACCGAGAGGCCTATAAAAAAAGCCGCTGCAACCCGAAGGTCACAGCGGCTTTTTGCGCAGAGCGCCAGTGAGGTTTAGGCCTTCTTGGCGTAGGCGCTGCACCAGCCTTTGCCAGCGACTTGCTTGCCGGCGAACAGGGCGCAAGCGCCTGCTGCGTCAGCGGCTTTACCTTGGAACAAGGCGCAGTTGGCGCAGGCTTGGCCGGCGGCGTATTTGGGGAACTTGGTTTTGTCGACCTTGGTGGCGTCGGCTTTGTAGCCCAGGCCGGTGGCTTGGGGGTCTTTTTCGTCCACCATGGGGGCGGCTGCGTGTACCTGGCTTGCCAGCAGCGCAGTGCTGCCGAGCGCGACTTGAAGCATGAATTCGCGACGTTGTGTCATGGCTTGGTTTCCTTGTTGGGGGGCTGGGCCGCAGGATAGCGGTTCAGCCCTGCATTGTTATGAAAAGCGCGGGTGGTTCACTTGATCCGTATCAATACCCGGCTAATGCACTCCAGTGTTGTGTGGCATGGCAGGGGTGTTAGCCCAGTGGCAGGGCGTCGAAACTGGCGTAGCAGTTCTTCAACCAGGTTTTGACGCGCTGGCGCTCGAGCATGCCGAGGGCATCGTCGCCCTCCTTGCGGTGGATGGCGGCCCAAAAACTGGCGTTCTGCCGGTCGATCTTGCGCATGCTGGCTTCGTGGAGTTGCGGCAGGCTGATGACGTGCCCGCCCAAAGCCACGGCTTTTTTGAGCGCGGCAGAGTTTTCCAGTTGCGAAAAGTCGCTACCACGCCCCTGGTTTTTCACCACGATGTAGTTGGGGCCGGCACCAAATGTGGTGACCAGGCGGTCCAGCAGATCGACCGAGTCTTTGCCTGCATCGGCCACATGCCAGAAGTTAACCGTGATGCCCATGCTGGCCATGAGTGAAACCAGGTCGGAGTCTTTGACCCAGCGGGCGAGGGGGGCAGCGGTTTGGGCTGCGAGGTCCACGATGATGTGGGGCTGCACGCCATGTGCAGGCATGTCTTCAAATTGCGCGGCAATCAGGTCCAGGCCTTCGTAGCTGTCCACCACCACGGGGGCGGCGTAGTCGGCATAAAAGCGGGTGAACGAGGTGTGCGAGCGGTCGGTGTCAAAGCCGGTGAAAGCACGGCCCTTGTCGATGAAGTGCTGGGCCAGCAGGCGTGCGACGACTGATTTGCCGACGCCGCCTTTTTCGCCGCCTATGAAGTTGATGGAGGGCATGAGAATCCTGGGTGAAGTGAAAAGAAAAATTAAGGGTGTGTGCGGCCGGCCACGCGTTGCACCAGCCAGCGCGAGAGGCGTGGCCCGAGCAACAGCACCATGAAAAAACGCACCATCTGCATGGCCATGACAAAGCCGGCATCCACGGCGGCACTTACCGCAATGACCGCGACCGAATCTGCGCCGCCCGGGCTGGTGGCCAGGTAGGCGGTGAGGGGCGGCACGCCACCCAGCACCATGAGGCCGGTGGCAATCAGCAAGCCCAGCGCAATGAGTGCGCCAATGGCCAGCAACACGCGCGGCAGTACCCGCCAGGCGTGCTCCAAAATCGCGCGGTTGAAGCGCAGGCCGATGCCCCAGCCCAACACGGCATAGGCCAAGGCCAGCAGCGGGCCGGGTAGCTCCAGCTTCCAGGGGCTGAGGTTGTCCAGCACCAGGCCCAACGCCATGGGCACGAGCAGCGCTGCCCCCGGGAACCCTAGCACCCGCCCCAGCCAAGCAGCTACCAGCACCAAAGCCACACTGATGCCGGCGTGGGTGGGGTTGTGGATGGTGAGCCACTGGCCGAATTGCGCACCCCAGCTCAGTGCCGCCACGCCGGCCGGCGCAGCCGACACCGAGGCGTAGTGCGCCACCAGCGAGGCAATCGCCGTGACGATGGCCACCCGCAGGTATTGCATGAAGGCCACCAGCCGCGTGTCGGCACCAAAGTCGCCTGCCATCAGCACCATAGCTGAGGCAGCACCCGGTGCCAGGCCCCACACGGCAGTGCTGCCCGGCAGCAGGCCGCTGCGCATGAGCCAATAGCCCAGCAGCACGCTGGCGCTCATCACCGCGAATGCAATGCCCAGAAACAGCGGCCATTCACCGGCCACACGGTGCAGCACCTCGAAGTGCAGGCTGCGCGCCATCAGGCAGGCAATGACAGCCTGACCAATGGCAAACAACGGGGCAGGTACTTGCACCTCCATATCCTGCGTGGCCAGCACGACGGCGGCCAGCATGCAGCCCAGCAGCATGCCTGCCGGCACGCCGATGCTGAGAAACACGGCACTGCCCAGCGCGCTGCACAACAGCAGGGCCGGCCAGTGCAGCCGAGGCCGGTGGCGTAAAGACGGAAATCGCAGATCAGTTCCTGCGCATGTCTTTGGTGAATGGAAACTCTTTGCTGCCAGGCACATGGATGGTGGCAGGTGGCACCACCAGCATGCCCGGTGTGTGGCCCATGGCGGCGAAGCGGGCCAAGCGGCGGCTCTCGGCCTCGTAGCTGTTCACTGGGAAGGTGTCGTAATTGCGCCCGCCGGGGTGGGCCACAAAGTACTGGCAACCGCCCAGCGAGCGCTTCATCCAGGTGTCCACAATGTCGAAGGTCAGCGGGGCATGCACGCCGATGGTGGGGTGCAGGCTGCTCGGCGGGTTCCAGGCTTTGTAGCGCACAGCGGCTACAAATTCACCCACGGTGCCGGTGCTGGTCATGGGCAAGGCTTCGCCGTTGCAGGTGACCACGTATCGGCTCTCATTCAGCCCGGTGACACGCACTTCCAGGCGCTCCAGGCTGGAGTCCACATAGCGGGCGGTGCCGCCAGCAGCGCTTTCTTCGCCCATCACATGCCAGGGCTCCAGCGCGTTGCGCAGTGTCAGCTCGACGCCCATGCTCTTGACCGAGCCTACCAGCGGGAAGCGGAACTCGTAGTGCGGGGCGAACCAGCTGGTATCAAACGCGTAGCCGGCCGCGTTCATGTCGGCGATCACGTCATCAAAGTCCATTTTGATGAAAGTGGGCAGCATGTAGCGGTCGTGCAGCTCGGTGCCCCAGCGGGTGACCGGTGCCTTGTACGGCGTTTTCCAGAAGCGGGCCACGAGTGCGCGCAGCAAGAGTTGCTGCACGCTGCTCATATGGGGGTGGGGCGGCATCTCGAAGGCGCGCAATTCCAGCAGGCCCAAGCGGCCTGTGCTGGAATCCGGCGAGTACATCTTGTCGATGGAGAACTCGCTGCGGTGGGTGTTGCCGGTGACGTCGATCAGGATGTTGCGCAGCGTGCGGTCCACCAACCAGGGCGGCATGCTCTGGCCATACAACTCGCGGTTTTTGTAGATCTGCTCGATGGCAATTTCCAACTCATAAAGCTGGTCGTTGCGGGCTTCGTCCACGCGCGGGGCCTGGCTGGTGGGGCCGACAAACATGCCGCTGAACAGGTAGCTTAAAGATGGGTGGTTGTGCCAATACAGCAGCAGGCTGGCCAGTAGCTCCGGCTTGCGCAAAAACGGGCTGTCTGCGGGCGTGGCGCCGCCCATCACAAAGTGGTTGCCGCCGCCGGTGCCGGTGTGGCGGCCATCGGTCATGAACTTCTCGGCACTCAGGCGAGACTCAAAGGCCGCGTTGTACAAAAACTCGGTGTTGGTGACCAGCTCACGCCAGTTAGTAACCGGGTGCACGTTCACCTCGATCACGCCGGGGTCGGGGGTGACTTGCAGGAGCTTCAGGCGGGGGTCGCGGGGGGGCGGGTAGCCTTCCAGCACCACTTGCATCTTGAGCTCGGTGGCCGTGGCCTCGATGGCGGCCAGCAGGTCCAGGTAGTCTTCCAGGCGCTCCAGCGGCGGCATGAAGATGTACATCACGCCCGATTTGGAGCCCACGGCCTCGGCTTTGGGGCCGCTGGCGCGGCGGGGGTCGCGCACTTCCACGCACAGGGCGGTGCGGGTGATCCAGTGGGCGGACTCAAAGCGGTTCGGAGCCTGCGCGTACATCGCAGGCTCAGGCTGCTTGGCGCTCTGGGCGTTGGTGGCAATGCTGGTGTCGCCGGTGCCCTTGGCGGTTTGCATCTTGCGGCCGGCTTCCGGCACGGCGAGGTTGCCGGCCAGGTAGGGCATGCCATTGGCGGCCACTGACCCTGTAATTGCTGTCCCAGTGGCGCCTGCATTGGCGGTTCCCGCGACCGTGGTTGCGTTGGGTGCGTAGCGCTGTGCAAAGGCTGCGTGTGGGGGCAGCGCGCCGCGGTCTACGGTCGGGTCGCGTTCCACCAAATAGGGGTAGTCGCCTTGGCTGACCCAGG
The DNA here is from genome assembly GCF_005876985.1 of Rhodoferax bucti. GTDB lineage: Bacteria > Pseudomonadota > Gammaproteobacteria > Burkholderiales > Burkholderiaceae_C > Allorhodoferax > Allorhodoferax bucti. Next base: position 703,388 of record NZ_VAHD01000002.1, read on the forward strand.
GCAGGGAATCCAGCGGCAGGCGCAGGCCCATGGGCGAGTCGCCGGGCATGAGGTACATGCGCTCATCGCGGAAGAACCAGGGGCCGGTGGTCCAGCTCGGTCCGGTCAGGCGCGGGCCATCGCCCACCTTGAGCGGCAGCACATAGCCCACCACTGAGTCCAGCTTCTGCTCGAACACACGGCGCAGGCGTGCGCGCTCCATCTCGTCGTCGAGCTTGCTGTTGAAGGGGTCCACATTCACCGGCAGGCGGCGCTCGCGCCACAGGTAATACCAAGTGTCTTCATAGCCGGCTTGCACGTATTGGTCGGTCAGCCCCAACCGGCTGGCCAGGGTGCGGATGAAGGTGCCCGCGTCTTCGGCGGTGTAGTGAGTGGGCTTGCGCTCGTCGGTGAACAGGGCGGGGTTGTTCCACACCTTTTGTTTGTCGGCACGCCAGTAAATGTTGAGGGCCCAGCGTGGCAGCTGCTCGCCGGGGTACCACTTGCCCTGGCCGAAGTGCAGAAAGCCGCCCTGGCCGTATTCGTCGCGCAGCTTGTGCACCAGTTCGGTGGCGAAGCCGCGCTTGGTGGGGCCCAGGGCGTCGGTGTTCCACTCGGGCGCGTCCCGGTCGTTCACCGCCACAAAGGTGGGCTCGCCACCCATGGTCAGGCGCACATCGCCGGCCACGAGTTCTGCGTCTACCGCGTCGCCCAGGGTCATGACCTCGGCCCATTGCTCGGGTGTGTAGGGCTTGGTAACGCGGGGGGATTCGTACAGACGGGTAACCTGCATGTGGTGGGCGAACTCCACCTCGCACTTGTCCACGCCACCTTCAATCGGGGCTGCACCGCTGGGTTGCGGGGTGCAGGCCAGCGGGATGTGGCCTTCGCCGGCCAGCAAGCCGCTGGTGGCGTCCAGCCCGATCCAGCCTGCGCCGGGCAGGTAGACCTCGCACCAGGCGTGCAGATCGGTGAAGTCGACTTCGGTGCCGCTGGGGCCGTCCAGGGATTTGACGTCCGGGGCCAGCTGAATCAGGTAGCCCGAGACAAAGCGCGCTGCCAGCCCGCAGTGGCGCAGCAGTTGCACCAGCAGCCAGCCGGAGTCGCGGCACGACCCGCTGGCCAGCGTCAGGGTTTCTTCCGGCGTTTGCACACCGGGCTCCATGCGGATGGTGTAGCTGACGGCGTTATGTACGAGCTGGTTGATGTAGACCAGAAAGTCGATGGTGCGGCGTTCCTTGAGGTCGATAGCCTTCAGGAATTTTTCGAACGCCGGGGTCAGCGGCTCGGCCACCAGGTAGGGAGCCAGCTCCTGGCCCAGCAGCTTGTCGTACTTGAAGGGGAAGTTCTCGGCCGCAGGCTCCAGGAAGAAGTCAAAGGGGTTGTACACCGCCATTTCGACCACCAGGTCGACCGTGACTTTGAACTCCTTGGTTTTTTCGGGGAACACCAGGCGGGCCTGGTAGTTGGCAAACGGATCTTGCTGCCAGTTCACAAAGTGGGTGCTGGGCTCGACTTTGAGCGAGTACGAAATGATTTTGCTGCGGCAGTGTGGCGCCGGGCGCAGGCGGATAACTTGGGGGCCGAGGTTGACCAGGCGGTCGTACGAATAGTGGGTAACGTGGTTCAGCGCTGCGTGAATGGACATGGGCCGGTCTCGGTAAGTCTCACAGGAAAGCCGCGCGGCCCGGGCCGCGCAACCCCCATACTAACAATCGGGTTTGACAAGCACTTCAAGCAAGGTCCGCGCCATGGCCGCGCCATCGCCCCCTAGTGACCACGCTAGCATGCCACCATGCACGCCACTGCCTCCCGCATTGCCATCTGGCCCCGCACCGGCCTGGCGTTGGGCGGCGGGCTGCTGCTGGGCATGGCCTTGCAGCTACAGCAGGCGGGCTTGCTTTCAGCAGGAATTTATGCATTATTTGTGCTGCTAGCGCTCGTTCTGTATGCGCTAGTAGCTATCAAAAAGAGAGCAGATGCAGGAAGCCAGGTCACCGTGCTGCTGGCCGCTGCGGCATTCGCATGGGGCCTGACCGGCTTGCGGGCCTTGCTGTTTGTGAGCCAGGCACTGAACCCGGCCCTGGAGGGGCGCGACGTGCTGGTTACCGGCGTGGTGGTCGATATGCCCCAAGTCACGGAGGCCGGTTTGCGCCTGCGCTTGGCGACGGAGGCCGCGGAGCTGGATGGGCAAGCGGTGCAGGTGCCCGCGCTGCTGGATGTGGGCTGGTACACCAGCGCCTACAACGCCCAAGCGCAAGTGCCGGAGCTGCAACGCCCGCCGCCGGACCTGCGCGCCGGCCAGCGCTGGCGTCTGTCACTGCGCCTGAAAGCGCCGCACGGCAGTGTGAATCCGCATGGTTTTGACTACGAGCTGTACCTGTGGGAGCAAGGCGTGCAGGCCACCGGCTATGTGCGCGCTACCGCCAGCGCACCGCCACCGCAGATGCTGGGGCAAACCTGGGCGGCGCCCGTGGCCCTGGCCCGTCAGTGGGTGCGTGAGCGCATCCAGGCGCATGTGGCCGATGCCCGCTCCGCCGGCCTGCTGGCCGCGCTGGTGGTGGGCGACCAGCGCGCTATCGACCGCAACGACTGGGATGTGTTCCGCGCCACAGGGGTGAGCCATCTTGTGAGTATTTCTGGTACCCATATCACTATGTTTGCCTGGCTGGCGGTGGGCGTGGTGGGGTGGCTGTGGCGTGGCTCAGCCCGCTTGTGCGGTTGGTGGCCGGCGCCGCAGGCGGCGTTGATGTGTGGTGTGGCGCTGGCGTGGGCCTATGCCTTGTTTTCCGGCTGGGGCGTGCCGGCGCAGCGCACGTGCGTGATGCTGGCGACTGTGGCGGTGCTGCGCTTGTCGGGCGCGCGCTGGCCGTGGCCCTGGGTGTGGTTGCTCACCGCCGTGGTGGTCTTGCTGTGGGACCCGTGGGCGATGCTGCAGGCGGGCTTCTGGCTCAGTTTTGTGGCGGTGGGGGTGCTATTTGCGACCAGCATTGCTATGGATTTGAGAGCTGCTCCCGCAGATGCTGCGCGCGCTAGCGCGGCAAAAGACTCTCAAGTTCGCCGTGTCTGCCGCTGGGGCGTGCTGACGGTGGTGCATCTGCTACGCGAGCAGTGGGTGGTCACGCTGGCGCTGGCACCGCTGGGGCTGTTGCTGTTCGGGCAGGTGTCGCTCATTGGGCTGGTGGCCAATGCATTGGCCATTCCGTGGGTCACGCTGGTCCTCACCCCCTTGGCCATGGCGGGCGTGGTGTGGCCCGAGTTGTGGACGGCGGCCAGCGGCGCGGTGGCTTTGTTGTATGCGGGGCTGGATGTGTTGGCCGCCTGGCCCTGGAGCAGTTGGAGTGCGCCCGTGCCGCCGCTGGCAATGGGCATGGCCGGGGTGCTGGGCGGCGTGTTGCTGGTGCTGCCCATGCCGTGGGCGGTGCGGAGTGCGGGTGTGCCCCTGCTATGGCTCGCCGTGCTGTGGCGCCCCGCATTGCCGGCACCAGGGGAGTTTGAGTTACTGGCCGCCGACATCGGCCAAGGCAATGCGGTGCTGGTGCAAACCGCGCACCACGCCTTGCTGTTTGACACCGGCCCGCGCTACAGCTTGGAGAGCGATGCCGGCAACCGCGTAATGCTGCCTTTGCTCAAAGCACTGGATGTGCGGCTGGACACCGTGGTGCTCAGCCACCGGGATATGGACCATGTGGGCGGCGCCGCAGCGGTGCTCATGCAGCAGCCGCAAGCGGCGTTGCTGAGCTCTCTGGAGCCGCAGCATGCCTTGCAGCAACTCCGCCATTCCGAGCGCTGCGAGGCCGGTCAACACTGGGCGTGGGATGGGGTGGAGTTCGAGGTGCTGCAGCCGCAGGCCGGCGCTTACGAGGGGCAGCCGGCACCCAAGCCCAACGCCTTGTCCTGCGTGCTGCGCATCAGCAATGGCCGCCAGACTGTATTGCTGGCGGGCGACATCGAAGCGGCCCAGGAGCGGCAGATGCTGGCCGATCCGGCGACTGCCGCCAAGCTGCGCGCCGACGTGTTGCTGGTGCCGCACCACGGCAGTAAAACATCCAGCACGCCCGAGTTCTTGCAGGCGGTGCAAGCGCAGCACGCGTTGGTGCAGGCGGGCTACCGCAACCGCTATGGTCATCCGGCCGCTGCGGTGCTGGAGCGCTACCAGGATTTACGCATCCATCTGGTGCCATCGCCCCGTTGTGGTGCAGCGCGCTGGCGCTCTGCAGAGCCCCAAAATGTGGCGTGTATGCGGGAAGACGAGCGGCATTATTGGCGCCACGATGTGCCATAGTGGTGCATCGGTGCTGTGGCCCGAAGTTTGCATAAGAGGTATTCAGAGAGGTCTTTTACATGCAGAAATTCGACGAGATGTACACCCAGCTCCCTTATGAATTTTTCAGCAAGGGCAGCCAGATAAGAGACCACTACAAGATTTACGACGAATGGCTTGCGCGCCAGCCCGGCGACATGATGGCCAAACGCCGTGAGGAGGCGGAAATGATCTTCCGCCGCGTGGGCATCACCTTCGCCGTGTACGGCGAAAAGGACGAGGACGGCTCCGGTACCGAGCGCCTGATCCCGTTTGACCTGATCCCCCGCATCATCCCGGCCCACGAATGGTCCAGCATGGAAAAAGGCCTGGTGCAGCGCGTGAATGCGCTCAACCGCTTCATCCACGACATTTACCACGACCAGGAAATTCTGAAAGCCGGCGTCGTGCCGCGCGACCAGATTGAGGGCAACGCCCAGTTCCGCCCCGAGATGGTGGGGGTCGATGTGCCGCACCAGATTTATTCGCACATCTCCGGCATCGACATCGTGCGGGCGCCGGATGCCAAGGGCAACGGCGAGTACTACGTGCTCGAAGACAACCTGCGCGTACCCAGCGGCGTGAGCTACATGCTGGAAGACCGCAAGATGATGATGCGGTTGTTCCCTGATCTGTTCAGCGCGCACCGCGTGGCGCCTGTGGCCCATTACCCCGACTTGCTGTTGGAGACCCTGCGCCAGAGCAGCCCGGCCACTACCGCCGAGCCCACCGTGGTGGTGCTCACGCCCGGCATGTACAACAGTGCTTACTTTGAGCATGCCTTCCTAGCCCAGCAGATGGGGGTGGAGCTGGTCGAGGGGCAGGACTTGTTTGTCAAAGACAACTTTGTCTACATGCGCACCACCCGCGGCCCGCGCCGTGTGGATGTGATCTACCGCCGCGTGGATGATGACTTTTTGGACCCTACCGTCTTCCGCCCTACGTCAACCTTGGGTTGCGCCGGCCTCATCAACGCCTACCGCGCGGGCAATGTGACCATCTGCAACGCCGTAGGTACCGGCATTGCGGACGACAAGTCCATCTACCCCTACGTGCCCAAGATGATCGAGTTCTACCTCGGTGAGAAGCCCATCCTTAACAACGTGCCCACCTACATGTGCCGCAACAAGGATGACCTGGCCTACACGCTGGCCAACTTGAAGGACTTGGTCGTGAAAGAGGTGCACGGTGCCGGTGGCTACGGCATGCTGGTGGGGCCTGCTGCCACCAAGGCCGAGATTGAAGACTTCCGCAAAGCAGTGCTGGCCAACCCCGCCGGCTATATCGCTCAGCCCACCCTGAGTTTGTCCAGCTGCCCCACCTTTGTGGAGAGCGGCATCGCACCGCGCCACATCGACCTGCGCCCCTATGTGCTCTCGGGCAAGACCGTGCAAATGGTGCCGGGTGGCCTGACCCGAGTCGCCTTGAAAGAAGGCTCGCTGGTTGTCAACAGCAGCCAGGGCGGCGGCACCAAAGACACCTGGATTCTGGAAGAAGACGTGCCTGCGGCTCCCGCTGCAACAGCCGCCACCCAGTCGCAAACACAGTCAGCTTAAGGACGAGGAAACCTTTTATGTTGTCACGCACCGCTGACCACCTTTTCTGGATGTCCCGCTACACCGAGCGGGCCGAAAACACTGCGCGCATGCTGGATGTGAACTACCAGACATCGCTGCTCCCCCAATCCCATGCCGTGGCCCAGATGGGCTGGCAAGGCCTGCTGTCCATCAGTGAATTGCTGTACTCCTACAAAGAGCGGCATGGCGAAATTCAGGCCCGCGAAGTGATGGACTTCATGGTCAAGGACGAGAGCAATCCGTCTTCCATCATGTCCTGCCTGAGCGCCGCCCGCGAGAACGCCCGCGCGGTGCGCGGTGCCTTGACTACCGAGGTCTGGGAAACGCAAAACACCACCTGGCTCGAAGTCAAACGCATGATCAAGAGCGGAGACTTTGAAAAAGATCCTTCGCAGTTTTTTGAGTGGGTAAAGTTCCGCTCCCACCTCTCCCGTGGGGTGACGGTGGGCACCATGCTGATGGACGAGTCCTTGCACTTCATGCGCTTGGGCACTTTCCTGGAGCGGGCCGACAACACCGCACGTTTGGTGGATGTGAAGTTCCATGCTGTGCAGAGCGACTTTTTTGGCGTCGCGAGCGAGAAGGACCAAGAGTACGACTTCTACCACTGGAGCGCCATCTTGCGCAGCGTGTCGGCGTTTGAGATTTACCGCAAGGTGTACCGCGACGTCATCAAACCCGAGCGCGTGGCGGAGCTGCTGATCCTCAAGTCTGACATGCCGCGCTCTTTGCATGCCAGCTTGAATGAAGTGGTCAGTAATCTGGCTTTGGTGGCCAGCAACCCCGAGAGTGAAACCCTGCGCCGTGCCGGCAAGCTGCGCTCGGAGCTGCAATATGGTCGTATCGACGAAATTCTGGCGACCGGTCTGCATGCCTACTTGACCCAGTTCCTGGACCGGGTGAACGACCTGGGCATCCACATCAGCCGGGAGTTTCTGGTTCCGGTGAATTGACCGGCCCGTGACCTGGCAGAGAAGCGGCTTCGGCCGCATTTTTTTCGTCTGTCAATCAGCTCAAAGTAGGGGCAAAAAAAAGGCCCCGTTTTGCAACGAGGCCTTGAAGGGATCCCTGAACCTTGAGGTTTCGAAAGGACCCGAGGAGACAACCGGTAGAAACAAGGGAATGTTTCTGATGACTAAATTATCTCAGGGTTTTCCCTTGGTTGCTAGAGGGTAGGACAAAAAAACCTAAATTGTTTTAATGTCCACCGTCCAATTAGCGCTTTTTGGCAGCAGAAGTAGCGGCCTTGGTGGCGTTGGTTGCTGTGGCGGCCACAGCGTTGAAGTTAGCTTCGGCCACTTCAGTAGCTTGCTTCACAGCCTTTTGCACGGATTCCAGTGCATTGTTGGCAGCAGACACGGAGCTCTTCAGGATTGCAACCACAGACTCGGAACCTGCGGGTGCGTTCTTGGCAGCGCTGTCAACCAGGCCAGCGAATTTCTTTTGTGCGTCAGCAGCTTGGGCTTCAGCATTCTTGGTGAATTCAGCGCTGGTGGAAGTAGCGATGTCGTACAGGTGACGGCTGTAAGCAGCGGTCTTTTCAGCCAAAGGCTGCAGCAGGCCGGATTGCAGAGCCAACAGCTCTTGGGCGTCTTTCACGCTCAACAGAGTTTGTGTGTGGCTGGCGGCTTCAGACAACGCAGCTTTGGAAGCAGTCAGGTTCAGTTCCACAATTTTTTCAACGCCTTCGAAAGCCTTGTTGGTCAGGCCGAACAGGGTTTCGAGGTTGGCTTTGTGGGAAGCGATAACTTGTTCAACGGTCAGCATAGAGATATCTCCAAAAGTTAAGGTAAAAAATCACCATCTGCTCCGTAACCGTGTCCCCCGGGGACTTTATGTTGCAGTGCAGCATGGATCGAATTATAGGCAGTCGTTCCATCAATGCAAGCACTTTTTGTTGCGGTGCAACAATTTGGTGAAATATGCCTAAAACCGGCCGGGTGCGGGGTTTTGTCATACGCGCGTCACCGCACGCTGAATGTCGGTGTCGCCGGCATTGCCGGTGCCGGGGCGAAGGTATCCGCACCGCTGGCAAAATGGTCTGCATGCAGCCACCCGCATTGCCCAAACCCTACGCCGAGCCGCGAAGTGCCTACCGGGTGCTGCGCCCCATTCCCACCCGCTGGTCCGACAACGATGTCTACGGGCATGTGAACAACGTCGTGTACTACAGCTGGTTTGACACGGCGGTGAATGCCTACCTGATGGAGCAGGGCGTGTTGGATATCCATGCCGGTGCCACGATTGGCCTGGTGGTCGAAACCCAATGCAACTACTTTGCGTCGGTGGCTTTTCCCGAGACGGTGCAAGCCGGTATCCGTGTGGCCAAGCTCGGTACTTCCAGCGTGCGCTACGAGATCGGCATCTTCGGCCAAGGCGAGACGACCGCCGCCAAAGGGCATTTCATTCATGTGTACGTAGACAGGCTCACCCGCAAGCCTGTGCCGCTTCCTGATGCTTTGAGACAACTACTGGAGACCTTGCTATGACCGCAGCCATCGTCGATGACGCCATCCGCTCCCGCATGTCCGCCCGTGCATTTTTGCCCCAAGCGGTTGCTAGGGCAGACATTGAAGCCATTCTGGAGGTCGCCAGCCGTGCGCCATCCGGCACCAACTGCCAACCCTGGAAGGTCTATGTGCTGCAAGGTGCGAGCCGCGATGCGCTGGTCGACAAAACCTGTGCCGCGCACGATGCCATCCGTGCCAACCCTGAGCTGGCTGCGCAGTACAAGGAGGAATACGACTACTACCCCGCCCAGTGGGTCAGCCCTTATATCGACCGTCGCCGTGAAAACGGCTGGGGTCTCTATGGCTTGTTGGGCATCGGCAAGGCCGACAAAGACAAAATGCACGCCCAGCACCAGCGCAACTTCCGCTTCTTCGATGCGCCCGTCGGCCTGATGTTTACCGTGGACAAGGTGATGGGCCGTGGTTCGCTGGTGGACTACGGAGCCTTTTTGCAAAACATCATGGTGGCGGCGCGGGGGCGCGGGCTGCACACCTGCCCGCAGGCGGCGTGGAATGGCTTTTCCAGCATCATCCTTCCGCACATCGGTGCAGGCGAGGGCGAAATGCTGGTTTGCGGCATGTCGCTCGGTTATGCCGACCCGGAAGCGCCGGTCAACACCTTCCACACCCCGCGCGTGCCGGTGGCCGATTTCACCCGCTGGTTGGAGTGAGCGCGGCATGATCATCACCAGCCTGCTGGACACCGACCTCTACAAATTCACCATGATGCAGGTGGTGCTGCATCAGTTTCCCGGGGCGCAGGTGGAGTACCGCTTCAAGTGCCGTAACCCGGGCGTGGATCTGGCAGCCCATGCGGCTGAAATCCGCGAGGAAATCCGCTCGCTGTGCAGCTTGCAGTTCTCGGAGAGCGAGCTGGCCTACCTGCGGTCCATGCGCTTCATCAAGAGCGACTTTGTGGACTTTTTGGGGCTGTTCCGCCTGAACGAAAAGTACATCACGGTGACACCGCAGGCCAACGGTGAGCTGGAGATCAGCATCGTCGGCCCTTGGCTGCACACCATCTTGTTTGAAATTCCGGTGCTGGCCATCGTGAACGAGGTGTACTTCCGCAACACCCAACGCGTGCCGGATTTTGTAGAAGGGCGCAAGCGCCTTGAAACCAAGATCGAGCAGTTGCGTGCAGAAGGGTTGGAAGACCTGAAGATTGCCGACTACGGCACCCGCCGCCGCTTCTCCCGTGCCTGGCATGACGAAGTGCTGCGCGTGCTCAGTGCCAAGCTCGGCACCTTGCAAAGCCCCGGCAACGCAGCCGGCCGGCCGGGGCAGTTGGCCGGCACCAGCAATGTGTTGCTCGCCATGAAGCTGGGCCTCACGCCCTTGGGCACCATGGCGCATGAATACCTGCAAGCCTCGCAGGCCCTGGGCCCGCGCCTGCGGGACAGTCAGATATTCGCCTTCGAGTCCTGGGCCCGCGAATATCGTGGTGACCTTGGCATTGCGCTCAGCGATGTGTATGGCATGAACGCATTTTTGCGCGACTTCGACATGTTTTTTTGCAAGCTGTTCGATGGCGCGCGCCACGACAGCGGTGACCCCTTCACCTGGGGCGAGCGCATGATCGAGCATTACCTGCATAACCGGGTGAACCCGCGCACCAAGACGCTGATCTTCAGCGATGGCTTGACCATCCCGCGCACCATTGAGCTGTACCAGCAGTTCCGCGGGCGCTGCCAGCTGGCCTTTGGCATCGGCACTAATCTGACCAATGATCTCGGCTACACGCCGCTGCAAATCGTCATCAAGATGGTGCGTTGCAACGGCCAGCCGGTGGCCAAGCTCTCCGACACACCCTCCAAGAACATGTGCGATGACGAGAAATACCTGGCCTACTTGCGCCAGGTGTTTGAAATCCCGAGCCCGGTGGATGCACCGTCGGCCCCCAACTTGTCTGTTTCTGTATGACTACACGCAATCCCAAACCCCGCGTCCTCGTTAGCCGGGCCATCTTCCCGGAAGTGCTCGCCCAGTTGGAGTCGGTGTTCGAGGTCGAACACAACCAGGCGGACGCCGTTTGGTCGGCCCAAGAGTTGACCGCCCGCCTGCAAGGCAAAGACGGCGTGCTCACCACCGGTGGCGAACGCATCAGCGCCGAGCTGCTGCAGGCCTGCCCGCAACTCAAAATCTGCGCCAATATGGCCGTGGGCTTTAACAACTTCGATGTGCAGGCCATGACGGCCAGTGGCGTGCAGGGCACCAATGCCCCGGATGTGCTCACCGAGACCACCGCCGACTTCGGCTTCGCGCTGATGATGGCCGCCGCCCGCCGCATGGCCGAGAGCGAGCACTTTTTGCGTGCCGGTTTGTGGAAGCGCTGGAGCTACGACATGTTTTGCGGCAGCGACATCCATGGCGCCACACTCGGCATTCTGGGCATGGGCCGCATTGGGCAGGGCATTGCGCGGCGCGGCTTCCACGGCTTCGGCATGAAGGTGATCTATCACAACCGCAGCCGTCTGGATGCGGGGCTGGAAGCGGCTTGCGGCGCGCAGTATGTTGACAAAGCCACGCTGCTCGCACAGACCGACCATCTGGTGCTGGTGGTGCCGTACTCTGCTGAATCGCACCACACCATCGGCGCGCCAGAGTTGGCGCAGATGAAGCCCACGGCCACGCTGACCAACATTGCGCGCGGCGGCATTGTGGACGATGCTGCGCTGGCCCACGCTTTGCGCAGCGGGCAGATTGCCGCCGCAGGGCTGGACGTATTTGAAGGCGAGCCCCAAGTGCACCCGGACCTGCTCACCGTGCCCAACGTGGTGCTGACCCCGCATATCGCCAGTGCGACCCTGGCCACGCGCCGGGCCATGGCCCAACTAGCGGCCGACAACCTGCTGCGCTTTTTCGCGACTGGCGAGGTGCTCACCCCTGTGAATACGCCGGTGAGCGTACGGCGCTAGAAGGCATGCGCCGGCGTTTGCGGGCGGGTAAGGCCGCGGGCCGCAAGCGCAGTTGTGTGGCGCGAGCAATCAATTGCTATTGTTTTGATAGCTGCTGGCGCATATGGAACGAGCGCTAGCGGCTCAAATGATGCATAACTAAAAGGACACTATGACGGAATGGATGGTGGTGGCGGGCGTGGCTCTGGGGCTGGTGCAACTGGTTTTGCTCGTGTTGCTTTTGCGTAGCCGCAATCCCGACGACTCGCAGGCCCGTGCCCAAGAGTTGGCGCAACAGGAGGCCCCGCGCCAGGAGCTGCTGGCCCGCCTGCAAAGCAGCAGCGAACGTGTGGAGCGCGAGCTGCGTCGCGAGGTGCAAGAGAGCGCCCGCAGTGGCCGGCAGGAGCTGGCACAAAACCTGGCCACCTTCCAGCAAAGCCTGGTGCAGCAAACTGCCGAAGCCACCCGCACCCAGAACACCCAGATCGATGCCTTCGGCCAGCAACTCGCGCTTTTGCAAAAGACCCTGTCCGACACCCTGGCGAACCAGCTTAGCGCGCTGAGCGAATCCAACGACCGTCGCATGGCAGAAGTACGCCAGACACTCGAGGCCCAATTGGCCCAGTTGCAGACCACCAACTCGGCCAAGCTTGACGAGATGCGCGCCACGGTAGACGAGAAGTTGCAGACCACCTTGCAAGCCCGTTTGGGCGAGAGCTTCAAGCAGGTGGCTGAGCGGCTGGAGCAGGTGCACAAAGGCTTGGGCGAAATGCAGTCGCTTGCCCAGGGCGTGGGCGACTTGAAGCACTTGCTCACCAACGTCAAAACCCGTGGCATGTTCGGCGAAGCGCAGCTGGCATCCCTCTTGGAGCAGGTGTTTGTGCCCGACCAGTACGCCACGCAGGTGGCCACCCGCCCCGGCAGCAAAAACGTGGTGGACTTCGCCATCAAGCTGCCCGGCAAGTCGGATAACGGCGAGCCCTTGTGGCTGCCGATTGACGCCAAGTTTCCCAACGAAGACTACGAGCGCCTGCTCGATGCGCAGGGCAGGGCGGACGCCGCCGCTGCCGAGGCCGCCGGCAAGGCGCTGGAAATGCGCATCCGGCTGGAGGCCAAGTCGATTTCCGAGAAGTATGTGGAACCCCCGTACACCACCGACTTCGCCATTCTTTTCCTGCCCACTGAAGGCTTGTATGCCGAGGTGCTGCGCCGCCCCGGGCTGATGGAGGCTTTGCAGCGCGAACACCGCATCACCCTGGCGGGGCCCACCACCTTGTTGGCCATGCTCAGCTCATTGCAGATGGGCTTTCGCACCCTGGCCTTGGAAAAACGCTCCAGCGAGGTGTGGCAGGTGCTGGGTGCTGTCAAAACTGAGTTCAGCAAGTTCGGTGATGTGCTGGCCAAGGTCAAGTCGCAAACCGAGACCGTGCTCAAAACCCTGGACAGCGCCGAAGTGCGCAGCCGCGCCATGGGGCGGGCGCTCAAAAAAGTGGAAGCCTTGCCGGATACCCAGGCGCAGGCTTTGTTACCCATAGACCGCGATGCTGACCGTGATGGGGACCGGGATGCCGACGGCGCCAGTCTATGAGTCACAGCCCTAGCAACCCGGGCGCACCGGGCCACGATGCGCCTGTAGAGCCCCAAAGCTTATTGGCACTGCTCAGGCTGATCAGCGGCCATGTGTGCCTGCACGCCAGCATGGCCGGCATGCGCTTGGCGGCGCCCTTGTGGGCCTTGCAGCAGGGCTATGGGCCGTTGGCCGTCGGGTTTTTGCTGGCCTTGTTTTCGTTGTCGCAGGTGTTTTTGGCCTTGCCTGCCGGCCGGTATGCCGACCGGCACGGCCTGCGCAAGCCCGTGTTCTGGGCGGTGGGTGTGTCGATGGTGGGAGCGGCTGCAGCCGCTGCGTTTCCCCAATTCGGGGTGCTGTGTTTCGCGGCGCTGATGATGGGCGGCGCCACCGGTTCTGCCGCCATTGCCTTGCAGCGCCACGTGGGGCGCGCGGCTGCCGATGCCACCGATTTGCGCCGGGTGTTCAGCTGGTTGTCCAGCGGGCCGGCAGTGTCCAACTTTCTCGGGCCGGTGTGTGCCGGCTTGCTGATTGACCACGCGGGGGTGTGGTTGGGCGGGCGCGCGGCAGACCATAACGGCTTTGTGGCCGCGTTTGCATTCACCGCGCTCTTGCCTTCATTGGCCTGGCTATGTGTACGCTCCACGCGCGAGCTGCCTCCGGTAGTGCACGCGGAAGGCGGCCCACCCAGCGCTTGGCCCTTGTTGCGGGAGCCGCAGATGCGCCGGCTGCTGTTGGTGAACTGGTTGTTGTCGAGCTGCTGGGATGTGCACACTTTTGTGGTGCCGGTGCTGGGCCACGAGCGCGGGTACAGCGCCTCGGTCATCGGCACCATCCTGGGCGCGTTTGCAGTGGCGGCTGCGGTGGTGCGGGTGTTTTTGCCCTTGCTGGCGGCCCATTTGCGGGAGTGGGCAGTGGTCACCACTGCCATGGTGGTCACGGCAGTGTTGTTTGCTGCCTATCCCTTCATGCCCAGCGCCTGGGCCATGGGCGCGTGTTCGGTGCTGCTGGGGCTGACCTTGGGCACGGTGCAGCCCATGATCATGAGCACCTTGCACCAGATCACGCCGCACCATTTGCATGGCCAAGCGATTGCCTTGCGCTTGATGACGCTCAACCTCTCCAGCGTGCTCATGCCCATGTTGTTCGGCACGGCGGGTGTGGTGGTGGGTGTGTCGGTGGTGTTCTGGACGGTGGGCGCCCTGGTGGGGCTAGGTTCACACGCAGCCTGGGGGCTGCGTGAGGGGTCTCAGAGTGCCAGTCCGTAGAAGTTACGGATGGTGTCCCAGGCGTCCTGCGGGTCGTCGGTGTAGTGCAGCAGGTTCAGGTCTTCGGGCGAGATGGCACCTTCTTCGACCAGCACATCCATGTTGATCAGGCGCTTCCAGTAGTCGGTGCCGAAGAGGATGATGGGCACCGGCTTGGCCTTCTTGGTTTGCACCAGGGTGATCACTTCAAACAGCTCATCCAGCGTGCCAAAACCTCCGGGAAACGCCACCAGTGCCTTGGCCCGCATCATGAAATGCATTTTGCGGGTCGCGAAGTAGTGGAACTTGAAGCTCAAGGACGGCGTCACGTAAGGGTTGGCCCGCTGCTCATGCGGCAGGGTGATGTTGAGGCCGGGGGTGAGGGCGCCCATTTCATGCGCGCCACGGTTGGCCGCTTCCATGATGCCGGGGCCGCCACCGGTGCAAATGAACAGACGCTCCTCTTTGGGCTTGCGGGCGCTGTGGCCAGCCACCAGGCGGGCAAACAAGCGGGCGTTGTCGTAGTGTTTGGCGTTGCGCATGTGCCGTTGTGCCAAAGCCAGTTGCTGGGCATCGCCACTTTTTTCGGCGGCTTCCAAAGAGGCTTTGGCACTTTCGGGCGACGGAAAGCGGGCGCTGCCGAACACGACCACGGTGTTGTCGACGCCTTGCTCCGCCTGGTCGATGTCGGGCTTGAGCATTTCCAGCTGGATACGGATGCCGCGGGTCTCGCGGCGCAGCAAAAATTCGGGATCGGCAAAGGCCAGGCGGTAGGCGTCCTGGTCCAGGGCGCCGCCTTGGTCGGAGTGGTTTTGCAGGTCTGCCCAGGCGTTGGCAATGCGGCTTTCGTTGAGGTTTTGCGTGTTTTCCATGGCTTCATTGTGCGGCACTTTCAAGCAGCCTTTGTGACGCAGGGAGCGGCGCACAGATAATGTTTTCTCCCGCTCCTTCAAGCATGCGCCATGCCAACAGAATCACCGCCTTCCTCTGACGCCTCCGTCGACACGTTGTCGCGCCGGGCGCGTTGGCGCATGTATGGGTTGGCCTTCTGGCCCGCGCCGATTGCCATGGAGTCACGCGAACGTTGGCGCGCCGCCTTGGGCGCCGGGGTGGGGGTGGCCTTGGCGGCGGTCATCAGCCACGGGCTGTTCGCAGGACAAGCCTCGGGCATCTGGCTGCTGGCCCCCTTGGGCGCGAGTGCGGTGCTGGTGTTTGCCGTGCCCCTGAGCCCGCTGGCCCAGCCGTGGGCGGTATTGGGCGGAAACGGGGTGTCTGCCTTGGTGGGTGTGTTGTGCGCGCGCTGGGTGGACAACCCGGTGCTGGCCGCCTCCTTGGCGGTACCGCTGGCTATTGTGCTGATGCTGTATTTGCGCTGCCTGCATCCACCGGGCGGTGCCATGGCCTTGTCTGCGGTGCTGGGGCATTGGGCGGATGCGGGTGTGCCTTGGGCGCCGCTGCTGGCCAATGCGGCGCTCCTGATCGCTGCCGGGGTGCTTTACAACACGCTTACCGGCCGCGCATACCCTCAGCCGCACCGGCCGCCAGCCTCCACCATTGATGCCCAGGGACGGTTCACCAAGGCGGACATGGATGCGGCACTGGCCCATTACCACCAGCTGCTGGACGTGAGCCGTGATGACCTCGAAACGCTGCTTGAGCAAGCGGAGTTGGCTGCTTACCGTCGCAAGCTGGGTGCTTTGCGGTGCGAGGATGTGATGTCGGCCAGCCCGGTGTCGGTGCAGTTCGGCACGCCGCTTCGCGAGGCGTGGTCCTTGTTGCAGATGCATCGTGTTAAAGCGCTGCCAGTGGTAGACCGCGCGCGGCGGATGGTGGGCATCATCACGGTGGCAGATTTCATGCGCCATGCAGGCTTGGCGGATGCGGACGGATTGGGGCAGCGCTTGCGCGCGTTCATCCGCGCTTCCGGCACCTTGAGCTCCGACAAGCCCGAGGTGGCCGGCCAGATCATGACGCGCACAGTGCGTGTGGCCAGCGCACACCGGCCGCTGATGGAGTTGGTTCCCCTGTTCTCGGAAGACGGGCACCACCACATTCCCATCATCGATGGCGAGTCGCGCCTGGTGGGCATCATCACCCAGTCCGACCTGGTGCGGGCGTTGTACCGTGCGGTGCGGGTCGAGGCCTGATTCGAGATCTGCTACTTGCGCGCAAAAAAAATGGCTCCCGGAGGAGCCATTTTTTGACAGACACCGCAGTGTCTGTGTGAAACGTGTGGGTTAGACGCGTTTGCGGCAACGCGGCTGGTCAGACGCGTTTACGGTACTCGCCGGTGCGGGTGTCGATTTCAACGCGGTCGCCTTGGGCCACGAAGATTGGCACGCCGATTTCAAAACCGGTGGCGATCTTGGCAGGCTTGAGCACCTTGCCGGAGGTATCACCCTTCACAGCAGGCTCAGTCCAGGTGATTTCACGTTCCACGCTGGTGGGCAGTTCGACGGAGATGGCTTTGCCTTCGTAGAACACCACTTCGGCGGTCATGCCGTCTTCCAGGTAGTTCAGGGAGTCGCCCATGTTTTCGGCTTCGACTTCGTACTGGTTGTAATCAGCGTCCATCCAGACATACAGGGGGTCAGCGAAGTAGGAGTAAGTGCAATCCTTCTTGTCCAGAATGATCTGGTCCATCTTGTCGTCGGCCTTGAACACGACTTCGGTACCGAAGTTGGCGATCAGGCTCTTGAGCTTCATGCGCACGGTGGCAGAGTTGCGGCCGCCGCGGCTGTATTCGGTTTTCAGGACGACCATGGGGTCTTTGCCGTGCATGATCACGTTGCCGGCGCGGATTTCTTGTGCGATTTTCATAGGGTTGCGAGGACGTTTGTCGCGTACAGCGACTGTAGGCCGCAGTCTGCGGCGGGGCATGATTTGCCCCCCTCAAACCTAGGCGGTTCAGGCGGCAAATTCAGCAAAGCCTCGCATTTTATCGCCTTTTCTGCACGAAGCCGATCAGCGTGCTCACCAAGTCGGGCTGTGCCCGCAGGCGTGTGCGCCAACTGTGCACCTGCGCTTGCCACGGCGCCAAGGGCAGCGCTGCCCAGCCGGAGCCCCCGGGCAGGGTGGCGGCCCCCAGAGCGCTTGTCGGCAGGCCGTTCCAGGCGGCATGCAACTGGCGCACGGTGTTGTTTGCTCCCATGCAGTCCAGAAAGGCAGCCAGTTTGTCGGCGTGGGCACCATCGTCTTGCGGGTAGATGTGCCAAATAAAAGGTTTGCCGGCCCACAGCGCACGCACCAGGGAGTCTTCCCCGCGCACCAGGTTCAGGTCGCAGGCGTGGAGCAGGGCGTCAAAGTCGGGGTGACTCAGCGCGGGTAGGTGATGCAGCCGCAGGGCGTCAGGGCGCAGGTGGGGACCTGCCTGCTCTCGGGCGGTGGGCAGTGCCGCCTCGATGGCCTGGGCTGCCCGACCTGGTGTGACCAGCAGCAGGGTAGGGGTGTCCGCTTGCATCCAGGCCGCCAGCGCGTTTGCCAACGCTGCAGGCTCGTAGCAAAACAGGCTGACCAGGCGCTCTCCCGCCCAGGGCACATGGTGCGCAGCCAACCATTCGGCGCGGGTGGCGTCACTCATGTCGGGCTGCTGGGGCAGCGCCGGTTCGCGCAGCAGGCCTCCTGTGCCCGTGGTGAAGCCGGGGTAATAAAAATGCTTGGTCCATCCCTTGGCAGGCCCCTGCATGACCGGGGAGGGTAGTGCGTGGCAGCGCTCTACATAGCCTTCGGCAGACAGGTATTCCAGATTTACCCACACAGGTGTTTGAGGGCTATTTATGCCTCCAGCGCCCGTGGTGTGTGCGCGAGCAGCTATGAATTCAGTAGCAATGTCACACCCAAAGCCCTCGATCCACACATCTGCCGGGGGTAGGTGCTGCAAAAAATCGGTGTTGCTGGCTTGGTTCCAGTCCAGCACGGTCACACCTGGCCACTGCTTGTCCCGTGCGCCGGGGGCCATCCAGGCCAGCGCGCTGCTGTCGTCCACCCACAGCCGCACGGTGTGTCCGCGGTGCGCGAGGTCGGCACACAGGCGCCAGCACACACCGATGTCGCCAAAGTTATCGATGACCCGGCAAAAAACATCCCACAGCATCGGCGACTGGCTGACATTTGCGGGGCTGGAAGTGACTTCAGGAAAAGGCATGCGCCCGATTGTGCACAAGGGGGCGGCGTGGCCCGACAATAGCGCCCCATGAGTGATACCCATCCTGAAGAGTTGCTGCGAGACGTGGCGGCACTCCCGTCTTTGCCTGGCGTGTACCGGTATTTCGATGCCGATGGGCAGGTGCTGTATGTGGGCAAGGCCATCAGCTTGAAAAAGCGGGTCAGCAGCTATTTCCAGAAAAACCATGGTGGCACCCGTATCGGCCATATGGTGAGCAAGATCGCTCGCATGGAGACCACAGTGGTCCGCTCCGAGGCCGAGGCGCTGCTGCTGGAAAACAACCTCATCAAGACGCTGAACCCCAAATACAACATATTGTTTCGGGACGACAAGAGCTATCCGTATCTGAAGATGACCGGCACCCCGCCGGTGCCCAAGAATATGGCGCCTGCTGAACCCGGTGCGCCTGCACGCGCGCCGCAGCCGGTGGAGTTTGCCCGGGTGTCGTATTACCGCGGTGCGGTGGAAAAAAAGCACCGCTACTTCGGCCCCTACCCGAGTGCTTGGGCGGTGAAAGAGGCCATTTTGCTGATGCAAAAGGTGTTCCGCTTGCGTACCTGTGAGGATTCGATTTTTGCCAACCGCACCCGGCCGTGTTTGCTGTACCAGATCAAGCGCTGCTCGGGCCCTTGTGTGGGGCACATCCAGCCGCTGGACTATGCGCAAGATGTTGCGAATGCCGAGCGCTTTCTGCGGGGCGAGGCCCAGGACGTGATGCGGGGGCTGGAGTCCCGCATGATGGCACACGCCGAAAAGCTGGAGTTTGAGAAGGCTGCCGAGTTGCGCAACCAGGTTGCGGCCTTATCCAACGTGCTGCATCAGCAGTCGGTGGACAATGTGTCGGACCGGGATGTGGATATCCTCGCCGTCAAGGTGCAAGGCGGCAAGGCCTGCGTGAATCTGGCCATGGTGCGTGGCGGTCGCCATTTGGGCGATCGGCCGTACTTTCCGGTGCATGTGGAAGATGCCTCTGCCATGGATGCTGCGGAGGAGGGCGCCGCGAGCGCGTCGGTCGAGGTGCAGGTGCTGGAAGCTTTTATCGCGCAGCACTACATCCAGGTGCCCATGCCCTCGGTGCTGGTGGTGAGCGACCCGGTTGGCAAAGGCCTGCTCCAAGCGTTGTCAGAGCAGACCGGCGTCAAGGCGACGGCGGTGCACCAGCCGCGCGAGCAGCGCCGGGCCTGGTTGGAGATGGCCCAAACCAATGCTGGCCTGCAGCTCGCACGCCTGCTGGCCGAAGAGGGGTCGCAGCAGGCCCGTACCCGCGCGCTGGCCGATGCGCTGGATCTGGCGCTCGACAATCTGGACGATTTGCGTATTGAGTGTTTCGATATTTCTCACACAGCAGGGGAGGCGACGCAGGCCTCGTGCGTGGTATTCCAAAACCACAAGATGCAAAACGCCGAGTACCGGCGCTTCAACATCGATGGCATTACCGGCGGGGACGATTACGCGGCCATGCGCCAGGTGCTCACGCGCCGCTACAGCAAGATGGCGGAGGCAATCCGGGAGGCCAAGCACAGTGGTACCGCCCTGAGCGGCAATGCGCGCTTGCCGGACTTGGTGCTCGTGGACGGCGGTAAAGGCCAGGTGTCCATGGCCAAAGAGGTGTTTGAAAGCCTGGGGCTGGACCTGTCGCTGATCGTGGGTGTTGAAAAAGGCGAAGGCCGCAAGGTTGGGCTGGAGGAGCTGGTGTTTGCCGATGGGCGCGACAAGGTCTATTTGGGTGCAGACTCGGCGGCCTTGATGCTGGTGGCCCAGATTCGCGATGAAGCGCACCGCTTCGCCATCACCGGTATGCGTGCCGCCCGTGCCAAGGTGCGCACCGGCGGTAGCAAGCTGGAGGAGATTCCGGGCATTGGCCCCAAGCGGCGCGCCAGGCTGTTGCAGCGTTTTGGTGGCGTGCGGGGGGTGGAGCAGGCCAGTGCGCAGGACATCGCTTCGGTTGAAGGTATTTCGCGCGAGCTGGCCGAGGAAATCTACCGGGCCCTGCACTAAGCCGTGCCACAATCCTGACCATGTTTACCACCATCCCCACCATCATGACCTGGGCGCGAATTTTCGCGATTCCCCTCATCGTGGGCGTGTTCTATCTGCCCGATAGCATGGCCAGCGCTTATGAACGGAACCTGGTGGCCACCGTCATGTTTGTGTTGTTTGCACTGACCGATTGGCTGGATGGCTACTTGGCGCGCAAACTGAACCAGACCTCGTCATTCGGTGCGTTTCTCGACCCCGTTGCGGACAAGTTTTTGGTGTGCGCGTGTGTGCTGGTACTGGTGCATCTGCAGCGTGCCGATGTATTCGTGGCACTCATCATTATTGGCCGCGAAATTGCCATCTCCGCCTTGCGGGAGTGGATGGCCCAGATCGGTGCCAGCAAGAGTGTGGCCGTCCATATGATCGGCAAGCTCAAAACGTTGGTGCAGATGGTGGCGATTCCCTTTCTGCTGTTCAACGGCACGCTGTTCGGCTTGATCGATACCCACGCTTGGGGTGTCTGGTTGATCTGGATGGCGGCGGTGCTGACGGTGTGGTCTATGGTCTACTACCTGCAAAAGGCGCTCCCAGAAATCCGGGCCAAAGCGAGGTAGAAGTGCGCGATGAGCGCGCCTGAGGACCTTGTTGCATCTGCTTGCAAATGCACGAAACGCGGATGAAAGAAAAAAACAGCAAGTGCAAGGGAACTCTCAGGTTTTACGTCTAGAATTCGCCTCCGCACCGCTTCAAAAGCGGGTGCCATATACCGGTACCGTTTGTTGCAGAAAGCGCCAAGCGCCTGCCAAACCGGGTGCCGCACCAGAAATTTGAAGAGACATTGTTCAACTCCGCTTCCGACTAAGGGGTCTTTGTGAATAAAACAGAATTGATCGAGCACATCGCCAAGCACGCTGACATTTCCAAGGCAGCTGCAACTCGCGCGCTGGAGTCCACCATCGGCGCAGTCAAGACCACCCTGAAAAAGGGCGGTACAGTTTCCCTCGTGGGTTTTGGTACATTTGCAGTTGGTAAGCGCGCTGCTCGCACAGGTCGCAATCCACGTACCGGCGCTGCGATTAAAATCAAGGCAGCCAAGGTGCCAAAATTCCGTCCAGGTAAAGCATTGAAAGATGCCCTGAACTGAAATCCGGTTTTCGGGGGGTGATTAGCTCAGTTGGTAGAGCGGCGCCCTTACAAGGCGTAGGTCGGCGGTTCGAGCCCGTCATCACCCACCACCCCCACCCAGCAAAGGCGAACAAATTGTTCGCCTTTTTTGTTGTTCACATGGAGAGTTAGCGCATGTTTGATTTTGTTCGCAAGCACAGCAAGGTGATTGCAGGCCCCCTGTTCTTGTTGATCATCCTGGCTTTCATCCTGGTAGGTGTGGACGGCTATAAAAACATGGCGGCCAAGGGGGCAACGGTGGCCACCATTGGCAATACAAAAATCACCCAGGAAGAATGGGATTTCGCCCATAAAAACGAAGTGGATCGCCTGCGCACCTCGGTGCCCAATCTGGATCCCAAGTTGTTGGAATCTGACGAGGCACGCTACACCACGCTGGAGCGGCTGGTGCGCGAAAAGGTGATGGCAGAGGCTGTGCAAAGTGCCCACATGACCACCAGCAATGCACGTCTGGCCCGTGAGTTGCAACAAAACCCGACGATTGCCAGTTTGCGCAAGCCGGACGGCACACTGGATATGGAACGCTATCGCCAGTTGGCGGCCAGTCAGGGGCTGACGCCCGAGGGGTTTGAGGCCCGTGTCCGCCGCGATCTGTCCTTGATGCAAGTGGAGTCTGCGGTCACTTCTACGGCGTTTTCACCCAAAGCCTTGTCCGACTTGGCGCTAAATGCATTTTTTGAACGCCGCGAAGTGCAGGTTTTGCGTTTCAGCCCTGCAGACTACGCCGCAAAAATCAACCCCTCGGATGCCGACATCGAGGCGTATTTCCAAGCCAACACGGCATTGTTTCAGTCCACCGAAACTGCGAATGTGGAGTACGTGGTGTTGGATTTAGACGCTGTCAAAAAGACGGTGACCGTGAGCGAAGCAGACTTGAAGTCCTACTTTGAGCAGAATGCCAATCGCCTGAGCGCCAAGGAAGAGCGTCGCGCCAGCCATATTTTGATCAATGCGCCCAAGGATATGCCGGCCGCGGACCGCGCCAAGGCCAAAGAGCGTGCGCAAGCGCTGTTGAGCCAAGTGCGTAAAGCGCCGGAGTCGTTTGCTGAACTTGCCAAGAAAAACTCCCAGGATGCAGGCTCTGCGCCCCGCGGTGGTGACCTGGACTTCTTCGGTCGTGGTGCCATGGTCAAGCCTTTTGAAGAGGCTGCATTCGCCATGAAAAAGGGTGATATCAGTGAAGTGGTGGAGTCGGATTTCGGTTTCCACATCATCAAGCTGGTAGATATCAAAGGAGCCAAGCAACCCAGCTTCGAGGAAGCCCGTGCCAGTTTGGAACCTGAGTTGCGTACGCAATTGGCCCAGCGCAAATACGCCGAAATTGCAGAATCGTTCACCAACGGGGTGTACGAACAGTCTGACAGCCTGAAGCCTGTGGCAGATCGCCTGAAGCTGGAAGTGAAGACCGCTGCCAACGTGCAACGCCAGCCTCTGCCTGGCGCAACGGGACCTCTGGCGAATGCCAAATTGCTGGAAGCAATTTTCAATGCGGACTCTCTGGAGAAAAAACGCAACACAGAGGCGCTGGAACTGGGTGCAAACCAACTGGTGTCTGCCCGTGTGGTGTCTTACAGCCCTGCACGTTCTTTGGCTTTGAATGAAGTCAAGGCGCAAGTGCGTGAGCGCCTGGTAGCCAGCCGTGCATTGGAGCAGGCCAAAAAAGAAGGTGCTGACAAGCTTGCTGCGTTGCAAACAAACCCCGGCGCTGTCACTTTTCCAGCGGCTCTCACCATCTCGCGAGATGCCGCACAAGGTTTGCCCGGTGCGGTGATTGATGCCGCTCTGAAAGCGAATGCGGCCAAATTGCCTGCCTTTGTAGGCACGGATGTCGCAGGCCAGGGTTACGCTGTTGTGCGGGTGAACAAGGTTCTGCCGCGCAATGCGGTGGAAGAGGCAAAGGGCAAGCAGGAGCAAGCCCAATTCGCCCAATGGGTTGCCGCTGCGGAGAGCAGTGCCTACTACGAAAGTTTGAAGCAGCGCTTCAAGGTGCAAATCAAGGTTCCGGCTCCGGGTGCTGCCAAAACGGCAACGAATTGACCGAAAAGCTTTGAATTTCAGGTTATAATTTTTGTCTACGGTGGCTGTAGCTCAGTTGGTAGAGTCCAGGATTGTGATTCCTGTTGTCGTGGGTTCGAGCCCCATCAGCCACCCCAAGATATAAAAAGCCCGCGCAAGCGGGCTTTTTTTCGTCTGTGCTTTTGCAGTGGTCTTTACACCGGTCCGTTCACCATCACCAATTTGCCCATGACCTGGCGTGAACCCATGTGGGCAAAAGCGGCCTTGAGGTCGGCCATGGGGATGGTGCGGTCGATAACGGGTTTGATTTTTCCTTGCCCGTACCATTGGGCGAGCTCTTGCATCATGGCGGCATTCGCCTGTGGCTCGCGTTTGGCAAAGTCTCCCCAAAACACGCCCACGATGGAGGCTCCCTTGAGCAATGCGAGGTTGAACGGCAGCGCAGGAATGGGGCCGCTTGCAAAGCCCACCACCAGATAGCGCCCGCGCCAGGCGATGGAGCGGAAGGCCTGTTCTGCGAAATCGCCGCCTACGGGGTCATAAATTACATCCGGGCCTTTGCCGCCGGTGAGTGTTTTGAGCGCATCCCGCAGGTTGTCGGTCTGGTAGTTGATGGTTGCATCCGCGCCCAGGGTGGTGCACAAGGCGCATTTTTCTGCGCTGGACGCCGCAGCGATCACTTTGGCACCCATGGTCTTGGCAATTTGAATGGCGGCCGTGCCCACGCCACCGGCCGCACCGAGTACCAGCACCGTTTCGCTCGCCTTCAGTTGCGCGCGGTCCACCAAGGCATGGTGAGAAGTGGCGTAAGTCATGATGAATGCGGCGGCGTCCACCATCGCAAAGCCGGGTGGCAACGGCATGCACAGGGCTGCGGGCGCGAGTGTGTGGGTGCCAAAGCCGCCGGTGCCACTCAGGCAGGCCACGGCTTGGCCTATCTTGAGGTGTTTGACGCCATCGCCCAGCGCCACCACGGTGCCGGCATATTCGGCACCGGGCACAAAAGGCAGGGGCGGTTTGATTTGGTACTTGTTCTGCACGATCAGCAGGTCGGGGAAATTCAGGCTTGCTGCCTTGATGTCCACCAGCACCTCGCCGGGGCCGGGCGTCGGCGTGGGCAGTTCTTTCCAGTTCAGCGCGTCTACCCCTGTAGGGTCTTCACAAAGCCAAGCATGCATGCAGTGTCTCCAAAGGGTGGTTCCTGCCAAATCATAGGTTGCACGGTGGGCTTGCTACAGCACAGATTGTCCCGGCGGCGACGGGCTCGTAGTCCGACCTCTACAATGCCTTCACACTCTTTTTAGCTATGAAAATTCTCATTTCCAACGACGACGGATACCAGGCGCCAGGCATCGTGGCTTTGTACGAGGCCTTGAAAGATGTCGCCGAGGTGGAAGTTATTGCCCCCGAGCAAAACAACAGCGCCAAGTCCAATGCCCTGACGCTGCATTCCCCTTTGTACGTGCACCGTGCATCCAACGGTTTCCGCTACGTAAACGGTACCCCAGCAGACTGCGTGCATATTGCCTTGAGCGGCTTGCTGGACTACCGGCCGGATTTGGTGGTGAGCGGCATCAACAACGGTGCCAACATGGGGGACGACACGATTTACTCCGGCACCGTGGGCGCGGCGATGGAGGGTTTTTTGTTTGGCGTGCCGGCGATTGCGTTTTCGCAGGTGGAAAAGGACTGGGTGCACCTGCAGTCTGCAGCGCACAAGGCACGCGAAATGGTGTTGGCCATGCAGCAGCAAAAGTTGATCACCACAACCCCTTGGCTGTTGAATGTGAATATTCCCAACCGGCCGTTTGAAGACATTCGCTCTATCAAACTCTGCCGTTTGGGTAAGCGGCATGCGGCGGAGAAAGTGATTCAGCAACAAAGCCCGCGCGGCGAGACCATGTACTGGATTGGTGCTGCCGGCCCGGCCAAAGATGATGCCGAAGGCACCGACTTTCACGCGACTGCGCAGGGCCATGTCTCGGTCACGCCCTTGCAAATCGATCTCACTGACCATGCCCACTTGGGTTACTGGGCGCAGACCATGGGCCGTGTCGCGCAACCGGCAAGCGCATGAAAGAGCGGCCTTCGTTTCCGGCCCGGCTGGACAGCACGCTGGCCAAAAACCGCCCCAGTGCGGTGGGTGGTTTGGGGCATGCGGCTCCCGCCTTGACCGTGGTGGCCAAGACGGCTGCAGGGGTTGCGGGCGCTGGCAAATCCAAAGGGGCGGCGATTCCGGTGCCCTTGGGCGTAGGCATGGATTCCCAAGCCGTGCGCCAGCGCATGGTGCAAAAGCTGGCAGGGCAGGGGGTCACTGACCCCTTGGTGTTACAGGCCATGGGCAGGATAGAGCGGCATCGTTTTGTGGACAGCGCCTTGGTCAACCAGGCCTATGAAGACACCAGCTTGCCTATCGGTTTGGGGCAGACGATATCCAAGCCCGGTGTGGTGTCCCGCATGATCGAGTTGCTGCGCAATGGCGCCACCGGCCGTATGGGCCGGGTGCTCGAAATCGGTACCGGTTGCGGCTACCAGGCGGCCGTGCTGAGCTGTGTGGCGGAGCAGGTGTACAGCGTCGAGCGCCTGCGCGGCTTGCACGACAAGGCGCGCGAGAACCTGCGCCATCTGCGCTTGGCCAACCTGCATTTGTTGTTTGGTGACGGCATGGTGGGCTATGCCCAAGGCGGGCCGTATGCGGGCATTATTTCTGCCGCAGGCGGCGATGTGCTGCCCCAAGCGTGGATCGACCAATTGGCCGTCGGCGGGCGCTTGGTGGCGCCTACGGTGCATGCGGGTGGGCAGGCCTTGATGGTGGTGGACAAGACCCCGCAAGGCCTACGCCAGAGCATTCTCGAGGCCGTGCATTTTGTGCCCCTAAAATCGGGCGTTGCCTGAAGGAAAAAATCAATATGCTGGGTTCGCGTAGTTTGTGGGTGGGATCAGTCGTGGTGGCCACGGGAATGTTGGTTGCGTGCGGCTCCAAGCCCCTGACCCGAGCGCCGGTGGAAGACCGGTCCAACCAGGCACCCAAGCAAGTGGTAGTGACGGACGTGCGTACCCAGGCCGTCAAGCAGCCTCCGGGTTTTGAGAATGCGGGCAAACCGGGTTACTACACCGTCAAGCCCGGCGACACGCTGATTCGCATCGGGCTGGAAAGTGGCCAGAGCCACAAAGACATTACCCGTTGGAACGCCCTTGAGAACCCCAACAAAATTGAAGTCGGCCAGGTGCTGCGCATCGTGCCGCCGGTTGCCAGCGAGGCCGTCACTGCCAAGCCCGTAGTGGCCGCCAGCAGCACGACAACCGCCTTGCCTCCTGCGGCGCCTGCCAGTGCCACAGCGGCCAGCAGCGCCGCCAGCGCGCCCGCCAAAGCCGCATCTGCACCGGCGAGTGCACCCGCCGCCGCTGCCGCGCCTACGGCTGCCAGCACCGGTGATGACGAAGTGGCGTGGATCTGGCCCGGCAAGGGCCCGGTGCTCGCCGGGTTTGATGAAGTGAAAAACAAGGGTGTGGATATCGGTGGCAACGCGGGCGACCCCGTGCTGGCCGCCGGTGAGGGCAAAGTGGTGTACGCAGGCGCCGGTTTGCGGGGCTACGGCAACTTGATCATCCTCAAGCACAACAACACCTACCTCACGGCCTACGCCCACAACCAGACCCTGCTGGTCAAAGAAGACCAAACGGTGAAAAAGGGCCAGAAGATCGCCGAAATGGGCAACAGCGATGCCGACCGGGTCAAGCTGCACTTTGAAGTGCGCAAGCAGGGCAAGCCGGTGGACCCTGCCAAGTACCTGCCTCCCCGGTAACACACCATGGCCTCGCCCCCCGCCTTCACCGACGATGACGACAACGTCCCCGGTGAAGGTGTGGAGCCGGTTTATACGTCAAATGGCTCTCTAGCGCCCGCCGAATATGCGCGAGCAGCTCCTGATTCCATAGCAAAAGACGCTGCGCACCCGGAGATTGATAGCCTTGCTGACGCCGAGCAGGGCCCCGACGCCTTGGCGGTCTACCTGCGTGGCGTGCGCCGTACGCCGCTATTCACCCCCGAAGAAGAGTTTGCCGTGGCGACCCGCGCCCGTGCGGGTGATTTTGCGGCCCGCCAGAGCATGATCGAGCACAACCTGCGCCTGGTGATCAGCATTGCCAAGGGCTACGCCGGTCGCGGGGTGCCGATTTCGGATTTGATTGAAGAGGGCAACCTCGGGCTGATGCACGCTATCGACAAGTTTGAGCCCGAGCGGGGTTTCCGCTTTTCCACCTATGCCACCTGGTGGATACGCCAGTCGGTGGATCGCGCACTCATGTACCAGGGCCGTGCGGTGCGCCTGCCGGTGAATGTGGTGCGCGAGGTGCAGCAGGTGCTGCGCGCCCGCAAGCTGCTGGAGAACGATCCGGCCCTGCTGGCCCAGCGCCCGGAGGGCATCCGTGTCGAGGACATTGCCGCCTTGCTCGGCCGGGACACGGTAGACGTGACCGACCTGCTGGCCATGGCAGAGGCCCCCCGCTCACTGGATGCCCGCTCCGACCACTCCGGCGATGAACATTCGCTGGGCGACGGCCTGGCAGATACCGTGTCCGCCACCCCCGACCATGTGGCGCTGGAGCACGAGGTGGATGCCTTGTTGGAGGAGTGGATGGCCACCCTGAACGCCCGGGAGCAGGAGGTGCTGGAAGCCCGCTTCGGCCTGCATGATCGCGATCCGGAAACCCTGGAAACCCTGAGCGAGCGCCTCGGCCTGACCCGCGAACGGGTGCGCCAAATTCAGAACGAGGCGCTGTTCAAGCTCAAGCGCTACCTCGCCCGGCGCGGTATCAAGCGGGAGTTTCTGATCTGAGTGCGCCGACCTGAGACAATTCAGGGATGACAGACGTACACAACAACGACATGGTTTCGCCCAAGCCGCTGCCTGAGGGCTGGCTGGCCGTCAAATCCCTCGATCTGGAAGCCCAGGGCGTGGCCCACCGCCCCGATGGCAAAGTGGTGTTCATTGAAGGTGCCTTGCCCTTTGAAGTGGTGAGCGCCCAAATGCACCGCAGCAAAGCCAGTTTTGAGAAAGGCACGCTCACCGAGATCCACACCGAATCCTCCCAACGGGTGCAGCCGGCGTGCCCGCACTTCGGCTTGCATGAAGGCGCCTGTGGTGGCTGCAAGATGCAGCATTTGCACGTAGGCGCTCAGGTCGCCGTGAAGCAACGGGTGCTGGAAGACAACCTGCAGCACATCGGCAAAGTCAAGCCGGACAACGTGGTGCGCCCCATTGAAGGCCCGGCCTGGGGCTACCGCTACCGCTCGCGCCTGTCGGTGCGCTTTGTGCGTAAAAAGGGAGCGGTGCTGATCGGCTTTCACGAGCGCAAGAGCCGCTATGTGGCCGACATGAAGGTCTGCCCTGTGCTGGCGCCCCGCGTGAGTGCCATGCTGCTGCCGCTGCGCCAGTTGATTGAGTCCATGGACGCGGTGGAAACGATTCCCCAGCTCGAACTCGCCATGGGCGACATGGGCACCAGCCAGGACAGCCAGGCTGGCGTCATCGCCCTGGTGATGCGCCACATGGAGCCCTTGTCAGAGGCCGACAAGGGCCGCCTGCGCGAATTTGCGGCCACCCAGCCCGGCCTGCAATGGTGGCTGCAGCCCAAGGGGCCAGAGACCATTCACCGCTTGGATGAGCTGCCTGGCCATGAAACCGGCGACCTGGCCTACACCTTGCCGGACTACGGCATCACCATGCCTTTCCGCCCCACGGACTTCACGCAGGTGAATCCGCACATCAACCGCGTGCTGGTGTCCCGCGCGCTCGGGCTGCTGCAGGTGCAAAAGACCGAGCGGGTGATTGACTGGTTCTGCGGCCTTGGCAACTTCACCCTGCCGCTGGCCACCCAGGCGCGCGAAGTGCTGGGCGTGGAGGGGGCCGAGTCGCTGGTGGCCCGCTCGCGCGAAAACCTGGTATTCAATTCCAAGCAGAAAGAAGCTCTGGCGCCCGATACGCCTGCGCTGGCAGCTACTAAATTTGTAGCGCGCAACTTGTTTGAGATGACGCCCGAGTTGTTGATTGCCGATGGCAGCGCCGACAAATGGCTGATCGACCCGCCCCGCGAAGGCGCCTACGCCCTGGTGCAGGCCCTGGCCGCCTTGCACCAGCAGCCGGAGCTGCGCCAAGGCTGGACGCCGCCCAAGCGTATCGTTTACGTGAGCTGCGCTCCTGCGACCTTGGCGCGCGATGCCGGTGTGCTGGTCAACGAAGCCGGCTACACCTGCACCAAGGCGGGGGTGGTGAATATGTTCCCCCACACCGCGCATGTGGAGAGTATTGCGGTGTTCGAGCTGAACTAAAAAAAGCGGAGCCTAGTGCTCCGCTTTTGCTTTGGGCTTGGTTTTGGCCTTGCTATCGTCCGCCGCTTTTTCGGTGATGACTTCTTCCGAGGGCGGCGGCGGTGGCGGTGCGGGCTTCAGGCCTTGGGGGGCCACGCCTTCGATTTTGTTTTCCCGCATGTAGAGGTCCATCTCTTTCCATCCGGCGAATACGGCGGCTTTGGAGGCTTTCTCGTTCAGCGAGTAGCAGTCTTCAATGCTGCGCAGCCCGTGGCGGCAGGCGCTGCCGATGGCTTTGGCTTCGGCCTCGCGCTGGGCGATCTTCGGGTCTGCCATGGCCGCCTGGATGGATTGCAGATCGCAAGCCGTCAGCAGCAGGGCAGAAAGAAGAAGCAGGGGGCGTAGTGTCATAGGGCGGATGGAGTGCTACCAGTTATATCGGCAATTACGCTCAACTATTAACCCTTGATGCGCGGGCAATAAAAAAGGCCCACGAGGGGCCTTTTTTGAGGGTGCATGCGCAAGCGCTTAGTCGCGCTCGCCGCCGAAGATGCCCAGCAAGGCCAGCAAGTTCTGGAACACGTTGACGATGTCCAAATACAGGGCCAGCGTTGCGGTGATGTAGTTGGTCTCGCCGCCATCGATGATGCGCTTGACGTCGTACAGCATCCAGAAGCTGAAAATGCCGATGGCCGCCATGGAGAGCGCCATCATGCCGGCGCTGGAGCCCACAAAGGCGTTGATCAGGCCACCCACCAGCAGCACGATGGTGCCCACCATCAGCCACTTGCCCATGCCGGTCAAATCGCGCTTGATAACGGTAGCCAGGCTGGCCATGGCAAAGAACACGCCAGCGGTGCCGCCGAAGGCCGTCATGATCAGCTGGGGGCCGTTGCTGAAGCCCAGCGTGCGCTGGATCAGGGGCGACATCATCAAGCCCATGAAGAAGGTAAAGCCCAGCAAGACGGGTACGCCGGTGGCCGAGTTCTTGGTTTTCTCAATGGCAAAGATGAAGCCGAAGGCCACTGCCATGAACAAAACAAAGCCCAGCATGCCGCTGAACAGCGGCGCAATATTCAGTGCCACGCCGGCCCAGGCGCCCAACACGGTGGGAATCAGGCTCAGCGAGAGCAGCCAGTAGGTGTTGCGCAGCACTTTGTTGCGTTGCGCGGTCGATGCGCCATAGCCCAGGCTCTGGCCGAAGGTTGTAGTGCGATCTGTCATGGTGTTACTCCAGTTAAAAAACTGCGGGGTATGCGCCGCGTGGTGCGTGCGTGACCTGCAGATGCGAACATTCTAGGGTTTTGCAAGGCCGCCCCCGTGCTTTGTATGTCTATTCCAGCACTTTCGGGTGGGGCTGATGTGTGTTGGGCGGCAGAAAGAGGCCTTGCGCTTTGGGTATGCTCTGGGTTTTCACCCACTTTTAACCTGAGCACCATGAAAACCAAAGCTGTACTCGAATTTTCCGACGTGGCCGCCATCGCCGCTGCTGCATACGCCGAGGCTGTCAAAAACCACTGGGCAGTGAGCATTGCCATTGTGGATGACGGCGGCCACCTGTTGTCCTTCCAGCGTCTGGATGGCGCCGCGCCCATCTCCTCGCACATTGCGCCCGGCAAAGCCCGCACGGCTGCCTTGGGTCGCCGCGAGAGCAAGGTGTACGAAGACATGATCAATGGCGGCCGTGTCTCTTTCTTGAGCGCCCCTCACCTGGATGCCTTGCTGGAAGGCGGCGTGCCGATCATCAAAGACGGCCAGTGCCTGGGTGCGGTGGGTGTGAGCGGCGTCAAGTCGAGCGAAGACGCGCAGATTGCCAAGGCGGGCATCGCAGCCATTGGTTTGTAAGCCGCGTTCTCGCTGCTATCAAAAAAATAGCTGCTCCCGCACAGCGGATGTGCGCCAGCAGCTATTTTTATGCCCAACGCGGGCTTACTTGGTTAGGATCAGTTTGCCGGCTTTGGTGGTTTGCAGGCGGTAACGCTGGCCTTTGTACTCAATGTCCACGCTCTGGCGGGCCCCCAGCAGGGCGCTGGCTTGCACCACCGGGCCCCAATCCGGAGTGCGTGCCTCTGGGCTACTCGGGCTGGCCTGGAGGGGGTGAGCGTTCGGCATGGGCGCCAAGGTGCTGGGTGTGTGCATGCCGCCTCGTTCAGTGTTGGGGCTCGGTGATAAAGCCGATTTTGCGCAAGCCGGCTTGCTGTGCGGCCGCCATGGCCTGCGCCACAAACTCGTAGCGCACGGCCTTGTCTCCCCGGATGTGGAGCTCCGGCTGGGGGTCTTTGGCCGCCTCTGCCTGCAGCACGCCGGGCAGGGCGTCGGTGCTAACGCTGGCTTGGTTCAGGAAGTAGGTGCCCTGCGCATCCACGCTGAGCTGCAGGGTTTCCGGCTTGGTTTGCTGGGGCTGGCTGGTGGCGGTGGGCAGCTCTACATTCACCGCATGTTTCATCACCGGCACGGTGATGATGAAGATGATGAGCAGCACCAGCATCACGTCCACCAGGGGCGTCATGTTGATTTCGTTCATCACCTCGCCATCGCTGTCGGCGCTGGCGTCTTGCATTCCGAATGACATGGTAGGTTCCTCGGCAGCGGCTTAGGCTTTTTTCATGGCAACGACCTTGCCATCGGTACCCTGGTGGTGGCTCACCCGGGCGCCGGTGACGAAGTAGGCGTGCAGGTCGTGTGCAAAGCGGTTGAGCTTGGTGAGGATGGACTTGTTGCCCCGCACCAGCGCGTTGTAGCCCAGCACGGCGGGAATGGCCACGGCCAGGCCCAGTGCCGTCATGATCAGTGCCTCGCCAATCGGGCCGGCAACCTTGTCGATGGTGGCCTGGCCGGAGGCGCCAATGCCCATCAACGCGTGGTAGATGCCCCATACGGTGCCGAACAAGCCCACGAAGGGCGCCGTAGACCCTACCGAGGCCAGCACGGCCAGGCCGCTCTGGAAGCGGGCGGTGCTGTCGTCAATGCTGTTGCGCAGGGAGCGGCTGATCCAGTCGCTGATGTCCAGGGCGTCGTGCAACTGGGTTTGGGTGTTGCGGTGGTGGGTAGTGGCTTCCTGGCCGGAGCGGGCCAGTTGCACAAAGGGGTTGTCGGTCGGGGTGCCCAAGGCCTGAATGCCGCCTTCAAAGTCGGCGCTGTGCCAGAAGTTTTCGGTGCGGGCCGCCAATGACTTGAACTTGAAAATGTCCAGCGCCTTGATGAGGATCACGATCCACGAGGCCAGCGACATGCCCAGCAACAGCAGGGCCACGAATTTGGTGACCCAGTCGCCTTGGGTCCAGAGGGTGGCGAGTCCGAGTTGGGATTCCATACATTTACTCCAATCAAAAAATCAAATTCAGGTGAATAAAACGGGGCGACTCAGCGAGTGAGTTGCCAGTTAAAGGGCACGTCAAACCACATGCCCTGTGGCACGCCGTCGCGTTTGCCGGGTACATAGCGCCACTTGAGAGCGGTCTCCAGCGAGGCTTGGTCGAGGCGGTCAAAGCCACTGCTGTGTTTCACGCTGGCCTGACTGGCTTGGCCATCGGTGCCGATGAACACGCGCACCACGACCTTGCCGGTTTCGAGCAGGCGCTTGCTTTGGGCGGGGTAGGCCGGTTTGGGGTTGTTTAGGTAGTCCGCATCGCTGGAGGGCATTTCCACCTTGGCCGGTGCAGGGGGCGCTGGTGGTGCGGCGGGGGCGTTGCCACTGGTGCTGGCGGTGGTGTTGGCCGATGCGGCGGCCGGTGCCGTTGCGGTGGGAGCCGCAGCCGTGGCTGCAGGTGCGGTCGCGGATGGCGCAATGGCCAGCGGTGCAGGTGTGGGGGGCTTGGGTGCAGTCTGCTTGGCAGCCGGTTGCGGCTTGGGGGTGGGGCGCGCTGGGGGTGGAGGCGAGGCGGGGGCCATGATTTCCACCAGAATTTCTGCAGGCACCACCACTTCTGCCACACGGCGTAGCAAGCCGGTGTGCAGCGCCCACAGCACCAGAATGTGCAGGGCAACCACGCTGATGGCGATGGAGGTGTTGCGGCTCATGGCAGGCAGGGGGCCGGGTCGGGCAAGGTCAAAGGTAGACATGGCGGTGTACGGGGGAGGTGGGGTATGGCGCACGCTCAGGTGTCGGCCCACATGCGCAGCATGTTGTGGTAAACGCCGGTCAACGCGACGGTTTCATCCGAATCGCCATGGCGGCGGCGCAAGTTCAGCAGGTTCATATCCAGCTCGTAGAGCATGCGGCGCTGCTCGTCGCCGCGTACCAGGCTCTCAATCCAGAAGAAGCAGGCCACCCGGTGACCGCGTGTCACGGGCTTGACCTGGTGCAGGCTGGTGCCCGGATAGAGCACCGCATGGCCTGCCGGCAGTTTGACGGTTTGCTCTCCATAGGTGCCGGCGATGGTGAGTTCGCCACCGTCGTAGTCGGCCGGGTCGCTCAAAAACACAGTGCACGACACATCGGTGCGCAGGCGTTGGCCGGTACCGGGTAGGTAGCGCACCGAGCCGTCAATATGGTTGCCGTAGAAGTTGGAGTCCCCGCCGTAGCGGTTCACACGGGGCGGAAACACTTTTTTTGGCAACGCCGCCGAGAAGAAGGTGGTGTTGCGGTCCAAGGCGCGCAGCACCAGTTCCCGGATGCTGCGCGCGATTTCGCCGTCGTGGTCGAGCTGCTCGTTGTTTTTGACCTGCTTGGCCAGCTCGCCAGTGCCTTTGCGCCCGTCCACCCACGGTGCCTCTTTCAAAAGTTGCTGGGCGTGGGTGACTTCATCGGAAGTCAGGAGTTCGGGCAGGTGCAAAAGCATGGCGGTGGCTGGCAGGGAGTGGGTGGGGTTTAGAACTTGTGGGTCAACGTCGCCTGGACATTGCGGCCCGCACCGGGTGTGTAGAACGAGGTGTACAGACCGTCGGCATACAGCTTGTCGAGGGCGTTGGTGACGTTCACCTTCAGCGCGGTTTTCTCGCTGAATTTGTATTCGCCCATCAAGTCCAGCGTGGCGTATCCGGGTGCAAAAAAGCCCGGGTTCCGGTTCGGCGACTGTTCGCTACGGAAGTTGACACCGGTGCCTGCGCGGAAGTTGGGCGTGAACTGGTAGGTTGTCCACACGGTTCCACTGTGCACTGGGGTCAGGGAGGGGCGATCGCCAACGCGATCACCCGCTGTGTTTTGGGTGCAGGTTCCTGTTGCGGGGCACGGTGCGGCCGCATCGACCATGGCGTCAGGCATCCACATGTAGGAGCCGTAAACCTCCCATTTCGGGGTCAACATGCCGGAGACGTCAACTTCCAGACCCGTGGCATGGCGACGCCCGGATAGCACCGCTGTGGCAGCAGCGTTGTCTGGGTCGGTGTTGCGTTCGTTGAACTTCACCGACTGGAAGATTGCCAAACGAGTGGTGTAGCGCTTGTCTGCAGAGTCCAGCTTGGCACCAATCTCTACGTTGCGGCTCTGCTCAGGTGGTGCATTGGAGCTGGTGCCGCTGTAAGAGTAGGTGTCTGCAGACGTGTTGTACGAAGTGCCCCATGAGAAGTGGTAAGAGCTCAACTCCGTAGGTTGGTAAAGAACACCAACGCGCTGACTCCAGTTCGCAATGGTCTGGTCGTAAGCGGCTGTTTTGTTGCCGGCAGCATCTTCGGTAACGTAGTTGCCACGCATGCGGTCAAAACGTAATCCGCCCAGCACCTTCCAGTGTTCTGCGACTTGCACGAGGTCCATGGCGTAGAGACCCAGGTTATCGGCCTGGAACGCGCTGGAGCGGCTGAGTACGCGCGCACCTTCATCCACGGATGCTCCGTCGTTTGGAGTGGCTACTGTCGTGGAAGGGCGGCTTGCACCTCCAGTCACTCTGAACACGTTTTTGTTCTCTTGGGCCACATCCACCCCAGTGAATAGCTCATGTTTCAGGCCGAAGGCCGTGAGCTTTTTGGTGTAGTCGCTTTGGAGGTAGACGGAGTTCAGATCTTGAATCTTGTTCTGCGCTCCGCGCGTAATTACCGTGGCATTTGAGAAGTTGTTAATTCCTGTTCCGGCTGCGTAGTTCCACAGAGTGGCCCGTTGGTCGCGGGTGTACACACCACGGCGTACGCTGGTTTTCAGTTCGCTGTCGTCGTCAAAGCGGTGGGTGTGGCTGGCGGTGATGTAGTTCGCAGTGCCATCGTTGTAGTCGCTGGCCATGCCGTAATACGTTTGTGGCGCGATGGCTTCGTTGAGTACGCTGGTCGCAGTGTCTGCAGTGGATGTGGGTTTGATCCAGCGCACGCCGTAGTTGATGCCGTTATTGTTTTCCAGCGAATACAAGCTGACCGAGAACTCGTCTTTGGTGCCGATGCCCCAGCGGTAATTAGCGGCTATCCCGCGCTTGTCGATGCTGCTGCCCGCGCCGTTGTTGTCGGCCTTGGTCGCCATGGCGTTGATACGCAGGCCGGAGTCTTCGCCGGTTTTGATGTTGAAGTCGCCAGTAACGCGGCGGTAGTTGTAGCTGCCTAGCGTGGTGGTGACTTCGTTGTCGTCTATCGCGCGGCCTTGTTTGCTGCTTTGGTTGACGGCGCCTCCGGTGGAGCCACGCCCGAACAACATGGAGGCAGAGCCACGCAAGAGTTCGATTTTGTCGCTGTTGAAGGTGTCGCGGTCATAAAACGCGGGGTCCCGCATGCCATCTACAAAAATGTCTCCGGTTTGCGCCAGCGAGAAACCGCGCAGGCGGATGTCTTCTTCACCGCCCTCGGCGGCCAAGAAGGTCACGCCTGCGGTGTTGTGCAGCACGTCCTTGAGGGTGTCGAGGTTGCGGTCATCGACCAGCTTCTCGGTGACCACGGTGATGGATTGGGGAATATCCCGCAAGTCCTGCTTGCCCTTGCCAATGCTGGTGGTGGTGGCACGCACAGAATCTTTGCCCTGGGCTTCTTCTGCCTGCTCGGTGATGGTGACCTGCTTGAGCGATTTCACGGGGGCGCCGGCGCTTTCTTGCGCAACCGCTGAAAACGAGCCGGCCAGCAGCATGGCGCCCAGGGGCAGCAAAGTGGCGGGGGAGTGGGATGAGGGGCTGGAAGTCTCCAGTGGTTTGGTGTGTGGCATAGCGCTCAATACGTTCGTGTGAAAGAATTTGCTGGCTATGTCTTCATCACCTCCGGTGACAACTGACGTGGCTTGCTGAAAGTTTTAAGTAAACAAGAATTATTCCTGTTTGCTTGCAAAAAAATGGTTACAGATGACGCGTGATCTGCATGGTTTTCCATGCGCCGTGGACCAGTGCTGCATTCGCGTGGCAGCATTCCACGACATCGCGGGCGCAGTCTTCGCAGCGGCCGCACTGGGTGGCAACGCCCAGATCGATCTGGATATCTTCAAAGCTTTTCCCCTCACTGGCGTGCTGGTGAATTTCTTTGTCAGAGACGCGGTGGCAAACGCAAACAATCATGGAAGCTCACAGTGAAGCGTTGAATGGAAGTTGCGTATTCTAAATGGGAATTTGTCGCATTTGCATTCTTTGTAAAGAAATAATGTCTATTGGGTTGAAACACAACAGCACTTTTACCTCTGGAATCCAGATGAACTGTGTCGGACAGATGATGGCTATCATTGCGAACAATTCTTATTTGATGCGAATAAATAATGCCGAACAATGTTCTTGCTCTCCCCGATAGCCTGGC
Source organism: Rhodoferax bucti (assembly GCF_005876985.1). Taxonomy (GTDB): domain Bacteria; phylum Pseudomonadota; class Gammaproteobacteria; order Burkholderiales; family Burkholderiaceae_C; genus Allorhodoferax; species Allorhodoferax bucti. Next base: position 740,750 of record NZ_VAHD01000002.1, read on the forward strand.
CTCTTTGAATGCACTTTCACCGGAGGACTGGCAGTCCATTACTGCGGACGAGCCCATGGCGGCGGCTGCCTGGATGCAGGCGGCCGCGCACCTGGGCCATGGAGACGCGCAATCCATCCTGGGGCAGTGGTTGCTGGATGGTCATGGTGTGGAGCGCAACCCCCAGGAGGCGCTTGGGTGGTTTCTCAAGGCCGGTAAGCAAGGCCACATCGTCGGCATCAACATGGCCGGGCGTTGTTTTGAAAATGGTTGGGGTACCCCGCCCGATGCGTTTGCGGCGGTCAACTGGTACCGGCAGGCGGCACACAAGGGCTTGGAGGCGGGCATGTACAACTATGCGAACATGCTGGCTACCGGCCGTGGTGTGCGCAAAGATCCGACGGCTGCGCTGGAGTGGTACCGCCGTGCCGCCCGCTTGGGGCATGCCAAGTCCATGACCAAAATCGGCCACTTTTATGAAGACGGCCGCGTGGTGCGCAGAGACGTGGAGGCAGCCTTTACGTGGTTTGAAAAGGGCGCCCATGGGGGAGACTTTCGCGGGCAGTTCAACTACGCCAGCATGCTAGCCGCCCGGGGGCAGCTGCAACAGGCGCTGGAGTGGCTCAAAAAAGTGCCCCTCACCGCCACGCCCGGCTACAAGCGCTTGGCGGGTGAGCAACTTGTGCAGTCCCCCACGCCTGAGTTTCAAGCGGTAGGGCGGCAGATGCTGGAAAGCCTGGAGGCCTTAGCTCCGTAACGCCGTTGGCGGTAGCACCATCGCATGGTTGTCCCACGCGGTGGAGAGGCGGTGCGAGGTCGGGGCTGCGGCGTCTGCCGGGAGCCACAAAGCCGCAGCCTCGCCTGCCGCGAACAATCTAGGGCCCTGCCCGCTCAGTGCTCCTACGCCCGCCAGCGGGATGAGTTGTTGATCGTCGCCCCGCACCGACCACGACACCATCCATCCCGCACGGGGCGCGCTGATCCAAAAGCGGCCGTGGGTGCAGCACACATCGCCGGCGTAGCCGTCCCAGCCCGGCGGAGCTTGGCCGCCGTGCCAGTCCACGGTTTTCAACTGCCCGTCGCGCCACAGCGCCAAGGCCGGAGCGTGCTGGCGTGCAGTCGGGTCCGGGTGCTCGGCTTGCATCGCAACGGCAACTGTGCCGTCCGCAGACCGTGCAAGATGGCGCAGGCTCAGGTACGGGTCGTCCAGAGACCAGCCTTGTATGTGCTCGCCCGTGGTGGGCTCCAGCACACTCAGGTTGGGCGCCATGCGCCCGATGTTGAGCTTATGCCTTCCGGTTTCGGGCAGGTTGAGAATGCCGCCATTTGCCACCAGCAGATGGTCGTTTGGCAAGGTGAGTAAGGCGTGCGGGCCGATGCCATGGCTGGCAAATTCGCGTTGTTTCTCCAGGCTGGCCCAGTGGCGCTCTACCACCAGGCCGGCTCCGGTTTCTCCATCGGTTTCGGTGGTGAAAAATGTGGTGCCGTCCAGGCTGGCGCAAGCGTGGCCGGCCAGGTAGCGATCGTCTTCCAGGGGGTGCCACCGCAGGGCGCGCTGGCGGTGCAAGTCCATGCGCAGCAGGTATTCCCCGGGGCGGCGGGCCAGCACCAGGGCTTGGGCGCCCGGCAAGCCTGCTGCCGCCGGCACAGGCAGCAGCCCATGCGCCCGCGCCGGTAATGCGATGCCCCGCAACTGCACGCCCGGAGACCAGATGCCGGCATACGCCGTCTCCCCCTGTTGCCAAGCGGTCAACACGCGCAGCGCCGAGCGGCTGCTTGCGGCCCCTTCTTGTGCGGCCGCAGCTGCGTGGGTGGTGCCCCCCAGCCAGCCCACACAGGCTGCCAGTGTGGTTTGCAGCAGCGTGCGACGGCTGAGGCTAGCGCTACGGGTGCTGGTGGGTGGCGTCACGGAGGGCTCAATCGCCATCAGCATCGGTGAAGCCCAGCGAAAAGTCGAACAGCTCGCTCCCCAGGTCGCTCACGTAGCGGTGCAAGCCCGCGAGGCTTTGCTGCGCACGCTGGAGGCTGGCCGTGTTCTCGGGCCGGGCCTGGTGGAGTGCCTGCACCATCGCGCGGGTCAGTACCTGCAAGCGCTCTGCCTCCCGGGGGTAACGCCGGCCCAGCAATAGGCTGTGCAGGGTGCCGGGCAAAGGGAGCGCGGCGTGGCAGGCAGACCCCGGTGCGCTGTCCAGCGGGCCGGTGAAAAATGCCTGCAAGGCACGCGCCTGTGCTTGCCAGGCAGCCCGCGTTTGGCCGCTGACGCCGCGGACCCATATGGCGCTGTCTTTGCCACGGGTATTGGCTTTGAGCTTTTTCAGCCGCAACTGCTCCAGGCTGCCCACCGCCTGCCCAAACCAGTTGCCGTAGGCGGACCAGGCGTCTGCCTCGTCCCATGTCGTTTGGTGGAGTGCGGTGTAAGCCTGCTCCAGGGTGCGGGCTTCCAGCAGCACCTGCTCGGCCAGCGCTACAGCCAGTGCAGGCTGGGGCGCGCTGCCATCGTTGCGAAACAGCAGCCACTCGAGCGCAGGCAGGCCTTTGGCACTGGCGCCAATGGTTTGCAGGGCTTGCGGGGAGTCAAAGCGGGTAGTGCCGGCGTCCAGCAGCACCTGAATTTGCGCCGGGCGCGTTGGCCAAAAATCCACGGTGCGCGCAGAGCGGCGCTCCAGCAAGGCGTCTACCGGCACGGCAGACAAGGTCTCCCAGGCCAACATGCTGTTCACCCAGGCGGCGCGGCAGTCCGCCCAGGGGCGGGTGCGCAGGTGCTCGTGCAGCGTGTGGCTGTGCTGTGCAAATGCGTTGGCGGCGGGCAACAGGCTGTGGCCCAGCAGGTCCAGCACCAATTCGGATGCGCGTATGTAGGGAGCTGGGGCGGCAGGTGTACCTTCACAGCCAGGGAGTGCTCCTTTTTTGATAGCTGCTCGCGCATATTCCATAGGCGCTAGGGCCATAAATGGCATCAAAAATGCGAGATCACGTCGTTTCACAAAGACTCCACAAAAGCGACCAGTGCGCGGCGCTCATCGGCTGAAAGTTTGAGTACCCGCTCTTTGGCGGCCTGTGCCTCGCCGCCGTGCCAAAGAATGGCTTCCAGCACGCCGTTGGCACGCCCGTCGTGCAGCAAGCGGCGGTGGCCGTTCACGTCGTGGATCAGGCCCACGCCCCAGAGAGGCGGGGTTTTCCACTGTCGGCCATTGGCTGCAAAGTCGGGCCGGCCATCCGCCAGCGCGGGCCCCATGTCGTGGAGCAGCAAGTCGGTATAAGGCCAGATGGTGAGGCCTTGTACCTTGGGGCTGGACAAACGGGGGAACGGTGGCTCGCCCGTGGTGTAGCTGGGTCGGTGGCAGGCGCTGCACTGTGCTTGGGTGAACAGCGCTTGCCCCTGGGCGACGGTCGCCGACTCGGCATGGCGGCGCGCGGCCGGCGCCAGGGTGGCTTGGTAAAAGACCACATCCGACAAGGTGCGGTCGTCGATCTCGGGGGCCTTTCCTTGCGCGCCTCGGGGGGCGGCGAGGCAGTCTTTTTGCGCGGGGGTGCAGGCTTCTTGTGGGTGCTGGGTCGAGGTGATGCCGATGTCCCCCAAAAACGCCCCCGCCGTCTGGCTGGCAATGCTAGCCTGGTTGGCCTTCCAGCCGAAACGGCCTACGCGCATGGCCTGGGCGAAGTCGTCCCACACATGATTGACCTGGCCTTTGATGGGGCCGGGGCTTGCCGCTTGCGCAGCCGCATTGGCCACAATGTCGGCCTCAGGAATAGCCTCTAGCAAACCTACGCCCGCCATGTGCGGTGCAATGCGGGGGCTCAACATGGCACCCGGTGCCAGCGGGCCATAGGCCAAGTTGACAAGTTCGTAGTGGGGTTGACGCAAGGTGTAAGGGGTGCCGTCTGCAAAGCGGCCCCGCAGTGTTTGGTAGCGAATGCGAACCTGCCCCTCGGGCTGCACGCCTTGGATGGCGGCGTTGTTGAACTGGTCGCCATACACCGGGTCGGGCACCACGCCACCGTGGGCGCCCACACCCGGCACCGAGAGGCGCATCAGCAGCGCCACGGGCTGCTCGCTCAGCCCTTTGCGGAAGTCGGGCGGAGCGCCACGCCCGTCTTGCACATGGCAGCCGCCGCACGACCGGGCGATGAAGTGAGGGCCTAATCCGTCACGCGCGGTGGTGGATGCCGGTGCTTCCACCCAATTGCGCCTGAAAAAAGAGTTGCCCACGGCAAAGCGGGCGCGCTCTTCATCATCCAGCGTGGGCAAGGGCATGGAAAACGCATTGCGTCCGGTGGCAAAAGCGGTGGCTGCACCCGCTGTCAGCTCGCCTTGCGCGTTGCCGCTGGTTTGGGGGCTGGTATTGCCCCACAGGGGCCAACACAAAGCGGCGAAGGCACCTGCGGCAGAAATAGCCAGGCCGAACTTTTGGCGAGGCCGCAGCTTCATTTGGTTTGGGCGAGCTTGGTGATGCCGATGGCAGCGGCCGCTTCGGTGATGTCCTTGGACTGCTGCACCAGGCTGTCGATGGTTTTTTGCACCCGCTGGCGACCGGGGGCGTTTTTGTCGCCCACGATCTCGCGGTCAAACGGAGCCTGGATGGCACTGGCGTTGGCTACGCTGGTCGCGATCTGCTGGCTGGTACGCTCCGCCACCAGGGCGTTTTTTGCTGCAACTAGGTCTTTGAGAGAAGGGCCTTGCAAGAGACTGCCGTCCAGGCGCTTATAGCTGCCCAGCCACACGTTTTCGATGCCCTGTGCGTTGGCCACGATGTCGCGGTGGGTGTTATCGGAGAAGCACGAGTGCTCGTCTTCCTTGTCCTGGGTGTTCATGGCGACTTCCATGCGCTCGCCCGCCAACTCGCCGCGCGAGAGGGAACCCAAGCCCACAATCATTTTGCGCACCGACTGCATGCCGCCTTGCTCGAACCGGGCGCGGTAATTTTTGGCACCGGGCGCCCATGCGTTGACGAGAAAGCTCAAGTCATCTACCAGCAGCTCGGTAGCGGTGTTCAGGAAAGCCCTGCGTCGATCTGCGTTGGGTACTTTGCCATCCACAAAGTCTTCAAAGGAGCGGTTGCCGGGGCCGGTGTCGCTTTGGTCTTGGCCCCACAACATGAATTCGATGGCATGCCAACCCGCAGCAATGTTTTCTTCACCGCCGCGCTCATTGAGCTTGGCCAGATTGGCTTTGGTTATTTTGATTTTGGGGTTGTTGACGATGCCGGCTTTAGGCTTGCCCGCCACGCTGTCGATATACGACTCGTCCAGCGGCCAGGCGTTCAGGCGGCCTTCGGGGCCTTTGTCGTCGTCAATCGGGCCGCTGTAAAAGCGAAAGGCCTCGGTTTGTCCGTAAAACTCCCGCGCTGCCAGCCAGGCTTGTTGGGCATCTGCAAGCCCTTGGGCCGAGGGCGCGGCTGTGAAGGCTGCCACTGCCTTTTGCAGCTTTTGGGCGCTGCTGAGCACATCGCTGTAGTTGGCGTGCACGAGGTTGGCGTAATGCTGAACGACGGTCTTGGGCTCGGTGGTCTGGGCATGTGCGGCCACACCGCTCCACAAAACGGCGCTGAGCAGGGCGGCGGCAACGAGGGTGCGCTGATGCATGAGAGTCTTCCTGAAATGGCTAAAGATGAATGTTGCGCATCTTAATGCAAATCGTTCTCATTGCTTTTGAAAAAAATGCGCCGGTTTTGACGCGGCGCAATCTGCAGAGAGAGGGGGGATGAGCGCGTAATTAGCTCAGCTCGCCCATTTGGCTTTGCAGGTAGTTGGGCAGGCCGACCTTGGCAATCAGGTCGATCTGGGTTTCCAGAAAATCGATGTGCTCTTCGGTGTCGTCCAGAATTTTTTGCAGCAGGTCGCGCGACACGTAGTCGCGTACGGATTCGCAATGTGCGATGCCGGCTTTGATGGTGGCCTGCGCGCCCACTTCGGCTTTCAAGTCGCATTCCAGCGCCTCGGGCACGCTCTCGCCGACCATGATTTTGGCCATGTCTTGCAGGTTGGGCAGGCCGTCGAGCATGAAGATGCGGTCCATCAGCATGTCTGCGTGTTTCATCTCGCCAATCGACTCGGCGTATTCCTTTTTGGCCAGCTTGTCGAAGCCCCAGTGCTTGTACATGCGGTAGTGCAAAAAGTACTGGTTGATGGCGGTCAGCTCGTTCTTGAGTTGCGCTTGCAAATGGCCAATGACTTGTGCGTCGCCTTTCATGGGGGCTCCTTGTGTTGAAAGCGCCATTATCCCCAGCGCGCTTGTTCGTGGCATTGCAAAGTTTGGTAAATCGACACCTCGCTTGCACTTCAAAATTCTCATCAAATGAGAATGATTCGCATATACTTTGTTTTGAGCGATATGCATTTCATGTCGAAATTGCAGAGGAGGAGCGATGGACGATCACTCAAACGACGATGCAGGCGGAGGCGGCTCCGCCGTGCAAGCGCTGATGCGGGCTCAGCACCCGCATGCGCAAAGTGGCAGCCGCTATCAGGCGTGGTGCCTGTGTTGCGAGCCTGCGGCTGAGACTCGCGCGGGCAAGCCTCAGCGGCGCGAGGTGGTACGCCCCGTGATGGCGTGGCGTAAGCGCTTGGCTGCGCAAGGGCACCAGCAGCCTTCGGGCGATTTTTCTGAAATTAGGAGTCAAATATGCCTCTAGCGCACGCAGTATCTGCGCAAGCAGCTATTAAAATTATAGCAAATGAACCCTCCTTGGCGTACCCCAACTCCGCTCCTGCGCAGGGCTGTCAGTCTCCGCACCCCGGTCCGTCGGAGCTCACCGGTTCGCGTCGCCGGCGCTTGTGGGATTTGGATGCCCATTGCCATTGCCCTCTGATCGGAGTGAGTTTGCCGATCGACGTTTTGCGGCGCTTGGTGAACAAAGCTTTGGGCGGTAGCGCGGTCGCCAATGACTATGAGGTGCATGCAGGCGCGGTGTCTGAAGCGGCGCGGCGCTGCAAGCTGTCGGAGCTTATGCAGGCGGAGTTGGAGGTGCGCTACGCGCGCGAAATCCAGGCATTCAGGCCCGCCAAGAACACGCTGGCAGTGGCGGAACTCTGGGTGCGCTATTTGAAAGCGGGGGACGTAGCAGGCGCCTTTTGGGCAGCATTGACCCATCCGCGGTGTGATGCTGCATTGCGCGATGCCATGTGCAAAGATTTGCACATGTTCCAGCACCAGGCGGGGGCGGGTGTACGTCTGGAAATGACCCGCTTCCATGCGGTCGCCGATGAAAATGCGGTGCTGATCCGCGAGCTGGGCAAGGTCCAGGAGCGCATGACGCGCGTGATGGTGGAGAAGAAAGCAGAGCTGGATCGACTGCAGACGGCATTGCTCCAAGTGCGGGCCGAGGTCGTTGCTAAAGACAGCCGTATTGCCTTCATGGCGCAGGATTTGGAGCAGCTACGCGGCAGTGTGTCCCAATGGGACGAGAAGGTGCATCTCCAGAAGAAGCTGGAACGCATGACCGTGCGCCAACGAGAGCTGGAGCAGCACAACACCGAGTTGCGGCGGCGCTTGCAGTCTGCAGAGCGCAGCTTGGCGGAGAGACATGCGTTGCCGGAGCGCGCCGTTTTGCCTCGGGTAGCGGCTGTGCAAGAGCACCCGGTGCATCTGGCCTTGGGCCAGAAAACGGTGCTGTGTGTAGGCGGGCGCAGCGGCAATATCGCCAACTACCGCGATGTGGTGGAGCGGGTGGGTGGGCGCTTCGCCCACCACGATGGCGGTCTGGAAGACAACGCCTCGGTGCTGGATGCCAGTCTCGCCGCTGCAGATCTGGTGATTTGCCAGACCGGCTGCATCAGCCACAACGCCTATTGGCGCGTCAAAGACTTTTGCAAGCGCACCGGCAAACAGTGCGTGTATGTGGAAAGTGCCAGCGTTTCATCGCTGGAGCGCAAACTGCAAGCGCTCAGTACACCAGCCGCTCCGGGTGTATTTCCTGAAGAATCGTAGTCGCGATTTCTTCGATTGACTTGGTGGTAGTGGAGAGCCAACGGATGCCGGTGCGGCGCATCATGGCCTCGGCCTCACTCACCTCCATGCGGCAGTTTTCCAGCGACGCGTAGCGTGAGTTGGGGCGGCGTTCATTGCGGATTTCGCTCAAACGCTCGGGCTGGATGGTGAGGCCAAAAATCTTGCCCCGGTGCGGCACCAGGGCCGGCGGAAGCTGGCGGCGCTCAAAGTCTTCCGGGATCAGCGGGTAGTTGGACGCTTTGAGGCCGTATTGCATGGCCAGATACAGCGAGGTGGGGGTTTTACCACTGCGGCTCACGCCCACCAGAATCACATCGCTCTGTTCCAGGTCGCGGTTGCTTTGGCCGTCGTCGTGCGCCAGGGAGAAATTGATGGCTTCAATCCGGTCGTGGTATTCCTTGCTTTTGCTCGCGTCGCTGAAGCGGCCGATGCGGTGGTTGGACTTGAGCCCCAGCTCCTGCTCCAAGGGATGCACAAACATGCCGAACATGTCCAGCAACATACCCTGACAGCCTTCCTGGATGACTTTGAGCACTTCCATATTCACCAAGGTGGTGAATACGATGGGCTTGTTGCCGTCCACCACGCCGGTGTGGTTGATTTGCCGCACCGCCTGGTGGGCTTTGTCGACCGTGTCCACGAAGGGCAGGCGCACATGCCGTGCTTTGGTTTCGAACTGGGCGAGGATGGCGTTACCGAAGGTTTCAGCGGTGATGCCGGTGCCGTCGGAAATGAAAAATACGGTGCGTTGGGGCATGTTGGTCGGGTGTGTGAGCGTCAGTCTGATGCAAGGGCGCGGTGGTTTTCGTAATCGGGTTACACGATGTGCACACCTACAATCACCGCAATTTAGCGCATTTAGGTACCCGTTACGTTTCCCACAACAGCAACAACAGGAAAGTGACAGGCGGCGCGACCCGCGCCCGGCATGGTCCGGCGGGTCATGGAAAGGTTTTAACTTCTGGAGCATCCTATGTCTGAACTTTTCAATGCGACCGACCTGGTCGTGCCTTTCGAGCGTTTGCGCATGACGGACGTTGAGTCCGTCGGTGGCAAAAACGCCAGCTTGGGGGAGATGATTTCCCAGCTGCCGCAAGGCGTGCGGGTCCCCACGGGCTTTGCCACGACGGCCCACGCATTCCGCCAGTTCTTGGCCCACGACGGCTTGGCCGACAAAATCAGCGCCAAGCTGAAAACGCTGGATACCGAAGATGTCCGTGCCTTGGCGGTCGTAGGTGCAGAAATCCGTGCCATGGTGGAGGCCCAGCCTTTCCCCGCAGATTTGGAAAAATCCATTCGTGAGGCTTTTGCCACCTTGTCTGCCGGCAACGACCAGGCCAGCTTCGCCGTACGTTCGTCTGCTACGGCAGAAGATCTGCCGGATGCCTCATTTGCCGGTCAGCAGGAAACCTTTTTGAATGTGGTGGGCATCGAAGACGTGCTCCACAAGATGAAAGAGGTGTTCGCCTCGCTCTATAACGACCGCGCTATTAGCTATCGCGTGCACAAGGGCTTTGCCCATGATGTGGTGGCTTTGAGTGCTGGCGTTCAGCGCATGGTGCGTTCGGACTTGGGCGCTGCTGGCGTGATGTTCACCATCGACACCGAATCCGGCTTCGATCAAGTCGTCTTCATCACCTCCAGCTACGGCTTGGGTGAAACTGTGGTGCAGGGCGCAGTGAACCCGGACGAGTTTTATGTGCACAAGCCCATGCTCAAGGCCGGCAATCGTGCGGTGATTCGCCGCAATTTGGGTTCCAAACTTTTGCAAATGGTGTTCACCAGCGCAGAAGAAAAGGCCGCTGGCGGTAAGTTGGTCAAAACAACGGATGTGCCTGCCGAATTGCGCAACCGCTATTCCTTGACCGACGCCGATGTGGAGCAACTGGCGAAGTACGCGCTGGTGATCGAGGAGCACTATGGCCGCCCCATGGACATTGAATGGGGCAAGGACGGTATCGACGGGCAACTTTATATCCTGCAGGCCCGACCTGAGACGGTGAAAAGCCAAGCCGGTGCCAGCGCAGAGTACCGCTACAAGCTCAAGGGCAAAGGCAATGTTGTGGCTGAAGGGCGTGCCATCGGCCAGAAGATCGGCACCGGCCCGGTCCGCATCGTGCACAACATCAGCGAGATGGACAAAGTCCAAGCCGGTGATGTGTTGGTGACGGACATGACCGACCCCAACTGGGAACCGGTCATGAAGCGTGCAAGTGCCATCGTGACCAACCGCGGCGGGCGTACCTGCCATGCGGCCATCATTGCGCGTGAGTTGGGTATCCCGGCGGTCGTGGGTTGCGGCAATGCAACCGACCTGCTCAAAGACGGCATGTTGGTAACGGTGAGCTGCGCTGAAGGCGACACCGGTTTCATCTACGACGGTTTGCTAGAAACGGAAGTCTCCGAAGTTCAGCGTGGCTTGATGCCTGAGATTCCCGTCAAGATCATGATGAACGTGGGCAACCCGCAGCTGGCATTTGATTTCTGCCAACTGCCGAACCAAGGCGTGGGTCTGGCTCGTCTCGAGTTCATCATCAACAACAACATCGGCGTGCACCCCAAGGCCATTCTCGACTACCCGAACGTGGACGCCGATTTGAAGAAAGCCGTGGAATCTGTGGCACGTGGCCATGCTTCCCCCCGCGCTTTCTATGTGGACCGTGTTGCTGAAGGTGTGGCCACGATTGCGGCTGCTTTCTGGCCCAAGCCGGTGATTGTTCGCCTGTCTGACTTCAAGAGCAACGAGTACCGCAAGCTGATTGGTGGCAGCCGTTACGAGCCGGAAGAAGAAAACCCCATGTTGGGCTTCCGCGGTGCGGCACGCTATATCAGCAACGAGTTCGGTGAGGCCTTTGCCATGGAGTGCGAGGCCCTCAAGCGCGTGCGCAACGAAATGGGGCTGACCAATGTGCAGGTGATGGTGCCGTTTGTGCGTACTTTGGGCCAAGCCAAGCGCGTGACAGAACTGTTGGGTCGCCATGGTTTGCGCCGCGGCGAGGCAGACCTCAAGCTCATCATGATGTGCGAGATTCCGAGCAATGCCATTTTGGCAGACCAGTTCCTGGAGTACTTCGACGGTTTCTCCATCGGCTCCAACGACCTGACCCAGCTCTCCTTGGGGCTGGACCGTGACTCCGGCTTGGAACTGTTGGCAGCAGACTTCGACGAGCGTGACCCTGCCGTGAAAGCTTTGATCACCATGGCCATCAGCGCTTGCAAGCGCCAAGGCAAGTATGTGGGTATCTGTGGCCAGGGCCCCAGCGACCACCCCGACTTTGCCAAGTGGTTGGACGAGCAGGGCATTTCCTCCATCTCGCTCAACCCTGATTCGGTGATTGCCACCTGGCAGCAACTCGCTGCTTGATGCCTGAGATGACAACCCGGCGCAACTGGCGCCTGCATGCAGTTCTGCTTGCGCTGTGGTTTGTCTTCTCATTCGGGATTACTTTTTTTGCACGCGATCTGTCCGGGAGTTTTTTCTCTTGGCCGATCGCGTACTGGTTTGCGGCGCAGGGGTCTGTGCTGGTGTTCATTGGCATCGTGGTGACGTTTGCTTTTTTCGCGAACCGACGATCGCAAGAAACTTCTCTTTTTCATCCTGCTGAATACCGGCAGTACACCCGCAGTATTCATCGCCGGTTTTTTGTTTTCGTGGCAGTGCTGCTCTGCTTTTTGATGGCGCTGGGGCTGGCAGAGCATTGGGGCTTGCCCCGGGCGTGGGTGGCGGGTATTTTTCTGTCGGTGACTTTGGTGCTGTACGCGGTGATCGGAGTGTTTGCACGCACCGCGGATGCCAATGAGTACTACGTTGCAGGGCGGCGTATCCCCAGTGTGTACAACGGTATGGCGACCGCCGCCGATTGGATGAGTGCGGCCTCCTTCATCAGCTTGGCCGGAGGGCTTTACTCCCAGGGGTTCAGTGGCTCCGGTGCGCAGCCGGGAGGTTTGGCCTATGTGTTGGGCTGGACCGGCGGGTTTTGTCTCGTCGCCCTGTTGGTGGCGCCCTACCTGCGCAGCATGAATTTGTACACCGTACCGGATTTCTTCTTGGTGCGCTTTGGTGGACATTGGCCCCGGCGTATTGCGGCCTGGTCGGCGGTGCTGTGCTCATTCACCTATGTAGTGGCTCAGCTCTACGGGGTAGGCTTGATCACTTCACGCCTGACCGGCGTGCATTTTGAAATCGGTATTTTGCTGGCGCTGGGAGGCGTGCTGGTGTGCTCGTTCTTGGGTGGAATGCGGGCGGTCACCTGGACGCAAGTTACTCAGTATGTGGTGATCATCCTGGCCTTTTTGATCCCGGTGTCCTGGTTGTCTTACCAGCAAACAGGCAATCCATTCGCGCCACTGGCGTATGGACAGCAGCTGGGCAAGATTACGGACATGGAGCGGGCGTTTGCCGTGTCAGCGCAGGAGCAAGAGGTTGTGGTGATTTATGCCCGCCGTGCAGAGGAGTTTCAGCGCAAGTTGCAGGATGTCGATGCCTCGCTCGCGCAAGAGCGTGCCGAGTTACGGCGCCAACTGCGCGTGTTGGGTGACAGCAAGGCGCCTGACACCTTGGTGCAATCCACGCGTAAAGCCTTGGCCGCCCTGCCCAAAGATGCGGTTGCCGCCCGCGAGATGTGGAGTCGTGGCTTCCAGGAGAACGCCGACCGCGCCAAGGCCTTAGGGGGCATGGCCTCGCAGACCCGCGCATTTGCGGGGGACCCGGATGGTTCGCCTGCAGAGCAGTCGGCGTTCACGGCGTCCCGTTCCAACTTCTTAGCGCTGATGTTTTGCTTGATGGTGGGCACTGCAGGTCTGCCACATTTGTTAACCCGCTACTACACCACGCCGGGTGTGGCCCAGGCGCGCAGGTCGGTGGCATGGTCTTTGGTGTTCATTGCACTGCTGTATTTGTCAGCGCCCGCGCTGGCCGTACTGGTTAAGTATGAGGTGATGGCCCATCTCGTAGGCCAACCGTTTGATGCCTTGCCCTCGTGGATGTTGCAATGGTCCCGCGATCCGAATTTGCTTGCCTTCAGCGATGTGAACAGCGATGGCATCCTGCAGTTTGCAGAGCTGCGGGTCGGTGCTGATCTGGTCATGCTGGCCTCGCCCGATATAGGTGGGTTGCCGTATGTGGTGTCCGTGTTAGTCGCAGCGGGGGGGTTGGCCGCCGCGCTGTCTACCGCAGACGGGCTGCTGCTCACGATTGGCAATGCGCTAGCACATGATATGTACTTTGAGGGCAAGAGCAATAAGGCAGAGGCGATGCGCCGCGTCATGTTGTCCAAGTTCGCGCTTTTGGTTGTGGCGCTGATGGCGGCCTATGCGGCGGCGCAGCGGCCTGCAGGCATTTTGTATTTGGTGTCTGCATCGTTTTCCTTGGCGGGGGCTGCTTTTGTGCCGGCCATGGTGATGGGCATTTTTTGGAAGCGCACAACACGAACCGGTGCAGTTGCCGGCATGCTCGCGGGCTTGGGCACTACGGTGTATTACATGGTGGTCAATTTCCCTTTGCTGCGGCAGTGGTTTGGATTTTCCGGCGAGCATCTGTGGTTCGGCATTCAGCCGGTATCGGCGGGCGTTTTCGGTGTGCCGGTGGGGCTGATAGTTGCTTTCCTGGTCAGCCTGGCGACCTCGCCGGAGTCTAGTGAAGATGGTAATTGGGCACCTCCTCTGGGTTAGGCTATAATCATGGGCTTCGCCTTGCTGCACCCCGTCTAGACGCCGGGGGCAGCTTTTATTGACCGGCACGCAAGTGCCGGGAACCCAGATGCTGGGAAATCCTCAAGGAGTATCAATGCGTCATTACGAAATCATCCTCATGATCCACCCGGATCAGAGCGAGCAAGTTCCTGCCATGCTGGAGCGTTACAAGGGCATGATCACCGCTGGCGGTGGCAAGGTGCACCGCGTTGAAGATTGGGGCCGTCGTCAGATGGTGTACATGATCAACAAGCTGGCCAAGGCCCACTACCTGTGCGTCAACATCGAAGCCGACCAGGCTGTGATGTCTGAACTCGAACACGCGTTCAAGTTTAACGACGCTGTGTTGCGTCACCTGACTGTGTCCAAGAAGAAAGCTGAAACCGGTCCTTCTTCCATGATGAAGACAGTCGAGCGCGAAGACGCACGCAAGGCCCAACAGGCCGAGTACCAAGCCTAATTGGATCGGTTAACGAATCTTTCCTGGTAAGGAGTGCAAGCGAATTCACTGGTTTTAGGTGCTTGTATCGCAGAGGTAGAAACCATGCGCTACACGCCCGCAGGCTTACCGGCCTTGAATCTGCGGCTCGAGCACGAGTCTGTGGTTCAGGAAGCCGGCAGCAGCAGAACCGTGAAAGTCGTAGTCAAGGCGGTGGCCTTCGGAACACTGGCAGAACGGCTTGCCAAGCAAGCCATAGGCAGTGTCTGGAACTTCACCGGTTTTTTGGCAAATGCACGACAGGGAAAGTCAGTCGTTTTCCATATTCAAGAATTTTTGCAAGATTAATTTTTTAGGAGTCCATCATGCCCGGACCAAAACGTTTCAACAAAGACAAGCGTCCCAAGCGCAACACCCAATCGCTGCTGTTCAAGCGCAAGCGTTTCTGCCGCTTCACCGTGACCGGTGTGGAAGAAATCGACTACAAAGACATCGACACTTTGCGTGACTTCATTGCTGAAAACGGCAAGATCATCCCCGCACGCCTCACCGGCACCCGCGCTATTTTCCAGCGTCAACTGAACACCGCTATCAAGCGCGCTCGCTTCCTGGCGATGCTGCCTTACAGCGACCAGCACAAGATCTAAGGAGTCCCGACCATGCAAATCATTCTGCTCGACAAGGTCGTGAACCTCGGCAACCTCGGCGAAATCGTCAAGGTCAAAGACGGCTACGCTCGCAATTTCCTGATCCCCTCCGGCCGTGCACGTCGCGCTACTGAATCTGCCAAGGCAGAATTCGAAGCCAAGCGCGCTGAACTGGAAAAAGCTGCAGCCGCCAAGTTGGCTGAGTGCAAGGCTTTGGGCGAAAAGCTCGGCGGTACCACCATCAAGCTGACTCAAAAGGCGGGTGTGGATGGCCGTTTGTTCGGTTCCGTCACCAACTACGACATCGCTGAAGAATTGGCTAAGACTGGTTACAAAGTCGCCAAGTCGCAAGTGCGTATGCCCAACGGCCCTATCAAGGTCGTGAGCGACAGCACTGTGAGCGTGGCTCTGCACACTGACGTGGTGGTGGACATCACCGTGTCCGTGTACGGCGAAACTGCGTAAGCAATCCTCTGCATGCAGTCTGGTAACAGACTGCAGCAACTCAAAAGCCGCAAGGGCCTGCCTCTTGCGGCTTTTGTATTTTGTGCGGTGACTTATCCCGCTCTTTGCACAGTTTTCCCACAACTTGCCCCCAGCCTTTTCCTCGACGTACGCACGGGCACGCTTTAGGATCACAGGCTCTAAGGAAATCTCATGTCTGCAGTCCCCTCTCTTACTGATGGCTTCGAATCTGATCGCCAGATCGCCCAGCTACGGGTGCCTCCGCACTCCATTGAAGGGGAGTCCAGTGTGATTGGGGGGCTGTTGTTGGACAACGAGGCGTGGGACCGAGTGAGCGACATCCTGATGGATGCCGATTTTTACCGGCACGAGCATCGCTTGATTTATGCGTCGATTGGCGTCTTGATCAACGGCAACAAGCCAGCAGACGTGATCACGGTGTTTGAGCACCTCCAGAACCAGGGCAAAGCAGAAGAGGTGGGCGGGCTCGCCTATTTGAACTCCCTGGCCCAGTACGTGCCGAGTGCGAGCAATATCCGCCGCTACGCCGAGATCGTGCGGGACCGTTCGATTCTGCGTAAACTGGTCAGCGCCAGTGACGAAATCGCCACCAATGCGTTCAATCCCAAGGGACGTCCCGTTTCGGAGATCGTGGACGAATCCGAGCAGAAGATTTTCAACATCGGCGAGGCGGGCAAGCGCAATAAGCAGGGCTTCCAGTCGATGGACAACCTCGTGGTCAACTTGCTGGACCGCGTGCAGGAGATGGCGGACAACCCGAACGACGTCACCGGCGTACCCACGGGTTTCATCGATTTCGACCGCATGACGGCAGGTCTGCAGGCTGGCGACCTGATTGTGTTGGCGGCACGTCCTTCCATGGGCAAGACGGCCCTGGCCATCAACATTGCGGAGCACGTGGCTCTGAACGAAGGTTTGCCGGTTGCCATCTTCTCGATGGAAATGGGTGCCGCCCAATTGGCGGTGCGTATCGTGGGCTCCATCGGCCGCGTGGACCAGGGCCACTTGCGCACCGGCAAGCTGACGGATGAAGAGTGGCCGCGCTTGTCGGAGGCGATTGAGAAGCTGCGCACCATCTCACTGCACATCGATGAAAGCGCCGGTCTCAATTCGAGCGAAGTGCGTGCCAATGCCCGCCGTCTGGCACGCCAGTGCGGGCAGCTCGGCCTGATTGTGGTGGACTATTTGCAGCTGATGAGTGGCAGCGGTGGCGACGGTGAAAACCGCGCGACCGAGCTGGGTGAAATCTCCCGGGGCTTGAAGATGCTGGCCCGTGAGCTCAAATGCCCGGTGATTGCGCTCTCCCAGCTGAACCGTTCAGTGGAGCAGCGGCCCGACAAGCGTCCCATGATGAGTGACTTGCGTGAATCCGGCGCTATTGAGCAGGATGCGGACATCATCATGTTCATTTACCGCGATGAGTACTACACGAAGGACCAATGTAAAGAGCCGGGCGTGGCTGAAGTCATCATCGCCAAGCAGCGTAACGGCCCGACAGGTACCGTCAAGCTCGCCTTCATGAACCGGTTCACCAAGTTCGAAAACCTGGCCCACAGCGGTGGGGATGATTACTGATCTTCGGTCAAGTAAATAGAAAAAGGGCTGGAAGCCAAATCGGCTTCCAGCCCTTTTTACATATGCGCAAGTAGCTACTATTTTTATAGCACTTCGCTGGCAAAGTCCGCCAGACGCGAACGCTCGCCACGGGCCAGGGTGATGTGCCCGCCATGGGGCCATCCCTTGAACTTGTCGACGGCAAAGGTCAGGCCCGACGATCCCTCGGTCAGGTAGGGCGTATCGATCTGCGCCAGGTTGCCCATGCAGATGATTTTGGTGCCGGGGCCTGCGCGGGTGATCAGCGTTTTCATCTGCTTAGGTGTCAAGTTTTGAGCCTCGTCGATGATGACGTACTTGTTCAGGAAGGTGCGTCCCCGCATGAAGTTCATGCTCTTGATTTTGACGCGGCTGCGGATCAACTCGTTGGTCGCTGCGCGGCCCCATTCGCCGGCGTTGGTGTCCGTTTTACCCAGCACTTCCAGGTTGTCGTCCAAGGCGCCCATCCAAGGGCCCATTTTTTCTTCTTCGGTACCTGGCAGGAAACCGATGTCTTCGCCCACGCTCACGGTAGCACGGGTTACGATGATTTCTGTGTAGCGGCGATCGTCCAGCACCTGGGTCAAACCGGCCGCCAAAGCCATCAGCGTTTTACCGGTGCCGGCGGTGCCGGTCAGGGTCACGAAATCGACTTCCGGGTCGGTGAGCAGGTTCATCGCGAAGTTCTGCTCACGATTGCGGGTGGTCACGCCCCACACGGCGTTCTTGAGGTGGTTGAAGTCTTTGAGGGTTTTCAAAACCGCCGTGGTTCCGCGGATTTCGGTCACCCGGGCGTACAGACTGGGCTCACCAGGCGACTCAAAGTACACAAACTGGTTGATCATCATTTGCGGCACTACAGGGCCGTCCACCTTGTAGAAGGTGTGCGGACCCTGCTGCCAGCTCTCCACGCCCTGGCCATGGGTAGCCCAGAAATCAGAGGGTAATGCCAGCGAGCCGGAATACAGCAGGTCGCCGTCTTCCAGGGTTTTGTCGTTTTGGTAATCGTCGGTGGCCAAGCCCAAGGCGCGGGCTTTGACACGCATGTTGATGTCCTTGGAGACCAGCACCACCTCGCGGGGGGCGTAATGCTGACGCAGGGCTTCTACCACGCCCAGGATCTGGTTATCCGCCTTGCCCTGGGGCAGGCTGGTGGGCAAGGTGTAGTTCAGCGGCTGGGTCTGGAACATCAGCTTGCCGCGCGCATCCTTGTGGCCGGTGCTGTCCAGCAAGAAGCCTGCTGTGATATCGGCGCCCGGAGCGCCTGCCAGCGTATCCAGGGTGCGGCTGGTTTGGCGGGCGTTGCGCGCGACTTCGGTCATGCCTTTTTTGTGGCCGTCCAGCTCTTCCAGCACGATCATGGGCAGATAAATGTCATGTTCCTCGAAGCGGAACAGGCACATCGGATCGTGCAGCAACACGTTGGTGTCCAGCACAAAGAGCTTCTTGGGGCCGGTGGATTTCGCGCGCTTGCTGCGCTTGGTCTCAGGCGCAAGGGCAGCGGCTTGGGAGACGGATTTTGTCGGCAAACTCACCTGAGTTGGGGCCGGGGCTGCAACGGCCACGGGTGCACGGGTCAAGGCCGGAGTTTGTGTGGATTTCCGGGTTTCCCGCGCAACCTGGCGTTCTTGCATGGGCTGGGCTGCTTGGGCAGGCGCAACTTCTGGGCTGGCTTTGCGGGCCGGGCGGGCGGATGCACGCGCGGGAGCCTCAAAGTCTTTGGCGGTCAATCGGTCAGCACGCTTGGACGGGGCAGGGGGCAGTGGCATGGAGTGGATTCGCAGAAGTTGGAAAGTGGAAAAGCGATGCCGAAAAAACGAAAAAGCCGCCTTGAGCCAAGGCGGCTTTTTTGGGGAGCGCGGTTGCGAGCTTCAACGGCATGCGAACCATTATGCATGAGCACCATGACGGTCTAAACCGCCGGGTGCATCAAAACAACAAGGCAATCAGGCGGCTTTTTTCAGGGCTTTCACAGCCTTGAGAACGTCGTCCACATGGCCGGGAACCTTCAGGCCGCGCCACTCTTCTTTGACCAAGCCATCGGCGCCGATCAGGAAGGTGCTGCGCTCAATGCCCTTCACCTTTTTGCCGTACATGATCTTGTTTTTGACCACACCGAACATATGGCACATCTTTTCTTCGGTGTCGGCAATCAGCTCAAAGGGGAGTTCGAGCTTGGTTTTGAACTCGTCGTGGGACTTCATGTTGTCGCGGGAGACGCCGAACACTTCGGCACCGGCTTTCACGAAGTCCTTGTACTTGTCCCTGAATTGCATGGCTTCGGTGGTGCAGCCGGGGGTATTGTCTTTGGGGTAGAAGTACAAAACCATGGTTTTCCCGACGTGGGTGGTGTTGGTCACCTTGATGCCGCCGGTAGCGTTGGCCTCAAATTCGGGAAGGGGTTTGTTGACAACAATCGCCATATGGAATTTCAATCTCGGTGTTTCAGTCCGGCGTGCCGGACTGGTCAGTCATAGGGGACAGCGTCGAACGTGACAGCAATTCTTCGCTCTGGACCGCAACCCATGATTTTACTCTGAAAAGGTGTCCACCGACCACCTTTCCCGAGGCGGCTACCTAGATGAGGAGTGCCGCCACTACTTTGCGGCCTTCGCCTGCCAAAAAGTTGTAGGTGCGGCATGCGGCCTGGGTGTCCATGGTTTCCAGTCCGATACGGCGGCTGTACAAGGGCGCCAGCCATCGGGGGTGCGGGAAGCGGATGGCGGCGCCACTGCCAAACAGCACCAATTCCGACGCAAAGCCCGTCAGTTCTTCAAAATGTTGTTCCGTGAGGTCTTCAAAGCGGGCGCAAGACCAGGGCTGGCAGATGCCTTGGCTGCTCACGATGATGCTGGAGTGGTACTTCTCACCGTTCACCTCGACCCAGCCGGAGCCATAACCGGTCACAGATGGGCCTTGCAAAGCGTCGGGAATGAATTTCATGGGAAGGTGAAGCCTGGGAGATGGCGGCGGGGCGGGGTGCCTGCCGAACTGTGGTCAAATTATAGGTTTCACCCTGTGCTGACACCTCCCGGAGGGACTTTGAAAACCATTCAGAAATCTGCCAAGCTGGCCAATGTGCTCTATGACATCCGCGGTCCCATCATGGACGCGGCGCGTCAGATGGAGGATGAGGGTCAGAAAATCATCAAGCTCAATCTGGGCAACTTGGCGGTGTTCGGTTTTGATGCGCCCGAGGAAATCCAGCAGGACATGATCCGCAACTTGCCCAACTCGGCTGGCTACTCCGACAGCAAAGGCATTTTTGCGGCCCGCAAAGCGGTCATGCACGAAACCCAGAAGCAGGGCATTGCCGGCGTTACGTTGGATGACATTTATTTGGGCAATGGCGCCAGTGAATTGATCACCATGGCCACCAATGCCTTGTTGGACAACGGCGACGAGTTGCTGCTGCCCATGCCGGACTACCCCTTGTGGACCGCAGCTACCAGCCTGTCCGGCGGTACACCGGTGCATTACCTGTGCGATGAGAACAATGGCTGGATGCCCGACTTGGACGACATCCGCGCCAAGATTACGCCTCGAACCAAAGGCATTGTTGTCATCAACCCCAACAACCCGACCGGCGTGCTGTACTCCACCGAGTTGCTGCAAGGCATCATCGAGATCGCGCGCGAGCACGGCTTGGTGATTCTGGCCGACGAGGTGTACGACAAGGTGCTGTACGACGGCATCCAGCACACCGCGTTGGCGAGCTTGTCGACCGATGTGCTGACGCTCACCTTCAATTCGCTCTCCAAGAGCTACCGTTCCTGCGGTTACCGCGCAGGATGGTTGGTGGTGTCGGGCAACAAGAAAGCGGCGGCTGACTACATCGAGGGGCTGAACATGCTCTCGAACATGAAGCTGTGCTCCAACGTGCCCGGCCAGTGGGCCATCCAGACCGCTTTGGGTGGCTACCAGAGCATCAACGATCTGGTGTGCGAAGGCGGGCGCCTGCGCCGCCAGCGCGATTTGGCTTACGAGCTGATTACCGCCATTCCTGGCGTGACCTGTGTGAAGCCGCAGGCCGCGCTCTATATGTTCCCCAAGCTGGATCCCAAGGTGTACCCCATCTTGGACGACCGGCAATTTTTCCTGGAGCTGCTGCGTGAGACCCGCGTCATGCTGGTGCAGGGAACCGGCTTTAACTGGCATGCGCCCGACCACTTCCGCATCGTGTTCCTCCCGCATGAGGACGATTTGCGCGAAGCCATCGGCCGCATTGCCAAGTTCCTTGAGAGCTATCGCAAGCGCAACGGGAACTGACTCACTCTGATTTTGATAGCTGCCCGCGCACTGTTCGCAAGGGCTAGACGCACTTTTTACGTAAGAATGATATGAAACCGATACAAGTAGGCCTGCTCGGCATTGGCACCGTGGGAAGCGGCACATTCAATGTGCTCAAGCGCAACCAGCAAGACATCCAGGGCCGTGCCGGCCGCGGTATCGAAATCACCATGGTGGCTGATCTGGATGTGGCGCGTGCCCAAAGCATTGTCGGCCCTGATGTGAAGGTGGTGAACGACGCGCGTGCGGTCATCGCTAACCCCGACATCGATATCGTTATCGAGCTGATTGGTGGCTACGGCATTGCCAAGGCGCTGGTGCTGGAAGCCATCGCCGCCGGCAAGCATGTGGTCACAGCCAATAAGGCCTTGCTCGCCGTGCACGGCACCGAAATTTTTGCGGCGGCTTCCGCCAAGGGTGTGATGGTGGCGTTTGAAGCGGCCGTGGCCGGTGGCATCCCCATCATCAAAGCACTGCGCGAAGGCCTGACTGCCAACCGCATCCAGTGGATCGCCGGCATCATCAACGGCACCACCAACTTCATCTTGTCCGAGATGCGCGACAAGGGCCTGGACTTTGACGTGGTGCTCAAAGAAGCCCAGCGTCTGGGCTACGCCGAAGCCGACCCGACCTTCGACATTGAAGGCGTGGACGCCGCGCACAAAGTCACCCTGATGAGCGCGATTGCATTCGGCATTCCTGTGCAGTTCGACAAGGCCTATGTGGAAGGCATCACCAAGCTCGGCGCGGCCGACATCAAATACGCCGAGCAACTGGGCTACCGCATCAAGCTGTTGGGCATTACCAAGCGCACGGCCGCCGGCATTGAACTGCGCGTGCACCCCACCCTGGTGCCGGCCAAGCGCCTGATCGCCAATGTGGAAGGCGCGATGAATGCCGTCATGGCCCATGGCGACGCTGTGGGCACCACGTTGTACTACGGCAAGGGTGCGGGCTCTGAGCCTACAGCCAGTGCCGTGATTGCGGACTTGGTGGACATCACCCGCCTGCACACCGCAGACGCCGCCCAGCGCGTACCCCACCTGGCCTTCCAGCCGGATGCCATTAGCAATACCCCGGTCTTGCCCATGAGCGAGGTTGTGACTAGCTACTACCTGCGCCTGCGCGTGGCTGACGAGGCCGGTGTGTTGGCCAAGGTCACCGGTTTGCTGGCCGAAGCTGGCATCAGCATCGATGCAGTGTTGCAGCGCGAAGCGGACGAAATCAGCGGTGAAGCGGCGACTCAGACCGACGTCATCATCCTCACGCACGACTGCGCGGAAGCCAAGATGAACGCGGCGTTGGCACAGATGCAGGCGCTGCCCACCGTGCTGCAGCCCATCACCCGCATCCGCAAAGAAGAGCTGGCGTAATCAGGAGTCTGCCGAATGCACTACATCTCCACCCGCGCTGCATCAAGCAGTACGCAAGACCGCAAACGCTTCTGCGAGATCCTGCTCGAAGGCCTGGCGCCGGACGGCGGCCTCTACATGCCGGTGGCCTACCCGCAAGTAGACGACGCCACGCTGACCCGCTGGCGCAAGGTCTACCACGAGCAGGGCTACGCCACGCTGGCGTTTGAAATCCTGTCGCTGTACATCGACGACATTCCGGCCGACGATTTGCGCGCCCTGTGCGCCAAGACCTACACCGCCGAAGTGTTTGGCACCGGCGAGATCGTGCCCTTGCGCCACCTGCAAGACGGCGTCTGGATCGAAGCCCTGTCCAACGGCCCGACCCTGGCGTTCAAGGACATGGCCATGCAGCTGCTGGGCAACCTGTTCGAATACGAACTGGCCCGCCGCGGTGAAGAACTCAACATTCTGGGCGCCACCAGTGGCGACACCGGTAGCGCCGCAGAGCACGCCATGCGGGGCAAGAAGGGCGTGCGCGTTTTCATGACCAGCCCGCACGGCCGCATGAGCCCTTTCCAGCAGGCGCAAATGTTCAGCCTGCAGGACGCCAACATCTACAACATCGCCATCAAGGGCGTGTTTGATGATTGCCAGGACATCGTCAAGGCGGTGTCCAACGACCTCGAGTTCAAGCGCAAATACAAGATCGGCACTGTCAACTCCATCAACTGGGCGCGTTTGCTGGCGCAGGTGGTGTACTACTTTGCCGGCTACATCCAGGCGACAGAGCAGAATTCGCAAAAGGTGTCGTTCAGCGTGCCGAGCGGCAACTTCGGCAACGTGTGTGCCGGTCATGTGGCCCGCCAGATGGGCTTGCCGGTCGATAAGCTGGTGGTCGCCACCAATGAGAATGATGTGCTCGACGAGTTCTTCCGCACCGGCGTGTACCGCGTGCGCGGCACGGCCGACACGCATGAGACATCCAGCCCGTCCATGGACATTTCCAAGGCCAGCAACTTCGAACGCTTTGTGTTCGACCTGCTGGGCCGCGATGGTGCGCGGGTGAAGGCTTTGTTCGGCGAAGGCCTGTCCAAGAGTGGCCAGTTCGACCTGAGTGCCGACCCGGTGTTCGTGCAAGCGGCCACGAAGTACGGGTTTGTGAGCGGCAAGAGCACCCACGCCAACCGCCTGGAAACCATCCGCGCCACTTACGAGCAGCACGGCATGGTGATCGATACCCACACCGCCGACGGCCTGAAAGTGGCGCTGGAGCACCTGAGCGCTGACGTGCCCATGGTGGTGCTGGAAACTGCCTTGCCGATCAAGTTTGCGGCCACCGTGGTCGAGGCCTTGGGCCGTGAGCCCGAGCGGCCTGCACAGTTTGAAGGCATCGAAGCCCTGCCCAAGCGTGTGCAGGTGATGGATGCCGATGTGGCTGCCGTGAAGGCCTTGATCGAGCGCGAGTGCGCCTGACTTCACATCGCTGTTTTGAGTGAAATTGCTGCCTTGCGCCCGCCCGCTGTGCGCAGGCAGCTCCTGAATGTATAGCAAATGACCTCTGCGCCCAGCGCCCCTCGCAAGCCCTTGATGCCCCTGGATGATGCGCTGGCGCAATTGCTGGCGGCTGTTGCGCCGCTTTCAGCGCAGGAGGCGGTGTCCACCTTTGACGCTGATGGCCGGGTGCTGGCCGTGGCTGTGGTGTCCGGCTTGCAAGTGCCCGGGTTCGACAACAGCGCCATGGACGGGTACGCGGTGCGCGCCGAAGATTTGCTCAACGGTTTGCACGAACTCCATGTCACGCAACGCATTGCTGCTGGCAGCACCGGACAGCGGGTGGAGCCGGGCACGGCGGCGCGCATTTTCACCGGGGCACCGGTGCCTCCGGGGGCCGATGCCGTGGTCATGCAGGAAGACTGCGAACTGCTGAGCGATGGGAGTGATCCGGCGCCAGCCCGCATCCGGGTGAAGGGTGTGCCTTTGCCGGGCCAGCATATCCGCCATGCGGGTGAAGACGTGCAACAAGGCCAGTGCGTATTGCCTGCCGGCACGCGCCTGGGGCCGGCAGAGCTGGGCTTGGCGGCCAGCATCGGCATGGCTCAGCTGCCGGTGGTGCGCAAGCCGCGTGTGGCCTTGCTCTCGACCGGGGATGAGCTGGTCATGCCCGGCGCCGTAGCGCCGCAGGATATGCCGCCGGGCGCCATTTACAACTCCAACCGCTTTTTCCTGCTCAATCTGCTGCGCCGCATGGGTTGCGAGGTGGCTGATCTGGGCATCGTGCCTGACGACCGCGCCGCCACCATCGGGGCACTGCAGCGTGCGGCGGCGGACAACGATGTCATCCTCACCAGCGGCGGCGTGTCGGTGGGGGAGGAAGACCACATCAAGCCCGCCGTGCAAAGCCTGGGCACCTTGGACCTGTGGCAAATCGGCATCAAGCCCGGCAAACCGTTTGCGCACGGGCGCATCGGTGCGGCGCACTTCATCGGCTTGCCCGGCAACCCGGTGTCCAGCTACGTCACCTTTTTGCTGCTGGTGCGGCCCTTCTTGCTGCGGCTTCAGGGCGTGCAGGATGTCGCTATGAAAAGCATAGCTGCTCGCGCCGATTTTGATTGGCCCAAAGCCGACAAACGCCGTGAATTTTTGCGCGTACGGCGCAACGCCAATGGCGGTCTTGACTTGTTTGGCAACCAGAGCTCCGGGGTGTTGACCTCTGCGGTCTGGGGCGATGGTGTGGTCGATGTGCCGCCCGGCCAACCTGTGTTATATGGCCAGACGGTGCGCTACATCCCGTTCAGCGAGTTGTTGGCATGAAGGTCACCGTTCGCTATTTCGCCTCCATGCGCGAGGCCATGGGCACCTCTAGCGAGGTTTTGGACACGCAGGCCACCACGCTGGGTGATTTGCGCAGCGCCCTGATTGCACGTGGCGGTGCCGGCGCTGAGGCGCTGGGCACCAATCGATCGGTGCGCATGGCGCTCAACCAGGTGATGAGCGATGCCTCGACCGCACTCACAGAAGGTTGTGAAGTGGCCTTTTTCCCACCGGTGACCGGTGGCTGAGCTGGGGAGCCCTCGCATGGAAAACCCTGCCGTACCTCGCGTTTGCGTGCAAACGCAGCCCTTTGATGTGGCCGCAGAACTCGCGGCCTTGCAGGCTGGTGACCCCCGGGTGGGGGCCATGTGCAGCTTTGTCGGTACGGTGCGCGATCGCAATGCACCGGGTGCCGCAGGCTCGGTGCAGGCGATGGAGCTGGAGCACTACCCCGGCATGACGGAGAAATCCATCGAAGCGATGGTGGAGGAGGCCCTGCGGCGTTTTGATATTTTTGGCGCCCGCGTGGTGCACCGGGTTGGCGTACTGCAGCCTACCGAAGGTGTGGTGCTGGTGGCGGTGAGCTCCGCACACCGGGGCCAGAGCTTTCAGGCCTGCGAATTCTTGATGGACTACCTCAAAACCCAGGCCCCGTTCTGGAAGAAAGAAACCACTCCCGAAGGTGCGCACTGGGTCGATGCCCGGGTGAGCGACGACGAGGCCCTGGCGCGCTGGGGCATCGCGGCACGCAACGCCTGAGGGCGCCTGCCGCAGACCCGTGCGGCTTTGTCTGGCTCAGTTCAGGTATTTGGGCGGCTCGGCTGCCGCAAAGGCGTCCCACTCGGAGTCTTGAGCGTCGGTTTCTATCACGATGGTTTGGGGTGGCGTAGGCGGGCGAGCGGCGGCGGTGTGCAGGCCCCAATCGCTGTTTTGCAGCGCCAAGCTGATCACGTGCAGCAGGGCAACCAGGGTGTCGCTGCCGAGGTTGATTTCCAATTGCCGCGACTCCGGCATGCCCGGCAAGGTTTCCTCAAAGCGCACCGACAGCATGCTGGCACCTTGCTGCTGGATGTGGGCCGCCGTGACCAGCAGCGGCTGATCGGCATCGGTGAACAGCGGCTGCGGGGATTGGAAGGGCGTGTCAAAGTCGGTGCGGTCCAGCGTCTCCTGGCGCTGGAAGGCCTGCACCGCATCACCCGCCGCCCCATCGTGGCCCACGGGGGATGCGTCGGCAATCGTCAGTTGGGCCGAGGTTTGCTCCAGGTGCGGGTACAGGCCCAGCAGCATGCGGCGGGTGAGCCAGAGCCGTTGCTCCTGGCCGTTGGTGGAGTTCATGCGTACCAAAATGCGGTCCTGCTCGGCAAGGTAGCTGACTTGAAACTGGTGGATCTGCATGGGGGCGTTGCGGTAAAAAGCGGGTACCCCCCAATTATCGGGCGGCGGGCACTTTGTGCACCAGACTTGTCCTGGATCAAAGGCCCGATGGGTCACCGACTTGAAAACCACCCACTCGGGCCCAAGCTGGTGGGTAATTACCAATTTCCACGGGGGTTACACCATGCGAATCGACAAACTCACCACCAAATTCCAGGAAGCGCTGGCCGAGGCGCAAACGCTGGCGCTCACCCATGACAACGCCTACATCGAGCCGGTGCACGTGCTGGCCGCCATGATCCGCACCGACGACGCCCCCAAGGCCCTGATGAACCGGGCCGGCGTCAACGTGGCGGGCTTGCTGGCCTCTGCCGAGGCGGGTATCAAGCGCCTGCCGCAGGTGCAGGGCCACGAGCAGGTGACGGTGGGGCGCGATATGGTGAGCCTGCTGCAAGCCGCCGAGAAAGAAGCCATCAAGCGGGGCGACCAGTTCATTGCCGGCGAGCTGTTTTTGTTGGCCGTGGCCGACCACAAGGGCGACGCGGGTCAGATGGCTCGTACCAACGGCCTGACCCGCAAGAGCTTGGAAGCCGCCATTGACGCCGTGCGTGGCGGCCAGAAGGTGGACAGCTCGGACGCCGAAGACCAGCGCGAATCGCTCAAAAAATACTGCATCGACCTGACCGAGCGCGCCCGCCTGGGCAAGCTGGACCCGGTGATCGGCCGGGACGACGAAATCCGCCGCGCCATCCAGGTGCTGCAACGCCGCACCAAAAACAACCCCGTCCTGATCGGTGAGCCCGGTGTGGGCAAGACCGCCATCGTCGAAGGCCTGGCCCAGCGCATCGTGGAGGGCGAAGTGCCCGACAGCCTCAAGGGCAAACGCGTGCTGTCGCTGGACATGGCGGCCCTCTTGGCCGGTGCCAAGTTTCGCGGCGAGTTTGAAGAGCGCCTGAAGAACGTGCTCAAGGACCTGGCCAAGGACGAAGGCCAAACCATAGTGTTCATTGACGAGCTGCACACCATGGTGGGCGCTGGCAAGGGCGAGGGCGCCATGGACGCCGGCAACATGCTCAAGCCCGCGCTGGCCCGTGGCGAGCTGCACTGCGTAGGCGCCACCACGCTGGACGAGTACCGCAAGTACATTGAAAAAGACGCTGCGCTGGAGCGCCGCTTCCAGAAAATTCTGGTCGGCGAGCCCACCGTGGAAGCCACCATCGCGATCCTGCGCGGCCTCAAAGAGCGCTACGAAGTGCACCACGGCGTGGACATCACCGACCCGGCCATCGTGGCTGCAGCCGAGCTGAGCCATCGCTACATCACCGACCGCTTTTTGCCGGACAAGGCCATCGACCTGATTGACGAGGCTGCCTCCAAAATCAAGATCGAGCTGGACTCCAAGCCTGAAGTCATGGACAAGCTGGACCGCCGCTTGATCCAGCTGCAGATCGAGCGCGAAGCCGTCAAAAAAGAGAAGGACGAAGCCTCGCTCAAGCGCTTTGAGTTGATCAACGAAGAGATCAACAGCCTGCAAAAAGAAATCGCCGATCTGGACGAAATCTGGAAGGCCGAAAAAGCCACCGCCCAAGGCAGCGCCCAGGTGCGCGAAGAGATCGACAAGCTGCGTACCCAGATCGAGAGCCTCACCCGCAAGGGCGACCTCGCCAAGGTGGCCGAGCTGCAATACGGCAAGCTGCCCGAGCTGGAAAAGCGCCTCAAGGAAGCCCAGGATCAGGAAGCCGGCAAGGCCGCGACTGGCGGGGCCAACAAGCTGCTGCGCACCCAGGTGGGCGCGGAGGAAATTGCCGAGGTGGTGAGCCGCGCTACGGGCATTCCGGTGGCCAAGATGATGCAGGGCGAGCGCGACAAGCTGTTGCAAATGGAAGGCAAGCTGCGCGACCGCGTGGTAGGGCAGGAAGAAGCCATTGCCGCCGTGTCCAATGCCATCCGCCGTTCCCGTTCGGGCCTGTCGGACCCGAACCGACCTACGGGTTCTTTCTTGTTCCTCGGCCCCACGGGCGTGGGCAAGACCGAGCTGTGCAAGGCGCTGGCTGGGTTTTTGTTTGACAGCGAAGAGCATCTGGTGCGCATCGACATGAGCGAGTTCATGGAGAAGCACTCGGTCGCCCGTTTGATCGGCGCGCCTCCCGGCTATGTGGGCTATGAGGAGGGCGGCTACCTCACCGAAGCCGTGCGCCGCAAACCTTATGCCGTGCTGCTGCTTGACGAGGTGGAGAAGGCCCACCCCGATGTGTTCAACGTGCTCTTGCAAGTGCTGGACGATGGCCGCCTCACCGACGGCCAGGGCCGCACTGTGGACTTCAAGAACACCGTGATCGTGATGACCAGCAACATCGGCAGCCAGCTCATCCAGAGCATGGTGGGGCAGGACTACGAGGACGTGAAAGAAGCAGTCACCGGCGAGCTGAAAAACCACTTCCGCCCCGAGTTCCTGAACCGGATCGACGAGACCGTGGTCTTCCACTCGCTGGACGCTGCCAACATCGCCTCCATTGCCAAGATCCAGCTGGCCACGTTGATGGGCCGACTGGCCAAGATGGACCTGACGCTAGCCGTGAGCGACGCTGCGGTGGCCGAGCTGGCCAAGGTGGGTTTCGACCCCGTGTTCGGTGCGCGGCCCTTGAAGCGCGCTATTCAGCAGCGCATCGAGAACCCGCTCTCTAAGCTGTTGCTGGAAGGCAAGTTCCCGCCCAAATCGACGATTCAGGTGGGGGTGGACCCCATTCTGGCGCCGGGGCAGTTCAGCTTCAGTTGAACGGCCATCTGCTTCCAAAAGTCACAAAGCGCACTCAGGGTGCGCTTTGTGTTTTGGGGCGGGCTCAAATGCCCGTGTTCAGCCGTTTTCGTTCATCTTGCGGCGGAAGAAGGCGGTGAACCACACCGCCATCACCAGAATGAACGCCAATACCGCCACGCTCATGAGGCCATAGTCGGTAGAAAACAAGTCACTCCACAGTTTCATGGTCTTTCTCCTTCAATAACAAGGGCCATTCTTGGGCCTGCTGCGGGCCGGCGCACTGATGTGCATCAAGCTTGTGTTGCAATCGAGCGCTTCATACCCACTCAGGAGACCCCATGCAAGCCATTTGGAACGGCACCGTGATTGCCGAAAGCACCGACACCGTGCTCGTAGAAGGCAACCACTACTTTCCCGCCAGCAGCCTGAACCGCGACTATGTGCAGTTCAGCAACCACAAAACCAGCTGCGCCTGGAAAGGCCAAGCCAGCTACTACTCGCTGCTGGTGAATGGCGAGATGAATATCGATGCCGTCTGGTACTACGCCGACCCCAAACCCGAAGCGGAGATGGTCCGCGACCGCGTGGCGTTCTGGAAGGGTGTGCAGGTGACGGCCTGAGGCCTCGATTAGTAGGTGCGTGAGTTGTCAGGTCTGGTCAGTCGCGAGTAGCGCTTGCAGCGCGTGGAGCAGAGCTGGAATTTCATCTTGAAGCGTCTTCCAGACCATTTCAGTGTCCACGTCAAAGTAGGCATGCACCAAGCGGTTGCGCATCCCGACAATAGCGCGCCAAGGGATAGAGGGGCTGGTGGACTGCAGATCCTCTGAGATCTTGTTGGCGGCCTCGCCCAAGATTTCGATGGCGCGAATTACGGCAAACAGCAGCATCTGGTCTGATTGCAGGTCAGCGAGTTGTTTACCGTTGACAAACTTCAAGGCAGCTTGGGCGGCCTCCACCATGTGGAGCAAACGAATACGGTCTTCAGCGCGCATATTGCACTTGGGCGGTACGCAGCACATCGTCTCTGAAATAGCGCGATAAATCATGTGGCGTGCGCAAGTCCACTTTGCGCCCGCCCATCAGGACTGACAGCTCATCTTCCAGCGCTGCCATACCTATCAAGCCAGGTACTCCGTCGGGCTCAAAGTCCACCAGTAAATCGACATCGCTGTCGGTCCGAGCCGTGCCTTTGGCTTGCGAGCCAAACAAGGCCAAGCTGCGAATCCGGTGGGATTCGCAGAATTGCTTGAGGGCTTGCTGATCAAGATGAAGGGTTGTAGGCATGGGCGTTGTGTCTCAACGACGAGTGGGCATTGTGCCTTGCGTAGCGTGTTTTTCCAATCGATCGTTCTGGGTTGGTCGGCTACTTCAGTAGCTGCTCCCATCCTTGTGCATAAACACCCAGACCCCATCGCGCATGACGGCTTGCAGGTCGTCGTCGGGGTAGTGGCCTTCATCGCCGGGGGTGCGGTCGCCCACTTCCAGGTAGACCACGGGCTCCTGCGTCTGGTTGAGTAGCTGGTGGCCGTTGCCGCTGCCGGCGGTAAAGCCGGCGCACATGCCGGGGGCCAGCGGCGTGGCGCCTTCATCGGTGAGCAGAGTGGGGTGGCCTTGCAGGATGTAGATGAACTCATCCTGCTTGGTGTGGTGGTGGCGCAGGGCCGAGATGGCGCCGGGCGCCAGTGTGGTGTGGTTGACGCCGAAGTTGCGCAGCCCGAACACATCGCCCAGTGCTCTTTTCACACGCCCTGCTGTGCGCGAGGCAAACGGCTCGGGGTAGTTGGAGGGCTTGGTGCGTGGCGCCGCATCGGCAGCGTGCAAGGCAATGGGTGGTGGCATGGTGTACTCGCTTTATGAATGAAAAGCGGCTCTGGCGCCCGTAGAGTGTGCGCTAGCAGCTATGGAATTGATAGTAAATCACCCGTGCTCTGCTGTCACGCCTTGCACAGCCTTTACGATGGCGGCATGTCTCCACTCCAACGTCGCATTCTTCAAGCCTGCCTGTACGAGGGCATTGCCATCGCCGTGGTCACGCCCACATTGGCCTTGGCGTTTTCTCACCCGCCGGGCTCGGCCTTGGTGCTGTCGGCGGTCATGTCCAGCATCGCGCTGGCCTGGAACTATGTGTACAACAGCCTGTTCGAGCGCTGGGAGGCGCGTCAGAGTGTCAAGGGCCGCTCGCCTCGGCGGCGCTTGGTGCATGGGCTGGGGTTTGAGGGCGGCCTGGCCATCATCCTGATGCCGGTGATGGCCTACTGGCTTGACATTTCTTTGTGGGCCGCCTTCGTGGCGGACCTGGGCCTGTTGGTCTTCTTTTTTGCCTACACCGTGGGCTTTACCTGGGCGTTTGACCGCCTGTTTGGCCTGCCCCAATCGGCCCGGTGAGGGGCGGTTGGGCCGCTTGGAGGCGTTGGTGTCAGCCTTCGTGGGGTGGCAGGGCCTGCAAGCTGCGCAGGGTTTGCAGGCAGGCTTGCGCGACCTCGGTGCCTTTTTTCACAAAGTGTTCGCGGAAGAAGCGCAGGTGCTCCTCGTGCTCATGGAAATCGCGCGGCGTGAGCACGGCGCTGAAGACGGGCACATCGGTGTCGAGCTGCACGCGCATCAACCCGTCGATGACGGCGGTGGTCACAAACTCGTGGCGGTAAATGCCGCCGTTGACGATGAGGCCGCAGGCAATGATGGCGTCAAACCGGCCGCTGCGGGCCAGCCGCTGGGCGTGCAGCGGAATCTCGAAGGCGCCGGGCACTTCGATATGGCTCACCTGCTCGGGGGCTACGCCCTGTCGCTGTAGCTCGGCCAAGGCGGCTTGGGTGCTGTTGTGGACGATGTCGCGATGCCAAGACGAACTGATGATGGCAATGCGCGGCGAAGAAGTCTGATTCATGGTGCTCTCACAATGAGGATTAACAAGAATCAGGGCGCACGCAAACGCAGAACCGGCGCGCGCAAACGCGCGAGCCGGCACCTAGTGTGCGCGATCTCTTTCATCCGGACTGTGACCGTCGGCTCTGGCATCTCACCAGATCTGCTGACCCCCACCTGCAAAGGCCGGTGGGGGCGCTCGCGGGCTGCTGAGGTCAAGCCACAGATACCGCCGGTGGGGAATTCCGCCCCGCCCTGAGAACGCGGCAGCCCTCGCGGACTGCGGGCGGGATTGTAGCCACCTTGCGAAAACCATGAGCCCCATAGGCCTCTAGCGCCCGTACCTTGTGCGCAAGCAGCTCCTATTTTGATAGCGATTTGCTCTGGAAGTGGCGCGGCGCTTTGCCCATGGCCTGCTTGAACATGGCGGAAAACGCGCTGTCGCTGGCGTAGCCGCTGGCCGCCGCCACCTGGGCAATCGGCACACCGCGCGCCAGCTGGGGCAGGGCGTGGGCCAGCACCGCCTGGGTGCGCCACTGCTGGTAGCTGGTGCCCAGCTCTTCACGGAACAGGCGAGCCACCGTGCGCTCGCTGGCACCCACCTCGGCCACCCATTCGCGCAGCTGGTTTTTCTCGGCCGGGTCGCGCAGCACGGCCTCGCACAGGGCGCGCAGGCGCTTGTCGCCATGCACCGGGTGGGGCATGGGCACGCCGAGAGCCTGGGTGTCGGCGTGCTGGATTTCGTCCAACGCCAGCGCCATGACGGCGTTTTCCCGTGCGCTGGCCTGGCTGCCCTGCAGCGCCCCGATCAGCTCGCGCAGCAAGGTGCTCACCACCAGCACACGGCACTCGGTCCAGTCCGGGGGCAGGGCGGTGGGGGCGATGTCCACGGTGCGCAGCTCAGCGTTCTCCAGCACCACCACGTTGTGCTGCACCTGTGGCGGTATCCAGACGGCGCGGCTGGGCGGCACGATGAAGGTGGTTTCGCGCTCGCCCTGCGTGACCGTGACTTGCATCAAGCCGCTGGCGCAGTACGAGAATTGGGACCACGCGTGCTGGTGCGGCTCGATGTGGGCGTTCATGGCCAGCGCCCGGCCACGGCTGCGCACGGGGCGCTCCCGCGTGGGCGGGCGGTCGGGCGAGAGGTCGCTCTGCACCGGGTGCAGGCGGGTGGGTTTGGTGGTGCGGGTCATGGCAACAGCGCAGAGGGGCAGGGTTGGCGGGGGATTGGCTGGTTTGCGATGATTATTGTCTTTTTGTCGCATTCCAGAAAATCCGCACGACCGTACGATGCAGGCATGACTACTGCCACCTTACCCGCTTCCACCCCTCCCGCAGCCCCTTTCCGGCAAGACGCCGCGGTGATCGGCCTGGTCGGTCTGGCGCACGCCAGCTCGCACTTCGGGCACCTGTTGTTGCCGCTGCTGTTTCCGGTGTTCATGCAGGAGTTCGGCCTGAGCTACTCGCAGCTGGGCTTGCTGATGACGGTGTTTTTTGTGGTGTCCGGCGTGGGCCAGGCTTGTGCCGGCTTTGTGGTGGACCGGTTGGGGGCCCGCCCCTTGATGTTTGTGGCGCTGAGCCTGTTTGCGGCGGCCTGTGTGGCGGGCTCGCTGGTGACGGGTTACCCCGCACTATTCGCCGTGGCTGTGTTGGCGGGCCTGGGTAATGCCACCTTCCACCCGGTGGACTTCACCATCCTGAACCAGCGGGTGTCGGCTCCTCGGCTGGGCTACGCCTTCAGTGCGCATGGCCTGACGGGCAACCTCGGCTGGGCGCTGGCACCGGTGTTTTTTGCGGGGCTGGGGGCCCTCATCGGCTGGCGGCAGGCCTACCTGGCTGCGGCGCTGATGTACCTCGGCGTGATCGCTTTGTTGTTCGTGCAGCGCGCGCATTTGCACACCACGGTGGTGCGCAAGCCAGAGCCGGTGGCGGGCGCCGCGCAAGCCGAGCACGACATGGCTTTCATGAAGCTGCCGGTGGTGTGGTGGTGCTTCGGTTTCTTTTTGCTCTCCACCATGACGCTGGCGGTGGTGCAGAGCTATGCCGTGTCCATCTTGAAGGCCATGCACGGCGTGAGCTTTGAGGCGGCTACGCTCACCATTTCGTCCTACATGCTGTTCGGGGCGGTGGGCATGTTCATTGGCGGTTTTGTGGCGGCCAAGTCCCAGCACTCCGACCGCGTGGTGGCTCTGGCCATGGCCGCAGGCGCCGCATTGCTGGCCTTGTGTGGCACGGGCTTGCTCGGAGCCACCGGCACCATGGTGGTGTTGGCCATTACCGGCTTTGCGGTGGGCATTGGTGGTCCGTCGCGCGACATGATGATCAAAAAGGCCACCCCCAAGGGTGCGACTGGCCGGGTGTATGGCCTGGTGTATTCCGGGTTGGACACGGGTTTTGCGATCTCGCCGCTGGTATTCGGGGTGTTTATGGACCGGGGCTGGTACGGCGCCACCCTGTTGGGCGCCGCCTTGGTGTTGCTGCTCAGTGTGGGTGCCGCGCTGGGCGTGGGCAAGCGCACGGCCAAGCCTTTGCAGGCCGCTTGAGGCGGGGCGCTGAAATGTTGGCATGATGGAGGGCTTTGTTGCCCGTCCACTTACCTTATTCATGACCGATTCCGTGACCCCCGCCGCCCCTCTGGCGGAAGACTCCACTGCTGCTGCGCCTGCCCCCCAAAAAACCAAAAAGGCCGGCCCCGCCAAGCCCGATGTGTTTCCGGTGCTGGAGAAGCTCGCGGCTTTGTATCCCAAGCATTTCGGTGCGGAGTTTTTGCCGCTCAAGCGCGGCATTTTTCAAGATTTGCAAACGCTGCACCCTGATGCGTTTGAGCAAGAGCTCTTGCGAGCCGCGCTGGCTTTTCACACCCGCTCCACCCGTTACCTGACGGCCGTGGCCTCCGGCTTGCCGCGCTACGATTTGCAAGGGGAGGTGGCTGAACCCATGGCGCCGGAGCATGTGCACCATGCGCTGGTCGAGGTGTTCCGCCGCCGGCAGGTGCGCACCCAAGAAGATTTGCGCCCCAAGCTGGTGGCCCGCATGGTGCGGGCGATGGAGGTCTCAGGCCTGGCCCCCGGTGCCTATGCCGACCTGGTGCGCAGCAAAGACGAGGCAGCCAACGCCGCGCTCGAAGTCGCCCGCGCCGAGGTGGAGGCCCGTGCCGCCAAAAACGAGGCCTTGCAGCGCGCCTTCCAGGCGAGTGGCAAAACGGCAGCCGAATTTGCCGACATGTATGGCCTGGACGCTGCGGCCATGCGCCGCTTGCAGGCCAGCCAGGCAGCGGTCAACGCGTAATCGGGAGCGGGCCGGGCGCCGTAGCCCTGCTCACACGTGGCGCTTTAAATGCGCCAGTGGTAGCTCGGTGCTGCTTTTGATGCGGCCCAGCACGATGTTGGACCGGATGTGGCCCACCCCTGGAATACGGGTGAGGCGACGCAGCACCTGCTCAGACAGCACGCTCAAGTCCGCTGCCACGATTTGCAGGATGTAGTCGGACTCACCGGCCACCGAGTAACACTCCAACACTTCGGGAAAGCTGGCCATCTCGCGCTCGAAGGCCAGGCCCTCGTCGCCGCTGTGGCGCGTGAGCGTGACATAGGTGATGGCGCGCACGCTCAAGCCCACGGAGGCAGGTTCCAACAGTGCCACATAGCGCCGGATGATGCCGGCCGCCTGCAGGCGCTGCACCCGCCGGCTGACCTGCGAGGCCGACAGATGCACCTGCTCCCCGATCTGCTGGTGCGTGGCCTGTGCATCCCGCTGCAGTGCAGCAAGAAGGCTGATATCAAAGCTATCAAGCAATGAATCTTCATCTTTATTGGTTTTCATGCATAAATTATGCATAGATGACCCGCGGCACCCCTTAAATTGCACGCCCCTTGCATGGCAGATTGACCACAATCAAGGCTTCAAAAATAACGTTTGAGGAGTCTCTCCATGACAGCCAGCACCACCGATTTGTTTGAGAACCCCATGGGCCTGATGGGTTTTGAGTTCGTGGAGTTCGCCTCGCCCATCGCGGGCGTGATCGAGCCGGTGTTTGAGCGCATGGGTTTCACGCTGGTGGCCAAGCACCGCTCCAAAAACGTGGTGCTCTACCGCCAGGGTGACATCAACTTCATCGTCAACCGCGAGCCCAAAAGCGTGGCCGGCTACTTTGCCGCCGAGCATGGCCCCAGCGCCTGCGGCATGGCTTTTCGCGTCAAAGATTCGCACCACGCCTACAACCGCGCGCTGGAGTTGGGTGCCCAACCCGTGGAGCTGCGCCCCGGCCCCATGGAACTGAACCTGCCGGCCATCAAAGGCATTGGTGGCGCGCCCTTGTACCTGATTGACCGCTATGAGGACGGCAAGTCGATTTACGACATCGATTTTGAATTCATCGAGGGCGTGGACCGCCACCCGGTCGGCCATGGCTTGAAGCTCATCGACCACCTGACGCACAACGTGTACCGCGGCCGCATGGCCTTTTGGGCCGACTTTTATGAGCGCCTGTTCAACTTCCGCGAAATCCGCTATTTCGACATCAAGGGCGAGTACACCGGCCTGACCTCCAAGGCCATGACTGCGCCGGACGGAAAAATCCGCATCCCGCTGAACGAAGAGTCCCGCCAGGGCGGAGGCCAGATTGAGGAGTACCTCATGCAATTCAACGGCGAAGGCATCCAGCACATCGCGCTGATCTGTGACGACCTGGTGAGCACCGTGGACAAGCTGGCCATGGCCGGTGTGCCGCTGATGACCGCGCCCAACGATGTGTACTACGAGATGCTGGAAGGCCGCCTGCCCGGCCATGGCCAGCCGGTGGCTGAGTTGCAAAGTCGCGGCATTTTGCTGGATGGCTCTACAGAAGGCGGTCAACCGCGCCTGCTGCTGCAAATCTTCTCGCAAACCCAGTTGGGCCCGGTATTCTTCGAGTTCATCCAGCGCCAGGGCGACGAAGGCTTTGGCGAGGGCAACTTCAAGGCCCTGTTTGAATCGCTGGAGCGTGACCAGGTACGCCGCGGCGCCTTGGAAACCGCGTAAGGAGGCTTCATGAAAATCGATAGCATCCACCACGTGGCCTACCGCTGCAAAGACGCCAAAGAGACCGTGCTCTGGTACCAGAAGATGCTGCACATGGACTTTGTGCTGGCCATCGCTGAAGACCTGGTGCCCAGCACCAAAGCCCCAGACCCCTACATGCACGTTTTTCTGGACGCAGGGCAGGGCAATGTGCTGGCATTTTTTGAGCTGCCTACCCAACCCCCCATGGGGTGTGACCCCAATACGCCCACCTGGGTGCAACACATCGCCTTCAAGGTGAAAGACCGCGCGGAGCTGTTGGAGTTCAAGGCCCACCTGGAGGCGCAGGGCGTGGATGTGCTGGGCGTGACCGACCATGGCATGTTCCACAGCATTTACTTCTTTGACCCCAACGGCCACCGGCTGGAGCTGTCGTGCCCCGACCCGGACGAGCAAGCCAAGCTGGCGCAGATGGACGCCGTGAAGTGGCAGATGCTGGAGGAGTGGAGCGTGACCAAGCGCGCGCCCAAGCACGCCGCCTTTTTGCACGCCAATGAGTTTGGAGCCAAGGCATGAGCGCGGCGGTGCTGACCCTGGACGCCACCCACGCGCCGGACACCCGTAGCTGGGTGGAGTCGGCCAATGCGCCGGATACCGACTTTCCTATCCAGAACCTGCCGTTTGGCCGCTTTCGCCACAACCCGCTGGAGCCTTGGCAAATCGGGGTGGCCATTGGCGACCGCGTGCTCAATCTGCACGCCACCGGCTTGATCGACCACCACGATATGCACCGCCTGATGGCGCAACCCATGGCTCAGCGCCGCGCCTTGCGCTTGGCTATTTGGGAGGGGCTACGCGAAGGCTCTGCACTGCAAAAAGTGTGGACCGATGCCCTGCTGCGCCAGACCGAGGTGGAGCTGGGCCTGCCCTGCGAGGTGGGCGACTACACCGACTTCTACACCGGCATCCACCACGCCACCACCGTGGGCAAACTGTTTCGCCCGGACAATCCGCTCTTACCCAACTACCAGTGGGTGCCCATTGGCTACCACGGCCGGGCCAGCAGCATTGGCGCCAGTGGCCAGCAATTTCACCGGCCCCGTGGGCAGACCTTGAAGCCCGGTGCCAGCGTGCCCGATTTCGGGCCCAGCGCGCGGCTGGACTATGAGCTGGAACTGGGCGCCTGGATGGGGCAGGGCAATGCGCTCGGTGCTCCTGTTTCCATAGCAGATGCCGAAGAGCACATCTTCGGTCTCACGCTGTTGAACGATTGGAGCGCGCGCGACGTACAGGCGTGGGAATACCAGCCGCTCGGCCCGTTTTTGGCCAAAAACTTTGCCACCACCGTGTCACCCTGGCTGGTGACCATGGAGGCGCTGGCCCCGTTTCGCGCCCCCTTTGTGCGCGATGCTGCACACCCCCAGCCGTTGCCGTATCTGGACAGCGAGGCCAACCGCGCCCAAGGCGCACTGGACGTGCAACTCGAAGTCTGGCTGCAAACCCCCGCCATGCGGGCGGCGGGCAACGCCGGTGTGCGCCTGTCGCAATCCAATATGCGCGATGCCTACTGGACGCTGGCGCAGCTCGTGGCCCACCACACGGTCAACGGGTGCAACCTGCGCGCGGGCGATATGTTGGGCACCGGCACCTTGTCCGGCCCAGCGCCGGAGCAGGGGGGCTCGCTGCTGGAGCTGACCCTGGGCGGCAAGCAGCCCATCACTTTGCCCAACGGCGAGACACGCACCTTCTTGCAGGATGGCGACACCATCATCCTGCGCGGGGCCTGCGAGGCTGCGGGGGCACGGCGCATCGGCTTCGGCGATTGCCGGGGCACGGTGCTGCCCGCACGTTGAGCGGGGGTGGCGGTGAACGACTACACCATTCCCCAGCACTGGGCGCACTACAGCGCTACCGACCACGCCGTGTGGAAAACGCTGTTTGAGCGTCAGACGGCGCTGCTGCCCCAGCTGGCCTGCCGCGAGTTTGTGGAGGGCATGCGTGCCTTGCCCCTGAGCGCGGAGGCGATTCCCGACTTTGCCGCCCTCAACGAGGTGCTGATGCCCCGCACCGGCTGGCAAGTGGTGGCGGTGCCGGGGCTGGTGCCGGACGAGGTGTTTTTCAACCACCTCGCCAACCGGCGCTTTCCGAGTGGCAACTTCATCCGCCGCGCGGACCAGCTGGACTACCTGCAAGAGCCCGACGTGTTTCACGACGTGTTTGGCCACGTGCCCATGCTCATGCACCCGGTGATGGCGGACTTTATCCAGCTGTATGGCGAGGCAGGCCTGCGGGCCCAGCGCATCGGCAAGCTCACCGAGCTGGCGCGGGTCTACTGGTACACGGTGGAGTTCGGGCTGGTGACGGAGCTGGTGCCGGGCGAGGCCGGCATCCAAGAAGCTTTGCGCATTTACGGTGCGGGCATTGCCTCGTCATTCACCGAGAGCGGCTTTGCGGTGCAAAGCCCATCGCCCCACCGCATCGGGTTTGACTTGGAGCGGGTCATGCGCACCCGCTACCGGATCGACGATTTTCAGGAGTGCTACTTTGTGCTCGACAGCCTGGACGACCTGCTGGCCCTGGCCCGCATCGACTTTGACCCGGTCTACGAGCGGCTGAATAGTGGCCCGACGTACACGCCTGCTGATGTGTTGGCCACGGACCGGGTGTTTCAGCAGGGCGATGGCAGTTACGCGCGCAGCCGCTTGCCGGTGGCGGCGTGACAGGTTGGCGGGCTATTTGAATAAAATACGCCCCTAGCGCCCGTGGAATATCCGCAAGCTGCTATCACAATGGTAGCGCCGTGGTGCTTTTGATTTGCTCCATGGAAAACGCCGACGACACGCCGGAGAGCTCGGCGAGCTGGATCAGGCGCTTGTAAAAGCGGTCGTAGCCGGCAATGTCGGCGGCCACCACCTTGAGCAGGTAGTCCACATCGCCGCTCATGCGGTGAAACTCCTGCACCTCCGGCATGGCGGAGACGGCGGCGGCAAACTCGCGCAGCCAGGCCTCGTCGTGCCGGTTGGTGCGCAGGCTCACGAACACGGTCACCGGCAGCCCGGCCTGCGCGCGGTTGACGATGGCCACTCGCTTCTCAATCAGCCCCGACTCCTCCATGGCCTTCACCCGTTTCCAGCACGGGGTGGTCGAGAGGCCCACCTTCTCGCTGAGTTGGGCCACCGACAGGGTGCCGTCTTCCTGCAGTGCGCTCAGAATCGCGCGGTCTGTGCGGTCCAGTATTTTGGTGGTTTCCATGGCTGTAATTTTTTAATAAAGAGAATGAACATTCTATTTAATTGAAATAAAGGAGGATTTTCAGAACGTTTGTTCGTGGCTGCCTGCCTACCATCAAAGGCTTCATTGATGTTGCCCACGAGCCCGCCATGCACGCACCTGCCCACGAGATTTACCTGGACTGCAATGCCACCACCCCCGTGCTGCCCGCCGCTGCGGACGCCGCCCTGCGCACCCTCAAGGGCCAGTTCGGCAACCCCAGCAGCAGCCACAGCACCGGCCTGCGGGCCAAGGCGCTGCTGGACGGCGTGCGCGCCCGGGCCGCGCGGGTGCTGGGCACGGGCGCGGGGCAGTTGCTGTTTGTGAGCGGCGCCACCGAGGGCATCCAAACCGCGGTGTTGTCCGCCCTGTGCGCAGTGCAGGCGCGGCGCGCGGCGGGTGAGCGGGTGGACGGGCCGATTCTGCTGGGTGCCACCGAGCACAAAGCCGTGCCCCAGGCGATCGCGCACTGGAACCGCCTGCTGGGCCTGAACCTGCCGGTGCTCACGGTGCCCGTCAACGCGCAGGGCCTGCATGACCTCGCTTTTTTGCAGCAGCACCTGCCGGGCGCGACCCTGCTCTGCACCATGGCTGCCAACAACGAGACGGGCGTGGTGTCTGATCTTGCCGGCATCGAGGCCGTGTTGCAGGGCAGCGGTTCGCGGGCCTTGTGGCTGGTGGACTGTGTGCAGGCGCTGGGCAAGCTGGCTTTGAACCTCGCGGCTACCCGCATCGACTACGCGCCGTTCTCCGGCCACAAGTTGTATGCCCCCAAAGGCATAGGCATGCTGTATGTGCGCGCCGGCAGCCCCTATACCGCGCTCATGGCCGGTGGCGGCCAAGAAGGGGGCAGCCGCGCCGGCACCGAAAACATGCCCGGCATTGCCGCGCTGGGCGCGGTGCTGGAGGTGTTGGAAGCAGGGGGCGAGGGCGTTTTCCGCTCCCACGCGCAACTGGCCCGCGACCGCGCCCGCCTGGCCGACGCACTGCGCGCCGCTTTTCCTGCGGTGGTGTTCAACATGCCGTTCGATGGCAGCCTGCCCACCACGCTCAATTTTTCGGTGCCTGGTCTGGAGAGCAAGACCTTGCTCAACGTGTTTGATGCCGCAGGCATGCGCATCAGCGCGGGCAGTGCCTGCAGTGCCGCCAAGGCCGAGCCCAGCTATGTGCTGCAGGCCATGGGCCTGCCGGAGTGGCAAACCGTGGGCGCGGTGCGCCTGTCCATAGGCGCCACGGTGGACGACGCGTTCATCGATGAGGCCTGCACCCGCATTGCCCGTTGCGGTGAGGTGTTGCAGGCATTGGCAGGTGAAAGGCCAACCGAAGCGGCGGCGGTGCAGTTGCAGGTGCAGGTGGAGGCGGGCGATGCTCCCGATGCCCACGGCGTCTGCGCCCCCGCCTTGGCGGCTTTTTTCGAGCGCCACCCGCATGCCCGTCTGGTGGATGTGCGCGATGTGGCCGAGCACCAGGCCGGTGCCCATCTTCTGCCCTGGAGAGATGCACTGCCGGCGGCGCCAACGCTCAACCTGCCGCTGGACACCCTGCGGCATACCATGCCCGCAGACACATCTGCAGAGGTGCTGCAGTCCTTCGGGCCGGTGCTGATGTTTTGCCGCAGCGGTGCGCGCAGCCGGCAGGCGGCGGCTTGGCTGCGCGAGCGCGGGCACACCCAGGTGTGGCATCTGGAGGGCGGCTTGGCGCTGGCCGAAATGGCATGAGAAATGTGGCGTGTGGCATGAGGGAAGCGCATGCCTCCCGGCGGCACAATGGCGGGCATGCAGACACACCAATCCACCCCTGACATGACCCCTCCTGCACTGGCCGGCCACCTGCTGGTGCAATGCCTTGTAGCGCAAGGCGTGACCCACGCGTTCGGCGTGCCCGGCGAGAGCTATCTCGCGGTGCTGGACGGGTTTCACCGCTACCGCGAACACATCCAATTCATTGTGAACCGGCAGGAGGGCGGCGCGGCCTTTATGGCCGAGGCGCACGGCAAGCTCACCGGCCGCCCGGGCATCTGCTTTGTGACACGCGGGCCGGGCGCCACGAACGCCAGCATCGGCGTGCACACCGCGTTTCAAGACTCCACGCCCATGGTGCTGTTTGTGGGCGATGTGGCCAGCGACCAGCGCGACCGCGAAGCCTTTCAGGAAATGGACTATCGCGTCATGTTCGGCCCCAGCGCTCTGGGCATGGCCAAGCGGGTGGAGCGCATTGACGATGCGGCCCGCATTCCCGAATACGTGGCCCGCGCGTTTGCCACGGCCATGAATGGCCGCCCCGGCCCCGTGGTGCTGGTGCTGCCCGAAGACATGCTGACCCAGGCACTGGTTCCGGCAGCGAATGGCAAACTGCCCCAGCCGCTGGCCCGCGTGGAGCCGGTGGAGGCCTGGAGTGACCCCGGCGCCTTGCGGGATCTGCGCCAGCTGCTCCTGAAAGCAGAGCGCCCCTTCGTCATCGCCGGTGGCGGCGGGTGGACACCGCAGGCCGCCCAGGCGCTGCAACGTTTTGCCGAAAACTGGCGTCTGCCGGTGGGCAATGCCTTCCGCTTTCAGGACACCTTTGACAACCACCACCCGCAGTACGCGGGTGACGTGGGCATAGGCATCAACCCGGCGCTGGCCAAGCGCGTGCGTGAGAGCGACCTGATCATCGCCATCGGCCCCCGGCTGGGCGAGATGACGACTGGCGGCTACACGCTATTGCAAGCCCCCAAAACGGCGCAAACGCTGGTGCACATTCACGCCAGTGCCGAAGAGCTGAACCGCGTCTACCAGGCAGACCTGGCCATCCACGCCAGCATGCGCGCTGCGGCCCGCTCGCTGGAGGTGCTGACCGCGCCGGTACACCTGCCATGGGAGGCCTGGACCGCAGGCTGCAACGCTGACTACCAGGCCAACCTGGTGCCCAGCGTCATCCAGGATTTGCCTGCTGACAACGAGCGCGGGCTGGTCGATATGCCCTCGGTCATCGCCACGCTGCAAAAGCACTTGCCGGCCGATGC
Source organism: Rhodoferax bucti (assembly GCF_005876985.1). Lineage (GTDB taxonomy): Bacteria > Pseudomonadota > Gammaproteobacteria > Burkholderiales > Burkholderiaceae_C > Allorhodoferax > Allorhodoferax bucti. The sequence continues at coordinate 784,255 of NZ_VAHD01000002.1, forward strand.
GGTGCTCACCAACGGCGCGGGCAACTTTGCCAGCTGGCTGCACCGCTTTTACCGCTACACCGGCTTGGCGGCTGGCTTTAAGACGCAGCTGGCCCCCACCAACGGCGCCATGGGTTATGGCGTGCCGGCCGGCATTGCGGCCGCCATCGTGAGCCAAGGCGTGGCTGGCCAAGCCGGCACCGGGCGGGTGGCCTTTACCATCGCCGGGGATGGCGACTTTTTGATGAACGGCCAGGAGCTGGCCACCGCGGTGCAGTACGGCGCCAAGAGCATCATCCTGCTGCTCAACAACGGCATGTACGGCACCATCCGCATGCACCAGGAGCGCGAGTACCCGCAGCACGTGGCAGGCACAGCACTCGCCAACCCCGACTTTGCGGCGCTCGCCCGCGCCTATGGCTACGCGGGTGTCACCATCCGCAAGAGCGCCGACTTTGAGGCGGAGCTGCTGGCGGCGCTGGAGCGGCCCAACGGCACGGTGATCGAGGTGGTGCTGGAGCCCGAGCTCATCAGCACACGTGGCACCCTGAACGCCATGACCCAAGCGGCCCTGAAGCGATGAGCACGCCTGCCTTGCAGCTGCAGGCGGTGCACCACGTCGCTCTCATTGCGTCGGACTACGCACGCTCCAAGCATTTCTATGTGGAGGTGTTGGGCCTGAAGGTGGTGGCCGAGCACTACCGCGCCGCGCGCGATTCCTGGAAGCTCGATCTGGCGCTGCCAGACGGCACGCAGCTGGAGCTGTTTTCGTTTCCTGCGCCGCCGGCACGCCCATCGCGCCCGGAGGCCTGTGGGCTGCGGCACCTGTGTTTTGCGGTGGTGGATGTGGCTGCTGCCAAGCAGGCGCTGGAGGCGCAAGGCGTGGTGGTGGAAGACATCCGGGTGGATGAGTACACCGGCAAGCGCTTTACCTTTTTTGCCGACCCCGATGGCTTGCCGCTGGAGTTGTACGAAGCGTAGCAGGCCGCGGTGTGGCGGATTGCTATCAATTAAATAGCTGCTTGCGCATATTCCAAAAGCGCTAGATGCTCTTTTAGCTCAAAGCGATGCGGCGGAAGAAGCCTGTGCCTGTGGGAGCGACAGCAGGAGACGCTGCAGGCTTGGGGGCGCCCAGAGGCGGCACCAGAATGAAAGGGCCGGGGCCTTGGTCCGTCCATTGCGAGCAGGCCATGACATAGCTGGGGCCATGCTCCGGCGTGTCGGTATCCACAATCAGGGCAATGCGCAGGCCGCTGAAATCGGTTTGGGTGTAGAGCCTGCGCACGCCCACGGCTCCTGCGATCTCCGGAAGCGGCACCGCACGTGCGGGCGTCCAGCGCTGGTGCAGATAGCTGCTGCCGGAGCTGGCAATTTCGCTGCGGTATTGCAGAGTCAGGCCTTGGGCGGCCATGACAACCAGGGTGTCGTCGCTGTGGCGGCCCACAGTCACAAAGTCGGCCTGCAAGCCCAAATTCTCCAGGCGCTGGCCGGCAGAGTCCGGGCCGCTGCCGGCAATAAAGCTCCACACCATGCCGTCCGGGCCGATGCTGATGGCTTCATCCTGCCCCCGGCTGTTGCGCAACAGGGTGGTTTGGCGCCACAGGCCTTGCGGGTTGGTGCTGCGGTGGTGGTCAGAGTGGGGCATGGCAAAGTGTTTGTTATGGGCAACGACGTGAGACAGAGTGTGGAGCGCAGGGGCCCCAAAAGTCTTCAAGGACTCCTTAAAATTCCTGAATTCGTTGGCGCTTCATCGTTGGAGCGGTCTCCCCTTACAAAGAAAGCACAGCTCCCGTGAACTCTTTATCCACCGGCACAGATGCCGGCGTCAGTGTTTTTGGTGCTTTCACCTTGCAGCGGCATGAGCGTCGCCTCCTGCGCGACGGGCAGCCGCTCTTGGTCGGGGCCCGGGCCTTCGACGTGCTGTGTGTGCTGGTCGACCACGCGGGCGAGCTGGTCACCAAAAAACAGTTGTTTGACATGGTGTGGCCCGGTCTGGTGGTGGAGGAAAACAACCTGCAGGTGCACGTGTCCAGCTTGCGCCGCATGCTGGGGGCCGATGCGATTGCGACGGTGCCGGGCCGGGGCTACCGGTTTGCCTTGCGCTTGGCGCCTGCGTCCTCCGGCGGCGCTTCGGCTTCAGACGCCGGCGATCAACAAGCCTATCGCCGCACCATTGCGGTCCTGCCGTTTGTGAACCTGGATGCCGACCCAACGCAGGAGTATTTTTCGGACGGGCTGGCAGAAGACATCATCAGCCACCTCACCCGCTCGCCGTGGCTGCTGGTGGTGTCGCGCAATTCGTCTTTTGCCTACCGCAATACCCGCGAGAGCAATCAGGCCGTGGGTGCGGCCTTGCGGGCGCGCTATCTGGTGCTGGGCAGTGTGCGCCGCGCCGCGCAGACGCTGCGCATGACGGCCGAGCTGGTGGACACCACCACGGGCAAAACGCTGTGGGCTGACAGGTTTGACCGCCCCTTGGCCGACTTGTTTGCGGTGCAGGCCCGTATTTCTGCCCATATCGTGAGCGCGATTGAGCCGGTGTACCTGCACAGCGAGGAGCGGGTGGCCGGCGAGGTGCCGCAGCACAGTATGGAGCACTGGGATTTGCTGATGCGCGCCCGCTGGCACTTCTGGCGCACCACGCCCGACCATGTGCTGCAAGCCCAAGCCTTGCTGGATCGCGCGCTGGAGATTAAGCCCGGCGACCCGGCCAGCCTGTGTTTGCTGTCGTTCACCTACATGGCCAAGGTCTGGGGCGCCTGGGCGGAAGACCCGCGGGCGGCGGTGGCCGAGGCGCACCGGCTGGCTTTGCTGGCCGTGCGCAATGACGAGCGCGATGCCTTTGCCCACTTCACGCTGGGCACGGCCTTGTCGTGTGCCGGGCAGATGCAGGCAGCCATTGCGGAGCTGGAGTGCGCGCTGGCCTTGTACCCGCAGGCGGCTGCGGCCGCCGGGGAATTGGGGCGCTTGCTGGTGTTTTCCGGCCGTACCGAAGAGGCGGAGGAGTTCATTCTGCAAGCGGTGGATGCCAGCCCGCACGACCCGCACCTGAGCTTGTGGATTCGCAGCCGTGCCATCGGCTGCTTTATCGAGGGCCGTTATGCCGATGCCGTGCGCTATGCGCGCGAGGCTACGGCCAAACGCGCCGACTGGTATTTCAACCACCTGTTGTTGGCGGCCTGCCTGTCAGCGGCGGGAGACCTGCCGGCCGCCCAAGCCAGTTTGAGCCAGGCGCTGGGTGGCCGGGGTTACAACCTTCAGGCCATCACGATTGGCCACCCGTTTGTGCATGAAGAACACCGGGCCCGCTTTTTGGCCGCGCTCGCCGCTGCCGGGTGGCAAGCATAAAAAAGGGCCGGTAAACACCGGCCCTTTGTGCATCCTGCAAGGCAGGATTACTTGATGTCCACGCCGTAGAAGGTGTGGCGGCCAAACGGGCTCAGTTTGAAGTCGACCACTTCCTTACGCACGGGCTTCAGTTGCACCGCGTGGGCAATGGTGAACCAGGGTGCTTGCTCCTTGAAGATCACCTGGGCTTTTTCGTACAGCTTGGTGCGCTCGGCAGGGTTGGACACCACCTTGGCTTTTTGCACCAAGTCTTCAAACGGCTGGTAGCAGAACTTGGCCACGTTGGAGCCGTTTTGCTTGGCCGAGCTGCAACCCAGCAAGGTGTTCAAGAAGTTGTCCGGGTCTCCGTTGTCACCGGTCCAGCCCAACATGCCCATCTGGTGCTCGCCCGCTTGCATGCGCTTGCGGTACTCGCCCCACTCAAAGCTCTTGATTTCAGCCGTCACGCCCACCTTGGCCAGGTCGGCTTGCATCAACTCCGCAATGCGCTTGGCGTTGGGGTTGTAGGGGCGCTGCACGGGCATGGCCCACAGGTCGGTGGTGAAACCGTTAGGGTAACCAGCTGCCGCCAGCAGCTTTTTGGCCTGCTCGGGGTTGTAGAGGTCGTCCTTCAGGTTCTTGTTGTAAGACCACTGGCCCGGAGGAATCGGGTTGACCGCAGCCACACCGGTGCTCAGGTACACGGCGGAGACGATGGCCTTTTTGTCGATGGCCATGTTGATCGCCTTGCGCACGCGCACGTCGTCAAACGGCTTCTTGGTGGTGTTGTACGCCAGGTAGCCGATGTTCAAGCCGGGCTGTTCCATCACAGTGACGTTGGCGTCCTTGCGGATGGCGTCCAGGTCTGCGGGGTTGGGGTAGGGCATGACATGGCACTCACCCTTTTGCAGCTTGGCCCAGCGCACGGAGGCATCCGGGGTGATGGAGAAGATCAGGTCATCGATCTTGGCCTTGCCAGCCCAGTACTGGGCGTTGGCCTTGAAGCGGATGATGGAGTCTTTTTGGTACTGCACCACTTGGAAGGCGCCGGTGCCCAGGGGGTCCTGGTCGATCTTCTCGGGCGTGCCGGCCTTGAGCATGGCAATCGCGTATTCCTTGGACTGGATACCGGCGAACTGCATAGCCAAGTTGGCCAGGAAAGGCGCCTCAGGCTGGTTCAGCGTGATCTTGACGGTGTACTCATCCACCTTGTCCACGGACTTGAGCAGCTTGGGCATACCCATGTCGCCAAAGTAGGCGTGGTTGGGGCTGGTGACGCGGAAGTAGGGGTCGTTCTCTTTCCACTGACGCTCGAACATGAACAGCACGTCATCCGCATTGAAATCGCGGGTGGGCTTGAAGTTCTTGTTGGACTGGAACTTCACGCCCTTACGCAGCTTGAAGGTGTATTCCAGACCGTCTTTGGAAATGGTCCAGCTCTCAGCCAGAGAAGGCTCTACCTTGGTGCCGCCACGCTCGAAGTGCACCAGGTTGTCGTAAATCTGCTCGGTCACGTCGAAGGACGTGCCGGTGGTGTTCACGCCGGGGTAGAAGTTCTCGGGGCTGCCTTCGGAGCAGTACACCAGGGTCTTGGCAGCTACCGGCGACAGTGCCAGAGCAGCGGGCAGGGCCAGGGCACACAGCAATGCACTTTTGGTGCGTCGTGCAGCCGTAGCTTTCTTCAGGGTCAGGGTCATTGGAGATACTCCTCTGGGGTTGATGCTGCCTATGCAGCGGGTTGGCTAAATGCGGAAGCTTCATGACAAGCAACTTGCCTGCCAGCCAAGGGCTGCAGGACAGGCCGCTCGGCATGGCAGCGATCGGTAGCGTGCGGGCAGCGGGTAGAAAACACACAGCCGGCCGGCGGGTTCAGCGGGGAGGGCAGCTCGCCCTTGAGCACGATGCGCTGGCTTTTGCCGCCGGGCGCGTGCATGCCGGGCGTGGAAGCCATGAGTGCCTGGGTGTAGGGGTGCAGCGGCTGCTCGAACAGCGTGGTCTTGTCGCCTTGTTCCACCACCTGGCCCAGGTACATCACCATCACGTCGTGCGCGATGTGGCGCACCACACCAAGATCGTGCGAGATGAACAGGTAGGCCAGGCCCAGCTCCTGCTGCAGATCGGCCAGCAGGTTCAGCACCTGGGCCTGGATGGACACGTCCAGTGCCGAGACGGGTTCGTCGGCCACGACCAGCGCGGGGTCCAGCATGAGCGCGCGGGCAATCGCGATGCGCTGACGCTGGCCGCCCGAGAACATGTGCGGATAGCGCTCGTAGTGCTCAGGGCGCAGGCCCACCTTGGCCAGCATGGCGCGGGCTTTCTCCTGGCGCTGGGCGGCCGACAGCTCGGTGTTGATTTCGAGCGGCGCCTCCAGGATCTGGCCGATGCGCTTGCGCGGGTTCAGCGAGCCATAGGGGTTCTGGAACACCAGCTGCACCTTCTGGCGCAGCGTGGCCTTGTGCTTGGGGTCTGTGGCGTCCACACCGGCGAGCTGCAGGCTACCGGCGGTGGGCGATTCGATGAGGGAGACCATGCGCGCCAGCGTGGACTTGCCGCAGCCGGATTCGCCCACCACAGCCAGCGTTTTGCCGGCCTGCACAGAGAACGACACGCCGGAGACCGCTTGCAGCTGGTCGGGCTTTTGCAGGAAGCCGCGGCGGATGGTGTAGACCTGACGCAGGTCTTTGGCCTCTACCACAGTAGCGTTGGTGTGAGGGGTGCTCATGCCGCCACCTCCTGTGCGCCCAGGGCAAAGTGGCAACGCACGCTGCCGCCATTCCATGGGGTGAGGGCGGGGCGTTGGTCGCATGCGCCTTGGCGGGCGTGGCTGCAACGGGGGGCGAAGAGGCACCCGTCCGGCCGGTCGTACAGGCCCGGCACCATGCCGGGGATGGTGTTGAGGCGGCTCTGGTGCATGCTGCGTTCGGGCATGGCGGATAGCAATGCCTCTGTGTAGGGGTGTGCGGGGGCCGCAAACAAGGCGTCTGCCTCACGTTGCTCCATGACCTGGCCGGCGTACATCACGGCGACGCGCTGGGCCATGTCGGAGACCACGCCCATGTTGTGGGTGATCAGCACCAGGGCCATGCCACGGTCTTTTTGCAGGCTCTTGAGCAAATCCAGAATCTGCGCCTGAATGGTCACGTCCAACGCCGTGGTGGGTTCGTCGGCAATCAACAGCTTGGGGTTGCAGGCAATGGCCATGGCAATCATCACACGCTGGCTCATGCCGCCGGAGAGCTGGTGGGGGTAGACCTTGAGGCGGCTCTCCGGCGCGGGAATGCCCACTTGCTCCAGCAGTTCGATGGAGCGTTTGTGGGCGGCTTTTTTGTCCAGGCCCAGATGCAGTTTCAGTGTTTCCGCCAGCTGGAAGCCCACGGTAAAACATGGGTTCAGGCTGGTGGTGGGGTCCTGAAAAATCATGGACATGTCTTTGCCGGTGAAGCGCCGGCGTTCGCGGTCGCTCAGGCCCAGCAGGTCGTGCCCATCAAAGCGCAGCTTTTTGGCTTGCACGCGACCGGGAAAGGCCACCAGACCCATCAGCGCCATCATGGTGACGCTTTTGCCCGAGCCGGATTCACCGACCACGCCCAATACTTCTCCAGCCTCCAGTGAGAGGCTGACATCCTGCACCGCATGCATCACGCCGTTGTGCGACGGGAACTCTACGGACAGGTTTTCAATTTCTAGCAATGCCATGGTTATGTGTCTCGTTGCCTTAGCGTTTGAGTTTGGGGTCGAGTGCGTCGCGCAGACCATCGCCCAACAGGTTGAACGCCAATACCGTGATCAGGATGGCCAGGCCGGGGAAGGTCACGACCCACCAGGCGCGCAGCACAAATTCGCGGGCATCGGCCAGCATGGTGCCCCACTCTGGTGAGGGCGGCTGTGCGCCCAAGCCCAAGAAGCCGAGTGCGGCGGCATCCAGAATGGCGGTGGAGATGCCCAGCGAGGCCTGCACGATCAGCGGGGCGGTGCAGTTGGGCAACACCTCGCTGAACATCAGACGCAAATGGCTGGCGCCTGTCATGCGGGCCGCCGTCACGTAGTCACGCGAGGTTTCAGCGATCACGGCAGCACGCGTAATGCGCACATAGTGCGGCAGCACCACGATGGCTACAGCCAGCATGGCGTTCACCAAGCCGGGTCCGAGGATGGCCACAATCACAATAGCCAGCAGCAGGCTGGGGAGGGTGAGGATGATGTCCATCATGCGCATGATGGTGATTTCCAGAATGCCTTTGAAGTAGCCCGCAACCAGGCCCAGCACCGTGCCGACCACCACCGACAGGGACACCACGGCAATGCCGATCACTAGAGACAGGCGCGCGCCGTGCATGAGGCGCGAGAGAATGTCGCGGCCGATGGCGTCGGTACCCAGCAGGTAAGCGCGCGAGCCACCCTCTTGCCAGGCAGGAGGCTTCAAAAAGGCAGCGTTGTTGGTCAGGTCAGGCGGGTAGGGTGCAATCCAGGGCGCCAGCAGTGCCATCAACAGCACGAGGACCACAATGGCCAAGCCGGCCAAAGCCCCTTTGTTGCCTTTGAAGTAGCGCCAGAATTCCTGCAAAGGATGGGACGGTTGTGACGCCACCGCAGCGTTCAGCGTAGTAGTGCTCATTATTTTTGGTGGCGGATGCGCGGGTTGATGATGCCGTAGGTGATATCCACCAGCAGATTGACAGTCATGACCATCAGGCCAAGAAGCAGCATGCCGCCTTGCAGCACTGGGTAGTCGCGGCGGCTGATGGCTTCAATCAGCCACTTGCCCACGCCGGGCCAGGAGAAGATGGTTTCGGTCAGGATGGCTCCAGTAAACAGCACGCCCACTTGCAGACCGATCACGGTGATCACCGGAATCATGGCGTTGCGCAGGGCGTGCACTGCGACCACCCGCAGCCCCGTCAGGCCTTTGGCGCGCGCGGTGCGGATGTAGTCTTCGCCCATCACTTCCAGCATGGCGGAGCGCGTCATGCGGGCAATGACGGCCAGCGGGTTGGTGCCCAACACAATCATGGGAAGAATCAGGTGAGACGCGGCCGACCAGAAGGCGGCGGTCTCCCCGGCCAGCAAGGTGTCTATCAGCAAAAAGCCGGTGACCGGCTCAATGAAGTACTCCACCGCAATACGGCCGGACACCGGTGTCAGGTCCAGCTGCACCGAGAACAACAAGATCAGCAGCAAACCCCACCAGAAGATAGGCATGGAGTAGCCGGTCAGCGACACCCCCATCACACCGTGGTCCAGGATGGAGTTGCGTTTGACAGCGGCAATGATGCCCGCCGGAATGCCGATCAACAGCGCAAAAATGATGGCACACACCGCCAACTCGATCGTGGCCGGGAAGAGGGTGGCGAACTCGCGCAACACCGGCTCCTGGGTGATGATGGACTTGCCCAAATCTCCCTTGAGCACTTTGCCGATGTAGATGCCGTACTGCACCATGACGGGTTGGTCCAGCCCGTACTCTTTGAGCAATACCGCGTGCCGGGCCGCATCAATGCCGCGTTCGCCGGCTAGGGTTTCAATCGGGTCGCCCGGTACCAGGCGAATGAGGAAGAAGGCGAGCAGCGTCATGCCGAAGAAGGTCGGGATGATGAGGCTCAGTCGTGTAAAGATGAATCGAAGCATGAGGGGGTGGATTCTAGGCACGTAGTGCAGAGCAGAGGCATGATCTGGCGCAATAACGACTAGCGACTTTCCCTTATGGGGAAAGGCGCCAGTCACCCAAGTGACAGGAGGCTTGAAAACGACAAAGGCCGCGTGGGTGCGGCCTTTGTATCAGTCATCAGCAGGGGCTGATTACTTCAGGTGCTTGCCGATCAGGCCAGCCAGTTCGAACATGGTGACTTGGGCTTTACCGAAGATTTCTTTCAGCTTGGCATCTGCATTGATGTTGCGCTTGTTTGTAGCGTCTTGCAGGCCGTTTTTCTTGATGTAAGTCCACAGCTTGCTCACCACTTCGGTGCGGGGCAGTGCGGCTGCGCCGACCACGGCAGCCAATGCAGCGCTAGGTGTCAGTGCCTTCATGAACGCGGCGTTCACTGTGCGCTTCTTGGCGGGAGCCTTGGTAGCAGCAGCTTTTTTGGCAGGAGCGGCGGCCTTCTTGGCGGGGGCTGCTGCTTTGGCAGCTACTTTCTTTGCGGGAGCTGCAGCTTTGGTAGCGGGTGCAGCCTTCTTTGCTGGAGCAGCGGCTTTCTTTGCCGGTGCTTTTTTCGCAGTTGCCATGATCGATTGTCCTTTTGTAGAAGTTGGTTTACCGCCAGTAAAAAACAGCTTCTTCACTGGTAACGCACATGCTAATGGCAAAAAAGCACCTTTCCAAGGGAGCACATCCATTTTTCCGAGGGAAATGTTGTTTTTTCCATTGGAGAATTACACAAACAAACCCTTTGAGGAGCCTGGAGATGACTGCACCCTTTGCGACCTGTGATTTTTGCGATGCCTTCAAGGCTGATACCAGTGGCGATTTCCGCGTATTGCCGCCCGTGTTTCGCGACTTTGGTGGGCGTCAGGTTTTTTGCGGACCTGTGCAAACGGTGCAGTGCCTGGATGACAACAGCCGCGTCAAAGAAGCCGTGGAGTCGCCGGGTTGGATAGACACCCCGGCGGGTCGCGTCGGCAAGGTGCTGGTGGTCGATGGCGGTGCGTCTTTGCGCAAGGCTCTGTTGGGTGGCAACCTCGCGGCGGCCGCAGCTCGCAATGGCTGGGCTGGTGTGCTCGTGGATGGCTGTGTGCGCGACGTGGCAGAGCTCGAACAGCAGGCTATTGGTATCCGGGCATTGGCTTCCATGCCACTGCCCACCGACCGCCGTCAGCAGGGTGTTGCCGATGTGCCCGTGCGGGTGCAAGGGGTGTGGGTGCGGCCTGGTGACTGGCTGTACGCCGACCGCGACGGCATCGTGGTCAGCCCGCGTCCCTTGCTGTAAGGCCTGCTCAGGCGTGGTGTGAGTGTGCCGTGTCTTTGCCCGGCAAGGTGGCCAATACCACGCTCAGCAGGGCAATGCCGAAGGCCAGCAGTTGCAAGCCGCCCAGGGGCTCACCCAGCACCAGCACCCCGACCAATGCAGCGGAGATAGGCAGCATCACGGTGAATACACCGGCCCGGGAGGCAGGCACATGTTTGAGCCCTGTCATCCAGAGCCACACGGTCCACACGCTGGCCGCCAGCGCGTAAAACACCAGCAAGAGCCAGGAAGGGGCGGGTACTGCCGCGAAGGAAAAGCTCCACGCGGTGTAGAGGCCGAAGGGGGTCATCAATGCAAAACCCCACAGATTGATGAGCGAGGTAATGCGGCGGGGGGTAAGCGCGCCGGTGAGCTTTTTGGCAATGACGGCGTAGGCGGCTTCACAGAGCACCGCCGCGAAAACCAGGGTGTTACCCAACCACGCACTGTTGGGCATCAAATCGCCCTCTGGCGCAGGTGCACCATGCGCAGGCAGCTCATTTTTTGATAGCGCCAGCAGACTGATGCCCAGCACGCTGCAGGCTACGGCAGCCCAGGTGCGTGGGGTGACGCGCTCTTTCAGAAACACCCAGCTCATGACTGCCACCACGGCCGGGATCGACGCCATGATGACCCCGGCAGAGACGGCGGTGGTCATGCTCACCCCAAAGAGCATGCAGATGGAAAACAGGAAGTTGCCGAAGAACGACTCCAGGAACAGGTATTTGCGGGTGGCTGGAGTCATGGCAGGCTCATCGGCCGGGCGCTTGAGCCAATGCAGCGTGGCGAGCCCGCCAATGCCAAACCGCAGCCAAGCCAATAAAAACACCGGCAGCACCAGCACCAGAGGCTTGGAGAGCGCCACATAACTGCCTACCAGCGCCATGCTGAGAGCGAGGAGTCCGTACGACAACAGGTGGGAGGCGGGGCGTGTTTGCGGCATCAGGCGATTAACAAAGAAGCGAAGCGCGCAAGCCTACACCAAGCCCGGGGCATTGCCACGCAGCTGCGCTGCAGAAGCATGTGGTCGGGTTACAGTGGCATCACGAAGCGTGGCTTTTCAAGGAGATGAGAAATGACAGAAAACAAAACTATGAATTTCAACGACCTGGAGCAGTGGCTGAACGAGCGGCGGGTGACCGAGGTGGAGTGCCTGGTACCCGACTTGACGGGGGTGGCGCGTGGAAAAATTCTGCCGCGCGGCAAGTTCACCGAAGACCGTGGCATGCGCTTGCCGCAGGGCATTGTGGCCATGGGGGTCACAGGAGAGTTCCCCGAGAGCGGCCCGTATTACGACGTGGTGGACCCCACCGACAAGGATATGCAGTTGCGGCCGGACCCGTCATCGGTACGCATCGTGCCGTGGGCCACCGACCCCACGGCCCAGGTGATCCACGACTGTTTTGACCATGAAGGCAAGTTGGTGCCTTTTGCGCCACGCAGCGTGTTGCGCCGCGTGTGCGATTTGTTTGCCGCGGAAGGGTTGCAGCCCATCGTGGCTCCGGAGCTGGAGTTTTACCTCACGGCCCGCAACACCGATCCCAACACCCTGCTGCGCGCGCCCATTGGCCGCAGCGGACGGGCCGAAACCTCACGGCAGGCGTACAGCATCGATGCGGTGAACGAGTTTGACCCCTTGTTTGAGGAGATTTACGACTACTCCGACAAGATGGAGCTGAACGTGGACACCTTGATCCACGAGGTGGGCGCCGGGCAGATGGAAATCAACTTCTTCCACAACAAGCCCCTAGGCTTGGCGGATGAGGTGTTTTTCTTCAAGCGTACCGTGCGCGAGGCTGCCTTGCGCCACGACATGTACGCCACCTTCATGGCCAAGCCGATTGCCGGTGAGCCGGGGAGTGCCATGCATGTGCACCAGAGCCTGGTGGACATCGCCAGCGGGCAAAACGTGTTCAGCAACCCGGATGGCACGCCGTCGGAAGCCTTCATGCACTACATCGGCGGACTGCAGCGCTACATCCCCGCCGCCATGGTGCTGGTGGCCCCGTATGTGAACAGCTACCGCCGCCTCTCTCGCAATACGGCGGCACCTATCAACATCGAGTGGGGGTATGACAACCGCACGGTGGGCATCCGTTCGCCCATTTCATCCCCTGCTGCCCGCCGGGTGGAAAACCGTGTGATCGGTGCGGACGCCAACCCCTATGTCGCCATGGCCATGACCTTGGCTTGCGGCTACTTGGGGCTGAAAAACAAGATCAAGCCCAAACCCGAAATGCGGGGGGATGCGTACCTGTCACCCTATGCCTTGCCCCGCAGTTTGGGTGAGGCGCTGGATTGGCTGCGCAAGGAGTCTGATTTGCATGAGGTGCTGGGCAAGGAATTCATCACCGTGTACTCCGAGATCAAGGAGTTGGAGTTTGATGAGTTCATGAAAGTGATTTCGCCGTGGGAGCGTGAACATTTGTTGCTCCATGTGTAAACCCTTGTGGCCGGCCGTATTTGGGTGCCGCGCCACTTCTATAATATTTTTTGGTCTGAATATTGCTTGAATCAGGCCCTTGGCCTTGTGTATCTGTTCGAACCCTTTTCACCGGAGATGAACCCCCCATGAATAAGTACCTTTGCTCGTTTGCGCTGTCGGCGCTGGTTTTGGCCGCTTGCGGCAAAAAAGAAGAAGCGCCCGCTGCTGTTGCCGCACCCGCGCCGGTAGCCAGCGCCCCCGCGGCGCCTGCCAACACCGAAGAAAAGGTGCTCAACATCTACAACTGGCCGGACTACATTCCCGAAGGCATGGTGGCCGCGTTTGAGAAGGAAACCGGCATCAAGGTGAACTACGACACCTTTGAAACCAACGAAGCCTTGCACGCCAAGTTGGTGGCTGGCAACACGGGTTACGACTTGGTGGTGCCCGGCACGGTGTTTGCCAAGCCCCAGATCGAAGGCGGCCTGTTGCAACCTTTGGATAAATCCAAACTCAAGAACCTCGGCAACCTGGATCCGGCTTTGCTGGCCACCATGACCAAGGCGGACCCGGACAACAAGCACCTCGTGCCTTGGGCCTGGAGCTTCACCACCGTGGGTGTCAACAAGACCAAAGTAGAAAAAGCTTTGGGTGGCATGCCCATGCCTGAAAACGCCTGGGACTTGGTGTTCAACCCCAAGTACACCGCCAAGCTGAAGTCCTGCGGTATTGCCTACCTCGACTCGCCGACTGAAATTTTGCCTGCTGCGTTGCATTACATCGGCAAGGATGCTTACTCCAATAGCAACGACGATTACAAGGAAGCCGCTGGAATGCTGGCCAAGGTGCGCAAGGACGTGCGTTTGTTCAGCTCCACCATGATCGACGATATCGCGGGCGGCAAGGCGTGCGCCGTGGTGGGCTGGGCTGGCGATATCAACATTGCCGCCAATCGCGCCAAAGAGAACGGTTCCAAAGACGTGATCGAGGCGCTGTTGCCCAGCACTGGCGCTCTGATCTTTATCGATTCGATTGCGATGCCTAAGGATGCCAAGCACCCCAACAACGCCCATGCGTTCATCGACTTCTACCTGCGCCCCGAAAACGCAGCGCAGATCGCCAACGAGATGAACTACAACACCGGCAACAAAGCGGCTGTGGACAAGATCAAACCTGAGATCGCTGGCAACAAGAGCATCTTTGTAGAAACCGAGTATTTCGGCAAGATGATCCCGCCCAGCAGCTTCTCCAATGAAGCGCGTGAAGCGATGGCCAACGCCTACAACGCGTTCAAGAAGGGCAAGTAATTCTCTGCGCTGAGCGCCCGGGGCTGTTTGTACCAAGGTATAAACAGCCCTTTTTGTATTTTTGAGACATCGTCAAAGGTCACTACATGGCAGTACAACCCGACAAAGTGGGCTACTTGGTTACTGAAAAGCTGGTTAAGCGTTTCGATGATGCGCTGGCGGTGGATGAGGTGTCTTTGTCTATCGCGCAGGGCGAAATTTTTGCACTGCTGGGCAGCTCCGGTTGTGGCAAGTCCACCTTGCTGCGCATGCTGGCGGGGTTTGAGTCGCCCACCTCCGGGCGTATTTTGTTGGGCGGGCAGGATGTGGCCAAACTCGCGCCCTATAACCGGCCCATCAACATGATGTTCCAGAGCTACGCCTTGTTTCCCCATCTGAATATTTGGGAGAACGTTGCTTTCGGTCTCAAGCGGGAAGGGCTGCCCAAAGACGAAATCAAGCAGCGCACCGGCGAGATGCTGGACTTGGTGCAACTCGGCGCCTATGCCCAGCGCAAGCCTCACCAGTTGTCGGGGGGGCAGCAGCAACGCGTGGCGTTGGCGCGAAGCTTGGCCAAGCGCCCCAAGCTCTTGTTGCTGGATGAGCCCTTGGGAGCCTTGGACAAGAAGCTGCGGGAGCAAACGCAGTTTGAGCTGGTCAACATCATTGAAAAAGTAGGCGTGACCTGCGTGATGGTGACTCACGACCAGGAGGAGGCCATGACCATGGCCAGCCGTATCGCTGTGATGAGCAAAGGCAGTGTGTTGCAGGTGGGCACCCCTGAAGAGGTGTACGAGCATCCCTCGAACCGGTTTGTGGCCGATTTCATTGGTAACGTGAATGTGTTTGAGGGGCGATTGAGTGTGGACGAGGTGGACCGCTGCGCGGCGGTCACCGGCATTGGTGAAATTCATATTGGCCACGGCGTGAGTGGCACGCTGAACATGCCGGTGGGTATTGCCGTGCGGCCGGAAAAAATTGAAATCAGCAAGACCCGGCCTGCGGTGGATGTGAACCTGTTCACCGGCAAGGTGAAGGAAATTGCTTACTTCGGCTCTTACAACACCTTCATCGTGCTGGCGAGCGATGGCACCCGCGTCAAGATCACCGAGGCGAACACATCCCGCCAGGAGTTGAGTGACATCACCTGGGAAGACGATGTGTACTTCTGGTGGGGCGACCGCGCAGGCGTGTTGCTGCGGGATTGAGGACCGCCATGCCCCAAACCACCTTGTCCATGCCCGGCCGCCGCTTTGTGATTGGTGTGCCTTACGGCTGGTTGCTGCTGTTTTTTCTGCTGCCCTTTTTGATCCTGCTCTACATCAGCTTTGTGGACATGGGCAACGACATCAACCCCTTCAAGCCTATCTGGGATTCCGGAACCGGTTTGTTGAAGTTGAAGTACGAAAATTACTGGTCCATTTTTCGCAATCCCGAAGGCGGTGCGCTGTTCCAGACGCTGTACATCGAGGCCTACCTGCGCTCCATTTGGTATGCGCTGTGTACCGCAGTGCTGTGCTTGTTGCTGGGTTACCCATTTGCCTATTTCATCGCCCGATCCAAGCCCAGTGTGCGGCCCGCCTTGCTCATGATGGTGATGCTGCCGTTTTGGACCTCGTTCCTGTTGCGGGTCTATGCCTGGAAAGGCATTCTGGCGGACCAAGGGGTGATCAATCAGTTATTGATGGCACTGGGGCTGACCACCGAGCCCGTGCAAATGCTGTACACCAACGTGTCCATGCTGGTTGGCATGACCTATGTGTACTTGCCCTTTATGGTGTTGCCCTTGTATGCCAATCTGGTGAAGATGGATTTCCGTCTGCTGGAGGCGGCCTACGACTTGGGCACCTCGCCATGGAAGGCCTTTTGGTTGATCACGGTGCCCCTATCCCGCGCGGGCATTGTGGCGGGCTTCATGTTGGTGTTTATTCCTTCGGTGGGCGAATTCGTCATCCCCTCGCTGCTCGGGGGGCCGGAGAACATCATGATTGGTCGCGTCGTGTGGGATGAAATGTTCACCAGCAACAACTGGCCCCGCGCAAGCGCACTGGCGGTGGTGATGATTGGTTTGATCGTGATTCCCTTGGCGCTGTATTACCGCTATACCGGTGAATCTGCCGAGTCGCGGCATTGAGGTGAATGATGCAAGCCTGGTTTGAAAAACATTTCGGCAAAGTATGGATGGGCGTGGTCTACGCTTTCCTCTACATGCCACTGGTCTTCATGGTGGTGTTTTCCTTTAACAGCACCCGACAAGACGCCAACTTCACTGGTTTCTCGCTGCGCTGGTATGAGGCACTGACCAAAGACACCAAAATTGTGGAGGGCTTCTGGTTGTCGGTGCAGGTGGCATTGGTGACCGGGGTGCTCTCCGCCGTGCTGGGGACGTTTGCGGCCTTTGTGCTGGTTCGCTATCGCCGCTTTCTGGGGCGGACAGCGTTCTCCGGCATGGTCAACGCGCCGCTGGTCATGCCGGAGGTGGTGATTGGCCTGTCGCTGTTGCTGCTCATGGTGGGCGCTCAAAACCTCTTCGGCTGGCCGGAGCGGGGCGTGTTCACCATCATCCTCGGCCATACCTTGTTGGGGATGGCCTATGGCATGGTGGTAGTGCAGTCACGCTTGCTGGAGGTCAACCGCTCGTTGGAAGAGGCAGCGATGGATTTGGGGGCCCGTCCGCACGAGGTGTTTTTCTTGGTGACTCTGCCCAATATCGCCCAAGGCATTCTGGCGGCTTTTTTATTGAGCTTCACCCTGTCATTTGATGATGTGGTGATTTCGGAGTTTTTGTCGGGGCCCGGGGTTAACACCTTGCCCCAGGTGATCTTCGGCTACGCGCGCCGCGGTATCAACCCCACCATTTATGCAGCTGCCACTTTGTTGATTACGACCGTCACACTGGTGATTGTGGGCTACAGCATTTGGGTGGCTCGGCAGACGCGCAAACGCGAGCGGGAGATTGCAGCAGCGGCCCGCGCTGTGGTGCCCGCAGCCGCCTAAGCGCACTTGTGCCGCTAGTCGTGACAACTCCTTAGCGCGCCTGTTGGCGCATTGCAAAGGCCCGGAAACCTTGGTTTCCGGGCCTTTTCTTTTGGCACCTGACGCAATTCGTTCACATCACGCATGCAAAGTGGATATGTACAGACGAATTTTTGTGATGCGTGATTTGATTTCTTTATGTGAAATTTTGGAAAGAGAATTTCGCATCAAACATTTCGCATCAGGTGAATGTGTTTTGTATTGTGGTGTTGTTTGCGTAAGCCATTGATTTTTAACAAGAAAATTTATATCTTATATAAGACACAAGATTAAACATGTGTCTTATATAAGACTTAGAATTCATCCATGCGCAGTCCAAAACTGCTGAATTGATCCATCAACCTAGGAGTGTTCTCATGCCGCAATCCATCAACGAGCAATTGAGCCGCGAACAACAAATCGCCGCACTGGAAAAAGACTGGGCTACCAATCCCCGCTGGAAGGGTGTGAAGCGCGGTTACTCTGCCGCCGACGTGGTCCGCTTGCGCGGTTCGCTGCCTATCGAGCACACGCTGGCCAAGCGCGGTGCTGAAAAACTGTGGGACAAGATCAACGGCGGCGCCAAGAAGGGCTACGTGAATGCGTTTGGTGCCATTTCTGCTGGCCAAGCCATGCAACAGGCCAAGGCTGGCCTGGAAGCCGTGTACCTGTCGGGCTGGCAAGTCGCCGCAGACGGCAACACGTCTGAGACCATGTACCCCGACCAGTCGCTGTACGCCTACGACTCGGTGCCCACCATGGTGCGCCGCATCAACAACACCTTCAAGCGTGCTGACGAAATCCAGTGGGGCCGTGGCATCAACCCCGGCGACAAGGAATTCATTGACTACTTCCTGCCCATCGTGGCCGATGCAGAAGCCGGTTTCGGCGGCGTGCTGAACGCGTTCGAACTGATGAAGAACATGATTCAAAGCGGCGCTGCTGGCGTGCACTTTGAGGACCAGCTGGCTGCTGTGAAGAAGTGCGGCCACATGGGCGGTAAGGTGCTGGTTCCTACGCAAGAAGCCTGCGAAAAGCTGATCTCCGCACGTTTCGCTGCTGACGTGATGGGCGTGTCCACCATCGTTCTGGCCCGCACCGATGCGGAAGCCGCCAATCTGATCACGTCTGACCACGACGCCAACGACAAGCCTTTCCTGACCGGTGAGCGCACGCAAGAAGGCTTCTATCGCGTGAAGAACGGCCTGGAACAAGCCATCAGCCGCGGCGTTGCCTACGCGCCCTATGCTGATCTGGTGTGGTGCGAAACCGGCGTGCCCGACATTGGTTTTGCCCGCGAGTTCGCTCAAGCCGTGCACGCTGCCTGCCCCGGCAAGCTGCTGTCCTACAACTGCTCACCTTCCTTCAACTGGAAGAAGAACCTCAACGACAAGCAGATCGCGTCGTTCCAGGAAGACCTGTCCGCGCTGGGCTACAAGTACCAGTTCATCACGCTGGCTGGTATTCACATCAACTGGTTCAACACCTTCCAGTTCGCCCATGCATACGCACAGGGCGAAGGCATGAAGCACTACACCGAAATGGTGCAGGAACCTGAATTCGCAGCACGCGAAAAGGGTTACACCTTTGTGTCCCACCAGCAAGAAGTGGGCGCAGGCTATTTCGACGACGTGACCACCGTGATCCAGGGTGGTTCGTCTTCCGTGAAGGCCCTGACCGGATCCACCGAAGAAGAGCAATTCCACTAAGCCAACCGCTGTGGAGTCCAGGCCGGGTTGCTCACAAGGCGCCCGGCCTTTTTTCATTCCAAGAGACTGCGGTTAAAATAATGAATCAACTTTGTATAAGAGCGAGAAAGGCAGTTTGGTTATGACACCGCGAACTACACCGGCGACATTCATCAGCGAATAGGCCGCTAGTCCGCGCGCCTTTTGCGCAGCCAGCTACCAAAATCATAGTAAAGCGCGGACCCTTCCGCGCTTTTTGCTTTTCCAGACACTCTTTTTTCCTGCAATCACCATGATCAACATCACACTCCCTGACGGTTCCAAACGTGAATTTCCCGGCCCGGTTACGGTGGCCGAAGTGGCGGCTTCTATTGGTGCCGGCTTGGCCAAGGCGGCACTGGCAGGCAAGGTAGATGGCAAGGTGGTGGATACCAGCTTCCAGATGGCGGTAGACAGTGCGCTGTCCATCATCACCGCCAAGGATGCCGATGGTCTTGAGGTGATCCGTCATTCCACGGCCCACTTGCTGGCGTATGCGGTGAAAGAGTTGTTTCCGGATGCGCAGGTCACCATTGGTCCTGTGATTGAGCACGGCTTCTTTTACGACTTCTCGTACAAGCGCCCCTTCACTCCGGAAGATCTGGCGGCAATCGAAAAGAAAATGACGGAGCTAGCGAACAAAGACGAGCCGGTAGTGCGCCGAGTCTTGCCGCGTGATGAAGCGGTGGCGTATTTCAAGAGCTTGGGTGAGCAGTACAAGGCGGAAATTATTGCCAGCATTCCGTCCAATGAAGACGTGTCGCTGTACCGCGAAGGCAAGTTTGAAGATCTGTGCCGTGGCCCGCACGTGCCCAGCACCGGCAAGCTCAAGCATTTCAAACTCATGAAGGTGGCGGGTGCCTACTGGCGTGGAGACCACCGGAATGAAATGCTGCAGCGTATTTACGGCACTGCTTGGGCTACCAAGGACGAATTGCAGCAGCACCTGACCATGCTGGAAGAGGCGGAGAAACGTGACCATCGCAAGCTGGGTCGCGAACTCGATCTGTTCCACATTGACGAGCATTCCCCCGGTACTGTCTTCTGGCACCCCAAGGGCTGGACACTTTGGCAAGGGGTGGAGCAGTACATGCGCAAGGTGTACCAGGACAACGGTTACCTTGAGGTCAAGGGCCCCCAAATTATTGACAAGAGCCTGTGGGAGAAAACCGGCCACTGGGACAAGTACCGTGAAAACATGTTCATTACCGAGTCGGAAAAGCGCGACTACGCACTCAAGCCGATGAACTGCCCCGGCCACATCCTGATCTACAAACACGGCATCAAGAGCTACCGGGATTTGCCGTTGCGCTTCGGCGAGTTTGGAGCGTGCCACCGCAATGAGCCCTCGGGCGGTCTGCACGGCATCATGCGCGTGCGTGCGTTTACCCAAGACGATGGCCACATCTTCTGTACGGAAGATCAGATTCAGTCCGAAGTGGTGGCCTTCACCACGTTGCTGCAAAAGGTCTACAAAGATTTCGGCTTCACCAACATTATTTACAAGCTGTCTACCCGGCCAGAAAAGCGCATCGGCACTGAAGAAAGCTGGGACCGTGCAGAAAATGCGTTGGCTGAGGGCTTGCGGGCTTCGGGCTGCGATTTCGAATACTTGCCGGGCGAGGGCGCTTTCTACGGCCCCAAGATCGAGTACACACTCAAGGACGCCTTGGGTCGTCCTTGGCAGTGCGGCACTATCCAGGTGGATCCCAACTTGCCCGAGCGCCTGGATGCAGAGTTCGTGGGTGAAGATGGTGCGCGCCACCGCCCGATCATGTTGCACCGGGCCATCGTCGGTAGCTTGGAGCGCTTCATCGGCATCTTGATCGAAGAAAGCGCTGGCGCCTTGCCTGCATGGCTCGCTCCAGTGCAAGTGGCGGTGCTCAACATCACTGATGCGCAAGCGGAATACGCCCGAAGCGTCGCTAAAACGCTGCAAAATCAAGGGCTTAGGGTGAATTTAGACCTGCGCAATGAAAAAATAACCTATAAAATACGTGAGCATTCGATGCAGAAGCTGCCGTATCTAGTTGTTATTGGTGACAAAGAGATGGCAGCAGGCGCTGTCGCAGTGCGTGCCCGGGGTGGTCAAGACCTCGGTGCAATGCCCCTGGAGTCGTTCATTGAGCGCATCACCACGGACATTGCCAACAAGTCTTCCTGAGGTCTCCCCAAGGAAATACCGGTTTGACGGCGCGCGCTGTGCGGCAACCGCTACAGTTTGTGTAGCAGATATTGTGAAGGATTGAGCCATCGCTACTGAATTTCGTGACCGCCGCCAGCGCGAAGAACGTAAACACCGTTTGAACCGTGAAATCATGGCCCCTGAGGTGCGCCTCTCTGGTCCTGAGAACGAGCCTTTGGGTGTCGTCAGCCTTATGGAAGCTCTCCGCATGGCGGGTGAGCTGGATGTTGACTTGGTTGAAATCGCCGCTACTGCCAACCCGCCCGTGTGCAGGTTGATGGACTACGGCAAGTTCAAGTACCAAGAGCAAAAAAAGGCGGCGGAAGCGAAAGCCAAGCAGACGGTCATTGAGATCAAAGAAATCAAGTTCCGTCCGGGTACGGATGACGGCGACTACAACATCAAGATGCGCAATATTCGCCGCTTCTTGGCGGAGGGCGACAAGTGCAAGATCACTTTGCGTTTTCGTGGTCGTGAAATCACCCACCAGGAAATTGGTTTGGCCATGCTCCAGCGCATGCGAGACGAGTTGGGTGACTCCATCATCGTGGAGCAGTTCCCCAAGCTGGAAGGCCGTCAGATGATCATGATGATCGCGCCGGGCCGTAAAAAGCCAGGTGGCTCTCCAAAGCCTGCAGCGGAAGCTGCAGCCTAAGTATTCTGGGCAGGTCTGGTCACCTGCCCAGAGTTCGCAAGTCGCTGAAAGGCGACTGGCAAAAAGCAAACCCGGCAACGGGTTTTGCACAAGTGGCTCGGGGCCAACAAGGCTGGAAGTCGTTTTCCAGACGCCTCACGAGCACAAATGAAAAGGAGCATTTACATGCCCAAAATGAAGACCAAGAGCGCGGCGAAGAAACGCTTCCGCGTCCGTCCAGGTGGTACCGTTAAGCGCGGTCAAGCCTTCAAACGTCACATCTTGACCAAGAAGACCACTAAAAATAAACGCCACTTGCGCGGTTCCGCAGCTGTTCATGAGACCAACATGGGTCACATGGCACAGATGCTGCCCGGTCGTGGTATTTAATTAACGACGTACAAGGAGTAATCACATGCCTCGCGTCAAACGTGGTGTAACGGCTCGCGCCCGCCATAAAAAAGTTCTGGCCCTTGCTAAGGGTTTCCGTGGTCGCCGCGGTAATGTCTACCGTATCGCCAAAGAAGCGGTAATGAAGGCTGGGCAATATGCCTACCGTGACCGCCGTACCAAGAAACGTGTGTTCCGTCAGTTGTGGATTGCCCGTATCAACGCGGCAGCCCGTCAATGCGGTCTGACATACAGCCAGTTTGCCAATGGTCTGAAGAAAGCCAATATCGAGATCGACCGTAAGGTTCTGTCCGATATCGCTATTCACGACATGGCTGCTTTTGCTGGCATTGTGGAACAAGTGAAAGCCAAACTGGCTGCTTGAGTCCGCAGCAGGGTGCTATTGATTCAGTAGCACTCCGCGCACCAGAAACAAGGGCTAGCGCTTGAAAAAGCACTAGCCCTTTTTCATTGATTTGAATCGTCAAGTACCTATTTATGACCGAGTTGAACGACATCGTTGACACAGCCAAGGCCGCTTTTTTGCAGGCCGCTACGCCCGCCGATCTGGAGAATGCCAAGGCCCTGTTTCTGGGCAAGTCCGGCAAGATCACCGAGCTGATGAAAGGCATGGCCGCTCTCAGCGTGGAGGAGAAAAAATCCCGCGGTGCCGCTATCAACTTGGCCAAGCAAGCTATCGAGTCTGCCTTGACCGATCGTCGTCAGGCCCTGGCCGATGCCGAATTGCAAGTCCAACTCCAGGCGGAAGCCTTGGACGTGACGCTTCCCGGCCGCCAGCGCGGGCAGGGTGGTTTGCACCCCGTGTCCCTGACGCTTGAGCGCATCGAAGCGCTCTTCGGATCCATGGGCTTCGATGTGGCCCAAGGCCCTGAAATCGAGTCCGATTGGTTCAACTTCACTGCGCTGAATACACCTGAAGACCATCCCGCACGCTCCATGCATGACACCTTCTATGTGGAAGGTGGTTCAGAAGCTGCTCCTAACTTGCTGCGCACCCATACCAGCCCGATGCAGATTCGCTATGCGGTGCAGCACGTCAAGGCCCACCGCGCTGCGGCTGGTGCCTCTTTGGAGGGGCTGTACGCGGGAGACATGCCTGAGATTCGCGTGATCGCCCCCGGCCGCACTTACCGTGTGGATAGTGACGCTACCCATTCGCCCATGTTCCACCAGTGTGAAGGCCTGTGGGTAGGCGAAAACGTCAGCTTCAAAGATTTGAAGTTTGTTTTCACGGATTTTTGCCGCACTTTCTTTGAATCGGACGATCTGGTGTTGCGATTCCGCCCCAGCTTCTTCCCGTTCACCGAGCCCAGCGCGGAGATCGACATCCAGTTCCAGACGGGTCCGTTGGCAGGTCGTTGGCTGGAAGTGGCTGGCTCCGGCCAGGTGCACCCCAATGTGATTCGCAACATGGGCTTGGATCCCGAGAAATTCATCGGCTTTGCCTTCGGCATGGGGCCGGACCGTTTGACCATGTTGCGCTATGGCGTGAATGACTTGCGCCTGTTCTTTGACGGCGATGTCCGCTTCCTGTCGCAATTCCAGTAATCCACAAGAACAACAACCACGCCGATCCCGAACATGCAATTCTCAGAATCCTGGTTGCGCACTTTCTGCAACCCCGCTATTTCTACCGCTCAACTTGCTGAAACCCTGACCATGGCAGGGCTGGAGGTTGAGGAGCTCAAGCCTGTTGCGCCTCCCTTTACCCACATCGTGGTGGGTGAGATCAAAGAAGCCGAGCAACATCCCAATGCAGATCGCTTGCGCGTCTGCAAGGTCGATGTGGGCCAAGCCGAGCTGTTGAACATCGTCTGCGGCGCACCCAATGCGCGTGTCGGCATCCGTATTCCGTGTGCTTTGTCGGGTGCTGAATTGCCTCCCGGTGAGGATGGCAAGCGTTTCCTGATCAAAGTCGGCAAGCTTCGCGGCGTGGAAAGCCAAGGGATGCTGTGCTCCGCGCGCGAGCTCAAGTTGTCGGAAGACCATGGCGGCCTGATGGAGCTGCCCCTGGATGCGCCCTTGGGTCAAAACATCCGTGAATATTTGGACCTGGACGATACGCTGTTCACCTTGAAGCTCACGCCCAATCTGGCCCATTGCCTGAGCGTGTACGGTGTTGCCCGCGAAGTGTCTGCACTCACAGGTTCTCCGCTGTTGTCGCCGGTGTTTACGCCAGCGCCGGTGGCGACACAAGACAAAGTGGCCGTCAACATCAGTGCACCGGATTTGTGTGGCCGTTTCTCAGGCCGGGTGATTCGCAACGTCAACACCAAGGCAAGCACTCCCCAGTGGATGGTGGACCGTTTGGCACGCTGTGGCCAGCGCAGCGTGAGCCCTCTGGTGGACATCTCCAATTACGTGATGTTCGAGTTGGGGCGCCCTAGCCATATTTTTGATTTGGACAAAATTCATGGTGGCTTGGACGTTCGCTGGGGTAAACCGGGTGAGCAGCTCAAACTCTTGAGTGGCAACACCGTCACTCTGGACGACAAGGTGGGTGTGATCGCTGACGCGCAGCACGTGGAGTCTCTTGCCGGCATCATGGGCGGTGACGCCACTGCGGTGTCTGACGACACACGTCACATCTATGTGGAGGCCGCTTTCTGGTGGCCCAAATCGATTGCAGGCCGTTCGCGTCGTTTCAATTTTTCGACCGATGCCGGTCACCGTTTTGAGCGTGGCGTGGATCCTCAGCTGACGGTGGAGCACATTGAGCGCATCACGCAATTGATCATCGAGATCTGTGGCACGCCTGAAACCCAGTGTGGTCCGGTGGATGACCTCATCGCGAATCTGCCTGCGGTTACACCCGTTTCGTTGCGTGTTGCGCGTGCAGTCAAGGTAATCGGAATGCCTCTGACCCAAGTTCAGTGTGCTGATGCATTGCGGCGCTTGGGGCTGCCGGTGCAGGAGTCTGAGGGGGTGATCACCGTCACCCCCCCGTCCTTCCGCTTCGATCTGCAGATCGAAGAAGACCTGATTGAAGAGGTCGCCCGTATGGTCGGCTACAACAATCTGCCGCACACGCCGCCGCAAGCGCCTATCACGGCCAAGATTCGCCAAGAGAATCAGCGCAGTGCGTTTGCGGTGCGCCGCTCGCTGGCTGCGCTGGGCTATCAGGAAACCATCAACTTCAGTTTTGTGGAAGAGCGCTGGGAGCACGAACTCGCCGGCAACCCCAACCCTATCAAACTGTTGAACCCGATTGCCAGTCAAATGAGCGTGATGCGCTCGTCCCTGCTGGGTTCTTTGCTACAAGTTTTGCGTTTCAATTTGGCACGCAAGGCACCGCGGGTCCGGGTGTTTGAGATCGGACGTGTTTTCTTGCGCAACCCCGAGATCAAGAGCACCGACACCACGGTAGAAGGGTTCGACCAGCCTATGCGCGTCTCTGGCTTGGCCAGTGGCGGTGCCGATGCGCTGCAATGGGGGCGCAAAGAGCAGGGCGTGGATTTCTTTGACGTTAAAGGTGATGTGGAAGCCCTGCTCGCACCGTTGAAGCCCGAGTTTGTGCCGGGCCAACACCCTGCGTTGCATCCCGGCCGCACGGCCGAAGTCAAACTGCACGGCCGCTCCATCGGCTTTGTCGGCGAGCTGCACCCCAAGTGGCGCCAGTCCTACGAGCTGGCTACCGCGCCGGTGGTGTTTGAGCTGGAGTTGGATGCGGTGCTGGCACGCCAAGTACCGGTCTTCCAGAGCGTTGCCAAGTTCCAGGCTGTCCAGCGTGATGTGGCGGTGGTCGTGGGCGACCAGGTCACCCATGCCGATTTGATCGCCGCTGTGCGCGCCGCGCCTACCCAAGGTTTGTTGCGCGACGTACAGTTGTTCGACGTGTACCGCCCCAAGCTCTCCAAAGAGGCTGAAGCCAGCGCGGGCAGCACCGATCGCAGCCTTGCGCTGCGTGTGACCCTCAATAGCGATGAAGCCACATTGACGGAGGAACAGATCGAATCTGCGATGAAAGCCGTGGTCGATCAGTTGGTAGCGTCGGTGGGCGCCCGTCAGCGCGCTTGATGGCTGAAACGCACAAGGGCTCAATCATGGAATTTTCTGTTGAAAGTCTGGAAACTCCGGCGTTAACCAAGGCGCAGCTCTCTGACCTGTTGTTTGAGCAGATCGGGCTGAATAAGCGCGAGTCCAAGGACATGATTGATGCCTTTTTCGACCTGATTGCGACCAGTCTGGTCGATGGCACGGACGTGAAAATTTCCGGTTTTGGCAACTTTCAGATTCGTACCAAAGCGCCTCGGCCGGGGCGAAACCCCCGCACCGGTGAGGCCATTCCTATCCAGGCCCGGCGGGTGGTGACTTTCCACGCCAGCCACAAGCTCAAAGAGCAGATTCAGGACGACGGCAAGTCTGAATCGTGAACTAAAGCACAGCGGCTGATTTATTTGTAGCCGTGTGTAAAGGAATCTTTGCGTGCGGGCAAAACTTAGAGTAACCTCTACGCTTTGTCTCGTACAGCATTGATTTCAATGGAGAAAACGCTTCCTCCCATCCCCGCAAAACGCTACTTCACCATCGGAGAGGTTGGTGATTTATGCGGTGTCAAACCGCATGTGCTACGTTATTGGGAGCAGGAATTCACGCAGCTACGCCCGATGAAGCGGCGGGGCAATCGCCGCTATTACCAGCACCATGAGGTGCTCATGATTCGGCGTATCCGCGATTTGCTGTACGACCAAGGCTTCACTATCAGCGGTGCACGCAACAAGATGCAGGAGTTGCTGCAGGTCGAGCGGGATAAAAAACGCAGTGGCGAGGTGCAGTTGGACGGCATGGAAGTGTTGGAAATCCACGATTCCGAAATGGATGGATTTGATGAGCCGGGCGATGTTCCCGATGAAGAGATGGCGGTCATGGAGTTACACGCTATTAAAAAAGAGTTGCTCGATATTCGTGAACTTCTTATGGCGACAGCCTGATTGAGCAGAAATATAGGGTTATAATTTGAGGCTCGATCGGTGTGTGGCGCAGCCTGGTAGCGCACTTGCATGGGGTGCAAGGGGTCGAAGGTTCGAATCCTTTCACACCGACCATTAGATATGTCAAAAGCCTTCTAGCAGTAATGCTAGAAGGCTTTTTGCTTGGTGCGTCATAAACATCGATACACCCCCCGAAAGCGTCACCAGACTTTGCATAATGTGTGCACCAAGGAGCACACATGCACGTCGCAGACATTGATCGGGAAATTGACACCGCCAGAGCCGAGGGGCCGCTCAAAGACATCGTGATTCAACCGTGCCCGGCGTTGCTGTCGGATTTGCGGGTGGAGGTGAACCGTGAGGATCCTGAACCCACGAAGATTGCCAAAATCGCCTCACGGGACGTGGCTATGGCGGCAGCGCTGATCAAGGTGGCCAACAGCCCGATTTATGCCCGCTCCCGCCAGGCCGCAACGGTGGCGGAGGCCGTGGCGCTGTTGGGCATTTCGCAAACCGTATCGATCCTCACCGGCTTTTTGTTGCGTGAAACGATACAGGTGAAGTCCAGTTTGCTGGAGCACTTTTGGGAGACGTCTACCCGGCGTGCCTATGCGATGGGCTACATCGCCCGGCAGATGTACGGGGTGAATGCGGACATGGCCCATACCTGTGGTCTATTTTGCAATGTGGGTATTCCCGTCATGCTGCAAGGCATCAAGGGCTACGAGGCCACGCTGGCGCATTCACTGGCGCAGGTGGAGAAAACCAGTATCGAGATAGAAAACGCGGCCCACCGCACCGACCATGCGGTGGTGGGCGCGATTGTGGCCAAAACCTGGCGCCTGCCGCCCACGGTGGCCCATGCGGTGCGTCTGCACCACGACTTCACGGTGCTGCGGGATGAGCAAATTCCGCATAACGTGCGCACGTTGGTGGCCATGTCGCTGCTGGCAGAGCACATGGTCGCCTTACACGAGGAGGGCGGCGAGCTGCGTGAATGGGAATTGCACGGTGCCGAGTGCCTTGCATTTCTCCATGTCAACGCGGAAGAAATTCAGCACTGGTCTGACGCACTGCAAGAGCAGTTCTCCGGCCCCGCCGGTTTTTAAGCCAAGGCTCAGGGAGCCGGCGCGACGCGGGCTTCCAACTCCAAAGCGCGTACCTTGTCGGCAGCGGCGTCTGCCTCTGCCAAGGTGTCAAACGGCCCCACTTGGATGCGGGTGCGGTTGCCTTTAGGGAAGCGCACTTCCTTGCTCACCACGGGCAATTCGGCATCCATCAGCTTGACCAAGGCGTTGCGCGCGTTATTGCTGTCAGCGAAGAGCCCCACATTCACGACAAAACGCCCACTGATTGCGATTGCGGGCGCAGGAACTGCAGCCGCTGCACGTGGCGTGGCCTGTACCGCCGGTGCTGATTGACCGAGAGCGGCAGCCACTTCGCGGGCAGCATTCGCTGCAGCGGCAGAACGCAGAGGTGTCGGAACTGGATCGGCCTTTGTGGCAGAGGGTTTGTCAGGTGTTGCTTTGGCAGATGCTTTCGGGGCACTGCTAGCGGCGGGAGTGGTCGGTGCCACAACCGCTTGCGCTGCTGGGCGTGTTGGAGTGCTGGCGCTGGCAGGTTTTTGGGCTGCGGAGGCCGCAGGCGCAGATGCTTTGGCTTGTGGCGCGGAGGTGGGTGCACTTGCTGTGGTTGCCGCCTTGGGCGCTGCAGCTGTCGAAGCACTGGCGGAAGGGGCAATTGGGGGGGCTTTTGCTGCGGGGGCAGATGCCGCAGCACTTGCTGCTGTTGCCGCCACTGCGCTGGATGCTGCTTGGCGGGAATTGCTAGCTGCGGAAGCGGCAGCTACGGCCGCAGAGGCCACAGGAGCAGGGGCTGTGGATACCGTTGGCTTGGTGGTTTCTACGGTAGTCGCATCCACGGCCCGTCCACTGGCGACATTGCGCGCTTCCGGCGCCGGGCTCACGGCGACCGGTGTTCCGGCCGGGAGCGGCTCAAAGCCGGAAAACATGGCATACGACTGGGCGCCCACGGCCAGTGCCACGGCGTTGCAGGCGGCCAGAATGATCAGGCCTTTGCGGGTACTGGCTTCTTGGGTTAGCTGGGCACAGGCTTCGGGCACAGTTTGGTTTTTGGCGAGCGCGTTTTGGACCCGCTGCCGGGTCGCCAGGTAGTACAGGGCATTGCCCCCCAAACCCGGCACCACAAAAGCCAAGCCAACCAAGGCTGCCAGCAGGCCCCACTGCGTGCCTTCCGAGAACTGAAACACCAACTTTCCGATACCGAACAGCAGCAACGCCAAGGCCACGATGCTGCCGCTGTACACCAGCGCGGCGTGCCACAACTGGCGGAACATCAGCCAATTCAGGGTGTTGAGCGCAGCCGCCCAGTTCCAGCTCAGGCCGGGGCGGTCAGCCGCCTCAAAACGGGTAAAGCGGGGCAGGTAGTAGCCGTTGCTGATGTCACCGATGGCCGCACGGTAGAGCGCGGTGGTGGAATGCTCGTCCGTGTTGTCCAGTGCGGTGGTGGGGGCGGTGGCCATGGCTTATTTTGGCACGCCTGTCTGGGCTTGTACCGCTTGGGCCACAGCCTGTCCCAGGTCAATCACTGCCATGGCGTAGTAGCTGCTCCAGTTGTAGCGGGTGATGGCGTAGAAGTTCTCGGTGCCGGCCACATAGGTCGGGGGCTCCGCACCGTTTTGCAGTTCGATCAGGGCCAGCGGGCCGTTGTGGACCTGGCCAGCAGCGTCCAGCAGCACGCCCTTGTCTTGCATGGTGGCAGGGCTGAAGGTGGGCAGGATGTCCGGTGCCATCAGGGCCGCGCGGTCTAGGCGGGCCATGTCGAACTGCACCGGATAGTGGGTGGGCATGCCCGGCTTCCACTTGAAGGCCTGAAAGTAATTGGCCACCGACCCGATCACATCGGCCTGGCTGTGAAACAGGTCGACCCGGCTGTCTGCATCAAAGTCGATGCCGTACTTGGCCCAGCTTGATGGCATGAACTGCGGCCAACCCATGGCGCCCGCATAGCTCCCGCGCAAGGCCATGGGGTCGGTGCCGGTGCGGTGGGTCAGGCTGAGATAGGCTTCCAGCTCGGTCAAAAAGTAGGCGGCCCGATCTGCCTTGCGCGGGTGGGCATCGGGGAAGTCCAGGCTCAGCGTCGTCAACGCATCGATCACCCGGTAGTTGCCAAGCTGTTGGCCGTAGATAGTCTCCACGCCGATGATGCCGACGATGATGCTGGCCGGTACACCGGTTTGCACTTCTGCGCGGGCCAAGGTATCCCGGTTGGCCAGCCAGAATTTCACGCCCGCTTTGATGCGGATGGGCTCCACAAAGCGGCTGCGGTACAGCGCCCAGTTTTTGGGGGTGCCCACCGCAGGCGGGGTGATCGCCCGCACCACTGAGGGCACCATGCGTGCTTTGCTCAAGGTGTCGCGCACCCACACAGCGGGCAGGTCGCGGCGCTGGGCGATGTCGTCTGCGATGCGCATGACATCGGCACGTTCGCCATAAGGCGCGCCCTCAGCTGCAACGGCAGCCGTCTTTGAGGCAGGCTTCGATTTATGGTGTTTTTTGCCTGTAGCGCCCATGGAATGTGCGCAAGCTGCTATCAAAACAAGAGTAACAACGATTTTTTTCAAAGACACAGAAGCGGGGTGTAAGGGGGTTGATCGGGCTGTCTGCTGGCATGGAGGCATGACTGGCAGTGTAGCCACTGGGGCGTGCTTCGTTGGCGTGGTGGGGCGCATTGTCTGCATGCCGGTTTGCTAAAATTTTGCAAAATTCACGCCATTTGTTTTAAATAACTAAATTAATTTATGAGCCTCTCTCCCAAAGTTCGTATCGCGCTGGCAGGCTGCGCCTTGGTGTTGACGGCGGGTGCTCTTGCTGTGCCGTGGTACAGCTCCCGCACGCTGGTGGCCGAACTGCAAGCCCTGGCTGCTACCCACGGCCAAGGCGAATTGCGCATCCGCAATCTGGCGCACGAGGCCGGGTGGCTCAGCTCCAAGGGCGCTTTGGACGTGGAGTGGCGCAACCAGTGCGCAGACAACCCGGAAGGCCCGGTGGTGATGCACCTGGAATACAGCGCACGGCATGTACCTGATTTGCAAGGCTTGACCCGGCTGGAGTGGTCGGCCACCCCTGGCGGGGCGGCGGTGGGCGCGGCCTCGCAATGGCTGGGCGGCAGCAAGCTCACCGGCACCGGGCGTGCGGGCTATGACGGCACCCTGAGCACCGACATGCAGCTGCCTGAGTTGACGATGAACGCCGAGGGCGAGAGCCTGCAGGTCACCCCCTCCAAGGGGCGCATGGTGTTGGGCAAAACCTCGCTGCAGTTTGATTGGATGTTTGAGCGCATGGCGCTGCGCGGCCATGGCAAAGCACTGGAGGCCAAGCAGATTGCGCTGCAGCTGGACCTGAACAACCGCACCGTGGGCACCGGCCGCATGGCCGTGGACATTGAGAGCGTCAGCACTGCCGACCTGACCCTGCAGGGTTTGCGTGTGGCCAGCGAAACCAGCGAGCGGGCGGACCGGCTGGATTCCCGCGTGACCGAGTCGGTGCGCAGTGTGCAGTTCATGGGGCAGAGCCTCAAGGATTTGGTGCTGGAAGCCGAGGTCAAGGGCGTGCACACGGCCAGTGTGCAGACCATCAGCAAGGTGTTTGGCGAGAGCTGCGGCCTGCAAAACGCCACGGCGGATGAACAGCAGCAACTGCGTGCCGCGATCCAAAAGCTGCTGGCCTCGGGCTTCAGCATGGGCATTCCCAAGCTGCAGGGTAGTGGAAATGAAGGCAGCTTGGATGGCAAGCTGCTGCTGACGCTCGCCCCCGCACAGGGCGATGCGGTGGCCTTGGCCCACCAGCTATCGACCAGCGGGCAGCTCACCATCAAGGGCAAGCTGATGCCGCCGGAGCAACGGGCGTTTGCCATGTCCACCGGCTACGCCACTGAGGTGCCCGATGGCGTGCAGGCGGCTTTTGAGTACGACAAGGGTGTGCTCAAGGTCAGTGGCAAAACGCTGGATGGCGCCATGGTGCAAATGGGCCTGCAAAAGCTCGACGGTTGGCTGCAGGCGTTTTTGCTGGGCAAGAGTCTGGAGCCCGTGGAAGAAGTGCCTGTAGTGGCGCCTGCCGAAGCGCCGGTTGCTACGCCCGCATCCTGAGCTGTGGCCTCGAATCGCTCAGGGGGTGAACCAGCGCAGTGTGCGTAGTTCGCCTCGCAGTTGGCGCAGCGTGGCCTGATGGGCGCCGGATTTGGCGTAGCGCCAGGCTTCGAGCCGCAGCAGCCAATCCTTCCCTTGCGGCGTGGCGTGCGGCGCACTGTGCAGCAGCGTGGCCAGGGCGCGGGGCGTGGCATCGTCGGGCACGGCCACACCGCCTTCGCGCAGTTGCTTGCGGGCGTGGTGCAGCAGGCGCAACCAAGGGTCCTGGCGCTGGCGCTCCCACCAGTTCCAGCCTGCGCCCGCCAGGCTGGCAGTGACGATCAGGCCAATCAACACGGTGCTCAGGTCTTGCCAGTCCGGCGCGCTGAAGCCGATGTTGCGCAGCAAATCCATTTGCTTGGCCTGGCTGTAGTTCAGCACCCACTGGTTCCAACGGTTGTTGGTGGCTTCCCAGAGCGCACGCAGGTTCACCGAGAAGCCGGGGCTCACGGTGTTGAGGGCTTGGGTAAACACATTGGGTTGGGGCTGCAAGCGGGTGTAGCTGCCAATACCCACCCGGCCTGGCGAGACGGCCGATGTCGGGTCCACTCGCACCCAGCCGCGGCCGGCCATCCAGACCTCGGCCCAGGCGTGGGCATCGCTTTGCCGCACGGTCCAGAAGCTATCCACTGTGTTGACTTGCCCACCCTGATAACCGGTGACCACACGGGCAGGTACATCCAGCGCGCGCATCAACAGGACAAAGCTGGACGCAATGTGTTCGCAGAAACCGGCCTTGCGGTCGAACCAGAACTCGTCGGCCGTGTGGGTGCCATAGACGCCCGGTTCCAGGGTGTATTCGTAGCCCCCGGTGCGCAGCTTGTTCATCACGGCATCGACGACGGTTTGGGCGCCGGCGGTTGCCAGCTCCGGCTGACTGCGCAGGTCAGCGGCGAGCTGCAAGGTGCGGGGGTTGAAGCCCGGGGGCAGGTCGACGTAATCCTGCAGGCCCACGGCCAAGCGGCTGGGGCCATGCCGGAAGTCGGGGTAGCTGGTGGCGCGGTAGCGCACCAGATCAGCGATCGGCTGGTCGGCTTGCCATTGCAGGTCCGGCCCCATGCTCACGCTATAGCCCACGATCTCAGGCGCTTGTGGCGTGGCATCCAACACCATAAGCCAAGGGCGATTGTTGGCCGCGAGGGTGACTTGGTAGCTCACCGGGTTGCCGCGCACCGCGAGTTCGGGCTGCAGTTGTGCGCGGGTGGGGAAAGCTGAGCGCAGGGGTTTCCATTCGCGTCCGTCAAAGGTGGAGAGCACCGGGCCACGGAAATACATCTGATCCTGGGGCGGCGGCGGGCCTTCGAACTTGACACGCATGGCAATGCTGTCGTCCAACGCCAGGCTGGCAATCGTGCCCACCTGCATCTGGCCGGAGAGGCCGCTGCGTCCGCTCATGGCGTCGCCCGGCAAGCCCCAGAGCGGAGCGATGCGGGGGAACAGCATGAACAGCGCCGCCATGATAGGGGCGCCGGCCAGTGCCATCCACCCCGCCATGCGTGCGGCTTGCATCAGGGGCGGGCGCCCCACCGGCATGTGGTTGTTGACCAGCGCCGTCAGCAGGCCCAGTAAGGCAATCACCATGGCCCCGGCGGTCAGCAGGCTTTGCGAGAAAAAGAAGTTACTGAGCATGGTGAAAAAGCCCAGAAAGAAGATGACGAAGGCATCGCGCCTTGCCCGCATCTCCAGGGTTTTGAGTGCCAGCAGCACTACGATAAAGGTGACCCCGGCATCCCGCCCGAGCAGGGTGCGGTAGCTGAACCAGGTGCCGGCTGTAGCCAGAGCCAGCAACGCCAACAGCCACCAGCGCGAAGGCAGGGAGCGGCTGCCCCAAGCCAGCACGCCGCGCCATACAAGGACGGCCCCTGCCATCGCGCTGCACCACCAGGGCAGGCGGTCCAGCTGCGGCAGGATGACCCAGGCGATCACCCCCAGCAGAAACAGGGTGTCACGGGCTTCACGGGGCAGGGTTTGAAGGCGTTGCAGCATGGCGGTGGTCGGGGTTCGGTGGGCTCAGGCCAGCGCCAGGGCTTGCAGGCAGTTCTTTTGGTGGGCCGGGCCGCTATCGGGCGCCAGCTCGTGCGAGCCCAAACGCAAGCCGTAGCGCAGGCCACGGGTCTCGGCTTGCAGCACCCAGGCACACAGGCGCGAGAGGGCCAGCTCCCGTGCGGCACCGGCCACCCGGCTGCGTAGCTGGTTTTCCACAGTGCCCAAGTCCAGCCACAGCTCCAGTCGCTGGGCTTGTTGGGCGTCACGGCTGACCAGTTCGTCGCTCTTGGCGGCCTTTTTCCAGACCACCAGTTTGAGCGGATCGCCGCGGCGGTAGGCACGTACACCATCGAACTCGCCGGTGGCGTGGCGCTGCGCTGTTGGGGCACCGCCGCTGCGGGGTTCGCCCGGCGGTAGAGGAGGCGGGTTCAATTCCGGCGCGGGGTACACCAGCACCTTGGAGGCCGGGCGCCACACGGTCCAGACCCGGAAGGTGCCCAGTGGAAAGCGGGTTTCTGCGGTCAGGGCCGGCAGGGGCTGCAGGCCGCGCGCGGTGGCGGGAAAGCTGATCTGCACCTTGGCGCTGCCTTGCGGGCCCACGTCGGTCCAGCTCCAGTGCCCGCTGCCCAGCACGGCCAGGCCGATGCCGTAACGGTTGCGTTTGGACGGGTTGTTGAGTTGTATGCCCAATGGCACGCTGGCGCCCGCGAAATGTGCGTCAGGCGCTATCAAATGCATAGTGAGGCCGCTGAGTGTTCCGTGGCACACATGCACGCCGATGATGGCCGCACCGGTCAGCATGAAGGTCAGCAGGTAACCCAGATTGAGCTGGTAGTTGATGCTGGCCACCAGCAGCACCAGCAGCGTAAGCCCCAGCATGAAACCCGGCCGCGTGGGCAGAATGTACACATTGCGCTGGGTGAGGGTGGTGCTGTCTTTGAGCGGCAAGCGCGCTTGCCACCAGGCTTGAAAGCGCCGCCGCACGAGGGTGACCGGATTCCACGTCAGGGCACCCGTGGAACCAGCTTCGCCGGTCCACAGGGTGCGCCCCCCCGGGGGGGAGGCGCCAACGGCGCTTCGGGGGGGCGCCATCAGGGTAACGGAACCGCTTGCAACATGGCGCGTACTTGCTCCTCGGCACCGCGCCCCGCGTCACCCACCGGGATCAAGCGGTGCGCAATGGTTTGCGGCAGCACGGCCTGCACATCGTCGGGGGCCACGTAGTCCCGGCCGCTGATCAGGGCCTGGGCTTTGGCGGCTCGCAGCAACGCAATACCGGCGCGGGG
Source organism: Rhodoferax bucti (assembly GCF_005876985.1). Classification (GTDB taxonomy): domain Bacteria; phylum Pseudomonadota; class Gammaproteobacteria; order Burkholderiales; family Burkholderiaceae_C; genus Allorhodoferax; species Allorhodoferax bucti. The sequence goes on from NZ_VAHD01000002.1 coordinate 819,594, forward strand.
CGACAGGCCTTGCAGGAACCAGCGGCCGCTGCGGGTCGCGGTGATCAGGTCTTGCACATAGTCCAGCAGAGGGTCGGCTGCATGCACGGCTTGCACCGCCTGCTGCAGGCGATCCAGCTCATCTCCCTGCAGCAGGCTGGGCAGGTGGTCCACCATGGCACGGCGGTCCTCGCCTGCGAGCAAGGCGCGCTCAGCCGCGCGGTCCGGGTAGCCCAGAGAGATGCGCATCAAAAAGCGGTCCAGCTGGGATTCCGGCAGCGCGTAGGTGCCGAGCTGGTCCAAAGGGTTTTGGGTGGCGATCACAAAGAAGGGGCGGGGCAGAGCGCGGGTTTCGCCTTCGACGGTGACCTGCTTTTCTTCCATGGCTTCGAGCAAAGCACTCTGGGTCTTGGGGCTGGCGCGGTTGATTTCGTCCGCCAGCAACACTTGCGCAAACAAGGGGCCGGGGTGGAACACAAAAGCCTCTTTGCCGCGCTCGTACACCGAGACGCCGGTCAGGTCACTGGGCATCAGGTCGGAGGTGAACTGCACCCGCGAAAACTGCAAGCCGAAGGTGCGCGACAGCGCGTGGGCCAAGGTGGTTTTGCCCACGCCGGGCACGTCGTCAATCAGCAGGTGGCCACCGGCCAGCAAGCAGGCTACGCAGTCGCGGATCTGGTCGGGTTTGCCCACAATCACCGTGTTAAGCTGGTTGAGCAGGGCTTGGAGTTTGTCTTGGATGTCCATGCCAAGACGTTACCCGAATTTCACGGTGGCAGCGTTGCCGGCGTTGGAATGACCGGGCGTGCGCCCCCTGCTTATTCCTTTTGCTTGTCTGTTTTTTTGCTGTTTTACGTATGGCTTCTTTGAAACACATCCCTGCCCCTCAACCGATTGACGATTTCGCAGGCTGGCTGGATGCCTTCACCCAAATCACCGTGCTGACCGAGCTGGCGGTGCTGGGCGGCGTGGTGGTCATGGCGTGGGGTTTGGTGGCGGCACTGCGCAAAGCGCTGGGTTTGACGGAGGAGCGCTCCATCTGGTTCGGCCGGCGCGTGATTGACGGGGTGCTGTTCCCCTTGGTGTTGCTGTGTCTGGGCTATGTGGCTCTGGAGCTCTTGAGCCACTTTGTGAATATTGCGGTGTTCCGTGTCGTGATTCCGGTGTTGATCTCGCTGGTGGTGATACGGGTGGGCGTCAAGGTGCTACAGGCCACCTTTGCGGACGCGCGCTGGATCAAGCCCCTGGAGCAAACCATCTCCTGGGTCGCCTGGATCGCCATGGTGCTGTGGGTGAGCGGTTTGCTGCCGGTCATCCTCAATGAGCTGGACCTGATCACTTGGAAGGTGGGCGGCACCACGCTGTCAGTGCGCAACATTCTCGAAGGCATGGTGACCGCGGGTGCGGTGCTCATCATCACACTGTGGATATCGGCCGGCATTGAATCCCGCCTGCTGCGCTCAGCCACCGGCGGCGAACTCTCGCTGCGCAAGGCGGCCAGCAATGCCGTTCGTGCGGTGCTGATGTTCGTGGGCCTGATGATGGCGCTTTCGGCGGTGGGTATTGATCTCACGGCCCTCTCGGTGCTCGGCGGCGCGGTAGGGGTGGGTATTGGTCTGGGCTTGCAGAAGCTGGCGGCCAACTATGTATCGGGCTTCGTCATCCTCACCGAGCGCAGCATGCGCATCGGCGATGTGGTGCGGGTGGATGGCTTTGAGGGGCAGATCACCCAGATCAACGCCCGCTACACCGTGGTGCGTAGTCAGACCGGGCGCGAGTCCATCGTCCCCAACGAAATGCTGATCACGCAACGGGTGGAAAACCTCTCGCTGGCAGACCCCAAGGTGAACCAGAGTGTGGCCGTGTCGGTGGGCTATGAGAGCAATGTGGAGCAGGTGATGGCGCTGCTGCTGGAGGCCACCTTGAGCCAAGCCCGCGTGCTGCGGGAGCCTGCGCCGGCCGTGCAGTTGGCCAATTTTGGTGCGGACGGTCTGGAGTTCACCGTGGGCTATTGGATCGACGATCTGGAGAACGGGCAGGGCAACTTGCGCTCCGAAATCAACCTGGCGATTCTCAAGACCCTGCGCGAGCACGGCATCGACATTCCCTACCCACAACGGGTGGTGCACACCAAGGTGCACTGAGAGCGTTTTCTGAGTCTTCGCCCTAAAAGAAGGTGACGCTTTGCCTCACAGGCGGCCGGGCATGGCTATAATCTTAAAAAAGCACGGTCGTTCTATTTTTGTCTATTTCAGGCCACCTGTTATCGCATTCCGCAGGGAGCAGGCAGTCCGGCATAGAATCGGATGATTGACGTGCACGTCAACTAAAACGGCCAAATTTTTAACTATCTGGAGTCGCAGCAATGAAAGTCCTGGTACCCGTCAAACGAGTGGTGGACTACAACGTGAAGGTTCGCGTGAAGTCGGACAACACGGGAGTAGACATCGCCAACGTCAAGATGAGCATGAACCCCTTTGACGAGATCGCCGTGGAAGAAGCCGTGCGCCTCAAGGAAAAGGGCGTGGTCACGGAAGTGATCGCCGTGTCCTGTGGCGTGGCCCAGTGCCAGGAAACCCTGCGTACTGCCATGGCCATTGGTGCCGACCGCGGCATTCTGGTGGAAACTGCTGAAGAACTGCAACCTTTGGCCGTCGCCAAACTGCTCAAGGCGCTGGTCGACAAAGAGCAGCCCGGCCTCGTGATTTTAGGCAAGCAAGCCATCGACGACGATTGCAACCAGACCGGCCAGATGCTGGCAGCCTTGGCTGATTTGCCCCAGGCCACATTTGCCTCCAAGGTGGAAGTGGTGGACGGCAAGGCCCACGTGACCCGTGAAGTGGACGGCGGCCTGGAAACTCTGGCGGTAACCCTGCCGGCCATCATCACCACCGACTTGCGCCTGAACGAGCCCCGCTACGTGACCTTGCCCAACATCATGAAGGCCAAGAAGAAGCAACTCGACACCTTCAAGCCTGAAGACCTCGGCGTGAATGTGGCTCCCCGCATCAAGACCCTGAGCGTGGCTGAACCTGCCAAGCGCAGCGCCGGTATCAAGGTGCCCGATGTGGCGACCCTGGTGGACAAACTGAAGAATGTTGCAAAGGTAATCTGATCATGACCGCTCTTGTTATCGCCGAACACGACAACGCATCCATCAAGGGTGCCACCCTGAACACCTTGACTGCTGCCGCCCAAGCGGGTGGTGATGTGCACGTGCTGGTTGCCGGCAGCAATGCGGGCGCCGCCGCTGCCGCTGCAGCGCAAATCGCCGGTGTGTCCAAAGTGATCCACGCCGACAGCGCAGCGTTCGAGCACGGCTTGGCTGAAAACGTGGCATCCCAGGTACTCGCTATTGCCGGTGCTTACAGCCACATCGTTTTCCCCGCCACCGCTTCCGGCAAAAACATCGCCCCTCGCGTCGCGGCTAAGCTGGATGTCGGCCAAGTGTCTGACATCACCAAAGTGGTGAGTGCCGACACCTTCGAGCGCCCCATTTATGCCGGCAACGCCATTGCCACCGTGCAAGCCACGGACGCGGTGAAAGTGCTGACAGTGCGCACCACCGGTTTCGACCCCGCAGCGGCCACTGGTGGCAGTGCAGCTGTGGAGACCGTGACTGCTACCGCTACCAGCGCTGCGGTGACCTTTGTAGGTTCCGAGATCGCCAAGAACGATCGCCCTGAGTTGACGGCTGCCAAGATCATCGTCTCCGGTGGTCGTGCGCTGGGCTCTGCCGAGAAGTTCACTGAGGTCATGACGCCCCTGGCTGACAAGCTGGGTGCGGCCTTGGGTGCATCCCGTGCCGCGGTGGACGCCGGTTACGCACCCAACGACTGGCAAGTGGGCCAGACCGGCAAGATCGTGGCGCCCCAGCTGTACATCGCAGCGGGCATCAGTGGTGCCATTCAGCACTTGGCCGGCATGAAGGACTCCAAGGTCATTGTGGCGATCAACAAGGACCCGGAAGCCCCGATTTTCAGCGTGGCGGACTTCGGCTTGGAGGCCGACCTCTTCACCGCTGTGCCGGAACTCATTGCGGCACTCTGATGCCGGTGTGACCCAGGGGCATCGCGCGCGGTGCCCTTTTTTTTGGCCTGACTTTTTTCTACCCCCTTACCGCCCCTACAAAAACAGGAGACATCCATGAGCTACGTCGCCCCCGTCAAGGACATGCTGTTCAACATCCAGCACCTGGCCAACATTGAACAGATCGCTCAACTGCCCGGCTTTGAAGATGCCGGCCTCGACACCGCTCAAGCCGTGCTGGAAGAGTCCGCCAAGTTCACCGAAGGCGTTTTGGCGCCCTTGAACTGGGAAGGCGACAAGAACCCCTCCAGCCTGAAAGATGGCGTGGTCACCGCCACTCCGGGTTTCAAGGATGCGTTCAAGCAATTCACCGACGGTGGCTGGCAAGGCCTGCAGCACCCTACCGACTTCGGCGGCCAAGGCCTGCCCAAGACCATTGGCGCTGCCTGCGGCGAAATGGTCAACAGCGCCAACATGAGCTTTGCGCTGTGCCCCTTGTTGTCGGATGGCGCCATCGAAGCTTTGCTGACCGCCGGGTCTGACGAGCTCAAGGCCACCTACCTGGAAAACCTGGTGAGCGGCAAGTGGACAGGCACCATGAACCTGACCGAACCCCAAGCAGGTTCCGATCTGGCCCTGGTGCGCAGCCGCGCCGAGCCCCAGCTGGATGGCACTTACAAAGTCTTCGGCACCAAAATCTTCATCACCTGGGGTGAGCACGATATGGCCGAGAACATCGTCCACCTGGTGCTGGCCCGCGTGAGCGGCGCGCCCGAAGGCGTCAAGGGCATCAGCCTGTTTGTGGTGCCCAAATTCATGGTCAACCAAGATGGTTCTTTGGGTGCCCGCAACGATGTGCACTGTGCCTCTATCGAGCACAAGATGGGCATCAAGGCCAGCCCGACCGCCGTGCTGCAGTACGGCGACAACGGTGGTGCCATTGGCTACCTTGTGGGGCAAGAAAACCGGGGGCTGGAGTACATGTTCATCATGATGAACGCGGCCCGCTATGGCGTGGGTGTGCAGGGCATTGCGATTGCCGAGCGCGCTTACCAAAAGGCCGTGCAGTTTTCACGTGACCGCGTGCAAAGCCGCCCGGTGGATGGCTCTACACCCGGCAGCGCCCCCATCATTCACCACCCCGATGTGCGCCGCATGCTGATGACCATGCGCGCCTACACCGAAGGCTGCCGCGCCCTAGCCAGTGTCGCCGCCAGCGCTTATGACGCAGCCCACCACCACACCGACGCTGAGGCCCGCAAACAGAACCAGGCTTTCTATGAGTTCATGGTGCCGCTGGTCAAAGGCTACAGCACCGAGATGAGCCTGGAAGTCACTTCGCTGGGTGTGCAGGTGCACGGCGGCATGGGTTTCATCGAAGAAACCGGCGCTGCCCAGTACTACCGTGATGCCAAGATCCTCACCATTTACGAGGGCACCACTGCCATTCAGGCCAATGACCTGGTGGGACGCAAGACCTCCCGCGATGGCGGCCAGATTGCCAAGGGTATCGCCGGCCAAGTGGAAGCGACCGAAGCCGATTTGTTGGCCAGCGGCTCCGCCCATGCCTTGGCGGTTGCCAAGCGCCTGAAGGCAGCACGTTTGGCGTTCATCGACGTGGTGGAGTTTGTGGCCGGTAACACCAAGGCCAGCCCGAACGCGGTGTTCGCTGGCAGCGTGCCTTACCTCATGCTCGCAGGCAACTTGATGGCCGGCTGGCAACTGGCCCGCTCGCTCCTGGTCGCCGAAAAGGCCATTGCTGCCGGAGATGATGTGGCTTTCATGCAGGCCAAGATCACCACCGCACGCTTCTATGCCGACCACTTGTTGAGCAAGGCCGGTGGTCTGCGTGACAGCATTGTGGAAGGTGCCGACAGCGTCACCGCCTTGCCGCTCGACGCTTTTTGATGGGCTGGCCGGCGATACCGGCAAAGTTGATGCTATAGATTTGGTAGCTGCTCGCGTATATGCAGCGGGCGCTACCGGTCGATTTCTTTCATAAAAAGTACCCGAGGAGACCCCATGTCCAAACTGCCTGCGCCGCTGGATAGGCTGCCATTTCCGGTGATCGGCTCGCCCTTGTTCATCATCAGCAACCCGAAGCTGGTGATTGCCCAGTGCATTGCGGGTGTGGTGGGTTCCATGCCGGCGCTCAATGCGCGTCCGGCCGAGTTGCTGGAGGACTGGCTGAAGGAGATCACTGAGGCTTTGGCGGCCCACAACGCGGCCCATCCGGACAAGCCCGCAGCGCCATTTGCCATCAACCAGATCGTGCACAAGAGCAACGACCGCCTGGAGCACGACATGGCCCTGTGCGTGAAGTACAAGGTGCCCATCATCATCACCTCGCTGGGCGCACGCGAAGACATCAATGCCGCAGCCCACTCTTACGGCGGTGTGGTGTTGCACGACATCATCAACAACAAGCACGCGCACAAAGCCATTGAAAAAGGTGCGGACGGCCTGATCGCCGTGGCCGCAGGTGCCGGCGGCCATGCGGGTGTGAAGAGTCCGTTTGCCCTGGTGCAGGAAATCCGCCAGTGGTTCGATGGCCCATTGGCCTTGTCCGGCTCCATTGCTACTGGGGCCTCGGTGCTGGCGGCACAGGCCATGGGGGCAGACTTTGCCTACATCGGCTCGGCCTTTATTGCGACCGAAGAAGCCCGCGCCGCGCAGGAATACAAACAGGCCATCGTGGACAACAACTCGGATGAGATTGTGTACAGCAACCTCTTCACCGGTGTGCACGGCAACTACCTGGCACCCAGCATCCGCGCTGCCGGCCTAGACCCGGCCAACCTGCCGGAGAGTGACTCGAGCAAGATGAACTTTGGCGGCGCCTCGGCCAAAGCCTGGAAAGACATCTGGGGCTGCGGACAAGGCATTGGCGCGGTCGACAAAATTCAACCTGCGGGTGAGTTTGTGGCGCAGCTCAAGCGCGAATACGCTGCGGCCAAAGCCGAACTGCTGGCGCGTAACTACGCCTGAGTGACAAGCCTTTGAGGCTGCTAGCGCCCGTGCTTTGTGCGCGAGGCGCTATTTTTTTGATAGTACGGGGTCGGCCAGGACCTGCTGACGCTCAAGCTTGCAGGCGCAGCTCAGGTTCGTTGTCGGCCATGAGGCGGTTCAAAGCGCGTTCCACAATCGGCGCCTGATCGAGCATTTGCAGCTCGTGGCGGCGCAGCATGGTGGCGACTTCGCGCTCGGTCAGCACAAAAGCATCAAAGCCTTCGCGGTTGGTGAACACAAAGCGGGTGCGCAGCGGGCTGACCCAGCTCAGGCGGCAGCGGAAGGGCGGGGTGTCGGGCGATACTTTTTCAAACCATACGCCACGGGTGAGCAGTTGGGCGCTGGCGTCGAACTCATCCATCTGGCTCTGGTCTTGCTCGGCCAGTTTGAGGGCACGGCGCTCGTCCAGCGCCTGCATGGCCTCTTCGCCAGCGCTTTCTTCCAGGGCCGCGCTGCGGCTGTCGGGCGGGGCCGGAGCTTTCATGCGAATGGCCAGCATGTGGGTGGCAATCAGGCGGCGGGTGAAGTTGCCGCGGTCGTCCCCCTCCCAGGCGATACCGTCCAGCTCCTCGTTCAGGGTACGCACCAGTTCCGGCAGCACGGCCACCAGCTTCTGGCGTTCCTCCTGCGTGGTCTTGGCCTGGGTGCTCCAGATGAGCTGGTCCATGGTGTCCAGGGCGTGGTTCCAGTGGCCGGCGTGGCTGTCTTCCGTCATCCAGGCTCGGGCAATCACCTGGCGCCATTGCATGGCCAGAAAGGGCTTGAGAAAAGGCGCCAGCGGCAGGTGTTCCGGCAGCGCGGAGATGCGGGCGTGGACGATTTCGTCCGCATGGGCCAGCGCCGCCTGGAGTTGTTCCTGGTTGTTTTCCTGGGCGGCAACCGGCTCAATTTCCTTGTCGGCACGTTGTTCGCTTTCGAACAGGAACTCGGTGAAATCCGCCAGCACGATGGCAAACAAGGCCAGGTCGTCTTCAAACTCGTGCAGCACCCGCTGCACCGAGCCGTCAATCTGCAGGTAAAGCGGGTCCTGTTCGCCTTTCTCGGGCGTCCATGTGACCGAGGCGGAGGCGAGCGTGTCTACCAGCTTGCGGGCCGGATGCTCTGCGCTCAGAAAGAAGTCCCGGTCCAGCATGGCTGCACGCAGCACCGGAATTTGCAAGCGCCCGATGATGACTTTGAGCGGTGCCGGGATGGCCATGTCGGCAAATACATAGTCAAACACCTCGGCCAGCGCGTCCACCGTGCCACGGTCCAGCTCCTGCGCGTTTTGAAACGCCGGTTGCTCCCTCAGCTGGCGCAGCACGTTGCGGTGCAGCCCCGTGTGGGGGAGGGGGCCATTGTCATCCGGGGGCAGGTCGTCTTGCAGAAACTGAAAGCGTGAGCCTCTGCCTGCGCCGGCCTGCATATCGCCAAGGTATTGCAGCAGGGCCGGGTCCGGCGGAATGGCGAGCATTTCGGCGTTGCCGTGGATGTGGCGGTCCCCATCGTCTGGGGCGTCATCGGCCTCGCCAGCGGGAGCGGATGAGCCGAAACCCAGGCGCTGCAAAAAGCTGCGCACCTGCTGCACCAGTTGCTGGCCGGTGGGCGCGATGGCGCTCCAGCCGCCTGTGCCTGTTGCTGCGGGGCCTGACCCCGCTGCGCTGGCTGGCACCGCCGTCGCAGCCTGCTGCGCGGTATCTCCGTGGCTGGCTTGCGGTGTAGCGCTCAAGGGCGCCGCGCCCGTGAGCGGTGCAAAGTTGGATTCCGGTGCCTTGCGGATGCGGTGCACCGTTTGCGCTTGCACACCGGCTTGGGTCAGCATGGACAGCAGCTCCTGGTACAGCGGAGCCAGGTCGACGAAGTGGTCAGGCTCCAGGGACTCGATGAGGTCGTCGGTGACCTGCGGGTCCAGCTCACTTTGTTCCCAGCCCAGCATGAAGCCTTTGAGGATCACCTGGGGGCGGAACACGTTTTGCCCCAGCGAAAAATTCTCGTCTTCCACCAACGCTGCCAGCTTGGTGGTGAGCGGACTGAGCAAGGGCTCCTGCCGGTTGTTGAAACGCTGGGCTACGCGGTCTAGCAGGAGGATGCGGTGCACCTCGTCCACATCGATCAGGCTCAGCGACATGCCGTCGAGCGCGGATCCCGCGACAGGACTGGCGGGTGCCGAGGCGTGGTGGAAGGCGGGCCAGACATCGGCAATCTCGTCATGCAGGGTTTTCTGCAGGGCTTTGCGAAAGCTCCCCAAAAACCGGGGGGCTTGGCGGTCCAGCAGCATGGCGGCGGCGCGCAGGTTCTGGCCTTGCAGCATGGGCACCTTGCCATCGGCCAGGTCCAACAAATGGCCCCGCAGGTGTTGCACACAGGCGGTGTCGCGCTCTTCCAGATACCCCAGCGTTTTGCCGACCATGGCGCGCACCAAGCGTTGCGCCCGAGCGCGGGTCTCGGGCGTGCTGTGGCTGGCGGACAGGGACTGAAAAGCGCTCATGGACCAACGGGTGCATCGGGCGGTGCGTGCGCGTGCCCGGTGCGGCTCTCTGAGTTTTTATTGAGCTGGAATGATCGCACGCCTCGGGGCGTGCTGACAGGGGGCCCGCGCAGCTTTACCCCGCAGGGGCGGGGCAAGACAGGGGTTTCTGGTAAGCAGATGTAAAACCGTCTCACGTGGCGGGAAATCCCGCTGCTTGGGGCCTAAACGGTAGGGAAGTACACCGGTGTGTCACCCGCTTGCCATGGGGTGTATTTGTGCATGCAGGCCTCCAGCAACGCAGAGTGTTCAAACGCCGTCAGCCAGGCTTGCAAACGGGGCCAGGCTTGTGCGTCGAACCATGCCCTGTCGGTGTGGGCGCATTGGCGCACAAACGGGGCGATAGCCGCATCCGCCAAGCCCCAGTGAGTGCCGTGCAAAAACGGGTGCTCGCACAAGCGGGATTCAAGTGCTATCAAAAAAGTAGCGCATTGCGCACGGTGGACGTCGCCATCCGGCAGGTTGTACCGGTTGGGGTATTTGTACCGGTCCAGGTGGTGTTTGAATTCACCGTCACAGTCCGCAATCAGCTGCAGGCTGTGCTGCCGCGCAGCGTCATCCGCCGGGAGCCATTGCGCTGGGTCATGGCGCTGCAGGCACCAGAGCATGATGTCCAGGCTTTGCTCCAGGACTTTGTCATGGTGCAACACGAGTACGGGGACCGTGCCTTTGGGTGAGGCTTGCAGCATCTCGGGCGGTTTGGCCCGCAGTACGATCTCGCGCAATTCGCACGCCGTGCCGCTGCTGGCGATGGCCAGCCGGGCCCGCATCGCATAGGGGCAACGGCGAAAGGAATAGAGCACAGGCAGGGTCATGGGCTCAGGCTGGGGCTCTAGCGCGGGCAATGGCAGCGTTGAGCGCTCAAGCGGCGTCGGGCTTGGGCAGGCTGGCGCCTATGTGGACCTGCCGGCGGGCCTTGGCCAGCTCCCACTGGCGTTGGCGCTCGCGGGCGCTGGCTTTTTGAGTGTCGCTGGTGTGGGCGTGACAACGCGGGCAGCTCACGCCGGCTTCATACAGGGGGGAATTGGTAGCGCCTTCTTCCAAAGGGTGGCGGCAGGCCCGGCACAGGCCGTGCGGCCCGGGTACCAAGCCATGGCCGACCGACACACGTTCGTCGAACACAAAGCATTCACCCTGCCACAAGCTTTGCTCCGGGGGGATGGTTTCCAGGTATTTGAGGATGCCGCCTTCGAGGTGGTAGACCTCGTCATAACCCCGCTCGCGCATGTAGGCGGTGGACTTTTCGCAGCGGATGCCGCCGGTGCAAAACATGGCCACTTTGGGTTTTTTGCCGGACTGGCCCAGTAGCTCGGATTGCTCCACCCACGCAGGCAATTCGGCAAAGCTTTTGATGTGCGGGTCAATGGCGCCGGCAAAGGTACCGATCTCCACCTCGTAGTCGTTGCGGGTGTCTACTACCACCACGTCCGGGTCGGAGATCAGGGCATTCCAGTCTTCGGGCTTTACATAGGTGCCGGCCATTTTGGTGGGGCTGATGCCGGGCACCTGCATGGTGACGATCTCTTTTTTCAGGCGCACCTTCATGCGGTAGAAGGGGGCTTTGTCAGAGAAGGATTCTTTGTGTTGCAGGTCCGCCAACAAAGGGTCTGCACGCAGGTAGGCTAGCACCGCATGCACGTCCTCCGCAATGCCGGCGATGGTGCTGTTGATGCCTTCGCGGGCGAGCAGGATCATGCCTTTGACATTGCGGCTTTCGCAAAACGCCAGCAGTGCGGGCTTGCGCTCGGCGTAGTCCGGCAGGTCAACAAACTTGTAAAAGGCGGCGGTCAGGTATTCGGGGGACGACATGCCCCGATTGTGCCTTCACCGGGGAGTGCGCCCCGGTACTCGCCGGCTCATACAGGCCAGGTGGAGCTGTGCTCCGGCACCAGCGCACGCCAGTGCAGTTCACGCTCAATCCGGGTGCGTAAGGCGTCGGCCGCGGGCAAATCACCGTGCACCACATACACCTGGTCCGGCGGCGAGGGCATCTGTTGCAACCACTGCAGCAGTTGGCCCGAGTCCGCATGGGCGGAGGCAGACTCCAATTGCACCACCTCGGCGTTGATTTCTACATCGCGGCCGTGGATGCGCACAGTGCGCGCACCGGAGGCCAGTGTGGCGCCCCGTGTGCCGGGGGATTGGTAGCCGGTCAAGATGACCATGTTGCGGTGATTGCCTGCGTGGTGGGCCAGGTGGTGCAATACCCGCCCCCCGGTGGCCATGCCGCTGGCCGACAAAATCACCATCGGTCCGTGGCGCGAGGCCAGTGCCTTGGATTCGTCGGTGCTGCTGACCATGGTGGCGCAGCGGGTCATGACATGCACCTCCCGGGTGGACAGGCGATGCTCGCCCGGGTGTTGCTCAAACAAGTGGGTGGTGTGCACTGCCATCGGGCTGTCCAGAAACACCGGCAAGCCATGCGGAATCTGGCCTTGCTCCTTGAGCTGGGCAATAGCCAGCAGCAGCGCCTGGGCGCGGCCCACGGCAAATACGGGGACTACCGCCACCCCGCCACGCGCTGCCAGCCGGTGCAAGGCGGGGCCGAGCTCGGCAAGCAGGTTGTCTGCCGGGTGAGTGCGGTCGCCGTAGGTGGATTCGATCAACACCGTGTCGGCGGCGGGGGGCGCATCGGGCGGATTCATCAGGCTGTCGTCGGGGCGGCCCAAGTCACCGGAGAACAGAATGCGCCGCCCGGCCACCTCCAGCAAGATGCTGGAGGCTCCGAGGATGTGGCCGGCAGGCTGAAAAGTGGCCTTCCAGCCCGGCAGGGGGCTGAAGGTGTGGCGCTGCTTGACGGCTTTGAGCAGGGGCAGGCTGTCGAGGGCGTCCTGCCGGGTGTAGAGGGGCAGAGCCGGGTTGTGTTTGGAAAAGCCGTGGCGGTTGGCAAACAGGGCGTCCTCTTCCTGGATATGCCCGCTGTCGGGCAGCAGAATTTTGGCCAGGTCCCGCGTGCCCTCGGAGCAATATACGTGGCCGCGAAAGCCTTCGCGCGCCAGCAAGGGGAGGTAGCCGCTGTGGTCGAGGTGAGCATGGGTCAGCAGCACTGCTCCCACATCCTCGGGCACCAGCGGCACAGGCGCCCAGTTGCGCAGGCGCAGGGGCTTGTAGCCTTGGAACAAGCCGCAGTCCACCAGCAGGCTCTGGTCGCCATGGCGAACCCAGTATTTGGAGCCGGTGACGGTGCCGGCAGCGCCCAGAAAAGTGATGGTGACGGACATGGTGCAAACCTCCCGGCAGCCCGTGGGCAAAAGCACCCGTAAAAAAGCCGCCGGGTCCTTTATAGACTGCGGCGGCTTCTGCAGGGCTCAGGGTGAGCCCTGAGCTTGCGCTGGATCAGCTAAAAAAGCTTTTCAGGCGGTCTGTCCAACTGTCACCCGTGGGGGAGTGCTTGCTGCCGCCCTTTTTGAATGACTCGTCCAATTCCTTGAGCAGCTTGCGCTGGTGCTCGGTGAGCTTGACCGGTGTTTCCACGGTGATGTGGCAATACAGGTCGCCCGGGTAGCTGGAACGCACACCCTTGATGCCCTTGCCGCGCAGGCGGAACTGCTTGCCGGTTTGGGTGCCTTCGGGGATGTCGATCGCGGCTTTGCCGGCCAGCGTGGGCACATCAATTTCGCCGCCCAATGCGGCCGTGACGAAGCTGATGGGCACCGAGCAATGCAGGTCATCGCCATCGCGCTCAAAGATGTCGTGCTTCTTGAGCCGGATTTCGATGTACAGGTCGCCGGGCGGGCCGCCATTGGTGCCAGGCTCGCCATTGCCTGCGCTGCGGATGCGCATGCCACCGTCGATACCGGCGGGGATTTTGACTTCCAGCGTCTTCTGGCGCTTGATCTTGCCCTGGCCGCTGCAGACGTTGCAGGGGTCGGGAATGACCTTGCCATTGCCACGGCAAGTTGGGCAGGTTTGCTGCACGCTGAAGAAGCCTTGGCGCATTTGCACCGAACCGGCGCCGTTGCAGGTGCCGCAGGTTTTGACCTGGGTGCCGGGTTTTGCACCGGTGCCCTTGCAGGTGTCGCAGTTGTCCCAGCTGGGGATGCGGATTTGCGCATCTTTGCCGCGGGCCGCTTCTTCCAGGGTGACTTCCATCGCATAGCTCAGGTCGCCGCCCCGGTAGACTTGGCGCCCGCCACGGGCACCACCGCGCTGCTGGCCGAACATGTCGCCAAAGATGTCGCCAAAGGCTTCGGCAAAACCGCCATAGCCCTCGCCGCCACCGCCACCCCGGTTGGGGTCCACGCCGGCGTGACCGTACTGGTCGTAGGCGGCACGTTTCTGGGCGTCAGAAAGCATCTCGTAGGCCTCTTTGGCCTCTTTGAATTTCTCTTCAGCGGCTTTGGCAGCATCGCCCTGATTGCGGTCAGGGTGGTGCTTCATCGCCAGTTTGCGATAGGCCTTTTTGATCTCTTCTTCTGATGCGGTCTTGCCGACGCCCAGAATTTCGTAATAGTCGCGTTTGGCCATGTGTCTCTTGTGCCTGTTTAGAACAGAAAAGCCGCGTTGAACCCCAAGTGGCGTTCAACGCGGCATCTTTGTGCTGCGCTAGTGTGCCAGCTTAGCCTTTTTTGACTTCTTTAACTTCAGCGTCCACGATGTTGTCGTCGTCCGCTGGCTTGGAAGCCTGTGCGCCTTGGTCAGCACCGCCGGCAGGCTGCTCACCGCCTTCAGCGGCTTGCTTGGCTTGCATGTCGGCGTACATCTTTTCGCCCAGCTTCTGGCTGGCGGCCATCAGCGCTTCGCTCTTGGCCTTGATGGCGTCTTTGTCGTCAGACTTCAGGCTATCTTCCACGTCCTTGATGGCCGCTTCGATCTTTTCCTTCTCGCCGGCGTCCAGCTTGTCGCCGTACTCGCCCAAGCTCTTCTTCACGCTGTGGGCGTTGGCTTCGGCTTCGTTGCGGGCCTGGACCAGTTCGAGCTTCTTCTTGTCGTCGGCAGCGTTCAGCTCGGCGTCTTTCACCATTTGCTGGATTTCGTCTTCCGACAAGCCAGAGTTGGCTTTGATGGTGATCTTGTTTTCCTTGCCGGTGCCCTTGTCCTTGGCGCCCACGTGCAAGATGCCGTTGGCGTCAATGTCAAAAGACACTTCGATCTGGGGTGTGCCACGTGCTGCGGGTGGGATGCCTTCGAGGTTGAACTCGCCCAGCATCTTGTTCACGGCAGCGATTTCGCGCTCGCCCTGGAACACCTTGATGGTCACGGCAGGCTGGTTGTCTTCAGCGGTGGAGAAGGTCTGCGCGAACTTGGTGGGGATGGTGGTGTTCTTGCTGATCATCTTGGTCATCACACCGCCCAGGGTTTCAATACCCAGGGACAGAGGAGTCACGTCCAGCAGCAGCACGTCCTTGCGGTCGCCCGACAAAACCTGACCTTGGATCGCAGCACCCACGGCCACGGCTTCGTCAGGGTTCACGTCCTTGCGGGGTTCCTTGCCAAACAGTTCCTTGACCTTCTCTTGCACCTTGGGCATGCGGGTCATGCCGCCGACCAGAATCACGTCGTGCACTTCGGAGGCCGACACGCCAGCGTCTTTCAACGCCGTGCGGATAGGCGCAATGGTGCGCTCGATCAACTCCTCCACCAGGGACTCCAGCTTGGCGCGGGTCAGCTTGATGTTCAGGTGCTTGGGGCCGGACGCATCTGCGGTGATGTAGGGCAGGTTGATGTCGGTTTGGGAGCTGCTGGAGAGTTCGATCTTGGCCTTTTCAGCGGCTTCCTTCAAACGTTGCAGGGCCAGCACGTCCTTGGACAGGTCGACGCCTTGCTCTTTCTTGAACTCGGTGATGATGAAGTCGATCACGCGCTGGTCGAAGTCTTCACCGCCCAGGAAGGTGTCACCGTTGGTGGACAACACTTCGAATTGCTTTTCGCCATCGACATCCGCGATTTCGATGATGGACACGTCAAACGTACCTCCACCCAAGTCGTACACGGCGATCTTGCGGTCGCCCTTTTCGTTCTTGTCCATACCGAAGGCCAAAGCGGCAGCGGTAGGTTCGTTGATGATGCGTTTCACATCCAAACCGGCAATGCGGCCAGCGTCCTTGGTTGCTTGGCGCTGCGCGTCGTTGAAGTAGGCGGGCACGGTAATCACGGCCTCAGTCACTTCTTCGCCGAGGTAGTCTTCGGCGGTTTTCTTCATCTTGCGCAGCACGTCTGCGCTGACCTGCTGGGGCGCCAGCTTGTTGCCGCGCACTTCCACCCAGGCGTCGCCGTTGTCGGCAGCGGCAATGGTGTAGGGCATCAGGTCGATGTCCTTCTGTACTTCTTTTTCAGTGAACTTGCGGCCGATCAGGCGCTTCACTGCGTACAGTGTGTTGCGGGGGTTGGTCACGGCTTGACGCTTGGCGGATGCACCCACCAACACTTCGCCATCTTCTTGGTAGGCAATGATGGACGGGGTGGTGCGCGCGCCTTCCGCGTTTTCGATCACTTTGGGCGTGTTGCCTTCCATCACAGCAACGCAGCTGTTGGTGGTTCCCAAGTCAATGCCGATGATTCTTCCCATGGTGTACTCCTAAAACTCTAAAAATTCAGATGTGGATAAGGTGTGGGCTACTCAAAACGTTTCAAGTGCCCAACCGCTCAAAAAATACGATTAATCCGGTCGGCTGGTTGTGCGCTGTCGCACTTACTTGGGGGCAGACACGGTGACCAAGGCCGGGCGCAGCACGCGATCAGCAATGGAGTAGCCCTTTTGCAGCACATTGACCACGGTGTTGGCTTCCTGCTCGGAAGGCACCACGCTGATGGCCTGGTGATGGTGCGGATCGAACTTGGTGCCGGCAGCCGGTGCGATGGCGATCACCTTGTTGCGCTCCAGTGCAGCTGTCAATTGGCGCAGGGTGGCCTGGGCGCCTTCGCGGATTTGTTCGGGGGTGGCATCTTTGATCACCAGACCGGCTTCCAGGCTGTCAGCCACGGGCAACATGCTCTCGGCAAAGCTTTCCACGGCGAACTTGCGGGCTTTGGAGATTTCGTCCTCTGCGCGGCGGCGGGCGTTTTCGGCCTCGGCTTTGGCGCGCAAGAACTGGTCGGCCAGCTCGGTGCTTTTGGCTTTCAGGGTCGCCAGCTCAGCCTGCGCTGCGGTCAGCGCATCAACTTCGTTAGCAGCCGCAGCCGCCAGAATTTCTTCGGGGCTTTGGGGGGCGTCTGTGGCCGGGGTGCTGGGGGTGCTTGGGGTATCTGACATACGGTTCAATCCGGTTGAATGCGATTGCGCCCTAATTGGCGACGCATAACCATGTTTTCAAGGGGGGCTTGCCGGATATCTTTCCGATATCCGGCCAAAGTCACATGGGAGGGTGGGGTGACGGGATTAACCGCGAACGCCCAACAACTCCACATCAAATTTCAGAGTGGCGTTGGGAGGGATCACGCCGCCAGCGCCGCGGGAGCCGTAGCCCAATGCTGCGGGGATGATCAGGGTGCGCGCACCGCCGACCTTCATGCCGGCCACACCTTCGTCCCAACCGCGGATCACCATGCCGGCGCCCAGGTGGAACACAAACGGGTCGTTGCGGTCCTTGCTGGAGTCGAACTTGGCGCCTTGCACGCCATCGTTGTACAGCCAGCCGGTGTAATGCACGGTGACGCTTTGGCCTTTGGCGGCTTCGGGGCCTTCGCCCACGATGGTGTCTTCAAATTGGAGGCCGCTGGCGGTAGTAGGCATGTTCGAATCCTTTTGCTATAAAAATGAGAGCTGACCGCGCATATGCACAGGGCGCTGGCGGCCGGAAAAACCCTAAATTATGCCCCAGCCAAAAAAAAGACAGGCATGGCCTGTCTGGTGGGGTGCGGACCGCAGGGCGGTCGGGCGGGGTTTACTTGGTCTTTTTGGCTTGCGCGGTGGACCATTTGACGGCAAAGGCCTGCAAATCGCCCAAGCGCTTCACGAGGTCGGTGCCTGCGGTGGTCAGGACATAGCCATCCGCACCATGGGTCAGCAAGGCGGCTTCGCGCAATTCCTTGATACGGGTGTTCAGGGTGTTGGGGGTAATGCCGCCCACGCTGTCTTGCAGCAAGCGGAAGGTTTGGGCGTGACCATCGCGCAAAGCCCACAAAACGCGAATCGCATAACGGGATTCCAACAATTCCAACAGTTGTCCCACGGCGACCGTTTCTTTTGCACTCATTACCTTGCCCTTTATTGTTGGTACTTTGCTTGTGTCTGAAGGGATGGGCGGCTCCATGACCGCGAATCCGAAATAGAGCGGAAACTATAGCGCAGATTTTGCACTGCTACAAGTTTCATAGCTGTTAACGCATGTAAACAGGGCGCCGCCCTTTGCAAGGGGCTTTGCATGCTCGCTGTCCGGCGTGTGCTTGTCACATACGGGACGGGGTGCTATGGTTCTTGGCTAGCATCACGCACTCGACTATTTCCGGAGGCAGTTCCACCATGAATTTCAATTTTGAGCAGGTCCATAACTATTACGAACGCCTGGTTTTTGAAGAGGTGGTGCAGCGCGCGGCACAGCACCCCGAGTTCACCAATGACATGCTGGCCGACGTGTGCTGCGTAGCTTTGAACCGCCTGCCGGCCCGCTACGTCCGGCACGATGTGGATATGATGTTTTACCTCACTGAGCAGGAGCGCCAGGCGATAGAGCTGTCCCTCGAAGAGGTGCTGTCCTTCGCCTTCCGCTTCGTGGGGGAGCGCAGCGCCAAGACCGCTGTCTGAGCGCCGCGTGGCTTAAAAAGTCGCCCGTATTTTCTGCATCAGCGCCGGGCTGACGGAGGGCAGGGGACCGAACCAGGCTTCAAACGCTGGGCGTGCCTGGTGCAGCAACATGCCCAAGCCATTCACCGTGGCGTTGCCGCGGGCGGCCGCTGCCGTGAGCAAAGGCGTTTCCATGGGTACATACACAATGTCAGAGACCAAGGCCGTCACCGGTAATGCGTCCAGCCGCAGATCCAGCGCCGGCTGACCATGCATGCCCTGGTTGGTGGTGTTGACCAGCAAGGCTACGCCTTCCAGTGCGTCATGCCGCTCAGTCCACGGAACGGCTTTGACACGGGGCCCAAACTCTTGCGCCATGTCTGTGGCCTTGGCATCGCTGCGGTTGGTGAGCCGGATTTCCGGCACGCCTTCGTCGAGCAGGCCGGTGACCACCGCGCGTGCTGCGCCGCCGGCACCCACCACGCAAGCGGGGCCCTGGGCGGGCTTCCAGGTGCTGCGCGCTTCATACAGGCTCTGGATGAAGCCGAAGGCATCGGTGTTGCGCCCGCTCAGGCTGCCATCGGCATTCACCACAATCGTGTTGACCGCGCCTATGCGTTGGCCGAGGGCATCGACCTCATCGACGATGCTCATGGCATCAATTTTGTGGGGAATGGTCAGGTTGCAGCCTGCAATGCCCAGCACCGGCAGGGCGCGCAGAGCCTGCTCCAGCTTTTCGGGCTGTACTGGCAGCAACACATAGGCGCCACGCAGGCCGTGCTCTTCAATCCAGTGGTTGTGAATGACAGGGGAGCGGGAGTGGGCCACAGGCCAGCCCATGACGCCGGCGAGTTTGTACGGTTGATCGTTAGCCATAACAGTTGGAGAAGCAGCGATGTGAAATCAGTACTATCAAAAAATAGCGCCCCGCGCACATTCCATGTGGGCTGGGGCGCTAAATGGCTTGAAAGCCTCAGGCTTTACAGCGTATCGGTGAAGCTGCGCAGCTTGTCCGAGCGGCTGGGGTGCTTGAGCTTGCGCAGCGCCTTGGCTTCGATCTGGCGGATGCGCTCGCGGGTCACGTCGAACTGCTTGCCCACTTCTTCCAAGGTATGGTCGCTGGTCATTTCGATACCGAAACGCATGCGCAGCACCTTGGCTTCACGCGGCGTGAGGCTGTCCAAAATGTCTTTGACCACATCGCGCAGGCCGGCCTGCATCGCGGCTTCCATAGGCGCGGTGTTGGCGCTGTCTTCGATGAAGTCGCCCAAGTGGCTGTCGTCGTCGTCCCCGATCGGCGTTTCCATGGAGATCGGCTCTTTGGCGATCTTCATGATCTTGCGGATCTTGTCTTCCGGGATCTCCATCTTCTCGGCCAAGACGGATGCATCGGGCTCAAAACCAAACTCTTGCAAGTGCTGGCGGCTGATGCGGTTCATCTTGTTGATGGTTTCGATCATGTGCACCGGGATACGGATGGTGCGGGCCTGGTCTGCAATCGAGCGGGTGATGGCCTGGCGGATCCACCAGGTGGCGTAGGTCGAGAACTTGTAGCCGCGACGGTATTCGAACTTGTCTACCGCCTTCATCAAACCGATGTTGCCTTCTTGGATCAAGTCCAGGAACTGCAGGCCGCGGTTGGTGTACTTCTTGGCAATCGAGATCACCAAGCGCAAGTTGGCCTCGATCATTTCCTTCTTGGCGGCACGCGATGCGTACTCGCCGGCGTTCATGCGCTTGTTGATGTCCTTGAGTTGGTCCAAAGGCACCACCACCTGGGATTGCAGGTCGATCAGCTTTTGTTGCAAGTCCTGCACCGGTGGAATATTGCGGCCCATGACGGCGGCCCAAGACTTGCCCGATGCAGCTTGCTTTTCGATCCACTTGAGGTTCAGCAGGTTGGAGGCCACCTTGTTGCCGGCCTTGTCACGGCCGCTGAAGTCGGCAATGAACTGCTCTTGCGGGTAACCGCACTTGTCCACGATGATGCGGCGCAGTTCGCGTTCCTTCTTGCGCACATCATCCACTTGGGCGCGCACCATGTCGCACAGCTTCTCGATCGCCTTGGCGGTGAAGCGGATGGTCATCAGCTCGTCGCTTAGGGCCTTCTGGGCTTTCACATAGGCGGGCGTGCCGTAGCCTTCCTTGTCGTAAACCTTGTGCACCTTCTCGAAGAGCTCGCGCATCTTGTCGAAGCGCTCCAGCGCCTGCTTCTTCAGCTCTTCCAGCTTCTTGGTCAGCGCTTTGGAGCCGCCTTTGCCGTCGTCATCGTCGGCTTCGTCGAATTCGTCGAAGTCTTCTTCGGCCACATAGTCGTCAGCTTCGTTGGGGTTGGAGAAGCCGTCCACGATGGTGGTGATGACCACCTTGCCTTCGCGGATGTCTTCACCCAGGCGCAGAATTTCGGCGATGGTGGCAGGGGAGGCCGAGATCGCCTCCATCATGTCCATCAAGCCGCCTTCGATGCGCTTGGCGATTTCAATTTCGCCTTCGCGGGTCAGCAGTTCCACGGTACCCATTTCGCGCATGTACATGCGCACGGGGTCGGTGGTGCGGCCGAATTCCGAGTCCACGGTGGAGAGGGCTGCTTCGGCTTCTTCTTCCGCTTCTTCTACGGTGGCTGCGGTGGAGACGTTGTTGTTCAGCAGCAGGGTTTCCGCATCGGGGGTCTGCTCATACACCGCCACACCCATGTCGTTCAACATGGAGATCACCACTTCCAGGGTTTCTGCATCCACCAGCTTGTCGGGCAAGTGGTCGGAGATTTCGCCGTGGGTCAGGTAGCCGCGGGTCTTGCCCAGGGTGATCAGGGCCTTGAGGCGCGCGCGGCGCTTGGCCATGTCTTCTTCGGACAAGACGGTCTCGTCCAGACCGAATTCCTTCATCAAGGCGCGTTCTTTCGCCTTGCTGATCTTCATGCGCAGGGGCTTGACCTTCTCGCCCGTGGGCGTGGTCGTAGCTGCTGCTTCTGGCTCGCCGACCAAGTCCGCTTCAATGTCCGACATGTCCATGTCGTCGCCGCTGGACTCTGCTGCCGCTGCCTTGGGCTTGCGGCCGCGCTTGGCACCTGTGGTGGCTTTGGCGGGTGCCGAAGACTCGTCAGCCGCTGCTTTGGCCGGCCGGCCGGCTTTCTTTTTGGCGGGCGCTTCTGCGGCGGCCAGTAATGCGTCGGCGGCTTCTTTCAACTGGGCGGCTTTGGATTTCGGTGCGGTCACTGCGGTGGCTTTCTTTTCGGTTTTGGCGGCGAGGCCGGCAGACTGATCGGGCTTGGCGGATTTTGAAGCGGGCATGCAAAAACCTCAGAACAACAAAAAACTAACAAACGATAGAACAGGTGCCGCCTACGCAACGCTGGAGACGCGAGGTAGTGGCAAGGCAGGGAATCAAATTCCCTGATGGCAAGATGGGAGGGCGATCATTTGGGGTGCAGTCCTTGCGGTAATGTGGCCGTTGTGAGTAAATTTTCACGGTAGCCTAGCCCGGAGGTGCTGCTGTCGCTCTTGCCGAAACAATCGCACATTATAGTTGCGATTCATATTATGAGAGCCGTTGGATGAATTTCAAGTTCGCATGCAGTCGGACCCACTGGATCGGAGCGTGTGTGCTCGGGCTGTCGCTGGCTGCCCGGGCCGCAGGGCCGGTGGTGGAGTTGTCGGCATTGACCGAGCAGTTGCCCCCCTTGAATATGGAGGCCGACAGCCGCGTTACCGGCTTCTCCAGCGAATTGTTGGATTTGATAGCGGCCGACGCCGGCATCCATGTGCGCAAACAGGTCCTGCCCTGGGCCCGTGCGTATGACCGGGCATTGCGGCACAGCGATGTGATTTTGTATTCCCTGGTGCGCACACCCGAGCGGGAAAGCCTGTTCCGCTGGGTGGGGCCCATCAGCCCGCGCCGCATCGTGCTCTACCGCTGGGCGGACCGCACCGACATCGTGCTCAAAAACCTCGACGACGCGCGGCCCTACCGCATCGGCTCCACCCTGGAGTCCGCCTCCACCAAGTTGCTCGAAAAACTGGGATTCGCGGCCATTCCCGCCACGGATGCCGCGGGCGGCGGGTTGGAGCTGGGGGTGAACGACGAAACCAATATGCGCAAGTTCATCGCCAAGCGCTTTGACTTGTTGGTGTCGCTCGATTGGGCCGCGGCCTACAACGCCAAAAATGCCGGCATCGACCCGGCGCAATTGGTGCCAGCGCTGGTGCTCGATGAATCCTCGGCCTACTGGTACGGCCTGAACCCGGGCACCGACCCGGAGGTGGCCAAGCGGCTGGACCAGGCCTTGGTCAAAGCCAAGGTCGATGGCCGCTACAACCAGCTCCGCCAAAAATACCTGCTGAAAAACAGCAAATAGTCTGCCGGCACACGGCAGGGCGGCGCTTCCAACCAGGGGGCTTCAGGGTGGACTAGCTGTCTGCGACTGCGGGCTGTAGCAGTTTGAGCAGCTCTTTTTTGCGGTCCATCAGCACCCGCAACTGCCCGAGGTTGGTCGGGTCGGTGGCCAGAGTGCGCATTTGCGCGTCCAGCCGGTCCAGCAGCATGCGGTTGAGCAGGTCACGCAACTCGGGGCCGGACTCACTCAGGGGCTCCGAGGCCAGCACGGGGCCGGCGGTGAGGCGCTGCACCAGGTCTTCGGCCGGGTGCCCCACGATTTCTTCTTTCAAGGTACCGCGCGACACCGGCCCGTGCTCATGCAATTGGCTCTCCAGCCAGGTGAAGAGCTCACCATGGGGTGCCGGAAGCTCGCACAGCAAGCCATGGTCTTCGCTGGAGAGGATGTCCCACAGCTCGCTGTGGTTGAGCAGGATGCGGGCTGCCAAGTCGGGCCGGCTGTCCAGCTTGGCCAGCGGGCCGGCAGGGCGCGCTTCGCGGTTGCCGAATTTGCTGCCTTTGCCGGACCACTTGCCTTCCCATTTGCCGTCGCCCTTGCCACGGGGCGTCCAGCCGTCTTTTTTCCACTCGGTTTTCTTCTTCCACTCGTCCTGCGGAATCCAGGGCTCGGAGAACTCGGCTGGCTCGTCGTAGGAAAAGTGGTCGTCATCCGGGCTGAACTCGGTGGCGGGTGGCGCTTCGCGTTTGCGCCGTGGCGCTTCCGCAGGCGCGGGCTTGGCTGCACCGTGGGCCCACAGGGTGCCCAGCTCGGTGCTGCCCAGTTGCACCAGTTGGGCGATTTCGCTGAGCAGTTGGAGCTTGAGCGCGCCGTCGGGCAGTTGGTTCCACAGAGGCTTGGCGTTGCTGGCCATACGGGCCCGGCCTTCGGCAGTGCTCAGGTCGCAGCCGTCCTGAGCCGACTCCACGAGAAATCTACTCAGCGGCGTAGCCTTGGCTACGTAGTCGGCAAACGCTTCTTTGCCGTAGGCGCGGATAAAGCTGTCCGGGTCGTGCTCGGCAGGCAGGAACAAAAACTTGATGCTGCGCACATCGGACGCAAAGGGCAGCGCGCCATCCAGCGCCTTGCGGGCAGCGCGCCGACCGGCGGCGTCTCCATCAAAGCTGAACACCACAGCGTCCGTGAAGCGAAACAGCTTTTGCACATGGTCGTTGGTGCACGCAGTGCCCAGCGTGGCCACGGCATTCGGAAAGCCCAGCTGCGCCAGCGCCACCACGTCCATGTAGCCCTCGGTCACCAGCACATAGCCGTGCTCGCGCAAGGAGCTGCGGGCTTCAAACAGGCCGTACAGCTCACGCCCCTTGCTGAAGACCGGTGTCTCAGGCGAGTTGAGGTACTTGGGCTTTTCATCGCCCAGCACGCGCCCGCCAAAGCCTATGCATTCGCCCTTGATGTTGCGGATGGGGAACATCACCCGGTCGCGGAAGCGGTCGTAGCGCTTTTCTTCCGCGCCGTTTTCGGCCTCGTGGAGGATGACCAAGCCGCTTTCCACCAACAGCGGGTCGGTGTATTCGGGGAAGATGCTTGCCAGATTGCGCCAGCCTTCGGGGGCGTAGCCCAGCCCGAACTGTTTGGCCACTTCGCCGGAGAGGCCGCGGCCTTTGAAATACTCAATCGCCCGGGGCGACTCCTTGAGGGCACGCTTGTAGGCGTCGCAGGCTTTTTCCAGTACGCTGGTCAGGGTGTTCTGCTTTTCGCGCTGGGCCTGGGCGCGGGCGCGGTCCTGGGGGCTGCCTTCTTCTTCGGGCACCACCATCCCGAACTGGCCGGCGAGGTCTTTGACCGCTTCGATAAAGGTCATGCCGGCGTGGTCCATCAGGAAGCCGATGGCGTTGCCGTTCTTGCCGCAACCGAAGCAGTGATAGAACTGCTTGGTCGGGCTCACCGTGAACGAGGGCGACTTTTCCCCATGAAACGGGCACAGGCCCATGAAGTTGGCACCGCCCTTTTTGAGCTGTACATAGCGGCCCACGATCTCCACCACGTCCGCACGCGCGAGCAGTTCCTGGATGAAGCTTTGGGGGATGGCCATGGGGCGATTGTAGGGACGTACGCCATGTCGGCGCCTCGTCCCGGGTGTGCTAGAGCGGTGATTTTGCTATCAATTCAGAAGCTGCTCGCGCATATTCCACGAGCGCTAGAGGCTGATTTCATATGAAATCCAAAACTCAATCGCCCAGCACAATTCCTTCGCGCCTCGGGTCGGCCCCGCCGAAATAGCCGGTGGCGGTGCGCTCAATGGCCTGCAGGCCGCTGGGCATGGGCACTTCCAGCACGGTGTGGCCGCGGGCCCGCAGGGCTTGCACGGTCGCGGCATCGAAGTGGCCGGCCTCCAGCAGGGTGGGGCCGTTGAGCGAGCCGAAGTTGGGCAGGTTGATGGCTTGCTGGGCATTCAGGCTCCAATGGAGGTTTGCATACAAGGTTTTGGCGGTGAAGTGGATGATGAGCGCGCCGCCCGGGCTGCCGCCGCTCATCAGCAGCTTGCCGCTGGCTTTGTCGAACACCAGGGTGGGCGACATGCTGGAGCGGGGCCGCTTGCCCGGCTCCACCCGGTTCGCCACGGGGCGGCCGTCCGGGCCGTTGGGGCTGAAGCTGAAGTCGGTGAGCTGGTTGTTAAGCAAAAAGCCGCCGGCCAAGCCTACGCCCCGGTTGACCATTTGGCGCGAGCCCCATGCGTCTTCAATCGTGGTGGTCATGGCCACGACGTTGCCGTAAGCATCCACCACCGAGATGTGCGATGTGCCGTACTCGATCTGGTCCGGCATGGGGGCGTAGCTCAGCGGGGTGCCTGCGGGCTGGCCGGGCAGGGCCATTTGCATGCTTTTGCCTTGCGGGCTGCTGTCGATCAGCGCAGCGCGGCTACGCAGATAAGCGGGGTTCAACAGGCTGGTCCAAGTGCCACCGGGAGCTTGCACAAAGGCGGGGTCGCCCAGGTACTGCGCACGGTCGGCAAAGGCCAGACGTGCAGCCTCGGTGTAGAGGTGTAGCCAGTCCGCCGTGGGCAGTCCTTGGGCCAGTGGCAGGGTGGAAGCGGGGGTGTTGTCCAACATGCGCAGGATCTGGCCGATCGCAATGGCGCCCGAGCTGGGCGGCGGCATGCCGCAGATACGCACCTCGCGCCCCGGGGCTGCGGCATTGGTGGCGCGGTAGTCAAAACACAGCGGTTCGCGCACCACCGGGCGGTAGCCGGCCAGGTCTTGCGGGCTCAGGCTGCCGGGGTTGCTGGGGTGGCCTTGCACTTTGCGGGCGATGGCTTGGCCTACCTCGCCCTGCAGCAGGGCAGACGGGCCGCGGTCCGCAATGCCTTGCAGCACGGCCGCCAGCTCGGGGTTGCGCAGCACATGACCCGCAGGCCAGGGTTTGCCGGCCGCGTCGTAGAAATAGGCCGCGGCTACCGGGTCTTTTTTCAGATGCGGCTCTGCCGCCAGCAAGGCCGCCATGCGCGGGCTGACCGCAAAGCCTTGTGTGGCCAGGGTGATGGCCGGTTGGAACAGGCTGGCCCAAGGCAGCTTGCCGTGTTGCGCGTGGGCCTGTGCCAGCATGGCTACTGCACCGGGCACGCCCACGGACCGGCCGCCTACTACCGCGTCTGTGAACTTCATGGGCTGCCCTTGGCTGTCCAGAAACAGGGCGAGCGTTGCGGCAGCGGGAGCGGTCTCCCGGCCATCGAACGCTTGGGTGGTGGTTCCGTCGAAGTGCAGCAGGAACGCGCCGCCCCCAATGCCGCTGCTTTGTGGCTCCACCAGCGCCAGCACCATTTGAACGGCAATGGCAGCATCCACCGCGCTGCCGCCTGCGGCCAACACCTGGCGGCCCGCGTCGGTGGCTAGGGGGTTGGCGGCGGCCACCGCATAGGTGCGCGTGGCCCAGCCGGGTT
Source organism: Rhodoferax bucti (assembly GCF_005876985.1). Taxonomy (GTDB): domain Bacteria; phylum Pseudomonadota; class Gammaproteobacteria; order Burkholderiales; family Burkholderiaceae_C; genus Allorhodoferax; species Allorhodoferax bucti. The sequence goes on from NZ_VAHD01000002.1 coordinate 846,046, forward strand.
TGGCCGTGTTGCCGGTGGCGGCTTCGGGCTGCGCTGGTGGCGCGATGTAGTTCAGGGTGCCGGGTACGGTACTGCACGCCGATAGCAGGCTGACCGCAATGGCCAAGACCGTGCCGGCCCAGCGCGGCTTGAGGGCAGGCGGCGTAGTGCGTAGCGGGGAGGGCGATGTGCTGGTTTGCATGGGGCTTCTGGGGCGTGGGGGCAGGCTGCGTTGTGTTTACTTGGCTTTGGGCACGCGGCCCAGCAGGTAAAACTCGGGGTTGGGCTGCATGCCGGTCACATTGGCCATGCGGTTGCTCAAACCAAAGAAGGCGGTAATGCCGGCAATGTCCCAGATGTCTTCATCATCAAACCCATGGGCGTGCAGGGCGGTGAAGTCGGCGTCGTCGACCGTGTGGCTCTCTGTGCAGACCTTCATCGCAAAGTCCAGCATGGCGCGCTGGCGGGGCGTGATGTCGGCCTTGCGGTAATTGACGGCGACCTGGTCGGCCACCAAAGGCTTCTTTTCATAAATGCGCAGGATGGCGCCGTGTGCCACCACGCAGTACAGGCAGTGGTTGGCCGCGCTGGTGGTGGTAATGATCATCTCGCGCTCCCCCTTGGTGAGGCTGCTGCCTTCGCGCAGCATGAGCGCATCGTGGTACGCAAAGAAAGCGCGCCACTCGGCCGGGCGGCGGGCGAAGGCCAGAAACACATTCGGAATGAAGCCGGACTTCTCCTGCACCTCTAGAATTTTGGTCTTCAGGTCGTCCGGCAGGGTGTTGAGGTCGGGCAAGGGGTAGCGTGGGGCGTGGCTCATGGGTCTTCTCGGGTCGTATTTATTTATACCTATGGCCGCCATATTTTTTATTGCTTTTACAGCAGCGCGGCGGCTCCCTACCATTCATCGTACTGCGGCAGAACCCGCTAGTCTTGATTTGCCACAGTGTTCAACAGGTCTTACATCCACCATCATCCACAGGAGTGCCACACCATGAAACATCTCAAAGCCAGCGCAGGTATCGTCATCAACGGCACGGGCTTGATCGTGCTCTTGTCTCACCTGGGGCAGTGGCACGCGGGCTAACATGGGTTTTTTTGCCCAGGAGCCTGTGACATGACCCAGCCGGTGAACCCGCCCGTCCATCCCTTGCCGGAGAGCCGCCACCCCGAAGCCTTTGCCCAAGGCCTGGCCATGCGCAGGCAGGTGATGGGGGATGCGTTTGTGGACGCCGCGTTGGCCAATGCCACGCCCTTCACGGCACCGCTGCAAGAGCACATTACCCGCGCCGCGTGGGGCGATGTGTGGCAGCGCCCGGGCCTGGACCTCAAGACCCGCAGCCTGATCACCGTGGCCATGCTCACGGCGCTGGGCAAGCAGAACGAGCTCAAAGGCCATGTGCGTGGCGCGCTGAATAACGGAGCGTCGGTGGCCGAGATTCAAGAAGTGCTGCTGCACGCCACCGTGTACTGTGGTGTGCCGGCGGCGGTGGAGGCGTTTCGCTCGGCGAGTGAGGTGGTGGCGCCGCCTGCCTGAGTGCGGGGAGCGCGCTTAGGCTTCCACCAGCAGCTCGCGGGGCGGCACGCCCAAAGAGTCGGCGAGTGCCACCAAGACCAGCAAGGTGGGGTTGGCGGAGCCGGATTCGATACGACTGAGGTAGGTACGGTAAATGCCGCAGCGCTCTGACAGAACCTCCTGAGATATCTCAGCGTCTTGCCTTAAACCCTTGATACGCTTTCCGACGATAAGTTTGTAATTGATCTTGTTTTTAGTCACCGTCGCAGTGTCCGGTGAATGCGTTTTCTTGCAAACACATTCATTCGCACAAGCGGTGGAGCGGGTGGTGAGTGCCATGGTGCCCGGGGTAAGACGGCTCCAAAAACACCATGGTCTGCCTGGTGGCCCGGGGTGTCCGTGCGCTGGCGCGCGTGGGGGCTTAGATGAAATCCAGCAGCATGTCGCGTACCTTGCCCGGGGCGGTGCGCTTGCAGACCTCCTCCGCGTTGAGTGGAAACACTTGCACCTCGCCCGGCAGCTGGCCGGCGATTTCGTCCGCAAAGCGGCTCACGCCAACGGCCACGCCCCGGGCTTGCAGGGCAGGTGTTTTTTCGCGCAGCACCGGCACCATGCCAAACAACTTGCTCTGGTTGCGCAGGTTACGCATGGCGTGGTGGAGGGCCTCGGTGTCGCCTTCAATGAGTTGCATCACATGCCCATTGGCAAACAGCGTGATGCCGTGGAGCCCGCTGTGGGCCGAGTTGTCGGCCTGGAAATAGGCCGCCTCGATCACCGGGGGCAGTGCAATGCCGTATTCGTCCACCAACGAGCTGGCGACAATCCAGCGGGAATAAGGCATGGGTCCGGGCTCCTTGTTGTGACCGCGAAGGCACCAATGCGGTGCCGATGTTTCACTGTAAAAAAAGGAGCGCGGGCGGGGAACACACTCATTCAGACGCCCGCAGCAGGCGCACGCAGGGCGGATGTTTAGTGCGTCAGGGCGTAAGAGCGCAGCGCCTCTTCGCCTTCCAGCAGCTGGTCCATATTCAGCAGGATCAACATGCGGTCATCCACCGAGCCCAGCGCGGTGATGTGGCCGGGCTGAAAGCCATTGCCAAAGGCTGGCGCGGGCTTCAAGTGGTGGGGCTCCAGGGTGACCACGTCAGACACGCTGTCCACCACCGCGCCCACGATGCGGTTGCCCACATTGAGCACGATCACCACGGTCAGCTCGTTGTACAGCGCCTGCTCCTGGCGGAATTTGATGCGCATGTCGATGATAGGCACGATCACGCCGCGCAGGTTGATCACACCTTTGAGCGACTCGGGCATATTGGCCAGGGCGGTGGGCTTTTCGTAGGACCGGATTTCTTGCACCCGCAGGATGTCGACGCCGTACTCCTCTTGGCCGATTTTGAAGGCCAGGTACTCATACACCTGGCTGGGGGCTTGGCCCACGGGCAGGCTGGTGGTGGATACGGGGGCAGTAGCGGTGAGGGACATGGCAGTAACGGGTGAGTGGAACAGATGCCGCCATTTTAATTTTATTTATTAAAAAAGCAATTAATTCATTGTAAATAATTAAATTAAACAAAATTCGACAGCAAACCGCTCCCGGAAGCCCTGATGGCGCAGTTAGGCATCTTTTAGACCGCTAGCGCCCGTCCCATCTGCGGGATGTGCTACTTTTTTAATAGCGTTTGTGCCAAGCCCCAGGCACTGGCATGGGCGGACATGAGCAGCTGCGTCCAGTCGCTCTGGTCGGCTTGCCAAACACCCAGGCCCCGGGTGTGGGCATGGGGCATGGAGCCCAGCAGGCCGGCCAGCCTCTGCGGTGCGCGGCGGGCCATGGCCAGTGCCATCAGGCAGCTGGCAGGGGGGTCGGCGGCACCTGCCTCGCGCACCAGGGCGCTTGCCAGGGTGCCCAGGCTCCCGGTCAGCAAGGCGATATCGCAGCCCAGTGCGACCCAGGTGTCGCGTTGGATGTCCCACGCATCGGGTGGCACCGCCAGCCCGAGCAGGGCGGCCACGCGGTCTTGCACCGCCGGCCCGTGCTCCGGCAACTGGGCCCGCATGCCGCCTAGTTGCACCGCCAGCGCCTGCCCGGTGCTGAGCTCCAGGCGCTGCAGTGCGCGCTGGAGTGCGGCGGCATGGGCAAGGCGCAGCGGTGCTTGCAGGGGCGTGATGCAGCTTTGCACGTAGTGCCGTGTTTGCGCCACCACCTGCCGGGTCATCAGGGCCATGGTGGTGTCCACCAAGTCTTGCCGGGTGATGCGGAAGTGCACATAGGGCACCGCAGCCGGGTTGAACAGGCCCACCGTGTCCTGCAGGCTTTTGACCAGTGGGTCGGCCAGGCTGCCGGAGCTGGCGCTGTCGCGCACGATGCGGGGCGCATCAAACAGCTCGGCTTTGCAGGTGCCCACAATGGAGCGGGCCGCGTCGGCCGGAATCACGCCCGCATCCGCCTGCGCTTGGGCGAGTGCGGCTTCGACCCGCAGCATGGCCGCCACAAAGCGCTGCGCCCCGAAGGACTCCAGCACCTCGGGCGGGTACAAAAAGTCGTCAAACACACTGCTCATGGCGGGCGGGTCGGTGGATGCGGCGGGGCTGGGCTCAGCGCCTCAGGCGCGAGCCTGGCGCAGGCGCATCTGGTTGGGCAGGGGGACCGAGCGGCGCAGCACATCTTCGCCCAGCCACAGGGCAGCGCGACGCGCGCGGGCAGCCACGGTTTCCAGCGGCATCTGCTGGTAGTCGTCGTTGAATACCTCAAAGCTGTAGTCACCGCGATAGCCCAGCTGGTGCAGCTTGAGCACGAGTTCCGCCAGAGCCTCGCTGTGCACGCCTTCGCCGGGGAACACGCGGAAGGTGCGCGCCGTGGTGATGCGCTCCTCGACCGTTTTGATTTCGTTCCACATGAAGTCGGCCAGCTGCACTAGAAAGATCTTGCTGGGGTCCAGAATCTCCAACTCGTCCAGCGGGGTCTTGGTAGCAAACAGGTGGAAGGAGTCAAAGCCCAAACCCAGGTTGGGCATGTCGGCTTGCATGATGAGGTCCCACGCCTGGGGGAACTCGTTCACGTTGCGGCCCCATGACAGGGCCTCGAACGCGATTTTGATGTTCATCGGAATTGCCAGCATGGCCAGCTTGCGCAGGTCCTGCACCAGTTTGTCGGTGTCACCGGTGGCGTGGGTGGAGGTGCTGGAGCAGGCCAGCATCACCCGGCAGTCCAGGGCCGCGCACATCTCCATCATGCTTTTGGCGATGTCGACCTTGTAGTCATGCAGGTGGCCGGAGAGGCCCTCAAAGTCGCGCAGCACCTGAAAGCCGGTCACGCGCAGGCCGCTGTCCTTGACCTCTTGCACCGCTGCGCGCCAGCCCTCGGGGTGGCTTACCAAGTCACGGGCCAGCAGCATCACCTGGGTAAAGCCGGCCGCCTTCATGGCGTCCAGCTTGGCCTTCAGGGGCCCGGCCAGCGTGATGGTGTCCATCCCGAAGTCGTCAAATTTGCCTTCAAATTGGCTCATGGTGTTCAACCCCGCACTTGGTGAACCAGCTCAAACATGGCATTGCCCATGGTGGGGCGGGTGAGCGCGCCCTTGCTGTCCTGGCTCGCGTCTTTGCTGGGCACAAAGTCCACCCCCCGCTGGCGCAGGGCCGCCACCGTGGCTTGCACATCCGGGGTGCCCAGGCCGATGCGCTGGAAGCACTCATCGTCTTCCACGTCCAGCACGCCGGGTTCGGGCTCAATGAGTTGCAGGTAAAAGGTTTTGCACGGGCTTTGCAAAATCCGGCCTTTGGGCAGGATGCCGAAGCGGGTTTCGGGCTCCAGCGCGGTGAAGCCGAAGAGGGCGCCGTAAAACTCGGTCCAGTCGTCCACGCGGTCGTTGCCGATGTACTGCACCACACCGAAAAAGTGCAGGCCGGTGATGGCGGGTGGGTTTTTGTCGACTGCGGGCACGGGGGTGAAGTCCACGTCGTAAATCGAGAACTCACGGTGGCGATCCACAAAGTAGATGCGGCTGTTGCCCACGCCATGCACGGCGGGGATGTGCAGCTCCATCACTTCCACCTGCACCGGTACGGCCCAGGCACCACGGTCCAGCGCGCGCTTGTAGGCGGCAGACGCGTCTTGCACCCGCAGGGCGATGGCGGCGATCACCGGCTTTTCAGTCAGCGCGGCGCCCCGGCCGTGGGCGTTGACGATGACGTTCACATCGCCTTGGCGGTACAGCAGCACCTCGCGCGAGCGGTGGCGTGCAATCGGGCGGAAGCCCATGGCCTCCAACACCTGGCCCAGCGCTTGCGGTTTGGACGTGGCGTACTCAATGAATTCAATGCCTTCCAGCCCCAGGGGGTTGGGGCCTTCGTCAATGTGTTCGCGGTCTGCGCCGCTGGGGCGTGGGGTGTTTGTCATGGATTCTCCCGGTCGTCAAAAAGTAAAAAAAGAAAATGGTTACACCGTAGCGGCAGCAGGTGCCGCCGTGGTGTGTGCACCGCCCAAAAACAACCGCTCGATATGCGGGTCTGCCAGCAATTCGGATGCCGGCTTTTGCAGCACCAGGCGGCCGGATTCGAGCGCAATGGCTTCGTCGGAAATTTTGAGCGCGCTCTTCACGTTTTGTTCCACCATCAGCACCGTGGTGCCCTGGTCGGCCAGCTTGCGCAGCAGCTTGAACACATCGGCCACCACCATGGGCGAGAGGCCGATGGAGGGCTCGTCAATCAAAATTACTTTGGGGCGCAAGAGCAAAGCGCGGCCGATTTCGAGCTGCTTTTGCTCACCGCCGGACAGGGCCGCTGCCGGCGAGTGCAGACGCTGCTTCACGCGGGGGAAGAATTCCAGCACTTCCGGAATGCGCTCGTGCGTGGTCTTCATGCCTAACGTAATACCGCCCAACTCCAGGTTCTCGTACACGCTGAGCTGGCCGAACAGGTTGCGGCCCTGCGGCACAAAGGCAATGCCGTGTGCCAGCAAGGCCTTTTGGCTGGCACCGGCCACGCTCACGCCGTCGAGCAGGATGTCGCCCTGGCGTGGCTTGAGCAAGCCGAACAGGGTTTTGAGCACGGTGGACTTACCCGCGCCATTGGGGCCCAGCAGCAGGGTGATGGTGCCGCGTTTGGCTTGGAAGGACAGGTTATTCAGGATCATGAAATCCTTGTAGCCCGCCACCACGTCCTTGAATTCAATACAGGTATCTGTTGTCATGCTTCAGCTCCCGAGGTAAGCGTCAAGGACTTGCTTGTTGTTGCGGATTTCTTCGGGTGTGCCGATGGCCATGACCTGGCCCTCGACCATCACCATGATGCGGTGGCACAGGTCCATCACGAAATCCATGTTGTGCTCGATCACCACAAAAGAGCTCTTCTTGCCGAACTTCGGGTTGCGGTTGAGCTCTTTCAGCAGGGTGCTGATGCCGCCCACCAGGCTGGGGTTCACCCCGGCGCAGGGTTCATCGAGTAGCACCAGGTCGGGCTCGCTCATGAAGGCCATGGCAATGTCCACCAGCTTTTGCTGGCCGTAGGACAGCTCGCCGGCCTTTTTGTCGGCCACGTGGCGGATGTGGAACTGGTCGATCAGCGCATCAGCTTTGGCGCCCAGACCCGAATCGGAGGGGGCGAACATGCGGCTGAGCATGGAGCCTTGGTGCTCCTGGGCCGCGACGATCAGGTTGTCGCGCACGCTCATCTTGCCAAACACTTGCAGGGTCTGGAAGGTGCGGCCCACGCCGCGGCGGTTGAGTTCCAGTGGGCCTGCCTGCGTGACATCCTGGCCGTTGAGTTCGATCTTGCCTTCATCAGGCGTGATCTGGCCCAGCATGGAGTTGAACAGGGTCGTTTTGCCCGAGCCGTTGGGCCCGATCACGCCGAAGATTTCTCCGGGCATGACTTCAAACGACACACCGCCGACGGCTTGGATGGCGCCGTAGGATTTTTTGATGTTGGTTACTTTAAGGACCGGGTGGCTCATCACTTGGCTCCCTGTTGTTGGGCGGCGGCAGCGCGTGCGGCGCTGGCTTCGCGGGCTTGGCGCTTGGCCTTGATACGGTCGGGAATGCTCAGCAAACCATCAGGCAGCCAGATCATCAGCAGCACCACGGCGGCGCCGAAGACAAACAGGTACCAGGCCTGCGCAAAGCGCAGCCACTCGGGCAGGATCACACCCACGGCAGAGCCCAGCAGCGGGCCGAGGAAGTAGCCCGGGCCACCCACCACCACCATGAGGTACATCATGATGGACGCGCCCACGGTGAACGGCGCAGGCTCAATGAACTGCACCAGCGAGGCAAACAAGACACCGGCAATACCGGCGTATACCGCGCCGATGGCAAAGCTCAGAAGGGTATAGCTGCGGGTGTTGATGCCCAGGCTCTCGGCGCGAATCGGGTTGTCGCGCAGCGCCGTGAAGGCCTTGCCCCAGGGGCTGCGCAGCAGGCCCCATTGCAGGCCGCCCAGCAGCACGGCAGTGCCCAGCACAAAGTAGTAATAGGCCAGGTTGCCTTCGAGCGAGAAGCCGGCCAGGCTGGGGCGGGCAATGTTGTTGATGCCGAAGGTGCCGCCGGTGAGCCACTCTTCATTGCGCATCACCAGCCAGACGGCGGTGTTGAAGCCCAGGGTGGCAAAGGCCAGGTAAATGGTTTGCACGCGCAGTGCCGGAAAGCCCAGTGCGATGCCCACAAAAAAGCAAATCAGCGCGGCAGCAGGCAAGCCCACCCAGAAGCTGAGGCCGGCCTTCATCATGATGGCCACGGTGTAGGCACCGATGCCGAAGAAGGCGGCGTGGCCCAAGGACTTTTGCCCGGCGTAGCCCACGGTGAGGTTCAGGCCCATGGTGGCGATGACGAACACCAGCCAATACGACAGCAGGTAAATGCCGTAGTTTTTAAGAAAAGGCGGCGCAGCCAGCAGCAGAACTGCGCAAGCAGCTATCAAAAGAGGAGTGAGTTTTTTCATGATGGTGTCTTTCTGCAGAGGCTTAGACCTTGCGTTCCACTTTTTTGCCCAGCAGCCCTTGCGGCTTGAACAAAATCACGACCATGAAGATCACCAGCGCCACGGCGTCTTTGTAGGCGGGGGAGATGTAGGCGGCTGCCAGGTTCTCGCACACACCCACAATCAGGCCGCCCAAGAGCGCGCCACGGGAATTGTTGAAGCCGCCGATGATGGCTGCGAAGAAAGCCTTGTTGCCCAGGGACTCACCCATGTCGAACTTGGCCAGGTAGGTTGGGGTGACCAACAAGGCGGCGGCCACGGCCAGCAGCGCGTTGATGGCAAATGCGTAAAAAATCATGCGCGGCACGTTGATGCCCAACACGCTGGCGCTCTCGGTGTTTTGCGCCACGGCCTGCATGGCGCGGCCGGTCACGGTTTTGGTCATGAAGGCCTGGGTGGCAAACACCAGCACCAGAGCGAGCCCGAAGGTGCCCACATCGGCCAGGGTGATGGTCACGCCGGCAATGTTGAACAAGGTGTCGGCAAACAAACTGGGGAAGGGGTGGGCTTCGGCGCTGTAGCCGGCGCGCAGGCCGTTGCGCATGGCAATCGACAGGCCGATGGTGGCCACCACGATGGGCATCATGCCGAACTTGAACAAGGGGTCCACCAAGCCGCGCTTGAACACCCAGCCCAGCAGAAACACGGCCAGCACCACGGTCATGGCAAAGCTCACTGCCAAGGGCGCGCCCATGCTCAAAAAGCCCAGCATCATAAAGGCGGGCAGCATCACAAACTCGCCCTGGGCGAAGTTGATGGTGCCGCTGGCCTGCCACAAGAGCGTAAAGCCCAGGGCGGCCAAGGAGTAAATGGCGCCGGTGGCCATTCCACTGAAAAAGAGTTGAAGAAAATCGGTCATGGAGTCCCCTTTGGGCAAAAAAAGCCACCCCGGCCCCCTGCAGCGTGGCTGCGGGCCGGCGTGGCTGAGGCCATTACTTCTTGGCGGGGGCTGCGGGCTTGGCCGCTGCGGTAGCAGGTTTGTTCACCGCAATCGGGTTCAGGGGGGGCAGGGTGGCGACGACTTCCTGCTTGCCGTTTTTCACTTCCACCAGGAAGCTTTCGCGGTCCAGGTCGCCGTTCTGGTCAAAGGCCACGTTCATCAAAATGCCGGGTTCCTTGTCGGTGGTCACGACCAGGCTGTGCAGGGCGTTGGCCACGGCCTTGCGGTCCAGTTTGCCGACTTTTTCGATGGCGGCTTTGAGGGTGTAGATACCGGAGTAGCCCTTCATGCCGTTGTGGTCAGAGATGTATTTGTACTCACGCTCAAACTTGGCGCGGAAAGCGCGCACGGCGGGGATGGGGGCATCCACCGTCAGGCCCACGTGGGCCACCGCGCCGTTGGCCGCTTCGCCGGCCAACTCAATGACCTTTTGGCCGGTGAGGGTGGTCTCGCCGATGATGGGCTTGTTCCAGCCTTGCTTGCGCAGTTCGCGCAGGGCGCGGGCGGACTCTTCTTCATTTGTGTAGACGAACACGCCGTCGGCGTTGCTCTGCTTGGCCTTGAGCACGGCGGCGGAGAAATCCACCTGGCCGGCGTCGGTCGAGATTTCAGCAGCGATCTTGGTGCCAGAGGTGGCCAGCGCCTTCTTCACCATGTCCAGGCCGCCTTTGCCGAAATCGTTGTTCACGTAAATGATGGCAATGTTCTTGAGCTTGGCCTGCTCGCTCATGTAGCGGGCCACTTTCGGCATGGCGGTGGCTTGGGTGAAGCTGGTGCGGAAGATGTAGGGGTTGCCCTGCATGGTGATGCTGGCAGCTTCGCCACCGGTGAAGTTGGGGATTTCGGCGCGGCGGCTTTCCGCCATGGACACCATGATGGAGCCGGAGAACACGGGGCCGAAGATGGCGAACACGTCATCGTCCACCGCCTTTTGGGTCAGGCCCTTGGCCACGCCGGGGTTGGATTGGGTATCGGAGGTGATGGTCTGGATCTTCTTGCCCAAGACGCCGCCGGAGGCATTGATCTCTTTCACCGCCAGCTCCACGCCGTTTTTGAAGTTGGTACCGGCCGAAGCGCCACCGCCGGACAGCTCCACGATGTTGGCGATCTTGATGGTGTCTTGGCTAAATGCAGTGCTAGCGCCCATCAGCATTGCGCAGGCAGCTATCAATTTGAGAGTGTTCCGTTTTTGCATGACTCTTGTCTCCTGGTGGTGTGTGGTTGAGTTGCGGTGACCGCTTGTTCGCTAGTCGGACGAATAGGCTGGTTCGGAGCGAACTTTAGCGACTGGGATTGTGGAAAGAAAGCAGAAAAACCTAAATTTGAGCGTTCATCGTTCATTGTTGTTCGATAATCGTTTGTAACGCGGGTTAGTACTAGGCAGACCGCTTTTTCAGCCCTCCCCAGAATCGAGCCCATGTCTACTGAACTTGCCATCAGCCCCTTTGCACGTCTGCCTGTGCGCCCCCCGATTGCCGGCATTGACGCCCCTGCGCTCGACAAAAAGGATTGGATTGCCGGCCTGGAAAAAGGCCTGGGTTTGATTGAGGCCTTTGACGATGCCCACCCCCGCATGACGGCCAGCCAAGCCGGCGAACGCTGCGGCATGACCCGCACGGCGGCCCGGCGCTACCTGCTCACCCTGCAGTATTTGGGCTATGTGGCGGGGGACGGCAAGTTGTTCTGGCTCACGCCCCGGGTGCTGCGCATCGGCCAGTCTTACCTGGAGAGCGCCCGACTGCCGCGGGTGGTGCAGCCTTTTTTGCAGCGGGTGACCGCCGGCACCCAAGAGATTGCGTATGTGAGCGTGATGGATGGCGAGGAAATCGTCTACATCGCCCGCAATGGCAGCAACCGCACCATGAATACCGGCTATGTGCTGGGCTCGCGGGTGCAGGCGCAAGTGACTTCGGCGGGCATGCTGATCTTGGCCATGCGCGACCCGCAGTGGCTGGAGGACTGGATTCAGCAACACGAATTCAAAGCCTACACCTCGCACACCATTGCCAGCAAAGACCGCATGCGGGTGGAGCTGGCCCGCATCCGGCAGCAGGGCTGGGCGGTGTCGGAGCAGCAGCTGGAGCTCAACCACCGCGGTGTGGCCGTGCCGCTGATTGACCGGCATGGCGCTCTTTTGGGGGCACTCAATGTGACCATGCCCATGGGCAACGAGAGCACAGACGACGCGGTGCGTCGTGTGCTGCCCGTGCTGCAGGAAACCGCGCGGGCCATGCGGAATTTGATTTAGCCTTCAGCCCCATGAGCGACAAGCACTACCTTCCCTCCCACGAAGACACTAACCCCCGTACCGAAGCGGCCCTTGCCCGCCTGCGCAAAGCCATGGCAGACATAGAGGCCGAGATTGCGGCGCACCAGGGTGTGTACCCCTACAACCATGGTCGGGTCACCCAGTCGGAGTTGTGCCGTCGCGCGGATGTGAAAAAAGCCACCCTGCAAACCCCCTTGCACAAAGACACCACACGGGTGCAAATACTGGCGTGGTTGGATGGGGTGACGGCCGGCCTAGCAGGCACCCGCGACGCCACCCGAGACAAGGTGACCGCGGTGGCAGACGCGCTCCAAGCCGACGTAGAGCGCTTGACTGCCGAGCTGCAGACCGCGCTGCTCCAACTGGGTTTGGCGGAGCAGCAGGTCGAGGTGCTGGAGATGGAAAACGCCGAGCTGCGCGCCCGCTTGGGCGCTGGCCAGCCCTAGCGTAGTTTGAAGACGGACACCGCCTGCACCAGGTCGTTGGCCTGGCTGCGCATGCTGCTGGCGGCGGCCGCCATTTCTTCCACCAGGGCGGCGTTTTGCTGGGTGGCCTGGTCCATTTGCGTGACCGCCTCGCCCACTTGAGAGACGCCCGAGCTCTGCTCTTTGCTGGCCGAGCTGATCTCGCCCATGATGTCCGTTACCCGCTTGATGCTCTGCACCACGCCATCCATGGTGGCGCCGGCCTGATCGGCCAGGGTGCTGCCCCGTTCGATGCGCTCCACGCTGTCATTGATGAGGGTTTTGATTTCTTTAGCGGCCTCGGCAGAGCGGCCTGCCAGTGAGCGGACCTCGCTGGCCACCACTGCAAAACCCCGGCCTTGCTCGCCGGCACGTGCGGCCTCCACGGCGGCATTGAGCGCGAGGATATTGGTCTGGAAGGCAATGCCATCGATCACGCTGATGATGTCGGCAATCTTTTTGGAGCTATCGCTGATACCGCGCATGGTGCTCACCACCTCCAGCACCGCGCCACCGCCTTGCGTGGCCACGTGGGAGGCTTGCTGTGCCAGTTGGTTGGCTTGCTGCGCGTTGTCGGCGTTTTGCTTCACGGTGGAGGACAGCTCCTCCATGCTGGCAGCGGTTTCTTCCAGCGCACTGGCCTGGCTCTCGGTGCGGGCGGACAGGTCGTGGTTGCCCTGGGCAATTTCGGCACTCGCGGTGGAGACGGCATCTGCCCCCTCACGCACTGTCGACACCAGGCCTGTGAGGTTCTGGCGCATGCGCTCCAGCGAGGCCACCATGGCGGCAATTTCGTCTTTACCCTGAACATGCAGGGGTTTGGACAGGTCGCCCTCCGAAAACGCATCGGTCGCCAGTTTGGCTTCGGACAGCGGCTGGGTGATCGAGCGCCGGGTGGCTACGCCCATGAAGCCCGAGATGCCCAGCACCACAATGACCGCGATCAGTAGTGAGGTACGCAGTTGGCTGAATTCGGCTTTGGAGTTCGCCACACCCGCTTGCCCGATGCGGTTGGCTTCGTCGTTGAATTTGTCGATTTCGCCGACCAAGCGATCCAGCAGCGGCTGGCATTCCGCGTTGATTTTGGCAATCGCCGTGTTGCGCTGGCCGGTGGCGCCCAGTTGGGTAATGTCCAGGGCGACCGGGCCGTACAGTGCTTCGGTTTTGGCAATTGCGTCCAGGGCCGTCTGCAGTGCGGGGTCTTGGGGCTCCAGTTTGTCAACCGCCTCGTGCAACGCCTTGAGCTGCTTTTGCACATCGCCGTGTGCCTTTTCAATCAGGCCTTTGTTGAGTTGTATGCGCTCTTCCGAGGCGGCAATCACCAGGTTGCGGGCAAACACGGCGCGGGCGTTGGCCGCGTCCAGCACGTTTTCCCCCAGCCGCTGAATGACGTCGAGCTGGTCCACCTGTCGCTCGAAATTGGCTTGCGATTTGCTCAGTGCGCTCAGTGCAATGAATGCCACTGCCGCAACAGACAGGCCTAAAAACGTGAAGATAGAAGCCAGTCGCGCCTTGACGCTCCAACGGTTAAGAAATTCCACAGCTTGGGTCCTTCAGGGTTGTTCACGTAAAAACAAATCAGCCAACCCATTCTGACCCAGCATGGAGGGCATGGGTGTGTAATAAACCGGAAAATTCATGCCAATTACTACAAAGCAACCCGATTTACGCAATTCACGCGAATGCTCCGTGCGCCAGCACGCTGACGGCCCGGCCTCAACCTGCCATGAGTTTGTGCACCAGGTCGGCGGTGGTGGATGCCTTGTATTTGCGCATTAGGCGGGCGCGGTAGATTTCCACCGTGCGGTGGCTGATTTCTAGCGTTTTGCCGATTTGCTTGGAGGTTTGGCCCTGCATGAGGTAGGCCGCGACTTCCCGCTCGCGGGGGGTGAGTTCGGCACGCACCGGCCGCAGGGCGCTAAGGTCTTCAAAGGTCCAAATGCCGGCTTCGTGCGGGGCGCTCGGGTTCAGGGCCCGACCGCTCACATGGCACCAGAAGGTTTCGCCTTGGAAGCGGCCGGCCAGCCGTTTCATGATCCGGTCATCTGCATAGGTTCCATTGCGGTTCAGCAGGGGTGCCATGCGGGCACCCAGGCGCTCGAACTCGTCTGCGCTCGGGTACAGCACCTGAAACGACTGGCCCACCATCTGCTCCTTGCTGGCACCGAACATGTCGCACAGATGTTGGTTGCAATCGATCATGGTGCGGTTGCGGGACAGGGCGAGCCCCACGGGCGCGAGGTCGAAGGCTTGGCGGTAGTCAATGTCCATGCAGGTACGGGGGAGGGAAAGGCTTTACGGGGAACTACGTATGCAGTTACGTAGTATCGTAGCGCCCAGTTGTTTCTATCTACATAGGAGATACGCGCAGTGAACAAGATTTATCCCAGCGCCACCAAAGCGCTTGAAGGCATCATCCAGGACGGCCAGTTGCTCGGCGTGGGCGGCTTCGGCCTGTGCGGCATTCCCGAGGCCTTGATTGACGCGCTGCGCGACAGCGGCGCCAAGAACCTGACCGCCATTTCCAACAACGCTGGTGTCGACGGCTTTGGGCTAGGCAAGCTGCTGGAGACCCGCCAGATCAAAAAAATGATCAGCTCCTACGTGGGCGAAAACAAGGAATTCGAGCGCCAGTACCTTGCGGGCGAGCTGGAGCTGGAGTTCACCCCCCAGGGCACCTTGGCTGAAAAGCTGCGTGCGGGTGGCGCGGGCATTCCGGCTTTCTTTACCAAAACCGGTGTGGGCACCATCGTGGCCGACGGTAAGGAGCTGCGTGAGTTCGATGGCGAAACCTACGTCATGGAGCGCTCGCTGTTGCCCGATGTGTCGCTGGTCAAAGCGCACCGGGCGGACAAGTCGGGCAACCTGCAGTTCCGCTTCACCGCGCGTAACTTCAACCCCGCCGTGGCCATGGCCGGAAAAGTTTGCGTGGTCGAAGTGGAAGAAATTGTGGAAACCGGCGCCATCGCCCCGGATCAGGTGCACCTGCCCGGCATTTATGTGCACCGCATCGTGCTCAATGCCTCGCCCGAAAAGCGGATTGAGAAGCGCACGATCACTGAAAAGGCGGGCGTGTAAGCCCGCCGCCATCGAAATATCAGGAGCCTGAACATGAGCTGGAATCAAGACCAAATGGCCGCCCGTGCCGCCCACGAGTTGGAAGACGGGTTTTATGTGAACCTGGGCATCGGCATTCCCACACTCGTGGCCAACCACGTGCCCGCTGACAAGGAAGTGTGGCTGCAGTCCGAAAACGGCATGCTGGGCATTGGCCCTTTCCCCACCGAAGACGAGGTCGATGCCGACCTGATCAACGCCGGCAAGCAAACGGTGACCACCATCAAGGGCAGCAGCATCTTCGGCAGCCACGAGAGCTTTGCCATGATCCGCGGCGGCAAGATCAACCTGTCCATCCTGGGCGCCATGCAGGTGAGCGAAAAGGGCGACCTCGCCAACTGGATGATCCCCGGCAAGATGGTCAAGGGCATGGGCGGCGCGATGGACCTGGTGGCCGGCGTCAAGCGCGTGATCGTGCTGATGGAGCACGTGGCCAAGAAGAAAGACGGCACCGAAGACCTGAAGATTTTGCCGAACTGCACCCTGCCTTTGACGGGCGTGGGCGTGGTGGACCGCATCATCACCGACCTGGCGGTGATGGACGTCACCCCTGAAGGCCTGAAGCTGGTGGAGCTGGCCCCTGGTGTCACCCGCGAGGCGGTGCAGGCGAAAACGGGCGTTCCGCTGCTCTGAGCCGTGGTTTCTTGCAGGTAAGATGGCGCGCAATGTCCAACCCCGGGGAACCCATGTCCAGAGCGCTTAAATTTTTGATGTCCATCTACTTCGTGATCTTTGTGGCCACGGGAGCTTTCATGGTGTTGATCGTGAACGCCGATGAAAGCTCGCAACCCTGGATCTCCCTGCTGGTGCGCAACCATGCCATCGTGTACGCATGGCACCTGGGTTGCTGGATGGTGCTGGGTATGTTTACCAACTACTACTGGGATTTGTTCAATCTCGGCAAGGGCCTGGAATCCATGCAGGCGTTGCGCATCGGCTTGCCTTTGCTGGTGTCTCCCTTCGTGTTCATGCCGGTGTACAACTTGTGGCTGGCTTCCAGCTCGCAAAGCTACATGCTGTTTGCGGTGATTGCCATCCAGAGCGGCTTCTTCTGGCAAGCCTTGTTGACCAAGGTGGCGCCGCTGGACAAGTCGGCGTCTATTCCGTGGACGGTGAACAACGGTGTGAACCGCAATGTGCGGGCCAACGGATCGCAAGGTCCGGATTTGGGTTGATCTTCCACACATAAAAAAACGGGGCCTTGGCCCCGTTTTTTTCGTCTGTGCACCAGGGCGCTGGCCTGGTCAGTGTGCGCCTGCCGCAGCTCCGGCGGCTCCCGCACCGGCTTTGGCGGGCTTGGACAGCCACACCAGCGGGATCAAGGCCACAAAAATCAGGGCCGAGGCATAGAACACATCGTTAGCGGCCAGGGTGGCGGCCTGCTGGTCAATCATGCGATTGATCTGGCTGAAGGCCTGCTCGGTGCTCAGGCCCGCGCCGTTCAGCCCGGCTATCGCCTGGTTGGAGGCCACGCTGCCACGGTTGATCATCTCGGTGAGCTGGGCGTGGTGCAGGGTGGTGCGGTCCTGCCACACCGTGACCGAGATCGAGGTGCCAAAGGAGCCGAACAACACCCGGCAGAAGCTGCTCAGACCCGACGCCGAGGCAATCTTGTCCCCCGGCAAGCCCCCCAGAATGATGCTGGTGAGCGGAATGAAGAACAGCGCCAGCGCAATGCCCTGGATCAGCGTCGGGATCATCATGGTGTTGAAGTCCGACAGCGTGCTGAAGTGCGAGCGCATCCACAACACCAGGGCGAACACCAAAAACGCGATGGTGGCCAGCCGGCGGGTGTCGAACTTTGCGATGTTCTTGCCGATGATGGGCGAGAGAATGATCGCAAACAGCCCCACCGGTGCCATCAGCATGCCGGCCTGCGTCGCGGTGTAGCCCATAAAGCTCTGCAGCCACAGCGGTAGCAGCACGATGTTGCCCATGAACAGGCCATAGGCAATCGACATGGCCACGGTGCCGGTCAAAAAGTTGCGCACCTTGAAGAGCTTCAGGTCCACCACCGGGTGCTCATCGGTCAGTTCCCACACGATCAAAAAGGCGAAGGCGACCACCGAGAGCGCGGTCAGCGCAATGATTTGGTTGGAGTGGAACCAGTCCAGCTCCTTGCCCAAGTCCAGCATCATTTGAATCGCGGTCACGGCAATCACCAGCAAGGCCAGGCCGACGGTATCGATGGGCAGTTTGCGCGTCTGGGTTTCCCGCTTGTGGAAGATGGTCCAGGTGATAAATCCGGCCACGATCCCGATGGGCACGTTGATGAAGAAGATCCACCCCCAGTGCGCGTTGTCGGTGATCCAGCCGCCCAGCAGCGGGCCCATCACGGGCGCCACCAGCGTGGTCATGGCCCAGAGTGCCATCGCCAAGCCCGCAAGGGCCGGCGGGTAGCTGGAGAGCAGCAGTGTCTGGGCCAACGGCATCATGGGGCCGGCCACAAAGCCTTGCAGGGCGCGGGCACCAATCAGAAAGGGCATGTTGGGCGCAATGCCGCACAACCAGCTGGACAGCACAAACAGCAGCACGCTGGTCACGAACAGGCGCACCTGGCCGAAGCGTTGTGAGAGCCAGCCGGTCAACGGCAAGGCAATGGCGTTGGCCACACCGAAGCTGGTGATGACCCAGGTGCCCTGGCTGGAGCTGACACCGAGGTCGCCGGCAATGGCGGGCAAGGACACGTTGGCAATGGAGGAGTCCAGCACGTTCATGAACGTGGCGGCTGACAGTGCAATCGTGCCCCACAGGCGCGCCGACCCTTGCAAGGGCGCGGGCGCAGTGTAGGCGGCGGGGGCGCTCATACGTTCTTACACACCTGCGCCGGTTTTGGCGGTGGCGTGCGCATTGGGCTTGGCACCGCGGCCGAGGTTGGCGGCAATCACCTTGCGCACTTCGTTATTGGCCTGCTGGTCCAGCACGGTGTACACATCGGTTTGGGTGGCGGAGGCGGTGCGGGGTGCATCGGCCAGGGACTTACCGCTCTGGTCGGTGACGTCCACGGTGGCTTCCATGGAGAGGCCCACACGCAGCGGGTTCTGGGCGAGCTGCTCGGCATCCAGCGTCACGCGCACGGGCACGCGTTGCACCACCTTGATCCAGTTGCCGGTGGCGTTTTGGGCAGGTAAGAGCGAGAAGGCCGCGCCGGTACCGGCACCCAGGCCGGCCACGGTGCCTTTGTATTCCATCTTTTTGCCGTAGAGGTCGGCGGTCAGCTTCACGGGTTGGCCGATGCGGATGTTACGCAGCTGCACTTCCTTGAAGTTGGCGTCCACCCACACCTGGTTGAGCGGGATGATGGACATCAGCGGGGCGCCGGCGGCTACGCGCTGGCCCAGCTGTACGGTGCGCTTGGCTACATAGCCGTCCACGGGCGCGGGCAGCTCAGCGCGGTGCAGCGCCAGAAAGGCCTCGCGCACTTTGGCGGATGCGGCAACCACGCTGGGGTGACCTTCCACATTGGTGCCTTCGGTCAGCGTCTGGTTGCTGGAGAGCTGCTCGCGCGCAGCCGCCACACCGGCTTGGGCTGCGGCCAAGGCGTTTTGGGCCGCGGTGAGTTGGGACTTGGCGTGGTTGAGCTCTTCCTTGGACACGGCGCCATTGCCGGCCAGGGCCTGGCGGCGGTTCAGGTCGTCGGTAGCGCGGGCGATGTCGGTTTGCGCGCGGGCGATGTCGGACTCACGCAGCGTGACTTGGGCGGACAAGCTGCCGTTGTTGGCATACAGGGTGCGGACTTGACGCACCGCTTGCGCCAGGTTGGCCTCAGCTTGGTCGAGCGCAACTTTGGCATCCGCCGGGTCCAGCTTCACCAGCGCCTGGCCGGCTTTCACGAAGTCGGTGTCGTCAGCCAGGATGGCCGTGACGGTGCCGCCCACTTGGGGGGTGATCTGGATCACGTTACCCTGTACATAGGCGTTGTCGGTTTCTTCGGAATGGCGCGCGCCGTAGTATTCAAAACCGCCATAGGCCAAGCCCAGCAGTACGACGATGGAGAGAACAGTCAGGGCTTTTTTGCGTGCGGGATTGCCGGATGGAGCAACGGTAGGGGTAACAGTGGAGGTGGAAGAAGTGCTCATGGTGTTTCTTTCAATCAGGTTCAGTGCGAGTTAGGTGGGGCCGTGGTCAGTGCTTAGCGGACTACGGTGTCGCTCGTCGGTGCGGCGGCCGAGGTGGTGTCGGTGTCGGTAAAGCCGCCACCCAGTGCGCGGATCAGCTGGATCTGGGTGTCTACGCTGCGGGCCGCCAGGTCCACGGCCAACTTGCGCTGGGCCAGCACGGCGGTCTCGGCGTTGAGCACGTTCAGGTAGTTGCCCAAGCCTGCCTCGTAGCGTTGCACGGCAATGGCGTAGGCGCTTTCGGCGGATCGCTGCGCGGCTTTTTGCTCGGCCTGCTGGCGTTCAATCGATTGGGTGGATGCCAGCTGGTCTGCAACGTCGCGCACGGCGTCCGCCACAGCGGCGTTGTAGGTCTCAATGGCGGCATCCAGATCCGCTGCCTTGCCTTTGAGGTTGGCGCGCAGGCGGCCACCTTCAAACAGTGGCAGGCGGATGGCCGGGCCCACGCCCCATTGGGCGCTGCTGCTTTGCACCAGCTTGTCAAAGCCGATGCTTGAGAAGCCGGCAAACGCGGTCAGGTTGATGTTGGGGTAGAACAGAGTTTTGGCGTTGTCCACATCGCGGGTCGCAGCTTCGACGCGCCAGCGGGCGGCGACCACGTCGGCGCGCCGGCCCAACAAGTCCATGGGCACGGCTTTTACCTTGGTTTGTGCAGCTGCTACGGAATTGATAGCTGCCGGCGCACGGTTGGTGAGCGCCAGGCCTCCATTTTGTTGTCCGGTCAAGGCGGCGAGGGCGTTGGTGAGCAGGGCTTCCTGCTCTTTGAGGGCCTCGATCTGGAAGCGGGCATCGGGCAGGGCGCTCTCGCTTTGTTGGAGCTCGAGTTGGGTGTCCAGGCCGGCTTGGAGGCGGTCTTTCACGAGTTGTTGGGTTTGCTGGCGCTGGGCGAGGGTGCGCTGAGCAACTTCAAGCTGGCCCTGCACCCGCAGCCACTGGAAGTAGCTGCGTGCCACATTGCTGGCCAGCATCATGCGGGCGGCCTGGGCGTCGGCTTGAGCAGCACGGCTTTGGCCGATGGCAGCATCCAGCGCAGCGCGGTTTTTGCCGAATAGGTCCAGCTCCCAGCTGCCAGTGGCTTGCAGCGTGGCAATCTCGCGCTCGCTGCCGGCGATCGGCGCGGGCACCAGGCCGTTGCGGGTGTAGAGCTGGTGGGTGGCATCCAGCCCGGCGTTCAATTGCGGCGCGCTGGCGGCATTGGCGTTATCGATTCCTGCTTGCACACGCTGCACACGTGCCTGGGCCACGCGCAGGTTGGGGTTGTTGGCCAGGGCTTGGGCGACCAGCTGGTTGAGTTGCTCATCGCCGTAGGCTTTCCACCACTGGCTGTCCAGCGCCACGCTGTCCGCAGGAATGGCTTGGGTGGACAAGCCGGCTTGCTGCGCAGCAACCGGCTTGGCCTGCGAAAAGATGCCCGAGAAGTTGGCACACGCGCTCAAAGACGCAATGGCCACCGCGCTGAGCGCAAAACGGCTCCAGCGCAGTGCTTGTGAAGTGGAGAAGATGGTGTCTTGCATGGGGTGCTTAGCGGTCGGTAGAGGGGGTGTCGGCAGCGGCGTTGTTGGCTGCCTTGATGCGTTGGGCGTTATCCAGAATGCGGCGCAGGTAGCCCTTGAGGTTCTCGAACTCTTCAGTGCTGAAACCTTCGAGGTGGGTGTTTTGCACCTCGCACAGCACCTGGGGGATGTCGGCTGCGGCTTGCGTGCCGGCAGGGGTGAGCTGGATGTTGACCACCCGGCGGTCTTGCTCGGAGCGCACGCGCTGGACCAGGCCTTTGGCCTCCATGCGGTCCAGCAGGCGGGTGGTGGCGCCATTGTCGAGCTCGCAGGCGCGGGCCAGTTCGGCCACTGTCGAGGCCTGCTTGTTGTACAGCTTGAAGAGCGGAATCCACTGCGCGTTGGTCAGGTCGGTGTGGGCGAGCTGATGCTCCACCGACTGGGCCACGTGTGAAAGGATGCTGCGCATCAGGTAGCCGACGCTGTCTTCCGGCCGGTAGCTGTCGGGGCGGTAAAACGAAGGGGCAATGTGTTGCATGGCCCGAATATTAGTTGCCTAAGCAAATATTGTCAAGGCTGATATTGCATGAGCAATGGAATGAGCAAAAAAAGCCGGCCCAAGCCGGCTTTCCAGGCATGCGGGTGCAGGCTTATTTCAGGATGTCGCCCAGGCAGAGGTACTTGACCTCGATGTAGTCGTCCATGCCGAAGTGCGAGCCCTCGCGGCCGAGGCCCGATTGTTTGACGCCGCCGAAAGGCACGTGCTCTGTAGCCAGAATGCCCACGTTCACACCCACCATGCCGTACTCCAGCGCTTCGCCCACGCGGTAGATGCGGCCGATGTCTCGGCTGTAGAAATAGCTGGCCAGGCCGAACTCGGTGTTGTTCGCTGCGTCAATGGCTTCCTGCTCGGATTGAAATTTGAACACCGGGGCAAAGGGGCCGAAGGTTTCTTCGCGTGCGCACAGCATGTCGGCAGTAGCGCCGGAGACCACGGTAGGCTCGAAGAACTGGCCTTGCAGGGCGTTACCGCCGGTTTCCACTTTGCCGCCTTTGGCCACTGCATCTGCTACGTGGCGTTTGACCTTCTCGATGGCGGCATCTTCGATCAGTGGGCCTTGCACCACGCCGTCTTCAAAGCCGTTGCCGACCTTCATGGCTTTGACCTTGGCGCTGAATTTGGCGACGAACTGGTCGTACACGCCGGCCTGCACATAGAAGCGGTTGGCGCACACGCAGGTCTGGCCGGCGTTGCGGTACTTGCTGGCCAGAGCGCCTTCGACCGCAGAGTCCACATCGGCGTCGTCGAACACGATGAAGGGCGCATTACCACCCAATTCCAGCGACAGCTTTTTGACCGTAGGCGCGCTTTGCGCCATCAGGATGCGGCCGACTTCGGTGGAGCCGGTAAAGCTCAGGTGGCGCACCACATCGCTGGCGCAAATGACCTTGCCCACAGCGATGGACTGGTCGCTGTCGGCGGTGATCATGTTGAGCACACCGGCCGGAATGCCGGCGCGGATGGCCAACTCGGCGGCTGCCAGCGCCGTCAGGGGCGTCAGCTCAGCGGGCTTAATGATCACGGGGCAACCGGCGGCAAGCGCAGGCGCCACCTTGCGGGTGATCATGGCTAGCGGGAAGTTCCAGGGCGTGATGGCTGCGCACACGCCGATGGGCTGCTTGATGACCATGAGGCGGCGGTTGTTGTCAAACTGGGGCAGGGTCTCGCCGTTGACGCGCTTTGCTTCTTCGGCAAACCACTCCACAAAGCTGGCGCCATAGGCAATTTCGCCTTTGGCCTCGGCAAAAGGCTTGCCTTGCTCGGCGGTCATGATGCGGGCCAGGTCTTCCTGGTTGGCCATCAGCAAATCAAACCACTTGCGCAGGATGATGCTGCGTTCTTTGGCGGTCTTGGCTTTCCACGCGGGCCAGGCGGCGTTGGCGGCGGCGATGGCGGCTTCTGCGTCTGCCGCCCCCAGGTTGGCCACATCGGCCAAGTGCTGGCCATTGGACGGATCGGTCACGGCAAAGCGGCTGGTACCTGCGACCCATTGGCCGTTGATGAGCGCATCGGTCTTGAGCAGGCTGGGGTCTTTCAAGAGGGAAAGCGGCGATGTGGACATGGTGTCTCCTCAATATTCAAACAAAATGGGCTGCTAGCGCTCGTGGAATAAGCGCAAGCAGCTATAAAAACAGTAGCAGTTACGGGTGCGGCATTTGCATTCAGCGCACCGGCACCCCGGGTAGCACACACAGCATCTCGTACAACAGGTTGGCCCCCAGCAGGGCGGTGTTGCCCGTGGTGTCATAAGGCGGTGATACCTCCACCAAGTCTGCCCCAACGATATTAAGCCCACGGCAACCCCGGATGATTTCCAGCGCTTGCGGCACGGTGAGCCCGCCGATTTCCGGCGTGCCGGTGCCGCCGGCGTAGGCAGGGTCGATACCGTCAATGTCAAAGCTCAGGTAGCAGGGAGTGTTGCCCACCCGCTGGCGCACTTGCTCCATCACGGGGGCCAAGGACTGGTGCCACACCTCGTGGGCGGGTACCAGCGTAAAGCCTTGGCGGCACGGCCAATCGAAATCATCGGCCGCGTAGCCGGTGCCGCGCAAGCCAATCTGGGTGACCTTGCTGCAATCGAGCAGGCCCTCTTCCACAGCGCGGCGGAAGGGAGTGCCGTGCGCAATGCGCTCGCCGAACATGTCTTCATTCACGTCGGCATGCGCATCCACATGCACCATCGCCACCGGTCCGTGTTGGGCGGCCATGGCCCGCAGAATGGGTAGCGCAATGGTGTGGTCACCGCCCAGAGTAAGGGGTATGCAGCCGTGGCCCAGCACCTCGGCGTAATAGGCGGTGATGATGTCGACTGATTTCAACAACGAGTAGGTATTGATGGGCACATCGCCCAGATCCGCCACTTGCAGGGCATCAAACGGCGCAGCACCGGTGGCCATGTTGTAGGGGCGCAGCAGGCAGGATTCCGCGCGGATCTGGCGCGGGCCAAAGCGCGCACCCGGGCGGTGGCTGGTACCTATGTCCAGCGGCACACCGATGAAAGCAGCATCCAGCCCTCGGGCGGATGTGGCGACCGGCAGGCGCATCATGCTGGCGATGCCGCCGAAGCGCGGCATGGCGTTGCCGGAGAGAGGTTGGTTCAAATCCATAGGGGAGCGGGGTTCAGGGTCAGGCTTTGCGGCCGCGCAGCCATTCCAGCACCAGCAACATGGTGGTGGTGAACAGGATCAACAAGGTGGCCACCGCTGCAATCGTGGGCGAGATGTTTTCGCGGATGCCGGTGAACATCTGGCGCGGCAGGGTGGTCTGCTCGGCGCCAGCCAAGAAGAGAGTGACCACCACTTCGTCAAACGAAGTGGCAAAGGCGAACAACGCACCCGAAATCACGCCAGGCGCAATCACCGGCAGGGTCACACGCATGAAGGTCCTAAAAGGCGTCTCGCCCAGGCTGAGCGAGGCGCGCACCAGGTTGTGGTTGAAGTTGGCCAGTGTGGCGAGCACGGTGGTCAGCACAAAGGGGGCGCCCATGGCAGCGTGCACGGCAATCAGGCCCACATAGCTGTCGCTCAGACCCAAGGGGGCGAAATACAAGTAGGTGGCTACGCCGATCACGATCACCGGCACCACCATGGGGGCGATCAGGAATGCCATCAGCAGGCCCTTGAAGCGAAATTCGGTGCGGGTCAGGCCCACGGCAGCCAAGGTGCCCAGGACCGTCGCAATCACCGTAGCGGCGGGCGCCACGATGAAACTGTTGCGCATGGCGTTGGACCACTCGGGCGCGGTGAACAAGTGGCTATACCACTTGGTCGACCAGCCGGGGATGGGGTAGGTCAGGAATGAGCTGCTGGAAAACGACAGCGGAATGATGGCCAGGATGGGCGCAAGCAAGTAGCCCAGTACCAGCACACACACAATGCGCAGCAGCCACCAACCGGCCTTGTCGGCCAGCGTGAAGTAGAGGGGAAATTCAGGCAGTTTGAACATGGGTGTCTTTCTTATGCCAAGGCCAGGTCGGTCTTGCCGATGCGGCGGTACACGGCATACAGCACCAGGGTGGTGACCAGCAGCAAGGCACCCAGCGCGCAGGCCATGCCCCAGTTGACTTCGACGTTGGTGTAGCGGGCGATGTAGTAGCTCAGCATCTGGTCATCCGCGCCACCCAAGAGGGCTGGCGTGATGTAGTAGCCAATGGCCAGAATGAACACCAGCAGCGCGCCGGCACCCACACCCGGGAAGGTTTGCGGCACATACACCCGCACAAAGGCCGCCAGCGGGGCACTGCCCAGCGACACGGCAGCACGCACATAGGTGGGGGGTACGCTCTTCATGACGCTGTACAGCGGCAGGATCATGAAAGGCAGCAGGATGTGCACCATGGAGATGATGACGCCAGTGCGGTTGAACAGCAGCGCCAGCGGTTCGCTGATGGCGCCTATGCCCAGCAGCGCGCCGTTGACCAGCCCTTCGGACTGCAGCAACACAATCCACGCCGCCACCCGAACCAGGATGGAGGTCCAAAAGGGCACCAGCACCAGAATCATCAGCACATTGGCTTTGCGCTCCGGCAAAGTGGAGAGCCAGTAGGCCAGCGGGTAGGCCAGCACCAGGCACAGCAGGGTGACCACAAAGCTGATCTGGAAGGTGCGCACCAGAATACCGCTATAGGCACGCTGCTCTTCGGGCATGCGCTCAATATGGCCATTGGCGTCGCGTTTCAGGTCCACCGAGGCCAGCAGGTAGTCCGGGGTCCAGCGCGAGCCATTCTTGGCGATCGCCTGCCAGAATTCGGGCTCCGCCCAGCGGGCATCTTTGTCCAGCAGCTGCTGGCGCACGGCTTCGGCATCGCCCTCGATGGGCAGGGCCTTGTAAGCGCCCATGATGAGCGAGCGGGCGCCTGGGGCTTCTGTGTTCAGGCGGCGTGCCAAGGCACCGGCATCGGCGGTGTCAGGCAGCTGCGACAAATCTTTGACCAAGGCGGCGTAGGCCGCAGCTTGGGGAGGGGATTGCCGGTCCCAGCCGGCCAAGGCGTCTACCGTGGTGGGCAGGGCCTTGGCGACTTCGGGGTTTTCCACTGCGCGCATCAACAGCGCAGCAATGGGAACCAGCAGAGTCAGGAGCAAAAACACCAGCAAGGGCAGTGTCAGGCTGAAAGCCCGCCATTTGCGGCGGGACTCCGCACGGGAGAGTGCCGCACGAAGATCGCCCGGGGGCTGGATGGCACTGGCTTGCATGGACATGGGTTCAGGCTCCTGACGGTCTACGGATTACTGGGTGGCCCAAGCAGCAAAGCGCTTTTCCAGAGCTTCGCCCTGGTCAGCCCAGAAAGTGGTGTTGAACTGCAAGGCTTCCTTGGCGTTCTTCTCGGAAGTGGGCAGGTCACCCAGCACCTTCTTGTCCAACTTGGCGAGGGCCTTCTTGTTGGTGGGGCCGTAGGCGATGTTTTGGGCGTACACGGCTTGGTTCTCAGGCTTCATGGCGAAGTTCAGGAACTTGTAGGCGGCGTCCTTCTTGGCGGTGCCTTTGGGGATGACCCAGTAGTCCAGGTCATAAATGCCACCGGGCCAGTAGATTTGCAGGTTGCGGCCTTCGCGGTTGGCGGCGTCAATGCGGCCGTTGTACACGGTGGACAAGACCACGTCACCAGCGACCAGGAACTGGGGCGCTTGGGCGCCGGCTTCCCACCATTGGATGTTGGGCTTGAGGGCGGTCAGTTTCTTGAAGGCGCGCTCGGCACCGTCTTTGGTGGCCAAGACTTTGTAAACGTCGGCGGGCTTCACACCGTCGGCCAGCAAGGCGAATTCGAGGTTGTAGCGGGCGCCCTTGCGCATGCCGCGCTTGCCGGGGATCTTGTTGGTGTCAAAGAAGTCGGCCCAGCTGGTGGGGGCTTTCTTCAGCTTGTCGCCGTTGTAGGCCATCACGGTGGACCACACAAACACGCCCACACCGCACTCATGCACGGCGGAAGGCAACAGGTCGGCCTTGGGGGCAATCTTGCTGTAGTCCAGCTTTTCAAACAGGCCTTCGTCGCAGCCACGGGCCACGTCGGGGGATTCGACTTCCACCAGGTCCCAGGTCACGTTCTTGGTTTCCACCATGGCCTTAATCTTGGCTTGCTCACCGTTGTATTCCACCGCAGTGACTTTGATGCCTTCTTTGGCGACCGGCTCGTAGTACGCAACCTTTTGGGCATTGGCATTGGCACCACCGAAGTTCACCACGGTGATGGCTTCTTGGGCGTGAACATTCATCGCAAAGCATGCAGCAACAGATGCACAAGCGATCAGGCTTTTTTTCATGGAGAAATTTCCTTAAGTGGTTGAGGGAAGGACAGGGGAGAGAAAACGCTCACAACGCATAAATGCGCGTGAACGCAGGGGGGAATTCCAGATGCACGGTGGCGCCCATGGTGGGGGGCGTCAGTGCGCACGGGTGTGTCAGAGGCAGCTTCACAGTCGCTTGTGCTTGGCCTGCCCCCAGCTCGCATTGCAGGCGCACGTGGTCGCCGTAATACACAATGCCGGCCACTTGGGCAGGCACGGTGTTGGGCGCGCCTGGCTGCAGATGCAGTGCAATACGCTCGGGGCGTACACAGGCTTCTACCCGGGCGCCAAGGTCTCCGTCGTTGACGTTGATGCCCTGCAGCGTGATGCCGTTGCCGGTGGCAATGCCGGGCGCGTCTGCCGTGCCACCCAGGGTGCCGCGCAGCACGGTGCTGTCGCCCACAAAACCGGCCACAAAGCGGTTGCTGGGAGTCTCGTACAGGCTTTGGGCATCGGCCAGCTGCTGAATCACGCCTTCGTTGAACACCGCCACCCGGTCGCTCATGGTCAGGGCTTCGCCCTGGTCGTGGGTCACGTACACAAAGGTCACGCCCAGTTGACGGTGCAACTCTTTGAGTTCGAGCTGCATATGTTCGCGCAGCTGTTTGTCCAGCGCGCCCAAGGGCTCGTCCATGAGCACCAGTTGGGGTTCGAACACCAGCGCACGCGCCAAAGCCACACGCTGCTGCTGGCCGCCCGAGAGGCGGGTGGGCAGGCGCTCGCCCATGCCGGTCAAGCGCACCATGTCCAGCGCCTTTTGCACGCGCTTGGCTTGCTCGTCTTTGGGCACTTTGCGCACGGTGAGCGGGTAGGCCACGTTCTGTTCCACCGTCATGTGGGGGAACAGCGCGTAGTTTTGGAACACCATGCCGAAGTTGCGCTTGTGGGGCGGGGTGCGGGTGATCTGCTTGCCGTCGAGCAGGATGTCGCCTGCCGTAGGGGACTCGAACCCGGCCAGCATCATCAGGGTGGTGGTTTTGCCCGAGCCCGAGGGTCCGAGCAGGCTGAGGAATTCACCGCGCTGGATATCGAGGTTCAGCTCCCGCACCACCAGCTGTTCGCCGTCGTACGTTTTTTGTACGCCGCTAAAGCGCACCAAGGGTTCAGTAGAGGACATGTGTTCTTCGAGAAGCAGATTCAAAAGAGGCGATCAGGCCACGGCTGCGAAGCTGTCGGCCAGAATGGCCAAGCCTTCTTCCAGCAGCGCGTCGGGCGCGGTCAATGGCACCAGGATGCGGATCACGTTGCCGTAGGTACCGCAGGACAGCAGGATCAGTCCGCGGCGTGCAGCTTCTGTGACCACCTTCTTGGTCAATGCGGCGTCGGGGCGGTGCACATCGCCCCCTTCAAACAACTCAATGGCGACCATGGCGCCTAGGCCGCGCACATCACCGATGGCAGGCACTTTGGTGGCAATCGCCTTGAGCTTTTCAACCAGGAAGGCGCCCATGTCTTTGCTGCGCTGCAGGAGTTTTTCTTCTTCAAAGGCCTTGATCACGGCCAGGGCTGCGGCGCACGCTACCGGGCTGCCTGCATAAGTGCCGCCCAGGCCACCGGCCGCGGGGGCGTCAATCACGTCCGCACGGCCGACCACGCCGGAGAGGGGGAAGCCACCGGCCAAAGACTTGGCGGTGGTAATCAAATCAGGAGCCACGGGCCACTGCTCGCAAGCGAACCAGGTACCGGTGCGGCCTGCGCCGGTTTGCACTTCGTCGGCAATCAGCAAGATGCCATATTGGTCGGCCAGGGCTTTGAGGCCGGAGATGAATTCGGGTGGCGCCACATAGAAGCCGCCCTCACCTTGCACCGGCTCCACGATGAAGGCCGCCACACGCTCGGGCTCCACGTCGTTCTTGAAAATCAGCTCCACCGAGTGCAGTGCATCTGCCACGCTCACGCCGTGCAATTCGTTGGGGAACAGGGCGTGAAACACTTCGCCGGGGAAGGGCCCGAAGCCCAGCTTGTAGGGCGCCACTTTGCCGGTCAGGCCCAGGGTGAAGTTGGTGCGGCCGTGGTAGCCGCCGGTGAAAGCGATCACACCGGGGCGCTTGGTGTAAGCGCGGGCGATCTTGATGGCGTTTTCCACGGCTTCGGCGCCGGTAGTCAGCAGCAGGCTCTTTTTGGCAAAGTTGCCGGGTGCCATGGCGTTGAGGCGCTCGCACACTTCCACATAGGGTTCATAGGCGATCACCTGGAAGCAGGTGTGTGTATACAGGTCGAGCTGGGCCTTGACGGCTTCAATCACCTGGGGGTGCAGGTGGCCGGTGTTGAGCACGGCAATGCCGCCGGCGAAGTCGATGAAGCGGCGGCCTTCCACATCCCAGAACTCGGAGTTACGGGCGTTCTTGATGAAAATCTCGTGGGCCTGGCCGACGCCGCGTGCAACGGCAGATTGGCGGCGGGCGTACAGGGCGGCATTGAGAACTTGGCGGTCGGCTTGCATAAGGTAGTCCGGTGTTGTTGAACGGGTGGCGGAACTATAGAAAGCGTGCACACAAACAACCATGTACACAATGATGAAAGTTTCGAGACACTGTGCAGGTCTAAAATCCTGTACACAGTTTCCCTAAATTGGTGCGTTTTCCGTACCCGTCTGCCCGGTTTATCCTCGTTCAATGCTCACACTCAGCCCCGATATCGCCACCCCCCTGGTCAGCCAGATCGTGGACGGACTGCGCGGCCTGATTGCAGGGCAGGTGCTCAAGCCGGGCAGCAAGCTGCCCTCCATCCGCGCTTTTGCGGTGGCCCACAACGTCAGCGTCTTCACCGTGGTGGAGGCTTATGACCGTTTGGTGGCGCAGGGGTGGCTGGTGTCGCGGGCCCATTCCGGCTTTTTTGTGAAGCGGCGTGAGGAGGGGGGGAGCGCAGGCACGCCTGCCCGTGCGGTAGAAACGCCCCGTTTTGATGCAAGCTGGTACCTGAAGCAGATTTTCGAGAACCGCAATCTGCCGCTCAAGCCCGGTTGCGGCTGGTTGCCGCATGACTGGTTGTTTGGCGATGCCGTGCGCCGCAGCATGCGCCAGCTCTCCAGCGATGGTTCCGAGCTCGATGGCTATGGCTTGCCTTATGGCCACATGGCGCTGCGCATGATCATTGCCGAGTCACTGGCTGAACACCAGATCAGCGCGGAGGCTGGGCAGGTGTTGCTCACCCACGGCTCCAGCCAGGGGCTGGATTTGGTGGCGCGCTGCCTGCTCAAGCCGGGTGACACGGTGTTGGTGGACGACCCCTCGTACCCCAACCTGCTCTTCATGCTGCGCTTTGCCGGTGTGGAGGTGATCGGTGTGCCCCGCACCGGCGTGGGGTATGACCTCGCCGCGCTGGAGAGCATTTTGCAAACCCGCAAGCCCAAGGTGTTTTTTACCCAGCCGCGTTTGCAAAGTCCGACCTGCTCGGTGGCTTCAGTGGCGCAGTTGCACCGATTATTGCAGCTGGCAGAAACGCATGACTTTGTGCTGGTAGAGAACGATATTTACGCCGATATGGACGTGGCGTCCCGCACGACGCTGGCCAGCCTGGATCAGCTACGCCGTGTGGTGTACGTGGGCAGCTATTCCAAAACTATCTCGCCCAATTTGCGTGTGGGGTATCTGTTGGCGAGGCCGGATTTGTCGGCCCAGTTTGTCCAGCTCAAGATGATTGCGGGTCTTACCTCTTCCGATATCGCGGAGCGCATTACCTTCGGTGCGGTCACCGATGGCCGCTGGCGCAAGCACCTCAAGTCCTTGCGCGACCGTTTGGGTGAGGCCCACCGCCAAGTCAGCCGCCGCCTGCTGGGGCTGGGTTTTGAAATCTTTCATGAGCCGGAGGCCGGCATGTACCTGTGGGCCCGGCACCCGGACATTGCGGACAGTGCGGTGCTGTCGCAGGCGGGTACCCAGGAAGGCATCATGCTCGGGCCGGGCCAGTTGTTTCTGGTGGAGCCCCGGCCCACGGGGTGGCTGCGTTTCAACGTCGCGTTCAGCGCAGATGAGCGCTTGTGGCGCTTTCTGGATCAGCGCATTCTGGTGGGCCAGAGCACCGAGCACGCCTGAGCGCAGCCCGCGGGTCAGAGCAAGCCGCGTTGTGCCAGGTTGCGCATCAGGTGGGATGCGCCAAACGTCCAAGGCGCGCACTGGTGGGTGTGCAACATGCGGTTGCGCAAGCTGCCCAAGCGGGGGCTGCTGATGGCGACAACATCGCCCAAGTGGTGGGTGAATCCGCTGCCCGGAGCGTCCCGGTCTTGCACTGGTGCGAACAAGGTTCCCAGAAATAGCATGGCCCCGTCCGGGTACTGGTGGTGGGGGCCCATGAGCTGGGCGGACAAGTCCAGCGGGTCCCGGCTGATGCGGGCCATGGAGGAGTAGCCATCCATCACGAATCCGTCGGTGCCTTCCACCCGGAGGGTGAGCTCGGCGTTACGCACATCGTTCAGGGTGAAATGCCCGTCAAACAGGCGGATGAAGGGCCCTATCGACGCCGAAGCATTGTTGTCTTTGGCTTTGCCCAGTAAGAGGGCCGAGCGGCCTTCCACATCACGCAGGTTTACATCGTTGCCCAGCGTGGCGCCCACGACCTCGCTGCGCGAGTTGATGGCCAGCACGACCTCGGGCTCCGGGTTGTTCCAGTGCGATGCCGGGTGCAGGCCTGCATCGTCGCCACAGCCCACAGCGGCCAGCACCGGAGCTTTGGTGAAGATTTCAGCATCTGGGCCAATACCCACCTCCAAGTATTGGCTCCAGGCACCTTGGGCGATCAAGACCTGTTTGAGTGCCATGGCCTGCTCTGAACCGGGCTTGAGTTTGGAGAGGTCGTCGCCGATCAGCGCCTGAATTTCAGTGCGTATGGCGGCGGCGGCAGCCGGGTTGCCCCGGGCTTTTTCTTCAATGACACGCTCCAGCATGGAAGTGGCAAACGTGACGCCGGCCGCTTTGATGGCCTGCAGATCGCAGGGCGCCAGTAGCCAGGGCAGCGCCGTGTTGCGTGTGGCCGCACTGCTATTGGACAGCAGGCTTTCCACGCTGCACACAGGCTCCCCTGGGGCGCTGCGCAGGGCGGCTGCGGGGTCATCGGCCTCGAATACGTCGCGCGTGGTCGGATAGCGGGCGCTGATGTCCAGCACCTGCCCATGGCGCACGGTGACGACGCTGGGCCCTCGCACTTCGGGCCGCCAGATGCGGCCCAGCAGGGCTGCCTGATCGGCGTCGGCTGGCAGGGTGTTGTGGGGCGTGAGTTGCATGGTGGCTTAGGTAGTGACGTAGCCCATGGTCTGTGGAAGCCACAGCACGATTTGGGGGAAGAAGGTCATGGCCAGCAACAGGCATAGCAGCATCACCAGGAAGGGCCAGCCCTCTTTCATCATCTCGCCGATAGGAATGCCGGTGAGCGCTTTGGTGACGAACAGCAACATGCCGAAGGGCGGGTGGATGAGGCCGATCATCATGTTGAGCACCACCAGCACACCGAAGTGCACCAGGTCCACGCCCAGCAACTTGGCGGCTGGCAGCAGCATGGGCACAAACACCAGCAGCAACACCGACACATCCAGAAAGCAACCTAGCACCAGGAACATGACGTTCACCAGCAGCAGGAACTGGATTTTGGAGAGGTGCATGCTGTCCACCCACATGGCCATGCTTTGCGGTACGCCTTCCGCGGTGAACGCGTAGTTCAGCATGAACGAACCGGCCAGAATCAGTGTAATGACGGCGCTGCCCCGGGTGGACTCCATGACCACGCCCCAGAAACTGCGCCAGGTGAGTGCACGAAACACCACGGCCGCCAGAATCAGGGCGTGCAGGGCCGCCACGGCGGCCGCCTCGGTCGGTGTGAAAGCGCCGGAGTAAATGCCACCCAGCAGCACGATGGGCATGGACAAGGGCAGGGCGCCCCGGAAGATCAGGCCGGCCCATTCGGAGCGGGGCACGGGCTCGTCCCGCGGCATGTTGCGCTTGACGGCAATGATGTGCACCACGCCCATCATGAGGCCTGCCATTAAAAAGCCCGGCACGACGCCGCCCAGAAACAGTGCACCGACGGAGGCGCCGGACACCAGGGCGTAAATCACCATGGGAATGCTGGGCGGAATGATGGGGCCCAGCGTGGCGCTGGCGACCACCACGGCGCCGGCAAAGCCACGGGTGTATTCCGGCTTTTTAAGCATCTGGCGGATGGTGACCAGGCCCGGCCCGGCGGCATCGGCAATGGCACTGCCGCTCATGCCCGAGAAGATCACGCTTACCAAAATGTCCACCTGTGCCAGGCCACCGCGCATGCGGCCCACCAGAATGCGGCAGAAATCAAAAATACGCTCGCTGACCGTGCCAGCGTTCATGATGTTGGCCGCGAACACAAAGAGGGGGACGGCCAGCAGCACATAGCTGTTGTAAAGCCCGTTGCCCACCTGCTCGGCGACCAGGCCCACGTCCTGCCCCTTGGCCAGCAGGTAGCCGATGCCCGCAGCCAGCATCGAAAAGCCGATGGGCATGCGCAAGAGCAAGCCGGCGAGAAGAACCGCCACCAAAATCCAAAGTCCCGATGTCATATGCGCAGCTCCGCTTCCAACCCGATGCCGCGCACCGCGTTCCAAATGGCCCAGGCGCTACGGATGACCAGTGCGATCAGCAGCAACACAAAGGGCAGAAAAATCCACATGAAAGAAACTCCCAGCACCGGCGAGCCTTCGCGCGCCATGAAGTGCACATAGTCCCAGCTGGCGGGAATGGCGGCTGCGGAGAGCCCGCCCAAGAGCAGATTGCCCACAATCCGCATGACCTGGCGGCTGCGGTAGTTCACGCTGTTCCACAGCAAATCAAACACCACGTGTTCGCGCTCGGGCACCACGGCCGCGGCACCCCAAAGAATCACCCACACATACAGAATCACCGCGGCTTCATCGGTCCAGGGCAGGGGCTTGTTAAAGCCGAAACGCGCTGTAATCTGGATGATGAATACGATGAACAGGGTCAGGAAAAGGCCGCCGCCCAGAAGGTTGGCGGCCTGTTGCAATCGGCGCAACATGGCGTGGCAGTCGCTTACTTGGTCGCGTTAATGCGATCCAGCAAGCCCTTGGGCCACACCTTGGCGTAGTCAGACGCCTGGTAGGTGGCTTGCACCGACTTGCGGAAAGCGTCCACATCAGGGGTCGTGACCTGCAGGCCTTCCTTCTTGAAGAATTCGACGAGCTGGCCTTCTTCCTTGATGCGGTTCTCGTTGTTGTAGGCGGCAGCGGCTTGGGCTGCTGCTGTCACCTTTTGCTTTTGCGCGGGCGTCAAGGCGTTGAAGCTCTTATTGGAGATGGCGATGAAGATGCTATCTACCAAGTGGCTGGTCAACACGATTTGTTTGGTGACTTCGTAAAACTTGGCAGCGCGTACCGAGGGCAGGGGGTTGTCCTGGCCGTCGATGGTGCCGGTCTTGAGGCCCATGTACACCTCGCCGAAGGCCAGCGGTGTGGCGGTGGCACCGAGTGCTTCGCCGAGGAACAACCACTCTTTGGAGCCGGGCATGCGCAGCTTCACGCCTTTCAGGTCGGCAGGTGTTTTGACCGGTTTGGCTTCGCGCAGATTGACCTGTCGGGTTCCCAAATAGACGGTGGCCAGCGGTGTGACTTCCATTTTTTCAGACACGGCCTTGAACAGCTCCGCACCAATGGGGCCGTTGAATATCTTTTGTTGCTGGTCCGGATCGCGCACCACGTAGCCGGCGGTGAAGATGGAGAACTCGGGTACGAGCTTGGCAATGTCAAAGGCCGAGATGCTGGACAGCTCCAGGTTGCCGCGGGCCATGGCGGCAGGCTCGGTGCCTTGCTTGAACAGCGTGGCATTCAGGTTGATCTGCACATCGAATTCGCCGGGGGCTGTTTTTTCGAGCTGCTCTTTGAACACGGTCCACATCTTGGCGTGCCAGTCGTCCGGCACGGCGGGGGTGGAAATGCGCAACACGGTTTTGGTTTGTGCCAAGGCAGGCAGTGCGGGCAAGGCGGTGGCGCCCAGTGCAGCGGCGGCACCCAGCAGGGTGCGGCGGTTCAGGTGGGATGTGGTCATGGTGTGTCTCCTCGTGTTGTTGGTATTTACAGGTGGCTCAATGCGGCACCCAGTGCACGATAACCGCTGCGCACGGTTTGTAACTCGGTGTTATCCAAGGGGCTCAAAGGGGCGCGCATGGTCAGCCATGCATCGTCTCCGGTTTGCTCTGCAAGCATGGCTTTGTAGACGCCCACAAAAGGCATGCCGGGCTTGATAGACAGTAACTTGAGCAAATCCAGAATGAGCTGCTCATCGGCCTGGCTGACCTTGTCCGGTGCGCTCATGACCCGCTTCATCAAGCGGGGGGCAATATTGGCCAGCCCGTTGATGGAGCCCGAGCCGCCTTCGCACATGACCGGGGCTACATGCGGCTCTGCGCCGACCAAGATGGAGAGTTGCGGGAACGCACGTGCCAGACCCAGAGAGTGCTCCAGATCTCCGCTGCTGTCTTTGATGCCCATGACCTGCCCGGGGTGGCGGCGTACCAGCTCGGCCACTGCCGCGTGCGAAAAGCCGAAGGTGCTCATGAAGGGGAAGTGGTAGAGCAACAGCTTCAAGCCATCGTCACCAATGCCCCGCACCACCTGGGACACGGCGTCGATGATGCCGGCGTCTTTGGGCTGGTTGAAGAAGAAGGGCGGCATCAGCATCTGGCGGTGGACCCCCAGACCACTGGCGTGGCGGCCCAACTCAATAGCGTCGCCCAAAGCCAGGGCCGTGGTGGTCACGATGACCTGATCCGGGCGGATGCCGCTGGCCAGCATGGCTTCGAGCAAGCCTTTGCGCTCGGCGATGGTGAACGCCGGGCCCTCGCCGGTGGTGCCAAAAAGGGTGACGCCATCGCAGCCCGCATCCAGCATGCGCCGGGCGTGCGCCAGTGCACGGGGGGTGTCGAGTGCGCCATCTGCCGCAACGGGCAACAAAAGCGCGGGCCAAAGGCCGTGGATGTCTGGGTTCAAAGAGGTCTCCTGGTGGTGTCGGTGGTGAGAGGGCTGTTGCCGGTATTCCATTCATTGCGCACTTGCTCCAGCGGCGCGTGCATCACACGGTTGCGCGCACTGCTGATGTGCTCTTCCAGCAGGGCTGCGGCTTTGCCGGCGTCCCGCTGGCGCAGGGCTTCGATGAAACGCAAGTGTTCTTCCATGGCGGGGATCAAACGCCCCGGCGTGATCACGCTGTGCTCCAGCTTGATCAGACGCACCCGCAGGCTGTTGACGCGGTACTGGTCGGAAATGATGTCGTTGCCCAGCGCATCCACCATGCGGTCATGCAAGCCCCAGTCCACGGCCTGCGCATCGTCGAGCAGCGTGCTGTCTTGCAAGGCGTCAGGCGCTGCGGCACGCGCGAGGATGGTGCGGTGGGTGCTTTCAATGGCTTCCAGCTCGGCATCGGTAGCGGTATGCACAAAGTGGAGCAGGGCTTCGCGCTCGATCATGGAGCGCACCTGGAATGCATTGCGGATCAGGCGCAAATCCACATGGGCGATTTGCAAGCCGCGCTGCGGCACTGTCTTGACCAGACCGGCGGCCTCCAGGCGGGGAATCATTTCCCGCACTGCGCCCAAAGGCATATCCAGCAAGGTCATCAGCTCGCGTTGCGAGATGAATTGCCCCGCACGGATGCCGCCCTCAAACACTTGCCGGGTAAAGCCCTGGTAAGCCTTGGCGCGCTGGCTCAAGGTGTCGTCGATAGGGCTGATAACCGGTTGATTCATGACTGACATGTTAGTTGTCGGTCAGTATGGCTGGTATTGGTACAAACCCGCGCGCACAAGAACCCGGTGGCCGCCTGCGGGGCGATGGCGGGGGCGGCGATAATAGTGGGTCCTATTGATCCACCACTCGAAGAAATTCCGTCATGACCCAGCCCGTAATGAGTGTTGCCGACATTCGCAAATCCTTCCTCGACTTCTTTGCCTCCAAGGGCCACACCGTGGTGGCAAGCAGCCCTCTGGTGCCCGGCAACGACCCGACGCTGATGTTCACCAATTCGGGCATGGTCCAGTTCAAGGACGTGTTTCTGGGCTCTGACAAGCGCTCTTACGTGCGTGCCGCCTCCGTGCAAGCCTGCCTGCGAGCTGGCGGCAAGCACAACGACCTGGAAAACGTGGGCTACACCGCCCGCCACCACACCTTCTTCGAGATGCTGGGCAACTGGAGCTTTGGCGACTACTTCAAGAAGGAAAGCCTGAACTGGGCGTGGGAACTGCTGACCACCGTCTACAAGCTCCCCGCTGAAAAGTTGTACGCCACCGTCTATCAGGAAGACGATGAGGCCTATGCCATCTGGGAAGACATTTTTGTGAAGTCCGGCTGGACGCCCGAGCGCGTCAAGCAAGAGGGACGCATCATCCGCATCGGCGACAACAAGGGCGGCCGCTACAAGAGCGACAACTTCTGGATGATGGCTGACACTGGCCCCTGCGGCCCCTGCTCCGAAATTTTCTACGACCACGGCGCCCACATCCCCGGCGGCCCTCCCGGCAGCCCCGATGAAGACGGCGACCGTTTCATTGAAATCTGGAACAACGTGTTCATGCAGTTCAACATGGACGAGACCGGCGCCGTGACCCCGCTGCCCGCGCCCTGCGTGGACACTGGTATGGGTCTGGAGCGTCTGGCGGCCATCCTGCAGCACGTGCACAGCAATTACGAAATTGACCTGTTCGACGCGCTGATCAAAGCCGCTTCCCGTGAAACCGGCTGCACCGACCTGGGCAACAAAAGCTTGCGCGTGATTGCCGATCACATCCGCGCCACCGCCTTCCTGGTGAGCGACGGCGTGATCCCGAGCAACGAAGGCCGCGGTTATGTGCAGCGCCGCATCGTGCGCCGCGCGATCCGCCACGGCTACAAACTGGGCCAAAAGACCCCGTTCTTCCACAAGCTAGTGAAAGACCTGGTGCAGGTCATGGGCGCGGCCTACCCCAACATGGCATCGCAAGAGGCTCGCATCACCGAAGTGCTGCGCGTCGAAGAAGAGCGATTCTTCGAAACCCTGGCCACCGGCATGCAGATTCTGGACGAAGCCCTGGCTGGCGGTGTGAAAGTACTGCCCGGTGAGGTGGCCTTCAAGTTGCACGACACCTATGGTTTCCCGCTTGATCTGTCGGCCGACGTGTGTCGCGAAAACGGTGTGGAAGTCGACAGCGCCGGTTTTAGCGCCGCCATGGAAGCGCAAAAGGCCAAGGGCCGTGCAGCGGGCAAGTTCAAGATGGACAAGGCGCTGGAGTACACCGGCGCAGGCAACACTTTTGTAGGTTACGAACACCTGACCCAGGCTGCAAAAATCGTAGCGCTCTACGCAGACGGTACGGCGGTTAGCGAGCTGAAGGCCGGTCAAGACGGCGTGCTGGTGCTGGACACCACACCGTTCTATGCCGAGAGCGGCGGCCAGGTGGGCGATGAGGGCGCGGTGTTCTCGGATGCCGGCCTGTTTGAAGTGGGCGACACTCAGAAGATCAAGGCCGATGTGTTCGGCCACCACGGCACGCTGAAGACCGGCGTTTTGCGCGTGGGCGATGCCGTGACTGCTCATGTGGACGCCGCCAAGCGCGCCGCCACGGTGCGCAACCACAGCGCCACCCACCTGATGCACAAAGCCCTGCGTGAAGTGCTGGGCGAGCATGTGCAGCAAAAGGGTTCGCTGGTGAATGCCGAGCGCACCCGTTTTGACTTTGCACACAACGCGCCTGTGACGGCCCAGCAAATTCGCCTGATTGAAGCGAAAGTGAACGCCGAAGTGCTGGCCAATGCCGCAGCGCAAGCGCGCGTGATGGACATTGAGTCCGCCCAAAAGACCGGCGCCATGATGTTGTTCGGCGAAAAGTACGGTGAGACCGTGCGCGTGCTCGACATCGGCTCCAGTCGCGAGCTCTGCGGCGGCACCCACGTTCATGCCACTGGAGACATCGGCTTGTTCAAGGTGGTGGCCGAGAGTGGCGTTGCCGCAGGTGTGCGCCGTATGGAGGCCGTGACCGGCGCCAACGCGCTGGCGTATCTGCAAGACCTGGAAGACACCGTGGGCGCAGCCGCCACGACCCTCAAGGCTCCTGTGGCCGAGTTGGGCAACCGTTTGGGCCAGGTGCTGGACCAGGTCAAGGCGCTGGAAAAAGAAGTGGCTGCCTTGAAGGGCAAGCTGGCTTCTGCCCAAGGCGATGAACTGGTGAGCAGCGCGGTGGACGTGAATGGCGTGAAGGTGCTGGCCGCCAAGCTGGACGGCGCGGATGCCAAGACCCTGCGCGACACCATGGACAAGCTCAAAGACAAGCTCAAGACCGCCATCATCGTGCTGGGCGCGGTAGATGGCGACAAGGTGCAAATCGCCGCAGGCGTGACCAACGACACCACCGCCAAGGTCAAGGCCGGCGAGCTGGCGAATTTTGTGGCCGGCCAGGTCGGTGGCAAGGGCGGCGGCAAGGCCGACATGGCCATGGCCGGTGGCACCGAGCCTGCCAA
Source organism: Rhodoferax bucti (assembly GCF_005876985.1). GTDB lineage: Bacteria > Pseudomonadota > Gammaproteobacteria > Burkholderiales > Burkholderiaceae_C > Allorhodoferax > Allorhodoferax bucti. The sequence goes on from NZ_VAHD01000002.1 coordinate 885,719, forward strand.
GCTGGCCGGCGCTTTGGCCAGCGTGCAAGCCTGGGTCAGTGCCAAGCTGTGATGACAGTGCTGTAAGTTACTGCGATTGCTATAAAAACAGGAGCTGCTTGCGCATATTCCATAAGCGCTAGCAGCACTTTTTGTATCTAAATCAAGTATGCAGCGCCGTGATGCATTGACTGCACTAGGGGCCCTCGGGGCCTCTGGCGTTTTTGCTGCATCTTCCGATGCCAGCGGCCGTGGCTATGACCTGCTGCCGTGGCCTGTCGGGCAGGGCGTGCCGCCCATTCCGGTGGGCGATGGTGGGGCTTCCGCCGGCTCCTTGCAGGCACTGCACGGCAAAGCGGTGCTGATCAACTTCTGGGCTAGTTGGTGTGAACCCTGCCGCGCGGAAATGCCCGCACTCCAAACGCTGGCGGAGCGGGAGTCCGCCCACTTGGCGGTGCTGACCATCAACCTGAAAGAGAGCCCGGAGGCCATTGCCCGCTTTGTGCAAGCCACGGGGCTGACCTTGCCCGTGCTGCGCGATCCGCAGGGCGAAGTCGCACGTGCTTGGGGTATCCGCATTTACCCGTCCACCGTGTTGCTGGATCGCCAAGGCACGCCGCGTAGCACCGTGCGCGGGGCCTTGGACTGGGCAGGGCGCGACGGGGATGCCTTGTGGCGCCCCTTGCTGCAGTCCGCCCCTCAGCGCCCGCGCAAGCGTTGAGCCAGGGCTTGCACGTCGGTGTCTTGCACCGGGCGTGCATCGACCGCCGCGCTCGATTGAATCAGGCGGCGCAGTGTTTCCAGATGAGGCATGACGGTGCCGAAAAAACGGGCGCTGCCGCCTTGTTCGATCAGGATGGTGGGGAAGTTTTCCACCTCAATCGGGTCTACAAGGTCCGCCTCATCTTCCACATCCACCCATAGAAAGCGAGCATCCGCAAACTCGGCTTGCAAGCTGGTGAAAAGGGGGTGGTACTCGGTGCAGGTGCCGCACCACTGGGCACAGAGGCAGGTGATCAGCAATTCGGAGGGGGCGGATTCGGTGGTAGGGGGCATGCGCGGTCTAATGACTCAAATCAATATCGATATAACGGGCTGCAGGGGTATGAAGTTTTACAATATAGGGTTTCGCCCTAGGCCATTGCTGGCCTGTGTGGTGCTCCACAGATTGACCCTGAAGCAAGGCCCCCATGAGTGCATTTCTGGAAGAAACAGTTTTAAGCGTACACCACTGGACAGACCGTTTGTTCAGCTTCACCACCACGCGTGACCCTGCGCTGCGCTTTTCCAACGGCCATTTCACCATGATCGGCCTGATGCAAGACAACGGCAAGCCGCTGCTGCGTGCTTATTCCATCGTCAGTGCTAACTACGAAGAGCACCTGGAATTTTTGAGCATCAAGGTGCAAGACGGTCCGTTGACCTCCAAGCTGCAACACATCAAGGTGGGCGACAAGATTGTGATCGGCCGCAAGCCCACTGGCACCTTGCTGATTGATTACCTCTTGCCTGGCAAAAACCTGTATCTCTTGGGCAGCGGCACCGGCTTGGCGCCGTTCTTGAGCGTGGCACGCGACCCCGAGACCTACGAGAAGTTTGAGAAGGTCATCGTGGTGCACGGCGTGCGCGAGGTCAAAGAGCTGGCGTATTACGACTACTTCAAAAACGAGCTGCCCAAGCACGAGTTCCTGGGCGAAATGGTCACCAACCAGATGCTGTATTACCCCACCGTGACCCGTGAGGCGTTTGAGCACCAAGGCCGCATCACCACACTGATCGAGTCCAACAAGCTGCCCGCTGACTTGGGCTTGCCCCCGCTGGACCCCGCGACCGACCGCATCATGATTTGCGGCAGCCCCGGCCTGAACAAAGACATGCGCGAAATCCTGGACGCCAAAGGCTTCAAGGAAGGTAACACCACCACGCCGGGCGACTACGTGGTGGAGCGCGCATTCGTGGAGCAATAAATACGGGGGCTCGCAAGAGCCTCGTTGTCGATCAAAGGCCTGCTTGCAGGCCTTTTTTTACGCCTGTCGAGTGTGGCTGGCCCGGTGCCGCTGCACCTCGGGTGAGCGTAGGGCGCGGTGTTTGGTAACCCGTCCTGCCATGCGTTTGCGCCACATACGGAAGGAGCTGGCCTTCATGTGGGAGCGCATCAGCGCGATGACACCGGATTCATTCAAACCGAATTGCAGCTCGATGGATTCAAATGGCGTACGGTCTTCCCAGGCCATTTCGACAATGCGCGACACATCAGCGTCTGTGAGCGTCATACCGCCATACTCCCGGCCAACATGCACAGTGCCGCTACCACGGTGAGGTGCAAGCGCATGCCCAGCCAATCGCCCAAGCCGTAGGCCGGGTAGCTGCGCCGGTCTACCGCCAGGCAAATGCCCAGCAGCAGTGCCATGGTCACCAGCCCTTGGGACAGGGGCAGCAGCAAAGCGACCCAAGCCACCAGACTGGGAAACACGCCCCACACAAAGGGCCCGGGTTGCGGTGTGAGTGGCCCACGCATCGCCAGGCCCCAGTGGATAGCGCCCAGAAAGCTCGCGATAGTGGCGCCATAGGCCAGCAAGGCAAAAGCCGCTTGCGCACGATGCGTGGCCGGGGCCAGCCAAGCCGCTGCGGCCAATGCCACAAACGGAATCAGTCCGGCGTATCCCAGTCGGGCTGCCCAGCGGGGCAGGGGCGTGCCTGCGGATGGTGAAGTGATTGGGGTGCTCATGGTGCGTCTCCCGCCGCGTCTTCTGTATCGACTGGTTGGGCGGTCACAGCATTGCCAACCTCGGGTGTCGGGCGGCACATCATGGTGCCGTTCCATTGCTGGCCGCACCAGCACAGGCCTTCGGCGTTGATGATGCAGGTGCCGGTACCGCAGTAGCGTTCGTCTTCTTCCATGGGGCATCCTGAATATCCGTGTGAAACAAAGGCGCTTGCCGCTGTGGCAGCATCCGTTGCATAGATTTTGCTGGAATCGGCCCCGCCCGTGTGCACGGGGGCCTTTTCCCGACCACAGAAAGCCCATTCACCATGTCCGCACTGAATGTTTTAGGCACTGCACTGCAGGCCTGTTCCTACGACCCGCTTACCGGCTACTTCCGTGATGGCTGCTGCAATACCGATGCGCACGACCATGGCACCCATGTGGTGTGCGCCAAGGTCACGGCGGACTTTCTCGCTTATTCGCTAAAGCGTGGGAACGACCTGGTCACTCCGCGGCCGGAGTATCGTTTTGTGGGTCTCCGTCCCGGTGATCGCTGGTGTCTTTGTGTGAACCGTTGGCTGGAAGCCTTGCAGGCCGGCGTGGCGCCGCCGGTGCACCTGGAGGCCACGCACGCCAAGGCGCTGGAGCGGGTGAGCCTGGAGCAGCTCAAGGAATACGCCTTGTAAAGCCGTGCGCCACCGCACAACACAGGGTGTGGGCCGATGCATACTTCCGCCATGAAAAACAAATTTTTCCTGCTGTTTTTGGGCGTGATGTGGGCCGCCATTGCGGTGGGGGTGCATGCCGAACAGCCCGCGCTACAAACCATCGCATCTCTCGACGTGCCTCGCTACATGGGCACCTGGTACGAGATTGCCAAGTACCCCAACAGCTTTCAAAAGAAGTGCGTGCGCAACACCCGTGCGGACTACCAAACCCAGCCGGACGGCACGGTCCAAGTGCGCAACCGCTGCGTGACGGCGGATGGGCAGACCACCGAGGCGCTCGGCGCTGCCCGCCAAGTGGGGCCGGCCAAATCCCCCAAACTCCAGGTGCGGTTTGCGCCGGCATGGTTGTCTTTTTTGCCCATGGTGTGGGGCGACTATTGGGTGATTGATTTGGACCCGCAGTACCAATTGGTCGCGGTGAGTGAGCCGCAGCGCGAGTACCTGTGGGTGCTCTCCCGCATGCCTCAGGTCGACCCTGCGGCCTACCAGGCCCTGCTGGCACGACTGGCCCGGCAGGGTTTTGACTTGAAACGCTTGGAACCCAGCCCGCAGGAGCAGCCATGATCGACGGACTGATTGCCGGCCACTTGGTGGGCCTGGCCGAAACCCGCCAAGGCAAAAATGGCAGCAATTTTGTGCTGGCCAAGGTCAAAGCCACGGCAGGCGACGGCGAGAGCCTGATCGTGAACGTGATTGCCTTCGCCACCGAGGCGGGTGCCGCATTGATGGCTCTGGACGACGGCGATGCACTTACCCTGGCAGGAGCGCTCACCCCCAAGGTCTGGACCGACAAACAAGGCAATACCCGCCCGGCGCTGGACATGGTGGCCAGCCAGGTGCTCACCGCCTATCACGCAGCACGCAAACAGCAAGCCCCCTGAGCGCAGCGGCCAGTAGCGGCCAGTAGCGGCCATCAGGGGCTCAGGCCTCGCGGTGCTCCAAGGCATAGCGGTCGCGCCCGGCCGCCTTGGCACGGTAGAGCGCCTTGTCTGCCCGGTTGATGAGGGCGTCGGAGTTGATGTCTTCTGCATCGTTCACCGCGATGCCTATGCTGGTGGTGACTGAAACCTCGTGGCGGGAAAGCGTCATGGGCTGACGTACGTGGGCAATCACCTTGTGAGCCACCACCTCGATCTCTTCCACCGTGGCCACGCCCTCAATGAGGATCACGAACTCGTCGCCCGCCAGTCGGGCCGCAAAGTCGTTGGTACGCACGGATGACCGCAGTCGGTGGGCAAATTCGCACAGCACCTGGTCACCCAGGCCGTGCCCCAGGGTGTCGTTGATGGACTTGAAGTGGTCCACGTCCAGAAACATCAAGGCCATGGTTTGCCGGGTGCGTTTGCTGCGTGCAATCGCTTCCTGCAGTTTTTCGTCGAAGTAACGGCGGTTCGGCAGGCCGGTGAGGGAGTCAATGCGCACCAGCCGGCGCAGCTCCAGCTCGGCGAGCTTCAGGGCGGTAACGTCGGTGCTCAAGGCGAAGACGCCGCGCACCTCTCCGTCCGGGCGAATATCGGGGATGTAGGTGGCCTGCAAATGCCGCGTGATGCCTTGGGTAGTGGACTCCACCGCAAACTCGATCCGCTCCCCCCGCAACGCGTGTCTGAGGTAGTCGCCACGTTGGCCGTAGAGCGCGTCGCCAATCACCTCGCGCAGCTTGCGGCCTTGGGCCCACGCCAAATCCACGCCCAGCCAATCGCGAAAGGTTGCGTTGAGGAAGTGGACGCACTCGTCCTGGTCCACATAGGAAATCAACACCGGCAGGCTGTCGGTGACTGCCCTGAGCTGGCGTTCGCTGTCCTCCAGCCGTTCCCGGGCGAGGTGGGATTCGGTGCGGTCTTGCACCATGCCGAACACTCCGCGGATCACACCGTCGGCGTCCTTGTCGGGCACGTAGTGCACTAGCAGGTGGCGGGGCGAGTTGGGCACTTCGCTGCGCAGTTCAAACGTGACGCTCTCGCCCGCCAGAGCCGCTGCAATGTGGGGCTTGACGCTTTGGAATATGGCGTCGCCGAAGACCTCCGCCACGGTTTTGCCGTCAATGGGGTCTTGAAGGGCGTACCAGTTTTGGTAGTTGTTGTTGGTAAAGGTGTAGCGGAAATCCGTGTCCATGTGCGAAATGAGCACCGGCAGGTTGTCGGCAATGGTGCGCAGGCGCTTCTCGCTGTATTCCAGCGCGCTCTCAATCGCCTTGCGGTCGGTGACGTCGTAGTTGGTGCCCAAAACCCGGGTGGCCTTGCCCTCGGCGTCTTTGATGACCACGGCGCGCGCATTCACATAGCGGATACGGCCGCCCTCGCGCACCACGCGGAAGTCGAAGTCCATGGGCGCGTGGGTTTGCAGCGCCTTGGCAAAGGCTTGTTCGCTGCGAGCGATGTCCTCCGGGTAGACCTTGCTGGACCAGTCTTCGAGTTGCCCCTTGAAGGTGTTGCGCTCCCCGCCGAAGATGCGGAACATGGTGTCGCTCCACTCCAGGCGCCCGGTGGTCAGGTCGATCTCCCAGATGCCGATTTCATTTACGCTGGTGGCAAGGTTCAGCCGCTCTTCCTGGGTGCGCAGCTCACGGGCGAGGGCATTTTTCTCGGTCACATCCTGCAACACCGCCAGGGAGTGGGCCGGGCGGTCCGGGGTCTCGTTCTCGAGCACGGCGGACAGCAATACGTCCAGAATGCTCCCGTCTTTGCGCACCAGCTGGTAGGCAATGTCTTCACAGCGGCCGGACTCGAAAAAGGCCGGAATGACCACCGCCTGCGCATACGCTCGGGAGGCGGGGGTGAAAAAGTCGGTGGAGGGGCGGCCTATGACCTCCTCGCGCAGGTAGTCCATGGTCTGCAGCCACTTGTCGCTCACGAACAGGATGCGCCCCTGCGCGTCGATGGAGTGCATCATGGCGGGGGTGGATTCGTACAAGGCGCGGTAGCGCTCGTGACTGGCGCGCAGGGCCAGCTCCCCCCGTTTTTTGTCGGTGATGTCGCGGCCCACGGAGTGCAGGCCGATCACGCGGCCCGCCTCATCGCCAATGGAGCGATTGGTCCATGCCACCCAGCGTGCATCGCCGCCGGTGGAGCGCATCTGGTTTTCCCCCATGGCCACACCGGGTGCCGCACACACGGTGCGCAGATGCGCGTTCACCGCGTCCTTGTCCTGCGGGGCTACAAAGTCCAGCAGGTTGTGCCCCACCATTTCTTGCGGTTTTTTGCCGAAGTGCGCGGCATACGCCTCGTTCACAAACGTCAACTCTCCGGTCGGCAGCGCCAGGGAGATCATGTCGGTCTGGTCTTCCACAATCGCCTGGTACAGCACTTCTTTGGCATGGAGCGCGTGGGCGCGTTGCAGCAGGTCGGTGTTGAAGTGGTCCAGCTCCAGGGCTTTTTTGCGCATGTCCAGAGCATGGGCGGCAACCTGGGCCAGGTTCTCCAGCACGGCCCGTTGGTGGGGGCTGAGTTCCTTCGGCTTTCTGTCGATCACACACAGGGTGCCGATGTTTTGCCCGCCCGGCATGACCACCGGTGCACCGGCATAAAACCGGATATCGGGCGCCGAAGTCACCAGAGGGTTGTCGTGAAAGCGGGCGTCCTGGCGGGCATCGGGCACTTCCATCACGTCGGTTTGCAGAATGGCGTGCGCACAAAAAGCCAGTTCGCGCGGGGTTTCGCTCACGCCCTCCAGTCCGACGCTGGACTTGAACCACTGCCGGTCCGCATCCACCAGGCTCAGCAGCGCAATCGGGGCGTCGCATATCAGCGAGGCGGTGCGGGTCAGAGCGTCAAAAATGGGCTCAGGCCCGGTATCCAGTACTTCCAGTAAACGCAAACGAGCCAGTCGTTCGGCTTCGTTGTGTGGAAATGGGGGGGGTGTTCTCATGCGTCCGTCCTGGATTTCCACGGTTTGGGGCTTGTTTCTGGTGGATTCTAGCCAGCCAATACCCTGACGAAATGGTCAGAAAAACCACGTCGCCGCCACCCGCAGCGTGCGGGCTCAGCCCAGGTTGCGGGTGCCCAGTTTGTAAGCCGGCAAGCCCGCCAGCATGCGCTTGCCGTAGCTGGTCTGGGTGAGTCGCTTGTCGTAGCAAATCACTTGCGCACGGTCTTCTTCGGTGCGGATGGCGCGGCCGGTCCATTGCAGCAGTTTGACGCCCGTGGCAGGAATCACCAGCTCATTGAACGGGTCGCGGCCCACGCTTTTGAGCCACTCGGCACGCGCCTCGTCCACCGGGTCGCTGGGAGGCGCGAAGGGCAGCTTGGCAATGAACACGGTTTCACACAGCGCACCGGGCAAATCCAGCCCCTCGCCAAAGCTCTGCAGGCCGAACAGTACCGAAGGCAAACCGCTCTCCACCCGCTCGGCGTGAGCTGCCAGCAGGCGGGTGCGCGACTGCGTGCCTTGCACCAGCACCATGTCCATCATGTGGCCGGGCACCGCGTCGGTGGCGGCGCGCATCTGGGCGCGGCTGGTGAAGAGCACCAGCGCGCCGCGCTGCACCTGCTCGATGTCCTCCATCAGCGCGCGAACCACTTCGGCGGTGTAGGCGTCCGCGTGCTTGGGGTCGGCACGGGTGTGTACCACCGTGAGGCTGCCTTGCTTGGCGTAGTTGAACGGGCTGGCGACTTCCAGCGCCGTCACATACGGCTTGTTCGACAGGCCGGCTTCTTTCAAAAAGTAGTCAAAACTGCCGCAGCTGGTCAGCGACGCGCTGGTGACGACCGCACCACGCACCTGGCTCCACAAAAACTGGCGCAGTAAATCGCCCGGCACGATGGGGCAGGCGTGCGCCGTCATGGTTAGGTAGCCGTTTTCGCTCTCGGCTTGCAGCCACTTGGCCAGGGGCTGATCGCCATGCTCCAGCAGCAAATTGGCGGTGCTCACCAGGCTGCCCAGGCGGGGCGCCAAACCGCCCAGCTGGGCATAGAGCTGCGCGCACAGCACGGCCTGGCTGGGGTCGTCTTTGGCAATGGCTTTCACGTCCACACCCAAGGCTTCCAGTGCTTTGGACAGGCCGGTGGCCTGCGACTGGATCTGGCGCACCGGCTCGTGCAAGGCCTCCGGCAGCACGCCGTTGGCAAAGCGCAGGGTGCCGTCTTTGCCGCCACCGTGGGCGTCCTGGCCGGTGTGGGCCCACACCAGGTCCATGGCCATGCGGGCGACGGAGGTGAGAGCGCCTTTGAGCTGGCTGGTCACAGTCTGCACGTCTTCACCAAGGTGCAGGGCCAGCTTGCCGGCCACGTCATTCATGGTCTTGGGCAGTTTGTCCAGCCAGCGCAGGTTGGAGAGGTCCATGCTGTTGGAGAACTGGTCCAGCGCGACGGCGGGCAGGTGGTGGCCTTCATCGAACACGACCAGGCAGTTGTCCAGGTCCGGCAGGGTTTTCATGCCCAGGCTGGCCAGTACCAGGTCGTGGTTGGCCACGATGACCTGGCTCTCCGCGAGTTTGGTGCGGGCGTTGTAGTAGCTGCACTCTTTGTAGCGCGGGCAGTGGCGGGCGGTGCAGGTGTGGCGCTCCGCCGCCACGGCGGACCAGTCGCGCGGGTCGGGTAGGTCGGGCAGGTTGTCGCGGTCACCGTCCCAGCTGGCGACTGCCAGCTTGTGGGCCATGCTCTCGAACAGGGCCTGGCGGCGTTCTTCGATCGCCTCTTGCGACAAGGCGCTGACCTTGGGCTGGGGCAGGTCGTCGTCAAACAGGTCGTCCTCGCTTGCGCCGCTGCCCACCAGTCGCTCCAGCTTCACCTTGCACACATAGCGCCCGCGGCCTTTGGCCAGTGCGTAGGCAAAGGGCTGTTCCATGCTGCGGGCCAGGGCGGGCAGGTCCTTGGTCATCAGCTGCTCTTGCAGGGCCACGGTGGCGGTGCTGATGATGACGCGCGTTTTGCGCTCCAGCGCCATGGCAATGGCGGTGCTGGCATAGGCCGCGCTCTTGCCCACGCCGGTGCCGGCCTGGATGACGGCAATCGCTTTGGTGGGGTTGGGGTGCTCGCCGATGTCGGCCTGGGCCAGGGTGGCGGCCACGGTTTCGGCCATTTGGTGCTGGCCGGGGCGGCGCCGGAAACCGCTGGTGCTGCCCACCACTTGCTCAAACGCGCGCAGGGCATGCTGGGCCAGGGCGGCGCTGGCAGGCGACAGGGAGGAAAAATCAGAGCTCAAGGGGAAGGGCAGCCAAGGGCCGTTGCAGGGGCAAGGAAAGGGGGAAAGAGGGCGGGGAGGGCTGAATATACAGGCAGCAGGGGATAATCGCGCCTTCGCCGCAGGGGCACGCCACGTGGTGCCACGTGGCGTGCAAGTCATGCGGCCCATCCACCCTCCGGGAGAATCCAGCATGTCCATCCAACGCACCTTGACGCCCATCGCTACATCCGACGCCACACCCGCCGCTGCGCGCCGCCAATTTATGAAAAATTCGGCGCTAGCGCTCGCCGGCTGTGCGCTGCCTGCTATCAATTTTGCACAAACCGCGCCTGCGGCTGAGCGCCAGTTCAGCCCCAAACCCGCCGCCTGGCGCACGTTTGAGGTGACCACCCGGGTCGATATTGCCAAAGCCCAGGGGGCTACGCGCCTGTGGTTGCCGGTGCCCTCCATCAACAGCGAGTGGCAGCAGTCGCTGGAGAGTAGCTACGCCAGCAACGGCAGCGCCCGCATGGAAGACGACAACGCCACTGGCGCCCGCATGCTGTTTGTGGACTTTGCCGCCGACCAGGTAAAGCCCTTTGTGGAGCTGACCAGCCGCATCCGCACCCGCAGCCGCGCCCAAGACTGGAGCCAGAAGACCGCCGTGGCGGAAGACGCCGCTACCCTGAAATACTGGACGCAGCCCACTGCCTTGTTGCCTTTGGACGGCATCGTGCGCACCACCGCGCAAGAGGCCACCCGTGGTGCCAAGACCGATGTGGAAAAGGTGCAAAAGATTTACGACTGGATCGTCACCAACACCTACCGTGAGCCCAAGGTGCGCGGCTGCGGGGAAGGTGACATCAAAACCATGCTGGAGACCAACAACCTGGGCGGCAAGTGCGCCGATTTGAACGCCTTGTTTGTGGGCCTGTGCCGCGCCGCCGGCGTGCCCGCGCGCGATGTGTACGGTTTGCGGGTGGCGCCCAGCGCTTTCGGCTACCGCGAGCTGGGCGGTAACTCCGCCAGCCTCAAAGGCGCGCAGCACTGCCGTGCCGAGGTCTACCTCAAAGGCTATGGCTGGGTGGGCATGGACCCCGCCGACGTGGCCAAGGTCATGCGCCAGGAAACCCCGGAGTGGATCAAGTCCGCCAGCAACCCGCTGGTCGCCCCCGTGAACAAGGGCTTGTTCGGTGGCTGGGAAGGCAACTGGATGGCCTACAACCTGGCGCACGATGTGGTACTGCCCCAGTCGCAAGGGCCCAAGCTGGGCTTCTTGATGTACCCGGTGGCCGAGACTGCCGCGGGCCGTTTGGATTCCTATGCGCCGGATGACTTCAAGTACCAGATCAGCGCCAAGGAACTGACGGTTTAAGCGCGCCGCCCGATTGCCCATGACGATGCCCCGCGCGCTGCTGGAGTTCGGCGACCCGTACCACGCAGACCAAGCCCCGGTGCGCCTCGCGTTTGGCGAGCCGCAGCAGGTGCTGGTGGCCCATACGCTGGACGAGGTGCGGCCGGTGCTCGAGCAGGTGGATGTGCTGAGTCGCCAGGGCCTGTGGTGCGTGGGCTATGTGCGTTATGAAGCGGCGCCTGCATTCGATGCTGCGTTGCAGGTGCATACGGCCGAGGGGCCGCTGGTATGGTTTGGCGTGCATGCGCGGCCTTTGGACAATGCGGATGCGCAGCGGCCCACAGGGCCCGAGCCGCATGTGCTCTGGACCCCGCGCATCAGCCGCGAGGCGTTTGATGCCAACATGGAGCGCATCCATGACGCGATTGCTGCGGGGGATTTTTACCAGCTGAACTACACCGCCCAATTGGAAGCGCCCTTTGCGGGGCCCACATCATCCACCGTTGCAGACAGCGCCTGGACCTACTTTGCGGCCCTGCGCCGCTCGCAGCCACGGGCCTACGGCGCCTTTATCGACACCGGCGACGAGCAGGTGCTCTCGGTGTCGCCGGAGTTGTTTTTTGACTGGGATGGCCAGCGCATTCTGAGCCGCCCCATGAAGGGCACCGCCGCCCGGGGCGCCACCCCGCAGGAGGACGCCGCCAATGCCGAGCGCCTGCGCAACACCCCCAAAGAGCAGGCCGAGAACGTGATGATTGTGGATTTGATCCGCAACGACCTTTCCCGCGTGGCCCAGCCTTTCAGCGTGAAGGTGCCGCGCCTGTTTCATCTGGAGGCGCTGCCCACCGTGTGGCAGATGACCTCGGACGTGGTGGCCACTACTCGCGCGGGTACGCGCCTTTGGGACGTGTTTGCGGCCCTGTTTCCTTGCGGCTCGGTCACCGGCGCACCCAAGGTGCAGGCCATGCGCCAGATCAAGGCCTTGGAGCCGGATGCGCGCGGGGTGTATTGCGGCGCGGTGGGGGTGGTGCGGCCGGGAGGCCACGCGACGTTCAATGTGCCTATCCGCACCGTCACCGTGCGTGGCGGGCAAGCCCGGTGTGGCATCGGCAGCGGCATTACCTTTGACGCCGAGGCGCAAGGCGAGTGGCAGGAGTGGCGCAACAAGCGCATGTTTCTGGAGCGGGCCAGCCAGCCTTTTGAGCTGCTCGAAACCCTGGCCTTGCGCGATGGCGTGGTGCAGCACCAAGCCCTGCATCTGGAGCGCATGGCGGGCGCGGCGGCGCACTTCGGCTTGGTGTGGGATGTCGCCCATGTCATGCAAGCATTGGCAGGCGTGGTGCAAGCGCACCCCACCGGTGCCTGGCGCGTGCGGCTGCTCATGCGGCCGGATGGCGGCTTCACGGCGCAGGCATTCGCTTTGGCAGACACGCCGGTACCTGTAAAGCTGCAGCTGGCAGACTGCTCGTTGGACGAGGCGCATGGCGAGTTTGTGCGTTTTAAAACCACGCGCCGCGCCCATTACGACGCTTTCACGCCCACTGACCCGGCGGTGTTTGACACCATCCTCTTCAACTCGGCGGGCGAGGTCACCGAGTGCACCCGCGGCAACATCGCGGTGCTGCTGGATGGCCAGTGGGTCACGCCCCCCTTGTCGTGTGGCATGTTGCCCGGGATCGGTCGCCAGGTGTTGCTGGCGCAAGGCCGCATGCAAGAGCAGGTCGTGCGGGTGGAGCAACTGCGGCACGCGCAGGGCCTGGCGTTTATCAACAGTTTGCGGGGCTGGCTGGATGCCACGCTGGCATAGTGCCCTGCGCTGGCTGCTGGCGGGCTGGGCCGTATGGGCTGCGGCCACGGCGGGTGCGCAGCAAACGGTGCTGCCTGCCAAGCCGGTGTGGGTGAATGTGCCACGCATTCAAGGCCACCTCAGTGCCGCCGATGTGGGGGTGGTGATCAACACCAGCGACCCGTATTCGGTGGCGGTAGGCGAGTATTACGTCCTGCAACGGGGCATTCCCGCCGAGCAAGTGCTGCGTACCTCACTGCCCGTGAAAGCCGCATTGACGGCTGCGGAGTTGGAGCTGCTCTCGCAGCAGGTGCAGGCTTTCATGGGCCCCAGCGTGCAGGCGCTGGCGCTGGCCTGGAGGCAGCCTTACGCGGTCGAGTGCAACAGCCTCACCGCCGCCTTGACGCTGGGATTTGCCCCCGAGGTGTGCAGCCAGACCTGCGCGCCCACCCGCCCCTCGGTGTTGTTTAACCACGCCAGCGCCCGCCCGTTTACCGACTTGGGGGTGCGCCCCAGCATGTTGCTGGCCGGCAAAACGGTGGCCAGCGCCATGGCGCTGATTGACCGGGGTGTAGCCGCAGACCGGCAACTGGGCAAACGCGGTGTGCCGCCTGCCAGCATGGTGCTGCTGCGCACCACCGATGCGGCCCGCAATGTGCGCTCGGCCTGGTACCCGCCTATTCCCGCCATGGGGCAGCCCGACCCATTGCAGCCACTGGGCGCACAACTGCGGGTGCAAGACAGCAGCACCGAGCTGCCGCCCCGCGTTCTGCTGTACCAAACCGGCGCGGTGCGGGTGGAGCATCCCACTGCCATCGATTGGCTGCCCGGTGCGCTCGCTGATCACCTGACTTCGTTTGGCGGCCAACTCAACAACACGGGTGGCCAGATGACCGCCCTGGAGTGGCTGGAGGCCGGCGCTACGGCCAGTTACGGCACCGTGAGCGAGCCCTGCAACCATTGGCAGAAGTTTCCACACCCCCAGGTCTTGCTGCTGCACTACCTGCAAGGCGCCACGGCGTTGGAAGCCTATTGGCGCAGCGTGGCCTGGCCTGCGCAGGGCGTGTTGGTGGGCGAACCTTTGGCTGCGCCATTCGGGCGCTGAACGCCTGGCGCACCGACACGACCCGTAGACTGCTCCCATGTCCACCGCCTTCACGCCCCCCGCACTCACCGACTTGATGCGCACCCCCGCGCGGCAGGTGCCGGTGGTGCTGTGCCTGCTGTTGCTCAACGGGCTGGTTTTTGCCGCCTTGGCCGCCGCCGGGGGCGGCTGGTGGCACGCCACGCGGGGCGTGCAGCTGGATTGGGGCGCGAACTTTGCACCTGCCACGCAGGACGGGCAGTGGTGGCGGCTGGGCAGTGCCATGTTCATTCACTTCGGCATCTGGCACTTGCTGCTCAATATGTGGGCACTGTGGGACATCGGCCGCCTGTTGGAGCGGGTGATGGGCCGCTGGCGGTTTGCGCTTGTGTATCTGGGCGCGGGCGTGTGTGGCAACTTGCTGTCGCTGGTGGTGCAGGGCAACCGCGCGGTGTCGGGTGGGGCATCGGGGGCCGTGTTTGGGCTGTATGGCGCATTGCTGGTGTTTTTGTGGACCGAGCGCCGGCAGGTGGAGGCCGGTGAATTCCGCTGGTTGTTTGGCGGTGCGCTGGGCTTTTCAGTGTTGATGCTAGGGTTGGGCTGGGTCATGCCGGGTATCGACAACTCCGCCCATGGCGGCGGGCTGCTTGCCGGCATGTTGTGGGCGGGAGTGCTGTTGCGTCCCTGGACGCCTGCCAGCCCGGCCACGGGAGTGCGGCCCTGGTGTGCTGCATTCTTGTTGTCGGCCGCTGTGGCTGCGCTGTGCTGGGTGTTGCCTGCACCGGCGTACCGCTTGGGTGAAGAGATCAAGGCGCGCCAGAGTATCCAGCGCTTTTTGTCGGCGGATGAGCAAATCAATGAGCGCTGGAGCTTGATTTTGAACGATGTTCAAAAAAACTCGGCATCGTTTGAATCGGTGGCCGGCCGTATCGATGCGGAAGTGGCGCAGCCCTACCGCCAGAGTTTTGAGCAGCTCATGCGCGCCACTCCCGGCGGTGCCGCGCCCTCGGCGGCCAATCTGGCGCAATTGCAAGCCTATGCGGCCCAGCAAGCCGAAGCAGCCCAAGCGCAGGCCGATGCCTTGCGGCACGGGCGTACACCCGCGCCACGCCCCGGTACGTCCGGCGCAAAGTAGTGCTTCGGGTAGCTTTTTTTGCTATGAATTCAGGAGCTGCTTGCGCATACGCTACAAGCGCTAGAGCCCGAAATCGTTTGAAATTTACAGGCTATTCAAGGGCAGCAGTGTGCGTTGGCTTTCAAACTGGCGCGGCGCGCCGGTGAGCGGGTCGGTGAACGCCAGACTGCGGGCGAGTAGCTGAAGGGGGCGGGCGTAGTCGTTGGCGCCCTCGGGGGTGAGCACGGGGTAGATGCCGTCGTGCAGCAGCGGCAGGCCCAGCGCGTGCATGTGCACCCGCAGCTGGTGGCGTTGGCCGGTGAGCGGGTGCAGCACATAGCGGGCCCAGGCGCCGAGCACCTCCAGGGGGGCGATGTCGGTAATGGCATTCACTTCGCCCGGCACCTCGGTTTGTTGCATGAAGTGGGCGGCGTCGCCGATGCGGCTTTCGCGGTGCAGGGGCCAGGGCAGTGCCGGGTTCCAAGGGGCAATGCACTCGTAGGTTTTGCGCACCTGCCGGTCGCGAAACAGGGCTTGGTAGGCATTGCGGCTGGCGGCTTGCACCGAAAACATCACCAACCCGGCGGTGTCCTTGTCGATACGGTGGATGGGCGAGAGCTCCGGCACATCCAGTTGCCGCTGCAGCCGGGCGAGCAGGGTTTCGCGCACATGCTTGCCGCTGGGCACCACCGCCAGAAAGTGCGGCTTGTCCACCACCAGCAGGTGCTCGTCGTGCCAGAGCACGTTTTCCTGAAAAGGAAGCACGGGCTCATCAGGCACCTCACGGTAGTAGTAGAGGCGCCGGCCCGGCGTGGCGGGGTCTTGCGCGTGCGCGGTGAGGCCATCGCTATCGCTGACATGGCCGGCATCCAGGCGGGTTTGCCAGGTCGTGGCGGGCACGCCTGCAAAGCGGTGGCTCAAAAATGCCAGCAGGTGGGGCCAGTTGCCGGTGGGGACGACCACGCAGCTCGGGCGCACGCCGTCACGCGGAGCCGGGGCCTGGGGTTTGAAGCGCGCCATGCGTGCGGGGCTTGGGCGAGCGTGTGCGTTGGCGCTGTGGCTGGAAGCTGGCTTAGATGCGCTCGAACACCACGTCCCACACGCCGTGGCCCAGCTTGATGCCACGATTCTCAAACTTGGTGAGCGGGCGGTAGTGGGGCTTGGGGGCGTAGCCGGCCAACTCGGGGTGGGTGGCCAGGGCGCGGTTTTTGAGCTTGGGCTCGGCGGTGAGCACTTCCAGAATTTGCTCGGCATAGGGCTGCCAGTCGGTGGCCGCGTGCAGGTAGCCGCCGGGCTTCAAGCGAGCCGCCAGCTTGGCCACCAGCGGGCTTTGGATCAGGCGGCGCTTGTTGTGCTTGGTCTTGTGCCAGGGGTCGGGGAAGAAGATGTGCACACCATCCAGGCAGGCCAGCGGCAGCATGTGGTCAATCACCTCGACGGCATCGTGGTTGCAGATGCGGATGTTGGGGATGCTGTGCTCGCCAATGCGCTTCAAGAGCGCGCCCACGCCGGGCTCGTGCACCTCGCAGCACAAGAAGTTGGTGCCGGGCAGGGTGAGGGCGATCTGAGCCGTGGCCTCGCCCATGCCGAAGCCGATTTCCAGCACCACCGGGCGTTGGGCATCGTTGGTGCCGCTAGCGCCCGCTGCGCCTGCGAAAGTTGCTTCGAAATTGATAGCGCTGGGTTGGTAGGGCACGAGAAACTGCGGGCCCAGCTCGGCCATGGCGCGCTCCTGCCCGCTGCCCATGCGGCCTGCGCGCTTCACAAAACTCTTGATGGTGCGCATGAAGGGCTTGGCGGCCTCCTGGGGCGCGGCGTCGGCATCGACAGAGTCAGTGGGGGCGGGATTCGGGTTCGTCATGGTGAGGGGGCATGAAAGGGGAGCAGGGCCTGCATTGTAGGCAGTTGGGCACAGTGGCCGTAGAGCAAAAAATGCGCATTCGAACAATTTATCGTGCAAAATATAAAAAGTGTTAAATATTTGTTTTGTCAAAACTCACAGAGTGATTTACTCTGGGAGGACATACAACACGGGGCGCTGCCCCATGGAGGTCGGTAATGTTCAAATCGTTGCGCTGGGTGATGGCCCTATTGGGCACGATTGGTGTGGCGGCTGCGCTGGCCGTGGCCGCTCAGGGGTACCACTTCATTAACAAATTGGATGCGTCGGCCACCAAGGCCTACGTTGCCAAAGACGTGGTGGCCGACATCCTGCCGCCGCCCATGTACCTGATTGAAATGCGGCTGGTGCTGTCCATGATGCTGGACGGCAGCCTCAGCCCCGCAGAGGGCAAAAAGCGGTTTGACGAGTTGGCGGCCGAATACGCCCAGCGCGTGGACTACTGGAGCAAGAACCCGCCTTATGGCTTGGAGGCCAAATTGTTGGGGGCGCAGCACACGGCGGCGCAGGCCTTCATGGCCGCTGCGCGCTCGCAAATTGTGGAGCCGCTGGCGGCAGGTCAGGGGGATGTGGCCAAAACCCATTTGGCGGCGGTGCACGCGCTCTACTTGCAGCACCGCGCTGGGGTGGATGCCACCGTCACCGATGGCAACGCCTTTGTCGCGGCCTCCATCAAATAGTTTGACGATGTCCACGCCCTCAGTGTGACGGCCATGCTGATCACCGCCTTGCTGGCGGCCGGCGTGGTGCTGTTGGTGTACCGCGCGGTGCTCAACAGCATTCAAAAACCCGTGCGCGCCAGCACCCAAGCGGCCAAGCTCATTGCCGCCGGCGACTTGGCGACCCATACGGTCATGGACGATGGCCGCAGCGACAGCCTGGGTGTGCTGCAAGAGGCCTTGCAGACCATGCGCGCTGGGTTGAATCAAACGGTGAGCTCGGTGCGCGAGGTGGCGGAGAGTGTGTCCACCGCAAGTGCAGAAATTGCACAAGGCAACCACGACCTGTCTGCCCGCACCGAGAGCCAGGCCAGCGCCCTGGAGCAAACGGCCGCCTCCATGGAGCAGCTCACCGCTGTGGTGAACCAAAACGCCGAGTCCGCCCGCGAGGCCAATCTGCTGGCCAAGCAGGCTGCCGACGTGGCCCAACGTGGTGGTGAGGCCGTGGCCCAGGTGGTCGAGACCATGAAAGGCATCAACGACTCCTCGCGCCATATCGCGGGCATTGTGAGCGTCATTGAAGGCATTGCCTTCCAAACCAACATCCTGGCGTTGAATGCCGCGGTGGAAGCGGCTCGCGCGGGCGAGCAGGGGCGCGGGTTTGCGGTGGTGGCCAGCGAGGTGCGGTCGCTCGCCGGCCGCAGCTCCGAGGCAGCCAAGGAAATCAAAGCCTTGATTGATGCGAGCGTGGAGCGCGTGGCCCATGGGTCGTCCCTGGCCGACAACGCGGGGGCCACCATGGGCGACATGCTGCAAGCGACGCAGCGGGTGAGCAACATCCTGGGTGAAATCAGCTCTGCGAGCCGGGAGCAGTCCAGCGGCATCACGCAAGTGGGCGAGGCGGTCATGCAGATGGACCAGGTCACGCAGCAAAACGCCGCTCTGGTGGAAGAGATTGCCGCCGCCGCCAGTAGCTTGAAGATGCAGGCCAGTGAACTGGTGCGGCAGATGGCGCAATTCACGGTGGAGCAGGCCCGGGGCCATGCCCAGCCGCTGCGGCTGACCTGAGGGGGCACGACACGGGCGGCGCCAGTATGTCCGGATAGACATACTGTGTCGGATATATGGATTTGCTGCCCGATTATTGTTTCTTGTTTTTCTTGAAAATATAGCCGTGGTGAATGCCATATATCCAGAGAAATAATAACTCTGTGTTTCCCGGTTTCTATCGGTATTTATAACCGGCGCTGAAAACTATTATTTACACATCCCTTAACCCTTTCAAGGAGTGTGTGATGAGTAATATCAATTCAGTATCCGGTTATGTGCCACCCGCACCGGCAGCCAAAACCAATTTTGAAACCAACAGCCAGGCCTACGGCCCGGTGGTTGCCAGCGTGCAGGGGGTGGGCGATGCCGTGGTCGATGCCGCCAGCGCGGTGGTCAACTTCAGTGCGGAGAGCCTGCAAAAGCTGGGCGACTCCATCAGCGCAGGCGTTGATTCGGTAGAAAACGCGTTCTCAGACGCCGGCACCGACGTCAGCGAGGCGGTGGACAGCGTGGAAAACTCCGCGGTGAGCCTCTACAACCAGGTGGCACAAATGGCGGAGGACGGCTGGAATTCGGTCAAATCCGCCGCCCACGATGCCGCCGCCTACGTCGGGCTGGCGGACGAGAGCGATTCCAACACCGCAGGCTGAGCATGTCTGCCCGGCACAGTTGGGCCCTGGCAGTGGCCGGCAGCATGACGCTGTCGGGCTGCTCCATCCTCAGCCCCATCCCCTTGTGGGAAATGACCAAAGCCGCTGGCAGCGGCGCTGCCTTGGGGATGCAGAGCGCTGCCGGCGAGGCGGTGGACACGGTGTACCACCTGCACGCCCCTTTCAAGTCCGTGTGCATCGAATTCAATCCCGGCACCCAGGTCTCTGATGTGCTGCCTGCTTTGCAACGGGCGTTGAAGCTGCATGCGATAGACAGCCGGGTGTACGAGGCGACAGGGCCCGTGGCAGCCTGCCCGGTGTGGCTGCGCTACACCACCCTCATGGAGTGGGACAAAGCGCCCATGAGCGAGCGTTACCAGAGCTATGTGAGCGAAGCGTCGCTCACCCTGCAAAGCGCCCAGGGCGCGGTGCTGTCCAGCAGCCGCTACATGGTGGACCCGGTGTTTGCCACCAGCAAGTGGGCGTCCACCTTTGACAAGTTGGCGCCGGTTGTGTCCGCACTGATTACCGGCTTCGCTACCGAGAAGCGCAGCACCTATCTCAGCAACAAGGGGGCCACATGAGCACGCATTGTTTTCAATTCCCGGCGGTCATCTTTGCTTTCAGCAGTTTGCTGAGCGCTTGCAGCACCCCACCGCCTGTGGTGCCCGGCCCGCTGCTTGCCGCACCGGTGGCCCTGCCTACGAACCTGGAGCGGGTCAACACCGGCTCGCTCTACAAACTCTCTGCCGGCTCCCTCTACAACGGCCGGCGCAAACCCCGGGCCGTAGGCGACACGCTGAAGGTGGAAATCGCCGAAACCCTGAGTGCGAGCAATACCGTCAAAACCGATGTGAGTCGGGACAGCGCCTTCACCTCCAAAGGCACGGGCAATGCCGCGCAGGGCTCGCTGCTGGCGCCGTGGTTCAACCAGAACGACAGCGCCTCCGGCAACAGTAGCTTCAAGGGCAACGGCACCTCCAAAAACGACAGCAACTTCAATGGCCAGCTGGCAGCCTCGGTCATCAATGTGCTGGCCAATGGCAATCTGGTGATTGCGGGGGAACGCACCATCGCCATGCAGGGCAATGGCAGCACGCTGCGCTTCTCCGGGGTGGTGGACCCCAAAGACATCAAGGATGGCAACGTAGTCCAGTCCGCCGATGTGGTGAACGCCCGGCTGGAGATGGTGGGGCAGGGCGATGTGTCAGACGCCTCCTCCCGCAGCTGGCTGCAGAGGGTGCTGACCAACTCGCTCGCCATCTGGTGAGCCGCGAAGGAGAACGCAATGCAACACCTTATTCGTTGCTGGCTGGCGGCCGCTTTGTGTGTCCTGGCGTGCTGGCCTGCCTGGCCGGCCGTGGAGATGGACGGCATCGTGCTGGAGGACTGTGTGCAGGTGGGCGGCAAAAGCCTCAAGCTCAATGGCGCAGGCATCAGCATGCGGCTGATGTTCAAGGTGTACGCCATGGGCTTGTACCTGCCGGCCCAGCGGGCCACCCCGCAGGATGTGCTGGCCACCGACGGGCCGCGCCGGCTCAGTATCACCATGCTGCGCAACGTGCGCAGCGAGGACTTCCAGCGGGGGCTGACCTCCTATGTGAGTGCCGAGGGGGCCGCCTTGCCCGAAGCGGCGGCAGCCGGCATCCTGCATCTCAGCCGCTCCCTGGCGGAGCAAACCGCCGGGCTCAGCAAAGGCGATGTGCTCACCCTGGACTGGTTGCCCGGCACCGGCACGGTGGTGGAGCTCAACAAGCGCCCGGTGTCCGCCCCGCTGCGCGACATTGCGGTCTACAACGCGCTGCTCAACATCTGGCTGGGCGAGCGGCCGGCCGATCCGACCCTGAAGGACAAACTCCTGGGCCGCGCCACGGTGATGCGGGCGGCTTGGAGTTATTAATAAGGGTTTTGTAAAGCTTGTGTATCTCGCATATTTCTATATGGATTCAAAACTTGTAAAGAGTTTGCAAAGTTTCTGATTCGGCTGGATTTATCCGGAAACCCGCTATTTACAAAATCTATACTGAATTTTTCTTCTGCACGTATATGGCCCAAGTACTCATAGTGGACGATGACGAGGAAATTAACCAACTCCTCGGTAATTACCTCAAACCCTACGGATTTGAAACCCATGTGGCCCTGAATGGCCATGAAATGAAAGACAAGCTGCAGGCCCACGCCATCGATCTGGTGGTAATGGATGTCATGCTGCCCGAGACCGATGGCCTCAAGCTCACCCGCGACATCCGCCGCCACTCGCGCATGCCCGTCATCATGCTCACCGCCCGGTCCGACCATTTCGACCGGGTGCTGGGCCTGGAAAACGGCGCGGATGACTACATGACCAAGCCCTTTGAGCCCCGCGAACTGGTGGCACGCATCCAGGCGGTGTTGCGCCGCGTGGCGGCCAAAGAGGAGAGCTACGCCACCGTGGCCAACCTGATGAACTTCAACGGCTGGCAGCTCGACCGCGAGAGCCGCCAACTGCTGGCTCCCAGCGGCTTGACGGTGGCGCTCTCCAACGCCGAATACCGGCTGCTGTGCAGCTTTTTGCAGGCCCCCCGCAAATTGCTGAGCCGCGAGCAACTGCTGAGCCTGGCCGGCGGAGAGCAGGTAGGCGCCGGCGAGCGCAGCATCGATTTGCTGGTGTCCCGCTTGCGGCAAAAACTGGCGCGCGCGGCCGATGGCCTGGACTTGATCCGCACCATTCGCGGCAAGGGCTATTTGTTTGACATTGCCGGCGTGCAGCCGCTGACCGCGTGATGCGCTGGCGGGCGGCGTGGCTGCGCCGTCTGGTGCCGCGCACCTTGTACGGGCGCCTGGCCTGCTTGGTGGCCGTGGCGGTGGTGATCAGCCATTTTCTGGCGATCAAACTCATGTTCGAAATGGGGCCCCACCTGTTTGGCCCGCCACCCGGGCCGGGGCCGCGCCCGCCGCCGGGCGGCCTGGACCTGTTGACGCACTGGAACCTGTGGCTGGACGTGGCCTTCCGCCTGAGCGCCTTGCTTTTGGTGACCTGGGTCGGGGTACGCTGGCTGGCCCAGCCGGTGCAAGGACTGGCCGATGCCGCGCGCGGCCTGGGGCAGGATGTGCGCAGCCCGCCGCTGGTGGAGAGTGGCACGGTGGAGTGCCGGGAGGCCATCCGCGTGTTCAACCAGATGCAGGCCCGCATCTGCCGCCAGCTCGATGAGCGCGATAACTTTGTGGCCGCGGTATCGCACGACCTGCGTACCCCCTTGACCCGCCTGGCCTTGCGAGTGGAAGCCCTGCCCGATGGGCAACACCGGGCGCAGTTCGGCCGCGATATTGCGGAGATGAACAACATGATCACCATAACGCTGGACTACATGCGCAATGTGGCGGCGGTGGAGCCTTTTGTGCTGCTGGACGTGGAGTCCATGCTGGCCAGTCTGGCGGACGACTATGCCGCCACCGGGGCCGATGTGGTCTTGCAAGACTGCCCTGCCGGTCAGGGCTGCGCGCCCTTGCACACCCAGCCGCAGGCGCTGCGCCGTTGTGTGGCCAATCTGGTGGACAACGCGGTGCGCTACGGGGGGCGGGCCCTGCTGGCCTGCTACACCCTGGACGGGGTGGTGTGCCTGGAGGTGGCCGACGACGGTGCCGGCGTGAGCGAGTCTGAGCTGCAAAAAATTGTGCAGCCCTTTTACCGCAGCGAGGGCTCGCGCAACCGGCACAGCGGCGGGGTGGGGCTGGGGCTGTCGATTGCCAGTGACATCGCCCAGCGCCTCAAGGGCCGCTTGACTCTCAGCAACCGCCCGGAGGGCGGGTTGTTGGCGACGCTGCTATTTCCACTACCTGGGCTTTCCACTGCGTCGCCCAGCAGGCCAAGGCGCTAGCCACCTCGTCGCCGGGTGCCGCAGCCGGCAAGCCCAGCGCCACAGCCGCGTGGTTCAGCGTAGCCAGCGGGTTGCTCACGTCGAGGGCGGCAGCGCCGTTTTGTTTGCTCAGCTTTTCGCCATTGGCGCCCAGCACCAAGGGGGTGTGCAGGTACTGCACAGGGGGTGCGCCCAAGGACGCTTGCAGGGCGAGTTGGCGCACGGTGTTGTCGGCCAGGTCTTCACCGCGCACGATGTGGGTGATGCCTTGGGCCGCATCGTCCACCACCACCGCCAGCTGGTAGGCCCAGAGCCCGTCGGCGCGCAGTAACACAAAGTCGCCCACCTCACGGGTCAGGTGCTGGCTCTGGGGGCCCAGGCGCCGGTCCGTCCAATGCCATTCGCCCGTGGTGTTTGCTATGGTTTTGGTAGCTGCTTGCGCTTGTTCCGCCTGCGCTAGAGGCCTGTTTGGCTCTCGGTGTGCAAGATCGGTGCGAAAGCGCCATGCCCGGCCGGTGCGGCCGTTCAGCCCGTGGCGGCAGGTGCCCGGGTAGACCAGTTCGCCGTGGCGGGGTTTGCCGGTACCCTGGGCAGCCAGTGCATCGGCAATGTCTTTGCGCGAGCAGGCGCAGGGGTAGGCCATGCCGGTGTGGATCAGCCGGTCCAGCGCCGCCTGGTACAGCGCACTGCGCTGGCTCTGCCAGACCGGCGGCTTATCGGGCACGAGGCCGCAGGCCGCGAGCTGTTGCAGGATGAATGTGCCGCCCTCCGGCACGCAGCGTGGTGTGTCCACGTCTTCGATGCGGACCAGCCAGCTGCCGCTGTGCGCACGGGCATCCAGCCAGCTGGCCAGCGCCGCAAGCAAAGAGCCCGCATGCAGCGGGCCCGTGGGGGAGGGGGCAAAGCGCCCGATGTACTCAGGCAATTTTCAGCGCAAGCTCCAGGCCCGACACAAAGGCATCTTCCACCCGGTGGCCGATGCACCAGTCGCCGCACAGCCCGAGGCCGGCCTTGCTGTCCCACAGGTAGCTCTCGCCCAGCGGGGCTTCGGTCTTGGCATACAGCCAGCGGTGCATTTGGGCGTGGGCCGGTTCGGCGCGGATGCCGGTGATCTCAGCAAACGCCTTGATGAGTTTGGCCTGCACCCGGTCGGGGCTGTCTTTCAGGTGTTCTTGCGACCAGGCTGCGCTGGCTTGCACTGTCCAGCGTTCTACCTTGCCGCGGCCGGGTTTGCTGGACTCGCGCGACAGCCAGGCCACGCGGTGGTGGGTGCTGCGTGCGGCATTCCATTGGGGGCCGAGGGTGGTCAGGCCGGGCTGCACGGCCTGGGGGTAGGCCAGCATCAGCGTCCAGCACGGGGCCACCGACACCTTGGCGGTTTTTTTGGCCAGCGCAGCACCCTTGGGGGTGGAGGCCAGCAGCTCTTGGGCTTGGGGGTGGGGGATGGCCAGCACGACCTCGTCAAAGCCGCCGTACACATGGGTGCTGCCGTCATCGCCGGCGGTGCGGAGCTGCCATTTTTTCTTGTGCAGGGAGTCTTGCTCCAGGGCGGTCACGCGGGTGTTCACCAGCAGTTGGCCCGCATCCAGCAGCGGTTTGGCCCAAGCACGCAACAAGGCATTCATGCCGGGGGTGGGCACCCAGTGGGCGTCGCGGCCGGGCAGCGCGGCGGCTGCCACGCGGCCGTGCGAGTCCAGCACGCGCACGGTGTTGGCGCTCCAGGGGCGGCACAGGCCGGGCGTGGTTTGCAGGGCTTGGGTGAAACGTGCGTCGCGCACGGTGAAGTACTGCGCGCCGTGGTCGAAGGTGCCGAACGCACTTTCGCGGGTGGACATGCGCCCGCCGGGGCCGCGGCTTTTTTCAAACACGGTGACGGTGTGGCCGGCCTGAACCAGGGTGCGGGCACAGGCAATGGCTGCCATGCCGGCGCCCACGATGGCGATGTGTCGGGATGTTGTCATGGGCGCAGTCTCCAGTGGTTGTAATGACCTCTTTATACACGCTGGGCTGCGGGGGAAAACCGTTTACGCGGTGCGGTGTTCCTCTACCAGTGCGGTGCGCGTGGTTTCGCTCTCCAGCTGGCTGAGCCACCACTGCAGGGCACGCCCCTGGTTCACCGATTTTGCCAAACGCCAGGCGTAGTGCAGGGGAACGGTGCGTTGCGGGCGTTCGGTTTTTTTCACCACCAAGCGGCCTGTCGTGATGTAGCTGTCGGCCATGCAGCGCGGCAGGTTGCCGCCACCCAGGCCGCGTAACTGGGCATCTAACTTGGCGTGCATGGTGGGCACGGTGAACACGTCTTGCCCGTTGAGCAGGCCGTAGGTCATGCCCATCCCACGCTGGGTGGAGTCCGCCACGGCGACCGCACGGTGCTTTTGAATCACCTCATCACTCAAGGGCTCGGGCGCGTTCGCCAGCGGGTGGTGCGGGGCCACGGCGTACACAAAATGCAAGCTGCCCAAGGGTTTGCTGTGCACGCCCGCGGTGCGGGCCGAGTCGGCGCCCACGCCCAGCGCCAGATCGGCTTGGCCGCTGGTAAGGGCCTCCAGCGTGCCGGAGAGGGTTTCTTCCCGCAGGCGGATGCGGGTGGGCGGCGACAGGCTGAAAAAGCTTTCGCACAACTCCATCATCACCGGCTTGGAGATGACGGTGTCGATGGCGATGGTGAGCTGCGGTTCCCAGCCGGTGGCCACGCGTTTGACGCGGTTGGCCACGGCGTCAATCTCTTCCAGCAGGCGGGCCCCTTCGCGCAGCAACTCGGCGCCGGCGGCGGTGAGCTTGGCCTGGCGGGAGCTGCGGTCGTAGAGCAGCACGTCCAGCGCATCCTCGATCTGGCGCACCCGGTAGGTGAGGGCGCTGGGCACCATGCCCATCTCGCGGGCCGCGGCTGCAAAGCTGCCCGCCTCGGCGATGGATTGCAGCATGGAGAGGGCGTCGGGGGTCAAAAAATCGCGCGCAGTTTGCATGATCGATGCCGTTAAGTTGAGTTTTTTTGAATGATGCCATCAAACGCGATGGATGGAAATGCGGGCCTGCAGGCCTAAAGTTCTACCCATACCAAACCAGAGGCACTTCCATGTTGACCGTACGCAAATCGCAAGACCGGGGCTATGCCGACCATGGCTGGCTCAAGTCGTTCCACAGCTTTTCGTTCGCCGGGTATTACGACCCCGCGCACATGGGCTGGGGGAATTTGCGCGTCATCAATGAAGACCGCATTGCGCCCGGCACCGGCTTCGGCACCCATGGCCACCGCGACATGGAAATCATCAGCTATGTGATGTCCGGCAACCTGGCGCACAAAGACAGCATGGGCAACGTCAAAGGCATTCCACCCGGCGACGTGCAGCGCATGAGTGCGGGGAGTGGCGTGATGCACAGCGAGTTCAACCACGCGCCCAACGACACGACCCATTTCTTCCAGATCTGGATCGAGCCCAACGTGACCGGCATTCCGCCGAGCTACGAGCAAAAAACCTTTGCCGTCGCCGACAAGCAAGGCGCCCTGAAGCTCGTGGCCTCGCCGGACGGTACGGACGGCAGTGTGCTGATCCATGCCGATGCCAAGCTCTACAGCGGTCTGCTGGATGGTGCAGATGCCATCACCCTGCCGCTGGACCCCGCCCGCAAATGCTATGTGCAGGTGCTGCGGGGGGCGGTGTCGGTCAACGGCACGCCTTTGCACACCGGCGATGCTGCCCTGTTGAGCGGTGAGTCCGCATGTGTCATCGATGCCGCCCACGATGCAGAGGTGCTGGTCTTCGATCTGGCGGCCTGATTTTTCCCGGCGCTTGCAGTGGTGCAAGTGCCTTTTTTGAGTCTTTACCTAGGAGTTTTCAAATGGCAAAAGTAGCAGTTGTTTTCCATTCCGGTTACGGTCACACCCAGCGCGTGGCGCAATTCGTGGCAGAAGGTGCCGGCGCTGAGCTGATCACCATCGACGCCAACGGCGACATCACCGACGCCCAGTGGGCCACTCTGGATGCCGCAGATGCCGTGATCTTCGGCTCCCCCACGTACATGGGCATGGCTTCCTGGCAGTTCAAGAAGTTTGCTGATGCATCCAGCAAGCGTTGGTTCACCGCTGCCTGGAAAGACAAGGTTGCCGGCGGCTTCACCATTTCCGCCAGCCCTAGCGGTGACAAGCTATCCACTATCCAGTACTTCATTACCTTGTCTCAGCAGCACGGCATGATCTGGGTCGGCCAGCCCGCCATGAACGACGGCACCATCAACCGCATCGGCTCCAACTCCGGCGTGATGGCCCAAGTCGGCCCCACCAGCCCTGCGGAAGACATTCCCCAAGGCGACCTGGACACCGCCAAAGCCTACGGTGCACGCGTGGCATCCATTACGGCCAAGCTGAAAGCCTAAGCGTCCTTCAGACCTCTCTGGTCTGACATGCTTGAGCCCGCTTCGGCGGGCTTTTTTGTGTCTGCCAGAAAATTGCGTAAGCTGTGGTCTTTCAGACAACTGGAGTTCCGTTTTGAAGATCCGCTTTGCTACCAAAGTTATAGCTGCTTGCGCAATTCTGGCGGGCGCTAGCGCCCCTTTTTATGCCTATTCACAGACGGACGCTTCTGCGTTCAGTGCCATCAGTGCCATGCCTGTGGCTTCTGTGGTCGGGGCCAGTGCGGGTGCGGTAGTCGCCATTCCCGTCGCGTTTTCTACGGCGGGAGCAGTGTTGGTGGTGAAGGGCGTGGAGGCCTCTGCCAAGGGCACGGTCTATGTGCTGGAGCGCATGTCTGATGGCGCGCGGGCCAGCGTGGAGGTCTCGGGCAAAGCAGCCTCCGGTGCCTCTGCAGCCGTGGGCACCGTGGTGTTTGTCAGCGTGATCAGCACCGGCGTGGTGTTGTCCGTTGCGGGCAAGGTGATCGCCTTTATCCCCAACGAAATCGGCAAGGCCCTGTTGCACAACGAACGCGTCAGCCAGTGAGCCGCTTTACCTCCATGCAGCGTTGCTTAGCTGTCAGCCTGCTGGTTTTTGCGTGTGCGGGTCAAGTGCACGCCGGCCGTGCTTGTAATGAGCCGCAGGACCTGAAGCCTGAGACCGTGGAGAAGTCCATGACCTTGGCCTGGAGGACGCTACAGGCGCTGGATGCCAGCGGCGCCAAGGTGGTGGTCATGGCACGTGCAGGGCAGGACCTGAGCAAATACGGTGTGCGTTACTCGCACCTGGGTTTTGTGTACCGGCAAGACGCCCCGGATGGTGGGCATGCATGGCGCGTGCTGCACAAGCTCAATCTGTGCGGCACCGCGGAATCCGCCATCTACCGGCAGGGACTTGGCGAGTTCTTTCTGGATGACCTCTGGCAATACGAAGCGGCCTGGGTCGCACTCAGCCCGCAAGCCCAATCTGCGATGCTGAGAGTGCTACTGGATGCACAGCAATCCCTGGTGCTCCACCAGCCCCGCTACAACATGGTGGCGTATCCGTGGGCAGAAAAGTACCAGCAAAGCAACCAGTGGGCGATCGAAACACTGGCCTTTGCGATGACGGCCGGCACTGCAGAGCCAGTGACCAATCGCACTCAGGCGCAGAGCTGGTTACATCGCGCCGCTTACCAGCCTACGACCCTAACGATCACCCCTTTGGTGCGCCTCGGAGCGCGCATGACCAAGGCGAACGTGGCGTTTGATGACCACCCGGATGAGAAGCGCTATTCCGACCGGATTGAGACGGTGACGGTGGACTCCGTATTCGCCTGGCTCAAGCGCGCCAACCTGTCCGCTGGCGACCCAGTGGTCCTGCGCTAGCCGCTTAGGCTTCGCTGCTGTGCTGCAGGCCGGTCGCCTGCAGATCTGCCCCGAGTGCCCGGCGCTCGTCGAACACAAAGCAGCCGCCTTGGTAGTGGCTGCCGTCGGTTTCCTCGAAGTATTTGAGGATGCCGCCTTCGAGCTGGTAGACGTGCTCCAGGCCTTCTTCCCGCATCAGGATGGCGGCCTTTTCGCAGCGGATGCCGCCGGTGCAGAAACTCACCACGGTTTTGTCTTGCAGCTCGCTCAGGTGGCTGCGCAGGGCATCAGGGAACTCAGTGAACTTGGTGATGCGCCAGTCAATCGCACCTTCAAAAGTGCCTTCATCCACCTCAAAATCATTGCGCGTGTCCAAGGTAACCACTGGCCGACCTTCGTCGTCATGCCCCTGATCCAGCCAGCGCTTCACCGTGGCGGGTGCCACCGAGGGCGCACGGCCATCGGCGGGTTTGATGGTGGGGTGGTTCATACGGATGATCTCGCCCTTGACCTTGACCAGCATTTTTTTGAAGGGCTGTGTGTCCGACCAGCTTTCTTTGGGGGCAATGTCCGCAAAGCGCGCGTCTTGCTGCAACTGGCGCACAAATCCACGCACATCGTCTGCCGGGCCGGCCAGAAACATGTTGATGCCTTCTTCCGCCAGCAGGATGGTGCCTTTGAGCTGCAGAGCTTGGGCGCGGGCGAGCAACACGTCGCGCAGGGCGGGGGCGTCCGGAATCGGGACGAACTTGTAGGTGGAAATATTGAGTACGGTGTTCACCCGCCGATTTTAATTGCCGGCGTCTTGCGCTTCTGCCGGGGGGCCTAGCAGCTGCGCTTGTGCCCAGGCTCTGGCGCTGCCTGCATCGGCAAATACCCGGGAGGTGATGATGCCGTCCAGCAGCGTTTCAAACCGGCTGCGCAACAGGGATGCGCCTTCCACATGTGGAGCGATCACAAAGGCCACCGCCCGCAATAGCGAGCCTGCCGGTCGACTGGCGTAGTCGGCACGGGTCTGGGCATAAATGTCCGGGCCGTAGACCAGGGTGTCGTGCATGTGGTTGATGATGCACCAAGGGCCGGCCGCATTCAGGGCGGGCACATGGGCTTTCATTTGCTCGGCGATCAGGCTGCGCATCTCGGCGTTCCAATCGCCATGCATGTGGGCGATCAGCAGGCCCGGGGCGCGCTCTACCAGCGCTGAGCCATGAGGGTTAAAAAGGCGGTGCGGCATAGTTATTTTGAAGTGTCTCCAACGCACGGTGTCCGTGAGTGCATTGTGGTGTACCCCTCACCCGCTGCGAATACGGTAAACCCCTTAAGAAACCTACAATGACCGCATGTTTGTACACCTGCGCCTTCACACCGAGTTTTCTGTCGTTGACGGAACCACCCGCATCGACGATGTCATCAAAATGGCCGCCAAAGACGGTCAACCGGCATTGGCCATTACCGACCTGAACAACCTGTTCGGGGCCATCAAGTTTTACAAGGGCGGGCGGGGCAAGGGAGTCAAACCGGTCATAGGCGCAGAAATCATTTTGGAAGGCCTGGGCGGCGACGCTACCGCAGTGACGCGCATCATTTTGCTGGTGCAAAACAAGCAGGGTTATCTCAACATCTCCGAGCTGATTGCCCGCGCCTTCACCCAGAACGTGGTGAAAAACCAGGCGGTGATCAAGCTGGCTTGGCTTAAAGAGCTGAATGAAGGCCTGATTGCGCTCTCCGGCGCACAAGCCGGGCCGGTGGGGCAGGCGCTGGTGCAGGGTGACACCGCCCGGGCGCACGATGTAGCGCTGCAATTGGCGGGTGTGTTTCCGCACCGTTTTTATATCGAGCTGCAGCGCGCCGGCCGGGCCGATGACGAGGCCCATGTGGTTGCTGCGGTGAAGCTGGCCGCCCGCATGAAACTCCCGGTAGTGGCCACTCACCCCATCCAGTTCGCCGAGCAGGACGACTTTGAGGCGCATGAAGCCCGCATCTGTATTGCCGATGGGGAGATTCTGAGCAACCCCAAACGGGTGCGTCGCTTCACCCGCGAGCAGTATTTCAAGACTTCCGAGCAAATGGAGGCCTTGTTTGCCGACATTCCTTCTGCCATTGCCAACACGATCGAGATTGCCAAACGCTGCAGCCTGACGCTGGTGCTGGGCAAACCGCAGCTGCCCGCCTTCCCCACGCCCTTGGTGAACGGCCAGCGCATGACGCCCGAGGAGTATTTCCGCTACGCGTCGTTCGAGGGGCTGAACGAGCGCATGGTGCACCTCTATCCCAACGAGCAAGAGCGCGCGGCCGAGATGCCGCGCTACGTGGATCGGCTGGAGTTTGAGTTGGGCACCATTTTGAAGATGGGTTTCCCGGGCTACTTTTTGATCGTGGGTGACTTCATCAACTGGGCCAAAAACAATGGCTGTCCGGTGGGTCCCGGCCGCGGCTCCGGTGCCGGCTCGCTGGTGGCGTATGCGCTCAAGATTACCGACCTGGACCCCCTGCGCTACAACCTGCTGTTTGAGCGGTTTTTGAATCCTGAGCGGGTCTCCATGCCCGACTTCGACATCGACTTTTGCCAGACCAACCGGAACCTGGTGATCGACTATGTGAAAGACAAGTACGGCAAAGACGCCGTGAGCCAGATTGCCACCTTCGGTACCATGGCCGCCCGCGGTGTGGTGCGCGATGTGGGCCGTGTGCTGGACATGAGCTACACCTTCTGTGATGGCATCAGCAAGCTCATTCCCAACAAGCCGGGCACCAACGTGACCTTGCAGTTGCCACCCACCGATGGCAAAAAGAGCGACAAATACGTTTACGCCACCGAGGCCGAGCCCATTCTGGCGGAGCGCGAAGCCAAGGAAGAAGACGTCAAAACCCTGCTGGAGATGGCCCGCAAGCTCGAGGGCATGACCCGCAACATCGGCATGCACGCCGGGGGCGTGTTGATTGCGCCGGGCAAGCTCACCGACTTCTGCCCGCTCTATCAGCAGCCCGGCAGCGAGTCCGCCGTCAGCCAGTACGACAAGGACGATGTGGAAGCCATCGGCCTGGTGAAGTTCGACTTTTTGGGCCTGGCCACACTCACCATTCTGGAAATTGCAGCCGAGTTCATCCGCAAGCGCCATCCGGGGCAAGAAAAGTTTGCGTATGAGAACCTGCCGCTGGACGACCCCAAGGTCTACAAGCTGTTCAGCGAAGGCAAAACGGAGGCGGTGTTCCAGTTTGAAAGTCGCGGCATGCAGGGCATGTTGCGCGACGCCAAGCCCAGCCGCCTGGAAGATCTGATTGCCCTGAACGCCTTGTACCGCCCCGGCCCTATGGACCTGATTCCGAGCTTCGTGGCACGTAAGCACGGGCGCGAGCAGGTGGAGTACCCGCACCCTGCGGTGGCCGAGATGCTCTCCGAGACCTACGGGATCATGGTGTACCAGGAGCAGGTGATGCAGACGGCCCAGATTCTGGGTGGCTACTCACTGGGCGGCGCCGACTTGCTGCGCCGCGCCATGGGCAAGAAGAAGAAAGAGGAGATGGACGAGCACCGGGGCATTTTCCGCGCCGGTGCGTTCAAGACCCACGGAATCCCCGAAGAGAAGGCCGATGAGGTGTTCGACTTGATGGAGAAGTTCGCGGGCTACGGCTTCAACAAGTCGCACGCGGCTGCTTACTCCTTGCTGGCGTACCACACCGGCTGGATCAAGGTGCACTACACCGCCGAGTTCTTCTGCGCCAACATGACGGTGGAAATGGACGACACCGACAAGCTCAAGGTGCTGTTTGAAGACGCCGAGAAAATGGGCCTGAGCTTTGAGCCGCCCAATATCAACCGCGGCTTCTACCGCTTTGAGCCGATTTCCAACAAAGAGATTCGCTACGGCCTGGGTGCCATCAAAGGCACCGGCGAGCAAGCGATTCTGGCCATCGTGGCTGCGCGCGAGGGCCGAGGCCCGACTGAAGAGGCCGGCCCGTTCAAGAGCCTGTTTGACTTCGCCCGCCGGGTAGACCGCACCCGCCTGAACAAGCGCTGCGTGGAAGCACTCATCAAGGCCGGCGCCTTTGATACCTTGCACCTGAACCGGGCCGAGTTGGTCGCCTCCATGGATCGCGCGTTTGAGTTTGCGGCTGCGTCTGCGGCCAATGCCAACCAGGTAGGTTTGTTTGACATGGGGGGCGAGGATGACCATGGTTCCAGCACCCAAGAGCCCGATTTGGTGGAGGTGATGCCCTGGGGCGTCAAAGAGCGGCTGACGCAAGAGAAGACCGCCGTGGGCTTCTACCTGTCAGGCCATTTGTTTGACGAAGTCGCCACCGAAGTCCGCAAGTTTGCCCGGCGCCCGATTGAGGAGTTGCAGGATTCCCGCGAGCCGCAGCTGTTAGCCGGCATCGTGACGGATTTGCGCGTCATCAACGGGCAGCGGGGCAAGCTGGCGCTGTTCAAGCTGGACGACAAGTCTGCCATGATCGAAGCCCGCGCTAGCGAAGCCTTGCTCAACACCTACAAAGACTTGCTCAAGGACGACGAACTCATCATTGTCGAGGGCAAGGCTATGCCGGACCGGTTCTCAGGCGGCATGCAACTCACCGTGCAACAAATCTGGAGCCTGGAGCAGGCGCGTTGCCGCTTCGGCAAGTACCTGCGGGTGCCGGTGCTGCTCAGCGGCAGCACCCGTACGCCGGATGTGGCGGCGCTGGTGCGCGAGTTTCCGGCAGTGCGCGAACAGTCGGAACACGGTGAGTTGGTGCGTGGCCTGTCGGTACGGCTGCAACTGGTATGCGACGCCCCGGAGGATGCGCTCGTTCAGCAAGCCAGCGCCGAGCTGCACTTGGGCGAA
Source organism: Rhodoferax bucti (assembly GCF_005876985.1). Classification (GTDB taxonomy): domain Bacteria; phylum Pseudomonadota; class Gammaproteobacteria; order Burkholderiales; family Burkholderiaceae_C; genus Allorhodoferax; species Allorhodoferax bucti. The sequence continues at coordinate 919,224 of NZ_VAHD01000002.1, forward strand.
GATGCCAAGTTCTACCCGAGTGATGCCGCTTTGGCCAGCTGGCGTGCCCATGCAGCCGGCGGTGCGGCGGCCATTGCCTACGACTGATTTAGGGGTGAAATAGACCTCTAGCGCACATGGAATGTGCGCGAGCAGCTATCGAAATGATAGCTGCTTGTGATCGCTCAAGGGCCGACCAGGGTCTGCGGCGAGATGACGATGATCATAGGCGACCAGACTTTGCCATCGTCCAGCGGCAGCTTGCGGGTTTTGTCGATCGCGTTTTCGGCTGCATCGTCCCACGCCTTGTTGCCACTGCGCTTGATGATGCGCTTGCTCAAAATTTCGCCGCTGGCACTCAGGCTCACCTCGATCTCCGTTTTTGGGTTGCCCACAATCGTGTCGGTGAAGGTGATATTGGGTTTCACGGCGGCTTGAATGCGCCCGCTGTAGTTGGCCCCCGGGCCGGAGCTCTTAGCGGCGGTGCCTGTGGAGTTCGCCGACCCACTGCCGGAGGCTCCAGCCAGTCCGGTCAACCGGTTGAGCTGCTGCTGGCGTAGTTCTTCGGAGCGCTTGGCTTCTTCTTTGGCGGCGCGCTCGGCTTTTTGCTTGGCTGCGTCGGTGGCCTTGGTTTTGTCCGCTTTTTCTTTGGCTTCGCGGGCCGCTTTGTCTTTGGCGAGCTTCTCTTTGTCTTGCTGCTCTTTCAGGCGCGCCTGGGCCGCACGGTCTTTCTCGAGCTTGTCTTTGGCGGCTTGTTCTTGCTGCCGCTTTTCGCGGGCTTTGCGTTCTTGCGCCAGCTTGGCTTCCAGCTCTTGGGCTTTCTGCTCTTCAATACGCCGCTCTTTTTCCTTGGCCAGCGCAATATCCGCTTTGCTGGGTGTGTCCGGCGGGGCTTGCTTTTCTACGGGGGGAGGGGACGGTTTCACCTCGGGGGCGGCTTCGGGTTCCGCCTCGGGGGGCTGCTCTTCAGGCGGCGGCGGAGGCGCGGCTTCCTGGGGGATGGCCGACCACAACTCGGCTTCGACGGTGGCCGGCGGCAGCTCCCGCTTCCATGCCACGCCGACGGCCAGTACGGCCACCAGCGCTGCGTGGGCGATGAGTGCCATCACCACGGCACGCAGCATGCCGGGCGTGTGGGGAGGGGCAAACTCTTGGCGAGTATCGGCTGCGGGCATATCCAGAGGTCAGGCTCAGTTCGCCAGCTGGACCGACAGGCCCACGCGCTGGATACCGGCACGCTGTAGCGTGTCCATGACCTTGACCACGCTCTCGTACTTCACATTTTTATCCGCACTGATGACGACGGCAGAGTTGGTGAGCGCCGCGCCGTCTTTGCCGGTTTGGGCTTTTTGCACGGTAGCCGCCAAGTCCTTGATTTGCACTGCCGTGGTTTGCTCTTTCACCTTCACCTCCAATGCGTCATTTTTGTTAAGCACCACCTGGATGATCTGGTCCGGCTGGCGCGCAGCTTTGCCCACGCTGGGCAGGTCGATCATGCTGGGGGTAATCAGCGGAGCGGTCACCATGAAAATGATCAGCAGCACCAACATCACATCGATGAAGGGCACCATATTGATCTCGTTGATGGTGCGGCGACCCCGGCCACGACCTGCGACTGCTGGCATGTTGCTTCCTCGGTCTGCTTAGCGGGCCGCAGGTGCGGGTTGGGCGCTGACGTTGCGCTGCAGGATGTTGGAGAACTCTTCGATGAAGGTTTCCTGCTGGATGGCAATGCGGTCCAAGTCGCGCGCAAACCGGTTGTACGCCACCACGGCAGGAATGGCCGCAAACAGGCCAATGGCGGTGGCCACCAGGGCTTCTGCAATGCCGGGGGCCACAGTGGACAAGGTCACCTGCTGCAGCGATGCGAGGCCGGTAAAGGCGTGCATGATGCCCCACACCGTGCCGAACAAGCCCACATAGGGTGACACAGAACCGACGGATGCGAGGAAGGACAGGTTGCTCTCCACCTCGTCCATTTCGCGCTGAAAGCTGGCGCGCATGGCGCGGCGGGCACCGTCCATCAGGGTGCCCACGTCGCTCACGCGGCGCTCGCGAAGTTTTTGGAACTCGCGCATGCCGCTGGCAAAAATGCGTTCCATCGGACCACAGGTCTGAGCGTTGCGGCTGGCGGCGTTAAACAAGTCATTGAGGCTGGAGCCAGACCAGAAGTCGCGCTCGAACGCTTCGTTCTGGGTCTTGACCCGCTTGAGCGAAAACAGCTTGCGGAAGATGGCCGCCCAGCTGGCGATGGACACCAGCATCAGCAGGCACATCACGGCTTGCACCACGATGCTTGCATTCAGAACCAGGTGCAGGATGGAGAGGTCTTGATTCATGGTGATTCAGGTAAACGGTTCACAGCATCGCACGCAAACGCTGCACGGCTGTTTCTAATTGTTTCATGGAGCTGGCAGTGGAGAAACGCACAAACTGTGCCGTTTGCGCAGTACCGAAGTCGCGCCCCGGGGTGATGGCCACATGCGCGCGGTGCATCACCTCGAATGCAAACTCCCAGCTACTCTTGAGCCCCAGTTTGGCACAAAGTTCCGAGCAATCGGCCCAGGCGTAGAAAGCGCCATCGGGTTGCACCGGCACACCAAAACCCAGGTCACGCAGCGCGGGGATGAAGTAATCCCGCCGTGCCTTGAACTCAGCGCGCCTTGCCTCGTACAGCGCAATGCTCTCGGGCTCAAAGCAGGCCAGCGCTGCATGCTGCGCAATCGTGCTGGGGCAGATGAAGAGGTTTTGCGCCAGGCGTTCAATCACTGGCACCAGCGATGGGGGCACCACCATCCAGCCCAGGCGCCAGCCGGTCATGTTGAAGTACTTGCTGAAGCTGTTGATGCTGATGATGTGCTCATCAATGGCCAACGCAGTGTGGCCGAACTGGTCGTCGTGGCTGAGCGCGAGGTAAATCTCATCGATCAGCGTGATGCCGCCCTTGGCCTGCACCACCGCATGGATGCGGCGCAGCTCGTCCGGATGGATGGAGGTGCCGGTGGGGTTGGAGGGAGATGCCAGCAGCACACCCCGTGTGCGCGGGCCCCAGGCACTTTCCACTTTGGCGGCGCTGAGCTGGAAGCGCTCGTCCGCGCTGGTTTCCAGCAACACCGCCTTGCCCTCTGCAGCGCTCACAAAGTGGCGGTTGCAGGGATAGCTGGGGTCCGGCATCAACACCTCGTCGCCCGGCTCGATCAGCGCCATGCAGGCGAGGTGCAAGGCGGCAGAGGCACCGGCAGTGACCACGATGCGCTCTGCGGCCACGTGCACGCCAAAGCGGCTGGCGTACCAGGCACTGATGCGTTCGCGCAAGGCGGGCAGGCCGGTGGCCGCGGTGTATTGGGTCACACCGTCGCGGATGGCCTTTTCAGCTGCTGCTTGCACCAGCGGGGGCGCGGTGAAGTCGGGCTCGCCGATATTGAGAAACACCATGGGCGCATCGGTGTGCGCCACTTGTGCGGCCAGGGCAGAAGCTGCCTTGGCAACCTCCATCACATAAAACGGCTCAATGTTCTGTGCGCGTGAGGAAATGTGCATGCGGGGTGTTCTGCGGTGTCAGGCAGCGGATTTCTTGTTGCGCTCTGCTTCAATTTCAATAGCGCGCAGCTGAGGTGCAATGCCGTTCAGCACGCCATTGACGTATTTGTGGCCATCCGTGCCACCGAACTCTTTGGCGAGTTCGATGCATTCGTTGAGCACCACACGCCATGGCACATCCAGGCAGTGCTTCATTTCGTAAGCACCGATCCACATCACTGCATGCTCGACGGGGGAAATTTCCGTCATGGGGCGGTCCAGCTTGGGAACGATGAGCGCATCCAGCTCTTCAGCCTCTGCAATGCAACCATGCAGTAGCGCATCAAAATGGACGGCATCGGCCTTGTTGAAGCCGGCCAGGTCCCGGGTGAACGGATCGATATCGTCCACTGCATTGCGGCCCACGATGCTCTGGTACAGGCCCTGCAGCGCAAACTCGCGCGCACGGGTGCGGTTGGATTTGCTGGCCGCTTTGCGGGCGCCGGTGGCGGTCAGGCCGGTGCGGCTCTGGCGTGGGGGGCGCTTGGTGCCGGAGGTGTTGGGGGTGTCGCTCATCAAATGCTCTCCAGCAGGTTGGCCATTTCCACCGCGACTTGGGCTGCATCGCGGCCCTTGTCGGTTTGGCGGGCAATGGCCTGTTCCAGGTTTTCGGTCGTGAGGATGGCATTGGCCACCGGCAGTTGGTAGTCCAGCGAAATGCGGGTCACACCAGCGCCGGACTCATTGGCTACCAGCTCAAAGTGGTAGGTCTCGCCGCGGATGATGCAGCCCAGCGCGATCAAGGCGTCGTACTTGCCTTTTTCTGCCATTGCTTGCAGTGCCACGGGCACCTCCAGTGCGCCCGGTACGGTCACGTGGTCGATGTCTTTCTCCGCCACGCCCAAGGCCAGCAATTCGGTTTTGCAGGCGTTGGCCAGTGCGTTGGTAATGTCCGCATTGAAGCGGGCTTGCACGATGCCGATGTTGAGTTTTTTACCGTTCAAACGGTCGGAGGCTGCGGTGCCTTTGTCTGCGCCAAACATGGGTGGTTCCTTGGTTTGAATTATTTGGTGATGTAGCCGGTAATTTCCAGGCCGTAGCCGGTCATGCTGGGCATGCGGCGGGGGCTGCCCATCAATTGCATTTTGTGCACGCCGCACTTCAGCAGAATCTGGGCGCCGATACCGTAGGTGCGCAGGTCCATGCGACCCCGCTCCGGGGCCTGGGATGGGCGGGCGGTGCCCTCAAACTGCTCGAGCAACTGTGCGCCACTCTCGCCGCAATTGAGCAGCACGACCACGCCTTTGCCTTCAGCGGCAATGTGGGCGAGGGCGGTATCCAGGCTCCAGGAGTGCATGCTGCGGTTGACTTCGAGGGCGTCCAGCACCGAGAGTGGCTCATGCACACGGGCCGGTACCACGGTGCCGGCATCCCACTGGCCTTTGACCAGCGCCAAGTGCACGCCGTGGCCGGTGCTGTCTTTGAACGCATGGGCGGTGAACTCGCCATAGGCGGTTTTCATGGTGCGGGTGCCGACCTGCTCGATCAGCGATTCCATCTGGCTGCGATGCTGGATCAGGTCAGCGATGGTGCCGATTTTCAAACCGTGCTCGGCCGCGAAAAGTTGCAAGTCGGGCAGGCGGGCCATGGTGCCGTCGTCTTTCATGATCTCGCAGATCACGGCAGCGGGGCTGCAGCCGGCCATGGCAGAGAGGTCACATCCGGCTTCGGTGTGGCCTGCACGCATGAGCACACCGCCATCCACCGCCTGTAGCGGGAAAATGTGGCCGGGCTGCACCAGATCGGCGGCCACTGCGTTTTTCGCCACAGCGGCTTGTACTGTTTTGGCGCGGTCGGCAGCGGAAATGCCGGTGGTGACGCCTTCGGCCGCTTCAATGGAAACGGTGAAGGCGGTGCTGTACACGGTGCCGTTGCGCGCTGCCATAGGAGGCAGTTTCAGGTGCTCGCAACGCTCCCGGGTCAGGGTCAGGCAGATCAGTCCGCGGCCGAATTTGGCCATGAAGTTGATGGCTTCGGGGGTCACGTGGTCGGCAGCGAGTACCAGATCGCCTTCGTTTTCACGGTCTTCTTCATCGACCAGAATCACCATCTTGCCCGCGCGCATGTCGGCGACGATGTCTTCAACGGGGGAAATGGGCACGGGAGTGAGGGTGGTCATGCAGAAGGGCTTTCCAAAACTCGTTTGATAGCGGGGCCTTGAGGGTGCTGCATTCCAGTCGGATGCGCGGTGCCTCAGTAGTAACCCCCGATTATCGCCGCTTTCAACAGGGGCTCCGGTGCGGGCGGCCCGCAAAGCGCCTTAGTAGGGGGCTCAGTCCAGCGAGGCGCTCCAGCGCTCATTCCAGCCGGTTTGCAGAGCGCGGCGGTCCCGCTTGGTGGGGCGGCCACCTGCAATGGAATGGGCCGGTTCGGGGCTCAGGCGCTGCTGCTCGGCAGCCGCCAGGCGCTCGCGGATGCTGTCTTCGGTTTCGGCATACAGTTTTTGGGCCACAGGTGCCGGGCCGCGCTGTTCGCTGATTTGCAGAATTTCTACCGTGCGTTTGACTTTGCCCTGCCAGATGGTGAGGGTGTCACCTATCTTCACATCTTTCGCGGGTTTGACATCGCGGCCCTCCCACTGCACCCGGCCCAGGTTCACCTCGTCCGTGGCCAGCGAGCGGGTTTTAAAAAACCGGGCGGCCCACAGCCATTTGTCGATCCGGGTGCTTTGCATGCGTGGGGTAGGTGTCAGTTGGGGTGGGCGGGGTGGAGTGGCAATCGTACACAAGCATCCAGGCCGGTGCAGGCGCCATGTTCCATCCGGTTGGTGAGCGCAATGCTGCCGCCCAGGGCGAGCACCATTTCGCGGGTGATCGTCAGACCCAATCCCGAGCCCGAGTGCCCGCTGCCGGCCGCAAACGGTTGGAACAGGCGCATGCGCAGTGCCTCTGAGATACCGGGGCCGCTGTCTGCAATCGTGAGCTGGGCCTGCCCGTCTGCGGCATGCAGATGAATGTGCAGGCGGCCACCGTCAGGCGTTTGCCGGATGGCGTTATGGATCAGGTTGCGGGCCATTTCGCGCAGCATCCATTCATGAGCGAGCACGTTGCAAGGCTCGGTCGCCAGCTCAAAGTCGAGGTTTTTTTCGGCAATCAGGGCGGACAAGTCCAGGGCAATGGTGCGCACCGGCTCAGCCCAGTCCATGGCGTCAAAGTCTTGCTGCTGGCGCACTTGCTCGACCTTGGCCAAGGACAGCATTTGGTTGGCGAGCTGGGTGGCGCGGTCCACGGTGGATTCGATTTCTTCCAGCCCTTGCTGCGCTGACACATCGCCCCGTAGTGCGGACTGCACCTGCACCTTGAGCACTGCCAGCGGGGTGCGCAGCTGATGGGCGGCATCCCGCACAAAGCGTTTCTGGTGGTCCAGCAGGTGTTGCAGTTTGTGCATGACATGGTTGGTCGCAACCGCCATGGGCTGAATCTCCAGTGGGAGCTCGGCAGCGGGCAGTGGGGTGAGGTCGTCTTCGCTGCGCTGTTCGAGGTCGTTGCTCAGTCGGCGCACCGGCCGGGTGGCCCGGTCTACCACCAGCAGCACCACGCCGGTGATCACGGTTATCAGAATCAGTTGGCGCTGCAAGGTGTCTACCAGAATCTGGCGGGCCAGCGTGTGGCGCAGTTGCAAGGTCTCTGCCACCTGCACCATGGCCATGGTGCGTTCGCGGCCGCTGGCCACCGGTTGCAGCAGCACGGCTACGCGCACCGCATCGCCGCGGAATGTCGCGTCATAAAAATCCACCAAGGCCGCGTAGGGACCTTGTTGGGGAATCTTGCCGGTCCAGACCTCCAAGTCCTGTTCGCCGTCCACCCAGTTACCTCGGGCGTCAGATACGCGGTAGCTCATGCGGCTGCGGTTGTCGGCTTCAAAGGCTTCCAAGGCAGAGTAAGGCACCTGTGCGCGCAGACGGGCTTGTGCGCCATGGCCTTCAATATCCAGCAATTCGCCGATGGCTTTGGCCGATGCGAGCAAGGTCCGGTCATACGCCGTATTCACTGCGGCCAGGGCTTGGCGGTACAGGCTGAAGGTGTCCACCGCAACAAATAGCAAGATGGGGATCAGGATGCCCAGCAGCAGGCTCTTGCGCAGGGACGGCATGGCGCTGCGGCGTGGTGTGCTCATGCAGCTTTGAGCAGGTAGCCCAGGCCCCGCAGGGTGACCAGACTGACATGGGTGGCGCTGAGTTTTTTGCGCAGGCGGTACACCACCACTTCAATCGCTTCAAATTGCACATCGGCCTGACCGGGAAACACCACTTCAAACAGCCGCTCTTTGCTCACTGCATGGCCGGGGCGTGACATCAGGGCTCCCATCAGCGCCAGCTCTTTGGGCGTGAGGTCCAGCACCTGGTGGCGGTGGTAGATAGCGCCGCTGTTGCGGTCCAGTCGTAACTCGCCAACCTGCAGATCGTTGCTTTGCACCACCGGGTTGTCTGCGTTGCGGCGGTGCAGGGCCCGCACACGTGCTTCCAGTTCATCCAGGTCAAAGGGCTTGGGCAGGTAGTCGTCTGCGCCGGCATTGAGGCCCAGCACCTTGTCGCCCACGGTACCGCGTGCGGTGAGGATGAGCACCGGGGTGCGCAGGCCGCTGCGTCTGGCTTGTTTGAGCACGTCCAAGCCGTCCACCCCGGGCAGGCTCAGGTCCAGCACCACTACATCGGGTTGCAGGTCGGTCCAGTGCTGCAGGGCCAAGGCTCCGTCACTGCACACATCCACCCGCATTTGCGCGCGCACCAAGCTGCGTTGCAGGGTAGTGTGCAGGGCCGGATCGTCTTCAATGAGGAGCAGATGCATGGGCAACAGGCCAGAAATTTTGCGGGTTTTCCCTAGGGATTTTGGACAGCCGAATGACAGCCACGGCCCGCATCATAGGGCCACCAACAACCATAGGAGACCCCCATGCGTCGCGATACCTTCCTCAAATCCATGGCAGTGATGGCCGCTGCCGGTGCATTGCCTTTGTCGGCCCGCGCAGCCACCAACCTGAAGATGATGCTGCCCGCCAACCCCGGCGGCGGCTGGGACGGCACCGGCCGCGCGCTGGGCAAAGCCCTGATTGATGCCAAGCTGGCAGACACCGTGCAGTACGAAAACAAGGGCGGTGCCGCCGGCGTGATCGGCTTGGCCCAGTTTGTGAACTCCGCCAAGGGCGACCCGAACTCTCTGATGGTGATGGGCGCGGTCATGCTGGGCGGCATCATCACCGGCAAGCCTGCCGTGTCTCTGGACAAGCTCACACCGATCGCCCGCTTGACTAGCGAGTACAACGTGTTTGTAGTGCCGGCGGACTCCCCCCTTAAGACCATGAAAGACGTGGTCACCCAGATGCAAAAAGATCCCGGCAGCGTGAAGTGGGGCGGTGGCTCCCGCGGCTCCACGGAGCACATCTGCGCTTCCATGCTGGCCACCAAGGTCAATGTGGACCCCAAGAAGGTCAACTACGTGGCCTTCCGTGGCGGCGGCGAAGCTACTGCGGCCATTTTGGGTGGCAACGTCACCGTGGGCGGCAGCGGTTACAGCGAGTTTGCGGAGTACATCACCGCTGGCAAGATGCGCGCGATTGGCGTGACCTCGGAAAAACGCCTGCCCGGTCTGGCCAATGTGCCCACCATGCGTGAGCAAGGCTATGACGTGGTCCTGGGCAACTGGCGTGGCGTGTATGGCGCAGCCGGCATCACCCCTGAGCAACGTGCGGCCTTGACCGACATGATTACCAAGGTCTCCAAGTCCAAGGGCTGGGCCGAGGCGCTGGAGAAGAATGCCTGGACCCCCGCCGTGTTGACCGGCAAGGCGTTTGACGACTTTGTGGATGCCGAGTTCGCCAGCCTGCGCGGCATCATGCACCTCTCTGGAATGCTGTCATGACCCCTGCGCTGAAAGCGCGGCAGGAAGCTGCCGTTGCCATCGGCGTGCTGCTCCTGGCCCTCGGGCTGGGGGCGGGCGCGTGGATCATTCCGTCAGAAGCCGGATATGCGGGGGTCGGCCCCGACTTCTTGCCCTGGGTGGTCTCGGTGGCCTTGTTTTTGTGTGGTGCCTTTCTGCTCTGGGAAGTGCGCCGGGGAGGCTTCAAGGATCTGGAAGTCGGTGACGACGGTGAGCAACCTTACTGGCCCGGTTTTGTCTGGATGTCGGTAGGCCTGCTAGTGAATGCCGCGCTCATTACCACCATTGGCTTCATTTTGAGCTGTGCCGTGTGTTTTGTGCTGGCATCGCGGGGCGCTCGGCTCTCCCAAGGGCAACCCTCCGGCACCGCCCGGACCTGGGCTACGGATGCAGTGGTCGGCTTGCTGATCTCGGCGCCGGTGTACTGGATGTTTACCAAGTTTCTGGCTATCAGCTTGCCAGGTTTGACCCAAAGCGGATGGCTGTAATGGATATTTGGAACCAACTGATTCAAGGCTTCATGACCGCCGGCACGCCGGTGAACCTGTTGTGGGCCTTTGTGGGCTGTGCATTGGGCACGGCAGTGGGCGTGTTGCCCGGCATCGGACCCGCCACGGCAGTGGCGATGCTGTTGCCCATCACCACCCAGGTGGAAGCAACCGCTTCCATGATCTTTTTTGCCGGTATTTACTACGGCGCGATGTACGGTGGCTCCACCACCTCCATCTTGCTCAACACGCCGGGCGAAACCTCCAGCATGGTCACGGCCATGGAGGGCAACAAAATGGCCAAGAGCGGCCGGGCTGGTGCCGCACTGGCGACCGCCGCTATCGGCTCTTTCGTGGCGGGCAGCATTGCCACCGTGGTGGTGACCCTGTTTGCCCCGCTGGTGGCGGAGTACGCGGTCAAACTCGGCCCACCGGAATACTTTTGCCTGATGCTGCTGGCATTTACCACGGTGAGCGCGGTATTGGGGCAAAGCACCTTGCGCGGCCTGACCGCCTTGTTTCTGGGCTTGGCCATCGGCCTGATCGGTATGGACCAGATCACCGGCCAGGCCCGTTACACCGGCAACATGCCGGAGTTGCTGGACGGCATTGAAATCGTGCTGGTTGCGGTCGGTTTGTTTGCGGTGGCAGAGGCGCTGCACTTTGTGCTGTTCGAAGGCAAGGTGGTGGAAACCGAAAACAAGCTCAGCCGTGTCACCATGACGGCGCGTGACTGGAAGCGCTCAATTCCCGCCTGGATCCGGGGCGCTGCCATCGGGGCACCTTTTGGTTGCATTCCTGCGGGCGGTACCGAGATACCTACCTTCTTGAGCTACGCGGCGGAGAAGAAGCTGGCCAAAGGTGACAACCTGGCTGAATTCGGCACCACAGGCGCGATCGAAGGTGTGGCGGGGCCGGAAGCGGCCAACAACGCTACGGTGACTACTGCGCTGATTCCCTTGCTGACGCTGGGTATTCCGGTGTCCAACACCACGGCGGTGTTGCTGGGAGCCTTCCAGAACTACGGCATTCAGCCTGGCCCGCAGCTGTTCACCACATCGTCCGCGCTGGTGTGGGCCTTGATTGCTTCGCTGTTCATTGGCAACGTCATGCTGTTGGTGCTGAACCTGCCCATGGTGGGCTTGTGGGTGAAGTTGCTCAAAGTGCCCAAGGCACAGCTGTACGCTGGCATTTTGATCTTCGCCACCGTCGGCACTTACGGCATGCGCCAAAGTGCGTTTGACTTGGTGCTGCTGTATGCCGTGGGTGTGTTGGGCTTGGTGATGCGCCGCTTCAGCTTCCCGACGGCACCGGTGATCGTCGGCATGATTCTCGGGCCCTTGGCCGAGGCCCAGTTGCGCAATGCCATGTCCATCGGGGAAGGCAGTGCGATGATCTTCTTGCAGCGACCCATGTCGGTCTTCCTGTTGGTGGTGGTGCTGTCGGTGCTGGTGTTGCCCCGGGTACTCAAGCGCTTTCAGGCCAAAGCGGTAGAACAGCTGGTTTGATGCTCAAATAGGCCTCTAGCGCACGCTGAATATGCGCAAGCAGCTATTAAATTTATAGCGTTTGCAGGCGGTAGAAAGACGGGGCACTCTGGTGCCCCGTTTCCTTTTCTGCTGCCGGGGCGGTGGCGAGCGAGCCCGCACTGGCGGGTGCTAATCTCGGGTTATGGCAAATTTTTGGAAAACTGCGGTGCTGCGTGGGGTGTTGACCGTGGCCGGGTGGGCCTGCGGTGTAGCGGGCGCGCAGGCCGACACAGCGTTGGTGGCGGTAGCGGCCAACTTCAGCGGCACTGCGCAGCAGCTCGCGGCAGACTTTGCGCGCAGCAGCGGCCACCGTATTCAACTGGTGCCCGGCGCCACCGGAAAGCTGTATGCGCAAATCCGCAACGGCGCTCCCTTTGATTTGTTGTTGTCAGCGGATCACGCCACGCCCGCGCGCTTGGTGAAAGAGGGTGCAGCGGTGCAGGGCAGCCAGTTCACCTACGCCACAGGCCGGCTGGTGCTGTGGAGCAAACAGCCCGGGCTGGTGGACGCCCACGGCGAGGTGCTGCGCAGCCGCTTTGAGCGCCTCGCTATCGCCGACCCCAAAGTAGCTCCCTATGGTGCAGCGGCCCTGGAAGTGCTGGACCAACTGCAACTGCGCAGCCAGGTGCAGGCGCGCCTGGTGCAGGGTGAGAGCATTGCGCAGACCTACCAATTTGTGTTTAGCGGCAATGCGCCCTTGGGCTTTGTGGCGCTATCTCAGGTCATGGCGGATGGCCGCATTACAGAGGGCTCCGCCTGGGTGGTGCCCGCCCGCCTGCACACCGCGCTGCAGCACGATGCGGTGCAGCTCCAGCGCGGCAAAAGCAATGCGGCCGCGCAGGCCTTTTGGAGTTACCTGGCCTCAGAACCCGCCCGCGCGGTAATCCGTAGCCACGGCTATGAAGACGGTCCGGGCCGGTGAAGCGGGAGCCATGAGCGTGATTCCTATCAGCGCGGAAGACTGGGGGGCGATCCGCCTTACCTTGCGGCTGGCCGGCACCACCACGCTGGTATTGCTGTGCTTGGCGACCCCTTTGGCGTGGTGGCTGGCGCGTTCGGGGTCACGCTGGTGCGGGGTGGTGGCTGCGGTCGTGGCCCTGCCGCTGGTGTTGCCACCCACGGTGCTGGGCTTTTACTTGCTGGTGAGCATGGGGCCGCAAGGGTGGCTGGGGCACATCACGCAGTGGTTGGGCGTGGGGCTGTTGCCGTTCACGTTCACCGGTTTGGTGGTGGGCTCGGTGCTGTTCTCTCTCCCGTTTGCGGTGCAGCCCTTGCAGCACGCTTTTGAAAATCTGGGCGACCGTCCGCTGGAAGTGGCCGCGACCTTGCGGGCTTCGCCCTGGGACACCGCTTGGCATGTGGTGTTGCCCCTGTGCCGGCCCGGTTTTGTGACGGCTGCGGTACTGAGCTTTGCCCACACGGTGGGAGAGTTCGGCGTGGTGCTGATGCTGGGGGGCAATATTCCCGAAGCCACCCGCGTGGTTTCCACCCAGATTTACGGCCATGTGGAGGCGCTGGAATACACCCAGGCTCATTGGCTGGCAGGGGGAATGGTGGTGTTTTCGTTTGTGGTGCTGCTGGTGCTGGGTTGGCTGAATCCGCGCGGTAGCCGCTTGCGCCCATGAGTGACGCGCTCAACCACATCCAGCTGCGACTCGACAAGCCGGGCTTTCGCCTGGAAGTCGATGTGCACCTGCCACAACGCGGCATTGCCGTGCTGTATGGCCCCTCGGGCTCGGGCAAAACTACCTTGCTGCGTTGTCTGGCCGGGCTGGAGCGGCCCCGTGATGCTTCCATTCGCATCCACAACACGCTGTGGCAGGACGACGCCGCCGGCGTGTTTGTGCCTACTTGGCAACGCCCGCTGGGCTATGTGTTTCAAGAAGCCAGCTTGTTGCCTCATCTGGATGTGGCCGGCAACCTGGAGTTCGCCCGCCGCCGGGCGGCACCAGCGCGCCAGGGCAGCCCGCTGTTGACCCCGGAGTTCGCGGTGAAGACCTTGGGCCTCGCGCATTTGATGCAGCGGCGCACCACCGATCTCTCGGGGGGCGAGCGGCAGCGGGTAGCCATCGCCCGGGCACTGGCCACCAATCCGCAGTTGCTGCTGCTGGATGAGCCCTTGGCCTCGCTGGACGAAGCCCGCCGCCAAGAGGTCATGCCCTGGCTGGAACGCTTGCGCGATGAGCTTCACATTCCCATGGTGTACGTGTCGCACGCCGCAGACGAAGTCACGCGTCTTGCCGACACCTTGGTCGTGCTGGAGCAGGGGCAGGTGCGTGCTTGTGGCCCTTTGCAGGCGCTGATGGCGGGCACCGACCCCGTGCTCCATTTGGGGGGGGATGTGGCGAGCCTGGTGCTAGGGCAGGTGGCAGCGCACGATACGCAGTGGCACCTCACGGAGCTGCGCTTTGCCGGTGGCAGCTTCTGGCTGGCCGATGCCGGGCTGGCAATGGGCCAGACGGTGCGCCTGCGCGTATTGGCCCGCGATGTGAGCATTGCCACCCGGCAGCCTACCGGCGTCAGCATTCAAAACGTGGTGGCCTGCACGGTGTTGAGCATCTTGCCGGACCAGCACCCCGCCCAGGCGCTGGTGCGCTTGGACTGCGCGGGCACCGGCTTGTGGGCAAGGCTGACCCGCCGGGCGGTCGATCAGTTGGGTTTACACGCCGGGCAAGCTGTGTGGGCCCAGGTGAAAGCCATGGCGCTGGCCCGCTAGTGCGGGTGTCACAGCGCTGCGTTATTTAGCTTTTGGCGGCGGCCATGAGTGCCGCAAAGCCCACAAATACGCCGCCGGTGAGCCGGTTGAAAGCGCGCATGACCGTGGCACGGCGCAGGTAGTTGGCCAGCTGCTTGCCACTGGCGGCATACACAAAATACCAAGCGACTTCCACCACCGCAAAGGTGCTCAGCAAAATGCCGAACTGCGGCAACTGGGGCACCTCCGGGTTGAGAAACTGCGGAAAGAAGGCCGCGGCAAACAGAATGGCTTTGGGATTACTGGCCGCCACCAGGGCGCCTTGGCGGTATTGGGCCCACATGCTGCCCGCTGCTACTTGAGAGTGGGGGGTAGCGGCCTGTGTGGTTTCGGGTTGGTCTGTCACTGGCGACCGCCAGCACTGCACGCCCAGGTAGGCCAGATACGCCGCGCCCAGCAGGCGCAAGCCGTCAAACACGGCCGGAAACGCTTGCAACAGCGCCCCCAACCCCGCAGCCGAAAGGCTCAGCATCAGCATCAACGAGGTCATGCAGCCCGCCATACTCACGATGGCCGCGCGCATGCCATCGCGTGCGCTGGTGCTCATGACCAACAACATATTGGGGCCGGGCGTGGCAGACACCACGAACGTCATCATGACAAACAACCACCAGGTGTGAAGCGACATGTCAAAACTCCAATTTCAGTAATGCGGGGGCAAGTCATCACGCAGATTGCGTGCGGTGCCGGGTTCGGGGGCCTGCTGCCGCAGGTGGGTGAGCTCGCGGATGAGCAAATCGATTTGTTCCTGCTGGCGGATGATGATGCTGTCCAGCTGGTCCAGGGTGTCTTCGAGGTAGCTTGCCTTGATCTCCAGATCGTTCAGGCGTTGCTCATTGCGGTCGTTCATTTCCATGGGGGTATTGGACACCATGCGGCGGGACTGGCCCTTTGACTTCGGGATTTCGTGCAAAAAAATACCATCTGGATCAAGGCAACGGCGTGGTGCTGCGGCGCTGCTTGAGGTTGAATTTGCAAAGCAAAAATATTACTGCACAACTACCCAAACGCTGTTTCCCTATGACCACGCCCAAGAGTTCTCTACCTGTTCCGCCAGTGCGCGGCATAACGCGCCGCCGCACCCTCATCTGCGCCGTGGGTGGCCTGGCTGCCATGGCGGGTACCGGTGCTACAGCGCTTGCGCAAGCTAACCCGGTGCGTGTGCTGCGCTTCAGCGATCATGAGCCCCTGGGCGGTATGCGTCCCCGTTTTTTGAATGAGGTGCTGTTTCCGGCCATCGCCCATGAGTCGCAGGGGCGCTTGCGGGTCGAGGCCCAATGGGGCGGCACAGGGGCCAGCTCGTATGAGGCCGGCTCGGGCGGCAGCCCGATCTGGACATGGACACCGTAGTCCCCGAATACACCGCCAAGGAATTACCGCTGCACCAGATATTCAAGAGCTTCCCCGTTGGCCCCACGGGTGGGCAGCAGCTTGCTTTCTTTCGGCAGGTGTATCGCGACGTGCCCGCATTCACCCGGGAACTGGCCGCCCAGCAAGTCATGCCGCTGTACTTTGGCACGGGGTATCCGCTGGCATTTTTCAGCAAGGCTGCGCGGGACACGGTGAGTGACTTGGGCCAGGGCAAATGGCGCACAGCCAGTTTTTGGCACCAAGATTTTCTGCGCCGAAGCGGTGCCACGCCAGTCACCATGCCGTGGAGCCCGGATGTGGCCACTGCCTTGGGCGATGGCCGGCTGGATGGCTTAGTGGTCAATGTGGACAGCGGCTACCTGCTCAAGGCCCATGACATGGCCCCCCATGTGATGGTGTCTCAGGATCTGTGGCTAGGCCACTTGTACTTGGTCGCCATGAAGCAGAGCGTGTGGGCTGGCCTGCCGCTGCAAGACCAACAAGCCTTGGTCCGGGCTACCGAGCGGGCCTATGCGGCCTTGGGCCGGGTGATGGATGAGAGCTTTTTCACGCAGCTTGACGATTTGCGCGCCGCCGGTGCCCACGTGCGTGTATTGAGCCGCCATGAGGCGCTTACCTGGCAAGGCATGACGCAGTACCGCAGCGCACAAGCCGCTTGGGCGGAGCAGCAGCGCACGCAGGGCGTAACGGATGCCCCCGCAGTGATGGAGCAGGTTGCGGCCCTGATGCGCGAGGCGCTTCGCTAGGGCGCAGTGGCTGCCACCTCAATCCCCAGCGCCGATAGCTTCTTGGCATAGGCATCCCGGCGCTTGGCGGCTTTGGCGGAGGTGTCGATGGCGGTTTGTATCGCCTTGGGGCCTTTTTTCTCAGCTGCCTTGATCAGGCTGAACTTGTGGGCCGCCTCGGCCTCCGCCCGTCGGTAGGTCGCAATCAGGTCGGCGTGGGCGCTGTGCGGGTTTACAGAGGTCATGGCGTTTACTGCTTGGCACCCAGCGCTAAAGCGGCTTTGCGTGAGGCCTCCCGCTCCGCCGGGTCTGGGCGCTCTTGGGTGGACCAGCCACTCAAGTGGGTTTCGGTGATCTTGCACAGGGCGGTGATCCACTCGGGGTCATCGTTCAGGCAGGGGATGTAGTGAAACTCTTTGCCGCCTGCGTGCAAAAAGGCTTCGCGGGCTTCCATGTTGATTTCTTCCAGTGTTTCCAGGCAATCGCTGGTGAAGCCGGGGCAGATCACGTCCACACGCTCCACACCGGCTTGGCCCATCTCAATCAAGGTGGGCTCGGTGTAGGGCTCCAGCCATTTGGCGCGGCCCAGGCGGGACTGGAAGGTCACCTTGAACTCGTCCTTGCGCAGGCCCAGCGCCTCAGAAACCAGGCGCGCTGTCTTGAAGCATTCGCAGTGGTAGATGTCGCCCAGGTGCAGCGTGCGCTCGGGCACGCCGTGAAAGCTCATCACCAGTTGGTCGGGGCGGCCATGGGTTTTCCAGTGGCGCTGCACGCTGGCCGCCAAGGCGGCGATGTAGCCGGGGTGGTCGTGGTAATGGTTCACAAAGCGCAGCTCGGGGATGGAGCGGGTTTGCTGACCCCACTGGTACACCGCGTCAAACACGCTGGCGGTGGTGGTGGCGCTGTACTGCGGATAGGCCGGAAGGATGAGTACGCGGGTAAAGCCTTCCGCCTTCAGTGCGCTGAGCTGGGAGGGGATGTTGGTGCTGCCGTAGCGCATGGCCCAGCGCACTTTGACCTGATGGTTACGCTGACCCAGCCAGCCTTGCAGCAGCTTGGCCTGCTTCTCAGTCCAGACCTTGAGGGGCGATCCTTCGGGCGTCCAGATGCTGGCGTATTTGGCGGCCGACTTGGCGGGCCGAAAACGCAAAATGATGCCGTGCAGGATCAGCAACCACAGCAGGCGTGGAATCTCCACCACGCGGTGGTCGCTCAAAAACTCGGCCAGGTAGCGGCGCACGGCCGGGGTGGTGGGCTCGTCCGGAGTGCCCAGGTTGCACAGCAGCACCGCGGTGCGGGCTTCCTGGCCATGGGTGTAGGAGGGTTCAGGAGAAAAAGGGGAGGGGAGTGCCATAAGTCTGGATTGTCCGGTAGCTGGGGTTGTCAGACCGCGTCGGGGCTTTTGCTGGTGTCGGGCGCTTCGGTCTCTCTGGGTACCAGTTGAAGGGTGGGGTGCTGGCCGGTGAGTAGCAAAAACATGGCGAACACGGGGCCTTGCATATTGCGCTCATCGGTGGTGCTCTCCAGCGCTTGCCAAGTGCGCGACTGCAGGCCGCCCCGGCTGCCGGTCTGCAGCGAGTAGCCCATGAGTTCGGCAGCCTGTGCCTGGTTCAGGCCAGCGGCCAAGCGCGCGGCTTTGAGCTGTTCGCCAGAAGGAATGGGCATCGAAAGTGGTGTCAGCGGGGTCGTGGTCGGCATGGTGGGCACCAATAGAGGAGGCAAAAACGGGAAGGGCACAATGGGGTGAATGACACTCCCAATAGTAGCCGCCTCATGCCAAGCCGCCCCATGCTGAACCTGAGCGATATCCGCGCCATTACCCTCGACCTGGACGACACTTTGTGGCCGGTCTGGCCCGCTATCCACCGGGCGGAGGACATTCTTCACCACTGGCTGTTGGAGCATGCGCCGCTCACTGCCGTGCTCTACGCTGACCCGCACCAGCGCCGTATCCTGCGGGCAGACACCGAGGCGCAGTGGGCCGACCATGCCCATGACCTGAGCGTGCTGCGGCGCGAGTCCATCCGCCTGGCCTTGCAGCGCGCTGGGGAATACGGCGGATTCAACCGGTCGTCGCAACACCGGGTTACGCGACAGATTTTAGATACTCGTTCAGCGCTTCTGCTGGTGTCTTCCAATTCAACGTTTTGCGTGGCCTGTTGTTCAAGGTCAGTGCAACGGC